>CAWCXU010000015.1:0-305681 GCA_963799625.1 uncultured Actinomycetes bacterium | reverse complement strand
GGGAAGGGTTGATGGCCCGGATCGCGCACGTCGCCACCGTGGACCTGACGCACCGGTTCCTGCTGCTGCCGCAGCTGGTCGCGCTTCGCGATGCGGGCCATGACGTGACGGCGATCGGCGCCTCTGGTCCATGGGTGCCCGAGATCGAGAAGGAGGGGATCCGCTACATCCCGTGGACCTCGGTGACCCGCGCGTGGGACCCGAGGAGCGGATCTGCGGGCGTTCGTCGAGCTGGTCGCGATCCTCCGACGCGAACGGTTCGACGCCGTCCACACGCACAACCCGAAGCCCGGCGCGATGGGGCGCGCTCGCGGCGCGCGCGTTGCGGACACCGGCCGTCCTGAACACGGTCCACGGGCTGTGGACCACGCCCGAGGATCCCCTCGCGAAGCGGTTCCTGGTGCTCGCGGCCGAGTGGCTCGCGGCGCGCTGCTCCGACCTCGAGCTCTACCAATCCGGCGAGGACCTCGCGTGGGCGAGGCGGCTGCGCATCGTCGGGCGTTCGCGGTCGCGACACCTGGGTAACGGCGTCGACCTGGAGCGCTTCACGCCGGAACGGGCCGGATCGGAGGAGGCGCGCAAGCTTCGCGCCGAGCTGGGGATCGGCGAGGACGAGCTGGTGGTCGGCACCGTTGGCCGGATGGTCCGGGAGAAGGGCTTCCTCGAACTGTTCCGCGCCGCTCGCATCGTCCGCGAACGCGTGCCGCTGGCTCGGTTCCTCGTGCTGGGGGAGGGCGACGCGGACAAGCCCGACGCGATCGCGGCGGCCGAGGTCGAGTCGGCGCGCGAGGATGTGCTGTTCACCGGGTGGCGCGATGACGTCGCGGAGCTCATGTCCGTGATGGACGTGTTCGCCCTGCCGTCGTGGCGCGAGGGGATGCCGCGCTCGGCGATCGAGGCCGCGGCGAGCGGGCTGCCGCTGGTGCTCACCGACATCCGCGGCTGCCGCGAGGTCGTTCGCGACGGCGTCGAAGGGCTGCTGGTGCCGGTGCGCGACCCCGAAGCGCTCGCCGACGCGCTGACGCGGGTGCTCGAGGATCCGGCGCTCCGATCGCGGATGGGGGCCGCCGCCCGACGGCGAGCGGAGACCGAGTTCGACCAGCGACGCGTGGTTGCGACGGTGGTCGGTGAGACCGAGCGTTTGCTGCGACGGCGTGGGATCGGCGGCGCCCGTGGGAGCACCGTGGTTCGGCGAGCGCGCGGTGCCGACGCACGCGCGATGGGCCGGCTCCACGCGAGCGCCCTGCCGACGGCGTTCCTGCCGACGCTGGGAGAGGGCTTCCTCACGCAGCTCTATCGGGAGCTGGCGACGGACCCGTCTGCGGTGGCGCTGGTCGCCGTCCGAGACGGACTGGTGACCGGCTTCGCCGCGGGCGTTCGCTCCGTTGACGCCTTCTACCGCCGGTTCGCACTCCGACGGGGTGTCGTTGCCGCGCTGGCGGCCGCTCCGAGGCTGCGGGATCCGGACGTGCGCGCGAGCCTGCGCGAAACGGCCCGGTACCCGACGGCGTCGTCGGAGTTGCCGGCCGCCGAGCTGCTGGCGATCGGAGTTGACGATGGCGCTCGCGGCACAGGCGTTGGCCGCGCCCTCGCCGAGGGCGTGCTTCGCGGTCTCGGCCGGCGCGGCGCGGAGTCGTGCAAGGTGGTCGTCGGCGCCGACAACGACGGCGCGAACCGCTTCTACGACGCCCTCGGGTTCAGGCGGGTCTCCACCATCGCCGTCCACGAGGGCACCGACAGCTACGTCTGGGTGGCCGCGTGCCGTTCCTGATCGCGGCCGCCGTCTCGCTGGTCGGGACGGCGGCGCTGATCCGCGTCGCCCCGAGGATCGGGCTCGTCGATCGGCCGGGCACCCTCAAGTTGCACGAACGACCGATGCCCTACGCGGGGGCCGCTCTCGCGGTCGGAGCGCTCGCCGGCGGTCTGGGCGGTGTGGCAGCCGGCTCTCGATGGTGGGTCGCGCTCGGGGTGTTGATCGCGCTCGGGGGCGGACTCTGGGACGACCTTCGCCCGCAGTCGCCGTGGGTGCGACTGCCCGTGCAAGTGGCAGCGGGCGTGTGCCTGGTCGCGGGGGGGCTCACCCTGGAGTCACTCGGAGCGTGGGGCCCGCCGGTGCTCGTTCTCGCGACGGTCGCCTGCTGCAACGCCGTGAACATGATGGACGGCCAGGACGGGCTCGCGCCGGGCCTCGGGGCGATCGCGGGCCTTGGGCTCGCCGGCGTTGCTGTCGGCTCCGGCACCTCCTCGACGCTCGGCCTCGCCGTGGCGGGCGCGAGTCTCGGGTTCCTGGTCTGGAACCGACCTCCCGCACGCACGTTCCTCGGCGACGGAGGTGCCTACGCGCTGGGCGTTCTGCTCGTCGCCGCCGCCGCGCCGGCCGCTGCCGACTGGCCGGCGCTACTGGGCGTCGTCCTGTGTCTGGCCTTGTTCGTGATCGAGCTGACCTCGACCGTCCTTCGCCGGCTCCTGGCCGCGTCACCTGCGCTGCGAGGGGACCGCGATCACACGTACGACCGTCTGGCCACTGCCTTGGGCAGCCGGTCGAGGTCCACGCTGGTGGTGTGTGGCATCGGGGGGATCTTGGCGCTGTTGGGGCAGCCGGTGGCCCACCTCCACATCCCGCTCGCCGCGCTCCTGACGGTCGGTCTTGGAGTCGTTCTTGCGTTCGGTCTCGTGATCGTCGCTGGCCGGACCACTTCCCTGCGAGAGGAGTCTCGATGAGCGTCTATCCACTCGGATCCGCGCCAGATCCTGGAGTCGAACCCATCCCGCTCGCGAGGCCGGCGGTGGCCGATCCGGGGCGGGTCTCCATGGAGATCGACCGGATCCTTCGCAGCGGCGTGCTCACGAACGGTCCAACGGTCCGACGTCTCGAAGACACCGCCGCCTCCTACCTCGGCGTGCGTCACGTGGTGGCGGTCTCCTCCTGTACCTCCGGGCTGATGCTCGTCCTACGGTGTGCCGAGCTGACCGGTGACGTCGTGCTCCCGTCGTTCACGTTCGCCGCGACGGCGCACGCGGTGTCGTGGAACGGCCTCAGACCGGTCTTCGCGGACGTCGACCCGGCAACGCTCACGCTGAGCCCGGATTCCGTGGACTCCTCACTCGGCGCCCGTACGACCGCCATCTTGGGAACACACCTCTACGGCACGCCGTGCGATGTCGAGGGGTTGCAAGCCCTGGCGGATGCGAACGGGATCCGACTCCTCTTCGACGCCGCCCACGCCTTCGGGTCCGAGGCGGGGGGCGTCCGCGTGGGCGGCTTCGGGGATGCCGAGGTGTTCAGCCTGTCGCCAACCAAGGTCGTCGTTGCCGGCGAGGGCGGGCTGATCTCCACGAACGACGACTTGTTGGCCGAGCGGCTCAGGATCGCGCGGGATTACGGAAACCCGGGCGACTACGACTGTCTGTTCGTCGGACTCAACGCGCGGCTCTCCGAACTCCATGCAGCTGTGGCGCTCGCTTCACTCGAGGATCTCGACGAGCGGTTGGCCGAGCGCGCGGCCATCGCCGGTCGCTACCGGGACGCGCTTCGTGACGTGCCCGGGATCGCGTTTCCGGCCATCCGTGAAGGCGACAGGAGCACGTACAAGGACCTGACGATCCTTGTGGATCCCCAGGGCTTCGGGATCGGCGCGGACGGCCTGGCTGCGTCGCTGGCGGCCCGCGGGATCGAGACGCGGCGGTACTACAGCCCCCCAGTGCACCGCATGCGTGCCTACGCGTACCTCAACGGCCAGGTCGCCGACTTGCCCTATACCGACCGGGCGGCCGACAGAGCCCTCACGCTGCCCCTTTGGGCGGGGATGGGGGAGCGCGTGGTGGGACGGGTGGCGGCCGCGATCCAAGGGACCCGCAGGTGAGGGGGCTACGCACGTCTCCTACGCATGAGGTGCGGGCGAAAGATACGGTCGACGGCCCATGGCCTCTGGGGCCCTCATCCCTAGCGTTGCATCAGCGACCAGAGACGAGGGGGTATCACCGTGGACGACGAACTCGAGCCCAAGAAAGATCCGATCGACCTGAAGACCGAGGTGGGGCTGTCGCGCCGGGAGATGTTGCGCCGCAGCGCGATCGTCGGCGGAGCTCTGGTGTGGTCCGTGCCGGCGATCCAGAGCATGGGCATGAAGGCGGCGGCCGCGCAGGCGGGTCCTGGTCCAAGTCCGGGTCAGTGTGGCGCTTGCTACTGCTTCACGCTCAAGAACAACGGGAAGGTGAGGAAGGAGTTCGGGTTCAACGGGCCGCTGAACACGCCCGGCCTAGCGGACCAGAGCGATTGCACCGCGTTCTGCGCGCACACCGGCGCCTACCTCACCAGCGGCGGTGCGCCGGGCGGGCCGTTCGCGCAGGGGGACTACTGCTCGGGCACCGGGACTTGCACGGTGGTCACGGGCCAGAAGAACAAGTTCCCCGTGTCGCCGAATCCCGTCTGCTCCTGATACCGCCTCTCCAGCGACGAGCGCCCGGGCTGTTACCGCCCGGGCGCTCGCGCATGTCGGGGCGACGATGAGGGGCGCATCCCTTGCCGTTGCCACAGACCGAAGGGCTGCCCGCTTCCGTGCCATGCAGTACTGCTTCTCTCTGACCTCCGACATGCCGGACGTTGAAGCGGCAGCTTCTGAGCTCTTCAGTGCATGGAGCGACGAGTCTGGACAGGATCCCGCGACCAGTTACGAGATCCGCGCGCTCGACGACGAGCGAGGTGTGTTGCTCAAGAACGGCTCGCGTGTCCAGCAGGGCAATGGTGCCGGCGCCATGCTGACCTGGGTCATCGCAGACGTGTCGGCCAACGCGCTCCAGCGGGCGGACGGCGTCGTCGCCGTGCATGCCGGCGTGGCCGCCACCCATGGGGTCGCCGTCATGCTTCCTGCACCCCCCGACCACGGGAAGACGACGACGACGATCGGGCTTGTGCACGCGGGCTTCGATCTGCTGTCTGACGAATGTGCCGCGATCGGCCTTGAGGACGGCTTGGTCTACCCGTTCCGTCGACCTCTGCTCGTCGCGCCCGAGGCGATGGCACTCTTCCCCGATCTCCGAGCGTCGCTCCCAGCATGGGCGGATCGGCTCCGGCACCGTGACTATCTGGTCCCGCCGCAGGAGGTTCGGCACGATCGCGTCTCCGAGGCGTGCGAGGTGGGACTAGTCGTCGCCCCACGGTACGAGGAGGGGTCGTCAACCGTGCTCGAGCCCATGCCACGCGCGGACATGTTGATGCTGCTACTTGACCAGACCTTCAACTTACGGATCGTCGATTCCCGGGGCGTCGCGCGGCTGGCCGAGATGCTCCGCGGCGTGGAGTGCTACCGACTGCGCATCGGGGACCTGACGGAGGCGGTTGGGCTCATCGCTGCATCGGTGGAAGGAGGCTCGAGCTGAGCAACACCCATCGTCGACGCGTGCTCGTAACGGGCGCCGCTGGCTTCATCGGCTCGCATCTCTGTCGGCGGTTGGTCGCCGACGGCGTCGACGTGGTGGCCATGGACGACCTTTCGGAAGGGTCGGTGGATGCCCTGCGCGACCTGCCTGAGGTGCGGTTCGTCGAGGCCGATATCCGCGACGAGGCAACGCTTTCGGACGCCGCGAAGGGATGCGACGCGATCCTTCATCAGGCCGCGAAGCGATCGGTCCCGTTCTCGATCCGCGAGCCAGGACTGGTCACGGACGTCAACCTCCGGGGCAGTTTCAACGTCCTGTTGGCGGCCCGCGATGTCGGCGCGGTGTTCGTGCAGGCATCGTCCTCATCCGTCTACGGAGATCAAGACTCGTTCCCCGTGCGGGAGACGATGCAACCTCTGCCGCGGTCGCCCTACGCGGCCGCGAAGGCGGCGGCCGAGCTCTACGCGACCGCGTGTTGGCATTCCTACCGCGTGCCGACCGTCTCGCTCCGGTACTTCAACGCGTATGGACCCGGCCAGGACCCGGAAAGCGAGTACGCGGCCGTGGTTCCACGGTTCGTATCGGCGTGCCTGACCGGGGAGCGACCGATCGTCCACGGAGACGGGCAGCAATCCAGAGATTTCACCTATATCGACGACGTGGTCGAGGCGAACATCCGCGCCATGTACGCGAAGGAGCCGGCCTACGGGCTCGCGTTCAACGTCGGCGGGGGAACGACGCCGACCTCGATCGGCGAACTGCTGGCTTTGGTCGGCGAGCTGTGCGGAGTCACGCCGGAGCCCGAACACACCCCGCCTCGCGAGGGGGACATCCTCCGGTCGGAGGCGGATGTCACGCTCGCCCGGGATCTGCTCGGCTTCCGGCCGCAGGTTCCGATCCGTGAAGGACTCCGTCGGACCGTCGAGTGGTTCCGGGCGATGCTGCCGGCCGCCTAGGTTCCCTCAGACGTCGTAGTACAGCGAGAACTCGTACGGGTGCGGGCGCAGCCGCACCGCGTCGCGCTCCTCGATCCGCTTGTACTCGATCCAGGTGTCGATCACGTCCTGCGTGAAGACCCCGCCCTCGAGCAGCCACTGGTGGTCGGCCTCGAGCGCGTTCAGGACCTCGTCCAGATCGCCGGGCACCTGCTTCACGTTCGCCTTCTCTTCGGGCGGCAGGTCGTACAGGTCCTTGTCGATCGGCTCCGGCGGCTCGACCTTGTTCTTGATGCCGTCGAGGCCGGCCATCAGCATCGCGCTGAACGCGAGGTACGGGTTGCACGACGGGTCGGGCGTGCGGAACTCGATCCGCTTCGCCTTCGGGCTCCGCCCGCCGACCGGGATGCGCACGCAGGCGCTCCGGTTCCGCTGCGAGTACACGAGCATGATCGGCGCCTCGTAGCCGGGCACGAGCCGGCGGAACGAGTTCGTCGTCGGGTTCGTGAACGCGAGCAGCGCCGGCGCGTGCTGGATCAGTCCGCCGATGTACCAGCGCGCGAGGTCGCTGATCCCGCCGTAGTTGACCTCGTCCCAGAACAGCGGCTCGCCGCCGGCCCACAGGCTCTGGTGCGTGTGCATGCCCGAGCCGTTGTCCATGAACAGCGGCTTCGGCATGAACGTCACCGTCTTGCCGGCCTGGTACGCCGTGTTCTTGACGACGTACTTGTACTTCATGACGTTGTCCGCCGTGGTCAGCAGCGTGTCGAACCGCATGTCGATCTCGGCCTGGCCCGCGGTGCCGACCTCGTGGTGGTGCACCTCGATCGTGAGGCCCGCCTTCTCCAGGTTCAGCACCATGTCGGTGCGCAGGTCCTGGTACTTGTCCATCGGCGGCAGCGCGAAGTACCCGCCCTTGTAGCGCGGCTTGTAGCCGAGGTTGCCGCCGTCCTCTTCCTGACCGGACTGCCACGCGCCCGCGACCGAGTCCACGTGGTAGTAGCCCTCGAACTCGTTCTGGTCGTACCGGATCGAGTCGAAGATGTAGAACTCCGCCTCGGGCCCGAAGAACGCCGTGTCGGCGATCCCGGTCTGCTCGAGGTAGAACTCGGCCTTCTTCGCGATGTTGCGCGGGTCGCGCGAGTAGTCCTCACCGGTGATCGGGTCCTTCACGAAGCACGTGATGTTCAGCGTCGGGTGCTTCGTGAACGGGTCCATGTACGCGGTGCTCGGGTCGAGATCGAGGAGCATGTCCGACTCCTGGATCTGCTGGAACCCTCGGACCGACGAACCGTCGAACGGCTGACCCTCGGCGAACTTCTCCTCGGTCAGCTGGTGGATCGGCATCGACAGGTGCTGCACCTGGCCCGGCAGGTCGGTGAAGCGCAGATCCGCGATCTGTGCCCCGGCCTCCTTGGCCATGGCGATGACGTCCTTGGGCGACTTCGGGCTCCCCACGATGCTGCTCCTTCCCCTCCGACAACGGACCCACAAAGGGTAGGGGCGAGGAGCGCCGGTTCCGTTACCCCGGCGTTAACTCTGCGTTACGGACGGCCGGGCGTGGACCTTCGGGCTGGCGAAGTCGACGTGGAGCGGGATGACACCGCCGGGGAGCAGGAGGTCCAGGCCATCGGGGGTGTTCAGATAGCCCGGACCGGTGCCGGCGACGCCGGTGTGGCCGTACTGGAAGACGATGCTGTTCGTGACGGGGTCGATCAGCACGACGCGGTCGTTGTAGTCGTCGTTGACGGCGATCAGGCCGTTCGGCAGCGGCGCACCCAGGCTCGGATGGTCGAGCACCCCGGAGCCGGACGTCGGGCGGTAGGTCCAGAGCACCTTCCCGGACGAGCTGAAGCGGATGATCGCTCCCGGGTGCGCGTAGTCGACGACGAGCGTTGAGCCGTCGGTCATCGGTTGCGGATCCGAGGGCGTGTGGAGACCGGGCACGGTCGTCGTCCAGTCGACCGTCTTGTTGGCCCGCAGGCGACTGACGTGCGCTCCGTTGATCTCCGAGACGAGGAGATCGCCGTTCGGCATCGGGGTCGCGCCGTTGGGGTATCCGACCGTCTTCGGCAGCCCGGGGGTGCAGTTCCCGGTCTGGCCGACCTGTCCGCTCGGGTGGCCGGCCGGATCGAAGAACAGCACCCGGCAGTTCTTCGCGTCCGCGACCACCAAGCCGCCGCCGGGGTAGGGGTAGAGGTCGTCGGGCTGGTGCGTGTATCCGGTCGCGGAGCCGCCGACCCGCGGGTGGCCGTACGTCCACAGCGTCTTCCCGCTCGGGTACGCGATCTCGGCCAGGACGTCGTTCTCTTCCTCGTTCACGAGGATCGCGTGGCCGCCGTGCACCCAGAAGGCGTCGTCGGGGAAGTAGAAGGGCACGGGGGGAGCGGGGAGCTTCGGCGACGGGTACGTCCACGTGACGTTGCCGCTCGGGTTGAGGACCAGCAGCCGGTTGTTGCCGCGGTCGGCGATCAGGAGCTTGCCGGCGAACGGGCGTTGGGCCGCCGCCGGGGAGAGGTGCTGCACGAACGGGGTCGAGATCGGCGGATCCTTCAGCGTCTCCGCGGACGGCGCCGCGATCGACGACGTCGAGATCGTCCGGGTCTGCAGCACGGTGCGGGTCGCAGCCAGCCCCGCGCCTCCGATGAAGACCGTCGGCCCGTCGGCGGTCGTCGCAACCGCGGAATCGGAGAGCGCCGTCGGCATCTTCGGCGCCGCCGTCAGCTTGCCGCTGGAGGGATCGATCGCGATCACGGTGTCGAGCGCGGTGCCGACGTCGTCGCGTCCACCCGCGACGTACACGATGCCGCCGGATGTGAACGCCATCGCGTGCCCGATCGGTTCGGGGAGCTGGGCAAGCGAGCTGACGTGACCGCTCGTGGTGTCGACCAGCGAGACGCGCGTGGACTCGCTGCCGCTCGCGAGCTCGCCGCCCGCGACGACGAGGTTGCTGCCGACGGCCGCGACCGCCGGATAGCGCACACCCGCCGGGAGCGTCGCCACCTTCGTGAAGTGCGTGCCGTCGGTCGTCGACCACACCGTCGGTTGCGGCGACGTCCCGTTCCAACCGCCGACCAGGTAGATCGTGTGTCCGATCGTCGCGCCGGTGAGATCCGACAACGCCATCGGCAGGTGGCCGCGCACGGTGCCCTTACCGGTCGAGGGGTCGAACGACTGCACCGCGTCGCTGCTCTCGGTCGATCCGCCGCCGAACACGAACAGGTCCTTGCCGATCATCGCGCCGGCCGCGTCGTGGAACGCTTGCGGCACCGTGCCGACCTGGGCGATGTGCCCGGTCTGGGGCGAGTAGGCGAACACGCCGTTGGTCGACGTCCCGTTCGCGTCGAGTCCCCCGGCGATCAGGATCTGCTTCCCGTCGTTCACCGCGACGGCTCGTTGCACGGGAGCGGGGAGTTGGTGCGCTGCGGGGACCAGCTTGACGGTGGTCACTGGCGAGGGGGATGGGCCCGTCGAGGGCTGGATAGAGCTCGCCGGCGGGGTGGTTGTCGTTTCCGACTGCGGCGAGATGTTGGAGGTGCAGGCGATCAACGTCACGAGCGCGAACGGCACCAACCGCCGGATCGAGATGCCCGCGCGCGCCGCCATCGAACGGGAGCCTAGGGGGCAGGTATGGCGAAGCCGTGTCGGAACGGTAGGAGCACCCTAAGAAAAGAGGCGAGGGGCCGGCGCCGAAGCGCCGGCCCCTTTGCGCCAGGGGGGGATGGGTGAGACTTGTGCTACCAGTCGCGCGGCCGGCGCCGCTTGCGGTCGTCCTCTCCGGTCGACCGCACGCGGATCCTCGCCGGCTCGCGCTGCATGAACGTGGCTGCGACGGCGGCGCCGAGGGGGATAAGTCCCAACGAGGGGACGAGCTTCGCTGTAGTCAGCCATCCGTTCATGGCGAAGGCATCGGCCTCGGCGGCATCCCGCGCGCAGAGCCCGTCGGAGTCATTTCCCGCTGGTCGCGCTGTGCTAGGTCATGGGGCGGGAGGCCCCGAGGTACGCCGAATGGCTCAGTCCTGGGCGCGTGCCCGGTAGCCGACCGACCGCACGGTCTCGATCAGGTGCTCATGCTCGGCGCCGAGCTTGGCCCGCAGCCGCCTGACGTGCACGTCCACGGTCCGGGTGCCCCCGTAGAAGTCGTAGCCCCATACCTCGCGAAGGAGCGCCGGCCGGGTGTAGACGCGACCGGCATGGGTCGCGAGGAACCGCAGGAGCTCGAACTCTTTGAAGGTGAGGTCGAGCGGCCGGCCGTTCGCCGTGACCTTGTAGGTGTCGGTGTCGATCCGCAGCTCGCCGAGATTCACGATCGAGCCGTCGCCCGAGCCGGCCCGGTGGCGGAGCATCGCGAACCGAACCTCGAGCTCGGTCTCGGGCGCTCCCGGGTAGACGAACTCGTCGGCGAGCTCGTGCCACGGGTAGCGACCCAGGTCGGGCCGCTCCACGATCACGATCGTTCGGGCGTGTGCGCCGCGATCCTTGAGCTCGGTGAGTACCGACCATGCCTGCCCCGGGTTCTCGCCCGCGTCCACGAGCAGCACGTCGGCCTGGAGCTCGAGCGCGTGGCCGATCGCGCTGAGGGCGAGCGGCACGTGCTTGAGGTCGGGGCGCAGCTCTTCGAGCGCGGGCAACGCCTGCGCGGTCGAACGATCCGAGAGCAAGAGCACGACGGCCATGGGAACCCGTCCACCGTACCGGGTCGGCACCCTCGCCGGTACCCTTGACCTGCGATGACGATCCATGTGCGCCTGTTCGCGGCCCTGCGAGAGCTCGCCGGCACATCCGAGCTCGACGCCTCGGGGCGCACGGTTGGCGAGATCAGCGACGCACTCTCGGCCGAGCACGGCGAACGCTTCGCGAAGATCGCCGCGGTCTCGTCGTTCGTGGTGAACGGCGACCGGGCGAGCCGCGACACCCTGATCGCCGACGGCGACGAGGTGGCGATCCTGCCCCCGGTCAGCGGAGGCTGACCGTCGCGACCTGCCGGGTCGCGCCTATCCGGGCACCCTGGGATACTCCGCCGATGCGATTCCACCGAGTGTTGCTTGTGGTCAACCCAGTGGCCCGGACCGTTTCCAAACCAACGCTCGCGGTGATCGAGAAGGCGCTGTCCGCCGACTTCGCACTCGAGGTTGCGGAAACCAAAGAGAAGGGTCACGCGAGCGAGCTCGCGGCCCAGGCCGTCCACGACGGCATCGACCTCGTCGTCGTCTTCAGCGGCGACGGGACGATCAACGAGGCCGTGAACGCGCTCGCCGGCACCGACGTCGCGCTCGCGGTGTTGCCGGGCGGCGCGACGAACGTGCTCGTGCGCGCGCTCGGGCTGCCGACCGACCCTGTCGAGTGCACCGGCACGTTGATCCCGAAGGCGCTCGACGACGAGGCGATCCCGATCCACCTCGGCCGCGCCGACGACCGATACTTCGCGGTGAACTGCGGCGCGGGGATCGACGCCGCCGCGATGCGCCGCCTCGACAAGAAGTTCCCCGAGACGAAGGCGAAGTTCGACCGCGCCGCGTTCCGCGCCGTGTCGTGGGAGCTGATGGTCGGGTACGCGGGCAAGTCGCCCGACCTCTCCCTCGAGATCGACGGCGCCGACCCGATGCAGGCGCTGTCGATCATGGTGGGGCGCACCGACCCGTACACGTTCTACAAGGACCGCGGGCTTCGGATGACGCCGGACGCCTCGCTCGAGAAGGGCCTGGACGTGCTCGCGATCCGCAAGCTGAGCAGGCGCAACATCCCGCGGATCGCGTGGCAGGTGTTCGGCTCGGCCCGGCACGTGCAGGGCCGCGACCTGGAGTACGCGCACGACGCTTCGCACGTGGTCGTGACCGCCGCGGAGCCGTTCCCCGTGCAGGTCGACGGCGACCCGATGGGCGACCATCGCCGGCTCGAGATCGAGCTCGCCCGCGAAGCGCTCTGGGTCGTCGCCTGACTCGTCGCCCGATCTGGCCGGCCTGACTGCGCCGCCGGGCGTTCCGTATCCTTGGCGGACCCGACGAAAGGCTCCCCCACCATGTCCGAGACCGATCCGATCGCGCCGCACGGCGGCACCCTCGTCGACCTGCTCGCGAAGGGCGACAAGGCCGCCGACCTTGCCGCCGAGGCCGCCAACCTGCCCAAGCTCGTGATCAACGAGCGCGAGCTCTCCGACCTCGAGATGCTCGCGGTCGGCGCGCTCAGCCCGCTGACCGGTTTCCAGAGCGAGGACGACTACCACCAGGTGCTCGAGACGATGCACCTCACGAACGGGCTGCCGTGGGCGATCCCGGTCGTGCTCGGTCTCGGCGACGATGACCTCCACCGCGTGGGCGGCGCCGACGCGATCGCGCTGCTCCCGGCCGAGGGCGCGGACGCGGTCGCGGTGCTCCGCGTGAGCGGACAGTTCAAGCGGGACAAGCACAAGGAAGCGCTGTCGGTCTACCGGACCGACGACATGGAGCACCCGGGTGTGAAGGCGATGTACGACAGCGGTGACACCTGCGTGGCGGGCACCCTCGAGGTGATCGCGCTGCCGCCGCACGACGACTTCGTGAGCTACCGCCTGACGCCCGCCGAGACGCGCGCCACGTTCCGCGAGCGCGGCTGGAGGACCGTCGTCGGGTTCCAGACGCGCAACCCGATCCACCGGGCGCACGAATACATCCAGAAGTGCGCGCTCGAGATCGTCGACGGTCTGATGGTCCACCCGCTGATGGGCGCGACCAAGGCCGACGACGTGCCGCCCGACGTGCGCATGCGGTGCTACGAGGCCTTGTTCGGCGGCTACTACCCTCGCGACCGCGCCATGATCAGCGTGTTCCCCGCGGCGATGCGCTACGCCGGGCCGCGCGAGGCGATCTGGCACGCGATCGCCCGCAAGAACTACGGGTGCACGCACTTCATCGTCGGCCGTGACCACGCGGGCGTCGGCTCCTACTACGGCACGTACGACGCGCAGAAGATCTTCGACGAGTTCGAGCCGGGCGAGCTCGGCATCCAGCCGCTGATGTTCGAGCACTCGTTCTGGTGCAACAAGTGCGAGGGTATGGCCTCGCCGAAGACCTGTCCGCACGAGGCCGAGGACCGCGTGTCCCTGTCGGGCACGAAGGTGCGCGAGATGCTGTCGAAGGGCGAGCGCCCGCCGGTGGAGTTCAGCCGTTCCGAGGTCGCCGACATCTTGATCGCGGCGATGAAGGCTTGAGCAGAGTGCGTCCGCGACTCGGTGTAGCATCCCGGCCGTGAGCGAGCACCCGGCGAACCGGCGTATCGACAAGATCCGCGACCCGTCGTTCGTCGTCGGTTTGGCGGAGCTGAGCCTGGAGGACGTGCGAGCGCGGCGCGACGACTGCCTCGCCGAGCGCGAGTACCTGTCCTTGCTCCGGCGGTTGCTCCAGGGCCGCGCCGAGATCTTGAAGGCGGAGGCCGAGGGGCGCGCGGGCGGAGACACCACACCGCTCGTCGACCGGCTCTCCCAGATCCTGGCCGACGACGATCACCCGGTCACCTCGCGTGGAGAGGTGGTTCGGGTCGCGGTGCCCGAGGAGGAGATGCTGCTCGCGCGGCGTCGGGTCGAGCGGCTCGCCGCCGACAGCAGTCTGTCCGACCCGACCGCGCTGAACGACGAGGAGCTCGGGGCCGCGATCGAGGCCCTGGCCACCGAGGAAGCCGGGATCTCCGAGGCGCGCCACGACGTGATCGTCGTCCTCGACGTGCTCCAGGACGAGCTCAAGCGCCGCTACAAGGAAGACCCGAGCCTCTCCCTGCGCTGAGCGGCGTCCCGCTCGCAATCCTCCCAACGGGGGATGCGGAGCACCCCCGGAGTTATCCACAGGATGGGCCGGGTGTCGGATGGTTGCCGCGCCGACGAACCTGGAGGATGCGCTTTGCGCTCCACCTACCCGGGTGTAGCGTCACGGCCCCCAAAGATGAACGTACCGTTCCTTTCGCTCAGGGATCGGGTCCGAGACCCGGAATTCCCTGCACTACAGGCGCAGATGACCGTGTTCGCACGCGAGGTCGGCGCTCTGTACACGGCGGAGCGCACACGGAGTCACGAGCTCGATCTGGCGCTCGAAGAGGTGCAGGAGACCTACCTGTCGACCATGACCTCCTTCGCCCAGGTGGTGGAGGCCAAGGACCGGACGACCGCCGGCCACCTGGACCGCACGCAGTGGCTCGGGTTGCAGCTCGCCGAGGCGGTCGACCCCGAGCTGGCGGCCCTGCCGGAGACGCGCTTCGGGTTCTTCCTCCACGACATCGGCAAGGTCGGGATCCCCGAGCACATCCTGTGCAAGCCGGCGCCCCTGGACCGCGAGGAGTGGCTCGTGATGCGGGAGCACCCCACGATCGGGGCGACCATCGTGGAGCCGATGCGGTTCCTCAAGGGCGCGGTCGACGTGGTGCGGTGCCACCACGAGCGGTGGGACGGCACGGGGTACCCGACAGGTCTGCGGCACGAGGAGATCCCGCTCTCGGCTCGCGTGTTCTCGATCGCCGACTCGTTCGACGCGATGACGAACGACCGCCCCTACCGGGCGGCCATGCCGGTGGAGGAAGCGATCGACGAGATCGCGCTCGGCGCGTGCACGCAGTTCGACCCCGACATCGTCCAGATCTTCCTCGACCTGGTCGAGGCGGAGCCCTGGGTCGTGGGCCTCGAGCCCGCCGTCGTCGGCTGACCGTTCTAGGCTGCGGGCCATGCCCGTTCCCCTCGTGGAGGTCGAGCGCTCCGGCGTGGTCGAGTCGGTGCATCTCGGCGACATCGCGGTGTGCGACGCGTCGGGCGCGCTGCTCGCGTCGGCGGGTGACCCCGACCGGGTCGCGTTCGCGCGGTCGTGCATGAAGCCGTTGCAGGCGGCGGTGTCGCTGGCCTCGATCGAGGGGCCGGTGACCGATCGCGAGATCGCCGTGATGTGCTCCTCCCACAACGGCGAGCCGGTGCACGTGCGGGCGGTGCGGTCGCTGCTGAAGCGTGGCGGGCTCGACGAAGGCGTGCTGCGGAACCCCGTCGCGCGGCCGATGGATCCCGAGGCGGCCGCCCGCGTGAAGGGGCCGAAGCGGGTCTACCAGGACTGCAGCGGGAATCACGCGGGGATGCTCGTCGCGAGCGCCGACGCCGGGTGGCCGCTCGACTCGTACCGATCCCGGTCGCACCCGCACCATCGGCAGCTGTTGCCGCTCGTTCGTCGGCTTGCCGCCGCCGAGCCTGTGCTCGGCGTCGACGGGTGCGGGATCCCCGTGCACGGGCTTCCGCTGCGGGGGCACGCGACCCTGTATGCGCGGATGGCGGTCGCGGCGCCCGACCACCCCGCGCTGGTGCGCGTGCTCGATGCGATGCACGCGGAGCCGTACCTCGTCGGCGGCCGCGAGCGCGACGACACCGCCGTGATGGAGGCCGCGCCCGACCTCGTGATGAAGGAAGGCGCGGAGGCGCTGAACTGTGTGCTCGCTCGCAGCGACGGGATCGGCATCGCCGTGAAGATCCACGACGGCGGGTACCGGGCCGCAGGACCGGCGACGATCGAGGCGCTCCACCAACTGGGGCTCCTCCCTCCGGGCGCCCGCCGCCGCCTCGGTTCGGCCTGGCGGCCGACCCTCCCCGGCGGCGACCGCCCTGCCGCCACGATCACCCCGATCTTCACGCTTTCGCGGGAACACTCGTAGCCTAGGAAGGGTTCCACCGCACAGGCCCCACCCGCCCAGACTCGTCCACAACCTGCCCAGGAGGCCGCGACACCGCATGTCCCAGATCCGGATCGACGAACCGCGCGCCGCGATCTTGTCGGTGCACACCTCGCCGATCGACCAGCCGGGGACCGGCGACTCCGGTGGGATGAACGTCTACATCCGCTCGGTCGCGACACGTCTGGAGGAGCGCGGCGTCGACGTCGACCTGTTCACGCGGTGCCGTGGCGGTGTCGACCACGAGACCAAGCACCTGACGAAGCACGCGCACGTGGTCTCGATCAAAGCCGGACCCTGCGAGCCGATCCCGAAGAACGAGCTCCCGCGGTACCTGCCGGAGTTCCTCGGCGGCGTGATCCGGCACGCGAAGATGAACGACCGCCCCTACGACCTCGTGCACAGCCACTACTGGCTGTCGGGCTGGGTCGGCAACGCGCTGCGCGAGCTCTGGGACGTGCCGCTCGTCTCGTCGTTCCACACGCTCGGCAAGGTGAAGAACTACTCGCTCGCGGCCGGCGAGCGGCCGGAGCCGGCGGCGCGGATCGACGGCGAAGCCCGCGTGATCGGCGCGTCGAACCGGATCCTCGCGGCGACGCCCGCCGAGGCCAGCCAGCTCGTCGGGTTGTACCGCGCCGAGCCCGAGCACATCCGGCTCGTCCCGCCGGGCGTCGACCACAGGATGTTCACGCCACGCGATCGCGAGGCCGCGCGCAGCCGGCTCTACCTGTCGGGGCTCCGGTTGGCGCTGTTCGTCGGGCGGCTGCAGGCGCACAAGGGGCCTGACGTCGCGATCCGCACGATCGCCGCCGCGATCGCGCGCGAGCCCGAGACCACGCGCGACCTCCAACTCGCGATCGTCGGTGGTCCGAGCGGGCACGAGGTCGGGGAGCTCGACCGATTGCTTGACCTCACGACGTCGCTCGGGATCGCCGACCGCGTGATGTTCTTCGCGCCGCAGCCGCAGGAGCGCCTCGCCGATTTCTATTCGGCGGCTGACGTCGTGCTCGTGCCGTCGCGGTCCGAATCGTTCGGACTCGTCGCGCTCGAGGCGCAGGCGTGCGGCACGCCGGTCGTCGCGGCGCGCGTCGGCGGCCTTCCGTTCGTCGTCGACGACGGCGCGACGGGGTTCCTCGTCGACGGGCACGACCCGAAGGCGCACGCCGCGCGCGTGCTCGACGTGCTGCGCGACGACGAGCTCCAAGCGCGCTTCGGCGCGGAGGCTGCGTACCGCGCGCTGCGGTTCACGTGGGACGTGACCGCCGACGAGGTGGCGCGGATCTACCGAGACGTCGCCGCCGCGTAAGGTCTTGTCACTCTTTCTCGCACACGCGTGACCTGCACATTCGGCATGTGACCTGCGAGAACGTCGGGTTGACCCCCCTGGGGGCCGTCGGTACATTGCGCATCGCTCCGAGCGGCCGGAAGGCCGGGAGGGGAGACCGGACGAGGCGCCGGAACCGGACGAGCGGTGGCGACACCGAACGATCGGAGCCGGCGCGACCGGAGATCCGCCAGGCAAAGAGGCCGCAAGGTCACTCAGCCGGGTTGGATCCCCGGGGCCGGGGAGGGTCGCAAGACCCGATCCGGCAACCCGACCGGGAGATCGCAAGATCATCCCGTCGGGGGTCCGCCGCCCGAGGGCGCGGGCCGGCCGCGAGGTCGGCACGCGAACCACGGGCCGCCGGACGGTCGCGAGACCGATCGGCGGACCGCAGGGGCGGCGAAGGTGCGCCGGGTGTCGCGAGACGCCAGGCCACCGGCCGTCCGGGATCTCCGCCAGGGTTGGAACGTCGCCCGGGGCACTAGAGCCCGAGGGGCCACGGCGGGTCGAACGCTTCGGCGGGAGGCCACCGGCGGTTCCTCGGGCTCTACTATGTGCCGCCTATGACCGGCGAAGGTGCGCCCGCGCGTTCCAAGCGCGCGATCGACGCGGAACAGCGGCGCGAGCGCATCGTCGAGGTGGCGATGCAGCACTTCGCCGAGCACGGTTTCCGCGCGGCGCGCGTCGAGGACATCGCCCGCGAGGTCGGCGTCGCCAAGGGCACGGTCTTCCTGGACTTCGGTTCGAAAGAAGCGCTGTTCCTCGCGGCGTACCAGCGCGCGGTGCGGCTGTTGCCGGCGTGGCTCGACGCTCCCACCGAGATCGTCGAGCAGGGGTTCTGGGCGACGCTGGACTGGTGGCTCGTCCGCACCGAGGAGTTCGTCACCTCCGACCCGGTGCCGAACCGGATCGCGCAGATCGGCCGCTACGACACGGGCCTGGGGCTGCGCCAGCCGATCGACCGGTTCATGCGCAGCGAGGATCCCTACGGCACGCTCGAGTTCGTCGAGTTCGGCGTCACGCGCGGCGAGGTTCGCGACGACGTCGACGCGGAGATGCTCGCCTCGATGCTCGATTGGCTCGCGGAGAAGTTCCAGGACGCGCTCGTCTCCGAGGACTTCGATCCGGGCCTGATCCACCGGCGGCCCGAGCGGCGAGGGATGCGCATCAAGGAGTTCGTCGAGATCCTCCGCGACGGGATCCTCGCGCGCGACGAGGAGTGACCGGGCCGATCCGAGGTCCTGCGTAGACTGCCGCCGTGGGCCTGTCCACGAGCGTTCTGCGGCCGGCGATCCTGCGGATCGCGCACCATCCGTGGTTCGAACATCTGGCGACCCGGTCCAGGGTCGGGCGCGCGATGGCGGGCCGGTTCGTGGCGGGGGAGACCCTCGCCGAGGCGCTCGCCGCAGCGCGCGCGCTGGCCGACGAGGGCGTCTCGGTGATGCTGAACCACCTCGGCGAGAACGTCGCGACGCCTCGCGACGCGCTGGACGAGCGGGAGGCCTACCTCGCGGAGATCGCCGCCGCGGCGGCGCAGACGTCCGAGCTCGACGTGGTGATCTCGGTGAAGCTCACGCAGCTCGGGCTCGACGAGTCGGTCGATGCGTGTCGCGCGAACCTCGAGCCGGTGCTCGACGCCGCCGATATGGCCGGGCTCGGCGTGATGATCGACATGGAGGACCATTCCTACGTCGACCGCACGCTGGAGGTGTTCCGGGCGGCGCACGAGCGGTCGCCGCGGACCGGGGTCGCGATCCAGTCCTATCTGCGGCGCACGCCCGACGATCTGTTCGCGCTGCCGACGGGCTGCCGGATCCGGCTCGTGAAAGGCGCGTACCTGGAACCGTCGGCGATCGTCGTCGGCGGCAAGCGTGCGGTCGATCGGTCCTACACCCGGCTGTTCGTGACGGCGCTCGAGCGCGGGCACCGGATCGACGTCGCGACACACGACGAGCACCTGCTCGACGGCGTGCGGGAACGCCTCGACGGCAACGAAGACGCGCGTTCGCGGGTGGAGTTTCAGATGCTGTACGGTGTGCGCCGGGACCTGCAGGCGCAGCTCGCCGGCCAGGGGTATCCCGTGCGCGTGTACATCCCGTACGGCACCGAGTGGTACCCGTACCTCACGCGGCGGTTGGCCGAGCGTCCTGCCAATCTCTGGTTCTTCGCAACGAACCTAGTGAGGACGTGATGACCGAACGCACCGTGGCCTTCCTCGGCGGCGGCAAGATGGGGGAGGCCCTGATCAGCGGGCTGATCCGCTCGGGCGGCAGGACGGCCGACGAGATCATGGTGACCTGCCGTCGCGACGAGCGCGCGCGCGAGCTGGGCGGCAAGTACGGCATCGCGGCGACCCTGGACAACGGCGAGGCCGCGCGCTGGGCGAGCACCCTCGTGCTGATGGCGAAGCCGCAGGACATCGAGCATCTGCTCGGCGAGATCCGCGCGCACGTCACGCCGACGACCCTCGTGATCAGCTTCGCGGCCGGGATCCGCACGTCGTTCGTCGAGAAGCACCTGCCCGAGGACGTGCCGGTCGTGCGCGTGATGTCGAACGTGCCTGTGATGGTCGACGAGGCGATGTCGGTGGTCGCCGCGGGGCGGGTCGCCACCGACGAGCATCTCGGGATGGCCGAAGAGCTGCTCGGCTACGTCGGCAAGGTGCTGCGTCTGAAGGAGTCGCATCTCGACGCGGTGACCGCGACGAGCGGCAGCGGGCCGGCGTACTTCTTCCTGCTGGCCGAGGCGATGATCGAGGCGTGCATCCTGCTCGGGCTCTCGCGGGACGTCGCGACCGAGCTGATCATCCAGACGATGCTCGGGTCGGCGAAGATGCTCCGCGACACGGGCAAGCACCCGGTCGAGCTGCGTGAGATGGTGACCTCGCCGGGCGGCACGACGATCGAGGCGATCCGCCACCTGGAAGAGGCGGGTGTGCGGGCCGCCTTCCTGAACGCGATCGACGCCGCGAAGAAGCGCAGCGAGGAGCTCGCGCAGGGCGGCGACGAAGATGACGACTGAAAGCGAGATCTGATGGGACGCGGTGACTTGAAGAAGGTGCGGAGCTCCAGGGACCGGCAGCGCAAGGTGAAGGACCGCGCCAAGCGCGCGGCCAAAGACAAAGGCGCCGAACGCAAGGCCGCCAAGCGGAAGTAACTAGCCGCCGGCGACCGTGTTCGTCAGCGTGCCGATGCCCTCGGCGCCCAGATCGACCTTCGCGCCGGGCCACAGCTGCCACTCCCGCGCACGAGAACGGGTTCAGCGCGAGCGCGTCGCCGCGGCCGAGCGGGCCGAGTCGGGACGCCGCGTCGATCGAGGAGGCAAGGCTGGAGGCCGTGCCGTTGAGGTTCCCCTTCGCGACCTCGTCGCCGTCGATCCGGACCTGGAGGTACATCACCTGTGGGTCGACCTCGTCGGCGGTCACCACGCACGGACCGATCGCGATAGGCACCCCCTCGCCGCTCGTGACCGGCGCACCGCTCGCGTCGCGCGCCTGCCAGTCGTTCACGAGCGTGTAGCCGAACAGGTGTCGCCGCGCATCGAAGGGGTCCTCGGTCGAGGTCTCGAGACCGAGCACGGCGGCGACCTTCGGCTCGTATTCGAGCCACGCGGCGCCGTCGGGCCACGGCACCTCCTGCTCCGGCCCGAGCACTCGCCGTTCCACGTCGAGCGACCCCGGCGACAGCAGCGACGCCGGGAACAAGGGGGTCAGGATGCGCGGCCGTTTGACGCGCCAGTCGAAGACGTCGTCACGGGCCAGGGCGGTCCGTGCGGCATCCATGACGGTGCCTCGGCTGCTCGAGACGAGACCCTCGAGCGTGGTGGGGAAGGCCGGATGCCCGACTGCATCGGGCAGGTCGACCACCTCACCCTCGAAGATCGCCCCCAGTCGCCGCTGCCCCCCGCGGTCGTAGGTGACGAACCTCATGTAAGGGAGCCGAAGCGTACGCCCGGGCACCGACGGAATCACGCAGCCGAACGTCGGTTCTTCGGCCGACGGAGGGTCATGGAGGCCCTGGGCGTGTCTGCGCGGCACCGGCTAGCATGGCGAGCCTGCGTCCTGGTTCCCGTTCGGAAGGGGGCTCTCCCGTGACCGAGAAGTTCCGTATCACCTACGCCACGATGTCGGCAGACAACGAAGAGCTGCAGGCCGCCTATGACGCCGCCGCGGAGCGCGCCAAGGCCGAGCTCGGCAAGACCTATCCCGTGATCGTCAACGGCGAGGAGCGTTGGCGCGACGAGACCTACGACGAGCCCTCGCCGATCGACAAGGGCCTCCTGATCGGGAAGTTCTCCCAGGCGACCACGCAAGACGTCGACGACGCGGTCGCGGCGGCCAAGGCGTTCCAGCTCGAATGGGACCGGATGGGCTGGAAGGAGCGCGTGCGGATCCTCCGAAACGTCGCCGACATCATGGAGGAACGGGTCTTCGACCTCGGCGCCCTGATGGCCTACGAGGTCGGCAAGAGCCGGCTCGAGGCGCTCGGCGACGTGCAGGAGACCGCCGAGCTGATCCGCTGGAACTGCGACGAGATGGAGAAGCACGACGGGTTCCGCACCCCGATGAGCGGGCTCGGCGCGGCGGGCGACTACTACGACGTGCTGCGGCCCCACGGCGTGTGGGCCGTGATCAGCCCGTTCAACTTCCCGATGGCGCTGTCGGGCGGGCCGTCCAGCGGCGCGCTCGTCGCCGGCAACGCGGTCGTGCTGAAGCCGTCGAACCAGGGCGCGCTGCTCGGCTACAAGCTCTACGAGTGCTACCGCGACGGCGGCGTGCCGCCCGGCGCGTTCCACCTCGTCACGGGTCGCGGCGTGGTCGCGGGCGACCACCTGTGGAAGCACCCCGACGTGAACGGCGTGACGTTCACCGGTTCGTATCCCGTCGGCATGGACATCTTCAAGCACTTCGTCACGGACGTGCCCAAGCCGGTGATCTGCGAGATGGGCGGCAAGAACCCGACGATCGTGACGAGGAACGCCGACGTCGACAAGGCGACCGACGGTGTGCTGCGCAGCGCGTTCGGCTTCGGCGGTCAGAAGTGCTCGGCGTGCTCGCGCGTCTACGTCGAGCGCGAGGTCTACGACGACTTCGTGTCGACGCTCAAGACCAAGACCGAGAAGATCGCCGTCGGCGACCCGATCGGCCGCGACGTGTTCCTCGGCCCGATCATCAACGAGGCCGCGATGGAGACGTTCGAGGAGGCCTCCGAGGAGGCGCGCAAGAACGGCACGATCGTGACCGGCGGGCAGCGGATGACCGAGGGCGAGTTCGGCAAGGGCCTGTTCGTCGAGCCGACGGTCGTCGAGGTGCCGGAGGACAGCTGGATCTGGAAGAAGGAGCTGTTCGTGCCGTTCGTCGCGGTGGCCCCGTTCGACGAGCTCGACGACGCGATCGAGAAGGCGAACGACACCGAGTACGGCTTGACGGCCGGGCTCTTCAGCGAGGACCAGACCGAGATCGACGAGTGGCTCGACCGGATCCAAGCCGGCGTCGTGTACGTGAACCGGCGCGCCGGGTCGACGACGGGCGCGTGGCCTGGCGTCCAGCCCTTCGGCGGTTGGAAGGGCTCGGGCACCACGGGCAAGGCCGGAGGGGGTCCGTACTACGTGCTCCAGTACCTCCGGGAGCAGTCGCGGACGGTGATCGGGGAGTGAGCGCGCCGACCTCGACGCTCACCTACGACGGGCTCGCGGGGCACAGCCGCCCCAAGCTCATCACCGAGCTGCCCGGTCCCGAGGCGATGGCCCGGATCGAGCGCGACCGCAAGGTCACGTCGCCGTCGCTGCCGCGGGCCTACCCGTTCGTGCCGCGGCGCGGGGCCGGCTCGATCGTCGAGGACGTCGACGGGAACATCTTCCTCGACCTGAACGCGGGGATCGCGGTCACGTCGACCGGGCACTGCCACCCGAAGGTGGTGGAGGCGGTGCAGCGCCAGGCGTCCGAGCTCCTGCACTACTCGGCGTCGGACTTCTACCTGCCGATCTACTCCGACGTCTGCGAGCGGCTCGACCAGGTGGCGCCCTTCGGCGCGGCGCGCTCGTTCCTGTCGAACTCGGGGACCGAGGCGGTCGAGGCCGCGATCAAGCTCTCGCGCTACGCCACCGGGCGGCAGTACCTGATCGGCTTCTACCAGTCGTTCCACGGCCGCTCGATGGGGTCGGTCACGCTGACGGCCTCCAAGGCGAAGTACCGCACGAACTTCGGGCCGATGCTCCCGAGCGTGTACCACTCCTTCTATGGGGACTTCGACTACATCGAGGAGGTCCTGTTCCAGCGGATGGTGTCGCCGACCGAGGTGGCGGCGATCATCGTCGAGTCGTGGCTGGGCGAGGGCGGCTACGTGCTCCCGCCCGAGGGCTGGTTCCGGTACCTGCGCGAGCTGTGCGACCGCCACGGGATCCTGCTCGTCTGCGACGAGGTGCAGTCCGGCGTCGGGCGCAGCGGCACGATGTGGGCGATCGAGCAGGAGGGCGTGACCCCCGACGTCATCTTGTCGGGCAAGGGCATCGCGAGCGGGCTGCCGCTCGGCGCGATGATCGCGCGCGAGGACCTGATGGTCTGGGAGCTCGGCGCGCACGGCTCGACCTACGGCGGGTCCCCGGTGTCGTGCGCGGCCTCGCTCGCGACCTTCGACGTGATCGAGCAGGAAGGCTTGATGGACAACGCGAAGGCCGTCGGCGACGTGCTGCTGGCCGGCCTGCGCGACATCGCGTCGCGCCACCCGATCATCACCGATGTGCGCGGCCGGGCCTTCTGGATCGGGATGACGTTCGCCGACCACGACCAGGCGGCGGCGATCGAGCAGGCGTCGTTCCGCAAGGGTCTGCTGATCCTCGGGTGTGGCGACGCCGACGTGCGCGTGAGCCCGCCGCTGGTGTTCCGCGAGGACCAGGCGCAGGCCGCGCTCGAGCTCTTCGAGGAGGTCGTCGCCGAGGTCGAGTCGGCCTCATAGGGCGGGCGGTGCGGGCGTGAGCAAGGTCACGACGATGCACGACGCCGTGGCCGCGCTGGTCCACGACGGCGACACCGTCGCGATCGAGGGCTTCACGCACCTGATCTCGTTCGCCGCCGGGCACGAGATCATCCGGCAGCGGCGCCGGGACCTCACGCTCGCGCGCATGACGCCCGACGTGATCTACGACCAGATGATCGGCGCCGGCGTCGCCTCGAAGCTGATCTTCAGCTGGATGGGCAACCCCGGCGTCGGGAACCTCCACGCGGTGCGTCGCCGCATCGAGAAGGCCGACCCGGAGCCGCTCGAGATCGAGGAG
The DNA here is from genome assembly GCA_963799625.1 of uncultured Actinomycetes bacterium. GTDB lineage: Bacteria > Actinomycetota > UBA4738 > UBA4738 > HRBIN12 > AC-51. The sequence goes on along the minus strand of CAWCXU010000015.1, from coordinate 281,105 downwards.
TACTCGCACTTCGGGATGGTGTCGCGCTACATGGCGGGCGCGGCGAACCTGCCGTTCTTCCCGATCCGGAGCTACTACGAGTCGGACATCCCGACGGTGAACCCGAAGATCCGGCCGATGACCTCGCCGTACGAGGACGGGACCGAGGTGTACGTGGTGCCGCCGCTTCGGCCCGACGTCGCGATCGTCGCCGCCCAGCGTGCCGACGCCGACGGCGACACCCAGATCTGGGGCCTGCTCGGCTGTCAGAAAGAGGTGGCGTTCGCCGCCGAGCACGTGATCGTCGTGGTCGAGGAGGTCGTCGAGGAGGCCACGATCCGGCGCGACCCGAACCGCACGGTGATCCCCGGCGCGATCGTCGACGCCGTGGTGGAGGAGCCGTTCGGGTGCCACCCCTCGTTCGCGCAGGGCTACTACGACCGGGACAACCGCTTCTACCTCGACTGGGACGCGATCGCGAAGGAGCAGTCGTCGCTGGACGCGTGGCTCGACGAGTGGGTCCACGGCACCGCGGACCACGCCGAATACGTGGAGAAGTTCGGCGACGCCCGGTGGGATGCGCTCAGGCCCGAACCGGCGCTCTCGGGCGAGGTCGACTACGGGCGGTACGCGTGAGCCCGCCGGCCGCCGACCTCGGCTACTCGAAGAACGAGCTCATGATCGCGGCCAGCGCCCGGCTGCTCGGCGGCGTGCACAACTGCTTCGTCGGCGTGGGCCTGCCGAACATCGTCTGCAACCTCGCGCAGTGGACGGTCGCGCCCGAGCTGCAGCTGATCTACGAGTCCGGCGTGTACGGGGCCCGGCCCGAGCGGCTGCCGCTGTCGATCGGCGACCCGACGCTCGCGACCGGATCCACCTCGATCGTGTCGATGTACGAGCTGTTCGCCTACTACCTCCAACGCGGGCACGTCGACGTGGCGTTCCTCGGCGGTGCGCAGATCGACCGCTTCGGGAACCTGAACACGACCGTGATCGGCGACTACGCCAACCCGAAGGTGCGGCTGCCCGGGCTCCGGCGGCGCGTGCGAGATCGCGATCCATGCCAGGCAGGTGCTCGTGATCATGCGCCAGGCGCAGCGCTCGTTCGTCGAGGAGCTGGACTTCCGCACCTCGCCCGGGCACAGCGGCGATCCGGCGCACGACGCCGCGCGCGGCTGGTCGGGGAGCGGCCCGACGAGCGTGGTGACGGATCTCGGCACGTACGGCTTCGACGGGACGACCGGCGAGATGACGCTGCGGACGACCCATCCCGGGGTCACGCTCGAGGACGTCCGCGCCAACATGGGCTGGGAACCGCGGGTCGCCGCCGATCTCGGGGAGACGCCGCCGCCGAGCGCCGAGGAGCTCCGTCTGATCCGCGAGGAACTCGATCCCCAAGGGATCTACACGAAGTAGTGTTGGTGTCGATGCCCGACGACCCTCGCGACGAGCCGCTCGCCGACGACACGCAGGACGACGACTGGGCCGCAGAGATCAAGCGGCTCCGTGCCGCGCGCGGGGACCGGCTGGCGGAACAGCTGGCCGACGACACCCGCAAAGAACCTCCGGTCGAGTGACGGAGCCGGCACGATGAGCCACGTCTTCCCTCGCGTGCAGCGGGATCTGCCGACCGCGGTCTCGGCGGACGGCGCGTGGATCACCGACGCCGACGGGAAGCGTTACCTCGATGCCGCCGGTGGCGCGATCGTGGTCGGCGTCGGCCACGGCGACCGTTCGCTGATCGACGCCGCGACCGCGCAGCTCGACAAGACCCAGTACGTGCACGGGACCGCCTTCACCACCGAGGTGCTCGAGACCTACGCGGACGAGCTCGCCACGGTGCTGCCGGTCCCCGACGCGCGGATCTACCCCGTGAGCGGCGGCTCCGAGGCCGTCGAGACGGCGCTCAAGCTCGCCCGGACGTACCACCTCGCGGTCGGTCAGGCGGGCAGGGTGACGGTGATCGCGCGCCGTTCCTCCTACCACGGCAACACGCTCGGCGCGCTCGACCTCTCCGGGAAGGAGCCGCTGCGCAAGCCCTACACGCCGTGGCTCGGCCGGTTCCTGCACGCGCCGCGCGCCTACGAGTACCGCTGCGAGAACCCGTCGCACCCCGATGGGTGCGGTGACTGGCACGCGGCGGAGCTCCAGCGGATGATCGAGTCCTACGGCCCCGAGACGATCGCGGCCTTCGTCGCGGAGCCGGTCGCCGGCGCGACGCTCGGCGCCTCGGTGCCCTGCGAGGACTACTGGCCGAAGATGGTCGAGGTCTGCCACCGCTACGGCGTCCTGGTGATCGCCGATGAGGTGATGACCGGGTTCGGTCGCACCGGACGGTGGTTCGGGGTCGACCAGTGGGGCATCACCCCCGACATCGTCACGGCCGGCAAAGGCACGACCAGCGGCTACGTGCCGTTCGGGTTCGCGGCGGCGAGCGGTGCGATCTACGAGGCGGTCGCCCCCAAGGGGTTCGTCCACGGGTTCACGTGGTCGCACAACGCGCTGGGGGCCGCGGTCGCGCTCGCGACGTTGCGGCGCCTGCGCGACGACGGCCTGGTCGACCGCGCGCGCGACCTGGGCGCGAAGATCAAGGGGGACCTCACGGCGGCGCTCGACGACGTGCCGGTCGTGGGCGACGTCCGGGGCATCGGGATGATGCTCGGGATCGAGCTCGTGACCGACCGCGACTCGAAGGCGCCGTTCCCGCGGCCGGAGCAGGCCGCCGAGCGGGTCGTTGCCGCCGGCCGCGACGCGGGGCTGCTCCTGTACTCCTCGACCGGTCACGTCGACGGCGCCAACGGCGATCTCATCATGCTCGGTCCCCCGTTCACCCTGACCGACGACGACACCGACGCCCTGGTCGAGCGGACGGTCGCGGCGGTTCGCAGCCTCGCGTGAGCGGCCGTACGGGGCTGGTTCTCGCGCCGGACGCGCGGATCTACGACCACGGGCCGCAGCATCCGCTCCGTCCCGATCGCGTGTTGCTCACGTGGGACCTGATCGCGGCGTGCGGTCTCGACCGACGCGCGGGCGTCGAGATCATCGGCGCCGAGCCGGCGACGAACGAAGATCTCGAGCGCGTGCACACCGCCGCCTTCATCGACGCCACCACGCGGGCCGGGCACGGCGAGGACGGCGACTGGTCGGCGTTCGGGTACGGGCCGGGGGACAACCCGATCTTCCCGCAGATGCACGAGGCGGGGGCGATCGTCGCCGGAGCGAGCGTCGCTGCGGCACAGGCCGTGTGGGAAGGACGGGTCGAACATGCCTTCAACGCGGCGGGCGGGCTCCACCACGCGATGCCGGCGCGAGCGAGCGGCTTCTGCGTGTACGACGACCCGGCCGTCGCGATCGCGTGGCTGCTCTCGAACGGCGCCGAGCGGGTCGCCTACGTCGATCTCGACGTCCACCACGGCGACGGGGTCCAGGCGATCTTCTGGAACGAGCCCCGCGTGCGCACGATCTCGCTGCACGAGTACGAGCACTTCCTGTTCTTCCCCGGGACGGGGGACCTCACCGAACGCGGTGGTCCCGACGCCCCGGGGAGCGCGATCAACGTGCCGTTGCCCGCCAACACCGGCGACGCCGCGTGGCTCGAGGCGCTGTCCACGATCGTGCCGCGCGCGGTCGCGGACTTCGCTCCCGACGTGCTCGTGACCCAGCTGGGGTGCGACACGCACGCGACCGATCCGCTCGCGCAGCTCCGTCTCACGACGCGAAGCTATCGCGAGGCCGCGCGCGTGTTACACGACACCGCGCACGCCTCGGCGGGCGGCCGCTGGGTCGCGACCGGCGGCGGCGGCTATCGTTGGGCTCACGTCGTGCCGCGCGCCTGGACGCTGTACTTCGCCGAGATGGCCCACGCCGCCGACGATCTGCCGGACGCGCTCCCCGAGTCGTGGATCGAGGTCGCGACGGCTCGCGCAGGCGAGCCGGTGCCGACGACGTTCTCGGAGCCGCCGCTCGACGCCCATCGTGCCGACGAGGACGCGCGTGCCGTGGTCGCGCGGCTCGCCGACATACTGTGGGCCTGATGGCACGCACGAAGCTCGTCTGCACGCTCGGGCCCGCGAGCGCCTCGCCGAGCCTCGTGCAGGGTCTGGTCCGGGCCGGGACATCGGTGTTCCGGCTGAACTTCTCGCACGGTACCCCCGAGGAGCACGCCCGGATGGTGCGGCTCGTGCGCGAGGCCGAGGACGCGACGGGCAAGCCGCTCGCCGTGCTCGTCGATCTGCCTGGCCCGAAGGTGCGGTTGTCGACGGTGGGTCCGGATCCGTTCACGTTCCGGCCGGGGCAGCGGTTCGAGCTCAGACCCGAGGGCGAGGCGGACGAGCGCGGCGCCTCCACCACGTATCCGGGCCTGTCGGCAGACCTCCAGGAGGGCGACCGCGTCCTGCTCGCCGACGGAGCGGTCGAGCTGACCGTGAGCGCGATCGCTGGCGACGTGGTCCAGACCCAGTGCGTCGCAGGCGGAACCGTTCGGAGCGGCCAAGGCGTGAACGTCCCGGCCGAGCGCCTGGGCCTGCCGCCGGTGACCGATCGCGACCGCGAAGGTCTCTCGCGAGCGCTCGAACTCGGCGCCGACTTCGTGGCGCAGTCCTTCGTCCGCGCGCCGAGCGACGTGCGCGAACTGCGCGCCGCGATGGGCGACCAGTACGTCCCGATCATCGCGAAGATCGAGACCCGGCCGGCGGTGACCGACATCGAAGGGATCCTCGTGGAGGCCGACGCCGTGATGATCGCGCGCGGGGATCTCGGGGTGGAGCTGCCGATGGAACAGATCCCGTTGATCCAGAAGGAGCTCGTGCGCGCGGCCCGCGAGGCGGGACGGCCCGCGATCGTCGCGACGCAGATGCTGGAGTCGATGATCCACGCGCCACGGCCCACGCGCGCCGAGACCACCGACGTCGCGAACGCCGTGCTCGACGGCGCCGACGCGGTGATGCTGTCCGGGGAGACGGCGGTCGGGGACTACCCGTTCGAATCCGCGTTGGCGGCGTCGACGATCGCAGGGTTCGTCGAAGCCGAAGGCGCGTCGTTCATGACGGCGCAGCCCCCGTGCCGGCACACCGGCCAAGGGGCGGCCGTCGCACACGCCGCCGCCGCGATCCCGGGGAGCGAACTCGGCGTCGTGGCGATCACGTGCTACACGGAGACCGGCCGCACGGCCAGGCTCCTGTCGGCCGAGCGCCCGCGGGTGCCGGTCTATGCCTTCGTCCCGCCGCGCGACGTCCAGCGGATCATGTGTCTGCAATGGGGCGTCGAGGCGCTCCCCGCGACGCCGCCCACCGACACGGACGGCATGATCGCGCTGATGGACCACGGGCTCCAGGCCCACAGCCTCGCCGAGCCCGGCGATGCCGTGGTGATGGCGGCGTCATCGCCCGCGGGCCGCACGACCACCAACATGCTGAAGATCCACCAGGTCGGCTCGCCCGTCCGCTAGGTCGGATCGGCGGCGAGCGACAGCATCCCCACGAGCTCGCTCAGCGACACGTAGACGATCGCGGCCTGCTCGAGCAGCGGGTCGTCCACCATGGCCTCGAAGTCGGTGTCCTCCTGGACGTCGAGGCGTGTGCCGATCAGCAGGCGGATGTCGTTCAAGCAGCGCATCCACGCCAGGGTCTCGTCGGGGCTGAGCCGGTTCTGCTGCGCGGTCGCGCGAAGCACCGAGGCGGACTCGCGCTTCCCGGCGCGGATCGCGTCGCCCATCAGCTGCTCGAACCCGAGCGCTTCCATCGGATCGTCGACCGACGCCGGTGGGAACAGCCGCGCCAACCCGGGGTCGTCGGCGGCCTCCGGGTCGTCGATCAGCTCCATGAGCTGCTTCGCGAGCGAGGCGAGCAGCTCCCGAAGATCCTGGGGGAGGTCCACCGTGACGGCGCCGCCCCCCGCAGGCCCGAACCCGACCGTCATCGATCCCTCTGCAGGGTCGCCCACAGTCCATAGCCGTGCAACGCGGCGACGTCGGCCTCGCACCGCTCACGCGGGCCGTTCGAGACGACCGCCTTGCCCTTCGTGTGGACATCCCACATCAGCTTCTCGGCCTTGGGACGCGGGTAGCCGAACAGCTTCTGGAACACCCACGTGACGTAGCTCATCAGGTTGATCGGGTCGTTCCAGACGATCACGATCCAGGGCACGTCCGGTTCGACGTGGTCTTCCACGACCGGTTCGTCGACGATCGTCGGCGCCGAGCTCATGGGTTGGGGATCCCGTCGCTCATCGCGGCGCGCGCGTCGCGGGCGCCGACCCTCGGACCAATCGCACGCCCCAACGGTACAGGGGGGGTGTGAGCACGCGGAACGCCTGGAGCGGGGCGATCCAGCGAGGGACCGAGTACTCCGGGGAGATGTCGTCGCGCACGACCTTGACGATCGCCTCGGCCACGCGCGACGCGGGCATCACCAATCGTCCGGGAACCTCGGTCTGGGGGAACCCCTCGGTCGCGACGAAGCCCGGGTTCACCGCAGTGATCAGTACGCCTCGCGGAGCGGTGTCGTAGTCGAGCGACTCGCTGAACGCGACCACCGCGTGCTTCGTCGCGGAGTAGACCGATGCCCCCGGCGCCGCGAAGCGCCCCGCGAGCGAGGCGACGTTCACCACGTGACCTCGCCCTCGGTCGAGCATGCCGGGGAGGAACACCCGGGTGACGTGCAGCACCGCGAGGAGGTTCACGCGCACCACGGCATCGATCTGGTCGTGGCCGAGTTCGACGAACGGCCCCCCGCCCGGCACGCCCGCGTTGTTCACGAGCACGTCGACGGGTCGGCCGGTGAGCTCCCGCACGAGCCCGGGGAGCTTCTCCACCTGCACGAGGTCGGTGACGTCGCAGGTCCACGCGATCGCCCGCCCGCCGGCCTGTTCGATGCGGCGAGCGAGATCCTCGAGCTTGTCCTTGCGCCGAGCGACGAGCACGACCCGCGCGCCGCGGCGCGCGAACGCGATCGCCGTCGCCTCGCCGATCCCCGACGAAGCACCGGTCACCACGACGTTCGCGTCCCGCAGGTCCATCCGGTTCCTCTCGTTAAGCTGCCTGGCCGATGCCGTCCGACGTTATCGAAGCCCACGTCCGCCGTCTGCCTCGGCTCGATCGTGCCGCGTGGACCCCGCGTCCCGTCGATCGTGACGAGGTCGAACGAGCCCTGCTCACCGGGCTCGTCGCCGGCTGGGCCACCCATCCGCTGGACAACGTGCGCGGGAACGCGCAGCTGCTCCTCGACCACGATCCCGACAAGGAGTTCGGCCTCACCGGCCTGCAGGACGGACGCACCCTCGACGACGTCCTCGGCCTCGTGGAGCGTGCGGCCGGCGCGCCGATCGACCGCGAGGCGCGCGGCGGCCCGGTCGAGATCCGGCCCGAGCCGATCGTCGACGCCTGCGTGCGGGCGGGGGAGCGGCTGCGCCGCGCCGCGGCCGCTGGGGAGCGCGTGGTGCTCGCGACGGGCCATCCGGTCGGGCTCGCCTACCTGTATCACGAGTTGGCCGCATGGCTCGCGACCAACGGCGCCGACGTGCGCGCTCCGGCCGGCGGGGCTCGCTGGCGCGAGCCCCGCCTCGACCACGACTGGGAGGTCGCCTACTGGGACGGCGTCGCGATGCTCTCGGACACGCGCGAGCCGCGCCACACCCACTGGCCGTACGCGATGCACCGGATCCTCGAGGCGGAGCGGCCGGACCTCGTGTTCGCCGATCACGGGTTCGCCGGCGCGGCGGTCGAGGCCGGCGTCGAGACGATCGCGATCGCCGACGTGAACGATCCCGCGCTGCTCGTGGCGCAGGACCAGGGCCGCCTCGAGCACGTGCTGGTCTTCGACGACCATGTCGACCCGAACGACTACTGGCCGGTGTTCCTCGGGCTCGTGACCCCTGACCTGGGGTGATGGGTCGGGGGCTAGACGCCGTCACACGCCAGCCCCTACCATCGCGCCACAGATGAGCACACGCTTCACCCAAGCCCGGCTGTTGACCGTGAACGAGGTCGCCGACCTCCTTCGTGTTTCGAGGATGACCGTCTACCGGCTGATCAAGGAGGGCCAGCTCAAGGCGCTCCGGGTCGGCCGCAGCTACCGACTCCGTGAGGACGACGTCGACGAGTACCTGAGCAAGCGGTACACCGAAGCCATCTAACGGACCAACCTCGCGCACCCACGCGATGCGGCGGGGCCTCCGGTGAACTGCCAAGGCAACTGGAGGTACCGTCCATGAACGAGCACGAGCAGCTCGTCGACCGAGCTGCGCGTCACGCGCACACCGTCGTGTTCCTCGGCGGGCTCGACGCGGGCAAGTCGACGCTCGCGCGAGCCACCGCCGCGTTCGCTTTGCGGATCGGGCGCTCGGTCGCCTACATCGACGCCGACGTGGCCGAGAAGACGGTCGGGCCGCCGACCACCGTCGGCATGAAGCACATCCGCACCGCCGACGACCTGACGCTCGACGCGCTCGCGCACGCAGACGCCCTCGGGTTCGTGGGCTCGACCAGGCCGCAGGACGACCTCGTCGCGCTGATCGGCGCGCTCCAGCGTCTCCGCGACCGGGCCCGCAGCGAAGGGGCCGACCTCCTGATCGTCGACACGGGCGGGGAGGTCTCGGGGATCGCCGGCGAACTGCTGAAGTACTACATGGTCGACGTGCTCGAGCCGGACCTCGTCGCCGGGCTGCAGCGCGGCCAGGAGCTCGAGCCGATCTTCGGGGTGATCGACCGGTTCTTCGGGATCGAGATCGCGCGCGCCCCCGTCCATCCCGACGTCGTCACGACGAGCGTCGAGGAGCGGATGGCCGCGCACGAGAAGGCGATGGCCGGCTACTTCGAGGGCGAGCAGCAGCGCTTCCGGATCAAGCCGACGGTCTTCGTGCCGACGCTCCCGCCGCTGTACGACCTGCAGTCGCTGGACCGGATGCTCGTCGGGCTGTCCGACGGGCAGGGCGGCTTCATCGGGCTCGGGCTGCTCGGCTACGTCCCCGAGGACGCCGGGCTCCGCCTCACGACGCCGGTGGCAGAGCCTCCGAAAGCCCTTAGACTGGGCTCCGTTCGTCTGGAGGACAGCTACCGCGCCAAGCGGGTGGACCTCCGGAACCTCTTCGGAACCGAATGAAAGGCGAGACCGCGTGCCGTCGTTAGTCAAGAAGCGCCGGAAGAAGATGCGCAAGAAGAAGCACAAGAAGCTCCTCAAGCGCACCCGGCACCAGCGGATGAAGCTGGGCAAGTAGGCTCGGCCGTGGCCGTGCCGGCCCGCATCCGTTCGATCGCGGCGATCGCCTCAGTCCTCCTGTTTCTCGTCGGCTGTACCGACGCGTCCTCGGCATCCCTCAGCGCCGCTGTGGCCGCGTCGACCGCTTCTTAGGGCGTCGGCGAGGGCAGCTCGGTGCCGTTGGACGGCCCGGGGAACGGCGCGGTCGGCGTCGGCTGGCGGAACTGCGCCGCGGCGGCGACCACGAGCAGCACGAACAGGATGACGAGCGTGATGGCGGTCGCGCGACGCACGCCCGCAGGATAGCTAGGCGACGGCGAGCAGCGACTCGACCCGCTCGCGCATGTCGACGAGCAACGACCGAAGGCCCGCCGGGTCGTCCAGGCGCTTGCGCAGGTCGACCTCGAGCGACACGGTGCCGTCGAAGTCGCTGTCCGCGAGATCGCGCAGGAATCCGTCGAGATCGAGCACGCCTTCGCCGGGCGGCAGGTGCGAGTCCCACCCCTTCCCGGCGTTGTCCGACAGGTGTACGTGCCGCAGGCGATCGCCGAACAGCCGTCGCACCTCGATCAGGTCGTGGTTGGCGACCGCCGCGTGCGAGGTGTCCAGCACGAGGTGGGGCATCCCGGTGAGCTGGTCCAGATCCTGGTCCGCGTGGAGCATCAGCGGCCGCGAGCCGATGTGCACGGGGAACATGTTCTCCATCGCGACCGTGATCCCGGTGCGCGCCTCGACCTCGGAAAGTGACGCGAGGAGCCACCGTCGATATGCCCGCTGCCATCGGTAGGGCGGGTGCATCACGACCAGTGGGACCTTCGCCGTGGTCGCGACCCGGGTCGCCGTGTCGATCTTGCCGATCGGGTCCTTCCCCCACACGGATCGGGTGAGCAGGAGCGCGGGCGCGTGCAGCGCGCCGATCTGCAGGCCGTGCTCGGCGGCGAGGTCGCGCATCACCGAGGCGCTCTGGCTCGCGCGGTCCTTCGTGACCATCACCTCGACCCCCGTGTAGCCGCACTCGGCGGCCAGCTCGAAGGTCGTGGCGAGAGGCCGGGCGAAGAACGCTGCGGTGGACAGCAACAGACGGGGCGCGGCCATGGTCCGAAAGGCTAGCCTCGCCGGCGGTTCCCCGGCACCACCAAGGGTCCGTATCCTGGGGGCCATGTGGCTCATCCCTTTGGCGGCGACCCTCGTGGCGGGCGTGTTCGCGGCGATGCTCGCCCGCCAGTTCCTCGCGCGGCACGGGCAGGCGCAGCTGCTCTGGGCGATCGCGATGGGCATGTTCGCGGTCGCGTCGGCGGCGGTCACCATCGGCGTGGCGTCGGGCTGGACGACCCGGCTCTACGGCATCTACTGGGCGCTCGGAGCGGTCCTCAACGTGGCGTTCCTGGCCGGGGGCGAGCTGGTCCTGCTGTTCCGCAAGCCCTGGGTGCGCTGGGCCGTGTGGCTGGTCCTGATCTTCGCCACCGCGTTCACGGTCGCGGTGGTCTCGGGTGCGCAGATGTCGACCGACGCGCTCGCCGTGCAGCTGCCTCGCGGGATCAAGGTGCTCGGCGACGGGACGCCGGCGCACCGACTCGCGCAGCAGGTCGCCTATCCGGCCTATGCGATCCTGCTGCTCGGCACGCTCTGGTCGGCGTGGAAGATGCGCGGGCGGCCGGAACTCAGGGACCGATTCATCGGCACCTTGCTGATCGCGCTCGGCGCGACGGTGGTGGCTGCCGGCGCGGCCTTCGCGGCGACGGGCGTGCTGGCCGGGTTCATCGGAACGCTCGTCGCAGGGATCTGCCTGATGTTCTGGGGGTTCCTGCGGGCCTCACGGCCGATCGTCGTTCCGGATGCGGCGCCGGTGATGCCTCAGCCCGCTCCGGCCGAGCCGACGGCCTAGCCTGCCTGTTGCACGGGCTCGACGGGCTGACTCGGGGGTGACCCCAATGGCTCGCTCGTGATCAACAAGCTGTCGACCGTGGTGGGATCGACGGCGATCCGCAAGGCGACGACGCCGTTGTCCGGGAGGAAGTCGCCGAGGTACGTGACGGAGTCCCCGCGGATCGCCCAGAGGCGGTACGTGAAGCCTGCGCCCGGCGCGGGGACACCCGTCCACATCATGTAGAGCTCGTCGTGCGCCGGGGGCTCGACCTCGCTCGCCTCACCACCGGGAACCTTGGAGATGTGGGAGCCCGACGAGTTCGCGATGTTCGTCACCGTCGCGAGGTCAGCTTTGGTCAGGAGCTCGGACGGGCCGTTCCCGCCGTCGTTCGTGAGCGCGAGCCCGACGGCCCCGATCAGGACGACCGCGGCCGCCGCGCCCGCGACCATGCGCGCGGGCCTCCACTGCGGGAGCCGCCGGCGTCGTCCCCCGGTGAGCTCACGCTCGATCCGGGGGAGGAGTGGTTCCGGGGGTGTCAGGGGGTCCGCGACCAAGCCGAGCTCGCCTGTCACGCCGCGGAAGGCGTCGAGGGTGCCGCGACACGTGATGCAGTCGGGCACGTGCTCATCGAGCAGTCGGTCCGCCGCCTCGGCGTCGGCGCCGGTCAGGGCGCCGAGCACGTAGCCCGCGAGGAGTTCCTCGGCCGCGTCGTGGTCGATCACGGCGCCTCCTGGAGCACGGTTCGGAGCTTCCGCATCGCCGCGAGGGTGCGGGTCTTCACGGTGCCCAGGGGGATCCCCAGCTCCTCGGCGATCTGCACCTGGGTCTTTCCGTCGAAGTACGCCATCTCGAGCACCTGTCGTTGCGCAGCGGGAAGTTCGGTCAAGGCCTCACGGACCTCCTTGCGTCGAACGCTGAGGTAGCCGGCTTCGGCCACCGCGTCCGCAGGGTCTTCGTCCTCGACGGGGTCAAGGTTCGCCGCCTTCTCGGTTCGGGCCCGCAGACGTTGCTCCCTGCGCACCTGGTCCACCCCTCGGTGGTGGACCATCGACAGGAAGAAGGTCCGGAAGGACCCCCGGCGCTCGTCGAAGGCCTCCGGGGCTCGCCACAGGGCCATGAAGGCGTCGTGGACGACGTCCTGGGCGAGCATCTGCTGGCCGGTGACCCGGTAGGCGAGGCCGTAGGCCTGTGCGGCGTAGCGCCGATACAGCTCGTCGAAAGCGCTCCGGTCGCCCGAAGCCAGACGGCGATGCAACGCGAGATCGTCTTCGGCGTCCTGCACGGCACCCGTATCCTGCCAGCCGTGGCTAGGGTCGTCCTGTATGCGCGCGACGGATGTCACCTGTGTGACGAGGCGCGCCGGGTGATCGAACTGGTCGGTCGGACCGTCGCGTTCACCTTCACCGAGATCGACATCGAGACCGACGACGCCCTGGTCCGCGACTACGGGATCAGGATCCCCGTCGTGGCGGTCGACGGCGAGGAGCTCTTCGAGATCTCGGTCGATGCGGCGGCGTTCCGGGCCGCGGTCGAGGCCTGAGGCCCGCGGCTAGGCTACGGGTGTGACCGGGAACGGACGTGCGGAAACCCCGAGGCGCGCGATCCCGGACGCGACCGTCGCGAGGCTGCCCCTGTACCTCCGCGCCCTCGTGAGCATCGCCGACACCGGCGACGCGACGGTGTCGTCCGAGACCCTGGCCGAAGCCGCCGGGGTCACCTCGGCAAAGGTTCGCAAGGACCTCTCCTACCTGGGCTCCTACGGCACGAGGGGCGTCGGGTACGACGTGTGGCACCTGATCCACGAGGTTCGCGAGCAGCTCGGCCTGACCCAGCACTGGGCGATCGTGATCGCCGGGGTCGGGAACCTCGGGCAGGCGCTCGCCCACTACCGGGGTTTCACCGAGCGCGGCTTCCGCGTCGCGGCCCTCGTCGACACCGATCCGGCCAAGGTCGGGATGCGGATCGAGGGCCTCGAGGTGCGCGACCTCGACGACCTCTCGGTGCTCGTGCGCGACGAAGCGATCGCGATCGGCGTGATCGCCACCCCTGCGACCGCGGCGCAAGACGTCGCCGAACGCATGGTCGAAGCGGGGCTGCGGTCGATCCTCAACTTCGCGCCCGCGGTCGTGACGGTGCCCGTGCACGTGACGGTGCGGAAGGTGGATCTCGCGGTCGAGCTGCAGATCCTGGCGTACTACGAGCAGCGGGGCGCGGAGGCGCGCGAGGTCAGCGCGGGATCGTGAGCCAGATCAGGAACGCGACGACGACGATCATGACCGTGAGCAGGATGAACTGCACCGCGCCCTGATCGAACAGCGGCACGTCGGTGAGCAGATGCAGCATCGTCCCTCCTCCTAGGCCGGTCCGTACCACGGCGGCGCGGTGCCGCCGACCAGGAATTCCTTGCGCGATCGTTCGGCGCGATCCAACAGCGGGATGTGCACGATCAGCAGGATCGCCGAGCCGATCAAGAAGATCAGCGAGTAGTGCGACACCTGGCCGTTGCTGTAGTGCAGCGAGACGAGCGTGTTCGGTCCGCCCCCGAGGAAGTGCGCTTGGGCGATGGCAAGCTTCGTGCCGTCTTCGGCGGTGACGAAGCGCAGGTCATCGACCGTGAACTGTGTCGGCTGGAGCGCCGTGTAGTCGAGCGGGTCCTGGCCGAGCTGCGCGTTCGCCTGGTTCGCCAGGTACGTCGTGACGACGCCCTGCGCGGCCTGGAGGTCTGCGGCTTGCAACGGATCGGCCGTGTTCGGCTCCGGGTACGCGCCGCTCGGGTACGAGGCGAGCTCCGCGTGCACGGCCCCGGGATCGAGGCCGGCCGAGTCCACCACCCATGCCGGCTCGGGACCGCGGGGACCGAGGTTGGTCTTCGTCTCGGGCCCTTGCGACCAGAACCCGAACAGCCAGATGCCGGATTGGATCGTCATCCAGCCGAAGAACGCGACCGCGACGACGAGGTAGGCCATGTACCGACCGAACACGGCGGTCAGGAGCATGTAGACGCTCCCCACGAACAGGATGAACCCGGCGAGCACGACGCCGACGCCCTTGAACATCACACCGCAGTCCACGGTGAACGTCAGGCAGGAGTGCTGCTCCATCTACGGGTCCCTCGGATCGATCGGCGAGCCGGCCTTGACGTTGGCCGCGATGGCTGCGTCCGAGGCCGCCTTGTTCAGGCAGACGTTCTTGTCGAACGGAACGGCAGGGTTCGAGGAGCTCAGCTGCACGAGGTACAGCACCAGGTCGTTGATCTGTTGATCGTCGAGTGCGCCCGCGAACCGGATGCTCCACGACGGCATCGCGCCCCGGCCTTCCGAGATCACCTGGAAGATATCGTCGATCGTGAAGATGTTCTGGTGGCCGGTGTTCGGGCCGCCGCAGATCGTGGTCAGGTTCGGCGGGTACGCGAGGATCGGGTTCCCCTTCGCGTCGAGGGCGTTGATCACGCCGCCCTGGAGCTCGTTGCCGTGGCACCGGACGCACCCGACGCCCAATTGGTTGTCCTCGGAGAAGGGCTGGGTCGCCAGCTGTCCTCGTGCGATCGCGTCGGTGTCGAGCGCCTGCTCCTGCTTGAGGTTGGTCCCCGGCTCGACGAGCCACATCACGGGGAACCACAGGACGAAGAACGTCACCAAGACGACGCCCCAGCCCTGGAGCTTCAACAGGAGCGGCGTCTCGAGCGCTTGATCCGACGGGCCGGGCCGCATGCCGGCGGGGATCTCGGCGCGGGTGCCCTTGGCGCGGTGGCGGAGCACCAGAACCACGACGATGCCGACGATCAACGCGCCACCGGCGGCGATCAGCGTGACGGCCGCGTAGTTCGTGGAAGCGATCATCCCGGCGCCACGCAGTACGGGCCCTCGAGCGGCTGATCGGTCGTGTTCGTCCCTCGCGGCGGTCCCAGCTTGATCGTCGAGGTGTCGACGATCACGCTGCCGTCGACGACCGCCATCTGGAATCGGTCGAGCCCCCGGGGGGCCGGACCGAGCTTGTACTCACCGGCGTTGTTGTACTTCGAGCCGTGGCACGGGCACTCGAACCACTTGGACGAGTTGCAGAAGGGCACGCGGCATCCGAGGTGCACGCAGCGCTGGTACAGGGACATGACGCCGTCTGAGGTGACCCCTTCGGCCGGGTAGTCGGCCGAGCCCGTGCCCGGCGTGCCGTCCCAGCCCACCAGGTAGGTGCGTGCGGCGCCGACGTAGACGTAGTTGGCCGTCTGGATCTGCGCCTTGATGTCCGACAACTGCCCGGCGTTGATCTTGGACCCGAAGCCGCCCTTCAGGTTCGGCCACAGGAACCCGATCGTCCCCAGCCCGAACTCGGCGCCGAACAGCATCACCGAGGTGAGCAGCGCTCGCCGCTGGAAGTCACGGCGGCTCACGGCCTTGGCCGGCGCCGGTGGGAGCTCGCCGGCCGCCGCGCGCTTGGCCGTGCGCGCGCGGCGCGAGTAGTTGATCAAGAAGACGATCAAGAAGATGTCGGCCAGCAGCACGGCGATGATCACCGCGAGCGTGCCGTTGGAGATCGCCAGGATGCTCATAGCTCGAAGAAGACCCCTTGTGTCCACGGCCAGACCCAGTTGTAGCCGGGCCCACGGAAGAACGAGCCGATGATCGTGAGGACCGCGCCGAACATGAACAAGATCGTGAACAAGGTGATCGCGACCTTGCGGTCGCCGGGCTTGATGCTCGGGTTGCGGTCGACGTAGGGGACCGCCGCGAGCCCGACCAGGATGAACGTCGGGATCACGATGCCCGCCACCATCGGGTGGAAGTAACGGAGCAGCTCCTGCAGGCCCAGGAAGTACCACGGGGCCTTCGACGGGTTCGGCGTGAGGTTCGGGTTCGCGAGCTCGCGCAGCGGAGCGTTGATCAGCGACGAGAAGACGAGCAGCCCGGCGAACAGGATCGCCATGGCGATGAACTCTTCGAGCAACAGGTGCGGCCACGTGTGGACGCGGTCGCCCTGCTCGCGCTCGACGCGCTGGATGCCCTCGGGCGGCACGATCGCGAGCAAGCGGTGCTTGTCGGGCGCGCCCTTCTTCGGGGACGGGATGTTGCCCGTCGGCAGCGGCGCCTCGCGCACGGCGGCGGCCATCGGCGCTGCGGCGACGGCGACTGCTCCACCGGCCGCCGGCGCGGCCGCGGCCGGGGCGGCGGCCGCTGCGGGAGCGGCGGCGCCTGCGGGCGCCGCGGCCCGGGCCTCTGCCGCGTGCGCGGCTTCCTCTTCGGGGTGCGCCTTGAGGTAGGCGCGGATACCCGCGCGGCGTGCGCGGCCTTCGGCGACGCGACGGTCGACGCCCGACGAGGTTTGCGCGGTGAGCGCCGCCTGGTAGGCGTCGAGATCCTTGTTGACTTCTTCCCAGGTCATCTAGAGCGGCCCCGAGATCCCGCCGTCCTTACGGATCCGCCAGAAATGGACCGCGAGGAACAGCACCAAGACGAACGGCAGCGCGAGCACGTGCAACACGTACCAGCGCAGCAGGGTGTTGGGCGACACGATCGCGCCGCCCAGCAGCAGGAAGTTGGCTTGCTTCGCGATGAACGGCGAGTAGCCGGCGAGCGACGTGCCGACCGTGACCGCCCAGATCGCCAGCTGGTCCCACGGCAGCAGGTAGCCGGTGAACGACAGGCCGAGCGTCAGGAACAGCAGCACGACGCCGACCACCCAGTTGAACTCGCGCGGCGGCTTGTACGCGCCGGTGTAGAACACGCGCGCCATGTGCAGCGTGACCGACAGCACCATCAGGTGCGCACCCCACCGGTGCATGTTGCGGACGAGGTCGCCGAAGAACACCGACGTGCGGATCGTCTGCATGTCGGTGTAGGCCTGCGCGCCGCCGATGTCGGCCATCGGCCGGTAGAAGAACATCAGGAAGATGCCCGTGACGGTCAGCAGCACGAACAGGAAGAACGACAGGCCGCCGAGGCAGAACGTGTAGGTCAGCTTCAACCCGTGGCGCTTCACCTTGGTGGGGTGCAGGTGCCACAGCACGTTGTTCATCGTCGCGAGCGCGCGGTCGCGCGACGTGTCCTTGTAGCCCTTGCGATAGATCGAGCCCGGCCGGAAGATCGATTTCCAGACCTCGGATTCCCGCAGGTTCGGCGGCTGGATCTTCGCCACTCCGGTCGTCCCTCCCCGTCGTCCCTACTACGCCGACTCAGCCTGTTCCAGCGGAACGTCTGCGAGCGCGCGCCGGCCGCCGGAGCCCTCGGGCAGTCGCGCATAGTACAGGGTGTCGGTGGGGCACCGGTCCACGCAGACGGAGCAACGCGTACACGCGGTGTCGTCGACGATGAACAGCGCGTTCGATCGATGCACCTCGGCCGCGACCGACTCCTCGTCGGAGTCCTCGACGATCTCGTTGGACATCATCCAGATGCAGTTCCACGGGCAGACGTCCTCGCAGGCGCGGCACAGGATGCAGTTGTCGGGATCGAGCATCAGGTGCTTCGGCGACTTCACTCCCTGCGCGAGCCAGGCGGGGTCGACCGCCTCAACGGTGTAGTCGTCGTGGATGTCGACCTCGGTCTTGGTGAACGGCATCGTCGCTCCTAGCGGTATCCACCGGTGGGCCGGGTGCCGGATTCGCCACCGCGGAGCTTCTTGCGCCAGTTCTGCAGCGCAGCCGACACCACGAGCACCAGGACGAACGGCAGGGTCGTGAGGCCCATCGCGATCGCATCGCGGACCATCAGGTAGCCCTGCGGCGACAACGGGTTCGTGATCGAGGTGCCGAAGGGGACTCGCAGGAACGCCTCGATGTCGGTGGGGCCCGCCCACCCGATCTTCTGCTCGGCGTAGTACATCCAGAACGACGGCATGATCGCGCTCGAGATCAGCAGGAAGAAGACGAGGACCAGGGCGAAGGTGACCGCGGAGGTCCAGGTCCACTCGAACGCCCGGAGGAAGTTCTCGATGCGCGCCTTCACGCCGCCCGCTCGCTGTTTCGTCCGCGACTTCGAGGTGACGTCGATCTGGCCCATGCTCTTCCGTTCGGTAGGCGGCGGCATCATAGCGATTCCGCCTGTTCACCGTCCGTAGGCCGAGGGTGCGAACCACGGGCGGCACGCACACTATGCCCGCCCGGCGCGCCGGTCCACAAACCCTGCACGTGAGGGGACCTCGCCAGGCCGGCTCGGCGCGGCGCCGACCCTAGACTGGCCGTGCTGTGAGCGCCCGGACGGCCCATCGATGATCGCCGACACGACCACGACGATGGCCCATCTGTGGGCGCCGGCCGTGGCGGTGTTGGCCGGGTTCGTGTCGTTCGCGAGCCCCTGCGTGCTGCCCCTCGTGCCGGGCTACCTGTCGTTCGTGACGGGTGACGCGGCCGTCGACGCGGAGCCGGGCGCGTGGCGCCGCCTGACCCCGATGCTGCTGTTCGTCGGTGGGTTCACGCTGATGTTCACCCTGTACGGCGCGTTCGCCGCGACGTTCG
Organism: uncultured Actinomycetes bacterium; assembly: GCA_963799625.1. Lineage (GTDB taxonomy): Bacteria > Actinomycetota > UBA4738 > UBA4738 > HRBIN12 > AC-51. The sequence continues at coordinate 262,621 of CAWCXU010000015.1, read as the reverse complement.
TCCACCTGATCAAGGACCGGCGGGGCCAGATCATCGCGGGGGTGGTGATCGTGGTCCTCGGGCTGCTGCTGATCGGCTACTCGTTGGGCCGGGGGTCGATCCGGCTGTACGCCGAGCGCCGCCCGTTCCTGGAGCGGATGAAGCCGGGGACGGCGGGCGCCTTCCCGCTGGGGATGGCGTTCGCGGCCGGGTGGACGCCGTGCATCGGGCCCGTGCTCGGCGCGATCTTGTTCATCGCGGCGACCGGGAGCGCGGCCTGGGGCGCCTTCCTGCTGTTCTGCTACTCGCTCGGGCTCGGCGTGCCGTTCATCGCGATCGGGCTCGGCGCGCGATGGCTGACGTCGTCGACACGGTGGGTGCGGCGGCACTACCGCGGCGATCGCCGTGGCGTCCGGGTCGATCCTGGTGGTGGTCGGCGTGCTCGTCGCGACCGGGGAGTTCACTCGGCGGCTCGCGCCGCTGATCAAGTACGGACCCCTGCTGTGACGGCCTCGATGCCACCGTACGGGCGCCTGTAGCATCGGAGCGGCGATGTCCGGTCCCGTCGCTTCCGCTCCCTCGTCGCTGCGGCGGTCCGTCGCGCTCGTCTGGCGAACCCTGCGGTCGATGCGGACCGCGATCATCCTGCTGCTGATGCTCGCGGCGGGGGCCGTCGTCGGCTCGCTGATCCCGCAGATCCCGAACAGCCCGCAGCGGGTCGCCGCTTATCTGGTGGATCATCCCTTCTGGGGCAAGGCGTTCCAGGCCGCGGGGTTCTTCGACGTCTTCGGCTCGTGGTGGTTCGCGCTGATCACCACCTTGCTGTTCGTCTCGCTGGTGGCGTGCCTGATCCCGCGGTCGCGGGCGATGCTCCGCTCGGCACGGCAGCGCCCGATCCACGCGCGCGAGCTGGACGCGTTCCCGGCCCACGCCGAGCGAGCGGTGGCCGCTCCCACCCGTGGAGGCGGCGAACGGTGCGGCCGCGGCGCTGCGACGCAAGCGCTACCGGGTGGAGCTCGACGCGGCCGGTAGCTCGGTTGCCGCCGAGAAGGGCGCCCTGCGGGAGATCGGCAGTCTGGTCTTCCACTGGGCGTTCCTGCTGCTGCTGATCGCGCGTGATCGCAGGGCAAGGGGACCGGCTACGTCGGCCATGCGACGATCGTCGAGGGCTACGGCTGGACCGACGCGCGCTTCAACTACGACGGCGACCTCACGGACCGGCCGCTTCTTCGGCGGGAACTTCTCGGGGACCCAGGTCCACCTCGACGACTTCCAAGACGACTTCCGCACGACCGGGATCCCGATGGACTTCCGCTCACAGCTCACCCTGGCGGCGCCCGACGGCACCTCCGAGCAGGCCGAGGTCCGGATCAACCACCCGGTCGTGTTCAACGGGATCCGCATCTACCAGTTCGGGTTCGGGTGGGCGCCGATCGTGAAGGTCCAGCGCGGCGACCAGGTCTTGTTCGACGGGCCGGTCCCGCTCGGCCAGACCACGCCGCCAGGTGGGAACCCGCTCGCTCAGCCCTGGGACGGGTTCGTGAAGCTCACGACGCTGCGGCCCCAGGTCGCGATCGCCGTGCGGCTGTACCCGGACGCCGGCGCCTACTTCCGCTCGCTGCAGACCGGCGTGCCGCAACCGATGACCGAGGCCAACGCGCCGTTCATGCAGTACGAGGTGTGGCAGGGGAAGCTCCTGGACAACTCCCTGGCCTCGCTCGATACGCGGTTCATGCGCCGGACGTCCTCGGGCCTGATCGGGAAGGGGTGGACCGTCGACGCGACCCGCGGCTGCGTGGTCTCGGGGACGAGCGGGGCCCTGCCGGCGTCGCTGGCGAACGTGACGTGCCCCAACGGCGGCGGGCCCGCGACGCTGACGATGGCGTTCCCCGATCTTCGGCAGTACACGACGCTGCAGATCTCGCACGACGCGACCGTCCCCTACGTCTTGGCGGCCGCTATCCTCATCGTGCTCGGTCTGCTGCCGGCGCTGTACGTGTCCCGGCGCAAGGTGTGGGTCCGGGCGCGGCCCGACGGTACGGGCTCGATCCTGCAGGTGGGAGGGTTCGCGCTGCAACGCAAGGATCGCTTCGACGACGAGTTCGCGGGTCTGGTCGACGCCGTGACCGGCGCGGCCGGTGGGGCCGTGCATCGCGACCCGCAGGAGGTGTCGTCGCAGTGACGACCGAGTCCTGGGCGCGGCTGTCCGTCCGACGCGTTCAACCTGGCGCTGTTCGCCTACATCGCGGCGATGGTCGTGTCGTTCGCCTACCTGGCGTTCCGCAAGGAGCGGCTGCACACGGTCGCGACGACGATCGGGGTGATCGGCCTCGTCGCCAACGGCGTGTCGATCGTGACGCGCGGGATCGCGGCGGGTCGCACGCCGTGGGGCAACATGTACGAGTACTCCACGCTGATCACGTTCCTCGTCGTCCTGGGGTACCTGTGGATCATCGAGGCGCGCGCGAAGGTGCGGACCGTGGGCGGGTTCGTCTATGCGATGGCCGTCCTCACGATGGCGATGGCGGTGTCGTTCTTCTACGTGGGGCCGACGGCGCTGATGCCGGCGCTCAACTCGTACTGGCGGCAGATCCACGTGACGTCGATGATCGTCGCGTCGTCGCTGCTCGGGATCGGCTGCCTGCTCACGATCGTCTACCTGATCAAGGCGTCGCGGGGAGCGTCGCGCGCTCGGCCGGCTGCGGGCGAGCCAGCCGCCGCCGATCATGGGCGCGTCGATCGACACCTCCGATCCGTCCGCGCCCCCGGACTACGCGGGCGCCGGCGACGACCCGGTCGGCAGCTCGGCGTCCTCACGCAAGATCGCGCTCCCGCCGTCCGCCACGTTGGACGCGCTCGCCTACAAGTTCATCCGGTTCGGGTTCCCCGTGTGGACGTTCGGCGTGATCTGCGGCGCGATCTGGGCGCAGCAGACCTGGGGCCGGTACTGGGGCTGGGACCCGAAGGAGACCTGGTCGTTCATCACCTGGGTGATCTTCGCGGGCTACCTGCACGCGCGGGCGACGGCGGGGTGGAAGGGCACGCGCGCGGCGGTCGTCGCGCTGGTCGGCTTCGTGTCGCTGCTGGTCACGTATTACGCGGTGAACCTGTGGATCGCGGGGCTGCACTCCTACGCGAAGTGATGGCGCGAGATGAAGGGCTGATGTGATCCGGCGCAACGTGAGACGTCGAGGACCGGCCCGTTCGGACGCGATGGTAATGTCCAGCCGGCTCGCTGCGGGCGACGCGATGTGCGGACGATGAGGAGCAGGGTGCGCAGGAAGCTTCTGTGGGTCGGCGGGGCGGTCCTGCTCGCGCTCCTGCTGGTTGGCTGTGGCAAGGACCTGCCGCAGAACACCTTCGATCCGGCCGGCCCGACCGCGCAGTCCGAGAAGGACGTGCTGATCGTCCCGCTGATCATCGCCGGGATCATCTTCGTGCTCGTCGAAGGCGGCATCGTCTTCATGGCGATCAAGTTCCGGCACCGCCCCGGCAAGGAGCGCTTGCCGAGCCAGCTGCACGGGAACACCCGGCTGGAGATCGGCTGGACGGTCGCGCCCGCCGTGCTGCTCGCCATCGTGATCGTGCCGGCGATCTCGCTGATCTGGAAGCTCGCAGAACGGCCCCCTGGGGCGATGCAGATCACCGTCCAGGGGTACCAGTGGTGGTGGGGCTTCCAGTACATGGACGACGACATGAAGGTCGACCTACGGCGAACACGGACCGATCACGACCGCCGACGTGATGGTGATCCCCGCGAACGTCACGATCGACCTGTCGTTGCGCTCGGAGGGCGGCGGCGCGCACAGCACCGACGGCACCCCCGACCACCAGGTGATCCACTCGTTCTGGGCGCCGCGGCTGTTCGGCAAGCAGGACGTGGTGCCGGGCGCCGCGGGCGACGACAACCACATCGTGTTCTCCGCGGACTACCCGGGGGTGTTCTACGGGCAGTGCGCGGAGTTCTGCGGCTTGGAGCACGCGATGATGAAGTTCCGGATCGTGGCGCTCAGCCCGGCCGACTGGACCGCGTGGGTGCAGAGCCGCAAGGAGCCGACGCCGACGCCGGCGCCGGGGAGCGACGCGGCCAAGGGGAGGGACATCTTCTTCGGCACCCCCGGGACGGTCGGCGAGGGCATGGGGCAGTGCATCGCGTGCCACTCGATCGGCGGGACCAGCGCCGTGAGCACGGCGGCGCCGAACCTGTCCGACTTCGGCAACCCGTCGCACCCGTGCTTCGCCGGGTGCGACTTCGAGACGTTCGTCGACGGGCACCCGAACCTCCCGGCGCTGCAGGCGTGGCTCGAGGATCCGAACGCGGTCAAGCAGGGCGCGAAGATGCCGGACTACAACCTGACCGAGCAGCAGATCCAGTACCTGATGGCCTACCTCTATAGCCTGTCCTAGGAGCGCGTACCGACCGATGGCAACCGTCACCGTGACGCCGCAGAAGGGGATCCTTCGTCGCCCGATGGCGACGACGGGCTTCTGGAGCTGGTTCACCACGGTGGACCACAAGAAGATCGGGATCCTCTACGGGATCTCGTCGTTCCTGTTCTTCATCATCGGTGGGGTCGAGGCGCTGCTGATCCGGTCGCAGCTGGCGAAGCCGAGCAACACGGTGCTGAACGCCGAGCAGTACAACCAGATCTTCACGATGCACGGCCTGACGATGATCTTCCTGTTCGTCATGCCGATGTCGGCCGCGTTCTTCAACTACCTGATCCCGTTGATGATCGGGGCGCGCGACGTCGCGTTCCCGCGGCTGAACGCGCTGTCGTTCTGGGTGTTCCTGCTCGGCGCGCTGTTCCTGAACTCGAGCTGGTTCCTGGGCGGCGCCCCCGACGGCGGCTGGTTCGCGTACGCGCCCAACTCGACGACCGACCCCGGCAACGGGATGACGTTCTACGCGCTCGGCCTGCTGATCACCGGTATCGCGTCGACCGTCGGCGCGATCAACCTCGCCGTGACCGTGATCAACATGCGCGCGCCCGGCATGTCGCTGTTCCGGATGCCGGTGTTCGTGTGGATGGGCCTCGTCGTGCAGTTCCTTCTGGCGTTCTCGCTGCCGATCATCACGGTTGCGTTGTTCCAGTTGCTGTTCGACCGGCGCTGGGACACCGCGTTCTTCGATCCGACGCGCGGCGGAGAGCCCTTGCTGTGGCAACACATGTTCTGGTTATTCGGGCACCCCGAGGTCTACATCCTGATCCTGCCCGCGTTCGGCATCTTCAGTGAGATCTTGCCGGTGTTCGCGCGGAAGCCCTTGTTCGGCTACCAGTTCGTCGTGTTCTCGGGGATCGCGATCGGATTCATCGGGTTCGGCGTGTGGGTGCACCACATGTACGCGGCGGGGCTCGGGCCGGTGGCGAACACCGCGTTCGGCATCTCGACGGCGATCATCGCGGTGCCGACCGGCGTCAAGATCTTCAACTGGATGGGCACGCTGTACGGGGGCGACCTGCATCTCGAGTCGCCGATGCTGTTCGCGATCGGTGGGATCGCGATGTTCGTGATCGGCGGGCTGTCGGGCGTGACGCACTCGATCGTGCCGTCGGACTACCAGCAGACCGACACCTACTACGTCGTCGCTCACTTCCACTACGTGCTCTTCGGCGGCGCGATCTTCGCGATCTTCGGAGCGGCGTACTACTGGTGGCCGAAGGTGTTCGGGCGGATGCTGGTCGAGCGGTGGGGCAAGGTCCAGTTCTGGATCCTGCTGATCGGGTTCAACCTGACGTTCGGCCCGATGCACATCCTCGGCCTCGGCGGCATGATCCGCCGCGAGTACACCTACCCGGCGTCGCTCGGCCTGACGTTCTGGAACCAGATGGCGACGGTGGGGGCCTTCACGATCGCGCTGAGCGTGCTGCTGTTCATCATCAATGTCGTCCGCACGCAGCTGAAGCCCGCCGGGCTCGAGAACGAGGACCCGTGGGACGCGCGCACGCTCGAGTGGACGACCGCCAGCCCGCCGCCGGTCTACAACTTCGAGGAGATCCCGACGGTGCACTCGCTCGACGAGTTCTGGCACCGCAAGTACGTCGAGGACGAGACCGGCCGCCTGGTTCGCGTGCCGGCCGGCGCCTCGGGCGAGGCACACCCGGGCGGCGGCCACGCGATCCACCTGCCGAGCCCGTCGTTCTGGCCGATCGTGGTCTCGCTCGGGTTCCCGATGCTCGGCTACGGGGTCCTGTACTACTCCTGGTGGCTCGTCGCGGCGGGCGCCGCCGTGATCGTGGTCGGACTGACCGGATGGGCGCTCGAGCCCTCGGTGGCGGAGTGAGCGATGGCTGACCTGTCGACCGACCTGATCCACGAGGAGCACACCTCGACCGGCCTGCGGTCGACGAAGCTCGCGATGTGGCTGTTCCTCGCGTCGGAGTGCCTGCTGTTCGGCGGGTTGATCACCGCCTACGTGTTGTACCGCGGGCAGAGCACGACGGGGCCCTACCCGCAGGACGTCTTCGACATCGGCTACACGTCGGTCTCGTCGTTCGTCCTGCTGGCGAGCTCGCTCACGATGGTCCTCGCGCACAACGCGGCGCTCGCGCGGGACTACGCGCGGATGCGCCTGTGGCTGGTGGGCACGGCGATGCTCGGCCTGACCTTCGTCGGCGGGCAGGTGTTCGAGTTCACGTCGTTCTTCCGCGAGGGGTTGACGCTGCACACGAACCTGTTCGGGTCGACGTTCTTCGTGCTCACCGGGTTCCACGGCGTGCACGTGACCGTCGGGGTCCTGATGCTGTTGATGCTCGTCGCGTTCTCGTTCCGGGGCTCGCTGTCGGACGACCCGGCGTTCCCGGTCGAGATGGTCGGCCTCTACTGGCACTTCGTCGACATCGTGTGGATCGTGATCTTCACGGTCGTCTACCTGATCCCGGCTCCGGCCCCGCATGGATAGCGACGGAGGTGGACGGATGACGTCGCTGGACCCGCGGACCGCCCCGGAGGCCCACGAGCCGGAGCAACACACCGCGTACCACCCGTCGGCGCGCGAGTACATCCGCGTCGGGCTGCTGCTGATCGCGCTGACGTGTATCGAGGTGTTGCTGAGCTACTCGTCGCTCAGCCGGGACCAAGCTGGTGGTGGCTCTGTTCACGTGCACGATCATCAAGTTCGTGCTCGTGATCGGCTATTTCATGCACCTGAAGTTCGACAACGGCCGGTTCTCACGCCTGTTCGCCCTCGGCGCGATCGGCGCGTTCACGTTGTACGCCGTCGTGTTGCTGATGTTCCGCGTGTGGAGCTCCTGACGCGATGCCGCCCTTCAACCCACACATCGACGTCTGGCTGATCCTCGGATCGGTCGTGGCCGCCTACCTGATCTGGGCGCGCCGCCACGAGCAGGACACCGGCGAGGTCACGACGCCGCACGTCCGCCGGTTGTTCCTCGCTGGGATGGCGGTGCTGTTCGTGGGATCCCTGTGGCCGTTGCACGACCTCGCCGAGCGCACCTGGTACACGGCGCACATGGTGCAGCACCTGCTGTACACGTTGATCGCCGCGCCGATGCTCATCGCCGGGATCCCCGCGTGGATGTGGCGGCGGGCGCTCGCGCCGGCGTGGGTGGAGCGGACCTGGCGGACGATCACGCGCCCGGTCGTGGCGACCGTGATCTTCAACGGGGTGCTGTTGTTCACGCACTGGCCGGCGGTGGTCGACACGGCCGTCGTGCACGAGCCGTTGCACTTCCTGCTCCACGTCGTGCTCGTCGCATCGGCGATCGTGATGTGGTGGCCGATCATGTCGCCGCTGCCGGAGCTGCCGCCGCTCACCCCGCCGGTGCAGATGCTCTACCTGTTCGTGCAGTCGCTCGTGCCGATGGTCCCCGCGTCGTTCCTGACGTTCGCCCACCAGCCGCTGTATCACGTGTACGAGACCTTCCCCCGGGTGTTCGGGATCTCGGCGCTGACCGATCAGCTCGTCGCCGGCCTGTCGATGAAGCTGCTCGGCACGATGGTGTTCTGGACCTTCATCGCGACGATCTTCTTCCGGTGGGAGCGGCGTGAGCGGGTCGAGGGCTGGGACGCTCTGGCGTTGCGCGACGTCGAGGCCGACCTGCGCGCGGGGTCGCACCGATGACGGACGATCCCAAGACGCCGAAGCCGAGGCAGAGCCTCCTGCTGCCGATCCTGATCCCGGTGCTGCTGCTTGTGGGGATCGGGTTCGTGCTGTGGGGCTTCTCGCGGTTGCTCTTGCGGATGGAGCCGCACGCCGCCACCGCGACGGCCCTGGTGGTGGCCGCCGGGATCGTGACCGTCGTGGGGATCGCGGCCTCGCGCAAGCGCGTCAGCAACGGAGCGCTCCTGACCGTCGGGGTCGGCGTGTGCGGCGTGGCGATGCTCGCCTCTGGCGCGGCGCTGCTCCTGGCGCCCAAGGCGGCGGAGGGAGGCGAGGGCGGTGGCGTGGTCTTGGCGATCACCGCGCCGCCAGGCGCCGCCGCGAAGGGGTTCCAGGACACGGCCCTCACCGCGCCGTCCGATACGGCGTTCACGATCACCTTCGACAACCAGGACCCGAGCGTCGAGCACGACGTCGTGGTCGCATCCGCCGACCCCGCGAAGGATCCGAGTGCGCAGCTCTTCGTGGACGGCGGCGGGATCACCGGTGTCGTCAAGCGTCGACTACGCGGCGCCGCCCCTGCCCGCGGGCAAGTACTACTTCTTCTGCCAGTTCCACCCCACGACGATGACCGGGACGCTCACGACCTCGCCGGGCGCGAGTACCGAGGGCGGCGGCGGCGGGTTCTCGACCTCGATCACGGCGTCGCAGTTGGCCTTCGACACCGACAGTCTGACGTTCCAGGCCGGCGAGCCGACATCGTTCACGTTCAACAACGACGACGCGGGCGTCCAGCACAACATGGCGATCTACACCGACGACAGCGCGAAGAAGAACCTGTTCCGCGGAGACATCGTCACGGGGGTCGCGACGGGCGACTACACGATCCCCGCGCTGAAGGCCGGCACGTACTTCTTCCGGTGCGACATCCATACGGATATGAACGGCACCGTCACGGTGGAGGCGGGACCGGGTGGCGGTGGAGGCGGGCCGACGCCGAGCGGGCCACCTCCGAGCAGCGCACCGCCGCCGACGTCAGCGCCGCCGCCCACTTCGGGGCGCGCCGCCGCCGGGCGGCACCACGACCACCGTGACGGCATCGGGCCTCGCGTTCGACACGTCGACGATCACGCTGCCGGCGAACAAGGAGACGACGATCACGTTCGACAACCAGGACGCGAGCGTGCCGCACAACATCGCGATCTTCCCCGACTCGTCGGCGACCAACCCGCTGTTCACCGGCGACATCGTCGTGGGGGTGGCGTCCGCCGACTATCACATCCCTGCGCTGAAACCCGGTTCGTACTACTTCCACTGCGACGTGCACCCGCGACATGAACGGCACCGTCACCGTCGGCTGATCCAGGGCCGTCCGGTACCGTGGGTCGCATGCACGCCCGCCGCGCGATCGCCCTCGTCGTCGTGGTGCTGGCCCTCGCGGCATGCACGCGCGGCGGCGGCACTCCGGCCGATGCGGGAACCGGCGTGCGCGCCGTCGACGAGCCGCTGCCCACGCTGAGCGGCAGCTCGCTGGACGGGCAGGCGGTGTCGACCAAGGACTTCCTCGGGAAGGTGCTGGTGGTGAACGCTTGGGCGTCGTGGTGCACGCCGTGCCAGCTCGAGCAGCCCGAGCTCGTCGACGTCGCGAAGCGCTACGAGAGCCGTGGCGTGCGGTTCCTCGGGATCGACCACATGGACCAGGACGCCGCGGCCAAGGCGTGGGTCGAGAGCTACCACGTGCCCTACCCGAGCATCGCCGACCCGAACGGGCAGTTCGCGGCCTCGCTCGACTACGTCGGATTGCCGGACACCTACGTCGTCGACCCGACGGGCACGATCCGCTACGTCGTGGGGCCGGGCGCCACGAGCGCGGCGCAGCTCTCGGGGCTGCTCGACCAAGTACTCGCCGGTCAGACGAGCGCGTCGAGCGCCACGGCGACGAACAGCCCCGCCAAGTAGAGCATCGAGAACTTGAACACCCGCCACGACCGGTCGTCGGTCGGCGCCTGCCACAGCTGCAGGCACCGGAACACGAACACCCCGCCGAGCACCACCGCCGTCGCCGTGTAGACCGGACCCATCGAGGCGATCGGGATCAACAGGAGCGTGACCGCGAACAGCACGAGCGAGTAGAGAAAGATCTGCCGCCTGGTCTCGTCCTCGCCACGGACGACGGGCAGCATCGGCACCCCGGCCGCCGCGTAGTCGTCCTGCATCCGCAACGCCAGCGCCCAGAAATGGGGCGGGGTCCATACGAACACCACCGTGAACAGCACGATCGCGGGCAGCGCGAGCGACCCCGTGACCGCCGCCCACCCGACCAGCACGGGCACGGCGCCGGCCGCGCCGCCGATCACGATGTTCTGGTCGGTCGAGCGCTTGAGCCACATCGTGTAGACGAAGACGTAGAAGGCGATCGCCGACAGGGCGAGCAGCGCCGCAAGCACGTTCACGGTGACCGCGAGGAACGCGTAGGCGAACGCGGCGAGCGTGAACCCGAACCGCAGCGCCGCGTCGGGTTCGATCCGATGGCGGGGGAGCGGGCGCTGCCGGGTGCGGCGCATCACCTGGTCGATGTCGCGGTCCAGGTACATGTTCATCGCGTTGGCGGCGCCCGCCGCGAGGGTCCCGCCGACGAGGGTCGCGAGGATCAGTGCGAGGGAGGGCATCGCGCCTGCGGCCAACACCATCGCCGGGACCGTGATGATCAGGAGCAACACGATGATGCGGGGCTTCGTGAGGGCGACGTAGGCGCGGACGGTGTCGCCGAAGTTGGAGGAGGGCACGTCGTCGTTCGCGGGGTCGGCGGCGTCGTCCACCAGACGCGCACCCGTCGGCTCGGCCCGGGCGGCCACCGCAAGCGCGACCACGGTCGCCCAGATCAGCGCCGACATCGCCACGTGGGTCGCGCGAGCCCAGGTCGCGAGCTCGGTCAGCACGTTCGCGCCGCCGACGAACACCTGCGCGATCAACAGGACGAGGGCGAGCGTCGACAGGCGCACCAGCAGCGGCGATCGCGGCGTCATCGTGCGGGCGCGGATCGTCGTCCACGCGAACAAGGCCACCACCACGATCGCGAGCATCCGGTGCGCGAACATCGCGACGGCGCCGGGCAGGGACAGGTCGGGCACCAGGCTCTGGCCCATCAACGGCCACTCACGGAAGGCGAGCCCCGCGTTCTCGGCGCGCACGTAGGTCCCGACCAGGAGCAGCGCGTAGGTCGCCAGCGCGGTCCAGGCCGTCAGGCGCGCGTAGCTCCGCTCGCCGGCACCGCCACCCAGGCGGTCCCGCACGGCGATCGTCACCGCGATCGCGAGCACGAGGAAGGCGACCGCGAAGTGCAGCGTGACCACCCCGGGTTCCTCGTCGGAGGCGATGATCCAACCGCCGATCGCGGCCTGCACGACGAACAGTGGGAGCAACCCGACGGCCAACCAGGCCGCGACCCGGTCGACCGGGCGGCGTCCGAACAACGACCACCCGCCGACGATCGCGAGCGCGAGGCTGAGGCTCCCCGCGAGGAAGGCGAGGAACCGGTGCGTGTACTCGATCAGCGTGTGGTACTCGAACCGCGGAACGAGCCTGCCGAAGCAGGTCGGCCAGTCGGGACACCCGTCGCCGGACCCCGTCGCCCGGACGACCCCGCCCCACGCGATGAGGAGCACCGTGACGACGACCGTGGCCGTAGCGAGGGAGCGGAACGCGCGCTTCATCGGACGGCCTCATGATAGGGGGAGGCTGCGGCGGCCGCTTGGGATACTGCGGCCATGTCTGCTGCGGCCACGGCTCCGGTGCTCGAACCCGTCGTCGCGCGGGTCGACGAGATCTTGGAAGGGTTCCTGGCCGCTCGGCGCGAGGAGGCCGTGGCGATCGAGCCGAGCACCGCGGAGCCCATCGAGGAGATCCTGACGACTCGTGCATGCGGGTGGGAAGCGCCTGCGGCCCGCCTTCACCTACTGGGGGTATCGCGCCGCCGGCGGCCAGGACTGCCCGGAGATCTGGCGGGCCGCGGCGGCGGTCGAGCTCCTGCACACGATGGCCCTCCTGCACGACGATGTGATGGACGCCGACGACGAGCGCCGGGGTGCGCCGACGGCCCGGGCGCGCCAGACCGGCGCCGCGCGGGCGCGCGAGCAGGCCGACCCGGGGCGGGTCGGGGACGCGGTCGCGATCGTCGCGGGCGACCTCGCCGCGGCGTTCGCCGAGCAGCTGGTCGCCACGGCCGGGTTCCCTGCGGACCGCCAGGCGGCAGGTGCGGCGCGCCTGGCCCGGATGCGGCTCGAGCTCGCGCTGGGCGCCTACCTCTCGGTGGCGAACCTCGACGTCGATCCCGCTACGGTCGCCTACCTCAAAGGTGGCGCGTACACCGTGGAGGGACCGCTGTTGTTCGGCGCGGCCCTCGCGAAGGACGTTCCCCGGGTCGACGAGGTCCTGCGTGCCTACGCTCGGCCGCTCGGCACCGCCTTCCAGCTCTTGGACGACCTCGCCGACGGCGACGCGTCCCCCGGCGCCTCGCGGGCCCAGGCCGCCGACCTGGTTGCGGCGTCCGCGGCGGCGCTCGACGACCCCCGGCTGGACCGGACCGCCGCCGACGCGCTCGGCATGCTCGCCGAGCTGGTGGGTTCCCTATGACGCGGGCGGGTGGGGTATGACCGAAGACGTCCCGGCGATCCGCCGGCTGTTCCGCGACATCCCGATGTGTCGCGTCGCGACCGTTCGTCCCGACGGCGGGCCCCACGTCGCGCCGCGGTGGTTCGTCTGGCTCGAGGACGCGATCTGGGTGGCGACGCGCGTCGGCGACACCACGTGGGAGGACGCGTTGCGCGACCCGCGCGTGTCGGTGTTGATCGACCGCGGCCGCGACTGGATGGAGCTCACGGGGGCGCGCGTCGAGGGGGTCGCCGAGCTGATGCCCGCCGAGCACCCCGATCTCCGTGCGCCGATGAGCGCCTGGCACGACAAGTACCGGACGCTGCTCACGGGGGAGGGGTTCGAACGTCTCGCGGTGGCCGTCCCGATCCTCGGGTTCCTCCGCGTGGTGCCCGCGGTCGTGGCCACGTGGGACCACCGCCCCCAGGGCTAGACTGCCGCGGGTATCTGGCGCCGGTCGCATGTGAGGGGTGCGGTAGGCTCAGCTTGTGAAAGTTTTCACAAGCTCTCGGGTCGGTGGCATCGGCCCCAAGAGCCGGGTCTGAGGGGGCATGGCGATGCAGTCGTTCGAGACCGACGTGCTCGTGGTCGGCGCGGGGCCGGGCGGGTCGGCGGCCGCATACCACCTGGCTCGCCACGGCGTCGACGTCACGGTCGTCGAGAAGGCGGCGTTCCCACGCGAGAAGGTCTGCGGCGACGGCCTGACCCCGCGGTCGGTCAAGGCGATCATGGACATGGGGATCGACACCGACGATCCCGGCTTCGAGAAGGTGATCGGCCTGCGCGTGCACGCGCGGCGCACCACGATCCAGCTCCCGTGGCCCGATCTGACCTCGTTCCCGCCGTACGGGCTCGTGATGCCGCGCGAGGGTTTCGACCATCTCCTCGCGCAGCGCGCGGTGAAGGCGGGCGCGCGGCTCCTCGAGCGGACGGAGGCGGTCGCGCCGCGGTTCGTCGACGGCTACGTCGCCGGCGCGACGGTGCGGCCCGCGGGCGAGCGTGACACGGAGCCCACCGAGGTCCGCGCCCGCTACGTGCTCGCCGCCGACGGCGCGGCGAGCCGCTTCGCAGCGCCGGCAGGCGTGCGACGCGACCCCGGGCGGCCGCTCGGCATCGCGGCGCGCCGGTACTTCCGCGTCGACTACCACCCGGGGCCGTGGATCGAGTCGTGGCTCGACCTGTGGGACGGCGACCTCCTGCTCCCCGGGTACGGCTGGCTGTTCCCGGTCGCCGGCGGGCGGATCAACCTCGGCGCGGGGCTGTTGAACACGTTCGCGAACTTCAAGGACATCTCGGCGCAGCACCTGTTCGACGCGTTCTCGCGGATGCTCCCGCCCGAGTGGGGGATCGGCGAGGACACGGCGGAAGGGCGTGTGCTGTCGGGACCGCTCCCGATGGGCTTCAACCGCACCCCGCGGGCGGTGCCCGGGTTGCTGCTGATCGGCGACGCCGCCGGCGCGGTCAACCCGTTCAACGGCGAAGGGATCGCCTACGCGATCGAGACAGGGGAGATCGCCGCGGACCTCGTGCACGAGGCGCTCATCACCGACCGGCCGGCGATCGCGATGCAGTACCCGCGCGTGCTCGAGGACACCTACGGCGCCTACTTCGCCGTCGGGCGGTGGTTCGCGTCGGTGATCGGCAAGCCTTCGATCATGGGGCGCGCAACCGACAAGCTGCTGCCGCGCCGGGGGATCATGGCGTTCGCCCTCCGGGCGATGGCGAACCTCAGCGACGGACGCGACGGCGACCTGCAGGACCGGATGCTCGACCTCGCGCTCAAGCTCGCGAAGGCGGCCTGAGGGATGGCCACAGGATGGGCTCGTAGGATGGCGCGATGCTGACCGAGTACCTGCCGATCGTGGTGATGGGCGGGCTCGCGGCGATCTTCGCGGTCGCCTCCATCCTCGCGTCGTCGGTGTTGCGTCCCAACCATCCGAACCCGGTCAAGAGCTCGGCCTACGAGTGCGGCAACGACCCGGTGCGGCTGCCCCGCGGCGAGCGTTTCAGCGTGAAGTTCTACGTCGTCGCGATGCTGTTCATCATCTTCGACATCGAGACGATCTTCCTGTTCCCGTGGGCGGTTTCGTTCCGTCGCCTCGGGCTCTTCGGCCTCGGGGAGATGGCGGTGTTCGTCGGGCTGGTCTTCGTCGCCTACGCCTATATCTGGCGCAAGGGTGGGTTCGACTGGGCCCATCAGGACGTGACCCCGAGCGAGCCCGAGGAGGTCGTCGCGCGTGAGCGCGCGCTCGATGAAGCATCGCGCGAGCGCGCCCCGGAGGAGGCCGCGCATGCCGGTTGAGCGCTACGAGGGCGTCCACCTCGGCACCACCCCGGAGGAGATCGAGGACGAGGTCGAGCGCGGCGTCCTGCTGACCAGCCTGGACCGTGCGATCGGGTGGGCGCGCAAGCAGTCGATGTGGCCCGCGACGTTCGGGCTCGCGTGCTGCGCGATCGAGATGATGGCGACCGGCGCCGGCCAGTACGACCTGTCGCGGTGGGGGATGGAGGTCTTCCGCGCCTCGCCCCGTCAGGCCGACCTGATGATCGTGTCGGGCCGTGTCTCGCAGAAGATGGCGCCGGCGCTCCGCCGGATCTACGACCAGATGGCCGACCCGAAGTGGGTCATCTCGATGGGCGTGTGCGCCTCGGCGGGCGGCATGTTCACGAACTACGCCGTGGTCCAGGGGGTCGACACGATCGTGCCGGTCGACGTGTACGTGCCCGGGTGCCCGCCGAAGCCCGAGATGCTGATGTACGGGATCCTCACGCTGCAGAAGAAGGTGCGGACGGAGGAGCCCTTCAAGTGACCGTCGCCGACCTCGCCGCGGCGGTCGCGACGCGGTACCCCGACGTGGTGGTCGCGCGCGGGGAGGCGACCGTCGTGGTCGACCGCGACGGGCTGCTCGCGGCGTTGGGGTGGCTCCGCGACGAACCTCGCCTGCGGCTGGACGCGCTCTCGTCGGTCACGGCGACGCACTGGCCCGACCGCGATCCGGCCTTCTGGGTGGTGTACGAGCTGCGCTCGAGCTCGCTCGTCCAGCGGCTGCGGGTGAAGGTCCCCGTGCGCGAAGACGACCAGCACGTGCCGAGCGTCACCGACCTGTTCCCGACGGCGAACTGGCACGAGCGCGAGACGTTCGACCTGTACGGGCTCGTGTTCGACGGGCACCCCGACCTCACGCGGATCGTGTTGCCGGCCGATTGGGACGGATACCCGCTGCGCAAGGACGAGCCTCTCGGGGGCGTGCCCACCTGGTTCCGCGGGGCGAGGATGCCGCCGATCGACGAGCGGGGCATGGCGTGAGCACCAGCCGTCACGACCTGCCGGGCGCGGCCTACGACGCCGCCGGAGATGTCACCGAGACGTTCCGCGACCCGGCGACCGGCGACTTCCGGCAGGAGACGATGATCATCAACATGGGGCCCCAGCACCCCTCGACCCACGGGGTGCTCCGCCTCCTGCTCGAGCTCGACGGCGAGACGATCATCCGGTGCAAGCCGGTGATCGGCTACCTGCACACCGGCATCGAGAAGAACACCGAGTACCGCACCTGGGTGCAGGGCGTGACCTACGTGACGCGCGCCGACTACGTCGCGCCGTTCTTCAACGAGCTCGCGTACTGCATGGCGGTCGAGCGGCTGCTCGGCGTCGAGGTGCCCGAGCGCGCGCAGACCATCCGTGTGCTCGTGTGCGAGCTGAACCGGATCACGTCGCACCTCGTCGCGCTCGCGACCGGCGGCCTCGAGCTCGGCGCGGTGTCGGTGATGCTCTACGGCCTGCGTGAACGCGAGCTGATCATGGACATCTTCGAGGCGATCACCGGGCTGCGGATGAACCACGCGTACATCCGGCCGGGGGGCGTCGTGATGGACCTGCCGGAGGATTCGCCGCGCGCGCTCCGCGACCTCATCGACCTGCTGCCGAAGCGGATCGACGAGTACGAGACGCTGCTGAACGACAACCCGATCTGGCGCGAGCGCAACAGCGGTGTCGCGGTGCTGTCGGCCGAGCGCTGCATGGAGCTCGGCGTCACCGGCCCGCCGCTGCGGAGCGCCGGTGTGGCCCTGGACCTCCGCAAAGACGAGCCCTACTGCGGCTACGAGACCTACGACTTCGACGTCGTGACGCGCACCGAGGGCGACGCCTACGCGCGCTACCGCGTGCGGATCGACGAGATGCGGGAGTCGCTGAAGATCGCCGAGCAAGCGCTCGAGCGGCTCCTTGCGACCCCCGGCCCGGTGATGATCGACGACCCCAAGATCGGCTGGCAGGCGAAGCTCTCGGTCGGCCCGGACGGGATCGGGAACGATCCCGCCTACCTCGCTCACATCATGGAGGAGTCGATGGAGGCGCTGATCCATCACTTCAAGATGGTGACGCAGGGAGTGGAGGTGCCGCCGGGCGAGGTCTACACGACCGTGGAGGCGCCGCGCGGCGAGCTCGGGATGTACGTCGTGTCCGACGGCGGCCACCGGCCATATCGCGTGCACATCCGCGACCCGTCGTTCGTCAACCTGCAGGCAGTGCCCGACCTGATCGAGGGCGCGCTGATCGCCGACATCATCCCGGCGATCGCCTCGATCGACCCGGTGATGGGCGGGGTGGACCGCTGATGGCGCCATTCAACGGGGATGCGCTCGACGACGCCCGGCGCATCATCGCGCGCTACCCCGAGCCGCACGGTCGCTCGGCGATCATGCCGCTGCTCTACCTCGCGCAGTCGATCGACGGGATGGTCACGATCGAGGCGCTCCGTGAGATCGGCGGCCTGCTCGGCATCACGACCGCCGAGGTCGAGGCCGTCGCGACCTTCTATTCGATGTACCGGCTGCGGCCGACCGGCGAGCACGTCGTGAACGTGTGCACGAACCTCGCGTGCAAGCTCCGGGGGGCGGGCGCGGTCTACGAGGCCGCGCACGAGGCGAGCGGCGTGCCGCACGGCGCGGAGCGCTCCGACGACGGGCTCTTCACGGTGCATGAAGAGGAGTGCCTGGGTGTGTGCGATCACGCGCCGGCGGTGCAGATCGACTTCTGCAACCACGACGACGTCACGCCCGAGCGGATGCGCGAGCTGATCGCGACGCTCCGCGCGGGCGAGGTGCCCGAGCCCGCGCGCGGCCCGGCGTTCGCGAGCTTCAAGGCCGCATCCCGGGCCCTGGCTGGCCTGCCAGGAGAGCGAGAGGAGGTGCCCGCCTCGTGACGACCGCCGTCGAGCCCCGGCTGACGCGCAACTGGTCGAACCCCGACGCGGTGGGGCTCGACGGCTACGTGGCCGCCGGCGGCTATGCGGGCCTGCGCACGGCCGTCGCGATGGCCGACGCCGACATCGTCGAGGTCGTGAAGGCCAGCGGCCTGCGCGGTCGCGGCGGCGCCGGGTTCCCGACGGGGATGAAGTGGGGGTTCGTGCCCCGCGACACCGGCAAGCCGACCTACGTCGTCGTCAACTTCGACGAGTCCGAGCCGGGCACGTGCAACAACCGCGAGCTCGTCGAGCGTGAGCCGCACCGGCTCCTGGAAGGCACCGCGATCGCTGCGCTCGCGATCGGCTGCGAGACGGCGTTCATCTACGTGCGCGGCGAGTACCTGTGGCAGTCGATCGTGCTCGAGCGTGCCATCGCTGAGGCCTACGCCGGCGGGTACCTCGGCGCCGACGTCGCCGGCTCCGGGCAAGCGCGTCGACGTCGTGCTGCACCGCGGCGCCGGCGCCTACATCTGCGGCGAGGAGACCGCGCTGTTGAACTCGCTCGAAGGGCTCCGCGGCCAGCCGCGCCTGCGTCCGCCGTTCCCCGCGGTCGAAGGTCTGTACGCGAGCCCGACGGTGATCAACAACGTCGAGACGCTGATGAACGTGCCCGACATCCTCGAGCGTGGCGCGGACTGGTTCCGCGAGGTCGGCACCGAGAAGTCGCCGGGCACGAAGATGGTCACGATCAGCGGCAAGGTCGAACGGCCGGGCAACTACGAGATCGCGCTCGGCACGCCGTTCCGCGAGGTGCTCGAGGAGCTCGGCGGCGGGATGCTCGGCGGCGGCACGCTGAAGGCCTGGACCCCCGGCGGTTCCTCGACGCCGATGCTGACCGCCGCCCACGTCGACACCGGGCTCGACTACGAGTCGCTCGCGGCCGCGGGCTCGTTGCTCGGCACCGCCGCGCTCATGGTGATGGACGAGACCGACTGCGTCGTCGATTGCGCGCAGCGGATGGTCGCGTTCTACGCGCACGAGTCGTGCGGGAAGTGCACCCCGTGCCGCGAGGGCAGCTGGTGGGCGACGCGCGTGCTCGAGCGGATCGAGGGCGGGTACGGGCGCGCCGAGGACATCCCGGTGATGCACGACGTGGGCACGAACACGCTGTTCCGTGCGTTCTGCGCCCTCGCCGACGGCACCGCCTCGGTGATCAACTCGTCGCTGCAGCACTTCGCCGACGAGTACGAGGAGCACGTGCAGCTCGGACGCTGCCCCCTCAAGGACACGCCGGTCGCGGAGGTCGCCTCGTGAGCGCGAACCTCGTCACGCTGACGATCGACGGCGCCGAGGTGACCGTGCCGAAGGGCACGCTGATCATCCGGGCGGCCGAGCAGGTCGGGGTCGAGATCCCGCGGTTCTGCGACCACCCGTACCTGGCGCCCGCGGGCGCGTGCCGCCAGTGCTACGTCCAGATCGAGGGCCAGCCGAAGCTCGCGACCTCGTGCACCGTGACGGTCGCGCCGGGCATGGTGGTGTCGACGCAGAACACGAGCGCGGAGGCACGCCAGGCGCAGGTCGCGAACCTCGAGTTCCTCTTGTTGAACCACCCGCTGGACTGCCCGGTGTGCGACCGCGGCGGCGAGTGCCCGTTGCAAGACCAGGCGCTGGCCTACGGCCCGGGGGAGAGCCGGTTCACCGAAGCCAAGCGGACGTTCCCCAAGCCGATCCCGATGTCGCCGTTGATCGGGCTGGACCGGGAGCGCTGTGTGCTGTGCGCGCGGTGCACGAGGTTCTGCGACGAGATCAGCGGCGACCGGTTCCTCGAGCTCTACGCGCGAGGCGCGGGGGAGCGCGTCTCGATCGCGGCCGGCGAGGACCTGCGCTCGCCGTTCAGCGGCAACGTCGTGCAGATCTGCCCCGTCGGCGCGCTGACCGCGACCCCCTACCGGTTCGTCGCCCGGCCGTTCGACCTGACCAGCGCCGACAGCGTCTGCCGCCACTGCAGCGCCGGGTGCGCGGTGCGGGTCGACGAGCGGCGCGGCGAGGTCGTGCGTGTGCTCGCCCGCGAGAACCCCGAGGTGAACGATGCGTGGATCTGCGACAAGGGGCGGTTCGCGTTCCGCCACGACGACGCGCCGAGCCGCGTCACGACGCCGCTGGTGCGCGACCGGGGGCTCGAGCCGGCGTCGTTCGGTGAGGCGCTGCTGCGGGTGGCCGACGCGTGCCGGCAGGCACGCGTCGGCGTGCTGAGCGGTGGCCGGCTGCTCGACGAGGACAACTACGCTCTGTCGAAGCTCGCGCGGACGGTGCTCGGCACCAACGACCTCGACCACCGGCGCGTGGCGCAGCCCGTCGCGGTCGACCGACGCGCGGCGCTGATGGCGACCGACCGCGCGCGCGCCGTCACCTATCGCGACCTCGAGCGCGCGCCCGTGATCGTCGTCGTCGGCCTGGACGCAGAGCAGGAGATCCCGATCCTGCACCTGCGGCTGCGCAAGGCGGCCGGGCATGGCGCCCGGATCGTCGTGGTGCACCCGCGCGAGACGCGGCTGCGGGACGTCGCCGAGCACGTGCTCTGCCGCCCGGGGGACGAGGCGCGGCTGCTGGCGGGCGACGCCGACGAGACCCTCGACGCCGCGCTCGCGGCGTTGCGAGAGGCGGACGGCCGCGGTGTCGTGATCGCTGGTGAGCGCCCGGGCGCCGCCGCCGCCGCACTCGCCGCCGCCGACACGACCGGCGCCCGGTTCGTGCTCGCAACCCGTCGCGCCGGCGACCGCGGCGCCCTCGCGGCCGGCGTCCACCCCGCGCTCGGCCCCGGCGGCCGACGTCTCGACGACCCGGGAGAGCGCGACGAGCTGGAGCGGGTCTGGGGCCCGGTGATGAAGACCGGGCCTGGTCGCGACGCGATCGATATCGTCCGCGCCGCGGCGGCGCGCGAGCTCGACGTCCTGTATCTGGTGGGCATCGATCCGCTCCGCGACGTGCCCGACGCGGCCCTCGCGCGGCGCGCGCTGCAGAACGTCGACACCGTCGTCGTGCAGTCGCTGGAGCTCGGCGACCTCGCACCCTTCGTGAGCGTGTTCCTGCCGGCCGCCTCGATCCTCGAGCGCGACGGGCACGTGAGCGACTGGGAGGGCCGCAGCCAGCGCGTGCGGCCGCTCCGCACGTCGGCCGGCATCAGCCGCCCGGATTGGGAGATCTTCGCGGGGCTCGCCGCCGCCGCGGGCGGCGACCTCGGGTTCGACACGCTCGACGAGCTCCACGATGAGATGGGGCGGCTGCTCGCGCCGCGGGAGGCGACCGACGAGCCGGCGCCGCCCTTCGAGGCGGCTCCCGCCGACGGGATCGCCCTCGCCACCTACCCGCTGCTGATCGACGACGGCCGGATGGCGCAGGACGCGCCCGAGCTGCACGCCGCGCTCGGTGACCCGCCCGTCGTCGAGGTCCACCCCGACGATGCTGCCGCCCACGGCCTCGCCGATGGCCTCGGCGTGCGCCTGCGCACGGCAGCCGGCGAGGCCGTCCTCCCCGCGCGCCTCACCGATCGGATCGCGCGAGGCACCGTCTTCGTGCCGTTCAACCAGCCGGGGTTCGCGGCGAACACGCTGCTGTCCGGAGCGTTCGTCACCACGGTCGAGCTCGAGGCCGTGGAGGCGCCGCAGGAGGACGCCCCAGGAAGCGCAGCAGAAGACGCACCGGCGCCCGCCGCGGTCGGAGGGGAGCCCGCGTGACCTGGATCGACTGGGGCGTCCTGCTCGGCAAGGTCGTGATCGTGTTCGCCGGCCTCCTCGTGACCGTGCTGCTCGTGATCTGGATGGAGCGCAAGGTGATCGCCGACCTCCAGACGCGCACGGGTCCGATGCGCGCCGGCCCCCGCGGTGTGCTGCTGTCGCTCGCCGACGGGATCAAGCTCTTCTTCAAGGAGGCGATCCACCCGACGAACGCCGACCCCTGGGTCTACCGGGTCGCGCCGGCGCTCGCGATCATCCCCGGGTTCCTCGCGTTCGCGGTGGTGCCGTTCGGGCCGTCGGTGTCCCTGTTCGGGCGGACGGTGGGCCTGCAGCTCGCCGACATCTCGGTCGGGATCTTGTGGGTGCTCGCGATGACCTCGATCGGCGTCTACACGGTCGTGCTCGCCGGCTGGTCGAGCGGGTCGAACTACCCGCTCCTGGGCGGGGTGCGCTCGAGCGCCCAGATGGTGAGCTACGAGGTCGCGATGGGGCTCTCGCTCGTCGCGCTCATCATGTTCGCCGGGCACCTGCGCATGTCGGAGATCGTCGACGCGCAGGACAAGGTCTGGTACGCGATCCCCCAGTTCCCGGCGTTCGTCGTGTTCATGATCTGCGCGCTCGCCGAGGTGAACCGCCCGCCGTTCGATCTCGCCGAGGCGGAGTCCGAGCTCGTCGCCGGCTACCACACGGAGTACTCGGGGATCTCGTTCGCGATGTTCACGCTCGGGGAGTACGTGAACACCGTCGTCGCGGCCTCGATCGTTGTGACCCTGTTCCTCGGCGGGTGGCGCGGTCCGTGGCCGTGGGAGGGCGCGTGGTTCGTCGTGGGCGGGCTGGTGTGGTTCTTCGTGAAGCTGCTTGCTGTGCTGTACGTGTGGATGCTCGTGCGCGCCACGCTCCCGCGTCTGCGCTACGACCGGCTGATGAATTTCGGCTGGAAGTACCTGATCCCGTTCGGACTGTTCTGGGTGCTCGCGACCGGCGCGATCGTCGTGCTGCCCGACGCGTACGGGCGGCGCAAGGGCGCGTTCCTCGCGGTCGGCCTGATCGTGGCCGCGTGGCTGATCGGGTCGTTCATGAAGCCGTTGCTCGAAGCGCCGCGACCAGAAGAAGCACAGGAGGAGACGGCGACGTGAGCGACGAGCGCAACGCCGAGCGCCAGACGTCGCCCGTGTGGGCCGTCGTCAAGGGCATGGGGACGGTCTTCAAGCAGACCTTCCGGCGCGACAACACCGAGCAGTACCCGAAGGAGATCGTGCCCCCGCCGGAGCGCTCGCACATCGGCCGCCACCGCCTCAACCGGCACGACAACGGCCTGGAGAAGTGCATCGGGTGCGAGCTGTGCGCCTACGCGTGCCCGGCCGACGCGATCTGGGTCGAGGGCCAGGACAACGATCCGGCAGCGCCGGTCAGCCCGGGGGAGCGGCACGCGAAGGACTACCAGATCAACTACCTGCGCTGCATCATGTGCGGCCTCTGCGTGGAGGCCTGCCCGACACGCGCCCTGACGCTGACCAGCTATTACGAGATGGCGTTCACGTCGCGCGAGGACGCGATCTGGACCAAGGAGATGCTCCTTGAGGCCCCGCCCCCGCTCGGCACCGACCCGGTGGACAAGGAAGGCATCTAGGTGCCCCTGGACGACGTCGTCTTCTGGGTGTTCGCGCCGATCGCGATCGCCGCGGCCGTCGGCATGCTCGTCACCCGCAGCGTCGTCTACGCGGCGCTGTTCCTGGTCGTGAACTTCGGGTGCATCGCGGTGATGTACCTGGTGCTCGACGCGGCGTTCCTGTTCGCGGTCCAGATCATCGTGTACACGGGCGCGATCATGGTGCTGTTCCTGTTCGTGATCATGCTGCTCGGCGTCGACCGGATCGACGTTCGGGCCGAACGGCTGTGGCTGCAGCGCCCGATCGCGATCGTGCTCGCGATCGGGTTCGTCCTCGAGGTGGGGACCGCGCTGCGCGCCGGCGTCGGGTTCGCGACCCACGCGCCGGACGGGTTCGCGCTGCTGCAGCCCGAGGGCAACACGCAGGCGGTCGCGAGCGTGTTGTTCAAGGACTACTTCTTCCCCTTCGAGGCCACCTCGATCCTGCTGATCGTCGCCGCGATCGCCACGATGGTGCTCGCGCAGCGCAAGGTGCGCGCCGTGACCCAGGCCGAGCTCGGCGCCGAGCTCGAGGATGAGCCGAAGGACGAAGCCGAGGTCGCCTCGGAGGTCGGTCCGTGAGGACCCCGATCGCCTACTTCCTGATGCTTGCGGGGATCTTGTTCGCGATGGGCACCGTGGGCGTGCTCGTCAACCGCAACGCGCTGCGGATATTCATGTCGGTCGAGCTGCAGCTGAACGCCGTGAACCTGACGCTCGTGTCGTTCGCCCGGATGCACAACGACCTCGGCGGCCAGGTGCTGGCGTTCTTCTCGATGGTGGTCGCCGCGGCCGAGGTCGTGGTCGGGCTCGCCATCATCGTGTCGATCTACCGGCGACGGCGCACGATCGACGTCGACGCCGCCCGGGAGATGCGGTGGTAGGGCTGACCCCTCACGCCGTCGGCACGCTTTGGCTGATCCCGGCGCTCCCGCTCGCCGGGGCCGCGATCACCCTGTTCTTCGGGAATCGCCTCGGGAAGTGGGCGGGGGTGCTCGCGACGGTCGCGGTCGGCCTCTCCTTCGCGGTGGCGCTTGCCGCCGTGCTCAACCTCCTGACGTTCGCGAGCGAGGACCGCCTCGGGCTGCAGCACATGTTCGACTGGATCTCGGTCGGCGGCTTCAACGTCGGCGCGGATCTGCGACTCGACACGTTGAGCGCGACGATGATCCTGGTCATCACCGGCATCGGCGCCCTGATCCACCTCTACTCGATCGGGTACATGGAGCACGACCCGCGGCGCGGCCGGTTCTTCGCCTACATGAACCTGTTCGTGTTCTTCATGCTGATGCTGGTCCTCGGGGCCAACTACCTGGTCCTGTACCTCGGGTGGGAGGGCGTCGGGCTCTGCTCCTACCTGTTGATCGGGTTCTGGTTCGACGTGCCCGCCAACGCCGAGGCCGCGAAGAAGGCGTTCATCACGACGCGGATCGGCGACACGCTGATGCTGATCGGGCTCGCGCTGCTCGTCTTCAAGTTCGGCACGCTGGACTTCGAGGCGATCTTCGGCACGGCCGGGTCGGTGCTCACGAAGGACGCCGCGACGGTGATCGCGCTGCTGCTGTTCGCGGGCGCGATCGGGAAGTCGGCGCAGCTGCCGTTGCAGGTTTGGCTGCCCGACGCGATGGCCGGCCCGACGCCGGTCTCGGCCCTGATCCACGCCGCGACGATGGTGACCGCGGGCGTCTACCTCGTCGTGCGCTCGCACGTGCTGTTCGAGCTCTCGGGGGTCGCGCTCACCGTCGTCCTGGTGGTGGGGGTCGCGACGGCGTTGTTCGCCGCGACGTGCGCGATCGCCCAGTTCGACATCAAACGGGTGCTCGCGTACTCGACGATCAGCCAGCTCGGCTACATGTTCATCGCGGTCGGGATGCGCGCCTACGGCGTCGCGATGTTCTTCCTCGTCGCCCACGCGTTCTACAAGGCCCTGATGTTCCTGGGCGCCGGCTCGGTGATCCACGGGATGCACGACGAGCAGGACATGCGGCAGATGGGGGGCCTGCGGCGGGCGATGCCGTGGACGTTCGCGACGTTCGCGATCGGCGGCCTCGCCCAGGCGGGGGTGCCGCCGCTCGCGGGGTTCTTCGCGAAGGACGCCCTGCTCGAGGTGGCGAACCACACCGGCCGCGAGGTGGTGTTCGTGCTCGTGACGATCGCCGCGTTCCTCACGGCGTTCTACATCGGGCGGATGGTCAGCCTGACGTTCCTCGGGCGGGCGCGCTCCGACGCCGCCGAGCACGCGCACGAGTCCCCGCCGGTGATGGTGGCGCCGCTCGCGGTGCTCGCGCTCGGTGTGGTCGCGGTCGGGATCTTGCAGCTGAACCCCGACGGCAAGATCACGCGGGCGCTCGAGCCGGTGGTCGGGGCCTCGGCGCTCGGCGCGGGCCTGTCGATCCCCGCGCTGATCGGGATGGCGGTCGCGGTCGCCCTCGTCTCGCTCGCGATCGCGTGGTGGATCTACGGCTCGGGCCGCGTCGACCCGGTCGCGTTCCGCGAGCGCCTCGAGCCGATGGCGACCGCCGCCCAACGGGGCTGGTACGTCGACCGCGCCTACGACGTGGTGATCGTGCAGCCGGCGAAGGCGTTCGCGCGGCTGACCGCCGACGTCGTCGACGGGACGGTGATCGACGGCGCCGTGAACGGCATCGGCGGGCTCGTGAAGCGCGCGGCCTCGGGCGGCAAGCTGCTCCAGACCGGGTTCGTCCGCACGTACGCGCTGGTGCTGTTCCTCGGCGCGGTGCTCGTGCTCGGGTTCATCGGGGTGCGCGGATGAGCGGGCACCTGCTGAGCGTCCTGATCTTCTTCCCGCTCGTCGGGGCGCTCGCGATCGTGATCGGCGGCCGCGAGATGAACGACCGGACCGCGCGGTGGCTCACGCTGTTCGTCACGATCGTGACGTTCGCCGTCTCGCTCGCCGTGCTCGCGCGGTTCGATCATGCGAACCCCGGGTTCCAGATGCTCGAACAGGCCTCGTGGGTGCCGAGCATCGGCCTGCAGTACGTGGTCGGGGTCGACGGGATCAGCTTGTGGCTCGTCCTTTTGACCACGTTCCTGTTCCCGGTGTCGGTGCTCGCGTCGTGGACGGTGACCACCGACGTCCGGCGCTACATGATCGCGATGCTGGTCCTCGAGACCGCCGTGCTCGGGACGTTCCTCGCGCTGGACCTGATCGTCTTCTTCATCTTCTTCGAGGCGATCTTGGTCCCGATGTACCTGCTGATCGGCGGGTGGGGCGGCGAGCGCCGCGTCTACGCAGCGGTGAAGTTCTTCCTCTACACGATGGCCGGCTCGGCGTTCCTGCTCGTGTCGATCCTGTTCCTCTATGCGCACACGGGCGCGACCACGTTCGACCTGCGGTCGTTCGCCGACGCGTCCTCGACGCTGCCCGTCCAGACCGCACGATGGCTGTTCCTCGGGTTCTTCGTCGCGTTCGCGGTGAAGGTGCCGATCTTCCCGCTGCACACGTGGCTGCCCGACGCCCACACCGAGGCGCCGACGGCCGGCTCGGTGCTCCTGGCCGGCGTGTTGCTGAAGGTCGGGGCCTACGGGCTGATCCGGTTCTCGCTGACGCTGTTCCCCGAGGCGGCCAAGCACTTCGCCACGGCCGTCTCGGTGCTCGCGGTGATCGGGATCATCTACGGCGCCGTGTGCGCGCTCGGCCAGCGCGACGTGAAGCGGCTCGTCGCCTACTCGAGCGTGTCGCACCTGGGGTTCGTCGTGCTGGGCGTGTTCGCGCTCACCCAGCAGGCGGTCACCGGCGGCGTGCTGCAGATGGTGAACCACGGCCTCGCGACGGGGGCGCTGTTCCTGCTGGTCGGGATGGTGTACGACCGCACGCACACCCGGCGGCTCGACGAGATGGGCGGGCTCGCGAGTCAGATGCCGTGGTTGCTCGGCTTCTTCCTGTTCGCGGTGTTCGCCTCTGCGGGGCTGCCGGGGCTCAGCAGCTTCATCGGGGAGTTCCTGGTGATCGTGGGGACGTTCGCGGTGAGCCACGTGTTCGGGTCGCTCGCCGCGATCGCGGTGGTCCTCGGCGCGATCTACCTGCTGTGGTCCTACCAGCGGGTCGCCTACGGGCCGATCCACGACGAGCACCGGACGCTCCGCGACGTGTCGGCGCGTGAGGTGCTCGTGATCGTACCGGTGCTCGCGCTGCTGCTCGTGTTCGGGGTCTATCCGAAGCTGATGACCGACTCGATCGATCCCGCCACGACGCAGGTGGTCCAGCACGTCTCGCCCGACCACGCGACGACGGTGGTCCCGGCGGTCCAGGCGGCCGCGGCGGCGGGGGGCGGCGGATGATCGCGCAGGCGCTGCACGTGCTCGCCCAGGCTGCCCCACCCTCGGGCCCCGCGCCGACCGGTCCGGACGCGCCGATCCCGACGCCCGTGCTTGTGTTCCAGCCGGTGATCCCCGAGATCATCCTGTGCGCCGTCGCGATCGCCGGGATGCTCTACGAGGCCTTCGCGCCGAAGAGCTCGCGGACCGTCCATCTCGTGTTCGCGCTGGCGGGGCTCGCCGGCGCCGGGATCGCCGCGATCAAGCTCTGGAACTGGAGCGGCGACCCGACGGTCCTCGGCGACGCGATCGCCGCCGACCGGTTCGCGGTCGTCGCGACCGTCGTGCTCGTGATCGCCGCGGCCTTCGGCTGTATCCACTACACGCACGAGACCGCGCGCGGGCGCCTCGCTTTCCGCGGGGAGTTCTATCCGCTCGTGCTGTTCGCGACGGCCGGGATGGTGCTGATCGCCGCCGCGAACGACCTGATCGTCGTGTTCATCGCCCTGGAGATCCTGTCGTTGTCGCTGTATGTGCTGACCGGGCTCGGCGGCAGGCGGAGCAACGAGGCCGCGATGAAGTACTTCCTGCTGGGGGCGTTCTCCTCGGCGTTCTTCCTGTACGGGGTCGCGATGGCCTACGGGGCGACGGGGAGCACGAAGATCCCCGACGTCGTCGGCGCGCTCGGGGGTCAGACCGGGTCGCAGGCGCTCGCGCTGCTCGGGATGGGCCTGCTGGTGATCGGGTTCGGCTTCAAGGTCTCCGCGGCGCCGTTCCACATGTGGACCCCCGACGTGTACCAGGGCGCGCCGACCCCGGTGGTCGCGTTCATGAGCGCGGCGACGAAGGTGGCGGCGTTCTTCGCGCTGATGCGCGTGCTCGACGTCGCGCTGCAGCCCCTGACCACGACGTGGACGCCGGTGCTCTACGCGCTGTCGGTGATCTCGGTCGTGCTCGGCGCAGTGCTCGCGGCGGCCCAGCGCGACGTGAAGCGGATGCTCGCGTACTCGAGCGTCGCGCACGCCGGGTTCATCCTGGCCGGTCTGACCTCGCCGAACATGATCGGGATCCGCGCGGCGATGTTCTACCTGATCGCGTACACCGTGATGACCGTGGGCGCCTTCGGCGTGACGATGGTCGTGGCCGTCAAGACCGACGAGCCGTCGTCCTACGACAGCTACGACGGGCTCGCGGCGCGGAGCCCCGGCCTCGCGGCGCTGCTCACGATCTTCCTCCTGTCGCTCGCGGGGATCCCGCCGACGGTCGGGTTCATCGCGAAGGTGACGGTGTTCGGGTCGGCGATCCGCGCGGGCAACTGGCCGCTCGTGGTGGTCTGCGTGCTCGCGAGCGTGATCGCGGCCTACGCGTACCTGCGCGTGATCGTGCGGATGTACTTCCGCGCGCCGCAGCTGGCGGTCGACGACGACCGCTCGGTCGTGCCGCAGGCGGCCGGCCTCGTGCTCGCGGTCACCGTGCTCGTGCTGGGCGTGTTCCCGCGCCTGTTGTCCAGCATCATCGACCAGGCGTCCATCTTGAAGTGGTGAGGATGTGCGCAAGGTGATCCCGGGACTGGACGCGATGGACGAGGCCCTCGAGGCGGAGATCCGCGGGCGCCTGGACGGCGTGGAGGACGCGCTCAACAAGGCGGTCGAGGCCGACTCCGACGTGCTCGGCACGACGGCGGGCTACCTGCTCGCGGCCGGCGGCAAGCGGTTCCGGCCGATGCTCGTCCTGCTGGCGGGCTACTTCGGCGACCCGACCGACCCCCGGCTGATCCCCGGCGCGGCCGCGATCGAGCTCACGCACGTCGCGACGCTCTACCACGACGACGTGATGGACGAGGCGGCCTCGCGCCACGGCGTCGCGTCGGTCAACGCGCGGTGGGACAACACGATCGCGATCCTCACCGGCGACTTCCTGTTCGCGCGGTCCTCGGAGCTCGCGGCCGACCTCGGGCCCGACGTCTGCCGCCTGCTCGCCCAGACGATCGCGGTCCTGTGCGACGGCCAGATCCGCGACGTCGCGAGCGCCGGCGACGTCGACAAGACCGAGCAGGACCACCTGGAGGTGATCCGGCGCAAGACCGGCGTCCTGATCGCCTCCTCGTGCCGGATGGGGGGCATGCTCTCCGACGCGACGCCCGACGACCTCGAGACGCTGGGGGCCTTCGGGGAGTCGCTCGGGCTCGCGTTCCAGCTGTCGGACGACATCATGGACATCACCTCGACCCAGCTCGAGCTGGGCAAGGAGCCAGGCACCGACATCCGGGAGGGCGTCTACACGATCCCGGTGCTGCACGAGCTGCGTGAGGGCCCCGGCCGCGACGAGCTCCGGCGGATCCTCGCGGCCGGGCCGCCCGACGGCGAGCTCCTTGACCGCGCGCTCGAGATCATCCGAGCCGGCGGCGCCATCGAGCACGCGCGGGCCGGGGTGGCCGCGGAGGTCACCCGCGCGATCGAGCTGGCGGGGCGGCTGCCGGAGGGACATGCGCAACACGCGCTGGTGCAATTGGCGCGATTCCTGGGGGTGCGCTGCGGCGCAGAGGTCGGGCCAGAGGCGCTGTTAGGATACGGCCGCGCTGGGGAAGGTACGGACGGGTCGTGACCTATTTCGGTTCCTACGGGGTGGTGCTCGCGGTGGTGGTCGCGGGAGCGCTGCTCGTCATCGTCGCCTTCACCGCCGCTCGCCTGATCGCGCCGAGCCGCCCGGGACGCGAGAAGATGCTCACCTACGAGTGCGGCATCGACCCGGTCGGTGAGGGCTGGTCCCAGAGCCAGATCCGCTACTACGTCTACGGCTTCCTGTTCGTGATCTTCGATGTGGAGTCCGTCTTCCTGTTCCCGTGGGCCAAGGTGTTCGACTCGCTCGGCTACTCGGCCGTGGTCGAGATGGCGATCTTCATCGGGATCTTGGGCGTGGGGCTGCTGTACGCGTGGCGCAAGGGGGTTCTGCGGTGGGCGTGATCACCGAGAAGACGCCCATCGCCAAGGTCAAGCCGGTCAAGTTCATCCTCAACTGGGGCCGCCGGTACAGCCTCTGGGTCTTCAACTTCGGGCTGGCGTGCTGCTCGATCGAGTTCATCTCGGCCTCGGCCGCCAAGAACGACTTCATCCGCCTGGGCGTGATCCCGTTCGCCCACGGGCCGCGCCAGGCCGACCTGCTCCTCGTGGCCGGCACCCTGACCGACAAGATGGCCCCGGTGATCAACCGGCTGTACGAGCAGATGCCCGAGCCGAAGTACGTGATCTCGTTCGGTTCCTGCTCCAACTGCGGCGGCCCGTATTGGGACAGCTACGCCGTCACGAAGGGCGTCGACCAGATCATCCCCGTGGACGTCTTCGTCCCCGGGTGCCCACCGCGCCCCGAGGCGCTCCTGCACGGCATCGTGCAACTGCAGGAGAAGATCAAGAACGAAGACATCCAGGAGAAGTTCCGGAGTGGGACGTCGGCTGTCTCCTGACGATCTGGGATCGCGGCTCCGGGCACGCTTCGGCGACGACGTCGAGGTCGCCGACGCGTTCGGACACGCGGTCGCCGTCGTCCCGGTCGATCGTTACCACGACGCCGTGCGGTTCTGCCGCGACGAGCCGGAGTTCGGGTGCGACTTCTGCGACTTCACCGGCGGCGTCGACCTGGGCGACGAGGGCGGGTTCGAGGTCGTGACCCAGCTCTTCTCCACGACGCACAAGCACAGCGTGCGGCTCAAGGTGCGCCTGCCCCACGACGACCCGTCGGTGCCGACGATCAGCGACCTGTACCCGACGTCGGACTGGCACGAGCGCGAGTTGATGGAGATGTTCGGGATCGCGGTCGAGGGCCACCCGCGGCCGGTGAAGCTGCTGCTGTCCGAGCCGTTCGAGGGGCATCCGCTCCGCAAGGACTTCGCGCTGATGAGCCGCGAGGCCAAGCCCTGGCCGGGTGCGGTCGAGGGCGAGGAGGACGAGGACGAGTGATCCTCGCCCAGACCTCAGCCGTCGATAGCACCTTCTCCAACTACTGGCTCGCCCTGGTGATCAAGTCCCTGCTCGTCCTGATCGTGTTCCTCGTGGTGCCGCTCGCGGTCGGCTACATGGAGCACAAGGTGCTTGCGCACATGCAGGCGCGGCTCGGCCCGATGGAGGCCGGGGCGTTCCACGGGTGGGCCCAGCTGATGGCCGACGGCGCGAAGTTCATCCAGAAGGAGGACATCGTCCCCGCGGCCGCCGACCGCGCCGTGTTCTCGATCGCGCCCGGCGTCGCGCTCGTGCCGTACCTGGTGGTGCTGGTCGTGATCCCGTTCGGCGGCGACATCTTCGCGTTGAACCTCGACATCGGGATCTTCTTCGTGCTCGCGATGTCGTCGATCGGGGTGCTCGGCGTGCTGATGGCCGGGTGGTCCTCGGCGAACAAGTTCTCGCTGATGGGGGCGCTGCGTGCGGCCGCGCAGCTGATCGCCTACGAACTGCCGCTTGTGCTCGCCGCGGCCGCCGCGGTGATGCTCGCCGGCACGCTGTCGCTCCTCGGGATCGTCGAGGCCCAGCAGAACATCTGGTACGTGATCCCGCTGTTCCCGCTGTTCATCGTGTTCATGATGTCGGCGGTCGCCGAGCTGACCCGGCCGCCGTTCGACATGCCGGTCGCCGATTCGGAGATCATCTTCGGCGCCTATACCGAGTACACAGGCTTGAAGTTCGCGTTCTTCCTGTTGTCCGAGTACGGGGGCATCGTCGTGATGTCGGCGGTCGCCGCGGTCCTGTTCCTCGGCGGGTTCCTGCCGCTGCCGGGTCTGTCGGCGATCCCGGGGCCGATCTGGATGTTCGGCAAGATCTTCGCGCTGTCGTTCGTGATCGTGTGGCTGCGGGCGACGTTCCCGCGCCTGCGTGAGGACCAGCTGCAGCGCTTCGCGTGGATCAAGCTCGTCCCGATCACGCTGATCTGGATCCTCGGCGTGGCGTTCGTGAAGGTGGCGACCCACTAGATGGCGATCGCGGACACGAAGCCCCAGAAGGAACAGGGGATCGGCCTGGGCCTGCTCCAGGGGCTGTCGGTGACCCTGCGCACGATGCTCAAGCGCTCGGTCACCGTGCAGTACCCGCACGTGAAGCCCGACCTGCCGGCGCGCACGCGCGGCGTGATCGCGCTCAAGGAAGCGAACTGCACGGTCTGCTACAAGTGCTCGCGCGAGTGCCCCGACTGGTGCATCTACATCGATGCCCACAAGGAGACCCACGAGCCCGCGGGCGGCGGCCGCGCGCGGAGCGCGAAGATCTTGGACCGCTTCGCGATCGACTTCGCGCTGTGCATGTACTGCGGCATCTGCGTCGAGGTCTGCCCGTTCGACGCGCTGTTCTGGAGCCCCGAGTTCGAGTACGCGGAGTACGACATCAACGACATGGTTCACGAGCGCGAGCGGCTGGAGGAGTGGACCTACACCGTGCTGCCGCCGCCCGCCTTGGAAGAGGGCGCCGAGGCACCGCCAGAGGCACCCGAGGAGGCCGTGTCGTGACCGCGCAGGAGTACGCCTTCCTCGTGGTGGCGGTGGTCGGCTCGCTCGCCGCGATCGCGGTGGTGACCGCCCGCAACGTCGTGCACGCGGCGCTGTTCCTCGTGATCGCGCTCGCCTCGGTCGGGGTGACGTTCCTGCTCGTCGGCGCCGAGTTCGTCGGGTGGACGCAGATCCTGATCTACGTCGGTGCGATCGTGATCCTGTTCCTGTTCGGGCTGATGCTCACGAAGGCCCCGATCGGGCGCGACACCCTCGACCACGAGATCCCGAACCGGATCGTCGGCGGGGTGGTCGCGCTGCTGATGTTCCTGGGGCTCGCCTCGCTCACGCTGCGGGTGTGGCCGGTGGGGACCACGGTGGCCTCGGCGCCGGTCGACGGGAGCACCGGCGCGATCGGCACGTCGCTGTTCAACGACTACGTGCTGCCCTTCGAGGTCGTCTCGTTCCTGCTGCTCGCCGCGCTGATCGGCGCGATCGTGCTCGCCCGCAAGGACGACGAGGGGGACGCGTGATCCGCCTGCCGCTCGTCCTCGTGTTCGCCGCGGTGCTGTTCTCGTGCGGGGTCTACGGCGTGCTCGCGCGGCGGAACGCCGTCATGGTCCTGATGGCGATCGAGCTGATGCTGAACGCGGTCAACCTGAACCTGGTCGCGTTCTCGGCGTCGCTCAAGGACGTCACGGGCCAGGTGTTCGCGCTGTTCGTGATCGCGGTGGCCGCCGCCGAGGTCGGGATCGGGCTGGCGCTCGTGATCCTGTTGTTCCGCAACCGCGCCTCGATCAACGTCGACGAAGTGGACCTGCTCAAGTGGTAGGCCTCCTCCAGATCCTGGCGCAGGAGGGGGGCGAGACCCCCGCGGCGATCGCCCAGAGCGCGCCGAACTGGTTCGTCCAGCACGCGTTCCTGATCCCGCTGCTGTGCTTCGCGTCCGGCGCGCTCACGCTGTTCTTCGGCAAGAAGACCCCCGGCAAGGGGCCGGTGTACGGGATCCTCGCTCTGTCTGCCGGGCTCGTACTGTCGCTCGGCGTGCTCTGGGGGATCGCCCACAACGGCGCGAACTACGAGCACAACATCACCTGGTTCACGATCGGGTCGCTGCAGATCCAGCTCGGGTATTTCATCGACGGGCTCACCGGCGTGATGCTGCTGGTCGTCACCTCGATCTCGCTGATGGTGCACATCTACTCGCTCGGCTACATGCACGGCGACAAGCGCTACACGTGGTTCTACGTCGTGCTATCGATCTTCACCGGCGCGATGCTCGTAGTGGTCCTCGCCTCGAACCTGTTCGAGCTGCTCGTGGGCTGGGAGATCATGGGCATCTGCTCGTACCTGTTGATCGGGCACTGGTACGAGGACCACGCGAACTCCTCGGCGGCGATCAAGGCCTTCCTCACCACGCGGGTCGGCGACGTGCCGTTCATGTTCGGCATCTTCGCACTGGTCTACGCGACGGGGATGACGACGTCGAACATCCAGGTGATCGGCGAGACGGTTGCCGGCGGGCACGTCTCGGTCCTGCTGATCACCTGCGCGGCCCTGCTGATGTTCGGCGGCACGATCGGCAAGTCGGCCCAGTTCCCGCTGTACACGTGGCTGCCCGACGCGATGGCGGGTCCGACGCCGGTCTCGGCGCTGATCCACGCGGCGACGATGGTCGCCGCGGGCATCTACCTCGTCGCGCGCACGTTCGAGGTGTTCATCCACGCCGACCCGATCGCGCTGACGATCGTCTCGATCGTCGGGGCCATCACCCTGCTGATGGCGGCCCTGCTCGCGCTCGTCCAGGACGACATCAAGAAGGTGCTGGCGTACTCGACGATCTCGCAGCTCGCCTACATGGTGGCGGCGCTCGGGCTGGGGGAGGCCGGGTACCCGGCCGCGATGTTCCACCTGTTCACCCACGCGTTCTTCAAGGCGTTGCTGTTCCTCGGCGCCGGCTCGGTGATCCACGCGGCCCACTCGAACGACATGAGCGACATGGGGGGCCTGCGCAAACACATGAAGGTCACCTACGTGACGTTCCTGATCGGGTCGCTCGCCCTGGCCGGGGTTCCGCCATTCTCAGGGTTCTTCTCGAAGGACGAGATCATCCTGGCGGCGAAGGATCAGCACACATACTGGCTGGCCGCCGTGTTGGTGATCGGCGCCGTGATCACGGCGTTCTACACGACGCGGATGTTGCTGAAGACCTTCTTCGGCGAGTACCGGGGCAAGGAGCACCTGCACGAGTCGCCGCGCAGCATGACCACGCCGCTCATCGTGCTCGCGATCACCACGTGTTTCGTCGGACTGCTGGGCTTCGCGCCGGCCGGCGCGCCGTTCCTCGACTGGGTGTACTTCGGGGCCCCCGAAGCGGCCGTCTTCAGTCCGGCCGTGGCCTTGCTCTCGATCGTGGCGGTCGCGATCGGCATCTACGTGGGCTGGGTCATGTATCGCGAGTACCGCGGATCCGACCCGACGTTGAACCTCGGCGGGTTCTCGAACCTGCTCGTCCACAAGTACTACCTGGACGACATCTACTGGAACGGCATCGTCCGGCCGGTCCGCGACACGTGGTCGGCCGGCGTCTACTGGTTCAACCAGAACGTGCTTGACGGCGTCGTGAACGGCAGCGCGGTGGTCGCGCTCGCGGGCTCCGGCGTGGTCATGTGGATCGACCGCAACATCATCGACGGGGTCGTGAACGGCGCGGGCACCGCGATGGAGACGTTCGGCAAGGGCCTGCGCTTGGTCCAGACGGGCAAGATCCAGTGGTACGCGGTCGGGTTGTTCGCCGGCGTGATCGCGCTGGCCTTTGTGTTCATCAGGTGAGCGAACGAGGGGCGACATGAACGAGACGACCTGGCAGCAGTGGGCCATCACCATCACGACCTTCCTGCCGATCGCCGGCGCGATCGTCGTGCTGCTGGTGCCCTCGAGCAAGGACAAGATGATCCGCGGGCTCGGCGTGGTCACGACCGCACTGGCGTTCGCGTGCTCGATCGCGATCGCGATCGGCTTCGACTACAGCCGCAGCGCGGAGCTGCAGTTCGTGAAGGACGTGTCGTGGATCCCCGTGATCGGCGCGCGGTACCACGTCGGGATCGACGGCATCTCGATGCCGCTGTTCGTCCTGACCTACCTGCTCGGGCTGCTCTGCGCGATCTACACCGCGCGGTACGTGCCCCAGCCCGGCCGCACGAAGGCGTTCGTCGCGCTCACCCTGCTGCTGATCACCGGGATGGCGGGCACGTTCATCTCGTTCGACCTGATCTTGTTCTTCGTCTTCTGGGAGCTGGTGCTGGTCCCGATGTACTTCCTGATCGGGATCTGGGGATCGGCGAACCGGCAGTACGCGAGCATCAAGTTCTTCCTGTACACGCTGTTCGGGTCGGTGTTCATGCTGCTGGGGTTCCTGGCGCTGTACTTCACCGCGAGCGACCCCGTCACCCACCAGCACACGTTCGACCTCCAGTCGATCATCGCCTACGGTGTCCGCCGGCGGGTTCACGCACACGTTCCAGCTCGTCGTGTTCGGGGCGATCGCGCTCGGGTTCGCCGTGAAGGTGCCGATGTGGCCGTTCCACACGTGGTTGCCCGACGCCCACACCGAGGCGCCGACGATCGGCTCGGTCCTGCTGGCCGGGATCATGCTGAAGATGGGCACGTACGGGTTCATCCGGATCGCGCTGCCGGCGCTCCCGGAGGGCGCCGTCGCCTACGCCCCGTGGATCGGCGCGCTCGCCGCGATCGCGATCGTCTATGCGGCGCTCGCGTGTCTGGCCCAGAAGGACCTGAAACGCCTGATCGCGTTCTCCTCGGTCGGCCACATGGGGTTCGTGATGCTCGGCATCGCGACGCTCACCACGATCGGGATCCAGGCCGCGATCTTCGGCATGGTGGCCCACGGCGTGGTCACCGGCATGCTGTTCTTCTGCGTCGGGTCGATCTACGACCGGTACCACACCAGAGAGATCGCCGAGATCGGCGGCGGGATGAGCGAGCTGATGCCCAAGATGGCCGGCATCTTCGCGTTCGTGGCGATCGCCTCGCTCGGCTTGCCGGGCCTCGCCGGGTTCATCGGGGAGTTCATGGCCTTGCTCAGCTCGTTCAGCCCCGCCGCGGTGTTGAACGTCGGGCTCTATCGAACGTTCATGGTGATCGGCGGTATCGGCACGATCCTCACGGCGGGCTACTTCCTGTGGATGCTCCAACGCGTCAACCAGGGTGAGGCGCCCGTGAAATGGCGCGACCACCACTTCCGCGACATCCTCGCGGTCGAGTGGGTGTCGTGGGTGCCGCTGCTGGCGCTGACGCTCGTGCTCGGGCTGGTGCCGAACATCATCCTGAACCCCACGCTGCACGGCGCCGACGCGATCGTGCACATCGTGACGGGATAACCCGTAGTGAACATCGACTACCACGCGCTGCTGCCGGTCGAGATCGTCGCCGCGACGATCCTGCTGGTGTTGGTGGTCGACCTGTTCCTGCCCGCCCGGGCGAAGGCGGCCTCGATGTGGGTCGGCTTCGTCGGCGTGGTCGCGGCGCTCGCCGCCGTGCTCTCGCTCGTGGGTCAGGGGGAGCGGATCGCGTTCGGCGGCGCCTACGTGGTCGACGCGTTCACGCTGATCTTCCAGGGGTTCTTCCTGATCGCCGCGCTCGTCGTGTTGCTGATCTCCTACCGGTACCTGCGCGACGGCGGCTTCTACCAGGGGGAGTACTACTTCCTGCTGCTGACCGCGTTCCTCGGCTGCACCCTGATGCCGGCCTCACGGAACCTGCTGATGTTGTTCCTCGCGCTCGAGCTCGTCTCGGCGCCCGGGTTCCTCCTCGCGGCGTTCCGGAAATCCGACATCAAGGGCAACGAGGGCGGGCTGAAGTTCTTCATCATCGGGGTGCTGTCGACCGCGGTGATGCTGTACGGGATGAGCCTGATCTACGGGCTCACCGGCCGGCTCGAGCTGCACGCGATCGCCCAGGGGCTCGCCGGTCTCACCGGAGCTCGCGAGACGCTCGCCGACCTCGCGATCTTGTTCATCGTCGTCGGGTTCGCGTTCAAGGTGTCGGCGGTGCCGTTCCAGTTCTGGGCGCCCGATACCTATGAGGGCGCGCCGGTGCCCGTGGCGGGGTTCCTCGCGGTCGCGTCGGCGGCGGCCGGGTTCGCGGGCCTGCTGCAGCTGATGTTCGTCGCGTTCGTCGGCCAGGCGACGTTCTGGGCGCCGATCTTCGCGGTGCTCTCGGTGCTCACGATGACGCTCGGCAACCTGGTGGCGCTCCGCCAACGCCAGACGATCCGCCTGCTCGCGTACTCCGGGATCGCGCAGTCCGGGTACATCCTGCTGCCGTTCGCGC
Source organism: uncultured Actinomycetes bacterium (assembly GCA_963799625.1). Lineage (GTDB taxonomy): Bacteria > Actinomycetota > UBA4738 > UBA4738 > HRBIN12 > AC-51. Next base: position 224,265 of record CAWCXU010000015.1, on the reverse strand, counting down.
TCGTGTCGGCCGACGCCGCGGTCAACCAGAAGTCGTTCCAGGCGGCCGTCGTCTACATCTTGATCTACGCGGTGATGAACATCGGCGCCTACGCGGTCGCGACCGCCGTCGCCGAGCGCAAGCCGAGCCTGCAGGTCGAGGACTTCGCCGGGCTCGCGAAGACCGCGCCGTTGCTCGCCGTCGCGATGACCGCGTTCATGGTGTCGCTCGCCGGCGTGCCGCCGACCGGTGGGTTCTGGGCCAAGCTGGGGATCTTCGCCGCGGCGATCCAACGCGGCGGGATCGGCCCGTGGCTCGCCGCGATCATGGTGGTCAACTCGGTGATCAGCGTGGGGTATTACTTCTTGATCCCGCGGGCGATGATCTTCGAGGAGCCTGCCGAGGACGAGGTCCGCACCGCCACGCCGGCGCTCCTCGGATTCGTGGTGGGGCTGTCGATGGTCGCGATCGTCGCGATCTTCGTGCTCCCGGACGCGCTGTTCCGGCTCGGCGAGCTCTCGTCGCTGGCCTTCGGCGGCTGACCGCGCCCTCCCGCCGCCAAGCTCCCGACTTGTCGATAGCCCGCCGTGCGCGCAGCATCGAGGGGACGGCACGAGGAAGAGGAGGTCCGGTCATGGACGAGTCGTCCAACGTGCAGCGGATGATCGAGCAGGCGCGCGACGCGATGACGGTGCGCCGGGTGTTCGGCGATCCGTACGAGAAGAACGGGGTTACGGTGATCCCGGCGGCGCGGGTGCAGGGGGGCGCCGGCGGTGGTGGCGGCGAGGGCCCCGAGGGCCAAGGCTCCGGAACCGGCGGCGGATTCGGCGTGAACGCCAAGCCCGCAGGCGCTTTCGTGGTCCGCGGTGACGACGTCGACTGGCGCCCCGCGATCGACGTCAACCGCATCATCATGGGAGGGCAGTTGATCGCCGCCGCGGCGCTGCTGCTCGCCGTGACCGTGGTCCGCGCCCGGCACCGGAGCTGACGGCAAAAAACCCGCCGTTCCCTAGTTGCGCATCTCTCGAGTTGGTTATACGTTTCCGCGGCCAACGCACCAACGGGAGAAAGAGGGGTTCCTCGATGCGCATGTTCCGAACCGGTGTCCGGGCAGTCGCGGCCTCCGTGGTCGCGGTCCTGCTGCTGACCGTGCCGGCGATCGGCGCGACCGGCGTGATCACCACCAAGGCCGACGAGTTCAATCCGGCCGCGACCGACACCTACATCGCGTGGAATGTGTACACGCACAGGCACTACGTCGTGTACGCGAAGCAGTTCGGTGGCTCGCGGTTCCGCGTCAACCCATCGGGGACGGAGGGCTGGGTCGGCAGCATCGAGGGCACCACGCTCATCTACCAGCAGTGGATCCCCTCCAAGGGAACGTCGGACATCTTCTCCTACGATCTCGTGGCGAAGACGAAGACCAAGATCGGCAAGCCGGTCAGCACCGGCGGCTGGGACTACGACCCCACCGGGTCGGGCGACTGGGTGATGTACGCCCGCTACTACCGCAACGCCGACCGGAAGATCTTCCTCTACAACACGAACACCCACGACCTGCGGCGTCTGGCGTCGACGTCGGGTCGCCGGTTCCTCCTGCGCTCCTCGCAGGTCAACGGCAACTACGCCGTCTGGGAGAAGACCGAAGTCCAGCACGGCCGTCTCGCCGGCGTGCAACGTGTTCCTGTACGACATCGCCGGCGGATACCACGACGAAGCTCACCAACCCGAACGCCCGCTGCCAGTACAGCCCGGCGGTGAACCCTGCCGGCACCGTCTTCTTCGCCCGGAGCGGCTGGGCGGTGCGGCAAGAACATCGTGCTCCGCGAGCAGGTGCTCGCGAGCTCGGCGACCAACATTCGTGACGCTCTCGGACGGGCACGACATCTCTAGCCTGTATGCGGTCGACAACGGCGACACGACCACCGACGTCTACTACGACCCGTACAAGTGCGGCGGGAACGCCAACATCGTCATGGTGAACGAGCCGTAGCGGCTCAGGTCATCGTGCCGAGGATGGCGCGGACGTGGTCCAGCGTGGTCCTCGGGTTGACGAAGCACAGGCGCGCGACCTTCTCGCCGTGCCACGAGGTCGGCTGGACGAACGCGATCTGGGCGTCGAGTAGCCGTCGCCACCAGGTCTCGTAGTCGTCGGGGCCCCAGCCGGTCCGGCGGAAGAGCACGACCGACAGCTCGGGCTCGAGCAGCAGCTCGAGGTCGGGGTGCCGACGGATCTCGTCGGCTGCCTGCCGGGTCATATCGAGGACGGTCTCGACCGCATCGCGGTACGCGTCGGTCCCGTAGGTCGCGAGCGAGAACCACAGGGGGAGCCCTCGAGCACGCCTCGTGAGGTGGTACGCGTAGTCGCTCGCGTTCCACTCGGCGGTCGCGTTCAGCGAGTCGAGGTAGGAGGCCTCCTGGACGTGCGCGGTGCGCGCCATCGCCGGGTCGCGGTACAGGAGCGCGCAGGCGTCGAACGGCGCGAACAGCCATTTGTGCGGATCCACGATGAACGAGTCCGCGTGCTCGATCCCGTCGAAGCGTGCTCGGACCGACGGCGCGAGCAGCGCGGCGCCGCCGTAGGCGCCGTCGACGTGCAGCCACAGCCCGCGCTCCCGGCAGACCTCTGCCACGCCGGCGAGGTCGTCCACGACCCCGGCGTTCGTGGACCCCGCGCTCGCGACCACCGCGAACAGGCCATCGGGAGCCTCGCGGTCGAGCGCCTCACGTAGGGCGGAACCCCGGTCAGCCGCCCGCGCTCGTCGCTCGGCACCGAGATCACATCCGCGTCCATCACCCGCGCAGCCGACAAGCACGGAGGAGTGCGCCGAGTCGCCTGCGGCGATCGCCCATCGCGCCGGCCGCTCACCCCGAGCCACGCCCGCCGGCATGGCGCGCCGCCACCAGCGCTGACAGGTTACCCGCGGTTCCCCCGGAGACGAACACGCCACCGGCACCCTTTGGCAGGCCCGCCAGGTCGGCGATCCATCGCAGCGCCTGGTTCTCAGCCCAGACGGCGCCGCCACCCTCGAGCCAGCTCCCGCCGTAGGTCGAGGACGCGCTGATCACCAGGTCGAAGAGCACGCTCGCCTTGGACGGTGCGTTCGGCACGAACGCGAGGAACGCCGGGTGGTCGGTCGAGATCGTCGCCGGCGCGAGCACCTCGGCCCACACGCGGAGCGCCTCAGCGCCCCCGACGCCCTCCGGCGTGATCGTCTGCCCGGCCCGCCGCGCGAGCTCGTCCGCGGGCGCCGGGCCGTCGAGCGGCACGGGGTTCGCGATCCGGCGGCTGGCGTAGGCCATGATCAGCCGGGCCAACTCCTCGGTGGTCTCGTCGAACGCGTGCATCGCGATCCCTCCTCCAACGCGAAGGGCCGGCCCGAAGGCCGGCCCCGCAGTTTCGGTCGCTACCCCGTTCGGTCGTCGGTCAGGAGGCGAGCTCCTGGCAGTACGAGCCGAACGCGTCGATGTAGGTCTGGATGTCTGCCTCGGTGTGCTGCACCGAGATCGTCCATTGCTCCTCGTCGCCGGGGGTCATGAAGATGCCGCGGTTGACCATCCACGGGTACGAGGCCCAGTAGAGGTCGGTCACCGTCTCCAGGAAGTCCCGGTAGTTGGTCAACTTGGTTGACCGATACGAGACGCAGCCCTTGGCGCCGAGGTCGACCGTGTGCGCGGGGATGCCCGACTCGGCGATCGCCCGGTCGCAGCCCTCGGCGAGCTGGGTGCCCAGCTTGCCGAGGTGGTCGTACGCGTCCTTCGTCAGCACCTGCGTGAGCGCGGCCAGCCCCGCGGCGCTCGACAGCGGGTTCCCGTTGAAGGTGCCCTGCTGCGCGGCGCCCTTGCCGACCCACTCCATGTAGCGGGCCTCGCCGCCGAACGCGCCGATCGTCGAGCCGCCGCCGATCGCCTTGGCGTAGGCGGCGAGGTGCGGCTTCACGCCGTAGCGCTCGGTCGTGCCGCCGTAGGCGATCGTGCCGCCGCACTTGACCTCGTCGAAGATCAGGACCGCGCCGTGCTTCTCGCAGGAGTCGCGCAGCGCCTGGAGGTAGCCGGGCGCCGGCTCGACGATGCCGATGTTCATCATCACCGGCTCGAGGATCACCGCGGCGATCTGGCCCTCGTTGTCGGCGAGCGCCTCCTCGGCCGCGGCCGCGTCGTTGAACGGCACGACGACGACGGTGTCCCACAGCGCCTGCGGCACGCCCTTGGAGGTCGGCTCGGTCGTGTACCACGACTGGTCGCCGGTGCCGCCGGTGTGGAACCGCATGTCGAGCACGTCGGCCTCGGGCACCACCGAGAACAGCACCGAGTCGTGGTGGCCGTGGTACGACCCCTCCATCTTGATGATCTTGTCGCGGCCGGTCGCGGCGCGCGCGACGCGGATCGCGTCCATCGTCGCTTCGGTGCCGGAGTTCACGAACCGCATCTGCTCGAGCTGGAAGCGCTCGCAGATCGCCTCTGCCAGCGCGATCGTGTCGGGCGTGGTGACGGCGAAGTGGATCGCGTTGCTGGCCGCCTTGGTCAAGGCCTCGACGATCTTGGGGTGGGCGTGGCCGACGACGTTGACGCCGAAGCCACCGTGGAAGTCCGTGTACTCCTTGCCGTCGACGTCCCAGACGCTCGAGCCCTTCCCCTTCTCGAGGTAGATCGGGTAGGGGTCGCCCACCTGGAAGTTCGAGGAGACACCACCGGGGAGGCTCTTGACGGCCCGAGCATGCAGCTGCTCGGAGGCCTTCGTGTTGGAGAGCAGGGTCTTCGTTTCCTTCTCGGCGATCTCCGCCGCACGCGCCTTGAGTCGTTCAAGGTCCACGCCTATCACCTCCTGAAGAGCGCAAAGACTACCCGGGGTCGTCCTGCGCAGGCAATGTGCCGCTACGCTGCATCGCGTGATCCGATGCACGGCCTGCGGGGAGGAGAACTCCGAGCGAGCGCGCTTCTGCCAGGCGTGCGGAACGCCGCTGGAAGCCCCGTCCGGCACGCGCCAGGAGCGCCGCGTGGTCTCCGTCCTCTTCGTCGATCTCGTGGGGTTCACCTCGAAGTCCGAGCAACTCGACCCCGAGGACGTCCGGTCGTTCCTGACCGTCTACTACGAGCGGGCGCGGGCCGAGATCGAGCGGTTCGGCGGCCGGGTCGAGAAGTTCATCGGCGACGCGGTGATGGCGGTGTTCGGGGCGCCGGTCGCCTACGGCGACGACCCGGAGCGAGCGGTCCGGGCCGCGATGGCCGTGCGGGACTCGATCGCCGACATGGATCAGGCCGATCCGCTGTTGGTGCTCCAGGTCCGGGCGGCGGTCAACACGGGAGAGGCGATCGTCGAGTTGAGCGCCCGTCCGGACGCCGGCGTGGCGATGGTCGCCGGCGACGTGGTGAACACGGCGGCCCGGTTGCAGAGCAACGCGCCGGTCAACGAGGTGCTCGTCGGCCAGGAGACGTACGCGTCGACCCGGACGGTGATCGAGTACCGGCCGGTCGAACCGATCGTCGCGAAGGGCAAGACCGACCCGGTCCAAGCGTGGGTCGCCGTGGCGCCCCTCGTCGAGGCCGGGGAGCGGGTCTTCTCGGAGGTGCCGCTCGTCGGGCGCGGCGAGGAGCTGGCGAACCTCCGGAGCCTCTGGGACATGGTGTCGTCCGAGCACCGGTGCTCGTTGGTGACGGTGTTCGGGCCTGCCGGGATCGGGAAGTCGCGCCTCGTGCACGAACTCGCACACCGGGCGACGCAGGCGGGCGGGCTCGCGATCCGGGGCCGTTCCGCCGGGTACGGCGACGCCGGCCCGTACAGCGCGTTCGCGCAACACGTTGCGCAGATCGCGGGGATCGACGGCGACGACCCGACGGCGGCGGTGGAGAAGCTGCGCTCGAGGGCCGCGGCGTTGGCGGTCGCCGACGATCCCGGCGAGGTCGCCGACGCCGTCGCGATCCTGGCCGGATTCCCGATCGAGGGAGGGGTCGCGGATCGCGAGGGGCTGTACTTCTCGGCGCGATTGTTCGTCGAGGCGGTCGCGCGTGAGCGTCCGACGATGCTGGTGTTCGAGGACATCCACTTCGCCGACCCGAGCCTGCTCGATCTGGTCGAGTTCCTCGCGTCGCGTGTGCAGGACGTGCCACTGCTGTTGGTTGCGACCTCGCGGCCCGAGCTGCTCACGTCCCGCCCGTCGTGGGGCGGTGGCCTGCTCGCCTCGAGCACGATCTCGCTGGGGCCGCTCGACGACGAGGACGCCGTGGAGCTGACCGGCAAGCTGTTCGAGCAACGCGGGCTCGACGAGCTGAAGGATCGCGCCGCGTCGCTCGCGGGTTCGAGCGACGGCAACCCGTTGTTCATCGAGGAGCTCACGGCGTCGCTCGCGGAGCGGTCGACGCGGGACGCGAGCCAGCTCCCGGGCAGCATCCGCGGCATCGTCGCCGCACGGCTCGACGCACTCCCGGCGCCTGAGCGCACCGTCGTGCTCGACGCGTCGGTGGTCGGCAAGGTGTTCTGGCGCGGGGCGCTCGAGCGGTTGCGCCCGGAACGCGATCAGGATCTCGCCGGGCTCCTGGGGTCGCTCGAGCGGCGCGACTTCATCCGTCGCGAGGGCTCGTCACGGATCAAGGGCGATCAGCAGTTCACGTTCAAGCACGGGCTGATCCGTGAGGTGGCGTACCTGACGTTGCCGCGTGAGGAGCGACGACGCTGCCACGAGATCACGGCGCAGTACCTGGAGGACGTGCGCCTGCCGGCCGGTGACGCCGACGCCACGCTCGCGTACCACTTCCGGGAGGGCGGCGACGCCGACAACGCGGTCCGGTATCTGCTCGCCGCAGCCGAGGTGGCAGGTCGGGGATGGGCCAAGGCGAGGGCCGTCACTCTCTACGCGCAGGCACTCGAGCTCGTGCCCGAGGACGACGCCGAGCTCAGGAAGACGATCGTCAAGAAGCACGCGGTGGCGACGGTGACGTCGTTCCACGTCGCGGATGTCGAACGCGACCGCCGACGGCAACCGCCCGCCGCCGACGGCTGAAGCTAGACCTCTTCTTGGATCGGCGGGAAGTCGGCGGGCGTCACGTCGCCGGCCACCTCGAACACCCCGTCGATCGTGTGCTGTCCGAGCATCTCGGCGTGCGCATTGATCGCGTCGAGATCCGGCGCCTCGTAGAGGCAGAAGGTCCGGACACGTCCGTCGTCCTCCACGGCCACGTGGCTGTGGATCCAGACGACGTTCGGGAACTCTTCCTCGATGATCCGGCGGGATCGGCGGCCGACCTCGGGCATCTCATCCTCGCCGACCTCGAACCGGCGGTTGATCACGTACTTGGGCATCAAAGGCACCCCCTCGGGAGGCCCCGAGTGTAAGAGGGTGTCGCCGACCGCGCAACGGAAGCGGCGTAGGTCTATCAGCGGTAATTCGTGAATTGCAGAGCGATGCCGAAGTCGTGGTCCTTGCAGGCGGCGATGGCGGCCTGGAGGTCGTTCTTGGATTTGCTCATCACGCGGACCTGGCTGCCCTGGATCTGGGTCTGGATCTTGGGCACCGCCTGGCGGACGAACTTCGAGATCTCCTTGGCCTTGTCGTCGGAGATGCCCGTGACGAGCTTGATCTCCTGGCGGACGGAGCCCTTGGCGGCCGGCTCGACCGCGCCGGGTTGGAGCGCCTTGAGCGGGACCTGGCGGCGCACCGCCTTCTCCTCGAGCACCTGATAGGCGGCCTTCAGGCGATCCTCGGTGCCGGAGGCCAGCTCGATCGCCTCCTCCTTCAGCTCGAGCGAGGTGCTCGTGTTCTTGAAGTCGAACCGCTGATGGATCTCGCGGGAGGCCTGATCGACGGCGTTGCGGACCTCCTGCATGTCGATCTCGGACACGATGTCGAAGCTCGCCTGCTGTGCCATAGCCGCAGGATAGCGTCGCCGCCGCCGTTCCGGCTCGCGTCTAGGCTGGACCGATGGAGTACGCCACCTTCGTGGAACACGTTCGTACCGATGGCTCGCGGCTCGCCGATGCCGCCGAAGGAGACGGAACCGCCCCGGTGCCGTCCTGCCCGGGCTGGTCGGTACGCGATCTCGTCGCGCATGTGGCACAGGTCTACGAGCACAAGATCCAGTGCACGCGTCTGGGGCACGCGCCCGATCCGTGGCCGCCGGAGTGGCCGCAGGCCGACGAGCCCGTCCCGTGGTTCCGCGACGCGCACTCGAGGTTGCTGCAGATGTTCGACGAGAGCGAGGCGACCACCCCATCGGCGACGTGGTGGCCGGCGGACCAAACCGTGGGGTTCTGGGCCCGGCGGATGGCGCACGAGACGGCCGTCCATCGTGTCGATGCGGAGCTCGCGCGCGGGGCGTCGACGCCGGTGGACGCCGCACTTGCCACCGACGGCGTGGACGAGATCTTGCACCTCATGCTCGAGGGCGACTGGTCGGACGACGCCGACGACGCCATGACGCGGTCAGCGGATCGACATCTCGACCGGCGGACGCACCTGGCAGATCGTCCTCGATCGCGAGGCCGTATCGGTCACCGACGGCGGCGGGGAGGCCGACGCGAGGCTGACCGGCGATCCGTCCGATGTGCTGCTGTGGCTGTGGGGGAGGGTCCCCGACGATCGGGTCGAGCAGGCGGGAGACGCCGAGACGCACCAACTGATGCGGACGCGTCTCGTGATGGCGACGCAGTAGACGGTCTCAGCCGCCGCGGATCAGGCAGAACTCGTTGCCCTCGGGGTCGGCGAGCACGACGAACGGATCCTCGGGATCCTCGCTCACCCACCGGCGGGTCGCGCCCATCGCCTCGACCTCGCGTGCCGCGGCCTCCTCGTCGGCAGCCCAGAAGTCGAGGTGCACGCGGTTCTTCACGACCTTGCCCTCGGGCACTTTCTGGAACCCGATGATCATGCTCTGATCGTCGTTCGCGATCGTCGACCAGTCGTCATAGGTCGTCCGCGGTGCTTGTAGCCGGTGAAGTCGGCCCACCACTTCGCGAGCGCCGGCGGGTCCGCGCAGTCGACCACCACCTCACGGAACCGGACATCCACCAACTCGGTTCACCTCCTGTCGGTCGGACGCGCGATCACGACACCGTCGAGGATCGTGAGCGCAGGCGTCGCGAGGACAGCCGGGTCCTCACGAGGGTCGTCGCGGAACGCGACCAGGTCTGCCGGCGCGCCCTCCTCGATGCCCGGCATCCCGAGGAAGGAACGTGCGGCCCACGAGGCAGCGCCCAGGGCGACGGTGGGGGAGAGCCCGGCTTCGATCAGCAGTTCGACCTCGCGTCGAACATCGCCGTGCTGGATCGCGGGGGCGTCGGTCCCCGCCAGAACCGTCACACCCGCCTCGACCGCGGCCTGCAGTACCTCGGGTTGACGCGCCAGGGCTCCTTCGACTCGGTCGATCTCGACGGTCGGATAGTTCGCGTCACGGATCGCCTCACGGATGATGCCGTCGATCGAGCGCGTCGGGACCCACGCGATCCCCCGTTCGACGGCAGCTTGCACCTGGTCGAGTCGGAGGGACGTGCCGTGCTCGAGCGAATCGAATCCGGCCTCGATCGCGTCGTCGATCACGTCGGCGTCCATGCAGTGGATCGCGATCCTGCCCCCGAGCCCGTGGACGCGTGCGGCGAGCTCGTGGAGCGTCTCGGTCGCGAACGTCCGCGTGAGTCGCGGCGCGGCTCCCATCGAGTCCCCGATCACCTTGACCCAACCTGTTCCGGCGGCGAGCTCTTCCTCAGCAGCGTCGGGGGCTTCGTCGTCGGTCACTTCACGGGCGATCCCGGCGATGTAGTCACCGGGCGTCGCGAGGAACCGGCCGGCCGACAGGACGCGCGGCAAGCCCATCGCCGGACCGATGCCGCTCGAGACGCGATGGGGGCTCCCCGGCTCCCGGATGAGCAGGACCCCTGCGTCGAGGTGCTGTCGGGCGCTCGCCTCAGCGGTCTCGCGGGGATCCGCCCCGGAGTGGGCGGCCTCCATAGAGAGGTGCGCATGCATGTCGACCAGACCCGGCAGCAGGATGCCGTCGTCGAGCAAGGTGGTGGCGTCGTCGTCGCCGGCGAAGGTGAATCGGCCATCGACGATGAAGACCTCACGGACGTCGCCGTCCGGCAGCACGGTGCCCCTGATCCGGTAGGCCATGCAGATCCCCTCGCCGTGGCGCAGGGTAGCGGTTCGCTATCATCGGTGCGCTTCAACGGGAGGATGCCCGAGCGGCCAAAGGGAGCGGTCTGTAAAATCGCCGGCTAAGCCTACGGAGGTTCGAATCCTCCTCCTCCCACGAAGGGTGTTCGCGCAACTACCGCCCGTGTGTTCGCGAAACCCACCAAGGACTTCATCGATCGAGCTCTGCGGGGCGCAGCGGCCGATCTCGCACTCGCGAGTGGGGTTCGGTCGAGGTCGGCTAGAGTCTCAACGGGTCATAGGGCACGCCGAAGCAGACCTCAAGACGAGATCTGGGTCAGGGATGAACTGCGCGCGTCGATCACGGAGGAGCGCGACCGGCCACATTTGTCGCGTCGGCCGTGCTCGATTGAGGTAACTCCGGGCCGAGCACCTCATCGAACGTGCGGACCCTGCGCTTCCTGCGGCTCTTCGGTCCCGATGTCCGTTCCTTCTCGGCCTTCTGCTGCCGGCGGAACGACCTGGCCAGGTACACGTTCAGCCCGGCGAGGGTGAAGGCCAACAGGAATGCGACGGGCAACGTTCCAAACATGCGGACGTAGCCGCGGTCCACGTTCGTGAAGTTCTGCTTGAGGTCCCCGTTCACTCCCTCGACCGCGTTGCGGCGGCCGATCGAGATGGCATGGGCGGTCGTGCCCGCGATGCACCGTTGCTGAAGGGGGAGGTCCCCGGCCGAGACGCTCATGGTCGCGGCGGGAGGCTTACCGTTCACGAGCTCGACCAGGGGGCCGCGACGGCGGCTGCGCATGGTCCTGGGGAGCCCTTCTGAGCGGAGAGAGCCGGCCTCGAAGGCGTTCTGCCACCGCGTGGTTCCATCCGAGTCAGGGCCGGCGTGCAAGCGGTAGCGGAAGTCGGCACGTTCGTTGAACCTCTCTTCGTACCGCCGCCTGTCTTCGATGGTCGACCCCATCGGGGGCATCGGCAGGTCGAGCATCTTCTCGGGAACGCCCGCGTAGAAGAGCTGACCACCGATGGTGATCGAGTCGTCGTTGAAGGGCTTCGGCCTCCTTTGATGGGATGCCGGACGGAAGGTGATGTGCACCCTTTCACGTCGGACGGGCAGTAGGAACGTCTCAACCTTGGCGAGGCTGTACCCAGGGTCCACGATGACATCGTCGATCTCGGCCCCCCTTCCGAGTGCGGCCCGAATCATCTCGGTCGCCGTCCTGCCTCTGTGGGTTCCGGCCGGCGTGAGCGCGAAGCCGCGGACGAGCGCCGGCACGCGGGGGCCGAGGTTGATATCGCTGACCCCGTTGGTCCACTCGACATCATTGGTCTGGACCATAAGGTGTGCCTCGCGACCGACGTAGGGCCCGGCTGGACGCGAGTTCGTGGCTGAGCGCCAGCCAGCGCGGGCGGTCGCGTCCTTCGTGTAGATGTTCCGGCCGTCATCACCGACGCCCAGGACGTGCGGCTTGCGCTTGCCGCGGGCGGGCTTCGGAACCTTCCGGTTCCGCACGTCGTCGGTGAGTTCAGCTACGTCTTCCTCCAGATCTAGATCGACGGTGTCCTCGTCACCGAAGAGAGACGCCCCGAGGTGGGAACGTCGGTCCCATCGATCGCGACGGACCGGCTGAAGGTGAGCTCGGGTGGGCAGGACGCCTCCACGAGCAGGTTCAGGACGTCGAAGGGGTCGCTGGCGGCGGGTGTCGAGGCGATCGTGCTCCAGCCCTCGAGGACCTCGGTGACCCGGAGCACGAGCCTCTCCACTCGGTGGTATGAGCCCTTCTCGTCCCACTCCGCGATGCCGAGCGCCCTTCGCTGCGCCCGCGAGAAGGTGCTGGTAGCGCTGGTGCTGATGTCGGCGCTCCCCCTCACCTACCTGTTGGTGCGCTGAGCGCGGACGGCCCTCAAGACCCTTTCGGGCGACTCCAGCTTGTCAACACCGCATCCATCTCTGCCGACGTCGCCGAGCTATCCGTGGCGGGGGACCGGCGACAGTCCAGCCTGAGGTATGGGCACCAGTGGACAGCAACGAGGTCCGGTCGAGGATCGGACGATCCTCGAGGTCTGGATCCCGGACGTAGGTCCGCGAACGACTCGGCTCTCATCGTTGATCGGATCGCTTACCGCGAGGCAGCGATCACCTCGGCCTTCCTCGTGACGATGGCGGCCAAGACCCTGCTTCTCGCGCTACGGGACATCAAGTGATCGACCGAGTCCGCGATCTGACCGTCCGAGGGAAACCGGAGGATGTCCTCGTCACACCGCGAGGTGTGAAGGATTGGCTTCGTCGACAGCCCGTTGAACTACGATCGCACGACGTCGTCATGGTTGCGGCAGCGGCGGCTAGGTCGGAGACCTGGCGCGACTTCTCGTAGTCCGCGGTGGTCACTCGTGGGGCGAGGACTGAGCTGTGAGAGAGGCGGGCATGGCTCGGTGTGCGAGTCTCTACCCGACGGCAACTTTGCTGGGCAGGTCGGGTCGAGGCTCCCGCACGGGGTGCCGTTCCGGTGCCGTGCTGGTGGGGCACGTTGGGGGTGCTCGGACGGGCACGGGAGGCCCGCCGAGTCGCATGCCGGCGAGGGCGAACACCGGGACCGAGAACGCCGCGAGCGCCGCCAAGACGAGGCCCGAGCGGGTGTCGGTTCCGGCCATCACGGCGTGGACCGTGGAGAAGGCGAACAGCACGAACGACAGGTAGTGCGTGCGGCGCCACCAGGTACGACCGATCCGCTGTTTGAGCAGCGATGTCACCTCAACGGCGACCAACACGTAGAACGCGACGATCCCCCACGCGACGGCGGCCGGATGCCAGGTCGTCACGAACGGCACGAGCACTGCGGCCAGGCTGAAACGTGTGTAGGAGTCCAGGAGCACCGCTCCCACGTGCACCACGGTGAAGACGACTGCCAGCGCGCCGAGGAACCGGTGCATGTCGAGGAACCAGGCCGGCCAAGGCCGCCGCTTCGAGAGCCGCGTCGAGATCGCGAGGCCCCACACCACCGAGGCGGTCGCGAGACCCCACGCGACGAGGCCGCCTGCTCTGGCGATGTCCCACGTCAGGTTCACGCGGCCGCCTTCCCGACTTGGAACAGGTGGTAGCTGCGGGTCCGGCGTTCGCCGCCGTTATCGAGCACGATCATGCCGTCGACGTCCGCGGCCTCGAGCACGTCGCACCCTTCGTCCGCACCGGCCAGGAACGACGCTTTCGCGAGCACCTCGGCGATCCACCCTTGTCCGGCGATCGCGGTGCTGCTCGCGACCCCACCGGCGGCCGGGAGCCCGGTCGCGGGATCGATCAGATGGTGACCACCGTCGCGGAGGACCCGCCGAGTGCGAGAGCTGGTCGCCACTGCACCGTCGGCGAGCGAGACGACGCCGCGCGAATCCCCGCCGAAGGGATCCTCGATGTCGATGCCCCACGCCGTACCGTCGGTGACTCGCCGTGGACCCGGAGGTCGCCGCCGATGTTCACGCAGATGCCGGCTACGCGGTCGGCGAGCTCGTGACTGACGATGTCGGCCGCGAGCCCCTTCCCGATCCCGCCCGGGTCGAAGCCGACACGGATGGGAAGTCGCACGAGGAGCGCGACCGGATCGACCTCGATCCGCGGGGCGCCGAGCCCCCGCTCGTCGTCAGCCGCGGCGCCTGGAACGATCTCGGCGTAGGTGCGGTCGTAGCCGGCACGCACCACGGCGCCGAGGACCGTCGGGTCGAAGCGCCCGTTCGTGAGTCGGACACCGTCGAGCGCGCGCTGGACGAGCGCAATCGTCTCGGGCGAGACCCGGACCGGCATGCCGGCCAACGCGTTCATCAGGCTCACCTCGCTGGTCGGACGGAACCTGCTCCAGAGCGCCTCGAGCTGCTCGATCCGCTCCCGGCCGCGATCGACGGCCGCCGACGCCGCTCGAGCCGATCGCGCGACGGCGATCAGGTGGACGTCGGTACCCATCGCCCGGAAGCGCGCGTCAGCTCGCATGGGTAGTGGTCACCGCCGTGGTCGTGAGGGATGCGGCCGCCGCGGATGCCGACCGCTTGTTGGCCGACGGGAGGGAAGGTGACGTCACGACACCCTGCACTGCGACACCTGGTTGGGCACTGGTCGCGGCCCCGGCCGTAAGGTCGATCGCTCGGCCGATCGCGACGAACGTGAGCACGCTCAACGCGGCGGTCAGCTTGCGCGCCCGCGAGGCCGCGTGCCGTCTCCGAGGGCGCCTCACGGCCGACCCCCGGCGGTTGTGCTCGCGGTCGTGACGCTGACCGCGTTCGTCGTCGGGACCGGGGCGCTCGTCGTGGTCGGGGCGAGGGCGCTCGTCGTTGCAACCGTGCTGCCGCCGCTCCCGGTGGACGGGGGCGAGATGCCGGTCCCCGGCTGAGCGGACGTCACCGCGGAACCCGGGACGGTGCCCCACTGGACGCGGCCGCCGTTATCGTCGCCCGATCCAGACGGCACCGTAGGAACGAACGGTTGGGTGATCGGGATCGAGACCGGCGTAGGCGTGGCACGAGCGACCGCCGAGCGGATGCCGACCGCCCACCCGATCCCCAGACATGCCACCGCGCTCGCGATCCCGGCGACCGCTTGCGCGCCCCGACGGGCGCCGCCGGTGCTCTTCGAGGGGACCCTCTGCTCGGTCATCGCCGGCACCTCCTTGCGATCGCGCCTGGTCGATCTCTCGAGTCTCAGCTGACAACACCGACCTGAGAGCGCGCTTCGCTCCGGCTGGGAGTCCGCTGTGGATCGGAGCTAAGACGTTCATCCGGGCGGCAAGGCCGAAGGCGACCGACCAGCGACCCTCTCGCGACTTGTCGAACTTGCGACCTATCGATCCCCGAAAGTGGGCACAAGAACCTCAGCTAGTGCACGTCGGCCGACTCGAACCGATAACGCAGAAACGACACTTGCGCGCAGCGGGCCGAATCTCCTCGGCGCAATCGGGACAAGTCTTCCAATCGTTTGCTGATGCCGACCTTTGGTGCTCGGTGTCGTTCAAGTCGAATGGGTCACTGCTCGGCAAAGGCTTGCTCCAAAGGAGCTTGTGGTACTCCCTTAGCGTCGGACTGGTCGAGTCAAGGTCCCCTACATCCGCGTCAGCCCTGAAGCCGAACGTGGGATCGAATCCCCCGTCATCACCTGTGCCAGACGGTACAAGCGAAGACGGTCGTCGCCGTCGAATCGGACCGACCTGACACGCCAGGCGATCACAGGCTGCGAGCCTGGCCCGGTCAAGGACGAATCCGCCGCCCACGACCCGCATGGCCCGAGGCCATGGGGGAAGCTCAGCAGATAACTGGGCACGCTTCGCTTGCACGGTTCGTGGGTGACGAGGTTGTTCGCTTGCCGTTCTAGCGCCCGTGACTACGGATCAGAAGGTTGGGGGTTCGACTCCCTCCCGGCGCGCAAGACCTGCCCGTAGCGGGACCTGAAGGTCCCGCGCATCTCGTGCCGATGGCCCCAGGGTCCTCACAGGTTGTGGTGCCAGCTTGGTGCTATGAGCGCGAAGATCCTGGTCGTCGAGGATGAACCGGGGATCGCCGAGCCCCTCGTCGCGCACCTGGGGCGCGAGGGGTTCGAGGCGACCGCTGTGGGAACGGTCGCCGACGCGCGTGCGAGGTTCGAGCGTGCGCCGCCCGAGGTCGTGGTTCTCGACGTGATGTTGCCCGACGGCGACGGACGCGACCTGTGTCGCGAGTTCCGGGCGACTTCGGACGTGCCCATCGTGATGCTGACGGCACGCGGCGCGGACGCCGACCGGATCGTCGGCCTCGAGCTCGGCGCCGACGACTACATCGTCAAGCCCTTCTCGGCCGGGGAGCTCGTCGCGAGGATCCGTGCGATCCTCCGCCGGACGAGCGGGCCCTCGACCAATCGTGTGCTCGCGATCGTGGACCTTCGACTGGATCTCGATGCACGTACGGTGACCAAAGGTGAGACGCCGATGAAGCTCGCCGCCCGCGAGTTCGACCTGCTCGCTCTGCTCATGCAGAACCCCGGCCGGGTGCTGCGGCGTGAGGAGATCATGGACGAGGTCTGGGATCCGCACTGGTTCGGCTCGACCAAGACGCTCGATGTCCATATCGCGTGGCTCCGTAAGAAGCTCGACGACGATCCCGCGGATCCCCGGTACATCACCACGATCCGTGGGGTGGGCTTCCGCTTCGCGGGCACGGAGCCGGACGGATAGGAGGCTTCCACGACCGTTCGCTCCAGGCTCGTGATCGCTTTCGCGTACGTGTCGATCATCACGATCGCCGCGCTGACGATCCCGCTCGCGTTGACGTTGGACAGGCGCGCCCGCGCGGAGTTCGAGCGGGAGAACATCATCCGCGCAACGACCATCGCGCAGGACGTCGGCGCTGAGAACCTGCGGCGGGGCCGGGGTGCGACGCTCGGTCAGATCGTGCAGGAGGCGGCCGTCCAGGTGGCCGGTCGTGTGATCGTTGTCGACCACACCGGGGCGCTGGTCGCCGACTCGCTCGGTCCCGCATCGGGGCAGCCGTACGCGACGTCGGGGCGTCCCGAGATCATCGCCGCGATGTCAGGCACGCCCACATCGGTGATCCGTGCGAGCCAGGACCTCGGCACCGACATCATGGCGACCGCAGTGCCGATCGTGGACGAGCGTCCCGGTGCGCAGCCGACGGTCGTCGGAGCGGTGCGTATCACGCAGTCGATGGCGGCGGTCAACGAGAACGTTCGCCGCGTGACCCTCGGCGTCCTGGCGATCGGCGCCGGCGGCCTGCTCGCGGGGCTGCTCCTCGCGATCGCACTGTCGTCGTCGCTCGCGCGGCCGCTCCGGCGCCTGGCCGAGGCCGCCCAGCGGTTCGGATCGCCCGATCTCTCGGTCCGGGTCGGTCCCGTCAGCGGGCCGACCGAAGTGACGCAGCTCGCAAGCTCGTTCGACCGGATGGCAGATCGCGTGGAAACGAGCGCGAATGCGCAAGAGGCGTTCGTCGCCAACGCATCGCACCAGCTCCGCACGCCGCTCACAGGAATGAAGCTCCGATTGGAGGGAGCGATCGCGGACGAGCGGGACGACGGCGTGCGGGCCGAGCTCGTCGCCGCCGACGCCGAGGTCGACCGGATGTCCGCGCTCGTGACGCGCCTGCTCGCGATGGCGGCGGGCGATGAGCACGGTGCGGCGGCACCGTCCGATCTCTCCATCCTCGCGCGGCATGCAGCGGAGCGACGGCGAACTCCCGCGATCGGCGTCAGGGGCGAGCCGGCACAGGCGGTCGTGCACGCGGACGACGTGGCGCAGATCATCGACACGCTGCTCGACAACGCTGCGGCCTACGCCCCGGGACCGGTCGAGGTCTCGACCGGTGTGCGCGACGGATACGCCTGGATCGCGGTCCGTGACCACGGGCAGGGGATGTCGCCGGAGGTGCGGGCGCGTGCGACCGAGCGGTTCTACCGCGCGCCGGGTGCGCCACCCGGCGGTTCGGGCCTTGGCCTCGCGATCGTGCGCGAGCTAGCGGAGGCGGATGAGGGCTCGGTGTCGATCGATCCGGCCGAGGGTGGCGGTATCCGGATCGAGGTCCGCTATCCCCGTCCCTTAGCCGGTGCTTAGCCCGTGTCCGAGTACGGTGCGTCGATGCGACGGACCTTCGGTGTGGTCGCGTGGGGCATCCTCGGCGCGGCGCTCGCCGCCGCGCTGATCGGCGGCGCCTTCGTGCTCGCCGGCACCAGCCTCACCGAGCCGGCGACCGCCGTCCGGGTCGTCGGACCACCTCTGCGCGCGGACCGGCCGGATCGTCACGAGCCCGACCGCGCGCCCGAAGCGGACGGGACGCCGGACCCCGGCACCCCCTCGACTGACCCGGGGGCGGGCTCCACGGTTCCCTTCTCGGGCTCGCTCGTCCCGGCAGCGTCGGACGACGGTCACGTCGAACGCGGCGACGACTGAGAGCAAGGCGCGAACCGTTCTCCGAGCTCCCGTGATCCTTGGTTCCTCCTTAACCACCGCTTCGCTCGCCCTTTGACCGCGCTTCTCTAGCGTCACCGTCGAAGATCGACGAAGGAGCGAGCGATGAACAAGCGATCGGCGGTGCTCACTGCAGGCGGGCTAGCGGCCTCCTTCATGGCGGGCGCGGCTGCGGTGACCTTCAACTGGGGGATGGGCACGTCCTCGGCGTCGACCGTGGCGGCAGCGCCTAGCCGGGTGGCGTCACCCAAGCCCCTGAAGCCCATCGTGAAGCACCGCACCATCGTGATCCACCGCAAGGCGACACCGCCGCCTTCGGCAACCACGGGGTCGGCTCCGGCGGCGCGCACGGTTGTGGTCCCGGCGCCGGCACCGACGAGCACGACCACGAAGTCGGTGACCACCACTGGGGGCAGCCCGACGACCTCAGGCGAGAACGAGCACGATCACGAGGGGTCGGACGACTGATGCCCGACACGCGGCCGCCCGCGAAGCGGCGAGCGAGCCGGGGCGAGGTCCGCGCTTGGGCTTGGACCCTCGGCACGTTCAGCTTCCTCGCGCCATGGGCGATCCTCGGCCTGTCGCCCAAGCCTGCGGCTGACGCCTCTCCCACGCAGGCGCCTAAGGGGCCGACGACGCCGCAGCGGCCGGTCGTGATGGTGATCACCAAGAAGATCATCGTGACCACCACCACCGCGGCATCGGCGCCCGCACGCACCACGAGCGGCGCTGCACCGATCCACTACGTCTACGCCCCCGCGCCGGCATCCGCCCCCGTCACGGTTTCGTGCGGCACTCACCCCTGTTAGCGGCACCCACCCTGTTAGCGAGAGGGAGAATCCATGAAGCCACCGCTGCGGCACTCGTTCACGACGATGGGGACCGTCGTCACGCTGATCGCGCCTCGCAAGACCCGCGAGCGGACCTTCCGAGGCGCCGCAGCGAAGGTGGAGCATGTCTTCCGGCGGGAGGATCGTCGGTTCTCGCGATTTCGTCCGGACAGCGAGCTGTCGCGCGTCAACGCCGCCGCCGGGGAGTGGGTCCAGGTCTCACGTGCATTCGCGATCTTGACCGAGCGGTCCCTCCGAGCCGCAGCGGAGACCGACGGGTTGTTCGACCCGACCGTGCTGCCCGCGCTTGCCGCGGCCGGCTACGACCGGGACTGGGCGGAAGTGGAAGCGCGCGGCGTTGCGGAGGACGAGGAGCTCGCGGCGATCCGTCGCGATTTCGCCGCGCTGATGATCAAGCACGGCACCGCGTGCGGCGCGTGGCGCGAGATCGATCTCGACGGTACGAATCTGCGCATCCCCGAGGGAGCCGCGCTCGACTTCGGGGGGATCGCGAAGGGGTGGGCCGTGGATCGTGCGGCCAGCAGGCTGCAGAACCTGCCCTGGGCGATCGTGAACGCGGGGGGTGACCTCCGGGTCGTGGGAACGCCGCCGCGCACAGGCCTGGAGATCGGCATCGAGGACCCAGACGACGCCGGTGTCGAGGCGTTCCGGTTGGGGCTCTTCGCGGGCGCACTCGCGACCACGTCGGTCACCGTTCGCGCCTGGGGCCAGGGTAACCATCACGTGATCGACCCCCGAACCTCGCTGCCCGCGACGACCGAGGTCGTGCAGGCCACCGTGTGGGGCGAGACCTGCGCCGATGCCGAAGTGTGGTCGAAGGCCGCGCTGCTGCGCGGTCCCGTGATCTTGGACCGGGTCTCGGCGAGCCTCGTCCTCGCGAGCGGCGAGGTGGTTACGAATCTGCCAGTTTCCGATGCCGAGCAGGTGCCCGCATGATCATGTGGAACATCATCCGCGCGGCCGGGATCGGCGCCTACCTGATGCTCTGGGCATCGGTCACGTGGGGGCTTGTCGCGACGACGTCCCTGTTCGGCAAGCGAGTACCGAAGGCCACGAGTGTGGCACTGCACCAAGCGTTCTCGACGCTCGGGCTCTTGCTGCTGGTCACGCACCTCGGCGTGCTCCTGGTCGACAGCTTCATGCCGTTCGGCTGGCTCGATCTCCTGATCCCGATGCGCGCGACCTATCGACCGGCCGGGGTCTTGTTCGGGATCGGGGCGATGGCGCTGATGGCCGTCGTGCTGTTGACCTCATGGTTCCGCAAACAGGTCAAGCCGACCTGGTGGCGTCGGTTCCACGCATTGTCCGTGCCGGCGTTCTCGCTGGCGCTCGTCCACGGCTTGATGACCGGCACCGATTCGCCCCGGCCCACGATGTTCTGGCTCTACCTCGCGACGACGGCGATCCTGTTGTTCCTCATCCTGCTCCGTGCGATGACGGTGGGGATCCGCGCCGCCCGGCGAACACCAACGTCAGTGGCGGCGCCGCTCCGGCCGGTCAGCGACCTGGCCGATCGGCGATCGGCGTAGCCAGGAACGCTCCGTATGGCGGCTTCCGGAACGGTGCGAGCACGGCTGGGCCGTCGGCGATCCACATGCGCCGGAGGTGAGTACCACTCAGAGAATGGGGACGTGGACCACCTCTTCCAGATGGCTCACGCTCCCGCCGCTGTCCGGCCGCGCCTCGTGCGGTTCCTCGAGACCCCCGCGGAGTCCTTCAGGCTTTCGGGGTGAATCGAGCGCCGAGCTCGCGCACCACCTCGGCTACGAGTTCCACGTCTTGCTCCCGTGTGCGCCAGTTCACGAGCGCGGGTCGGAACGCCACCTTCCCTCCGTAGGTGGTCGAGCCGAAGAACACGCGACCGTCGGTGATGGCTGCCTCGCCGATCCGACGGTTGAGCTCGTCGAGCTCCCGGGCCGTCCTTCGATCCTTCGGGCCGGTACCGGAAGCACACGATGTTGAGCTGCACGTCCGCCAACCGCTCCAGGTCGGGCGCCGCGTCGACCACGTCCGCCAGGTGCGCCGCCAGCTCCATGTCGTGCTCCACGATCGCGCGGTGACCCTGGCGGCCGTACGCACGGAGCGTCGCCCGCACAGACGATCTACGACCCCACCTGTGGTTCCGGATCACTGCTGCTGAAGGCTGCCGATGAGGCTCCGCTTGGCGTCTCGATCTATGGGCAGGAAATGGACAATTCGACGTGGTCGCCGGCCAGAATGAACATGATCCTCCACGGTCACGAGACCGCCGAAATCTGGAAAGGCAACACTCTCGCGGCACCGCACTTCAAGGCGCCGGACGAGACCTTGAAAACGTTCGACTACATCGTTGCCAATCCACCGTCTCCGCCAAGGCGTGGTCTACGGGTTTCGATCCGACGAACGCCGAGTTCCATCGCTTCGATTGCGGCGTCCCGCCGGCGAAGAACGGCGACTACGCCTTCCTCCTTCACGCGATCAACTCACTGAACAGCGGAGGAAAGGCAGCGGTGATTCTTCCGCACGGGGTCTTGTTCCGAGGGCACCGCGAGGCCCACATATTCGACTCCGAGCACTTGCGGACGCCAATCTACGTACCCACCCTAGCGATCTCCCTACAGGTTCCTTCTGGCCCGATCGTGCCTGGTCACGCAGCTCGATACATACCATTCTCTTAACCGGTTTTCCGGCCATGTCCGGTCGCTCGCGAGCGATACTCAAGTGGCGGGCGCGGTTGCGCCCGCTACCCAACCGGGAGCGCACGTCGAGTGAGCCAGTCCAAGAAGCGTCGATCGAGCTCTCCGGCCCTCAAGAGGCCTTCGGCAGAGCGTGCCGACGAGCTCCGATCCGCCAAGCGCCGAGCGATCATCGCGAAATCCGGACTGGTCGGCGCGGGCGCGGTCGTCTTCGCCGTCGGTATCTCCCTCGCGAGGCAGTCGTACGCGGGTCATGCCAAGGAACCGATCACAACGCTCCAGGCGCCTCCGAAGTTCGTCAAGATCGTGAAGAAGAACCTGCTACAGGCGGGCATGGCAGGGCCGGCGCAAGCCCCGCCGGGGGCCGGCACCGCAGCGTCATGATCGAGCACACGTTCGTGGCCATGGGCTGCGAGATCATCGTGCGCGGCGGCTCTGCATCGAATCGCGTCGCGATCGAACGGCTCTTCGCCACGCGCGAGCAGGTCTTCAGTCGTTTCATCGCGGATAGTGAACTGAACCGCGTCAACGCACGAGCCGGGCGACCGCAGCTGGTGTCGGCGATCTTCGCAGACACGCTGCGGGTCGCGTTGGATGCCGCGACGGAGACAGGCGGCCTGGTGGTTCCGACGGTCGGGACCGCGATCGAGGCCGTCGGCTATACACGCGACTCCTCACGTCTGGCGCCCGACCCGGCCCCGGTTGCTCCTGTCCCCGAGGACGGGGCGGTCTTCGCATTCGGCCGTGTCGTCGGTCTGTCGCCTGGGACGAAGCTCGATCTGAACGGGGTGGTGAAGGCGCTGGCCGTCGATGACGCGCTCGCGCTCCTGTCCGGCCAAGGGTCGGTCTCTGCCGGCGGTGACCTCGCGGTTCGTGGCCCGTTGACGGTCGCCCTGCCGGGGGATGGAGCTGCCGAGCTGAAGCGAGGGGCGTTCGCCACGAGCGGTCGCACGAACCGACGGTGGTACCGCGGCGGGCAGGAGCAGCATCATCTGATCGATCCGAGGACCGGCCGCCCCGCGATCACCCCGTGGGCGACCGTCACCGCGTGCGGCGCCACCTGCGTCGGCGCCGATGTCGCCGCGAAGGCGGCGTTCCTGCTGGGCGAGGACGGCCCGGCATGGCTCGACTCGCGTGAGATCCCGGGCTGGTTCGTGAACGACACCGGAGACGTCCGCACGAATCCGGCGTGGGACCGGAGCATGCGGGAGCCCGCATGCATCTGACCAGCAACCCGATCGACTGGTACGCGGCCCGCGCGGGCGGGATCGCCGCGTACCTACTGTTGTCGATCAACGTGTCGATCGGACTGCTGATGAGCGGCAAGAAGTCGATCAAGCGCTGGCCGAAGTTCGCCCTCGAAGACGTCCACCGGTTCACCGGCATCCTGACCGGCACGTTCATCGTGATTCACGTCGTGACCGTCGCGATCGACTCGTTCATCCCGTTCTCGTTGGTATCACTCGTCGTGCCGTTCATCGCGACCTACCGGCCGATCTGGACGGGCCTGGGCATCGTCGCTGCCGAGCTGTTGCTCGCGCTCGCCTTCACGAACCACTACCGCTCGACGAAGATCGACTACGCGTTCTGGCGTAAGGCCCACTACGCGAACTTCGCCGTCTGGGGCGCGGCGACCTTCCACGGGATCGGGAGCGGCACCGACCGAAGCACCGTCTGGATGGTCGCGATCTACGCGGTGGCCGTAGGCACGGTGACCGGCCTCACGGTATGGCGCGTACTTCGGAGCACGCGAGCCCGCTCCCCTGTGATCCGCACCACACCGGTCGCCGCGGGGGTGCTCGGCGTGGCGCTGATCGCCGTGCTTTCACAGGGCCCTCTGCGTTTCCAACCCAAGGAGTGGAACGCGGCGACGTTTCAGGACACGCTGACCGGCCAGATCCTGCAGGACCTCGGGGCGACCGAGGGTATCGTGTCGTTCGCGGGCAGTGGCGACGGCTCGCAGAAGGTGCTCGTCCGTGCCGACCTGTTGGTCACAACGACGAAGCTCGCGAACACGTCGTTCCAGATGGAGTACCTGCCCAGCGGCACGCTGTGCAGCGGGGAGGTTACGACGGTGCACTCCACGAGCTTCGACGCAACATGC
This sequence comes from uncultured Actinomycetes bacterium, assembly GCA_963799625.1. Taxonomy (GTDB): domain Bacteria; phylum Actinomycetota; class UBA4738; order UBA4738; family HRBIN12; genus AC-51. The sequence goes on along the minus strand of CAWCXU010000015.1, from coordinate 200,643 downwards.
ACGATGCCCAGCGGCAGCAAGCGCAGCATCTCCGCGAACTGGGACATCGGCACTTCGTCCGACATCCAGAACGGTACGATCACCTCGCACCCCTAGAGCGTGGCCCAGGAGCGTCGGCGCAACTCAGTACTTCCGAGCGCCTCGTCACGGCGCGGAGATGGGACCAAGATGGGGAAGATCGTCATGAGCGACAACGTCTCGCTCGACGGAGTCGTCCAGGATCCGGCCGGTGATGAGGGCTTCGGGGTCGGGGGTTAGGTCGGCCAGATCATGGGCCGCCCGGAGCTCGCCCATGTCACGCTCGATGTAGCGATGAGGACCGAGGCGCTGCTGCTGGGTCGGCGGACCTACGGGTGGCTCGCCGCGCGGTGACCTTCTCGAAGCGGCGACCTGGCGGTCAGGTCTCGAAGCTCAAGCAGGAGCTAGACGGCGAGATCCAGGTCCCCCGGTAGCGTCCAGCTCACGCGCGTCCTCGTAGAGCACGACCTCGTCGACGAGTTGCGATTGAAGATCTACCCGGTGATGCTCGGGGGCCGGCGAGCGCCTCTTCGGCGAGATCAGTAACAAGAGGCGGATGCGCCTCGTTGACACCCAGACCATCGATGGCGACGTCTTGCACCTCACCTACGAGCGCTCCCGAAACGCCATGAGGGCCGCAGTCGCCTCCATCGCCGTCGCTGCCTCGCTATCGCTACTCGTACCAGCGTGCGTTATAGACGGGACGACGACGCGCTCTCCCGACGTGGTCTCGATGCCGAACGTCCTCGGCCTCAACTACCGCGAAGCCCGCAGGGAACTCGAAAGCATGTGTTTCGTCGTAGAGATCCGCCTCTACAACGCGCGGTCGGTCACAAAGCAGCAAGCGACGCCGGGCCAAGAGGTTGAGGCGGGCTCGAACGTGCTGCTTGAAGTTGGTCCGAGCTAGGCGAGCCCCCTTGGACGAGTCCGGGGCCCTCGCCAAGCTCCTCTAGCGGACGGAAGGCCCCGAACTCGATTGTCGGAGGAAGGGGGCCGACGGTTCTCCTCTCCCGGCCGCGAAAGGTACCGGTCGGGCAAGCCGGGTACCGCCTTTCGTCTACATCTTGGCGCGTGCCCGATAGCATCCGACCATGTCGTCGCTGGCTGCCTATCCGGCGATGATGCGCCGCGATCGCCAGCGGCTCGGCCTACGGGAGTGCCGCGCGGCGTGGCTGCTCAGCCTCACGGTCCGCGAGTACCGGGTGCTCGAGGCCGGAGACTCCGAGATCTCGCCCGACCTGTGGCAGCGCATGGTCGAGGTGTTCCAATGGCCGCTGGCGCTCGGACTTCCGGATGGAGCTTGACCTCGTCTCCGACCACCGCCTCTTGCCACTCGGGCACGATTCGATCCGCGCTGTGGATGTCGCACCCGACGAGGTTCTCGAGAAAGTCGTAGCTGTAGAATCCGCCACGGCCCTGGCCCAGCTGGACTAGCCACGGCCAGACATGCTCGGCCGAGGCGCGAACCGTGATCGCGCGGGTTGCGACGAGATTCGGGCTCGGAATGAGGTCATCTCCGGGGAGTGGCTCGTCGAACTCCGCGTCGATCGTGCCCCACCGCAGTTGACCGGCCCTGGCGAGCAGGAGGTAGGTGGCGGCCGCGCCGATGGCGGTGAGTCCAGCGGCATTGCGGCTTCTCATTCGGTCGCCCCTTACCCTCGGTCGTTTCAGCGTTGGAACAGCAACACCGTAGCCTTGTCACCGATCTGACCGCCCCGGCCGGTGGGCAATCGGTGGGCAACTTCAGGGGCATAACTGCAGGCCAGAGGGGTTGACAGAATTCTCCTCCTTCCACGAAGGGGTGTTCTCAAAATTGGGGCGCTCGACAACTCAGAACTCGCCAACTGAGTCGTATCCGCATCGTTGAGGTGGTGCGGTGTCGTCCAATCGCCGATCAGAACCAGCGATCGGAGGCGTAACGGGTCCAGACACGCACGAAGGGCCTCGTCAGCTCATGCTGATGAGGCCCTTCGACGCTACTCGCTGTGTTGTGACGGTCCGTCAGCCCGGCGGCGGGTCCGGACCAGTTCCCTTCGCCCATCGTCAAGGATGTCGGCGTACGTGCCGATGCGGCGCTTGGCGCGATGCTTCTTCTTGGGATCCTTCGACTCAGCTTCGGCCGCCTCGCGGGCCTTGGATGACCTGATGCACGCGACGTTGTAGCCGGCGACGATGAACGCCAGCAGGAACGTCAGCTTCGTCAGCCCGGAGCTAGGTCCGCCGTCGTTGCGTCACAGGAAGGCCGCGCTCGCCGGAGTGACCCAGAAATCCTGGTGCATCCCCGCGGCGTAGTGGCCGTTCAGGTTGCACACGATCGCGTAGTGGCCCTGGGCCATATCGATGGTGAGCATCATCGAGGCGCCCGGCTTCATCGCCGGGTCCCCGGTCTCCCCGACGTTGGTCAGACCCTTGGCGTCTTCGTTGAACCGGTCGGGCTCCCCCTCGAACCCGGTGATCTTGAAGCTGTCCGCGGGCTGGTCGGTCTTGAGCACCACCAACTCGTGGCCCATCGTGCCGGCATTGGTGATCAAGAAGGTGACCTTGCCGGCAGGGGCGTAGTCCTGGGACAGCGTGATCGACATCTGGGTCGATGAGGTGTCGGCCAAGGTGGCGGTCACCGGCGTAGATCCCGCCGGAGTGACCCAGAAATCCTGGTGCATCCCCGCGGCGTAGTGGCCGTTCAGGTTGCACACGATCGCGTAGTGGCCCTGGGCCATATCGATGGTGAGCATCATCGAGGCGCCCGGCTTCATCGCCGGGTCCCCGGTCTCCCCGACGTTGGTCAGACCCTTGGCGTCTTCGTTGAACCGGTCGGGCTCCCCCTCGAACCCGGTGATCTTGAAGCTGTCCGCGGGCTGGTCGGTCTTGAGCACCACCAACTCGTGGCCCATCGTGCCGGCATTGGTGATCAAGAAGGTGACCTTGCCGGCAGGGGCGTAGTCCTGGGACAGCGTGATCGACATCTGGGTCGATGAGGTGTCGGCCAAGGTGGCGGTCACCGGCGTAGATCCCGCCGGAGTGACCCAGAAATCCTGGTGCATCCCCGCGGCGTAGTGGCCGTTCAGGTTGCACACGATCGCGTAGTGGCCCTGGGCCATATCGATGGTGAGCATCATCGAGGCGCCCGGCTTCATCGCCGGGTCCCCGGTCTCCCCGACGTTGGTCAGACCCTTGGCGTCTTCGTTGAACCGGTCGGGCTCCCCCTCGAACCCGGTGATCTTGAAGCTGTCCGCGGGCTGGTCGGTCTTGAGCACCACCAACTCGTGGCCCATCGTGCCGGCATTGGTGATCAAGAAGGTGACCTTGCCGGCAGGGGCGTAGTCCTGGGACAGCGTGATCGACATCTGGGTCGATGAGGTGTCGGCCAAGGTGGCGGTCACCGGCGTAGATCCCGCCGGAGTGACCCAGAAATCCTGGTGCATCCCCGCGGCGTAGTGGCCGTTCAAGTTGCACACGATCGCGTAGTGGCCCTGGGCCATATCGATGGTGAGCATCATCGAGGCGCCCGGCTTCATCGCCGGGTCCCCGGTCTCCCCGACGTTGGTCAGACCCTTGGCGTCTTCGTTGAACCGGTCGGGCTCCCCCTCGAACCCGGTGATCTTGAAGCTGTCCGCGGGCTGGTCGGTCTTGAGCACCACCAACTCGTGGCCCATCGTGCCGGCATTGGTGATCAAGAAGGTGACCTTGCCGGCAGGGGCGTAGTCCTGGGACAGCGTGATCGACATCTGGGTCGATGAGGTGTCGGCCAAGGTGGCGGTCACCGGCGTAGATCCCGCCGGAGTGACCCAGAAATCCTGGTGCATCCCCGCGGCGTAGTGGCCGTTCAAGTTGCACACGATCGCGTAGTGGCCCTGGGCCATATCGATGGTGAGCATCATCGAGGCGCCCGGCTTCATCGCCGGGTCCCCGGTCTCCCCGACGTTGGTCAGACCCTTGGCGTCTTCGTTGAACCGGTCGGGCTCCCCCTCGAACCCGGTGATCTTGAAGCTGTCCGCGGGCTGGTCGGTCTTGAGCACCACCAACTCGTGGCCCATCGTGCCGGCATTGGTGATCAAGAAGGTGACCTTGCCGGCAGGGGCGTAGTCCTGGGACAGCGTGATCGACATCTGGGTCGATGAGGTGTCGGCCAAGGTGGCCCGGATCACGTTCGAGGTCGGGGGGTAGCCCAAAGGCTGCGCCGTCGCGACCGACGTGCTCGAGCCCTGGTAGCCAGGGATCATCGCAACGGTGTTGCCGCCCGCGCCGCTCTGCAGACAACCCGTGAGGACGAGGAGGACCCAAGCCGCTCCAATGATGCGCACGCGCACGCCCATCGCAGCCTCAGCCTCCTTGCGGGGTTCGCCAATCCGGCCGGCTCGGCGCCGTCGACTGCCAGGAACGGACGTACGCGACGATCGCTTCGATCTGCTGCTGGGTGAGCGAGCCACCGTAGTCGGCGAGCCAGGCCGGCATCTCGCTTCCTGGCACGCCGCCCTCGATGATCCCGGCGATCTGCTGATCAGTGACCGAGGCGAGGAACTCTTGCGAGTTCAGCGCAGGCGCCGTGATGCCTTCGCCCGTCGTGCCGTGGCACGTTGCACAGTTCTCGCTCCAGAGCTGTTGACCGGCTGCGATCTGCGCGGCGTTTTGGGACACCTCCGCATCGGAGCGGCGAGAGGATTCGGTGAGTCGGTACGCGGGAAACGACAGGACGAGCACCAAGAAGACCCACACGCCTGCGATCTGCCAGCGTCGCGTCGAGCGACGCACGTCCACCGGATCGCGCACCGTCTCGGTCATGACGGGGTCGCCTCCGGGGTCGGCGACGACGTCGCGGACTCACCGCCAGGGTTCACGCACGACGGTCCCGCAGCCTCTGTCGGGCCTTCCCGCACGCCACGGGGCGGCCCCTCGACGATCGAGGCCGTGTCGACGAGGACGGTCCCGTCGCCCTGGATCGAGATCGGGAACCGGTCCATCCCGCGCGGCGCCGGCCCCTGCTGGTACTCCCCGATGATGTTGTAGATGCTGCCGTGGCACGGGCATTCGAACTGCTGGGCGCTGTCGCAGTACGGGACACGGCACCCGAGATGCGGGCACTTCTGATATAGCGCCCGCAGTCCGCCTTGATACTGGGTGACGTAGAAGCGCCCGTTCAGGAAATACTGAACGGTCCCCTCCTCCGCGTAATCGGCGACGTTGCCCGCCGCGACCCCACCGCCGAACCCTGCCGCGGGCCTCGGGTGCAAGATGTCGTAGCTCGTCCATGCCGCCTCGGCGACCAACGCCACGCCGAGGACCTTCCACGTCCCGTTCAAGAACCGGCGGCGGTCGATGTCCTCGGGAAGATCGTGCTGCGTCTCGTCCGTCATATCGATCAGAGCTCCACGAACAGGTGCTGCCACGGCCAGACCCAGGACCAGCCCGGCCCACGGAAGAAGGTGCCGATCACGGTCAACACGAGCGCCGCGACGGCCACCGCGCTGAACACGACGACGACGACCTTGCGATCACGGATCCGCCAGCCCTTCCCGCGATCCAGATAGGGCAGGAACATCAGCCAAAGCAACGCAGCGGTTGGGACGATCACGCCGGCGACCATCGGCTGCACGTGGCTCAACAGTTCCTGGAGACCGGCGAAGTACCACGGTGCCTTCGCGACATCAGGCGTCTGGTTCGGGTTCGCGATGTCCTTCAGCGGCGCCTGGAACAAGATCGCCAGGATGAACACCACTGCGACGGTCACACCGGCGACGACCGCGTGCCGCACCAGCAGGTGTGGCCACGTAAACACGTCGTCGTCGGGCTCTTGCTCCTTGCGGAGCTCAACATCGCGGGGCACGACACCCAAGAGGCGGTACCGGCCTTCGGGATCAGGCGTCGACATCGTGCACCTCCAACGGCTCCTCAGCCTGTTCGCCGACGACGGGTTCGTCGGTCTTACGGTCCACGACCGCGAAGTTGTCTTTCCGAACTCGCCAGATGTGGATCGCGATCACCAACGTCATCAGGGCGGGGATGAAGTAGATGTGCAGGACGTAGAACCGGAGCAACGTCGCGGCGCTCACCTCGTTCCCGCCAAGCAACAGCGAGCGCACCTGGTTGCCGAAGACCGGCACGTATCCCGCGATGTTCGTGCCGACCGTGATCGCCCAATAGGACAGCTGGTCCCAGGGCAGCAGGTATCCGGTGAACGACATGAACAGGGTGAGCACCAAGAGCACCACGCCGATCACCCAGTTGAACTGGCGCGGTCGGCGGTAGGCCCCGGCGTAGAAGACGCGCAGCAGATGCAGGAAGACAACGAGCACCATAAGATGCGCCGACCACCGGTGGACGTTCCGTACGAACTGCCCGAACGCGACCGCAGTCGAGAGCGAGTGCATATCGAAGTACGCGTCCGGCGGGGCCGGATGGTAGAAGAACATCAGGTACATACCCGAGACGAACAAGATCATGTAAAGCGTCGCCGCGATGAACCCCAACCGGAGCGTCGTCCGCGTCTTCACGATCTCCTTCGGCACCTTCACGGGGTACAGGTGCAGGAAGAAGTTGTGGAACGAGGTCATGGCGCGGCCGCGCGGCGTCGTCACCTCTGGGTGTCGGATCGCCGACGTATAGACCTCCGAGCGCTTGAACGACTTCCCGGGATGGAACATCGCGAGGTACCAGGAGCGCTCGCGCAACGGAGGTCGATCTGTCGACACGCGTTCCCTCCTCAGCTTCCGACCGGGGTCAGGGCGATCGAAGCGCTCGAGGCCTCCGACCAGCCGTCCAGCGAGAGCGCGTTCGTGGGGCAACGATCGACGCACAGCGAGCACCGGATGCACCGGTCCTCCTGCAGGATCAAGGCGCTCGACGGCTGGTCGGGTGTGACGCCGTCGATCGCCTCTGCGGGGACGATCCGGATGCAGTGTTCGGGGCAGACATCGACGCAGCCCCCGCACAGGATGCAGATGCTCGCATCGAGATTGATGTTCAAGAAGCACTGGAGACACCGGCCGGCCTCCTCGCGCGCTTGCGCCTGGCGTGTAGCCGAGCTCGATCTCGGGCGAGCCGATGCGACGTTCGGTGGCTTCGGCCGGAACCGGCACGCGGCTCCGCTCGGTGTAGGTCGCGGCGTCGGGACCACGTGTGACCGACACGATGGGGAGCATGCGACGCCCGGCGAGCGACGGCCGTTCGGGTTTCCTGCCGGTGAGCTGTTCGTAGATCGAGGCCGCGGCCCGTCTGCCGTCCGCGATGGCGTCGATCAGGTTGCGCGGCCCGAAGGCGACGTCGCCGCCGGCGTAGACGCCGGTCACGCTCGTGGCGAGCGTCTCCCCATCGATCGCGACCGTGCCGCGTGGGCTCGCCTCGACGTCGCCATCGGTGCGCCACGACAGGTCCGGCGCCTGCCCGATCGCGAGGATCACCGAGTCGCAGTCGAGCACGTGCTCGGTGCCCGCGTTCGAACGACGGGTTGAAGCGCCCGTTCTCGTCGAAGACCGACGCAACGTCGACCGTCTCGAGCCCGGTGACGTGGTCCGTGCCCACGATCCGATTCGGCCCGAGCCGTCCGGTGATCTCGATCCCCTCGACCTCCGCTTCCTCGATCTCGTACTCGTGCGCCGGCATCTCGGCCCGGTTCTCGAGCGCGATCACGCGGACCCGCCCGGCACCGAGCCGTTTCGCCGTGCGCGTCGACATCGCAGTCGCGGCCCAGCCTCCGCCCCGAGGTCTCGGGCCGACCCCCGCGCGATCGCGCGCAACGCCGTCCGCGCCGCGTCCAGCGCGACGTTGCCGCCGCCGACCACGACCACGTCGTCGCCGAGGTTGACCTCGTACCCGAGGTTCGCGTTCAACAGAAAGTCGACCGCGTTCAGCACGCCGTCGAGCTCGACGCCGGGGATCTGCAGCTCGCGCGCACGGGTCGCACCGATCCCGAGGAACACGGCCGCGAACCCGTCCTCGCGCAGCGACGCGAGGCTGAAGTCGCGACCGAGCGCCTCCCCGGTGCGGAGCTCGACGCCCATATCCAGGATCGCCTTGATCTCGTCGTCGATGAGGTCGCGGCGAAGGCGGTACGGGGGGATCCCGAGCACCATCATGCCGCCCGGTCGTTCCTGGGCTTCGAATACGACCGGCTGGAACCCGTACGTCGCGAGGTCGTGCGCGCACGCGAGTCCAGCGGGCCCCGCACCGACGATCGCGATCCGCTCGCTCCGTTGCGGCGCGCGCGGGACCGCGGCGGCGTATGCGCTCGCCGTGCCGGCTTCCACGCCGTGCTGCTCGCAGACGAACCGCTTGAGGGCGCGGATCGCGATCGGTTCGTCGATCGTCCCGCGACGGCACGCCACCTCGCATGGCGCCGCGCACACTCGGCCGCAGATCGACGGGAACGGGTTCGGCAGCCGCGCGATGTCGTACGCGAGGGCGTCGTCGCCGGCGGCGATGGCGGCGACGTACCGGCCGGCGTTCGTGAGGACGGGACATGCGCGTGTGCACGGAACGTTGTCGTCGAACCACGCGCCGTCGACCGGCCGGGCGGTGAAGGCGACGCTCACGTATCCGCCCCTTGCAGCCGCACGAAGACGATGCAGCCGACGACGAACGCGACGGCCGTGTACGCGAGCATCGCGAGGTCACGCCAAAGGGGAACGAGATGGAGTGAGAGATAGGCGAGCAACCGGTCGGGGACGACGACGAACAGAGCAACCGTGACGACCAGGAGGATCGCCGCCCGCATGAACGCGCTGGCCCATCGGATCTCGCCCATGGGGGCAGCCTGACCGCCGGTTCGGTGCTTCGCAAGGACAGAAGGCCCGCTCGAAGCGGGACCTCCGACCTCGCGATCACCTCGCTCCTGCTCGCTTTCAGCCGCGGTGCTCATGTGACCTCCAAGGGAGTCTGCCGACGCTCCCACGCTGGCCGACGACGAAGGATCGCCCGGATGCATGCCACGAGCTCGCCGGCAGAGAACGCCTTCACGACGTAGTCGTCGGCGCCGAGCTCGAGGCCGACGATACGGCCGCCGTCCGCGCCGCGCGCGGTCAGCATGACGATCGGCACATCGGAGGTCGCACGGAGCTCGCGGCAGAGATCGCGGCAGAGATCGCGGCCGTCGCCGTCGGGCAGCATCACGTCGAGGACGACCACCGCGGGGGGTACGGGCTCGCAGGTTCTCGCGCGTCGGCGACGGTGCCGACTGCCATCGCTTCGAACCCCTCACGCCCGAGGTGCGCGACGAGCGGCTCGGCGATCCCCGGCTCGTCCTCGACGACAAGGATGCGGGTTCCCATGGCTAGAGCATGCATCGTGGGCGCGCGAGCGACATGGGCGAGGCGGCGCATGGCTAGCGGGACCCTCAGCGCGTACCCAGGCCATGCCGATCCCAGGTCCGAGGGTCATCGGCGTTCTCCGCGCCGGGCGCGACTTCATGGACTCCTAACCGAGTCTTGGGCTGCTGTTTGAGCGCCGTCTCCTACGCTCGCTTCGTTGTCGGTTCACTGCCGGGCTGAAGGAGCATCGCGATGGCGTACGTGATCACCGAGCCATGTGTCGACGTGCATGATCGAGCATGCGTGGACGAGTGCCCCGTCGATTGCATCTACGATGGACTTCGGAAGGGGTATATCCACCCGGACGAGTGCGTGGATTGCGGCGCATGCGACCCCGTCTGCCCCGTGGTCGCGATCTTCCGCGAAGAGGACGTCCCACCGGATTGGGCTGTGTATGCCACGATCGATCGGGAGTTCTTCGGGCCCGCGGTCTCCGGTCTCGGCTCGCCCGGTGGCGCCGCGGATGTCGGATCTGCCGGCATCGACCATCCGCTCCTGGGAAGCCTCGTGGCGCACTAGGCTGGCCCCAAGAGCGAGGGCGTATGGCCGCTCGGTGGGGAACCAGCGCGGCGAGAGCGATCGCGCGACGGCCAGTGAGGACCGGGAAGGAGCGGAGCCATGACGGATCCAGCGCAGCCTTTCACGACGGAAGAGGCCTTGGCAGTGGCGAACGAGATCGGACTGAAGTTCGATGCGGTGGCGTTCGACGTGGAGCAGTTCCGGCGCGGGATGGAGGTCGAGCTGGAACATGGGTCGCACGACCCGCAGACCAACGTGACGAACGACGATCCGGTCATCACGGGCAAGATCGCCTGGGCGCACCTCCGAGAGATGCCCGACTACTACGATCGCCTTGCTGCGATGGAGGCGGAGGCCGAGCGATAGCTGACACTCGCCAGCTGTTGAAGCGACCCTCCGTGGGCACATGTTCGCGATCCGGATGAGTCAGACCGCCCCTCCGAGAGCGGTGCCCGAAACGGTCCCTGCGTCTCATCTGGAGAGCAGCCGCGATCTCGACGGCGATGACGCGAGCGATCGCATGACCGCGGGCCTGGAGATGGGCTCGGAGCCCTGGAGCCGAGACGGCGGAAAACATCACGACACTGTGCGAGACGTCGAAGGGCTGAGTGCGTCAGGCTTGCTCTCACCGAAGAGCGTGCTCCGTCCGGCCGCCACCACGCGGTGAGCTCGTCACTGGCGACGTCGTCCACGAGGTGCGGGACCTTCAGCAGATCGTCTCGTCGGATCCCGGGGAGGACGGCGTAGTGGATCGAGGACCGCTCGCTCACCACGATCAGCGCCCACCACAGAGCGCGGACGTACGCCTCGGCCGAGGCAGGGTCGCGCCAGTCGTACAGCCCTCGGTAGACGCTGCGCTCGTCGTTGGCGAACCACAGCTTCGAGACGAACCCAGGGAACCCGGCGAACAGGATCGTGTTCAGCTCGCTCTCGATCCGGAAGAGACGGTGGAGTCGCTCGCTGCGCACCCAGCGCAGGCGGAACGACACCACCAACGTCGTTGGTGTGTCGGTCGGGGTCACGTCGGCGACGGTCTCGCGGTAGACCGTTGACGTCGTGCCATCGGCCCACCGAACACGACGGCCGACGTTGATTCGCGGTTCGCAGAGCCGGCGGGTTGCGATCAGCTGGGCGGTACGGACCGCACAGCGCCCGAGAGCCCGGATGCCTCCCCACATCCGCATCGGTGGCTGCTCGATCATCGTCGTCCTCCTTCGACACCCAGTCTTTGTGCTCGGCGGGTCGGCGTCATGGGCGAGACGACCTACGGATACAGTGACCTCAGTCCCGGCCTGGACCTACACAGGGGCCTCCGGCCTCGGCTCCAGGCCCGCAGGGTCTCCGACGAGCTGATCGGTTCGACGAACCTGGGACCTCCGGCCCCTGCGCTGGTGCCCGTGCCGCGCCAGCGTGACCAGGTCGCCCCCGCGCAGGGCAGCGGTTGCCCAGCTCGAGTCGTCTTGGTACAGATCCTGGATCGTGAGTCCCGCGACCGAGGCAACGAGCGATGCGATGGCGACGACCGAGGACAACACGTACGCGGCCTTCGATCCTCTCGCGCGACGGTCCGAGATCTGCACGAGCTGGTCGGATCCATGAACCACGGTGTATGTCATGGATCTCACCTCCCTCACCTGGTGACCTCACCCGGCGCGCCGTTCGTATAGAAGCCGCGCATCGACGGCATCAGCGCCAACAAGAGCATCAGCAGGCCGACCACGATCAGGATCGGTTGCAACAGCATCTGGTCCGGCAGTACGACGAACTCGTACAGGATCCAGAGCACGAGGGTGGCGCCTTGACCGATGGTTCCGATCCACGCCCATCGGCGGCCGGGCCTGGCGTCTGGGTGGGGGAGGGGACCTCCAGGCATGCGCCAAACCAATCCCACCATGAGGATCAGCGAACCGATCCCGTAGACGCAGAGAAGGAAGAGCCCGGGGAGGAAGAAGTCGCTCACCGGCGTCTCGTGCAGCCAGGACACGTTCGCGCCCAGACCGCCTCCGCTCGCATCTCGAACGAACGAAAGGCCACCGATGAACCCACCCAAGGACAGGAGTCCGAGGAGCCCGAGAAGAGGCCACAGCTGCCAAGGGCGGGGGCTTGAGCTTCGCACCCGTTCGCCCGGTCGTGGGGCGCTTGCTGGATACGTTGCCACCTTCACCATCCTCACCCCCGCTCGCTCACGCTGCGTCGTCGCGGCGCTCGATCCAGACCCGAACGCCGTGCCGACCGAAGAAACCCGCGAGTCGCAATGCGGCCTCGACGGTCGCGCCCGGCGGGCTGCAACATGGCGCCACGATGGTCGCCTTCTCGACGACGCCTTCGCTCAGCTCGAGATCTAGGTCGCTCTCGAGCGAGTCCCAGTCTGGCGGCAGGATCTCCGGGAGCGTCACTCTCAGATACGGTCCGTTCCGCAGCAGCTCATGTGTCTCCAACATCTGCTCCACCTCCTCTGGGCAAGAAGGTGTCACGGCCGAACGTCGTTCGGAGGAGTCGCTCGACCCGGTACCCGCGGGCCGGATGGCACCCGAACCGGCCTACTCGACCGAGCCGGGGGTCGTCGTGTGTCGCGCGAGGTACGCCGCGGCCTCAGCTCTGCGGGCGACCTCGAGCTTCGAGAGGATGGAGGAGACGTAGTTCTTCACGGTCTTCTCGGCGAGCTGGAGCTCGTCGCCGATCTCCTTGTTGGTCTTGCCGTCGGCGATCAACGTGAGGATCCGCTCCTCCTGCGGCGAGAGCCTGGCCAGCCGTTCGTCCCTCATCAGATGCTTGCCCTTGCGGAGCCGATCGAGCACGGCGGTCGTCATGCTCGGGTCCAGGAGGGAATCGCCCGCGCCGACCGAGCGGATGGCACGGACCAAGTCGTTGGACCGTACCTGCTTGAGCACGTATCCGGATGCACCCGCCATGATCGAGGCGAAGAGCGCCTCGTCGTCGGCGAAGGACGTGAGCATCAGCACCTTCGTCGCGGGTCTCTCGGCACGGATCTCGCGCGTGGCCTCGATGCCGCTCCCGTCGGACAAACGGACATCCATCACGATCACGTCGGGTCGGGTCCGCGCGGCTTCATCGACGGCCTCCCGAACCGACCCGGCTTCAGCGGTGACGACGATGTCGTCTTGCTCAGCGAGCATGGCTCGGATGCCGTCCCGCACGACTTCGTGGTCGTCGACCAGCATCACCCGAAGGGGCGGCGTCTTCGCGGCCATCGCCATGGCATCCTATCTATCGAGGGTCGTCTGCGTCGCCGACGTTTCGACGCTCAACACCCGGCGGATCCGCTCACCGACCCGGTCGAGGAAGTCCTTGACGGTGGCTTCGGCGACCCGGTGCAACACCGCCCGATCGAGCTCGCGTCCCAGGGATCGAAGCGGCGTCTCGTAGCGGGCGCTCATCGCGAGCTGGGTAGCTCCGTCGCCGAGCGGCGCGATCTCGAGGTCCGCCTCCAACGCGGGCAGGAGCGTTTCGGCGCCCGTGGGGTGCCATGCCAACGGGAGCGATACCTTCGTTGCGAGCGTAACCGGTGGCCCGATCGTGATCTCGACCGTCCGCGCGAGTCTGAGCTGGTCGCCGACGCCGACGGCGACCAGGAGCCGTTCACCGCGCCGATTCGCCTTGCCGGCGAGCAGCGGGAGCCACGTGGTCGGCGCCGCGGTCACGATGCGCTCGATGTCGTCGCTCTCGAACGGCAGCTCGATGAAGTAGCGCACGAACATGCGTTGAGTGTGCGCGGTCGTCTGCTGGGCCACAGAGGCCTATCGGCCCGCCCTTCGAAGGTCGAACGGTCATGCCTTATCGGGGGAGGGTGGCCGTCACCGCCGTGCCCTTGCCCGGGGCGCTCCGCAGCGAGTACGTGCCACCCATCGCCTCGACCCGCGCCCGAAGATTGCCGAGGCCCATCCCGGTGTCACCCGGTGCATCGAACCCCGACCCGTCGTCATCGATCTCCAGGGTGATCCCGCCTTGGTCGTCCCGGCGAAGCGTCACGCGACAGGTGGCAGCGGCCGCGTGTCGTCCCACATTAGACAGTGCCTCACGGACGACCTGGATCACGTCGCCGGCGCTCGAGGAGAGTTCAGATGCGGCCCGTTCGTCGATGTCGGCCACGGTGATCACGCCCGTGCGCTCCTCGAATCCCGCGCAGAGCTCGCGGATCGCCTCGTCGAGCTGTCGATCGGCAAGGATGCCCGGGCGCAGCCCGAAGATGTAATTGCGGAGATCGCGGATCGTTCGGTCGATGTCGTCCACGGCGTTCTGCAGCCGCCGCTCGAGATCCTGGTCGTGCGAGATGGCGGAGGCACCCTGGAGCGCCATCCCGACCGCGAACAACGACTGGACCACGCCATCGTGAAGCTCTTTCGCGATGCGCTCCCGCTCCTCGAGGACCTCGAGACGGCGACGCTCTCCTTCCGCCTGTCGGGCCTGCTCGTACAGGCGGACGTTCTCGACCGCGACGGCGGCCTGCGCAGCCAGCACCACTACGATCCGCTCATCCTCCTCGTCGAATGCGTCGGCGCCTTGTTTGTCGGTGAGATAGACGTTGCCGAACACCCGACCACGCCCAGTGATCGGGGCCCCGAGGAGGGATCGCATCGGTGGGTGGTTCGGCGGGAATCCAACCGAACGGGGGTCGGCGCTGATGTCAGGGATCCGCAGAGGGCGTGCATCGCGGATCAGTGCGCCCAGCAGCCCGTGCCCGGTGGGCGGGGCGCCGAGGGCCGCTCGCTCGGCGGGCGTGATCCCCACCGTGATGAACTCCTGGATCGTTCCGCCGTCTGGGGAGAGAACCCCTAGGGCCCCGTATCGTGCACCCGTGAGCTCCACGGCCAGGTCGACGATCCGCAGGAGCACCGCGTCGAGCGAGAGCTCGGAGGCAAGCGCCATGCCGGCTTCGATCAGTCGCCGGTCCCCGTCGGTGTGCGGTCGCGTCTCCGCCACGGGGGGAGACTAGCGCACGTCTTCACAGGTCCGATCCGAGAGAACCGGGTGGATGTGGCGGGGGGCCGAAGGCCCCAAGGGGTTCCGGAAAGTCCCGTCGGGAAGGGTCCCTTCGCCCCTCCTAGCTCCGTTGGCTTTCGACCACCATCTCAACGTAAGGAGGTGGGGTCGATGGACACCACGGTTGGACAGCAGGTAGGGATCGAGATCCCCGAGGTGGAGCGGCTGGAGCCGATCCACACCAAGGGCCTGCAGCGGGTGTTCGCGCTGATGCGCTTCGCCCTCGGCTGGACCTTCCTCTGGGCGTTCTTGGACAAGGCCTTCGCGTTGGGGTTCAGCACCGGGCGCGATCCGGCAACCGGCGTGGTGGACTTCTACGGGAAGGCGGCGTGGATCCACGGCGCGTCCCCGACGAAGGGCGTGTTCGCGTACGCCTTGAACGCCGGATGGTTCACGAGCTTCTACGAGAAGCTGGGCCACGTGACGATGACCGCGCAGGGACCGGCGGCGAATCCACCGGCGTGGATCGATGCCGTGTACATGGTCTCGATGCTCCTGATCGGCGTCGCGTTGATCACCGGTGTGATGACGAGGATCGCCGCTCTGGGAGGCCTCGTGTGGTTGGTGATCTTCTACACGGCGACGGCGATCTGGCCGGAGCACAACCCGTTCCTCGACGAGCACGTGCTCGAAGGGCTCATCCTGGTGGCTCTGGTGCTCGCGAACGCGGGTCGCTACTACGGACTCGGCAAGATCTGGCAGCGCTTCGAGTTCGTTAAGGATCGCCGGTACCTCTATTGAGGTGAAGGGGGAGCCATCTGGGCTGAGGCGGGCCGAAAGGCCCGCCTCCGTCGTGCCCGATGGGATCCCTAAGTGCTGTGGGTTCGCTGTTTCGGAGCGTTGGGGAGCTTCTGACTGCTGTGGGGCACTACCCCTTAACCTGTGCACTCCTGCCGTTGTAGACGCTGGTTCGGGTTGTCGACCTAGCCGTTCGAAGCGCTCCGACCTGCACGACGGGAGATCAGGGCCCGGTGCCCAGGATCGAGCGGGCCGTTCGGCCCCTGACACCGACTACGAGCTCGACCATCCTCTGGGGATGTTGTTCTGCGAGCGAGCCTGACCTGGAAGGAGCGGACCATGCGAGGACACACGAGGTGGATCGGACTCTTGATTGCTGCGCTGGTCGTGGGAACGGCAGCGTGTTCGAGCTCCAGCTCCGCAACGGGATCGACGTCGCAGCCTGCCACCTCGGCGGCAGCGACCGGGGACGTCTCGGTGAGCCTGAACCAGTGGTCGGTGACGCCATCCGCCACCCCCGCGGCGGGAAAGGTGACCTTCACCGTCACCAATGCCGGCACGATCACGCACGAGTTCGTGGTCCTGAAGACCGATACCCAGTCGGCGGACATCGAAGTCGGCAAGTTCGAGGGAGAGGCTGATCGGATCAACGAGGACACAGCCGGTTCCAACGTCGGCGAGACCGGGGACATGCAACCCGGCGCCACGTCGGACCTTACCCTCGATCTGAAGCCAGGGCACTACGTCTTCCTCTGCAACCTTCCCGGGCATTACATGCAGGGGATGCACGTCGACGTCACGGTCTCCTGACGGCGGTCACCCGTCCGGGCCGCCCCCGCGATCCTGGCCCAGAGGTCTGGGTCAGGATCGTCGTCCTTCGGGTACATCCGGTGGAAGGCTCTTCGGACGTGGACAATCCTCCGTCGCCAGGGACGGCGCGAGCTATCTGGCGCGGGCGCGACGTGGATCCGCGCATCCACGACGACTGCCCCTCGGACCGGCGCCATCCCGCCATGGGTCACATCGTCAGAGGGTCCTTCGCCGACCTTGAAGCCGGTTCGTCGTGGCAGGGTGAAGTCAACAAGAGAAAGGGGCACACGATGCAGACCGAGACCCGGAACGATGCCGTAGCTGCTCCGTTACGTCCAACCCCACAGGAGACCAGCCACGCTCAGCGAACCCGGCTCGCCGGTGCGCTGCTCGCGTTGACAGGCATCGGCATCCTGATGTCGATCATCACGAATGAAGCGCTCTACCCGGCAGCGCGGCACTACAACACGTTCACCAACACGATCAGTGACCTGGGCGGCACGAGCCCGCCAAACTCCTACATGGTCCAACCGAACCGCGCCATCTTCGTCGCCACGATGGCGGCCTCCGGCATCTTGGTGCTTTTCTCGACCTACCTGCTATGGCCGTCAGTCGCGCGACGTCGGATCTCGATCGGTCTGTTGGTGTTCGGCGCCTCTCTTGCGGGACTCGCGTTGTTCCCTGGCAACGTTCTCACGTGGCACCCGTGGATCGCGCTGGCCTGTTTTATGGCCGGTTCGATCACCGCGATCACGTCACGGAAGGTGCTGCACCCACCGGTCTCCTACTTGGCTGTCGCGCTTGGCGTGATCGCGCTCGTGGCGACGTTCGCCGGTCTCGAGGCGTTCGAAGGCACGGGACCACAGGACTGGATCGGGCTAGGCGGCGTGGAGCGATGGATCGCATATCCGGTCCTGATGTGGCTGGTGGTGTTCGGCACAGCCTTGATGACCCGCGACGACGTGCGTTCACGCAGCTAGATGTCGACGAGGAGCTCCGCCTCCGGCGGGTGCGGATGCGACATCGGTCTTTGGACGGGACGGCTGCGAAACTCGAATCGTGGTAGGGAGGGATGAGTGGAGTGAAGAATCCCGCGCGATCGGGCGTCGTTCGGTCGGGCAGCATGTGACGGACGGTGAGCCCGTCTTTGAGCTCGCGGCTCGTGCTAGGGAGGGAGTAACCCATGAAGGCGATCGTCCAGGACACGTACGGCGGGGCCGACGTCTTGCACCTTGAGGACATCGATACTCCGTCGGTCGGCATCGGTGAGGTGTTGCTGAGCGTTCAGGCCGCGAGCCTCTTCGCCGGAGATTGGCACTACATGGCTGGGATGCCGCTCGCGTTCCGTCCAGCGAGCGGCCTGACGAGGCCGAAGATCCGGGTGCGAGGCCGCGACGTCGCCGGTCGTGTCGAGGAGGTCGGTCCAGACGTCGGCACCTTCCAAAAAGGTGACGCGGTCTACGGGATCTGCAACGGTGCGTTCGCGGAGTTCGCGACCGCCACGGTCAAGAAGCTGGCTCCGAAGCCGGCGAACCTCACGTTCGAGGAGGCGGCCACCGTCCCGATCACGGGCACGACCGCTCTCCAGGCCGTCCGGGATCACGCGAAGGTTCAAGCCGGACAGTCGGTGCTGGTCATCGGCGCAGCGGGAGGTGTCGGGTCGTTCGCAGTCCAGATCGCGAAGGCGTTCGGAGCCGTCGTGACCGGCGTATGCAACACGGCGCAGATCGACGCGGTGCAATCGATCGGGGCTGACGCCGTCATCGACTACACCCGTGACGACTTCGCCGATTCAGGAAGCCGATACGACGTCATCCTCGACACGGCCGGGAACCGCGAGCTGTCGGTTCTGCGACGTGCGCTGGCGCCGAAGGGGACGCTTGTCATCGTCGGAGGCGAGGGCGGTAAGGGCAAGCTACTCGGCGGCTTCACTCGAGGAACGGTCCAAGCGCCTCTGGTGTCGTTGTTCGGGAGCCAGAAGATGAAGGGGTTCGTCGCCAAGGAGAACGCAGGCGACCTCGTGGCACTCAGGGACCTCATCGAGGCCGGGAAGGTCACGCCCTTGATCGACAGGACGTTCTCTCTGGAGGAGGTCCCGGAAGCGATGACGTACCTCCTGCAGGGTCGCGGCAGGAAAGGGAAGATCGTCATCACCATCTGATCGATCGACGCTCGGAACTTCCGACCGAGCCTGGGGTGTGTCTACCGCTCTTTGCGTTTGAAACGCGCCTGTGCTTAGAGTCGTTCTTGGACAGCTACGAAGGAGGGGTCGTGTCTGCCAAAGCTATGAGGTTCGTGCTGGTCCTTGGCGCGATGCTGGGCGTCGGCGCCGTACTCGCGTCGCCCGCCTTCGCGACCAACGGTAGCGATGAACTCACCGACCGCGATCAGATCGTGATGAACGGGCGACTTATCGTCGCGGACGGTGACACCGTTGACTCGGCGGTCCTATTCCATGGTTCTGCGACGATCGACGGAACGGTGACGAAGTCAGTGGTCGTCTTCGACGGACCGACCGAGATCTCCGGTCACGTGCAACAGGACGTGTTCGTGTTCAACGGACCTGTGACGGTGCGATCCGGCGCCCAGATCGACGGCGATCTCGTCACGTCCGAATCCCCGACCGTCGAGCCGGGAGCCACCGTGTCCGGGCAGCAGCAGCGCGTCAGCACGCGATTCGACGCTGGAGCCGTCGGTGTCGCAAGTCGCTTGGCGTGGTGGCTCGGCTACTCCATCTCGACGTTGATACTGGGTCTGCTGATCCTGTTGTTCGCGCCGGGGCTGGATGGTGCGATCGTTCGCGCCGTCCGGGAGCGGATCGGTGCGGATATCGGATTTGGCGCGCTGGTCTTCTTCCTGTTGCCTATCGTGGCCGTCGTCTTCCTGGTGATCGTGGTCGCGATCCCGCTCGGCCTGTTCTTACTCCTCGCCCTCGCGCTTCTCTACACCGTCGGCTACGTGGCCGGCGCCCATGCGATCGGTCGACTCCTGCTCAAGACCACTCCGTCCCGTTTCCTCGCGTTCCTCTTGGGATGGGGCATCCTTCGCCTGCTGGCTTTGATCCCGGTCGTCGGCGGGCTTGCATGGGTCCTGGCTTCGATATTCGGTCTCGGGGTCTTGTGGGTCGCGAGTCGTCGAGCGGCTGGGGCACCGACGCCGGATCGTGCGATTCCCTCGACGCCGGCCACGCCAGCCTGAACCGACGATGTTGAACGAGATTGCGGTTCGAGCGAGCGGTCACTCGTAGGGCCTCGCTAACGCTTCTGTCGTTCGACATTCGGAAAAGGGAGAGGAAGCAGACAGCGGAGGCCGAGCGAGGATGGACGAGGGCACCAGCAGACTCACGGGAGTCGACCTGTATTGGATCCCGCTGGGTGCCGGCGATCACCTCGTCCGCGTAAGCGGGAAGCTCTACGAGGCGCTCAGGGGCATATCCGAGCGTCGGCCGCGTACGGACCTCTATCACTCCGCATTGGAGATCACCCTCCCCGGTGACCGATTCATCATCGAGTCGGCGCCGATCCCGGATCTCCGGGGAAGCTAACGCGGTGTCGTAGCGGAAGGCCCGGTCGGGGTGCGGTGGCTCCGTCGATTCCGGCTATTCCGCTACGAGATACGTTCCTGGCGCGGAGGCGCCATTCCCGACGTGAGCTACGCGGTGGCGAGTCCGGTCCGAGTATCCACGGACGTCGAGCAGGCTAGGCGCGCCATCGAGCTGGTCCGTCGCGTCCCGACGCCGGTGTGGGGTCGGGACGAGCTGGCGACCGGGGATATGTGGAACTCGAACTCTGTTGTTTCCTGGCTCCTCGCGCGAGCGGGGCGTCGAGACCGCCGCGCTACGCCCACCGGCCGGCGGCCGGCGTGTTCAGAACTGAGACCCCCTGACCTCTCAGAACCCCTCGCGTCCCAGGATCATGCGCGCGACAGTGGCATTCCGCACTTCGGACATGTCCCCGACGCATCGCTAGTTACCTCTGGGTGCATGGGGCACGAGAACTCGCCGGGGCCGTCTCGTCGGCCCGCTGAGATCTGGGCGCCATCCGACGCGGGCTCGTTCGCCTCATGCGCAGTCGGTGTTCCCTCCATCATCCGCAGCATCGCTGGGCCGCCTGTCTTCAGGAAGCGGACAACCAGGGCCGCCGCGAGCAAGAGGAACACGATGTTGAGGACGGTCGTGTAGTTCCATGTGATGCTCGTCTCCACGACCTTCGCATCGCGCTCGTCGGGGATCAGCCCGAGGACCGCGAAGATCGCTTCGACGACCAGGCCAGCCGCGACCATCGTCGCGTAGAACGTCGCCAACAGGTACAGGGTGACCCGCCGGCCATAGTACTTCCGGTAGATGTTGAGGATCGGGAGCACGATCAGATCCGCGAAGATGAAGGCGACCACGCCGCCGAAGCTGATCCCGCCGTTCCAGAGGACCGCGGCCAGCGGCACGTTCCCGATCGAGCACACGAACGACAGCATCGCGACCAGCGGGCCGATGAGCGGGCCCCAGATCTTCGCCAGCAACGGATGATCGACCAGGAAGAACCCCTGCCAGAAGCTCTCCGGCACCCACGCGGCCAAGGCTCCCGCGATCAACAAGCCGGCCACGATGTCCTTCCAGATGGCCGCCCAGTCCATGACGAAGTAGTGGCTGATTGCCGTGAATCCACGCGGCGATGTCAGACGTTGAAGGAGCGCCCCGTCCGTCACCGACATGTCCATCTCGGCATGCCCCTCCATCGAGCCGACGAGGCCTCGGTCCGCCTGGACCCTCGCCTCGTCGACCATGTCGGGTTTCAAGGTGAAGCGGAACACGACCGTAAGGAGCGCGATCATGATCGGACCGCCGACGAACTCCGCGAGCGTGAACTGCCAGCCCATCACCACTGCGAGGATGATGCCGAGCTCGATCACGAGGTTCGTCGAGGCGAACTCGAATGCCATCGACGCAGTGAAGTCCGCACCCTTACGGAAGATCGAGCGTGCCAGCGCCACCGCGGCGTAGGAGCAGGAGGAGGAGGCTGCCCCGAGGCCGCACGCGATCGCGATCGACCGTGGCCGGTCATCCGGCAACAGCCGGGTCATCTGTGCCTTCGACACGACCGCTTGCACGGCGCCCGACAGCGCGAACCCGAGGATCAGCGCCCAAAGGATCTCCCACGTCATCCCGATCGCGATGTTGAGTGCGTGGGCGATCGCGCCGATGAGCCCCGCGAGAGCCAGCGAACCGAGGATGCGTTTCACGGCCTCGCCCAACGGCGCGACGCAACACCCGGAGGCCGTGTCGCAGCCGATCGTGTCGAGCATCCGAGGAACGGAGCGAGGGTCGGCACATCATGAGCCTAACGAGCCACACCGACCCAGGACTAGCGGCTGCGGGTCGCGAGCGCCTTGAACGTCACATAGCACCCTGCCAGGAAGCCGAGTCCCAAGAACGAATAGAGCGCCGGGCCTGGTTGCGGTTGTTGGGCCTCGGGAGCGAACATCCGAGCCAGGCCACCGATCATCGTCCCGAAGCCGATGAGGGTGATAAGCACCTGCCAGCCTCGGGTCCAACGGTGATAGGCACGCGCGAGGGCGAGCCCTGCGACGAACAGCACCGTGCCGTTGAAGTACGTGACGGCAGGGATGTTGCTCTCGAAGATGTGGTAGTTCAAGGCTTCGGATGCCGTGACGGCGATGAGCGTCGGGCCGACCAAACCAGCGAGCCGGTTCGCGTCAGTCGTGCGCGTTTCGCGCTCCACGTGTTCATCGTCGATCCTCATCCCAGCCCCCTCGATCTCGGCACGAGGCAACGCTCGCATCGCGGGGCAGCGGAGATCAGAGCCGAAGGTCCCGCCCAGACTGGGACCCCTGAAGGCTGGAAAGGGCTCCTGACCTTCTGTCGGTACTACCTCTCTTAACCTGTGGGTCCTCTAAGAGGCCATGGCTCTGCGAGGTCAGGGCGTTTTGAGAACCACCGACGAACGAACGAACGAACGAACCGCCGATCGCGCCTTGTGTAGTGCCCCGGCACGCCGGTTGCCAACGAAGACGTACGCTGTCGATGAGAACGTCGACCTCGCGGGGAACGGTTGCCGGCGCGGCGTAGGGGGGAAGCCTCCTATCGGTCAACGTCGGCGGACGCCGATATCCGACTTGATGCGGAGGCACGTTCGCTACATCTCGCGGACCGCTCCCGGGAGGTCAGGCGAAGCAAGCAAGGGAGGGAGCACGTGAAACACGTAGACGCCGACAAGAACACGACGAACAGTCCAACCGCTACGTCAGGTGACCTGTTCACGACCGAGACTGCCGGCCTGCCCGAAGCGTCACCCCCGCACGTGATCCGGCTCAACGACGGTGATCAGTTTGACCTCCGGATCACGCCAGTGCGCAAGCGCATCGATGACTGCAGAGCTGCGGATGCTCGGCTACAACGCTTCGATCCCCGGCCCGACGCTTCACGTCGACCAAGGGTCGGAGATCACCGTGCAGGTGACGAACGACGGCGACGTCGAGGCGACGGTTCACTGGCACGGCCTGCGGCTGGAAAACCGCTACGACGGCGTCCCCCATGAGACCCAGTCGCCGATCCCGATCGGGGGGACGTTCACCTACAAGGTCCAGTTTCCCGACGCGGGGTTCTACTGGTACCACCCGCACATCCGCGAGGATTTCGGCCTGGAGATGGGTCTGTATGGCACCATCATCGTCGAGCCCTCTGACCCCTCGTTCTGGCCCGCCGTCGACCGCCAGACTCAGCATCACGGTTGACGACCTGCTCGTCGAGGACGGCCACGTCGCACCCTTCCACCGCTCCGGCCCCAACTACACGGCGATGGGACGGTTCGGCAATGTGATGCTGATCAACGGCGATTCCACGTTCTCGGACGAGGCGGCCGTCGGAGAGGTCGTTCGCCTCTATCTCGTGAACACCGCGAACACACGGATCTTCAACCTCGCACTCCCCGGCGCCCGGATGAAGTTGGTCGGGGGGGATAGCGGTCGCTACGAGCGAGAGGCCTTCGTTGACGAGGTGATGCTCGCTCCGTCGGAGAGAGCGGTCCTCGACGTGAAGTTCGACTCTCCTGGGGAAGTGCGTCTCCAGCATCGCACACCTGATCAGGTCTACGATCTCGGTGCGTTCTCGGTGGTGGGGAACGCGACCTCCTCTGCTCGTGCGTCGTTCGACGTGTTGCGCGTCGATCCCGAGCTCACGTCTGAGCATGGATCGATTAGCCACGACCTCGACCGCTCGCCGGACAAGGTGCTCGCCTTCGTGGCCACGATGCCGCTGCTCTATGGGGACGACGTCGCACCGGCGACGTCCTACGCCTGTCCGATGCACCCGGAGGTCACGTCTGCGGAGCCTGGTACGTGCCCGAAGTGCGGGATGCAGTTGCTCCCCGTTCGTTCCGAGAAGCCGACCGTGACCTCCTACGCATGCCCGATGCATCCGGAAGTCACGTCCTCGGAGCCAGGAACTTGTCCGAAATGCGGGATGAAGTTGGTGCCCTCCGACGCGCTGCCGGCGCCGCACGAGGATGCGGCCACACGGCAGCAACACGGAGAACAGAACGACGGACTCGAATGGGAAGACCTGATGCCGGAGATCAACCGAGCCTCGGAGCCCAGCAACATGAGATGGATGCTGATCGACAGAGAGAGCGGGGCCGAGAACGGGGCCATCACGTGGGCGTTCACGGTGGGAGACCGGGTGAAGATTCGGCTCGTGAATGAGATGGAGTCCGATCACCCGATGCACCACCCGTTCCACGTGCACGGAGCGGGACGCTTCCTCGTCCTGTCTCGCGATGGGGAGGCGGAGTCCAACTTGGTGTGGAAGGACACCGTGCTCGTTCCGGCGGGTCGGACCGTGGACATCCTCCTCGACGTCTCCAATCCAGGACTGTGGATGGCGCACTGCCACATCGCCGAGCACGCTCAGAGCGGGATGATGTTCAGCTTCAACGTTTCTCAGGCGCGATCCTGCGGAGGCGACGACGTGACCTCAGAGGACGGATCGACCTCTCTCGACGTCGTCGTGATCGGTGCGAGCCAGGCCGGTCTCGCGATCGGGTACCACCTCGCTCGACGCGGAGTGCGGTTCGTGATCCTGGATTCCGGTTCTAACATCGGGCAGGTGTGGAGCTCCCGATGGGACTCGCTCACGCTGTTCACCCCCGGGCAGTACAGCGGTCTCCCGGGGTTGGCGTTTCCCTCACCCAAGGACACGTACCCAACCAAGGATGACGTCGCCTCCTACCTCCAGTCCTACGTGTCTGCGTTCGATCTTCCGGTGAAGCTCAACACGAAGGTCACTTCCCTCACCGAACGTGAAGGGACGTATCTGGTGAGGACCGCGGACGAGGGGTTCGCCGCGGAACAGGTCGTCGTTGCGACCGGGCCTTTCCAAGTCCCGTTCGTTCCCCCGATCACCCGGGATCTGGACGATACGGTTTTCCAGGTCCATAGCGCCGACTATCGCAACCCGGCGCAGCTCCCTGACGGTGAGGTGCTCGTCGTGGGAGGGGGGAACTCCGGTTTTCAGATCGCCGAGGAACTCGCAGCGACGAGGAAGGTCACCCTCGCCGTCGGCCAGCGCGTTCCCTCCTTGCCCCAGCGTCTCCTCGGCAATGACCTCTTCTGGTGGTTGTCCGGCGTCGGGTTCATGAAGGTGAGCACCGATTCGCGGCTCGGTCGAAAGTTGGCGAAACGCGACGTGCTCATCGGATCGAGCCCGAGGGGGCTTCGCCGCTCCGGCGTGACCCTGAGGAAGCGGCTGACGAGTCTCGTGGGGCGGCGCGGTCTCTTCGATGATGGAAGCGAGCAGGACATCGCCGTGATCGTGTGGGCGACAGGGTATCGGTCCGACTTCTCCTGGATCGAGATCCCTCGGATCAAGAACGCGGATGGCACCATCCTCCACAGACGAGGCGTGACTGACGCGTCGGGCCTGTTCTTCATCGGCCTCCCGTGGCAGCACACTCGGGGGTCAGCACTCATCGGGTTCGTGAAGGACGACGCTGCCTTCATCGCTGCCCGCCTACACTCGCATCTCGAGGATGCCGCCGGTCGTGTCGGGACGGATGCCGAGCGGGCGTAGGAGGGGAACCAGATGGCGATGGAAGTGGATCCAGTGTGCGGTATGCGCATCGACAGTGAGGAAGCGGCGGGGACCATCGGGCACGGAGGCAAGACGTACTACTTCTGCTCACAAACTTGCTATGACGCCTTCAAGGCAGACCCAACGTCGTACGTGACGTGACAGGAAACGGGTTCACCGAGGATGAGGTCGCACGGCGCGCGGGGACGACTCCCGAGCGCATCCGACAGCTCGCCGAGCTGGGCATCCTTGAGCCCGAACACGGGACCTATCCGAGGCGAGATGTATTGCGAGCCCGATTCGTCCTTGGTCTCGACGCCATCGGCATCGACGAGCACGCCGTCGCGGATGGCATCGCCTCAGGCGATCTCACGCTCGGATACGTCGAGTTCGGAGGCCGCCGTCCGCCCCGTTCCGACCAGACCTTCGACGAGCTGGGCAACGAGATCGGCATCCCGTACCCCATGCTCGAGCGGCTCTACGTCGCCTTCGGACTGACGCGTCCGGCGCGCGACGAGTACGTCCGAGAGGAGGACCTGCGCCTCCTCAAGATCATCCCGGTGCTCTTCGGTGCCGGGGTGGGCGAAGGAGAGATCCTTCGGCTGGCGCGCGTATGGGGCGACAGCGCCCGACGGGTCGCGCAGTTCCAGAGCCACTACCTCCACCATTCGATCGAGGAGCCATTCCGTCGTCGCGGCCTGCGTGACAACGAGGCATTCGAGGCTGCACTGAGGGAGGTCAGCGTTCGTGCGGGTCGCTCCGGAGAAGATCTCCTGGGCTGGTTGTTCAGGCGTCATTCGGAAGTCTTCGAGACCGAGCACCTCTTCGAACACGTCGAAACCGCACTCGAGGATGCCGGCGCCCATCGGAGGGAGCCGGGGCAGGCCCAAGCCTGTGCGTTCGCCGACCTGACCGGCTACACGCGGCTGACCGAGGAGGCGGGCGACGAGGTTGCGGCCCACGTTTCCGTGGAGCTCGCCGCGTTGGTCAATGAGATCGCATCGCGACACAGCGGCGCTGTCATCAAGATGCTCGGGGATGGCGTGCTGTTCCATTTCAAGGTGCCGCAAGATGCGGTGCTGGCGTCGCTGGAGATCCTAGATCTCGTTCGGCCGGCCGGCCTCCCGCCGGCGCACGTCGGCGTGAACGCAGGGCCGATGATCTACGAGGAGGGCGACTACTTCGGCCGCACGGTCAACATCGCGGCGCGCATCGCATCGCAGGCGGGGCCGGATCAGGTGTTCCTCGGAGAGGACGTTCTGGATCACATCGAGCCGAACGGGTTCCGGGTCGTCGAGGCGGGCGCTTTCGAACTCAAGGGCATCGACAAGCCCTTGACCCTGTACGAGGCCATCCGTGACCACTCCTAGCGCGAGATCGCCGATCCCCGGCGAAAAGGCGACGATGCGAGCGGCCCTCGCCTGGGGAGTGGTCGTGGGCCTCGCTCAGGCGGCGACGCCGGTCGCGTTCTGGTGGCTGGATGCGGCGGCCGTTTATGCCCTCGGACTTGCCTTGATCGCGTCGGTGTACATCGGCTTCGCTGTAGCGGACGGGAGAGCGAGGATCATCGTCGTCGAGTGCGTTGTCGCGATGGCGTTCGCCGTCGTCGCCGCCGCCGGCATCACTGGTTCAGCATGGCTGCTCGCGTTCGGGCTCGCAGCCCACGGGGTCAAGGATGCGTGGCAGCAACGCCGTCAGTTCGTCTCCGGAACCCGATGGTGGCCGCCGTTCTGTGCGGCCGTGGACTGGGTTGTTGCGGTGATCATCGGGGTCGAGATCATCGCGGGATTCCACTTCCACTCCTAGGCGAGAGAATCCAAACGATCGACCGAACCGGCCGACCGACGACGTCTTCATCAGCGGTGGGGCGCATGTGCCTCTACTCAGGGTCCTAGTCCAACCGTCGCGGGCGCGTCATGGATCCAAGCGACGAGCGGCGCGATCACAGCTCCGCGCATCGTCGCTGACGCCCCTGAGTGTGTTGGAAGCATAAGAGCGCTGGAACTCCAAGCCGACGTACACCAAGCCGAGGTGGGTCGAAGAGATGCCGCCGACGTGCCTCGGTGCGCCGTGCTCGTCGAGAGCCCCGAGCTGGCGCAGGTAGGGCAAGCTGGGCCGGTAGCCGGTGGCGAGGATGATCGCATCGACCGGCTCGCGTTGGCCATCGCCCCAGACCACCCGCCCTCCGTCGAGCGCGGTGAACATCGGACGGCGGTCGACGCGGCCCTCAGCGAGGGTCTCTTCGAACCCGACGCTGTCGGTCACCACGCTGCCGCCGGTGATCTTGCGCAACCACACGGCCGGCAGGGTGTCGAACCCCGTCTCGCGGAACCAGTAGTGCACATCCTGGCCGCCAGCGTTGGGGGATGAACCGCACAGGATGGCGGGTGGCGATCGTGACCGTCGCGACCGGCGCGAGTTCGTTGGCGACCTGCGCGGCGGAGTCGCCCGCACCGACGACGATCGACTCGCTTGCCGGTGTACGGGGTCGGGTTGCGGTAGTCGGCGACGTGCGAGAGCTCGCCGGTGAACGTTTCCTCGCCCGGGAAGCTCGGGCGGTAGGGGTTCGAGAACGACCCGCTGGCGGCCACGATGCCCGATGCGGGCAGGCTCCGTCCATCCTCGGTGAGGACGAGGAACCCCTTCCCGTCCTGCTGGATCGTCTCCACGCGGGTGTTGGTCTGGATCTCGACGTCGAGCTGGCCGGCGTACCGCTCGAGGTAGTCGGTCACCTCATCGCGGCCCGGGTAGTGGCCGGGCGCACCCGGGAAGGGCATCCCTGGCATCGAGCTGTATCCAGCCGGCGAGAACACCCGCAGGCTGTCGTAGTAGCGCGGCCACGATCCGGTTGGGCGATCGCTGGCCTCGAGGATCACCGTCGGCATCCGCAGCTCGCGCAGAGCTCGAGCGGCCGCCAGGCCCGACTGGCCGCCACCGACGACGATCACGGGGGGGAACGAGCTCGGTATCTGGTGTGACTCCGCGATCATCGATGCATGTCTATCAGCACTGGCCGTCCCGGGCCTCGTCTGTTCACGGGCCGGCAAAAGAGGCCAAAGAAGGGGCCTTTGACCTGCTGTGGGTACTTCCGCTCTTAACCTGTGGGCACTCCCTTAGCAACGTGGTGTTCGCCGCGGTCAGCGATTTCTGAGAACACCCCACGAACGAACGAACGAAAAGGTGGCCTCATAACTGAGGCCTCCGGACATCTCGGAACTCCGCTCAAGAGGCCCGGGCGGCGGCCCCTTAGCGGATCGCACGACGGATGAAGACGTCCACGCCAGCAAGTGCCACGCGACCGCGGCCGGAATAGAGGAACAGCGTCACGGGACCATGCTGATGACGCCTTCGTGAGACGTTGCTGTTGCTACAGGCGGCGGTGCCGCCGTGGCACCGCTGATTGGCGTCGGCCTGATGTCACGAACATCGCTTTGCAATTGATCGCCGCTCGTCGCACATGGGCAACGTCGACGCCGAACGCTGAGGCTGAGACGGAGTCGGGAGCGCTGTTCGGATCCGGGTGCAAGGGGTAACAGTTCAGGTCGAGTCCCTCTCTCCCAGGCGGTCATAGACCCATCTCACCCCAAGACGCCCCAGGATCAGCGAAAGGACGAGCGCCACGACCTCGATGAACCCACCGAGCGAAGCGCGGTCGCCGAAGATGATGTCGATCACCTCAAGGACGACGAACTTGGAGAGGAACAGGATGGAGAACATGGTCGCCACCCCCAATGCCCGCCACACCTGACCTTCACGCTGGTCGAACCAGCCTCGTACGCGGTGCTCCAGCCTTGCGATCACCTCGATCAACAACTTCAGAACCACCGCCGTGAAGATGGAGATGGTGAACGACTCGGTGACGACCTTCGGCACGTACTGGACGAACAGGTTGAGGATCACGATGTAAAGGAGGACGTCGGTAACCCACGACGCGAAGAGCGCCTGGCTGCGCGTGATCCTCGTTCCGCCGCTGTCGCTCGTGATCGCCATACCCCCCCGGAACCGCGACACTACCAACGTACGCTTTCTGTCATGCCGAGCCGAACCGGCGCACAACTCCGAAAACCACCTCTCACGTGCTGAAGGTCGTGGGTCTTCGAACCCTTCAGCGCCCACCGTCACGGCCAGGGCGGATCCGAGACGGCGCTCCACGCACACGATGGAACAGGGCTACAGTGGCGAACACCGGAGCTCTTCCTCTCTTGAGTGGCTCCGCTCGGGATCGACCAGGCGAAAAGGGGTACTGGTGAGTCAACCCGATCGCACAAGTCTTCCGATACGCCGCGAGCCGTTCGCCGGCGTGACCAACAGGACGCTCGACGGGTCGCAGCCGGATTGGAACCTGATCGGGCACCCGACGCCGCCTGAGGGTGCACCCAACGTGTTGCTCGTGCTGATCGACGACGCCGGATTCGGGAACCCAAGCACGTTCGGTGGCCCGATCCAGACACCGAACTACACGCGCATGGCGGACGGAGGCCTCAGCTACAACCGGTTCCACGTGACGGCGCTCTGCTCTCCGACACGCGCCGCGCTCCTGACCGGCCGGAACAACCACGCCGTCGGTTTCGGATCGATCGGTGAGTTCGCGGGCGGGTTCCCGGGATACTCGGCGATCCTGCCGCGCGACTGTGCGCCGCTGCCGCGGATCCTTCGAGACAACGGGTATTCAGCACCGCGGCGTTCGGG
Source organism: uncultured Actinomycetes bacterium (assembly GCA_963799625.1). GTDB lineage: Bacteria > Actinomycetota > UBA4738 > UBA4738 > HRBIN12 > AC-51. Next base: position 170,490 of record CAWCXU010000015.1, on the reverse strand, counting down.
AAGTGGCATCTGACGCCCGACGGGCAGCAGGGCCCGGCCGGTCCCTTCGACCGCTGGCCCAACGGGTGGGGCTTCGACTACTTCTACGGGATCCTCGGCGGCGGCTCGAGCCAATGGGACCCGTGCCTGGCCGAGAACCAGAAGATCATCGGGACCGACGAGCGCTACTACGACGAGGACGATCCGTACTACTTCCCCGACGCGATGGCCGATCAAGACGATCGAGTGGCTGCACGGCGTTCGCGCGCAGGATGCCTCGAAGCCGTTCTTCGTCTACTTCTCGACCGGCTGCAGCCACGCGCCGCACCACGTCGCGAAGGAGTGGGCCGACAAGTACAAGGGGCAGTTCGACCAGGGCTGGGACAAGCTTCGCGAGGAGACCTTCGCCCGCCAGAAGGAGCTCGGAGTGATCCCGGCCGACGCCGAGCTCACCCCGCGCGACGCGGCGTTCCCCGCTTGGGACGACGTGTCGGACAAGCTCAAGGCGTTCTACGCGCGCCAGATGGAGGTCTACGCGGGCTACTCCGAGAACGCCGACCACAACGTCGGTCGGGTGCATCGACGCGATCGAGGAGCTCGGGGAGCTCGACAACACGCTGATCCTGTGGATCTGGGGCGACAACGGCGCCAGCATGGAGGGCACGATCACCGGCTCGTTCAACGAGCTCACGATGCAGAACGGCATCCCGCTCACCGACGAGATGCAGCTGCAGCTGTCCGAGCGCTACGGCGGGCTCGATCAATGGGGAGCCGAGATCATGGATCCCCACTACGGCGCGGCGTGGGCGTGGGCGGGCAACACGCCGTTCCAGTGGGGCAAGCAGGTCGGCTCGCACCTCGGCGGGACGCGCAACCCGCTCGTCGTGCACTGGCCGGCTCGCGTCGACAGACGCGAGGCGGCCTGCGCTCGCAGTTCACGCATGTGATCGACGTCGCGCCCACGATCCTCGACATCGCCGGGATCCCGCAGCCGTCGACGGTCGACGGCATCGAGCAGGAACCGATGCACGGCACCACGTTCGCCGCCTCGCTCACCGATGGCGACGCGCCGGAGCACCGCACCCAGCAGTACTTCGAGACGATCGGCAACCGGGCGATGTACAAGGACGGCTGGTGGCTCGCGATGAAGACGGAGCGGATCCCCTGGGTCCTCACCCCGGATGCCCTCGCGCCGTACGCGCCCGGCGTATGGGACCCGGATGCCGGTCCCGCCGAGCTCTACTACCTCCCCGACGACTTCACGCAGGCCCACGATCTCGCCGCCGAACATCCCGACAAGGTGCAAGAGCTCAAGGACCTCTTCTGGGAGGAGGCCGAGAGATACAAGGTGCTGCCGCTGCTCGGCGCGCTGTCGACCTTCTTCGGGATCCTTCCGCCGATCCGATCAGAAGACGACCTTCGAGTACCGAGGCGACGTCCAGAACGTCATGCCGGGGATGATCCCGCGGATCTACAACCGGTCGTACGCGATCTCCGCCGATCTCGTGGTGCCCGATGGTGGGGCCGAGGGCGTGATCGTCGCCGAAGCTGATCATCTCGGCGGATTCACGCTCTACGTGATAGGACGGAAAGCTCACGCACACCTATTCGATGATGGGTGTGGCCCTGTTCAGACAGGTCGCCGAGGAGGTCCTGCCCTCCGGCGAGGTGACCGTGCGGATGGAGTTCGCCGCCGACGAGGCGAAGCCGGCGACCGGGGGAGAGGTGACGCTATTCATCGACGACCGACCGGTCGGCAAGGGGCGTATGGATCACACGGTGCCGATCCGATTCAGCGGGTACGCCGGGATGGATATCGGCCGGGATAACGGTGGTGTGGTGGACGTCGCCTACGCGGACCGCAAGCCATTCCCCTTCACAGGCACGGTGAAGAAGGTCGTATTCGACATCAAGCCACATCTGTCGGATCAGGACGAGTTGGATCTGCACGCCGAGGCCCATCGCGGAAACGCCGCCGGCAGCTTGGCCGGCTGATCGCTCGGGGAGGGAGCCACTTTGGTCGGAGAGCAGACGATCGATGTCCTGATCGGCGGATACCTGTCGGCTGATGCAGCGAACGAGGACTACCGGTCGGTCGTGGATTGCGGAGCGCATATCGAGGGCGCCGTGGTGGTGAGTAAGGACCTCGAGGGCGATCTGTCGATCGAACAGACGGACCACATGGTCGCGAAGGGCGCGAAGGGCTTGGGGGCCGTGGGCTTCGTCGTTGGCCTCGCCGCGCCTCCGCTACTCGCCGCGACTGCCATCGGTGCGGCGATCGGGGCCGGCGCAGGCAAGCTCGCTGAGAAGATGGCCGGCGGCAAGATCGAGGAGGCCGCCGGCGAGACGATCCCGCTCGGGGGCGCCGGCTTGATCGTGGCCTATCAGCGCGACCAAGCAGAAGAGGTCGAGCCCGCAGTGACCCGCGCGATCCAGAAGGTGGTGGGCGAGGCCGAAGGCCGGCACGTCCGGGCGCTCAAAGACGCCCTGGCCGACGCCCAACAGAAGATGGCCGAGGCCGACGGGTAGCGCTGGTCCTTGCGACGGATGGAGACCTAAAGAGTCCCCGACAGAACCGTCGATCGTGCGGCCCGGATCACGAAGTCGACGCGGAGGCCGAACGTCGTGCCCACACCAACTCGACGGTGATGTACGCGACCGCGACGCCGACGATGATCAACGGTGTCGCAGCCGCGCCCGCCTGGGACACGATGAGAGCGATCACGATCGCCGAGAGCGGCAGACGCAGGACAGAGACGGCCATCGCACCGATCAGCACGCCCACGGCCGGTGTCTCGTTGAGGCCGGGTAGGTGCGAGGCGAGTATCCCTGCCACGATCCCGATGAAGATCGCGGGAAAGGTCGGCCCGCCACGCGCGCCACCCAACGACACGCCCCAGGCGAGTCCCTTGAAGAGGATGATGAGCCCGAGTGTGCCCAGGGCCAGGGTTCCCGCTTGCTGGACGACGGCGTTCATAGCTTCTTGCCCCGAGAAGAGCACGACGTTCGCAGATTGATCGGTGACCTGAGAAAAGGTGATCGCGAGGAGTGCAACCACGACAGCAGCCAGCGGATACGTCACGAACGGTCGCTTCGTAACGAACCGGCTCGTCCGCCGACCTATCTCGATGATCGCAACGGTCACGACGGCCGCACCCAGGCCGAGCGCGATCGTCCACATGAAGTCGGTGAGCTGGGGCGTGGAGTAGGCGGGTAGGGACAGCGGAGCCACCGCGTACGCGTTCGAGCTAAGACCGGTCAGGGATCCGACACCCGTGAAGACCAGTGAGCCGATCCCTGCTGCGATGAGGCCGGGGAGCAGCACGAGGGGGAGCGTCGGGCCACCGAGTCCGGCCGCCTCGATGATGATGACGGCCCCGATGATGGGGGAGCCGAAGATCGTCGCGAGAGCCGCGAAGCTCGCAGCGGCCACGAGCACGAGCTTCGCTTGATCGGGCACGTCCTTCTTGGACAGCTGAACAGCAAGGAGAGCAAGGCCGGTCCCAAGCCCGATCAACGGTGCTTCAGGACCAAGCACGAGCCCCAGGCCGATGGATGCGAGAGCCGCCAGTAGGACCCCAGGAAGCTCGATCGGCGTCGTCGGTGGGCCGGACTCGAGTCCGCGAGCAGGGGAATGACCTCCGTGGCCCGGCAGCCGCACGACCGCGAACGCGATGATCAGTCCAGCCAACGCGAGCACCGGCAGCGGCCACCACCAGGGCGGGGCCGCGAACCCCAGCGCGTCCGGCAGATCCTCATACACCCCTTGTTGGAGCGCGTGGATCGATTCGAGGAAGCACCATGCAGCAAGCGAGACCATCACCCCGATCACCGCAGAGAGCACAAGAAGCCGGCGGAATTCCTTGCTTCGGAGCAACGCCTCTGGGTCGACCCCTGCGCTTGGAGCTACTGGCCCAGGCGGCGGATCCTCGGTGCCCTTGCCCTCGGCTCCCACCATCACCACCACCTCTCTCCCAACGGGACGGTTGGCACATTCTCACGTCCCATGCCGCGGCGCTACGGTGGGATGTGGATCGCGATCGCCCTCATCTCGGGCCTGGCGTCGCTCATCGGCTACGTCGTCTTCCAGAACTCACCACCGGGCGTCGTCGCCTTCGTCCTCGGGTTCGCGGTCGCGTTCGCGATCCACGTCCTCGACTGACGCGAGAGAACGTGTTCGCACGAGAGGTCCAGAATGGTCCAAGGGTCGTCGCAGGGGGGACCCCGGATAGAAGGGAGCACGGAGATGGCTGAGGGATCTGTGGAGACCCCGGTGATGGATCTGCTGGAGGTCATGACCGCCGCTTCGATCGAGGTCTCCGACCTCGACGCGCGGAGCCTCATGTTGGTGCGGATCGCGGCGCTCATCGCTATGGATGCGCCGCCGGCGTCGTACCTGCTGAACCTGGTCGCCGCCGAGGCTGCGGGCGTCGACGGCGAGGCGGTGCGTGATGTCGTCGCCGCGATCGCGCCGATCGTCGGCACGGCTCGTACCGCGTCCGCGATCGGGAACGTCGCCGACGCCCTTGGATTCGCCGAGCTCGTCGTGGAGCTCCAGGACGTCGACGAGGAGGACATGAGCTAGCAGCGACAACTCCGATCCCGCGGCCACCGGCCTCGCCGAACGGTGGGTGGACCGGAACGAGATGGACCACGAGGCGTTCGTCACGGCCGCGGGGTCGGAAGGCGGAGGGCGACCAAGGGTGTCTTCTCCGACTGTCGACTGACTACTCGCGTTGCCGGGATTCGGCCGTGCATCTCTTTCTGACTCGCCTTGATAGCGTGGCCATGCGCCGGGCACGCGCGAGGAGCTGCAGGTCATGAGCGATCACACTTTCCTGAACACCTACCACAACGCGAGTACGACTCCGCCGCCGAACGTTCCAGGTGAGTTGGCCAGCTTCATGCTCGCCGCCGACCCTGTCCTCGCTCAAGCGGCTGAGCTGGCGAGGGTGCTCGCTCACGCTCACCAGGGTGCCGCGGCGCAGTTGATAGGGGAAGGCTGGGACAACGCTCGGAAGTATTTCTCGCTTTCCGAGAAGTACGCGGCGTGGGCCGACTATGACGCACCGGCCAGAGGGTTTGGGATCCATACGTTAGCCCATGTCGTCGACCGGCCTATCCGACTGACGGATGAGGAGCTCAGGGCTCATCCTGAGTGGCGGAACTTCGGTGACGAGATCGACAGCCACCCCCCGATGCGTGGCTGGCTCGCGGTCCCACTGGTTGGATCAGACGGAACGAACTACGGCTTCATCCAGGCTTCAGACCGACTGGATGGAGACTTCACCGAGCAAGACGAGGCGAGCCTGGTGAGGTTGGCAACCCTCGCGGGTGCGGCGCTCGATGCGCTGGCTCAGCTCCACCTGCCCGGCTACCGAAAGAAGATCGCGCGCCAGAGCGCGACGGATCCTCAGGGTTGACTGCCTCTCAACCTGTGGGTACTCCCGAGAGTGGCACCTATTTCGTGTGGTCAGGGGTTCTGAGAACACCCCACCACGGGCGAGGTCTTCAACGCGATCAAGGCCGACGAGCACCTGAAGAACGTCGAGTCCCGCGATTCGGAGTCTTCGAGGATCTCTCCTCACTCACCATGCCGAGACTGCGCGCGGTGATGGAGGCGGCGGCAGGCGGCGAGTAGCGGCTCTCTGTCTGTCGGAGTCGGGGCGAAGGAGAGGGGCGGGGCATCGGAGCCCGCGTCCCTCTCAGCCTCACGATCTGCAGGAACAGGTCCTTTCACGTCCGGTGTAACGCCAAGGCGCCTCGGGGGGACGGTGGGCTGTCAAGGAACGACCTAGGAAGGGGGACACCATGGACATGCCCATGGATGGCGCGGTCTTCGTACAGACGAACGCAGCGCACAACGAGGTGATCGCGTATGCGCGTGACGCTGCAGGGATGCTCACGTCCGGGGGGACGTTCGCGACCGGTGGAGCCGGAAACGACGAGGCACATCTGCCCTCGCAAGGCTCGGTGACGCTCACGCGGGACCGGCGTCATCTCCTTGTGACCAATGTGGCCAGCAATGACGTCAGCGTCTTCGCCGTGAACGCCGGGATGCTCGAGCTCACCAAGACCGTGCCGGTCGGAGCCGCACCTCGCAGCGTGACCGAGCACGACGGTCTCGTGTACGTGCTCGCCACCGGCGACGCGATGATCAAGGGCTTCCGCTTGGTCGACGGTGATCTGGTGCCGCTCGAGGGCGGGACACGCGCGCTGTCCACGCCGGACGGCGCCCAGGTCGGGTTCACCCCCGACGGCCGCGCGCTCGTCGTGACCGAGCGCGGCGGCGACAAGATCTCAAGCTACGCGGTGGGCATGGACGGCATGCTCGGCGACGCTCGCACGATCGATTCCCTCGGGGCGACCCCGTACGGGTTCGCGATCTCGAACGAGGGGACCCTCGTCGTGACCGAGGCGTTCCGGGCGGAGAAGGGTGCCGCCGCGGCGTCGAGCTACCGCATCGACGGCGACGCGATCACCCCGGGCACCGCGAGCATCGGCAACGGTCGCAGCGAGATCTGCTGGGCCGTCATCTCCAAGGACGGCCGCTACGCGTTCACCACGAACTTCGCCGACGGCGCGGTCTCGCGCTACGCGATCGGCATGGACGGGTCGCTGACGCTCGAGGACGCGACCGCCACGATCACCGAGGACGGCAGGCCCGGGCTCCGCGACGAGGACCTGTCCGACGACGGGCGGTTCCTCTACGCGATCGACGCGGACCAGGGCCAGGTCGTTGGCTGGTCGGTCGACGATCACGGCACGCTGTCGGCGATCGGGTCATGGGCCGGCCTGCCCACCACGGTCGCCGGCCTCGCCGCCAGCTGATGCAGCTCGAGAGCCTGTACCGGGTGACCTTCACGACCCCCGAGTCGTGGAGCGCCACCCGGTCCGGAGCCTCGGGTACCGAGGGACAGAGCTTCCTGATCGCCGAGGGGCGCGTCGAAGGCCGCCTCTCGGCGAGGTACCGAGCGGCGAACTATCCGCGCCGGCGCGTGGACGAAGCGCTCGAGCCCTCGTTCCGGGGAGTGCTGGAAACCGACGACGGTGCGGCGATCCTCTTCCATTGGGAGGGGCTGGCCGCCATGACGCCGAGCGGCATGCGAGCACTGCTCGGCACGATCCAGCACATCACCGACGACGACCGCTACGCCTGGTTGAACGATCGGGTGTGCGCCGTGGAAGGGGAGGTGCGGCCTCGCGCCGACGGGGCGGGTTTCGACGTGATCCTGGACGTCAGTCTGATGGTCTGGGAGCGGGTCTCAGCGTAGCTGTGCGGTGATCCGGATGCAGGTCAGCCGGATCCGGAAGATGGCCTCTGACCTGCTGTGGGTACTGCCCCTCTTAACCTGTGGGCCATTCCACAAGAGGAGGGTGGTGTTCGCGCAGGTCAGCGAGTAATGAGAACACCCCACGAACGGTTGGTCTCACACCTGGGCGACCCTTCGTCGGCGTGCCGATAGAGAGCGGTTGGCGGTCTTGTCGACCTCGATCAACTTAGCGGCGAGTCATGTCTGCGGGGTTACAGTTCGTTGGTGAGCTTGCGCCTCCCTACAAAGGAGATCGATTGTTCTTTCGACTGAACAGTTGGGCGCTCGGGCTCATCCTGTTTGCCATCGTGTTCGGTGCGACCGCTCTCGGTTCAGTGCTGGGACGGAGAGCGCGGCATATGTCGGATGTACTCAAGGAGCCGTTCGGGGTGCTCCAAGCGGCGTTGCTGGGTGTGGTCGGGCTGATCCTTGCCTTCGGGCTCGCACTCGCCGTAGGACGCTACGAGAATCGGCGACAGGCCGTGGTGGATGATGCGAATGCGATCGGTACGACGTTCCTGAGGGCTCAGACACTGGCCGAGCCTGAGCGAACAGCATCTCTCGACCTGTTGAAGCGTTACACGGATGCGGACATCATGGGTTCGGACGCGGTCCCGGGCAGCGCCGAGGCCTCGGCCGCGATCGCGCTCGAGTCCGGGATCCAAAGACAGCTGTGGCAACTCGCAGGGCAGTCGCTCGTTGCCTCCCCGAACGCGAGCGCACCTCGACTCTATGTCGAGTCCCTCAACGAGATGATCGACATGCAAGGCGTCCGGGTGGCAGCTCTCAACAACCGTGTCCCCAGCGCCATCCTGTTCCTCGAGGTTGCCGGGGCGTCAGCGGCCGTCGGACTTCTCGCTGCCTACCTCGGCATCCTTGGCCGTGGGTTCGTCGCCGTGCTGCTCGGCGCAGCGCTCGTCACGATGCTGCTGCTCGTGACCTTCGACCTTGATCGCCCCACGCGAGGACTTATCAGGGTCCCCGACACGGCCCTGGTCAACTTGCGCGCATCGATGCAGCTGCCGCCGGCGGCGACTGGGCCTTGACGTCTCTCGAGCCCCCGTCGATCTCGACGAGGGATGCCCGGCCGGCATGCACCATGACGAGCGTGATCGCGCGGTAGCGACGACCGGCCGAGCTCAGACCCGCTGGTACTGGACCACCACCGTCTGCGAGGCGCCGGGAGCCATGCTGAATGAGGAGCCACCCAGGTAGTAGTCGAGAAGGGACGTGTAGTCGGCGGTGTCACCCGGGGCGATCGCTGTTGGCGTCGTGTTGGCACACCCTCCGTTCTGCATGTCGATGAAGGAGAAGGGGATCTCGTCGAGCCGGGCGATGTGCTGGACCGTCATCGTCCCGGCCCGCAGCTGCAGACCGTTGTCCTCGTCCTGGTCGACCTGCGCCACCGCCGTGTTCCCGAACTGGGCGAGGTCGCTGTAGTTGTTGGCGACCGCGTTGGGCTCCGCGTCGATGTCCACCCAGCGGCTGAGGATCGGGTCCGATATCGCGGCTGCCGAGACGTTCGTGAGCGTCTCCGTGATCGTGAGCATCGCGCTCTTCGGAGCGATGGTGAACAGCTGCTTCAGCTTCACCACACCGGTCGAGCGCGTGATGGTGATCGGGAACTTCCCAGCGGTCGGCTGCGTGATCGTCGGCGCACCGAACCCGCTCGCGCCACCCTGGTCGAAGTCCCAGCCCATCGGACCCCAGCCGCCGCCGGTGTCGCCGCACACGCCGAACCCCTCGGCGTTGTTCCCCTGGTTGATGAATTCCCAGCCTGCGGGAGATTGCCAGCTATAGACGTTCCCGTCGCTCGAGACGCAAACGTGGAACTTCGCATCCCCTGTTCCGCTGGTGGTACCCGCCTGACAATTCACCACGGCCGCCGGACCGACCGCGGTGCGGTGGGCCGCCGCGGGCTGCGCGGACGCGGGAGCGGCTCCGCTCGCACCCGCCACGGCGGTGGGTGAAAGCGTGACCGCCAGCGTCAGCGCGAGGCAGGCTGCGAGGGTCTTCGGCTTCGACATGGTTCCCCCTTCTCGCGGGGATCGGCTCGATCCTCGCGGAAGGCTTGTCCGACGAGGCGCTCTCGGCGTCCGATCTCGGAAACCACTTTTCTTCGCACATCCCGCTCGGAAGGTCAATCTCCCGAACCCCATGCTGCACGTTCGCACCCACGGCGGCTTGCACGATCGGGGCATCTCGTGGGTTCATCACCCGACATGACCGACCGGATCGTCCCCTCGGATGCGGCCCTCGACGAGCTCGAGGCGTCTCGCACCTTCGAGGCCTTCTACCAGGCCGAGGCTCGGACGCTGTTCCGGCGTCTGTGGCTTGTGACCGCGAACCGCGCCGAGGCGGAGGAACTGATGCAGGACGCGTTCCTCAAGGTGTGGGAGCGGTGGGACCACGTGAGCGCTATGGACGACCCCGTCGGCTACCTCTATCGGACCGCGATGAACCTGTTTCGGAAGCGGTATCGGCGAGCCACGCTCGCGTTGCGCCGCACCGTGGGGCTCGCGCCCTCGAACGACGACTTCGCCGACGCCGATGACCGGGAGACCGTCCGGCACGTCCTCGCGACGCTGGCTCCACGGCAACGGGCAGCTCTAGTGCTGACCGAGATGCTCGGGTTCACCTCGAAGGAAGCGGGGGATGCGCTCGGCGTCACGGACGCGACGATCCGCTCGCTCACACGCCACGGGCGCGACGCGTTCCGCAAGGTGATGGAGGTCGAGGATGCCTAGGATCGCGGACGCCCTCGAACGCGAAAGCCTGGCCGTCGACCTCGAGCACGGCGACTTCGAGCGGCTGCTCGATCGACGCGAGCGCAAGCAGCGCAACCGGCGGATCCGCGCGGGCGCAGTCGGCATCATCGTCGCGCTTGCGACGGCGGCGGCCCTCGCGCACACGATCGAGTCGCGGCGGATCCCGGCCACCCCACCGAAGCCTGTCGGAGCCGGCGAGGTCCTCACAGTGGGCGGAAGCCTGCTCGCGCAGGATCCCAACAGCCGACATCTGCGCACCATCTTGGATACGTCGATGCTCCTCGGCAGCGACGGGTTCATCACCAGGGCTGCATGGTCATCCGATCACGAGTGGGTCGCGTTCCGGCGAGGTAACGGATCCGATGGCGGCGGCCTCTGGGTTGCCGACCGAATGGGTGGCGCGCTGCGACGGCTCGCACCCGTGGGCGGTTACTCCCAATGGGCCTGGTCGCCCACCCAGGACGAGCTCGTCCTCGCGCGCGGCCAGGATGTCACCCTCTTCGACCCGGCAACGGGACGTGAGAGCGATCTCGGGACCGCGGTCGGTGGGAGTTATTGGGGCGAGGTCGTGCATGCCCTGGCGTGGTCGCCGGACGGATCCCGGATCGTCTATGACGGAGGCCCAGGTTCAGGATCGGTCTACTCGATCGACGTGGAGAGCGGCGAGCATTCATCGCTCGTCCGCGAACCGGCAGGTGCGGGAGAGATCCACCACATCGACTGGTCGCCGGATGGGACGCACCTCGCGATCACGTACTACTCAGCGACGTGGGCCCGACAAGCGTTGTACGTAGCGAACGCGGATGGGTCCGGCCTCCGCCCCGTGGCTCGGGGCTCGGAGGTTGGCATGGGGTGGTCACCCGATGGAAGCCGGCTCGCCTACACGAACCTCACAGGGTCAGATCGAGACCCGAACGTCGACGTGTGGATCGCCCCGATCGACGGCGCAGCCTCTTCGCTGGTCGCGTCCCAGTGTTGCGTAACTGGTGGAGCGGGAGTCGCGTGGTCCCCCGACGGCTCACAGATCGGCGTCGAGCTCGAATACGAAGGCGGCACCGCCAACGTCCATCTGGAGCACCTGGCCGTCAACGCCGACGGAACGGGCGAGCCGCTGAAGATCGACGAGCTCATCTATCGCAGCTGGGACGGTGGTTCGTACTTCTGCTCCTGCTACGGCTGAGTCTTATTCCACCCCTGCATCCGACGACGGCACGCATGGAGCACCGGAAGGAGAGGAGTTTGGGATGGCGCACCGAGACAGGAACCACGACATGGCAACCAGGGGTTCGGCATCGAGACGATTCCTGGTCGTCGCGACCATCATGGCCATCATGTCCGGATGCACCGGATCCACGACGAGCCACTCGGCCTCGTCGGAGCCGGCAAGCTCGAGCTCGACGGATCCGGACTTATCAACTCCGGAGCCCGTGTCCGAGGTCTTGCGGGGCGGGCGCTACCTCTTCGGGCCGTTCGAGGACAAGTCTTCCTCCGTCTCGATCGAGGCGACGGGACCGGACGGCTGGGTCGGCTATCCCGATTGGGCCATGGACGGACCCGAGCCCGTGCGCGCTGACGCGCCGACCGGGATCGGGATGGCGTTCTTCACGGCGAATGGTTTGTACAGCGACCCGTGTCATTGGGACGTGAAGGGCACCGGGCAGGCGGACAGCGGCGACGTGAAGGTCGGTCCGAGCGTCGACGACATGGTGGCCGCGCTCCGCGCCAACACCTACTACACCTCATCGGTGGCGACGCCAGTGACGATCGACGGCTACACGGGCAAGGAGCTGGAGCTCCAGCTGCCGAACGATCCGTTCACCCATTGTGACAAGGATGATCCCGACGATGCAGGCGGCCACGCATTCGTGTTCTCCGGACCGGGCCTCTACGCCCAGGGTCCGGCCAACCGCTGGCACCTGTACATCCTCGACGTCGACGGTGCCCGGCTCATCGCGGTGATCCTCTCGTACGCGAAGACGCCCCGAACCGACCTCGATCTCGCGCGGGACATCATCGATACGCTCCACATCAATCTGTGAGTGGCGACCGCCAGGCTCCCGTCACAGGTTCGGGGCGAGAGGCATGGTGATGCTATGAGGGCGCGGCTCATCCTCGGACTCGTCACTGGCACCCTACTTATGGTGCCGCAAGCAGCTCAGGCGGTCTGCGTCCCTCAGCCGTTCGATCAGGTCGTCCGACAGTCCGACTCAGTCCTGGTCGGCACCGTGTCAGATGCTCGAGCTCGGGCACCTCAGACGGGCCTCATCATCAGCATCGACGTCGAGGAGGTCTTGAAGGGATCCCCCGACGACGGCCAGGAAGTGGGGTTCTCCTCGTGCGGGGTGCCTATCGTCGGCCCGGAGGCAGACGCGGTCGCGCAGAGGATGATCGGGGAACGCCAACTGTTCCTTCTCCAGAAGAGCGGTTCCGGCGAGGTCTCCGTATTTGGCGGGATGGTGTCGCCCCGGCACATGTCGCTCAACGAGCAGATCGCCCGCGCGAGCGACGTGCTTGGCGTAACTCCCCAGGTGGTTCCGTCACCGCAAAGTGCCATGCCCACCGTACCTGCACTCCTCGAGGGCGATGAAAGCGATTCCCTGTCGTCCGGTTGGGTTGGCGTGGTTGCGGTTCTGGCTCTCGTCGCGCTCGCGCTGTTCGCGGTGCGTAGGTCACGCCGTTCGCCAGTCTTCCGTCCAGGTCCGTAGCTGACCCCTCGGGTGGTAGCAACCGACTTGAAGGCTGCGACGAGTCAGCCGAGTTCTTGAGCGAGCCCGATCAGAAGATCCTCGGGACCGCGGATGTAGCAGAGTCGGTACACGTCTTCGTACTGGACCACTTCACCAACGACCTCGGCGCCGTGCTTATGCAGTCTGTCAAGCGTCTCGTCGATGTCATCCACGGCGAACATCACGCGGAGGTAGCCGAGAGCGTTGACCGGCGCGTTCCGATGGTCGGCGACCACAGGCGGCGCGACGAACCGCGAGAGTTCGAGGCGGCTGTGGCCGTCGGGCGTGCGCATCATGGCGATCTCGACGCGCTGGTCGCCCAGGCCGGTGACACGCCCCGCCCATTCTCCTTCGACCATGGCCTGCCCCTCGAGCTCGAGGCCGAGGTCGCGGAAGAACGCGACCGTGGCGGCAAGGTCTTCCACGACGATACCGACGTTGTCCATCCTTAGGATCGTCATCCGGTCACGCTTGTCCTCGCACGTGGCGATGTTAGCCGGGAAGGCGCATGGCGGCGTCGCCGGCGAAGGAGCGTCGTCGCGATCACGATGTTCGGGACCATCGAGACGGGCACGGACGCCACCGAAACGATGTCGCCGATCGCGACGGCGTGGAGGAAGAACAGCGTCATCGAAACATTGACGATGGCGTACGACGCGAGCGAGACGCCGTCGCCTCGCTCGCGTCGCAGCTTCAAGACCTGCGGCCAGGAGACGAGCTGACCGAGGACGACGCTGGCCCAGCCCGCGATCGCGCCAAGGTTCATGCTCGTCTCCCGCCCGCTGATCCGGCTCGGTCCCGTCAGGCGTCGTATCGCCCGCTGTACATGGCGGCCTGCGGCACGTCCTTGTGACCTGCCTCCTTGATGATCGGTGGGACCTCGGGGTCCGAGACGAAGCTCTGCCAGCCCTCGACGTCCCAGTCGAAGATCACCCAGACGCGGTCCTCTTGGTTCGGGTCGCGGAAGACGGTCGCGCCCTTCGAGCCGTGCTCCTTGCGCTTCTCGGCGCCCTTGGTCGAGAAGACCCCGAGGAAGCGGTCCACGTCCTCGACCGTAGTGGTTGCCAGCAGCATCTGTTCCTCCTTCGTCGATGGAACGTTCTTGCCAAACGGTGGCTTGACCTGGCCTTCCTCCTTCCTGCCTGGTGGCGCCTCAGCGTGTACCGTCTGCCCTCGCCACCGCATCGGGAGGACTCCCCATTCGAGATCCGTCGCTCCGCCTGGGCGAACTCGTGATGACGTTCGCGCTGGGACAGGACAACGCGTTCGGGCAGCCGCTCGAGTCGCAGCTACGGTCGTGCCTGCTCGCAGACGCGATGTGCCGGGAGGCGGGGGCCGACGAGGCGCTCCGCGCGACGACGTATTGGCTGACCCTCCTGCGCTACGTCGGGTGCACGGGCCACGCGCACGAGATCTCGACGGTGTTCGGGGACGACGTCGCGATCCTCGCGGCGACGCTCGTGTTCGACGCCGGCGACCCGGCCGACGTGGGCCGCACGATGGTGGAGTTCGCGACCGCCGGACATCCGCCGGAGGAGCACGCGGAGATCGTCCGGACGATCCAGGACAGCGGCCACGACTGGGCTGTCCACAACTTCGCGACCGGGTGCGAAGTGGGCGCGATGTTGATCCACCGCCTCGGCTTCGGGCCCGACGTGGAGAACGCGTTCCGCTTCACGTACGAACGGTGGAACGGGGCCGGGTTCCCGAACGGCGCGAAGGGCGAGGAGATCCCGCTGCCGATGCGCATCGTGCACGTGAGCCACGACATGGAAGCGATCGGTCGCCGCTACTCACCGGCCGCCGCCGTCGAGGCCGCTCGCCGTCGTCGCGGCCGCACCTACGACCCCGAGGTCGCGGACCTGTTCGCTGCGAACGGGGACGTCTGGTTCGAGCAGATCGCGAAGCTCGAGCCGTGGGACGCGGTGCTCGCCCTCGAACCGGAACCGCACCGGATCCTGGAGGGCGCCGAACTCGACGAGGCACTCGCTGTGGCGGCGGACTTCATCGACCTCAAGTCGCCGTTCCGCGCGGGACACAGCCGGCGGTGCGCGCAGCTCGCCGCCCTCGCCGCGACGAACCTCGGGTGCAAGGAGGACGAGGTGACGGCGATCCGGCGAGCGGCCCTCGTGCACGAGTTCGGGACGACCGGCGTTCCGAACTCGATCTGGGACAAGCCCGGTCCGCTGACGCGCGCCGAGCTCGACCGGGTCGAGCTCCACCCGATGCTGACCGAGCAGATGCTCCGGCGGTCGCCGGCGTTCGCCTCGCTGAACCCGTTCGCGGCCTCGCACCACGAGCGGGCGAACGGATCGGGCTATCACAAGGGCCTGCGGACGGACGACGTCGAACGCGGGGCCCAGATCCTCGCAGCGGTCGACGTCTACGTCGGGCTCACGACCGACCGCGCCGACCGCGAGGCGTCATCGGAGACGGCCGCGGCGGTCGAGCTGCGCGGCCTCGCATCCGAAGGCGCGCTCGACGAGGGCGCGGTCGAGGCGGTGCTGGCGGCGGGCGGCCACGGCGAACCGCCGCCGAAACCCCGGCGTGAGCACCCGGCTGGACTCAGCGATCGCGAGGTCGAGGTCCTTCACCTCGCGGCGCGAGGTCTCACGACGAAGGCGATCGCCGCGGAGCTCTACATCTCGCCGAAAACCGCCGATCATCACATCCAGCACGTCTACACGAAGATCGGGGTCTCGACGCGGGCGGCGGCGGCGCTGTGGGCGATGGAGCACGAGCTCGTCAGCACGGGGCATAGGGGGTCTTGATGCGTCCCATATCAACCACCACTGCAGCGGTCGGTACACGATGAACGCCCCCGCATCGATCACCGTCACGCCGGTCCGCGTTGCCGACCTGCTCGCCGACGGCGAGCGGATGCCGGTCTACGTACACGTCATCGACCATCCCGATGCGCGCGTGCTCGTCGACACCGGCATGACGGAGCTGCACCCGGCGGTGGCCGACATGGATCCCCGCCTCCTCCCATTGAGCGAGCAGGACTTCGATCTCGGCGGCATCGACCTCGTCGTCAACACGCACCTGCACTTCGACCACTGCGGCGGCAACCACCTCTTCGCCGGCAAGCCGATCTACGTCCAGCGTCGGGAGCTCGACGACGCGCGCAGCGAGGACGACTACACCATCCGTGAGTGGGTCGACGCGCCCGGCGTGCGGTACGTGCCGGTCGACGGCGAGCTCGAGCTGCTGCCCGGGCTCCGGCTCGTCCCGGCGCCCGGCCACACGCGCGGC
Source organism: uncultured Actinomycetes bacterium (assembly GCA_963799625.1). Lineage (GTDB taxonomy): Bacteria > Actinomycetota > UBA4738 > UBA4738 > HRBIN12 > AC-51. Next base: position 154,449 of record CAWCXU010000015.1, on the reverse strand, counting down.
TCGCAGGTGGTCGTCGTCGAGACGGGCGAGCGTCCGGTCGTCGTCGTCGGCGACGTGGCGGTGTGGTTCGGCGAACTCGATGAGCCGCACACCGAAGGCCAGTTGCTGGTGCGCGCCCTCGACCCCGAGCTGGTCTGGCTCGCGCACGAGCAGGAGCCGTGGCGACCCCGCACCGTGTAAGGCATCACGCCGGCGGGGTGGGTCCCGCCCCATGACTTTCATGGAAGTCTGACGGTTCCTGAGCTCTCGACCGGGTATCGCCCGTCTGTGTCGGCCGCAAGGAAGGAGTGATCATGACCGAGAGACCTGCCCCTCTTCTCATGCCGAGTGAGGTTTCGAGCAGGGTTGGATTCTTCGACAAGTTCGCGGGCGCGGCGGCACGGCTCGCCAGTCGTGCGCCGTTCTTCGCGTTCTGTTTGCTGCTGGTAGTTATCTGGCTCGTACAGGGTGTCGTCCTCATCGTGTCCAAGGGAAGCCTCCAGGGGTTCTTGGACTCTCAGTACCAACTGGAGATCAACACCACCACGACGATCATCACCTTCCTGCTGGTCGCGCTCCTGCAGAACAGTCAAACCCGAACCGATCAAGCGACCCAACACAAGCTGAACGCGATCGCGGATGGGCTTGCCGACCTGATGGAGCATCTCGCCGAGCAGGTTCCGGATTCCTCGCTGCAAGACGACATGTTGGAATTGAGGTCCGCGATCGGCCTCGAGACGAGGGAGGGCACCTCCGGCAACGCCAAGTAGCCGCCCTGCTCGCCATCGCCGAACGGTTGGCCTCTTCGTCCAGCTCTCGTTGGAGCGAGTCCTATCCTTGCTCCATGGAGCGGGCGCTCCAGCGTTGAGGGGAGGATCCGGATCGCACGCGTGTTCGTCACGGGCTCCGCCGACGGTCTCGGACGGTTGGCCGCTCAGACACTTATCGAAGAGGGGCACGACGTTGCCGTCCATGTTCGCAACAAGGATCGACTCGCGGCGGTGGCTGACCTCCAGGATCGGGGCGCCGCGGTCGTCATCGGAGATCTGTCCGACATCAATGAGACACGCCGCGTCGCCGATCAGGCGAACGACGTCGGCAGGATGGATGCGGTGATCCACAACGCCGCCGTTCCTCACGGAGCGCAGGTCTTGCCCGTGAACGTGGTGGCTCCGTATCTGCTCACCACACTCATCGACCGCCCCGAGCGCCTTATCTACCTCAGCAGCGGCTTGCACCGCCGCGGTCGGGCACGCCTGGCGGGCATGGACTGGAGCGGCCACCGCACGACCGGCTCCTACTCAGACAGCAAGCTCTTCGTCACGACGCTCGCGGCCGCCGTCGCGCGCAGATGGCCGGACGTGCTCAGCAACGCCGTGGACCCCGGGTGGGTGCCGACGAAGATGGGCGGCCCCGGCGCCACGGACGATCTGCGGCTCGGGCACGTCACCCAGGAGTGGCTCGCCACGAGCGATGATCCGGAGGCGCGGACCTCCGGCGCCTACTGGTACCACCAGCGCCGCGCCGAGCCCGCGGCCAGCGTCCATGACGAGCGGTTCCAAGACGAACTTCTCGACGTCCTGGCTCGCTTCACCGGCACGCGTCTCGGATAACGGCCGGCGGCGTGGCGCCTGTCCCCGAGACGCCACGGCAACCCATCAACCAAACCCGGGCACAGAACGATTTCGCAAGCTGGGCGAGCACTGTAGGCCGGGCGTCGTGTTGCGAGATCAGCGCATAGGAGGCAGAGTTTTAGGAAACGGGGGGTGTGGGCCGCCCCCAAGAGGGGGCATTGTGACAGCGATCGATCCCTTCAGCATCAACATCTCGGAGAAGGACCTCGAGGATCTCCGTCGGCGGATCACCGCGATGCGATGGCCCGACCGAGAGATCGTCGACGACGAGTCGCAGGGCGTCCGGCTGGAGACGATGCAGGAGCTCGCTCGGTATTGGGGCACGGACTACGACTGGCGACAGGTCGAGGCGAGGCTCAAGGCGCTGCCACAGTTCATCACCGAGATCGACGGGGTCGACATCCACTTCATCCACGTGCGCTCGAAACACGACGGGGCCTTGCCGATCATCGTCACGCACGGGTGGCCCGGGTCGATCATCGAGCAGCTCAAGATCATCGGCCCGCTGACCGACCCGGAAGCGCACGGCGCCGCCGCGGGGGACGCCTTCGACGTGGTGATCCCATCGCTGCCGGGCCATGGGTTCTCGGGCAAGCCGACCACGACCGGCTGGGATCCCATCCGCATCGCTCGAGCGTGGACGATCTTGATGGAGCGGCTGGGCTATGAGCGGTACGTGGCGCAGGGCGGCGACTGGGGGAACGCGGTCACGGAACAGATGGCGCTGCAGACGCCCGCCGGGATTGCTCGGCATCCACACGAACATGCCGGCCACGATCCCGGACGACATCGCGAAGGCGCTCCAGTTCGGCGACCCACCCCCGCGCGATCTCTCCGAGGAGGAGCGGTACGCGTGGGATCAGCTTGACTCCTTCTACAAGCACGGACTCGGCTACGCGCAGGAGATGGCGAACCGCCCGCAGACCCTGTACGCGCTCGAGGATTCACCCGTCGGCCTCGCCGCGTGGATGCTCGATCACGATGCGCGCAGCCTGTCGCTGATCGCCCGCGTCTTCGACGGCGAGGCCGAGGGTCTGACGAGGGACGACATCCTCGACAACGCGACGCTCTACTGGTTGACGAACACGGCGGTCTCGTCGGCTCGCCTCTACTGGGAGAGCAAGCTCGCGTTCTTCGCGCCGAAGGGCGTCGACCTGCCGGTCGGGGTCAGCGTCTTCCCGGACGAGATCTACGCCGCCCCGCGGAGCTGGGCGGAGAGCGCCTATCCCAAGCTGATCCACTACAACCGGCTGCCGAAGGGCGGCCACTTCGCGGCTTGGGAGCAGCCGCAGATGTTCTCCGAGGAGATGCGGGCGGCGTTCCGGTCGCTGCGCTGATCTCGGGACGTACCGACTCTGAACAGAAGGAGATCGGATGTCGACCACGTTGGGTCCCGTCCGGCAGATCGATGCGGGACCCCTGAGCGTCGGCTACGTCGAGGCGGGGCCGGCCGATGGACCGGCCGTCGCTACTCCTCCACGGCTGGCCGTACGACATCCACAGCTACGCCGACGTCGCGCCGCTGCTCGCCTCGCGCGGGTACCGCGTGATCGTGCCCTACCTGCGCGGCTACGGCACGACACGGTTCCTGTCGAGCGACACGCTGCGCAACGGCCAGCAGCGGCCGCTCGCCGCCGACGCGTCGCACTGATGGATGCGCTCGGGATCGACCGGGCGATCCTCGCCGGCTTCGACTGGGGCGCGCGTACGGCCGAACATCGTCGCCGCGCTCTGGCCCGACCGCTGCAAGGGGACTCGTCTCGGTGAGCGGATACCTGATCGGCAGCCAGGAGGCGGGCAAGCTGCCGCTGCCGCCCGCGGCCGAGCTCGCAGTGGTGGTACCAGTTCTACTTCGCGACCGAACGCGGCCGCGCCGGCTACGAGAAGTACCGGCACGACTTCGCCAAGCTGATCTGGCAGCTCGCGTCGCCCGAAGTGGGACTTCGACGATGCCACGTTCGATCGGAGCGCCGCGGCGTTGGACAACCCGGATCACGTCGGCGATCACGATCCACAACTACCGCTGGCGGATGGGTCTGGCCGAGGGCGAGGCGCAGTACGACGACCTCGAGCGGCGACTCGCGGAGGGTCCCGACATCACGGTCCCCACGATCACGCTCGAAGGCGACGCGAACGGCGCGCCGCACCCCGAGCCGGACGCCTACGCGAAGCGGTTCACCGGCAAGCTACGCCCACCGGACGATCACCGGCGGCATCGGTCACAACCTTCCGCAGGAAGCGCCGGAAGCGTTCGCCGAAGCCGTCGTCGACGTCGACGCCTTCTGAAAGGAGCTCTATGTCTGCGACGGCCTCGGATGCTTCCTCGATCACCGTCGTCCTCGTGCACGGCGCCTTCGCCGACTCGTCGAGTTGGAACGGCGTGATCGAGCGGCTGCAGGACGCCGTGGTCCTGGTAACCGTGCCGGCGAACCCCTTCCACGGGATCGCCCACGACTCCGCATATCTCGCGAGCCGATGATCCCTCCCGGGTGCATCTGCCCGCCGAAGGCACCTTGCCCGCGTTCTCCGGCGCCACCGCGTGGCTCAACTCGGAGCCGCTCACGCCGGAGGGCCTCCGCGGGAAGGTCGTGGTCGCCGACTTCTGCACGTATACGTGCATCAATTGGCTGCGATCGCTTCCCTACGTCCGCGCGTGGGACGAGCGGTACCGATCCGACGGGCTCGTGACGATCGGCATCCACACGCCCGAGTTCTCGTTCGAGCGGAACCTCGACAACGTCCGGCGCGCCCTCGAGCAGATGCGTGTCACGTACCCGGTCGTCGTCGACAACGACTACGGGGTCTGGAACGCCTTCGCGAACCACTACTGGCCGGCGCTGTACTTCGTCGATGCCGCGGGACGGATCCGGCACCACCGATTCGGCGAAGGCGACTACGAGCGATCGGAGGTCGTGATCCAACAGCTGCTCGGGGACGCCGGTGCCGACATCTCCGGGGCAGATCTGGTCTCCGTGGATCCGAGCGGTCCGGAGGTGGCGGCGGATTGGGGAGCCCTCAACACCGGCGAGACCTACCTCGGGTATCGGCAGGCAGAGAACTTCGCGTCACCCGGTGGGATGGAGCGCGACACACCGAAGAACTACGAGGCGCCACAGCGCGTCCGTCACAACCACTGGGCGCTCTCCGGTGAGTGGACCGTGATGGCCGAAGCGACCGTCTTGAACGAGCCCAAGGGCCGAGTCGCGTTCCGATTCGACGCCCGCGACGTGCACCTGGTGATGGGGCCCGCCGCCGCCGGTGCTTCCGTGCCGTTCTCCGTATCGATCGACGGCGCGCCGCCGGGTGCCGACGCCGGGAGCGACCTCGACGCCGATGGATCCGGCGAACTGATCGAACCGCGCATGTACCAGCTCATCCGGCAACACGCTCCGATCACCGATCGCCTCTTCGAGATCGAGTTCCTCGACGCCGGAGCGGCGGTCTACGCGTTCACGTTCGGCTGATGGGATGACTCCCAGGGGAACCGAGGACCGGGGTCGGGCGTCAGTAGTCACATGGGTCGTTCTTTCCTCGCCCTGACGGTCGTGGTCGGGCTCCTCGCGAGTTGCACCGGTGGTGGGTCGGCGAGCTCCACCTCTGGGGTGCCGCCGAAGGCTGTCGTCCCTCCGAATGTGATCGTGATCCTCACCGACGACCAGACGGTCGGCACGCTCCAACTGATGCCGAACGTCCGGGCATTGGCGCGCCGGGGAACGACCTTTGCCCATGCGTTCATCTCGAACTCGCTGTGCTGTCCGTCGCGATCAGCGATCCTGACCGGGCTCACCTCGGGTCACACGGGCGTGTGGACCAATGGGGACCACGACCGTCGGTGGGGAGGATGGTCTTCGTTCACCCACAATGCGCTGACCCAGCGCGGTGGCCCGTACGACGGTGGCGACAACGACGGCCGAACCATCGCGGTCGCGCTGCGTGACGCGGGCTATAAGACCGGGCTCTACGGCAAGTACCTGAACCACTATGAGGTTCCGCGCGGTGCCGCTCCGCCGATCCCGCCCGGTTGGACGAACTGGTTCTCCTTCCTCGGCAAGAACGGGGGCTACTACGACTACTCGATCCTCGATCAGGGGAACGTTGAGCGATACGGGGCCAGACCGCGGGACTACTCGACCGACGTAGTTGGACGGGCGGCCCGGGGATTCTTGGAGAGCCCCGGCATCCAGGACGGCTCGCGGCCGTTCTTCCTCTACTACGCGCCGTTCGCGCCGCACGGCAGGTGGATACCGGGTCCGCGAGATCTGCGCGTCAAGGCGCCGGTGCCGTTCGAGTCGCCCGCGTTCGACGAGCCGAACGTCTCGGATAAGCCGGCCTACGTTCGCGATGCGACCCCATTGACCGCGAAGCGCGTCCGGCGTCTGACCATGCTCTGGAACGACGTGTACGGCACCCTTAGGGATGTGGATCGCTGGGTTGGCCGGTTCCAGCGTGTGTTGCCCCCATCCGTGCTGGACAACACCGTGGTCATCTTCATGAGCGACAACGGAGTGGAGTGGGGCGACCACGGGCTGACGTACAAGGGGTATCCGTACGAACGGTCGATCGCGGTACCGCTGATCTTCGCCGGGCCGCACATCGTGCACGGAGTGAACCAGGGTCTCGCCTCGAACCTCGACATCGCCCCCACGATCGCCGACCTGGCGGGGGCTTCCCTTCCGGGACGCGTGGACGGCACCTCGTTGGTGCCCGCTCTTACCGGCACCGGGCCCATCCCGACGAAGGGCGTGCTGCTCGAACACTTATCGATGTGGCTCGCGCCCTCGTACTGCGGTTTGCGAACCCGTCGCTGGAAATACGTGGTCTACCGCAACGGGACCCAAGAGTTGTACGACCTACGTAGCGACCCGTACGAACTGCGGAACCTCGCCGGCATGCGACCTCTCGTGAGAGCAAGGCTGCGTTCGAAGACCTTCGCGGCTTGCGACCCACTTCCGCCCGACTGGAGCACGCGCCGAAGGCTCCGGTAGCCCACACTGACGTCTTGGGAGGTTGGTTAGTGCGGCCTGCCGAACTCCGCCCACACGCGCCCAGGCGGGCCGGGCTCGTATCCCCAGTGGTCGGCGAACTGATCGACCAGACGCAGCCCGAACCCGCCTGCCTCTTCCCCGATCCGAGGTGGCGCGATCTTCACGCCGGCGACGGTGGGCTGCTCCACCGTCACCCTGACGCTTTCCTCCCCGGTCCCCACGGTCACGCGAATAACATCGATATCCCGACGCAGGCGTCCATGGCGAACCGCATTGGTCACGAGCTCCGAGGTCGCGAGCCGCACGTCATCCAACCGCTCCTGCAGCTGCGAGATGCCAAGGTGGGCTACGGCGGCTCGAGCGGAGGCAGCGGCCTCAGGACCTGCGATCACTTCGATCGCGTGCTGGGAAACGTCCCGATCATCCATCGTCACGAATTGAGTGAGCCTGCGCTGGTTGCACTGGTTGGATTACCCCGGAGTGTTCGGACGAAACCCCTGCCTCGCAAGTCGTAACGAGGTACCCGGTCAGCCCTTGTCATTCGCCACATCTCGTCCCATAATCCTGGACCGTCTCGGCTAGCCAAGGAGGCAACATCATGGGTAGACGTGATGCAGAGTTCGCGACCGTGACCGGGCAGAACGGCGACTTTCTCGTCGTGTCGCCGGCCGGCGAACTGGACATGGCCACCGCTCCGGAGCTTGAAGAAGCGATCGAGCGCGCCCAGGGCGGATCGGAGATCCTCTTGGACTTGCGTGGGCTGACGTTCATCGATTCGGAGGGGATCAGGGCGCTGTTACGGGTTCATACAGCCGGGCAGAACGGTCATTCGACCGTCGCGTTCATCCGCGGCATGGACAACGTGCAACGGGTGCTTCAGGTCGCTGGAGTCGAACCGGTACTCACCTGGGCGGACCCACCCGCAGGGCCGATTCAAGCGACCTAGCCAGGGAGCTTTTCCGGGGCGAGCCCGTCAGCGAAGGAGCTCGGCGCCAAGCCTCTGCGGTTAGGGTCGGCTTCCTCGGCTCGCCTGCTTCTCCCTCCGCGTAGGGTATCGAGCTTCATGGGGCATCAAATTCTCGACGACCCCGTCCACGCGTTGAGTCGTACAGAGGAGGAGGCGAACATATGCCGATCGAACTGCACGACCGACGATCCGTGCAGGAGATGATGGATCGAGGCGCGCAAGTGGTCGAGGTGCTCCCTCTTGCGGACTTCGAGAAGGACCATCTCCCTGGGGCCATCCACCTGCCGCTCCGTCGGCTGCACGCAGAGGCGAGCGAACGGCTGGACCCATCCAGACCGGTCATCGTGTATTGCTGGGACTCAGGCTGAGACCTCAGCCCGCGGGCCGCGTGGCGGCTCGAAAGTCTCGGTTTCACCGAGGTGTACGACTACGTCGAGGGCAAGAAGGACTGGCTCGCGGCCGGGTTTCCTACGGTCGGGAGATATGCGGAGCACCCGAGCGCGGGGGATATGGCTCGGAAGGACACACCGACGTGCCGTCTCGACGAGCGGATCGGCGCGGTCCGCGACCGGGTTCGTGCGGCAGGCTGGGACGCGTGCGTGGTCGTGAACGAGGAGGGCATCGTTTTCGGCCTCCTCCGCGAGGCTGAGCTTCGTCGCGAAGAAGTCTCGGTCGAGGGGGCCATGCTGGCCTCGCCCAGCACCTTCCGTCCTCACGTTCCCCTCGGTGAGATGGCGGAGTACATGGTCGCGCACGACCTTCCGACCTCTCCGATCACCTCGTCGGACGGACGGCTCATCGGGATCCTGCGGCGGGAGGACGCGGTTCGTGGGGCTCGAGCACAAGGAGCGGTGCATGAGGCCGACTTGGCGCGCGGAGGCGACGATGGATGAGGCTCAGGAGGAGCTGTGCTCGAGCGCCGAAGAGGCCCGAGTACCTCGCGGCGCTCGGCCCGAGCCGGCCGAGCGCCCCGTCAGTTCATCTGCGTCCGGCGATCTGCCGTGCGAATGCCAGCGGCGATGACGCGGTCAGATCGATGGCGGGCTCGGTGTTGTCGTACGACTGCATGTTGTCTTGGAACTGCGCACCGCTGCCGTTGAAAGGCGCGTAGGTATCGGCGCCGTTCGCCGGGCAGGCGATCATGCCGGAGACCGCGCCGTGCGTCGGCGAGGAGTTCGGTCCTTCGACGGCCGCGCCGGCAAGCACGGGCGAGGTGCCCGTCAATGAGCCGGCGAGGTTCGCCACCTGGTGCTGCAAGCAGTGGGGGAAGGTCGCGCCGTCCCCGACGATGAACGACAGCCCCCATGCGTTCGCACCGAGGATGTTGGACAACCAACGGTCCGCGTACGCGGCGTAGGTGCTGGTGCCCGAGAGTTGGTCGTATTCACTGGCTTGCACGGACAGACCGGCGCCGTGGGTGGTCGTGTCCCAGGCGGCCCACGTGAACCCGAAGCCGAACGGGTCCGTGCCGGCCTGCGCGACCGCGCCGTCCAACGCCTTCTTCATGTCCGCCAGCAAGGCGGCCTGGGTCGTTTCGAGCCCCGCCGGGTTCCCGGCCTGGGCGATCGCGCGATACAGCTCGTAGTGAGCGAGCCCGGACACGTCGTAGAGGTTGAGCGTGTCGGCGGCGTCTTCCGGCCCGGTGATGTAGGCGTTCGCCCAATGTGCCGCCTTCTGCAGGTAGAACGTCGGATCGGTGTGGGGCAGGCCGGCCGGCAGTCCGCCGCTCGCGATCGCCGAGTACAGCTCGGTGGCACCGAGCTCCATGTCGTCGCGCCACTCGGTCTCGGGATAGAAGCTGAAGGGGATCACCGTCAGCAGGTTGCCCGTGGGCGCCGTGTTCGCGAGGTCGAAGATGTGCTCGGCCGCGAGCAGGCATCGGTTCGCGAACGCGGGATCCGACGTCTTGAACACCACGAAGCACTCGGCGAACGCTGCTGCGTCTCGGCCGGCGAGGTTGGGGCTGATCGGCGACCCGGCCGGGCCGGCGCGGAACACGGGACGGTTGCGGATGTACCGATACACCGAGTTGGTCCCTTGATACGTGTCGTCGGCCTGCGGCAGCCGCCAGATGTCGTGGTCACCCAGCGTCTTCGCGTTCCCGGTCCCGATCCCGACCTGGTAGTAGAGCGTTTGCGAGGAGTCATCCCACATCCGCAGGAGCCAGTCCGTGCCGAACTTCGCCTCCGCCGTGTAGTTCGACGAACCGGCGGCCATCTGCGCCGGGAAGTCGCGCACGCCCGCGAGCAGGAGCGCATCCGTGTAGCTCGTCGTCTGGACGAACTTGAGGTAGTCGCCCGGCGTCCCACCAGCCGCCGGAGGCGTCGATCCGCGTGCCGAGCGGTGAGAGGTCGCCCGAGAAACGTCCGGAGCCGGCGTTGTAGCTCGGTGTCGAGTACGTCATCGCGTTCTGATCGTTGAGGTGCGCGGGCGCGGTGCGCAGCGCCGACGGGATGTAGTTCGCGCCGTCACGCTGCACCTGGAAGAAGCTCAGCCCGTTGGCCTCGGCACCGCCGTACACGTTGGCACCGCTATCGATCTTGAACGCCGGCGACGTCGCCGCGATCGGCCCGGTGACGGTGATCGTATAGGTACCGACCGCGGTCACCGACGGGAAGTCCAACGCATAGACGTGGCCCAGCGACGAGCTCCAGGAGCCGAGATCGGCGCCGACGGGGCGGAGTACACGGTGGTTGCGCCGCTCTTGACCGCGAAGGTTGCGCCCGTCTCCACACCGGATGCCAGTAGGAACGCGCGCTTGGAAGCGGCGTCAACGGGGTAGCCGAGCTGGTTGACCCGTACGTACGCGCTCGACCCGGAGGGCGGCGCGGCCGGTTTTCCGGCGAACGCCGGTGCTTGGGCACCTACCAGGATCGCCGTCACCGACACCATGAACGCTGTCGTGAGCCGCCCAAGCCTCATCTTGTCCTCCCGTCCGCTCCGACGTGATGCAGGCACGCTAGCACGGGCCCTCGAGCCCCATCTAGGCGGGGTGACGGCCGACCGCCGCGTCCGCCATCCACGCACTCGCGAACGAGCGAACGCGCGGAGTGTGCTCTCAGCTTCACCTCGCTAGGCTCCCGTCCTATGGGAGGAACTCGACCGTCGGCCGGCCGCCGGGCGGCCGCGATCGTGTCGATCCTGCTCGTCGTCGGGGTCATCGTCACCTCGCTCGCGATCGGCACGGACGAACCGCTCAGGGTGGTAGCGGGGCTCGTCCTGCTGGCCGTGTTCCTGGCGGCGGTGTGGGTCGCCCTGACGAGAACCGGACAGCGCCGGAAGGTGGCGGTGATCGGCGCCGCCGCGGCCGCCGTCGGCCTCGCGGCCACCGTCATCAACGCCGAAGGCTGGCTCGGCGCCTCTATCGCCGCAAGGATCCTCGCGCTGGTGGCCGCGGTGGCGCTCGCGAAGTATGCGCTCAGCGCGGATGTGGGATCCCTCAAGGCCGCGGATGTCGTCGGCACTCCCGTCCCGCCCGCGCAAGCGCGGCGTGCTGTTCATGAACCTCAAGTCGGGCGGCGGCAAGGCGGAGCGGTTCCACCTTGTCGACGAATGCCGCCGCCGCGGGATCGAACCGGTCGTGCTCCAGCCGGGTGAGGACTGGCTCCAGCGCGTGCGCGACGTGGCCGCGAGCGGCGTCGACGTGCTCGGCATGGCGGGCGGTGACGGCTCGCAGGCCATGGTCGGCAGCATCGCCGCGGAGCTCGGGCTGCCGATGGTGGTCGTCCCCGCCGGCACACGGAACCACCTCGCGCTCGACCTCGGGCTCGACCGCAACGACGTCGTCGGGGCGCTCGACGCGTACGGCGACGCGGTGGAGCGAAGGCTCGACCTCGCCGACGTGAACGGTCACGTGTTCGTCAACAACGTGTCGCTCGGTCTCTACGCCGCGATCGTTCGCTCGCCCGACTACCGCGACTCCAAGGTCGACACGACCCTGGCGACCCTCCCGCAGGTGCTCGGTCCCGACACCGAGCCGTTCGATCTGGGATTCACCGACGGCGACGGCGAGCGGCACGAGGGCGCGCACGTGATCCAGGTCTCGAACAACCCGTACGGAGAGACCTTCCGCGGGATGGGCAGCCGGCCCCGCCTCGATACCGGCCGCCTCGGGATCGTGTCGCTCGTCTTGGGCAAACAGGGCGGCGCGGCGGCGTTCGTCGCGTCGCTCGCGACCGGGCATCCGGAGCGATTCAAAGGGTTCATGACGTGGTCGGCGCCGACGTTCGACGTGATGTCGGCGGCGCCGATAGAGCTCGGTCTCGACGGCGAGACGATGGTGATGGACCCGCCGCTCCGGTTCTCGATGCGGCCGCAGGCCGGTCCGCGTGCGGCTCCCACACCACGCGATCGGCTACTCGCCTGCCGCGCGCTCGATCGGGTGGCGCCAGACCCTCAGAGACCTCTGGGGCGACCGTCCTGGGGCGGCCATCCCGGCTCGGGGGCTGAGTTCGCCGGGTAGCATCGCGCCGTGTCCGAGACACCGGCAGCATCCGCCGAACCTCCCGAGGAACGCCTCGCCGAGCGGCTCGCCGCGTCGCCGAAACCCGAGGCCGATCGACGATCGCCGCCGCGCTCCACGAGCTCGCGAACGTGGACCGAGCCGTGTACGGGGCGATCGCGAGCACCCCGACGACGACGCTCGACGAACCGCTGCGTCGCCTGTCCGGGTCTCGCCAACAACTCGGTGCTCTGGCTCGCGATCGCGGGCGGGATCTTCGTCGTGGGGGGCAAGCGCGGTCGCCGCGCGGCCCTCACCGGCGTCGCGGCGATCGGCCTGAACTCCGCCGTCGTGAACCTGCCCATGAAGACCGCCAGCAGGCGTCGCCGCCCGGACCGGGAGATCGCAGGCGTGCCGGAAGCGCGCTGGGTGACGATGCCGACCAGCACGTCGTTCCCATCGGGCCACTCGGCCTCGGCGTTCGCGTTCGCGGGCGCGGTCGCGGGCGAGCTGCCCGTCCTGGCGGTGCCGCTGCGAGCGCTCGCCGCCGGCGTCGCCTACTCACGCGTCCACACCGGCGTGCACTACCCAGGAGATGTGATCGTGCGGGCTCGCTGTCGGGGCGACGATCGGGGAGGCCGCGGCCCTTACCTCTCGAGCCGTACACCGGCGCCGCGACCGCGCGACGCACCGGCTGAGCCTCCCACCCGTCTCGAGCGGTGTTGCCTAGGTGGGATGCCACTAGGCTCGGGTCGGCATGGAGGCGGAAGGGGCGGCACAGCCGGGGGGCTTCCAACGGTGGGTGCCGGGCATCCCGATGCTCCGGACCTATCGGCGTTCGTGGCTCCGCTTCGACCTCGTGGCCGGCGTCGTGCTGGCCGCGATCCTCGTGCCGCAGGGCATGGCCTATGCGGAACTCGCGGGTCTGCCCGCCGTGACCGGCCTCTACACGACGATCGCCTGTCTCATCGGCTACGCCCTCTTCGGGCCCTCGAGGATCCTCGTGCTCGGCCCGGACTCTTCGGTCGCGCCGTTGATCTTCGCGGCGATCGTCGCCGCTGCTCGTGACCGGCGACCCGGCCGAGGCCGTCGCGCTCGCGGGGATGATGGCGCTGATGGTCGGCGCGATCGAGGTCGGGCTCGGCCTCGGAAAGCTCGGCTTCGTCGCGGACCTGCTCTCCAAGGAGGTGCAGGTCGGTTACATGAACGGGCTCGCCGTCACGATCATCGTGGGCCAGCTCCCCAAGCTGTTCGGCTATCTCTACCGACGCCGACGGCTTCATCGAGGAATGCAAGGCGTTCGTGCAGGGGCTCGACGAGACGAACGCCACGGCGCTCGCGATCGGGATCGCGACGTTGGCGGTCCTGCTGATCCTGCCTCGCGTCTCGAAGAGCGATGCCCGCGGTGCTGGTCGCGGTCGTCGGCGCGACGATCGTCACCGGCCGTGTTCGACCTCGCCGAGAAGGGGGTCGACACGGTCGGCGCCCTGCCACAGGGATTGCCGGCACCGACGTTCCCGTCGGTGCCGCTCGACACGATGGGCGCGCTGTTGGTCGCGGCCCTCGGCATCGTGCTCGTCTCCCTCACCGACACGATCGCCACGTCGACCAGCTTCGCCGCGCGTCGGGGCGATGAGGTGGACCCGGACCAGGAGATGATCGGGATGGGCGCGGCGAACATCTTCGCCGGCTTCTTCCAAGGGTTCGCGATCTCGGCGAGCGGCTCGCGCACCGCCGTGGCCGAGCAGTCCGGGTCGAAGTCGCAAGTGACCGGGCTCGCCGGCGCCGCGATCGTCGCCCTGCTGTTGCTGTTCCTGGCCGGCGCTGCTGCAGGACCTGCCCCAGCCCGCCCTCGCGGCCGTCGTGATCGCGGCGGCGCTGTCCTTGTTCAACATCGCGATCCTGCGCACGTACTTCCGGATGCGGCAGGTCCGCGCTGGTGCTCTCGCTGATCGCGTCGGCTCGGCGTGATCCTGTTCGGCGTCCTCGAGGGCATCCTGATCGCGATCGCGCTGTCGATCTTCCTGTTCTTCCGGCGCAACTGGTGGCCCGAGGGCGAGGTACTGGGGCGGGTGCGCGAGCTCGAGAGCTGGCACCGCACCGATCTCTTCCCCGACGCGGAGGAGATCGATAGGGTCCTCGTCTTCCGCTGGGAGGCGCCGCTGTTCTTCGCGAACGCGGGCATCTTCCGCCAGGAGATCCGCAGGCTTGTCCGGCGCCGGAATCCTCGATGGGTCGTCCTGCAATGCGAGGCGATCACAGATATCGATGTCACCGCCGCCGACATGCTCGATCAAGCTCGACAAGGAGCTGAACGACAAGGGCGTCAACGTGGTGTTCGTCGAGATGCGCACCCGCATCCAGGATCTGCTCGAGCGGTACGGCCTGTTCGCCACGTTCACCCGCGAGCACGTGTACCCATCGATCGCCCTGGCGCTTCGCGGGATCGAGGAGGAGGAGCGGCAGGCGCGGGCCGTCGATACCGCAGCCATCAGCGAGGATCCGGCAGATCCAGCCGGAACCTAGATCGCGGCCACTGTCCTGGCTCTGCTACACACCGGTGAGCGCTTCGAGCCGGCCCGACCGATCGCGTCCGTAGGTGTGCCGGAAACACCTTCGGCCATCGCGGAGGTTTATCTCGGCCGCCTTCGTGGGAAACCAGGTCATCTGATGACGGATGAGAGGCGGGTCCAGGTGAGCCACACATCGCACGGCGTCGACCCCGTGTTCACCCCCAGGGAGGGGACCTGGGCTGCGCAGATAGGCTCTTGGCTGCGGCGTACGCGCCCGGTCATCGCCGCTGTGGCGGTTTGGATCGTGGCGTTCGTCGTCCTTTCCGGGGTCATCGTTGGGCTGGGACTGCTTCTGATCCACGTCTTGTCGCCCGCCGGAGGGACGAGGTTCGACTCGGCCGTGAGCCGCTGGTTCGTGACGGTCCGAACACCGACGTTGGACACGGTGACGTCGATCGGATCCGATCTCGGGTCTACCGGCGTGGTCATCGGGGTCGCGGTGCTCGCCGCGATCGTGCTGGCGATCGGGAGACATTGGCGACAGATCGGGTTCCTCGCGTGCGCGATGACGCTTGAGTTCAGCGTCTTCCTCCTCGCCACCCTGCTGGTGGACCGTATGCGTCCCCAGGTTCCGCGGCTCGACGTGACACCGCCCACCTCGAGCTATCCGTCCGGACACACCGCTGCGGCGATCGTGCTCTACGGCGGCCTCGCGATCGTGATCTGGTCGCTGGTGCGCTCGAGGACGATCCGGACGTTGGCCTGGATCATCGCGGTCGCCCTGCCGATCTTCGTCGGGATCTCCCGCCTCTATCGGGGCATGCATCACCTGACCGATGTCCTGGCGAGCGTGCTGCTCGGGTGCGGCGCGTTGCTGTTCGCACTGCTCGCGACCAGGAGCGCGGTCGCGGTGTCCGAGGAGCGTGACGGAACGGTCGACCTTGAGCGGCGCGCGGCCGCGCTCGAGGCCGCCTGATGACCTCCGTCGGCGTGATCGCGCATTCCCGGAAGGAGCTCGGCGGCGGCCTGGGCGCGCTGCGGGACGCGCTGGAACAGCACGGCGTCGACCGACCGCTCTGGCGCGAGGTCCCGAAGAGCAAGTTCGCGCCGAAGGAAGTGACGAAGCTCCTCGAAGACGGCGTCGACCTGCTCTTCGTCTGGGGCGGCGACGGCATGGTCCAGCGTTGCGTCGATGCGATCGGGGACGCGCCGGTGACCCTCGCGATCCTCCCCGCGGGCACCGCGAACCTGTTCGCTTCGAACCTCGGCATCCCGCACGACCTCGAGGAGGCCGTCCGCATCGGGTTCGCAGGGAAGCGTCAGACCCTCGACGTGGGGGTTGTGAACGGCGAGCGGTTCGCGGTCATGGCGGGAACGGGGGTCGACGCGCTGATGATCCGCGAGGCGGACGGCGGCCTGAAAGACCGGCTCGGGCGGTTCGGGTACGTCATCACGGGCGTCAAGGCCGCCCGGCACGAGCCCGTCCGTGCACGAGTTGAGGTGGATGGCCGGCGCTGGTTCAAGGGTCCGGCCAGCGCCGTGCTCGTGGGCAACATGGGCGACGTCATCGGCGGCATCGCCGCGTTCCCCGAGGCTCGTCCCGACGACGGCCGGCTGAACGTCGGGGTCGTCACCGCCGACGGGCTCCTCGACTGGGCACGCGTGCTCGGCAAGACGGCCGTCGGACACACGGCATCCTCGCCGTTCGTGCAGACCACCACCGCGGAGAAGATCGTCGTCGAGCTCGACGCCAAGATGCCGTACGAGCTCGACGGCGGGGACCGCTCCAAGACGAAACGGCTCAAGTTCCGGGTCAAGCCGGCCGCGATCTCGGTCTGCGTTCCGGAGAGGGAGGAACGATGAGCACGGCCAACCTGGTTCCCGAAACGTGGCAGCTGACCGACGACGACGCGAAGGAAACGCTCGCCGCGACCGACCGCACGAAGCTCGTGAAGGACGCGGTCACCAGGCTGCGGTACTCCGACGGGTTCAGTCACGCGCGGTCGATGGCCTTCCTCACGTCCCTCGTGTTCGTGCAGGGGGTGATCGCGGCCGTCGGCATCGCGAGCACGATCGGCGCAGGCACGGTGAGCCGGGCGATCGTCACTGGGCTGCAGACCATCGTGCCCGGGCCGGCGGGACGGATCCTCACCGACGCGGTGGATCAGGCACATCAGGCCGGTACATCCGGCCATTGGTTCGCGATCGCGTTCGGAACGGTGGGCGCCCTCATCACGGGCACGACCCTGATGGGCCAGATCGAGCGCGCGCTCAATCGCCTCTACGGCATCGAGCGGGACCGCACCACGTTCGCGAAGTACGGGCGCGCCTTCGTGCTCGCCGTGACGGCCGGGACCCTCGCCGTGCTCGCGTTCGCCGGCCTCGCGCTCGGCAGCGCGATCGCCGCGTCGATCGGAGGAAGCACGGCGCGCACGATCTGGAACGTCCTGAGGTGGCCGATCGGCATCGCGCTCCTCGTCGCCGCCCTCGCGCTGATCTTCCGATGGGCGCCCCGGCGGCGGCAGCCCGCGTGGTCATGGCTCTCCTTCGGCGCGGTC
Source organism: uncultured Actinomycetes bacterium (assembly GCA_963799625.1). Taxonomy (GTDB): domain Bacteria; phylum Actinomycetota; class UBA4738; order UBA4738; family HRBIN12; genus AC-51. Next base: position 137,372 of record CAWCXU010000015.1, on the reverse strand, counting down.
GTGGCCGTCGGACTGCTTGCGCTCGTCACCCTTGCGCTCAACATCTTCTTCCAGTTCAGCACGACCTTCGGAACGACCTACGGACCCCTCGCCGGGCTCGTCGCGCTGGCGTTCTGGTCGTTCTTCTCCGCGCTCGCCGTGTTGATGGGTGCGGCCCTCGCGGCCCAGCTCGAGGCCGTTCGTGCGGGCGTGGCGACCCCCGACAGTGCGCAGAAGGTGCTCGCGTCGGAGCCTCGATCCGGCAGCCCCGACGGCGACCCCGCCATGTCGGGGCGGGCGACGTGAGCGCGACCGCACCGGCCGAAGCTCAGGTGCACGACAGCAGCACACGACGCAGCGCCGAACTGCGCCGTGCACTCGAGGGCGTCATCGGCGTGCCGGCCACCGAGGGGAACCACGTCGAGATATCGCGCAACGGGAACGAGATCTTCCCGGCGATGCTCGAGGACATCCGCGGCGCCGGTCGGACGATCGACCTGTTGACCTTCGTCTATTGGAAGGGGGAGATCGGGGAGCGTTTCGCCGAGGCGCTCGCCGAGCGCGCGCGGGCAGGGGTCCGCGTCCGCGTGCTCCTCGACGGATGGGGCGCGCACGCGATCGACACGTCGTGCGTCACGATGATGGGGGATGCGGGCGTGCAGATCCGCTGGTTCCGTCCGCTCTCCCGGTTCCAGCTGCACAAAGCGAACCATCGGACGCACCGGAAGGTCTTGATCGTCGACGAGGCGGTCGGTTTCACCGGGGGCGTCGGGATCGCCGACGAGTGGAACGGCGACGCGCGCAACGAGCACGAATGGCGCGACACGCACTTCCGCGTCCGGGGTCCGGCGGTCGACGGGCTCCGCGCGGCCTTCCTCGACAACTGGCTCGAGACGGACGACGTTCTCTTCGAACCGGACGTCGACCGGTTCCCCGACCAGCCGCAGGACGGCTCGACGGTCGTCCAGTCGGTCCGGGGTGCGTCGGAGACCGGGTGGAGCGACATCTCGACGTTGTTCCTCTTGCTGCTCCAGCTCGCACAGGAGCGGGTCCGGATCACCACGGCCTACTTCGTCCCGGACACACAGCTCAACGACCGCATCTGCGCGGCGGCGGAACGCGGCGTCGACGTCCAGATCCTGCTCCCGGGTCCGCATATCGACAAGCGGTTCGTGCAGCTGGCCGGTGAGTCCTCCTTCGAGAGGCTCCTCGACTGCGGGGTCAAGATCTGGCAGTTCCAGCCGTCGATGCTGCATGCGAAGGTCATGACGGTGGACGGGGTGCTCGCGAACATCGGGTCGGCCAACCTGAACGCTCGCTCGACCGAGCTCGACGAGGAGGTCAATCTCGTGGCGTTCGACGCGGAGGTCGTTCGCGTGCTGGACGCGCAGTTCGACGAGGACCTGACGCGGAGCGAAGCCATCGTCGCGGGACGATGGGAGGACCGCTCCGTGCCACGCCGTGTGGTCGAGCGAACAGCCGGGTTGTTCCGTCACGAGATGTGAGCTCATCCGATCTCGTCGCGGAACGTCAGGTGTCATGATGCACGCGATACGCGTACCTCGGACGACGTTTGATGTCGTGATGCCATCGAAGGGGTAGGGAGGGAGGGCGCCGATGAGTGCTGTTCCCGTTGATGGATCCACATCGACCCGGCTGGGGCGGGCCGTCCGGGCCACAACCGATGGAGCCGAAGGGGGAGTACCACCGCATCGAGAGAAGCACCGGCGGACCACTGCTCCGCGACGTCATCCTCGGGGGACAGGACGGGCTGGTCAATATCCTCGGCATCATCCTGGGGGTGATCGCCGTGGTGGCTCCAACGCGCTGCTGTTGGCGGCCGGGTTCGCGGCGGCGATCACCGAATCGATCTCGATGGGGGCCGTCGGGTACACGTCCACCGTTTCGGAACGCGATCACTACCAGGCGGAGCGAGCGCGAGAGGCCGCCGAGATCGACGCGATGCCGGCGGCGGAACGCCAGGAGATCCGCGATATCTACGCCACCAAGGGGTTCTCGGGCGAGTTGCTCGAGCGCGTCGTCGACACGATCACCTCGAACCGCGATCGGTGGCGCTCGTCGGGGATTGGCGCAAGAGTGGGCTCAAGATGGTGCTCATCGGACTCGGCGCCGCCGCGATCGGCTTCCTGATCGGTCGCCTGTTCAACACGGCGGGAGCCTAGTCCTCGCGCAACTTCATCAAAGCCGGATGAGGTTGACGCCGGCGAGCGGGTGGTGGATCTGCTGCATCGCGCCTCCCGTTGCCAGGTCGCCGAGGTCGATCGCGGCGAACCCGGCGTCCTGGAACAGCGCGGCGACGTCCGCTTTCGCGCTCTCGTCGTCCCCTGAGATGAAGATCACGCGCCGACCGCCGGCCGTCTCCGGGTCGGACGCCGAGCACGTCCGCGCCCAGCGTGTTGGCGGCCTTCACGACGCGCGCGCCCGCAACGAGGTCGGCGACGAGCTCGCTCGACGTTCTCCCTTGGAGATCGTCGGCTGCCCAGTCGTTGGTCGCGTCGATGACGACCTGACCGTTCCAGTTGAGGCCTTGTACGGCCTCGCGGCACGCGGTCCCAGGGGACGGCGATGACGATGATGCCCGCCGACGCCGCCTCGTCCACCGTGCCTGCCGAGACTCCGTCGCCGAGCGCCGACACCACTGATGCCAGCGACTCCGGGCCGCGGCTGTTCGCGATCACGACGCGGCGGCCGGCGCGCAGCGCGGTCCGCGCCATCGCTTGCCCGAGCCTCCCAGCGCCGATGATCCCCACTGTGATCGGTCACGGTTGCCCGTCGTACTCGGACGCGAACAGGTAGCTCACCGCGAGGCTCCGATACGGGCGCCAGCGATCCGACACCTGGGCCACTTCGTCGTCGGTCGGAAGGTGGTCGAAGCCGTACGCCCGCTGGATCGCGCGCCGGAGTGCGAGGTCGCCTGACAGGAAGACGTCGGGCCGGTCGAGCGCCACGAGCAGGAACCCGCGCGCGGTCCACAGCCCGATCCCGGCACCTCGGTCAGGGTCGCCTCGACCTCCTCGTCGGTCATCGCCGCGAGCGACTCGTCGCTCAGACGTCCGTCGACGAACCGCTCCGCGAGCGCGCGCAACGTCGCGCCCTTCCGTCCCGAGAAGCCGCTGTCGCGCAGCACCTGGGGATCGGCCGCGAGCAGCTCGGCCGGCGACGGAAGGTGCCCTCCGGATCGCTCCTGGAGATGCGAGATGATCGCCCGGGTCGAGCTGACCGACAGCTGTTGGCCCGCGACCTGGAAGATGAGCGTCCCGAAGGCATCGAGGTGCGGCAGCTCGTCGAGCCAGGCCCGCGGGCGGAAGTCCGGCCGCGCGTCGATCAGCGGCGCGAGGACCGGATCGGCTTGTCGCAGGAACTCGCGCGCTTCTGGATCGGCGACGGGTGCCCGACTGTCAAGGGTGGACATACGAGGGATAACCGAGGTCGAGTCGGCATCGATTCCATCACGGGCCTACGCGCGCCGAAGTTCGAGCACAGGGATGGTTCGGACTCCTTCCGTTTGGCGCTCGTACTCGGCGAAGCCCGGGTAGCGCCGGGCCTGCTCGTGCGTAGATGCGGTCGCGTTCATCGCCGGTCACCTCGCGGACGGTCACCGTGGTACGTCTCGGTTCCCCGTTCGACGCTGCCTTCACCGGCGGCGGTCAAGTTGTAGTACCAGTCCGGGTTGACGGGTGCTCCACCTCGAGTTGCGAACACGTAGATGACGTTCGGGTCGGCGTCGTGCGGCAGGTACATCGTCGGGGTGACGTAGTCTCGTCCGCTCTTGCGGCCGCGGTGATGCACGAGGACGAGCGGGCGCGCCTTCGAAGGTACCGCCGACCCTGCCCTCGTTCGCTCGGAACTCCTCGATCGTCTTCGCGTTCCAATCGCTCATGGTCGTAGCAGACGCTCGGTGAGCACGATCTCGATCACATCATCGACCGTCTCTTCTCGAGCCCAGTCGCGCTGGAGCTCGACCGCGAGCGCGACCCAGCCGACCGGACGACCGCCGGCTTGGATGACCCGTTCCAAGCCGGCGCGGTGCGCCTCCTCGCGACGTGCCCCCGATCGCGTCGACGACGGGATAGACGTCGTAGCCCTCCCGCAGCGCGTCGAGGGCGGGAAATGTCATGCAGATCTCGGTCCATAGAGCGCACGCGATCAGCTTTCGGCGCCCGGTGGCTCGCACCGCGGCGACGAACTCGGCGTCCTCCCACGCGTTCGTGGTCGTCCGGTCGACCGGGGGGTAGTCGGCGAGCAGCTCGGCGAGCTCCGGCACGGTCGGCTGTCCCGCGTCCGGTCGCAACGTTGATCGTGGAATGGATGATCGGGAGCCCGAAGGCTTTCGCGGTCTTCACCGTCGAGACGATGTTCTCGACCAGCAGGTCGCGATCCATCGACGTGACTGCGGCGATCTGCGACGGCTGATAGTCGATGACGAACAGCGCGGCGTTCTGCGGCGTGAGCAGGTGGTCGCCGGCCGGGTCGCGGATGACGCTGCCGGCCATCAGCTGACGCTTTCTGACACGACAAGTTGCGCCGACAGGAACCGTCCGGCTCTGTCCAGCGCCGCGGCCGCTTCGTCGAGGATCGCGTGATAGGCCTGGAAGACGTGGGGCACCCCGGGGGTGATGTCGAGGGTGACCTCGACGTCTGCCATGGCGGCCTGTCGCGCGAGGCGGAGGGCGTCGTCGAGGAGCACCTCGTGCGTTCCGGCCTGGATGATCAGCGGCGGCAGGCCGGACAGGTCGGCGAACACGGGGCTGATGAGGCCGAGGGCGGCGTCTTGCCCCGCCGTGTAGTCCGGCGACCCGGGCTTGGAGGGCCTCGAAGCTGAGCAGCGGGTCGACCTCGCGCCTGGTTTCCATGGTCGTCCCGGCCAGGGTGAGGTCGGCGTACGGCGACATGCGAATGCCGCGGCCGGCAGCGGCAGCCCGTGGTCGCGGGCGTTGACCAGGGTGGCGATGGCGAGGCCGCCGCCGGCGGACTCGCCCGCGAAGACGATGTCCGAAGGGGCGATGCCGTCGTCCAGGAGGGCTTCGTACGCCGCGAGCGCGTCGTCGACCGCTGCCGGATACGGGTGCTCGGGGGCGAGCCGGTAGTCGACCGAGATGGCCTTGGCGTCCGCCCGCCGGCCGACCTGCGAGGCCAGGTCGGCGGCGAGGAAGGCGTCCCCCATCACGTACACGCCGCCGTGGAAGTACAGAACGACATGGCGAGGTTCGATTCCCGTCGACCGTGATCTCGGCGGTCGGGACGCCGCCCAGCGCTGCCGCGGTCACGGTCACCTCGGCGGGCAGCGGCTGCGCCGACAGCAACTCTTTCAGCAGTCGCCGTTGCTCGTCGACATCGCTGTCGGCGGGGAAGGCTGATTGCCGCAGGATCGCGTCGAGGGTCTCTCGCTGCTCGGCGGCTCACCGAGGATCTCCCTTCGTCGCGGCGGCCTCGACGGCGTTCATGGGTGCACCTGCAAGCCGTACCCGCGGTTGAGCCGGATCGACTCCATGAGCCAGAACGCAACGTCCGGGGTGAACACGTCCGCGGCTGCGAGCACGCCTGTGTACTTCTCGATGACGGGGGCTGCCGTCGCGTCGCCGACCGCGCCGAGGTAGGCCTTGACGGCGGCCCACATGTTCCCGGTCGCGCCGTACTTCTGGAAATAGGGCGTCGGATCGACGGTGTCGAGGGCGATCCTTGCGCTGGCCTCGAGGTCCGCCATGTACTGCTGGTGCAGGACGACGTCCTCGCGCTTGCCGAGGCGACCCAGGTGACCGCTGATGAGGGACGTCCAGGGATAGGTCAGGGCGGTGCCCGGCATGGACAGATAGCCCGGGATGTCGTCGGACAGGTTGACGACGAACACGGGCACCCAGCCCACGTTCACGATGTCGACCATCATCAGCGCGTCGTGCTCGGGGAAGTGGATGACGCTGTTGTCCGGCGTGTGGTTGGCGCCGTGCCACGCGAGCTCGATCCGCTCGCCGCCGATCTCCAGGGTCCGGCGATCGCTGAAGGTCTCCTCCGGTGCGGGTCGGGCCGGGTCGTCGTCCCGGAGCAGGAGCCGCCGGGTCTCCTCGTGCCCGATCCGCACGACGTCCTTGCCGAACAGCGAGGACGCGCCGGCGTGGTCCGCGTGATGGTGGGTGTGGACGAGGTGCGTCACCTTGTTGCTCACGCCGTTGGCCCGTGCGATCTCGTCGATCGCTCGCTGGAGGTTGTGCCCGATGCTCGGCGGGGCATCGAACAGGACGACGCCGTCCGGCGTGGTCAGGAACGCCGCCTGGTAGACGCCGTCCGTGACCCAGTAGAGGTTCCGCTCGACGCGTCCGACGTAGTAACCCTGCTCGTTGAGAGCGGGGCCGACCGACGACTTCGGCACGGGAGCGTAGTCGGGCAGGGCGTCGGCCGGTCCGGATGTTGGCGGGGTTGTCGTGTCCGAGGTGCTCATCGATCACTCCTTCGTTCGATGTGGTCAGTTCGCCCAGGGGAGGGAGAAGGCGCCGAGCTGGCTGCCGATCGCCGCCATGTCTTCGAACGCCCACTGCTCGCTGATCTTGCCGTCGTCGGTGACCCGGTAGATGTCGACGGCGTCCCATCGGACGTCACGTCCGCTGGCCGGGATGCCGAGCATGTCACCGGTCTGGGTGGCGGTGACGACCTGCCGCAACGCGACGAGGTCGCCGCTCGCGATGACGTCTTGCTCCTCGGCTTTGATGTTCGACAGCGCGCCGATGAAGGCGCCGAGCAGTCCAACGATGGTGTCCACGCCGGTCGACCTCTGCGATGGACGGACCGTGCCAGAGGGCATCCGTGGTGAAGAAGTCCCGCGCCCGCTCCGGGTCGTGCCCGATGAAGACCTCTGCCATGAACCTCCGGGGGACCTCGATCCGCTGGTCGTTCGTCAGCGTCTGACTCATGCTGCTTCCGCCTCCTTCGTCCGGATGGGTCGAGTGTCACGGAGCGCACGCGATCTGGAATCCTGGAAACCCCTAGTCCGAGCCCGAGCTCCCGGCGTGCGCAGCGGTTGCAACGAAACGGCTCAATGCGGCTAAGGTCCCGATGTGGTCACGGGGCTGCTGGGACAGCCGGTGCTCGGCCGACAGCGAGAGCGGGAGGTGCTCGAGCGCCTGCTTGGATGACGCGCGCGCCGGGCACGGCGGGGCGTTGGTGCTTCACGGGGAGCCCGGCGTCGGCAAGACCGCGCTCCTCGACCTCGCGGTCGAGCTCGGCGACGGCTTCGATGTGGTTCGCACCGCCGGCGTCGAAGGAGAGATCGGAGCTTCCCTACGCCGCGCTCCAGCAGCTCGTCCTGCCGATCTTCGATCTGAGCGCGGGCCTGCCCGATCCGCAGCGCGAAGCCCTCTCCGTCGCGTTCGGTCTCGATCCCGGACACGCGCCGAACCCGTTCCTCGTCGGGCTCGCGGCATTGGGTCTGCTGTCCGAAGCCGCGGGGATCGGCCCGTCCTCTGTGTGGTCGACGACGCCCAGTGGCTCGATCGCGCGTCGGCTCGGGCGCTCGCGTTCATCGCTCGGCGGCTGTTGGCGGAGAGGATCGGCTTGCTCTTCGCGGCCCGGGAGCGCGACGAGGCGTTCGCCGGGTTGCCCGAGCTCCACGTCGGACCCCTGGGACGACGAGACGCGCGGATCCTCCTGGAGTCCGTGCTCCCGACTCGGGTGGATGACCAAGTGCTCGAACGCATCGTCGCCGAGACGCACGGGAACCCGCTCGCCTTGCTCGAGCTCCCGCGCGGGATGACGCCCGCACAACTCGCCGGGGGGTTCGGTCTCCCGGCGGCGCTACCGCTTTCCGCCCGGATCGAGGAGCACTTCATGCGCCGGGTGGCGAACGTCCCGCCGGATGCTCGTCGCCTGTTGCTGCTCGCGGCCGCCGACCCGACGGGAGATCTCGCGCTCGTGTCGCGGGCGGCGCAGGGGCTGGGGATCGACGAGGCGGCGGCGCGAGCGCTGGAATCGGACGGCTTGCTGGACTCTGCGCGCAGGCGTCGTCGTTCCGTCACCCGTTGGCGCGGTCGGCCGTGTACCGCGCAGCCACGGTGGATGAGCGGAGCGCGGTGCATCGAGCGCTCGCGGATGCCACGGACCCGCAGACGGACCCCGACCGCCGCGCATGGCATCGCGCGCAGGCGACGTCGATGCCGGACGAGGACGTCGCCGCGGAGCTCGAGCGTTCGGCGGCGCGAGCGCAGGCGCGCGGCGGGTTCGCCGCGGCCGCCGCGTTCCTCGAGCGCTCCTCGGTCCTGACGCTTGACCCGCCTCGTCGGTCCGGGCGCGAGCTCGCGGCCGCGCAGGCGAAGTACGAGGCCGGCGCGCTCGACGAAGCGGTCACGCTCGCTGTCGAACGCCGAGCGCGGCGCGTTGGATCGCGTCCAGCGAGCGGAGCTGGATCTGCTTCGCGCGCGGATCTCGTTCGCGGAAGAGCGTGGGAACGATGCGCCGAGGCTGCTGCTCACCGCCGCCAAGGACTTCGAGCCGTCTCGACGCTCGACGGGCCCGCGAGATCTACCTCGAGGCGCTCTCCGCCGCCCTGTTCGCCGGTCGTTTGGCGGTGGCGTGTGATGCTCGCGAGGTCGCGGCCGCGGCCCGGGCGCTGCCCGAACCCCCGACGCCGCCCACCGCGGCGGATCTGTTGCTCGACGGCTTGGCTCGGATGATCACCGAGGGCCCGGTGACCGGCACGCCGGCCGTCCGACATGCGCTGCGTGCGTTCGGGAGCGGAGACATCGGTGCGGACGAAGGCCAGCGCTGGTGGCGGTGGCTGGCGGGTCGCGCCGCGGGCTTCATCTGGGACTACGAGGCCTGGGACACGCTGACGTTGCGTCAGATCAGAGCCGCGCGCGAAGCGGGGGCACTCGCCGAGCTCCCGTTCGCCCTCAGCACCCGTGTCGGCGTGTGTCTGTTCGGGGGCGATGTCGCCGCGGCCTCGTCACTCCTCGAAGAGGCGAACGGGCTCGCCGAGGCGACCGGCAGTCAGATCGTCCCGCCGTACGGGTCGCTCACGGTTGCCGCGTTCCGCGGTCGCGATGACGACCTTCGCCGATCCGTCGTGACGACGACCGAGGAGTTCCTCCGGCACGGCGAGGGGATGGGGCTCACGCTCTCGCTCTGGGCGACCGCCCTCCTCTACAACGGTCTGGCGCGGTACGAGGATGCGTTCGCGGCGGCCGATCAGGCCACCGAGGATCCACACGAGCTGTGGTTCTCGAACTTCGCGCTGATCGAGTTGATCGAGGCGGCCAGTCGGATCGGTCGGGAGGACCGCGCGACCGAGGCGCTCCAGGTCCTGAGCACCTCGACGAGCGCGAGCGGCACGCCGTGGGCGCTCGGCGTCGAAGCAAGGTCGCGGGCTCTGCTGGCGCACGGTGACGATGCCGAGAAGCTCTACCGCGAGGCCATCGACCGTCTCGAACCGACGCGCCTTCTGGTGGACCTTGCCCGCTCGCGCCTGCTCTACGGGGAGTGGTTGCGTCGTGAACGGCGGCGGCTGGACGCGCGTGAACAGCTGCGGATCGCGTACGACTTCTTCGCCGACTGCCGGCATGGACGCGTTCGCCGAACGGGCTCGCATCGAACTTCGGGCCGCGGGCGACCAGGCTCCTGAACGCACCCCGGCGACGCTGGACCAGCTCACCCCACAGGAAGCCCAGATCTCGCGTCTCGTCGCGCAAGGGCACACCAACCGAGAGGTCGCCGCGCAGCTGTTCATCAGTCCGAGCACCGTCGAATACCACTTGGGGAAGGTGTTCCGAAAGCTCGACGTGAAGTCGCGCACCCAGCTCGCGACCCGCGTCTCGTGAGAGGAAGGAGACACAGACGATGCCCATGATCGATGTGTACGCGGCCGCCGGCACGTTCGGCGACCAGCACGCGCTGGCGCAGAACCTGGCGACCGAACTGATGACGATCGAGGGGGTGCCGGACATCCCGATGTTCCGGAAGAACACGGCCGCCTTCGTGCACGAGCTGCCGCCGTCCAGCCTCTCGAACGTGGATGGAGACAGCACCTACGTGCGGGTCCAGGTCCTCACGAACGCCGGCGCCCTCGATCGTGACAAGCAACTCGCGGTCGTCAGCCGGCTCACCGCGCTCGTCGCGGACGCGGCGGGTGACCCCACGCTCGCCGAGCGCACCTGGGTGCTCCTCACCGAGGCGCCCGACGGCGGATGGGGTCTCGCAGGGCATGCCAACACGAACGAAGAACTCGTCGCCGCTGCTCGTGCGCAGATCGCCGAACTGCAGGCCAAGGGGCCGAAGGACTGAGGGGTGAGGTGAGCAGCATGCAACGGACCGAACAGCGTTCGCGGACCGGCTTGATCCTCGCGGCGCTCTGCTCTGCCGCGCTGATCATCAACATCGACGTCACGATCGTGAACGTGACGCTCCCGTCCCTGGTTCGCGAGCTCGGCGCGACGACGACCCAACTCCAGTGGGTCGTCGATGCCTACAGCCTGGTGTTCGCGTCCCTCATCCTTGCGGCCGGCAGCCTGAGCGACCGCTTCGGGCGCAAGGGTGTCCTGCTCGCCGGCCTGGCGGTCTTCGCCACGGGGAGCCTGGGCGGAGCGCTCGCGTCGACGCCCAACCAGCTGATCGCGGCGCGCGCGTTCATGGGCATCGGCGCCGCGGCGATCTTCCCCTCCACGCTGTCGCTGATCGCGAACATCTTCATCGAACGGCGCGAGCGAGCGAAGGCGATCGGGCTCTGGGGCGCGACGACCGGCGTCGGTGTCGCTATCGGGCCGATCGTCGGCGGATGGCTGCTCGTGCACTACTGGTGGGGAAGCGTGTTCCTGTTCATGGTGCCGGTGGCCGCGGTGGTCGCGATGCTCGTCGGGTTCGCGGTGCCGACGTCCCGCGATCCCTCCACCCCGCCGATCGACTGGAGGGGTGTGTTGCTCTCGACCGTCGGGATGGGCCTGATCGTGCTGAGCATCATCCAGGCGCCGACGTGGGGTTGGGTCTCGGGGAAGACCCTCGGCGCGGCCGCGATAGGGCTTGCCGTCATGGTCGCGTTCGTTCGGGTCGAGTCGCGGACCGCTCGTCCGATGCTCGACGTCACCCTGTTCAAGAACTTGCGGTTCACGGCGGCCAGCGGCTCGATCATGATCGCGTTCTTCACCCTCGCCGGGTTCACGTTCCTCGTGACGCAGTACTTCCAGTTCGTGCGCGGGTACACGGCGTTCGGGACCGGCCTCAGGATCTTGCCGGTCGCGATCTCGATCGCGGTCGCGGCCATCGTCGGCACCCGGCTCGCCGTCCGGATCGGGAACAAGGCGGTCGTTGCCACCGGGCTGTTCGCCTTCGGACTGGCGTTGTTCTGGATCTCGGCCGCGGCCTCGGTCACGACCAGCTATGCGGTGCTGGCAGCGACCATGATCCTGTCAGGCACAGGCCTGGGGCTCATCACCGCACCCGCTACCGAATCGATCTTGGGCGCCGTCCCGAAGGAGAAGGCAGGGGTGGGCTCGGCCGTGAACGACGCGACCCGGCTGTTCGGAGCCACGCTCGGGGTGGCGGTCATCGGGAGTATCTCGGCGTCGCTCTACGCGGCCCGTCTGGCAGCGACGATCCCGGCCGGGCTGCCGGCTCAGGTTGTGGCCGACGCGAAGGGCTCGGTCGGCGGTGCACTCATCGCGGCACAGGGGCTGCAGCACGCCGGCCAGCCGGAACAAGCACTGGGGTTGGCCGCGGCCGCGATCAACGCGTTCCTCCACAGCTTCTCGTGGAGCCTTCGCGTCGCCGGCCTCGTCGCGTTCGGCGGGGCCGTGCTGGCCGCCACCCTGCTCCCTTCCCGTCCCGGACGAGATCCATCCGCCGACGGCGAGGCGACCGATGTCGTCTCGGTCGAGTCGGAGGGTGAGCCGATCATGCGTGCGGACGGTTAAGGGGTCTCGGCGGTCACCGAGGGACGACGGCGGCGGCCAGGCGCTCCAATCCCGCGCCGACGTCCGCGCCCAGGTGGAGCCGCAGTACCCGCCGTCCGCGTGCGGCCAAGACGTCGAGGTCGCTTCGGGCTTCGGCTTCCTTGACGACCCCGAAGCTGTATCGGTGTCCGGGGACGGCGAGGTTCACCGTGTCATCGCACGTGATCTGCAGGAAGACCCCCGTGTCGGGTCCGCCCTTGTAGGCCTGCCCCGTCGAGTGCTGGAAACGGGGCCCGAACCCGACGCAGGTGGCCACCCGCCGGGCGTCCCTGATCAGGGCACGTATCCCGCGCAGCGCGGCCTCGTGTTCGGTGGTCATCTCGACGTAGGCGAGCAGCGCCACGTAGTCGCCGGCTCCCGCGCGAGCGAGATGGGCGTCCAGGTAGGCGGGCACGTCGGCGCCCTCGCCGGCCATCTCGATCAGCTCGGCACGGTTCGCGTCGTCGGCGTAGAGGCGTAATCCGTCCTTCTCGACGAACGGTGTGAGGCTCGCCAACGCGCCCGTTCCGTCGTAGCGGTCGGTGATCTCCCGCGCGAGCACCTTGGCATCCTCCACGTCGGGCTGATCGAACGGGTTGATCCCGATCAACGAGCCGGCCACCGCGGTGGCGAACTCCCAGCGGAAGAACTCTCCGCCCAGCTCGTGGGGATCCGACAACTCGATCCGCACCACCGGATGCCCGGCCTTCTCCAGCGCGCCGACCTTCGCGTCGTGCGCGTCGTCATCGTCCGAGGCCAGACGGATGTAGGCGAAGAGCCGGTCGGCCCCGTAGACGTCCGGGGTTCCGACCGGTTCACCGTCCACCGGGATCACGCCCCGACCTTGTTTGCCGGTCGACTCCGCGAGGAGTTGTTCCAGCCAGGCGCCGAGTCGAGTCACGCCGGGGGAGGTGAGCAACGTCAGCTTGTCCCGGCCGGCGTTGGCGCAGGCACCGATCACCGCACCGAGCACCAAGCCCGGGTTCTCGCCGGCCGGTGTCGACGCGGAGCAGGCGCGCGCCATCGTCGCTGCGGAGGCGAGGAGTGCCGCGACGTCGATCCCGGCGGCCGCGCCGGGGACCATCCCGAAATCGGAGAGCGCCGAGTAGCGCCCGCCGATCGATGGCACGCCGGCGAAGACGCCGCGATACCCCTGACGCCGTGCCAGATCCTCGAGCGGGGAACCGGGGTCGGTGATCGCGATGAAATGCGATCCCGCCCGGTCCTCGCCCACGACCTCGCGCATGCGCTCGAAGAAGTAGGCGGCGAAGATGTTGGGCTCCAGCGTGGTGCCCGACTTCGAAGACACGAAGAACAGCGTCGTGGGCAGGTCCACGACATCCTGCATGGCCTTGACCTGCTGCGGGTCGGTCGAATCCAGCACGCGCAGCCGCGGGAGGCCCGCCTGGGGCGGGAACGTCGTCGCCAGCACGTCGGGACACAGGCTCGACCCACCCATGCCGAGCACCACGGCGTCGGTGAACCCGGCGCTGCGCACGTCATCGACGAGGTCGATGAACCGATCGGCGTGCGTGGCCTCGTCGGAGGCGACATCGAGCCAGCCCAACCAGTCCTGCTCGCCCGACCCGGTCCACACCGAGGGGTCGCGGGCCCAGATCCTTGCCACCATGTCGTCGTCGCGCCACTTCCGGATCGGTCGCATCGACCTCATCGTCGAGGCCCTGGGGAAGCGATCGGCGCATGGGCGCGCTCACCTGCCGCTCCTTCGATGTTCGACCTCGCCCGGGAAAGGTTCCTCGAGGGACGCCATCACGTGATCGGCTCCTGCAGCCGACAGCTGGTCGGTGGAGTACGCGCCGCTCGCCACCCCAACCGAAACGGCCCCGGCAGCCCGTGCGGCCGAGATGTCGAGTGGGGTGTCGCCCACGACGTAGACCCCGGCCGGGGTGACCTCAGGCTGCAGGCGACAGGCCTTGTCGATCGCGATGCTCGTCAACTCCCCTCGATCGGCCGAGTCCGTCCCGTACGCACCGAAGACGAAGTACCGGTTGAGGTTGGCCGGTATCAGCTTGGTCCGTGCCGCACCCTCCAAAGCACCGGAGACCAGGCCGAGCATCGCCCCGGCCTCCCCGAGGCGCAGCAGGGTCCGTTCGACGCCGGCGAGCACGCGGTACCCCACGGAGGACCCGATGTCGTCGGCCAGGGAGAGCAGGTAGTGGGCGTAGAGGTTGCTGAGCTCGTCCTGCTCCGGGTCGCGGTGCAGCGCCCCCCGGAACGTTGCCAGCGCTACCTCCGGATCGGTTTGGCCCGCTGCACTGAAGTCGCCGATATCGGGGGTCACGCCGTGGAGCTTCTCGAACGCCGCTCGCCAGCTTCTCGACCCCGACCCCCCGGAGTCGATGAGGGTCCCATCGATGTCGAACAGCACGACCATCCTGTGCGCCCTTCGGTCGGCGGAGGCGCGATCCAACGCTTCTCTCGCCGGTGGAGGATATGCCGTATCGGTAGACTCGCTGCTCGAGCACCATCTTTTGGGCAGGAGTCGTGCCTTGGCGCTGGATCGCGATGAACGACCGTGGGGCAACTACGTCGTGCTCGACGAAGGGCCCGACTACAAGGTCAAGACCATCACGGTGTTCCCCGGCAAGCGGATCAGCTATCAACGCCATGCGCGGAGGCAGGAGCACTGGCTCGTCGTCCACGGAACAGGTCTCGTGACGCTGGATGGCGAGGACCACGACGTCGAGCCGGGCTCGGCCGTGGACGTTCCGGTGGGGGTGGCGCACCGCATCGCCAACACGGGCACGGCAGAGCCGCTGACGTTCATCGAGGTGCAGCGGGGCGACTACTTCGGCGAGGACGACATCGTCCGCATCGAGGACGACTACGGCCGAACCGATGCGGCTACCCCGGGCTCGTGAAGCAGCTCGTCGTCTTCGATCTCGACGGAACACTCGCCGAAAGCAAGTCATCGATCGACCCAGGGATGGTCGCGCTCCTCAACTCGCTCCTCGAAGTCACCCGCGTTGCGGTGATATCGGGTGGGGATTGGCCCCAGTTCGAGAAGCAGGTGCTGTCCGGCGCTTTCGAGACCGGCAAGCTGGCGAACCTCTTCCTCCTTCCCACCAGCGGCACGAAGTTCTACGTCCACCGTGCGGCCTGGGAGCAGCTCTACGCGGAGAACCTCACCGACGCTGAGAAAGACAAGATCACCGCCGCATTGGACCAAGCGAGCGAGTCGTCGGGGGCCACACCCCGCAAGGTGTGGGGCGCGATCATCGAAGACCGTGGAACCCAGATCACGTACTCGGCCCTCGGTCAGGAGGCCCCGCTCGAGGAGAAGAAGGGTTGGGACCCCGACTTCGCGAAGCGGAAGAAGATGCAGGCCCTCCTCGACGATCTCATCCCCGAGTTCTCGGTTCGTCTCGGCGGCACGACCTCCATCGATGTCACGAAGCCGGGCATCGACAAGGCGTACGGGATACGGAAGCTCCGGGAGGTTCTGGGCATCGGCATCGCCGACATGATCTTCATCGGGGACGCGATCTTCCCCGGCGGCAATGACTTCGCGGCCGAGGAGGCGGGCGTCGCATCGATCGGGGTCAAGGGCCCGGGTGAGACCGAACTGGTGATCAAGACGATCCTTGCGTTCCTCGGACCTGCGCAGCGGCCGGCGCCACCCGGGTGAAGGCGACATGACGGGCGGCTTCCGGATGCGCCGCTTGCGCTGGATCATGAAGCCCGAACCCGGCGATCCGATCGAGGCCGAGGGCGTCTTGAACCCGGCTGCGGTTCGCGGTCTCGACGGTCGGCTCTACCTGTTCCCTCGGCTCGTGGCGAAGGGTAACTACTCGCGCATCGGGATGGCCCGGGTTCGGTTCGATGATGTCGGTGATCCGGTCGGGGTCGAGTGGCTGGGGACGGCTCTCGAGCCCGTGGAGGACTACGAGCGCGGCGCGGCGGGTACGGGCGGGTGCGAGGATCCGCGGATCACCTTCGTCGAGCCACTCCGGCGATACGTCATGACGTACACCGCCCTCTCGCCGGAGGGTCCTCGCATCGCCCTCGCGGTTTCGGAGGATCTGTTCCACTGGCGCCGTCTGGGTCTGGCAAGGTTCGAGCCGTACGACGAGATCGAGTTCGAGGGAGTGGACAACAAGGATGCGAGTGTCTTCCCGATCGCGATACCCAACCCGTCCGGACGACCGGCACTCGCCATCCTCCATCGGCCGCTGTTCCCCGAGACGAGACCCGAGGAGATAGCCCGGTACCCGGCCAAGCGGGAGGTGCGTCTCCGCCACGAGAGCATCTGGATCTCCTACTGTCCGACGGCCTTGCCCGATCTCGACTCGGACGATCCCGTTCGGTTCACGTCCCATCACCGGCTGGCAGCGCCCAAGGCGGCCTGGGAGCGCGTCAAGATCGGCAGTGGGACGCCACCCCTGATGACGCCCCTCGGCTGGCTGATCGTTTACCACGGCGTGAGCGCTGTGCCCGGCCCAACACACGGTGCACCACTGCTGCGCTACGCGGCCGGCGTGATGGTGCTTGCGAAAGAGCATCCACGGATGATCAGGTATCGCTCGGCCGAGCCGCTCTTGACCCCGACGATGCCTCAGGAGCTCTCCGGGACGGTTGCGGACGTCGTGTTCCCGACCGGGATCGACCGGCGTGATGATCTCGGCACACCGAACCGCCTCGATGTCTACTACGGGATGGCGGACAGCTCGATCGGCGTTGCTCGACTCGACGTACCGAGCGCGCTACCGGCCGCGGTTCGCTGAGAGACTGGCCTATCTCCCAGGACGGGCCACGTCGATGTCGATCATCTTCCACATCACGCCGGAGCGAGACTGGGCCCTCGCGCGGAAGACCGGCGAGTATCGCCTCTCGACTCGAGGTGTGGAACTCGAAGTGCAGGGGTTCATCCACTGCTCGGACGTCCATCAGGTCGCGCGGATAGCCAACGCCGTCTACGGGGACTTCGAAGGCGGGCTCGTCGTCCTCGAGATCCAGGTGAACAGGCTGGACGCAGAGGTGCGGTACGAGAACCTCGATGGGGGGACCGAGTTGTTCCCGCATATCTACGGTGCGCTCCCCGTGACCGCCGTGAGTGCTGTGGTGACGCTCCGGAAGGACTCCTCGGGCAAGTGGTGGTTCTCGAGGGGCGGTACCGAGGTCACGAACCCCTTCGTCGGGTCCGCTGTGGCCGACCGGTACGCGGACGCTAGGCCATTCCTGCATGGCACCGCGATCGACATGCTCCGACGCGATCGGCCCTCGTTCGGGAGCGCGATCGATGTCGCGTGCGGCACGGGACTTTCCACGCGAGCCCTTCGAGCCGTCTCGGACCACGTCGTGGGGGTGGACGTATCCGCCGAGATGGTCAGACGAGCCTCGACTCAGCCGGCGCACTTCGTTGTCGGGGCGGCGGAGGAACTGCCGTTCCGGGATGGATCCTTCGAGCTCGCCACCGTTGCTTCGGCGATCCATTGGTTCCCGCCGGCCGCGACGGACGAGCTCAGACGAGTGCTCAAGCAGGACGGACTCCTGCTGATCTATGACGTCTGGTTCCGCGCGGAGATGGACTCCGCACCCGGCTTCGGTGACTGGCTGTCTGAGGTGTCCAACGAGCGGTACGCGCCCGTGGCGAAGAACCCCATGCCGGACCTGCAACGCCATGGCTTCCACCCCGAGTGGCATTCGGATGCTCGACGGGAAGTGGTGATGACGCTCGACGAGCTCGTCGCGTATCTGATGACGCACAGCGAGCGGATCGCCGCGGTGAGGGTGGTCGTGAGACCGAGGAGCGGCAACGAGAGCTCCTTCGCAGCGGAGCCGCCACCTTCTATGGCGACGAGCGCACTCGAACGTTGGGATTCGGGGTCGTCGCAGATCTGTACTCAGCGATCTGACGGGCGCCCTCGTTTCCCGTGACGTGAACCGATGAGCGACTTCGCTCGGATACCTACACACGTTGAAGGGTTCTAGAAGAAGGGAGCGAGAGATGTCTGCACAACCTCGATGGGATCGTACTGAGCCCGCCTCACGCCCGGTCGAAGTTCGGGTGAGCGGCGCGAGGGCGGAGTCAGACGAAAACGCCGCACGCATCGTGTCGGTGATCGCGTTCGCCAGTATCGCCGCCGGCGCGATCAACATCGCCGCCGCGGCGACGATCGGGCGCGGGAGCGTCCAGAACATCGCGTTCTTCGGCGTCGTCGGCGCGGCACAGGTCTTCTGGGGTCTCGTCACCCTCGCCTGGGCTCCCCGCTGGTGGCTCGCGCTGGGCGCGTTGGGCAACGCGGTCGTCGTGGCGACGTGGGTCGTCTCAAGGACGGTTGGACTTCCCTTCGGCAAGTACGAAGGCATCGTGCTGCCGGTCCGGTTCCCCGACAGTCTGGCCCAGATACTCGCGGCCGTGACCCTCGTCGGCGCTGCGGCGCTGGCGGTCAGAGGATCCGGTCCGGCCCGGTCCGCGGCTCGTGTTCGGAGCTTCGCGCTCGCGGCCGCGGTGGTGATCGGCGCACTGGGCATCGCCGGCGTGCTGTCGCAGACCAACGCGTTCGCGTCCAACGGCGGCGGAGGTGGCGGCCACAACGGCCCGACCGCGCCATACGGTGGAGGCAGCCAGGGAGGAACCAGTCAGGGCAGCACCGGCTACGGCGGCTACTAACCAAGCGCCCGCCGACATCTAGTGAACGCTCACCCGCGGCGCTCGGCCGATCCGGCCGAGCGCCGCGGGTGTCGGTCGTGCTCGGGCTCACTCCACGGGCTGGCTCAGTACGGCTCCGAACCGATCGACGGAGATCGAGGTTCGGTGTTCTCGCTGGAAGATCGCGGCCGGGATCCACACGAGCGCCCACAGGCCCAACGTCACGACCGTCAGGATCAGGTGGAGCCCATGATTGGGCCTGCTGCCCTTCACGAGCACGACCTGGTAGTCAGACACAGGCTCCACGCGACACCCGTCGACAAGCTCGAGGGCGACAGCTTCTGCGAGCGCGTTCTTTCGTTCCTCGCCGGACCAGATCCGGGACGGCCCCGTAGGTGTGAGCGCGTGGCCCGGCCGGTCGGGCGTGATCGGTTGGTTGGTCGAAGCTACCAAGACCGTCTTCTCCACAGGGATATCGAGAGGCGGAGCGGCCGAGACGGCAGGACCGAAGGTCCCGCCACTTGGGGTCGAGATGGCTCCGTTCGAAGCCGGGGCGCTCAGCCAGCCACGCCGTCGTAGTGACAAGAGGTTTCTCGGACGGGATTCGCCGCCGCGACGCTCGCTCGTTCGGTTCGCCACCGGATCGCCACAATCCTTCTCCCTCGGGAGGCGACGTTCCACGACTCGGCGAGAGATTCTCCCCGCGGCTGGTGCCCGCCGAACGGCCTCAATCGGGAGGCCGAACCGACAGGACGACCTTGCCGCCCGCGTGGCCCGACTCGAGGATGCGATGCGCCTGCGCAGCATCTTCGAGTGGCAATACGTGACTCACGTGGGGGCGCAAGACGCCCCGCGCGAACAGGTCGGCCAAGCGTCGGGTCCGCGTCCCGTCGTCGCCGATCAAGACACCGTGGAAGGTGATGTTGTTGTCGAGGACCGCGTCCAGATCGAGCTCCGGCGTGGCGATCGAGGCCGCCGACCCCCTCGGCTTCAGCGCACCGAGCGCACGGTTCAGGAGGTCGCCCCCGACGAGGTCGGCGATGGCGTCGACGGGCCCACCCGCCAACTCGAGCGTCCGCTGCACGACGTCCTCTGTTGAGTAGTCGATGCACGCGTCGGCGCCATCGTCGCGCATCCGTTCGTGCGAGGATCGGCCTCCCACCGCGATGGGTCGGAGCCCCTCGTGACCGGCGAGCTGCAGGACGAACTGCCCGACACCGCCGCTGGCACCGAGCACCAGGAGCGTGCTCCCACGATCGAGCGCCAGTCGCTCGAGAACATCGAGCGCCGTGCCTGCAGCCAATGGCACGGCCGCGGCTGAGACCAGGTCGACGTCAGGTTCGAGGGTCGCGACGAGATCGGCTGAGGTCACGACGAGTTCGGCGTAGCCAGCAGCGCCCCGAGGGAAGCTCGTCATGGCCATCACGGTGTCGCCGTCGCGGACGCCGGTGACCTCCGGCCCGATCGCATCGATCACGCCCGCCACGTCGTACCCGGGCACGTGCGGGAACTCGATCCCGGCCCACGACCCGTCGTCGCGGTTCGACGCGTCGACGGGATTGGTTCCCGCCGCCGTCACGGCGATCCGCACCTCGCCCGCCGCCGGTTCGGGATCCGCGATCTCCTCGAGGTGCAGTTCGTCCGGCCCTCCCGACCGGTGGACAACGACAGCCTTCACGTCCGAGCTCTATGGCGACGCGCTTGCCCCGGGGCAGGCGAGGGTCGACTGCAAGCTCGAGATCTCGGTCTGGATCGAGGCGGCGGCGGTCGCAGCTTGTCCGGGCGCCGCGGTCGCGAGGTTCTGCAGGTCGGTGGAGAGCTGCTTGAGGTCCGCGGCCGCATCCACGCCCAGGCCCTGCAGGACGAAGGCGGCGCTCGACATGGCTCCGGCGATCGTTTGCAACTTGGTCGAGGTCTCACCCGTCGGGCTCGCCTGCGCGGCGGACACGGTCGACGACGCATCGGTGAGCTCCCCGCACACGGTGGCCTTCGCCTGCTCCAAGCTCGAGCCGGACGACGATGGTGGGGCGGAGGCGCTCGAGCTCGAGCTCGTGTCGTTGGAACACGCTGCGAGTGTCGCGGCGAGCAGCAGGATGATCGCGACGGCGGTGGAGCGACGGTGAGATGAGCGCATGGAAACCCCCCTTGGGTTCGGTAGGGGCAGTTTGCCAGGCTTCGCGTTGACGTGCCGGGATGTGGTCGTTGCAGGTCGCACGAGGGGTCCAAGGTGTTTCGAGACTTGTGGCATGCTCGAAGCGTCGGATCGCCGAGTTCCCCCCGTCAGTTCTGAGGAGGCCGAGGAACGATGAGCGAGACACGCGTCGCCGGTCGCAGCTCCCCGCTCTCGCCGGGGGACCCAGCTCCGGACTTCGAGCTGCCTGCGACTCCGGATCAGAAGGTCATGCTGTCCGACTTCCGAGGGCAGCCGGTGATCCTGGCGTTCTACCCGGAGGACTGGAGCCCGGTGTGTTCCGATCAACTGGGTCTGTATCAGGCCGTGCTTCCCGAGTTCCAGAAGTTCGGCGCCGAGCTGATCGGGATCTCCGTGGACAGCGCCTGGAGCCACCTGGCCTTCGCGAAAGATCGCAACCTGCATTTCCCCCTGCTCGCGGATTTCGAGCCGAAGGGCGACGTCGCACGCGCGTTCCACGTCTACCGAGACGTCGCGGGGACCAGCGAACGGGCGCTCTTCGTGATCGACGCCGACGGCGTGATCCGGTGGAGCTACGTCTCCCCGGTCGGGGTGAACCCGGGCGCCGACGGCATCCTCCGCGCGCTGGAGGAGCTGAACGGAAGGGAGGGAACCTCGTGAACAGGACGGAGTGGGAGTCGGTTCTCACCGAACCGGTCGACGAGGAGCGCGATCACGTGCAGGGCCCGGCCTCCGCGGCGGTCACGCTCGTCCAGTACGGCGACTACGAGTGTCCCTACTGCGGCGAGGCCTACCCCATCATCAAGGACGTGCAGTCGAGGATGGGGGAGCGGCTGCGATTCGTGTTCCGCAACTTCCCCATCTCGACCTCGCACCCTCACGCCGAGCACGCCGCGGAAGCCGCCGAGGCCGCCGACGCGCAGGGGGAGTTCTGGCGGATGCACGATCTCCTGTACGAGCGCCAGCGCCACCTGTCGGATGCGGACCTCCATGCGTACGCGGAGGAGCTCGGGCTCGAGGTGGAACGCTTCGACAAGGAGATGGACGAGCACGTGCACGCTGCGCGCGTCCACGATGACTTCATGAGCGGGGTTCGAAGCGGGGTGAACGGGACGCCGACCTTCTACATCAACGGTGTGCGCCACGACGACTCCTACGAAACCGAGGTCCTACTCGAAGCGCTCGAGCGGGCGGCCGCAAGCGCATGAAGCGAACACCATCGAAGGAGCCTGATCGGAGGAGCCATGGAACGGGAAGATCCGTGGGATGAGAACGACGGCGAGGAGCTCGAAGGAGAGATCTTGCGGGCGGACCATCCGTTCGCTGCCGACCTTCGAGGAACGACACCGGAGGAGGCCGAGGGCGAGCTGAGCATCGACGACGCGCTGGCTCGTGAACGACCGGAGAAGCGAACGACCGACGAGGTGATCGCGCTGGAGGACGAGGGCGCCTCGGATGAGGAAGGCGAGTTGGTCGCGGATGATTCGGTCGAGCGGGACGACTTCCCCTCTCCCGAGGAGTCGGCTCTGTCCATCCGAGGAACCGCGCCGGGCGCGACGGACCACGAGGATCCACACGCCGTCGACGAAGACTGAACCGGCTGTTGGCGCGGCATACTAGGGCGATGTCGCGATCCGAGACCGCCGACGCATTGATGGCCGAAGAGGACCGGCTCTGGGGCGAGCTGCACGGCCTCGTCGACTCGCTGCCCCGGGACAAGGTCGAGGAGCCCGGATACTTCAGAGAGGGCTGGTCGGCCAAAGACCTCGTCGCGCACATCGGGGGTTGGCTCGCCCAGGCCGGCGTCGTCTTGGAGCGGGTTCGCTTCGGCACGTACCGGCCCGAGGAGATCGACATCGACGCGATCAACGCCGCAACCTATGCCGCCATGCATGAGGTCCCGTTCAACGATGTGCGAGCGCAGGCGGTTGCCGCGCGCAACCAGATGTTGCGAGCCTGGCGATCCCTGCCGGAACGCTCCGACGAAGCGGACCGGTGGATACGCAAATCCGGTCCGGAGCACTATCAGGAGCACCTTCCCCGCCTGCGCGAGTGGGTGGCGGAAGTCGGCGAGTCCTAACCGATCGGCCGACTCGCCCGTCGACGCCTGATGGCATCATGCGGCGATGGACGCCACCCGCGAACGACAGCTGCCCACCGCCCAGCTCCTGCTCGACGTACGCACACCCGCCGAGCTCGCCGTCTCGCCCGACGGGACCGCGATCGCGTTCGCGCTCCACGCGACCGTGGCCGCCGAGGGCTCGTTCGTCCCGAGCGATCTGTATGTGGTGGGGACGGGGCCGAGCGACGTGCCGGTCGCGCTCACCGGTGGAGGGTCATGCGATCAGACCCCGGCATGGTCGCCCGACGGCACCCGACTCGCGTTCCTGTCGGACCGGCTGCACGCGGGACATCAGCTTCCCTACACGGTGGCCGCGGCCGGGGGTGAGCTGGTCCTCGCCGCGACGCTCGCCGGGTCATGCGAGAGCGTCGCGTGGTCGAGCGACGGTGGGCGGCTGCTGGTCCTCGCCGCGGACCCGGGCTCGTACGGACTCGATTGGAGCGCACGGGCCGTGACCGGGGCGGAGCCGGCGCCCGATCCGATCGTGCGCCGGCCCGGCGATGCGCGGCGGCGGTTGTTCCTGATCGACCTCGCCACCGGTGCCGTGACCGAGGCCGGTCCGCCCGACCTGAGCGTGTGGGAGGTCGCGTGGGACGGCGACGACACCGTCGTCGCGCTCGTGTCGAGCGATCACACGGGCTCGGGTTGGTACCAGGCGAAGGTCGCGCGCCTCGATCTCACGGCTCGGACCGCGGTGACCCTGTACGAGCCCGCGTGGCAGTTGGAGGGCCTCGAGCTCGCGCCGGATGCGGATCGCGTCGCGGTCGTCGAGGGGTACGCGAGCGACCACGGCCTGCTGTCGGGCAGCCTGCGGATCGTCGACCTCGCGTCGGGCGGCGCGACCGACTCCTGGCCTGACCTGGAGACGGTCGGCGCGGCGTCCTGGGCCGACGCCGGTTCGCTCTGGTACGCGCGTACCGACGGTACCGGCAACGCGTGCGGCCGTATCTGGCTCGACGGGCGCCGTGAAGAGCGGTGGCGCGGCGACGCGTTCATCGGCGACGCGATCACCACGCCCGCCTGCGTGATCACCGACGACGCCGCCGACATCTGGACAACGCATCAGGCGCACGGCGAGGCACCGGAGCTGGCGAGGTTCGACCACACGACGAACGCCTGGATACGACGGTCGTCGTTCAACGAGCACATCGTCGAGGGCCGGGTCTTCCCCGACGTGCGCACCGTGCGCTGGATGGGGGAGGGCGGCGTCGAGATCGAAGGGGTGCTGATGACGCCCAAGGGCGCCGAAGGCCCCTTCCCGACGATCGTCTGTGTGCACGGCGGACCCACCTGGAACTGGGGGGCGTACTTCTCGGACTCCGAGCCGAACGCGGTGCTGCTCGCGTCGGCCGGCTACGCGTGTCTGCTCCCGAACCCGCGCGGCAGCATCGGCCGCGGCCATGCCTTCGCACAGGCCGTGATCGGCGACGGCGGGGGCGTCGACTACCGCGACATCATGGCCGGCGTCGATCACGTGATCGCAGAAGGGATCGCCGACCCGAACCGTCTCGGCATCGCCGGCCTGTCCTACGGCGGCTACATGGCCGGGTGGGCGGTCGGGCAGACCGACCGGTTCGCCGCGGCCGTCGCGATGTCGGTCGTGTCGAACTACGTGTCGTTCCACCTTACGTCGGAGGTGTGGTGGTACGACCACGCCATCCTGGAGGGCGCCTGGCACGATCCGTCCAGCCAGTACGCCGACCGGTCACCCGTCACCCACGCGCACCGGTGCACGACCCCGACGCTGATCCTGCAGGGGGCCGACGATCGATGCACGCCCGTCAGCCAGGCCGAGGAGCTGTTCACCGCGCTCGCCGAGACCGGCAGCGAGGTCGAGCTCGTGGTCTATCCGCGCGAGGGTCACGTGCCGGTGGAGCGGGCGCACGCGTTGGACGCGATCGCACGGACGCAGGCCTGGTTCGACGCGCACCTCTAGGAGATCGATCGTGCGCTCGCCGACGCTCTCAGCCGATGGGCGGTTCCACCGCCGCAGCGTCGATCCGCCCTTCCGTCGTGCTGCTCTTCACGAGGATGTACATGCTGAGGACGAACGCCCATACGGGCATCACGAGGTTCATCCAAGGTGAGATCGTCACGAGGAAGAGAAGGATCGCGGCGGCGGCGTAGCCTGCCAAGGCGAGCCACCGGGGGATGATGCCCGTGCGCACCCCGATCGCGGTCGTTGACAAGATGAACACGGCGCCCATCCTGATCGCGTACACGTTGAGCAGTGTGAACAAGATCCGTTGTTCGAGATCCCACAGCTCGGCGGAGGGGATACGCCCCGCTTGATCGGCCGTAACTGCGAGTAGCCCTCCTGCGACCGCCGCGCCGACGAACAGCATCGCGACGAACAACAACCCGCTACCCAGGAACACCGTCGCGAAGAAGCGGTCTTCGCGATCGCCGACCCGGTCTCGGATCACCCCGATGAACCAGAGGAACGCGATCCCCGCGAACGGCACGAGGTTGAGTGCGATCACGATCGACCGTCGCCTGCCCGGGTCGGCGAGCCAACCGGTGCCTTCGTTCGCTCCGGCCGGCGCGGCGAGCCGGATCAGTACGAGTGTGGTCCCGAGCAGAAGCGAGAAGACGATCCCGGCGACACCGGCGGCACGTGGTGTTCGCAGGCTTGCACGCAGGGCCGCTTCCGGCTGATCCACGTCCGGCAGTCTCCTTGGTCAGTCGACGGGTTCCAAGATCACGACGGGGATGTCACGGTTCGCCGTCTGCTCGTACTCGGCGAACTGCGGGATGTTCGCCTTCTGTCGCTCCCAGATCTCCGCACGTTCGTCGCCCTCCGCGACACGGGCGACGACCTCGATCGTGTCGGTCCCGATCTCGGCGGTGGTGCGTGGGTGGGCTCGGAGGTTGTGGAGCCACGCCGGATGGGAGGTCCTCCCCGAGTTCGAGCCGAAGACCGCGTACGCGCTGCCGATGCGCTGATAGCCGAGAGGACTGACCCGCTCGACGCCTGTCTTCGATCCGGTGTGGTGCAGGAGCAGCACGTCGGCGCCCTCGAACATGCCGCCGAGCTTGCCCGCGTTGGCTCGGAACTCCTCGATGATCTGCGCGTTCCAGTCGCTCTCCTCCGACATCGTTCGGATCCTCCCTCTGTGTGGCACGGCCCGGCCTTGACACGATATGCTCCCGAAAAGTTCCGTGGATCCCGCGGACCTTCATGCGGCCCGAACACCCGGCCGCGACCTCGGTCAGCCCAATCACCGGCTGAAGACTTCGAGTTGGAGGCTTGTGATGGGCGAGAACGGACCTGTACCCGCCGACGAGATGCTGCGGCTCCTCGAGCCCGCGCTGGTGCGCGGGACGCAGCGCCATCTGTCGGCGGCCACCGAATGGTTCCCGCACGAGTACGTGCCGTACGAGGTCGGACGCAACTACGTCCAGGAGCCGTGGGAGGACACCGACAGCGCGCTCGGGATCGTCTCGCGCACGGCGCTCGAGGTGAACCTGCTCACGGAGGACAACCTGCCCTACTACCACCTGGCGCTGTGGGACATGTTCGGCCGCGGTGGCGCCTGGGGCGAGTGGGTCCGCCGGTGGACCGCCGAGGAGGGCCGCCACGCGATCGTGCTCCGCGACTACCTGACCGTGACGCGGGGGACCGACCCGGTGGCTCTCGAGCGAGGGCGGATGGACCAGGTCATGACCGGCTACTACCCGGCCGGCGAAGGGAAGACGCTCGATCCGTTGGACGGCCTCGTCTACACGACGTTGCAGGAGCTCGCGACGCGCATCGCGCACCGCAACACCGGCACGTTCACCCAGGACCCGATGATCGAGAAGCTCACCGCGCGGATCGCGACCGACGAGAACCTCCACTACGTCTTCTACCGGGAGCTGGGCAAAGCCGCGCTCGAGATCGACCCCTCCGCGATGATGCTGGCGATCAACCGGCAGGTCACCGGGTTCACGATGCCCGGGATGGACATGCCCGACTTCAAGGCGAAGGCGATCGAGATCGCCAAGGCCGGGATCTACGACCTGCGGATCCATCACGACGAGGTCGTCCTGCCGGTCCTGTTCACTCACTGGAAGATCGACACGCTGACCGGCCTGTCCCAGGAGGCCGAGGAGGCGCGCGACGGCATCGCGAACTACCTCCAGATGTTGGAGGCGATGGCGAGCCACTATGAGGAGAAGCGCGCGGCCCGGGAGACGGCCGAGGGGTAGGAGTCAGTCGTCCGGGCTCCCGCTCATCAGGAAGTCAGCGCGGCCCGATCGACGATCGCGAGCTGGTCGGCGGCCTGGACGAGCGCTGCGGGGATGGTCTGATCGCGGGCCAGCAGCTTCCGCAGCGGCTCGGCCTTCTCCTCACCCGTGACGAGGAAGAGCACGGACCTCGCCTCATCCAGCGCCGGGAGCGTGAGGGTCATCCGCCGCCGGCCTTGGTACATCCCCGTGATCCCGACGTCGCGATCGTGCACGTCGAGCACCGGATCCCCCGGAACGAGTGACGCGGTATGGCCGTCGTCGCCGAGACCGAGGTGCACGAGGTCGAAGCGCGCCGGTAACCCCGACGCGTACGTGGTCGCTCGGGCGTCGAGCCCGTCGTCGTCCCCGTCGACCGGCATCTCGTGCACACGGGCGCGACGGGGGAGCGACGCCAACAGATGCGTCAGATTCCGGTCCTCGTGGCCGCGCGGCGCGATGCGCTCGTCGACCTGCCAGATCCCGAGCTCGTCCCACGGCACGTCTTGGTCGGCCAGCGCCGCGAACATCGGCAACGGTGTCGTGCCGCCGGAGACCGCGATGGCGCAACCGCCGCGCTCCGCGACCGCCTCGCGTGCCGCCGCCGCGATCAGCTCGGCCCCGCGCCGTGCCGCGGCCGCCGCGTCGGGCAGCGCCTCGAGCCGGACCGTGGCGGCATCGGCCCGTCCGTCCATCAGGACCGCTTCTCGATGTGCCCGCCGAACTCCCGGCGCAACGCGGACAGGAGCTTGTTGGCGAAGTCGTCCTCCCCGCGTGAGGAGAACCGCGACGCGAGCGCCGAGGTCAACACCGGCGCCGGCACTCCCTCTTCGATCGCCGCGACCGCCGTCCACCGGCCTTCACCCGAGTCGCTGACGCGGCCCGCGAAGCCCTCGAGCGTCGGCGCCTCGTGCAGCGCCGCGGCCGTCAGATCGAGCAGCCACGAGCTCACGACGCTGCCGCGGCGCCAGACCTCCGCCACCTCGGCGACGTCGATCGAGTAGGCGTACCGCTCGGGGTGCTCGAGCGGCGTGGTCTCGGCGTCGGCGTCACGTGTCCGCCGGCCGACGTCGGCGTTGGCGAGGACGTTCAGCCCCTCGGCGTACGCGGCCATCAGCCCGTATTCGATCCCGTTGTGCACCATCTTCACGAAGTGGCCGGCTCCCACCGGCCCGCAGTGCAGGTAGCCGTACTCCACGGGCGCGGGCTCGCCCTCGCGACCGCGGGTACGCGCCGCCATGTCGACACCGGGTGCGAGCGACCGGAACACGGGCTCGAGTCGCTCGAACACCTCGTCGTCGGCGCCGACCATCAGGCAGAACCCTCGGTCGAGCCCGAACACGCCGCCGGACACACCGACGTCGACGTAGTGGATGCCGAGCGGCTCGAGCGCCGCGCCCCGCGAGAGGTCGTCCACGTAGTGTGTGTTGCCGCCGTCGATCACGGCGTCTCCCGGTTCCAGCAGTTGTACGACGTCGGTCAGTGCTCGCTCGGTGATCTCGCCCGCCGGAAGCATGAGCCACACGGTTCGTGGGGCGGGCAGCGCGGCCACGAGCTCCTCCAAGGAGTTGGCCCCCGTGGCGCCTTCGGTAACCAACGCCCCGACCGCGGCCGGCGACACGTCGTACACGACGCACGTGTGCCCGTCGCGCATCAAGCGGAGGGAGAGGTTCGATCCCATCCGCCCGAGCCCCACCATCCCGAGGTGCATGGGCCGATCCGTGGCCATCCATGACTCCTTCCTCATCTTTGGCCCGTCGCCGGGCAGCCATCGTACGTCCGGCGTTCTCGAGACCCGCCTGTAGCCTGAGCGCATGAGTGTCATGACGGGTGGACGCCGCGACGGACGCTCCGACGCGTTGGTGCTGTTCGGGATCACCGGCGACCTGGCGTACCAGAAGATCTTCCCCGCGATCCAGGCGATGGTGCAACGGAAGTTCCTCGAGGGACCGGTGGTCGGGGTGGCGCGGTCGGGGTGGACCCGCGAGACGCTGCTCGACCGGATGCGTCAGAGCCTTGAGGAGCACGGCGGCGTCGACCAGGCCGCGTTCGAGCGGCTCCAGGAGATGTTCGAGTACGTCGACGGCGACTACCTGGACCCGGGCACGTTCGGGCGGCTCCGAGAGGCGCTCGGCGATGCCCAGAGCCCCTTGTACTACCTGGCGATCCCGCCATCGTTGTTCGAGCCCGTGATCGAGCACCTCGAAGGCTCGGGGAGCATGACGGATGCGCGGGTCGTGGTCGAGAAGCCGTTCGGCCGCGACCTAGCGAGCGCTCGCGGGTTGAACGCGGTGTTGCGCCGCACGTTCGCCGAGGACGCGATCTTCCGGATCGACCACTACTTAGGCCGGGAGCCGGTGCAGAACCTCCTGTACTTCCGGTTCGCCAACGCGTTCCTGGAGCCGTTGTGGAACCGCAACTTCGTCGAGAGCGTGCAGATCACCATGGCCGAGGACTTCGGCGTGCGCGACCGCGGCGGGTTCTACGAGTCGGTCGGGGCGATCCGCGACGTCGTGCAGAACCACCTGCTCCAGGTGCTCGCCCTGGTGGCGATGGAGCCACCGAGCGGGTTCGATCGCGATGTGTTCCTGACCGAGCGGGTGCGGTTGTTGCAAGCGATCAGCCCGCTGCAACCCGACGACGTCGTGCGCGGGCAGTACGAGGGGTATCGCGAGGCGAAGGGCGTTGCGCCGGACTCGACGGTCGAGACGTTCGTCGCGCTGCGCCTGCGGGTGGAGACCTGGCGATGGGCCGGCGTGCCGTTCTACATCCGGGCGGGCAAGAAGCTGGCCGCCACCGCCTCGGAGGTGTTGGTGGAACTGAAGCGGCCACCACGCGACGTGTTCGACGAACCACTCGCGAGGCATCCGAACCACATCGTCTTCCGGTTGGGACCGGACCAGCGCATCTCGCTCAGCGCACGGACGAAGATCCCGGGCGACGTGATGGTCGGCGAGGAGGTCGAGCTGGTCGCCGCGCATCCGCCGTCCGAGGAGATGTCGGCGTACGAGCGGTTGCTGACCGATGCGATGGAGGGGGACGCGGAGCTGTTCAGCCGCCAGGACGTGATCGAACGCTCATGGGAGATCGTCGATCCCGTCCTGGACGACGCGACGCCGGTGCTTGCGTACCCGCCGGGCACCTGGGGGCCTCTGGAGGCCGATCGGCTGGTCGAGCCCGTCGGTGGCTGGCACAACCCGCCGCCAGCACCGCGATAGCCAGACCCTGTCGAACCCCGTCGTCAGACGGGGGGACCGACACGATCGACGACGACGACCGGGTCGACCCGATCGGGCGCGCCGACCGCGGCCAGGACGTCGCGACCGTCGATCGTCTCCCGTTCGAGCAGCAGATCCACCACGCGCTGCAGCCCGTCACGATTCTTTCCCAGCAGCGTGGTCGCGCGCTCGTCAGCCTCGTGCAGCAATCGCCCGACCTCCTCGTCGATCACGCGTTGCGTCGCCTCGGCGTACGGTCGCGAGGCCGGCTGCTGCACGCCGAGGTACGCGGGGGATTCGTCGGAGAACCCCACCGGCCCGAGCCGGTCGCTCATGCCGAAGTCCCGCACCATCCGCGTCGCGAGCTGCGTCGCGCCGCGCCAGGTCGTTCGACGCGCCGGTCGAGGGCTCGCCGAGCACGAGTCGTTCTGCCGCCCGCCCGCCGAGGCTCACGGCGAGGGAGTCGAGCAGGTAGCTCTCGGGATACAGGTGCCGCTCGTCCTCGGGCAGTTGCTCGGTGACGCCGAGCGCGCGGCCGGCCGGAAGGATCGTCACCTTCTCGACGGGGTCGGCGTGGGCCGACAGCGCGGCGACGACCGCGTGCCCGGATTCGTGCACCGCGACCGCGTGCTTCTCGTCGCCGGTCAGCGCGTTCGAGGCGTCGCGCCGCCCGAGCAGGATCCGGTCTCGTGCCTGCGAGAAGTCCTCCGCGGTGATCGACGAACGACCCGCGCGAACGGCGAAGATCGCGGCCTCGTTCACGAGGTTCGCGAGGTCGGCGCCCGAGAACCCGGGCGTGGCGCGTGCGACGACGTCGAGGTCGACGTCGGGGTCGACCGGCTTCCCGTCGATGTGCACGCGCAGGATCGCGGCCCGATCGGACAGGTTCGGCAGCGCGATCTCGACCTCGCGGTCGAACCGCCCCGGGCGCAGCAGCGCCGGGTCCAGGATCTCGGGCCGGTTCGTGGCGGCGAGCACGACGATGCCGGTCGTCCGATCGAACCCGTCCATCTCGGCGAGGAGCTGGTTGAGCGTCTGCTCGCGCTCATCGTTCGCGCCGAACCCTGCGCCTCGGCGCTGGCCGATCGCGTCGATCTCGTCGATGAAGACGATCGCCGGAGCGCGCTTCTTGCGCTTCGGCGAACAGGTCGCGCATCCGGGCGGCGCCGACCCCCACGAACACCTCGACGAACCCCGAGCCGGTGATCGCGAAGAACGGGACCTGCGCCTCGCCGGCGACTGCCCGCGCCATGAGCGTCTTCCCGGTCCCGGGCGGCCCGACCATCAGCACCCCTCGTGGGCCCATCGCGCCGGCACGCGCGTACCGCTCCGGCTCCTTCAGGAAGTCGACGACCTCGCTGATCTCCCGCTTGGCGCCCTCGTAGCCCGCGACGTCGGTGAACCGGGTCGTCGGGCGCTCGGCGTCGTACACCTTCGCGCGCGATCCGAGGATCCCGCTGAGGCCGCCCGCGATCTGGCGCTGCGATCGCCGAGCGAACCACAGGTACACCCCGATCAACAGCAGGAACGGCAGGAAGCTGAGGATCAGCCCGAGCAGCGTGGTCCCCGGCTGCGGCTTGCCGGTGATCTGGACGTTCTTCTTCTTCAGCTCGTCGGCGAGCCCGGTGTCCTGCAGCGCGGTCGGGATCTGCGTCGTGTACTCGCCCCCGGCCGTCAGCGTGCCCTTGACCGCGCCCGACGGATCGATCTCGGCCGTCGCGATCATGCCCCCGTCAACCTGCGACAGGAACTGCGTGTAGCTGAGCTCCGCGGGAGCGTTGGAGTTCCGCATCGGCCAGAGCAACAGCCCGAGCGTGAGGATCAGACCGACGAGCGGGAGCCAGCGCTGCCACCGCGGCGGTGGCGGAGGGGCGGGCGGCCGAGGATGGTCGAGCTCTTGTCCGGGTTTCGCCTTCTCCGTCATCGGAGCCCCCTCCCTCGACGAGAACTCTGACCCTCATGCCCGGATACGGCAATCCCGGTGATTCCTGGGACGTGCAACGTCGTCTCGGAGGAGGCATAGCAAGAGTGGCAGTCCGTCCAGCTGGAAGAGACGCAGAACGAACAGTTGCTCGATCTCTCCAAGCAGATCCTGGAGCTCACGGATGCCATCCACCGTCTCACGGTCAAGCACACGGGCGGATCGGGTCCGGGGACGAGCGCAGAGGGGATCCCGTCGCCAAACTGACGCGCGATCGTGGATGTCGCTTCCACAGCTGCGACGGAACAGCAGGCCGGGCTAGATAGTCGAGGCCTGTGTTCCCCACCGCCGCGAGCACCGCGCAGTTCCATCGGTGACCGAGGGTGGTCCGGATGAATTCCCCGTCCGAGATCAGCTCTTCGGGCACTCAGCGGAGCTTCCCGATCCTGTTCTAGGCGGGCTTCTTCATGCGCCGACTATCCAAACGAGAGGCCGGGTGTTAGCTTCGTTGACGCGGTAGCTCCAACCTTTGGCTGCCCGCAGGCGAACCCGAACTCCCGGTCCGAGAAACGACGCCGCGCCCCGAAAGGGGACCAGCGGTCTGACCGGGAGGTTGGGAAAACGTGGTCGCAGAATCGGTGTTTGGTTCATTCCTCTATTGGTCACTGTTCCTCATCGTGTGGGTCGCGATCGCGTTCTGGCCTGCGCGCGTTGCTGCCCGCAAGGGCCACAGTTTCTTCCTCTATTTCCTTTTCAGCCTGGTCTTCTTCCCGGCCGCGTTGATCGTTGCGTACGTCGTTCCGGATCGCCGAGTGATGAGCCAGACATGACACACCCATCGAAGCAGAGGGAAGGGAGCAACACATGCCCAGGATGCTGAGGCGAGCGGCCGTCATGGGGACGGCGGTGCACGTAGCCAACAAGCGTGGCCAGGCCACGGGTCAAGAAGAAGCCGCCGCGCAGGCGGCTCCGGCTGCCCAAGGAGCCCCCGCCGCCCCACAGGAGGACCCATACGTTGAACTGAAGAAGGCGAAGGACCTGCTCGACCAGGGGGTCCTCACCCAGGCGGAGTTCGACGCCCAGAAGGCGAAGATCCTGGCCACCACGTAGCGCCTGAGCACGTAGAGGAAGGACCCGAAGATGACGCTGGGACCAGTGCAGTTCCTCGTGATCGGTTTCGACGACCCGAAGTTCACCGGCGAGATCAAGGACGAGTTGGCCAAGTTGCGCAAGAGCGACGTGATCCGCCTGATCGACGTGCTCGCGGTGAGGAAGGACGATGCCGGGAAGGTAGAGGTGCTCCGGACGAGCGACCTCTCCGTCGACGAAGCCGAGGAGTTCGGCGCCACCGTGGGCGCACTCATCGGCCTCGGGCTCGACGGCGAAGAAGGCGCCGAGCTCGGTGCGGAGGCGGGCGCTGAGGCGGGCGAGGACGGCCACGTGATCGGCGATGACGCGATGTGGGACCTCGTCGCGACGATCCCGAACGGGACGGCGGCGGCGATCGCGTTGATAGAGCACCATTGGGCTATCCCGCTCAGGGATGCGATCGCCCGGGCCGGAGGCTTCCCGTTGTCTGACGCCTGGGTCCACCCGCTCGACCTCGTCGAGGTCGGCTTGATGGCCGCAGACGAGGTGGAGACGGCTTCGAACTAGCTGAAGACTCGATACCCACGACGTCGGGCAGCCGCCGGATGCCAAGTGGGCTGCCTCGATCTGGAGAGCCAAGCCGAGGCCAAGCTCGTTCGCGAGTAGCAGCACGCAGGAAGGGGGACCATGGTCCCGAACGGTTCAAGCGGAAGCACGAACCCTGAAGCGGACGGTCGCCGACTCGGCGGTGGAGCGATCGCATCGCTCACCGGAGCAGGCCTGCTTCTCATATTCATGGTTCAGAACACCGAGAGCGTGCGGCTCGACTTCCTGTTCTGGAGTTTCACGTGGCCGCTGTGGCTCCTCACCATCGCCTCCGCCGTGCTCGGGGCGTTGGTGTGGTTCGGACTCGGCGTGATGCGCCGTCACCGTCGCCGCAAGGAACGCCGCCAAGACCGCCGGCACTGAATCGGTGCCGCGCAGTCGTCGGGACATATGGGGTCCCGACCGAGGCGGACCGTGGCGACGCGGGGCCGATCTGACCTCAGCTGCGCGAGCGGAGAAGATCCGCGATCCGTTCGGCGATGGCGATCACGGGCAGATGGGTGTTCGCTCGAGGGATGGTCGGCATGATCGAGGCGTCCGCGACGTAGACGTTCGTGAACGCATGCATGCGGGCGCTCGCATCCACGACCGATCCCGCGTCGGTCTCCGGTCCCATCTTGCAGGTGCCGACCGGATGCCAATAGCCGACGACCGATCCCGCCACGTGGGAAGCAAGCGCGTCTTCGCCGAGCGCTCCCGGCACGAGCTCGTCCTGAAGGAGTTCGTCCATGACCGATGTCGTCGCCAGTCGGCGCGCGAGGTGGATCCCGTCGACCAGGGCCCCGGCATCGTGTCCGGCCGGATCCGACAGGAAGCCGTGGTCCACGATCGGGAGCGCGCCGGGATCCCGCGAGTCGATCCGCACGCTGCCCCGCGACGCCGGCTTCATCACGTGGACGTAGAGATGGGCGAGCGGGTCGCCGGGGGGACGACGTGGGTCGTCGGAGATCGGCGGGCGCACGCGCATCATCACGTGGAGATCCCAGGTGTCGGGAGGGCAGATCGTGCTTCGGGCCTTGAGCAGGGTCTGGGCACGGTCCGGCTCGCCGGCGAGGTGACTCCGCGTTCGAGCAAGGAGCTCCACGCTCGGTCGGTACACGACCTCGACCCTCGGATGGTCGATCAGGTTCCGGCCCACGCCGGGGACGTCGGCGTGGACGTCGATCGAGTGCCGGGCGAGATCCTCCGCAGGACCGACGCCGCTTCGAAGCAGGATCGCGGGGGAGCCGTAGGCGCCCGCGGTCAGGACCACGAGGTCGGCAACGATCTCGCGCTCCTCGCCGCCGACCCGGACCATCGCCCCCACGGCCCGCTCGCCGTCGAAGCGCAGCCGATCCACGATCGCGTCGGGCACGATCGTGAGGTTCGGTCGCTCGCGAGCCGGATCCAGATAGGCGAACGCCGCGTTCCAGCGCACGTCGCCGATCGCGTTGACCGGGATCGGCGCGGCGCCCTCGCTGATCCCTGGATCGTCGAAGTCCTCGAGGACAGGAAGGCCGATCTCGACCGCCGCGTCGAGACCCGCGCGCATGAACGGCTCGAGGTCGTCCACGCGTGAGGGACGGACACGAAGCATCTGCCGGCCGCGCCGGCGGTAGGGCTCCAGCTCGTCGGATGACCAGCCGGGGTTCCCGGCCTCGACCCACTCGTCGAAGTCCGCCGGCGTCCCCCACGTGATGAAGCAGCCGTTGTGCGACG
Organism: uncultured Actinomycetes bacterium; assembly: GCA_963799625.1. GTDB lineage: Bacteria > Actinomycetota > UBA4738 > UBA4738 > HRBIN12 > AC-51. Next base: position 101,841 of record CAWCXU010000015.1, on the reverse strand, counting down.
AGCACCCACCGACGACCTTCGCGCGCCAGGAGGCCGACCCGCCCGCGATCCCCCAGTCGTGGGAGAGGGCGAGCTCGTTGGCGTACGTCAGATCCTTGGGCCACCCGCCCTCCGCGTACGGGCCGTAGTCGGGCCCCGCTTCGACGAGGCAGACGGATCGCTGCGGGTCCTCGCTCAGCCGCGACGCCAGGACGCAGCCCGCCGGACCTCCCCCCAAGACCGCCACGTCGTACGCCATCGGACCGGGCGCCACGTCGCTACGGCGCCCGGCTCGCGGTGTCGCCGTTCCACGTCACCGCGTAGAGGTGCCACTCGTCGGGCACACCCTTCAGCCGGTGCAGACCGCGGTCGTCGAAGGTCAGCCCCGATCCCACGACGAGGTCCTTCACCGTGCTGGACACGAGCACCTCGCCGGCGCCGGCGAGCGCTGCGACACGAGCTCCGATATGCACCGCGATCCCGCCGAGGTCGCCGTCGAGCAGCTCGACCTCCCCGGTGTGACAGCCCGCTCGGATCTCGATCCCAAGGTTCCGCACCCCGTCGACGATCGCGTGCGCGCAGCCCACCGCCCGGGCCGGACCGTCGAAGCTCGCCAGGAAGCCATCGCCGGTGGTCTTCACCTCGACCCCGCGGAACCGAGCCAGCTCGGTTCGCACTCGCTCGTCGTGCGCGTGGAGCAAGCCCTTCCACTTCGTGTCGCCGAGCTCGGCGGCCTTCTTCGTCGAGTCGACGATGTCGGTGAACAGGACCGTCGCGAGCACCCGGTCCAAGGCGGGCCCGCGGCGGATGCCGGTGAGACATTCCTCGACCTCGTCGAGCACGGCATCTTGGTCGCCCACCCACGGCAGGTGATCGTCGCCCGCGAGGAGCACCAGCACGGCCGAGGGGATCTGCTCGGCGAGGTAGCGAGCGTCGCCCGTGCCGACGACCCGGTCTCCCTCTCGGTGCAGGATCAGCGTCGGCACCCGGATCGCGGACAGGATCGGCCGGACGTCGATCTCGGCGTTCATCCGCGCGAGGGTGAGCGCGGCCTGCGGGCTCGCGCTCTGGACGAGGTACGAGGCCCAGAACCGCATGAACCGCTCGTCGTGGGCGGCGCTCGGAGCGCGGATCGCGCGGCCCACCGGACCGCCCCAGCCCTGCTCGATCTCCCGGAGCGAGGCGGCCAGGTCCTCGGCGGACTGGCCCCACGGGTAGTCGGAGGTTCGTTGCCGGCGTGCGTAGCTGCCGTACATGACGAGCGCCGATGTTCGCTCCGGGTAGGTGGCGGCGAACAGTGCGCTCATCGCGCCGCCCTCCGAGACGCCGAACAACGCCGCCCGTTCGGAGTCGACCGCGTCCAACACCGCTCGGACGTCGTCCATCCGCTGCTCGAGGGTGGGCAGCAGCTGATCGGGCACCCGGTCGGAAAGACCCGTGCCTCGCTTGTCGAACAGGATCAGACGGGCGAAGGACGCGAGCCGCGTCAGGAACCGCGCGTAGGCCGGTTCCTCCCAGTTCAGCTCGACGTTCGAGAGCCAGCCGGGCACGTACACGAGATCGCGCGGACCGGTCCCGACCACCTGATAGGCGATGTGCGCATCACCGCTCCTGGCGTACCGCGTCTCCGGTCGTCGCACCCCGTCGCCCCTGGTGGCTCAGCGTACATCCACGGGTCGATCGACGCCGATGCGTGCATGGGAGGAGCGAGCCGGCGCGAGCCGGGACTACTTCGCCGAGGCGCGCGGGCGTGACGTCGGCCCGCGACGACGGGCCCCGCGTTGCTGGCCACGGCCGTTCGACCGCTGGGGCTCGCGATGCGCGGGGAAGCCCGCCTGCACGAACTCCGCGTCGAGATCGAGCATCTTGGCGATCCGGCCGACCTCGAAGCGCTGCTCCGGCGTGACGAAGGTGACGCCCTCGCCGCCGCGGCCCGCACGCGCGGTGCGGCCGACGCGGTGGACGTACGCCTTCTCGTCGGCGGGCGCATCGAAGTTGATCACGTGCGTGATGTCCTCGAGGTCGAGCCCGCGCGCCGCGACGTCGGTCGCGATCAACACATCGTTCGCGCCGCTGGCGAACCGCCCGAGCGAGCGCTCGCGCTGCGGCTGCGACATCCCGCCGTGCAGCTCGCCGGCCTGGAAGCCTTGCTTGCGCAGGTTGCGCGCCAGCCGGTCCGCACCGTGCTTGGTCCGGACGAACACGAGCGCCAGCCCTCGGTCGGCGGCGAGCTCGCGCACGAGCGCCTCCGTCTTGTTCGGGTGCTCCACGCAGATGAACCGGTGGTGCGCGTCGGTGATCGTCACGCCGCCCTCGCCCACCTCGTGTCGCACGGCGTCGCGTGTGAACCTGTTGGCGAGCCGGCCGACCTCACCGTCGAGCGTCGCCGAGAACAGCATGGTCTGCCGGTCGGGGCGGAGCATCTCGAGGATCCGCTGCACGTCGGGCAGGAACCCCATGTCGAGCATGCGGTCGGCCTCGTCGAGCACGCAGATGCGCACGCGGTCGAGCCGCAAGAGCTTCCGCTGCACGAGGTCCAGCAGGCGGCCTGGGGTCGCCACCAGGATGTCGGCGTGCCGGGCGCGCTTGGCCTGTGGTCCGATGCCGACGCCGCCGTAGACCGCGGCAACCTGCAGCTGCGCAACGTCGGCGATCGCGCGGAAATCCTCCGTGACCTGGCTCGCGAGCTCCCGCGTCGGCGCGAGGATCAGCGCCGACGGGCTGCGGCCGCTGGGCGTCAACCGCTCGACGATCGGCACCGCGAACGCGAGCGTCTTGCCGGACCCGGTCCGCGAGCGCGCGAGCACGTCGCGACCGGCGATCGCGTCGGGGATCACGAGGCCCTGGATCTCGAACGGACCGTCGATCCCGCGCATCCGCAGGGCTCCTTCGGTCCGGGCGGACACGCCGAGTTCGGCGAAGGTCCGGGGGTTCGTGGGCAGCACGGGGCCGCCCTGGGATGGGTGCTGATGCATCACTACCTCGACTTCCTGTGTCGTTGGTCCGCGGCGCGAAGAGAGCCGGCGGAGCCGCACAGGAACGAAGCTTGCGAACGTGTGGGGATCAGCGAGACGCCGTCGCGCGTTGCCTCGTCGTTCGAGGCTCGCGTGGGGGAACCCAGTCACTGTACGCGATGGAACGGCCTCGTGCACGGAAGGCCGTGATACTCTCGAATCATCGGCAAGGTTCGCCACGCGCGACCGGCGTGTTGCTCCCGCACTCGTCACTTTCGCTCGACGGATCATCCGCAGCCGCGGATCCGAGCAGGGAAGGATGAGGATGAACCGGTCGAACAGCAACAGCGTGCAGTACGGGGTGCCACTCGCGAGCAAACAAGCGGTGCACCGCGAGCGCGCCGGCAGGTGCTGCGAGGTTCCGACATGCGAGACGGTCCTGTCGACCTACAACACGTCGACGACGTGCTGGCTCCACACCACGGCCACGCGTCGGCACGCGTTGGCGCCGAGCACCGAAGCGATCCGCTAAGCGGCCGCCTGAGAACGCCGATGGCCGCCGCGTCTCCGCGGCGGCCATCGATCGCTTACTCAGTTGCTGGGTGTCAGGCGATGACGCGGACGTTGCCTGCCTGCGGGCCCTTCTGACCCTGCGACAGGTCGAACTCGACCTTCTGGTTCTCCTCGAGGTTCCGGTACCCGTCGCCTGCGATCGCACTGAAGTGCACGAAGACGTCAGGGCCACCGTCGTCCTGCGTGATGAAGCCGAAGCCCTTCTCGCCGTTGAACCACTTCACGGTTCCTGTAGCCATGTCTCGTTCCCTCCTTCCTTTGCCCTGACGAGCCTGACCGCTGCTCGGGGGCGACCGGTCCGAAGACCGATGAGGGAACTGCTCATGCAAACACGGTCGTGAAGTGATGCTGAACCCTCGCGACCAGGGTACACCGTCTGCAGGGGGCCCGGCTTGCCTCCGATGGGCTCCGTCCGTGACCATATGCCCGGCATGACCGATCCCTCCACGGCGACACGCGTGAACCGCGCGCTCGTTGCCCTATGTGTCATCCTCGCGCTCGTGGCGGGGTGGGCGCTCGCCACCCGTTCTCGGGCCTCGACCACGGCCGCTCCGACCTATTGGGTTGCGGCCGACGGCGACGACGCCGCGTCGGGCAGCGAGAGCGCGCCGTGGGCGACCCTGCAGCACGCGGCCGACGCGGTGTCGCCGGGCGCGACGGTCGAGGTTCGGGGCGGCACGTACGCGCAACGCGTGTCGTTCCACGTCTCGGGGACGCCCGGCGCGCCGATCACCTTCGAGGCCGCGCCCGGCGAGAGCGTCGTGCTCGACGGATCGTCGCTCGAGGTTCCCTCGGGCCAGGCGGCGATGATCGAGATCGACTCCCAGCGCTACCTGACGATCCAGGGGTTCCAGATCACGGGGTGGGGGAGCGACGAGTCCGGACACGTGCCGATCGGGATCCTCGTTACCGGCTCGGCCGACCATGTGCGGATCGCCGACAACACGATCCACGACATGGGGACGACGTTCCAAGGGCGCAGCGGTGGCGACGCCCACGGGATCGGCGTGTTCGGCACGACGCCCGACCACCCGATCGACGGCGTCGAGATCGTCGACAACGAGCTCGCGAACCTCACGCTCGGCTCGTCCGAGGCGCTGGTCGTGAACGGCAACGTCCAGAACTTCACGATCGAGGGCAACCGCGTCCACGACACGAACAACATCGGGATCGACGTGATCGGGTTCGAGGGGACGGCGCCCGACCCGACCGTCGACCAGGCGCGCGACGGCGTCGTCCGCGGCAACGAGGTCTGGAACGTCGACAGCTACGGCAACCCGGCCTACGGCTACGATCGGAGCGCCGACGGGATCTACGTCGACGGGGGCCGCGACGTGCTCGTCGAGGGCAACGTCGTGCACGACGTGAACATCGGGATCGAGATGGCGAGCGAGCACGCCGGCCGCTCGACCCGAAACATCACCACGCGCAACAACGTGGTCTACGACGCAACCGCGATCGGGATCGCGATCGGCGGCTACGACCGCAAGCGGGGCAGCACCGAGGACTGCACGATCGTCAACAACACGGTCGTCGACACGAAGGGGCCTGAGCTCCTGGTCCAGTTCGACACCCGCGGCAACACGATCGCGAACAACATCTTCGTCGCAGGCCGGTCCCATGACTTCGTCGAGAACGCCTACACCGAGAACGTCGACAACGTGGTCGACGCGAACCTCTACTACGCGGAGGACGGCGACTCGCACGGCACGTGGCAGTGGAAGGCGCATGACTATGGCGACTTCGCGACGTGGCAGGCCCGCTCCGGCGTCGATAGGCACGCGGTCTGGGCCGATCCGGGGTTCGCCGACCCGTCCGGGCACGACTATCACGTCGACGGCACCTCGCCCGTCGTGGACGCCGGGTTGCTCACGGCCACGTCCGGCTCGACCGATCTCGACGGCACCCCCCGCGCGCAGGGAGCCTCGATCGACATCGGCGCCTACGAGGTCGCGCCGCCGCCGCCCTCGCCGACGCCGGCGATCGCCGAACCCGTCACGTACGCGGGAGAGCTGCCGTTCCTGCACACCACGAACGGCTGGGGCGATCCGGAGGTCGACCACAGCAACGGGGAGCGCGCCCCCGACGACGGTGGGCCGATCCGGATCGGCACGTCCACGTTCGAGCACGGGATCGGCGCCCACGCACCCTCGAAGATCGTGCTCGATCTCGGCGGCCGATGCTCGACGTTCCTCGCCGACGTCGGCGTCGACGAGGAGGTCGGGAGCGCGGGCTCGGTGGTGTTCGAGGTCGTGGGCGACGGGAAGGTTCTCGCGAGCAGCGGGCCGGTGCGCGGGAGCCAGGCGTCGGTGCCCCTGGTCGCCGACGTCACCGGGCTGTCGTCCGTGAGCCTCGTCGTGACCGACGCCGGCGACGGGAACGCGAACGATCACGCCGACTGGGGCAACGCCCGCCTCGCCTGTTCCTCGTAGGGGTTTGCGTTTCGGGGGGGTCGCGGGCCTAGTGTGGCCCGTGGACCGATGGAGGGTGCCGTCCCGGACGGGGCGGATCGCCCCGGCCCAGGACACCGCGGTGTTGTTCCGGTTCCTCGGACCGAGCCAGCACACCGTCACCGACACCAGCAGGATGGGACTGTTCGACTCCGGGCCGCTGCCGTCCGGCACGACCTACACCGTGTCGGTGATCGGCGCCGGGCAGTACCCGTTCGCGTGCTCGATCCACCCGTCGATGACCGGCGTGCTGAAGGTCGGGGTGCTCGCGAGCCCGTCGTCCGGGTCGACGACCACCGCGTTCGCGATCCGGTGGGCGACGGGCTCCGCCCCGACGGGCTTCGTGTTCGACGTCCAGGTCAAGCGGCCGGGCACCACTGCGTGGAAGGCGTTCGCGACCGACACGACGGCCGGCCAGCTCCCGTTCACGCCGGACAAGGGGACGGCACGTACAGCTTCCGGGCGCGGACCCAGGTGGCCGGCGGCGCCGGCACCCTGTGGACCGGTGCGAAGACGATCAACGTCACCTGAGAGCCGCCCGGGGCGAGCACGTCGGTCGGCGCTATCGTGTCCCCTCGAAAGGGGTGAGCCGTGCCACGCAGATGAACCTCTGATGCCCTGGCGCCCGGTCGGGCGCTCAAGATGCGTGCCACGGCCCGTCCGGCAACGACGCGCTCCTTCTGACGTCGCTCCTGGTCGAGCCGGCCGCTCGACACCACAGGAGACCGCATGTCATTCGACGAACGTGCCAAGCCCGTCCTCGATGCCGCCGCCGAACACGCGGCCGCGGTTGATCGAACGGGTGAGTTCCCACGCGAGGCGGTCGACGCTTTGCGCGAAACCGGCCTGCTCGGCTTGACGCTCCCGGAGTCGCTCGGCGGTCTCGGCGGCGCCCCGGCCGACTTCCTGTCGATCACGCGGGCGATCGCGTCGCGATGCGCCTCGACCGCGATGATCTATGTCATGCACGTCTGCGCGGCCACGGTCACCGCCGCGGGAACGCCGGGCGGTGACTCGCCGGCGCTGCGCGCGATGGCCGATGGGTCCAACCTGTCGACGCTCGCGTTCAGTGAGCGTGGCTCGAGGAGCCACTTCTGGGCTCCCGTCAGCCAGCTCGAGGGCTCGAGGCTGTCGGCGCAGAAGTCGTTCGTCACGACCGCCGGCCAGGCCGACAGCTACGTGGTCTCCACGCGCCCCGCACAGGCGGCATCGCCGATCGAGTCGAGCCTGTACCTCGTCGCGTCATCGGCGACGGGGATCACGCTCGGCGGCGCGTGGGACGGGCTCGGGCTCCGCGGCAACGCCAGCGCCCCGATGACGTTCGACGTCGATACCGAGGGCGAGACGCAGCTCGGTGAGGCCGGGAAGGGCCTGGACCTGATGCTCGGCGTGGTGCTGCCGTGGTTCCAGCTGGGTCAGGGCGCCGTGTCGCTCGGGCTCGCGGAAACCGCGATGACCGCGGCGGTCGCGCACGTCTCGGGCGCGAAGCTCGAGCATCTCGGCCAGACGCTCGCCGACCTCCCGACCGTCCGGGCACGGCTGGGTCGGGCACAGACCGAGGTCGACACGGTGGGCGGGTTCCTTTCCGACGTCGCGCGACGGATGGCCGACGGCGATCCCAGCGCGCCGATCTTGTCGGCGAAGGCGACCGCGAACGAGATGGCGATCCGGGTCACCTCCGAGGCGATGCAAGCGTGCGGTGGCGCGGCGCTGAGCAAGGCGCTCCCGATCGAGCGCGCCTTCCGCGACGCGCGCGCCGGCTCGGTGATGGCGCCGACCACGGACGTGCTCTACGAGCTGATGGGTCGGGCGCTCGTGGGCATGCCGCTGCTGTGAGGGGGAGAACGTGAGCGATCGATCGATGGTCGGGGCGGTCGCCTACGACCAGAAGGTGATCCCGATCTGGGAAGGCATCAAGGGATACTTCCGCGGCGCGCCCGTCGAGATGGACGTCGTCTGGTTCTCGAACTACGACGCACAGGTCGACGCGCTGCTCGCGGGGTGGATCGACATCGCGTGGAACACGAACCTGGCCTACGTCCGCACGCATCACGAGACGGCGGGGGCGTGCCGCGCGCTCGCGATGCGCGACACCGACGTCGGGTTCCGGACGCTCCTGGTCGGGCGAGCGGGGGAGCTCGGCAACGTCCGGGATCTGAAGGGCCGGGCCCTCGCGCTCGGGAGCGCCGACTCGGCGCAGGCCGCGATCATGCCCGTCTTCTACCTCGCGCGTGAGGGACTCACCGAGGGCGAGGATCTCCGGCTCGTGCGGTTCGACTCCGACGTCGGCAAGCACGGCGACACGGGGACGAGCGAGCGCGACGCCGTGAAGGCCGTGCTCGATGGCACCGCGGATGCTGCCGCCGTGGGGGCGGCGTCCTGGGACGTGTTCGTGCGATCGGGCGAGGTGCCGCCGGGGCGGCTCGAGCCCTTCTGGACGTCGCCGCCCTACAACCACTGCAACTTCACCGCGTTGCCGTCGTTCGACACTGACCGGGCGACGGCCTGGACCCGCCACCTCATGGCGATGGAATGGGCGAACCCGGAACACCGGCGGATCCTCGAGCTCGAGGGGCTCCGCGAGTGGATCGAGCCGGAGCTGGAGGGCTACCGCGACGTGTTCGACGCCGTCGACGAGCAGAGGATCGCGCGAACGGTGGTGACCGGCGAGCCCGCGGCCACGTTCGACGGCGAGGACCTCGATCTCGCGTCGGGGTTGGTGTTCGCGCTCGATGTCTGTCTGTCCGACATCGAGGTCGGCGAGGTGCTGGCGCTCACCAGCCGGAGCCCCGGCCTCGCGCACGAGCTCCCGGCGTGGTGCCGCGGAACCGGACATGAGCTGGTCGGCGTCGAGCCGGACGGTGACCGGACCCTGTACCTGATCCGCCGGGGGGCGGCGGGGTCGCTGATGTTCAAGGATCGCCCCGATTGGGGGATCACGCCGGCGTTCCGCCACGACGGCTTCGACACGCGCGACTGGCTGATCGGCAAGGCGGGCGAGATCCCCGAGCGCGCGGACCCCACCACCGGGTTCTCACCGAGAGGCGCCGTGGTCGAGGACGGCGCGCCCGCGTTCCCGTACACCGAGACCGAGCGCGACCGCGTCTGGGCGAACAACGTGGCGAACCTGTACGAGCAGGCCACCGCCGCCCAATGGGACGCGTCGACCGACATCCGGTGGCACGACCTGCGACCGCTGCCGATGCACGTCGAGCGAGCGGTGTGTCAGATCATGACCCACCTCGCGGAGAACGAGTACGCGGCGCTCTACGTGCCGGCGCGATTCATCCCCCGCGTCCACCCGCACTTCACGGAGGTGGCGCTGTTCCTGGCGTCCCAGGTGAACGACGAGGCCAGACACATCGAGGCGTTCACGAAACGCGCGCTCGCGAACGGCGGCGGGCTCCAGTACTCCACGGCGCAGACGCAGTCGTCGCTCCGGTCGCTCCTGGAGCAGGAGGACTTCTCCCAGGCATCCTTCCTGCTGTCCGTCCTGGGGGAGGGCACGTTCCTGGAGTACCTGGCGTTCGTCGAACGGTTCGCGCCCGAGCCGGTCACCGCGGACATCGTGCGCCGAGCCCGGATCGACGAGGCCCGCCACGTGGCCTTCGGCGTCGAGCACGCGCGGCACTACCTCGCCGCCGATCCGGATCGGGCGGGGGTGTTGTACGACTCGGTGCGCCGCCGCGCCGAGTACCTCGCCGATGCGTCGGGCGCGAGCCCGCACGTGGAAGAGGCGCTCGTCGTGCTCGCCGCCGGTGGGGTCCGGCCGACCCAGCTCCGCGAGGGTGTCGCCGCGGTGCGCGCGTTGCACGAGACGATGCATCGTCGTCGCGTCGTCCGCCTCACCCAGCTGGGCTTCCCCGCGTCGACCGCCGAAGAGATCTCGGAGCTGCACACCTCGAACTTCATGTAGGCCGAGCAGCCATCAGACCGAGTGGAGAGGGCCGCGAGCGCGATGCTCGCGGCCCTCTCGGAGTCGGGTCGGTCAGGAACCGACGATCGCGAGCCCGAACGGCGTCGCGCCGGCCGGCAAGGCGGCCGGGGACGACGCGAGCTCCTTCAGGGACCCGCCGGTCACGGCGAAGCCGCTCACCGACGCGATCGCGGCGTCCACGACGTACAGGTGCGCACCGGAGACGTCCAGCCGCGCGTCGAACGGCCGGATCCCGAGGCCGCTGCTGAACGGGCGTGCTCCCGAGCAGGTGCAGCGATCCGTTCGCCAAGATCCGGTAGCGCGAGATGGTCGTGCTCCCGGTGTTCACCGTGAACAGGTACCGCCCGTCGTGGGAGATCTCCACCCAGCAGGGCGCGGTCTCACCGTCCGCGAAGGGCGAGCCCGTGATCGACTTCACCTTCGCGTTCGGGTTCACGGAGAACGCCGACACCGATCCGTTGTCCGTCCCACCGTGCGCGTTCGACACGTACAGGTGGTGCGGGTCCGCGGGAGAGAACGCGCTTCCGAACGGTCCGGCGGCCTCGGCCGGGAACGGTGAGCCCGCGGCCGGTGTGAGCCGTCCGTCGGCGCCGACCATGAAGCTGTCGATCAGGAACGTGCTCGGATCCGTCGTTCCCACCTCGATGCCGATCAGGTTCTTGCCCGTGCCGTTGAACAGGATGTCGCCGGGAAGGGCGGTCGGAGGCAGCGGGATCGTCGAGCCGGCGAGCGGCGTGAGGCGTCCGTCGTCGGCGAGCCTGAACCCGGTGTAGTTGCTGCCGCTCGTGCCGTTCCCCTCGTTGGCCACGTAGACCAGATCGCCGTGCACCGCGATGCTGACCGGCTCGATCCCGCCCGATGAGACGGGGCTGCCGGCGGCCGGCGTCAAGGAGCCGCCGCTCCCGACGGCCAACACGGAGATCTGGTTGCTGCCGGCGTCGACCGCCAGCACCCAATCGCCGTCGGCGGTCGCCTGGATCGACCCTTGGGACCCGATGACCGTGCCGGTCCCGGCCCCGCCGGCCGCGAAGGGCGAGCCGGCGGCAGGCGTGAGCGAACCGTCGGCGTGTTGATCGAACGCGCCGATCGTGTTCGTTCCTGCGGTGTTGTCGTTGACGTAGACGTGACCCACGACGGGTGTCGAGGCGTTGGCGATCGTCGGAACCGCCACGAACGCGGCGGTGACGATCGCCGCGACGCCGGCACCTCGTGCGAGTCGTGCGAGCAAGCGCATGGAACCTCCCTAGGTATGCAGGATCTTCGGATGCGGGCTGTCCGGACCGTTGGTGGAATCGTCGCGACCGTCCTTGGTCTCTCGTCACGCACGAGCGTTACGCGACCGACGTGAAGATCCGTCGGCGTTCGCTCCGTGTTCACTTCGGTCGGGATCGGTCCTTAGGAGCGACGCGCATCGCGGCTGGCGAGAGCGTTCTGAGAACATCCCGGCATTCGCACCGCACGATCGAAGGGCGAGGATGCACCAGTGAAGGCCGCCGTCAACACTCGCTACGGACCGCCGGAGGTGGTTCGGATCGCTGAGGTGGACGCGCCGCCCGCGAGGGAACATGAGGTGCTCGTTCGGGTGTACGCGGCGACGGTGAACCGAACGGACTGCGGCTTCCTTGCGGCCGAGCCGTTCTTCATCCGACTCCTCAGCGGACTCGCGAAGCCGCGGGCAACGATCAACGGGAGTGAGTTCGCGGGGGTCGTCGAGGCGATCGGCCCGGGTGTCACCTCCTTCGAGGTCGGGAACGACGTCTTCGGGTTCAACGAGGGGCGCTTCGGTGCGCATGCCGAGTACCTCTCGATCCGCGAAGACGGGCCGATCGCGACCATCCCCGCGGGTCTGTCCTACGAGCAGGCGGCCGCGAGCACCGAAGGCTCGCACTACGCGCTCACGTTCATCCGGGGGGCGCGGATCCAGGCAGGGCACCAGGTGCTCGTCTACGGCGCCACAGGGGCGATCGGCTCCGCCGCCGTCCAGTTCCTGAAGGGTCTCGGTGCGACGGTGACTGCGGTCTGCGATACCGACCACATCGAGCTGGTGCGAGGCCTGGGCGCCGACAGGATCGTCGACTACACGGCACAGGACTTCACGCACGACGAGCAGAAGTACGACGTCGTCATCGACGCGGTCGGTAAGAGCTCGTTCGCGCGATGTACGTCTCTTCTGAAGCCGAGAGGGATCTACCTCTCCTCGGACCTGGGTCGCCTCAGCCAGAACCCCGTCCTGGCACTCGTCACCCCCCTGTTCGGCGGGAAGAAGGTTGCGTTCCCGATCCCGGCGAACCATGACAAGGCGATCGTGATGGACCTCCGAGAGGCGATGGAGTCCGGAACGTTCACGCCGGTCGTCGACCGGGGCTATCCCTTGGACCGGATCGTCGAGGCGTACAGGTACGTCGAGAGCGGGCAGAAGATCGGCAACGTCGTGGTGAACGTCGTTCCCACAAGCCGGCGGGGCACGGCCCCATGAGACGGTTGCACCGCCGAGGATGACGCGCGGGTCTGTTGACGTCGCCGTCGTCGGGCTCGGCGTGATCGGGCTCTCCACCTCGCTTGCGCTCGCGCGACGCGGGGTGCGGGTCGTGGGGATCGACCGCTTCGGCAGCGGACACCCTGCCACGTCGTCGACCGGCCCGTCGCGCTCGATCCGACTCGCGTACGACCAGCCCTTCTACGTCGAGCTCGCCCGAGAGGCCGTCGAGCGATGGCGAGGTCTTGAGCGTGACGTCGACGATCGGATCCTCTTGCTCACCGGGCAGCTCGATCTCGGCCCGGCCTCGAAGCTCGACGCGCTCGCCGCGGGCATGCGGGCGTGCGACGCACCGTTCGACGAGCTGAACCCGGACGACGTCGTCGCTCGCTTCCCCGAGCTCCGTCCGCGCTCCGGCGAACGCGCGCTCTTCCACGCCGAGGCCGGCACGGTGCTCGCCGAGGCCGCGATGCGCGCCCTCCGACGGGAGGCCGAGGCCGCGGGCGCAGAACTCTCGGAGCCTGAGTCTGCCGTCGCGGCTGGACGTCTCCGGTGACGACGCCGTCGTGGAGACGGATCGCGGGCGCACGATCCGGGCGTCGACGGTGGTGGTCTCGGCCGGCCCGTGGCTCGGCGGGCTCCTCGCCGGCGTCGGTCTCGAGCTCCCGCTCGCCCCCGCGGTCGCGCAGGTCACGTTCGTGGCGCTGCCGTCGCTCGACGACCGCCCCGGCGTCGCCGATTGGCAGATCGATGAGCACGGCGTCGGCGTGTACGGGCATCCCGTGCCCGGGGTCGGCTACAAGGTCGCGTTCGACGCGGGCTCGGCCGACCCGTGGGACCCCGAGACCAGCGAGTGGGCGCCCGACCCGGTCGAGGCCGAGGCACTGGCGCGATGGGTGGCGGCTCGGATGCCTGCCGCGACGCCGCACTTGGTCCGGCACCAGCGGCACCCGTGGACGATGACGCCCGACGGCGACTTCGTGATCGATCGGCGTGGTCCCCTCGTGATCGCGGGCGGCTGCGCGGGCCACGCGTTCAAGTTCGGCCCGGCGCTCGGCGAGCTCGTTGCGGATCTCGTCGAGGGCCGGCCGCGGCCGGGGACCGACCTGTTCGCGCTCGACCGGCCTTCGCTCCGCGGTACGCGCGCGGACGCGACGGCGCCCATCGTGCGGTAACGCAGGATCCGGTGCGACCAGTCCTTGGAGCCGTCACATGCGAGAGGCGGCCAGCCTGATCGCCTCGATCGTCGAGGGATCCTCGAGGGTGGACAGGTCGCCGGGGTCCTCGCCGGTCACCGCCGCGCGAACGGCGCGCCGGACGATCTTCGCGCTCCGCGTCTTCGGCAGCGCGGCGACGACGAGCACCCGTGCCGGCATGAAGGACCCGCCGAGGTGCTCACGCACGATGGATCGCACCTCCGCTTCCAGGTCGACGATGTCGTCGAGCGCCGGCTTCCGCACGACCACGACCCACACGCTCTCGCCCTTCACGGGGTCGGGGACGCCCACCGCGGCGCATTCCGCGACGGAGGGAAGCATCGCGACGACGGATTCCACCTCCGCCGGCCCGATCCGCTTGCCCGCGATGTTCAGCGTGTCGTCGCTGCGTCCGTGCAGGTACCAATACCCGTCGTCGTCGCGGCTCGCCCAGTCACCGTGCACCCACACATCCGGGAACCGACGCCAATACGCGTCGAGGTAGCGCTCCGGATCGCCCCAGATCCCGCGGGTCATCGACGGCCACGGTTGCCGGCACACCAGTTCCCCGACCGCGCCGGTGGGGACGGCGCGTCCTTCGCCGTCGACGATGTCGAGATCCATGCCGAGCGCGGGGCCGCCGACCGACAGCAACCTGGTCGGGACGACCGGGTGCGGCGCGAGGAAGCAGGCGCCGACCTCGGTGCCGCCCGAGATGTTCACGATCGGGAGCCGCTCGTCGCCGACTTCGCGGTGCAGCCAGAGGTAGGCGTCGGGGTCCATGGGCTCTCCGGTCGACGCCAAGATCCGCAAGGAGCTTCCGTCGTGGCGATCGGGGCGGGAGCCGGCCGCGATCAACGCGCGCACGAGTGTCGGCGAGACCCCGAGCGTCGTGACCCCGTGCCGCGCCACCTGTTCCCACAGCCGGTCGGGCCCCGGGTGGGTCGGCGCGCCCTCCGTCAGCAAGACGGTGGCGCCGAGCGCGAGAGCGCCGACGATCTCCCACGGGCCCATGATCCAGCCAAGGTCGGTCGACCAATGCAGCAGCTCGCCGGGATGCAGGTCGGCCTGGTAGGAGACCTCCTCGGCGATCTTCACGAGGAACCCGCCGTGGACGTGGACCGCTCCTTTCGGGCGTCCGGTCGTGCCGCTCGTGTAGGCGATGAACAGCGGGTGCTCGGCATCGAGCGGCGTCGCGTCGAGGGCAGGTCCGTCGAGATCGACGATCTCCGACCATGCGTGGTCCCGGCCAGGGAGAAGCTGGCCGTAGGCCGCCAGGCGCTCCCAGACGAGCACGTGCTCGACCACCGGCGCCATCTCGATCGCTCGGTCCGCGATCGCCTTCATCGGCACCGGCGCGCCTTTGCGGAGCGAGCCGTTCGCGGTGATCAGGACCCGGCACCCCGCGTCCGCCAGCCTCGCGGCGAGGGCGTCGGGCCCGAAGCCGCTGAAGATGGGAACGAAGACCGCTCCCACCTTCGCGCACGCCATCACCGCCGCGACCGTCTCGATCGCCATCGGCAGGTAGATCGCGACCCTGTCGCCGTTGCCCACGCCGAGCGAGACCAGCGCTCGGGCAACGGCGTCCGTCTGTTCGCGGAGGTCCGCGTACGTTGCCGAGCGGACGTCGCCATCCTCTCCTTCCCACACGACCGCAGGGGACGTCGGCGTGCGCTCCGCCCAGCGGTCGACGCACTGGCGAGCGACGTTCGTGCGCCCGCCGTTGAACCACGTCGCCCACGCCGGGCCTCGTGCCAGATCCACGACCCGGTCGTAGGGCGTCGAGAACTCGAGATCCAGGTCGCGCACGACGGCATCCCAGAACCACGCCGGGTCGGTGATCGACCTGGCGACGAGGTCCTCGAAGCGCTCGATGTCGTGGGCGCGCATCAACCGGGTCACGTTGGCCGCGTCGATCTGTGCGGGCGTCGGACGCCAGACCTCCGGTTGCGATGCGCTCATCGATCGAGGCCGGTGAGGCCGCGCCCGATCAGCATCCGTCGGATCTCGTTCGTCCCGGCGCCGATCGTGTAGAGCTTCGCGTCGCGCAGCAGGCGCCCGGCGCCGCTCTCGTTCAGGTAGCCCGCGCCGCCGAGCGCCTGGATCGCCTCGAGCGCGACGTCCACCGCGCGCTCGGATGCGTGCAGCAGCGACGCGGCCGCCTCCACCGAGCGACGCGCCGCGGGGTCGGCGTCGAACGCCGCCGCGACGCGGTACGCGAACGAGCGCGACGACTCGAGCGCGACGTACATGTCGGCGAGCTTGCCCTGCATCAGCTCGAACGACCCGATCGGCACGCCGAACTGCCGTCGCTCCCGGACGTAGGGCAACACCAGGTCGAGCGCCGCCTGCATGATCCCGATCGGCCCGCCGCACAGCACGAGCCGCTCGGTGTCCAGCCCCGACATGAGCACGCGCACGCCGTCGCCGGGCCGGCCGAGCACATGGTCATCGGGGATCACGCAGTCTTCGAAGACCAGCTCGCACGTGCCGGATCCACGCATGCCGAGCTTGTCGAGGTGCTGGGCCGTTCGGAACCCCTGCAGCTCGCGTTCGACCACGAAGGCGGTGATCGGCGACGCGCCGCCGGCGTCCTCCGTTCGCATGTAGACGACGATCACGTCGGCCTCGGGGCCGTTGGTGATCCACATCTTCGAGCCGTTCGCGACCCAACCGCCGTCGACGCGCCGCGCGGCGCAGCGCATCGACCCGAGGACGTCGGAGCCCGCCTCGGCCTCGCTCATCGCGAGCGCGCCGACGTGCTGCCCGGACAGCAGCGAGGGGAGCCACCGGGCGCGTTGCTCGGCGGTGCCGTTCGTCCAGAGGTTGTGAACGCACAGGTTCGAGTGCGCGCCGTACGACAACCCGACCGATGCCGAGGCGCGGGATACCTCTTCCATGATCACGAGATGCTCGAGGAAGCCGAGCCCGGCGCCGCCGTCTTCCGGGGCGACCGTCGGGCCGAGCACACCGAGGGCGCCGAGCATCGGCCACACCTGCCGGGGGAACGCGTCGGAGGCGTCGATCTCGGACGCCAGCGGCGCGATCTCCCGCTCGGCGAACGCGCGCACGGCGTGTCGCAGCTCCTCGAGCGCGATCCCGTCCGTCGCTGTCTCCGGCGCATCCATGCGTGGTCCTTTCCACACTACGCCGCAGCGAACCTTGCCGCGCACCTCGCGGTAAGGTGGCCCACGGCGCTCGCCGGACGAGCCCGCGGAGGAGCGATGCCCCGACTGTCCACCCACGTCGACACCGGCGCGCAGACCTTCCGCGGCAACGTGTCGTCGATGCACGCGCTCGTGGACGACCTCCGGGCCAGGCTCGAACGGGTGCGTGGCGGCGGCGGCGCGGAAGCGGTCGCGAAGCACGAGGCGCGCGGGAAGCTCACCGCCCACGCCCGCGTCGACGCGCTCGTGGACCCGGGTGCCACCTTCCTCGAGTTCTCGCCGCTCGCCGCCGAGGGTCTCTACGACGGCGCGGCCCCCGGTGCGGGCATCGTCACTGGGATCGGTCCCGTCCACGGTCAGCCGTGCGTCGTGGTCGCGAACGACGCCACCGTGAAGGGCGGCACCTATTTCCCCGTGACGGTGAAGAAACACCTCCGCGCCCAAGAGATCGCGGCGGACAACCACCTTCCGTGCATCTACCTCGTCGACTCGGGCGGGGCGTTCCTGCCGCTGCAGGCCGATGTGTTCCCCGACCGGGAGCATTTCGGTCGGATCTTCTACAACCAAGCGCGGATGTCCGCCGACGGGATCCCGCAGATCGCCGCGGTGATGGGCTCCTCCACGGCGGGCGGGGCGTACGTGCCCGCGATGTCGGAGGAAACGGTGATCGTGCAGGGCACCGGCACGATCTTCGTCGGCGGGCCGCCGCTCGTGAAGGCGGCCACCGGCACGGACGTCACGGCCGAGGAGCTCGGTGGTGCGGACGTGCACACGCGGGTGAGCGGCGTGGCCGACCATCAGGCGCGCGATGACGAGCATGCGCTGCGCCTCGTCCGCGAGATCGTCGCGAACCTGAACATGCCGGACACCAGGGCCTGGCGTATCGTCGACCCCATCGATCCCGCGGTCGATCCCGGCGAGCTCTACGGCGTCATCCCGCAGGACCTCCGCGAGCCGTACGACATCCGCGAGGTGATCGCTCGGTTGGTCGACGGTTCCGTGCTGCACGAGTTCAAGGCGCTGTACGGCGACACCCTCGTCTGCGGCTTCGCCCGGATCTTCGGCCACCCGGTCGCGATCCTGGCGAACAACGGCATCCTGTTCTCGGAGTCGGCGCTGAAGGGTGCGCACTTCATCGAGCTCGCCTGTGAGCGGGGCGTGCCGCTGCTGTTCCTGCAGAACATCACCGGCTTCATGGTCGGGCAGGAGTACGAGGCGGGGGGGATCGCGAAGGACGGCGCGAAGCTCGTGAGCGCCGTCGCGTGCGCGCAGGTGCCGAAGTTCACCGTGATCGTCGGGGGATCGTTCGGCGCCGGGAACTACGCGATGTGCGGGCGCGCCTACGGTCCGCGCCAGCTCTGGATGTGGCCGAACGCGCGGATCTCCGTGATGGGGGGCGTCCAGGCCGCGAAGGTCCTCACGGCGGTCGGCGGCGACCCTGCCCTGGAAGAAGACACCGTCGCACGCTACGAGCTCGAAGGCGATCCCTACTATTCGACCGCGCGGCTGTGGGACGACGGGGTGATCGACCCGCTGGACACGCGCATGGTGCTCGCCCTCGGCCTGGACGCGGCGTCGCGCGCGCCGATCGAACCCACGCGGTTCGGAGTCTTCCGGATGTGAGCGCGCTCGAGATCGGCCGTGACGGCGCCGTCGCCACCGTGACGCTCAGCCGTGCAGAGCGCCGGAACGCGCTGGATCCGGCGCTCATCGAGGAGCTCATGCAGGCGTTCCGTGACCTCGCCGACGACGACGACGTGCGGGTGATCGTGCTGCGTGGGGCCGGGCCTGCGTTCTGTGCCGGCGCCGACCTGGAGTGGATGGCCGCGAGCCGAGAGCTGTCGTGGGAGGAGAACGTCGCGGACGCGCAACGGATGGCCGATGCCTTCGAAGCCGTCGACGCGTGCCCGAAGGCCGTCGTCGCGCAGGTCCACGGCGCCGCCTTCGGGGGCGGCGCCGGTCTCGTCGCATGCGCCGACGTCGCGGTGGCCGCGGAAGGGACGACGTTCGCGTTCTCGGAGGTCAGGCTCGGCCTTGTCCCCGCGACGATCTCCCCGTTCGTACTTCGCGCGATCGGCCCGGGAGCGACACGTGCGCTGTTCACCACCGGCCGGCGCTTCGACGCGGACGAGGCACGGCGCCTCGGGCTCGTCCACGACGTGGCCTCGGAGGAACTGGTCGAGGGGCGGGTGGCCGAGACGGTGGACGAGCTGTTGCAGGCCGGACCGGAGGCCGTCCTCGCGTGCAAGCAGCTGGTGCGTCAGGCGACGTCCGCGCTGTCGCTGGACGACCTGCCGGAACGGATCGCGCGCGCCCGGACCGGAGCGGAGGGCCGCGAGGGCGTTGCGGCGTTCCTCGAGCGACGGAGCCCGTCGTGGTCCGCCGGCTCCTGATCGCGAACCGCGGTGAGATCGCCGTCCGGCTGATCCGGGCGTGTCGCGAGCTGGGGATCGGCGCCGTGGTGGCCTGCACCGAGAGCGAACGCGGGTCGACGGCCGCCGAGCTCGCGGACCTCGTCGCCCCGGTCGGCTCGTACCTCGACCCGTCGGCCCTCGTCGCGGCGGGCGTGGACGCGGGCGCCGACGCGATCCATCCCGGCTACGGGTTCCTGTCCGAGGATGCGCGCCTCGCCGAGGCCGCGATCGAAGCCGGCTTGACGTGGGTGGGACCCCCGCCCGAGGCGATGCGGGCGCTCGGCGACAAGGTGCGGGCCCGCCGCCTCGCGGAGCAGGCCGGGGTGCCGGTCGTGCCCGGCGCGACCGGTGACGACGAAACCCTCGTCGCGGCGGCGGGCGAGCTCGGGACCCCATTGATGGTCAAGGCCGCGGCGGGTGGGGGAGGGCGGGGGATGCGCGCCGTCGACGATCTCGACGACCTGCCGGCGGCGATCGCCGCGGCGCATCAGGAAGCGGCGGCGTCGTTCGGCGACGACCGCGTGTTCCTCGAGCGGCGGGTCGCGGACGCGCGCCACGTCGAGGTGCAGATCCTGGCCGATACGCACGGGAACGTGATCCATCTCGGGGAGCGCGATTGTTCGCTCCAGCGGCGTCACCAGAAGGTGCTCGAGGAGTCGCCCTCTCCCGCGGTGTCCGACGACCTCCGGGCGCGGCTCGGTGAGGCCGCGATCGCGATCACGAAGGCGGCCGGCTACGAAAGCGCGGGCACGGTCGAGTTCCTGTTGCTGCCGGACGGGGAGTTCCGCTTCCTGGAGATGAACGCCCGGCTCCAGGTCGAGCATCCGGTCACAGAGGCGGTCACCGGCGTCGACCTGGTCCACGCGCAGCTCGCGATCGCCGACGGTGAGCGGGTGCCGACGGATCCGGCGGACCGAGCGCTCCGCGGACACGCGATCGAGGCTCGGATCTACGCCGAGGACCCCGCGAACGGGTTCCTGCCGGCAGGCGGTGGTGTCGCACGACTCGAGCTCCCCCGTTGGCCCGGTGTTCGGATCGACACGGCGCTGCGTCATGGCGACGCGATCACGTTCGACTTCGATCCCCTCCTGGCGAAGGTGATCGCCTTCGCGGAAGACCGAACGGCGTGCGTCGCTCGCCTCCGTGGTGCGCTCGAGGCGACCGAGATCGTCGGCGTGCCGACGAACCTCGGGTTCTTGCTGGAGATCCTCGGCCACCCCGACGTCGTCGAGGGGCGAGCGGACACCGACTGGATCGAGCGCACGTGGCGCGGCCACGCGCCCGCGCTCCCGGACGGCGTCCGCGCCACGGAAGCCGCCGACGAGCGCGACCCTTGGCGCACGTTCGCCCCGAAGTCGCCCGCCTCGGGCGGCGTCGTGGTCGCAGGCGGTTGGGCCCTGTATCGCGGCTGGGCGTACCGGCTGGCGGACGACGAACTCGAGGCGGTGAGCCTGCCCCCGCCCGGCGGATCCCTGACGGCGCCGATGCCGGCGAACGTCAGGACCGTCCATGTCGCCGAGGGGATCGCGTCGCCGTGGGAGATGCGATGGTGGTGTTGGAGGCGATGAAGATGCAAACGAGCGTCCGGACCCCCGCGGCCGGCACGGTGACGGCCGTGCGCGTGCGCGAGGGCGATGCCGTCGTCGCGGGGCAGGTCCTCGTGGAGATCGAGGAGGACACCGGATGACGGCGACGGGCGACCGTGCCGTTCGGATCGTCGAGGTCGGTCCGCGCGACGGACTCCAGAACGAGGAAGCGATCGTGCCGGCCGACGCGAAGGTGGCCTTCATCGAGGCGCTCGCCGACACGGGCCTGCAGGTCGTGGAGGCGACGTCGTTCGTGTCGCCCCGCGCGATCCCGCAGCTCGCCGACGCCGACGAGGTGTTCGCCCGCGTCCGCCGGCTGCCGGGCGTTCGGTACCCGGTGTTGGTGCCGAACCTCCGGGGCCTCGAGCGAGCGGAAGCCGCGGGGGCCGACGCGGTGGCCGTGTTCACGGCCGCCTCCGAGGCCTTCACCCAGGCCAACATCGGCATGTCGATCGAGGGCTCGCTCGCGGCCTTCGCGCCGGTCCTCGGGCGAGCCGGCGCGGCGGGGTGGTGGCGGCGCGGCTACGTCTCGACCGCGTTCGGGTGTCCGTACAGCGGCGATGTCGCGACCGAGGCCGTGGTGGATGTCTCGGTCGCCTTGGTCGAGCTCGGGTGTGACGAGGTCTCGATCGGCGACACGATCGGGGTCGCGCATCCCGATGACGTGCGTCGCGTCGTGTCCGCGCTGCTCGAAAGGATCCCCGCGGATCGACTCGCGCTCCACCTGCACGACACCTACGGGCGCGCTCTCGAGAACGTCGAGGCGGGGATCGAGCTCGGGATCCGGACCTTCGACGCGTCGGCGGGGGGCACCGGAGGCTGTCCGTACGCACCCGGCGCGCCCGGCAACCTCGCGACCGAGGCGTTGGTCGAGCTGCTCGACCGGCTGGGGTACGAGCACGGCGTCGACGCCGCGGCGGTCGCTCGGGCGGCGGCCGCGGTCCGGGCGTCCTTCGTCACGCAGCCCACGTCGTAGTCGCGAACCAACCGGAGCGTCTCGACATGTCCTTGGCCCCACCGAGACCTCATCGCAGGGCCCGTCCCTAGTATCGTTCGGCTTTCGGCCGATCCGGAGACGCTCATGACGAACGACGTCGCGCTCGATGTGCGCGGCCTGCAGAAGACGTTCGGGGACGTTCGCGCGATCGACGGCCTCGATCTCACGGTTGCCACCGCGCAGGTCCATGGTCTCGTCGGGCCGAACGGCGCGGGAAAGACGACGCTGCTTCGCATCTTGTTCGGGCTGGTCGCGCCCGACGCGGGCGTCGTGACGCTGTTGGGTCAAGTCGCGGACGACGCAGAGACGCCGTCGACCCAAGGCATCGGCGGGTTCGTGGAGGAACCCCGCTTCTATCCCTACCTCACGGCGCGCCGGAACCTCGAACTGATGGCCGACCTCGACGGTGGCGGCCGGGAGCGCATCGACGAGGTGCTGGAGAACGTGCGGCTCGCCGATCGCGCGGATCGGAAGGTCGGCGGCTTCTCCTCGGGGATGCGGCAGCGGCTGGGGCTCGCGGCGTCGCTCCTGCGGAAGCCACGCCTCCTGCTGCTCGACGAGCCGACCGTCGGGCTCGATCCCACCGGAGCACGCGACATGCTGGCGATCGTCCAGACCCTCGCGTCCGACGGGGTGACGGTGGTGGTCAGCAGTCACAATATGTCGGAGCTCGAAGGCGTCTGCGACGGGATCACCGTGATCCGTGAGGGCCGGTCCGTGTGGCACGGCTCGATGGAACAGCTCCGAGAGGAGTCGCCGGCGCCCGCCCACCGCTTGGAGACGAGCGACGATGCGCGCGCGATGGAGCTTGCCAAGGACGACCGGCGTCTGGAGATCGTTCCGGACCCAGGGGGCTGGCTGACGGTGAGCGCCGATCGCGAGGTGCTCGACGCCTACGTCGTGACCCTCGGGAGCTCCGGCGTCGCGGTGCGGCGGCTCGACCTGTTGATGACGGCGCTCGAGTCGATGTTCTTCTCGCTCACCGGCGAGCGAGCGGAGCGGGTGTCGATCGACGTCCAGCCGGATGAGATCTCGGCGACACGATGACGATGGATGCCGCCGCCGTCACCGTGACCGAGGCACCGCGCGACCACGCGGGGGTCGGCGCCGTCTACCGCGTCGAGATCACGAAGATCAGGGCACAGCTCCTGCCGCGGGCCGCCGCGGTGATCTGCCTGATCGCCCCCTTCGCGTTCGCGGTCTTCATCAACACGCAGTCGTCCGTGCCCGCGGACTCGCTGTTCGGACGGTGGGTGCAGTCGTCGGGCTTCGCGATCCCGTTCGTGCTCCTGGGCTTCGCGGGGATCGCGGGCTTCCCGTTGATCGCGAGCGTCGTCGCCGGCGACATCTTCGCGAGCGAGGACCGCCAATCCACGTGGAAGACCGTCCTGACGCGGTCGTGCTCTCGCGGCGAGATGTTCGTGGGCAAGACGCTCGCCGCCATGACGTTCTCCGTGGCGATGGTTGCCCTGCTCGCGCTCAGCAGCACGGTCGCGGGCATGCTCGTGGTGGGACGCCAGCCCTTGATCGGGCTGTCGGGCGAGCTGCTCGACCAGACCCGAGCGATCACGCTGATCGTGGAGAGCTTCGCGCTGGCGCTCGTGCCGACGCTCGCGTTCACCGGCCTAGCGATCCTGTTCTCGGTCACGACCCGCAACAGCATGGCGGGCGTGATCGGGGCGCCCGTCGTCGGGCTTCTGATGGTGCTCCTGTCGTTGATGGGGAGCGGGGCCGTGGTTCGGTCGATCCTGCTGACCTCGCCGTTCACGGCGTGGCACGGGCTCCAGATCTCGTCGTCCACGAGCAAGGCGATCTGGATCGGACTCCTGGTGAGCGTGGCCTACGGGGCGTTGTCGCTGATCGCCGCCTGGCGCTCCTTCCGCCGGCGGGACTTCGCGGGGGACGGGCAGGCCCCGTTCCGGTGGTCCACGATCGGGCGCGCCGTGGTCGCGACCCTCGTGGTCGTCGCGGTCCTGTTGGTCGGCACGCTGCTGAACAAGACGTGGATCACATCGACCCATCTCGAGGCGTCGGTGTCGCAGACGCTCACGAACCTGATCGTGGTCCAGCAGCAGATCCTCGGTCGCGAGGTGGATACGGCCTCGGTGAAGGTCTACCCGTACTGCAAGCGCGAGAGCGTCATCTCGGGCACGAGCTCGGGAGCGGCCGACGACTGGACGTGTCAGGTCTTCGTCGACGGACCGCACGTCGGCCGACTCGCCGCCGATTACTCGATCGCCGTTCGCCCCGACGGCTGCTTTACGGCCGACGCGCCCGCGTCGCTCGTCGGTCCGCTCAACATGAAGACCCCCGATGGCGGAACCACGATCAACCCGCTGTCGGCGTTCGACAGTTGCATGATCGCGCCGTGAGCCTGCGGGAGCGGGTCCGTGGTCGGCAGCAGACGCCTGTCACGCAAGACGGCGACGAGGTCGGCACACCGCGGCGGCGAGGCGATCGTTGGCTGCTGATCGTCGCGAGCGTCGCCATCCTCGCGCTGATCGCCGCCGGGGCGATCGCCGCGGTCTCGACGAAGACCGTCACGGTTCCCGTCCCCGTCACCGAGACCGTCCTCGGTGCTCTTTCGTGCCCGGTGCCGCAGCGGTGCGTCGCCGTCGGCTCGACGGGCAGCCGGTACACGATCCGGGTCCCGTTCTCGGTGGGGTCGGCCGGCGGGACATGGGCGACGGGCTCGCCCGTCCCTCCGCTCGAGAACGGCGACAGCTTCCTCCTGTCGATCGCGTGTCGCTCCGACACGCACTGCGTCGCGGTCGGCGGCCAAGACGTGCCCGCGCCGTACTTCGGCGCGAAGTCTGGAGGAACCCGCCCCCTGGTCGAGATCTTGGACGGCGATACATGGCGTCTGCAACGAACCTCGATCCCACCCGGCACGACCGATGCCCAGCTCTCGGGCGTCGACTGTGCGGGGTCGACCTGCATGGCGGTCGGCGGTTTCGGGAACAAAGCCGGCACCGACCGGGTGATGACGCAGTTGTGGAACGGGTCGTCCTGGAAGCTCATCCTTCCCCCTCGACCTCGCACGATGGAGGATCCGAACCTGTCGGGGGTGTCCTGCGTCTCCGCGACGTCGTGCACGGCGGTCGGGCAGTACACCTACGAGCTGGGGTTCGGCTCGCTGGTCGCGCCGCTGATCCTGCGATGGAACGGCACCGAGTGGCGGTTCCAACCATCGGGCAGACTCGGCAAGGCGCAGGACACGATGCTGAACGCGATCGACTGTCCGTCCGCTCAGGTGTGCGTCACGGTCGGCTCCCAGCGGATGGCGGGCGCCACGTACCGGTCGATCGCGGAGGTTCGGCGCGCGGGAGCCTGGCGCGTGACCCCGACCCAGGATCCGGCACACACCCCCGACGCGGATCTCGTCGCGGTCGATTGCCCGAGCGTGACGCGATGCGTCGCGGTGGGGTACGCCGTCGCGGGAGCGTCGCCCGAACCGTTCGTCGAATGGTGGAACGGTTCCCGCTGGACGATGGGGGCGACGCCCGAGGTGCCCGGCGCGAGCGGGAGCGCGCTCAGCGGGGTTCGATGCACGTCGCCGGATAGCTGCATCGCGGTCGGCAACTTCCGGCATGCGTCGCCGACGGAGCACGCCTTCACCGCGCGTTGGGACGGGAAGCGCTGGACGACCGTCCTGGCCGATCCCGCCGACGGCTCGTCCTGAACCGGACTCACGCGGTCACTCCGTTTCGCTAACGAGCTCGTGTTGCGCAGGCTGGTCGACGACCCCGAACACGACGATCAGGACGAACAAACCGAACGCGAGGACATGCATCGTGGTGCACCACACGCAGATGGCCCGGACCAGCACCAGCTCCGCGTACACCAGCCACAGGACGAAGAGCATCGCCCCGCTCGCGGCGATCACGCGTGCCCGTCGGATCCGTCGGCTGGTTGACCGCCAGGCGCGAGGGGAGCACAGCGCAACCATCACGATCGACCAGCCCAGACCGAGCACCGAGACCGGGATCCCGAGGAACCTCGATTGCGCGCTCGTCGTCACTTTCGCGCAGTCGATCGTGCCCGACCCCGAACACGCGAGGACGCCGGGCGAGGTGTAGTGCGCGATCGTCAGGTACGCGCTGACGGCGAGCGCGCACAGCGACACGGCGAACGTCGCGCGAACGACCCAGCGTGGCGTCATCCGGCCGACGGGAGCGTCGTCGCAGCCTGGGTGACGGCCGGGCCGGTGCACACGTTCGCCGGCTTCCCGCCGGTTGACTGGCAGATCGCCGCCGTGATCGTGTTCGCCGCGCCACCGATGGTTCGCGCCACCGAGCTGTTCGGGTCCGACAGGGCGGCCACGATCTGGTCGCGCGTCATCCCCTGGAGGGTTCCTGGGTCGATCTCCGAGCCGATCGACACGTAGCGGTTCCCGATCAGCAGGAACGGGATCGAGCCCGGCGCGGTGGTGTAGGGCGCGGCGTCGTACTGCTGGAACAACGCCTGCTCCGCGGCCGTCGGCTGATCCAGGGGCGCCCCGGTGTTGGTGGCCGTCTCCACGCCGCTGAACGACAGGAGGTCGCTCGTGAACGTCGCCCCGTGGAACGAGAAGGTCTGCGTGTTCGGGAACGAGTCCGATGGGGAGGACGCCGTTGCGCCCAGGCCCTGGAAGCTCCCGAAGCGGCTGAGGGCGACGATCAGCGGCCATCGTTGGGCGGCGCAGAAGGGGCAGTACTCGGCACCGATGTAGAGCACTTCGGGCCTCCCGCCCTCGGTGAGGGGGGCGGTCCCGCTCGGAAGGGCCGTCGGGGGCGTCACGCCCGTACCAGACCCGACCGCGTCTAAGGTCGAGACGGGCACGTGCTGGATCGCGTCCCCTGTGGCGCCCGCGCCTTCCGCGGCCTGCGGGGTCGCCACGGATCTCGTGAGCGAGAAGATCGCGAGGACCGTGACGACGGCGAGGACCGCCACCGCGGCCGCGATGCCGGCCGATCTCGTTCGCCGCCGCCGTTGCTGGGCGGCGGCCTGGCGAGCCTTCCGCGACCCGTGTCCGGGTTCGGTTCGGCGTCGCGGCCGTTCCTCCGGTCGCCGTTCGTTCGCTCGTTTCGCCATGTTCGGCGTCTCCTCTACTTGCGGTCGGCGCGCGCACAGCGGCCGGCGTCGATCGCCGGCCCGACCGCGTCCGCGCCGGCGTGAGAACTAGTCGAGGAGTGTTGCGGGAGGTCCGCGCGTGCCCCAGGCGCCGGGGGGTCGCACCTGCCGGGCCGGGGTGAGGGTCGGCGCGAACCACATCGTGGGTGTGGACGCGCGTCCGAAGGGAGCACGCGCCAGGGTGGTGAGGTGCTCGACCACCCGCGAGATGACGATCAGGATCAACGAGATCGCAGCCGCGACGAGGAGTTGCACCCCGATCCCGACCAGCAGGAGCCGGGGCGTCAGCGAAGCGCGGATCGGATCGCCGGCGGCCAGGCGTTCCGTCACTTCCATCACGATGAAGCCGGCGGCTTGCAGCGCCCCGAGCCGGATCACCAGCCACCGGAAGAGCTCGCCCGGGGGGTCCGTGAGCTCCCCCGATGCCCGCGCCCGCTCGCGGAGCGTCCGGACGGCGAGGGTCGCCATCGAGAAGGCCACCAACTGGACGAGCAGCCTGATCGCATCGGGCCAGTACCCGTGGCCGGAGTCGGCGATCTCACGCGCTCGCTCCGCTGCGGATGGGAAGACGATGAGATAGGCGATCGCGTGGCCGACGAACACGCCGACCGCCGCTCCCGTCAGGAGGGGCAAGCCGCGGAAGATCCGGGGTTTCGTCACATCGCACCCAGGATACGGCGCGACGGAAGCTGAGCTCAGCGCGCCGCCTTCTTCACGAGGTCGCCGATCTTCTTCTCCTCGGCGGGGGTCAGTTCCATCAGCGCGAACGAGGTCGGCCACATCCCGCCCTTGTCCAGGCTCGCCTCGTCGCTGAAGCCGAGCGTCGCGTACCTCGACTTGAACTTCTGCGCGTCTTGGAAGAAGCAGAGGACCTTGTCGTCCTTGGCGTAGGCGGGCATCCCGTACCAGGTCCTCGGCGCCAGCTCGGGTGCGGCGCCGGTGACGATCGCGTGCACGCGCTTGGCCATGGCCCGGTCCGGCTCCTTCATCTTGGCGATCGCTTCGCGACAGGCGGCCTCGCCTGCCTCCTTGGTCTTGGACGCCTTCAGCTCCCGGGCATACTCCTTCATCGCGGCCCGCTCCTCGGCGGAGAATGTCGAGGAGGGCGCGTTCCGCGGCGCGGTGGTGCGCTTGGCGGTGGTGCGCTTGGCGCTCGACTTCTTCTTGGTGCTCTTGGTGGTGGTCTTCTTCGCTGCCATCGTGTGTTACCTCCGCTCCTGGATCCGGATCAGGTTGCCCGCGGGGTCGCGGAAGGCGCAGTCGCGGACCCCGTACGGCTGGTCGGTCGGTTCTTGAACGACCTCGGCGTCGTCGGCCTGGAGGCGCTCGAAGGTGCCGTCGACGTCCTTGGTGGCCAACAGGATCGTGGCGTACGTGCCCTTGGCCATCATCTCGTCGATGAGCCGGTGCTCCTCGTCGGTCAGGCCGGGTGTGGCCGCCGGCGGGAACAGGACGATGTTCGTGTCCGGCTGATCGGGGGGTCCGACGGTGATCCAGTGCATCCCCTGGTAGCCGACGTCGTTGCGGATCTCGAAGCCGAGGGTGTCGCGATAGAAGGCCGTCGCGACGTCCGGGTCGTTCTGCGGCAGGAAGCTGGCGTTGATCGTGATGTCCATGGCGGTCACACTAGCTGCGGCTCGTCGGACGAAGCTTCTCGATTCCTGACCGGTCTGGTCACCTGTTTCGCCACGCACGACGGCATCCCTGCGGTCGCCTCCGCCTCTTGGCGCCGATACGTGCTGGGCGGCATGCCGACCAGCTCGGCGAAGCGGGTGCTGAAGGTGCCCAACGAGGAACACCCCACCGTGAAACAAACCTCGGTGACGCTCAGGTCGCCACGGCGGAGGAGCGCCATCGCGCGCTCGATGCGCCGCGTCATCAGATAGGCGTACGGCGACTCGCCGTACGCGAGCCGGAACTGGCGGCTGAGGTGACCCGCCGACATGTGGGCGCCGAGGGCAAGCGCCTCGACGTCCAGCGGCTGCGCGTACTCCCGGTCGATCCGATCGCGCACGCGGCGCAGCCGCGCGAGGTCCTCGAGGCGTTGATGCGTGGGGGCTCCGCTCGTCACTCGCACGATGATGTCACTTCGGATGGGATCGCTGCACCTCCGTGCCCTCGCAAACAGCCCAGCTATTACCCTGGGCATCCCGCGGGTACACGTTCCCGGCCCGCGGCAGACGGGAGGATCGACCTTGGCGCGGTGGGCGGCGTTCGCGGCGGAGGAGCCCGCGCTGGCCGCGTTCGGCGAGGACCGGCTGCGAGCGGCAACGGCCTACGTCGCGACGGTGCGCCAGGACGGCGTCCCGCGCGTGCACCCGGTCACGCCGATCATCGGAGCGGGCGGGTTGTACCTGTTCATGGAGCCGACGTCGCCCAAGGGACGCGATCTCCGAGAGCGCGGCTCGTTCGCGATGCACAATGGGGTGCCCGACGGATCGGGGAGCGGCGGCGAGTTCTGGATCGCCGGTCGGGCGGCAGCCGTCGACGACCCGGGAACGAGATCCGCCGTGGCCGACGCGTCGAGCTACGCGCCCGACGACCGATACGCTCTTTTCGAGTTGCATCTGCTCGAGGCCCGCTGCAACGGGTACGGCGACGTCGTCCTTCCGCCGACGACGCGCTGGCGGGAGCGACCGTAGATGCCCGAAGACCTCAACGCGGAGATCGCCGCCGGCCTCGCCGAGGCCAGCGATGAACGGACCGAGCGCGAGAGGATCCGCTCGGAGCGTCTCGTCGAGATCCTGGAGGCCTGCGTGCTCGCCGTCGTGGCGGTCGCCACCGCGTGGAGCGGCTACCAGGCGGCGCGTTGGGACGGGCGCCAGGCCGAGCTCTACGCGATGGCCTCCACGCAGAGGGTCGAGGCCGACCAGGCGCTGACCCTCGGCGGCCAGCAGCGATTGCTCGACGTCACCACCTTCAACACGTGGATCCAATTTCACAAGGAGGGGCGACACGGTCTTGCGGCGCTCTACGTGCGCCGGTTCAGCCCGGAGTTCAAGGTTGCGTTCGACGCGTGGATCGCCGCCCATCCGTTCTCGAACCCGGACGTGCCGCCGGGCCCGGGTTTCATGCCGGAATACGTCAATCCCCAGATCGAACAGGGCGACGGCGCTGAACGAACAGGCGAACGCCACGTTCGAGGCCGGCACCGCCGCGCGCAGCACCGCGGACCAGTACATCCGCACGACGGTGGTGCTCGCGTCGGTGCTCTTCCTTCTCGCGCTCTCCCAGCGGTTCCGGCTGCGGCAGGTTCGCATCGGTGTGCTCGTCGTCGCAGGCGCGCTGATGCTCTACGGCATCGCGGCCATCATCTCGTTCGATCGCCTGTAACGGCGGTCGTTCGTTCCTACCGCGCCAAGGTGTAGGCGAGCCCTGCGACCGCGCTCCCGATCACGACCGGGACGACGTTCCATCGGAAGCGCCAGAGCCCGACGAAGCAGACGAGCGCGACCGCCACGGTGAACCCGTCGACCGATGACCAGACGGGGACGGGAACGGGGCCACCCAGGATCTGGCGTTCGTTCACGGTCGTGAACAGGGTGTTCACGGCGAACCACACCGCAAGGTTCAGGACGACCCCGACGACCGCGGCGGTGATCGTCGTGAGCCCCATCGCCAGCCGCTGGTTCCCGCGGAGTTGTTCGATGAAGGGGGCGCCGAGGAAGATCCACAGGAAGCACGGCGCGAACGTGGCCCAGGTCGCGACGATCGCCCCGAGCACCCCGGCGACGAGCGGGTCCAGCGATCCCGGGTGCTGGTACGAGCCGACGAACCCGACGAACTCCGTCACCATGATCAACGGACCGGGTGTGCTCTCGGCCAGACCCAATCCCGTGACCATCTGGGTGGTCGTCACCCATCCGTACTGGACGACCGCCGCCTGGTTCATGTACGCGAGCACCGCGTAGGCGCCGCCGAACGTCACGACCGCCGCCTTCGAGAAGAACCACGCCTGCTGCGAGAGCGTCGAGTCCCGTCCGAAGATCGCCGTGACCGCCAGCAGGGGCAGGAACCACACGCGCGAGACCGACGACGAGCACGATGATGCTTCGACCGAGCTTCACGTGCGTGTGCGCGCCGGCCGAGCCGTGATCGGAGATCGCCGAGCCGGCTCCGTCGTCGGCGTGCTCCGTCGGGATCGAGAACGTGTCCGGCCACCGGGGGCCTGCAAGCAGTCCGATCGAGCCCGGCGCCGAGCACGATCAACGGGAACGGCACGTGGAGGAAGAAGATCGCGACGAACGCCAGCGCGGCCACGAGGTACAGGACGCCGTTTCGTAGCGCCTTCTTGCCGATCCTGATCACCGCCGCGGCGACGATCCCGACGACCGCCGCGCCCAGGCCGTAGAAGAGCGCGT
The DNA here is from genome assembly GCA_963799625.1 of uncultured Actinomycetes bacterium. Classification (GTDB taxonomy): domain Bacteria; phylum Actinomycetota; class UBA4738; order UBA4738; family HRBIN12; genus AC-51. Next base: position 70,639 of record CAWCXU010000015.1, on the reverse strand, counting down.
CCACCCACTCGACGTCCCCGTGCACGGCGTAGACGTAGGAGAGTCCGAGCATGATGAAGAAGGCCGGGATGATGAACGTCAGGCCCGCGACGATCCCGCCTTTGACGCGGTGCAGGAGCCAGCCGACGTATACGGCGAGCTGCTGCGCCTCCGGGCCGGGCAGCAGCATGCAGTAGTTCAACGCGTGGAGGAACCGGGCGTTGCTGATCCACCGGCGGCGCTCGACGAGCTCGTCGTGCATGATCGCGATCTGCCCGGTCGGCCCACCGAAGTTGATGAAGCCGAGCTTGGTCCAGAAGCGCGAGGCCTCCCTGAACGAAACGCCGTGATCCGGCTGTTCCGTCGAGGGTCCCGCGTCCGGGGCGGCCGGTACGTCCTCGATGCGCGTCTCCCCTAGCTCTCCTCTGCTTAGGCGTGCGAGGGTAGTCGTGTTCACAAGGGCATGGGGAGGACGCGATGGGAACCGCTTCTGCGGCTGGGGCCTCGAGCATGCGGGCCGTGAGGCTCCAGGCGCGGGGAGGACCCGAGCAACTCGTCGTTGAGCAGATCCCGATGCCCGCCGCGGAGGAGGGTGAGGCGCTCGTCCGTGTGCACGCTGCCGCGATCACGCGCAACGAGCTCGATTGGCCCGAGGATCGGTTCCCCGCGATCCCGTCGTACGAGCTGTCCGGTGTGGTTGAGGCGATCGGGCCCGGTGTGACCTCGGTGGACGTCGGCCAGGAGGTCGTCGGGCTCACGCCGTTCGATCGCGATGGCGTTGCGGCGGACTTCGCGGTCGTCCCCGTTGGCGTCCTCGCTTCGAAGCCGAGCGCGGTGGACGACGTGCACAGCGCAGCGCTCCCGATGCCTGCACTCACCGCTTGGCAGGCGCTACAGGAACACGGCCGACTGCAGGAGGGTCAGCGCGTCCTGATCCTCGGTGCCGGGGGAGGGGTCGGTCACATCGCGGGGCAGATCGCGTCGCGCCACTTCGGGGCGCACGTCATCGGAACCGCCTCCGGCCGCGAGCGCGGACTTCGCGCGCAGCGCCGGAGCCGACGAACGGTTGGATCCCGATGCGATCGACGGATCGCTCGAGCCGGTCGATCTCATCTTCGACACTGTCGGAGGCGAGCTCTTGGAGCGGGCCGCGGTGGTTCTTCGGCCCGGTGGGACGATCGTGACGGTGGCGGACGAGCCACCCGAGGGCCTCGAGGCCACCTTCTTCGTCGTCGAGCCGAACGGTGCTCAGCTCGGGGAGCTCGTTCAGATGGTCGATCGTGGCGTCTTGCGACCGTCCGTCGATTCCGTGTTCCCGCTCGAGGATGCGCGGGCGGCGTTCGAACGGAGCCTGCTCCCCAGCAAGCGCGGCAAAGTCGTGCTGGCTGTGGCGCCGTAACCAACGTCACCGCCGGATCGACGAACTCATCCCCCGGGAGGAGGGCGCACAGGCCTTCGGTTGGCTAGCGTCCTTCCTGTGAATGGGACCTGGTGGGAGCGCCTGCGGCGGGTGAACCCGCTCGTGTGGGACTCGATCCTCGCCGCCCTCGTCGCGTCGATCGTCGGGGCCTCCGTGTCCTCGCAGGATGGCGTCCACGGGCCCGTCGCGTGGGCGCTCGTCCTGGTCGCGAGCGCGCCGCTCGCAGTGCGGCGACGGGCGCCCCTGCCGGTCCTCGGGGTCGTGAGCGGGGCGACCATCGCCTTTGCGCTCGTCGGTAACGGAGGGGCGGGCGACACGGCGCTGGCGCTCGCGACCTACACCGTCGCCGCGCACGAGCCCTGGCGGCGGGTCGCGACGTTCGGCATCCCGCTCGCGGTCGTCGGTGCGCTCGCATCGCAGCTCGCCGCGCAGAAGCACCACAACTGGATCGAGGTGGTGGTCGGGCTCACGTTCGCGGTGGGCCTTCCCATCCTGGTCGGTCGGATCGTCTTCAACCGCCGCCGCCGTTTGGTACTGGACCGAGAGACCGCGGCTCGTGAGGCGGTCACCCTCGAACGGACCCGCATCGCGCGCGAGCTCCACGACGTGGTCGCCCACGCGATGAGCGTGATGATCGTCCAGGCGGGGGCGGCCAGGACCGTCGTCGAGCGCGATCCGAAGGCCGCGCACGACGCGATCGCCCAGGTCGAGGAAACCGGTCGTGCCGGACTGGCTGAGATGCGGCGCTTGATCGGCGTGCTGACCGACGACGGCCAGGCCGGATCCACCGCACCGATGCCCGGGCTCGCGCAGCTCGATCCGCTGCTCGACACCGTGCGCTCGGCGGGGCTGCCGGTCGAGGTGGTCCGCTCGGGAGCCGCCCGCGAGCTCCCGGCCGGCGCCGACCTCGCCGCATACCGCGTGATCCAAGAGTCGCTGACGAACGCGCTCAAGCACGCCGGGCCCGCGAGCGCGAGGGTCGAGCTCGAGTACGCACCCGACCTCCTCACGATCGAGGTCGTCGACGACGGCCGAGGGCCCCCCGCCGAGCCGGGCGTCGGCCACGGCTTGATCGGCATGCGCGAGCGGGTCGGCATGTTCGGCGGGAGCCTCCGGACGTCGGCGCGCCCGGGCGGCGGATTCGTCGTGCATGCGGAGATCCCGGTGGAGGAGGACGCGTGACGATCCGCCTCGTGATCGCCGACGACCAGGCGCTGATGCGCGGCGGTTTCAAGATGATCCTCGACGCCGAGGAAGATCTCGAGGTCGTCGGGGAGGCGATCGACGGGGCCGACGCGGTCCGCGCCTTCGAACGGCTGCGGCCCGACGTCGTGGTGATGGACGTCCGGATGCCGACGATGGACGGGATCGAGGCTACGCGTCGGATCACGTCGCTCGATCGCGACGCGAAGGTGTTGATCCTCACCACGTTCGACCTGGACGAGTACGTCTACGACGCCTTGCGAGCGGGGGCGAGCGGCTTCCTGCTGAAGGATCGGCCGCCGGAGGAGCTGGTCTCGGCGGTTCGGATCGTTGCGGCGGGCGACGCTTTGCTCGCGCCGTCGGTGACGCGGCGGTTGGTCGCCGAGTTCGCGAGTCGCCCGCAACGCGTCGAGACGCCCGAGGGCCTCGACGAGCTGACCGACCGCGAGCGCGAGGTCCTGGTCCTGATGGCCAACGGCGCCTCCAACGCCGAGATCGCGCGCCAGCTCTTCGTGGCCGAGACCACGGTGAAGACCCACGTCGGCCACGTGCTGCAGAAGCTCCGGCTCCGAGACCGCGCGCAGGCCGTGGTCCTCGCCTACGAGTCCGGCCTCGTCCGTCCCGGCTCCGCCTGAAGGCGAGCGCTCCTCCTCTGGGAGGAGGCCGAGAACCGTTCCCCAGGAGGACGGCGCGCGGCCCCCTCGTCCCTAGCGTCGGTGGTGACAGGAACCACCGGATGGAAGGGGGACGGGATGCACGCAGCAACGAACAGCGCCGCGCCCGCCGAGGTCGGCTCGCCGGCGATCGTCGCAAGGCGGCTGACCAAGCGGTTCGGGTCGATGACGGCGGTCGACGGGCTCAGCTTCGAGGTCGTGCCGGGGCGGGTCACGGGGTTCGTCGGGCCGAACGGGGCCGGCAAGAGCACGACGCTTCGGATGCTCCTCGGGCTCGTGGAGCCCGACGACGGCTCGGCGACGGTGCTCGGGTTGCCGTACGCGAGCCTCGAGCGGCCGATCACGGTTGCGGGGGCGGTGCTCGAGGTGCAGAGCTTCCACCCGTTGCGGAGCGGGCGGAACCACCTGCTGGTGCTCGCGGCGGCGAGCGGCATCGACGACGGGCGCGTCGACGAGGTGCTCGAGATCGTCGGCATGACGGCGGCGGCCCGACGCAAGGCGGGCTCGTACTCGCTCGGGATGCGGCAGCGGCTCGGACTGGCCGCGGCGTTGCTCGGCGACCCCTCGGTGCTGCTGCTCGACGAGCCGGCGAACGGCCTCGACCCGCACGGGATCCGCTGGCTGCGGACGACGCTCCGAGAGCTCGCTGCCGAGGGCAAGGCCGTGCTCGTCTCGAGCCATCAGCTCGACGAGGTCGCGCGCATGGCCGACGACGTGATCGTGATCGACCGCGGGCGGCTGCTCCGCCAGGGGAGCCTGGAGGAGCTGACCAACCGCGGCACGACCAACCTCGAGGACCTGTTCCTCGATCTGACCGATGGGAAGGGGATCCGATGAACGACGTGCTGCGTTCCGAGTTCCGCAAGCTGCGCACCACCCGCACCGCGTTCGGGCTGTTGGCCGGCGCCGTGGCGCTCACGGGCCTCGCGCTGTGGGGTTCGCTGAGCGGCGCCACGCCGGCCGAACTGGCGGCGGGCCTCACGTCGCCGTTCGGCTACGCAGGGGTGGTCGTCATCATCCTGTTGTTCGTGATGGTGCTCGGCATCCGGTCGTTCACCGACGAGGTGCGGCACGGATCGGTGGTGCCGACGTTCCTGGCGACACCGAAGCGACTGCGTGTGCTCGCGGCGAAGACGGCCGTGTCGGCGGCCGCGGCGGTGGTGTTCGCGGTCGTGGCGCTCGGCGTCGGCACAGGCGTGATCGCGGTGTACCTCGTGGCGCACGGCTACGCGGTGCCGGTCGCCGCGTGGTCGCTCGCCGGGCTGTTCGGTCGGGCGATCGCGATCGCGGTGCTGTGGGCGACCATCGGTGTGTCGGTCGGCGTCGTGGTGCGTCACCAAGTCGCCGCGATCGTGGGCGCGCTCGCGTGGCTGTTCGTGGTCGAGAACATCCTGGGCTCGATCGTGCCGCGGATCGCCGCCTGGCTACCGGCATCGGCCGCCGGAGCGGCGGCGGGCATCGACAGCGCGAACCCGCTGATCACGCCGGCCGTGGGGATGCTCGTCCTGGCGGCATGGACCGCCGGCGCGGTCGCCTTGGCCGCCACGGTCGTGAAGCGCCGCGACGTCGTCTGACCGTTCCGTATCGGTGTGGAACCGACCCCGGGGAGCCACACCCTCGGGGTCGGTTCATGCCCGACGAAGATCTCGACCGTGCCTCGTACCTCACCGCGGGTCCGCGCTCTACGATCGGGCGATGGCGGAGCAGGAGCGGTCGGACCCACCTGACGCTGCGCGGGCGCTCGTCAAGGAGAAGGTTCCCACCGCGCGCGGCGCGATCTTGGCCGGGAGCGTCGTCACCGGGGGTGCGACCGATGCATCGGACCTCGACATCGTCGTGATCGCGGACGACCCCGACGCTCCCTACCGCCGATCGATCCATTTCGAGGGGTGGCCGGCCGAGCTCTTCGTCCACACCGAGGAGACGATCCACGGTTTCTGGGAGCGGAAGGACGAGCAGTTCCGGCCCGGGCTCGCCCTGATGTGCGCTCGAGGCGTGATCGTGCTCGACACCGACCGGAGTGCCGCGCGGATCCAGGCGGAGGCCGGGAAGGTGCTCGCCGCCGGTCCGCCCGCCCTCGACGGGTCGGAGCGCGATCGCATCCGGTACGGGCTCACGGACTCGCTCGACGACTTCCTGGCCGATCCCGAGACGAGCGAGCTCCCGTTCATCGTCGCGTCACTCACGAAGTGTCTCTGCGAGGTGGCGATGGAGAATCGGCGAGCGTTCCGCGGGAGCGGCAAGTGGATGCTTCGGATGGCGAACGAAGCCGACCCGGACTTCGCGACGGAGCTCTCGGCCGCGCTCGATGCCGTCGGTGACGGCAACCGAGAACGGCTGGCGGACTTGGCTCGGGCAGAGCTCGATGCGGCCGGAGGGCCGCTGTTCGAGGGCTATTGGGCCGACGGCCGTCCGCTGCTCGACGACTGATCCGTCGCGTCGGTGAGTGCCGACGTCGACCGTGCCTCTCAGATCGTGGCTTCGACGATCCGTTGGCCCTTCGGGTCGACGAGCCAGATGCTCCCGCCGAGGAGGGCGACGCCCGCGACCGACTGCGCCTTCTGACGGCCGGAGACATCCACGCGCTGGGTCACCTTGCCGGTGTCCGCATCGAACCCCACGAGATCCCCGTCGTTGATCCAGACGGTGCTTCCGTCGGACGTCACGCCGAGCGCGAGCGGAGCCTTCGGGGCTGAGCGCGTCGCCGAGCCTCCATCCGGGCTGATGCTGAAGGCTCCGCCGGAGGTATCGACGAACCACACCTCTTTCGGGGACGACGCCACGAACCCCGCGTACGGCGAAGAGATGACGGTGACGCCCCCGGTCTTCGGGTCGATCTTCGTTACGCCGCCGGCCTCGGAGAAATTGATCCACCACACCGATCCGTGGCCGTAGCCGAGTCCGCTGGGACTGACCCCGGTGGTCTGCAGCACCGTCGCCTTGCCGGTTGCCGCATCGATCCTGATGAGGCTGGAGTCTCTGCATGCGACGAACACCGCGCCGGCGCCGGCCACGATCTGCTCACACCCTTGCGGGGTCTCGATCCTGGAGAGGACCTGCCCCGTTGAGGGGTCGATCCGGATCGCGGTTCGGGTCGACAGCGTCCACACCGACCCCGATCCGACGGCCAACGGTTGCGCGCCCACCACGGCGGGTTTCGGAGGGAACACGTCCGCGATGCTGGCGACGACGTCACCCGTGCGTGAGATCTGCAAGAGCGAGCTGCCGCTTCGAGCCCACAACGACCCGAATCCCGAGACCAGTACCGACGGGTCCGGCACGGAGGCGCTGAGCGCGGTCGGGGAAGGCGAAGGCGTCGCGGTTGTCGGCGTCGGGGTCGATGGTTGAGGCTGCGCGGAGGTCGTGGTCGATGACGACGCGCTCGAACACGCAGCAAGCAGCACCACGATCGACGCAAGGTACGTTGCTGATCTCATCTGGTTAGCCATACGAGGGAACGATAGAGCAAGGGTCCAGGCGACCGAGCGCGCCACTGGATCCCTCGCCGGGGGGCACCTTCCGCTTGTCGGAGCGGCTGGGTACTGTGCCTTCGAGAGGATCGAGCCCGGAGGTGCACGAGCGATGGCCTACGACGAAGACCTCGCCGACCGGATCCGCGAGCTGGTGGCCGGCGAGAAGGGCCTCACGGAGCAGAAGATGTTCGGCGGCCTCGCCTTCCTGATCGGCGGCAACATGGCGGTCGCCGCCAGCGGCCAGGGAGGCATCCTGGTGCGCGTCGACCCCGAGCAGTCCGACAAGCTCGTGTCGACCACCGCGGCAGAGCCGATGGTGATGCGCGGTCGCTCGATGGACGGATGGCTCCGCGTCGATGCCGCCGACGTGAGCCAGAAGCGCGCGCTGTCGACGTGGGTGAGACGCGGCGTCACCTACGCGCGCTCCCTTCCGGTCAAGAAGAAGAGATGATGGCGACCACCGGGATCCGGCCTGCCTACGTCACGTGGCCGCACTACAACCGGCGCCTGCGCGAGACGGTCGAGGCGATGACCGAGGACCAGCTCGCGATCCAACCCTCGCCCGACCGGTGGCCGACGTGGGCGAGCATCGGCCACCTCGCGTGTCAGCGCGTGTTCTGGCTGTGCGACTTCGCGGGCGAACCCGGCGCCGAGACGACGAGGTTCACGAACGCCGGCTACGACTGTCCGGGCGACGACGACCTCGAGCACGTGCTGGGTGCCGCAGACCTCGCGGATGCGCTCGACTCGACGTTCCGCATCGTCGAGGGGTGCCTGGACCGATGGACCCTCGAGATGCTCGACGAGGAGATCAGCCATCCCGAGTGGGACGCCTCCTGGGCGCACACGCGCGGCTGGGTGCTCCAGCGGGTGTTCACCCACGACGTGTACCACTGCGCAGAGTTGAACGAGACGCTCACCACGGCGGGGCTCCCGCTGGTCGACATGTGGGCGTGAACGCCCGGATCAGCGGCAGGGCCGGTACGGCAGATCGAACAGGTCGTCGGTCTTGCCGATCGAGTTGAAGTCGAAGGCCGCCGAGTTCGCCTGCGGGCAGAAGTGGCCTTGCGGCTCGTCGTACTCGACGTTGAACACGGCCTTGCCGTACTGCGACGGCCACGACTGGAAGGCGCCGCATTCGTCGTACTGGAAGCACTGCTCGTTGATCCCGAAGTCGAAGTAGGGCTGCAGCGTGTCGGCCTGGCTGAGGTCGTTCTTCAGGCCGACGGAGAAGCCCATCCGGTGGGCGAGGTTCGCGAGCCGGGTGTTGTATTGCAGCTGCGCGGCGCCCGAGATCCCGAGTCCGTTGTTGCTCTGCCAGCCGTCGACGTCGTCGAACTCGATCGCGTCCACACCGATGAGCCGAGCTTCCTTCAGGCGGGTGAGCATCTCGTCGAGCAGGAACGCTCGTGTCGTCTGGGTCTCGCCGGTGTTGGGGTTGACCCCCGTGGCGTTGGTCCGGATGTTCAGCCAGTACTCGTCGGGGAAGTTGCTGAGCGGGTTGCCGAACAGGCACCCGTCGCAGCTCTGGTCGAAGGACTGCATCTCGGGGAAGTCGGGCCGCCAGGTCTCGGCCGTGCCGGCGTCGATGTAGCCGATCACCCGTGCGCCGCGAACGTGGATCGCCTGGACCGCCGCGTAGTTCAACACCGAGTAGTCCTGCGGCGAGTAGCACTTCCCGTCCTGCAGGATGTCGATGTCGAACACGGTCGGGGCGACGGTCCGCCCCGTCGCGAACGACGTGCCGGTCACGCCGATGTTGACGAAGCCGGTCTTCGCGTGCAGACAGCCGCCCTTGGGGTTGGGCGAGCCCTGCAGCTGGTACTGCCAGCGCGCCTTCACCGCGGGTTTCCAGCAGTTGCCGACCGAGTTGTTGCAGGCGACCTGCGCCGGGAGCGTGACGGTGGTCCCGGCGCGCGGGCCGGCGTGCGCGCCGAGCGGCAGCATCACGAGAACGAGGGCGAAACCGAGACCGATCGTCGCGAGCGTGCGACGGACCGATCCACGCAGCAGTCCGGGGGAGCCGCGCATCACCCCCATCAAAACACGGCCCTCTCGGTCGGCGCAACCGCGATCCGAGCGCCGGACCTTCCGTGCTAGCGTGCCGCGATGCCGTCACCGCTCCGGCTGTCGCGGGCGCAGATCCTCGCCTTCCGGCGGAGGGTCGGCGCGCTCGACGAGCGGCTCCCGCGCGGCCGGCGCTCGCTCCGCCGCGCGGCGTGGGCTGGGCTGCAGGACAGCATGCCGCGAGCGGCGTTGCTGTCGATCCATGCGCGCGTGGCGCGGGACGCGATCGACGACGTGGGAGGACCCGTCGCTCGTCCAGCTGTGGGGACCGAGGTACAGCGCGTACGTCGTCGCCGGCGGATGACCTCGCGATCTTCTCGCTCGGGCGGCTGCCGGACGGCGCCGCGGCGCGGCGACGCGCGCAGGATGCCGCCGACCGGGTCGAGAAGCTGCTCGGCCGGCGGAAGCGGCTCGGGTACGGCGACGTCGGGAACGCCCTGGGGGTGAACGCCAACTCGCTGAGGTACGGCGCGACGACCGGTCGACTGGTGATCCGGTGGGAGGGCGCGCGACAGCCGACGCTCTGGGTCGTCCCGCCGCCCGAGATCGAGCCCGAGGCCGCGCGTCTGGAGCTGGCCCGCCGGTACCTCCACGTCTTCGGGCCCGTCGACGCCGCTGTCGTTCGCGACCTGGGCGGGGATCGAGCCGCCGCGGCGCGGCGGCGGCGTTCGCGGCTCTCGATCGGTCGCTGATCCAGGTCCGCACGCCGATCGGCAGCGCCTGGATCCTCGCGGCGGACGAGCCGGCGTTCGCCGCCGAGCCCGGCCCGGCGGCGCCGGCGCGCTTGCTCCCGAGCGGCGACGCCTACTACCTCTTGCAGGGCGCCGACCGGACGCTCCTCGTGCCCGACTGCGAAGCGCCGCGGTGAGCTCTGGACGTCACGGGTCTGGCCGGGGGCGCTCCTGGTCAACGGCGAGATCGTCGGGACCTGGCGACGCGCGAACGAGAAGGTGTCGATCTCCGCCTGGCGGCGCCTGTCGGGGGCGACCCGCGACGCCGTCGTCGAGGAGGCCGAGGCGCTCCCGTTGCCCGGCCTCACGGCCAAGATCGCCGTCAGCTGGGACTAGACCATCGAGTCCCCGGCCGGGCACTATGTGTTGCAGGCCCGGCCCCCGGGGGATACCCCCCACCGATGCACCCTGAGTCCGGGTTGGAGCTTCCCCGATGAATGTTCGCCCGCCCGCCGTCGTCTTCTGCGCACTGTTCGCGCTGGTCGCGGCCTGCGGACACGCGTCGCCGCCACCGGCGGCCGCTGGAAGTGCCGCCCCCAGCCCCGACGCGTCGCGCACGTCGAGCGCCGCGCCGTCCCAGACGCCGAGCTCGGCCAACCCGCTCGTCATCATCGTCATGGAGAACCACGAGCGCGGCGAGGTGACGGCGTCCGCGCCCTTCGAGCGGTCGATGTTGCTGCGCGGACGCGACTACGCCCAGTACTACGCCGTGGCGCACCCGTCGCTGCCGAACTACCTCGCGATCGCGAGCGGATCGACCGACGGCAAGACGACCGACGACGTCACCGCGGGTGAGGTCGCCGGGCCGACCCTCTGGGATCAGCTGACCACCGCGGACGTCTCCTGGGCGGTCTACGAGGAGTCGATGCCCTCGCCGTGTTACGCGCCGTACGCCGCCGGCACGTTCCCGGCCGACTACGCGCTGAAGCACAACCCTGCCGTCCCGTTCCGTTCGGTGTTCTCCGACCCGTCGGAGTGCGCGCGGGTGCAGCCCCTGTCGCAGATGGATCCGGGCCATCTCCCGACGGTCTCGTTCATCACGCCGAACGAGTGCGACGACGGGCACTCGTGTCCGTTGTCGACCGCGGACGCGTGGCTGGCCGATCACGTGCCGCCGCTCGTGCAGGCGGGGGCGGACGTGGTCGTCACGTACGACGAGGGAACGACGGATACCGGCGCGCGGGGCGCGGGTGGCGGACACGTCTTCGCCGCTGAGATCGGCCCCGGTGTTCCCGCCGGATCGGTGGTCAGTGCCCCCGTCGACCACTACAGCTTGCTCGCCGGGATCGAAGCGCGCTACGGGCTCCCGACGCTCGGTCAAGCCACCGGCGCGACCGCCCTGCCGCTGTGAGCGCGGCCCGAAGGGTCGGATGGCGGAGCTCGAGCGTTCTCCGATACTGGAGATAGGTATCGACGCCGTGGGGCGGTCGGCACGATAGGGGAGGGATCCACGATGCGGAAGCTCAGCGTGGGCGCGTTCATGACCCTCGACGGGGTCGTGCAGGCTCCGGGAGGACCCGGCGAGGACGAGAGCGGCGGGTTCACGTTGGGCGGATGGTCGTTCCACTACTGGGACGACCTGATGGGAGAAGTGATGACCGCCTCGATGAGCCAGCCGTTCGATCTGGTGCTCGGCAGGCGGACGTACGACGTCTTCGCGGCGTTCTGGCCGAACGCCTCGGAGGAGCAGGGCGCGAAGCCGCTGAACGCCGCGACCAAATACGTTGCGTCGCGTGGCACACCGGATCTCACGTGGGATCGGTCCGTCCAGATCGAGGGTGACGTCGCCGAAGGCGTTGCGGAACTCAAGCGGGGCGACGGCCCCGAGCTGCAGGTGCACGGCAGCGGCAACCTGATCCAGACGCTGATGGCTCACGATCTGATCGACGAGTACCGCCTGTGGGTGTTCCCACTCGTGATCGGCTCCGGGAAGCGTCTGTTCGCCGACGGCACGATCCCGGCCGCGCTCCGGCTCGTCGACAGCAAGGTCTCGACGACCGGTGTCATGATCGGCACGTACGAGCCCGCGGGAAAGATCGTGACCGGGTCGTTCGCGGAGGTCTGATGAGCGACGTGATCACACCACGTGTGTTCCACGACGCCGAGGGTGTCGAGGATTGGCGGGCGCTGATGACGACGGCGCAGGCGAGGTTCCGAACGCGATCGTTCGCCAAGGGTGTCGCGCTCGTGGACGAGATCGGTCGGCTCGCCGACGCCGCGAACCACCATCCGGACGTGCACCTCCGGTACGCGACGGTGACCGTACGCCTGACGAGCCACGACGTGCAGGGCCTGAGCGAGCGCGACGTGGCGCTGGCGCGGCAGATCTCCGCGGCCGCCCGATCGATCGAGGTCGTTGCCGACCCGGCCTCCGTGCAGGACGTGCAATTCACGATCGACGCCCTCGTGGCCGCCGACGTGATGCCGTTCTGGCAGGCCGTGCTCGGGTACAAGCAGGTCGGCGACGAAGACCTGCTCGACCCGCGCGACGAGGGGCCGCCGATCTGGTTCCAGGAGATGGAGGCGGAGCGTCCCCAGCGCAACCGGATCCACGTCGACGTGTTCGTCCCGCACGACCAGGCGGAGGAACGGGTCGCAGCGGCGCTCGCCGCCGGTGGCCGCCTGGTCAGCGACGAGCACGCGCCCGCCTGGTGGACCCTGGCCGACGCCGAGGGCAACGAGGCCGACGTCGCGACGTGGCTCGGCCGCTTCTGATCGAACTTACGGCACCGGCATCCCCGGCACGCCCGCGTTGAAGACGTAGACCCCGGGCCCGGGACCAGGGGGGAGACCGAAGAGCTCGCTGATGGAGAAGTTCACGCCGTAGATCGAGGTCCGCCCGCCGCGCGCCGTGCCGAAGACGACGCTCGACGGGAAGTCGAGCGGGCCGCCCGACGCCACGACGCTCATCGATCCGGAGGGCGTGATCTTCGCGATCGCGTCGGCGAGGTTCATCGCGACGAACGCGTCACCGAAGACGTCCATCGTGACGCCGTCGGGGTTATCGCCCGCGGGCAGCGAAGCGAGCAACGAGATCGGGCCGGGCTGGCCACCCACCTTGGGGATCTGCAGCACGGTGCGCCGCTCGGTGTTCGTGACCGTCAGCAGGCCGCGCTGGATCGCGATCCCGTTCGCCCCCAGGTTGAGCCCGAGGCTGCCGTCACCGGTCAGCACGGGGTCCTGGAGCCAGATCGATGCGCTCCCGTCCCACGGGATCCGCCAGATGGCGCCGCGCGCCGAGTCCGTCACGTACAGGTTCATCTGCTTGTCGAAGGCGAGACCGTTCGCAAGCCCGATCGCGGCGGTGCCGGGCAAGCGCGTCGCCGCGCCGGTGGTCCGATCGAACCGCCAGACGCCGTTCGCCGCGGGGTTCGCCGACTGCACGGCGCCGTAGACGTTGCCGAACACGTCGACCGCGAGCCCGAGCAGGCCGAAGTCAGCGCCCGGCGTGATGCCGTTGACGTGGCCGAACGGCTGCGGCTGGGTCGAGCCGGGCGGGATCCGCCAGACGTCGCCGAGCGGCGACACGCTGACGAAGATCGTGCCGGTCCGTCCGATCGCGATCCCTTCGGGGTTCTGTGCCTTCGACTCATCGAACGCGACGACGACGTGCACCGTCGCCTGGGCGAACGCGCCTCCCGCGGTCGCGAGGACGAGCAGCGAGCTCATCACGAGTGGAACGGCCCAACGGCGTGCACGCGAACGGACGGTCATGCGGCCCTCCCTGTCGAACGGTTGCAGATCCCTCGACCCTACGAAGGGTTCGGAGTTCGGACAAGGGGTGGCCGGATGCAGGGTTCTCGGCTGGCTACCATCACGGCGCCGGAGAGGATGGGTGACCGTTGAGCGAGCAGCAGGGTCCGATGAACGAGCTCGATGCGTACGCCGACCTCGAGCGACGACTCCAGCGACGGGTGAGCACGCGGGTCGTGCCGTTCGCATGGGGAGAAGCCTTCCTCGACGACGACCTTCCGACCCGCTTCTACTCGAACTTCCTCCTCGCCGAGGGCGATCTCGAGGGCGTGTCCGCACAAGACCTTGTCGCCGCGGCCGAGGAGATCCTGGGCGGCGGCGAGTTCGAGCACCGGCTCGTGATCGTGCGCGACGCGCGAGCTGCCGATCGGCTCAGGGCGGGCTTCAGCGCCGCCGGCTTCGAACCCTCCCACGAGGTGACCTACATCCATCGTCGGCAGCCCGATCGACCACGTGCGTTGCAGGTCGAGGAGGGCCGATTCGCCGACATCCGAGACCTCATCGTGGCGACGTACGTGGAGGACGATCACCTGCCCTCGGAACTCGCCGTGCCGTTCACCGATCATCGCGCCAAGTACGAGCGCGAGCTCGGGGCGAGGTTCTTCGTCGCCCGCGTCGACGGCGAACCGGCCGGGCATTGCGAGCTGTATCTGGACGGCGACGATGCGCAGGTCGAGAACGTGGCCACGCTCATCAGGTTCCGCAACCGAGGGGCCGCTCGATCGGTGGTGCTCGCGGCCGTCGACGCCGCGCGCGAGGCGGGCGCCGCGCGCACCTACATCGTCGCCGACGGCGACGACTGGCCGAAGCACCTCTACGAACGGCTGGGCTTCGACGCGATCGGCACCGAGGCGGCGTTCCTGAAGGCGCCCGAGGCGCCCACCCCGGCCTGAGCGAGGCGGTACCCCTCAGGGCGGTGCGAGCGCGAACGACTGCCCCTCGTGGCCGAGCTCGATCTCGACCGGGGCCCCGATGCCGCGCGCGTCGGCGAGCATCGCCTCGAGGTCGTCATCGGTGTGCAGGGGATCGTGGTGGAACAGCACCAGGCGGTCGGCTCCCGCACGGTCGGCGAACGTCACGGCGTCGGTCGTGCTCGAGTGTCCCCATCCGACGCGCTCGACGTACTCGTCGTTCGTGTACTGCCCGTCGTGGATCAGCAGGTCGGCGTCGCGCGCGATCCCCAGGCCGGAGATCCACGTCTCCTCGACGTTCGCGAGGTCGGTGCCGAGGCCCGGCTCGTGGTCGGGGAGGTACGCGATCGTTCGCCCGCCGTCTGAGATCCGATACCCGACCGCGGGCCCCGGGTGCTTCACCAGCGCGGCCGACACCGTCGCCGAGCCGATCGTCCACGGCTCGTCGGGCACCTCGAGGAACCGCGGCCGGCTCGGCACGTTGCGCAGATGCACCGGGAAGTACGGCGGGGCGAAGAACGGCGAGAGCCGTTGCTCGAGCCCTTTCACCGGGGCCGGAGGTCCCCACACGCGGAACTCGACGTCCGGGTCCCAGAACGGAGCGAAGAACCGCAGGCCCTCGATGTGGTCGGTGTGCAGGTGCGTGATCAGCAGGTCGACCCGCGGCGGGTTCATGCCCTGCAGCGACATCCCGTACGGGCGGATCCCCGTGCCCGCGTCGAGGATCAGCAGCGATCCGTCGTCGGCCTCGACGACGATGCACGAGGTCTGCCCCCCGTAGCGCACGGTCTCGGGCCCGGGGGAGGCGAGGGTGCCGCGGCACCCCCAGATCGTCGCCCGCATCGTGCTAGCCGTCCGCCGGTCGTTCCCAGAACACCGCGATCGCCCCGAGGATCTCGTCGGGCCGCGCGCTCAGCGGGAACGCCGTGACCTCGATGTCGCGGGTCACGCCGTCCGCGCCGTAGATCCGAAGGGGCCTGTGTGCGGGCCGCCCCTCGCGGAACGCGATCCCGAGCGGCAGGTCCTCCAGCGGCAGGGGCGTGCCGTCGAGATCCCTCGGATCCCATTCGGTGGCCCATCCGCCCGCGGGGAGCTCGCCGGCCTCGGCGTAGCTCGCGCCGAGCACCGGCTCCGCCGCCTCGTTGAAGTAGGCGAGGGTCCCGGCCGCGTCGACCACGAACGCGGGCGTCGCCAAGCGTGAGGTCAGGTCTCGCGCGAGGATCAAGATCAGGTCTCGCGGGGTGCTGCCGTCGGCCACGGCCCGACCGTATGCGTCGCGCCCCGGTCGAGCAACCCGGCGCGTCTAGGGTGGGCAGCCACGTGGAAGGGACTCGGTTGCGGATCGGGATCGTGGGTCGGTCGCTCGCCGGCGTCGTCGCCATCGCGCTCCTGTCGCCGACGGCGTGCGACCGGGCCGCGCCGGCGACGCCCACGGCCGGCGCGTTGTTCGGCGCCTTCGTCCAGCCGGGCCCGACCACCGGGGCCGACCGGCGCTCGGCGGTGACCGCGCTCGAGGACTCGATCGGGCGACCGCTCGCGATGGAGCGCGTCTACTACCGATGGGACGAGCCGTGGCCCACCGCCGACGATGTCTGGACGCGCGACGCCGGGCGGATCCCCTTCATCAGCTGGAACACTACGAGCGCCAACGGCGCCCAGGTGCGGTGGGCCGAGATCGCCGCCGGGGTGGACGATCCGATCCTGCACGCGCGCGCCGCCGACCTGATCGCGTTCGGTTCGCCCGTCGTCTTCTCCTTCAGCCACGAGCCGGATAACGACGGCGCGGCCGGCACGGCGAGCGACTACATCGCCGCGTACCGGCACGTGCACGATCTGTTCCAGGCTGCCGGCGTCACCAACGTCACGTACGCGTGGACGATGACGGCGTCGAGCTTCGGAACCGGCGGGGCGGCGGCCTTCTACCCGGGCGACGACGTCGTCGACGTGATCGCTGCCGACGGCTACAACTGGTACGGCTGCCCACAGGGCGGCTCGTGGCGGTCGTTCGCCCAGGTCTTCGCGCCCTTCTATGCGTTCGGGCAGCAGCACGGCAAACGGATGATCGTCGCCGAGTGGGGCGCCCGCGAGGATCCGGCCGTCCCCGGGCGCAAGGCGACCTGGATCGACGACGCGTCCGCCCAGCTGCAGCGGTGGCCCGGCATCGTCGCGGTGCTCTACTTCGACGCGGATCGAGGCTGCCCCCGCTGGGTGGACAGTTCCTCGTCGTCGCTCGCGGCGTTCCGCGCGATGGGCGCCGAGCCGTACTTCAACCCGCCGACCACGATCGCGATCCCGTAGCTAGATCGGGTCCCGCAGGAGGGGGCACGTCATGCAATGCCCGCCGCCCCGCCCCTTGCCGAGCTCGAACCCCTCGATCTCGAGCACCTCGACGCCCGCCGCGCGCATCTTCTCGTTGGTATGCGTGTTCCGCTCGTAGGCCACGACGACACCGGGCTCGAGCGCGACCACGTTGTTCCCGTCGTCCCACTGCTCCCGTTCCTGCCGGTAGACGTCACCGCCGGTCTCGACGACCTGGAGCGTGTCGATCCGCAGGGCGTCGGCGACCGCGGGCAGGAACCCCTCCTCTTGCGTCACGTGGAAGGTGCCGGGTGTCGCGCCGGGGCGCAGGCTGATCGCCCGGACCTCGTCGAGCACCTTCGGATAGGCGGTGGCCTTGTCGTGGTCGAGCATCGTGAACACGGTGTCCAGGTGCATGTGCGCCCGGTCCTTGGTCATCACGACGGCGATCACCCGCTCGGCGGCCTCCTGTGCGAACAACGCCCGCGCGATCTGCTCGATCATCCGCGACTGCGTGCGCTCGCTGATCCCGATCAGGACGGTGCCGTTGCCGATCGGCTGGACGTCGCCGCCCTCCAGGGAGGAGCGCCCGAAGTCGAGCGTCTTCAGCCGGTCGTCGTCACCGAGCTCCGGGTACCAGAACGCGAACGACGCGTCGCGGAACATCGGGTGATACCGGTAGATCGCGGCCACGTTGTACGCCTCGAGCCGCCGCGCCGGCCAGAACATCGGGTTGATCGAGACCCCGCCGTAGATCCAGCACGAGGAATCGCGCGTGAACAACGTGTTGGGCAACGGCGGCAGGATGAACGTGCTCAGGTCGTCGAGCGCGGCGGCCGGCAGTGAGGACGCCCGGAACCGCGCGGGATCGAAGCCTCCTTCGGCGACGGTCATCCCGCCGATCAGGTACGCCGCGAGCAGCGTCGGCTCCAGGGCCCACAGCAGCGACCGCACCTCGTCGACGAGTGAGATGCCGACCGTGTACTCCGAGGCGACCAGCTCGATCATCCGCTGCCGCCCCTCCTCGCTTGCTGCGAGCGCCTCCGCGAGGAGCTCCTGGAACAGGTAGACCTCGATCCCACGGCCGCGCATCAGCTCGACGAACCGGTCGTGCTCGTACTGGGCGCGCTCGACCCACAACACGTCGTCGAACAGCAGGTCGTCGTGGTTCGTCGGGGTGAGCCGCTGGAGACTGAGCTCGGGGCGATGGACCATCACCTTGCGGAGCGTCCCGACCTCGGAGTCCACACCGAAGGCGGCGTTCGTCACGAGCCGTCTCCCAGCGTCGCGACCAGCACGGCCTTGATCGTGTGCACCCGGTTCTCGGCCTCGTCGAACACGACCGAACGCTCCGACTCGAAGACCTCGTTCGTGACCTCGAGCGCGTCGAGCCCGTGCTCCTCGAAGATCTGCTCGCCGAGCTTCGTCTCGCGGTCGTGGAACGCGGGCAAGCAGTGCATGAACCGCGTGTCCGGGTTGCCGGTGCGCGCCAACACGTCGGCGTTCACCTGGTAGGGCCGCAGCAGGTCGATCCGCTCCTTCCAGACCGAGCGTCCTCGCCCATCGACACCCAGACGTCGGTGCACAGGAAGTCGGCGCCGCGCACGCCCTCGTCGATGTCGGCGGTGAGCGTGAGGGTCGCGCCGGTCTGCTCGGCCACCTCGCGCGCGGTCTCGACGAGCGCCTCGGCGGGCCACAGCTCCTTCGGCGCGCAGATCCGGACGTCCATGCCGAGCTTGCATCCGGTGATCATCAGCGAGTTCCCGGTGTTGAACCGCGCGTCCCCGAGGTAGCAGTAGGTCACGTCGGCAAGCGTCTTGTCCGAGTGCTCCTGCATCGTGAGCATGTCCGCGAGCATCTGGGTCGGGTGGAACTCGTCGGTGAGGCCGTTGTAGACGGGCACCCCGGCGTAGCGCGCGAGCTCCTCCACGATCTCTTGGCCGAAGCCGCGGTACTCGATCGCGTCGTACATCCGTCCGAGCACGCGCGCGGTGTCCTTCATCGACTCCTTGTGGCCGATCTGGGTGCCGGTCGGTCCGAGGTACGTCACGTGGGCGCCCTGGTCGTAGGCGGCGACCTCGAACGCGCAGCGGGTGCGCGTGGATGTCTTCTCGAAGATCAGCGCGATGTTCTTGCCCGCGAGGCGTGGCACCTCGGTGCCGTCGCGCTTCGCGCGCTTCAGCTCCGCAGACAGATCGATCAGGAACCGCAGCTCCTCGGTGGTGAAGTCGAGCTCCTTGACGAAGCTGCGGTTCCGCAGATCCACGGGCATCGACTCCTCCTGGCGCCTTCCTTGCGGCTCGTTCCTGGGGCAGGACGGTACCCGACGCCCGCGGGATCCGGGCCGGGACGGCTAGCATCGCCCTGCCGTCGAGCGGGGGTGTGCGATCGGAACCGTCGTGCCGCGTTGGGAATGGCGTGCCTTTGGCGCGCCGTTCGGCGGCGCCGAGGAGATGTTCCGGCCGACCGGAGCGCCCGAGCAGACCGACGAGCGGTACGTGCTGGCTGGGATCGACGTGACCGTCAAGCTCCGCGCGGGAGCGGTGGATGTCAAGGTCCTGCGCGAGACGAACGCCGACGGGCTCGAACGTTGGGAGCCGGTGCTGCGGCAGGGGTTCCCGCTCACGGCGGCCGACGTCGAGCGGGTACTCGTGTTCCTCGGGGCCCCCGCGCAGACCCTGACGCGGGAGTCGTACGACGAACAGCAGCTGTTCGACGAGGTCCTCGAAAACACCGACGGGATGCGTACGGTCGACGTCCACAAGCGCCGCACCCATGCCACGGTGGCGGGGTGCTCGGCGGAGATCACCGACGTCGTCGCCGGTGGCCGCGCGACGATGACGATCGCGGTCGAGTCCGAGGACGCTGCCGCCCTGATCGCCGCCGTTCGCGGGCTGCATCTCGACGGATACCGGAACACGAGCTACCCGCGGGGCCTCGCCGCGCTGCTCGACGACGCGCCCGTCCGGGATGCCGTCATCGACGTGGGCACGAATTCGGTGAAGCTCGTCGTGGGAGAGCGAACACTGGACGGCGGGTGGCGCACCGTCGTGGACCGTGGGGAGGTGACCCGGCTGGGGGAGGGTGCAGACGACGAGGGCACGATCGCGCCGAAGGCGCTCGAGCGGACGGCCCGTGTGGTGGCCGCGATGGCCGATGAAGCTCGAGCGGCGGACGTGCGCGCCATCGCGGCGGTGGGGACCGCGGCACTGCGCGCGGCGAACAACGCGGATGACGTGATCGCGGCGATCCGCGCGCGCAGCGGCGTCTCGGTCGAGGTGATCAGCGGGGAGGACGAAAGCCGGCTCGCGTATGTCGCAGCGATGGCGGCGCTCGGCCATCCCGGCGGGTCGTCCGTCGTGTTCGACACCGGCGGCGGCAGTTCACAGTTCACCTTCGGCCGCCAGGGCGCGGTCGAGGAACGGTTCAGTGTGCCGATCGGCGCGGCCCGCCTCACGGAACGTTTCGGCCTGGACCGCGCTGTGAGCGCCGACGTGGTCGCCGACGCGCAACGCGCGATCGCCGACGAGCTCGGGCGGCTCGACGGCCGGCCGACCCCCGACGCGCTGATCGGACTTGGCGGCGCGATCACGACCATGACCGCAGTGATGCTCCAGCTCGCGACCTATGACGGCGAGCGGGTCCGGGGAGCCACGCTCACGGAGGCCGAGGTCGACCGACAGATCGACCGCTACCGTGCGTTGCCCGCCGTCGAGCGTCCCGCGATCGTTGGTCTCCAGCCGAAGCGGGCCGAGGTCATCCTCGCCGGCGCCTGCATCGTGCGGACCGTGTTGCGGATGCTCGGTTGCACGTCCCTCACCGTGAGCGACCGGGGGCTCCGCCACGGCCTGCTGGACGAACGCTTCAGCTGAGCTCCGGCGCGTCGATCAGTCCTGGAGACGGCGGCTGAGCGGCAGGCCGTACCAGAACCACCCGAGCCACGCGCCGATCCCGATCCCGGCGAGGAGCGCCACCCCGGTGCCGAACACGACCTCGCTGATCAGACCGACCGACAGCGCGATCGAGACCGCGACCATCGCCATCCCGGAGAGCAACAACCGGTTCGACGTGTGCAGCATCCGTTCCTTGTCTCCCTGCCGGAATCGGAGCCGGTGGTACGACGACGGTGCGATCAGGAGGGCGGCGCCGAGCGCGGCGGCGATGAACGCGGCGAAGTAGATCCAGCGTTCGACCGTAGTCAGACTCGAGAAGCCTTGGCTGAACGGCACGACGAGCATGAACGCGAACAGCACCTGCACCCCCGGCAACGCGACCCGCAGCTCGTTCAACAGCTCGATCAACTCGCGGTCGATCCGCTCCTTCGCATCCTCGTCCGGGCGGTCGCCGGCGTCGCGGAGGTTCGATGCCATGTGGAGCCCCCCTCTCTTGGGCACGAGAAAGGGGCATGCCCGGCGAGCGGGGGCGGCAAACGTTACAAGACCGGCCTCGGCAGGGGCATAGGATGAGCGGCACGCCGATGCGTCTCCACGTCCAAGCTCGCGCAGCGGTCGGGTATCGGGTCGTCGTCGTCTCGATGCTCGTCTTGCTGATCGGTTCCTGCGCCGGCGGCAGCAACCTGCCGAGCGCCTCACGAACGATCACGGTTCCGAGCCCGTCGCGCAGCCCTCCGCGGCCCGACGCCGAGCCCGTCACGGACCTCGCGACCCGAACGTCCACGTCGACGCAGACGACCTCGACCAGCACACAGACCTCGACCAGCACACAGACCTCGACGGAAACGTCGACCTCCACCTCGACCGCAACGAAGACGAGCACCCAGACGCACACGAGCACCGTTACCTCGACACCGCCGGGGACCGCGTCCGCCGCGTCGCCGTCTGCGGCCGCGAGCGGATCCTCGTCGTCTTGGTGGCCGTGGCTCTTGCTCGCACTCCTCGTCGGCGCGGTGATCGTGGCGTTCGTCATGCGCGCACGATCGTCCCGGGCCGCGGCGAAGGAGGCGCACGACCGCGCGCTCCGGGCCTACACCGACGCGATGGCGATGCACGACCGCGCTGCCGTCCTGCCGATGAGCGCCGAGCCGGACCGCGCTCGCATGCTGGGGGAGGTGTCCGCGGACGTGGACCGGACGGTCGCATCGTTCGACGCGCTCGCGGCCGAACCGACGATGCAGGACGCGTCCGTGCAAGTGCAGGACGTCCGACTCGCGCTCACGGACCTCCGAGGCTCACTCGGTGCGCAGGTCGCGGCGGGCGGCATCGATCCGGATCTGCTCCGGGGGCGCCTCGCGACGCTCGAGGCCGCCTTGCAACGGTTCCGCCGCGCGATCGAGCCGCCTGCGTCCAGCTGAGTCCTAGGGCGCGAGCTTCTCCCACACCGACACGTGGACCTTGCTCTCGGACGTGAAGGGCTCGCGTTTCCAGCCGGCCCACCTGTCGCGCAGCGTCATACCGGCGAGCCGAGCCATCAGGTCGAACTCGGCTGGCCACGCGTAGCGGAACGGCATCGACACCCGCCGGTACTCGCCGTCCACGTTTTCGACGTGATGCGAGATGAGTCCCTGGTTCGCCACGTCGTACTCGTCGATGCCCCAGTAGTCGTCGCTGCCATAGAAGAGCTGGTATCGCTCGCCGGGCTGGAGCGTCCGCAGGCCCGGCACGCCGACCTCGATCAGGAAGCGTCCCCCGGGTGCCAGGTGCGCCGCCGCGTTACGGAAGCACGCCACCTGCCCGTCCTGGGTCGTCAGGTTCGAGATCGTGTTGTAGACGAGGTAGACGAGCGAGAAAGGGCCCTCGACCGTGGTGGTGGCCATGTCGCCGATCGTGACCGGGATGGCGTCGCCGCCGGGCTTCGCCCGCAGACGCGCGGCCATCGCCTCGGACATCTCGATGCCGGCGACCTCGACACCACGGGCGGCGAGTGGGAGCCCGATACGGCCGGTCCCGATCGCCAACTCCAGCGCGCGCCCACCGGCCGCGAGCCCCACCAACAGATCGACGGTCGCGGCGACCTCGTCACGCTGGAACCGCTCGCTCGACGTCTCGTCGTAGCGGGCGGCGACCGGTTCGTCGAAATATCCGTCGTCGTGCACGGCGCGAATCTACTCGCAGGTCAGGGTTCTGTGCCGACCGCGGGCCAGCCCTTGCGGCCGTTCGAGAGCCGGGACTAGGGTCGCCGGCGCAGATGGAGCGTTGGCTCTCCCGGGTCGGTCGAGCACCGGGACCATCCGTGCCACGATAGAACCGACGCGAGGAGGTGGGTGATGGCGACCCAGGTACAGGTGGTGATCGATTGCGCGGATCCCTCACGACTGGCGGCGTTCTGGGCGCTCGCGCTCGGCTACCAGGAGCAGGCTCCGCCGGAGGGGTACGCAACCTGGGAGGACGCGCTCCGCGCCTGGAACGTGCCCGAGGACCAATGGAACTCGCGGGGTGCGATCGTCGATCCGGACGGCGTCGGCCCGCGGCTCTTCTTCCAGCAGGTGCCGGAGGGGAAGGTCGTCAAGAACCGCGTGCATCTGGATATCAACGCCGGGGTGGGCATGGCCGGCGACGACGAGCGACGTCGGACGATCGCGGCCAAGGTGGCGAGTCTCACCGACGCGGGCGCGTCGACCCTGCACGAGATGGAGGAGCGCGGGGAGTACTGGGTCGTGATGCAGGACCCGGAGGGCAACGAGTTCTGCGTGCAGTAGCCGTGCAGAGAGGCGATTGGATAATCGACGTTGCCTCTGGCAAGGTCACCAGGTGAGTTCCACTTCGACTCCGCCGACGGGACCCACCTCTCCGATCGAGCTGCTGAAGGAGCGGAGCTATGTGGCGGTGCTCGTTATCGGGGCTGCGCTCGGCATCCCCGTGGCGGTCGTCGCCTATTTCTTCCTCAAGTTGGTCGGTGAGGCCCAGCAGTTCTTGTTCACGGACCTTCCCACCGATCTCGGCTTCCAAGGGGAGCCTCGCTGGTGGCCGGTGCCGCTCTTGGTGTTGTGCGGGTTTGTCGTGGCGCTCACCATCCGTCACCTGCCCGGTACCGCCGGCCATGAGCCCGCAGAAGGATTCAAGGCAGCCGGCGCGGTCAGACCGATCGATCTCCCCGGCATCGTCATCGCCTCGTTCGCCACGCTCAGCCTCGGGGCCGTGCTGGGTCCGGAGGCACCGCTGATCGCGATCGGGAGCGGGCTCGGTGTGCTCGCGATGCACCTGATCAAGAAGGACGCTCCGAAACAGGCGGTTGCGATCATCGCTGCGGCCGCGAGCTTCGCGGCGATCAGCACCCTCATCGGGGGGTCGCCGCTCGCGGGGGCGTTCCTGTTGATGGAAGCCTCCGGGATCGGGGGCGCGATGATGGGCGTCGTGCTGGTTCCCGGCCTGCTCGCGGCCGGGATGGGTGCGCTCATCTTCATCGGCCTCGATAGCCTGACCGGGTTCGGGAGGTTCTCACTCTCGATCCCCGACATCCCGACATTCACGACCCCGACCGTCGCCGAGTTCTTCTGGGCGATCGCGATCGGCGTCGCGGCCGCCGTCGTCGGCGTCGCCATCAAGCGGTTGGCCCTCGCTCTCCAGCCGGCCGTCGCCCGTCGGCGCACGATGTTGACGCCCTTGCTCGGCCTCATCATCGGAGTGCTGGCGATCGTGTTCGCCGAAGGTTCGGGGAAGAGCTCGAGCGAGGTCCTCTTCTCCGGCCAATCCGCTCTTCCGTCGCTCATCCAGAACGCCGCCGAGTGGACGGTAGGTGCGCTCGTGCTGCTCGTCCTGTGCAAGAGCCTGGCCTACGCAGGCCTCGCTGAGCGCCTTCCGAGGTGGTCCCACGTTCCCGGGGATGTTCATCGGCGCGGCGGGAGGGATCGCCCTGTCGCATCTGCCCGGTCTCCCGATGATCGCCGGGGCGGCCATGGGCATCGGAGCCATGTTGGTGGTGATGTTGGACCTGCCGCTGACCGCGGTCCTGTTCACGGCCATCTTCCTCTCGGCAGACGCCGTCGCACTCACGCCGCTCGTGATCGTCGCGGTCGTCGTGGCGTACGTTGCGAGCGCACGTCTAGCGCCTGCTCCAACCCCAGCTCCATCGGCTGAGACAGCCGCCGAGCCGGGGAGCGCTCAGCCGATCGTGCGGCCGTAGATGTCGGTCGTGAAGTTCTTGTCCCGCCCGGCCAGGTTCGATGCGTCGGACTCGAAGACGACGATGCTGCCGTCGGCCGAGATCGCAGCGTTGCCGCTGTAGCCGTTCGCCTCGGCGCCGGAGCTCGAGACGCTCGCCCGGAACGTCTTCCCGGTCCGGGTGTCGTGGACGAAGATGTCCTGCACGGTGTTCTCGTCGTCGGGGACGAGGTTCCACGCGTCGGACTGGAACACGATGTACCGGGCGTCGGCCGACATCGTGACGCGGCCGAGCCCGCCGTTCGTCTGTGCGCCCTTCGACGTGACGCTCACGCGCTGGGTGACGCCCGTCGTCATGTCGCGCAGGAACACGTCGTAGGCGCTGTTGGTGTCGTGGCGCACGAGGTTCGCGCCGTCGGAGATGAAGGCGACCTTCGTACCGTCGGCGCTGATCGCGGGGTTGGCGCCGCAGCCGAACCCGACCGTGCCGGAGTACGCGCGGCTCACGAGCGACATCGTGCCGGTCTGCAGGTCGAGCTCGTAGACGTTGCTCTCGTCCAGGCACTCGATGTGCTTGGCGATCCCGCAGCCCCAGGAGCCGAACGCGAGATAGCGGCCGGTCGCCGACAGGACCGGCAGGAAGCTGTCGGAGGCGCCGCCGCCGGTGAGCATCGGGTCGCCGAGCGTGATGTGGCCGGTCGCGAGGTTCGAGACGAAGATGTCGCAGCACAGACCGGTCGCGTCGACCGGCTGGGGCACGAGGTTGTGCGCGAGCGAACTGAACGCGACGACCTTGCCGTCTGCCGATATCGAGGGCTCCATGCTGTCGCTGTTGGCCCCGATGCCGTTCGGCTTCTGGCTCACGCGGATCGTCCGCCCGGTCGACATCGTGTGCACGAAGACGTCGAGGTGGCCTTCGGTGTCGTTCGGGACGAGGTTCGTCGCGTCGGAACGGAACGCGATCACGTTGCCGTCGGCGGAGATCGAGGGGGTGAAGCTCGTGTCGTTCGCCTGCGTGCCGTCTGACGCCACGCTCACGAGCCGGGTGGTGCCCGTCTGCAGGTCGCGGACGAAGATGTCGGACTGGCCGTTCGTGTCGCCGGGCACGAGGTTGTCGGCCCACGACGAGAACGCCACGTAGCGGCCGTCGGCCGAGGCCGACGGCCAGTTGCTGTTCGACGTCGTGTCGCCGCCTCCGGCGGCGACACTCACCCGCAGGGTCGTGCCCTGCGAGGCCCACGCGGCGGACCCCACGACCGCGCTCGCGATCGAGATCGCGAGCACGACCGCGATGCGGACGGCTCGGCCGCCCCGTTCCCCTCCCGGCATATCGCCTTCCTACCACCGCGCGGGGCTCCACGAGAAGGGGTTCGGGGCGACGATGCCGAACGTTCACCTTCGACAGGGCCCCGGGACCGGTTGCCGGGCAACAACCTCCGAACGGCGGACTGCCCGGAATGCTCCAGCTGTGGTTGCATAGTGGGCGGCGGGGCTTCCAGGTCTCGCTGTTCGCTCGACTGTGTGATCAACGGAGAGGGTCCAAGGACCAGCGATGCGTGAACTCGACCTGCCGGGCAAGCTCTTCATCGTCGAAGGCATCGACGGTTCGGGGAAGAGCACCCAGCTCGACCTGCTGCACAAGTGGCTCGTCAGTGAGGGCTATCTGGTGGTGGTGACCGAGTGGAACTCGGCGTCGATCGTCAAGCAGACCACCCGGCGAGGGAAGAAGCGACGGCTCCTCACGCCTATGTCGTTCAGCTTGATCCACTCGGCCGACTTCGCGAGCCGGACCTACCAGCAGATCCTCCCGGCCTTGCGGGGCGGGGCCGTGGTACTCGCGGACCGGTACGTATACACCGCGTTCGCGCGCGACGCCGTCCGCGGGGTCAACCGGGAGTGGCTCCGCGAGCTGTACTCGTTCGCCGTGAAGCCCTCGCTCGCCTTCTACTTCGACGTGCCGCTGGCCGAAGCGATCACGCGGATCCGCGGCGGCCGCGCCCAACTGAAGTACTACGAGGCGGGCCTCGACCTCGGGCTCTCTTCCGACCCCGAGGAATCGTTCGCGCGGTTCCAGGGCCTGATCCGTCACGAGTACGAGCAGCTCGTCGACGAGTTCGGCCTGATCCGGATGGACGCGACGCAGACCCTGATCCGCCAGCAGCGGCTGATGCGCGAGATCGTCCGGCCGCACCTGACCGACATCGTGAAGTTGTCCACCGGCGAGGTCCGCGAGGCGCTCGCCGAGGAGGACCTGCTCGGCCGCTACCTCCAGCCGGCGTTCCGGGTGAGCGTATGACCGAGATGAACTTCTTCGGGCACCGCCCGCCGGGCATCGAGACCGATGCGTTGCCCGGACGTCTGATCGTGATCGAGGCGACCGACGCAGCCGGCCGTTCGACGCACGTCGCGCTGCTCAAGGAGTGGCTCGAGAACGAGGGCTACGCGGTGATGGACACGGGTCTTGCGCCGCTCCGACCTCGCCGGCCCCGGCATCCAGCAGGCCAAAGAGGGCCACATCCTCGATCCGATCACGCTGAACCTCTTCTACGCGACCGACCTGTGGGACCGCCTGGAGCGCCGGATCCTGCCGGGTCTGCGTGCCGGGATGGTCGTGATCGCCGACCGATACGTGTTCTCGCTGCTCGCGCGCGCCGCGGTCCGTGGCGTCTCGCAGAGATGGCTCCAGGACGTGTATGGGTTCGCGCTGATCCCGGACCGAGTGATCTACCTCGACATCGATGTCGAGCATCTCGTGCCGCGTGTGGTCGCCACGTCCGGCTTCGACTACTGGGAGTCGGGCCAGGACTTCCTGCGCGGCCACGACATGTTCCAGAACTTCGTCACGTACCAGCGCCTGTTGCTCGCGGAGTTCCGCCGGTTGGCCGATCAGTACGGCTTCGCGGTGGTCGATGCCCGGGGTTCGGCCCCCGACATCTTCCGCGCGTTGAAGGAAGAGGTCGGACAGGTTGTCCGCGGCATGTCGCTGGACCAGCCCGTGGTCGAGGTCAATCCGGATCCCGAGGGTCTCGGCATCGGTGCGTTCGGCTCGAACGGCAACGGCGAGACCGAGACCGAGATCGACGCCGACGCTCAGGCGAGCGAGCGCAGCGCGCTCGGCGGGAGCAGCCAGCGCAGATAAGCCCGCCCGGGCGCGACCGTGCTCTCGAAGGTGAGCGCGAGGACCGCACCCTTCTTGAACGCGATCGGCAGGTCGATCGTGCCCGTCAGGGCCAGCGACGCGAGCTCCGAGAGGTTCGGTTCATGGCCCACCGCCGCGAGCGTGTCGGTGCCGCGAAGGGCCTCGATCGCGGCGAGCGAGTCCTCGGCGGTGCGCTCCGGGCGGAACTCGTCGGCCCGCACGGGTGCCGGCCATCCCGCGTGTTCATTCAAGATCTCGGCCGTGTGCCACGCGCGTGCGAACGGGCTCGCGACGACGATGTCGACGGTCGGCACGAGCGTGGCGAGCCCTTTCGCCTCCCGCTCGAACCGCTCGATCCCCTTGGCCGAGAGCGGCCGATCGCCGTCGTCGGGCCACCGTTGCGCGCTGCGGTTCTCGGCGATCGCGTGACGGACGAGGTACAGGTCCATGGGACGGCAAGCATAGGGTGTGTCCCTTGGTCGCGGCGGGCGGGCCAGGGATGGGCCAGGGATGGGAAGGAACCCCGCCCCGCGGTCGTTGGGAGGCGACATGGGTTCGGACGGTCGGCGGGGCGGACCGCCAGGGAGACTGAGGGCTTCGCCATGCATGTGACGGCGCTCGTCGCGGGCATCGCCGTCGTGCTCCTCGTGCTGTGGGAGGCCTTCGAGACCCTCGTGCTGCCGCGGCGGGTGTCGCGGCGGCTTCGGTTCACCCGGGGGTTCTACCGAGTGCTGTGGGGTACCTGGACGCGGATCGGACCGCACCGTCTCGGGGCCTCGCCGCGAGGTGTACCTCAGCGTCTTCGCGCCGCTTTCGCTGTTGATGCTGCTCGGCGTGTGGGTGATCGGCGTTGTCGTCGGGTTCGCCCTGATCCAGTGGGGGCTCGACACGCCGATCGCCACGACGGGCTCAGCTTCGTTGGCGACGCAGCTGTACCTCAGCGCCACCACCTTCGTGACCCTCGGCCTGGGCGACTACACGCCGATGTCGTCGGCGGGCAGGTTCATCGTCGCGATCGAAGCGGCCTCGGGGTTCGCGTTCCTCGCGCTCACGATCTCCTACCTGCCGGTGCTCTACCAGGCGTTCTCCCGTCGGGAGGTGCGCATCTCGATGCTCGACCAGTGGGCGGGCTCGCCGCCGACCGCCGTCGAGATGCTGCGCCGCGCCGCGTCCTACGGCGAGCTCGGCGCGGTGACCGATCTGCTCGCGGACTGGGAGCGATGGGCGGCCGAGCTCTTGGAGAGCCACCTGTCCTACCCGGTGCTCGCGTACTTCCGGTCGCAGCACGAACACGAGTCGTGGCTGTCGGCGCTCACCTCGATCCTGGACGTGACCTCGCTCGTGCTCGCCGGCGTCGAGGGGGTCTCGACGTGGCAGGCGCGCAGGACGTTCGCGATCTCCCGTCATGCCGTCGTCGACCTGGCCCAGGTGCTCCACATGCCGCCCCACGCGCCGGCCACGACCCGCCTCGACGACGCCGACCTCGCCCGGGCGAGCGCGATCTTGCAGGACGGCGGCGTGACCGTTCGTCCCGACCTGGCCGAGCGGCTGGCGCCCCTGCGAGCGAAATACGAGCCGTACGTCTACGTCTTGGCGGGCAGGGTAGAGATGGAGCTGCCCACGTTCCTGCCCGCAAGCCGACGCGGTCGACGACTGGGAGCGGACGGCCTGGAACGAGCCGGAGTAGCGTGGGCCCGGACGAACCGCCAGGGGAGGGGCCGATGCTTGAGATCCGCCGCGACGCAGACATCCACCGGGAGCAGGGCGGGTGGTTCGACGCGCGCTGGCATTTCTCCTTCGACCAGTACCGCGACCCGGCGCAGATGGGGATCGGCCCGCTCCGCGTCTTCAACGACGACCGGCTCGTCGCGGGCGCCGATTGGCCGATGCACCCCCACGCCGACGTCGAGGGGCTGACCTACGTCGTCGAGGGCACGTTCGAGCACGCCGACTCGCTCGGCAACGGCGGGCAGCTCCAGCCCGGCGGTGTTCAGCGGATGACGCTCGGATCGGGCGCGCTCCATTCCGAGCGCAACGGCTCGGACACCGAGCCGATGCGATTCCTGCAGTTCTGGATCCTGCCCGACGAGGCGAACCTCGAGCCGAGCATCGAGCAGCGGCAGTTCACGAAGGAGGATCGCAACGGGCAGCTGCTGCGGGTGATCGGCGGCGACCCGCCGGCCGTCGCGGTGCACCAGGACGCCGCGGCCTACGTCGCCTCGCTCGCGCCCGACGACGAGGTGCTGCACGACCTCGACGACGGCCGCGGGGCCTACCTGTACCTGATCGCGGGCGGCCTGCGTCTGAGCGACGGCGAGGAGCTCGCGACCGGCGACGCGGTGAAAGCGTTCGGCCCCGAGACGCTCGCGATGCACGCGACCGCCGAGAGCGAGCTGATCTTGGTGGAGGTGCCTGCGGCCTACACGCCCGTCGGCGTGTGGGCGGGGACCAGATGATCGACCGAGCATGATCGACGAGGGAGGGATCCGATGGCGCACCGTCTGTCGTTCCGGCCGTCACTGACCCTGAAGGGCCGCAAGTTCTTCGGTCCGTTGCGTGGGTGGGCGGGCAAGCCGGTCCACCCGCCGCTGACCGATATCCCGATCGCGGCGTACGTGCTCGCCGCGGCGTTCGACGTGATCTCGGCGATCTGGAAGAGCGCGAGCTGGTCGCAGGAGATGTTCCACGCGGCCGGCTGGGTGATGATCGGCGGCGTGCTGGTGTCGTTGGGCGCCGCGCTCACCGGCTACTGGGATTGGCTCAAGTCGACCTCGAAGGGCACCCAGGTGCGGCGCACCGCGAACGCGCACGCGTGGACGATGCTCACGGTGACCGCGCTCGTCCTGATCTCCATCGCGATCCGGATCGGCATCTGGGACGACGCGAGCACGCCGGTCGGCCTCGCGGTCCTGTCCGTCGTGATCGCGGGCCTCGTGGCGCTCGGCGCGACGATCGGCGGCACGCTGGTGTTCGACTACGGGTTCAACGTGCGCACGGCCGGCGACCACCCCGCGTACCACCCGTCGGATGTCGACCTGCTGCCGGGGCAGAAGCCGCCGCCGGCCGCCTAGTCGCGCCCGGCGTCGTCGACGACGGCGACGGCGGTGACGTAGGCGACGTGCGTGGCGATGCTCGTCGCCAAGACGTCGCGCGGCCACTTCCACGGCGGCGGCGTCTTGCCGAGGATCGGGAACAGCGAGAACGTCGCGCTCATGAGCGTCGCGAAGAACACGATGCTCGCCCACGGCTCGGACATCCGCCGGCGCAAGATCCCGTGCCACAGGCCGAACACCGACCCGTAGCTCCAACGCATCGCGGTGCCGAGCTCGGACTCGGTCCGGTCGCTGACCGATCCGAGGTGCAGGACCGACGCGACGATCTGGCCGGGCACCAGGCTGTCGTCGTAGTCGAGGGGACCGTCGACGTGCGGGCGGAGCTCGTGTTCCACGCGGTAGAAGAGCGCCAGCGCGGCGGTTCCCGCGAAGCCGGCGATGATGCTCCGCACCGGCCACGGCATCCAGCTGCCTCTGCCCATCCAGGTTCCTCCTGTCGTGCCGGTCACGTGCGTCGACCCATCATGCCATCGGCCGCAGGATCGAGGTCCCTCGGGCGGCCCTCGCTTCGGGCAGACTGAGCGTCGAGCGATGGATCGATCGACGACCTCCACCGAGCCCCCGGGGAGCCCCGAGGACCCCGACGGCCGTTCCGCGAAGCCCGGCCGTCCGTTCCTCGGGTCGCTCCGCGACGCCGACGTCCGCGTCTTCTCCTCGGCGAGCGATGCACCTCGAGCACGGCGGCCGACCGACGTCGTGCTCGTCGCGCTCGCCCTGATCGTGATCGGCCTGATCACGATCGTCGCGCCCGGACCGGGGCAGCTCGACCGGACGACGCAGCAGTTCCTCACCTCGCTGCCCGGGTTGTTCGGGTGGTTCTGGGAGACCGCGTACGACGTGCTGTTCGTGTGGGCGGTCGTGCTGATCGCCATCCCGATCGTCGCCCGCAAGCGCACGCGGATGCTGATCGGCGAGCTCCTCGCAGCCGCCCTGACCTTCCTGTTCGGGGCGGCGGTGTCGGCGTTCGCGGGTGTGCCGGGCGCCGACGGCCTGCGCGGGATCGCCGCCTCGGACCCGCCGGCGCGCTATCCCGCGATGCGGCTCGCGGTCGCCGCGGCCGTCGTGGTGGCGGCCTCTCCGCACGTGTCCCGGCCGCTGTCCCGGATCGGCCGGTTCGTGCTGCTCGCCGGCGCGTTGGCCAGCATCGCGCTCGGGGTGGCGCTGCCGTCGGGCGTCGTGGCAGGGTTCGCGGTCGGCATCGGCGCGGCCGCGTTCACGCACCTGGTGCTCGGTTCGCCGGGCGGACGCTTGTCGCTCGAGCAGGTACGCATCGCGCTCGCAGATCTCGGCGTCACGGCCGCCGATCTCCGGTACGCGCCGCTCAGCCCGAGCGGCGTCGCGGTCGTGCTCGGCCGCACCGCCGAAGGTCGATCGATCCTCGTCAAGATCTACGGACGCGACGCGTGGGACGGGCAGCTGATCACGTCGCTGTGGTCCTCGGTGTGGAACCGCGGCGAGACGCCGCGCGTCGGTGGCCGGCTCCAGCAGGTCGAGCACGAGGCGTTCGTCACGCTCCTGGCCGAGCGGTCGGGGATCACCGTGCAGCCGGTGGTGACCGCGGGGCTCGCCGAGGGACGTGACGCGATCCTCGTGATCGAGACCGGCGACGCCCGGCCGCTGTCGGCGCTCGGCCCCGACGATGTCGACGACGCCACACTGCGGCGCATCTGGGAGCTCGACGCCGCGCTGTTCCGCGCGAGGATCGCGCACGGGGAGCTGGACGCCGAGGCGGTGGTGATCCGGCCCGACGGGACGCCGGCCCTGAGCGAGCTGGGCGGCGCCACCGTGTCGGCGACGACCGTGGCCATGCAAGCCGACCGCGCGCAGCTGCTCGTGGCGACCGCGCTCACCGTGGGGTACCGGCGAGCGGTGCACGCCGCCCGCACCGAGCTCGGCGGGGACGCGATCGCGGTGGTCCTGCCGTACCTGCAGCCCGCCGCACTCACCCGGCCGACCCGCCGGGCGCTGTCCGACGCGGGGTGGAAGCTCGACGACCTGCGTGCGCACGCGGCCGAGGTCGTCGGCGTGGAGGTGCCGAAGCTCGAGCAGCTGCGGCGCGTCACGGTCGCCTCGGTGCTGATGGTCGTCGTGATCGGCCTGGTCGCGTGGGCCGTGATCTCGGCGATCGCGAACGTCGGGATCGACAACCTCATCGACGAGTTCCAGGCGGCGGAGCTCGGCTGGCTGGTCGCGGCGATCGCGATCGTGCCGGTCGTCGGCGTCGCGCAGGCGTTCGGCACGATCGGCTCGTGTATCCGGCCGGTCCGGTTCGGTCCGGTGCTCGCCCTGCAGTGGGCGATCGCGTTCATCGCGCTCGCGGTGCCCAGCTCGGCGGCCCGGATCGCCCTGGAGATCCGCTTCTTCGGCCGGATCGGCCTGTCGTCGGCGAGCGCCGTGGCGGTTGGCGCGATCGACAGCGTCTCGGGATTCCTCGTCGAGGTCTCGCTGATCGCGTTGATCCTGCTGACCGGCATTTCGACCCTGCAGCTGGGCGGGGCCGACGGCCATGACGGTGACGTTCACCGGCAAGTGGCTGCTGATCGGCGGCATCGCGCTGGCGCTCCTCATCACGATCGTGATCGCGATCCCGAAGCTCCGGGCGATCGTCGCCGGCAAGGCCGCGGAGGTGAAGCAGGACATCGGCGACAGCCTCGGCGTGTTCCGGTCGCCGACCAAGGTCGTGATGATCTTCGGCGGGAACCTCGCGGCGGTGCTCCTGTACGCGGTGGTCCTCGGGTTCTGCGTCGAGGCCTTCGGCCACCACCTGCGCGCTCGCCGACCTGATCCTCACGTACGCCGTCGTCACGATCTTCGCGGGGTTCATGCCGGTGCCCGGGGGGATGGGCGTCGCGGAGGCCGGCTACACGGCCGTGCTCGTCGCGCTCGGGCTGCCGCACACCGCCGCGCTGTCGATCGCGATGACGTTCCGGCTCGCCACCTACTACCTGCCGCCGATCTGGGGCGGCTTCGCGATGGGCTGGCTCCGCCGCCACGAGTACGTCTGAGCCCCGGCCACGGAACCCCGCGAACCGGCTAGGGTCGTGGCAGGGGAACGGATGTCAAGGGGGGGACCGTGGTGCACAAGAAGGTCGGTCGGGACGACGCCGAGGCGGAGCGCGGTCGCACCCGCGTACACCCATCGCCTCGACCTGGAGCCGATCCCGAAGTTCAAGATGCCCGCTCGTGGGAGCTCGGCCCGAGGTCGCCTACCGCCTGATCCACGACGAGCTCCTCCTCGACGGCAGCTCGCGACTCAACCTCGCGACGTTCGTCACGACGTGGATGGAGCCCGAGGCGGACCGTCTGATGGCCGAGGCGTTCGACAAGAACATGATCGACAAGGACGAGTACCCGCAGACCGCCGAGATCGAGCGCCGATGCGTGAACATGGTCGCCCACCTGTTCCACGCGCCCGACGATCCGGGCGCCGACGCGGTCGGCGCCTCGACGATCGGCTCGAGCGAAGCGGTGATGCTCGCGCGGGCTCGCGATGAAGTGGCGCTGGCGCGCGGCGCGGGCCGCCGAGGGCAAACCGACCGACGCGCCGAACCTGATCCTCGGATCCAACGTGCAGGTCGTGTGGGAGAAGTTCTGCCGCTACTGGGACGTCGAGCCGCGGTACATCCCCGTCAAGAAGGGGCGGTATGTGATCGAGCCCGACGAGGTGATCGCGCGGATCGACGAGAACACGATCGGCGTGGTGGCCATCCTCGGCACGACGTACACGGGAGAGTTCGAACCGATCGAGGCGATCCACGATGCGATCGTCGCGCACAACGCCGAGACGGGGTTCGGCGTGCCGCTGCACATCGACGCGGCGAGCGGCGGGTTCGTCGCGCCGTTCCTGCACCCGCATCTCAAGTGGGACTTCCGGCTGCCGAACGTCGTGTCGATCAACGTGTCGGGGCACAAGTACGGGCTCGTGTACCCGGGCGTCGGGTTCGTGGTCTGGCGGTCGGCGGCCTTCCTGCCCGAGGACCTGATCTTCCACGTGAACTACCTCGGCGGCGACATGCCGACGTTCACGCTGAACTTCTCACGACCGGGCAACCAGATCGTCGGCCAGTACTACAACTTCCTGCGGCTGGGGCATGCGGGCTACGGCCTGATCATGCACGCGCTCCGAGATCTCGCGGTCCACACGTCGAGCCGGATCGCCGAGATGGGACCCTTCGAGCTCTTGAGCGACGGTACCGCGACCCCCGTGTTCGCCTTCGCGGTGAAGGAGGGCGCGCCGTTCACCGTGTTCGACGTCTCGGACCGGCTCCGAGCGAAGGGGTGGCAGGTGCCCGCGTACACGATGCCCGACGACGCCACCGAGGTGGCGGTGCTGCGGGTCGTCGTGCGCGAGGGGTTCAGCTTCGACCTGGCCGACGACCTGCTCGCCGATCTCGCCGATACGGTCGCCTACCTGCAGGAGCACCCCGCGGGCTTAGGCCCCGAGGCCGCCGGTTTCAGCCATACGTGAGATTGGGATAGCATCGCAACGACAGGAGGGGGAAGTCGATGTCGCAACGTGAAGGCAGTGCGTGGGCGGCGGGCTGGATCGCGTTCGCCGGGTTCATGATGATCATGCTCGGCGCGTTCCACGCGGTCGCGGGTCTGGTCGGGATCATCGACGACCAGTTCTACGTCACCACCCAGAAGTACGTCTTCCAGTTCGACCGGACGACCTGGGGATGGATCCACCTGATCGTCGGGATCATCGTGGTGCTCGCCGGGTTCGGGGTGTTCTCCGGGGCGTTGTGGGCGCGGATCGTCGGGGTGATCCTCGGGGTCGTCAGCGCGATCGCGGCGTTCGCATGGTTGCCCTACTACCCGATCTGGGCGATCGCGATCATCGCGGTCGCGATCGCTGTGATCTGGGCGCTCACGATGCACGGCCGGGAGGTCCAGAAGCTGCAGGAGTGATCGGGCCGCACGCGTGATCGCACCCGACGAGCAGCGACCGACCACCGGACGAGTCTGATGTCCATCCTGCCCGCGCCCCACGTCCTCGTGGCGGTGAACCCCGTGCCGTGGGCGCGCGTGCAGATGGCGTTCACCCTCGCGTGCCACATCATCCTGGTGCCGCTCGGGGTGTCGTGGGCGTTCATGACCCTGATCGCCAACTACCGAGGGCTCAAGAAGCACGAGCCCGAGGCACTGCTGCTGGCGCAGCGGTGGTCGAAGTACATGGCGGTGACGTTCGCGGTCGGGGCGGTGAGCGGGACCGTCCTCACGTTCGAGTTCGGGCTCCTGTGGCCGCGCTTCATGGGCCAGTGGGGCGACGCGTTCGGCGTGCCGTTCGCCTTCGAGGGGATCTTCTTCTTCCTCGAGGCGATCTTCATCTCGATCTACATCTACGGGTGGCGGCGGCTGAGCCCGTGGGCGCACTTCTGGACGGGCGTGCCGGTGGTGCTGTCGGGCATCCTCGGCGCGGCGTCGGTCGTCGCGGCGAACGCCTGGATGAACGAGCCGTCCGGGTTCACGCTGGACTCGGCGGGCAACATCACGTCGGTCGATCCGTGGGGCGTGATCTTCAACAAGGCGATGCCGCTGCAGTCGCTGCACATGATCGTGGCCGCGTACGTGGTCGGTGGGTTCCTGATCGCGTCGGTCTACGCGATGGGGATGCTCCGCGGACGGCGCGACCGGTACCACCGGATCGGGTTCCTGATCCCGTTCACGGTCGCGATCATCTTCTCGCCGATCCAGATGCTCGTCGGCGACGCGCTCGCGCGCTGGGTCTACAACAACCAGCCGGTGAAGTTCGCGGCGATCGAGCTGGTGCCCGAACACGACGAGCGACGTCCCCGAGACGCTGTTCGGCC
Organism: uncultured Actinomycetes bacterium; assembly: GCA_963799625.1. GTDB lineage: Bacteria > Actinomycetota > UBA4738 > UBA4738 > HRBIN12 > AC-51. Next base: position 34,008 of record CAWCXU010000015.1, on the reverse strand, counting down.
ACCTCAACTCGGACGGGACCGTGACCGGCGGCCTCCCGATCCCGGGTCTCGCCTCGTGGCTCTCGGATCCGAGCGACGGCAAGAACACCGTCGTGCAGGGGCTGAACACCGTCCCGGTCGAGAACCAGCCGACGATCGCCGAGGTGAACGTCGTCCACCTGTCGTGGGACCTGATGGTCGGCCTCGGCACGTTCCTGGCGCTGCTGTCGGTCTGGTACGCGCTGTCGTGGCTGATCCGCCGGGACATGCCGAAGAGCCGCTGGTTCCTGCGGATCGCGGCGTCCACCGGGCGTGCTCGCCGTGATCACGATGGAGGCGGGGTGGATCGTGACCGAGGTCGGCCGCCAGCCGTGGATCGTCTACAACCTGATGCGGGTCGAGGACGCCGCGACCGGCAACACCGGCGTGTGGGTGACCTTCCTCGGCGTGTTCGCCCTGTACATCGGGGTCGCGGTGACGTTGATCCTGGTGCTGCGGCTGATGAGCCGTCGGTACCGGGGGACGACCGACGGCGACGACGACGTGCCGTACGGGCCGCGTCCCCAGCCGCACCTCGACGAACGGCCGGTCGGATGAGCACCGCGGCCGCGGTGGTCTTGTTCGTCGGCGTGATGGCCTACGCCGTGTTCGGCGGCGCCGACTTCGGCGCCGGGTTCTGGGACCTGATCGCCGGAGGCGCCGAGCGCGGGGCGCGACCGCGCGCGGTGATCGAGCACGCGATCGGCCCGGTGTGGGAGGCGAACCACGTCTGGCTGATCTTCACCTGGGTCGTGCTCTGGACGTGCTTCCCCGAGGCGTACGCGTCGATCACGCTGACGGTCTTCGTGCCGCTCACGATCGCGGCCCTCGGGATCGTGCTCCGCGGCTCGGGGTTCGCGTTCCGCAAGGCCGTGACGCGCACGAGCTCGAAGCGGAACTTCGGCGCGGCGTTCGCCTCGTCGTCGGTGCTCGTGCCCTACTGCATGGGCGCGGTGGTGGGGGCGATCGCCTCGGGCCGGATCCCGGCGGGCGGCGTCGCCGGCGACCCGTGGAACAGCTGGATCAACCCGACCTCGATCCTCGGCGGCGTGATGGCGGTCGTGATGGCCGCCTATCTCGCATCGGTGTACATGGTGTGGGACGCCCGCCGGCTCGCGGACGACGACATGGTCGAGTACTTCCGCCGCCGCGCCGTGGTGGCGGCGGTGGTGGCGGGAGTCGTCGCCTTCGCCGGGATCTTCGTGCTCCATCACGACGCGCCGTACCTCTATGAAGGGCTCACCTCGCGGGCCCTCCCCGTCGTGATCCTCTCGGCGCTGTGCGGGGCCGGCTCCTTGTACCTGCTGTTACGACGCTCCAACCGCCTGGCGCGCGTGCTCGCCGCCGGCGCGGTCGCGACGATCGTGCTCGGTTGGGGGATCGGGCAGTGGGACTACGTGCTGCCCACGAGCCTGACCGTGGCCCAGGCGGCGGCGCCGTCGGGCACGATCACCGCGGTGCTCGTCGCGACGGCGCTCGCGGTCGTGCTCCTCGGCCCGAGCTTCGTGCTGCTGTACACGCTGGACCAGCGGAGCCTCCTGCCCGCGGAAGGCGTCAGCGATCAGGCGAGCGCGGGCTCCTAGGGCTCGTACAAGGCGCTCCGCGGATCGAAGAAGCCACCCGCCGGCCGCGCGTGCGCGTGCCAGTGGTCGGGGATCCGGCGGCGCTCGCCGTCGACGTAGTAGCCGTCCTCGCCGTACCGCGCCGCCGCGATCCGCTCGAGATGGACGAGCAGCGCGGCCTCGAGGTCGGCGTCGGGCAGGCCGTGCGTGCGCCACACGACCATCGGCGTCATGCACACGACGCAGTCGCCGACCCAGCAGTCGTCGTCCTCGTAGTGCCGGTCGGTGAGCGGCTCGGCCGTGCAGAGCATGCAGTCCTCGCTCATGACGGGCACCCGGCGGACGTGAGGGTCATGGGATCACCGGCCTTGACGCTGGTGATCCTCGAACCAGTTGGCGTTCGCCTCGAGCGCCGTCGTGTACGGGGCGTCGGCACCGTAGGTCTCGCAAGGATCGGCGGTGCACGGGGTCATCTCGCGGATCGTGATCACCCGGCCGTCCTGACCCACGAACGCGATCGACAGGGGGATCAGGGTGTCCTTCATCCAGAACGTGGCGTCGGTCGGTGAAGTCCAGACGAACGCCATGCCGTCGTCACGCCCGAGATCCGTCACCCCCATCAGGCCGCGCTCCCGGGACGCGTCGTCGCTCGCGATGTCGACATGGAGCTGGGTTCGTTGCGAGAAGCTCGCCGTGGACGGGAACGGACATCCCGCCGTCGTCTCCGTCGTCTGGCTCGTGCACGCGAAGGCTAGGGCAAGGACGAGCAACGCGAGGCGACGCACGGCAACCATCGTGCCATGCGCTCGACCGGGCGCGCGGCTACAGCGGGAGCTCGCAGCTCAGGACGACGTCCTCGGCGCCGGGCGCGCACGTGTCGGTCCCGTCGCCCGCCGCGAACACGTCGACGGTCGGGGCGTCGACCTCGCCCTCGGTCAAGCGATCGTCGCCTGGGCCGCCGAACAGCCGGTCGGCGCCCACCCGCCGAGGCTGTCCTTGCCGCCGCGCCACTGTGGAGGCCCTTGACGTGGCGACGACCGTCCATGAGCGCTCGGGCTCGCGGCGAGGCGGAACGTGTCCGCATGGAGCACGCAAAGGTGGTCGAGCGAACCGCGGGCGGCCTCAGCGATCGGGCGATGGCGGCCAGGCTTCGAGCGGCAACCGTCGTCGGCTGACGAGTGTGCGCGTTCCGAGTTCGCCGGAGTAGCTCAGTCGGCAGAGTGCCTCCATGGTAAGGAGGAGGTCAGGGGTTCGATTCCCCTCTCCGGCTCCATCTGTAGCCTCCCCCTGGATCGATCGTCAGGCAGATTGGCGCGCCCCTGAATGACGACCGAGTCTGCGCGGGAACGGCTACATATTTGAAACGCGCGGTCCTAGAGGAATAACGCTCGTGAGAGGTTGTGCTCTGACATACATCTAGTGTTTCATCTTGGGTAATCAGGGGGAGGGAAGCGGGCATGAAGCGTCTGTTCAGCGTTGCCGGGATGTGGTGACCGACACCTGCGCCCTGCTCGCGGTTTGACGTGGCTGGCGCCGGGGTCGGGATGGCCGATCCTCGATCCCCGGGCGGGACGCGGGCGCTCCGTCGGTGGACGATGGGGCGACGTTTGATGCGTCGTCCCGCAGCGGTTGTCCTTGTCCTGTCGCTCGGGCTCGTGGCTCTACCCATGGCGACCGCAGCCAGTGCGGCCGGCGCGACGACGGATCGCGTGAGCGTGACCTCAACGGGGGGTGAGGCCAACGCCTATTCGCAGCTGGATGGCGGCAGCGAGACTGTCAGCGCCGATGGACGCTATGTGGTCTTCTCCTCGGCCGCCACGAACATGGTTGCCACACCGACGACAGGTGGCCTGTTCCTGCGAGACAGGGTGGCGAACACGACAGAGCTCATCAGCGTGAGCTACACCGGAGCACCGGCGAATGGATCTGAGTTACGAAGCGACGATCAGCCCCGACGGTCGCTATGTCGCGTTCACCTCGACGGCCACGGATCTGATCGATCCCTCGACAGGGTTCTCCGACACGAACGCTTCTCCAGACGTCTACCTGCGCGATCTGGACGATCCCACCTCTGGCGCCACGCGGATCGTGAGTGTCTCGTCCTCGGGTGCGCAAGGCAACGATGGTTCGGAACGGCCATCGATCAGCAGCGACGGTCGGTACATCGCGTTCGAATCCTTCGCGACGAACCTCGATACGGCGACCTCGGACACGAACGGGAACAGCGATGTCTTCCGCCATGACACCACGACCGGCGCGACGGTTCGAGTGAGCATCGCCTCGGACGGGACGCAGGGGAACGGATACAACAACTTCGCCTCTATCAGCGATAACGGGGCCATCGTCACGTGGGCGTCGAGCTCATCCAACTTCCTCGGTCACGCGTTCGGAACACTGGTTCGCGACATGACCGTCGCATCGGGATGGTCATTCACCGTGTTGCCGGGCGCGAGTGGCCAACCAGCCATCAGCGGGAACGGGCGCTACATCGCGTACCCGACCGATGCTGGACTCGTCCCGGGCGACACCAACGGCAGTGAAGATGTCTATCGGTACGATCGGCAAGACAGCTCCCTCGATCTGGTCAGCTCGACCACGACCGGCCAAGGGGCAGGAGCAGGCGGCTCCGCGCGTGCGATCAGCGACGACGGGTCGATCGTCGTCTTCGGCTCGGCTTCTCCTGACGTGCTCCCCGCCGGGCAGGATACGAACGGCGTGGCCGACGTCTTCGTATGGTCCTCGTCAGGGATCGTGCGCGCGAGTGTCGGTGACGATGGCGCCCAAGCGAATGGCGCCTCCACAGAGACCGCGCTCAGTGGGGATGGGCACGTCGTGGTGTTCAGCTCGTCCGCCACGAACCTCCTCGGTCGACCCCCGACTCCAACGGCGCGATAGACATATTCGCGCGTGCGCTAGCGTCAACGCCGACGTCGTTCCCTTTGACCGTGACGTCCCCCGGCAACGGCTCGGGGAGGGTCACGAGTACGCCGGCCGGGATCGATTGCGGCAGTATCTGTGCGGCCGACTTCTCGCCCGGTAGCTCGGTCACACTGACGGCGGTGCCGATCCTCGGCTCGACGTTCGAGGGGTGGAACGGGGAAGGCTGCTCCGGCATCGGCACATGCACGGTCACGACGGATGCTGCTCGATCGGTGTCCGCCACTTTCACGAATCTGCCGCAGCTCTACCCCCGCTTCTCCGACGACTTCAGCGGCACGAGCTTGGACGCGGCGAAGTGGAACAAGAGCGTCGCGACGACGGCCTTTCGCTGGTGCCCGAGCACGCAGACGACCCATTTGACCGTGTCGGGCCAATGGCAAAACGTCGGAACCGTCGTCATGCCACGGCGTGACGGCCGCTCCGCCAAGTGGGGCGGTTGCCGTGAACGGCGGGGTCGCGACCCTGAGCGCCGGGATGCGTCGAACCTTCCCGTACATCTGGCGCGGGAAGCCCGAGCGGTTCATCACCGTTCCCCGACACTGGGGCCTTCGTGCTCGACGTGCGCATGAGGTTCCCCTCGCTGGCGCCGAGCGGGACCGAGCTCAACGTGGGAGATTGGCCGAACACCGACCCCGCCGGCGACAACCCGCCGGGGAGCAGCATCTTCTCGATCGGCGCCTGCTCCACCTGTGGTCTCGTCACGAGCTTGCTGGGGACCTCGGTCACCGTCGCCGGGACCGCCACTGCTTTCCATGACTACCGCCTGGAGTACGTGAACGGCCGCTACTCGGTGTGGATCGACGGCACGCGCAGGATCGGACCGGTCGAGAGCACTCGGCGCCCCGACTCGTTCTGGGTCGGGAACCCGGTCGTCACGTTCTGGACGTCGTCGGATTGGTCCGACGTGGCACTGGATTCCATCACCGTCTCCGGCGAGAGGCGACCGCTGACGGTGACGTTGACCGGAGTCGGGCACGGCACGATCTCCAGCGCCCCCGCCGGGATCGATTGCGGCCCCACGTGTGATAACAAGTTCGACATCGGCACCGCGGTGACGTTGAGCGCGATCCCCGACGCGGGTTCCGACTTCACCGGATGGAGCGGGGCCGGCTGTACTGGAACCGGCGCGTGCACACTGACGATGGATCAGGCGCGTACCGTGACCGCGACGTTCTCCTCAACGAATGGAGTTGCCCAGCTCGCCGCAGGCGCCGTCCACACGTGTGCCCTTACCAGTGCTGGCAGCGTGAAGTGCTGGGGAAGCAACAGCGAGGGTCAGGTCGGTGATGGCTCCATCAACACCCGGACCACGCCCGTCGACGTCGTCGGGCTCTCAAGTGGGGTGACACAGGTCGCTGCCGAAGGGAATCAAACCTGTGCACTCACGACCGCTGGGGGCGTGAAGTGCTGGGGATACAACTCTTCCGGACAGCTCGGGGACGCACCACCACCAACCGGACCACCCCCGTCGAGGTCGTCGGGCTCTCAAGTGGGGTCGCCGTGGTCGCCGCTGGCGCCTTCCACACGTGTGCCCTAACCAGTGCTGGCAGCGTGAAGTGCTGGGGCAGCAACTATTCCGGACCGCTCGGGGACGGCACCACCACCAACCGGAGCGCCCCTGTCGATGTGGTCGGGCTTTCAAGTGGGGTCACGCAGATCGCGGCCGGAGGGAACCAAACCTGTGCGCTCACGACCGCTGGAGGCGTGAAATGCTGGGGCGGCAACTATTCCGGACAGCTCGGGGACGGCACCACCACCAACCGGACAGCCCCTGTCGATGTGGTCGGGCTTTCAAGTGGGGTCACGCAGATCGCGGCGGGAGGGAACCAAACCTGTGCGCTCACGACCGCCGGAGGCGTGAAATGCTGGGGCAGCAACTATTCCGGAGAGGTCGGGGACGGCACCACCAACAACCGGACCACCCCTGTCGATGTGGTCGGGCTTTCAAGTGGGGTCACGCAGATCGCGGCGGGAGGGAACCATAACTGCGCGCTCACGACCGCCGGGGGCGTGAAGTGCTGGGGATACAACTCTTCCGGACAGCTCGGGGACGGCACCACCACCAACCGGACCACCCCTGTCGACGTGGTCGGGCTTTCAAGTGGGGTCACGCAGATCGCGGCAGGCTGGGGAACCCACACCTGTGCGCTCACGACCGCCGGGGGTGTGAAGTGCTGGGGCAGCAACCAAGCCGGAGAGCTTGGCGACGGTTCGACCACGAACCGCACAACCCCGGTTGACGTTGTCGGGCTCGCGACGACGGCGACGCATCCCGATGCCCCGACGAACATTGTCGCGACGGGTGGCGACACACAAGCGACCGTCTCTTGGACCGCGCCGGCCAGCGGCGGCAGCGGTATCACAGGATCGACGGTTACGGCGTCGCCTGGTGGCCAGACGGCGACGACCGTCGGAGCGGCCACCAGCGCGACAGTCACCGGTCTGACCAACGGCACGACCTACACCTTCATGGTCGTCTCGACCAACGCCATCGGCGATGGACCTGCGTCGGCTCAATCGAACCCGGTCACACCACAGGGTCCGGGCACGCCGAGTGTTCCGCGGAATGTTGCGTCGACGCCGGGGAACCAGTCCATCACCGTCACATGGCAGACTCCGAGCTCGGCGGGCACCAGCCCTATCACCGGTTACGTCGCGACGGCCGTCGGAGGCGGCCAAGCGATCTCGCTGCCTCCGATCGACCCGTCAGTCAAGACGGCGACGTTCACCGGCCTTGCGAACGGCACGGTGTATCAGATCAGCGTGCTTGCGAGGAACGTCGTCGGAGACGGTCCGGGCTCGCCCTCGATCCCCGCTACGCCACGCACGACTCCAAACGCTCCGACGGGCGTCACCGCCGCGCCAGGTGACGGGTCGGTGTTCGTGACCTGGGCCCAGCCACCGGACGGAGGCAGCCCCATCACGACCTACAAGGTGTTCTCGGGCGGTGGCACGCTGCGGGCGACCGTCTCGGCGCCCGACACGTCCGTGAACATCACGGGCCTGACCAACGGCACCAGTTACAGCTTCAAGGTCCGAGCGATCAACGCTGCCGGCGCTGGACCTGACTCGACGGCGTCGACGGCAGTCACACCGGCCGGGTCCCCGTCCGCGCCCCTCAGCCTCGCGGCGAGCGCCGGCAACGGCCTCGGACTCGTTTCCTGGACGAAGCCCGCGTCGGCGGGCGGGAGCGCGATCCTCAGCTACACGGTCACGGCCGCCCCCGGCGGTCAGACCATCACCGTCTCGGCTGCCACCACGAATGCGGCCGTGGCGGGCCTGGCGAACGGCACCGACTACACCTTCACGGTCTACGCCACGAACAGCATCGGGAACGGCACCTCCGCGACGACGGCGACGGTCACGCCCTCTGCGAACGCACACACGATCGCGTTCAGCTCGACGCGAACGGGGACGCAAGGCCAGGACGTGTTCCTGATGGACGAGCAGGGGCTTGTCACCGTCCAACTGTTCAAGCGTGCAGGTAATGACGTGGGGCCGCGCTTCTCGCCGGATCACACGAAGATCGCGTTCACAGAGGTGACGGCGGGTCAGCCCAGCACCGCAGAGATCTGGGTGATGAACGTTGACGGCACGGGATTGCAGCGCCTGACCTCCAACGCTCGGATCGACGAGGATCCGAACTGGTCGCCCGACGGCAGCAAGCTCGTGTTCGCATCGAACCGCACCGACGAGGACGGTTCGAAGACCCAGGCAGACCTTGAGGTCTGGGTGATGAACGCGGATGGTTCCGGTACGCCGCATCAACTCACGCACACAAGCGCCGCGCTGGACGACCGTTATCCGGACTGGTCGCCGGACGGGTCCAAGATCGTCTTCTCTTCGAACCGACTGACCGACTTCGAGATCTTTGGACGATGAACGTCGATGGGACGAACCCGCGGCGCCTGACCACGCGAGTGGGGAACGACATCATTCCCGCGTGGTCGCCGGATACGAGATCGAGCTCGAGCGTCAACGACTCGCGGATCGCGTTCACGTCGGCGGAGGCGGCGGATGTTTCGACGTCTTCATCATGGATCCGAATGTGTCAATCTGGTCAACGTGTCGAACACGACGTTCAAGGACGATGTCTGGTCGTGGTCCCAGGATGCGACGCAGCTGCTGTTCTCATCGACGCGAGGCCGGAGCCCGCAGTTCGACGTGTACCGGATGAACGACGACGGGACGGGTGTGACGCGCCTGACATCGGCGGGGAGCCTGAACGGCACGCCGGACTCGTGATCTGTCCTTGTGAAGCCGGAGACTCTTGGGCGCGCGTGTCGCCTTGACGATGTGATGCCAGATTCATCGATCAAAAGGAACCCTGACGAGGTTGAAGATTCGCCGAGCTCCTGGCGAGTTCGCCGGTCGATCCAGAGAGTCAGCTCGACCCCGAGCGTGTTGCACACCATCGACGCTCGATCGATGCCATGGCTCCCGTTGTGGTTTTCGAAACTCGATCGAGGGCCTTCTCCTCGCCGATGGCTACCATCGCGTTCGCAGCCGCGTTACAGGAGGGGCAGGACACCGTGGAGGCCGAAGTGAGAAGCCGATCACGCAGCGACGCACTCAACTATGCGGCGGCTGTGGGAGCAGCCCAGCGGGGTGTATCGGAAGATGAGGTCAAGGAGCACATACTCGACCATCACCCTACCCAGGAAGACGGGAGCTCGCGATGCTACGGATCGACGAGGTAGCCCGGCTGGCAGAGGCCCTGGCAGGTGTGCGCCGTAGCACGTCGGACGGGCTGGCCCAGTGGCGGTATCACGGCAGGCTGGTCGCCCGCCAGCTCGACGACACCCACTTGGTGATCCGCTCCGATTTCGACTACCGCGACTCGCTGATGCGTCAGTTCCCGGGCACCTTCAGTGTTCCGCCCCGGTACAGCAAACACATGATGGTCGTTGCTGACCTCGCCAGCGGCGACGCCGGTGCCATCGAAGACGCACTCGAAGCAGCGTGGCAGCTGCAACGCGCTGCCGACTGAGTTTGCCGGGCGGAACTGTGCGATCTCGTGTTTCGGCGGGCTCTGCGGTGGGAATCACCAACCTGTGGCTGAAGAGTTGACCGACCTGGCGCTGAAGCTGGCGAGTGAGAGGTTCGACGAGCACGTCGACGCGCTCATCGCCGAGGCGAGGAAGGACGGGACTCGCCTCGCTTTGGCCGCGGCCGAGCTCGCCACCGACGGGCCGGCCCGAACGGGTTCCCTCGACCAGATCGCCTACTTCTTGCTCGTGGAGGCGTTCCACAAAGCTTCCGGAGCACGCGAACAGCCTCGATCGGCTCGACGTCGCTGATCCGGTTCCCACTCCGATCTCTGGGGCGTACCCCCTGTCGCCCGCGTCTTCGCCTGCCTGACCATGCTCGGGCGCTAGCGGTGGCTACCGGTCGGGAGATCACGAAGGCGTTCGCCTCGCTGGCGACCTGGCTCTCCAGGTGGGTGGGCTCGCTGTGGGCTGTACTCGTTACCGCGGTCCTGGTCGGGGTCGGGTTGGCCACCGTCGGCATCGTCATCACGGCACTCGCCATCAGCATCTTGACCCTGCTGATGGTGTACGCCCTCCAGAACACCGAGAACAGACACCTCACGGCTCTTCACGTGAAGCTCGACGAGATCATCATCCACCTGGAAGGCCCTCGGGACGACGTGGCGGGCATCCAGGTCAAGTCGCACGAGGAGATCGAAGAGCTCGAAGCCGAGCTGAAAGAGGGCCGAGAGGCAAGCAACACCTCTCCCTCTTAGCTCACAGCGTGAGGGTGCCCCCGTCGATATCGGCGAAGCGGAGACATGGATCAGCTCGGTGGTTCCGTTCGCCGGGCCGCTGAGACTCGCGCAAACCGAGCCGTGGGGATCGGTCTACTGCGCCGACATCGGCGATGACCTCCTGTGGTTCAAGGCGTGCGCAGCGACGCATGCGTTCGAGGTCCCGCTCACCGCGTCGTTGTCCTCCCGGTGGCCGCACACGGTCACGGACGTGCTCGCGCACGATGTCGAACGACGGTGGCTCCTGATGGCCGACGCGGGCGAGCCACTGCGCGTCTTCGGCAACCCGCCCGAGCGCTGGCTCGAGTTCCTGCCCGCCTACGCCGAACTCCAGCTCGGCGAGACGGCCTACGTCGCCGAACACCTCGAACACGGCGTACCGGATCTTCGCGTCGACCGTCTTCCCGAGCTGTACGACGTGCTGCTTCGCGCTGACCTGCCGCTCGACGCGAGCGAACACGCCGCGCTGCAGGCGTTCGCACCGCGGTTCGCCGCACGCTGCGGCGAGCTTGAGGCCGCCGGGATCGGCCCGTCGGTGCAGCACGACGACCTGCACATGAACAACGTCTACGTGAAAGGCGACGCGCTCCGCGTTCTCGATTGGGGAGACGCGTCGATCGCCCACCCGTTCTTCTCCTTGTTCGAGGTGTTCCGGTTCCTAGGAGAGGTCAACCACTTGCCGCCGGGCGACCCGTGGTTCGCCCGCCTGCGCGACGCCTACCTCGAGCCGTGGGGACAAGACCGGCGCGCGTTGTTCGACGTCGCCCACGTCGTCGGCGGGTTCGCGCACGCGATCGCGTGGTTGCGTCAACGCGACAACCTCCCGGACGCGGACCGGCCGGCGTTCGACGAAGGCTTCTCGGCCATCTTGCGGCTCGCGCTGAACTAGGCCGAGGCCCCGGGCACGGTCGCGATACCGGCTTCATGCGCCGAGATGACGGCGCTGACATCCACGGTCGCGTCCCACGCCCACGGCGGCGCGGCCCTACGTGACACTTCCGTCATGAAGCTTGCTCCCCAGTCGTCCTCGACGCATGGTCATCCACGGCCGGGTATCAGGCCGACAGTCGCGCGGATAGGGGGATCCATGGCGGTCTTGGGTCATCGCGGTTGGAAGCTCACGGCGGCGGCGTTCGGCGTATTCATGGTGGCCTCGGTGGTCACCTCGTGTTCGAACTCGTCGAGCTCGAGCGGTGGCGGGATCACCCCGACGGCCACCATCTTCGTTCAGAACTTCAAGTACAACGGCGTTCCTGCCACGGTGCCCACCGGCATCAACACCTTCTTGTTCCAGAACCAGGAGTCGTTCCAGATCACCCACGAGATGATCCCGATCGCGCTGCCGGCGGGGAAGACCGCACAAGACGTGATCGACGGCGCGAAGGCGAACGGTCCTTCCGATGAGGACAACTGGCTGCACATCGGCGGCGACTTCGGCGCCGTCGATACCGGCGCGGGCATCGTGGAGACCCTGAACCTGCCGCCCGGCAACTACGCGTTCGCGTGCTGGCAGACCGGGACCACGAACGGCGGCGACAACGGGCCCCCGCACGCGGCCAAGGGCATGGTCATGGAGTTCACCGTCTCCTGACCACGGGCGTGCGATCGATCCGGCCCACACGGCCTCGACCCGCTCCATGGCGTGGCGGCGCTCTGTCTGCTGCTCTTGTCGGGCTGCGCGAAACAGGGGATCTCGCCGCAGAGCAAGGACGTGCACCAGCTGTACGTCATCATCATGGCGCTCGCCCTGCCGGTGTTCATCGCGGTCGAGGCGCTCCTGATCTGGTGCATCGTCCGATATCGCAAACGCGATGACTCATCCGCCGCGCAATCGGTCGGCGGGAACCGATCGTTGGTGGTGTTCTTCACGATCCCGGCCGTGATCGTGGCCATCCTGTTCCCGTTCGGGGAGCGGACGCTCATGGCGCTGGAGAAGACGACGACGCCACAGGTCCACATCAAGGTCGAGGGGTTCCAATGGGAATGGACGTTCCTCTACCTGAGCGAGGGGATCTTCATCTCGGGAAAGACCGCGTCCGAAGAGGCCCCGCAGGTCCCGGCCGTGATGGAGCTGCCCGTGGGCGAGCCCGTGGAGATCGAGCTGACATCGCGTGACGTGATCCACTCCTTCTTCGTGCCCGACCTGCTGTTCAAGCGAGACGCGATCCCGGGACGAACGAGCACGTTCCAGTTCACGCCCACGACGATCGGCACGTTCCATTCGCAATGCGCCGAGTTCTGCGGCCTGTACCACTCGAAGATGACGTTCGAGGTCAACGTCGTCTCGGCGGTGGACTACCAGGCGTGGATCCTGCAGCAACGCAAGGAGGCGAAGAGCGTGACGTGCGACCCGAACGGCACCGACCTGTCGCTCGTCGCGCACAACATCTCCTGGAACCAGTACTGCCTCGCCGTGCCCGCGAACACGCCGTTCACCGTGACCATCGACAACCAGGACCCGGGCATCGACCACAACTTCTCGATCTACGACTCGTTCTTCGAGAATACGAACTACTTCAAGGCCCCCAGGATCACGGGGGTGTCCAGCGAAACCGTCGATGTGCAGGGCCTCCCGCCCGGGCACTATTACTTCCAATGCGATGTCCACGGCCCCGCGATGTCGGGTGCGTTCATCGTCGCGCCCAAGTCGTGAGCTCGGAGGATCAGCGATGGCGCTAACCGAATCCCCGACCGCCCAGCTCGCACCCGAGCCCGAGCGAGGGTGGAAGTCGTGGCTCACCACGACGGACCACAAGAAGATCGGGATCCTCTACCTGATCAACAGCTTCGCGTTCTTCGTCGTCGCCGGCGTGTTCGCGTTGCTGATGCGGAGCGAGCTCGCGCGGCCGGGCACCCAGATCTTCGCTCCCCACGCCTACAACCAGCTCTTCACCCTGCACGGCACGCTGATGATCTTCCTCGTGATCTTCCCGCTGCTCGCCGGCTTCGGGAACTACTTCGTTCCGCTGCAGATCGGCGCGCTCGACATGGCGTTCCCGAGGATCAACGCGTTGTCGTTCTGGCTGTTGCCCGTCGGCGGCTTGACGATCCTGTCCGGCTTCCTCACGAAGGGCGGCGGCGCCGCGGCGGGGTGGACGAACTACCCACCGTTGTCCGAACAGCTCGGGACGGGCGAGGACCTGTGGCTCATCGGGCTGATGATCGTCGGCACCGCGTCGATCCTCGGCGGGATCAACTTCATCGTGACGATCCTGCGGATGCGCACGCCCGGGATGACCATGATGCGGATGCCCGTGTTCACCTGGAGCATCCTGGCCACGTCGTTGCTCGTCGTGCTCGCCGCGCCCGTCCTCACCGCCGGCCTGCTGATGGTGTTCTTCGACCGGCAGCTCGGCACGTCGTTCTTCGTCCCGGGCAACGGCGGCGTCGTCATCTTGTGGCAGAACGTGTTCTGGTTCTTCGGGCATCCGGAGGTCTACATGTTGATCCTCGGGGCGTGGGGGATCGTCACGGAGATCGTCTCCGTCTTCTCCGGCAAGCCGATCTTCAGCTACCGCGGCGTCGTGCTGTCGTTCCTGCTGATCACGGCGCTGTCGTTCTCGGTGTGGGCGCACCACATGTTCGCGACCGGCACCGTCGAGCTGCCGTTCTTCAGCGTCACGACGGAGTTGATCTCGATCCCCACGGGGGTCTTGTTCTTCATCTGGCTGGCCACGCTGTGGCGCGGTCGGCTGCGATTCGAGCCGCCGATGCTGTTCGCGCTCGGCTTCATCGCGATGTTCCTGATCGGGGGCATCGACGGCGTCTGGGCGGCGTCGCCGGCGATGGACTTCGCGATCCACGACACGTACTGGGTGGTGGCGCATCTCCACTACGTCTTGTTCGGGGGCACCCTGTTCGGCGTGTTCGCAGGCATGTTCTATTGGTTCCCCAAGATGACCGGACGGATGCTCTCGCGCCCGCTGGGCATCTGGCAGTTCTGGCTCCAGATCGTCGGCTTCAACCTCACGTTCTTCCCGATGCACATCCTCGGGTTGCGCGGCATGCCGCGGCGCATCGCCGACTACCCCCCGGATGTCGGGTGGAGCTTCCTGAACCTCCTGTCGACCGTCGGGGCGTTCGTGATCGCGATCGCCATGCTGCTGTTCTTCATCAACCTCTTCATCACGCTGCGCAAGCCGCGGACCGCGCCGGACGACCCGTGGGGCGGCAACACCTTGGAGTGGGCGACCACGTCGCCGCCGCCCGTGCACAACTTCGATTCGGTGCCGCCCATCCGGTCCGACCGGCCGGTCTATGACCTGCGGATGGCAAGGAAGGAGGCCTCGGGATGAGCGACGTCGCCGCACCGACGCGCCGTGTCCGCCCCGAGATGAGCGGGCCGGTGCTCGGGATGGTCCTGTTCGTCGCCTCCGAGGCCATGTTCTTCGCCGCGTTCTTCGGGGCGTACTTCACCATCAAGGCCAACGCACCGGTCTGGCCCCCAGCGGGCACGCCGCACCTGAAGATCGACATCGCCTCGATCCTGACGGTGATCCTGATCGTCAGCAGCGTCACGGTGCAGCTGTCCCTGCGGTCGATCCGCAGCGGCTCGGTGAGCCGGTCGTCCCTGTGGCTCGCGATCACGATCGCGCTGGGGATCGTGTTCCTGGCGCTGCAGCTCTACGACTACTCGCAGCTCGGCTTCGGGCTGAAGGACGGGGTGTTCGGCACGCTCTTCTACGTGATGACGGGTATCCATATGGCACACGTGATCGGCGGCGTCGTGTTCCTGGCCGTCGTGTTCGGTCAGCTCCGGCGGGGTCGGTTGTCGAGCACGCACCAGGATCCTCTGGCCGCCGGCGCGATCTATTGGGACTTCGTCGACGTGGTCTGGATCCTCTTGTTCACCACCTTCTACCTGTTGACGCCGAGGTGATCGGGTGAGCACGCTGTCGCGCATCTGCATGGGGCTCGCCGTGTTCCTGCTGGTCGCCGGGGGCGTCTACGGCGTCACGAGCCACGAGCCGGCGGGCACCACCCTGTTGCTCGTCGCCTCCGCGACCTTCTGGTTCCTCGCGTTCGTGGCGCGACACGTGGCGAAGCAGGAGGAGGAGGGTGGCCCGGACGAGGTCGAGGTCCACATCGCTCCGACGATCTGGCCCTTCGGGTTCGCGATCGCCGCGTTCGTCGTCGCGCTCGGGTTGATCGTCAGCTCGTGGATCCTGATCCCCGGGGCCGTCTTCGTCGTGGTGTGCGCCGCCGGCTGGTTCCGGGACGTCGCCCGGTCACACGCTCCGTCGGAGCACTGAGCCCCGCTAGCCGCGGGCGATCAGTACCGCGACGGCCAGCACCATGCTGACGATCACGACGAGGAACACCGTCGCGTGGTACTGGGTCGGGCTCGGGCCCGGCAGTCCGGCAGGATTGCACCGCGCGCAGATCGCGACGCCGTCCATGACCGGGCCTCGGCACCGCAGACATCGCCCCTTCGCACTCATCTGACGCTCCCTTCGATCGGCCCGATCGTCGCACGGTCGAGCTGCGCGTCCACCCTGCGGGCCTCTCGCTCGTCGGCCGCCATCCATTCCCAGAGCACGAACCCGAGTGCGGGAACGATCAGGAACATCGTGCCCGCCCACATGATCGCGCCGGCCGTCCGTTGGTCGGCGAGCGCCCGGGCCACACCTTCGGCCTGCGCGTACGTCGGATACAGCACGTCGTTCGCGCTCACGATCGTGAGACCGAGCAACGCCATCGCCGGCATGGCCACGAACAGGTACAGGATCTTCGCGGGATAGGACAGCACCGACGGCGAGGGGTCGGCCCGAACGATGGGAGCCCAGAACAGAAGCGCTGCAAGGAGGAACGTTGCATGCTCCAGCGCGTGCACGCCGGTGTTCCGAAGCGCCGCCTCGTAGAGACCCGTCAGGTGGGCGGCCCAGAGCACGGCGAAGAACAGCGCCCACGCGACGATCGGGTTCGAGACGAGACGAACCGGCGCGCTGTGGAGCAGGTGGGCGAGGGATGTGCGCGAGCTTCGCGGCCAGGCGGCGACGGCGAGGGTGAGCGGCGCCCCGAGCAACAGCAGGGGCGCCGCGATCATCGTCAGCAGGAGGTGCTGCACCATGTGCAGCGAGAACGAGGTCTCGACCGCCGCGTCGATCGGTCCGACGAGCGCGACGAGGAGCACACCGAGGCCGGCGAAGAAGGCCCAGCGGCGGACCCGAGGGGCCGGCCGTCCACGGGTTTGGCGGACGCGCTGATCGGCGGTCGCGTAGACGACGCCTGCGACGGCGACGAGCAACACGATCGGATCAGCCGACGGGATCACGCGCATCTCCCTCGACCATCACGACGTCGTCGGACACCGGGATGACGGGATCGCCGACGACCGGCAGCCTGATCTCGAACCGCGTCCAGAGCCCTTCGGCGCTTTCGACGTGCACCGAGCCGCCGTAGGCCTCGACGATCGCCTGGACGATCGGGAGTCCGAGACCGAAGCCGCCCGTGTGCCGGCTCCGACCCGGCTCCGATCGGGCGAACCGATCGAAGATCCGGTCCAGGTCCGCGGCGGCGATCCCGGTGCCCGTGTCGCGGATCCAGATCGCGGCCTCGTGCCCGACGCGCTGCACGCCGACCTCGATCGTGTCCGTTTCCTTGGTGTGCTGCACGGCGTTCTCGATCACGGCGTCAAGGGCGACCGCGAGCCGATCGGCGTCGCACGACACGGTGGCATCCGTCACGGAGCCCAGTTCCCAGCGCCGAGGAGTGGCGGTCCATCGATGGACGGCCTCCACTGCCAGCCGGCGGACGCTGACCGGCACCGCGTGCGGCGCCTCGAGCTCGACCGAGCTCGCGAGCAGCAGGAGCCGGTCCGCCAGTCGCCCGAGCCGCGTCAATTCATCGGCGATCACCGCGGCGTCCTCGGCGATGGTGGGATCCGGCGCCTGCCGCTGGATCAGCTCGGCGTGGCCGAGCGCGACCGTGATCGGCGTGCGGAGCTCGTGGGACGCGTCCTGCACGAACCGACGCTCACGTTCCAGGAGACGCACGTTGTCGAGCGAGATGCGTTCCGCTTCCTCGGTGGCGGTCAACCGACGACGGGCGTGCCACACCATCGCGCCGAACATCGCGGCCATCAGCGGGACTTCGGTGAGCTCGTCGAGCGGCTGATTCGAGCTTGCGACATCCAGGTAGATCAGGGCGCCGGTCGTGGCCATCACCAGCGCCAGGACCAGGATCGTCGGCCAGGTTCTCCACACCCGGAACCCGTAGAGGATCGTCAGGCTGACCCAGATGAAGTGGAACGGCACCGTCTCCCACTCGGGGACGAGGAGCATCGCCGCGAGGTTGGCCAGCGAGAACAGCACCCACGCCACGTCGAACCACCGGACGCGGTTGGGCCACTCCGAGGCGTTATGCCGCATCGATGCGATACCCCACCCCTCGGTCGGTGGCGATCACGGTCGCTCCGAGCTTCGCGCGGAGCCGGCGCACGCACACGTCGACCACGTTCGACCCGGGATCGAAGTGGAAGCCCCACACCGATGACAGGAGGCGCTCCTTCGAGACCGAACGGCCCGCGTTGCGCATCAGCTCGCGCAGCAACCGGAACTCTCGATCCGCCAGCGGGACCGGCCCGGCGCCCGCGTCGGCGACCCGGTGGATCACGTCGAGCGTCAGGCCCTTGGCCACGAGATGGGTCTCGTTCGTCCGCTGCGCGGTCCGCAGCCGAGCCCCGACCCGAGCGAGCAGCTCCTCCAACGAGAACGGCTTCGAGATGTAATCCTCGGCGCCGCCTTCGAGGCTCTGCACCTTCGACGCCGTGTCGTTCAGCGCCGACAGGACGAGCACCTGCTGCTCCGGACGTCGTTCGAGGAGCCGGCGGAGCACCTCGTGCCCGTCGATGCCCGGCATGACGAGATCGAGGATCACCAGGTCATAGGGTCGCGCCAGCGCCAGCGTCAGGCCCTCGTGCCCGGAGCGAGCCTCGTCGACCTCCAGGCCCTCGGCCTCGAGCCCGCGGCGCACGAAGTTCAAGATCCGCTGCTCGTCATCGATCAAGAGCACACGACCGGCGGGTGCCCTGCTCTGTGCCCCATGCGCGGTAGATGCCACGTGAGACCCCCTCGGACGAAGAGTAGTCATCCTCCCCGAACCTGGGAAGCCGGTTCGGCGGCTCCACATGACGGTTCTGTCATCCGAGCAGCCCGCGCGATGCGCGAGACCTCCGGCGGTTGCGTCTCGACCGGCCTGGATGCGGCAGGGTTGTGGTCTGGGGTGACGACCGAAGGGGGAGCCATGCGTACGTCTCGTATCCGTGCTGCCGTGACCGCGATCGTGCTGACCGCCACCGCCGTGGTGATGGCTGCAGGCGGCGCTCGCGCCGCCACGCCGCTGCCGGCGCACGTCTACGCGCCGTACTTCGAGACCTGGACCTCCGACAGCATCAAAGCGACCTCCGACGCCTCCGGAGTGAAGTACTTCACGCTGGCATTCCTCGAGACGACCGGTAAGACATCGTGCACCCTCGCGTGGGGCGGCGTGAAGACCCAGACGGTCGCGGACGGGCGGTACCTCGCGGACATCGCAAGTCTGCGCGCGGCCGGCGGCGACGTGATCCCGTCCCTCGGTGGGTGGAGCGCCGACCAGGGTGGCACCGAGATCGGCGACTCCTGCCAGAACGTGGCCTCGATCGCCGCGGCGTATGAGCAACTCGTCACGAAGTACGACGTGACCCGCATCGACATGGATATCGAGGGCCGCTCCCTCACCAAGCCCGCCGGGATCGACCGCCGGAACAAGGCCATCGCGATGCTCCAGGCCTGGGCCACGCAGAACGGCCGGACGGTGCAGGTGCAGTACACCCTCCCCACCTCGGCCAACGGGCTCGGGTCGAACGAGTTGTCCGTCCTGCAGAACGCGGTCAGCAACGGCGTGCGGATCGACCTCGTCAACCCGATGGTGTTCGACTACTACGACCACGTCACGACCGACATGGGCGCGGCGGCGATCAGCGCGTCCAATGGCCTGCACGCCCAGCTGCAGACGCTGTTGCCGGGCAAGACGAGCGCGCAGCTCTGGGCCCTGCAGGGCGCCACGATGATGAACGGCGTCGACGACTACCCGAAGCGCACCGAGGTCACCGACCTGGCCGACGCGCAGCAACTGCTGACGTTCGCGCAGCAGAAGGGCATGAGCGAACTGTCGATCTGGGCGATCCAGCGCGACAACGGCAGCTGCGCCGGCGGCCGTGCCGCCAACGACTGCTCCGGCATCGCGCAAGGCACCTGGGACTTCAGCCACCTGCTCTCGCCGTTCACCGGCGCCTGACCCGTCGCAGGTACGGGTCCTGGCCGGGGTTCTCGGCCCTGCAGTGCCTTGCCCGGTTCCCGTGGGTAAACTGTGCGGTCGCGGCGGCGGGGTAGCTCAGAGGTAGAGCAAGCGGCTCATAATCGCTGTGTCGCGGGTTCGAGTCCCGCCCCCGCTACGGAATCAGCACCCAGATCAGCACCCCAAGGAGCGTATCCAGATGGGCAAGCAGAAGTTCGAGCGGAACAAGCCCCACGTGAACATCGGCACGATCGGGCACATCGACCACGGCAAGACCACCCTCACGGCGGCGATCACCAAGCGCCAGGCCGACAAGGGTCTCGCCGACTACACCCCCTTCGACCAGATCGACAAGGCCCCGGAGGAGCGCGAGCGCGGCATCACGATCGCGATCGCCCACGTCGAGTACCAGACCGACGCCCGCCACTACGCCCACGTGGACTGCCCCGGACACGCCGACTACGTGAAGAACATGATCACCGGGGCCGCCCAGATGGACGGGGCGATCTTGGTCGTGTCCGCAGCCGACGGCCCGATGCCCCAGACCCGCGAGCACGTCCTGTTGGCCCGCCAGGTCGGGGTCCCCTACATCGTGGTCGCCCTCAACAAGTGCGACATGGTCGATGACCCCGAGCTGTTGGACCTCGTCGAGCTCGAGGTCCGCGAGCTCCTCAGCTCCTATGAGTTCCCGGGCGATGACGTCCCCGTGATCCAGGTCTCTGCCCTCAAGGCCCTGGAGGGGGACGAGACCTGGGGATCGAAGATCGATGAGCTCTTGGGCTCGGTGGACACCTACATCCCCCAGCCCGAGCGCGACGTCGACAAGCCCTTCTTGATGGCGATCGAAGACGTCTTCTCGATCACCGGGCGCGGCACGGTCGTCACGGGCCGGGTCGAGCGCGGTGTGCTCAAGAAGATGGAAGAGATCGAGATCGTCGGGATCCACGACACCCGAAAGACCACCGCCACCGACCTGGAGATGTTCCGCAAGCTCCTGGATGAGGTCCAGGCCGGGGACAACGTCGGGGTGCTGCTCCGAGGCATCGACAAGGAAGAGGTCGAGCGGGGCCAGGTGCTCGCCAAGCCAGGCAGCGTCACCCCCCACACCAACTTCGAGGCCCAGGTCTACATCTTGAGCAAGGAGGAAGGTGGCCGCCACACCCCGTTCTTCAACGGCTACCGCCCCCAGTTCTACTTCCGCACCACCGACGTGACCGGCACGGCGAACCTGCCCGGTGGGGTGGAGATGGTGATGCCCGGGGACAACGTCGAGATGACCGTGGAGCTGATCAACCCGATCGCGATGGAAGACGGCCTGCGGTTCGCGATCCGCGAGGGCGGCCGCACCGTCGGCGCGGGCCGCGTCACGAAGATCCTGAAGTAAGCGAGAGGCAACCGAGGAAAGAGCACGTCATGGCCAAGAAAGAGGGCAACCGCCCCAAGATCACGCTCGCCTGCACGGACTGCCGGCGGCGGAACTACAACACGGTCAAGAACCGCGTGAACGATCGCGACCGGCTCGAGTTCAACAAGTACTGCAGGTGGTGCCGCAAGCACACCTTGCATCGCGAGACGCGCTAGCGCCTCTCGCCGAGTTGACCGTTCCAGAAACCCGGCATACCGTCGTGCCTCCGTCATGGGAGGTGGGGCGCGATGCGTCGAGGGTTGATCACGGTCGGTCTGGTGCTTGCGATGGTCCTCCCGGCGACCCCGGTGCGAGCCGGGTCGTCCGCGGGCACGCTGGTCTTCTCCTCCGTCTTCGGATCGTCGAGGAGCGACACCGGCCTGTACACCATGCCGGCGGGCGGCGGTACCGAGACCAAGTTCACGGGGACCGACGGCGCGTACCGCCCCCGGTGGGCGCCGGACGGGAGCGGTTTGGCCTACATCCAGGGACGGAACATCCGGTGGGTCGACGCGAACGGCTCCAACGACCATCTGCTGCTCGGGCACGACGCGTTGCCCGCCCACCACGCGAACCTCACGACGATCGCCTGGTCGCCCGACGGCGCGCAGCTGCTGCTGCCGCTCTACTCGCCCCACTACCGTCGCGTGCGGCTCTATCGAGTGGTGCTCGCGAACAAGCGCTTCCACGTGGTGCTCAGGGGCGCCTCCGAGGCCGACTGGTCGACGACCGGTCGGATCGTCGCCGTGAAGGGGAACAGCGTGGTGACGATGGATCCCGACGGCTCCCACCGAACCGAGATCTACGGCCCCAGCGCGCAATGGCTCCGCTGGTCGCCCGATGGCTCGATGCTCGTGTTCCAGCGGAACGTCAAACATTCCGGGTGAGATCTTCGTCATGGGAGCCGACGGCTCGAACCCGACGAACCTCACGAACTCCAAGGCCTACGACTGGTCCCCCAGCTGGTCGCCGGACAGCACCCGGATCGTCTGGTCCAGGAGCCCGACGGTCCAGGACCGCGGCAACCTGTTCGTGATGGACGCGGACGGCTCGAACCGGACGCGGCTGACGTCGACGCCGGATCTCGACGAGTACGAGCCGGACTGGAAGGCCTGAGCGTCGTTAGACGCTAGACGACGCGCTCGAGACCACCGTCGGGGGTGGTCTCGAGCGCGTCACGATCCGACGAGGCGCGGCCGGGAGGGGTGGCTTTGCCGAAACGGATCGCGGCGACGACGGCGTCCGTCTTCGAGTGGACGCCGAGTTTGGTCAAGATGTTCTGCGTGTGGGTGCGCAGGGTGTGGCGCGACACGCCGAGCTGCTCCGTGATCTGCTCGGGGGAGCGCCCGTCGGCCATCGCCTGCAAGATCTCGAGCTCCCGCGGGGTGAGGCGCTCGACGCGGCGCTCCAGGTCGCGGTCGCGCTCCGTGCGGGAGCGCTCCTCGCGGAGCACGCGGTTCACCTCGGCGGGCTGGTGCAGTGGCTCGCCCTTGAATGCCCGGCGGACCGCGGTGGCGACGTCCTGAACGGCCGAGGTCTTCGGCAGCATGCCGCGGGCGCCCGCTTGGATCGCCCGGGCCAGCATCGCGTCGTCGCCGTCACCGGTGAGGATCACGATCGCGGAGCGGCCGCCTTGGGTCCGGATCTTGCGCGTCGCCTCGAGCCCGTCCGTCCCTGGCATCCGCAGGTCCATCAGCACGACGTCGGGCTCCGACTCGAGCGTGGCCGAGACGGCGAGGTCGCCGTCGCCGACGACCTCGATGACGGTGAGGTCTTGCTCACGGTCGAGAGCGATCTGCATCGCTTCACCGAACGAGCGGTGGTCATCAGCGATCACGATCGTGATCGGGTCGGTCTCGGTCCGTGGCATGGCACCGGGATGGTAGGCCCCACGGGGTCAAGAACCGCGTAGCCGCGCCGACCCATTTTGACCTGTCCCCTGATGGGGGGACAGCAAATGACGCAACGTCAAGAACGGGTGATACTCGATTGACACCCCTGTTGGCGCGCCCATAGCGTCCGCCCTCGATGAACCCGGCCGCGGAGGGCACCGTGTACCCCGACGTCGCGTTCACGGTCGACCCGGCGCGGGTCGCGGCGTTCCGCGAGGTGTTCGGCCAGACCGAGGGCGTGCCGCCGACCTTCGTCACCGCCGCGGAGTTCACGGTCTTCCCGCAGGTGATGGGGGACCCGAACCTCGGGCTCGACTTCACCCGGGTGGTGCACGGGTCGCAGGAGTACGTCTACGAGCGGCCGCTGCGCGAGGGCGAGACCCTCGCCGTCCGCGCCCGGATCGACGCGATCAGGACCAAAGGCGACACCGGGTTCCTCACCGTCGTGATGGAGCTTCGCGACGACGAGGACCGGCTGGTCTGCACGGCCCGGTCCCAGATGGTGGAGCGCGGGCCGTGACGCAGTCGGTGGGGGAGCAGCTGCCGGAGTTCGCCCGGGTCGTGACGGCGGCCGACGTCGCCGCCTACGCCGAGGCCGGCGGCGACCGGAACCCCCTGCACCTCGACGGCGCGTTCGCGCGGAGCGTCGGCTTCGACGACGTGATCGCCCACGGCATGTTCACGATGGGCCACATGGCCGCGGCCGTCTCGAGGTGGGCGGGCCCCGGACGCGGTCGTCGAGCGGATCAACGCGCACTTCCGCGCGCCCGTGTTCATGGGGGAGGAGATCCGGGCCGGCGGCACAGTGCGCGCGGTCGACCCCGAGGTCGGCACCGTCACGGTCGACACCTGGGTCGCGCGTCGAACGCGACGGGACCACCGAGTGGCCGATCAAGAAGGGTCAGGTCGTGCTGCGCCTGGCGGATCTGTGATCCGCGGCTGGGGACGCAGAAGGGCGGCCCGGTAGGGCCGCCCTTCGGTCACCGTTGGTGAGGTGCTACGCGATGTCGCGACGGACGCCCGACATCGCGCGGATCGCGTCCGACATCCGGTCCACGACGATCTGCAGGTCGTTGCCGACCCCTTCGTCGACCCGGACCGACAGCCGGTCGATCTTCGCGCCGAGCACCTCCGCGACCTTGAGCATCGCCTCCGCCTGCTCCTGGCCCTCGCGGTGCAGCTGGTCGGCCGCCTGCTGGAACCGCACGTCGAGCGTCCCGAGCATGTCCGAGGCCATCCCGGCCTGCAGCTCCTTGATCGAGCGCAGCACCGAGCGCAGCAGCTCGGCGTCCAGCGTCTCTTCGGGGCCGCCGCCCATCTCGTCGAGCTTGCCGGCCAGCGCCTGGCTGTCGGAACGGACGAGCCGCGCGATCTGCGCCATCCGCTCGTCGATGTGACCGAGCATCCGCTCCTGGAATGCCAGCTGGGACTCGGCGACGAGCCCGTCGAGCCCGTCCACCTGTCCCGCGGCCGCGCTCATCCGCTCGAGGTTGCGGTCCATCGTCGCGGTGGTCGCGTTGGACAGCGCCAGGACCTGTTCGGTCATCGTGCGCTCCAGCGCGTCCATCCGTTCCTCGACGACCTGGGCGAGGGCGCTCATCCGCTGGTCGATCGCCCGCGTGATCGAGGTCTCGTCGAACGCGAGCTGGCCGTCTGAGCCGACCACGACCGGCGGCGCGGCGTTCCGCTCCTCGAGGAGCTTCTGCAGCGCCCGCGAGTCCGACCGCACCAGCTCGGCGAGGCCACGCATCCGCGCGTCGATCATGCGCTCGATCGCGGCCTGGAGCTGCTCCTGGTCGCGGCCGTGCAGCCCGACCTTCTCCTTGATCAGCTCGAGCTGACCCATCACGTCGTCGCTCGACACGCCGACCGCGTCGATCACGTGCTGGGTGATGTTGTGGTCCTGCAGGACGAAGAGCTTCGCGTGCTCCTCGATCCGCTGGGCGAGCCGCCCGATCGCCTCGGCGCCGCCCTGGACGTAGGCCTGCATCGACTCGACGATCCGTGCGGTCTCGATCGCGATCAGCTCGCTGTGCTCCTTGACCGTGGTCTGGAGCTCCTCGGCGATCTCGCGGTCGCGCTCGTCGAAGTGGACGAAGGTCTCGGCGAGGTGCCGCTCGACCTGCTCGAGCTGGGTCCGCACCATCTCGACGCCGTGCAGGGTGGGGGACTGCGCGATCTCCTGGATCGCCCGCGCCGTCTCCTCCATGGCCTCGCGGGTGCGGCGCTCGGACTCGGCGAGGTCGCCGACCTCGTCCTGCAGACGCGAGGTGCGCATCGCGATCGCCTGGAACCGCTCGTCGCTCGTCGCGAGCAGCGACCGGACCGTCTGATCCTTCGCCAGGATCGACATGATCCGTTCCTGCTCGGGACGCACGTCTTGCGCGGAGGTACGCCAGATCTCGCCGGCGATCTCGCGCATCAGACCGGCGGCGGAGCCCTCCATCTCGGAGAGGCCCTCCTGCATCCGCTCGTCGATCGCACGACGGATCACGTCGTCGAGCCGCGCCTCGGCCTCCGAGGCCGGTGGGTCGCCGGGCGGAACCTGCTGCTCTCGACGGGGGAAGAGTCCACGCCGGAGGATGCCTGTCTGGTCCTCCGTGGTGGACGTCGTTTCGCTCTCGTCCATATGTCGACGCCTCGCTTGTCTGGGGGCCGCGCTCGGTGTCCCGCGCAGCATAGGACCCGTTCGTGGCTGACTCACGTATCTGACGTGGGGAAATGCGTTGGGCTGCCGGGGGGTCTTTCGACCCCCCGCCCGGGGCTATACTGGGTCGCCCGAGGGCCTCGAACCTCGGGGACCGGCCGCCGAAGGCGCGTAGCTCAATCTGGTAGAGCACCGGTCTCCAAAACCGGGGGTTGGGGGTTCAAGTCCCTCCGCGCCTGCTAAGGAGCAGCATGAACCGAGAGATGAAGCGGGCACAGGCGAAAGCCGAGCGGCAGCAGAAGGCCGCCGGCATCGATCGCCGCTCCGCGCCGCAGGCCGCCACCAAGCGAGCCGCGGTGCAGGAGAAGAAGAAGCGCACCTCGCCGATGCAGTTCCTGCGCGAGGTCCGCCTCGAGCTCAAGAAGGTGGACTGGCCCACCCGCCAGCAGCTTTCGACCTACTCCATCGTGGTCCTGGTCACGATCTCGGCCATGACGGCCTTCGTGTTCGGGGTCGACTACGTGTTCACGAAGTTCCTGTTCCCGATCTTCAACGGCTAGCCCCCAGCCGGCTTTGCCGGGCCTCCCGCACCACTCCTATACTGGTCTGACGCTGGGCGCGAGCGTCCGACCCGGGCGCTCGGAGGTTCTCCTCCCGTTGCCCCCCGGGCCCCCGCGGCCCGCACCTCCGGAAGACGAGCGTAAGGATCCATCGTGAGCGACGAGCAGATGACCGACGAGGCGACCGAGGCCATGGTGGCCGCAGAGGTGCTGACCGAGGACGCCGTCGAGCGTCTCGAGACGGCCGAGCTGGTCGCCGAGGCGACCGACGAGGCCGCGAACGAGGCCCTGGCGATCGGCGACGAGCAGACCGCCGAGGAGATCGAGGACGAGGGCGCCGAGGTCGTGACGGAGTTGGTCGTGGAGGCCGAAGCCGAGCTCGAGGTGGCCGACGCGCTCGTCGAGGTCGCGATCGCCGACGAGATGGTGGCCGAAGCGGAGACGTTGGAAGTCGCGACCGAGGAGCTCGCGGCCGCCGAGGCGCTGGAGGCCCAGCCCGCAGCGGAGCCCGAGCCCGAGCCCGAGCCCGCGGCAGCCGAGCCCGCGCCCGAGCCAGAGCCAGAGGTCGAACCGTCGAACGACCCGTTCCGCGGCCCAGGCGACTGGTACGTCGTGCACACCTACGCGGGCTACGAGAACAAGGTGAAGGCCAACCTCGAGTCGCGCATCAAGACGATGCAGATGGAGGGCAAGATCTTCCGCGTCCACATCCCGATGGAAGACGTGATGGAGATCAAGGGCGGCAAGAAGCAGATCGTCCAGAAGAAGGTCTTCCCCGGCTACCTGCTCGTGAAGATGGAGTACGACAACGACTCCTGGTACGTCGTGCGCAACACGCCGGGCGTGACCGGGTTCGTGTCGGCCGGCACCGGGCAGAAGCCGACGCCGCTGTCGCGCCGCGAGATCGAGAAGATCCTCGTGGTCAAGAAGGAGGAGCACAAGCCGGCGGTGCGCCTCGGCTTCGAGGAGGGCGACGTGGTGCGGATCACGTCGGGCCCCTTCGCCGACTTCAACGGCACGATCTCGGAGATCAACGCCGACCAGGCCAAGCTCAAGGTGCTGGTCAACATCTTCGACCGGGAGACGCCGGTCGAGCTGTCCTTCGACCAAGTGGCGAAGGTCTAGCCAGTAACCACCCCTACGGCGGGAGGCTCGCTCGACGGGCCGTTGGAACCGCAGGAGGAGAAGGAACATGGCACCGAAGAAGAAGGTCCTCGCCGTGGTGACGCTGCAGATCAAGGCGGCCGCCGCGACCCCCGCGCCGCCGGTCGGCACCGCGCTCGGCCAGCACGGCGTGAACATCATGGACTTCGTGAACCAGTACAACGCGGCCACGCAGCAGTACGCGGGCCAGGTGATCCCGGCGGTGCTCACGATCTACGAGGACCGCACGTTCTCGTTCATCCTGAAGCAGCCGCCGATGGCCGAGCTGATCAAGCAGGAGGCCGGGATCGAGAAGGGCTCCGGCGTGCCGAACCGCGACAAGGTCGCGATGCTGTCGAAGGACCAGCTGCGTCGGATCGCGGAGCGCAAGATGCCCGACCTCAACGCGAACGACGTCGACATGGCGATGCGGATCGTCGCCGGCACGGCCCGATCGATGGGCGTCGACACGGATGTGGACGCATGAGCGGCGGGCACGGGAAGCGCTACGCGCAGGCGACCGACGGGCTCGACCGTGAGGCCGAGCACACCCCGCGCGAGGCGATCCGCCTGGTCAAGGGGTTCCCCGGCGCGAAGTTCGACGAGACCGTCGAGGTCGCGTTCCGGCTGGGGATCGACGTCCGCAAGCAGGACCAGGCGCTGCGCGGGACCGTGTCGCTGCCGCACGGCACCGGCAAGTCGGTGCGCGTCGCGGTGTTCGCCCAGGGCGAGAAGGCGCGCGAGGCGCGCGACGCCGGGGCCGACGTGGTCGGTGCCACCGAGCTCGTCGAGACGGTGATGAAGGGCGAGATCGACTTCGACGCGGCGATCGCGTCGCCGGACATGATGGCCGAGGTCGGGAAGGCCGGACGTGTGCTCGGGCCGCGCGGCCTGATGCCGAACCCGAAGACCGGCACGGTGACGAACGACATCGCCAAGGCGGTCGCCGACGTGAAGGGCGGACGGATCGAGTACCGCGCCGACCGCACGGGGATCTTGCACCTGATCATCGGGAAGAAGTCGTTCGAGGAGCGCGCGCTGCTGGAGAACTACCTGGCGGTGGTCGACGAGGTGCTGAAGGCGAAGCCTTCGAGCGCGAAGGGCCGGTACATCCAGTCGCTCGTGGTGTCCTCGACGATGGGACCGGGTGTGCGGATCGACCCGACGAAGCCCCGCGAGGCCGAGGGCGTCACGGCATAGCTGGCACCCGGGCAACGTTGAGGGGCGGGGGCCGAAGGCCCCCGCCCCTCGCAAACGCTCGGCGGTAACGCAGGCAGATATCGAGAAGGCCGTCAGGCCTTCTCGAACACCTCGACGGACAGCGGGTCCTCGCCGCAGTCGAAGTTCGCCTGCGCGACCACCTTGCTGCCCGGGATGCTGATCGCGAGCTCCTTGCCCTCCGCCACCATCGGCAGCGACAACCGGCAGTAGCTCTCGACCAGCGCCTTCACGTTGCCCGCCGTCATGTTCGCCACCTCGCCGAGCGCGTCGCGGATCTCGTCGTCGGACGCCTCAGGGGTGTCGAACATCACGCCCGCCACACGCTGGGCGAGCGCCTCGGGGCAACTCACGAGCACCGTGCCTTCCCACCCGCCCGAGATCTGGACGGATGCGGACAGGTGCCGTGTGCCGTTGACGTCGATCGGTTCGCCCCGCGCCTCCACGGGGAACCCGAGCATCGACGTCCAGATGTCGGTCACGATCTGACCGAGTGCGTCCGTGCTGAACTCCATGGTGTGCCTCCTTATCTGCCTGCCCCGCCGAGGGGCTCTGTGCGCTTGGGCCGGTACCAGGCGGTCCGGCCGTCCATCTCGCGTTCGAAGTCGTCGCTGAGGTTGTAGGTCGTCTCCGATGCGCCCAACAAGAGGTAGCCGCGGGGCGCGAGCTGCCGGTGCATCTTCGCGAGCACCTCGCCCTTCGCCTCGTGGTCGAAGTAGATCATCACGTTGCGCATCAAGACGAGATCGAAGGGTGGCCACGCGAGCCACGGCTCCACGAGGTTGTGCCGTTCGAACCGGACCATCCGACGGATCGGCTCCTCGATCTCCCACTCCATGCCCGCCCGCGCGAAGTGCCGAACGAGGAGGTGGGCGGGGAGCCCCCGGTTCACCTCCAGCTGACCGTAGCGCCCGCGACGCGCACGGTCGAGCACCGATCCGGAGATGTCGGTGCCGAGGATCGACAGCTGCCACGTCAACAGCTCGGGGAAGTGCTCGCGGATCGACATCGCGAGGCTGTACGACTCTTGGCCGGAGGAGCATCCCGCCGACCAGATCGCGAGCGTGCGCGTCCGCTCCTTGCGTGCGAGCAGCTCCGGCAGCACGAGGGTGCGCAGCGATTCCCACGGGTTGAAGTCGCGGAAGAACGTCGTCTCGTTCGTCGTCAGCGCGTCCACGACCTGGTCGTGCAGCGCCGACGTGAGCTCGCGGCTCCGAAGTTTCCCGACGAGCTCGGAGACGCTGGACAAGCCGTGGTCGCGCGCGACCGGGTCCAGGCGCGACAGCGCCAGGTACTCCTTCCCCGGCTCGAGCACGATCGCGGCGCGCACGTGCATCAGCTCGCGCAGGTACTCGAAGTCGTCTGCGGGCAGCTCGGGCGTCGCCGTCGCGGTCACCGGCGCGCTCACGACGCCGCCTCCTCGAGCGCCCGTCCGACCCCGGCCCGTCGCACGATCTCGCCGCGCAACGAACCCAGCGGCAGCGCGGCGTCGGCGAGCCCGGCCCGCGCGACGAACCCCGGCATGCCCCACACGACGCTCGTCGCCTCGTCCTGCACGAGCAGGTGGGCGCCGGCCGCGGCCAGGTGCTCGGAGCCCCGCAACCCGTCGCTGCCCATCCCGGTCATCACGATCCCGAGCGCGTTCGGCCCGTAGGCGGCGGCGACGCTGCGGAACAGCGGATCGACCGACGGCCGGCACGAGTTCTCGTGGGGTCCGTCGTAGACGTGCAGGTGGTCGCGGTCCCGCTCGGCCAGCGACAGGTGCCGGTCGCCGGGCGCGATCGCGACGTGGCCGGCGCGCAGACGGTCGCCGTCGGCGGCCTCGGCCACGTGCAGCGCGCTCTTGTGGTCCAGCCGCTCGGCCAAGATCTTGGTGAACATCGGTGGCATGTGCTGCACGATCGCGATCGGCACCGGCAGATCGCGCGGGGAGCGACGGGATCAGCTCGGCCAGCGCCGTCGGACCTCCCGTCGACACCCCGATCACGATCACGTCGATCCGCTCGGGCGGGCCGCTCGGGCGGCGCACCGTGCCCGAGGGGCGTGGCGGCCGCTCGGCGGGCCGTGTCGTCCGCTCTCGCGCCTCCCGCGCCTGGGGAAGGAGCGCGGCGATCCGCGGGAGCAGCTGCGTCCGGATCTCGGCCATCGCCGAGCCCGGGTCGGTGCTCGAGGGTTTCAGCACGTAGTCCGACGCGCCGAGCGCCAGCGCGTCGAGCGTGACCTCGGCGCCCCGCGTGGTGAGCGTCGAGAACATGATCACGGGCAGGCCGGGCCAGCGCTGGCGGATCTCCGCCAGCGCCGCGAGCCCGTCCATCACCGGCATCGCGACGTCGAGGATCACGACGTCGGGGTGCAGCCGCTCGATGTTGACCAGGGCGATCGCGCCGTCGGCGGCCACGCCGACGACCTCGACCTCACCCTCGGCCTCGAGCGCCTTGGAGACGAGCCTGCGCACGACGACGGAGTCGTCGACGACCAGGACCCGGGGTCGGTGCATCAGTCCTGCTCGACGAGACCCACGAGTCCGAGCTTCTCGGCCAGCGCTTCCTTCGTGATCGGCTTGGTGGCGTACTCGTCGACGCCCGCCATCAACGCGTGGAAGATCTGAGCGGGATCGCCCTCGGACGTCACCATGACGACGCGCATCTCCTCGTACGCCGCGTCGGCGCGGACCGCGTGGACGAAGGACATCCCGTCCATGCCGGGCATCGTCCAGTCCACGAGGACCACGTCCACCGCGCCGTCGGTCTGGAGCTTCTCCAGCGCCTCGTTGCCGTCGCCTGCCTCGTCGACCTCGAACCCGAGGGAGACGAGCTCACGCTTCAGCAACATCCGCATCGCGCGGGAGTCGTCTACGACCAGTGCTCGCATGTCTGCTTCACCTCCGTCCTTTCAGTTCGTGGCCACGGGGGCCAGGAGTCCTGGTAGGGTCGTACGGCGCGGCCTCGGCCATGGCACGGGGAGCGGCATGGCCGTTGCCGTTGGACCGCACGACGAATCGCATCACGCTGCGGTTCAGCTCGTCGGCGAGTTCCGCGAGGTCGCGGGCCGACACCTGGGTGGAGGCGGCGCCCGACGAGGTGTCGTGCGCGGCCTGCGCGACGCCGGTGATGTTCGCCGCGATCTCGTTCGCGCCCGTGGCCGCCTCGGTCACGTGACGCGTGATCTCGTTGGTCGTCGCCGTCTGCTCCTCGACCGCCGAGGCGATCGTGTTCTGGATGTCGTTGATCTGCGCGATGATCGCGCTGATCTCGTCGATCGCGATCACCGCGGCCTGCGTGTCGCCCTGGATCGCCTCGATCCGCTGGCCGATGTCCTCGGTCGCCTCCGCCGTCTCCTTGGCGAGCTCCTTCACCTCGTTCGCGACGACCGCGAAGCCCTTGCCCGCCTCGCCGGCGCGCGCCGCCTCGATCGTCGCGTTCAGCGCCAGCAGGTTCGTCTGCTCGGCGATCGCGGTGATCACCTTGATCACCTTGCCGATCTCGGCCGAGGAGGTCCCGAGCTTCGACACGGTCGGGGTCGCGTTCTCCGCGGTGCCGACCGCCGAGCTCGCGACGCTCGCCGCCTCGTTCGCGTTGCCGGCGATCTCGCGGATCGAGGCCGACATCTCCTCGGTGCCCGCGGCCACCGTCTGCACGTTGGCGCTCACCTGCTCGGCCGCGGCGGACACCGTGTTGGCCTGGGCCGAGGTCTCCTCGGCCGAGGCGCCCATCTGGGTGCTCGTCGCGGACAGCTCCTCGGAGCTCGACGCCAGGGTCGTGGCCGACTCGCGGAGCGAGAGCACGAGCCCCGACAGGTCGTCGACGGCGTCGTTGAACGAGGAGGCCAGACGGGCGACCTCGTCTTCTCCGTTCACCTCCACGTGACCGGTGAGGTCGGCGTCGGCGAGCCGGCCGAGGCCGGCGACCGCCTGCTCGAGCGGGCTCACGATGCCCTGCACCACGAGGCGTGCGGCGAGGAACACCCCGCCGAACGCCACGACGGAGAGCAGGATCAGCAGCATCCGGGTCCGCGAGGCGTTGGTGTTCGCCGCGTTCAGGGCGCCGGCCGAGTCGTGCTGGATCTGCTGATTCACGGCGTCGAGGCTGTCTTGGTAGATCCCGAACGAGGCGTTGTAGGACGTGAGCCCCGACGTGATCTCGTCGGGGTTCGCCCCGGCCAGGTTCACGATCGCGTTCGACGACCCGATGAAGCTGTCGCCCTGCGACACGACGGTATCGATGTTGGCGAGTCCGCCGAAGTTCTGGAGCCCCTGGAGGGAAGCCCGCATCGACGTGGCCTCTTCCTTGATCGTGGCTTTGCCGGCCCGGCGGTCGCTGGCGTTGGTCGCGAGGATCGTCGTGAGCACGGCGCCGCGGATCGCCTCGCTCGCCGCGTCGGCCTCCTGCCCGTTGCGCACGGCGTCGGCGGTCGCCGCCTGGTAGTCGCTCGCGTGGCTCAGCGTGGAGATCGCGTACTGGCCGGTCGCCATCACCAGCAGGGTGGCGAGCAGTCCGGCGGCGCCGAGCGCCGCGACCTTGCGGCCCACGGTCCAGTGGATGTGGAAGCGGCCGGCGCCGCCCGCGTCGCGGTGCTCCTCGCCGAGGTGCTCGTGCCCGTGCGGCTCGTTCGTCATGGTCTCGTCGTCCATCGGTTCTCCCGTGTCAGGTCGTGATGTCAGGTCGTGATATCGAGGGTGTCGTCGAGGTCGAGGTCCAGCAGCAAGGCATCGTCGAGCTTGTAGGCGCCCTTGATCGATCGGCGCGTTTCCGCGTCCAAGGTGTCGGGCGGCGGCTCGAAGGCGGTGTCGTCGACCGGGACCACGTCGCCGAGCCGGTCGACCAGCAGCGCGAGCGGGCCGTCGTCCGTGGTCACGATCACGTTGGCGCACGGCGCGTCGGCGTCGCGGGCCGGCAGGCCGAGCCGGGCGCGCAGGTCGATCGCGGTCACGATCTGGCCGCGCAGGTTGAGCAGCCCGCTGATGTGCGCGTGGGCGAGTGGCACGGGGGTGAGCGGCTGGGCCAGGAGCACTTCCTGGACCCGGTCGACGGGGATCCCCACGTACCGGTCGTCCACCGAGAAGGTCGAGTAGAGCGTCGTCGTCATGCCGACAGCTCCTCGAGCGTGAGCGCCGCGAGGGTGTCCTCGTCCCAGTCCGACAAGATCTGCGGCAGGTCGAGCACCTCAGTGACGCGGCCGTCGACGACCATCGTGCCCGAGACCCCCGGCCGCGACCCGGGCTGGAGCTCCACGAGGTTGTGGTGGATGACGTCGATGATCTGGCCGACGACGACGCCGACGCGGCGGCCCTCGTGCTCGTAGACGAGGACGGGGAGCGCCTCGCCCGAGGAGCCGAGGCCGTCCACGCGCGAGGCGTGCCGACGCTCGAGCATCAGTCGCGAGATGTCGACGAGGTGCAAGATCTCCTCGCCGTACTGGACGACGGGGAGCGGGCCGGAGTGCTCGAGCTCGGGCCGCGGGAACTCCTCGAGCCGGGTGATCAGCTCGAGCGGGATCGCCATGCGCCCGCCCTCGTGGTCGGCGAACACGAGCAGCGCGACCCGGTCGGCCTCGATGTCCGTGGTCTCCTCGCGGCTCGGA
>CAWCXU010000014.1:0-3473 GCA_963799625.1 uncultured Actinomycetes bacterium | reverse complement strand
CGCGCTCTTCAACGACATCAGCGTGTGGTGGCACGTGTTCGGGGTGCTCGTCGTGATGCTCATCCTCGTGTTCATCCCCGACAAGCACACGAGCTTCTCGTCGCTGTTCAGCTGGACCGACAGCACGCAGGCTCTGACCGTCGACGGCACGGCCGCCACCGGCGGCTTCGTGAACTACTCCGGCTTCTCGAGCAGTCCGATCCCGATCGTCGGCATCACGGCGTACATCTTCTTGATCGGCCTGTTGCTGGCGCAGTACACGATCACTGGCTACGACGCCTCGGCGCACATGACCGAGGAGACCCACGACGCGGCCGTCTCCGGCCCGAGAGGGATCTGGAAGTCGGTCGTGATCTCCGTGATCTTCGGGTACATCCTGCTGCTGGCGGTCAACTACGCGATCCCGCCCGATGGCGGATACCTGGCCGCGCTCGGATTCCAATACCCGATCACCGCGAACCTCGCCGCGCCCGTCGCGATCTTCCAGCAATCGCTCGGGGACAACTGGGCGATCTTCGTGCTGCTCATCGTGATCGGCGCGCAGTTCTTCTGCGGGATGGCCTCGGTCACCGCGAACTCACGCATGATCTACGCGTTCAGCAGGGACGGCGCGGTTCCGGGCCACAAGTGGTGGCACGCGATCAACAAGCGCACGCGGACCCCGACCAACGCGATCTGGCTCGCGGCGGTGCTCGCGTGGCTCCTCGTGGCCCCCGCGTACTGGTACGGCTCGATCGTGGCGTACTACGCGGTGACGGCGATCGGGGTGATCGGGCTCTACATCGCCTACGTGATCCCCACGTTCCTGCGCCTGCGGGCGAAGGAGGCGTTCAAGCCCGGCCCCTGGACGCTGGGAGCGAAGGGCCGACTCATCGGTTGGATCGCGGTCATCTGGGTGATCTTCGTCTGCATCATCCTGTGCCTCCCGCAGTTCAACTGGGGCGACCTCGATGCCGACCCCTCGACGCCGCCGGTCAAGCTCCTCGACGTCTTCAACTTCGCGCCGGTCGTCGTGGTCGGGCTCTTCGTGGTCATCGGCGGGTGGTACATGCTCTCCGCCCGGAAGTGGTTCACAGGCCCGAAGGTCCAAGGGTCTGCGGAGGAACTGGCCGCGATCGAGGCCGAGCTCGAGCGCGTGTAAGGGAACGATCGTGGGGAGGCGCGGTCCGGATCGGGCCGCGCCTCTGACGTGAGGAGGGTCGATGCAGACGCAGGGCATGCTCACCGTCGAGGAGCTCGCCGAGCTGGCGCACACCGGCCAGATCGACACGGTGCTCTGCCAGTTCACCGACCTCCAGGGCCGGTTCATGGGCAAGCGCGTCCTGCCCGACTTCTTCCTCGAGGAGGTGCTCGGCGCCGAGGGCCTGCATGCGTGCCTGTACCTGCTCGCGATCGACATGGAGATGGAGCCGCTGCCCGGCTACGCCTATGCGAGCTGGGACACGGGGTACGGCGACTTCCGGATGATCCCCGACATCGCGACGCTGCGGCTGTGCCCGTGGCTCGAGAAGACCGCGATGGTGATCTGCGACATCGCCGACGAGGAGACGAGCGAGCCGACCGCCGTCGCTCCACGCGCGATCCTTCGGGCCCAGATCGCGGCCGCCGCCGAGATGGGCTACCTGATCAAGACCGGGTCCGAGCTCGAGTTCTACCTGTTCAAGGACTCGTTCGACGAGATGGCCGACCGCGGGTACCGCGATGCCCGGCCGAGCTCGAGCTACATCATGGACTACCACATGCTGCAGACCACGAAGGACGAGTGGTTCATCCGGCAGGTGCGCAACAACATGCGGGGCGCCGGCATCCCCATCGAGTTCAGCAAGGGCGAGTTCGGCAAGGGCCAGCACGAGATCAACATCACGTACTCCGACGCGCTGTCCAACGCCGACCATCACGCCCTGTACAAGCACGGCGCCAAGGAGATCGCCGCGCTGAACGACGTCGCGATCACGTTCATGGCGAAATGGACGATGGCCGAGGCCGGGTCGAGCTGCCACCTGCACTCCAGCGTGTGGAGCGGCGACGGCGCCAGCAGCCTGATGTGGTCCGACGACGGCGAGCACCACATGTCCGACACCTACCGCTGGTACCTCGGCGGTCTGATGGCGACGGCTCGCGAGATGTCGTGGATGTACGCGCCATTCGTGAACTCCTACAAGCGCTACCAGCTCGGCTCGTGGGCGCCGACCGCGATCGTGTGGAGCCAGCGACAACCGCACGGCCGGCTACCGCACGGTCGGCGAGCACAAGGGCGCGCGGGTCGAGTGCCGGCTGCCCGGCGCCGACGCGAACCCGTACCTCGCGTTCGCGGCCACGATCGCGAGCGGCCTGTGGGGGATCCGCAACCGGGTCGAGCCCCCGGCGATGTTCGTCGGCAACGCGTACGAGGCCACCGATGTGCCGCGCGTGCCGACGAGCCTGCACGAGGCGATCGACGCGTTCCGTGGCTCGGTGGTCGCGCGCGAGGCGTTCGGCGACTTCGTGTTCGAGCACCTGCTGAACACCGCCGTGCAGGAGCAGATCATCTTCGACAACCAGGTCGTCACCGATTGGGAGCTCGCCCGCTACTTCGAGCGCGGCTAGATGAGCGACGACGCCGTCTGGGCGATCGCGCGATCGGTCCCCGGCTGGGCGCACGGCGATCTCGACATCGTGCCGCTCGAGGGCGGCATCACGAACCGGAACTTCGTCGTCACGCGCGAGGGCGAGCGGTTCGTGCTTCGCGTGCCCGGCCGCGACACCGAGCTGCTCGGGATCGACCGGGCGAACGAGGCTCGGGCGGCGACCCTCGCCGCCGAGGCCGGCGTCGGCCCGCCGGTCATCGCGTTCCTGCCCGAGTCGAAGTGCTTCGTCACGCGGTTCGTCGAGGGGACCCACGTCCCGATGGCGGACCTCCGGCGTGACGACGTGCTCGGCTCGGTGGTGCGCTCGCTTCGCCTGTTCCACGCGTGCGCACCGATCCCGTCGTCGTTCAACGTTTTCCGGGTGGTCGAGACGTACGCCGCGACCGCGGCCGAGCGCGGGGTGGAGCCGCCGGCCGCCTACGACGACGCGCACGCGCTGGCGGGTCGGATCGAGGCCGCGCTCGCCGAGAACCCGTCGCCGCTCACGACCTGTCACAACGACCTGCTGAACGCCAACTTCCTTCGCGACGGCGAGCACACGTGGATCGTCGACTACGAGTACGCGGGTATGGGCGATCCGTTCTTCGACCTCGGGAACCTCGCGGTCAACAACGACCTCGACGCCGGCTGCGGACGCGCTGCTGCTCCGCCAGCGTTCGGCGAGGTGCGCGATCGCCACCGCGCGCGTCTCGCGCTGATGCGCCTCATGTCGGACTTCCGAGAAGCGATGTGGGGCGTGGTCCAACGGCGATCTCGACGCTCGACGAGGACTTCGAGGCCTACGCGACCAAACACGTCGACCGGCTGCTCGCCAACGCCGCCGCCGCCCCGCTCGACGACCTGCTC
>CAWCXU010000013.1:0-1117518 GCA_963799625.1 uncultured Actinomycetes bacterium | reverse complement strand
GTATGTGTGACCGCTTAAACAAGCTACGTATTGCTCGCCAATCCCGTAACCCCTTCGTCGGCGGCAGAGCCAGACGAGTGTGATCCCGGGGACGGTATCTGATTCCAAGTGCCGGGTCCGGCATTG
The DNA here is from genome assembly GCA_963799625.1 of uncultured Actinomycetes bacterium. Lineage (GTDB taxonomy): Bacteria > Actinomycetota > UBA4738 > UBA4738 > HRBIN12 > AC-51. Next base: position 1,117,392 of record CAWCXU010000013.1, on the reverse strand, counting down.
CCCTTATGTGTTCGAAGTACTCGAGCATCCCCGGCTCGAAGTCGAGCTGAACGAACCTACACAGGGATTCAAGCGCGGGTTCAGGCTCTTCGACGAGCTCTTCATAGCGGATCTCGCGATATCGCTGGGGCCCTAGGAGAGCCCCACTGCCACGAGCGGCCTCTACCCGGTTTTGCCAAAGCACGGCAGCTTCGCGGACGTGGCCACGCCCCAGTCGAACGTCCATCAAGGACAAGGCCACGTCGCGACCATCTCGGATGATGTGAATGAAAACGGCTTCCTGAAAAAGCGCCGCCAAGAGAGGAATATCAATCGAGTACCTAGGAGTCTTATCCCCGAAACGCGGCTTCCCAACCCGCTGTGCATAGAGCTGATAGACAGTCCTAATGGCGTCTGCGTAAGTCTCGGGCTGGCTTCGATCCAACGCCGCGGCAACCTCGTCCTCATGGATGCCCCATCGTTGCAACCGCTCATGGTGCGCGAGCGCCGTGAGGAATGCGTGCCGATCGAGCCTGTGATGAGGGTCATCGAACTGGCTATGTAAACCGACAATGAAGTACGACTCGGGAGGAATTGCGAGCTTGGAATGCGAGTCGAACATCGCTCTCAGTAGTGTGGTTCCCGACCTCGGGCTCCCAACGATGAATGGAAATACATACGTCATACCTGCAACTCCTTCTGCTCTGGCTCTTGGCGATCAAATGCGTCCGGCACACCAAACGGACGGACGAGGTCCGCCTGCCACCTTGCGCCAATATGGCCGTGTCCCCTAGGACGTGAGTCGCTATCTCTGAGGGTAGCCGTGATGTCTGCGTCACCGACGTGCGCCGCTCTGTTTCTCCCAGCTCTGCCCAGGTCGGTCAGGAGTTACGCCTTGGCGTTCCGCAAGCAGGCTCGAGTAGAGGGAAAGTAGCTTTGGACCGATTGACGCGACGTCGAAATGGGTGGACCGCCGCCTGACCCCGTCGACCAAGGGTCGCCCTTACACGGGCTCGCCAGCTAGCTTCGCGGAGATGCGTTGCAGCTTCGTCCGGGCAATCCACGGAAACATTGGAGCATCCTCTACAAGCCCCAGCAATTCGGATAGACCAGGGATGGCCGTTCCCACGACTGGCAAGCCGACCGCCATCCCCTCCATCGCAACTCTGCACCAGCTCTCTTCCAGTGAAGGGACCAGCAAGATGTCCATCCGCTCGTACGCTTCATCCGGATCTTTGACCTTGCCCCCCCAGACCACGCGATCCGAGAGCCCAGCACGTGCCAAGAGGGCGCGACACTGCTGCACATAGTCGTCGTGAGCCTCTGGTCGATCCCGTAAATCAGCCACTGAACATCAAGATCGTGCATGTCAACTGCGATCTCGGCCAGGAGGTGCAGGCCCTTTCGAGGCAAGGGCGACCCGAGGTAACCTATTGCTGTCGGTTCATGGGCGTCTCGATGACCGGTGAGTTCGGCAGCTCCTCGAGTGTGTTCGGAAGGATCGGTCCTAGGTTGCAATGTAACCGGGCGTCACGGAGTGTTTGAAGCGCCGACTTCGAGACGGGACACATCAGCATCTTCACGCCTAATGCGATCCAGATCCGGGCCAGGGCCCGCGCCCGGGCATCGAGTTTGGTGTGATGGTGGAAGTGGACGAGGACGGGAATCCGAAAAACGAGTGCCACTACCCCGATGAGATTGAGGGCCGACAGCCCGTTCGCATGAATGACATCGAAGGCGGCTCCCTCCAGACGAGCGCAGTTAGGCGGGCACTTCCCTTCCACCAGGAGACAAGACGGCTCCGACGGAGCGGGAGAATCTCGACGCGCACGCCGCATCCACCTCCCACCGCTGAGGTCAGATAACCCTCGGGAGCCGCGACCAGCACGTCCCAATCCTTCGCGGCGCCACAGGCAAGCGCCGCCATCGTGCGCGCTGGCCCTCGTCGACCTGCCAACGGGTGCACCATCAGTACTCGTCGCCTTATGGCTCCCACCATGTCCGGATTTCTCTCTTGTGCCGCCATCGGCGTGCAATCTGGCTTCTTCCATTCGGTCGAGTCAGCAGCGCACCGTCAAGCAAGTCTGTGCCTTTAGCTTCATCAATAGACATCGGTTCAGGAGCAGCCAACCCGACAGCCAGGATTCGGCCGGTCCGAGCAATCTCCCGGCCCCTGCTGCCCGGTGGCATCCTCCTTGGCGACCCGGGAGAATGACCACGCATGAGCGAACGTGCTGGCGACGACACGCCCATGTTCAGCGTAATCATCACGACTCACAACCGGCCTCAACTCTTGGCAGAAGCGATCGCATCCGTGGCCTCGCAATCGGTTTCGGACTTCGAATTGCTCGTCGTCGACGACGCCAGCATCCCCCCGGCCCAGTCGAGTGGTGCCGATCCGCGGATTCGCGTCATCCGGAGAACGTTCGCGGCTGGGCCGGCGGCGTCTCGCAATGAGGGAATCAGAGCAAGCCGTGGCAGGTATCTCGTCTTCCTCGATGACGACGACCTCTTCCTGCCCGACCGCCTCGCATTGGGGAAACTGGGCGTATTCAGCAGCCCTGTCTCAATCTGCGCTGTCACGATGCTCGACCAACGCGTGAGACCTTGGGGTTCGGGGCTTCGAAGGTCGTTGAGGCATTACCACCGGCGTCGAGCGGCGAGCAGGTTCACATCCACCTTCGCATCTTCGCTCTTCCCTCAAGTCGGCCAAGTAACTATCCTTGCCGAGGCCGCACCGGAATTCGACGAACGTCTTCGCGTCGAGGAGGACGTCGACTGGTGGATCGCAGCCTCGCACCTGGTAACCCCGAGAGTTATCGCGCAACCTGGATATGTCCGCCGGGTACATGATCGCCCTCGGGTGCGGAGTAGGGACGATCTGGCACGTGCTGTCAAATCCACTCAGCTGGTGCTATCGAAGAACGCTCCCTTCTTTGCTGATCACCCGGCTGCGGCCGCTGCCAGGTGGCGCCGGATCGGTCGTTTCAACGAGAGGCTAGGTCGGCGGCCGGAGGCACGGGAGGCGTTCAGGCTTGCCGCCGTTCTCGCGGGGAAACGCACCAGCAAGACGGATATTGCTCGAACCTACCTACCAATCCCGGCCAAGATGCGCACGAGGCTCTGAAACAACATCAAGACCGAGTCGGCCGGAACCGGCCGAGAAGTTGGTCTGCGCTGCCGAGTATCGCGCGAGGCACGTCCATCACCTCGTCCGTACCTGGCTCCAACTGAGGCGCCCTAGCATGCTCGAGGAGCTGAGTCGCACCTTCTCACGCACCTGCCCCAACCGCTGGCGCCTCGCTGGCACTCGAGAATCGAAGAACGGACTTCCCCGTTCGGGAGGCATGAAGGGTCATGGCGACTCCTCGTATCAGCGCCATCTGCAGGTACCCAACCTAAGGAGACTTTTGCAAATCGCTCCATCGCTTTGACAGGATTCCGGCCCCACAGCCGCCGTTCGTACTGGCCGAGTCATGATCGATCGCCAGCGCTGAGAATCTCGACGCGCGAGATCGAGCGGAGGTGGCGCTCCCGCTGCTTGCGGAACCTCATTCGCCGGTATTGATCGGCGGGTGGGATCCGTGTTGTGGAAAAACCCGTCACGACCTTGGGGTAGTCGAGCTCGTAGCCGTAGGAGCTCATCTCTCGCCAACAGATCGACTCGATCCTTAACACCTGCCTCGCATCCAAGTCGGAGCGCCATGCATCGACCCGATCGCTCGTCACGGGTTGGAACGCCCGACGCATCCACCACTGGCCGGCATCGAAGAGAGGACCGACGACCTGCCCAACACCCTGGTCGTGTGCCTCGATCCCCAGGAACCTGGCAAGTCGCTCCTGAACGCGGCGCGACTCCGACACAACGTCCTCGTACCGGAGGATGAGGACCCGATCCGGCAGGGAGCAAGATGCTTGCGTCAAACAACGCTGATCCGCCGCCCACCATTCTGAAACGAGTGCCGGACGGTTCGGTCCCCAGGGCATATGTTGCATCGAGGCCGCAACCGCTCGAGGGTCACGAACTACGCCGACGATCTTTAGCCCCGGCATTGCTCCCGCAAGGGGCTGCCACCACCAAAGATGCGAAGGTGTCTTTTCGCCGGCTAGATGAGGCGCACCAGCGAGGAATCGAACGAGCCCCGAGAACATCTCAACGGGGGAATCGCAACGCGCGCCCATGCCGAGCATCAAGGCATCGACATCGATCTCCTGGCGCGAGAGCGGTCGCCCATTGACAAGCCGATCAAGCTGCTCCCGCAGATCCGCTCCCTCGAGTGGGAACGACGCGGACCGCAATGGCGAGGAACGGTATCCGAGCCAGAACTCAGTCTCGCGAGGCATTCCAACGCCCGGCAACTCGCATGCGAGCCGCTGCACCAATGTCGTTCCTGACCGAGGCGTTCCCACGACGAGGAAGTCGACGTCGCGCTTGAGAGTCTTCGCGGATGCGTGGGTTGCTAGGTCGGCCCTGAGCGTCGTCATGGAACCTCCCTAGCATCTACAAGCCCAGCGCTCCACGGGAACTCTTGATACGCCCGTCGGAGCGATGCAGCTCACACTCGGCTCCAGACAGCGGGAACCTCCATGGGACCGAGATCCGCCGCTGAGTGCGGGCTTGCCGTTCACCTCGATGACGATCGCCCTCTCCATCCGCCAGCGATCCCGCACCCGTCCGTCCGAGGCCAGGATCGAGATGACGGGGAAGTAGATACCTGGTCGGAGCGGCAACGAAGGGATGTGACACATGACCGCGGCGTCGCCTCCTCCGCCGACGGCGCCGATCGACGCGACGCATCCCCCGATCTCCCGTCCTTCCTCGTCCTGGAAGCCAACGGACAGGATCCCTTCGTCGACGGCGTCCCCGGTCCATGCGACCCTCACGTCGAGCCCGGCCGGCGGCATCTCGTCGATCTCGACCTTCTCGACTCGCACCCCTCCGACCCCCCACCGGGCCAGACCACTCGACGCGTGCCTGCTTTCGCACCTCGCGACCGCGGTTGCCGCCTTCACCCCGATCGCTCCGCACGCTCATCGACCGTGCGTAGTCGGTCAAGATCTGCGGTGTCGGACCGTCTGCTTGAACGCATCCGTGACTTATCCATATCGCCCTATCGGTCATGTGCCGAACCAGTGAAAGGTTGTGTGAGACGAAGAGCAAGGTGCCGCCGGACTGTCGGTATCCGTCTAGCCAGTCGACACACTTTCGCTGGAATCCCGCATCTCCTACGGCGAGGACCTCGTCGATGAGCAGGATGTCGGGCTCCAGCGACACGATCGTCGAGAATCCGAGTCGCGCTCCCATGCCGGCTGAGTACCTCTTTACCGGCGTGTCAGCCATCTCCGAGATCTCAGCGAAGTCAAATATCTCGTCCGTCTTGCGCCGCACGTCCCTGCGACCAAATCCGTGCATCGCCGCAAGCAGATAGATGTTCTCCTTACCGGTAAGGTCCGGGTTGAACCCCACGAGCATGTCGATCAGCGCGGCGACTCGGCCCTTCGTCACGGTTCGGCCGCGCGTTGGGGCGGTGATGCCTGCGACAGCCTTGAGCAGCGTCGTCTTACCCGCCCCGTTGTGGCCCACGAGCGCGATCGAGGACCCGCCGGGCACTGCGAAGGAGACATCCTCAAGCGCGTTGAACGTGTCGCGAGTCCACCAGTTGGGCGCTACCTTCTCCGCAACCGAATCCAGTGGAGCAGGCAGCATCTCCCTGACGCGCGCTCGTCCGACACCTATGCGGTAGGTCTTGGTCACGTGCTCAAGGGTGACGACATCCATCAGATCACATCCGCGAAGCGAGACTCCGTGGCGCCGAAGTACCAGCTGCCGACGATCAAGAACACGACGGCGCCAATGATCGAGGGAAGCAAGTAGGAGATGTGCGGTGGCAGTCCGAAGAGCAGCGCACCCCTGAAGGACTCCACAAGACCGGTCATCGGGTTGAGCAAGTAGAGACCCCTAAGATCAGCCGGCACCGCACTCAACGGGTACATGACCGGCGTCACCAGGAGCCACAGGGATGTCAAGAGTGGAACCAAGAGCTTCATGTCCCTGGCGAAGACGTTTAGCGCACTGCACAGCAAGAGCACCCCCACTATGAGCCCGAGTTCGAGGACCACGAGAACCGGCACCCAAAGTGCGGTCAGGGGTAGGCCGATGCCAGCCACGATCACCCAAGCGACGAAGATGAGCAAGGTCGTGCCCATGTCGATCAATGACGTTCCAACGTTGGACAGCGGTATGACCGCTTTCGGAAACGCGAGGCGCGTGACGAGCGGCTGAGCGTTCGAGATGCTGGGTACCCCTGTCGAGATCGATGCTGCGAAGAAGCTCCACGGCACAAGCGCCGACAGTGTTACCAGCGCGTAAGGCATCGTTCCGCTGTTGACACCGGCGACTTTGTGAAACACGAGGGTCGACGCAAGCAACGTCCCCAGTGTTGGGAGGATCGCCCACGTGACGCCAACCAACGACTGGCGGTAGCGAAGCTGGAACTGACGTCGAGCCATCGTCGTGATGAGCATCCAGTGGCGCCAGACGCCCCAGAGCACTTTCATGTGAGTGTTCCCCTTTCGGGAGGAATTCGGCGCGTGCCCGTCATGCGCCGGCGTTCGCGACTCAATGCTCCAACCTCATTCTTGTTGCGCTCCTTCGAGATCGTGTCCGTCTCCTGCCGCCACCCGAGTTGGCAGCCAGGACGAGAACGGCACCAACAACCTCCGGAGACGCGACGGTGACCTCATCCCGGCTCGTGCTTGCAAGAAGGCCCGATCTGGGACGGCAAGGCCCCACGCGTACTGGACCTTCGCGGCGATGCCAGGGATCGCCCTCATCGTCGTTAGCGGGAGAGCTAGTGCGCGGCCCTCGAGCGAATATTTGGCCAAGAGCCTCGTTCTTCACGCGTTGCCATCCGACCGAGGTCAAAGACGGGTGGCGGCCTGACCGCCAAGTGAGTAGCCACCAAGCCCCGGGCGCGCCCGAATACAGCCCCGAGCCGCCACGACAGCACCCAGCGCTCCAGTCGCCTCTGGTCGAGTGACGATGAGGCCGCAAGTTCGAAGCAATCTCGGATGGGAGCCATCCTCGGATGGGCCCACCCAAGCGCTGCGTGCAATGCGACGTTCAGGAACATGCCGGTGTCGTCTAGACGTGGGAGCGTTCGCCCACCCACAACGAAGATGTCCAGGTTCGTCATCAGTTCGTCCGCGTCGATCCACTGACCGAACGGTCCGAGGACGAGCGTTCGGTGCAGATCGATCTCGATCCCGTCGTCCGGGTCTACGTGCACGCTCGCTTTGCCAAATCGAGCCTCCCAGCTGGGCCTGGGCTCGGGTAGCGAGCGCGCATGCCCGATCCGCGTAAGTAGCGCGCTCGCGCGGTCGTAGTCTTGGCTCCGCACGAGGAGATCCAGGTCGCCGAACGCGCGAAGGCATGGCTCCCGGTAGATGGTGTGAGCAAGCGCAGGCCCCTTCAAGATCGCGTATTCAATTCCGGCGTCGTCGAAGGCGTCGGCTAGGCGGAGCAGCTTCCTTTCGACGTGCAGGCACCACGTCATCCCGGCCCGGTGGAGTTGAAGGAGTTCGTCCGCCTGATCCTCTGTGAGATCCAATGCACCGGTCGCGGCTGCCTCGACCGCTAGGCCGCTGACGCGCTCGAAGCGGATCCGGTTGAGCAACGCGTTCCACTCCCTGGCGTCGGCGGGGCGGAACGACACGGCCTCTGTGCGGTCGCCTTTGAGACCCGACGAGGCGATCAAGCGGACTGCCTCGTCGATCTGGGCGTGCGGGACGGGTCCAACGCCCGCGGTCGCTAATCCCACTACTTTCACCCCACTACCGAGGCCGAACCGAAACAATCACCGATGCCGTTTCGGACAGGAAGGCGGAGATCGTGTGTCCCCCCCAAGGCCCGTCCAATAAGTCCGCGAAGATCGCGTTAGGGCTCGGAACTGCGCTCGAGCCGCTCAAGCAAGCGCTGCTCCCTCGCACGGTACGAGCCCGACTCAATCCACGATCAACGCCGCTGCCTGTCGGACATCGAGATCGGCCAGGTCGGTTGTCAGGAACACGGCATTGCGATGGATCCTGTCGATCGGCCAGTCCCACCACGCTACGGAGAGCAGGAACTCCACCATCGCAGGACCGAACCTCATCCGCACAACGCGCGCCGGTGCGCCAACTGCGATAGCGAATGGCGGGAGTTCCGAGGTGACGATAGCGCCCGCGCCGACAACAGCCCCGTCGCCGATCGTCGACCCGCTCAAGAGCGTCACACGGTCACCGACCCACACTGCGTTTCCCACGACGATCGGTCTTGCATCGAAGATCGCGGAGGGGGAAACACCCGTCTCCGCCGCGAGCGTACGGTGTAGCTGGTCCTGCATATTTGGCAGCGTCATTCGGTGGTTCTGTGAGATTGCCAGTAGCTCTTGGCCGATCGCGCAGAACTGCCCGACCGTGATCGATGCTGCGCCGCGGAACTCGGCGTCACCGTGGATCCGAGTGAACCGACCTATCGTGGTTCGCGAAGTCAAGCGCGAACCAGGAGACAGGAAGACCCCCTCCCCGAGGGGAGGACTCTTCCGCCCTCGTGAAGCGGTCCGCCGGGACGCGATTCGCTTGTGACTGAGCCAATCGCGGATCCGCGCGCGCTCATCCCCGACCTCGCGATTCGTTGAAGAGTCGAACCTTCACTGATGCACCTCCTGGAGCACACCGAGGGCCCGCAACGATTGGATGACGCTTTCTACCTGGGAGCTGAGTCGGGGGCCGTGACGCCTGCTGCGAGCAAGCCCTCGGTCAAGGCATCGATCGAGGTCGGACCGTGCAGTCGCTCCCAGACGATCGCGGCGCCGCCTTGGAGCTCATGAACTTCCGGGTCGTCGGGCGTCGTGACGAGCCACGACGCCCCGACCCTGCGGGAGAGCACGAGCGGCGACCGCTCGAACACGGCACTCACAGCCGCACCACGTGGTCCCGGCGGTCGGGCCCGAACGCGTTCCTCGCGTCGAACACGCAGCTTCGCGTGCTCGGCGACCCAGTCCAGGTCGTACGCGCTGTGCGGCGTCAGCACCGCCACGAGGTCGGCGTGCTCGACCGCGGCGGTCGTGAGCTGGACGCTCCGGACGGTCGAGCCGTTCAGGGCGACCTCCTCGACGTAGGGGTCGTGGAACGCCACCTTCGCGCCGCGCTTGTGGAGCAGCTGCATGATCTTCACCGACGGGCGACTCGCGGACGTCGCCGACGTCGGGCTTGTACGCGGCGCCCAGCACCAGGATCTTCGCGCCCTTCACGGCCTTGCCGTGCTCGTTCAGCAGCCTCGCCGATCCGGCCCGCGACCCAGGCGGGCATCTGCGCGTTGATGTCCTCGGCCTCCTCGAGCATCCGGAACTGATGGCCGGCGTCGCGGCGCACCTGCCAGGCCAGGTAGGTCGGGTCGAGCGGGATGCAGTGCCCGCCGACGCCGGGGCCCGGGTAGAAGGGCATGAAGCCGAACGGCTTCGTCGCGGCGGCGTCGATGACCTCCCAGACGTCGATCCCCACCTCGTGGCAGAGCATCGCCATCTCGTTCACGAGCGCGATGTTCACGTGGCGGAACGTGTTCTCCAGCAGCTTCGCGAGCTCGGCCGCCCGGCAGGACGAGACCGGCATCACCTTGTCGACGAGCTGCTCGTAGAACAGGACCGCGAGCCCGGTCGCCTCGGGGTGCATGCCGCCGACCACGCGAGGCACCTGGCGGAACGTGAACTCCGTGTTGCCGGGGTCGATCCGCTCGGGCGAGTAGGCCAGCAGGAAGTCCTTGCCGGCCGACCAGCCCGGAGCGTCTCCAGGAGCGGGCGGACGCGCTCCTCGGTGGTCCCCGGGTAGGTCGTCGACTCCAGGACCACGAGCGTCCCCGCTGGAGGTGCTCGGCCACGCTCGCGGCCGCCCGTCGATGAACGAGAGGTCGGGCGTGCCGTCCCGCAGCGGCGTCGGGACGCAGATGAAGACGAGCCGGGCTGTCGGCAACCGCGGTCGCGTCGGTGGTGAAGGCGAGCCGGCCGGTGGTGACGGCGGCCCGAGCGTCGTCTCTGCGGCGACGCCGGCGACGGTCCCCCCTGCGCGCAGCGCGTGACCCGCCGCTCTCGACGTCGATCCCGGTGACAGGGAAGCCGGCCTCGGCGGCGGCGCAGGCGAGCGACAGTCCGACATAGCCCTGGCCGACCACGGCGATGCGCGCCGACCGCGCAAGGATCTGGCGCCGGAGCGCGGCGGTTCCCTTCATCCGGTCTCCGAATTGTCTCGTCTGACTATTCAGACGCGAACGGGCGACAATCTGCTAGCGGCTCGGAGGCGACGCCGATCGCTAGAACTCGTAGCCGAATGATTGATCTCGCGTCGGAACAATTCAGCGACGCGGTCACGATCGGATCGGGTCATCAGTTCTCGGTAGTGGCGGCGATCCTGCCTAAACTGACCCTTCGCGTGAGGGAGATTCGGCGGGATCTATCCCGGTCCGAGCGGACAACCGCTCGCAGATCCTCGCGAAGGCTCTCGAATCGAACAACCTCGTCCACGATGATCGCCGAGCCGTCGGCAATCATTGGCCAGCTCACGAACCGGGTCAGCTCGCGGCGACGAAATGAAGTCCGACAATGTTGTTGCTTCCGCAGCGTGTCGTCCGCGGTACCAGCAGTACGCGGAGACCACGACGTCCCACGGATTCCGGACGATCGTGAACGTCAGATACTCGTCCCAACTTCTTGGGAGGATCCGCGGATCTCGCGAGCAGGCATGTGGTTCGAGAAGACGGGCCAACTTCCGATACCTCAGCTCGCTGCATCTCCTTCCGTCGCCAACGCGCGATCGGGATCCTTTCGTTCTGTGGACCACGCCCCCACGCAGGCCACTCGGACGACCTCGTCTTCCCGAGTGAGCCTGGTAACGATGTCTTCCGGCCCAGCGTTCCTGCTGAGCGCGATCTCGACACTCGTCCCCGCCGTCTTCCTCGTCTTGACGAAGATCAGCCGATTGCGGTGCGAGACGATCACGATCCGCTGAGTCTCTTCACGTCGCCCAACGTCGTCGGTGTCGGGCGCGTCTACGAGCGCGCGAACCGCGGCCGAGCGCCTGCGGAAGCAGGTCCGGCGCGACACGTGCACCTGCTTGCCGATCTCGTGAACCGGCAGCTCGCGGACGTACCACAGGTAGAGCAGGGTGCGATCGGTGTCGTCGAGACGCTCGCGAACCCGGTATGCCAGCTCGGCGCGTTCGTCCAGCGTGTCCAGCAGCCCATCGGCGATCCCGTCGCCGAACCCCACCGAACGGCGGGCGCCGGCCACCTGCAGGATCGAGCCGGTCTGCGGCTGCCACCAGTCCGTGAAGCGCACGAGCGCGCGGATCACGTCGGCGGTCTCCGGGAACGACACGGAGTCGTGCAAAGTAGAGGTTACGGTCGAGGAGAGTGCCACGCGAGTCGGGGAAACCCCCTATCCCTCCCCTCCCTCAGCGTGACCATCGGCCGGGTCGGACCGGTCGATCGTGGCGGCTTCGAACCCGACGCTGGTGCCGCGCTCCTTCTTGTGCTCGATCTTCCGGTAATAGCGGCGGTACCCCGTGGGCATGACGACCTCTTTCGCCATGTTCAGCACGACCCTGACGTTGGACACCTGCAGCTGATCGAGAGTGTCGGCAGTGCGTCGTGCCAGCGTCGACGGAGATCTTGTTGGCCATCGCGACCAACAAGACAAGGTCCGCCTCGGGCAGCAGCAGCGCCGACTCGGTCGCGGCCAAGAGCGGTGACGTGTCGATCAGGATCCAATCGACCCGCTCGCGCGCCTGCGCAAGGAGCGAGCGCACCTGGGGCGAGCCCACGACGGCGCCTGGGCGCGACGTGCGGTCGCCGCTCGCGAGGATCCAGACGTTGGGCACCCCCGACATCTGGACGAACGCGTTCAACACCGGATCGGCTTGCTTCGCGGCCTCGGCGAGCCCAGGTGCCCGTGCCGCACCGAACGCCTCGTGGAGCCGTGGTCGGCGAACGTCCGCCGAGACGACGAGAACCCGCGATCCATCCTCCGCGAGAGCCGCCGCGACGTTCACGACGGTCGTCGTCTTGCCGTCGGCCGGACCAGGGCTCGTCACGAGGACCGTCCGGGCGCGGGCGTCGTCGCGATGTGGCGTCACGACCCCGATCCCCGCCCCGAGCAGACGGAAGGCGTCGGCGGCGGGCGAGGTTGGCGTCGTCGAAGGCACGATCGCGCGTCGATGGCTCCTGGGTATCCGGGGGATCTCGGCGATCACCGGGATCCCGAAGCGCTCCTCGGCCGTGTCGCGCGTGCGCACCTTCGTGTCGAAACGCTCCAGGAGCAGCGCGAGGGCGAGGCCCGCGAGGAGCCCGATCAGGCCGACGATCGCCAAGCGTCCATTTCTGGAGACGTTGATCTCGGTGGTGGTGGTGCCAGACGACAGAGGAGTTGCCTCTGGCGGCGCGAGCTGCTGCAACCCCAGGTGGGCGGCGGCGTTTCGGACCTTGACCGCCAGGTGCGCCCTCTGTGTCTCGAGGGTCGCAACTTCGGCGCCATGCCCACCCGATGTCTGCAGCTCCTGGATCTTGGCGTCCAGCTGATCGATCCGCTGCTGCGTGGACGCCGTCTTCCGATCCGTCAGATATGCCATCAACCCCTGCTCGTAGGCGTCCGCCAGCTTGATCGCTTGCTCGCGGTCGTCGCCCACCACACTGATGGTGAGGATCCCGGTGTCATGATCGGCCACGACTGTCGGGGTCAGTGCCGTGGGGTTCCCCTTGAAGTCCAGGATGGCTGCGACCTGTTCAAGGACCGGGCTGGTCGTAGCGACGACTGCGAGCGTATCCAGGTTGGTGACGATCGGGTCTGGGCTGGAGCCGTCGCTCAGGAGCAGCACGTCCGCCGAGTACTGCTGCCGTATCGGCGGCGTGGTCTGCGGCGGTGTGACGGTCGCCGTCGTGATCCATCCGGCGGCGAGCGCGACCAGGATGCATGCGACGATCCACGCCCAGCGGCGGCGGAAGGCCTTCAGATAGCGCGCCGGTTCCACCGGTATTCCTCCTCCATCAAGGCCGCCACCGCGGCAGCCTGGTTAGGGACACCGAGCTTGGCGAAGGCTCGGGTCTTGTGGTGCTCGACCGTCTTCGGGCTGATGCCAAGGGCGCGTGCGACCTGCTTGCCGCCCAGCCCCTCGGCGACGAGCAACAGCACTTCACGTTCGCGGGGACTCAGCGGGCGTCCTGCCGGTTCGGCACGGCTCGGGGCCACCGCCGCGGCCAGGTCGCTGATCGAGCGTCGGCGGGCACCTGGACGTCGGCGCGAACCCCGGTCCCGAGGGCAACCACCTTCACTCCGGCTGCACGCAAGCGAGCGACGGTCAGCTCGGCATCGGGCAGGTCGGCGTCGACCACGGCGACCTCAAGACCTGCAACTCGCGAGGGAGCGATGGCGCCCGCCTCGACGACCGCGATCGCTGCGGACCGGTCCAGCGCGGAGGCGATGGCCTCAGCGACGAGGCGCTCGCGGTGCACCACGACGGTGGCGAGAGCCCTCACGTTGTCGTCCTCCCTGCCATCACGTCCGCCTTGGCGGCGAGGGCCGGCGCCGGCCCTTGCGCCTCGGTCAGGAGGTAGGCGGCAACCGTCTCGTCGTCACCTTCACGACAGAGCGTCTCGAGCGTGCCGATCGCGTGGCGAAGGGCCGGGCGATCGGCGGACGGAGCGCGTGTCACCGAGATCGCGGGATGGCCGCTCGGCAGCAGCACCTCGTCGGGGTCCCGGACCTCCTCGGTCAACCGTTCGCCCGGCCTGGGACCGGTGATCACGATCGGAACATCCTGTTCGGGTACGCGTCCGGAGAGCCGGATCACATTCTTCGCGAGGTCGAGGATGTTGACCGGTTCCCCCATATCCAGGGTGTAGATCTCGCCGCCCTCGGAGAGCGCCGCCGCCTGCAGGACGAGCTGCACCGCCTCGGGGATGCTCATGAAGTATCGAGTCATCCGCGGGTCGGTCACCGTCACCGGCCCGCCCCGCTGGATCTGCCGCAGGAAGGTCGGGATCACGCTGCCTCGACTGCCCACGACGTTGCCGAACCGGACGCAGCACGCGACGGTGCCGTTGCCGGTGAATCCGCGCACGATCTCCTCTGCGATCCGCTTGGAGGCGCCCATCACGCTGATCGGCCGGATCGCCTTGTCGGTGGAGATGAAGACGAGCATCGGCACGTGGGCGGTGGTGACCGCGTCCACGACGTTCGCCGTGCCCAGGACGTTCGTGAGCGCGGCCTCGCGCGGATACTGCTCCAGGATCGGCACATGCTTGTTGGCGGCGGCGTGGAACACGACGTCGGGGGCGAGTGAGGCGAAGGTCTCGGCCACGCGCTCGCCGTCCCGGATATCCAGCAGGATCTGGCGCCGCGAGACCCCTGTGGGGAGCGCCTGCGCGACCTCGAACAACAGCGTCTCGTCGTGGTCGACCAGCAGCAGTTGCTCGGGCTCGAAGTCGGCGACCTGACGCGCGATCTCCGAGCCGATCGATCCCCCGGCCCCGGTCACCAGAACGCGGCGCCCGCCCAGCAGGGCGCGCACCGCAGCCAGGTCTGTCTCGACCTGCTGGCGCCCGAGGAGGTCCTCGATCGAAAGGTCGCGGATGTCCCGCGCCGTGACCTTGCCGCCGACGAACTCGCGGACCGACGGGAGCACACGAAGTCGCACGCCGGCCTCCTTGCAGCGCTCGGCAACCCGGCGGATCAGGTCGCTGTCCGCAGATGGGATCGCCAACAAGACCTGCGTGGCGGAGCGAGTCTCCACCAAGTGCGGGATATCGTCGCCGCCGCCCAGCACGACGAGTCCATGCAGCGAGAGTCCCCGGCGACGCGGATCGTCGTCGATCAGCCCCACGACACGGAGACCAAGTCCGGGGTCGCGCCGGATGTCGCGCAACACGGCGGCGCCCGCCTCTCCGGTGCCATACAGGAGGACCCGTTCGTTCCGGTGCTCCGCCGCCTTAGCCTCGCTGCGGTGAAACGCGAAGAGTCGGCTCTGGAACCGCAGCACACCGAAGCCCAGGAGCGCCAGGACCGGCCCGACGATCGCCACGAGTCGCGGGACCACCTGGCCCTCGCCCACGACGCCGGCGATAACGATGACCGTGAAGGCGGCGGCGCCGGCCAAGAGCAGCCGGCGCGCTTCCTGCACGCTCGCGTGCTGCCACATCTGCCCGTAGAGGCCGAAGGACGCGTTCGACAGCAGATGGACCGAAAGGACGATCACGACGAAGATGCGGAATCCGCGCCAATACGTCGACGGCACCGCGCCGTCGAACCGCACGACGAGCAGGGCGAGGTAGACGCCGATGACGATCACAGCGTCCAGCACGACCAGTGGAAGGTCACGCCGGAGGATGGCGACGAGGTGGGTGGGGATGCCGCGGCCACTCGCGGGGCGGCTGGGGGTCCGAGGGTCCGCCATGGGGGACTCAAAGCTAGGCAAGGGGTGCGCGTAGCGGATGGGCAACGCTGCGTATCTTCGCTACGTCGAACGGACGGCTCGGCCGACGTCGCGATAGACCTCGTACATCTCGTTCGTCGATCCGTACCAGCCACGCCAGACCTCCGCGTTGCACACCGTCTCGGCGAGCGTCTCGAACGCGACGCCGCCGAGCACGCCGGTGTTGCGGACGCGCGGGAACACGGCCTGGAAGAGCTCGGCGCGCGG
Organism: uncultured Actinomycetes bacterium; assembly: GCA_963799625.1. Lineage (GTDB taxonomy): Bacteria > Actinomycetota > UBA4738 > UBA4738 > HRBIN12 > AC-51. The sequence goes on along the minus strand of CAWCXU010000013.1, from coordinate 1,101,690 downwards.
GGGATGCGACGGACCCTCGAGGCCGTCTACGTAGACACGGTCGAAGATCAGGTCGACCCGACGGGGCTCGACGAACGGATCGCTCTCGGTCCGTGCGGGGACATCCATGAACCTGCCCAGCGACGCGAGCGCGTCCGCAGGCACGTCCAGCGCGGGTGTAGGACGGACCATCATGCCCGTGCCGAGCTGGAGCGGCGCGTACACACCGCCCGGCGTCGAGACTCCATATCTGACCCCCCGGCGGCTGGACCGATTCAGGGCTGGGATCACGTACGGCGCAACGAGACCGAGCGCACCGGCCATGTCGACCGGGCCGAGCTCGAGGAACACGTAGTCGTCTCGAACCGGGTACAGGATCGACTCGAGATCCCGGTACACGCACTCGGCCATGAATCCCAGATCGAGCGTGCGCACGATGTCCCACCCGCCGAGATACAAGATGTGGAACTTGCGCTGCCGGCCGTCCTCCTCGGGATCTTCGATCACGATGGAGTACGTCGCCGAGCTGTCATCGTCGTCGGGACGACGCGGGCTGCGGTAGGCAACCAGCACGTGCTCGAGCCAATCCGAGAAGGCGTGCGACGTCGTCCGGATACCGAAGCGGAAGCCTTCGATCTCGTACCACCGACAGACCACCCAGCCTAGGCGGTCGAGCTTCTCGCCTCAGGACCCCCGGGGCTTGCGCTCGCGAACCAGCTCACGCTCGTCCACGGGCTCCACCCGCTCCCGCGTGACCACCCCCGGGTCGTCGTCGGTCACACGGGCTCCAGGATGTTGCCCTCGTCGAGCCGGTGGACGAGCTCGTCGAGCTGCGCCCGCACCTCTTCCGGCGGCTGGCCGAACACATCGGAGATGTCGACGGCAAGTTCCTCGAGCGTCGCGCTGCCGTCCAGGAGTCCGAGGATCAAGGTCGCCGATGGGTTGAAGCGGTGGACGTCCATCGACTCGGCGTCGTAGACGACGGCCTCCCCGTCAAGCTCGACGACCGTAAGCTCCGTGCGGACCTTGGGTTGCCGCGCGGTCATATGGGGTCTCGCCATGTGATCAGGTTCGCCTCCTCGAACTGCCCGAGGATGCGATGGACGTCTTCCTCGACGACGTCCCAGGGCAGCTTCGACAGATCGCAGATGGCGGTCACCATCTCTGACGGCGTGGTCTGGCCGTCGCACAGCACCCAGATCGCGACCGCGGTTGCATTCATCACGTGGACCGACTCGGCGCCCGGGTCGATCGCCATCCCCCGGTCGCCCTCTTGGCGCATGAGGATGTTGGGGTTGCGGAGCGGACGCCGCTCTCCGACCGAAACCGTCACACGCGTGCCTCCTCCAGCTCGTCGAACAGACCGTTCTGGATCACGAATGCCGCCGCTTCGAGGCGCGAGTGTTGCTCCAGTTTGTGCAGCACGTTCTGCACGTGGGTCCGCGCCGTCTCCGGGCTGATCACGAGCGGCCGCGCGATGCCGGCGTTGTCGGCCCCCCGCGCCAGCAGCGCGAGCACCTCGCGCTCTCGAGAGGTCAAACGCGCGAGGAGCCGCATCGCGTGGTCGCGCTCGCGACGCCGGGCGATCAGACGGCCGAGCAGCCCTCCCAGCATGTGCGGCGGAACGACCGCCTCGCCCGCGTGGACACGGCGGGTGGCGGAGAGCAGCTCGTTGATCGGACTGGACTTCGTGATGAACCCCGACGCGCCCGCCTCGAGCGCCAGGACCAGAAGCTCCTCGTCGTCGTTGTCGGAGAGCACGAGCGTGCGGCACGAGGGCTGGGTGTCCGCGAGTGAAGCGGTCGTCCGCAGGCCGTCGCTGTTCGGCAGCTGGAGGTCGATCAGCGCCACGTCCGGCTCGCTCACGCGCGCCTCGGCCAGGGCCTGCATCCCATCGGCTGCCTCCGCCACGACGCTGAGGTCGTCCTGCGCCTCGAGGACGACCCGCATGGCCTCGCGGAACAAGGAGTGCCCGTCGGCCAGCAACACCTTCACGGATGGATCGGCCATCTACGCTCCGGGAGGTCTCGGATGGGTCGCGAGCGTAGGCGGGGCGGGGTGCAGAGACACGCGCCGACCGACGTAGGGGTCGCTACGACGTTTGGATGAGGCCCGGCGCGGACCTGGCTGTGCGTGCGCCGGCCTTCGGCGGATCGAACAGGCCGTGCCTCGAAGCGAATGCCGCGGCCTCGAGGCGAGAGTGGACGCCGAGCTTTGCGAGGATGCCCTGGACGTGCGTTCGGACGGTATTCCGGGAGATGTGGAGGGCCACCGCGATGTCTTCGGAGGCACGCCCGGCGGAGAGGAGCTCGAGTACTTCGAGCTCGCGGGAGGTCAGCTGGGCCAACAACATCGCGGCATCGGGGTCGTCGCACGGGAGTTTCCTCACTCGGGTGCTGACCAACTCGTCCTGGACCACTACCCCACCGTCGACGATCACGCGGATCGCGTTCATGAGCCTTGAGAGCTTCGTCTCCTTCGTGAGGTAGCCGGAGAACCCGCTGCGGAGTGCCTCGTCCGCGACCGCCGGATCGTGCAGCGCTGTGAGGACGACGACCTGAGTCTCCGGGCGTCTCTCGAGCATCTTCCGGCCCACCTCGAGCCCTGTCTCGCCCGGCAGACCGACGTCCATGAGAACGAGGTCCGGCGGATCCGGCGCGTTGGATCGCGTGAGCGCGGCCTCCCCGTCGTGCGCGACGGTGACGTCCAAACCTTGGTCGACGAGCGCGGCCTGAACGGCCTCGGCGAACAAAGCGTGGTCATCGACGATCAGGACGCGCACAGCGACTCCCAGTGCATCGCGATCGTGAAGGAGCTTCCGACCCCGTCGCGACCGGAACGTACGTGGATGTCTCCCCCGTGGGCTCGGACGATCTGCCTCGCGATGAACAACCCAAGACCCGTTCCCGCGGCATGCATATCCCCTGCCGTCCCTCGCGCGAACAGTTCGAACGCGCTGTCACGATCAGCTTCGGGTATCCCCGGACCTCGATCCGTGACCCGGATCCATGCGGCCCCATCACTGCCCACCAGACGCACGTCGACCGATTCGCTCTGTGGCGAGTACGCAAGCGCGTTGCGCAGCACGTTGTCGATCGCGATGCGCAGGCTCGCCGCGTCGGCGGCCACCGTCACGCCCTCTGCCGCCCTGAGACGGACGCGCTCCCTGCCGAAGGGGGGAGTGCACGCCTCGATGGCCTCACGGAGAAGCGCCGAAGCGTCGACACTCCTTAGGACCAGCGGAGCCGGGGAGGTCGACCACCGCAGCAGCAGATCGAGCTGATCGGACAGGCGCGTCAGCTCGTCGGCAGTGCGTACCAGGAGCCGATCGGATGGCCGACGCGGACGCCTCAGCTCATGCTCCAGGACGGCACGTGCGGCCAAGAGCGGGGCGCGCAACTCGTGTGCAGCGACGGCCAGCCCCAGCTCTACCTTGCGGTCGATCGCCGTGGCAGCCTGCAGATTCCGGATCGTTGCCTCCAGCAGCTCACCGAGCATCGTGACTAGATCAAGCTCATCGCCCGGATCCTCCACAACCAGCACGGCTGGGTTTGCTCGCACCACCAAAGTTCCGCCCGCAGCTTGCGGATCATCGATCGCGCGTTCGAGGTGATCGCGCTCGTCGGGGGTGTCGCACCATTCATCGAGCAGCCAACGCGTGTTCGGGTCCGACTCGATCCATACAGCGGTCTTGAGCCTGAGTTGTTCGGCACAGAACGCGGCACACCGCTCCACGGCTTCATCGATCGTTCGCGCATCTGCAAGCTGGCGAGCGAGGTCGGCCATGAGCGCCATCGACCAGACAGTGACAGGCGCCATCCGCTCGACGGATACCGCGGGCGCTACGTCGACTGACGTGGCGATCCCACCCCTAGCTCCCACGACATCGCCCCCGGCTATCTTCGGAAGCGCCACCGTAGGCTGCGCTCGGTGATGCTGTCCATCCCAACGTAGGCCCTTCCCCCCAAGCCATTTGGGGGAATTCGATGCTCACCCGAAATGGGGATAACTCTTGTCAGTCTCTCAATGACGCTTGGTAAAAGACTGTGACGACGGTGTGCGCTCGGTCACCATCACCGAAAGGATCGCCCGTCTCTCTGTACGAAACGTACGGAGAGCGAAACGCGTGACGCGCGTGGCATCGGGGTCTAGGAGCTCGGCGCGTGGTGAGGGCCCAACGGCTGAGGGCCGGTTGACCCTGTTGCGCCCACGTGAAGCTGCTTACGGTAACGATGGGAGGTGGTCTCGATGTTGCGGCGAGCCATGACGGTGGTAGCAGCAATCACTTTGGTCTTCGTCGCGGCACCTTCGGCGCAGGCGGCGTTCGCGCCCACTTGGCGCACGGACCTCGGGGCGGCGGCGAACGACGTGGCCGTCGGACCGGGTGGCGCGATCTACGCGGTGGGTTATGCCCCTCCCGGCTCGCCGTCGTTTTCGCAGGGGCGGGCGATCGTAAGCCGGCTGACCCCTGCCGGCGACGTCGTCTGGACGCGCACGTGGAAGCCGCATCCGGAGCGCCCGAAGGCCTTCATGGCGACCGCCGTCGCCGTCGCGGTGGGCGACAACGGGGTGGTCTACGTGGTCGGGAACGTCCAGCGCTTCAACTGTGAAGGCGGCGGATGGTTCGTGCGGGCGTACAGCCCCCACGGCAAGCTCCTCCACGCGGCCGGGCCCGAGTCGGCCTGGTTCTGCAACCCGCCGGGGCCGCAGATCGTGCGCGACGTGGCCGTGCACGGTGACACCGTCGTGGTCGCCGCCGCGCGGACCGGCTGCTGCGGCACCGCAGCGCTCCTCGACGGCTACCTGCGCGCGTTCTCGACGAAGCTGCACCCTCGCTGGAGCACCAACTTCGAGCCGCCCGGTCCGACCCCCCGCCGGTGGTACGACGTGGCGGATTCGTTGGGGATCACCGGGAACGGCGCGATCTACGCGGCGGGATGGTCGGCGACCAAGCACTCGAACGGTGAGTCCACGCCACCCGGCTCGCTGACGATCGAGTTGGTCGGGCACGGCGGCAACGCGAAGTGGTCGCATCGCCCCGGCGTTCCGATGGGCTACGACGGGGCCGTCTCGATGGCGCTCGGCAACTCGCGGTTGCTCGTCGGCGCGGACATGCGCGGCGGCGGTGTCTGGGCCGGCCGGCTCAGCGCGATCGGCACACCGGTGTGGCACCGAACGTGGGGCGGCGACAAGTCGATCCGTGCCCGGCTCGGCGGTGTGGCGGCCGACTCACTCGGCAGGCTCTGGCTGTCGGGGAGCAGGGTCGACGGCTCGGATCACGGCCGCAACGTGTTCGTCCGTCGATACGGAGCGACGGGGACGCTCCACGGCTCGCTCACGATCGATCTCGCTCCGCGATGGGTCGAGGGAACGGCGGTCTCGACGCTGGGCACCACCGGCTTCGCGACCGGCAGGGCGTTCTCGCCTGCGCACAGCACGTTCCTGCGCGGGCACGTGTGGCGCATCAACGGGTGACGCGCGGCATTTCGCGCGTCTGCTGAAGGGAGTTCGGCCGACGCCGCGTTGGGTCCGATAGCCGAGGGCTGGTCGACCCCTGTTGCATCGCCGGGTTCACCGCCTACGGTTGGGGACACGAGGAACCGGTTGCCGAGGCCCCCGTCCTCGGCGGCCGGCTCCCGCAAACGAGGAGGGGACTTCGTGCGCCGCTCATTGCTCTCACTGATCACCGTCGGTCTGCTCGTCGTCGCAGTGGCCCCTGCCGCCGATGCGATCCCACTGCACTGGACCGGTAAGGGCGGGCGAGCGTTCACAGACGCGGCACGCGGTCCCGACGGCTCGCTGTACGTGGCCGGGATCGACCGGAGCTCCATCACCGCGGCAGCCTCAGTTCGGAAGTACTCGGCCGACGGCACGCTGAGGTGGGAACGTCAATGGGTGCCTTCGCCGCAGGCGAGCACGAACGGTCTCGGCGTGACGATCGGCGACGACGGCACCGTATATCTGATGGGCGTGGTGCGGGGGGCGTGCGAGGGCCAGGGCTGGTTCGTGCGCGCGTACAAGCCCGGCGGCGACCTCCGGTGGAAGTACGTGACGCCGGGGTGGGCGAAATGCAAGCTCGCGGAGTTCCCGACCGATATCGTCGCCTCGGGCAACCTCGTGGTGGTGTCGGGGTTCTCGCACGGATGCTGCGGCGACCAGTTCCACGACGGATGGATCACCGCCTTCTCGCAAAGCCTTGTGCGCAGGTTCCGCGCGAACACCGAGCCGCCCTCGACGCCTCTGGGATGGTTCGACACCGCGTGGGGCGTGGCTATCACGCCGGGCACAGCCATCTTCGTGTCGGGGTGGGCTGCGACGGCGGCGATCCCCCGTGAGATGAGTCCGTCGCCGGGTACGCCGTTCCTCGAGAAGCTGACGCTGCACGGACACAAGATCTGGAGCCGGCGTGCGGATGCCTCCATGCCGACGATGTACCTGCCGGTGCCGCTGGCATTGAGCGCGAACCGCGTGGTGATCGCGGCGGGCGTCGGAGGCAAGGACGTGGCGTGGGGCTTCGCGCCGACGACGGGCTGGGTGGCGAGCTACACGCTCAAGGGTGATCTGAGGTGGCGCAACCGCTTCGGCGGCGGGAAGGACGAGTCCGCGGCGCCGACCGGCGTCGGGATCGACGGCGATGGTCGGGTGTGGCTGCTCAGCACTCGGCGCGATGCCGGCGACCACGGGACCGACGGTCTCGTGCGGCTGTACGGCCCGAAGGGGTCACTGAACAACAAGCGCCGGATCGACCCCTCGGACAAGTTCGTCCGGACCGGCGGGATCGCCGCGTTCAACACGGGCGCGGCCGCAACCGGCTGGATCGGAACCCAGTACCAGTACAAGGGCGGCCGCCTCTGGCGGTTGGTCGGGTAAAGGCAAGCCTTAGCCCGCGATTGCCTTCGCCGTCTGGAACATATCGGCTGGAAGATCGCGGTTGAGATGCCAGAGGATCCTCACCGGTCGATCGCGCTCGTGTGACATGTAGGTGGCGGTGCCGGCGTTAAGGTACGCAGACGTCTCACCAAGCGTGTTGATCCTCGCCGCGCGAACGAACAAGTGCACCAAGGTTCCAAGCTCCACGTGGTGACGATACCGATGGAACGTCTTTGATCGAACCGAAGTACGACTCTGGGTCTCCCACTGAAACAGGCGCGGAGATACAGCCAGATCCGCGTACATGGTCGTAGGACTGAATTGACCCTCAGACTTTCGGAGAGTCACGAATAGGACGTCCGTATTGGCTTCCTTCACGAAGCGAACTCCCTCATGCACCGACCCAGGATTGGCCAGCCCAAAACCCGCCAGAATCTCGTCGCGCGAATAGGTCGCGTGCTCGCGTAGGGGCACGTCAGGTTGGCTTGCCTCGAACGAAACGCGACTGGCCCGCTCTTGGAGACAGCCGACGACCTCTCTGAGCTCCTGGCGACGTTCAGAACCCCAGAGAGCAGAGAGATCTAGGGTGGCGAGAGGCTCTTTCGACCCGAAGAGATCGAAATACAGCATCGCAAGGCGACGACGATCAAGCTCATCAAAGTCATCGGAAACGGGTGGCTTCTGAGATGCAAGAACATCACTGACGAACGACAGCCACTCGACATCGTCAATGTGGAGCATCCGGCGAAACGCACGGCCCAGCCGACGATCGAGTTGGTCCACAACGTCGTCGTCGTCGTTGAAGCCAGCTCTTCGTCGAAGGTCTAGCCACCCAAAGCTTCGATGGAAGACGTCCTCGAGCTCGAACCCCGTCTCAGCAAGGAACCGGGCAAGCGGAACATCCCCGATGCGCCTTAGTTCTGCCACGAGTTTCCGCCGCTGGCAGGTTCAACGTGTGTCGAATGTTGTCCAACACCAGATTGCTGGCGACGCGATCAAGCTCGATATGGCAACCAGCTGGTAGATAGGGGAACTCTTGGCTCACAGCGTCTTCAAGGCGCTTCCCTCTTGCGCCCGTGAGCGCTGAGAACCGCTTGTCAAAGCGGAACCGGGCATTTTGTTGACCGATGAAGTCCAGGACGGTTAGACATGCTTTGTCGTCAGCAAGTCTGAGTCCTCGCCCCAGCTGCTGAAGGAAGACAGTTGCGCTTTCGGTCGGTCTGAGGAACAGCACGGTATCGATCTGCGGGACATCCACGCCCTCGTTGAATAGATCTACGGCGAACAAGACCTTTAGGTCGCCGTCTCGAAGATCGCGCAGCGCTTCTCTTCGCTCCTCGCGGGGCGTGTCGGCAGTCACCGCGGCGGACGGGATCCCGCTCAGATTGAAGCGCTCAGCCATGAAGCGCGCGTGATCCTTACCAACACAGAAGCCGAGCGCTCGCATTGCCCTGACGTCAGGAACCTTGTCGCGGACGGCTTGAATGATCTTCAGGGCGCGTGCGGTATCACCGGTATAGATCGAATTGAGTTGTTCGAGGTCGTATCTGCCTCGCCGCCAAGACACGTCCTGGAGATCGACGTCGTCATGGAGGCCAAAGTACTGAAATGGGGACAGGAGACCACGATCGATTGCTTCCCAAAGCCGCAACTCGGCGGCCACTCGGCCGTCAAACCACCTCGTTGCGTCCTTGCCGTCAGCTCGTTCTGGAGTGGCCGTAAGCCCGAGCAGTACCCGCGGACGAAGGTACTGGAGCACTCGCTCGTAGGTTTGCGCCTCAGCGTGATGGAACTCATCAACGATGACCATGGAGAAACGGTCGGGATCAAGTTCCTCGAGATCGAGCCGTGAGAGGGACTGGATCGACGAGAAGACGTGTCGCCACTCGGTCGGGCGAGACCCTCCGACAAACATCTCGCCAAAGGACCCATCTCTCATGACCGCTCTGAAGGTTCGCAGACTCTGCTGCAGGATCTCTTCTCGATGAGCCACGAAGAGGAGGGAGTCGACCTCCCCTTCTGATCGCAACCGCTGATAGTCGAGCGCCGACACAACCGTCTTGCCAGTCCCGGTCGCCATCACAACTAGATTTCGCCATCTGTCGTGAAGCTTGCGCTCGGCATCTAGTGATTCGAGGACCTCTTGTTGATACGGCCAAGGCCGAACGTAGAGCCCTGAGATCTCTATCAATGGTTCGGCCGTCTCGCCGCGCTCCATCGCGATCGCGGCGTCGAAACGCTCGCCGTCGCGAGAAGGATCGTAGTCCTCGAAGCCTGGATCCTCCCAATAGTTATCGAATGTGGACTCGAAGGTCCTGAGAATGTCTGGCTGTTCGGTCCCCGAGACTCTGACATTCCATTCGAGACCATCGAGAAGTGCGCTGCGCGAGAGATTTGAAGAGCCAATGTAGGCAGTCGTGAAGCCGCTGTCGCGTTTGAAGATCCATGCTTTCGCGTGGAGGCGAGTGGTTCGCGTCTCGTACGAGACTTTGACCTTCGCCCCCGCCTCAGCGAGGGCATCGATTGCCCTTCTATCAGTGGCTCCCATGTACGTCGTCGTGATCACGCGTAGGGGCGATCCGCGCTCAAGCAGCCGATGAATCTGCGTTTCGAGCACTCGAAGTCCCTGCCACTTCACAAACGCGCACAGGAGGTCGACTTGGTCGGCCGATTCGAGTTCTCTAGCAATTTCATGGCCAACTCTCGGCTGATCGCGTCCGTTGACGAGCAATGCGCCCATCGAGAGCGGAATCTCGGGGCGAGTTGGTCCGCGCGGAGCGTCGGGTATTCCACTCCTCTCGAGCACCGCAAGTAGCAACTCGAGGGGATGGTGGAGAGACTCATCCGGGTCGACCGCACCTGGGACTTGGCTTCGAATTGTGTCGAGAACACGATTCGCCAGGTCGATCTGTGCGTTCCCTTCACTGCCCACAATGCGGAATGCGCGGAGAAGAAGCGCAGAAACATATGCGGACAGCGCGACGTGCATATCCGAGCCGGAGAGATTGCCCGTCTCCTTCAGCTCAGCATCAATGCGTTGCAGAACTGCGTGCAGCTGGTCGCTGACGACTTCCTCGTAGAGCCCGGGAACCAGATCCATCCGCAGTGAAGCTACACCTCGCTCCAATGCACCTCACGTAGCGTGCTCCAGCCCGGTAGTTCGAAGCCGCGAGGGCCGGTCAGGGGGGACCACAGTTCCTACCTGCGCATCCAGCGATCGACTTCGGGTGGCTGGTCATCCCAGGCGAAGATGCCACCTCGTCTGGCGAACCATTCAGGCAACACCCTGAATGCCTCGTACACGATAGGCCCGTCCGGGGACCGTTGCGTGAAGACACCCTTCCCTTTTCGGATGAGGTCTGCCGCCTTCTTCTCTGGATTCCGTCGCGCCATGCGTGCCCTCCCGGGCAAGCAGACCGATCGGATCATGAAGGTGTCGTGACCTTGGTCACGATCCCCGTGAAGACGTTGGACTATCTCGTGCGGAGCTCGTCGCGGATCTGCACCAGCAGCTCCACCTCGGTCGGGCCGGCGGCTTCCTCTTCCTTCTTGAAGCGGTTGTAGGCCTTCACGACCATGAACAGGATGAACGCGACGATCACGAAGTTGATCACGGCCATGATGAACGCGCCGATCGGGATCACGAGCGCATCTCCCTTGTGCACACCGAGGTCGCTGACCGACAGCGACGCGCCGAACACGTAGGCGATCGCGCCGAGCACCATGTTCGTGAACGTCGTGACCACGGCCGCGAACGCGAGGCCCATGATGAACGCCACCGCGATCTCGACCAGGTTGCCCTTCGCGATGAAGTCTCGGAACTCCTTCAGCATGACGACCTCCCTCCGCAGGTACTTGCGGGGAGGCTATCCGAACGCAGGCGCCGTCAGTTGGTCGGCACACTCGCCCGCGTGCGTCTCAGATACCCTCGACGGCCTCCAACCTGCCGGAGTGGACCGCGTCGACGAATGCTTGGAAGTCCTTGTCGTTCTGATCCGCGTAGCGCTCCGCGAAATCGGTGATCGACCGGTCGAAGCCATCGCCCTTGCCGAGATACGCGGCGATGGCGACGGGATCCCCTGAGCGCGCATGCGCCCTCGCCAGCGTCCACCCGCACTGCTGCGCGTAGAACGCGAGATTCGCCGGTGGCATGTTCTCGACGACGACCGACCCTTTCATGTCGCGAAGCTGGCGCCAGTACAAGAAGCGGTTCTCTTCAACACCCTTGGTCCACCCCAGGTAGATGTCACTCGCGGCCTGCATCAACCTTTGGCCATCGACCACGCGCTCGCCCGGCTGCTTGAACCGACTCTTCGGAAGGTGATCCTCGAGCACCGATCTGGTCGCCTCCTTGACCTGAAGGAAGAGTGGGTCCTGTTGATCCCGGCCTTGGAGCAACACGATGAAGGCGCGCGTCCCCACGCTCCCGACGCCCACGACCTTCCGAGCGACGTCGATGACCTCGAAGCGTTCCAAGAGGTGGCGCCGGTCGTTCTGGAGGGTGCTCCGGTAGGCGCGAAACTGCTGGTGGATCAAGTGTCGCACCTCGTCGGGTGACATCCCGGCGAGGGCGGGAAGGTCCTTCAACGGGATCACGATCGGTGGCTGGCTGACGATCTGATACTTGCCGTCGACCAGCTCCGCCAGCTTGGAGAGCGCCTGCAGGCTGTCGCGCGTGCGTGCCTTGGCGGCGATCGCCTTCGCGCCCTTCTCGCCCTTCTTGAGCTCCTTCTTGCCCACGCCGGTCTCGCTGCGGGCAAGGTTCTTGATCTCCGCCAAGAGCTCCTTCTCGGACAGGCGCGCGTACCAGATGTCCATGGTGCCCATCTGCGCGAAACCGGCCATCGCCTCGCGGTAGGCCTGGACAGAGGCGAGCGTCGCAGACCGTGTCTCCGCCTTCGTGAATCCGTTGTTGCGTCCCGCGATCGTGAAGCTCGCCGACATCCGTTTCACGTCGTACTCGAAGGGGCCCGGAAGGGTCTCGTCGAAGTCGTTCAGATCGAACAACAGGGTCCGCTCCGGTGACGCGAACACGCCGAAGTTCGAAAGGTGTGCGTCGCCGCAGAGCTGCACCACCAGGCCCGCCCGCGGCGTGTCCTTCAGGTCGGCCGCCATGATCTTGGCGGCGCCTCGGTAGAACGTGAACGGCGAGACCATCATCCTGCCGTGGCGAACCGGCACGAGGTCTTGCTCCCGGGTCTTGTTCTGCTCCTCGAGGAGCGCGACAGGGTCCGGGCGGTCCTGGGCCGGAACCCAGCCCGCGTGGCTCTTCGGCGAACACGTGTCGCGTAAACCCTTGCCCCGCGCCTTGCGCTCGGCAACGCTTGGATGCTCGATCTTGGCTGCACTCACTACCGACGCCTCCGAATCCTTGGACCGCGGGATACCCGGTGACTCTTGACACTCACTCGTTCCTCGATCTCTGTCAATCGGAGCGAGCGTTATCCCGCAGCCTCGATGAAGACGCGTTCCATCGCGCGGCGGCAGCGGCGCGTGATCCGGAGGTAGTCGTCCATGAACGCCTGGCGCGGGTACTCCTCGTAGCCGAGCCTGCGAGCGAGCGCGGTCTGCTCTTCGGCCGTCGGCGGCACCGCCTCGGCGTGCACGCGGCGGTCGACCTCCATCGCGCACTTGACGTCGTTCAGGAAGACGAACGCCTCGCCGAGGTCGCGCGCGACGGACCCCTCGACGAGCCGGTGCTCCGCCAGACGCTCGATCCCCTGCAGCGTGCTCGTCGTGCGGACCTCGGGCTCGGGCCCGCCGTTGCTGAGCAGCAGCATCTCCACAGCGAACTGCACGTCGGCGAGCGACCCGTACCCGAGCTTGAAGTGGAACTTGGTCGCTTCGGCCGGCCGCACACGCTCGCGCTCGATCCGTTCGCGCATCCGCCGGATCTCGAGCACCCGGTCGATCGTGATGCCGTCGGGTGGATACGCGAGGTCGCCGGCCGCGTTGGTGAACCGTTTCCCGAGCGCCTGGTCGCCGGCGACCGCGCGCGCCCGGAGCAGCGCCTGGAACTCCCACGGCTCCGCGTAGCGCTCCCAGTACTCGAGGAAGCCTGCGATCGAGCGCGCGAGCGGTCCGTTACGGCCTTCCGGCCGGAGGTCGGCGTCGATCTCCCAGCCCGCCTCGCGCACTCGGCGCATGATCCGCTCGGCGGCCTCGGACGCCACGCGCTGCTCTTCCGCGCCCTCGCCCTCGTACACGAAGACGACGTCGAGGTCGCTCGCGAAGCTGGGTTCCCGCGCGCCGAGCTTGCCCATGCCGATCACGGCGAGCGGCACGGCCGGCGCCACCTCGTCCACCGCCTCACGGAGCACACGGTCGCCGACGGCTGCGATCTCGGCGCCGGTGGCGACCGGGCTGAGTTCGCGCCCGGCGTACCTCGCCACCACCCGCACCATGTCGGCCTGCGCGTCGTCGGCGTGCACGACCCCGTCGGCGAGCGCGCGGATCCGCTCGGGGTCGGCGACGAGCGCATCGGTCGCGAAACGGCTGGCGCCGACCAGGTGCGCGAGGCGCCACGCCGCCTTCGGGTCGGTCGCGAGGGCGTCGGCGGGGCCGCCCCGTTCCCCGACGGCTTCCGCGACGCGTTCGAGCCGCACCAGCGCCGCGTCTGGATCGGCGGCCATCGCGATCGCCGGCGTCATCACCGGGATGACGTGGCCGAGGACCTTGCCGAGCCTGGTCGCCGGGTCGACGAGCCGCGCGAGCACCTCGTAGGAGCGCACGGGCTGCGCGAAGCCGAGCCCCTCGAGCAGTTCCTGGGTGGCGGTGCGGTCGACGCCCTGCCGCGGCTGCGCGGGACCGGCGAACGCCTCGAGCAACGGCCGGTAGAACAGCCGCTCGTGGATCGAACGCACGAGCCCGGTCGTGCGGTCGTACTCCTCTTGCAGACGCTCGGCGTCGATCAGACCGAGCGAGCGCGCGATCGTCGTGCGCGCGTGCGGGTCGGACGGCAGGTCGTGGGTCTGCAGGTCGCGCACGATCTGCAGCCGGTGCTCGAGCTGGCGCAGGAACCGGTAGGCCTCGGCGAGCGCGTTCGCGTCGGCCTCGGCGACGTAGCCCTCGTCGGCGAGCGCCTGGAGCGCCGCGAGCGTGTTGGGGCTCCGCAGCGTCGGGTTCCGGCGGCCGTGCACGATCTGGAGCAGCTGGACGGCGAACTCCACGTCGCGGATGCCGCCGCGTCCGCGCTTGACCTCGATCAGCTCCTTGCCGCGCTGACGGATGTACTCCTCGAGGCGGACCTTCGTGCGGCGGACGTCGTCGATCGCGGCGGGCTCGAGCCGCTCGGGGTACACGAACGGCGCCACACCGGTGACGAAGGCGTAGCCGAGCATCTGATCGCCGGCTGCGGCGCGCGCCTTGATCATCGCCTGGCGCTCCCACGTGGCCGACTCGCCGTCGTAGTAGGCGAGCGTGGCGTCGAGCGAGCGGGAGAGCGCGCCGGCGCGGCCGCCGGGTCGCAGCGCGGTGTCGACGCGGAGCGCCACACCGTCCGCCGTCTGATCGGACAGCAGCCGCAGGAGCGCGCCCGCGGCGTGCTCGGCCGACTCGTTGTCCTCGGGCGTCGATCGGTCGTGCACGAACAGCAGGTCGACGTCCGAGGAGTAGTTGAGCTCGCGGCCGCCCCACTTGCCGAGGGCGATCACCGCGAGGCGGTCGGCGCCCGGTATCGCCGCGCAGGCGGCCGCCCAGCAGGCGTCGGCGATGTCGGTGATCTCGTGCACGACCTCGTCGAGGCCGGCGCCGCCCAGATCGCGCGCGGCGACCCGGATCATCGCGCGGCGGCGGAACCGGCGAAGGCCGGAGGCCGCGCCGTGGGCCTTCACGTCGGCGGCGACCTCGGCGTCGAGGTTCGCCCGGCTGCGAGAGGTCGCCGTCGCGAACAGCCCGGCCTCCTCCGGGTACTTCACGAGGAAGTCCGCGGCGGCCGACGACAACCCGAGGACCTGGATCGCGACCGGCGCGACGGCCGGACGCTCGAGGATGGCTCGCGCGGAGCCGTCGGCGCAGACGCGTTCCCAGGCGGTGTGGGCGAGCATCGGATCGGGCGCGGCGGTGAGCGCGCGCTCGAGGTTCATGCGGGAGCGTCCGCGTCCGGGCCTTCGGGTCCGAGGTCGCTGCTCGGCGGTGGGACGAGCGGACCGGCGCCGAGCGCTCGCGCGGCCGCGTCGCCGACCTTGGTCGAGCGGATCGCGCGCTTCATGCGCGTCGTGACGCGACGCTCGTGCAGGTTCCAGAGCTTGTCGACGTCTGCCTCGGCGCGGTCGGCGCGTATCCGATGCCAGTTGTAGTGGCGATCGCCGGCGTGGATCTTGCGCCACAACGCCGTGTAGCGCGGGCCGACCGACACGATCTCGTTGTTCAGGGCGACGTTGTAGTCGGCGAGCTCTTGCTCCCGCTGCGCGGCGGCCCGCTCCTCCTCGCGGAGGCGCACCCGGAGCACGCGTTCCGTACGACCGTCGGCCGGCACGGACGCGTCGAGGAGCTTGGCGAGCTCGTCCAGCGCGGCGTCGAGCTCGGCGAGCTGCTCGGCGATCGCGGCTTCTCGGCCGGTTGGCGTGCGCGTGCACGCTCGATCGCGGCGCCGATCGATCTGCCGCCCACGCCGACCGCGAACGCCGGCGTGTGCTCGGTCGGGCCGGTCCACACCGACGGCCGGCCGTATGCGGATGCGATCGCGCACGCGGTGGGCGACCCGCCGACGTACACCGCTGCCTGTGCGATCGCGGCGGCGCGCTCGAGCGGCGTCCACCGCGGCGGCGGACCGACCGCCGGCAGACGCGCGCCGTCGGGGACGTCGGAAGCCGTCACGTCGTCGTCGAGCGCGACGTAGTCGCCGGTCGGCAGGGCGGACGCGGCGCGGAGGCGCTCGACCACCGCGGGGGTCTGCGCCGCGGCCGCGAGCCTGGGGAGCGCCAACGCGGGGTGCGGCACCACCTGTGCCGCGACGCCGAGCTCGGCGAGCCGCTCCCCCGACCCGTGATCGCTCACCGAAACGCCCGCGCGACGCGAGAGCGCGTCGCGCGCGGTGCCCAGGTCGCCGACGGCGCGACCCCGAACCACACCACCGGCACCTCGGATTCGAACGGCCCGAGCCCGTCGACGAGGAACTGCTCGGGCGAGCTGTGCGGCGCGCTGAGCAGCCACCGTCCCGGCGATCACGACCGCGTCGAGCGTGGCCGCGAGCTCCTCTCGACGCAGTGCCGTCGGCGCGCCGAGCGCGCTGATCGATCCACTCCACGCGCTCGGTCTGGCCGATCGCGGTCGGCCCGCCCGAGGGCGTGTAGACGTGCAGCTCGACCCCGGGCAGGCGAGTCGCGAGCTCGGCGCGAAGCACCGCCGCGACAAGCGCATCCGCGCCCTCGAACGCCCCGAACAGGCCGACCCGCACCATGACGCAGGCAGCCTACGGGAGAGTTCACACGCCCGTAACCGCTGCCCCGCCGGGCATGGCTACCCTGCCGACATGCTCACCGCCGAAACGGAATACGTGCTGCGCACGATCGAGGAGCGCAACATCCGGTTCGTCCGGCTGTGGTTCACCGACGTGCTCGGATTCCTGAAGGCGTTCACGATCACGTCGCAGGAGCTCGAGGGCGCGTTCCGCGACGGGATGGGCTTCGACGGGTCCTCGATCGAGGGCTTCAGCCGGATCCAGGAGTCGGACATGATCGCCATCCCCGACCCGGCGACGTTCCAGATCATCCCCTGGAAGACCGAGCAGCCCGCCGCGCGGATGTTCTGCGACATCTACGAACCCGACGGCACGGCGTTCGACGGCGACCCGCGCGGGGTGCTCAAGCGCCAGCTCGATCGCGCGGCCGCCCTCGGCTACACCTTCTACGTCGGGCCGGAGCTCGAGTACTTCTACTTCCGCTCGCTCGAGGACCCGGCGTTCCTCGATCAGGGCGGGTACTTCGACGAGACGCCGCTCGACGTCGCCACCGACTACCGCAAGCGCACCGTGCAGTACCTCGAGTCGATGGGGATCCCGGTGGAGTACGTCCACCACGAGGTCGCGCCCTCACAGCACGAGATCGACCTGCGCTACACCGACGCGCTCACGATGGCCGACAACGTGATGGCGTATCGGCTCACGGTGAAAGAGGTCGCGCACGAGTTCGGGATCTACGCGACGTTCATGCCCAAGCCGGTGGCCGGCGTGAACGGCAGCGGGATGCACACGCACCAGTCGCTGTTCGAAGGCGACAGCAACGCGTTCTTCGACGCCGCCGACCAGTACCACCTGTCGCTCACCGCCAAGCAGTACATCGCGGGGATCCTCCGCCACGCGCGGGAGATCACCGTCGTCACGAACCAGTGGGTGAACTCCTACAAGCGGCTCGTGCCGGGGTTCGAGGCGCCGGTGTACGTGTGCTGGGCGCGCCGCAACCGCAGCGCCCTGGTGCGCGTGCCCCAGTACAAGCCGGGCAAGGAGGAGGCCACGCGGATCGAGTACCGCTCCCCCGACCCGGCGTGCAACCCGTACCTGGCGTTCGCGGCGATGCTCGCGGCCGGCCTCGACGGGATCCAGCAGGAGCTCGAGCTCCCGCCTGAGGCCTCGAACAACATCTACGAGATGACCGACGAGGAGCGCTCGGCCGCCGGCATCGCCTCGCTCCCGGAGGACCTCCACGACGCGATCACGCTCGCGGAGGGGTCCGAGGTGCTTCGCTCGGCGCTCGGCGACCACGTCCACGAGTTCCTGATCCGCAACAAGCGCGCGGAGTGGGACTCGTTCAAGTCCTACGTGTCGCCGTACGAGCTGGAGCGCTACCTGCCCGTGCTCTGCAGCTAGGAGACGACCACTTTCCCGCACATGCCGGAGCACACTCCGTTCGACAGCGTCGAGTGGAACCTGCAGCGGAACTTGTAGACGCCGGAGCTGTTGAAGGTGAACGACGTGGACTGGCCCTGGTTGATGCGGGTGTTCTTCGACCACGACCCCCTGTAGGCGGTGACGGTGTGGTTCCCCGTGATCGCCTTCCAAGTCACCTTGGTGCCGTGGGCGATGTTGGTCGTCTTGGGGCTCCACTGGAACCCCGCGGAACCGGACACCCCCTTGACCACGACGGCGCTGTTCGCGGCCGGGGCGGCCATGGCGAACATCGTGACCAGCGCGATCGCCGGAACCAGCAGTTTGAGTCGTCTCACTCGAAACCCTCCCTCGGGTGGTGGTGGCCGTATGGAGGGACCTACGGGCGGGACCGAGAGGCGGTTCAGCCCGTAGCTCACCAACCCTGCCGATGCCGACCGATCCTCGAAGTCGGGGTGTTTTGTCGCGTGATGGTACCTGTGAGCCCTTGCGCGCCAACCTATATAGGCCGAACGGCCTACTCTGTTGACACTAAAGGCTATGGGGCCGATGCTCGACGGGTTATCGGCTCGGCGCCGTTCCAATGGGAGGGAACTCGCTCATGTCTCGATTCACCGCACCCCTTCGACTCCGTACGCGTACCTCGCTCGTAGCCGCGGCCGCGCTCGTCGCAGGCCTCCTGGCGATCCCTGCCCTGCCTGCATCTGCAGCAGGGCCGGCGACACACTTCTCCGTGTCGACGGACCCAAGCGTTGCCGCGGGCGATGCCTTGGCGTTCACGGTGACGGCGCTCGACGGGTCGGACGTGACGGCCGACGGATACACCGGAACGGTCCACGTCACGGTCAACAACGCCCAGGTCGGCGAGACGGTTCCGCAGGACTACGAGTTCCAGGCGGGTGACGCCGGCGTTGCCAACCTGACCGGGATCCTCACCCTGGCCGGCACGCGCACGATCACCGTGACCGACGCAAGTAACGGTGACATCAACGGAAACACCGGCGTCGACGTGACGCCCGGCGACCGCGACCCAGCTGGCGCTTCTCCTCCCAACCGTCGGACACGTTCACGCAACACCAGATCGGGGCCTTCTCGGTCAAGATCACGGATGCGTACGGGAACCAGACCGCCGACGACGACTCGATCCAGCTCTCGGTGAACGGCGGCAGCCTTCGACGCCGGCACGAACCCGAAGACCGCGTCGGGCGGAGCGGTGACGTTCAGCGACCTCGAGATCGACACCCCTGGCACCTACACGCTGGACGCCTCCGACACCACGAACGAGACGGTGGCGGGCGCGACGAGCGACAGCTTCGACATCTTGGCGCACGCGGATATCGCGCTCACGATGTCGGCCTCGCCGGACGGGTCGGTCGGCACCCCGGCGATCGCGGGCACCAACGAGACGTACACGCTCACCGTGACCAACAACGGTCCGGACATGAACACGTCGTACTCGGTCACAGCCTCGGTGCCGAGCGGGACCCAGAAGGTTTCAGCTCCGGGCTGCACGGGCACAAGCACGCTCACTTGCAGCGGTGGTGCACTCGCCAACGGCGCTAGCAAGGACTTCGTCATCACCTTGCACATCGGCTCCGACTACGCAGGAGCCGACAGCGTCGAGTCACTGTCGTTCAGCGCAACCGTCGCCTTGACCAACCCGACGCAAGAGCCGGACAACAGCGTCGAGAACGACACGGCGACGCAGACCTTCGACGTGATCGGTCAGGCGGACCTGTCCAACACGCTGACGGCCCCGGCCGCCCAACAGATCGCGGGCGCAGGCGCCGGATTCGACTACACCCTGAAGGTCAAGAACACCACCGGCCCCTCGGACAACTTCGGCTACCAGTCGGCGTTCACCCTGCCGTCGCTCGTTTCCTTCGATTCGTTCAGTGGGCCGGGCGGATCCACCTGCGGAGCGGTCGGCCAGGTCGTCACGTGCTCGAACTCCGGGCTCGTGGATGGGCAAACCGACACCTACACGGTGCACGCCCTGATCTCGCCGTCGAAGCCGGCGGGGAACAGCTCGACCAGCGCAACGGTGAGCTCGACGACGACCCCCGATCCGAACGCGGGCAACAACACGTCGGCGAACGCGGTGCTCCACACGATCACCCGCGCGGACCTCTCGATCACGAAGACCGCGGCCGCGCAGCTCGGGGCGGACCACGACCTGGCGTATGCCAACACCAACGCCGCGCAGAACCGGGTGACGTTCACGGTCACGGTGTCCAACGCCGACACGAGCTCCACCGGACCCTCCGACGCACAGGCGGTCAAGGTCACCGACACGCCCCCGACGGGCACCTCGTTCGTGGCCGCGGAGTCGAGCACGCAGTGCAGCCTGGTTTCGGGGGTCGTCAGGTGCACCCAGGCGGCGGCGTTGGCGCCCGGCGCGAGCCGCACCTACACGATCGTGGTCAAGGTGAGCGCGGCGCTGCGCGGCGGCGAGGCGAACAACTTCACCAACACGGCCAACGTGACCTCGACGACGGTCGACATCAACGGCGTGCCGTATCCGAAGTCGGCCACGAGCGACACGATCCGGGTCCACACCGTGCCTGACGCACCCACGGATCAGCAGGCCGAGCCCGGGAACACGAACGCCTTCTACCTGTGGCAGCAAGACCTGTCGGCGAACGGCGGGGAGCCGATCGACTTCTTCGCCGTCACCGCCACGGGCCCCGCGGCTCCGGCGGTGCCGAACGTGCTTATCAACGACCAATGCGGAACGACCACCACGAAGTCCATCTTCTGCACGAACGTGACGCCGTTGCAGAACACCAAGCTCTACACGTTCTCCGTCCGCGCGCACAACGCGGTCGGCTTGAGCGACGCGGTCACGGACTCCACGACGCCGTCGATCAACAACTCGGCCTCGCAGATCAACAGCGGCAACCTGAGCCAGCAGACGGGCAATGGAGCCAACCCGACGGCCGGGGACCCGATCATCACGAAGCAGACCTTCGGCAACACGACCGCGGGCATCGGGCTGCTGCAGGAGCAGTCGAATCGGGGCAACACGTTCTGCCAAGGGCAGTGCATCGGTGGCACCGTCTTGGTGAACAAGCTCAAGGACCCGAACGCCCCGACGGGCTTCTACCAAGTGAACGTTCTGTACTACAAGACCTTGATCAACGGCACCGGCATCAAGGTCAAGGTGTACTTCGCTCCGAACGACACGGACCCGACCGGATCGATCTTGCCGCTCTGCCCCGCCAACGTCGCCAATATCACCACCGACTGCGCGATCGTGAAGCTCGGCAACCAGGGCGCCAACCCCGCGCTCAAGGATCGATCATCTACACCAACGGATCGGATCCGACGATCGGCGGCCGGGGGTTCCCCAAGTAGTCAGGCTGCGGGCGCGATCGAGAACGGGCGGACGATCCCCAACCGCTCGAGGAGGAGTTGACGCTCTTCCTCGAGCGGGTCGTCCAAGGGTGCATCGGCCGTCGCGAGATCGGCCATCGCGGTCAACGTGAACGCGACCTCGTGGTCCGCCTGCCGCTCGCGAGCGGCCTTCAGGCTCTCCGCGAGCGCCGCCTGTGCGTCCGCGGTGCGGCCGAGTTCGGCGAACGCGTAGGCGCGCGCCCGCAACAGCGCCGCACGCTGATACCCGAGCCCGTCCCGCGACGACTCCACGGCGAGCGCGCCGTCCGCGACCTCGAGCGCGTCCCCGGGCTGGTGCGCGACCAGGTGGCATTCCGCGATCCTCGTGTCGGTCTCCAGCACCTGGGCGACGAACCCGGACGCGCCGAACAGCGCACGCGCCTCGCGCAGCATCGGCAGCGCCTCGGCCGGCCGGCCGTCTCGATACGCCACGCGGCCGAGGTTCGCGAGCGCGTACGCCACGCCTCCCTGGAAGCCCGCGGCCTTCCACACCCGGAGCGCCTCGCGGAAGCGGGCCTCCGCCTCCACCAGGTGCCCCTGATCGGACAGCACCTCGGCGACGTTGTTGGTCCCGTTCGCGGCCTCGACCGCGTCCCCCGTGCGGAGCCGAAGCTCTCGGCTCCGGTCCCAGCGCTCGACGGCCTCGTTCCACCGGCCGGCGAAGTACGAGAAGGTGCCCATGTTGTTCAGGACCTGCGCCTGCGGCTCGAGCTGCTCGAGCTCCTCGTACAGGGCGAGCGCGAGCTCGGAGAACCGTTCGGCTTCCTTGAGGTCGCCGGTGTCCGCGTACGCGAGCGACATCGACAGGTACGCCTGTGCGCATCCCTGCCGGTAGCCGATCCGCTCCGAGGCCTCGGCGGCCTTCGCCCCCCACTCGATCGCCTCGCGGTTCCGCCCTTGGAAGTAGCGATGTGCCGCGTACACGCCCCACAGGCCCGTTCGAAGCTCCTCGGCTTCCGCGCCCTCGACGCCCTCGATGCACTTGAGGGCCTGATTCACGAGCCTGATACACAGCGAGTAGTTCCCGACACGTTCCGGCAGCCAGGACTCCCGCAACCAGATCTGCGCCTCCGCGATGGGATCGCCCTTCAGCATCCGCCGGGCTTGCTGGTAGGCGTCCTTCGCGGCGTCGTAGCGGCCGAGCCGTTCGTAGACCTCGCCGAGCGCCAGGTGCGCGTCGATCACATCCTTGGCCGTGAGTGCGTCGACCTTCCTCGAGACACCGATCGCACGCTCGAGGAACGCGGCCGCGTCGACGTTGGCGTATCGGGCCTGGGCTCGGTCGCCGGCCAGCCGCGAGAACCGCCAGGCGTCGGCGTATCGCAGCGCGAAGTAGTAGTGCATCGACAACAGCTCGGACGCCTCGTCCTCGTCGGCCGTGCGCTCGCAGATCGCGTCGCCGACCCGTGCGTGCAGCTCGCGCCGCCGCCGGAACGACAGCCCCTCGTAGGCCGCGTCACGCATCAGCGCGTGCCGGAAGCGGTGCGCGCCGGGTCCGTCGGGCGCGACGAACTCGTCCAGGCGGCGCCAGGCCGCGCGGTCGAACACCTCGTCCTCGCCGGCGAGCAGCGCCGAGACCAGCTCGTCGGTGAACGACGAGCCGAGCACCGACGCGTAGCGCAGCAGGCGCAGGTCCCCGGGCGGGAGCCGGTCGATCTGCGCCGTCACGATCCCGTCGACCGACGACGGCAGGTCTCCGACGCCGCCGGCCGCTCGGGCCGCCCGCAGGAGCTCCCGGAGGAACAACGGGTTCCCGCCGGAGCGCTCCGCGACGACGTCCAGCTCGTGCGGACGCAGCGGCGCGTCCTCGCTCGCGGCCTCGAGCAGCGCCTTGCGGGCGACCTCCGTGAGCGGCTCCGGCCGCAACGTCGCGGAGCGCTCGCCCTCGGGTGCGACGAACCCGGTCTGTTCGTCGCGGCGGGTGATCGCCACGAGCCACGGCCCCGCCTGGATCCCCGGCAGCAGGCTCGACAACAGCGCACCCGAAGCGTCGTCCATCCAGTGGGCGTCCTCGATCGTCACGAGCACGGGCCGGCCCTCGTACAGCTGTCGCAGGAGCTTGGCCACCGCCCACTCGAGCTTCCCGCGCCGGAACTCCTGGGCGAGGGCGTCCACCTCGGGCGTCGGCTCGACCTCGACATCGACCGGGATGGCGAGCAGTGGCAGCCACGGGAGCAGATCCGGCGACACCGCGGACACCTTGATCCGAAGGAGCTGCGCCGCATCCTCGCCGTGCACCTGCCTGTCGATGTCGAGCGCGTCGCGCAACAGCGCGCGGAACGGCGCGTACGCGGTCCCCTGGGCGTACAGCTCGCAGGTCGCCTCGAGGTGCTCGAACGCCTCGGCCCGCGATCGGAGCTCGCGCAGCAGGCGCGTCTTGCCGATCCCCGGCGGACCGACGATCTCGATCGTGTGGCCGCGACCCTCCCTGGCGCCCGCCATCGCATCGTCGATCGCGGCGATCTCCTCCTGGCGCCCGACGAGCGGAAGATCGTCCTCGTCGGAGTGCACCTGCACGTCGGCGATCGGCCCGACGAGGAACGCCGTCACCGGGTCGCGCTTGCCCTTCACCATGAAGGGCTCGAGCGCCTGGGTCTCGAACCGGATGTCGGAGGCATCGAGGATCGAACCCGTCGCCAGCACCTGGCCGGGATGCGCCTTCGCCATCACGCGCGCGGCCAGGTTCACGGCGTCGCCCATCACGGTGTACGTGCGGCGGTAGCGTGGCCCGACGTCGCCGGCGAAGACCGGACCCCTGTTGACGCCGATCCGGAACGGGATCGCGGAGCCCACGTCGACGATCCGGCGCAGGGCGAGCAGCATCCGCTCCTCGCCGTCCAGGCTCGCCTTCGGGGCGCCGGCGGTCAGGATCAGCTTGCCGCCGTCGGCGTCGACGTCGGAGGCGAGGAAGCAGATCCCGTACTCGTCGACCGCCGCCTGGGTCTCGCCGACGAGCTGCTGCAGGCCGTCCGCGAGCACCTCGGGGCCCTGCGTCGCCAAGATCTCGTCGGTCCCGTCGAAGTGCAGGAACGCGACGCATACCTGCCGGTGCTCGGGCTCGTTGACCGCGGCGAGCAGCGTCTCGCGGATCGCCATCGGCACGCTCCCCTCGAGCGTCGCGGGCTCGAGCTCCGGAAGGACCCACGTCGGCGAGGGGGCCTCGCCGCGCGGCGCGCTCCGAAGGAGCCAGCCCTCGCCCTTCGCGGCGCCGACGCACGTGCCCGGGAGATGGTCGATCGTCGCGGGGCTCAGCACGATCTCGCCGGCCGTCGCCGTCCCCTCCATCTCGACCACCCGGGTCGATCCGGGACCGGTGACGATCAGCTCCCGATGGGAGTTCCCGACCAGGAAGAAGTCGAACGCGCCGCTGTGCACCCCGACCGACATGCGGAGGTTGACCCGGCCGCCGGGGGTGACCAGCTTGCCGACGGTCTGCAGGCGCTTGCGCATCCCGAAGGCGGCCCGCGCGGCCCGAACGGCATGGTCGGCCCCGTCGAACAGGATCAGCAGGGCGTCGCCACCGAACTTGATCAGCCCGCCACCCTCGTCGTAGGCGACGGTCAGCAGGTCGGAGAAGCAGGTCGTGATCGCGCTCGCCATCTCCTCGGCGCCGATCTGGCCGAGCTTGGCGAGCTTCTCCGAGAGCATCGTGAATCCCGAGATGTCGGCGAACACGAGGGTGCCCTCGACGCACCGGTGGTTGCGCTCCGGCTCGGTGCCCAGCCATTCCTGCGTCAGCCGCGGGATATAGGGCTGGAGGCGGGAATGGACGCTCAGCTGCTGAGAAGCCATGGGGGTGGCGATCATCTCCCGAAGCTGTTCGGGCGGGCTAGAACCGGAAGGCTATACCTCGCAGGTCACCCCCGGCTTTCCTGATCCCGGCCGGCCGTGGGGAGCGGGATCCCGTACCGGTGAGGTCACGCCGCGGCCGAGAACGGTCCAGGAGGCCAGATATCAGCCCGAGGACCTACGACGGATGGCCGAGGAGAACCATTGACGACCCACGACACAGGCCCTACCGTCTCTCCACCTGCGCCCGTCTCGGGCGCTCGCGATGCATCTTGGGGAGGAACGTTCGTGAGTCTGACGCGGAAATCACTGATCGCCCTGGTGGCGGCAACCGTCGTATTGGCGTTGCTTGCGCTCCCGGGCAACGCCGCACCGGAGAAGCAGTTCAGTCTGCGGTTCCCGACCTCGGTCGGAGCAGGCACCCAGAACATCACCGTCCCGCTCAAGAACGAGACGCCGAACGGCAACTCGAACATCAACTCGTTCCGGATCACGGCGGCGACGGCCCCGGCGGGATTCAGGATCAACTCGATCACCCCGGGGACCGGCGTCCTGTCGAACTCGAACAAGACGATCTCGGTGACGGGCATCTCGACCCTCAAGCCACTGCAGACCGCGACCTACACGCTGAACATCACTGTGCCCAGCGTGGGATGTTCGGGCGGATCGATCACCTGGACGGGCGCGGCCTTCACGGGCAACTCCCTCAACGGCGACCCCTTCCGACTGCACACGCAGACGGAGGCGAATCCCTCACAGCTGACCACCGCGATCTCCGCTGGATGCACGACGATCTCGGTCAACAAGTACGAGGACGCCAACGCCAACGGGTCGAAGGCTGCCACCGAGGGCGCGCCGGCGCAGTCCTTCTCGTTCGACCTGAAGTCGGGAGCCACGACGTTGCAGAGCGCGTCGACCAACGCATCGGGTGTCGCCACCTTCACACCTGTGTCGACCGGCGCGTACACGGTCTGTGAGTCGACGCCGCTGCCGAGCGGATGGAACAACACCGACCCGGGCGGCACCGGCTGCAAGTCGGTCACCGCGTCCGGCGCGACCGCGTCGGTCACCTTCGGGAACGCCGAGAACATCACGATCAACGTCAACAAGTTCCAGGACTCCAACCTCAACGGCACCCAGCAGGACGGCGAGACCGGCCTCGATGGCTGGGACTTCACCCTCGACGGCAACGCGGCCGGCACCACCGCCAACGGCGGGGCGCTGTCGCTCACTGCCGTCGCCGGGCGTCAGCCACGAGGTGTGCGAGGTGCCGCAGGACGGGTGGTTCAGCACCACCGGCGGCGACTGCCAGACGATCACGGCCGGCGACGCCACCTCGGGCAGCACCGTCTCGCTCGACTTCGGCAACGCCCACGGCGAGCTCGGCTGCACGACCGACGACAACACCATCAACGTTACCGGCAGCGACGCCGACGGCGTCGACATCTCGGGCGTCCGCCTCGAGAACAAGGACGGCTCCGACTGCATCAAGATCCCGTACGTGTTCAACGAGAACCCCGACGGCGGGTTCATCTTCAACAAGGACAACTCGGTGCAGCCCCAGGCGCAGTTCCTGATCACGCAGGACGTCGTGCGTGACACGGTCGTGTCGGACGTGAACGGGTTGCCGTTCTCGTCGAACACCTTGAACGGCTACACGACCGAGATCTCCTACGACGGTGGCGACACCTTCGCACCGGTCCCGGTCTGCCCGATCGTGCACCGCAGCGGCGGTCAGATCACCGGCGCCGAGCTCCCGGATGGGATGACCACCGGCTACTGTGTCGCCGACCAGGCGGCGGAGTACGGCGCTCCGACGGCCTCGCAGGTCACACTGCACACCGTGCTCTACGGGTTCGGTGACCCGATGACGCGGACGAAGCCGATCTAGGCTCGATCCGCGCTCGACCTCACGAGACCCCGCCCTTCGGGCGGGGTCTCGTGTATCGGGTAGGCCGGTGTCGCGATCACGCCGAGCCGCTCGAAGATGTCGCGCATCTCGGCGTATCGCGACGCCGTCAGCTCGTTCGAGTCCTGCTGTTCCAGTCGGACGATCCCTTGTAGGGACAGCGACACCTCGTAGAGGGCATCACGCTCTCTCGCGAGGTCAAGGCTGCGGGCCAGGGCCGAACACGCACCCTCGACCTGCCCGAGCTGCGCCAGGGCGTAGCCGCGGGTCCGTTCCAACATCGGGGCGAGGACCTCGACCCCGAGATCCTCGCGCGCGTGCGCCAGCGTCGCCTCGACAAGGGCGAGCGCCTCGTTCGGCCGGCCCGCCATCACCAGGCGTTCGGCTTCGCGCGCATCGACCTCGAGCGCGCCGCCCTTCATGCCCGCGTTTTCGTATGCGAGGCGCGACTGCCGCAGGAGCTCCTCGGCCTCGGCGAGCCGTCCCGCCCGCGCCTCCACCCGACCGAGGTAGTTGAGCGACCCGGCGAGCCCCTGGAACTCTCCCGATGACCGGAGCTCGCGCGATGCGTCCCTCAGCAGTGCCTCGGCCTCGGAGAGCTTGCCTTGCTCCAGGTACACCTCGGCGATGTTCATCGCGGCGAACGCCGCCTCGATCGGATTCGCCGTGCGCGTGTGGAGCTCGAGCGCTCGTTGGTAGAGCTCCGCCGCCTCCGTCCACCGGCCCTCCCAATAGGCACTCGCGCCGAGGTTGAGGTAGACCATCGCCTGGCCGGGCAGGAAGCCCCGACGCTCATAGATCGACAGGGCGTCGCGGAACTCGTCGTCGGCGCCCGGACGCCCGAGCCAGGCGAGGGCGTTCCCGAGGACGTTGTGCGCGTTGCCCAAGACGTCGTCGGCGCCGATCCCCTCGGCCAGCGGGATCACCTCCTGGATCAAGGCCGCCGCTTCCGAGATACGGCCGACGTTGTACAAGATCGCCGCGCGGCGGTAGCGGATCTCCACCTCGACCGCACGCGCCTGGATCCCGTCGACATCGGCAAGGATGTGGTTCGCGCGCGTGAGCCATCCGAGCGCACGCGGGTAGCTGCCCACGTACTCCTCCATATACGCGCGGCGAAGCATCATCTTGGCGCGGATCACCGGATCGTCGGCGAGATGGTGCGCGTCGGCGAACGAGCGCTTCGCGTCCGCGTATAGGCCGGATCGGGTCTGCGCCAAGCCGAGGCTTTCGAACGTCGCGCGCAGTTCCGCCGGGTCGGCCCCGCAGCGCTTGCCGGCGTCGATCGCGCGTTCGTACAGCCGAGCGGCCTCGACGTTCGCGTAGATCGCCGCCGCGCGCTCGCCCGCGATGCGGGCATAGCGCCACGCCTTGTCGTACTCACCGCCGAGCGACAGGTGCAGGCTCAGCAGCCCGCCGTTCTCGTCCGGATCGGCGACCTCCCGCTCCCATCGCAGCCCGACGTTCAGGTGGAGCCGTCTGCGCGTGCGGAACGGGAGCCCCGCGTAGGCGGCGTCGCGGATCACCGCCCGCCGGAACCGCAGGAACCCGCTGTCGGCGGGCTCGAAGAACTCGGCCAGCCGTTCCCACGCCGCGTCGTCCGGCGCCGGGCCGTCGTCGACCACCTCGTTGACGAATCGCGGGTGGAACAGCATGCCGAACACCGAGACCCGGCGGACGAGCTGGCGGTCGTGCGGCGTCAGCGCGTCGATCCGGACGGTTGCGGCCGCCTCGACCGAGTCCGGGAGCGTGGCGCTCGCGCTCCGCGCGGTGTGCACGAGATCGAGCGCCAGCTGCGGGTTGCCCTGCGAGCGCTCGACGAGCTGGTCGATCACGTGACCCGGCAGCGGGTCCTCGTCCGTGACCGTCTCCACGAGCTTGCGCGTCGCCTGCGGGCCGAGCGGCTGCAGGTCGGCGATGTCGATCGCGGCATCCTTCGGCTGGAACCCGCCGTTGCCCGGCCGGGCGAGCACCAGGATCAGCCACGGACGGTCCTCGCGCACGTCGCGCGTGAGCGCGACCACGAGGTCTGCCGAGGCCTCGTCCATCACGTGGGCGTCCTCGAACACGAACAGGGTCGGCTCGGTGCGGATCGCGCGGACGAACCCGACCACGGCTTCGTGCATCTTGGCTCGCCGGAACTCGTCGGCGAGCTGGTCAACCTCGGGGGTCGACTCCATGTCGGCGTCGGCCGCCGACACGATCAGGGGCAACCACGGCAGGAGCGATGGATCGGCCGCTTCGAGCAACTCCCGGAACTTCGCGACGACGACCTCGGACGGGTCCTCCCAGCCGAGGTCGGCCAGTTCTCTCAGCACCCCGCGCCATGCGATGTACGGCGTCATCGCGGTGAACGTCTCGCTCGTCGCATGGGAGAGCCGGAAGTCGGCGCAGCCGGTCAGCACCTCGTCGAGCAGCCGCGTCTTGCCGAGCCCGGCCTCGCCCCGGAGCAGCACCGCGCGACGACGGCCGGCCCGCGCTTCGTTCATCGCCGCGTGGAGCATCGCCATCTCGTCGTCGCGACCGCGCAGCGCATGCTCCTCCGCGGCCAAGTGTTTGGGGCGTCCGATCGGCCGGCCGACCGACCATGCTTGGACGGGCTTCGCCTTTCCTTTCACGTAGAAGGGCTCGAGCTCGGTGGTCTCGAACCGGGTCGCCGACCGTTCGAGCACCGAGCCGCTCGCGAAGACCTCCCGCTCGCCGGCCTTGGCCATCAATCGCGCCGCGAGGTTCACGGTGTCGCCCATCACGGTGTAGGTGCGCCGGTAGTGCGGACCGATGTCGCCCGCGAACACCGGGCCGTGGTTCACACCGATCCGCACGCCGATCGAGCGCTCGGGCTCGACGATCCGGCGCAGCGACAGCAAGAGGCGCTCCTCGTCCTCGCCGACGGCGCGCGGGGCGCCGGCGGACAAGATCAGCTTGCCCCCGTCGGCGTCGACGTCGGAGCCGAGGAAACACACGCCGAGCTCGTCGACCGCCGCCTGCGTGTCGCGGACGAGCCGGTCGAGCTCGCCGGCCAGCACGTCCGGCCCTTCGCGCTCGATCAGCGCGTCGGTGCCGTCGAAGTGGATGAACCCCACCGCCACCTGCCGGTGCTCGGGCTCGGTCACGCCCGCGAGCAGCGAGTCGCGGGTGGCGAGCGGCACGCTGCGCATCAGCAGCTCGTCCGGTACCTCGGGCAGGACCGCGATCGTCCCGGGCGCCTCTCCGGCGGGCGCGCCACGCAAGAACACCCCGTCGCCCTTCGCGTCGCCGCGCGAGGAGGCGGGCAGCAGCGCGGCGGCCATCGGGCTCATCACGATCTCGCCCGCGTCGGCCGTGCCCTCCATCGACGACGACCTCGGTCGCGGCGGGACCGGTGACGATGAGCTCCCGGTGCGAATCGCCGACGAGGAACAGGTCGAACGCGCCCGCGTGCATGCCGACCGACATCCGGAGGTTGACGCGGCCGCCGGGGGTCTGGATCCGGCCGACCTGACGCAGGCGCTTGCGCATCCCGATCGCGGCCCGCGCCGCACGGGCCGCCTGGTCGGCGGGCTCGCCGCCCGGGAAGAGCACGAGCAGCGCGTCTCCGCCGAACTTCAGCAGGCTCCCGCCCTGTTCGTACGCCAGCACCAGGAGCTCCGTGAAGCAACCGTTGATCGCCTCGGCCATCTCTTCGGCGCCGACCCGGCCGAGTTTGGCGAGCTTCTCCGACAGTGCCGTGAACCCCGAGATATCGACGAAGACCATCGACGCATCAACCCTGCGGTGCAGACGATCAGGCTCGTCGGCGAGCCACTCGAGGGTCAGGCGAGGCAGGTACGGCTGCAACCGGCTGCGCACCGCCGGGGTCGTGATCGCAGACACCTTGCCGGCCTTCCGTGCGTTCGAGGAAGCAACGCTACACCATCGCCCCCGGGCGACCTACCGCCGGATGGCCCAGGTCCATTGCAGCGGAGGGGCAGCTTGCCCTCGAGCGGGGCCAGAAGCTACCTTCCCGCCGATGGAGAACGACCCCGACCAGATCAGCGCTGCCCTCCACGCAGCGCGCCAGCGCCGCAAGACGTTGCACGACACGCTCGTGCACCTCGAGGAGGCCCTCTCCTCGCCCGCGGCCGGACGCATCCCCGACTGGACGGCGACCGTCCTGAAGGAGATGCACGAGGTTCGCGACGCGTTCGAGCAGCACATCGTCGTCACCGAGCAGTCGGACGGCCTCTACGACGAGATCTTGGACCGCGCGCCGCGGCTGGCCGGCAACGTCCGGCGCCTCCGCGACGAGCACCCCGAGATCCGCGCGGGGATCGGGGCGACGCTCGAACGGCTCGAACAGACCGAGATCGGCAGCGAGTCGTGGCCCCTGGATCAGGCGCGCGACGACCTCCAGCGGTTCATCGGGTCGGTGATCCGCCACCGCCAACGCGGCGCCGACCTTGTGTGGGAGGCGTACAACGTCGACATCGGCGGCCTCGACTAGCCCCGGGGTCGCGCGCACCGACGGGTAGGCTTCCGTCGTGGTGCGCATCGCGCTCGGCCAGCTGAACACGACGGTCGGCGACCTGGACGGGAACGTCGACCGCCTCGCCGATGCCGCCTCCCGCGCGACCGCCGAAGACGCCGACGTCGTCGTCTTCACCGAGCTGGCGATCACCGGGTACCAGCCCGAGGATCTCGTCCTGCGGTCCTCGTTCGTGACCGACAACCTCGCGGCGCTCGACGCGCTCGCCTCGGCGACCGCGAGCGGGTGCGACGTGATCGTCGGGTTCGTGGATCGCAGCGCAGCCGGGCTGCACAACGCCGCGGCGGTGCTGCGCGGCGGCCGGGTGCACACGAGGTACGCCAAGGTCAAGCTGCCGAACTACGGCGTGTTCGACGAACGACGGACCTTCGCGCCGGGGATGGCCGCGACCGTCGTCGAGATCTCGGGCACACAGGTCGGCCTCTCGATCTGCGAGGACGCCTGGTACCCCGGCCTGCCGTTCGACGACTACCGCGGCGTCCCGATCGTGGCGAACCTGAACGGCTCGCCCTACCACCGCGGGAAGGCCGACGAACGGCTGGACGTGCTCCGTGCGCGGGCCGCCGAAACGGGCGCGTGGATCGTGTACGTCAACGCCGTCGGCGGCCAGGACGAGCTGGTGTTCGACGGGGGCTCGCTCATCGTCGCGCCCGACGGTTCCGTCCCCTGCCGCGCCGCGCGGTTCGACGAGGACCTGCTGGTCGCGACGATCGAGGACGGGGAGGTCCGCGCCGACGAGCGTCCGCCGTGGCCTGAGGAGCCCGAAGACGTCTACCGGGCGCTCCAGCTCGGCACGCGCGACTATGTGCGCAAGAACGGCTTCACCGGCGTCGTGCTCGGGTTGTCGGGTGGCATCGACTCCGCGCTGGTCGCGACGATCGCAGCCGACGCGCTCGGTCCCGGCGCCGTGCATGCGCTCGGGATGCCCAGCATGCATTCGAGCTCAGGGAGCATCGACGATGCAGCCGACCTCGCCCGCCGTCTCGGCATCACGTTCGAGCAGGTGCCGATCACCGACGTCTATCGTGCGTTCGAGTCGCAGCTGTCTCCCGAGGTCGTGCAGGGCCTCGCCGCCGAGAACCTGCAGGCGCGGATCCGCGGCAACGACCTGATGGCGCTTTCCAACCGCTACGGCTGGCTCGTGCTGGCCACCGGCAACAAGAGCGAGTACGCCGTCGGCTACTCCACGCTCTACGGCGACATGGCGGGTGGGTTCGCGCCGATCAAGGACGTCCCCAAGACCCTCGTCTACGACCTGTGCCGCTGGCGCAACGAAGCGGCGCGCGCGACGGGCGCGGAGCCACCGATCCCCGACGCCGTGCTCACGAAACCGCCGAGCGCCGAGCTCCGGCCCGACCAGCAGGACACCGACTCCCTGCCCCCGTACGAGGAGCTCGACCCGATCATCGCCGCCTACGTCGAGGACGACCTCGGGATCGACGAGATCGTCGCCGCGGGGATCGGGTCGCCGGACACCGTGACCCGTGTCGCGGCGATGATCGACCGCGCCGAGTACAAGCGCCGGCAGGCCGCGCCCGGGGTGAAGATCACCCCGAAGGCGTTCGGGAAGGACCGGCGGCTGCCGATCACGAACCGCTACGTCGGCCATCACGACGCAGGCTAGCCTGCACCCCAACACCTCTCGGCCTCGCCCGCGGTCACGACTCAGGGAGCCGAGCGCCTGCGTCGATAGTGCCCACATGCGCTTTCCGATGCTCCGTCTGCCGCGCCTGGACGCCGCGATGCGTGAGCGCAGCGTGTCCACACGCATCTTCGGCGCGTTCGGCGTCGCGATCGCCCTCGCGCTCGTCGTGGGGCTCGCGAGCATCTGGCAGATGCATCGCATCTCGAGCAACCTCGAGGCGGTCGCCCAGCACTCCCTGCAGCCGGTCACCGAGGTCGCGGGTATCCACGCCTCGCTCGACGAGATCGAGCTGAACCTCCGCGCCCACGCGGGCACGGACGTCTTCTTCGAGAAGCAGAACTACGTCTCGTCGATCCAGACGGCGTTCGACGAGGCCAAGCAACACATCGCGGCGTTCCGCGCGACGGGCCCGAGTGGCGCCGAGCTCGAACGCGCGACGACGCTCGAGGACGATCTGTCGAAGCTCGACCCCGTCGTGTTCGATCACCTGCTCCCCCTGTCGGACAAGAACGCCGCCGCCGCGTTCGAGGCGCACTTCAAGCAGAGCGCCTCGCCGCTGTTCGCCGACGCCCAGTCGATCGTCGACGACCTGATGAGCTCCGAGAACGCGGCCGCCGTCGTCGAGCTGCGGGCCGGACACGCCGCGTACATGCAGGCGGTGGTCGGGCTCGCCACGCTGCTCGCGATCGGGATCGCGATCGCCCTGCTGCTCGGCACGCTGATCGTGCGCTCGATCGTGTCGCCGCTCCGCGACTCGGTCGACACCCTCGAGGTCGTCGCCGAGGGCGACCTGAGCGCCACGGTCGACGTGCGCGGCACCGACGAGCTCGCGATGTTGGGCACGGCCCTGAACACGACCGTGGCGCAGATGGCCGACGCGATGACCTCGATCACTGCGGGGACGACGACGCTCGCGACCTCGGCGGAGACGCTCGCGATGACCGGCGCCTCGATCGGCGCCGCCGCGGAGCAGACGTCCGACGTCGCCACCAACGTCTCGGCGGCCGCGACGCAGGTCTCGGGCAACGTCGCCCAGGCCGTGACCGGTGCGGAGGGCCTGCGCTCCTCGATCCAGGAGATCGCGTCCAGCGCCGCCGACGCGGCGATGATCGCGCAGAGCGCCGTCGCCGACGCCGAGGACACCCACCGGACCGTCGAACGCCTGCAGACGGCATCGCAGCAGGTCGGCGACGTGATCGCCCTGATCCAGAAGATCGCGCGGCAGACGCACCTGCTTGCGCTCAACGCCACGATCGAGGCCCAGCGTGCCGGCGAGGCCGGGAAGGGCTTCGCCGTCGTCGCCGACGAGGTCAAGGAGCTCGCGGGGCAGACCGCGAACGCCACGGACGAGATCGACCGGACGATCGCGAGCATCCAGGTCGAGGTGCAGGCCGCGGCGTCGTCGCTGGACCGGATCGCCCAGGTCGTCGGGCACATCAGCGACACCCAGACGACGATCGCCGCCGCGGTGGACGAGCAGCAGCAGATGACGGGTGACATCACCGACCGGATGGCCCAGGCGGCCTCGGGCGCCGAGGAGATCGCGACCACGATCCGCGGTGTCGCCTCCGCCACCACCGAGACCTCCGAGGGGGTCGACGGTGCGCGGACGGCGGCGGCGGCGCTCGCCCAGCTGGCCGACGAGCTCGCACGGACCGTCGCCCGGTTCCGCCTCGAGCGCGCCGACGACCCGACCGGGCGACCCGGCCGACGAGGTCGCGGTCGATAAGCTAGGCCCCGCTACGGGGCCGGTAGCTCAGCTTGGTTAGAGCAGGGGGCTTTTAACCCTCGTGTCGCGGGTTCAAATCCTGCCCGGCCCACCCATGGAAGACGTCCACCGAGGGGCCGCGCGCCTGCTCGTCCTCACGCCCGAGCCCCAGGTGTTGCTGCTTCGGCTCGAGCCCTCGTTCCGCGGGCCGTTCTGGGTGACGCCCGGCGGCGGCCTCGACGACGGCGAGTCGTACGAGGACGCCGCACGGCGAGAGCTTGCCGAGGAGGTCGGCCGCGACGATCTCGCGCTGGGTCCGTGCATCTGGACGCGCGAGGTCACCTTCACGTGGGAACGCTGGCGCGTGCACCAGCGGGAGCGCACGTTCTTGGTCGAGGTGCCGGCGCCGTTCGAGGCGGTCACCGTCTTCCCCGACGAGGAGCCGATCACGGGGTCCGGTTGGTTCACCATCGAGCGGCTCCGCGCCGAGCCCGAGGTCGTGTACCCCCTCGGGCTCGCGGACCACCTCGAACGGTTCCTCGCCGACGGCCACGACGGCGAGCCGGTCGACCTCGGCGTCGTCGTCGAAGACTGAACGTCGGCGCGAGGGGCTACGGTCGGCGGATGCGACGCGTCGAACTCGCCGGCTGGACGCTGGAGATCCCGGAAACGCACGCCGAACGAGCCCGCGGCCTCCTCGGACGCGACGGCCTCGACCCGATGACCGCGCTCGTGCTCGCTCGCTGCCGCTCCGTGCACACGATCGGCATGCACTTCCCGATCGACGCCGTACTGTTCGACGGCGCGTGGGCCTTCGTCGGCGTCCGCGAGCTGCCGCCGGGGAAGATGGCGTGGCCTCGGCACCGCGTCCGCCACATCGTCGAGGTCGCAGCCGGCCGAGGCGGCGAGCTCAGCGCATCTCTCGACGGAAGAAGAATTCGCGATGCTCTCGGCAGCGGCCGCCGTCGAACCTGAGGATAAGAACGCCGTCGTACTGCACCCGAACAGGGTCGCCGTGGTTGTGCGTGATGACGTCCCAATGGACGAGCGCCACGTCGCCGTCGACCGCCCAGACCTCCGAGGCCATCTCAACGTCCTGTGAGATGCCGGCGGTCCACCGGCGCACGATCTCCTCGCGCCCGTGCCAGTCGGGCTGGAACGCATCCTGGGAGTAGACGGCGTCCTCGGTGAACAGGGCTTCCACCTTGGCAGGGTCGTTCGATATCCACGCCTGGCGGTAGGCCTCCATCCACGCCTCGACCCCCGCGCGATCCATGGCCGAAGCCTAGAGCGTCTGCCTGGAGCGGCGTGAGGCGACCTTGCTATCCTTCCTCCCGTCTCGAACCGGAGGCGAGCCCTGCGTCCCCATCGTCTAGTGGCCTAGGACGCCGCCCTTTCAAGGCGGAAGCACGGGTTCGAATCCCGTTGGGGGCACGGCATCACCTGCACCACGGCGCACCGGCGTCGGCACCACGCACACGCGCCTGTAGAGGAGTCCGGCCGTCCTCACCGCCCTGTCAAGGCGGAGATCGCGGGATCGAAGCCCGTCAGGCGCGCTAGGGTCGAAGGACTCGAGCCGGCACCACCCGGCCAGGTAGCTCAGTTGGTAGAGCACGCGGCTGAAAACCGCGGTGTCGGCAGTTCGATTCTGCCCCTGGCCACCCCTTCTAGACTGACCGCCGTGCTCACCCCGGCGATCGACCGCGACCTGATCAAGGAGCTCAAGGACGCCGAGGACGAGCGGTTCCACGCGGCTCGCCCCCGGTCGGCCCAGCTGTGGACGCGCGCCTGGGACTCGATGCCCAACGGCGTGCCGATGGCCTGGCTCCGCGGCTCCTATCACCACCTGCCGATCTGGGTGGACTCCGGGAAGGGGGCCCGATTCACCGACGTCGACGGGTTCACGTACAGCGACTTCAACATCGCCGACATGTCGATGTTCTGCGGCTACGCGCCCGAGCCGGTCGTGCGGGCGGTGAGCGACCGCATGGCGCGCGGCAACCAGTTCCTGTTGCCGACCGAGGACGCGATCGTCGTGTCCGAGGAGCTCGCGCGCCGCTACCGCCTCCCCAAGTGGCAGTACACGCTGTCGGCGTCGCAGGCCAACACGGAGGTGATCCGGGTCGCGCGCGTGATGACGGGCCGAGACAAGGTGCTGATGTTCGACGGCAAGTACCACGGGCACTTCGACCAGGCGCTCGTCGAGCTGGACGACGCGGGTGCGCTCGTGCCCGAGGAGCACGGCCTGCCGGCCGACGTGACCGAGCACGTGGTGCTGGTGCCCTTCAACGACCTGCCGGCGCTCGAGACAGCGTTGGATCGCGGCGACGTCGCCGTCGTGATGACCGAGCCCGCGATGACGAACAACTACGGGCTGGTGCTCCCGGACGAGGGCTTCCACGCCGGGCGTGCGCGCGCTGACACGGGCGGCCGGCACCCTGCTCGCCTACGACGAGACCCATACGCAGGTCTTCGGTCCGGGCGGCCTCACCGCGATGTGGGGCCTCGAGCCCGACTTCGTGAGCGCGGGGAAGTCGATCGCGGCCGGCGTGCCGTTCGGCGCCTGGGGCACGACCGAGGACATCGCGATGTTCCTCACCCAGATGAAGGGCCCCGACGGCGAGCGCTTCGACATGGTGGCTCTCGGGGGCACCCTGTTCGGCAACGCGCTGTCGATGGCCGCGGCCAAGGCGACGATGCTCGAGGTCCTCACGCCCGACGCGTACGAGCACACGCAGCGGCTCGGCGCCAAGCTCGCCGACGGGATGCGCGCCAGCGTGGAGAAGGCCGGGCTGCCGTGGCACATCCCGCACGTCGGCCCCCGCGCCGGCTACGTGTTCCGGCCCACGCCGATCCGCAACGCGGCCGAGGGCCGCGCGTGCGCGAACGACTTCCTCACGCGGCTGATCCGGATCTGGCTCGCGAACCGCGGGGTCTGGGAGGCGATCGTCGGCGCCGGCCCCGTCGTGCCGGTCCCGGCCACCGACGAGGACGTCGACGCCTATCTGGACGCGTGGGACTCGCTGGTGGTGCGGCTCACGAGCTGAGCGGCGTCAGTTGAACATCTCGCGAGAGCGGAACTCCGCCCAGCGCACCAACACCGACTGGTAGGCCTCGGCCGACTCCCCCGGCTCGTGCTTCGCCAGGGCGTCGAGCGCGCGCTGCATCTGCTCGGCGCTGTGGTCGTCGTCCATCTCGTCCCAGCTCATCAGGTCGGAGAGCTCCCCGTAGTCGAGCTCGAGGACGCTGCGCGGATCGAAGGTCGCGATCCACTGGTGGAGCTCGATCACGAGCTCGCCGAGCTGGGCCAGGTCGGAGCGGCGCAGCGCCGGCAGGGCGTTCTCGATCCGCCGCATCGCCCTGCGGACCGGCGCGCGGTACCGCAACCTCAGCCGGCCGCGGTCGTCGTCGGCGATCGAGCGCTCCTCGGGCCGGAACAGCACGAACCACCGCAGCGGCACGTGCCACGCGCTCTGCAGCACGAACGGCACCGCGTGCGGGTCGCGCCGCCGCAGCTTGCCGAGTTCGCGGCGGGCGCGGCGCGCCTCGCGCGAGGGCAGGATCAGGTCCCACAGGTCGGCCAGGTACTCCTCGGGCTGGTCGGCGATCGCGTTCAGCACGCGCAACCGCGTGCGATGCGGCGCCAGGTAGGTGCGGCCGTCGAACGCGCGGACCTCGGCGGCCTCACGCCCGCCGGGGGCGAGGAACCCGACCCCCTCGCCGGTGGGGCGGTCGGCGAAGCGCGCCCGTCCGGTCTGCCCGCGCCCCGTGACCAGCCACCGCTCCCAGTGCAGCTGTTCGGAACGCTCGAACCCGTCGAGCGGCTGGAACACGCGGAGGTAGGCGCTCGGGACCATCGATGTCGGAGTCTAGCGAGGGGTACCGTCACGTATCCTCTCGGCATCCATCGCAAGGAGCTTCAGCCGTGGCCGAACCGCACCCGCAGCCGCCCGCGCACTGGAGCGGCTCGGAACCCCGGCAGGTCCTCGCGCCCGACGGCTCGGCGGTCGGCCCCGTCCCCGACTCCCTCGACGCCGCGGCGCTCCGCGAGCTCTACCGATGGATGGTCCTGGCGCGCAGGCTCGATCGCGAGTGCATCGCGCTGCAGCGCCAGGGCGAGCTGACCGTCTACCCGGGTCACGAGGGCCAGGAAGCCGCGCAGGTCGGCTCCGCGTGGGCGCTCGGCGACGACGATTTCGTGTGGCCGACCTTCCGCGAGCTGCCGGTCGCGCTGCTGCGGGGCGTCGATCCGGTCCAGTACCTCCAGTACCACCGGGGCACGTGGCACGGCGGCCCGTACGACCCGCGCGCGACCCGTTTCGGGCCGATCTGCATCCCGATCGCGACCCAGATCGCGCACGCGGCCGGGTACGCGCTCGGACGCCAGCTCGACGGGAGCGACGACGTGACGATCGCCTACTTCGGCGACGGCGCGACGAGCGAGGGCGACTTCCACGAGGCGGCCAACCTCGCCGGCGTGCGCCGGCTCCCGCTCGTCCTGTTCTGCCAGAACAACGGATGGGCGATCAGCGTGCCGACCGCGTCGCAGACCGCCGGCGAGATCTGGCGCCGCGCCGAGGGGTACGGGTTCCCCGGCGTGCGGGTGGACGGGAACGACGTGCTGGCGGTGTACGCGGCGACGCGCGAGGCCGTCGAGCGGGCTCGGTCCGGCGGGGGGCCGACGCTGATCGAGGCGCTGACGTATCGGATCGGCGCGCATTCCACCGCTGATGACGCACGACGCTACCGCGCCGATCCGGAGGTGGAGGCGGCGCGCGCC
Source organism: uncultured Actinomycetes bacterium (assembly GCA_963799625.1). Classification (GTDB taxonomy): domain Bacteria; phylum Actinomycetota; class UBA4738; order UBA4738; family HRBIN12; genus AC-51. The sequence goes on along the minus strand of CAWCXU010000013.1, from coordinate 1,062,288 downwards.
TTCGACCCGATCGCACGGTTCCGCACCTGGTTGGTCGGGGCGGGCCACGCCGACGACGCGTACCTCGCCGCCTGCGATGCCGAGGCGGAGACGTTCGCGTTGGAGGTTCGCGCGGGCGTCGTCGCGACCCCGCCGCCGCCCGTCGAGTGGGGGTTCGACTGGGTGTACGCGGAGCCGCCGGCGACGTTCGAGCGGATGCGCGCCGAGGCGCTCGCGTGACCGAGTGGACCCTCAGCCGCGCGCTCAACCAGGCGTTGCGTGACGCGCTCGCGCACGACGACCGCGCGCTGGTGTTCGGCGAGGACGTCGGCGTGAGCGGCGGTGTGTTCCGGGTGACCGACGGGCTCCAGCAGGAGTTCGGCGAACGGCGCGTGTTCGACACCCCGATCAGCGAGGCGGCGATCGTCGGCTCGGCCGTCGGGCTCGCGTTCGCGGGCTGGCGCCCGGTGGTCGAGCTGCAGTTCGACGCCTTCTCCTACCCGGCGTTCGAGCAGGTCGTCGACCACGTCGCGAAGATGCGGATGCGCACCCGGGGCCGCGTCGACATGCCGATCACGATCCGCATCCCGTCGTTCGGGGGCATCAAGGGCAAGGAGCACCACGGGGAGAGCCCCGAGACCTACTACGCCCACACCGCCGGGCTGAAGGTGGTCGTCCCGTCGAGCGCGCTCGACGGCTACACGCTGCTGCGCCATGCGATCGCCGACCCCGACCCGGTGGTCGTCCTGGAACCGAAGGCCCGCTACTGGGCGAAGGAGGAGGGCGAGCTCAGCGCCGAGGGTCCGGCGATCGGCGCCGGCCGCGTGCTGCGCGACGGCACCGACGTGACGCTGGTCGCGTACGGCTCGATGGTCGCACGCATCCGCGATGCCGCCGAGCAGCTCGCGCACGCCGGCATCGAGGCGCGCGTCGTCGACCTCCGTTCCCTCTCCCCGCTCGACGAGGATCTGCTGCAGCGGTGCGCCGAGGAGACCGGCCGACTGGTCGTCGTGCACGAGGCGCCGCGCCACGGCGGCTTCGGCGCCGAGATCGCGGCGCGCACGATGGAGCTCGCGTTCGATTCGCTCGCGGCGCCGATCGCTCGGGTCACCGGCTGGGACACGCCGTACCCGCCGGCGTCGCTCGAGGACGGGTACCTGCCGAGCGTCGACCGCATCGTCGCCGCCGCCAAGGAGACCGTGGCCTACTGATGGAACGCGTCTTCGCGATGCCGGACCTCGGCGAGGGCCTCGAGGACGGCCGGATCGTCGAGTGGCTCGTCGCCGAGGGCGCCGAGGTCGCGCTGAACCAGCCGTTGGTCGAGGTGGAGACGGCGAAGGCCGCGGTCGAGATCCCCTCCCCGTTCGCCGGCCGGATCGTGACCCTGCACGGCGCGGTCGACGCCGACGTCCCGGTCGGCGCGCCGCTGATCACGTTCGACGTGGCCGGTGACGGGGCCGCCGTGCCCCAGACCGGGGCGACCGCCGGGCCACGAGCGACGCCGCCGGTTCGCAAGCTCGCGAAGGAGCTCGGTGTCGACCTCGCGGTGATCAACGCCACCGGGCCGGACGGACGGATCACCGAGGACGACGTGCGCCGAGGGGCTGACGGGATCGGGCGCGACCTCGGCAGCATCGACCGCTCCCGTCGCCAGCTTGCAGCGGCGCTCACGCGGCAGGCGGCGATCCCGCAGGTGACGACGTTCCGAACGGTCGACTGCACGGCCCTCGAGGCGTTCCGCGCCGAGCTCGGCGTCTCGCCGCTCCCCATCTTCATCGCCGCGCTCGTCCGCACCGTCGCCGATCACCCGATCCTCAACGCCGCCTGGACCGACGACGGCACGTCGCCGCGCGACGACGTACATGTCGCGATCGCCGTCGACACCGAGCACGGTCTGGTCGCGCCGGTGATCCACGACGCGCCTCGGCGCACGATCGCCGAGCTGCGGGGCGAGATCGAACGCCTCGCCGCGTCCACCCGCGACGGACACCTTCACCCCGACGACCTCGCGGCCGCGCACGATCGCGGTGAGCAACACCGGCTCGTACGGCTCCGAGGCGGGCACGCCGATCCTGTCGCCGGGCACGAGCGTCACGCTCGCGCTCGGTGTGATCCAGCCACGCGCCCTCGTCGTGGACGGCCGGGTGGTGGCGCACCCCGCCGCCACGATCTCGATGACCTTCGACCATCGCGTGTTGGACGGCGCGGTCGCCGGGCGCGCCCTGTCCGATCTCGTGGCGCTGCTAGAGTCGGCCGAACTGCTGGGAGGGCTGCCTCGGTGAAGATCGCGTCGCTGCTGCCGTCCGCCACCGAGATCGTGTACGCCCTCGGCCTCGGCGACGACCTCGTCGGCGTCACCGACGAGTGCGACTACCCGCCCGCCGCGGTCACCAAGCCGGTGGTCAGCCGCAGCGCCCTGTCGCAAGGCCACCTGCAGACGCCGCGCGAGATCGACAACGCGGTCCGCGACAAGGTCGGCGCCGGCGAGCCGATCTACCAGCTCGACGTCGACCTGCTCCGCCGGACCCAGCCCGACGTGCTCCTCACGCAGGACCTCTGCCGTGTCTGCGCGGTGCCGAGCGGGCAGGTGCAGGAGGCGCTCGACAAGATCGGCCTTCCCGACGCGAAGGTGCTCTCGCTCGATCCCAACACGCTCGACGAGGTCATCGCCACGATCGGCGTGGTCGCGAAGCTCCTCGAACGCGAGGAGAAGGGCGAGGAGATCGTCGCGGCGCTGCAGCAGCGCGTCGCGATCGTGAAGGAGAAGGCCAAGCGGCTGCCGACGATCGGCGTCTTCGCGCTCGAGTGGTCCGACCCGCCGTTCTCGGCCGGCCACTGGATCCCGGGCATGATCACCGCGGTCGGCGGCACACCGGTCCTGGCCGACGACGGCATGCCGAGCCGCGAGACCGCGTGGCACGAGGTGCGCAACGCGATGCCGGAGGTGATCGTGTTCATGCCGTGCGGCTACTACCTGGAAGAGGCCGAGGAGGAGGCCGGCGCCTTCCTGTCGCAGCCGGAGTTCGCCGACACGCCCGCGGTCCGCAACGGCAACGTGTACGCGGTCGACGCCACCTCGTTCTTCTCGCGGCCGGGCCCGCGGCTGGTCGACGGCCTCGAGATCCTGGCGTGGGCGGCGCACCCCGACTCGTACCCGGCGCCGCCCGCCGGCACGATCGCCAAGCTCGGGTAGCACCGTGGCCGGCACCGGCGACGCGCCGATCCTGGAGTTCGACCCCGACCCGCACGCGGTCTTCGAGCCGCACCACGTGGTCGTCGACGCCGAGCCCGCGCCGAAGCGAGCCGTCCTGTGCTTCTTCAGCCAGGTGATCGACCGCCTGCGCGACCAGGGGGCGCCCGTGTTGTTCGAGCTTCAGGCGGCGCACGGCATCCACCAGGTGTTCGGGTTCGATGTGGACGGCGAACAGATCGCGGTCTTCCATCCGGGGGTCGGCGCGGCGCTGGCCGGCGGGTTCTTCGAGGAGTCGATCGCCCACGGCTGCGAGCGGTTCATCGCGGTCGGCACCGCGGGTGGGCTGACGCCACGCCAGATCGGACACGTGATCGTGCCGACCTTCGCGATCCGCGACGAGGGCACGAGCTACCACTACCAACCGCCCGGGCGCTCGGTCGAGCCCACGCCCGACGCGCTCGAAACGCTGCTCGCGACCCTCCGGCGCCACGACGTTGCGTTCGAGACCGGCGGCACGTGGACCACCGACGGCTTCTACCGGGAGACGCGCGCGAAGGTCGACCGCCGGGTCGCCGAGGGCTGCCTCGCGGTCGAGATGGAGGCATCGGCGCTGTTCGCGATCGCGAAGTTCCGAGGCGTGCCGATCGCGCAGCTCCTCACGACGTCCGACGATCTGTCGGGCGACGAGTGGAGCGGCTTCGCGCTGAAGGACCGCGACGACTTCCGCTGGTCGTTGTTCCTGCTGGCCGCCGAGGCCGTGCGGGACCTCTAGTACCCTTCCCCGCCTATGCCCAACCAGGTGACGCCCGAGGACATCGGCAAGCGCGTGACGTTCCAGTTCGAGCTGCCGAACGGGTTCCTGAGCGAGGCGGTCGGCGTGTTCGAACGATGGGACGAGGCCGCCGAGACCTACTTCGTCCGCAAGAAGGACGGCACCGAGGCGCGCGTGCCCGCGCGCGGTGTTCGACACGGGAAGGTGATCCCCGAGTGAGCGACCTGCCCAGCGCACTGATCCGACTTCGACTCGGCCAGGAGGACGCGCACTACGGCGGCAACCTCGTCGCCGGTGCGACGCAGTTGAAGATCGTGGGCGACCTGATCACCGAGCTCGCGATGAAGTACGACGGCGACGAAGGGCTGTTCCGCGCCTACGAGTCGGTGGAGTTCCTCGCGCCGCTGTACGCGGGCGACTGGATCGAGGCGCGCGGCAAGATCGTGAAGGTGGGCAACACGTCACGCACGTGCGAGTTCGAGATCCACAAGATCGGGGCTGCACGCACCGATATCAGCGACTCCGCGGCCGAGTTCCTCGACGAGCCGGTGCTCACACTTCGTGCGGTCGGCACCACCGTCGTGCCGACGGACCACCAGCGCCTCAGTCACTGAACGCGGCGAAGCGAAGCGACCGGGATCTCAGCTGGCGAGGCGAGGCCCTGCAAGACCCCGATGAGCTCATCCACGTCGAAGGGCTTCGGGACGAACGCCGACGCGCCGAGACGCTCGGCACGCGCGCGGTCCATCGCCGATGCGAGCGCGGTCACCATGACGACCCGCGGACGCTCAGCTGCGGGCAGCTTCTCGAGCTCCTCGAGGACCGACCAGCCATCCATCCGCGGCATCATCACGTCGAGGACCATCAGGTCGGGGTGATGGCGTTCGATCTGATCCATCGCCTCGAACCCGTCGTGGGCGGTGAGGGTCTCGTACCCCTCCCCTTGCAGGCTGAACTCGAGCACCCAGACGACCTGGGGCTCGTCGTCGACGACGAGGACGGTGGGCAGTCCGTTCGAAACCATCCCCTGTAGCTACGGTCGCCAGGAGCGGGACGTTCATGCGTCCATCGGCTCGACCTGAACGGGATGCGGTGACGTCCTCCGGCGAAGGTCCAGGGTGGGCGGGTGAGACGGGTCTAGTCACCGTGGGTGGTGCGAGACGATGTGGACGCCGGCGCCGGGCTCGACGCGCCCGACCACCGGGCCGTGCGTGGCCGCGGCCTCGGCATGCTCCGGCGGGACCGCAAGCACCATCCCGATGCCCATGTTGAAGGTTCCGAAGAGGTCCTCGTCGGTGAGGCCGGCTTCGCGTTGCAACAGGGCGAAGATCGCCGGCTCGCTCCAGCTCCCCCGATCGAGGGTCGCACCCATGCCCTCGGGCAAGATCCGAGGGAGGTTCTCGACGATGCCGCCGCCGGTGATGTGGGCCGCGGCGTGGAGCAGGCCCTCCCGGTGCATCGCCAGGACCTCCGGCGCATAGATCGTGCACGGCTCGAGCAGCTCATCGGCGAGCGACCGCCCGAGCTCGGGCACCGGCTCGTCCAGCGACCTGCCGTCGAGCAGGACGCGCCGCACGAGCGAGTACCCGTTCGCGTGGAGCCCGCTCGACGGCAGCCCGATCAGCACGTCGCCCTCGCGGACCCGCTCGGGGCCGAGCAGGGCGTCCTCCTCCACGATGCCCACGCAGAAGCCCGGCGAGGTCGAACTGGTCGTCGGGCATCACGCCCGGGTGCTCGGCGGTCTCACCCCCCAGCAGCGCGCACCCCGCGCGCCGGCATCCTTCGGCGACCCCGGCGACGAGCTCCGCGACCTGCTCGGGCACGACGCGGCCCACCGCCACGTAGTCGAGGAAGAACAGCGGCTCCGCGCCCGTGCACACGACGTCGTCGGCGCACATCGCGACGAGATCGATCCCGACGGTCGATCGCCGGCCGGTGCGACGCGCGATCTCGAGCTTGGTGCCGACCCCGTCGGTCGCCGCGGCGAGCAGCCGCCCCTGACCGATCGAGAAGAGCCCGGCGAACCCGCCGACGACGTCGGCGACCTCCGCTCGGCGGGTGCCGGCGGCAAGGTCGGCGATCAGCGAGACGGCCTTGGCGGCGGCCTCGGTGTCGACACCGGCGCCGCGGTACGCGTCGCTCACCCGGTCGGCAGCTGGAGCTGATCCTCCAGCACGAACTTGCCGGCGCCCTCGGGGATCTCGATCGGGTACTCGCCGTCGAAGCACGCGCGGCAGAACGAGTCCTTCTCGCCGCCTGCCGCTTCGACCATGCCCTCGAGCGAGAGGTAGCCGAGCGAGTCGGCGCCGACGTAGGAACGGACCTGCTCGACCGTGAGGTCGGCCGCGATCAGCTCCTGACGGGTCGGCATGTCGATCCCGTAGAAGCACGGCCACTGCAGCGGCGGACACGTCACGAGCATGTGGACCTCGGTCGCCCCGGCGTCACGGAGCATCGACACGACCTGCTTCGTCGTCGTGCCGCGCACGATCGAGTCGTCGATCACGGCGAGCCGCTTGCCCCGGATCGAGTCCGGCAGCGGGTTGAGCTTCAGCTTCACACCGCGATCTCGGAGCGACTGCGAGGGCTGGATGAAGGTGCGGCCGACGTAGGCGTTCTTGTAGATCCCGTCGCCGTACGGGATGCCCGACACCTGGCTGTACCCCTGCGCGGCCGAATGGCCGGTCGTCGGGACCGCGATCACGAGGTCCGCGTCGACCGGGTGCTCCTCGGCGAGGCGGCGGCCCATCTCGACCCGCGCCTCGTGGACGGTGATCCCGTCCATCCGGGAGTCGGGCCGCGCGAGATAGACGTACTCGAAGACGCAGCGCGCCGTGCGATGGCTGGTCGCGAACCGCATCGAGTGCAACCCGCGGTCGTCGATCCGGACGATCTCGCCGGGCTCGACGTCGCGCACCCAGGTCGCGCCGACGATGTCCAGTGCGCAGGTCTCCGAGGCGATGACGAAGCCGTTCGGCAGCCGGCCGATCGACAGTGGGCGCACACCGAAGGGGTCACGCGCGGCGTAGACGCTCCGCTCGTCCATGAACACGAAGCAGTAGGCGCCCTGGAGCATCGGCATCACGCGCATCGCAGCGTCGTCGAGGCCCTGCGTGTTCGGCGCCTCGGCCGCGATCATCGCGGTCACGAGGTCGCTGTCGGTGCTGGCCGCCCCGCCGGCGACCGCCTGGGCGAGCTCACGGGTGTTCACGAGGTTGCCGTTGTGGCCGAGGGCGACCGAGCGCACGCCGTCGGTCTTGAACACGGGTTGCGCGTTCTCCCAGGTGGTCGAGCCCGTCGTCGAGTATCGGGTGTGCCCCACCGCCAGATCGCCGTGCAGCGTGGTGAGCGTGGCCTCGTTGAAGACCTGGCTGACCAACCCGAGGTCCTTGTAGACGAGGATGTTGCTGCCGTCGGAGACCGCGATCCCCGCGGACTCCTGCCCACGGTGCTGCTGGGCGAACAACCCGAAGTACGTGAGCCGGGCAACGTCGTCCCCGGGTGCCCAGACGCCGAACAGGCCGCATTCTTCCTTGGGGGATTCCGAACCCATCGAGGCCCTCAGTGTACCGGCGGCCCGGCCGGCGTCGGGGGCGCGGCATCGGGCGCACCGGTCCGGCGCATCCGCAGGACGACGACGGCGCCGACGATCAAGATCAGCACGATCACGGCCACGATCAGGACCGGGAGCTTCGACGGGGGTTCGACCGCCCCGACATCGACCTTCGCGGTCCAGGTGACGTTGTCGTGCGCGAGGGTCGAGCCGGCGACCTGGCACTGTCCCGAGACGATGTCGCTGGACACCGCGCCGGGAGCCGTGCTGTCGACCGTCAGGCTCCGACGGTCGTCGGTGCAGACCCACACTCCCACCGCCTTGGGATGGACCAGGTTCAGGGCCGAGCTCATGCTCGCGCTGTCCAAGCTGAAGGACATCGCGTCGGTCGGCAGCGTGATCGGCACCGTCGCAACGGTGAGTCCATCGTCCGTCGGGCTCGCCAGCTGGGGTGGGCCGGGCTGCACGCCGGGGAAGGCTGCCTTGGCGACCTCGCCGGCCGCGACGTCGAGGGCGGCCTGCGTGGTGCCGGTGCCGATCAGCTGCACGCTGGTGCCGGCGTCGGCGGCCACACGGAGCAAGACGCTCACCGACGGCTTCGGCCCGATCGGTATCTGGTCGCTCGATGACGAGGCCGCACAGGCGGCCGAGCCCAAGAGCACGGTGGTGGTCAGGGCGGCGAGGAGGAGCCTCGAGCCGCGCGGCGACCGCGTTCGATCGACGGAGAGGGGGATCACGTCGCCTCAGGGTACGAGGCTGACCGGCACCTCGCGGGCCACCGCTTCGAGCACCCGGCGGTCGAACGTCAGGACGTCTCCTCCGTTGCGCTCGGCGCACGCGACCACCGCGGCGCCGGTGAACCCGAGCGGCGGGTCGACGAACCGCGTCATCAGCTCGCGGATCCTCGGCACATCGCCGTCGCCGGAGTCGAGCAGCGAGTCGCCTTGCTCCAGCCCCCGCAGGAACCCGACCGTCGCGATCGGACCCAGCCGCCCGTCCAGGACGTCGGCAACCTCGGCGAGGATCGCGAGCGGCACGACCGTGGGACCGCCGTGATCGCCGAGGGCCCGGGCGGCTTCGCCGTGGCGCACGTCCGACCGGTTCACGAGCGCGACGACCGCGGAGGTGTCGAGGGTGATCACGCGTCGGCCGGTGCCGTCGCACGCCGGAGGTCGGCCGCGTCGGTCACGGGCCCGTTCTTCCAGGACCCGACCCAGCCGGGGAGCTCGTGACGAGGCGTGGCCGCCAGATAGGCCCCCAGCGCCTCACGGATCAGCTGTGCCTGGGGCCGCCCGCTCGCCCGCGACATCGCCTTGAGCCCGCGGGAGATCTCGGGGTCCAGGTACACGGTGGTCTTCTCCATGTGCGGGAGCATGCCATACGCCATATATGGCACCGTGTAGGTCATCCAAGGATCTTCGCACCGCTGCGGCGCAGGCCATGTGAGCTGTGTCACACGGCAGCGAAGACGGATCACCCCTGATCCGGGAACAGGGCTGGATCGCCTTCGAGCCGGAGGAGGAACTCCTTGCGGTGCAGCCCACCCGCGTAGCCGGTCAGCTTCCCGGAGGCGCCGATGATCCGGTGGCAGGGCAGGACGATAGGGATCGGGTTGGAGCCGAGGGCGGCGCCGACCGCACGAGCGGCGTCCGGCCGATGGATCCGCGACGCGACCGCGCCGTAGGTCGAGACGCTCCCGAACGGCACCTTCGCGGTCTCGAACATGACCTGCCGCACGAACGGCGACATCAGCCGGTGGTCGACGCGGAGCTCGAACGAGTGGCGCGCGCCACCGAAGTACTCGTCGAGCTGCCTGCGGACGTCGTCGGTGGCGCGCGCCGAGGCCAGCACGCGCGGCGACAGATCCTCGGCGAAGCGGTCCTCGAGCTCGGCCCGGTCCTGGCCGTCGAACCCGATGCACGCCAGACCCTTCGGTGTGACGGCCACGAACAGCTCACCGATCGGCGAGTCGACCGTTCCCACCGCGACGTCGATCAGGCCGTCGGCCGCGGCCGCGGCCCGCACCCGGTCGTCCAGCCGTCGGGCCCGGTCGCGCGCCTCGGCCGCAGGCACGATCGTTCGCAGGTCACTCGTCTTCATCGCACACGCTCCCTGAGGGTCGCGAGGCCGGCGCGGACGTTGGCGCGCGCGGCCTCTTCGGAACACCCGAGCATCTCGGCGATCTCGGGGTAGGGACGGTCGAGCAGGTGGCGGAGCGCCACGGCTGCGCGTTGCTTGGGCGGCAGGGCTGCGACGGCAGCACGCAGGTCGTCGTCGGGGGGCTCGGGGCCGGCGAGCGGCCGATCGGGGAGCGACGCTCGAGGCTCTGGCCGCCGGGCTCGCGCGCGATGGTGATCGACCGCCGTGCGCGAGGCGATCCGCAGGACCCACCGGTCGAGCCGGCCGTCGTCACGCACGCGCGGGTAGGCGCGAAGAGCCGACAGGAACGTCTCCTGGTAGACGTCGTCGGCGTGCTCGGGGCCGACCGCGACCACGAGGAACCGCATCACCGTCGCCCCGTGTTCGCTGAGGAACCGTTCGAACGGCGGCGGCGTGCGGGTGACCATCGACAGGGATGCAACCACACCCGGAACAACGCGGGAGGGGCGGCTCCTGTGAGACGCGTTAGGCGATCTTCAGGACGCCGGGCAGGGCGGCCAGGTCGTCGATGACGTGATCGGCGAGGGAGCCGGGTTCCTGCTCCGGGAGCCAGGCGCCGATCGACGCCAGACCGGTGTACTGGACAGCGGTCATCCCGAGGGCCTTCGCGCCGGCGACGTCGGTGCGCTCGTTGTCGCCGACGTGCGCCGCCTGGGCCGCGGGGACGCCCAGCCCGTCGAGCGCCGGCTCGAACGCGCCCGCGGCCGGCTTGAACCACCCGGTCTCGTCGCTGAACGACCACGCGTCGAAGTAGCCGAGCAACCCGAAGCCCTCGAGCCTGCGGCGAAGGACCGGGGCTCCGGTCAGCCCCACGTCGCAGACGATGCCGAGCGCCACGCCGGCGTCGTGCAGCGCTTGCAGACATCCCTCGACACCCCGGGCGAGCTGCAGCGGCGCCGACTCGCCGACGATGCGGAAGTTGTCGAGCAGCGTGGCGTGCAACCCGTCGGCCAGTTCGATGCCGAGGTGGTCCGTGACGAAGGTCACGCTGTCCGCCGCCCCGTACTGGCCGTGGTTGTCACGCCAGCGTTCCTCGAAGATCGCCCAGTTCGCGTCGAAGACGGCGACGAGCTGTTCGCGCGCGCGCGGCTGTCCCGCGTCGGCGAGGGTGTCGACCCACCGGTCGATCTGCATCGCGCGCATGTCGCCGCGCCGTTCGGAGACGAGGGTCTGCCAGAAGTCGAACGTGACCGCGCGGACCGTCACACGGCCTCGCCCAGCAACCGCGGGATCGCGGTCTCCCATACCTCTGTGAGGTCCGTCACAGGCACGTCGATCGCACCGTCGATCAGCGCTCGGGGTCCGCCCGTCTCGCCGATCCGCGCCGCGGGGACGTGGTGCGCCGCCGCGAGCGCGCGGAACAGGTCCTCCTCGACGGGCGCGACCGCCACGACCGCCCGCGACGCCGACTCGCTGAACAGGGTCACATGGCTCGGCAGGTCGGTCGGCAGCGAGACCGCGAATCCGTGACCTTGTCCGATCGCGCACTCCGCGAGCGCGACCGCGAGGCCGCCGTCGCCGCAGTCGTGCGCGCTCGCGAGCAGCGTCTCGGCGGCGGCCGCGACCAGCAGGTCGATCAGGGCGCGCTCCTTCCGGAGATCGAGCGCCGGGGGCATCCCGCCGATGTCGCCGAGCACGACCTCGGCGAACTCCGACCCCCCGAGCTCGGCCGCCGTCTCACCCAGCAGGTAGATCGCGAGCCCGGGCGTCGGGAACGCGCTCGGGACCCGCAGGCGGTGATCCGCCAGCAGGCCGAGCATCCCGATCACCGGCGTCGGGTCGATCGCGCTGTCACCGCTCTCGTTGTAGAAGCTCACGTTGCCGCCGGTCACCGGCGTCCCGAGCGCTTCGCAGGCGTCGCGCATCCCGCGGATCGACTCGGCGAACTGCCACATCACCTCGGGCCGCTCGGGGTTGCCGAAGTTCAGGCAGTTCGTGATCGCGACCGGGCGCGCGCCGGTGACCGCGACGTTGCGCGCCGACTCGGCCACGGCGTGCATCGCGCCCAGGTACGGGTCGAGCCGGCCGAACCGGCCCTTCCCGTCGCTCGAGACCACCGCGCCCTTCAGGGTGCCCGGGATCCGGATCACCGCACCGTCGGAATCCGGGCCTGCGACCGTGTTGCCCTGCACCACCCGGTCGTACTGCCGCCACACCCATCGCTTCGAGGCGATGCTCGGCGAGGCCAACACCGTGCGGAGCGCGTCGGTCGGGTCACCGTCGAACGGGGTGAGCGCGGGATCGAGCGCGTCGACGCGGGCGGGCTCGGCGCGCGGACGGTCGTACTCGGGGCCCTCGTCGACCAACGAGCCGGCCGGCATCCGCGCGACCACCTCGCCGCGGTGCTGGATCGTGAGCTCGCCGCCGTCGACGAGCGTCGCGATCACCGCCGTCTGCAATCCCCACCGGCTGCACACCGCCTCGACCGCCGCGAGCTTGGACGGGTGCACGATCGCGAGCATCCGTTCCTGGGACTCGCTGGTCAGGATCTCGAACGGCTCCATGTCGGCGGCGCGCAGCGGGACCGCGTCGAGGTCGACATCGGCGCCCATCCCGGCGCGGGCCGCGGACTCGCTGACCGCACAGGTGATGCCCGCCCCGCCCAGGTCCTGCAGGCCCTCCAACAGGTCCTCGCCGATCAGCTGCAACGACGCCTCGATCAGCAGCTTCTCGGCGAACGGGTCGCCGATCTGCACCGACGGGCGCGACGCTTCCGCGCCGTCTTCGAGCGTGGCGCTCGCGAGCACCGACACGCCGCCGATCCCGTCGCGTCCGGTGGCCGCGCCGTAGAGCACCATCAGCGACCCCACGTGCGGAAGGAGCGATTGCGACGTCACGAGCTCGTCGGCCTTCGCCAACCCCAGGCACATCACGTTCACGCAGGGGTTCGACGCGTGCGCCTCGGCGAACCGGATCTCACCGCCGACCGTCGGGACGCCGATGCAGTTCCCGTAGCCGCCGATCCCCGCGACCACCCCTTCGAACAGCCACCGGTTCCGTGGGTCCGTCAGCGGACCGAACATCAGCGGGTCGAGCAGCGCGACCGGACGCGCGCCCATCGACACGATGTCGCGCACGATCCCGCCGACGCCGGTCGCCGCGCCCTGGTACGGCTCGATCGCGCTCGGGTGCGAATGCGACTCCATCTTGAACACGATCGCGTCGCCGTCGCCGGCGTCGACCGCGCCGGCGTCCTGCCCGGGCCCCACCAACACGGCGTCGCCCTCCGTCGGCAGCGTCCGCAGGTACATCTTCGAGGACTTGTACGAGCAGTGCTCCGACCACATGACCGAGTACATCGCGAGCTCGGCGCGGTTCGGCTCGCGCCCGAGCGTCGCCACGATCCGATCGTGCTCGTCGTCGCGGAGGCCGAGCTGCCGGTGGAGCGGTTCCCTCACGCCCCCACCTCGGCGAGCGCGGTCTCCAGCAGCGAGGCGAGCAGCGGTTGTCCTCCGGTGGGTCCGACGTCGGGATCGACCGCGTGCTCGGGGTGCGGCATGAGGCCGACGACGTTGCCGGCGTCGTTGCGCACGCCCGCGATGTGGTTCGTCGCCCCGTTCGGGTTCGCGGCGTCGGACAACACGCCGTCGCGCCCGCAGTACCGGAACACGACGAGGCCGTCGCCCTCCACCCGTTCGAGCTGCTCGGGCGTCGCCACCCACTGACCCTCGCCGTGCTTCACGGGGATCTGGACGAGCTCGCCCGGAGTGAGGTCGCGCGTGACGCATGTCTGGGCGGTTTCCACGCGGAGCCAGACGTCCTCGCAGACGAACCGGAGCGACGCGTTGCGGATCAGCGCCCCCGGCAGCATCCCTGCCTCGCAGAGGACCTGGAACCCGTTGCAGATGCCGAGGACCGGCCCGCCGCGGCCCGCGAACCCGCGAACCTCGTCCATGATCGGCGCCCGCGCGGCGATCGCGCCGCACCGGAGGTAGTCGCCGTAGCTGAACCCGCCGGGCAGCACGACCGCGTCGACGTCGCCGAGGTCGTGGTCGGCGTGCCACAGGGCCACCGCTTCACCGCCCATCGCCTCGACCGCCCGGCGCGCGTCGGCGTCGTCGAGCGACCCGGGGAACGTCACGACGCCGATCCGCGGCAGCCGGTCGTCACGGGGCCGCCACCGCGACCACCTCGTAGTCCTCGATCACCGGGTTCGACAGCACCTTGGTCGCCATCTCGTGGACCTGCGCGGTCGCCGCCGCCTCGTCGGGCGCCTCGACCGTCAGCTTGATGTGCTTGCCCACGCGCACGTCGTCGACGCCGTCGAAGCCCATCGCCGGGAGCGATCCCTCGACCGCTTTGCCCTGCGGGTCGAGCAGCCCGGGCTTCAGCGAGACCAGCACCTCGAACGTGAACGCCGTCACCTCGCCGGGCCCATCCGATCGAGGTAGGTATCGAACGTCTCCCCGCTGATCCGCTCGTATGCCTCGCGGTACTTCGCGGCGGTCGCCTCGACCACGTCGTCGGGGAGCGCGGGCGGCGGCGGCTCGTGGTCCCAACCGCTCGCGTCGAGCCAGTCGCGCACGTACTGCTTGTCGAACGAGGGCTGAGGCCGCCCGGCTTCGTACCCCTCGACCGGCCAGAACCGCGACGAATCGGGCGTCCCCACCTCGTCGATCAAGGTGAGCTCCTTGGTTTCCCGGTCGAAGCCGAACTCGAACTTGGTGTCGGCCACGATCACGCCGGCACCGAAGCGACCGCTGAGCGATCCGCTGGTACAGCGTGATGCTCACCTCGCGGAGGCGCTCGTACAGACCGACGCCGACGAGGTCGCGCGGCCTCGGCGGGCGTGAGCGGCAGATCGTGCCCCTCCGCCGCCTTGGTCGTCGGCGTGAAGATCGGCTCGGGCAGCTTCGCCGATTCCTGCAGACCCAGCGGGAGCCGGACGCCGCACACCGACCCACGCTCCCGGTACTGCGTCCAGCCGGACCCGGCGAGGTAGCCGCGGGCCACGCACTCCATCGGGATCACGTCGGCCGCGCGCGCGAGTGTCGCCCGGCCTGCCAGCTCCGCGTCCTCGTCGTACGGCGGCGGGAAGACGTCTCGGTCCCCGCTGATCAGGTGGTTCGGGATCACGGACTCCAACCGCTTGAACCAGAACAGGGAGCACGCGGTCAGCACGCGCCCCTTGTCGGGGATCGGCGTCGGCAAGATCACGTCGAAGGCGCTGATCCGGTCGGTCGCGACCAGCAACAGGCGGTCCTCGCCGGCGTCGAAGAGGTCGCGAACCTTGCCCTGTGCGACGAGCGTCACCGGGCCACCTCGAGCGCCTCGAGGCGGTCGAACACCGGGCCGAGGTTGACCAGGAAGCGCCGTGGATCGAACAGCACGTCCACGGCGGCGGCGTCGAGCCGCGCGATCACCTCGGGGTCCTTCGCGATCTCGTCGTGGAAGCTCGCGCCCTCGTCCCAGGCGGCGGCGGCGGCTCGCTGCACGATGCGGTAGGCGTCGTCGCGCGCCATGCCGGCCTCGACCAGGGCCAGCAGCACCGTCTGGCTGAACGCGATCCCGCCTCGGCTGTCGACGAGCTCGCGCATCCGCTCGGGGAACACGACGAGCCCGTCGATCACCCAGGTCATGTCGCGCAGCATGAACGCCAGCAAGCCCGTCGCGTCGGGGAAGACGATCCGCTCGGCCGACGAGTGCGAGATGTCGCGCTCGTGCCACAGCGCGACGTTCTCGAACGACGTGACCGCGTGGCCGCGGATCACGCGCGCGAGACCGCTCACCCGCTCGCTCACCACCGGGTTCCGCTTGTGCGGCATCGCGCTCGAGCCCTTCTGCCCTTCGGCGAACGGCTCCTGCACCTCGCGCACCTCCGTGCGCGCCAGGTGACGGATCTCGGTCGCCAACGCGTCGAGCGTGGAGGCGCAGACGGCCAGCGCCGCAACGAACTCGGCGTGGCGGTCGCGCTGGATCACCTGGGTCGAGGCCTCCGGCCGGCTCGAGCCCGACCCGCTCGCACACGAGCTGCTCCACCTGCGGGTCGACGCTCGCGTACGTGCCGACGACCCCGCTGATCGCGCCGACGCTGCACGGCGTCGCGCGCGCGGCGCAGCCGCGCGCGGTCCCGGTCCAACTGGAACGCGAACACGGCGAGCTTGTGCCCGAACGAGGTCGGTTCGGCGTGGATGCCGTGGGATCGACCCATGCACACCGTGTCGCGGAACTCGAGCGCGCGCCGCCGCACCGCCCCGAGCAACCCTTCGAGATCGGCGAGGAGCACGTCCGCGCTCGCGCGCAGCTGCATCGCGAGGCCGGTGTCCAACACGTCGGAGGACGTCAGACCGTGATGGATCCAGCGGCCCTCGGGGCCGATCGACGCGGCCACGACGTCGACGAACGCGGCGACGTCGTGGCGCGTCACCCGCTCGCGCTCGAGCACCGCGTCGACGTCGAACGAGGCGCGATCGCGGCACGCACGCGCGTCGTCCTTCGGCACCACGCCGAGGACCGCCCAGGCCTCGACCGCGGCGAGCTCGATCTCGAGCCAGTTCGCGCATCCGGGCCTCGTCGGACCAGATCGCCGAGACCTCGGGCACGTCGTACGCGGTCGATCACAGCTTCAGGCCCTCCGCCAGGTCGTCCTTGAACTTCCAGAGCTTGGCCTGCACCTCTTCGTCGCCCACCCCGAGGATCTGCGTCGCGAGGATCGCGGCGTTCACCGCGGCGTCGACCCCGACCGTCGCGATCGGGATGCCCGTCGGCATCTGCGCCGTGATCGCCAACGCCTCGTTGCCGACCATCTGCGGTGACGTCGCGATCGGGATGCCGATCACCGGCAGCACCGTCCGCGCCGCGACCGCCGCCGCGAGGTGCCCCGACAGCCCGGTCGAGCAGATCAGCACCTTCAGGCCGCGCTCGAACGCCGTGCGCGCGTACTCGTCGACGAGATCGGGGTTCCGCGAGGACGACATGATCCGCACCTCGTGCGGGATGTCGAACTTCTCCAGGATCAGGCCGGCCTGCCGCATGATCGGCAGCTCCGACGGCGACGCCGCGAGCACACCGACCAGCGAGATCTTCGTCGCTCATCGCGCCTCCTCGGCCGCCCTGGCGGCGATGTCGGTCCGGAAGTGCATCCCGTCGAAATGGATCTCGTGCGACGCCCGCGTATGCGCGGTTGCGCGCGTCGGCGAGGCGTCGCGCCGGTCCCTGTGACCGACAGCACGCGGCCCGCCGGCGGTCACGAGCCGCCCCTCGGCGTCGCGCGCCGTGCCCGCGTGGAACACGGTCACGCCCGTCGATCGCCTCGGCCGCGTCGACGCCGCTGATCGGCAACCCGGTCGGGTAGCTGCCCGGATACCCCTCGCTCGCGAGCACCACCGTCACCGCGGCACCCTCGTCGAACCCGGCGTGGCCGGCTTCGAAGGCGAGACGCCCGGTGGCGCAGGCATGCAACAAGGTTCCCACGCGGAAGGGCATCCGCGGCACCAGGACCTGGGTCTCGGGGTCGCCGAACCGGCAGTTGAACTCGAGCACCTTCGGGCCATCGGCGGTGAGCATCATCCCGGCGAAGAGCACTCCTTTATAGGGACGCAGCTCGTCGACGACCGGCGCGAGCACCGTGTCGAGGATCTCGGTCGCCGCCTCGGGCGACAGCGCAGGGACCGGCGAGTACGCGCCCATGCCGCCGGTGTTGGGCCCGGTGTCGCCGTCGCCGATCCGCTTCGCGTCCTGGGCGGCGTCGAGGAGCACGCAGTTCCCCTTCCCGTCGGTCACCGCGAACACGCTCACCTCGGGGCCTTCGAGCAGCTCCTCGACCACGAGCGTGCGGCCGGCCTCGCCGAACGCGCCGCCGACCAGGCTCTCCTCGATCGCCGCGACCGCGGTTTCACGGTCGGTCGCGACCGTGACGCCCTTGCCGGCGGCCAAGCCGTCGGCCTTCACGACGGCCATTCCGCCCAGCTCGTCGACGAACGCCGTCGCCTTCTCCGGGTCGTCGAACACGCCTGCTCGCGCCGTCGGCACCCCGCGGCGCTCCATGACGTCCTTGGCGAACGCCTTGGAGCCCTCGATCCGAGCCGCGGCTGCGGACGGCCCGAACACGTTGCGGCCCCGCTTCCTGAGCTCGTCGGCAAGCCCGGCGACGAGCGGAACCTCCGGCCCGACGACGGTGAGATCGACGTCCTGTTGGTCAACTAGTTGACCAACGCATCCACGTCGTCCGCGGCCACCGACGGGAAACACTCGGCGCTCGCGGCGATCCCGGCGTTCCCGGGGGCCGCGAGCACGCGCGTCACGGTCGGATCCTGCGCGAGACGCCAGCACAGCGCGTGCTCGCGCCCCCCTCCCCCGACCACGAGGACCTTCACGCGCCCACCACGAGGCTCTGCTCACGCGCGGGGCCGACGCCGACGATCGAGATCGGCACACCGCCGACCTCCTCCAGGAACCGCACGTACTGCTGCGCCTCCTTCGGCAGGTCGTCGAACTGCCCCACCTCTCCGATCTCATCGCTCCACCCGGGGAGCTCCTCCCAGACGGGCTCCGCCTCGTGGAACAGCGTCTGGTTCGGCGGCACGTCGTCCCAGGTCTCGCCGCCGGACCGATAGCCGACGCAGACCTTCAGCGTCTCGAAGCCGCTCAGCACGTCGAGTTTCGTGAGGATCAGGTCCGTGAGGCCGTTGAGGCGCGCCGCGTAGCGCAGCACGCAGCCGTCGAACCAGCCGCAGCGCCGCTTCCGCCCGGTCGTGGTGCCGAACTCCTTGCCGCGCTCGCCCAGTCGGTCGCCGTCGGCATCGAGCGCTTCCGTCGGGAACGGGCCGCTGCCGACCCGGGTCACGTAGGCCTTCGTGATGCCGATCACGCGCTCCACCTGCTGCGGCCCGATCCCCGCGCTCGCGAGCGCGTAGCCGGCGACCGGCGTCGAGGACGTGACGAACGGATACGTGCCGTGGTCGAGATCGAGCATCGTGCCCTGGGCACCCTCGAGCATCACGTGGTCGCCCGCCTCGAGCCGCTCGTGCACCAGCCGGACGTGTCCGCGACGTAGGGCCGCAGCCGCTCCGCGTAGTCGAGGTAGTCGGCGAAGATCTTGTCGGCGTCGACGGCGAGCCGGTTGTAGACCTTGGTCAGGAGCTGGTTCTTCTCCCACAGCACCACGTCCAGCTTCTCGCGCAGGATCTTTTCGTCATAGAGGTCCTGCACGCGGATCCCGACCCGCGCCGCGCGGTCCGCGTACGCCGGGCCGATCCCCCGCTTCGTCGTGCCGAGCGCGTTCTTGCCGAGGAACCGCTGGGTCACCTTCTCGAGCTCGAGGTGGTACGGCATGATCAGGTGCGCGTTCAGCGACAGGCGGAGGCCAGAGACGTCGAGCCCCGCCTCCGTGAGCTCGTCGAGCTCGCCGAGGAGCACCGCGGGGTCGACCACGACGCCGTCGGCGATCACGTTCGTGATGTGCGGGTACAGGATGCCCGAGGGCACGAGGTTCAGCTTGAGCAGGCGTCCCTCGGCGATGATCGTGTGGCCCGCGTTGTTGCCGCCCTGGTATCGGACGACGAGGTCCATCCGGTCCGCGAGGTAGTCGACCGCCTTGCCCTTGCCCTCATCACCCCACTGGGTGCCGAGTACGACGGTGGCAGGCATGACGGGCTCAGTCTACGGAACGGCTATCCGCCGAGCCGGACCGGCCGTACACTCGGCCGATGCACATCGACTGGGGCATCGTCCTCGCGGGTGCGATCGTTGGCTTCACGGTCGGGATGACCGGGATGGGCGGCGGCGCCTTGATGACGCCGATCCTGGTGATCTTCTTCGGCATCAGCCCGACCGCGGCCGTGTCGTCGGACCTGGTCGCCGCGATGGTGATGAAGCCGATCGGCGGCGGGGTCCACATCCGCCGCCGGACGGTCCGCTGGCCGCTGGTCGGGTGGCTGTGCATCGGGTCGATCCCGATGGCCTTCGCCGGCGTCTTCATCATCCACAACGTCGGGGACAGCGAGCAGGTCGAGAACCTGACGAAGCTGTTCCTCGGGTGGACGCTCCTGCTCGCCGCGAGCGCCATGGTGTTCAAGGCCTGGCTGCAGGGGCGGCGGTCGCTCGAGGCGCGGATGGCCGGCGGCGATCCGCGCGACAGCCTGGCGCCGTTCGCGGTGCGGATCATCCCGACCGTGATCGTCGGGCTCGTCGGCGGCCTGCTGGTCGGCCTCACGTCGGTCGGGTCGGGCTCGATCATCATCATCTGCCTGATGCTCCTGTACCCGGTGCTCCGCGGGTCCGAGCTCGTCGGCACCGACCTCGTGCAGGCGATCCCGCTGGTCGCCGCGGCGGCGATCGCGCACATCCTCGTCGGGGACTTCGAGCTCGGCTCTCACCGCGTCGATCCTGATCGGTTCGATCCCTGCGGTGTGGTTCGGCGCGCGCATGTCGTCGAAGGCGCCCGACGGCGTGATCCGCCCGCTGCTGGTGTTCGTGCTCGCGGCGTCGGCCCTCAAGCTCCTGAACGTGCCGACGAACCTGCTCGGCGTGCTGCTGCTGTTGTTCGCGCTGGTCGGGTTCGCCGTCTGGGGCGCGATCGACGCGGCGCAGCACCCGAAGACGCAGTGGGGAGCGATCGGGCTCGACAAGAAGAGCTGGGTGCGCCGGCAGCTCTACCTCGCGCCGGTCGGCGTCGGCGCGGCCGTACGCGGCGGCGTACTTCACGACCGCATCCGCCCGCAGCTCGAGTTCGTCGGCGCAGCCGCGGCGGCCGGCGAACACCGAGGCGGTCACCACCTGATGTTCGACCGGATCGTGGTCGCGATCGACGGGTCGCGCGAGGGAGGCAAGACCCTCCCGGTCGCGCTCGAGATGGCCGGCCGGTTCGGGTCGGCGGTCACGGTGGTGCACGTGCGCGAGCACACGAAGTACGAGGGCTCCGACGTCGACCTGGGGCCGGAGACGCCCGCCGACGAGCTGGTCGAGGCCGGCGCTCGGCCGGTTCCGCGACGCGAAGATCGAGGCGCGCGGCGAGATCCGGCGCGTCAACCCCGGCAACACCCCGGAGCAGATCGTGAAGGTCGCCGCCGAGGTCGGCGCCGACCTGATCGTGATGGGCACGCGCGGCATGACCGAATGGCGCGTCGATGCTGCTCGGCGGCGTGGCGAACAAGGTCGTGCAGCACGCGCACTGCCCCGTCCTGCTGGTGCGCTGACGCCCCGCTACGACGCCAGCGGCGCCCCGTCGCGCTCGGGCGCCACGAACGCCTTCGGGTTGCGCAGATCCACCCGCACCGCGTCCCTCAGCGGCGCCGTGCAGATCTTCGTTGGGGATGTGCGCGACGAGGGTCTCGCCGCCGGGCAGGCGGAGCGACACGCGGGAGAGCCACCCGAGCGAGGACACCCGTTCGATCACGGCGACGCATGCCGTCGTCGTCCGTGGTGACGACGATGTCGTGCGGCCGCACGAACGCCGCCGCGGCGACCCCCTCGTCCAGGTGCCCGGCGCCGGGGATGCGGAACGTGCCCAGATGCACGTGCCCGTCGACGACCTCGCCGTGCAACACGTTCGCCGAGCCGACGAACCCGGCCACGAACGGCGTCGTCGGGCTCGTCGTAGATCTCGCTCGGGCGAGCCCACCTGCTCGACGCGGCCCTCGTGCATCACGACGATCTGGTTCGCGAGCTCGAGCGCCTCCTCCTGGTCGTGGGTGACGAGCAGGCTCGTGACGCCGAGCTCGCGGTGCAGCTCGTCGAGCCAGCGGCGGAGGTCCTGGCGCACCTTCGCGTCGAGCGCGCCGAACGGCTCGTCGAGCAGGAGCACCTGCGGCTGCGGCGCGAGCGCCCGCGCGAGCGCGACCCGCTGGCGCTGGCCGCCCGAGAGCTGGTCGGGGTAGCGCTCGGCGAACGGGCGTCAGCTGCACGAGGTCGAGCAGCTCGCCGACCCGCTGCGTCCCGCGTCTGCTTCGACTCCTTGCGCACGCGCAGACCGAACGCGACGTTGTCGCGCACGCGTCATGTGCCGGAACAGCGCGTAGTGCTGGAACACGAACCCGACCTGGCGCTCCTGCACGCTCTTGACCGTGAGCTCCTCCTCGCCCATGAAGATCCGGCCGGCGCTCGGCTCCTCGAGGCCGGCGATCATGCGCAGCACCGTGCTCTTGCCCGATCCCGAGGGACCGAGCAGCGCGGTGATCGCGCCGGCCGGCGCGGTGAACGTGACGTCGCGGACCGCCTCGAACGAGCCGAAGCGCTTCGAGATGCCTTCGACGACGATCGGCGTGCTCATGTGCGGGTCCTTTCTTCCTCTTGGCGATGGCGCAGCGACCTCGATCACGAGCAGCAGGACGACGGACACCGCCGCCAGCGACCAGCGCGACGATGTAGGCCTCGGCGGTCTGCCGCTCCTCGTAGGCGCGGAAGATGAACAGGGTCGCGGTCTCGGTCTTGCCCTGGATCAGCCCGCTCACGATCAGCACGGCGCCGATCTCGCCGATCGCGCGGGCGGTGGTGAGCGCGATCCCGTAGGCGAGCGCCCAGCGGATGTTCGGCAGCGTGACCCGGAAGAACGTCTGCCACACCGAGGCGCCGAGGGTGCGCGACGCGTCCTCCTCGTCCAGGCCGATCTCCTCCAGGACGGGCACGACCTCGCGGATCGTGAACGGGATGCAGATGAAGATCGTGACGAGCACCATCGCCGGCAACGCGTAGACGACCTGGATGCCCGCGGGCGGCGAAGAACGGCTGCGAACCACCCGCCGGGGCCGAACAGCACCACGGCCGCGAGCCCGACCGTGACCGGCGACAGCGCGAACGGCATGTCGACGATCGCGTTCAGCAGCGACCGGCCGTGGAAGCGCTGCCGCACGAGCACCCACGCGACGATCACGCCGAACAAGGTCGTGATCACGCACCGCGATCACGGTGATGATCGCGGTGAGCTGGAACGCGTGGAGCACGTCGGGCTGCGTCAGCGTGTGCGTCACGCTCGAGCCACCCGGCGCGTGACGACCGTCCAGAAGATCGCCGCGAGCGGCAGGAGCAACAGCAGCGCACACCCGACCCGACGGCGCCAGCGCGATCGATCAGCGCCCGCGCGACCCCGGCGCGCCTTCGCGACCTGCGTGCCGCGCCGCGCGCTCACGAGCTCCTCCTCCCGCCGCTTCAGCAGCGAGCGCTCGTCGCGAGCACCAGCACGAACGAGATCGCGAACAGGAAGGTCGCGACGGCGGCCGCCTCGGCGAACCGGAACTGCGACGTCAAGCTGAAGATGAAGACGGGCGCCGTCAGGGTGTGGCCGGTCCGGTTGCCCGACACGAGGATCACGCTGCCGATCTCGCCGAGGCACCGCGAGAACGTGAGGAGCGTGCCCGCGAACACCGCCGAGCGGATCGCCGGGAACACGACCCGGCGGAACGTCACCGCCGCTCGCGCCGAGCGTTGCGGCGGCCTCCTCCTCCGCCTCGTCGAGCTCGAGCAGCACCGGCTGCACGTTGCGCACGACGAACGGCAGCGTCACGGTGCACAGCGCCAGGACGATGCGCGATCGGCGTGAACAGCGACGTGGATGCCGACCGTCGAACGCCCGGCCGATCACCGAGTTCGGCCCGTACAGGACCAGGATCATCACGCCCCACGACCAGCGTGGGGATCGCGAGCGGAAGGTCGACGACGGTCGAGAGCACCCGCCGGCCGGGGAACCGGTAGCGCACGATCACCCACGCGAGCGTCGTGCCCATCACCGCGTTGATCGCCGCGACGATCGTCGCCGGTGATCAGCGTCAGCCGGATCGCCGCCCACGCCCCGGGCACCGCCATCGCGTGCGTGAACGTCGCGAACCCGTCGCCGAACCCCTTCGTGATGATCGGCGCGACCGGCACGACGACGAGCGCCCCGAGGTAGATGAACGCAGCGCCGCGCAGCGCGAGGTGCCGGAGCACCGCGACCGTCCGGTGGGGGGACCCCACCAGCCGGCTGCGGTGCTCGATCGTCTGCGCGGCGCTGCTCATCCTCGGCTACGCTCCTCAGTCAGCCCGCGTTGGCCACCGCTTGGGTGGCGATGCCGTTGTCCGCGAAGAGCGTCTGGTCGAGCTTGTCCCAGCCGCCGAGGTCATCGACCGTGAACAGGTCCTGGATCGCGGGGAACCCGTTCGCGGGGTCGCCCTTCTGCGCGAGCTTCGGCATCGGTCGACCGCAGGTACCCGGTGTCCGTGAAGTAGCCCTTCGCTTCCTTCGTGTGCAGGAAGTCGACGAACGCGTTCGCGAGGTCGGTCACGCAGTGCGCCTCGGCGTTCTTGTCGACGACCGCGACCGGGTTCTCGATCAGGACTCGAGCCCTTCGGGTACACGGCCTCGTCGGGCAGGCCAGCTGCGTCCGCCGTCTTCACCTCGTTCTCGTAGGTGATCGCGACGTCGCCGTTGCCGCCCTCGAAGTTCTGGATCGAGGTGCGGGCGCTGGAGTCGAAGGACGATGCACGTTGCCGACCACGTTCTGCATCAGCGTCGTCGCGCCGGCCTGGTCGTCCTTGTTGATGCCGGGCACGTCGCCGCGAAGCGCGGAGCCCCACAGGCTCACGAGGTTCCACCGGGCGCCGCCGCTCTGCGCGGGATCGGGCGTGAGGATCCCGAGGCCGGGCTGGGCGAGATCGTTCCAGTCCTTGATGCCCTTGGGGTTGCCGGGCCGCACGTCGAACACGACGACCGAGCTCGAGACCATGCCCTTGTCGGGCGCCTGGGTCCAGTCGTGCGTGATCAGGCCGGCGTCCTGGATCGTCTGCACATCGGGCGCGAGCGACAGCGCCACGACGTCGGCGCCCGACCCGTTCACGACGTTCTGGGCCTGGGTCGTCGAGCCGGTGTAGGACTCGAAGAACTGCGGCTCGACGCCGGTCTTGTCCTTCCACATCGCCTTGAAGGCGGGGATGATCTTGGCGTCATAGACCTCGCGCGGCGTGCTGTACGCGGCGAAGGTCAGGGTCGGGACGGCGGCAGGCGTGCAGGTGCCGCCGGCACGCGCTGTCGCTCGCGGTCGAGGCCGTGCATGCGGCGAGCGCGAGGACACAGCGATCACCAGGACCAGGCCGGCACGAGCCGACGTGAGAACCAGCGAGGCATACGGACTCCTTCTCGATCGAGCCGACGGCGACGCACGTTCGGCCTCGCGATAGGGGCTCGGTCTCCGGTGGTCCGGTCAACCGGAACCACGTCTCGGACGGTTGAAACTCCCGGATGCTCAAACATGTGCCGCTGCGGCGTCCGGGTTCACGCCGACGTGGACTACACGGTTACCGGACCGGAGGCCCCGGTGTCAACCACCCCGTGCGGGGCATCGGCTTAGGCGCCTCGGAGCGTGGTGGTTGACCCTGTCCGGTCGGCGCCTCGCTGTACCGTGCGGCGAGCAGCTGACCAGTCGACTGGAGGCCGCGACGTCGGATGTCTGCGTCGCGGCCTTCGCCGTCGGAAGGACGAAGGACCTGAGGATGCCACGCGGCCCAGCGACCGGGGGGCGTAGCATCCGCGCGATGAGCGATGCGACCGGAGCCGGCAGCCCGCGACGACCTCGACGAGCTCGACCTGAGCGACAGAGGAGCAGGCCGTCCTGGCGCGCGTCGGCGGAGGTCCTGCGGCGGCATCAACTTCGGCACGGTCGTCCTGGTCGTGCAGGACGGCAAGGTCGTCCAGATCGAGATGGCGGAGAAGTTCCGGTTGCGATGAGCGAACGCCACTCGCGACGCATCGCGCCGGACCCGCGGCGAGATCCCAAGCTCGGCGTCCGCGACCTCACCGTGGACCGCCGCTCGGCCGAGCGGCGAACGAGATCGCCGGCCGCGCGCCGACGTCTCGTTCGACGTGCAGCCGGGCGAGTTCGTCTGTCTGCTCGGGCCCGAGCGGCAGCGGCAAGACCTCGGTCCTGAACGTGCTCGCCGGCCTGGAGGCGCCGAGCAGCGGGCAGGCCTTGCTCGACGGACGACCGATCGAAGGCCCGGGCCCAGACCGCGCCGTGCTGTTCCAGGAACCGGCCCTGTTCCCGTGGCTGTCGGTTCGCGGCAACGTCGAACTGGCCCTCCAGTTCGACCGGAGTCGCGACCGAGGAACGGCGCGAGCGCACCAACCGCTGGCTCGCCAACGTCCACCTCGAGCGGTGGGCCGATGCGCAGCCGCACGAGCTCTCGGCGGGCATGCGTCAGCGCGCGGCGCTCGCCCGTGCGCTGGCGGCCGACCCCGCCGTGCTGCTCGGCGACGAGCCGTTCGGCGCGCTCGACGCGCAGGCGCGCGAGCTGCTCCAGAACGAGGTCCAGCGCGTATGGGTCGAGCTCGGAGGGTCGCAAGACGTTCCTGTTCGTCACGCACAACGTGCGCGAGGCGGTGGTGCTCGCCGACCGGGTGCTTCGTGATGTCCGCAGGCCCGGGCCGGTTGCTCGAGGAGTTCCGGATCCACGCGCAGCGGCCGCGCGAGCTCGACGACGTGCTCGTGGCCGTGTCGTCTCGGAGATCCACGCGACTGCTGATGCAGCGAGCTGGACGCGAGTGTCCCGCGCGAGATGGCTCGCGCAGGAGCTCGGGCCGCCGCTCGCCGGCATCGCCGGGCCTCATCGTCGTGTGGGCGATCTTCGCCGCGACGACGACCACGGCGTCGATCCCGTCCCCGCTCGCGGTCTGGGACGCGCTCGTCGACGGGCTGCGCGACGGCTCGATCCCCGAAGCGGCGGTGAAGACCCTGATCCGCCTGGCGTTCTCGTTCGTGGTGGCGGTGGCGTTCGGCGTGGCGCTCGGCCTCGCGGCTCGCCCTGAACGAGTTCGCACGCCGGGCGATCCGCCCGCTCGATCGTCGCGCTTGCAGATCACGCCGTTCGTCGCGTGGGTGCCGCTCGCCGTCGTCTGGTTCGGCGCCACGGAGCGCGCGGTCGTGTTCGTCGACGATCGTCGGGTCGTTCCCCGCGATGACGCTCGCCACGCTCCAGGCGATCCGGCAGGTGCCGCCGCTGTACGAGCGAGCCGGGCGGACGCTCGGCGCGACCGGGCTGGCGCTCTACCGCCGGATCGATCGTGCCCGCGGCCCTGCCGGGCAGTGATGGCCGGGCTCCAGCAGGCATGGGGCTTCGCATGGAAGGCGTTGATGGCCGGCGAGCTGATCGTCGCTGCGGCGCGGGCGACCGGGCTCGGCTATCTCCTCGGCCGGGCCGGCGAGCACGACGTCACCGCGTTGCTCGCCACGCTCGCCGTGATCGTCGCTGCTCGGCGTCGCGGTCGACTACCTCGTGTTCGGGCAGCTGGACCGCCGGATCCGACGCGCGGCGCGGGCTCTCGCCCGACTCCTGAGCTAGAACCGCTCGAAGGGCAAGACGGGGGTGAGCACCTCGACGGGCACCGGGTCGGCGGCCGCGCGGAACCGATCGCCGTCGGACACCGCCCCCACGACGAAGCCGTAGTGCATCGGGACGGCGACCCCGGGCCGCATCGCGAGCACCAACCCGGCGGCCTCCTCGGCGTTCATCGTGTAGTGGCCGCCGATCGGCACCATCGCGACGTCGCTCTTCACGTCGTCGAGCTCGGGCGCGTGGTCCGTGTCACCTGCGTGGTAGTACGTGCGGCCCTCCAGCTCGAGCACGTAGCCCACCCACCTGTTCGCCCGTGGATGGAAGTCGAGGGCCTCCTCGCGGGTGTTGTAGGCAGGCACCGTCGTGAACCGCAGGCCGCCTACCTCGTGGGACTCCCCCGGCGCGACGGGGGTCACATCGCCGCTGAGCTCCTTCGCCACGTCGTGGGGCGCGACCAGCTTCGTCGACGGCGTCGAGAGGCGCTCGATGTCCTCGATGCAGAAGTGGTCCTGATGCGCGTGGGTGATGACGATCACGTCGGCGGGCGGCGCGTCGTCGGGGGTGCCCCACGGGTCGATGTAGATCGTGCGCTCCTCGTCGAGCCACCTGAACGATGCCTGCCGGAACCACGTGAGCCGCTCGAGCATCGCGCGAGCCTCCCTTCCTCGGGCCTTCCGCGGGGACCCAGATAGTCTGGCACCGCATGGGCGAACGAGGGGGCGAGCAGCGGACGGGCGCCCGCGCCTCCCTCGACCTCCTGCGTCGGAACCGGGACTTCCGCCGGCTGTTCCTCGCGTCGGTGATCTCGCTCGGCGGCGACTGGTTCCTGTTCGTGGCGCTCGGCGGGCTCGTGCTCGAGGTCACCGGCGAGGCCACCGCGGTCGGGATCATGATCTTCGCCCAGGAGGCGCCGATCTTCCTGGCGACGCCGTGGGCGGGGTGGCTCGCCGACCGGTTCGACCGCCGCCGGCTGATGATCGCGTGCGACCTCGCCCGCACGGTGATCTGCGCCGCGTTCCTGTTGGTCGGGCCCGCCAACCTGTGGCTCGCGTACGTGCTGCTCGTGTGCCTGTCGCTGTTCGCGGCTGTCTTCGACCCCGCGCAGTCGGCAGCGCTGCCCAACGTCGTCGACCCCGAGGACCTCCCGACCGCCAACGCGCTCGGCGGCTCGCTCTGGGGGACGATGCTCGCGGTCGGAGCGGCCCTCGGAGGCGTCGTGGCCGCGATCTTCGGCCGCGACGTCGCGTTCATCGTCGACGCCGTGTCGTTCGCGCTGTCGGCGGTGTTCCTGCTGGGCGTACACCGCTCTTTCTCCGCGCCGCGGGAACACGACGCGCATATCGGGATCGCCGATGCGACGCGCGAGACGGTCCGCTACACGCGCCGCGACCGCCGCGTGTGGGCGCTCGTCTCGGTCAAGTTCGGGTTCGGCGCCGCCGCGGGCGTGCTCGCGATGATCGCGGTGTTCGCCAGGCAGGTGTTCCACGCCGGCGACATCGGGTTCGGACTGTTGATGGCCGCGCGCGGCGTCGGTGCGCTGATCGGGCCGTTCATCGGGCACCGCCTCGCGGGCCCAGGGCATCGCCGGCTCCTGCCGGTGATCGCGTGCTCGCTCGCCACGTTCGGCATCGGCTACGCGCTGCTCGGGCTCGCGCCGGCGCTCTGGCTGGCGGCCGCGTCGATCCTCGTCGCGCACCTCGGCGGCGGGTCGCAGTGGGTGCTGTCGACCTACGGCCTCCAGCGACTCGTGCCCGACGAGATCCGCGGACGGATCTTCGCGTTCGACTTCGCGTTGATCACGCTCTCGCTCGGCACTTCGAGCCTCGTCGTGTCCACCCTCGCCGACCACATCGGGGCGCGACCCGCGGTGCTCCTGGCCGGCGGGGTCGCCGTGGCCTGGGCGGGGATCTGGTGGCTGCTCACCCGGACCGTGCGGCGGGAGCCGCTGTTCCGGGAGCCGGACGTGGCCGTCCTCGAGCTGGAACGTCCGCCGCTCGGCGCCGAATAGCTCGGGTCAGCTCGGCGGAGGCGGCGGCGTGCTGCCCCCGGCGCCACCACCACCGGCGGGCGGCGCAGCGGGCGGCTCGGCCGGTGCGGCCGGCGCCGCGGGCTGGGCGCCCGCGGGCTGGCCCATCGACGAGAAGTCGACCTTGGGCACGCCGGCATCGCCCCGCAGCGACTCGTCGACCTCGAAGAACTCCTCGAGCGGGAAGTTGCCGAACCGCGCGACGATCATCGACGGGAACGACTGCACCCGGCGGTTGTAGTCCCGGACGTTGCCGTTGTAGAAGCGGCGCGCGGTCTGGAGCCGGTCCTCGGTGTTGGACAGCTCCGCCTGCAGCGCGAGGAAGTTCTGGTTGGCCTTCAGGTCCGGGTAGTTCTCGGCGACGGCCAGCAGTTGCCGCAGCGCGGCCACGAAGGGGCCCTCGGCGGCGGCCTGCGCGGCCGGCGACCCGGTCGCGGCGGTCGCCATCGCACGCGCCTTCGTGACGTCTTCGAAGACCTGCTTCTCGTGCGCGGCGTAGCCCTGCACCGTCGACACGAGGTTCGGGATCAGGTCGTATCGCCGACGCAGCTCGGTGTCGATGTTGGCCCACGCATCCTTGATCAGGTT
The DNA here is from genome assembly GCA_963799625.1 of uncultured Actinomycetes bacterium. Classification (GTDB taxonomy): domain Bacteria; phylum Actinomycetota; class UBA4738; order UBA4738; family HRBIN12; genus AC-51. Next base: position 1,032,779 of record CAWCXU010000013.1, on the reverse strand, counting down.
GCGTTGGGACACGAACCGGTTGTAGCTCGCGATGCCGCCGACCACGATCAAGATCAGCAACGCGAGGATGACGATCGCCCAGATGCCCACGGGTTCCCCCTCCTTGCTCCCTAGCGAGCCTACCCCGGATACAGCGACGAGACGACCTTCGGCACATGCTGCGTGAACCCCCGCCCGACGCCGAGCAGCTCGAGGAGCTCGCCCGGCTGGATCCGGGGTCCTGCGATCAGCACACGGTCGCCGACCGCCTCGAACGTGTATCCGGGCCCGTCGGCCAGCAGCCACTGCATCATCCGGGCGTCGAGCACAGCGTTCGCGAACCTCGGCACCTCGCACCGCACGCGGTACGCGTCGTTGAACGCCTCGGACTCGAACTGGAGGTCATGGAACGACAGCGCCCCGGCGAGCGACGTCAGCAGGTTCTCGTGCTCGATCAGCAGGCGGGGGCTGTCGGCGTCGATCGGCACGATCACGCAGTCGAATGGGTAGTCGGTGCGCGACTTCCCGCTGTCCTCGTAGTAGAGGTAGTCGAACGCGATCACGTCGACCTCCTGCCACGTGCCATGCACCACGTTCTCGATCGAGCGTCCGTCTCCCTTCGTGAACAGCGTGAACGGGTAGCCGAGCAGCCCGAGCGTTTCTTCTTGGCTGTACGAGAGGCCGAGTCGGCTCGCCATCCGCTGGAACCCCTGACGCCGAGCCCGCTTCGCCGCGTAGCCGAGGTACGCGATCAGCGCAACGACCAGCACCCCGCCGAAGAACAGCAACCCCGGTGTCAGCGCGCTCAGCCCGCCGCTTCCACTCGACGGGGGGTAGGAGCCCGGGACGGGCGAGTGTCGCTTCGACGCGAGGTCGGCGACGACCGAGGTCACGTGCAGGAGCCCCATCGCCGGTGATTATCCGCCCGCGTCAACTCGGTTCAGGTGCATCCGCCGAGGTCGGATCCGCCGACCACGACCCCTGGAGCCAGCGGTCTTCGTACGGTCCCCGGCTCGGTCGCGGCGGATACAAGCTCGCGACGACGGGAGGCACCTGCGCTGCGAGACCCGTCGCGCACGCGAGGAGCACGAGCACGTCGCCCGGATCCAGCAGTGGCCCGACCAGCAGCATCCGGTCCTCGTGCACGTGGATCGCGACGGACAGCGGCAGGCGCAACAGCGCGGCCATCATCCGTTGATCCAGCAACGCGACCGCCGCTCGCGCATCGACCGCACGCACCTCGAACCGCCGCTCGAAGGCATCGAGCTCGAGATGCACGACCTCGCCGGCCACCGGCTCCTCCGACGGATCGGCGTTGCCACGCGCGAGGATCGCGATCGGCCGCACGGCGAACGGCAGGGGCACGACGCCACACGTCATCGTCCGGCGCGCCTCATCGGTGCTCGGTTGCACCCACAGGTCGAAGACCCTGATCGCGTCGTCTGCGCCGGCGTCCCACACCACGTTCTCGAGGCCGTGCGCGGCGCCCGACCCGAACAGGCGGAACGGCAACAGCGTCGTATCGGGGAACGGATCGAGGACGGCGCACGCGAGGCCCGCATCGGCGCAGAGCTGGAGCAGCGCGCGCTGTCGCGCGGATCCAGATCGCGCACGCAGCACCGCGACGGCGGCCACCACGACGATCGCGGCGACCACGACGTACCAACCCATATGGGAGGCCTCGGCGCCCGGCGTTCGCCGCTTGACCTAGCGCGCCAGGTGGTCCGACCGGGTGCGCGCGTACAGCGCGTAGTCCCGCGCCGGCCCGTCCGGTACCTCCCAGAACCCGCGCAGGACACCCTCCTGCACGAACCCGGCCTTCTCGGCGGCGCGGCGCATGGCGGTGTTGTCGAGGTCGGTGCTGAGGAACACCCGCACCGCCTGTTCCTCATCGAACAGGAACGCGGTGAGCAACGTGATCGCCGTGGTGCCGATGCCGCGCCCTCGGCCGGCAGCGAACAGCCCGATACCGAGATCGAACAGCCCGGGCGGGGCGAACTCGGGGTCGCACCGCGCCTGGATGTCGCCGGCCACTTCGCCGTCGACCTCGATCGCGAGATCGAGCACGCGACCGTCACGCCACGTTCCCGAATGGTCGACCCGCGCGCGCACCTTCGCCTTCGCACGATCGTCGTCGTCGGACCACGGGGTCTCGAACGCGCCGCGATCGTGGGTCTCTTCTCGCCAGAGGGTCTCGAACTCCTCGGATCGGAACGGGCGGAGCGTCACGCCCGCGTCCTGCAACGCGATCCTCACGGGCGCTGGCGTCCCTGCCATGGCGGGAGGAACACGCTCGCGAGCGGCACGATCTTGCCCTCGGTGTCGGCTTCGCGTTGGCGCTCGCGGAGCCGCTCCTCGAGCTCGTCGGTCTGGGCTCGCAGCGCGTCGAGTTGGGCCTGCAGCTCGATGATCGCCTTCACGCCGGCGAGGTTGATCCCGCTTTCCTGTGTGAGGCCCTGGATCTGGCGGAGCAGGCGGATGTCGCGATCCGAGTACCGGCGGGTGTTCCCCGACGTGCGTTTCGGCGCGACCAATCCCTTCCGCTCGTAGATCCGGAGCGTCTGGGGGTGCACGCCGGCGAGCTCCGCCGCGACGCTGATGATGTAGACGGCGCGATCCTCGTCGCGTTCCTGTTCGTCGACCACCTCAGCTCACCTCCGATCCGGCCCGAGGCGGGGTCTCGGTCGCCTCGCCCAGCTGCTCGACGAGCTTCTTCTGCTCCTTCGACAGCTTGCGGGGCACGTCGACGACGACCGTCGCGAGCAGATCGCCGTGACCGCCGCCCCTCTTCGGCGCGCCCTTGCCGCGCACCCGGAAGGTCTTACCGCTCGGGGTGCCCGCGGGCACCTTCAGCGTGACCGGGCCCTGCAACGTCGGCACCTGGACGTGCGCGCCGAGCGCGGCTTCGGGGAACGTGACCGGCACGTCGACCGTCAGGTCGTTGCCCTTGCGACCGAAGCGCTCGTCCGGGCGCACCCGTACACGCACATAGAGATCGCCGGGGTGGCCGCCCGCGGCGCCGGACTCGCCCTTGCCGGCCAGCTTGATCCGGGCGCCGTCCCTGACGCCGGCGGGCACCTTCACCTGGATGGTGCGCTTGCGTCGGGTCGCCCCGACGCCGCCGCAGGTGGGGCACGGCGTCTCGATCAGCCGCCCGGTGCCCCGGCACTGCGGGCACGTCTGCGCCATCGAGAACAGCCCCTGGTTGACCGCCACCTGGCCCGACCCGCGGCACGTCGGGCAGGTCACCGGCTGGGTCCCGGGCGCCGCCCCGCTGCCGTGACACGTCGTGCACGGCGCGGGACCGGTGAGGGTCACCGGCACCGTCACGCCGGCCATCGCGTCGTCGAACGACAGGGTGACCTCGGTCTCGAGGTCGGCGCCCCGGCTCGGTCGCGCGCGCCGGCGAGACCCGCCGCCGAACATCCCGCCGAGCAGGTCCTCGAGGTTCACATCGGCCGCGTCGACGCGGACGCCGCCCGGATATCCCCCGAACCCACCGCCGGGGCCTCCGTTCGGGAACCCGCCGCCGAAGCCCGCGGCGCCCATCTCGCGGGCGCGGTCGTAGGCCGCGCGCTTGTCCTCGTCGCCGATCACGTCGTAGGCGGCGGAGATCTCCTTGAAACGCTCCTCGGCGCGCGGGTCACCCGCGTTCGCATCGGGGTGATGCTGCTGGGCGAGCTTGCGGTACGCCTTCTTGATCTCGGCCTGGCTCGCGTTCTTCGCCACGCCGAGCACGGCGTAGTAGTCCTTGTCGAACCACTCGCGACGGATCTCCTCGGTGCTCGCCACGGCCGGGCGTCACTCCCGCTCGACGCGCACGCCGGCAGGCCGGATCACCCGGCCGCGGAGCGTATAGCCGGGCCGGAAGACCTCGGCCACACGCGGCTCACCGTCGCCCTCCCCGGTTTGCATCAGCGCTTCGTGCAGCGCGGGGTCGAAGGGCTGCCCCTCGGCGTCGATCCGCTCGAGCCCCTCGGCGCCGAGCGCGTCCAACAGCTTCGCGTAGACGAGCTCGACACCCTTCAGCAACCGGTCCTGGTCGACGTCCTCGGTCGCGTGCAGCAAGGCCAGCTCGAAGTCGTCGAGCACCTCGAGGAGCCGGTGCATGACCGGCTCCGCCGCCATCTCGACCGCGGTGGTCTGCTCGCGGAGCACCCGCTTGCGGTAGTTGTCGAACTCGGCCTGGAGCCGCTGCAGGTGGGCACGGTACTCTTCGACCTGGCCCGCGCCGACCTCGCCGGGAGTGGCATCGTCGACCGTCGGGGCGGCGTCGTCGAGCGTCGGGGCGGGCCGATCGCCCGCCCCGGGCACCTCCGAGAGGTCCGCGAACCGGCGCTTGTCGGTGACCTTGACCACCGGCGTCTCGTCGTCGCGGTCATCGGTCACGACGCGTCGCCCTCCTCCACGATCTCGCCTTCGACGACCTCGTCGTCGTCGGCGGGCGCCTCGGCGCCGCTCGCGGATCCGGCTTCACCGGGGCCGCCCGCCACGTCCTGCGCGGCCTGCGCGGACTGGTACATCGCCTGTCCGACGCGGCTGAAGACGGTCATGACGGCCTCGTGCGCGGCCTGCAGCTTCTCCGCGTCGGCGTCCTGGTCCTTGAGCGCCTCCTTCAGCGCATCGGTCGCGGTCGCGAGCTCGGTCTTGTCGGCCTCGGGCACCTTGTCGCCGTTCTCGGCAACGAACTTCTCGACCTGGTACACGAGCTGGTCGGCCTGGTTGCGGGCCTCGGCAGCCTCGCGCCGCTTGTGGTCCTCGGCCGCGAAGGTCTCGGCCTCCTTCACCATGCGGTCGATCTCGTCCTTGCCGAGCGCCGTGCCGCCGGTGATCGTCATCGCCTGCTCCTTGCCGGTGGCGACGTCCTTGGCGCTCACGTTCACGATGCCGTTGGCGTCGATGTCGAAGCTCACCTCGATCTGCGGCATGCCGCGCGGCGCCGGTGGGATCCCGACCAGGTTGAACCGGCCGAGCGACTTCACACCGGGGCTCATCACGGTCTCGCCCTCGCCCTGCAGGACGTTGATCTCGACCTGCGTCTGGTTGTCGGCGGCGGTCGTGAACGTCTCGGTCTTCTTCGTGGGGATCGTCGTGTTGCGCTCGATCATGCGCTGCACGATCCCGCCGAGCGTCTCGACCCCGAGCGACAGCGGCGTGACGTCGAGCAACAGGATGTCTTTGACGTCGCCCTTGAGCACGCCGGCCTGCACCGACGCTCCGATCGCGACGACCTCGTCGGGGTTGACCCCCTTGTGCGGCTCCTTGCCGCCCGTGAGCTTCTTCACGAGCTCCTGGATCATCGGCATGCGGGTCGAGCCGCCGACGAGCACCACGTGGTCGATCGCCGAGACGTCCTTGCCCCAGTCCTTGACCGCGAGGTCGAACGGGACGCGGCAACGCTCGACGAGGTCCTCGGTCAGGCGCTCGAACTCCGCGCGCGAGAGCTTCTGCTCGAGGTGGAGCGGGCCGTCGGCGGTCGCCGTCACGAACGGGAGGTTGATCGTCGTCTCGGCCACCTGGCTGAGCTCGATCTTCGCCTTCTCGGCGGCGTCCTTCAGCCGCTGTGCGGCCATCTTGTCGCCGGAGAGGTCGACGCCGTGCGCGTCCTTGAACGACTTCACGAGCCAATCGATGACCCGCTGGTCCCAGTCGTCGCCGCCGAGCTTCGTGTCGCCGTGGGTGGCCTTGACCTCGAACACGCCGTCGCCGATCTCCAGCAGCGACACATCGAAGGTGCCGCCGCCGAGGTCGAAGACGAGGACCGTGTGATCGGCCTCACTCCTGTCGAGGCCGTACGCGAGCGCGGCCGCCGTGGGCTCGTTGATGATCCGGAGCACCTCGAGGCCTGCGATCTGCCCGGCCTCCTTGGTGGCTTGGCGCTGTGCGTCGTCGAAGTACGCCGGCACGGTGATCACGGCCTGCGTGACGGTGTCGCCGAGGAACGCCTCGGCGTCGCGCTTCAGCTTGACCAGGATCTGGGCGCTGACTTCCTGCGGCCCCCATCCCTTGCCGTCGATGTCGACGGTCCATCCCTTGTCGCCCATGTGACGCTTCACCGACCGGATCGTCCGGTCGGGGTTCGTGATCGCCTGGCGCTTGGCGACCTCGCCCACCAAGATCTCGCCGTTCTTCGAGAAGCCGACCACGGAGGGAGTCGTCCTTGACCCTTCCGCGTTCGGGATCACGACCGGCTCGCCGGCCTCCAGCACGGACACGACCGAGTTCGTCGTGCCCAGGTCGATACCGACCGCTCGTGCCATCTGTGGTTCCTCCTTCTTCCGGCGGCCGATCGCCGCCTGAGGTATCCGTCGCGTTCGCGTTGTGTAGCTGCGCTTTCGCCCAGGATAAAAGTTGAGTGTGACATTGACAACTTTTACCGATCGGGGAACCCATCACCCTGCGGTGCAAGCACTCCCACCGTCTGGCGCGATCGACCCGCTGTAGTCGGAACGTCGTCGGCACGTCCCCAGCGGTGCTGGTCGCGGAGCGGAAGAACAGGGCCGTAAGGGTCAAGCACCCGAGACCTTCGTCCGATGAAGGCACTAGTACCGAAGGTCTGGGCCGGAAGGAACGAACGTGCGAGTCGGTGCTTCGAACTTGCCTCAACGCGAGACGGCAGTAGCAGGCGGACACCCCACGGTGCGTCACGCCGTGGAGTCGATCCTGCTCGAGGAGCGCACCCGCTGGGCGATGCAGATCCATGACGGGCTGACCCAGTCCGTCACGTCTGCGGTGCTCGAGGTCCAGACGCTCCGGCACCTGATCGAGACCGACCCCGACGCCGCGATCCGCATCCTGCACGAGGTCGAGACCGAGATCCGGGCGGACCTCCGCCACATCCGCGAGCTGCTCTTCGAGATGACCGAGGAGGAAGACATCTCGAGCGACGCGACGCTCGCCGCGCTGATCAAGGACTTCGCCGCTCGCTGGCGCATGCCGGTGACCGTGCGAGTGGAGGGAGACATCGAGGCGTTGAACGACGCCACGGTGGAGGCGGCCTACGCGATCGCGAGCGAAGCGCTCGCGAACGCCGCCAAGCACTCGGGAGCACCGGGTGCGATCGTCGCGTTGGCGATCGACGCCGACACGCTCCACATGGAGGTGCAGGACCGAGGGCGCGGCATGGTCGCCGTCCCCGATGACGACCCGCACTTCGGTATCCGGATCATGCGGGCCCGCGCCGAGTCCATCGGCGGGACCCTCGAGATGACATCAACCCCTGGGCACGGCACCACCGTGGTGGCGGAGCTCCCCGTCGTGAGGGCAGGTGAAGGACGATGAGGATCTTGATCGTGGACGACCACGCGCTCGTGCGTCGTGGCATGAACTACGTGGTGAAAGAAGGGTTCCCGGACGCCGACGTGATCGAGGCGGAGTCCTCCGCGGCAGCGCTCGAGGCGTTGCGGACGACCGGCAAGGTCGACATGGCACTCGTCGACGTCCGGATGCCCGATCTCGACGGACTCGAGCTGCTTCGCGCGATCAAGGCCGAGTGGGAAGAGCTGCCGGTGATCATGCTGTCGACCTACGAGAACGCGCCGTACGTGAAGCGAGCGCTCGCCGACGGCGCGGCCGGGTACCTGCTGAAGGACGCGACGCCGGAGGACCTGAGCCAAGCGATCAACGTGGCGATGTCGGGCAGTGGCAACGTCTTGAGCCCGCGCGTGATCCAGAACCTGTTCGAGGACCAGGAGTCGTCGAACGCCTCTTCGAACGGCCGCCGGAGCGAATACAGCCTGACCCAGCGGGAGCACGACATCCTCGCGCTGCTCGCCGAGGGCAGGTCGAACCGCGAGATCGCGGGGCGCCTGTACCTGTCGGAGAAGACCGTCAAGGCTCACCTCGCGGCGATCTTCCGCAAGCTCGGGGTCACGAACCGCACCCAGGCCGCGATGATGGCCGTGCAGATGGGCGTGGGGCCGGTGCCCGGCGCGCTGATGCACGAGCAGTAGATCAGCTGCCGAAGTCGCGGTAGTACCGGCTCGGCGTCGGGCCCCGCTGGCCCTGGTACTTGTTGCCCGCCGACCCATACGGGGTCTCGGCCGGCGACGTCAGCATGAAGAACGAGATCTGCCCGATCTTCATCCCGGGGTACAGGGTGATCGGCAGGTTCGCCACGTTGCTGAGCTCGAGCGTGAGATACCCGTCCCAGCCCGGATCGACGTAGCCCGCCGTGGAGTGGATCAGCAGGCCGAGCCGGCCGAGCGAGGACTTCCCCTCGAGGCGGGCGACCAGGTCGTCGGGCAACGCGACACGCTCGAGCGTCGATCCGAGGACGAACTCCCCCGGGTGCAGGATGAACGGCTCGTCGGGCTTCACCTCGACGAGGTCGGTGAGATCCGGCTGCTCCTCACGCACGTCGATGTAGGGGTAGCGCGAGTTCGCGAACACGCGGAACTGACTGTCGACGTGCAGGTCGACGGACGACGGCTGGATGCAGCGCTCGTCGTAGGGATCGATCGTGATGCGGCCGCTCTCGATCGCGGCGCGGATGTCGCGGTCGGACAGGATCATCGGCGCCAGATGCTACCCGGAGACGTTGGACACGTTGGAGACCTCGATCCACCGGGTGAGCGTCTTCGCGGCTTCACCGTCGTCGATCGCGCGCGCGGCGGTCGCCATGCCCTCCTCGAGGCTCTCGGCGAAACCCGCCACCCGGAGCGCCGCGCCGGCGTTCAGGATCACGACGTCGCGCGGGGCGCCCTTCTCGCCGTCGATGATCCGTCGGGCGATGTCGGCGTTGTACGGGGCGTCGCCGCCCGCGAGCTCCTCGGGTTTGACCTTGCCGAGCCCGAACTTCGCAGGGTCCAGATGCGTCTCGCGCACGGTCCCGTCCTTCACGTCGTACACGGTGGACAGGTCGGTGGTGGTGAGCTCATCCAACCCGTCGACGCCGCGGAACAGGAGCGCCCGCGTGCCGCGCCTGGCGAGGACCTCGGCCATCAGCGGAAGCATCCGCTCGTCGGCCACCCCGACCACCTGTGCGTACGGCCGAGCCGGATTCGTGAGCGGCCCGAGGAAGTTGAACACCGTCGGGACCTTCAGCTCGGCCCGGACCGGCGCCACGTGCGCCATCGCCGGGTGGAACGTGCGGGCGAACATGAACCCGATCCCCGCCTCGTCCAGGCACCGCTCGACCCCCTCGGCGTCCAGTTCGATGTTGACCCCGAGCTCCTCGAGCAGGTCGGCCGACCCGCAGTGGCTGGTCGCCGCGCGGTTCCCGTGCTTGGCGACGGGAACACCGGCCCCCGCGACGACGAGCGCCGCGATGGTCGAGATGTTGAACGTGCCGGCGCGATCGCCGCCCGTGCCGCAGGTGTCGATCACCGGCTCCGGGGCGCGGACCGGAACCGCGAACGAGAGCATCGTTCCCGCGAGCGCCTCCATCTCCTCGACGGTCTCGCCCTTGGTGCGAAGACCGAGAAGGAACGCACCGATCTGGGCCTCGGTCGCGTCGCCCTGCATCATCGCGGTCATCGCAGCGGACGCCTGTGTGCCGTCGAGCGCGCGACGATGGGACAGCTCCGTGAGGAGGGCTGGCCAGAGGTCCTGGTCGGTCATAGGTCGGCAAGGCTACCGCCAGGTTCGTGGGCGCGACCGCTCGGCTCCGTCGCTAGACTGAGGGCTCGCCGCCCGCGAGCGGTGGGGCCACGCGGGTGTGGTTCAATGGCAGAACGCAAGCTTCCCAAGCTTGAAACGGGGGTTCGATTCCCCTCACCCGCTCTGTTCCGGAGCGTTCAACGTCGCCGCGTGACGAGGTACCGCGGGGCGGTCGGGCACAGATCCTTCAGCGGACACTGGGCGCATCGTGGGACGGGTGCCTTGCAGATCTCACGGCCGAGCCGGATGAATGCCACGTGCAGCGGGGTGCGAAGCCCGTCCGGCACAAGATCGTGCAGGATGCGGTCGGCGCGTTCGGCCGACGCTTTGTCCGGCACGATGCCGAGCCTTCGCGTGACCCGATGGACGTGCGTGTCGACGGGCATCGCGTCTCGGCCGAGCGCGAAGCTGAGCACGACGGCGGCGGTCTTCGGCCCGATCCCGGGTAAGGACGTCAGGTAGTCGCGCGCCTCGATATCCGACACCTCGCGCAAGCGATCGAGCGAGTACGTGCCCTCGCGTTCGGCGACCTCGCGCAGGATCGCCTGGATCCTCGGCGCCTTGGTGTTGGCGAGACCGCCGCTGCGGATCGCGTCGGCGACGTCGCCCGCCGGCGCCTCGACGACCGCTCGCCACGTCGGATACGCGGCTCGCAGGGACGCGAACGCGCGATCCGCGTTGAGGTCGCTCGTGTGCTGGCTCAGCACCGTGAGCACGAGCTCGTCGAGGGGGTCGGACGCGCGCGGCGGCTCGAGCTCGCCGAAGCGTTTCACGAGCCGGCGGTGGATCGCCCGCAGGCGACGGGGGTTCGCGTTGGGGAGCTCGGTCGCGCTCACACGCCCTGGTCGCGCGCGGCGTTGCGGAACATCGTGAGCGAGGGCTCGAAGTGCAGCCGGACGTTGCCGGTCGGCCCGTTGCGGTGCTTGGCCAAGATCAGCTCGGCCTCGCGCTTCTTCTCCGGGTCGAGGTCGTCGCGGTGGATGAACAGCACGATGTCGGAGTCCTGCTCGATCGCGCCCGACTCGCGGAGGTCGGACAGCTGGGGCCGCTTGTCGGCGCGGGCCTCCGGGTTCCTGTTCAGCTGCGACAAGGCGACGACCGGGATCGAGAGCTCCTTCGCGAGGAGCTTGAGCGACCGGGAGATCTCGGCGACCTCCTGCTGGCGGTTGTCGGGGCGGCGCATGTTCGGCGAGGTCATCAGCTGGAGGTAGTCGACGATGATCATCGACAGCCCCTGGCGGCCGGTCTTCATCCGGCGAGCCTTCGCGCGGATGTCGACGATGTTGACGTTGCCGGCGTCGACGATGTGCAGCGGCGCCTCGTGCAGCGTCTCCCCCGCCTGCACCACGCGGATCCAGTCGTCGGGACCGACGCGCTTGTTGCGGATCCGGTCCCACGGCACCCGCGCCTCGCCGCAGAGCAGGCGCATGCCGATCTCGTAGCGGCTCATCTCGAGCGAGAAGACCGCGACCGGCTCGTTCGTGACCGCGACGTTGCGGGCGATGTTGATCGCGAGCGAAGACTTCCCGATGCCGGGGCGCGCCGCGATGATCACGAGGTTGCCCGGTTGCAGCCCCGAGGTGAGGTCGTCGAGGTCGCGGAACCCGGTGGGGAGCCCCGTGTATGCCGACTCCCGGTTCTGGATCGACTCCAGCTCCGACATCGCCCGGTTGATCAGATCGCCGACGATCGCGGCGTCCTCGGTGTCCTCGCGGCGGGCGACGTCGTAGATCCGCTGCTCGGCGCCGTCGGCGATGCCGTCGGCGTCGGTGGCGCCCTCGTAGGCGGTGTCGATGATGTCGGCGGCCGCGCCGATCAACCGGCGGCGAAGCGCCGCGTCGGCGACGATCTTCGCGTAGTGGGGCGCACCGGCGGGCGTCGGCACCTCGTCGATCAGGTCGCGCAGGTACAGCGCACCGCCGACCTCGTCGAGGATGCCCGAACGACGGAGCGCGTCGACCGCCGTGATGACGTCGATCGGCTCGCCGTGGGCGAACAGCATCCGCAGCGCCTGGTAGATCTTGCCGTGTGCCGAGCGGTAGAAGTCTTCGGCGTCGAGCAGCTCGACGACCTCGGCCATCGCCTCGGTCGACAGCAACATCGCGCCGAGGACCGAGCGCTCCGCATCGAGGTCCTGCGGTGGGATCCGGTGGCCCGGGATCTTGACCACTTCGTCAGCGACGCGCGCCATCCCCCGACCCCCCTTTCACCGACCCCGACACCCGACGGGCGACGCTACCCCGCCCATCACAGCGGCGACAGTGGACAAGCGATGTGGATAGATGAACCGCAGGTGGATCTCCGACAAAGGCTGTCACTCCGGCCCTGACCTGCGGATTCCACATGTGGATAGCCATGTGGACAAGTGTGGACAGCGCCACTGACACGACAGGAGCGGGGTCGGCCGGGCGTTCCCGGACGGCCCCGCTCCCGAAGCGTTACTCCGCGGCGACGACCTCGACGGTGAGGATCGGCTCGACCTCGTGGAAGAGCTTCACCTTCACCTCGTGCGTGCCGACCGAACGGATCGGCTCGTCGAGCTTGACGTCGTGCCGGTCGACGGTGTGCTCGATCCGACCCTCGATCACGGCGACGATGTCGGCCGCGGTGACCGAGCCGAACAGCTTGCCTTCCTCGCCGGCGCGCGCCGGGATCACCAGCGGCCCGCCGGAGATGAGCTTGGACGCGAGCGCCTCGTACTCACCCTTGCGCTTGGACAGCTGGTTGACGTGCGCCCGCTTGAGCGATTCGGCGTGGCGGACGGCGCCCTTCTCGGCCTTGACCGCGAGGCCCCGAGGGATCAGGTAGTTGCGTGCGTAGCCGTCGGCAACCTCGGCGGTCTCCCCGGGGTTCCCGAGCTTGTCGACGGTCTTCTGCAGGATGATCTTCATCGGCTCGAATACGGCAGGAGGGCCATCTCGCGGGCGTTCTTGACGGCTTGGGCCACGTCACGCTGATGCTGCACGCAGTTGCCCGTCACCCGCCGCGCGCGGATCTTGCCGCGCTCGGAGGTGAACTTCCGCAGCATGAGGACGTCCTTGTAGTCGACGTAGTCGATCTTGTCCTTGCAGAAGACGCAGAACTTCCGCTTGCCCTTCTTCTGCCACTTGTCGTCTTTGTCCTTCTTGGGTCGCTTCGACCTGTCTGGCTTACCCGGCATCCAGCGGTGCCTCCTCGTTCGATCCGGCCCCCACCGGCGCCGCGACCGCCGCACCCCAGTCGCCGCCGCCCGAGGACGTCGAGGACCGGTTGGCCTTCGTCACGCTGGCGGTGGCCCACTTCAGGCTGGGGCCGAGGTCGTCGGCCTCGATCTCGATGACCGTGCGCTTCTCGCCCTCCTGGTTCTCCCAGGAGCGCTGCTTGAGGCGCCCGGTGACCACCACGCGGGTGCCTCGCGTGAGCGTCTCGGCCGCGTTCTCGGCGAGCGCCCGCCAGCAGTTGACGGTGAAGAACGACGTCTCCCCGTCGGTCCAGTTGCCGGCCGCGTCGCGGATCCGCGTCGAGTACGCCACCCGGAAGTTCGCGACCGCCGCACCGTTGGAGGTGTAGCGGAGCTCCGGGTCATCCGTGAGATTCCCGACGATGGTGATCTGGTTGTCGCTCGCCATGGAGCGTTCCCCCTTCTTTCCTTCGCTCACGCCTCGACAGAGGCGGGGGAAGCTGCTGTTTTCGACTTCTCTGGCAAGAGCAGGACCTTGTGACGGATCACCTCGTCGGCGATCTTCAGCGTGCGGTCGAGCTCTTGTTGGGTCGTGGGCTCCGCGGTGAATCGCACGACGACGTAGTACCCCTCCGTCTGTCGGGCGACCTCGTACGCGAAGCGCTTGCGGCCCCAGCGATCGAGCTTGGTCACCTCACCGCCTGTAGGGCTGATGACCTTCGTGATCCGATCGACCGCCGTCGTGACCAAGGCCTCGTCGGCCTCGGCTGGCAGGATGAGCATGCACTCGTACTCCCTCAACGTTCACCTCCTCTGGTCTGGACGGCCCCCCTCGAGGGGGAGCAGGTAGGTATGAGGGCTGTCCACGAGTGTACGGGGAACGGCTCGACCGTGGCCGGGTCGGCGGGCCTGCCTGCCCCGCCGACCGGTCCGGGCTACGCCGCAGACCGTTCGGCGCTTCGGTACCGGTAGAGCCCATCGCGAAGCTCGTAGCGCAGCGCGGGCGTCGGACCGGGACCCGGACCGGGCACGTCGAGCACGATCGGCGTCCGCCCTTGGGGCAACGGGTAACAACGCCCGTCGAACGGGCCTCCCACAAGCACGCCGAAGCGCGTGTCGCCCAGCGTGAGGACCTCGGCCCGGGGGGTGGTTCGTGCGTTCGCTTCGATCATGTCGGCGCTCCCTTCGTTCGGAAGCACACGATATGGGCCGGGTCTGACACCATTCCCACCGGGGAGACCGCTACACTTCCCGGACGTGCGCCGTGCACTCCCAGGAGGTGCGAGCAGATGATCACGATCCACGACCTTCGCGCGTGGAAAGGCGAGGGCACACGGTGGGCCATGCTCACCGCCTACGACTTCCCCACCGCCCAGATCCTCGACCAGGCCGGCGTGCCCGTGCTGCTCGTCGGTGACTCGGTCGGCCGCAACGTCTTGGGCTACGCCAACGAGCTGCCCGTGACGATGGACGACATGCTCCACCACACACGCGCGGTGAGCAGGGGCGCCGAGCGGGCGATGGTCGTCGGCGACATGCCGTTCATGTCGTTCCAGGCCTCGATCGACGACGGGATGCGCAACGCCGGCCGTTTGATCAAGGAAGGCGGCGCGCACGCCGTGAAGATCGAGGGGACCCAGCCCGAGCTGACCCATCGGTTGGTCGACATCGGGATACCGGTGATGGCCCACATCGGGCTGACCCCGCAGTCGGTCTACGGTCTCGGCGGCTACAAGGTGCAGGGGCGCGGCGAGGCGGCCCAGCGGGTGCTCGACCAGGCCCACACCCTCGAGAAGGCCGGGGCGTTCTCGATCGTGCTCGAGGCGATGCCGGCGGAGCTCGGCGCCGAGATCACCACCGCGTTGCAGATCCCGACGATCGGGATCGGCGCCGGCGCCGCCACCGACGCCCAGGTGCTCGTGATCAACGACCTGCTCGGGATCAACGAGAAGCCGCCGAAGCTCGCGAAGAAGTACGCCGACCTCCGCGCCGTGATGACCGAGGCGGTCACGTCCTTCGTCGACGACGTCGCGTCGGGTGCCTTCCCCGACAGCGACCACAGCTACTCCTAGCCTCCCGGCGGGCGGGAGCCCCCCGCCTAGACTGCGGGCCGTGACGAAAGGGCGGGCCTACCTCGGCGTCGCGATCGTCGTCGTGGTCACGGCCGTCAGCGCGTTCGCGAGCGATCGCGGCGCGATCGCGATCAACTCCGTCCTCGGGGGGCTGGCGGCGGGGCTGTTCGCCTCGGTGGCCGTCTTCGCCCTCGTCGTCTACGAGGAACAGCGCGACGTGCCGCTCTTGCTGGTCGGCGTCGGCGCCGCGGCGGTCGTCGTCCACAGCATCGCCGTCTCCGTGACGGGCATCCTCGCGACGCCGGCGGCCGAGGGATGGCTCCGACTAGAGAACTTCTCGACGTTCACGGGTTTGCTCGTACTGTCGGGGAACCTGCTCGTCGTCGTCCCGTGGCGTGACCGACGGGGCCGCGAGCCCGTCCATCCGGGCATCGTCATCGCCGCGAGCGTCGCGGGGGCGATCGCGCTCGACGTCGTCGCGGTGTTGGCCGCGCCGACGCAATTCTCCTCGGGCCCGGCGGACCTCGGTGGGCTCGGCACGACCGCGGCGGCGGCGATCGCCGTGGCGGGCGCGGTCGTGCTCGTGCGTTCGATCCGATGGGGCGGCCGCTTCGGGTGGGTGGCCGCCGCGGGCGCGAGCCTGTCGGTGATCGGCCTCGCGTCACTGGCCGCGCACCGAACCACCGACCCCAACACCCTGCGGCTGGTGGGCCGGGCAACCTCCGGCACGACGGGGCTCACGGGCGCGATGCTGCTCGTGTTCGTCGTGATCGGGCTCCAGCTCGAGTCGACGCGCCTGCGGCGGACGAGCGACCGTGCGACCGAGGTGATGGAGGGGCGCGCCGAGATCGCGAGCATCGTCGCGCACGACGTCCGTGGGCCGGCGGGCACGATCCGCAGTGTGGCCGGATCGCTCCGCACGAGCTACCAGCGTCTCGGCGACGCCGAGCGTCTCGAGTTCGTCGGGATGATCGAAGCGGAGTCGCTGCGCCTGTTGCGGGTCGCGGACCAGATGTCGCTCGGGCTCAAGACCGACGCCGGCACGCTGGCGTTCACCCTCGTGGATCGCGACCTCGAGGTGCCGATCCTCCAGGGTCTCCACGAGGCCGAGGTCGGGCAGCGCGAGGTTCGGGTCTCGATCGACGAAGGCCTGCGCGCGCGGGTGGACGACCGGTGGCTCGCAGAGGCCGTCCGGCAGGGCCTCGACAACGCGATGAAGTTCGCGCCGGCCGACACGCCGATCGACCTGCGGGCACGTGGTGAGGACGGCGGGGCGTTGATCGAGATCGAGGACCGGGGCCCGGGCATCCCCGACGACATGCGGGAGCGTGTGTTCGAGAAGTTCTGCCGGTGGCGCCCGGTCGGATACGAGGACCGGCCCGGCAGCGGCCTCGGCCTGTTCATCGTGCGCTCGATCGCGCGCGAACACGGGGGCGACGCCACCACCGTCGCGGCTCCTGAAGGGGGTACCATCCTGCAGATCCGCCTTCCGCCGAAGGACATGAACTGATGGCAACCGGGACCGTGTCGCTGCTGATCTGCGACGACCACAAGGTGTTGACCGACGCATTGTCGGTGGTCGTCGGCGTGGACAGCTCCCTGACGCTCGTCGCCCCGCCGGTGCACACGCCCGAGGAGGGCGTGGTGCTCGCGTCCGAGCAGCTGCCCGACGTGGTGTTGATGGACATCATGTTCAAGGGCTCGGAGATGACCGGGATCGAGGCGACCCGGCGGATCAAGGAGCGCTCCCCCTCGACCAAGGTCATCGTCATGACCGCGCACGACGAGGACCGGCTGATGGTGGAAGCGGTCGAGGCCGGCGCGTCCGGCTTCTTGTCGAAGGACCTGCCGGCCGACGAGATCTTGAGCGCCGCCAAGGCGGCGGCCGACGGCGAGGTGCTGATCGACCCGGCCACGCTCACCCGGCTGCTGGCCCAGGTCGCCCGCCAGCGGGAGGAGCAGCGCGACGCCATGGCGCTGCTCGGCGATCTGACCGAGCGTGAGCGCCAGATCCTGCAGCTCCTCGCGGAGGGCAAGCGCAACGACGACATCGCCGCGGAGCTGTTCATCAGCCCGCAGACGGTCCAGACCCACGTCCGCAACATCCTGGGGAAGCTGCGGGTGCACTCCAAGCTCGAGGCCGTCGCCTTCGCCGTGAAGCACGGCGCGATCCAGGTCGGCTGAGGGCTTCTTCCGGCGTTACCCGAAAGCGGGTATGCAGCCGTTCCGCTCAGGGGTCGAAGTCTCCGGTAACGCCAAGGACCTCAGGGCTCGTCAACCCCCTCGACGAGACCCAGAGACTGAAGGCCCGAGCGAACCCCTCCCTCGCTCGGGCCTTCAACCATCTCAGGGCAGATCTGCGCGGCGGACCTTGCCGCTCGCGGTCCTCGGCAGGGCGGTGACGATCCGCAGGTCGCGAGGCGCCTTGAACCGAGCCAGGTCGTCGCGGCAGTGCTCGCGGAGCTCCTCGAGCGTCGGCGGGTCCTGCGGCTTCACCGGCACCACCCAGGCGGTGACGTGGGCACCCCACTCCGCGTCGGGCCGGCCGGCGACCGCCACGTCGCCGACGCCGGAGTGGGTGCGCAACACCGCCTCGACCTCGTCGGGCCACACCGTCTCGGCGCCGGTGCGGATCGCGTCGTCGGCGCGGCCGCGCACCGCGAGGCGTCCGGCCGCGTCGAGCCGGCCGACGTCGCCGGTGCGCAGCCACCCGTCGGAGGTGAAGGCGTCCGCGGTCGCGGCCGGGTCCGCACGGTAGCCGTCCATGATCGTCGGGCCGTGGAGCTCGATCCCGCCGAGGGCGTCGGGCCGCTCGGAGGCGATCCGAACCTCTGAACCCTCGAAGACCCGTCCGTCGTACACGATCCCGCCACCCGTTTCGGTGCTCCCGTACGTCGAGATCACGCGGCCCCCGAGCGACTCGGCAGCGGTGCGCAGGTCGGGGTCGAGCGCTCCCCCGCCCACGAGGAGGACGCCGAGCCGCCTCAGGTCACCGCCCCCGCGCACGAGGCGCTCGAGCATCGTCGGCACCAACGCGACGTGTGCGCCATCGGGCGCCCCGGCGAGCAGCGCTCCCGGCTCGAAGCGTTCGAGGATCGTCACGCGCGAGCCCGTGAAGGCGCCTCGGAGCAACACGAGCAACCCGCCGATGTGCGCGGGGCTCAGGCACGCCACCCAGGGGTCGTACGCCGAGGCGTCGAGTGCGTCGAGCGAGGCCGCGACCGCCGCCCCGATCGACGCTCGAGAGAGTTGCGCGAGACGCGGGACCCCGCCCGTGCCGCTCGTCGCCACGACCGCCCACGACGTGTCCGGATCCACCGGCGCGGCATCGGCGAGGATCGTCTCCTCGTCGGGCCGCACGACGACCGAGGGCCGGGCGAGGTCGATCAATCGCTGCTGCTCCGGGTCGGACAGCCGGACATCGATCGGCAGGAACGAGGCGCCCGAGTGCGCATGGGCCGCAAGGATCTCGAGCCAATGGAAGCCCGGCGGCAACGCGTAGGCGACGAGCTCGCCCGGGCTCGCCCACCGGTGCGCCGTGCCTTCCACGTCCGGTAGCCTAACCGTTCGAGTACGCGCTCTAGGAGTTGATGGTCATATGGTCGAGTGGCACGCGAACGGCGAGTGGACCGACATCCGGTACGAGACCACGACGGGCATCGGGAGGATCACGATCGACCGGCCGGAGGTGCGCAACGCCTTCCGGCCGCTCACGACCCGCGAGCTGATCGACGCGTTCGAGCTTGCGCGGGACGACCCGACGATCGGCGTCGTGATCCTCACGGGCGAGGGCCCGGACGCGTTCTCCTCGGGTGGCGACCAGAAGATCCGAGGCGACGACGGGTATGTCGACGAGCAGGGGATCGGGCGTCTGAACGTGCTCGACCTCCAGATCCAGATCCGCCGGTTCCCGAAGCCCGTGATCGCGATGGTCGCCGGCTATGCGATCGGAGGCGGGCACGTGCTGCACCTGTGCTGCGATCTCACGATCGCGGCCGACAACGCGCGGTTCGGCCAGACGGGCCCGCGCGTGGGCTCCTTCGACGGCGGCTATGGGATCGGCCTGCTCGCCCGCCAGATCGGCGAGAAGCGCGCGAAAGAAGTGTGGTTCCTGTGCAGGCAGTACGACGCGGCGACCGCGCTCGACTGGGGTCTCGTGAACGCGGTCGTGCCGCTCGACGAGCTCGAGCCCACCACCCTGGCCTGGGCCAACGAGCTGCTCGAGAAGTCGCCCCTCGCACTTCGCCTGCTGAAGTCCGGCTACAACGCCGGGGTGGACGGCTTGGCCGGGGTCCAGCACCTCGCCGGTGACGCCACGCTCCTCTATTACATGTCCGAGGAGGCGCAGGAAGGCCGCGACGCCTTCAAGGACAAGCGCGCCCCCGACTTCTCGCGGTTCCCGAAGCGGCCGTGACCGACCTGGCGACGTGGTGGCGGGGGGCGCGGCCCCGCACCCTCGGCGCCGGCATCATGCCGGTCCTGGTTGGTGCGGCCGCGGCCGGGCATCTCGTGTGGTGGCGCCTCGGCGCGGCGCTGCTCGTCGCGGTCGGGCTCCAGGTCGGCGTGAACCTCGCGAACGACGCGTTCGACGGGATGAAGGGCGTCGACACCGCCGACCGGGTGGGGCCGCCGCGCCTCACCCAGACGGGAGCCGCCACGCCCAGGGCGGTGCTCGTGGCCGCGCTGGCTTCGATCGCGGTTGCCGGGTTCGCCGGGCTCGCGCTCGCCATCGCGACGAGTCCGGCGCTGATCCTCGTCGTCGGCGCGCTGGCGATCGTCGCGGCCCTGCTGTACAGCGGCGGGCCGCGTCCGTACGCCGGACTCGGGCTCGGCGAGCTGATGGTCTTGGTGTTCTTCGGCTTGGTCGCGACCTGTGGCACGAGCTACGTGATGGTCGAGACGATCCCGGCATCGGCGTGGTGGTGCGGCGCGGCGATGGGACTCCTCGCCGTGGCGATCCTCGAGGCGAACAACATCCGGGACATCGCGACCGACGCGGTCGCGGGCAAGCGCACGCTGGCGGTGCGGATCGGCGACCGTGCGGCGCGCACGCTCTACGCGGGGCTGATCGTCGCCGCGTTCGTCACGCTCGTGCTCGGCGCGTGCGTGTATCTGGTCTCGCACAGCGTCGGCATGACGCCGTGGGGCCTGGTGGGGCTGGCCGGTTGGTTCCTCGCGATCACACCGATCGAAACCTCGCGGACGGCGACGGGGCCGGCGCTGATCCCCGTGCTCATCGGGACCGCGAAGCTGCACGCCGTCACGGGTGCACTGCTCACCCTGGGGCTCGTGCTGGCGACGACGGTGTCGTGATGGGCCGGGGCGACGTCTCACTCGCCTGCGCCACGGCCCTGGTCGACGCGCTCGCCGGCGGCGGGGTCCACCACGCGTGCTTGTCGCCCGGATCGCGCTCCACGCCGCTTGCACTGGCGCTCGCGCGCGATGAGCGCATCACGGTGCACGTCCATCTCGATGAGCGGAGCGCCGCGTTCTTCGCGCTCGGCATCGCCTCGGCGACGGACGCGCCGGTCGCGATCGCGTGCACCAGCGGCACCGCGGCGACCGAGTACCTGCCCGCCCTGGTCGAGGCGTCGCAGTCGAGGCGGCGGCTCGTTGCGCTGACCGCCGACCGGCCCCCCCGGCTGCGCGGCACAGGGGCGAACCAGACGATCGATCAAGCCGAGCTGTACGGGAGGTACGCGCGCTCCTACCTAGAGCCGCCGGTGCCCGGCGACGACGGCGACGCCGCGTCATGGTTCGACACGGGTCTGCGGGCGCTGACCGACGCGACGCGCCCACCGGCCGGCCCGGTGCACGTCAACTGCTGCTTCGAGGAGCCGACCGTTCCCGACGGCGAGGCGACCTGGTCTCGCCGCGAAGCGCCCGCCGTACCCGAGGTCGAACACGACCCGGACGCGATCGGCGCCGCGCTCGACAGCTTCGTCGCGAGCTACGCGGGTCGCCGCGGCGTCATCACGATCGGCGCGCTGCGGCCGCCGCAGACGCTGTCGCTCCTGTCGCTCGGCGCGCTCCTCGGCTGGCCGGTCCTGGCCGAGCCGTTGAGCGGCCTCCGCCTCGACGCCTCGGACGCGGGCCGCGCGCTGGCGGCGGGACAGCTGCTGCTCGGCGACGACACCTGGCTCGCCCGGCACCGTCCCGAGGTCGTGCTGCAGGTCGGCGCGACGCCGACGACCCGCGCGAGCCAACGACTCGTGGCGGCGGCCGGCGCGCTCGTGGTCCTGGATCGCGACCACCTCGACCCCGATCCGAACGGGCTGGCCGAGCGGCGGATCGCCGTCGACCCCGAAGCGTTGGCCGCGCAGGCTTGGGACCGGCGTGACGAGCTCACCTGGACGCCGCCGGAGGGATGGTCGTCCGAGTGGCGTACCTCAGACCTCCGCGCGCACGCGGTCGTGGATCGACTCCTGGATGGCTGGGCCGAGCCCTTCGAAGGACGGATCGCTCGGGACGTGGGCGCGTTCGTCCCGCACGGCGGCGCGCTGTGGGTGGGTTCCTCGATGCCGGTTCGCGATCTCGACGCCTACCTCGCCCCGCGGCGGCCGCCGAGGATCTGGAACCCGGGCGACCTCATCCGGGTGATGGGCAACCGCGGCGCCAGCGGGATCGACGGGTCGGTCGCGACGATCCTCGGGGTCGCCGCGGCGAACGCCGGCCCGACCTACGCCCTGCTCGGCGACCTGACGTTCCTGGTCGATGCCGGGTCCTTGCTGTGGTCGGGCGCGGCGGCTCCCGACGTCGTCATGGTGGTGATCGCGAACCGCGGCGGGCAGATCTTCTCGATGCTCGATCACGCGCGCCTGCCGGAGCTCGACGAGCTGTTCGTCACGCCGCACCCGGCGGAGATCGCCGACGTGTGCGGCGCGGCCGGTGTCGGGCATCAGCTCGTCGACCGGTCTCGCGACCTCGTCCCGGCGCTCGAGCGGGCCGCACGCGACGGCGGCGCGCAGGTGATCGAGGTGGCGGCCGAGCCCGACATCCAACACCGACGGCGCGCCGAGGTGCGCGACGCCGTGGCCGCGACGCTCGCCCGGACCGACTAGCCGGACGGCACGATCGCGAGCGCGAAGTCCCGGCCCATCGCGACCCCATCGGCGGTGAGGCCAGGCACGACGCCGGGTGTCGTGCGGCCGGTCGACGTCGTCGACCCGTCGCCCAGTTGGCCGTCCCGGCCGTCGCCCCACGTGTACACGGCGCCGCCGACCGTCACCGCGATCGAGCTCTGCCGGCCGCGATCAAGTAGATCTCGGTCGACCGATCGTGCGTGTGGGGCTCGTCGATCGCCCTCGTCGCGTACCCGATCGCGATCGTGAGGTCTGAGAGCCACGGACCGTCGAGCCACCCTTTCGCGTCGTCGCCGGCGTGCAGGAGCCGCATCGCATCACCCCCAGCGCAGCGCGTCGAGGAACGCGCGGAACTTCCGGTCGGTCTCGTCCAGCTCCTCGGCGGGGACACTGCCACCGACGATCCCGGCCCCCGCGTACAGGGTCGCGCGGTCCTGCGAAAGGAGCGCGCACCGCAGCGCGATCGCCCACACCCCGTTCCCGTCGGCGTCCACCCACCCGACGGGACCCGCGTAGCTCCCCCGGTCGAACCCCTCGAGCTGGCCGATCGCGGCGCGCGCGACCTCGGTGGGCGCCCCGGCCACGGCGGGGGTCGGGTGCAACGCGAGCGCGAGGTCGAGCGCGCTCGGCGCGGGATCGGCGAGGCGACCGCGGAACCGGGTCGAAAGGTGCCAGACGTTCGCGGTCTCGAGCAGCACGGGCTCGGGGTCCCACGCGAGCGTCGCGCAGAGCGGTCGCAACGCCTCCGCGACCGCGTCGACCACGATCGCGTGCTCCTCGCGGTTCTTCGCCGAGGCCGCGAGCGCGTCTGCGTTCGCCTGATCCTGGACCCGGTCGCCCGACCGCGGCGCGGAACCGGCCAGCGGGTTCGCGCGCACCTCGCTCCCCTGCCGCGAGACGAGCAGCTCCGGTGTCGCGCCGACCAGGGTCCCGCCGTCGGCCGGCGCGATGAACGAGAACGCATGGGGATCGACGGCTCGCAGGCGATGGGCGAGCCGCCGCGGATCGAACCGATGGTCGCCCGCGACCTCGATCGTGCGCGCAAGCACGACCTTCCGCAGCTCGCCGGTCTCGACGCGCCGCACCGCCTCGGCCACCGCGCCGGCATAGAGCTCGGGCGCCGGCACCGTCGTCACGGCGGCATCGCGGAACGCCGCGGCCGGCACGACACCCGTGACCAACACGGCGTCGCCCTCGCCGATCTTCGTGGTGACGAACGGGTCGGTACGCCGGACCTGGGCATCGCCGATCACGAGCACCCCCTCCCCCGCGAACGGCAGGGCGCCCGCGGCGACCGTCCCTTCGGGCCGCTCCGCGAGCGCAGCGACCGCCTCGCCGGGCGCGACCGATCCGCCCGGTCCCGTGGCGATCCCGACCCCGTCGCGGTCCAGGAAGACCCCGCCCTCGTGCCACGCCGCGAGCAGATCGAACGAGGCGCCCAGCCGTGCCGCGGTCACCGGGCGGCCCCGGCGATCATGCGCGTACCCCGGTCAACAGCTGGGTGATCCCTCCCGACAGCTGGAGCCGCCGCGCCGACGGGAAGCCCGCGCGCCTGAGCATCGCGAGCATCTCCTCGGCCGGCGGCAGGTACGCCATAGACTTCGGCAGGTAGGCGTACGCGTCGCGATCGGAGAGCAACCCGCCGATCACCGGCACGACCCGTTCGAAGTAGACGGCGTGGCCGGCACGCAGGACCGGTTGGTCGGGGCGGCTCGCGTCGAGCAGCGCGATCGCGCCACCCGGCCGGACGATCCGCCCGAGCTCGGCGAAGAGTCCCTCGAGCGACACGACGTTGCGCAACGCGAAGCCGCACGTCACCCCGTCGGCGGAACCGTCACGCACGGGCAGGTGCAGCGCGTCGGCCTGCACCAGCGGGGCATCGGTGCGCGCGTTCGCGAGCATGCCGAACGCGAAGTCGAACCCGATCGGCCGGTGACCGGCGCGCCGGAGCTCGCGGCAGAGGTCACCGGTGCCGCATGCGAGATCGAACACGCGCGAGCCGGCCGGCAGATGCAGCTCGCGGATCGCGCGCCGCCGCCACCCCACGTCCATCCCGAACGTCATGACACGGTTCACGAGGTCGTATCGCGGGCCGATCCGGTCGAACAGGGAACGGACGGTGGCCGCCTTCTGCTCGCCGCGAGGCAGTGACGGATCGGTCATGGCTCCAGCCGTCGTTCGGCCTCTTCGAGCACGACGCGACGGAAATGGTTCGCGATCAGCGACGTCACCGCGGGCAGGAGGGTCTCGAACGCCTCGACCGTGCGCGCCTCCGCCTCGGGGTCACCGCCGACCGTGTCCCGGATCGGCTCCCGCACGTGGGTGTCGAACAGGTCGACAGCCCGCACGGCGAGCACCCGGAGCGCGCCGTCCGCATCGCGGGCGAGCGACAGCAGCTCCCCGACCGGAAGGCCGAACTCGAGCAGACGCAGCGCCGTCCGCACGACCTCGACGTCGGCGACGGAATAGCGAACCTCGCCGTCGACCGTGCGACCGACCCCGATCCCCTCACGCTCGACCGCCTGGATCAACGATGCGGGCACCCCCGAGGCGCCGGCGAGCTCGTCGAGGGTGAGCGTCGCGACGTGCGAGCCGGCGCCGTCGCCGCGCGCAACCGCCACGGCTGCCGCCAGGTCTGCGTCGCCTGCCGCCACCTCGCCGCCCAGGACCCGGGCGATCGCCGCGAGCGTGAGGCCCTTGCCTTGCAATTCGCGGATCCGCCGGATCCGCTCCGCGTGCGCATCGTCGTACCAGGCGAGCCTCCCCTCGCGCTCCGGCTGCGGGAGCAGTCCGCGCGACTGATAGAAGCGAACCGTGTCGACCGACACGTCGCAGGTCGCCGCGAGCTGTTCCACCCGGTACCGCACGAGTCCCCACTCTACGAGTGCGCACTCACACCTTCACACCAGCGGCTCACACGACCTGGGCGGATGACCGCACGGATACGATGCGCTGCATGCGGCACGCCACCCGCAGCGTCAGCCTCGTGCTGGTGCTCGCCTGCACCGTCGGCACGGTCGCCCTCGGCACCGCGACCAAGGCGCCCTGCGCGAGCGGGCACTACGGCGACGGCCGGCAATACCGGTACCTGTGTTACACGGACGTCGTGCCACTCCTCGGCACCGAGCAGCTCGCCGGGGGACGGTTGCCCTTCTTCGACGCCTGCGCCAAGAGCGAGAACAACTGCGACGAGTACCCGGTGCTCACGATGTACCTGATGCGCGCCGAGGCGTGGATCCAGGACGGCTACCGCGGCTTCTTCTATACGAACGCGGTCCTGATGCTCGGGTTCGCGTTGCTCATCTCGTGGTGCCTGTGGCTGCTCGCGGGACGGCGGGCGCTGTGGTTCGCGCTTGCCCCGACGTTGTTGATCTACGCGACACTCAACTGGGACCTCGCGGCGGTCGCGTGTGCCACCGGCGCGCTGGTGGCGTGGTCCCGCCGCCGCGACGGGTGGGCGGGCGTGCTCCTCGGGCTCGGCGCGGCCGCGAAGTTCTACCCCGCGTTGTTGCTGGTGCCGCTGTTCCTGCAGGGGCTCCAGGATCGCGAGCCCGACCGCTCGATCCGACTCCTGTGGTGGTCGGCGGGCACGTGGGTTGCCGTCAACCTCCCGTTCATCGTGTTGCCCCCCGGCGGCTGGGCGACCCCGCCCTACCGGTGGGGACCATGGTCGACCTTCTTCTCGTTCAACGGGGGGCGCACACCCGACTTCGACAGCGCCTGGTACGTCGCGTGCCGCCACGCGCCGTCCGCCTGCATCTCGATCGACAACGTGAACCTGTTCGCACTGACCCTGTTCCTGTGCACGACGTTCGTCGCGATCTTGTGGAAGGCGCGCCGCGACCCGTCGTTCCCCCGCTGGACGATCGGCGTCCCGTTGCTGATCTGTTTCCTGCTGACGAACAAGGTGTACTCGCCGCAGTACTCGTTGTGGCTCCTGCCGTTGTTCGCGCTGACGATGCCGACCATGCGCCGCTTCGTCGCGTTCGAGATCGCCGATGTCGCGGTGTTCGTCACCAGGTTCTGGTTCTTCGGGACCTACACCGGCGTGATGGCGCTGCCGCAACAATGGTGGTTCGAGGTCGCGTTGGGGGCGCGTGCGATCGTCCTGATCTGGTGCGTGATCGGATGGGTGCGAGACGAGCACGTGCCGGTCTCGCTCACGACCGCCACCGCGCCGCCGCCGGTGCCGGTCCTCGTGGCATGAACCCAGGCGTCCGGATCCGCGACGGGTGGCGCGAGGCCCTGTGGGCGTTCCTCGGCGCACGGGCCCTGCTCACCGCGGTCTCGGTGATCGGCGGCGGGATGCTCGCGCTGCCGCCGGGCCAACCGCCGACCGACGCGGGGTTCCCGAATCCGCCCCTGGCGCCCGGGTGGCACATGGCGATCACGGCCGTCCAGCGTCAGGACGCGCAATGGTTCCTGCGGCTCGCGACGACCGGGTACGGCCACGGCGACCACAGCGCCGCGTTCTTCCCCGCGTTCCCGCTCGCGATCCGGATCGTGGATGCCGTGCCGGGGATCGGGCCGCTCGGCGCGGGACTGCTCGTCGCGAACATCTGCGCCCTCGCCGCGCTCCTGTTGTTGCACGCCCTGACCCGTTACGAGCTCGGCGATGCGGCCGCGCGGCGGGCCGTGCTGTTCACGGCGCTGTTCCCGACGGCGTTCTTCCTGTATGCGCCGTACACGGAGTCGCTGTTCCTGCTGGCGTCGGTCGCGTGCTTCTGGTTCGCACGCCGCGACCGGTGGGTGTGGGCGGCC
This sequence comes from uncultured Actinomycetes bacterium, assembly GCA_963799625.1. GTDB lineage: Bacteria > Actinomycetota > UBA4738 > UBA4738 > HRBIN12 > AC-51. The sequence continues at coordinate 1,006,125 of CAWCXU010000013.1, read as the reverse complement.
GTCGCCGGCGCGATCGCCGCGGCGACGCGGAGCATCGGGATCGTGCTGATCCTCGCGCTGTGGGTGGAGGTGGTCGGGCAGTACCGGCGCGATCGCCGGCCGATGCTGCCCCGGTTCCTCGCCGCCGGGGCCGTCGCGGTCGGACCCGCGCTGTACGCGGGCTGGTGGTGGCTGCGGGCCCGCGATCCCTGGGCCCCGCTCGACGCCCAGCGGGCGTGGCGGCCGGACGGCGCCCAACAGCCGATCGCGACGATCGTCCACGCGGTCCAGCTCGCGTTCCGCTACCAGAGCTGGTGGCTGCTAGACCTGACGGTGGTCACTCTCGCCGTGATCGGCATCGTGCTCGCGGCCCGACGGATCGCCCCGACCTACACCGTCTACGCCGGCGCGAGCGTGCTCTTGCCGCTGCTGCTGCCCCTGGCGAGCCGGCCGTTGCTGTCGATGCCACGGTTCATGGCCGTGGTCTTCCCGGTGTCGTGGGGGTGGGCGCTGGCGGCGGCGCGACGCCGTCCGCCCGAGACGGCCGTCCTGGTCGCCTTCGCCGGGGGGTTTGCCCTGCTTGCGTTCCTGTTCATCAACTGGCAGTTCGTCTTCTAGGGTGGCGCGGCGACGGTGACCACACGACGACCCCCCAAAGCGACTAGGATTGCCGCAACCCGGGGGCGGCCCGGGCGGACCGCCGGGGCGGGACAGCCGGCGGGCGGGGCGGGACAGGAGGAAGCGTGACGATCAGGGTCGCGATCGCGGACGACCACTCCTTGGTGCGACAAGGGCTCCGCCGCTACCTGGACATGGCCGACGGGATCGACGTCGTCGGCGAGGCGGCCAACGGCAAGGAGCTCCTGGAGCTCGTCGCGGCCGAGACACCCGACATCGCGCTGATCGACATCCGGATGCCCGAGATGGACGGCCTGGAAGCCGCCCGAGAGCTCCGCGACCACCACCCCGACATCGGCGTGATCATGCTGACCGCCTACGACGACCGGCAGTTCGTGGTCGAGGCGGTCCGCAGCGGGGCTCGCGGCTACGTGCTGAAGGCCCGAGACGCCGAGCACCTGATCCAGACGGTCCGGCTCGTGGCCGGCGGGAACATGGTGATCGACCCCCAGCTGGTGGTCGCGCTCGCCGAGGAGCTGTCGACGGCCAAGGAGCGCGACCGCAAGGCCGAGACCCTGACCGCTCGCGAGATCGAGGTGCTGCAGCTGCTCGCCTTCGGGCATACGAACCGCGACATCGCCGAGCGCCTCTACATCTCCCCCGACACCGTGAAGACCCACCTCGAGCACATCTTCGAGAAGCTCGGCGCCTCGGACCGCACCGCGGCCGTCGCCGAGGCACTGCGCCGTCGCCTGATCGAGTAGCGCCGGCCGGTCTAGTCCGTCCGGCGGATGCGGTTCCAGCCCACGGGTGATGGAGGCCGGTCGTCGCAGCGACGATGATGGAAGGGCTCATGGATGCCGTTCCATCCCCACGGCGCCTGATCCCGGTGCTCGGCGCACTCGCGGTCGTCTGTCTGATCGCGCTCGTGCTGGCGGACCCCGGGACCATCGCGTCCTCGGTCACTCGCGCGCTCACCGCGGGCGCCTCGTTCGTGCTGGCCGGCGTGACGATCGTCGGCGCCGACCGGGAGTCCTCCTGGCCGGGTCAGCGGTCCCTCGGGCTGGCGCTGATCACGGTCGGCGGCGCCGCGATGCTCTTCGGCCTGATCGGCGTCGCGACCGACCGCGCCTTCGAGCCGCACCTGGTGGACGTCGTGCTGCTGGCGATCCTGTTCCCGTTCGTCGTCGCGGCCCGGCAGGAGTTCTCGGCCCACTTCGACGAGCCGTATCGGCGCGAGGTGATCGCCGACGTCGCGGTGCTCACGCTGTCCCTCGCCACGATCGCCTACATCGTGATCGTGCCCGTCGATGCCTCGGCCACCGCATCGATCTCGGCGGCGACCTTCGCGATCCTCGGCGCCACGATCATCGGGATCTTCGGCGCGCTCGCCCTGTGGGTCCCGGCGAGATCGCACCTGCTCGCGTTCGCCGGGTTCGGGGCGATCGCGGCGGTCACGATCTGGTTCGGCTGGAGCTGGTCCGCCGGCACCTCTCAGATGGCGTCGGGATGGATCTCGTTCACCTACGTGGTCGCGCCTCCCGCGCTCGCCTGCGTGTTCCTGCTCGTCCCGCACGACCGCGAGCGCATCGGGGTCCGCGAGCCGGTCACGATCGTGCGTCCGGTGCTGACGAGTATCACCGTGATCGCGGCGAGCGGGGCGTTGTCGCTCGTCGCGATCATGGACGACGCGCGCGGGATCGCCGGCACACAGTCGACGGTGATCTTGATGCTGCTCGGCACGGCGATCGCGCTCCGGATCCTGATCAACCAGCTCGCGAGCGCCGAGGCGTACACGAGCCTGCGCGCCGCCGTCGCCGACAGCGACGCCGCGCTGCGCGACAATGACGCCGCGCTCGAGCGCGTCCGCGACGCGAACGAGTCGCTCCGCGCGTCCGAGGAGCACCTGCGCCTCGTGTTCGAGGCCGCGGTGGACGGCTTCGTCGAGGTGGACCACCAGGACACCGTGATCCGCGCCAACGCGGCGTTCGCCCAGATGATCTCGACCGATGCGAGCGCGCTGGAAGGGCTCCCGTGGACCGCGCTGGCCACGGTGGTCGACGGCGCCGACGCGGGCTTCGCCCAGCTCCTGGAAGGCGCCCACGCCACCATCGAGCGCAGCGACGGCCAGATCCTGCACCTCGAATCGACGGCGTCGGAGATCCCGACCGACCCGCCCCGGACCTTGCTGCTCGTGCGCGACGTCACCGCCGGCAAGGTCGCCGACCAGACGATCCGGTCGCTGTTCCACTTCCTGCAGGACCGCGACGAGGACCGGACACGCCTGCTGCGCCGATCGAACGCCGCGGTCGAACAGGAGCGGAACCGGATCGCCCGCGACCTGCACGACGGTCCGGTGCAAGGCGTCTCGGCGGCGTCCCTCAGCCTCGAGGCGGCCCTGCTGATGATCAAGTCCGGCGACGTCGAGCGTGGCACGGAGGTGCTCGTGAAGATCCGCCAGGAGCTCGCGGGAGAAGCCGACGCGCTCCGCCAGCTGATGGCGGGCCTCCGGCCGCCGGTGCTGGAGGAGCGCGGGCTGCTGCCGGCGCTCCGCGAGACCGTCGCCCGGTTCGAGGGCGACACCGGGATCGTGTCCTCGTTCGAGGGAGACCTGAAGCGGCCGGTGCCCCGCGACGTCGAGACGCTCGCCTATCGGATCGTCCAGGAATCGCTCACGAACATCGGCAAGCACGCGCGCGCGACGACCGTGATGGTCCACCTGGACACCGACGACGATCAGCTCCGGGTCGAGGTCGAGGACGACGGCCAGGGGTTCGAGACGGCTCGGGCGCGCGAGTACTTACGTGCCGGCCGGGTCGGGCTCGCATCGATGCGCGAGCGCGTCGAGCTCGCGAGTGGCACGTTCAATCTGCGCTCGAGCCCCGGGCGAGGCACCGTCATCACCGCGTTGATCCCGTTGGACGAGTCGCTGCTCGCGGCGCCGGCGATCTGATCGATCAGTGCGGTGAGGGCGTCGGCGTGTCGGTCGGCGGCGGCGACTCGGTGGGCGAGGGCGTGTCCGTCGGGCTCGGGGTCTTCGTCGGCTCGGGTGATTCCGTCGCCGACGGGGTCGGCGTCGCGGTCGGCGATGGCGCGACCGTCGGCGACGGGAGCGGCGGCGCAACCGAGATCGAAGGTCCGATGGAGTGGGCGTCGTCGAAGGTGGGCGTCGGGAACGCCATCGGGGGCTGGCCTTGCATGGCCGCCGACATGAAGGTGTGCCAGATCTCGGCCGGGATCGTGCCGCCGTAGACGGAGGGCACGCCCTCGACGTTCTCCAGCGGCTGCGTATCGCTCTTGGGCCAGCCCATCCATACGCAAGTCACGATCTGCACGGTGTACCCGCAGAACCAGGCGTCGACGTTGTCGTTGGCCGTGCCGGTCTTGCCGGCGACCGGCCACGTGCCGAGGGCTGCCGAGGTGCCGGTCCCCTCACGCACGACCCCCTCGAGCGCGTCGGTCACGAGGTTCGCGTCGTTCGCGTCGAGCACGCGGGCGCCCTGCGACCCGACCGAGTCGTCGATCTGGCCGCCGACCTTCACTTGGAGGAGCGGCGTCGCGTAGTGCCGCACGCCTTGATCGGCGAGCGTCCCGTACGCGGTGGTCATCTCGAGCGGGTTCACTGCCACCGACCCGAGCGTGATCGAGCACGCATCGGGGAGTTTGGACTGGATCCCCAGGGCGTGGGCCATGTCGACGACGGTGCTCGGCCCGAGCTGCGCGATCACCTGCGCGAAGATCGTGTTCACGGAGTGGGCGGTCGCGCCGAACAGTGTGAACGTGCCGGCCTCACCGTCGCCGGCGTTCACCGGGTGCCAGATCCCGTCCGGCTGGCTGGGGTCAGGGCACTGCGGGATACCGATCGTCGACGGGCCGTTCCAATACGCGTTCGGGTCGTAGCCCTGCTGCATCGCGGCCGCGAGCGTGAACGCCTTGAACGCCGAGCCCGACTGCCGGCCCGAGCCTCCTCTGCCGGTGGCGTAGTTGAACTGGCTCTTGTTCCAGTCCCGACCGCCTGCCATCGCGAGGATCTGCCCCGTCCGGGGATCCATCGCGACGAGCGCTGCCGCCGGGTCGTTGCGTTGGTCGGGCAGCGCGGTCTTGATCGCGTTCTCGGCCTCGGCCTGCAGACCGAGGTCGAGCGTGGTGGTGACCTTCATGCCACCCGCGTACACCTCCCCCTCGCCGTACTTGTCGAACAGGGTCTGGCGTACGTACTCCGCGAAGTACTCGGACTGGCCGGGCGCGACCAGGCGCTGGGTCTGATCCGGGATCGTGCCGCAGCACGTGCGGTCCTTGAGGCGCGCACCCTGGCCCTTGCCCAGGTAGCCGTACCGGACCATCTGGTCGATCGCGTAGTTCCGCCGGAACCAGTTGTCGCTCGGCCGGTTGATCGGGTCGTACAGATCGGGGGCGTGGAGCACACCGGCGAGCGAGGCGGACTCCAGCACGGTGAGCTGGCTCGCCGGCTTGCCGAAGTACGTCTCGGCCGCGGCCTGGATGCCGTAAGCGCCGTGCCCGAAGTAGACCGTGTTGAGGTAGTTCGCGAGGATCTGGTCCTTGCTCATCTGCTGTTCGAGCTTGATCGCGAGCAGCCCCTCGCGGATCTTCTCCTCGATCGAACGCGACGGCAGCGTGTAGCTCTGCACCCCGTTCTCGTCGGTCGTGTACGAGCCCGCGTAGACGTTCTTCACGAGCTGCTCGGTGATCGTGGAGGCGCCCTGCACGGTCTCGCGCTTGACCAGGTCGGTGTACGCGGCGCGAAGGACGCCGGCGACGTCGACGCCGGGGTGGTTGTAGAAGTCGTGGTCCTCGGTCGCGATCACCGCGTCCTTGAGGTGAGGCGAGATCTGCTGCAGGGGCACGACGGTGCGGTCGACCGTCCCGTGCAGCGTGGTGATCAGGTGGCCGTTGCGGTCATAGAGGTAGGTCGTCTGGATCGGCTGCGGCAACGCGTCGGGGAGCTTGATCCGCGCGTAGGCGATATAGAGACCGATGCCGGCGAACAGCACCAGGACGAACGGGGTCGCCAACAGGAGGATCCACCATCGGCGCCGCAGGAACGACTTCTTCTTCGGGCGGCTCGTCCCGGGCTTCTTCGGGCTGTCGCCGGGCTTGGTCTTCGTGGCGGTCGCGCCTGCCGATGCCGCGGCCTTCCGGACGTTCCCGGTGGACGGGGGGCGCCTGGAGGTGTGTTTGGGGTTGTATCGATCCCCGCTCGAGGTCGAGGGGCGGTCGCGCGACACGGTCGCCCGATGCTAACAAGGGGTTGCGCGGATAGGGGTCTTGGCCGTGTGACGTCTGCGTGGCGAAGTCAGCCGGCGGCGCTGCGGCGGGCGGTGAAGGCCTCGCGCAGATGGTTCCACTGGCAGGCCCGGCACACCTCCACCACGTAGCAGCACGCGCCCTGGTTGGCGGCGGCCATCCGCAGGCCGGTGTCGATCGACCAGACCCGGCCGTTGTCGTGCTTCAGGGCGTCGCCGTAGACGTAGGCGAGCAGGACGAGCTTGTCCTTGCCGCACACCGGGCAGTCCACCCGGGTGGGCTCGCCGACGTACTTGGCGGCCCGCATCAGCTCGGGGTGGGCGTCGCACAAGTCGTTCACCGACTGGAGCCCGACCTGGGAATCCCGCAGGATCGCGCGCTTGGCGAGCGTGTAGTCGATCACGTTCAGCTCTGCCCGCCGGGAACGCCCCAGCGGCTTGCGTACGGGCCGCTTCGCCATGGTCCGGCGATGGTACACCCGGACCCGGACAGGGGGGAGGGGGTAGGCGTAGCCTCCCTGCATGGGCGAGACAACGGAGCACACGACCGAGATCCGAGTCATCCGTGAGGGCGAGCGGGGCTGGGCCGAGCTGGTCGACCCGCCCGGCACGATGGGCACGGGCGGCGCGGAGGTCGAGACGTTCACCACGCCGGGGGGCGCGTTCCAGACGGGCCTGTGGCGGCGGGAGCCGGACACCTGGTCGTTCGAGCGTCCCTACGACGAGGTGGCGCTGATCTTGGCGGGCGAGGCCGAGATCGAGACCGACGGGCATGTCCACACCGTGCGCGCCGGCGACGTGCTCGTGACGCCGAAGGGGTCGGCCGGCACCTGGCGCATCACGGAGACGATCGTGAAGTTCTTCGCGATCTACGACGCCGAGTAGGCGCACAACGGGCGATCCGTACGGTTCGCTGGACCCGCGGTCGGACCGCGACGAGATCCCGCTGTTGATCGAGGCGGGGTCGGCCCGTGTCTTGGTGCGCGGACTCCGCAAGCGGTGCCCGCGGTGCGGGGAGCGCGGGATCTGGGTCACGTGGTTCACACCGAAGCCGCTGTGCCCGGTGTGCGACCTTCGGTTCGAGGCCGAAGAGGGCGGGTTCCTCGGCGCGATGGTGCTGAACTACGCGTTCGCGGTCTCGTTCTGGTTGGCGGCGTTCGTGATCACGATGATCCTGACCGTGCCGTTCATCCCCGTCGTGCCGGTGATCGCCGGGAGCATCGCGATCCTCGGAGGCCTGCCGTTCTGGTTCTACCCACGGTCCAAGTTGCTGTGGGCTGCCGTGGAGTTCCTCACCGCGCGGAGCGAGCCCGGCTATCGGACGCCGACGGCGCGCGACCCTCGGGCGCGCGGCCTCGAGTAAGCGCGTCGGCTCACGCGATCGACAGCGGGATCCGCCGGATGCCGGTGAACGAACCCGAGCGCAGCGGCTCGTCGTCGATCTCGGCGTCTGCGTAGCCGGCGGCGCGCACCGCTGCGACGATCGCCCCCTTCGCGCCCCGGTCCTTCGCGCGTGCGAGGTCGTCGTCGCCGAGCTCGACCTTGCCGCGGCGGCCGAGGTGGCGAACGCGGAGGTTCCGGTAGCCGAGCGCTCGGAGCGACGCCTCGGCACGATCGATCTGCGCGAGCACCGCGGGGTCGACCTCCGTGCCGTACGGGAGCCTGGACGCGAGGCACGGCATCGCCGGCTTGTCGGCGCTCGGGATCGCGAGGTCGGCGGCGACCCGGCGCACGTCGGGCTTGCGGAACCCCGCCTCGACGAGCGGATGGCGGACGTCGTGCTCGGCGGCGGCCCGCAGGCCCGGCCGCCAGTCGCCGAGGTCGTCGACGTTGGCGCCGGAGAACGTGGCGGCGAACCCCTCTGTGGTCGCGAGGACGGCGAGCCGGTCGTAGAGCTCGGACTTGCAGTGGTAGCAGCGATCCGAGCCGTTGCGGCGGTAGCCCTCGCGTGCGAGCTCGTCGGTGGTGATCGCGCGGTGCGCGATGCCGACGGCCGCCGCGACGGTCCGCGCGCCGTCGAGCTCGCCGGTGGCGAGCGCCGGCGAGACGGCAGTGACCGCGAGCGCGCGCTCCCCCAGCACCCGCGCGGAGGCGGCCGCCACCAGCGAGGAATCGACGCCGCCGGAGAAGGCGACGAGGGCGCTGGGTGTGGTCGCGATCGCGGCCTCGAGCTCAGCGAGCGTGCGCATCGAGCTCCTCGGTCGCGGTGGTGGCCGCCGACATCGCCTCGGCCCAGATCTGCTTGACCGGTCGGCCCGTGGCGGTCGCCACTGCGGCGCAGTCATCGTGCTCGGGTGCGACGTTCACGACCCGCCCGTCGAGCAGGCCGATCTTGACCCGGACAGGGTGGCCGCCGACCTGGACCTCACGCATCGCGCGGTCGAGCTCATAGCGCTGGAGCCGCTGCACGCGCACGCCCAGTGTCGAGGAGTGGCGCAGGAGGGTCTCGGCGAGCTCGCGCTCGTCGTCGGGCCGGCCGAGCACGCTGAGCAGGACGCCGGGTCGCGCCTTCTTCATCTGGATCGGGGCGGTCCACACGTCGATCGCGCCGGCCGCCACGCACGCCTCGAGGACGTCGGGCACGAGCTCGGGGACGAGGTCGTCGATGTTGGCCTGCAAGAGCACGACCTCGCCGCGCCCGGTGGGGCGGTCGACGGTCTCCCCGATCGTGACGCGCACGACGTTCGGCCGGTCGGGATGTTCTCGGAGGCCGGACCCGGTCCCGGTGGTGCGGATCGTCATCGCGGGGAACTCGCCGAACGCATCGGCGGCCGTGACGACGATCGCGGCGCCGGTCGGCGTGACGAGCTCGCCCGGCGTGTGGACCCCGACGACCGGCACACCGACGAGCAAGGCCATCGTGGCCGGAGCCGGCAGCGGCATCGGGCCGTGGTCCATCTCCCCGACGCCGCGACCGAGCGGGATCGGGGCGCAGACCACCTGCTCGATCTCGAGCGCTTCGAGCAGCGCGAACGCGCCACAGATGTCGACGAGGGTGTCGTCGCCACCCAGCTCGTGCAGGACGACCTCGCTCGGCCCGACGCCGTGGACGGCCGCCTCGGCGGCGACCAGACGGTCGAGCGCGTCGCGCGACCTCTCGCGGACGCGTTCCGACAACCCGGATCCGGCTATCAGGGCTCGCATCGCCTCGGCGGTGCGTCCCCGGCCTTCCACGGTCCGGACGTCGACGTGGGTGGATGCGAGCCCCGCGCGTACCGGCCGCGACGACCTCGACCTCGACGCCGTCGAGGCCGAGCGCGCGGACGGACCCGTCGAGGACCTCACGTGGCGCGCCAGCGTCGAGCAACGCCGCGAGGAGCATGTCGCCCGCGAGGCCACCCACCGGATCGATGTAGGCGACCCGAGTCACGAGGACCGAACCTCGGCGCGGCGCGCGATCCTCGCGGCGACCGATCCGGCGCCGAGGCCGTCGTCGATCCCGACCACCGCGAGCCCGTCGGCGCACGACACGAGCATCGCGTTGAGCGCGGTCTGACCGCCGTGCGCCGATCCGTACCCCACGCTGGTGGGGACCCCGATCACGGGGCAGGCCGCGAGCCCGCCGATCACGCTCGCGAGCGCGCCGTCCATGCCCGCGACCACGACGACGACGTCTGCCCGATCGAGATCGGGGATCACCGGAGCGAGGCGGTGCAGCCCGGCGACGCCGACGTCTTCGTGCACCGTGACGCGCGTGCCGAGCAGCTCGGCCCGGATCCTTGCCTCGTGGACCACGGGACCGTCCGACGTGCCCGCCGAGACGATGAGCACGTGGCCTCGCTTCTCGATCGGCTCGCGCTCGGCCCACACCGCGCGCGCGCGGTCGTCCTCGACCGCCTCGGGCAGCACGTCGCGCACGGCGGCGCGCATCGGTTCGTCGGCCCTCGTGACCAGCACGCTCGACGCCCCCGCCTCGGCGAGCGCGAGCGCGATCCGCGCGACCTGATCGGGCGTCTTGCCCGACCCGAGGATCACCTCGGGGGCACCTTGCCGGAGCTCACGATGGGTGTCGACGCGAGCGAACCCGAGATCGCGGAACGGAAGGCTGGCCAGCCGCTCCGCCGCGTCCTGCGGCTCCATCTCGTGGTCGGCCACGGCCGCGAGGAGCTCTTCCAGCTGACGCCGGGAGGTCATGCGGCGAGTGTACGCCGCAGGCCCGCCGCCCCCTCGAGCTAGGGAAGGTCGACGGCCGCGCGCGCCCGAGCATCGATCGACACCGAGCCGGGCACGAGCAACAGACCGGCGATGGTGCGACGGACGGTGACCACCGCATCGGCATCACCGGCCGCACACGCGCAGTCGATCAAGACCGTGCCGTTCTCCTGCGCGAAGCGGGCCGCGTCCACCTCGGGGTCCCCGGAGCTCAGCGCGAGATCCTGGGCGGCCGCAAGCGCCGCCGCGTCGGCCGCGGCCTCCGCGTGCGACCGCTCGGCCAGGACCCGACCCACGTCGGCGACGCCCATCGTGCAGATCAGCGCGACACAGATCGCGCCGGCCGCGACGACGGACACGGAACCCCGTTCGGCGCCGGGCTCCATCATCCGAACTCCTGACGCATGACGGCCGACGCGTCGAAGTGGACCGACGAGCCCACCAGCCAACCGATGAACGGGATGCGGATCGGGTCGTCATAAGCCACCGTCACGGTGACCGGATCACCTCGCGTGCCCGTCCGCTGGATGGCCACCCCGATCGACGACGCATCGAGCCCGGGAGCGGCCGCGATGGCGGCGCCCTGGATCGCGACCTCATCCGGCTCGACGGCGGCGGCGCGCGCTCCCGCGCGCGCCGCCGCCTCCACGAGCGCTCGGTCCCGTGCGAGCACGCCGACCTGGACGAGGCCGAGCGTCACCGCGAACACGAGCGGCAGGACCAAGGCGAACTCGACCGCCGCCGAGCCCCGCGACGACGTCTCACGCAGACGACGCATCGCCGATCACCGTGTCGATGATCTGATCGAAGAACGCCGGAAGCTTGCCCGACGAGTGGGCCCACGTGATCAACACCACCGCGACCGCGGCCGCGGCGAGGATCACCAGCGCGTACTCCGATGTGGTCTGCCCCTCCTCCCGGCGGATCGCCCCCAGGGTGCGCAGGTACAGACGAACGAGGTAGGACATCTGCTCACCTCCTCTCAGTCGATGGATCGGACGGTGGTGATGAGCACGGGCACCACCGTCAGGAGGAGGAATGCAGGGAGGATCAGGAACACGAGCGGGAACAGCATCTTGACGGGGGCGGTCCTCGCCCTCTCCAGCGTCGCGGCGCGCCGAGCGTCACGGACGGTGGCGGCGAGCTCGCGGGTCGCGTCGCGAAGCGGGACACCGAGCGCCTCCGTCCGCGCGAGCACCGCGACCGTCCGCGCCAGATCTGGGTCGCCCGATCGCGCCACGTGGTCCGCGAGCGCGTTCCGCCAGGGCACGCCGAGGTCGACCGCGCGCATCACGGCGCCCAGCTCGGCGCCGAGGGGGCCGTGCAGGCAGTCCACGGCCTGTCGGAACGACGCCTCGGCGGACAGACCCGCCGTCGAGCCCGCTGCCAGCAGATCCAAGAGTTGCGGGACCTCCGCGCGGAGCGCCCGGCTCCGCGCACGGCGCGCACGTCGTCGCAAGCGAGGCGAGGCGGGCTCCGCCGCAGCCTGCGCGGCGCGCGAAGGCGGGAGCGGCGGGAGCGTGCGAGAACCGGCCCAACCCGCGGAGGCCGCGAGGCTTGCGGCGGCGGCCGTGAGACCCGCGACGATCGAGACGCTCACTCGACCACCAACAGCTTCCTGATCCACGCGAACGCGCCGCATTCGAGCAGCAGGCCGACGAGGATGCAGGCGATCCCGATCGGCGTCGAGAGGGCTCCTTCGATATCGCGTCGGGAGGTCAGCCACAGGAACGCGAAGAAGCCGACCGGAAGGAGCCCGAGGATCCACGCCGACAATCGCGCTTGCGCCGTCAGGGATCGCACTTCGCGCGCGATGCTGACGCGGTCCCGGATCGTGGCCGCCACCTGATCGAGCACGACGGGCAGGTCACCTCCGCTGCGCCGGTGGAGCTCGAGCGCGCCGACGACGAGCTCGACCTGGGCGGTCGGGTGGCTCGCGGCCCACGATCGGAGCGCGTGGTCCAACGCGATCCCGGTATCGAGATCGGCCACCAGCTGCCCGAGCTCCTCACGCACCGGTGGTTCGGCCTCGTTCGCGGCATACCGGATCGCTTGCGTCAGCGATGCACCAGATCGCACCGCCGCCGCGAGCGCGCCCACCCCGTCGGCGAACCGCTCCTCGATCACGATCGGCGAGGTGGTCCGCGCCCGGCGCGCCCGCACCGCACGCACGACGACCCCGCACACGATGCCGAGCACGACGCCGACGCCCCTCGCGACGACCCAGCCAAGGAGCGCGGCGGCAGCGAACCACAGGACGTCGTCGCGCCGCAGCGTGGGCAGCCGAGTGGTCGACGAGCGACCGATCGCGAGTCGGTCGGCGACGCCCGCCTCCCGCGCGGATCGTGCGCCGACGGCGACACAGCACGCAGCGAGCGGAGGACCGGCCACCACGAACGGGCTCATCGGTCGATCCCCGCTTCGAACAAGGCGTCGGGCAGCGGCTCACCGCGCGTCCGGAGCGTGTCGGCGATCGACGGGATGTAGCCCGTCGCCTCGAAGCCACCGTCGGCCGACCGCGGCCGGAACCCGAAGACCGACTCGACCACAGGCTCGCCGTGGCGGCTGCCCTCCACCACGGCGACCTCCCACACGACACGGCGCCCGTCGCGGAGCCTCGCCAGCTGGACGATCACATCGAGGGCGGCGGCGACCTGCTGCCGAACATGCGCGGCCGGCAGATCGACGTCGGACATCATCGCCATCGTCTCGAGGCGCCACAGGACGTGCCGCGCCGAGTTCGCGTGCGCCGTGGACAGGGAGCCCTCGTGGCCCGTGTTCATCGCCTGCAACATGTCGAGCGCCTCGCCGCCGCGGACCTCTCCGACGATGATCCGGTCGGGGCGCATCCGTAGCGCGTTCCGCACGAGATCGCGGACGGACACCTCTCCCCTGCCCTCGACGTTCGCCGGCCGGGCCTCCAGGCCGACGACGTGAGGGTTCGCGAGCCTGAGCTCCGCGGCGTCCTCGATCGTGATCACCCGCTCGTCGGGACGGATCGCGGCCGTGAGGACGCCGAGCATCGTCGTCTTGCCACTGCCCGCGCCGCCGGACACGACGAGATTGGCTCGTCCGCGTACACACGACAGCAGGAACCGCATCATGCGGGGGCCGACCGACCCACCTTCGACCAGTGAGTCGGGTGTGATCGGCGCGAGCGAGAACTTGCGGATCGTGAGCGTCGGTCCGCGGAGCGAGAGGGGCGGCACGATCGCGTGGACCCGCGAACCGTCCGGTAGTCGAGCGTCCACCCATGGTGACGCATGGTCGACCCGGAGGCCCAAGGGTCCCACGATGCGTTCGATCAGGTGCACGACCGGCTCCTCCCCCTCGAATAGCCGATCGCGCACCCTTTCGATGCGCCCCTCTCGCTCCACGAACACGTCGTCGGGTCCGTTCACCATCACCTCGGTGACCGTCGGGTCCTTGAGCAAGGACTCGATCGGACCGAACCCGACGACATCATCGGAGACTTCGTTGACGATGCGGTTGAGCTCTCGTTGCGGCAACAACGCGCCCCGCTGCCGCAGGAGGTCAAGGGCCTCGTCGCGCACGCGGACGCGGCGCTCGGCCGGCGGCGCGCTCGCGAGCCCGCGCGCGTCGATGCGGACCCGCAACTGGTCGCGAACCTCCCGGCGCAGCGTGCGAAGCGTGTCAGCGCTCACGGGCGCCTCCGACCGTCGCAACGGAGCCCGTGCCGATCAACTCGTGATCGGGCTGTACGACGGGTTGGTCGTCCGCACCGTCCCGTTCGTCTCGAACAGGATGAGGAACGTCCGTGCCCGGTACAAGGTGCCGGCATCGACCCACTGCGCCGGCGTGAGACACGCACCCCCAGGAGCCGACGACGGGATGTCCGTGAACCCACACGACCGGCTGACCAGCGTCGTCCACGTGAAGCCGTCGACCGATGCTTGCAGCGACACCGAGATGTTGAGCTGCGTCAGCCTCGTCGTGCCGTCGTAGTACCCGCGACCGCGCGCGGCCACCTCCCAGTTGGCGCTCCGCACGGTGCACGCCGATTGATGCCCACCGGTCTTCGTCGTCTTCCACGCCCCGCACGTGGTTCCCACGTTCGCGTGGGCCGGCGTCGCGCTGGCCACGATCGCGACGATCGCGACCGCGGCTGCGATCCCTCGTATCCGCACCTGATCTCCCTCCGGTTCCACGGACCCGCGTCGCGAGAGGGAGCCGCCGCCGAGCGGCACGACCGAGCACCTGATCGATGAGGGAGAGGACGTCGAGGGAGGTCACGCGGCACCTCGAAGCTGACCGGCCGTCGTCAGCAGATCCGCACCGAGACGCGCGACCGCCCGGGACACGCGGGCCTTCGGCGGCAGGAGCCGGCCGTGGTCCTGGAGCCGTGGCACGGATCCATCGGTCGGCAGCACCGCGGTGGGCGGCCGGCCGAAGACCCGCTCGACGTCGGCCGGCACCACCTCACCGCGGGCCGCGCGATTCACGACGAACGAGGTTCGCTCCTCGACCTCGTCGCGAGCGGTCCGAGCGAGCGCACGTACCGTCGCGCGGAACGATGCGATGTCGAGCGACAGCACCTCGACGATCGCGTCCGCGGCCCGCAGGCAGGTCCTGGTCACCGCGTCGGTACCCAGCGCCGTGTGCAGGACGACGATCTCGGCCGACGCCGCCGCCAGGTCGATCACACGCGCCACGGATCGGTCGTCCGGCACGGCGGCCTCGGGCGGCGCCGCGATCACGACCCCGAACCCCTCGTGATGGGGGAACACCGCCTCGGAGAACGCGCCCGGCGTCAGCTCGTCGACCACCTCACAGAGCTCCGACAGCGGATGCAGCCCCTCGGTGCCGTCGGCGATGCCGAGCGCGGTGGCGACATCGCCCCCGAACGGATCGACGTCGACCAGGACGACAGATCGCGCCGGGGTGACCAAGCCACGAGCCAGATGGGTCGCGACGAACGTGCACCCGGCGCCGCCGCGCGACGCGTGGACCGCGAGCACCGTCGCCCGCCGCTCGAGGACCTTCGCGCCCACCGAGAAGCTCCGGACGTGCCCGAGGAGCATGTCCCGTTCCTCCGGCCACACGGTGAACGCCTTGACGCCCGCCGAGATCGCCGCACGCAGTGCCGCCACGGATTCTCGACTGGCGATCGCCACGCACGGCGTCGTGGCGGGCACCTGGCCCGCGAACCGGGGTTCCGCGATCACGAGATCGGGCTCGAGCTGCGTTGCCGCGTCGGTGAGCTGCCGCTCGTCGTCGGCGGTCGCAACCACACGAACCGCGCCGCTCCGATCGAGGAAATGCAGCACCTCGTCGAGCACCTCGGGTGCCTCGATCGCGAGAACCACGCGCGCCGACCGCTCCATCCCTGGCCCCTTCGTCCACCGAACCGGCATGCGCGATGCACGACGCATCGCGCTCGAGGAAGTTCAGGGGGTGGCCGATGCGACAGGGTCGCTCCGGCACGACGAACGCTACCGGCAGGACCGCGTCGCTGTTGATCCCCGAAGCGGCCCATCTCGCGTTCTTGTCGGGGGATGTAGTTGTGCGACCCGTCACGCAGGATCACGCGGTGTGCTGCGAAACGTGCTGCGGCCCGGGCCGAAGCCCCGGGCCGCAGTGACTCAGCGAACTGTTGTGGCCGAGCGCCGAACTCAGAGCGTCTTGAAGACTCCCTTCACCGCGTCCGCCTTGGCGCTGTCGCCCGCGGAACGGACGACGACCTTCAGCGAACTCGACACGCCGTGCGGGGTCGACTTCTTGGCCCTCACGGTGACGACCACCGTCCGCGTGGCTCCCGCGGGGACCGAGACCCAGTACTGGCCCGACGTGACGCTGGACCGGATGTTCTTGCCGCCGCTCGAGTAGCTGATCACGAAGCCGTGACCGGAGCGCGACCCGACCAGGAAGAACGAGTCCGCCACGTGCGCGTCGTTCTGCACGCGCACGAAGAAGTGCCTCGTGCCGCCCGGCGCCATCGCGGTCGCCTTGGTCTGGTTGGCGCCGCTCGTGTTGTAGATGTGATTGCCGGCGTATCCGCCGCCCGCATGCTTGGAGATCAGCAGGTCGGGCCGGTAGTTGGCCGGGCTCGCGCCGGTCAGGGTGCGCACAGTGATCGGGATGTGCCGCTGGATCGTCGTGCCGTCGCCGAGCTGGCCGCCGTGGCTGTCGATCGGCGCGAGGTTGTGCACGCCGTTGTTCGAGCCGAAGCACTGCACCGAGCCGCCGGTGGTCACCAGGCAGGTCATGCCCTTCTTCTTGTACCCGCCGGCGGAGATCTGCGCGACGCCGGATCCCGCGTGATACACGGTCACCGGCTTGGTGCGGTTGTGGGTCGTCCCGTCGCCGAGCTCGCCCGACTCATTCGCGCCCCAGCACTTCGCCGCGCCCGCGGTCGTCACCGCGCAGGTGTGGTTGAACCCGGCCGAGATCGACGTCAACCCCAGAAAGGCCGGACACCGTCACGGGGTGCGTGCTGTCGGTGGTCGTCCCATCGCCGAGTTCCCCGGTGGTGTTGTTCCCCCAGCACTTGACCGTGCCGCCGGTCAGCAGCGCACACGTGTGATCGAAGCCGGCCGAGACCTGGTCGACGGTGCCGCCCAGCCCGGTCACGTCCTTGGGCGTGAGTCTGTCGCTCTTGGCGCCATCGCCGACCTCGCCGTGCTTCTCCTGACCCCAGCATTTGACGCCGCCGCCGGTCGTGACCCCGCACGTGTGGTCCCAGCCGGCCGAGATCTGCTTGATGCCGCTGGCAGCCCGGTGTCCACGGGGGTGCGCTGCGTCTTCCTGTCGCCGTCGCCGAGCTGGCCGTTGCCGTTGTAACCCCAGCACCAGACCGTACCTGTCGTCTTGAGCGCGCAGCCGGAGTCGAAGCCGAGCGTGACCTGCTGGACGCGCCACTGGTCAGGACCTTGGACCTGGACCGGTGTGACGCGTTTGATCAGCGACCCGTCGCCGAGCTCACCGTCGCCGTTGTGACCCCAGCACTTCACGCCGCCGCCGTTGGTCACGGCGCAGGAGTGATCCCACACCGCCTGCACGTCCTGAACGCCGGCCTTCAATCCCTTCACCGTCGTCGGCCTGAGCCGGTCGATCTTGGTGCCATCGCCGACCATGCCGACCGTCGTTGAAGCCCCAGCATTTCGCAACTCCCGCCGTCGTGCGCACACAGGCGTGTACCGCGCCGACAGAGACGGATGACACGTTGATGGCTTGTGCGGCAGGCGCCGCGATGACGAGTGCGCCGGCTACCAAGCCGACCGCTGTGGTGATCCGGGTCATATGCGACCCGAAACGGGGGGTTGAGATGACGCATGATGCCTGTTCCCTCCTCTTCGTCCGAGCCGAGCCCGGCGATCGCGCGCGGGAACCCTGAGCCGTCCCTCCCGCGTTGTTGGCCCGCGTCGCGTGGAGGCGACACCCTAGCCGCACGTTCCGTGTAGGGACAAGGGCGCGACGACCCGGGTCGGGCACCCTCGGCCTAGGACCAACGCCGCCGTACCTGCTGCACGGGAACCAACGGGAGCTCCGGGCGGTCACCCGCGCAGGTCCATGGCTAGCCTGACTGCGATGACCCAACGCGCGAAGGTGCGGCGACGACGGCTCGCGTTCGGGGCGATGGTCGCGGTCCTCGTCATCGGTGGGGCGTGGGCGTTCGCGCAAACGAGCCCGGGGGAAGCCGCGCATCCCTCCTCCCCCGCGACCCTGCGATCGCCCGCCGCCACGCAGCCCGCTCCCTCCGGCGGCGCCGATCCCTCGGCGCGGATGCCGGACGCGTGGCTCGCATGGATCACCGGCTCGCTCCCACCCGGCATCGAGACGAAGGCGGCGGCGACCCCGCCGCTCGGGACCACGGTCGTGGTCGCCGGCGACACCCGGTGGATGACCGCCTCCCACGACGGCGACGGGAAGGTCGTTGATCGGCCCGCGCCGCCCTACGCGATCCCGATCGACGCCTTCTCGGTCGACCCGGCGGCGTACGCGCCGTTCGTGCCCGAGAATGTCCGCGACGAGGTCACGCGCACGCTGCGCTCGGGCGAAGCGGTGCTCGGGACGTCGAGCGCCCGGCTCCGCCACCTGGGTGTGGGCGGCTCGATGACGTTCGGCGCTCGGACGATCGAGGTCGGTGCGGTGGTCCCCGACCCGGTCGTCGGTTGGAGCGAGCTGCTGGTGTCGCGGTCCGTCGGCAGATCGCTCGGGATCGTCGACGACCGCTACCTGCTGGCAGAACCCCCGGGGCCGATGACGTTCCGTCGCTTCGCGTCGGTCATGCACCGCATCATCCCGGGCACACCGATCCGCATGGTGCCGCCGGGCGGGTCGACGTACATGCGGATCGCCTCGGGCGTGAACCCACCGATCGTGATGAAGGAGATCTTCGGCGAGTTCTCCGCCTACCCGCAGAGCGCCGATCCCGCGTACCTCACGGTCGACCCGCACTGGTACGACGCGCATATCGTGACGCGTGACGGTGCCGATCCTCGGCTCGGTGACGTGCAACCGAGCGTTGTTCCCGATGCTGATCGGGGCGCTGACCGACGTCCAGCGCGCGGGCCTCGGCGACGAGCTGCACGTGTACTCGGGCTGCTACGCGGCTCGGACGGTCGCGCGGAGCCCCACCGCGCCGCCGTCGCAGCACGCCTACGGCGCCGCGATCGACATCAACGCACCCGAGAACCCCTACGGGGCAAAGCCGACGATGGACCCGAGGATCGTCCGCATCTTCCAGAAGTGGGGTTTCTTGTGGGGTGGCCGGTTCCTCACACCCGACGGGATGCACTTCGAATACGGGTCCCATCCCACCACCGGCTAAGGCGGCGGCCAGGGCGGCGAGTCGCCCGTGTCGGGCTGGGGCGGTACGCTCGGCCGATGCCGGTCGTGACGCTGCGAGCGCCCTTGAAGGACCTCGCCGGAGGGAACCGCGACCTCGAGCTCGAGGGCGCGACGGTGCGCGACGTGCTCCGTGCGCTTGAAGCGACCTGGCCGAAGACCGCGGGGTGGGTCTTGGACGAGCACGGCTCGGTTCGCCGCCACGTCAACGTGTTCCGCAACGGGGAACAGGTCGACGGGGCAACCGCGTTGCGCGCCGACGATCATCTGCAGGTGCTGCCGTCGATCACAGGGGGGACATGATGCGCGAGCTGTTGATCGGAACGAAGAAGGGGCTCTTCGTCGTCGCCGGCGACGGCGAGGGGTCGTTCCGGATCGCGACGCGCGCGTTCCCCGGCGACGTCGTCGAGTACGCGATGCGCGACCGGCGCACGGGACGCTACTTCGCCTCGGTGACCTCCGGCTTCTACGGCCCACGGCTGATGTACGCCGACGATCCAGCCGGCGAGTGGGAGCAGGCGTCGGGGATCGCGTTCGCCGACGGGGACGACGTCTCGCTCGAGCGGATCTGGGCCGTGAAGCAAGGTGAGGCCGAGGGCCAGTTGTGGGCCGGCACCGACCCGGCTGCGCTCTGGGAATCCCGAGACGGCGGGGCCACGTGGTCGCGCAACGAGGCTCTCTGGAAGCAGCGCGTCAGCGGTGACTGGCAACCGGGCCTCGGCGGTCTCGCGCTCCACTCGATCTGTCCGTGGCCGGGCGACCCGATGAAGCTCGCCGTGGGCATCTCGGCCGCCGGCGTGTGGATCACCGACGACGGCGGCGAGTCCTGGCGCACCGGCTACACAGGACTCGTCCCCGAGTACATGCCGGAGGAGGCCAGGGCCGAGACCAACGTCTTGTGCGTGCACAACATGCACCGCGCACAGGCACGGCCCGAGCGTTTGTTCATGCAGTTCCACGGGGGTGTCTATCGCAGCGACGACGAGGGAGAAACCTGGAACGACATCCGCGAGGGACTGCCTTCGCCGTTCGGGTTCCCGTTGGTGACCGACCCGGCCGATCCCGACAGCGCGTTCCTGATCCCGATGACCGGGGCCGAAGATCGTGTCGTCCCGGGCGGTTCCCTCGCGGTGTTCGGTACCCGCGACGGCGGTACGACCTGGTCTCGCCAGGGCCAGGGCCTCCCGACCGACGCGTATGTCACGATCTTGCGTCAGGCGCTCGACCGCGACGGCGAGGGCGACGAGATGGCCCTGTTCTTCGGAGCGACCTCGGGCGAGGTGTTCGGCTCGACCGACGCGGGCCGGTCCTGGTTCACCGTCGCCCCACGGCTGGCCCCCGTCACGAGCGTCCGCGTCGCCTGACCGGGCCGGCCGGTTACCGCGTGTCAGACCACGGTTCTATGGTGGGTCCTGTGGGAGACCTCGATCTCGCTCGAGACCTACCGCGACGACGTCGCCGCTCCACGCGAGACGCTGCATCGGCTCGACGACGCGGTCGCCAGGCTCGACCCCCTCGTGCGTGCGCACGCCTCGGCGATCTCGCCCACGGTCGAGCGGGAGCTCCGGGCGATCGCCATCGCCGTGAACGCCGGACGCCCGCGTCAGGCGGCACGCCGTGCCGAGCGGCTCGCGGGGCTGCTCCAACACCCGGCCTCGGGCTGACGCTCCCGGGCCCCGGCGAGCCCGGCCGTAGACTCGCCCACTGACATGGATGCACTCGAGCGCCGCGCGCTCATCCGCGGCCTGGTGACGTTCGTGGGTGTCGCGTTCATCGGGTCCACCATCGTCTGGCTCGGCGGCCGCAACGACGCGGGCTCCGCACCCCCACCATCATCCGGCCCGTCCCCAAGCGTGTCGCAGGCTGCGCCCACCCCCGAGGCATGGCTGACGTGGGTGCCGGGCGGGCTGCCGTCAGGCTACGGCGACCTCGTCAGCACGGTGCCCGATGTCACCGCCACCACCACCGCGACGGCGGACATCGCGTGGATGACGGCATCGCTGGACGCCAACGGCGACGGCGTGGACCAGCCCGAGCCGCCGATGATGATCCCGATGGACGTCACCGGCGTCGATCCGACGTTCGAGACGTTCCTGCCCGAACCGGAACGCCAGCTGGTGCAGAGGCTGCGTCCCGGCGAAGGCATCTTGTCGGAGTCCGAAGCCAACCTCCGCGGTCTCGGGACCGGCGCCACGCTGCTGTTCCGCGGCGGTGAGCAGATCGACATCGTGGGGACGCTCCCCGACGCGCTCATGGGCGCCTACGAGTTGCTCGTCCCACGGGAGACCGGGCAACAGATCGGGGTCACCCACGAGCGGTACGTGCTGTTCCACGTGCGGCCCAACGCCTCGATCACCGTGTCGGACCTGATCACCGCGTTCGCGGCGCTGCTCCCGGTCGCGACTCCCTACCCGGCCGTGGAGGTGCGCGCCCCGGGCACCACCGCCTACCTTCGCGCGAACGATCGGGTGATCCCGCCGCTGTTCCTGAAAGAACAGTTCGGGGAGTTCACCGCCCGTCCGGACACGACCCACCCCGGACGCATCGTGATCGACACTCGATGGGTGCAAGATCACATCCAGTCTGCGACGGTGCCGGTGCTCGGCTCGATCACCTGCAACGCGGATGTGTTACCGCTGTTGAAACGCGCCATCCACGGGATCGTCGCCGATGGTCAGTCGGGCGCGATCACCGACGTCGGCGCGTGCTTCGATAAGGTCGCATCGCCCGACGACCCATCCGGCCCTCTTACCGCAGCCGCGTGGGGAGTGTCGATCCAGCTCGACCCGTCGTCGAACGCGCCGGGTGAGCGCCCGACGATGCCCAAGGCGATCGTGCAGCAGATGTACAAGGTCGGATTCGGCTGGGCGGGCAACGACGCGTACCCGCAAGGCGCACTGTTCCGCTACCGGACGGTCACCGCGGCGCGGGACTGACCGAGACACCTCGGCGAGCGAGACACAGAGCGAGGGGAGCAGGTATCAAGCGCTGTCCGCACGTGTCCCTGGAGCCGGGTTCATACGCCCCGGGTCCTGGGACATGCCTCCCGCGGCATGACTCGCGCGTGGGTTCTGCTCCCCTCGCGGGCGCCTTTCGGCCTCCCACGCGACCGTACACCCGAAGCCCGGAGCGCGCTACCCCGCGCTCGTAACGATCATGCGACCGCGCGCCGCTCGCGCGATCGCAGCGACACCCACACGAGCACGCCCGCGACGGCCGCCGCGCCGGCGACGGCCGCCGCGACCCCCGCACGCTTCGGCGGAACGGCGTCGGCGATCCGCGAACGCAACCGCACCGGGTTGCGGAAGTTGCGGATCTCCCACGCTCGCTCTTCGGCGATGTGCCGGAGCTCACGATCGGGATTGACCGCGACCGGATGCCCCACGACCTCGAGCATCGGCACGTCGGTGACCGAGTCGGAGTACGCGAACGAGCCGGCGAGGTTCACGCGCGCCCGCGCGGCCAGCTCGCGGATCGCCTCGGCTTTCTGCTCACCGTAGGCGTAGAACTCGAGCGCACCGGTGTAGCGATTGTCGGGACCGACCGCCGCGCGCGTCGCGATCACACCTGAGACGCCGAAGTGTCGTGCGAGCGGCCGCACGACCTCCTCCGGCGAGGACGACACGATGTAGATCCGCCGCCCCGCCGCCTGGTGCTCGGCGATCAGGTCGAGCGCCTCCTGGTAGACGAACGGGTCGATCACCTCGAGCATCACGTCGTGCACGAGCCGCTCCACCTGCGCCCGGTCCCACCCCTTCGTCAGCTGGAGCATGCCTTCCTTCAGGCGCTCCATACGCGCCTCGTCGGCCCCGATCAGCAGGTAGACGAGCTGCGCGTAGGCGCCGCGCATCAGCTGGCCGCGCGAGACCATCCCGGCCCGGTAGAGCGGCCGCCCGAGCGCGAGCGAGGACGACCGGCTGATGATCGTCTTGTCGAGGTCGAAGAACGCGGCTTCCATCATCGTCATCGTAGGTCACACTCCCGACGGGACCGAGAACGTCATCGGCTGGTTCGACGGCCGGACTGACCCCTGCCCACGTGGGCCGGTAGCCTTGGCCGCGGAGGCGTCAGGGTTCCTGGTGGGCTCCGCGGTCTTCAAAACCGTAGAGGGGGCGACGAGCTCCCTGGCGGGTTCGATTCCCGTCCGCCTCCGCTTGTCGGTCCTCTCCTTGGGGGCTGCGTTCCGATCGCGAAGGACCTACGCTTCCGCCCACGATGACGACCGCCGAGCAAGAGTGGCATGACCTCCTGAGCGGGAAGTACGCCGAGCGGGCCTCCAAGAGTCCGTTCCGGTTCCTCCCGTCCAACCCGAGGTGCAAGCTCTGCAAGGCGCCGTTCAAGGCACCGGGTGGTCTGTTCCTCCGGCCCTTCGGCTTCTCACCCTGGGCGAAGAACCCGCGGATCTGTGGCCGGTGCTTCAAGGAGATCGACAAGCACGCCAGGCGATGTCCGTCCCCGGTCGAAGGAGAGATGGTCGCCGGCGCCGAGGTCGAGCTCTCGATGCTGTTCGCCGACGTCCGCGGATCGAGCGAGCTCGCGCGCCGGATGTCGGTGGTCGACTTCACGAATCTGATGAGCAGGTTCTACGAGGTCTCCAAGGGGGTCCTGTTCCAGGCGGACGCGATCGTCGAGAAGTTCGTCGGTGACGAGGTGGTCGGGCTGTTCCTGCCGTTCATGACGGGGCCGAACCACGCCGACGTGGCGCTCACCGCCGCCGAAGAGCTCCTGCGGGCCACCGGTCACGGGAGCGACGAGGGGCCGTGGGCGCCTCTGGGTGCGGCGGTCCACACCGGCACGGCCTTCGTCGGGATCGTGGGGTCGATGGGCACGAGCGACTTCACCGCCCTGGGCGACCCGATGAACCTCACCGCGCACCTCGCGTCGCACGCGGCGGTCGGCGAGATCTTGGTGACCGACGCGGCGATGCGGTCGGCGGGCCGGCCACCCGACGGGCTCGAGCACCGGCACCTGTCGCTCAAGGGGCACCCCGCGGACGCGGTGGTTTACCCGGTGTCGTGAGCGCCGTCGCGCGGGCGCTCAAGATCCGCACCGGTGAGCGGCGTGTGGCCGTCTCGCTGATCGTGCTCTCGTTCCTCGTGCTGGCAGGGCAGGTGATCGGCCAGAGCGCCGCGACCGCCCTGTTCTTCGAGCGCGTCGGCACCCACGCGCTTCCCACGGTGTACCTGTTGCAGGGTGCGAGCTGTCTCCTGCTGATGCTCGTCATGACCGGAGCGCTCGGCCGGACCGACCAGCGGCGCGCGTTCCTCGTGATGGGGGCCGCCCTCGCCGTCGTCGTCTTCGCGGAACGCATCGCCCTCATCGGGGACGCGACGTGGGTGTACTGGGTGCTCTGGCTGACGGTCGCGCTCGCGATCTTGGTGCAGACCGTGTTCGTCTGGGGCATCGCCGGGATGGTGATCGACACGCGTCAGGCGAAGCGGTTGTTCCCCTTGTTCGCGGCGGGCGGGATCCTCGGCTCGGTCGTCGGCGGGCTGGTGACGTCGCCGCTCGTGAACCTCGTCGGTGCGGCGAACCTGCTCTGGGTCTGGGTCGCGACCCTGGTCGCGGCCTGGGCGCTCGCCCGGTGGATCTTGCCGGCGACGGCGCATCGGACGGTGCGGCGGTCGTCGCGACCGGGACCCGTCGCCGACCTCGTCTCGGCGCTCCGCTACGTGCTCGGTTCCCGGCTCCTGGTGTGGATGACGCTGGCCGCCGTGCTCTTCTCGGTGCTGTTCTACTCGTTGTTCCTGCCGTGGGCGACGGCGGCGGCCGAGCGGTACCCGACCGCCGACGGGCTGGCCGCGTTCATCGGGCTCTTCTCCGCGGTCACCACCGGCGCCGCGTTCCTCGTCTCGACCGGCGCGACGAACCGACTGTTCGTCCGGTTCGGGATCGCGCTCATGGTCTTGATCCTGCCGCTCCTGTACGTGGGCTCCTTCGGGATCCTGGTCGTCACCTCCACGTTCGCGACGCTCGTCGGGGCCCGGGCGGTGACGGGCATCTGGCTCCAAGGCGTGGCGTCCCCGGCGTGGGAGACGCTGACCAACGTGGTGCCGTCGGACCGTCGCGACCAGGTGCGGACGTTCCTGAACGGCGGCCCGTCGCAAGCGGGAACCGCGATCGCCGGCGTGATCGCGCTCGTCGGAACCGACGTGCTCTCGGCACGGCAGCTGACGATGGTCGGTCTCGTGACGGCGCTCGTGACGGTCGTGGTCACATGGGCGATCAAGCGCTCCTACGCGACCGCGCTGGTGGACGCGCTCCGCGCGGGCCGCCCGGTGTTCGCCGAGGGCGCGAGTGTCGTGGCGCCGTTCACCCTCGGAACCGACGCACAGGCGGTCGACAGCGTCATCGCCGCCATGGGCGACCCGAGCCCATCGGTGCGCCGCCTCGCGGCGCAGCTGCTCGCGGACCTCGACGACGCGCGGGCGCGTGCTCGCCTCCGAGACGCCTTGGGCGACCATGATCCGGGGGTGGTCGCGCTCGCCGCCGCCTCCCTCGCCGACACATCCGACGACGGCACGCTCGCGGAGAGACTCCGGGCGCTCGCGACCGACCCCGATGCGACGGTACGCGCCGCCGCGGTCGACGCCCTTCCCGGCGCGCCCGCCGGCATCGGCGTGCCGATCGCCGCGACCGCGATCGATGACCCCGCCCCGGCGGTCCGAGCGGCGGCGATCCGCGCCCTCGCCGCGCTCGACCCGGAGACGGCGGCGCCGTCGGCGATCGCGCGCCTCGAGGACCCGAGCGCGCTCGTGCGGCGCGCGGCCGCCGGCGCCGCCGCGGCGATCGGCGCCGAGACGATCCCGGAACTGCTCGGCGCGCTATCCCGCCCGGCCGCGCGAGATGCGGCGCTCGACGCGCTCGCGCGCCTGGACCTCGGGGATCATCGCGGCGACGTCGGCTCCTTGACGACGGTGTGGATCGCTGAGGCGACGCAGGACCGCGACCTGGCGGACGCGCTGACCGACGAGGACGATGCCACCGCGCTGCTTCGTGACGCGTTGCTCGCGCGCGGACGAGCCACGGGCCGGACCGCTCTCCGCGCGTTGTCGCTGACCCATGACGACGGGGCGTCGCTCCGAACCGCCGTCGAAAACCTCGACGCCCGCGACGGCGCCCAGGCGGCGACGGCTCTGGAAACCCTCGAGTCGTCGAGCGCCCAGACACTGGTGCGGCCGCTGATCCCGTTGTGGGATCGCTCCGAGGTGCGACGCCACGACGACGCGACGGACGTGATCGAGCGCACGGCCCACGACCCCGACCCGTTCGTCGCGATGTGCGGCGAGCTGGTTCGAACCAACCGAACAGGAGACGACACGATGGCCCACGTGCACACGACGATGCCTGCGATGGAACGCATCCTGTTCCTTCGGAAGGTGCCGCTCTTCGAGGAGCTGAACCCAGCCGACCTGCTGCCGATCGCCGAGGTCGCCGACGAGCAGCTGTTCGCCGACGGCGACCGGCTCGGGGTCGAAGGCGAGATGGGCGACGGGCTCCACGTGATCGTGACGGGCTCGGTGCACGTGCGAAGCGGTGGCGATCCGATCGCGGAGCGTGGCCCGGGCGACGTCGTCGGCGAGCTCTCGCTGATCACCGCGCGTCCCCGGATGGCGGATCTCGTCGCCGACGGCGACGTCCGCACGATCTGGATCACGCGCCGCGCCTTCGAGGGGATGGTCCACGATCGGCCGGACGTCGCGATCGGCGTGATGCGCGTGCTCGCCACCCGGCTGGGCGAGCGCGGATCGGAGCATCATCAAGGCTGACCGCCGTTCAGGCGGTCTGGTCCACGACCGCTGCTCTCAGCAGACTCCCCACATGCCGCGCCGGTCGGCGCGCGCCCGGCTCTCGGCGGCATCGAGCTCGTCTTGATGCGCCACGTTCGGAGGGTAGGCTGTCGCTTCCGCGAAGCCTCGGCGGACCAGCGTCTCGTTGAACAGCCGGCCGTCGTGCCACACGTAGGCGAGCGTACGTTCGTAGGGATCGATCAGATCGCGGTCGAACTCGAGCTCCACGACCCCACCCGTGAGTCGAGCCGTCGCGAAATGCGACGCCTCGGGTCCGTAGCACTCGATCGACTGCCCGGGCGCCACGGTTTCTGGCGTGTCGACACCGATGAACCGGATCGTGGTGTCGGCACCGTCGAGCAGCACATGGATCGTGTCGCCGTCGACCACGCGAGTGACGGTCGCCTCCTCACGGCTGCCCGGCGCGGTCGCTCCAGGCCGCGCGCTCGTTGCTCGGTCGATCGGACCGCAGGCAGCGAGCAACAGCGCGAGGGGAAGCACGAGGAGGGGTCGCACGCCGTGGAGCATCGCACGCGATACCGACATGGAGAGGGCCGCACGCAGGCGCGATACCCTTGGCCGCCATGACGGTCCGGATCTTCATCTCCGTGGACATGGAGGGCATCGGCGGGATCACCACCGTGCGCCAGGTCACGCGGGGCACCGATGACTATGCCTGGGCGCGCCAGCTCATGACCCAGGAGACGAACGCCGCGATCGCCGGCGCCGCCGACGCGGGCGCGCTCAAGATCGTCGTCTCCGACTCGCACGGCGACATGGGCAATATCCTGCCGCTCGAGCTCGACCCGCGCGCAGAGCTGGTGCAGGGCACGCCGAAGCTCCCGTGGAGCATGATGACCGGCATCGAGGAAGGGTTCACCGGGTGTGTCTTCCTCGGCTACCACGCGGGCTCGGGCACCGCCGCGGCGATCCTCGATCACACCTACACCGGATGGTTCGCGGATATCCGCGTCAATGGACTCTCGTGGAACGAGACGCACCTCAACGCCGCGCTCGCAGGTACCTTCGGCGTCCCCCTGCTGTTCGTCTCGGGCGACGACGAGTGCTGCAACCAGGCGACCGCCGCGCTTCCGTGGGTCAAGGCGTTCTCGACGAAGACCGCGTTCGCATCGATGTCCGGCCGATCGAAGTCGCCGAAGAGCGTGCAGGATGCGACACGGCGCCTCGTCGCCGAGTCGGTCAAGAACGTCGATCGCGCCCAGGTGTGGAAGCCCGACGGTCCCTTCTCGCTCGAGGCCCTGCTCACGTCGAGCGCCCTCGGCGACATGCTCGCGATCGCGCCCGGCACGGAACGAACGAGCCCGCGATCGGTCAAGTTCGACGCCCCCGACGTCCGCACGATGTACCGGATGTTACTGACGTGGATGAACCTCGGCCGTCGCGTCGGCCCGCACGCGCCCGTCGAGTAGCGCTCAGCTCGCGGGCTCGCCCCAGAACCGCCTCGTGGCCTCTTCTCGCACCCGCGACGAGGCGTTGCTCGTGATCGGCACCTTGGCGAGTTCCAACGCCATCAGCGCCGCGCCGACGACAGGGGGCGCGGTGAGCGATCGGATCTCCGCCCGCGGCGCCGTGCGCCGCACGCCCAACTCGAGCTCGTCCAGGAGATACCGGTTCGGCGTCCGGAAGAGCCCCCCGGCGAGCACCACCTCGACGGGCAGGTTCGATAGGTTCAACCGCCGTGCCACCACGCCGGCGGCTTCGCCCAGCGCCTCGCCGATCCGTTCCAGCACCGTGCGCGCCACGAGATCGCCCGCCTCCGTCGCCGCGAGCACCATCGGCGTCAGGTTCTGGAGCTCCGGCGCGCGCAACCGTGGGTCGTGTCGCGCGAGCTGCTCGAGCATCGCCGCGACGGTCGGCTGCCCGAGCCGCTCGCACAGCATGTCGGAGAGCATCGTCGCCGGGCCTCGGCCCGTGTAGTGATCGGCGACCGCGCGGACGGCGAGCTCCGACACGTCGAACTCGTCGCCGAAGTCGCCGAACACCCGGCCTTCGCCGATCGTCCGGAACTCGTTGCCGACCGGGTCGCGGCCGACCGCTACCGTGCCGGTGCCGGCGATCACCGCGATCCCCCACGACTCCGACGTCCCCGCCCGTAGCGCGATGAACGCGTCGTTCACGAGCCTGCGCGGCGCGTCGGGGGTCACGTCTGCCACGAGCTCCGTCAGCCGGGGTTCGTCGGACGCCCAGTCGAGTCCCGCCAGACCGAACACCGCGGCCGTGATCCCGTCGCTCGACGCCTCGCCTACCGCGGCACCGACCGCCGACGCGATCGCCGCCCGAGCGCCGTCCGCGCCGGCGATCTCCCAGTTCGACGCCCCGGCCTGCCCTGTGCCGAGCACCTCGCCGTGCTCGTCGGCGACCACCGCGTACGTTTTGCGGCCGCCGCCATCCACGCCCAGCACGAGGGTCACGCGATCGCCTCCGCAGACGCGTAGGCCGCCTCGACGATCTCCATCACCGCGCGGCCGTCCTGTCCGCTCGGGCGCGGCTGCCTGCCCTCCTCGATCGCGCCGAGGAACTCCCGCATCTGCGTCGTGTACATCGGCTGCGTGCAGTGCTCATAGTCCTCGCTCGGCTCCTGGCGCGGGAAGATGCGCGCGTAGCCACCCGTGCCGTACACCTCGGTTTCGGCCTCGAGGCCCTCTTTGTGCGGCTGCCACCATCCCGACTCGACGATCGAGTTCGTGCCCTGGGACCACGAGATCAGCAGTATGCCGTCGTCGTCGACCTCGTAGTCGCCGTAGCGGGTGCCGATCGTCGCGCAGACCCGCGCCGCCTCCGGGTCGCCGAGCAGGAACCGTGCCGTGTCGATCGCGTGCACCCCCATGTCGGGCAGCGCTCCCCCGCCGGCGAGGGCGGGGTCGACGAACCAGCCGGACGGTCCCCAGCCCGCGTGCACGCCGTACCCGCGGGTCTTCACGACCTCACCCAGCTCGCCCGCCTCGATCCGGTCATGCAGCGCGCGCACGTCGGGGTGGAACCGCCAGCAGTGCGCGACCATCAGCCGCGCGCCGGACCCGGCCGCCGCGGCGATCATCGCGTCGCACTCGGCCACAGAGGTTGCCATCGGCTTCTCGACGAGTGCGTGCCTCCCCGCCGAGAGCGCCGAGACCGCTTGCGGGGCATGCAACGCGTTCGGCGTCCCGATCACGACCGCGTCGATCGACGGGTCCGACGCGACGGACCCCCAGTCGGTCGTCACACGTTCGATCCCGTGTCGCTCGGCGAACGCCCGGGCGGTCTCCTCCCGATGGTTCGCGACGACGGTCACCTCGTGGCCGCACGCGACCACCGCCCGTGCATGGAAGTCCTGGATCCACCCACAGCCGAACAGCGCCACCTTCATGGCGCCGGACACTACCCCTTGACGCCGGTGACCGTGATGCCCTCGATGAACACCTTCTGCATCAGGAAGAACAGGATCACGACCGGGATCATGAACTCGAGCGACGCCGCCATCGTCAGGTTCCATTGCACATGGTGGAGAGCCTTGAACTCGGACAGGCCGATCGCGAGGGTCCAGCTCTTGCTGTCCTCACCCACGTACAGCAGCGGCGCGAAGAAGTCGTTCCACGCGTAGAGGAAGTTGAACAGCGCGACGGCGGCGATCGCCGGTTTGGCGAGCGGCACGATCACCCTGGTCATGATCTGCCAGTCACTGGCGCCGTCGACCCGCGCGGCGTCGGCCAGGTCGTCCGGGACCGAGCGGAAGAACTGCCGCAGCAGGAAGATCGAGAACGCGTCCCCGAAGAAGCTCGGGACGATCAGCGGCTTCAGCCCCGGCACCCAGTGGAAGATCTTCACGAACACGACGTACAGTGGCAGCGCGGTCACCTGGTAGGGCAACATCAAGGTGGCGAGCACAAGGACGAACACCACGTTCCGGCCACGCCACTTCATCCGGGACAACGCGTACGCCACGGGGATCGACGAGAGCACGACCCCGACCGTCGACAGGAACGCGACGGTCATCGTGTTGAAGGTATACCGCAGGAACGGAACGGCGCTGAACACGTCGCCGTAGTTCCCCGGCACGAAGGGCTGCGGCCACAGGTTCGACGTGTTCGCCTGCTGGTCGGTCATCACCGACGTGAGCATGACGAAGATCAACGGCACGAAGAACAGCGCCGACACGAGGATCAAGACGGTGTGGCTGCGGATCGTCTCAAAGAGCCGGCGGCGGCGCACCGCGGCGGGCACCTCGCGCTCAGGCCCAGACAGTGTCGTGGCACTTGCCGGACGGACCCGCTCCTTGAGTGCTATCGGGATTCACCTCCCTGGTAAAACACCCAACGGCTCGAGGTCTTGAGGATGATCAGCGTGCAGATCAGCGTGATCACGAGCAACAGCCACGCGAGGGCCGACGCGTATCCCATCTGGTAGCGGATCCACCCCACCTGATACAGGCGCGTCGTGAAGAACAGCAACGACTGAAGCGGGGCTCCGAGGCCATTGACGTCGCCGTTGCTCGCCGTGATGTTCGCGACGTAGGCCTCGGTGAACGTCTGGAACCCCTCGATCACGCCGATCACGAGCGTGAAGAAGATCACCGGCGAGATCATCGGAAGGGTGACGTGCCGCCAGCGCTGGTAGCGCGATGCCCCCTCGATGTCGGCGGCCTCGTAGAGCTGCCTCGGCACGTCGAGGAGCCCGGCGAGGAAGATCACCATCGCGTCGCCGATCCCCCACAGCCCGATGATCAAGATCGCGGGCTTCGACCAGGTCGGACTCTGGAACCACAGCGGCGTGTTCTTCCAGCCGAAGGCCGACAGGATCTGGTTGATCGGTCCGATCGCCGGGTTGAACAGGAAGACGAACGCGAGCGCGGCGGCGACCGCCGGCGCGAGCGTCGGCAGGAAGAACATGGTCCGGTACACGGTGACGCCTCGCCTCGGTCGCACGAGCAGCGACGCGGTGGTGACCGCGACGATGATCCGCAACGGCACTCCCCACAGGATGATCCACGCCGTGTTGCGCACCGCCGTCCAGAAGAAGGGATCCTTGGTGAACATGAACGTGTAGTTCGCGGTCCCGATCCATCGGGGGGTGGACAGCAGGTCGTAGTGCGTGAACGAGTAGTACAGGCTCGCCACCACCGGGTAGAGCGTGAAGACGAAGAACCCGATCAGCCAGGGCGACAGGAACAGCAGCACCATGAGGATGTTCTTGCGCGCCCGCTTGCGCTGGGCGGCCGAGCGCGGGCGAGGTTGGAGGACCGGCCTCGCCCGCGCCACGGTGTCGCTGGTCGTCGCGATCGCTCGCCCTCCTACGGCGCGTTCTGGGACTGCTGCAGGTCAGTCTGGGTCTGATCGGTCGCCGTTTGCAAACCGCCCTGCAGATCCGTGCTCTTGCCCGTCTGCCACTCGTCGCCGAAGTTGTCCAGGTACGTCCCGAGCCCGTCCCCGATCGGCGACGTCGGCCGGTACTCGGAGTACTGGTTCTTGAACGCGTCCAGGAACGTCTGGAACTGCGGGACGAAGTTCAGGTCGGGCGAGTCGAGCGAGTCGTTCGTCGTCGGCACGTTGTACGCGTTGTTCGCCATGTACACGAGGGTGTTCGTGTCGGTGGCCATGTACTTCATCAGCAACCACGCCTCGGCCTCGTGCGCCGAACCCCGCGGGATCCCGATCACGGTGCCTCCGGCAACGCCAGAGCCGTAGGCCGCGGTGTTGTCCGGCGAGGTCGGCAGTGGCGCGGTGTCGTAGTTGAGGTCGGGGGCGTCGAGACCGATGAAGTTCGGCCCGGCGCGCCACTCACCGTCCATCGTGATCGCCACCCTGCCGATCTCGAAGTCGTTCTCCGAGGAGAACTCGTCGGCGGTGCCGGCGATGAACCGTTGCAGCTTGTCGGACCCGGCCTGGAAGTCACCACCGCCGTAGACCTCGGCGATGAACTTCTTCTGCCAGTCGAACATCTCTGCCCAGCGCGGGTCCGAGGCGAACGCCGGGTTGCCCTGGTCGTCGAGCCAGGTCGCGCCGAACATGTGCCCGAAGCTGAGCGACGTGTTGCCGCAGCAGTTGTAGCCGAGCCACGGCACGAACCCGGCGACCTTGATCGAGCCGTCGGAGTTGAACTGCGTGAGCTTCTTCGCGTCCGCCATCAGTTCGTCGGTGGTCTTCGGCGGGTCGGAGATCCCGGCCGCCTTGAACATGTCGAGGTTGTAGTACATCCCCGTCACGTCGGTGAGGAACGGCAGCGCGCACTGGTTCCCGTTATAGCTCGTGTACGTCAGTGCCGACGGCGGGAACGTCGACGTCATGTCGACGCCGTCCGGCCCGTTGATGTACGGGGTCATGTCGATCCACGCACCCGTGCTGCACCACAGGCCGACGTTGTCGACGCCGAACGACAGGACCGAGTCCGGCGGCTGGCCGGAGTTGATCGCCGCCGTGATCTTGTTGTCGGTGAGCCCGGTGCGGCTGTCGACCGTGATCCACGGGTACTTCTGCTGGAAGCCGTCGAAGATCTTGTTGAAGACCTTCGTCTCGGCTGCGGAGGTCCACTCGCTCCACATCGACAAGGTCACCGGAGCATGGGATTCGCTCGGGTTGATCGTCTGTGCTCCGGAGCTGTCGCTCCCCGAGCTACAGGCGACGGCGATCAGCGCGATCACCGTCAGGACCGGAGCCCACCGTTTCATCGTTGCCTCCTCCTCCGGGCGGGGCCCGGCGTCTTCCTCGACATCGAGACGTACGTGACGGACGGTGCGGAAGGGTTCATGCAGTGGCCGATCGGTCGAAGAGTCGTGCGTGCGCGGCCTGGAGGGCCATCGAGACGGAGCCGTAGAGCGTGGCCTCCTCGCGAAGCTCCGAGGCCTCGATCGCCGGCCGGAACGGGGACAGCGCACGCACCCGGTCGCGCACAGGGTCGAGCAGCAGCTCGGCGTTCGCCCCGATCCCGCCGCCGAGGACCACGAGGGCGGGATCGAGCACGGCGGCGACGGCCGCGATCGTCATCGCGATCCGGTCGGCCTCCTGGGCGACGACCTTCTTGGCGACGCGGTCGCCGTTCGCGGCCGCGGCGAAGACGCGCTGGCCGGTCAGGGGCCCGGCCATCCCGGCCCGCTTGGCGGCGTCGACCACACCGCCGGCGCTCGCCGCGCGGTCCAGCGCACCGCGTTTGCGGCTCGCGGGGGCGCCCACGTCCGTGCCCCACAACGGCAGGTACCCGACCTCGCCCGCAGCACCGCCGGCGCCGCGATACAGCTCGCCGTGCACCACGATCCCGAGCCCGACGCCCGTGCCGATGTGCAGGTAGACGAACTCGTCGACGTCGCGGCCGAGCCCGCGCCAGCGCTCCCCGAGCGCGGCGAGGTTCACATCGTTCTCGAAGATCGTGTTGGTGCCGAGCTCACGATGGACGAGCTCGACGAGGCCCTGGCGGCCCCAGCCGGGCAGGCTGTGCGCCAGGGCGACCTCCTCGCGGCCCGGGTGGACGACCCCGGGGCTGCCGACGGCCGCGACGGTGACCTGGCGCCACTTGATGCCGGCGTCGGAGGCGAGCCCGTGCGCGATGTCGCCGATCTGGGAGATCAGGCTCTCGGCGCTGCGCACCTTGGCACGCTCGTCGCGGCGAGCCACGAACGCGCCCGTCACGTCGGCGATCGCCGCACGGACCCAGTTCCGGCCCACGTCGATGCCGACGACCCAGCCGGCGCGCGGGTTGAGCTGATACAGGATCGCGGTCGGGCCCTTGCCCCCCTTGGACCTGCCGGCCTCACGCACGAGGCCCGCCCGTTGCAGTCCGGCGAGCGCCTGCGAGACGGTGGGCTTCGAGAGCGCGGTTTCGCGCGCGAGCTGCGCCCGGGAGATCGGGCCGACCCGGCGGACACACTCGAGCACCGTGCGCTCGTTGATCGCGCGCAGCAAGCTCGGTGTGCCCGTGACGGTCGTCGCGTCGATCGACGTGGAGCCCCCGCGATAGCTCAAAGGAAACTTTCCTAACTATTCTCGGGGATGCTACGCTGCGGCACCGACGGCAGTCAAGACAGCTTGCGGCGACGTTGGGTCGCCCGGTCCGACGGCCGCGGAGGCGCCCGCATGACGATCCTCGCGCAGGGGGCGGTGCTCGCGATCGTGCGGTACCGCGTCGACGGCGACGTCGTGGGCGCGTTGGCGGCGCTCGCAGGTGCCGGCATCCCCCTGCTCGAGGTCACGATCGACACGCCCGGGGCGCTGGAGGCCGTGCGTACGGCCGCCGATGCCGGCCGGACGATCGGCGTGGGCACG
Organism: uncultured Actinomycetes bacterium; assembly: GCA_963799625.1. Lineage (GTDB taxonomy): Bacteria > Actinomycetota > UBA4738 > UBA4738 > HRBIN12 > AC-51. The sequence continues at coordinate 971,265 of CAWCXU010000013.1, read as the reverse complement.
GTGACGACGCCCGATGCGGTGCGGGCGAGCCGCGATGCGGGGGCGTCGTTCGTCGTGTCGCCGGCCTGCCTCATCGACGTGATCGAGACGGCGCTCGAGGTGGGAGTCGAGCCCATCCCCGGGGTCTTGACCGCGACCGAGCTCGTGCGCGCGCAACGCGCCGGCGCGACCGGGATCAAGGTGTTCCCCGCGGCGCCGGCCGGCGGACCGAGCTACATCCGGGCGCTCCGCGGGCCGTTCCCCGACGTGTCGCTGCTCCCCACCGGCGGGATCGAGCCCGGCGACGTTCCCGCCTACCTCGAGGCGGGCGCGACGTGCGTCGGCCTCGGCTCGACCCTCGTCGGCGCCACACCGCCTTCATCCACGGCCGACCTCGACGCGATCGCGGACCGTGCGGCAGCTGTGATGGGCCTGGTGCGAGGATGACCGAACGGTTCGACGTGCTCGCCCTCGGCGAGACGATGCTGTCGCTGATCGCTGCCGACGGCTCCCTGGCGACCGCCCGGACCTTCCACGCCACGCACGGCGGCGCCGAGTCGAACGCATGCGTCGCGCTCGCGCGGGCCGGCTTCCGCGTGGCCTGGATCAGCCGGCTCGGCGCCGACCACGCGGGCGCGCGGATCCGCGACGCGCTCGAGCACGAGGGCGTCGATCTGCGATGGGTCGCGACCGATCCCGCTCGTTCGACCGGCTTGATGTTCCGCGACCGCGCCGGTGGTCTGGCCTACCTGCGTGCCGACTCCGCGGCGAGCCGGCTCGACGCGACCGACCTGCGTGATGCGCCGGTCGAAGACGCGCGCGCGGTCCTCGTCACCGGGATCACCGCGATGCTCGGACCGGGCCCGCAGCGCGCAGCGATCGCGCTGCTCGACCGCGCACGCGGGATCCGGGTGGTCGACCCGAACCTGCGCCCGGGTCTGTGGGGATCCGACCGCGCGGCGGAGCTGATCCGCCCGTTGCTCGAGCGATGCGACATCCTGATCGGCGGCGAACACGAGCTCGGCGTCCTGGCCGACGGAGCCGATGCGGAAGGTATCGCTCGCGCGTGCGCCGAGCTCGGCCCCACCGAGGTCGTGCTCAAGCGGGGCGCCGGCGGTCTCGCGGCGCTCGGCCCCGACGGCACCTGGATCGAGCTCGCACCGGTCCCGGTGATCGAGGACGATCCGGTCGGTGCCGGCGACGCGTGCAACGCCGCCTACCTCGCGGCGCGGCTCGACGGGGCCGACGTCGCCGACGCGCTCAAGGCGGGCGCCGTCGCCGGTGCGGCGGCCGCCGGCGTCCTCGGTGATACCGGGAGCGCAGACTGATGCGTCACGCGATCCAGCCCGACGGCGTGCCGGTGCCGGCGCCCCCGTACAGCCCCGTCGTGGTGAGCGGCGATCTGGTGTGCACCGCAGGCCAGGTGGCGATGGACCCGACGGGCGCGATCGTGCCCGGCGGGATCGCGGAGCAGACGGAGCAGGTCCTGCGCAACGTGGCGGCCTGTCTGGCCGCCGCGGGCTGCGGGATGGGCGACGTCGTCAAGACCACGGTGTTCCTCACCGACCTCGCGAACTTCGCCGTCTTCAACGAGGTGTACGCCCGGCACTTCGAGCCGCCGTACCCGGCGCGGTCGACGGTGCAGGTCGGACTCGCCGACGGCCTGCTCGTCGAGATCGAGGCGATCGCCCGCCGCCCCGCCTAGCGTCAGAACACGGTCGCGATCGCGCCGACGACGCGATCGTCGTCGTCCAGCTCGAACAGCACCCGTCGCCGGTCGAAGGCGGCGCAGGGGTGGGAGATCCCGAAGGCGACCACCTCGCCCGGGGCCGAGCGAGAGCTCGGCGGGCACCCGGCAGATCGCGTGCTGATCCATCAGTCGCTCGACGCGCATCCCGGCGAGCGACCGGTCGTCGTCGCGCATCCGCAGCGGGATCGGCGGCTCGATGTCCGACGGCACGTCGCGCTTCCCGAGCCCGATCACCGCCACCTCGGGCTCGGGTCGCGACAGCACGCTCCCCCACGCCTCGATCGCCGGCCGGAACCGCGGCCCCGGACCGTCCGCGAACGGCGATCCGCGCTCGTACAGACCGTGGTCGTGGGTGATCGTGCAGCCGGCCCGGAGCACGACGCGTCGTTCGGGTCCGGCGAGCGCGGCGACCCGGTCGAAGAACAGGCTGCCGCCGGCGCTGAGGACCGGCGGGCCGTCGACGAGCCCCGCGACCCGATCCGAGACCGCGGCGAGCACGCCGAGGAACGCGTCGACGTCGGCGAGCACGCCGGGTGTCCGCTCGTGCCCGATCGTGCCCTCGTACCCGGCGACCCCGGCGAGCGCGAGCTCCGGCCGGCGCGCGACGGTCTCCGCCACGGCGATCGCCGCCTCCGGGGATCGGGCGCCGGTGCGTCCTTCGCGATGTCCGACCTCGACGAGCACCCGGAGCGGCGGCCCGTTCGCCGCTGCGAGCCCGTCGGCGAGCAGCTCCACCCCCTCGACGGAGTCCACCCAGCACGCCAGGACGGTCGACGTCTCGTGCCCGATCCAGGCGATCGCGCCGGCGTCGACGACCTCGTTGGCAAGGAGCACGCTGGGGACCCCGACCGAGCGCATCGCGCGGAGCTGCGCCGGGGTTGCGGCCGTGATCCCGCCGGCGCCGGCCTCGAGCTGCCGCGCCCACAGCTGCGGCGCCATCGTCGTCTTCCCGTGCGGGTACAGCTCGACGCCGTGCTCGGCGGTCCACCGCTGCATCAGCGCCAGGTTGTGCGCGATCGCGGATGCCCGAAGGGTGACCACGGGTGGCGACAGATCTCGCAGCGACCAGCCCTGGTCGCCGACGGCCCCGACCGTGGTCGCAGTGGTCGCGGGAGCCCCGACCGTGTCGCCGTCGACGGGAGTTGCGAGGATACGGTCGAGCTGCAACGGCACACCCGCACGCTACCAACGGAAGGAGCACCGATGGCGACGCTCGCGATCAACGGCGGGACCCCGGTCCGGACCGCCCCGTACCCGTCGTGGCCCGAGGAGAACGACGACGCGTACGTTGCCGCAGTCGAAGCCGTCGTCCGCAGCGGCGAGTGGGGCGGCTTCCCCGAGCCGGGGGTGCACGCGACGGCCTTCGAGACCGCGTTCGCGGCCTACCAGGGCGCCGCGCACGGCATCTTGATGGTGAACGGCACGATCACGATGGAGGTCGCCTGCAAGGCGCTCGGGATCGGATGGGGCGACGAGGTGATCGTGCCGGCGCTCACCTTCTCCGCGACGGCGTACGCGCCGATGGCGGCGGGCGCGTTGCCCGTCTTCGTCGACGTGACGCCCGACACATGGACCATCGACCCCGAGCTGGTCGAGTCGGCGATCACCGAACGGACGCGCGCGATCATCCCGGTGCACCTCGGGCATCACATGGCCGACATGGACCGGATCATGGACATCGCCCGGCGCAACGGGTTGTCCGTGATCGAGGACTGCGCACACGCGCACGGCCAACGGTGGCAGGACCAGGGCGCCGGGTGCATCGGCGACTTCGGCTCGTTCAGCCACCAGTCCTCGAAGATCCTGACCTCGGGCGAAGGCGGGTCGCTGCTCACGAACGACGAGACGCTCGCGCAGCGCGCCCACTCGATCGTCGACTGCGGCCGCGCGAAGGACCCCGACGAGAAGGAGTTCACGTTCGGCGCGAACTACCGCCTGTCGGAGCTCAACGCGGCGATCCTCGAGGTCGCGATCGAGCGGTTCCCCGCGCAGCAGGAAGCGCGCGCGATCGCAGGCAAGCGGTTCGAAGCGCTGGTCACCGACATCCCCGGGATCACGGTGATGCCGGCCGACGATCGGATCACCCGCTGGAGCTTCTACAACTACCTGCTGAAGATGGACCCGGCGGCCTTCGCCGGGCGTTCCAACGAGGTCGTCTGCGGGGCGATGGAGGCCGAGGGGATCCAAGCGGAGGTGCAATACCCGCCGATGAACCACTACGAGCTCTTCCAGCCCTCGCTCTCGCGGCTCCCGGTCGCCGTCGAGTACGCCGAACAGCTCGACCCCACGCGGATGTCGTTCCCCGTCGCCGAGGCTGCGGGCCTGCGCGAGTCGATCTACTTCATGGAGACGACGTTCCGCGACGGCGAGCAAGGGGTGCAGGACGCGGCCGACGCGCTCGCGAAGATCCAGGCCAACGCCGAGGAGCTCCCGGAAGGCTGAGGTCAGCCCTCCGGCCAGAACCTCGGCAGGTAGCGTCGGTTCACCTCGAGCAGCGCGTCCAGCAAGGGCCGGGCGGTGTCGAGGTCGGGCACGAGCGGGTTCGCGAGCAACGCGGTCAGGGCGTCGCTCCGCGATCCGGACAGCGCCGCCGCGATCGTGAGCCGCTCGTAGTCCTTCACGTGCGCGACGAGCCCGTGCATCTCGGGTGGCAACGGATCGACCGGCAGGGGGTGGGCGCCGTCGCGATCGACCGTGCAGGCGACCTCGACCACGTCGTCGTCGGCGAGGTTGGCGATCGCGCCGCGGTTCTGCACGTTCACCACCTGCACGTCGCCGGTGCCGGCCTGGAGCGACGCGATCAGCGCCGCCGCCGCGTCGGAGTAGAACGCGCCCCCGCGCTGCTCGAGCAGCGCCGGCTTCGTGTCCAGGGCCGGGTCCTTGTACAGCTCGAGCAGGCCCGCCTCGATCTCCATCACCTCTTCGGCGCGGGTCTTCCCCTCGCGTTGCTCCGCGAGCACGGCCGATGTCCGGTAGTAGTAGTGCAGGTAGTAGCTCGGGATCGCGCCGAGGTCTCGAACGAAGTCGAGCGGCACCCACTCGATCTCGTCGAAGGGGTGGTCGGGCGCGTCGGCGGGAAGCGCCAGGAGCTCGGGCAGCCGGTCCACGCCGTCGACGAGCACCTTGCGTTCCCAGCTCAGATGGTTGAGCCCGACGTGCTCGAGCTGCACGCGGTCGGGCGTCACGTCGAAGTAGGACGCGAAGCTCCGCTGGAATCCGATCGCCACGTTGCAGAGCCCGAGCGCGTGATGGCCCTGATCGAGCAGCGCCTGCGTCACGAGCCCCGTCGGGTTCGTGAAGTCGACGAACCAGGCCCCCGGCGCGCCGATCTCGGCCGTGAGCTCCGCCAGACCGAGCACAACGGGCACGGTGCGCAACGCCTTCGCGAACCCACCGGGCCCGGTCGTTTCCTGCCCGATGCAATCGAACTCCAGCGGGATCGTCTCGTCGGTGTAGCGAGCCTTGTTGCCGCCGACCCGCAGCTGCACGACGACGAAGTCGGCGCCCTCGAGCGCCTCGCGCGCCTCGCCGGTCAAACGTAGCGTGCCGCCCCATCCCGCGCGGCGCATCATGCGTTCGGCGAGCGCGCCGACGACCGACAGACGCTCCTCGTCGATGTCGAGCAGGACCAGCTCGTCCACCGGCAGCCGGTCGGTGCGGGTGACGAATCCCTCGACGAGCTCGGGTGTGTAGGTGCTGCCTCCACCGACGACGGCCACCTTCACACCCATGACCCGGGCATCGTACACTCCGCCCGTGAAATCGTTAGGAAAGTTTCCTGACCCATTCATCGCCGAGATCGCCGGGCAGCCTGACGCCCTGCGACGGGCGGCGGCCGGACTGGCCGAGCACGAAGCGACCCTCGACGCATTGCATGGCGCACGAGGCGGCGCGCTCGTCTTCGCGGGGATGGGCAGCTCCTACGACGCCTGCTACCCGGCCGTGACGGCGCTCGCCCGCGAGGGTGTCGCCGCCTCGATGGTCGATACCGCCGAGCTCCTGCACTTCCGACTCCCGACGCTTCACACCGGCGACGACCTGGTCCTCGTGAGCCAGTCGGGCGAGAGCGCCGAGACGGTCGGCGTGGCACGGGAGCTTCGGCGCCGGGGGGACGCACCGACGATGATCGCCGTCACGAACGAGCCCGCCAGCTCGCTCGCCGCGCTCGCCGATCACACGCTCGGGACGGGCGCGGGCGAGGAAACCGGTCCGAGCACGATGACGTTCGCGGCCGCCCTGGTGGTCCTTGGCGCGCTCGTCCGGTCGCTCGAGGGCCGGCCGACCGCCGAGGTCGTCGCAGGCCTGTCGCTCGAGGCCGAGGTGGCCGCGGCGGCGGTCGACGACCTCCTCGGCCGCGAGACGCTCCCCGACGACCTCGTGACGTGGCACGGCGGCCGCGCGACGACGGTGATCCTCGCGCGAGGTGGTGCGCGCGCGGCCGCCGAGATGGGCGCGCTCACGTTGAAGGAAGCGGTCGGGCTGCCCGTCGAGTCGTTGCAGGCGGCGCAGTTCCGCCACGGACCACTCGAGCTGGCGGGGCCTCACCTGGCCGCGATGGTGATCGCGACCGAGCCCGAGACGCGCGACCTCGACCTCGCGATGGCCGACGAGCTCCGCGGTCTCGGCACCGCGGTGTGGACCGTCACGGCCGGCGTCCGCGCGTTGGGCGCCACCGACGTCGGACCGATCGACCGGCTGCTGGTGCCGGCCGCCGCGATCGTGCCCGCGCAGCTCCTCGCGTGGCGGCTCGCGATCCTCGCCGGGCGCGAGCCCGGCGCGTACGTGCACGCCGCGAAGGTGACGACCCATGAGTGAGCTCCGGGTCGCGCTCACGCTCGACGCCGAACACCCCGACCGTCCCTGGTGCCCGCCCGGCAACGCCGACGCGATCCTCGACACGCTCGCCGGCCGGCAGACCCGCGCCACGTTCTTCGTGCAGGGCCGCTGGGCCGAGGCCTATCCGGCGACCGCGGCGCGCATCTCATCGGAGGGTCACCTGATCGGCCACCACTCCCACTACCACGCGCGGATGCCGCTGCTCCTGGGCGGCGGCTTCGACGACGATCTGCGCGACGGCGCCGCCGCGATCGAGACGGCCACCGGCGTCGACCCCCACCCGTGGTTCCGCTGCCCGTTCGGCGCGGGCGCGGACGACCCACGGGTGCTCGCCGAGATCGAGCGCCTCGGCTACCGCAACATCGGATGGCACGTCGCGCTCGAGGACTGGGAGCCGTGGCGCACCGGCGAGGCGATCTCGGCGGACGCGATCGACGGCGTCCGAGCGCACGGCGACGGCGCGGTGGTGCTCCTGCACACGTGGCCCGGCGGGACCGCCGAGGCGATCGCTCCGACGATCGACGGGCTGCGTGAGCTCGGGGCAACGTTCGTCACGATCGACACGCTCGAGGAGCTGCCGTGAGACGTGCCGCGCTGCTGGCGGTCGACGGCGGCGGCTCGAAGACCGACGTCGCACTCCTGCGCCGCGACGGCACGGTCCTGGGCGCCGCTCGCGTCGCCGGCGAGATCGGCGATCGAACGTGGGCGACGTGGGGCCATCTCGAGGATGCCGAGCTGGTGCGCGTCCACGCCGCCATCGACCAGGCCGCCGAGCGCGCGGGGCTCGATCCGGCTCGCCGTCCCCTGGCCGATGTCGGGACCTTCTGTCTCGCCGGCGCGGACCTGCCCGCCGACGACCGGCGGCTCCTCGCCTGGGTGCGCACGAACGGCTGGGTGACAGAGCCGATCTTGCGCAACGACACGTTCGCCGTGCTCCGGGCCGGGACCGACCGGTCGTGGGGGGTCGCCGTCGTCTGCGGGTTCGGCACGAACTGTGCCGGCGTCGCGCCGGACGGCCGCGTCGCGCGGTTCCCCGCGATCGGGCCGATCTCCGGCGACTGGGGCGGTGCGAACGAGCTCGGCGGCCAAGCAGCCTGGTACGCGATCCGCTCCCAGGACGGCCGCGGACCGAAGACGGCCTTCCAACGGTCGGTGCCGGCATTCTTCGGGTTCCGCACCCCCAAGCAACTGATGGAAGCGATCTACTTCGACCGAGTGCGTGAGGAACGGCTCGCCGAGCTCGCGCCCCTCGTGTTCGAGGAGGCCACGGGCGGCGATGCGGTCGCCCAGGACCTGGTCGACCGCCAGGCCGACGAGATCGTCCTGATGGCGACCACCGCGATCCGCCGGCTCCGGATGAGGGACCTCGACGTCGACGTCGTGCTCGGCGGCGGCGTCTTCCGCAACCCCGACGCTCGATTCTTCGCCCGGATCCACGACGGGCTCGTCGCCTACGCGCCGAAGGCCACGGTCCGGCGGCTCACGGACCCGCCGATCATCGGGGCGGCCCTGATCGGCCTGGACGCCCTCCGCGCGACGAAGGCCGCGCGCGCCGCCGCGCGCGCGAGCTTGACCCACGATCGGTTGACCCGGCACACTCGCGCCCGTAAGGAGGCCTGATGGCAGCGATCGTCCTCGACCACATCAGCAAGATGTTCGGCGAGGTTCTCGCGGTCGACGACGTGTCCCTGACCGTCGACGACGGCGAGTTCATGGTCCTCGTCGGGCCGTCCGGATGCGGCAAGTCCACGATCCTGCGGATGATCGCCGGGCTCGAAGAGGTCACCGCCGGCGAGATCGAGATCGGTGAGGAGCAGGTCACCGACCTCGAACCGAAGTCACGCGACATCGCGATGGTGTTCCAGAACTACGCGCTGTACCCGCACATGACCGTCGAGCAGAACCTCGGGTTCGGTCTGAAGCTGCAGCACCTGCCGAAGACGGAGCGCCTGGAGCGGGTCCAGGATGCCGCCACGATCCTCGGCCTGCAGGACATGATGACCCGCAAGCCCTCGGAGCTGTCCGGCGGCCAGCGACAGCGCGTCGCGATCGGCCGCGCGATGGTCCGCGAGCCGAAGGCGTTCCTGATGGACGAGCCGCTGTCGAACCTCGACGCGAAGCTGCGGATCCACATGCGAGCCGAGCTGCAGCGGCTGCACGACCGGCTGCGGACGACCACCGTCTACGTGACGCACGACCAGGTCGAGGCGATGACGCTCGGCGACCGCGTCGCGGTGCTCCGCGACGGCGTGTTGCAGCAGGTCGACACCCCCCAGAACCTGTACACGCACCCCGCGAACCTGTTCGTGGCGGCCTTCATGGGCGCGCCGCCGATGAACCTCGTCGAGGCGACGATCGACGGCGGCACGTTGAAGTTCGGCGGGTTCGAGATCCCGTTCGCCAACGGCGCGCTCGCGGGCTACGGACAGGAGACCGTGATCGTCGGGATCCGTCCGGCCGACATGGAAGACGCCGATGTGCGCGCCGACGACGGGCCCGACGATCTCGGTGCGCGCGGACGTCACCGAGGAGCTCGGCTCCGAGGTGAACATCCTGTTCCGCGTCGACGCGCCGCCGGTAGCCGCCGACGTGATCATGGCGGCGACCGACGAGGAGGGCGAGGAGCTGCTGCTGCTGGCCGACGACACGCCGGGCACGATGTTCTGCGCGCGGGTCGACGCGAGGACCACGACCCAGCCCGGCGGCGAGGTGCGCCTCACGCTGGATCCGACGCGCTTCCACTACTTCGACCCGGCGACGGGTCTCGCGGTCCGCGCCGCTTAGGACGAGGCGGGCTCGTCGCGCGTCGGATGCCTCCGACGCGACCTCCGCGAGCCCGGGATCGCCCGCGGTGATGTCCGCCGGGAGCCAGCATTCGACCGTCGTGCCCGCCCCCGGCGTGCTGAGCACGCGCACCCAGCCGCCGGCGAGCTCCGCGCGCTCGACCATCGTGGTCAGCCCGAGATGGCCCGGCTCGGGCGCGGAGATCAGGTCGGGATGGAACCCGACCCCGTCGTCGATCACGCGGACGATCGCCCCGTCGGCCACGCTGACCGCCTCGATCCGCACGGCCGTCGCCTGGGCGTGCTTGCGAGCGTTGACCACCGCCTCCTGCGCGATCCGGTACAGCAGCGCCGACAGGTCGGGGTCGGGCTCGTCGGTGAGCTCGTCGTGCACCTCGACGGTCCAGCCCGTGGCCTTCGCCGTGTGCTCGACGTAGAGCCGGAGCGCCGGGACCAGGCCGTCGCGGTCGAGCGCGGTCGGCCGAAGCTCGAACAGCAGGGAGCGGAGCCGTTCGATCGACGCGGCGACCTCCTGCTCGACCTCGCCGATCGCTTCGGTGGTGATCGTGTCGGGGAACCCCGTCAGCATCTGCAGCCGCATGTCGACGGCGCTCATCACCTGGATCGGGTCGTCGTGGATGTCCGCCGCGATCTGCCGTCGTTCGGCCTCCTGCGCGTGCTGGAGCCGCTGGGCGAGCTCCCGGCGCTGCTGCAACGTGCGGCGGAGCACCTCGAGGCTCCAGCGCAGCTTGTCCTCCGCTTCCTTCCGATCGGTGATGTCGAGCATCACGCCGCGCCAGAACAGGATCGACCCGTCCTCGGCGAGGACGGGCCACGCCTCGTCGTGGATCCAGAGCGTGCGGCCGTCCTTCGTGCGGATCCGGTATTCGTCGAGGTACTGGCTCGCGGTGGAGTTCGACAGGCGGTGCGTCTCGAGCGCACGATCGACGTCGTCGGGATGCAGCTGCTTGGCCCAGAGCTCCGGATCCGACCGCCACTCCTCGACGGTGAACCCGAGGATCGGCTCGACCTGCGGGCTGGTGTACAGGTTCGTCGAGAGCTCGTCGGGCCGGTCGATGTACAGGACCGCGGGCACGCCCTCGACCAGGGTTCGATAGGCGTCGGGGTGCAGATCGTCGAGCCAGTGGTCCCGGGCGGTCATCGGCGTCTCACGCCAACCCGATCAAGGCGGCGAGCATCGCCGTGCGCGGAACGATGCTGTCCACGTCGAGCCACTCGCCGGGCGCGTGATCGTCGCCGCCGACCGGACCGAGGCCGTCCAGCACAGGCGTGCCCGCGGCGGCGATCGTGTTGGCGTCGGACGCCCCGCCCGTGGCGGCGTCGCGGAGCTCGAACCCGAGCTCCGCGGCGAAGCCCGTGGCGCGGGCCGCGAGCACCCCGATCGCCTCGGTCCGCTCCATCGGCCGGTGCCAGCTCGCACGGTCCACGTCCACGCTGACGTCCGCCAGCGACGGCTCGGCACAGAGGCGCTCGATCTCGCGCTCCGCCTCTTCGAGGGTCGCGGTCGCGGGCGACCGCAGATCGAGCTCGAGCACGCACCCCTCCGGGACCACGTTCGTGCGGGTGCCGCCCCGGATCGTGCCGACGTTGAGCGTCACGCCGGGCCAGCGTCCGTTGAGGCCCTCCAGACGCCCGACGAGGTCGGCGGCGACCGCGATCGCGCTGCGACCCTTCTCCGGCTCGACGCCTGCGTGCGCGGCGCGCCCGTGGACCGTGAGCGTGTAGTCGGTGATCCCCTTGCGCGAAGACACGATGTCGCCGTTGGCGCGGGCCCCTTCCAGGACGAACCCGACGTCGTGCTCGGCCGCGAGCTCGCGGATCACCGGGCCGGAGAACGGGGACCCGATCTCCTCGTCCGGATTGCATACGTACGTGATGTGCTCGAACGCCTCGATCCCGGCATCGCACAACGCATGCACCGCGAACATCCCGGCCAGGAGCCCGCCCTTCATGTCGGAGACGCCCGGTCCCCGCGCCACCGAGCCCTCGATCGCGAACGGCCGCTCGTGTGCGGTGCCCGGATCGAACACGGTGTCGGTGTGTCCGACGAGCAGGATCCGGCGGCCGCCCGAGCCGGCGAGCCGGCCGATCAGGAGGTCGCCGAGCCGCGGTGAGCCGTCATGCTCGCGACGGTCGACATCCCATCCCCCGTCGCGCAACCGTTGCTCGCACCGGTCGACGATCGCGTTGACACCATCGGTGGTGTACGAGCCGCAGTCGACGTTGACCATCGCTTCGAGCTCGGCGAGGTACTCGTCCTCGCGCGAGGCGACCAGGTCGCGGAGGCCGACGACGTCCATCGGCCGGACGCTAGCATGCGCGTCGGCCGCGAACCACGGTCGCATGGCCGGATCAGACGACGACGAGGACAGCGAACGATGCGAGATGCGCGCGGGGTGGTGGTCGGCGGGCGCGGCGCGCCCGCGCGGATCGAGCCGATCACCGTCGACGATCCCGGAGCCGGCGAGGTACTCGTCCGGATCGTCGCCAACGGCGTGTGCCATTCCGACCTGTGGGCGATCCAGAACGGGAACTGGGGATCGCCGTTCCCGATGTTGCTCGGCCACGAGGGCGCGGGCATCGTCGAGGCGGTCGGGCCCGACGTGACGCACATCGCGCCCGGCGACGCCGTCCTGCTCGTGTGGGCGATGCCCTGCGGGACGTGCGCCGCGTGCGTCCGGGGCCGGCCGCGACGTTGCGCGCACGCCTGGGAGCAACCGCCGCGGGTCCACGCTGCCGATGGGAGCCGACTGACCGGGACGTTGTCGATCGGGTCGCTCGCGACGCACACCGTGGTGCACGCGGCGCAGGTGGTCCACGTCCCCGACGGCGTGGACCTCGTCGAAGCGTGCCTGCTTGGCTGCGGCGCCTCCACGGGCATCGGCGCCGCGGTCAACACCGCCGGCGTGACACCGGGCGATACCGTCGCAGTGATCGGGCTCGGCGGGATCGGGTTGTCGGCGTTGCTCGGCGCGAAGCTCGCCGGGGCCACGCGGATCGTCGCGATCGATCGCGTTGCCTCCAAGCTGGACACCGCGCTCGCCCTCGGCGCCACCGACGTGATCGACGCCGGTGTCGACGACGCGGTCACGGCGGTTCACTCCCTCACCGACACCGGCGTCGACGTCGCGTTCGAGGCCACCGGGAACGCGCCCGTCGTCGCGCAGGCGGTCGCGATGCTCGCCCGGGGCGGCACCGCCGTCGCGATCGGGGTGCCGGCGCCCGACAGCACCGTCACGCTCGCGTGGGGGGACGCCACGACCGGCGCCGCGTACCCGAACAAGGCGACCCTCAAGATCACCGACGGCGGCGACCCGATCGCCGCCGACTTCGAGGAGTGGCTCGCCGCGCTCGCCGACCGGCGGCTCGATCTCCGACCGCTCGTGAGCGTGGTGGCGCCGTTCACCGACGACGCGCTCGCCACCGCGTTCCGCGCCATGCTCGCGGGCGAGGTGATCCGCACCGTGATCGCGGTCGGCGACCGCTCCGAGGAGGGCGGCGGGGCGTAGCATCGCCCCCGTGGCGTCCGGCGAGCGCAACCCGTGGTGGCGGTACGGGATCCCGGTCGTGGCACCGCTGCTCCGGCTGCTCTTCCGGGTGCGCGTGACGGGCCTCGAGCACGTACCGGCGAAGGGGCCGACGCTGCTCGCCTTCAACCACGTCAGCGCGCTCGACGGGCCCGTGCTCGCGATCGCCTTCACAGCGCGAACCGCGCGCCCACCATGCTTCCTCGTCGCGGCCGAGTTCTTCCGCAAGCGGTTCATCGGATGGGTGTTGCGGACCTTCGAGCAGATCCCGATCCACCGCGGCCAAGGTGACGGCGCCGCCCTCGATGCGGCGCTCGACGCACTGCGTGCGGGAGCGGTGATCGCGATCGCGCCCGAGGGAACGGTCAACACGGACCCCGAGCATCTCCAGCGCATCCGCAGCGGCGTGGCTCGCCTCGCGCTCCCCACCGGCGCGCCGATCGTGCCCGTCGGCATCTGGGGCACACAGACGCGGTGGCCGCGCGGTGGCATCCGGTGGGTGCGACCGTGGCGGCCGATCGTCACGATCTCGTTCGGACCGCCGATCCTTCCCGACGGCGACGTCGCCTCGGAGGCGGACATCGACGCGCTGCGCGATCGGATCCGCGACCGACTCGAGGAGCAGACCGCGCTGGCGCGCTCCGCCGCCGGCGCACCGCGATGACCGACGGCTCCCGATCCGCGCCGCGGCCGACGACCTAGATGAGGAAAGGGCCGGCATCGAGGCCGGCCCTTTCTATGAAGCCAGGTCAGTGGCGGGGGGCGAGGGTTGGAGACCAGCTCCCGTCGCCGAGGGGGATGGGGTATGTCCTGGCGTTGTCACCCTTCCCATCGGGGGGAGGGGCCGAGATGTACGCCAAGATCCGAGAAAAGTTCGGCTATTGGCCGTGGGAGCCCTGACCGCCGCCCGAGTCCTGACGGCCGCCACCGCCGGAGTTCCCGGCGCTGCCGCCGGATCCATGGTCTCCGCCGGAGTTGCCCTGTGTGTCTTGCCCCTGGGTGTTGTTCCCCTGGCCGTTGTCGTCGTGGCTTCCGTCATTGCCGGTGCCGTGATCGGTGTCATCCGGGGAGTCCTTGTGGGGCGGTGAGCTCGGCTGGCTCGTCCCGCGGGAGCCGTCGCCGGAGCCACCGCTCGGCGAGGTCGAGCCGCCAGCGGGGCGGGTCCCGCCGTGGTTGCCGCTTCGCTCAGGCGGCGTCGGTTCCTGCGAGGGCGGCGCGCCGGAGAAGGCCGGATGGGTGTGCGGACCGACGGTTCCTCCGGTGGATCCGACCCTGGCCGGTGTTGCGGGAAGCTGTGAGGACTCGCTGTGGCCGACCATCGCCAGAGCACTCCCGCCGATCAAGATCGCCGCCGCGACCCCGAGCACGATCGCCTTGTAGGGGCGAGGGCGGTGCAACGGCACGACCGGTGCGACCGGTGGCTCGAGCTGCGCGACGAGGGCGGCCCAGCCGGCCTCCACGTCGGGCTCGGGCATCGTCGCAACGACATGCTCGAGCCGCTCGTGGACGGCCTGGGCGCTCGCGTCGCGCGTCATGGTCTCTCCTCCAACACGTCTGCCAATGCCTTGAGCGCCCGCCATTGCTTCGCGTTGATCGCGCCCGGCGATGTGTCCATCGCGGCGGCGACCTCGGCGTTGGACATGCCGACGAGGTACTTCAGCTCGATCACCTGGCGCTGCTCGGTCGGAAGCTGATCGATCGCGTCGTGCAACGTCAGCAGCTCCGCGGTCATCGGGTCCACCTCGGCGTCCGGAACCTCGGCGCGGGGTTCGGTGCGGGCCGACGCCCGGAGGACATCGACGGCGACGTGCCGGGCGATCCCGTAGAGCCACGCCGCGAACGGCACGCCGGTGTCGTGGTAGCTCCCGAGGCCTCGCCAGGCGCGGAGGAACACCTCCGAGACCGCGTCCTCGTCCTCGCGCCCGAGCCGGAACCGCACGACGCGCGACACCGCCGTGGCGTGCTCTCGGTACAGCGCTCCGAACGCATCCTGGTCACCGTCCTTGGCCCGAGCGACCAAGGCACGTTCGTGCTCCCGCCCGTCGGGCTCTCTACCCTTCCCATCGGACGAAACCGCCGAGATGTTCGCGGCAGATGGCTGGAACGCGGAAGCCTCCATCCCGCGTAGGTCATCGGCAGGACGGGGTATCCGGCTGAACGTGCCCGCTGGATCGGGGTGCGGGCGAGCGGCGAACCGCCCGGAGGAGCGAAACAGGGCGATCGACACCGGCGCGCAGGCGCTTCGCCCAGGTGGAATGCGTCGCGCCCACCTCGGCCATGGTCGCGGGACGGAGCTCGCAGACCTCCAATCCGACGGCTTCGAAACTGCCCTCATCCGGGAGCCGGGGCACGGGTCCCAGGGTGGCGAGATCGCGGTCGGCGACCGACCACAGGGCGATGAGCTCCGCCCCGGGGGCGCACAGGGCGCTCAGGTTGGAGACCACGCCGTCGCCGGCCAAGAATCCTCGCAGCAGCGATCCCCACGGGAAGTACACGGTCACGCGATCAGCGACCCCAGAGAGGTCGGCGGGGACCGACTCGATCGCGGCGACCACGAAAGCCGCGTTGGACTGGCCGTCCTTCAGCCGCGCGGCTCGACGAGCCGAGGTGCGCATCGACGCAGCGTCCGCATCGAGGCCGATCACGAGCCGGTCGGGCTCCTCGTGGGCCGTCGCGAGCGCGGCGCGACCGTCACCGGTGCCGACGTCGATCGTGACGCCGGCGGGTGGCGAGACCGATCAGAGCTAGGTGAAGCCGACCTCGACGATGTGGTTGCCGCGGATCACACGCATGCGCCGAGCCTACCGTCGAGGGGTGGAACGCGGAAGGGCGGCCCTGCGGGGCCGCCCTTCCGATGCTTCCGATGTCGCTCGGATCAGCTGCCGAGCGCCACCGCGTTGATCAGGTTGGAGTCGCGCAGCTTCCGCAGCGCCTCGCGCTCGATCAGGCGAACGCGCTCGCCGGACAGGCCAAGCACCTTGCCGGTCTCGCGCAGGCTCAGCGGCTGCCCGTTCTCCAAGCCGTAGCGCAGCGCCACCACGTGACGCTCGCGGTCGTCGAGCACCTGGTCGACGGCGCCGCCGATCTCCTCGCGGAGCAGCTGGTCCTCGACCTCGTTGAACCCGGCGTCGGAATCGATCTCCTCGATCAGGTCGCCGAGCTCGGTGTCCTCGCCCACGGGCGACTGCAGGGACAGCGGCTCGCGGCGTCCCATCTCGGTCAGGTCGTCGATCTCGTCCACCGTGGTGTCGAGGGCCTTGGCGAGCTCCTCGCGGGTGGGCTCACGACCGACGGACTGCGCGAACTGGAACCGCGTGCGGTTCAGCTTGCGCAGGCGGTCGTGGATGTGCACCGGCAGGCGGATCGAGCGCGAGCGATCGGCGATCGCGCGCGTGATCCCCTGGCGGATCCACCAGGTCGCGTACGTGGAGAACTTGAACCCGCGGCGCCAGTCGAACAGCTCGACCGCGCGCATCAGGCCGATGTTGCCCTCCTGGATCAGGTCCAGGAGCGGGAGGCCCTGGCCCTGGTACTTGCGGGCAACAGAAACGACCAAGCGGAGGTTCGCCATGATGAACCGCTGGCGGGCGGCCTCGGCCTTGCGCACCTCGGCGCGCGCCTTCGCGATGGACTTCTCGGAGCGTAGACGGCCGGCGCGGAGGCGCTCTTCGCCCTCCTTGCCGCCCTCGATCGTCATCGCGAGCTCGACCTCTTCCTCCTTGGTCAGCAGCGGCTCACGAGCCGCCGCCTCGAGGTAGAGGCGCAGGTCATCTGCATCATCGGTCCCTAGGGGACGAGCCGGATCCGGCACTTCGTATCAGCCTCCTCCTCGAAGCCGCCCCGCCGCAGCACGCAGCGTCGCCGGTCTTCGGGAACTCGGGGTGGAACCCTAGATTCGTCGTGGACCTCGCGGCGGTTCGCGGGTCTCCGTGCGCAAACGCATCCGCAGTCCGAGAGCCATGGTAGGGGGGGAGGCCGGGAAAGTAAAGCTCAGAGCATGTGGAGGTCTTGTGAAGCGGTTCACGAGCCCTGCCAAACAGCCCTCCCCCGACCGGCCGATAGGCTGCCTCACGTGCCGCTCGACCTGCCCCCGTTACGCACCTCGGATCTGGACGGTCCGGTCGCGTATCGCGAGTGGGACGGGCCCGATGGCACGACGTTCGTGTTGCTCCACGGCCTGGGGGGCTCCCACCTGAGCTGGATCCAGGCGGCTCCGGGGCTCGCGGGGCTCGGCCGGGTGCTGGCCCTCGACATGCCGGGATTCGGGCGCTCGCCCCGCGCCGGCAGGCCGACCCGTCTCATGGACCAGCGGCGGATCCTGCGCCGGTTCCTCGACCGGCACGCCGACGGGCAGGTCGTGCTCGCGGGCAACTCGATGGGTGCCCTCGTCGCACTGCTGGCGGCTGTCATGGACCCGGACGCCGTCGCCGGCGTCGTCCTCACCTCCTCGCCGTTCCCGATGCTGCGCGGACCGTTCCCGAACCCGCTGGTGCTCGGCGCCTTCGCGGCCTACGACGTCCCCCGGCTCGGCGAATTCGTCGTGAAGACCCGCAACGTCGCGCTCGACCCCGAGCCCTTCGTACGCGCGGGGCTCCGGATCCTCACGAGCGACCCGTCCTCGATCCCGGACGACGTGATCGAGCTCAACGCGGAGCTGATCGCCGACCTGCGGGCCGACCCCGAGGCGCCGGTGGCGTTCCTCGACGCGGCACGCTCGATCACGTCCTACGTGAAGAGCCGGTCGGCGGGCGCGCGGGCGATGAGCAACGTCCGCTGTCCGGTGTTGCTGATCCACGGACGATCGGACCGGTTCGTGCCCGTGGGGTACGCGGAGCTGGCGCTCGCCACCTACCCGGCGTGGCGCGGCCGGCTGCTCGCGCGTGTGGGACACGTGCCGCAGATGGAGGCGCCGTCGCGGTGGCTCACCGAGGTCGCCGACTGGTACGCGTCGGTCCTGCGCTGACCCCGTGCTAGCGTCCGCCCGGATGGCGCGACGAGCGGCGGCGGCGGTCCTCGTGACGGCGCTCGCGCTCCTCATCCCGGCTACGGCGCACGCCGACCAGCCACCCCCGCAGACGTTCGCGCCGACGATCCGAGTGCCCAGGGATTTCCCGACGATCCAAGAGGCGGTCGACCACGTCCGCCCCGGGGGGATGGTCCTCATCGCGCCCGGCGTCTACCGCGAAGAGGTCACGGTCACGACGCCCTACATCACGATCCGCGGCGAGGATCGCAACCGCACGATCATCGACGGCGAGTTCCGGCGCGCGAACGGGATCCAGGTGCTGGAAGCCGACGGCGTCGTGCTGCAGAACCTCACCGCGAGGAATGCCTTGCTCAACGGCTTCTCGTGGAACGACGTCCACGGCTACATCGGCTCGTACCTGACGGCGTACGACGATGGCGACCACGGGATCTTCGCCGACGCCTCGGTCTACGGACAGATCGACCATTCCTACGCGAGCGGGCACCCCGACTCCGGCTTCTCCATCGGCGGATGCAACCCGTGCCACGCCGTGATCACCGACGTGGAGGCGACCGACAACGCCGCGGGGTTCTCCGGCACCAACGCCGGCGGCGACCTCGCGATCGTGAACAGCGACTGGCACGACAACCTGGCCGGGATCGTTCCCAACACGCTGGACAGCGAGCTCGGGCCGCCGCAGCAAGACGCGGTGATCGCCGGCAACTACGTCCACGACAACGGCAACCCGGACGCACCGACGAAGGCGCTCACGTACCCCGCGTTCGGGATGGGCATCGCCGTGACGGGTGGCCGCGACAACCTTGTCGCGGACAACGTCGTCGAGGACTCCGCGACCTACGGCGTGGTCGTGATGCCGATCATCGACCGCAACCTGTGGGTCACTTCGGACAACGTCGTCCGGGGCAACGTGGTGCGACGCAGCGGCCAGGCCGACCTCGCACTGGGGGCGCCCTCCCAGGGAGGCGACTGCTTCGAGGGCAACGATGCAGCGACGAGCCAACCCCCGGCGATCGAGCGCCTGTACCCGTGCGGCGGCGTGCGTCCATTCCCCGCCGGCGGCGGGTCGATGGCGCCGACGATCAGCGCCCTGACGCGCTACCTGGCGGTGCTCGGCGGGGACACGCCCGGCGGGGACTGGCGTTCGCAACCGGCTCCGGCGCCGCAACCACAGATGCCGGGCGATCCGCTGCAGGTCCCGCCGACGATCGCGGTCGGGGGACAGAACGTGCCGCAACCGTTCACCATCCGCTCGCCGAGCGACATCCCGCTCGCGCAGGGCCCGACCATGTCCAAGGAGATCGCGATCATGGGGATGCCGCTGGCAACATCGTGGGGAGGGTTGCTCATCGGGCTCTACGGCTACATCTTGCCGTTCGTGCTGTACGCGACGTGGGTCGCCGTCGCGATGTGGGACCTGATCCGGCAGGAGTCGGCGCCGATCCCCCACCGCACACGCTGGATGCTGGTCGTGCTCGTGGTGCCGTTCCTCGGGCCACTGCTCTACTTCGCGTTCGGACGATCACCGATCCCACGACAGCTCCGATTGGTCCTCACCGCAGGTGGGATCGTGGTGTACCTGCTGTTCCTCGTGCTGGGCGTATTGATCAGCTAGTTCTCGTTGCTTCCGGGTCATCCCGACAGCGTGCGGTCGAGCTCGACGAAGAGCGCGCTGTGGTCGAGCTCGCCGTCGCCGTCGTCGACCGCTCGCTGGAGCTGATCGGCGACGACCGCGAACGACGGGATCGGCGTGCCGGTCGCGGCGGCGGCCTCCTCGACGATCCGCGCGTCCTTGCGGTGCAGCCGGATCCGGAACCCCGGATCGAAGGTCCGGTCGAGCATCCGCTGGCCGTGTATCTCGAGGATCTTCGAGCCCGCGAAGCCGCCGAGGAGCGCCTCGCGCACCTTGGCGGGATCGACCCCGCTGCGCTCAGCGAGCAGCAGCGCCTCCGCGACCGCTTCGATCGTCGCGGCGACCACCAGCTGGTTGCAGGCCTTCGTCACCTGGCCGGCGCCCGACGGACCCACGTGCACGATCGTCTTCCCGAGCGCTTGGAACAACGGCATCGCGCGCTGCACGGCGGCGTCGTCGCCACCGACCATGATCGAGAGCGTCGCGTCGATCGCGCCTCGCTCCCCGCCGCTGACCGGCGCGTCGAGCATCGCGACGTCGCGCGCGGCGAACGTCTCGCCCATCGCGCGGGTCGGCGCGGGATCGATCGAGCTCATGTCGATCACGAGCGAGCCGGGCGCCGCGCCCTCCAGGACGCCGCCGGCGCCGGTCAGCACCTGTTCGACGTCGGGGGTGTCGGGAAGCATCGTGATCGTGACGTCGCTCGCTGCGGCCACCTCGGCCGGACCGGACGCTCGCGTCGCTCCCGCGTCCACCAGCTCGTCGACGGGACCGGCGCTCCGGGAGTGGACCGTCAGGTCGAGGCCGGCGGCGAGCAGGTTCGTCGCCATCGGCTTGCCCATGATGCCCAGACCGATGAAGCCGATGCGGTCGCCCACCGCTCAGGCCTCCATCGCGGCGTCGGCGATCGCGAGCGAGCCGTCGAGGATCTCGAAGCCCTCGGCGAGCTGCTCCTCGGTGATACAGAGCGGCGGGTTCGTCATCACGTTCCACCACCGGATGAACGTCGAGAGCCCGTTGTCGAGCAGCGAGCGATTCAGCGCCTGCATCGTCTCGTTCACGGTGTTGAACGGGGACAGCGGCTCCATGGTCTCGCGGTTCTTGACGAGCTCGATGATGCCGAACAGCCCGATGTTGCGGGTGCGGCCGACGCTCGGATGCTTCGCCGCGAGCTCCTCGTGGTGGCGGCGCATCACGGGTTCGAGGCGCTTGGCGTTGCCGATCAGGTCGTCCTGCTCCAACACGTCGATCGCCGCGATCGCGGCCGCGACGCCGAGCGGGTGCGTGTTGTACGTCAGCCCGCCCCAGAACATGTGGTCTTCGTAGTACGCCGCGACGTGCGGCCCGAGGCCGACGGCGCCGAGGGGCGCGTAGGAGGACGTCAGCCCCTTGGCGGTCGTGATCAGGTCGGGCACGACCCCCCAGTTGTCGACCGCGAACCACGCGCCGGTGCGGCCCCAACCGCACATCACCTCGTCGGCGATCAGCTGGATCCCGTGCTTCGTGCAGAGCGCACGGACCCCTTGCAGGTAGCCGTCTGGCGGGATCAAGATCCCGTTCGTCCCGGTGACCGGCTCGAGGATGAACGCCGCGATCGTCTCTGGACCTTCGAGCTCGATCGTCTCCTCGAGCAGCTCGAGCGCGGTGTCGGCGTCGTCGAACCCGCGCTTCGTGCCGTGGTACGGGTCGAGCACGTGCACGACGCCGGGCATCGGCGGCACCTCGTTGGGCCAGCGGCGGGGGTCGCCGGTGAGCGCCATCGTCGCGTAGGTCGAGCCGTGGTAGCTCCGGTAGCGCGCGAGCACCTTCTGGCGCCCGGTGACCGCCTTGGCCATCTTCACGGCGTTCTCGTTCGCCTCGGCGCCGCCCAGCGTGAAGAACGTCTTCTCGATGTCGCCGGGCCACAGCCCCGCGAGCCGCTTGCCGAGCACCGCGCGACCCTCGAACGCATGGAACGGCGAGAGATACGGGAGCTTCTCGGCCTGGCGCGCGATCGCCTCGGTGACGCGTTTGTCCCCGTGACCGATGTTCACGCCCATCAGCTGCGAGCTGAAGTCGAGCCACCGTCGCCCGTCGACGCCGTACATGTAGACGCCCTCGGCGCGGTCGATCGCGAGCGGCGCCACCTTCGACTGGACGTGCCAATCGAACAGCGTGTACCGCGTCGCGTCTGCGACGATCTGTTCGGCCGTCATGGAGCTGGTCTCGGTGCTCATGCGTGCCCCTCTCTAGGGTCTGCCGCTGCCGGCGCCGACGTCGACGCCGTCTCGGGCTCCCCCGCCGGGTTCGACCCGACGATGTAGCTGTGCTCCGCCGCCCAGCGGAGCATCACGGACTCCCCCGGGCGTGGCTCGACGGCGCCCACCTCGTCGTTCAGGCGGTGCACCGTCAGGCGCTCACCCGTGCGCAGCAACACGATCAGCTGCGTGATCGACCCCAGGTACACGACGTCGATCACGGTGCCGCCGACGTACGAGGCGCGATCGCTCGCCGTGCCGTTCGCGAGCTTGATCCACTCGGGCCTCACCGTGATCGTCGCGCGACCGTCGGCGTGACCCGAGCCTGGATCGACGGCGAGGATCCGCTCCCCGTCGCCGAGGTCCATCGCGAGCAGGCCGGCGTCGGCGCGGTCCACGCGCAGGTCGATCAGATTCGACGTGCCGATGAACCCGGCGACGAACGCGCTCGCCGGGCGCTGGTAGAGCTCGCGCGGCGTCGCCAGCTGCTCCACGACCCCGAGGTTCATGACCGCGATGCGATCGCTCATCGTCATCGCTTCCTCTTGGTCGTGGGTGACGTAGACGAACGTCGTCTCGGTGCGCTGCTGAAGCTCCTTCAGCTCGAGCTGCATCTCCTTGCGAAGCTTGAGGTCCAGCGCGCCCAGGGGCTCGTCGAGCAGGAGCGCCGCGGGGCGGTTGATCAATGCCCGGGCGAGCGCGACCCGCTGCTGCTGGCCACCGGACAGCTGTGTGGGTCGCCGGTCCTCCAGCCCGTCGAGGCGGACCGTGTGGATCACGTCGTTCATCCGCGTCGCGATCTCGGCGCGCGGGATCTTCTTGATCTTCGGCCCGAAGGCGATGTTCTCGGCCACCGTCATGTGCGGGAACAGCCCGTAGGCCTGGAACACCATGTTCACGTTGCGCTTGGCGGGCGGCACCGAGGTGACGTCGCCGCCCTGCAGCAAGATCCGGCCGGCGTCGGGTGTCTCGAACCCCGCGATCATCCGCAGCGTCGTGGTCTTGCCGCACCCGCTCGGGCCGAGCATCGAGAAGAACTCGCCGCCCGGGATCGTGATCGACACGGCGTCGACCGCCGTGACGTCGTCGAAGCGTTTGGTGACCGCGTCGACGAGGATCTCGCCCTCGTGACTGGCCGGGGTCGTGCGTGCGTCGGCGGTTCCGTTCGTCGTCATGTCTGGATCCTGTTCAGTCGGGCCAAGCGGTAGGCGAGCAAGGAGAAGACGATCGATACGAACAGCATCACGAGGTTCAGGGCAGAGCCGGCGCCCCAGTCCCCGGCGCCGAGGATCAGGTCGCGCACGCGCTGGCCCATCATGTAGCTCCCGGTTCCGCCCACGATGTCTGCCGTGACGAAGTCGGTGAGCATCGGGATGTACACGAGGATCATCGCGATGAAGATCCCCGGCGCCGCGAGCGGGATCAGCAGGCGCTTGGACTGGACCCACCAGCCCGCGCCGAGGTCGACCGCCGATTCGAACATCGACGCGTCGATCGCCTTCATCGCCGCGTAGATCGGGATCGTCGTGTAGGTGATGTAGCTCGCCGCGAGCGTCACGATCACCGCGAAGGAGCTGAACAGCAGCCAAGTCTTCGGCGGGCCTGGGATCAGCCAGTTGACGATCCCGTTGCGGCCGAGGATCACCTGCCAGGCGTAGATCTTGACGACCGGTGCGAGCTCGTCGGCGAGCACGAGCGACAGCAGCAGGAACAGCTCCCAGCGCCCCGCGCGGAACACCATGTAGTACGCGAGCGGGATCGCGATCGCGAGCATGATGATCATCGCCGTCGTGCTGATCCACAGTGTCGTCCAGGCGATCTTCCAGTTCAGCGGGTCGGTCAGGACATCGGTGTAGTGCGACAGCGTGCGCCCGCTCGCCGTGTTCGGCGGGAACTTCAGCACGCTCATGAACGCCATGATCACCATCGGCCCGAGGAACAGGACGATCAGCAGCGTCACCGGCGCGAACAGGATGCCGAGCGCGCCACGCCCCGAGCCTCCCCGGCGGCTAGGTCGCGGCGGGGCGATGGCGGCGTCGATGGCCATCAGGTCTTGGCCGATGCGGCCACGGCGTCACCTCCCGCGATGATGCCGCGTGTCGCGTCCTCGCCGCTGCGCGCCCGCAGGAACAGCAGCGCGATCGTCAACAGCACCACCTGGACGATCGAGATCACCGTCGAGATCGCGTTGACCACCGCCGTGTGGTCGGGGTTCCGCACGCTCGAGTACACCCAGACGGGGAACGTCTGCTGGAACCCCAGCGTGAACGCGCTGATCTCGTAGTTGTTGAACGACCACGTGAACGCGAAGATCGCGCTCGCGGCCAGCGCCGGCGCGATGTGGGGCATGATGATGTGGCGTAGCACCTGCATCCGCGAGCAGCCGAGGTCGATCGCGGCCTCCTCCTGTACCCGCTGGAACCGGAACAGCTGGGCGCCGACGATCGCCGTCACCAGTGGGAACGTGCAGACGATCTGCGTGGCGATCACGGTCTTGAGCGACAGGTCGACGTTGAAGCGCACGTAGAACATCAGCGCCGCGATCCCGATGATCAGCCACGGCAGGATCAGCGGGGCACCGACCAGGGCGGCCACCGAGGAGCGCCCACGGAATCGGAACCGCGTAAGCCCGAAGGCCGTCAGTGTGCCGAGCACGAGGCACACCGGCGCCACGATGCACGCAACGACGATGGAGTTCACGAGCGCCGCGTGCAACAGCTGGTCGTGGAAGGCGTCGGTGTACCAGTGGAACGTCACGCCCTCGAGCGGGAACGCGAGCACGTTCGAATCGTTGATGCTGAACAGCATCAAGATCACGAGCGGGCCGAAGAGCACCAGGTAGACGACCGTGAGGAAGGCCCGCCAGGACCACGTCACGGCGGTCGCACGGAGCCGCACGCTGGAGGTCGGCGGCAGGGGCGTGACGGCCGGGACGGCCGCGCGCTCCGCGACGTTCGTGGCCATCACGCCACCCCCCGCGGCCTAGCTCGCCTTGACCTCGGTCCACGCGGCGACCCAGGCGTCCCGGTTCGCCGGCGGACTCGCGGGGATCGCGTTCTCGAGGTGGAACGGCGCGTCGAGCGACGCCTGCTGGATCAGCTCCGGCGACGCGAGCTTCAGCACCTTCTCGTTCGCGATCTGGTAGTTCCAGTGCTGCGCTTCGTACAGCTCGGCCTCGGGACTCGAGTAGTAGTTCAGCAGCGCGTACGCGGCGTCGAGGTTCTCCGGGGCGATGTTCGGCGTGATGCCGTACCCGCACGCCCACAGGAACTGTCCTTCCTTGGCGGTGGCGAACTTCGCGTTGACGCCTTCCTGCTGGAGCGCCTTCGCGGTGTCGGGGTAGCCGGAACTGATCACGATCTCACCGGACTTGAACAGCGACTTCACCTCGGCGTCGCCCTTCCAGAAGGTGCGGAACTGCGACTTGTGGTCGATCAGGTACTGCTTCACCTGATCGATCTGCGTCTGGTCCATGTTGATCGGGTCTGGGATCCCATTGGCGAGCGCGCCGATCATGAACGCGGTCACGGCGATGTCCTCCATCCCCGCGCGTCCCTGCCACTGCGGGTCGAACAGGTCGGTCCACGAGGTGGGCGGCGTCGTCACGACGTCGGCGTTGTACACGATGCCGGAGGTGCCGGCGTCGACCGGCACCATGTAGATCCCGCCGTTGTACTGCACGCCGGGGAGCTGCTGCATCGACGGGAACAGATCGTTCCAGTTCGTGAGGCGGCTCTGGTCCAGCGGCGCGTAGATCCCCTTCTCGTCCATCTCGAGGGTGGCCTCGTCGACGCAGCTGTTCACGACGTCGGCGTCGAAGCCCGCCTGGATCTTCGCGATCGCCTCTTCGTTCGAACCCATCGACGACGTCTCGAGCTTGATGTTCGGGTACTGCTGCTCGAACGCGGCGAGGTAGCCGGGGTCGAAGCCGTCGGAGTAACTCAACAACCGGATCGTCCCGCTGATCGACGCCGGATCGACCGATCCGCCGGGCGCCGCGGTGGGCGTGGACGAACCTGTACCGCACGCGACGCCGATCAGAGAGATCGCGATCGCGACCGTGCCTGCGCGCGCCCACCGTCTCATCGCCGACCCCTCCTCGATGCGGTTGTCTCTCGGCGGGGGGTTGCCCCCGAACCTCCACGACCGGGCGAACCTAGGTCAGCGTAGGTAGATTGTCAACGGTTGACAACCGTGGACCGGGCGGGCGCGGGTCCGACTAAGCGAGGTCGCCGCTCCGGACCACACCCGCGATCAGCTCGCCGGCCTCCTCGGCGTGTTCGGCGAACAGGCGGGCCGCGGTGTCCTCGTCACCGGACTCGATCGCGTCGACGAGGGGACGGTGCTGGTGGGAGACCTCCTCGAGCGAGCCCAGGACGTCCCCGTCCAGCCGCAGCAAGGCTCGCATCGTCGGGACGTACCGGTCGAAGACCTCGACGATCCTCGCGTTGCCGCACAGCGCGCACAACCCCTGATGGAACGCGAGGTCGGCGCGCGACACCGCCGCCGCGTCACCGGACGCAACCGCGGCGTCGATCTGGTCGGCGAGGCTCCGGAGCTGCTCGATGGCGGCGGGATCGCGGTCACGCGCAAGGGTTCGGGCGGCGCGACCCTCGAGCGCGGCTCGCAGCCCGTAGATGTCACGAACGTCGTCGGTGGACAGGCTCACGACGAACGTGCCACGGCGCGGCTCTTCGTTCAGCAGGCCTTCGGAGCGCAGGAGCTTGAACGCCTCGCGTACCGGGCCGCGGCTGATCGCGAGCTGCTCGGCGATCTTCGCCTCGACCAGGTGCTCTCCCTGGCTGAACCCGCCGGACAGGATCTGCTCGCGGATGCGGTCGGCGGCGTCCTCGGCCAGCGATCGCGGCGCGGTCAGCGGCGCCAGGGGTGTGCCTTCACTCATCCGCGAAGCATAGACCCGATGTCGACAGTCGACCGACGACCGGGCGCCTGCTGCTACTCCTCCCCGCGGGCCCGACGCATCGCCTGCGTCACGTCCGCCACGTCCAGGGTCATGGCGAAGAATCCGATCTCGGCCTCGTACACCGCCGGGTCGGCCTGCGCCTTCACCTCGTCCTCGAACACGTGCAGCACCGGGAGTCCCAACTGGACCCCCGCCAATGGACCCACCCAGGCCGGATCGCCGTCGCGGACCGTCTCGGCGGCCACCTCGACCGCTTCCGCGTCAGCCGCACCGAGCATCACCACGATGCCGTCGACGCCGTGTTCCTCGACGATCCGCTTGATCAGCGCCTGGTTCTCCGGGTCCATGGCTCCCGAGGCCGTTCAGACGAAGCACTCGGTGCGCGTCTCGATCACCTCGGCGCCCGCGCTGCGCGCGACCGCCGCGATCGCCTCACCGGGAACGCTGTCGCGTTCCCCGAGGGCGATCACCCGTTTCCCTTCGAGTTGCATCCGTCGTCTCACCTCCTCGGTTGTCGGCTCGCTGGTTCATGTCGTCTGCCGCAGGTGCTCGGGCGTCGGCGGGCCCACCGCCGGCGCGCCGTCGAGCAGGCGCTCGATCGCCAACTCGATCTGTTCGGGAGTGGTGCCGTTGCTCGTCAGCCGTTCCACCTCGACCCCGTCGCGCATCGTGAGGTACGCGGGGAGCCCCGCGACGCGCAGGTCACGGCACACCTTCCGGTTGTCGGGCGCGTTGACCGACAGGAACCGCACCCGGTCGCCGAAGCGCTCGGCGAGCGCCTCGACCGCGGGCATCAGCGCCAGGCACGGGTGGCACTGCGGTCCCCAGATGTCGACGAGCACGGGTCCGGTGGCCGCGAGTTCCTCGAACGTGTCGACCGTCGCCTCGATCACCGTGTCTCCTTTCAGGTCTCCAGGACGACGGATGCGCCGTCCCATAGGCGGGTGAGCCGCCCGAGGAACAGCGAACCCTTCGCGATCAGCATCGTGCGGTGCAGGTCGCCCGCGGCCATGCGCGCGAGCGCGTGGGGCAGCCACGGCACGGCGCTCGCGATGTGCCCCTGGGTCGGCGCGAAGCCCGGCATGCCATGCGCGCGCGCGAACCCGGGGATCGCGCCCGCGTCGAGCTCGCCGCGAACGACGCCGAGCCCGGCGAGCATCCGGTAGTTCCGGTCGGCGACGTCGCCGCCGCCCTGCGGCTCGGTGATCTCCGGGTTGTGGATCTCGGTGGCGTAGGTGCCGACGTCGGACATCGTGACGCCGAGGGCGTCGAGCGGGTCGCCGACGAGCGCGCCGAGCTGCGCCTGGGGTGCGGCGCCGGCCCCGACGGGCATGCGGCCGATGGCGTCGGTCCGCAGGACGGGACCGTTCGAGCCGTCGGAGGGCTCGAGCAAGATCGCGACCCCGGCGAGCACGTCCTCGAGGATGGGGTAGCCCGCGGTCAGCGCGCCCTCGAACTTCATGCCGAGCTTCGCGAGCGATCCGCCTGCGACCACCACGACCCGGCGCTCGATCCCCGCCTCGAGCAGCGCCGCCGCGACGACGAGCGCGTGGATCGGGGCCGCACAGAACGACTTCACGTCGATCGCACTCGCGCCCGTGAGCTCGCACGACTCCGCGATCGCCTTCGCGACGTTGCCACCGCCGCGCTGGTACCGGTCGCCGACCGCCTCCTCGCCGCAGCCGATCGCGTGGGTGATCGTCGCCGGATCGATCCCGGTTCGGCCAAGGAGGTGGCGAAGCGCGCGCACGCCGCTCGCCTTGATCGCGAGGTTCTCCAGGAGCACGTCGGGGCCGAGCGATGGGTCCTCCGCGTGGTCGCCGACCACCCAGCCGAAGGCTCGGTTACCGTCGAACAGCGGCAGCGCCCCGTCCGGCGCCATCGAACCCTCGTGGATCAGCTCGAACCGGTCCGCCTCGAGCAGCGCTCGGTAAAAGGCGTCCTGCGTCGCGATGTCGCCGCTCGAGCCTTCGGGCGACGCGTCGTCGACCGGTTGCTTCCACCACGGGCGCGCTCGATCCCAGAGATCCTCGGGCCGAAGGTTGCCGATCACGACCTGGTTCGGGGGGTAGGCGACGGCGTCGTCGAAGCTGCGGAGCGACGGCGCGATCTCCGGCCACCGCGTCGACTCGCGACGCGGCTTCGACCCGTAGCGCACGAGGTCGGGCACGTGATCGAGCACGAGCGAGGTCGCAACGACCGCGGCACGCGCGCTCACGCGTCGATCTCCCATACGGTGCGGGGAGCGACCTCAGTCTCGAGCATCGCGACCGCGCGCTCGAGGATCCGCACGCGCAGCGCGAGCTCGTCGCCCGCTGCCAGCGAGGGATCCCCGGTGGGGTGCGTGATGGCCACGCCGCGCACGACGCGGTTCGCGCCGACCATCTGCGCGATCGTCGGGAGCGCCGTGATGAACACGGTCGGGATCCCCATCCGTTCCAACTCCTTCGTCAGCGTTGCCCCGCAACGCGTTCCTGTTCCTCAGGTGCCGGTGAGGATCACGGCGTCGACCCCGGCGTTGCGGATCTCCGCGCCGATCTCCTGACCCATCCGCGTCGCGACCGCGACCGGCGTGTCCACGCCGGTCGTCGTGAAGAACTCGTCGTGGACCCGGCCGATCCGCCCGCGCTCGACGAGGGCGCGCGCCGCGTCCAACGGCACGAGCCGGTCGGGGTCGCGGTTCGCCTCGGTGGTGTCGAAGCCCGCGTGCACCGAGAGGTACTCCTCGGGCGCGAGCTCGGCCCGATCCCCGATCGGGTAGCGCAGCCACACGTTCGCGTGCCGCGTCGGGAGTCGGTCGGGGTTCCCCTGTGGGACGCAGCCCGCCTCGGTCACGAGCGCGACGAGCGCGACGGCAGCGTCGGCCAGCGGCTCCGGCGGCGCCACCCGGTCGGTCGGCGGCTCGATCTCGGTGCGCACCTCGCCGCCGAGCTTGGCCAGCAACAGCCCCACGGCGCGCTCGGCGCCGAGCGCGTCGGAGCGCACGTTCACGCGCAGCCCGCGGGGCAGGTATCCCTCTTCGTCCGGCGTCCCGACCGGCGCGCCGGAGGCGAGACGGGATGCGAGGGACGCCACGACCGGCACGGCATCGCGCATCCCCGCCACGTTCGCGGTCGTCGGCACGATGTAGGCTGCGCCCTCGCTCGCGAGCACGCCCGGCGAGTCGGAGGTCATCGCCGCCACGACCCGGGTGCCGCGCCGTCCGAGCTCACGCGCCAGCACACCGCACGCGTAGCCGTACCGGCCCGAGCCGAACGACGGACCGCAGACGACGACGTCGGCATCCGCCTCGTCGATCCAGCCGAGCAACGTCGCGAGACAGTCGTTCTCGTGGAGCGCGAACCGGTCGTCGCCGCACGCGACCGTGAGGTCGACGTGGAGCCCGGCGGCCTCGAGCGCCTTGCCGGGCCCTTGCGGGCCCTCGAGCCGCACGGGCTCATGATCCGCGGCCTCCTCGCCGCCGAGCCCGGCGAAGAACTGGTTGAGGTAGTGGACGACCGTCATGCGGGCACCGCCGTCCACGCGCCGTCCCCGGTCTCCGAGCAGCTCCCGACGAAGTGGACCATCGCCACCGCGCGCCCCGCGTCGCCGTCGCCCCCGCCAACGATCCGATCGGGCGTCCATGCGGACACGAGCTCGTCCTCGTTGCCGGTGCTCACGAGGGAGTCGGCCTCGGCGACGTGGTCGGTCAAGCCGCCGTTCGTCTCGCACACGAGCGCGGTTGACGCGATCCCCCGCGTCTGCAGCGCCCGGACCGTGAGCATCGTGTCGGTGTGGGAGTTGCCCGACGAGAACGTCGTGCAGATCGCGCCGGTCGCCCGGAGCTCGGCGGCCAGCGCCGCCGAGGTCTCCGCCCCCTGCCGTTTCTGTTCGGCGGTGTCGAGGTACCCGGGCGCGAGGATCGTCCCCGCGAACCGGAGCGTCTGCCCGTGCGCGTTCGCGAGCGTCCGGACGAGCGCCAGGTCCTGGTAGTTCGCGGTGGTGTTGCGCACGCCGGCCCAGTCGTAGGCGCCGTTCGTCAACCGGCCCGCGGCGAGCCATCGATGGTCGATCACGCGCGGCATCAGGTCGCGGAGGTCGTCGCCGTCGAAGAACGTGTCGACGAGCGGCCCCTCGGACGCGACCTGCAGGATGGCGCACACCGCGGGCAGATCGGGATCGGCGTCGCCGGGCTCGCCGACGTGTCGCACGCCATCGGGTGTGGCGTCAAGCGTCGTCGCCGCGAGCGCGCGCGCGAGCCCGAGCGCGGCGCGGCGGATCGCGGCGTCGGCCTCCGCCACGGGAACGCCGCGCGCCGGCACGCACCGCAGCACGACGTTGGAGGTCGCCCCCCACGGGCTCCGGTCTTGCCCAGGTCCCGCCATGTCGACGTAGGAGGGCGGGAACTCCTCGGGGGCGACGAAGCCGGCGGCCTCCCAATCGCAGACGGGCAGCACGGCGACGCCCGAGAGCCGGTGGATCCGGGGCGACGCGGGCTCGTCCCAGGCACCGCCGAGCATGCCCGGGAACGTGGCGTCGGGGTCGTCGGCGCGCACGTCGGGCACGACGGCATCGAGGACGTTCGTGAGACGGACGCGATCGCCGGGACGGACGACCTCGACCGTGGCCTCCGCCAGCGCCGGTTCACCGGCTCCGACCGCGAGCTGCGGTGACGCCACGAGCAACGTCGTGCCGTCCCGCCCTGTCAGGGTCCCCTCGACGACCTCGTCGACCGCGAACGCCGCGATCTCGAGATCAGCGCGGGTGTGTGACAAGCCCTCGAAGCTTACCCCTCGAGGTCCTCGCCCGGAAGGGGTGGCGCGTCGGCGCGGTCGTACCAGTCGCCGCCCCCGAGCTCGCCGCCGTCGACGATGATCGTCTGCCCGGTGATCCACGCGGCGTCGTCCGACGCGAGGAACAGCACCGCCATCGCCTGGTCACGGGGCACACCGGCGCGCCGCAGCGGGATCTTGCGCAGGTACTCCTGCTGGAGCCGGGCCTCCTGCGGATCGTTCGCGATCTCCGCCGCACCTTCGGGCGTGACCGTCTGTCCCGGCGCGACGCAGTTCGCGCGGATGCCGAGGTGTCCCCACTCGTGGGCCGCCGCCTTCGTCAGCGCGACGAGGGCGGCCTTCGACGCGTTGTACGGCGCTTCCGGCGACTCGTTCTTGAACGCGTTGGCCGAGGCGATGTTCACGATCGCGCCGCCCCCGTGCTCGGCGAAGTGGGGAACGACCGACTGCATCGTGGCCATCGGGGCGCGCGCGTTCACGGCGAACGTGCGGTCGAACGTGTCGCCGGTGACCTCGAGCAGCGGGCCGTCGGGCATCATCCCGGCGCAATTCACGAGCACGTGCAGACGCCCGAACGCGTTCAGGGCCGCGGGCACGAGCGCCCGAGCCTGTTCGAAGTCGGCGAGATCGACCACGTGCGTGGTGACGCGGTCGGGCGCGAGCGCCGAGGTGCCCGCGAGGCCGTCTTCTCGGATGTCCGCCGCGAAAACCTGCGCCCCCTCGTCGAGGAAGGCCTGGACGATGCCTCGGCCGATCCCCTGTGCTGCGCCGGTGACGATGACGGTGCGGTCGGCGAAGCGCATCACGGGAGCTCCGGCCCCGATCCCGGGTAGTGGAGCGCGCGCCCACGGACGCCGAGATCGGCGGCGGCGAGGAACCGGTCCCCGACGTTCGCGACCACGGCGAGCGCCAGATCCGCGCCGGCGAACGCGAGGTTCGTCGGCGCGTCGAGGGTCGTGGCCAGGTGATCGTCGATCCGCAGCGCCTCGTTGCCGTCCGGGCCGAACCTGACCAGGCCGTCCGGCCGATACAGCGTCGCCCAGACGTAGCCGTCGGCGTCCAGCGCCAGCCCGTCCGCGTCGGTGTCCGGCAGCGCGGCGAACGTCGTCGCCGGGCCGGCCGAGCCCTCGGCCCCGATCGGCACCCGCGCGATCCGTTGCGCGTGCGACTCGATCACGAGCATCGCGTCGCCGTCGGGCAGGACGACCATGCCGTTGGGGTACTCGACGAGCTCCGTGCACCACCGCTCGGTGACGCCGTCGCGGATCCGCACGATCTCGGGCCGGTCGTCGCCGGAGCACGTGACGTAGAGCGACCCATCCGGCCCGAACGCGGCGACGTTCGGCTCGTCGAGGTCGACACCGCCGACCCCGCGGGCGAACGTCTCGATCGTGCCCGTCGTCGGATCGAGCCGGGCGATCTCGCCGTTCCCGTCGTCGCAGGCGTACACCCGACCGTTGCCGTCGACGGCGATCCCGAGCATCGAGCCGCCGGTCGCGCCGAGCAGCTCGACGGTCCCGTCCATCGACACGCGGTAGAACTCGCCGCCCTCCCCGCCCGCGTAGATGTGACCGTCGACGGGGTTCCACGCGAGGCCCTCCGGGTGGTTCAGCCCTTCGGCCAGGACCTCGAAGCGTTCGATCACGCCGTCGCCCCCATCGCGGAAAGCTCCTCGTCGATCACGCCGTAGGCCATCTCCAGGGTCTCGGTCGGCAGGACGAGCGACGGCTGGATGTTGAGCGACGTCGTGCTCGAGTCGGCGAGGATGCCGCGCGCCGCCAACCGCTCCGCGAGCTCGCGCTGCCCGATCGCGTCACGCTCCTTCGTCACCCGGTCGGTGACGAGCTCGATCGCCTGGAAGCATCCGATGGACCGGCCGTCGCCGATCGACGAGTGGCGTTCCCACAAGCGCTCCAGCGTCCTGGCGCCGACCGCCTCCAGCGCCAGCACGTTCTCGAGCACCGGCTCCTCGCGGAAGATCGCGAGCGTCTCGAGCGCGGCGGCGCACGAGGCCGGGAACCACGACCACGTCGACCCGGTGGACAGGTCGTCGAACCCCATCGCGCGCTCGGTGCCGAGCACGGCGCCGATCGGCAGCACCCCGCCGCCCATCGCCTTGCCGAGCGCCATCAGGTCGGGGCGCACGCCCCATCGCTGCACCGCGAACAATGCCCCGGCGCGGCCGAACCCGGTCTTCACCTCGTCGGCCCCGAGCAGGAACCCGAACTCGTCGCAGAGTTCGGCCAACGCCGTCCAGAACGCCGCGGGCGGCGCGACGCAGCCACCCGACCCGAGCACGGGCTCGATCACGATGCCCGGCGACCTCCGCCGGGTCGACCGCGTGGAACAGCAGATGGTCGCGGATGTAGTCGACCGTCCCGTCGCCCGACCCGCCGGGGCGCGCGACGAACGGCGTCCGGTACGGGTTCGGATACGGCACGTGCACGAAGCCCGGCATCAGCGCGCGATAGCCGGCCGAGAGGTCGCTCGTCTCGGCGCCGACGGCGCCGGCCGTGCCCGCCTCTCCGTGGTAGCCGCCCATGAACCCGATCACGATCGGTCGGCCGGTGGCGCGGCGCATGAACCGGATCATCGTCTCGACCGCCTCCGTGCCGTTGAGCGCGATGTCGACGCGGGTCATCCCCTCGGGCGCCACGGCGAGCAGCTGCTCGGCGAGCGGCAGGAGGTACTCGTGCGCGTAGAAGTGCGTGTCCTCGACGCCCGTGTGGCGGAGCGCGGTGACGGCAGCCTCCATGATCCGTTCGTTCGCGGCGCCGAGCGGCACCGACGCCATCCCGCTGATCAGATCGAGGAAGACGTTCCCGTCGACGTCCTCGATCCACGATCCTTCCTTCCGGCGGATCACGAACGGGCCGAGGTCCTTCGCGAGGCCCGGGTAGAGCAGCGGCGTGAGCTTCTCGAGGGTCGCGGCGCCCAGCGGGCCCGGCAACGCGGTCCGCAGCTCGGGACCGTTCACACACGCCCCCGCTTCGCTCGCCGAACGATCACGCGCGCGGCGTTGCGGCCGTTCGCGCCTGTCACGCCACCGCCCGGATGCGTCCCCGCGCCGCACAGGTAGAGCTCCCGGATCGGGGTGGTGTGATCGGCCCACCCACGCACGGGACGCAGGAACAACAGTTGGTCGGGAGACATGTCGCCGTGCAGCGCATGCCCGCCCGTGAGCCCGATCCGCCGCTCGAGATCCAGCGGCGACAGCACCTGCCGGTGTTCGATCATCGCCGGCAGCGTCGGGAAGTGCTCGCCGATCGCGGCGACCACCCGGTCGGCGCGATCTTCTTTGATCGTGTCCCAGTCCTGGTCGCGGAGCGTGTAGGGCTGCGAGTTCACGTCGATCGTGATGATGTGCTTGCCCTCGGGCGCGAGCGAGGGGTCGTGCACCGTCGGGAAGCACAGCTCGATGTGCGACGGGTCGGCGGCGATCCCCCGGGTCGCCTGCGCCTGCTGCGCGTCCATGTCGGGCACGAACGGATTCAGCTCCATGATCCCCCGGTGGTAGGGCTGGACCGTACCGTCGGGGTCGCCGGTCGCGCCGGGGAGTCCACCGATCGCGAGGTTGATCTTCATGCTCGTGCCCATGCAGCGGTACGCCTCGATCCGCGCGAGGAACTCCTCCGGTAGATCCGCGGGGTCGGCGAGGCGGAGGAAGGTCCGTTTCGGATCGGCGTTGGACACGACCCGGCGGGCTGCGATCTCCTCGCCGGTCGTGAGCCGCACGCCGGTCGCGGCGCCGCCGCGGGTCACGATCCGATCGACCTCGGCGTTCGTGCGGATCTCGCAGCCGGCCTCCCGGGCAGCCTCCGCCATCAGCTCGGTGACGCGGCCCATGCCGCCGCGGACGAACCCCCACTGCCGCACCCCGCCGTCGGCAGCCTCGCTCGCGTGGTCGTGCAACAGCACGAACGCGGTCCCCGGCGTCGACGGGCCGGCCACCGAATCGTTGATCGCGTGCCACCCGAGCGCCGCGAGCACGTACGGCGACGAGAAATACTCCGACAGGTACTGGGTGGCCGACGTCGAGAACAGGAAGGCGAGGTCGGCGAGCATCCGGCGCTGGCGGAACGCCAGCCTTCCCCATCGAGCCGCCTCCCGCAGGTCGCGGCCGGTGCGCATCGCGGGGTCGGGCGCGATCCAGTCGAACGCGGGGACCACGCCGCGCACCAGCCGGGCGAGATCCTCTTCGAAGTGCACGAGCGCGGCCGCGTCCGACGGCGAGAACCGCTTCGTCTCCTCGACGTTGGCCACCATGTCGTCGCCGAGCAGGAACCGGGCGCCGTCCGGAGCGATGTTGAGCGTCGGGCCTGCGGGGTCGACGACCACGCCTCGGCGAACGAGCCGCATGTCGCGCCAGATCGACTCCCGGAGCATCGACAAGACGTAGGCCCCCGTCGACGCCCGGTACCCGGGCGCGAACTCCTCGGTGTTGCACGCGCCTCCGAGGATGTCGCGGCGCTCGAGCACAACGCAACGCATGCCCGCGCGTGCCAGATAGAACCCGGTCACGAGGCCGTTATGGCCCCCGCCGATCACGACCGCGTCGTACACGTCGGCCATCAAACCCCGAACGCCCTCGCGCGCGTCGTGCCCGCCCCCTCTCGGATGCCGTCCAGGCCCCGATGGCCTCGGCAGATTGTTAACAGTCGACCACCAGGCAGGTCAACCCACGAGGAAGTCTGCGACGCGGGCGACGAGCTCGGGGAGCCGAGCCAGCAGCTCATCCTCGGAGCCGAGGACGAGCAGCTCGGCGTTGGGCATGAGGTCCTCGAGCACGTAGCCCAGCTCGACCGGATGGATCTCGTCGCCCTCCTGGCACAGGATCAACGTCGGCGCCTTGACGGCGCGCAGAAGCTCCCGGTCGGCGATCGCGGTGTCGCGGGTGATCTCGCGGATCGCACGTGCGACCCCCACCGCATCGAGGTCCTGCCACAGGAACATGTCGAGCTCACGGAGCCACGGTTTCTCGTCGTACTCGGCGACGCGCGTGGAGTCGGCGACGATCTTCTGCACCGCCTCGTCGACGGGGAGCGTCTCAAGGAGGTCGGCGACGTGATCGAACCGCGCGTGGTCGGTCAGCCTGCCGTCGAGCGCGGCCGGCATCACGAATACGATGCGCTCGAACCGCGCGGGGTCGCGGCCGAGGAGGTGCGTGATCGCGCCCTGGCCGAGCGACGTGCCGACCGCACGCGTCGCGCCGTGCGCGCTCGCGACCGCATCGAGGTCGTCGGCGAAGTCGGCGAACCGGTAGTGGCCGGGCTCCGGCGTGCCCGAGTGCGCGTGCCCGCGGAAGCAGAACCGCACCTTCGTGCCGGGCGCCATCGGCGTGAACGCCGCGAGCTCCATGCAGGAGTTCGTGAGGCCGTGCGCGAAGACGGTGACCGGCTCCCCCTCGCCCTCGACCTCGACGTGCAGACGGGTGCCGTCGCGCGACGGGAGCTCACCCACGGCGCGCCCCCAGGGCCTCGACCAGGTAGACGGCCACGATCACGATGACCGAGAGGTTACGGGCGCCCAACACGAGTTGGTTCCCGCCGGGACCGAGGTCGATGTCCACGTACCAGATCGTGACGAGCGTGCCGGTGATGATCACCGGCACAGCCCCGAGCCACGTCCACCGGCGGCCGTCGCCTCCGGCGACGGCCGCCCACGGCAGCAGCCACGCGACGTATTGCGGGCTGAACACCGGCGAGCACACGAGCAGCGCGGCGACGGCCGCGAGCGCCGGCACGCCGGCCGGCTCGTCGTCCCGGCGGCGTGCGAGCAGCCAGATCGCCACGACGGTCGCGACGGTCAGCAGCAGCAGGGCTCCCGGCGCCCACGCCGGGATCGTTCCCGATCGGTTCGCGCCCTCCTCGAACCGGTGTTGCCCGGTGAGCGCCCACACGGGCACGCCGATCGTGGAGCCGATCTCCCACCCGGTCGACCCGCGGAACGTGCCCACCTGGCGGAGCGCCCCCGGTCCGCCGATCGCGATCCAGGTCGCAAGGCCGGCGGCGGCGGCGATCGCGGCGGTGGTCAGCGCGCGCATCCGGCGCTCCAGGGCGAGCGCCGGCGCGACGACGATCGGCCACAGCTTCGTGAGCACGGCCGCGCCGAGCGCGACGCCGCCCGCGCGTTCCCGGTCGCGGCGCGCCCACGCAAGGCCGAGCGCCGCGAGCGCGACCGGCACGAGGTCGCTCCGCCGGTAGATGAAGATCAACAGCGGCGCGCCGAGCCAGAGATAGCGCAGCGCCGCGTCGCGCCCCCACCCCCGGGCCACCGCGCGCCACGCGACCAGGTCGGCGGCGAACGCGACGACCGCGAGCAGCTCACGGGCGACCGCGAGGCTCCCCCAGCCCACCGCTCTGATCACGATCCAGTCGCCGAAGGCGTACTCGACCGGCGTGTCGCGCCACGGGATCCCCGGCGCGTGCGCGATCTGGAGGAACCGGTGCGCGGCCGAGTCGGGATAGTGCGGCACCCCGATGATCACCACCGCGACGGCGACGACCCGCAGCGCGACG
Source organism: uncultured Actinomycetes bacterium (assembly GCA_963799625.1). Lineage (GTDB taxonomy): Bacteria > Actinomycetota > UBA4738 > UBA4738 > HRBIN12 > AC-51. The sequence goes on along the minus strand of CAWCXU010000013.1, from coordinate 933,301 downwards.
AGCGCGATCTCTGCGGGACGCGCGGATGCCGTGAGCCGTCGGAAGACGCCGGCGCGCTCAGGCGCCGACATCACCGGCGACCAACTCGTCACCGTCGACCAGGTCGTCCTGCGGCGCGAACTGGTCGCGGACCCTGCGCGCCCACGCCGCCACGAGGAACGTCAGCCCGATGAACACCGCGCCCGACACCACGAGGATCGCCCGCGTCCGCGACGCGCTGCCCTCGATCCAGATCGACGACAGGATCAGCGCCGGCACGATGAACCCGAGGTTGTACGCGATGTCGTAGAGCGCGAACGCGCGGCCTCGGAAGTCGTCGGGCATCGCCTGCTGCGTGATCGTGTCGGATGCGATCTTCCCGAGGAAGAACGAGAAGAAGCCGCAGAACAGCATCAGCGCGAACCCGAGCTTCGAGACCATCGCCCCGAACACGAGCGCCGAGCCGCCCATCAGGAACATCGAGAACAGCAGCAGCCGGATCGGCGCGATCCGGTCCTTCAGCTTCTGGGCGATCACCAGGCCGAGCGCGCCTCCCACCAGACCGCCCAGGCCGGACAGGACGAGCGACAGCGTGTCCGCCTTATCGGCGCCACCTTGCACGAGGTTCTTCGCGTAGAGCGCGAACACGAACAAGCCGAAGCCCCAGAACTGGTAGCGCATCATCTGGAAGGACACGAGGCCGAGCGCGGCGGGCGCGCGACCGGCGACCTCCTTGATGCCGGCCACGATGTTGCGCACGATCTGGCCGGCCTCCTGGGCGAAGGTCGTGTCGTGCGGGGTCACCTCGGCGTGTTGCATCTGCTTGGAGACGAGCGCTCCGACGACCAGGATGCCCGCGCCCGCGAGGACGCCGATCCAGGCGCCGATCAGACCACCCAGCGCCACGCCGACCACGATCCCGCCGATCTGCGCGAGCGCGCCGCCGGCCTGCGACAACCCGTTGCCCTGGAGCAGGTCCTTGCCGCTGGACACGTCGGGCAGCGCGGCCGACTTCACGGCGAGCGCGATGCGTGCGACCGACTGCGCGGCGATCAACGCGAGGATCAGTCCGAGGGTCGCGAAGGTCTTGCCCTCCGAGGACTGCGAGCCGAGCGGGATCAAGACCACGACCGCGACCATCGCGACGATCGCGGCGACGATCCAGTTCGCCCACCACATCACCCGGCGCCGAGCGAACCGGTCGATGAACACGCCGATGAACGGGCTGATCAACGTGTACGGCACGTAGAGGAAGAGCACGACCTTCAACAGGTAGTCGGCCGACGGCACGTTCTGGATGTCGAAGCCCTTCTGGCCGCCGAACCCGATCGACTTGCCGATCGCGCCCTGCACCGCGCCCTGACCCGCTTGCGCGAGGAACTGCATCCCCATGAGCACCGCGAACGCGCGCTTCGTGAACGGGGAGAAGAGCTTGTTGAAGAACCCTGCGAAGTTGTCGAGCGGGCGACGGAGCCAGGCGTCGGCACCTCGGAGCGCACCGCCGAGCCCGACGGCGACGAACGCCGCCGCCCATCCCTTGGTCGTGGTGAGCGAACCTCGCCAGACGGCGAGCACGGCGATCCCGGAGAGCATCAACATCACGACCGACATCCCGGGGATCAGCCCCATCCGGTCGATCGTGGTGCGCACCTCGAACCAGCGCGACGCGAGCCAGCCCGGGATGATCAGCAGCGCGGCGAGGATCAACAGCACGAGCAGGTTGTGGCCGAGGTTCGCGAACGCGCCGGGGTGGTCGGCCAGCTCCGCCTGCTTGGCCTGCGACGCCGCCTCGGCCCGCTGCACGACGTCGGGCGGCGGCGTGTACAACGCGGTCCCTTGCTCCGTGCCGGAGGAGAACGAACCGTTCAGCGCCCACACGTCGGGCCCGATCGGGAGTGGCGTTCGCCGTGGCCTGGTCGAGCAGCTTCTGACGCTCCTCGTCGGTGCAGTCCTGCACGCCGTTGCAGAGTCCCTGCACGTAGTACTGCCCGATCAAGAACACGACCGGCGCCTCGGGGAACTCCTGGAACCGCGGGATGAAGTTCGCCGGCTTCTTCTCATCGCCCTGCAGACACTCCTGGTCGGAGGGCCAGAACGCCTCGCAGAAGTGCTGCCGCGCGATGTCGTTGTAGTTCTGGCTGCCGGTGGACGACGTGGTGGTCTGCCCCGCGAGGAAGTTGTCGATCGTGCCGAGGTAGGTGACGGATCGCTCGGCGGCGTCGCCGGGCAGGCCCGTGCGGAAGACGTTGGACCAGGTCTTGGCCCAGCCGTACGCGGTGTTGGTGCCGGTCGCCGGGTCGTCGGAGTCCAGGTAGTTCACGAGCAGGACGTTCGGACGAACCCCGGCGTCCTGCACGACCTCGTGGACCGCCGCGAGCGAGGTGCGCACGTCCTGGTTCGCCCACTGGTTCGTGTCGGAGACCCAGCGGCGCTGCAGCCCGTCGTAGACCATCCACCCCATCGAGCCGATGATCAGGAACGCCGCCAACCCGCCCGCGACCGCACGCGGCAACACGTCGCCCCAGAACCCGCGGAGCGCGACGAGCACGCCCACCAGCAGCATCGCGGCGAAGATCCAGACCGGCGCCGCGTCGCTCAAGACGTCGGGCATCGCCCAGGCGAGGGCCGACCACGCGACCAGGCCCACACCGGCCCACGCGATCAGCTTCGACGGCGCGCGATCGGTGAAGAACCAGTGGATCGCGGCGAACGCGCCGAGGCCGAGCAGCGCCATCGACGCCGCCGAGGCGTTCATGAAGCGGTAGTACGGGATCGCCTTGCCAGTGATCACGGTCAGCGCCCCGGCGAACGCGAGCAGCCACCAGATCGAGCCGAGCTCCTCGTTGCGCGCAGGCCGATCCGTGCGCCTGGCGCGCAGGATCGTCGAGGCGATCGCCACGACCACGAACGGCACGATGATCACCGGCTGCATCGACAGCACCCATTCCTTCAGGCGCGCCGTGAAGAAGGCAGCCGTGTAGGGCGGTGGGAGCGCGGCGTCGGCGAAGCTCGCCGACGAGCCCCAGATGCCGATCACCCAGGCGGACAAGCCGGCGACCATGCCGAAACCGACCGACATCAGCATCGGGCCGTCGGACTTCAGCGCCGAGCCGAACGAGAATCGGCTCGTCAGGAAATGCCAGCCGAACACGGCGAGCAAGATCCCGCCGAAGATCACGCAGGTCGTCGGGTGGGTGAACGCGGCCGCGATCCCGATCAGGAACAGCGCGGTTCGCGCGCCCCACGACGTCCGCGCGGTCTCGAGGAACGGGATCGTGAGGCACAACAGAAACAGCACCGTCGCGTTGTCGAGGTAGCCGATGTACGGCGTCGACAGGAACAACGCCACCGCGGCGAGGATCGCCATGTGGATCACGAGCGGGTTGCGGCGGCTCCGGTAGAACGCCGCGCCGAGCGCGAGCCCCGCGAGCAGCGGGATCCCGATCATGAACAGGGTGCTGAACGTGTAGCGGTCGATCCCCGCGACCCGCTGCAGCAAGGCGCCCATCACGGGCACGCTCACGCGGTACCCGGCCGAGAACAGTCCGTGCGGACCCCATTCCTGGACGACCCGGTTGGGGTTCGAGTCCAAGATCACCTGGGCGCGCCACGTGTACCAGGCGGGGTCGCGGGTCGGGGCCGACAGGCTCGGGTCGGCCAGGAACCGCCACCCGAGCGACAGCCCGAGCACGATCACGGTCAGCGCGATCGCCCACCAGGAGCCGAGCAGGTCCCGACGCCCGACGCCGTCGGCAGGGGCGGCCTCGGGGACCGTCACCATCTCATCGGTAGCCATCGGGGGTGGTGCTCCGTTCTGCCTGGTGGGACCGCGACCGGTCCGGGAACCACCGAAGGATACGAGACCGACAGGGCCGAACCGTGAACCTCACTAGACGATGTTGTGCGTCGTCTTCGCCTCAGGCAAGCAGGGCAGGTTGGGCAGGAGCGATGACGGGAACACCGCCTGGAAGACCGCGTCGTTCTCCTGGCCGGGGTTCGGGGTGACGCCGCCGCCCGACGTTTCCGCCTGCGTCAATGTCTGGGTGAACCGGGCGATGTCGGCGATCGTGGTGTTGTTCGCCGCGACCTCGTCCTCGTTCAGGAAGATCGAGCCGGGCTGCACGTTGTCGACGATCGGGACCGAGTCGCCGTTCGTGTCGAACTTCGTCTCGATCGCCTGGGACACGGCGCCGGTCGAGATCTCGAACCCGCCCGAGTCGATCGGGTTCGGCATCGCGGCGTGGTCCGCCGTGATCACCATCGCCCAGTTGCCGTTCCCCACCTGTTGGTTGAGGAACGGGATGAAGCGCTTGAGCGCCTCGTCCTGATACTTCACGGCGTCGGTCATCTCCGGGCTGTCCATCGACCATACGTGCCCGACGTAGTCGATCTCCTTGAAGTTGAGGTACAGCAGGTCGGGCGTGTCGTCGGCGCCGAACCCCTCGTTCTTGATCGTGTCCTCGACGATGCGCTCCTCGAAGACGGTGCGCGCCGGCGTGTCGAAGCCGTCCCCGAGCTGCGCGATGTCGTTCGAGCGCCACATCCCGTCCAGCTTGCCGTCGGCGCGGTCGACGCTGTCGAGGACGGATTGGGGGATGTTTTCCTCCCCGGTCAGGAAGGACGGCAACGAGTAGTAGGGGGCGTCGACCTTCGGAAGGTTCCAGACGTCGCCTTCGGCCGTCGACGTGCCGCCCGTCTGCGCGGGCGACCGCGTCATCGCGATGTCGCGGTCGCCGCCGTTCCAGAAGCTGCCGTGACCGAGCATCCCGAGGTGGATGTCGGCGGTCGCGACCATCCCCGCGATCGGCTTGTTCCCCTCGGCCTGGTCGTAGATGTCGGCGAACGTCGGATCCACGAAGAAGTTCGGACCGATCTGGTAGGGCGTCGTGTCCTGGCCGCCCAGCTGGAAGTGGTGCGCGACGATCCCGTGGTGGATCGGGAACGCGCCCGTCCCGATCGTCGCGTGATCCTGCGCGGTCGAGGTGGGCGATGACCCGACGTAGGCGTCCTTGTACCAGGTGCCCTTCGGTATCAAGGAGCGCAGGTACGGCCACTGCTGCTCGTGCTTCTGCAAGACGTTGATGCCCGCCGAGTCCCACACGAGGACGACCACGAGCTTCGGCGGCGTCTGGCCGGGCTGGATCGCGCTCGTCATGGCGGTGCCGTCCGGCGCCGTGAACCCGTTGAAGTCCAAGATCTTGGCCTGCGTCGGGGCGATATCGGCAAGCGTGACGTTGCCCCCGATCTCGCCCTGGGCCTTGATGTGACCGGGCCCGTACCAGAACATCGGCACGTGCTGGATGTAGTCCCACGGCCCCACGTGCGGCAGGCCGGCGCCCATGAAGTTCGGCTCGGCCGGGATCGCGGTGAGCTCCGGTCCCCGGTCGGGGCTGAACCCGTTCCACGTCCGGACGAGGTACCGATGCGGGAGGCTGCACGCGAGGTTGATCAGGTCCTGATCGGACTGCGCGGCAGGCGCCGGTGCGCTCAGAACCAGCGGGACGAGCAGCGCGAGCGCGACGATGAGGGGCGCCGCGATGCGGCGGGAGGAGCGAGGCATGGCCCTGTAGGTAACCAGACCGGGGGGCGTGCGACGACTAGCGCCCGGGTACCGTGACGTGATGGGAACGGGCCGCCGTCTGACCGTGCTCCTGCTGGCACTGGCGCTGATCGGCATCCCCGCCGCCGTGCTTCGGATCGGGTGCGTCGGCGCGTCGTGCCGCTCCGACGCCGCCGCGGTCGCCGCGCCCGCGCCGTTCTGCTCCTTGCCGACCGACCTCCGTACCTTGATCACCGCGGGTACGTACGACGGGCGCTCCCCCGACGTGCTCGCGATCGCGGGCTCCCCGGTGGTGAGCGGAGGCGTGCCGTGGCCGTCGGAAGCGAGTTCGGCCGACGCCGGAGCGGTCGAGCTGGACTTCGTCGGACGCGGCATCAGGAACACCCGCCTCCCACCAGGGGTTTCCCTTGATCAGGTGGCGCCGACCCTCGAACCGCTGCTCGGACTGCACCGCGCGCACCCCGAGGTCCGCGCCGGAACGGCGATCCCCGGGGTCGTTCGCAACAGGACGAAGGCGCCGCTCGTGGTCCTCGTGGTGTCGAAGGGGATCGGGCGCTCGGACATGGCGCGATCGCCGCGGCCGACGTTCGTGGGCGGTCGGCCGATCGAACAGGGTCTCGGCGACGCATCAGGTGCGGCGGTCGCCGGTTCGGTGCCGCTGGATCCGGTCGCGGTCGAGGCGACGATCGGTACCGGCGGCCTCCCCGCGCAGCACGGCATCACCGGCGCGGACATCCGCAACAGCGAGACCGGCAAGGTGGTGCGCGCCTTCGGACCCGGGTCCCCGCAGCCCGTGATCGCGACGCTCGGCGACGACCTCGACCTCGCGACACGTGGCGCTGCGAAGATCGGGCTCGTCGCGTCTGCTGCGGGTGACGCCGGACTCACCGGCGATGCCTGGTACGGCACCGGACCGGTGCGGGACCGGACCGTCTCGGGTGGCGCCCATCCCGATGCGGCCGTGCGCGGGTTCCTCGAGCGCGGATGGGGCGCGGACGCGACACCGGACCTGCTCGCCGTGGCGCTGTCCGGATCGGCGAGCGACGACGAGCGTGCCGGCTCGGCGATCGTCGACGAGGTCCTCCGCGCCGTGCCCGACGCGACGATCGTCCTCACGGCAACGGGAAGCACGCACACGTCGCACGCACAGACGCTCACGTCCCCAGCAGGCGCCGACGCGGTCTCACCCGGCGGCGTCTTCCTGGATCGCACCGAGGGCGCGACCACCTCGGCCCAAGACGTCGTCGACGCCCTCAAGGCCGACACCGCTCCCGACGGCTCTCCCCTGTTCGACGACGCGTTCGCGAGCTACGCGGTGCGCTTCGGGAGGTACTGCTGATGGCCACCACCCGCACCGAGCCGCAGACCGCGCCCCCGGCGCCGGCGCGCGCAGTGCAGGAGCGCACGTGGCTCTGGGTGATGCTCATGCTCGGGGCGGTCGCGCTGTTCGCGCGGTTCGGCCACCCGATGCAGATCGCGTGGCTCCGGAACCTGTTGATCGTTTTCGGCTCGCTGCTGATCGAGGCGATGCCGTTCGTCGCCCTCGGCGCGGTGGTATCGGCGGCGATCGAGGTGTTCGTGCCGGCGTCGTCGTTCGCGCGCATGGCGGCACTGCCCCGCGCTCTGCAGATCCCGGCCGCCGCGCTCGCGGGCATGGCGTTCCCGGTCTGTGAGTGTGGCTCCGTGCCGGTCGGGCGCCGGCTGGCGCGCAAGGGCCTCTCACCGGCGGCGGCGGTCACGTTCATGCTCGCGGCGCCCATCGTGAACCCGGTGGTGATCGCCTCGACATTCGTGGCGTATCGAGGCCGCGACTCGCAGTGGCTGATGGTCGGCGGCCGGTTCGTACTCGGGATGCTCGTCGCGATGTGTGTCGGCTGGGTGATCGGGGCCCGTGCGCCGGGTGAGCTGCTCCGCGGCGCCACCGTCACCGACGAGCCCGACGACCACGACGAGCCTCGAGGCCGACGGTTCATCACGCACCTTTCGGGCGACCTCGTGTTCATGGCGCGGTTCCTGATCGTGGGCGGGTTGATCGCCGCGACGATCCAGACGTTCGTGCCGGCTTCCCTCGCGAACCGGCTGGCGGCGCTGCCGGTGCTGAGCATCCTCGCGATGATGGCGCTCGCGTTCTTCCTGTCCTTGTGCTCGGAATCCGACGCGTTCGTCGCTGCGTCGTTCACCGCGTTCGGCCCTTCGGCGCAGCTCGCCTTCCTCGTGTTCGGACCGATGATCGATCTGAAGCTCGGTGCGCTGTACGTGGGAACCTTCTCGAAGGGGTTCTTCCGAACGGTCTTGATCGTGGTCACCGCGGTGACGCTGGTCGCCTGCTTGTGGATGCAGGTGATCTGGGGATGAGTGCGGTCACGCTCGAGGCGACGAAGCTTCGCTGGAGCAGCGATGCGCGTGGCGATCGGGCTCGTCCTGCTCGGGTGGGCCGTGATGTTCACGACGCTCTGGCTGACCGGCCGTACCTATCTCTACCTCTCATCGCGGACCGCGTGGCTCGTGCCGATGGGCGCGGGGATCATGTCCGTGGCCGCGATCGGTCGACTGTGGACGGCCCGCACGGCGAAGGAGGAATCGCTCGACCCGCGTACGGCGTGGGCGCTCGGCGTGATCGCGCTGCCCGTCGTGCTCGTCCTGGCGCTGCCGCCCTCGGCGCTGGGCGCGTTCTCCGCCGGCAAGCGCTCGACGTTCACCGGGTCGGCGATCGGCGCGACGGCACGCGATGTGACCGGGCCTTTGGACTTCGTCGACATCGGCGCGGCGCAGTCGTTCCCCGCGGCGATGCAGGAGCTCGACGCGCGCGCCGGGGAGCCGATCACGCTGGAGGGCTTCGTCACGCAGGATGCGAGCGCGCCCCCTGATGAGATCTTGCTGACGCGCTACATCGTGACGTGCTGCGTCGCAGACGCGACGGTCGCGCAGGTGCGGATCGTGGGTCTGCCGCCCGGGAGCTATCCGAGCGACGAGTGGCTCCAGGTCACCGGCGCGGTCTATCCCGTCGGGCGCGAGGTGCTGGTCGCGGCGAACAGCGCCACGCCGATCCCGGTGCCGTCACAGCCCTACCTCACGCCGTAGCGGCGCAGTCCGCGCACAGGCCGACCAGGTCGAGCCGGTGCTGCACACGTGCGAAGCCGGCGCGCTTCGCGATCCGGTCGAGCGTGCGGTCCAGCGTCGTCTCGAGGTCGGCCGGCACCTCGACGTCGCGCATCGTGCCGCAGTTCGAACACACCAGGTGGTGGTGGTGGCCGATCAGGTCCTCGGCGAGCTCGTAGCGCCCGTACTCCTCATCGGTGGGAACCCGCCGCACGACGCCCGCCTGTTCGAGCGAGGCGAGGTTGCGATACGCCGAGCTCTGCTTCATGTCGCCGGCCGCCTCGAGGATCTGCGGGATCGATCGCGGGCTCGCGGCGGCGGCCAGCAGCCGCACGAGATCACGGCGCTGCTCGGTGTAGCGCTGGCCGGCGCCGCGCACCCGGGCCTCCACCATCGTCTCGAGCTCGGCGCTCATGCGGCACCCTTGACGGCGGCGGGAAGCGACCGCCGGGCGAGGCTCACGATCGCGAACACCGCCGCGGCGACCAACACGATGGAGCCGCTGATCGACAGGTGGAAGACCTGTCCGATGATCACCCCGACGAACGCGCACGCCGCCCCGACCACCGCCGCCAGCGACACGGTCTGCCGGAACGACCGCGAGAGCAGCTGCGCGATCGCCACCGGCAGCACCATGAGGGCCGCCATCAGCAACAGCCCGACGACCTTCATCCCCGCCACGATCACGGCGGCGGTCAACGCGGCGAGCGCGACGCCGAGCGTGTCGACGGGCAGGCCCTCGACACGCGCCCACCCTTCGTCGGACACGACCGCGAACAGCACGCGCCGCAACGACCAGATCCCCACCGCAACGACGGCGCCGACCACGAGCACCGCCGCGAGCCCCGCGGTCGACATCCGCAACGGGTCCCCGAACAGGTACGGCAGCGTCTCCAGGTCCAGGTCGCCCGCCTTGGCCGCGAACACCACGCCGAGCGCGATCCCCGCGTAGAAGAACAGCGCGAGCGCGAGGTCGCCGGCCACCCGCCGTTTCGCACGAAGCAGCTCGAGCGCAACCGCCCCGGCTACCGCGAACGCAAGCGCGGTCCACACCGGCCACACGTCGACCAACAGGCCGAGCCCGACGCCGGCGAACGCGACGTGTCCCACACCGTCGCCGATCAACGAGAGCCGCTTCTGCACCAGGAAGGCGCCGATCGTCGGCGCGACGGCGCCGACCGCGACACAGGCGAGCAAGGCGCGCTGGACGTCGGCGGTGTCGAGCGGCGCCGGGAGCGGCAGCGCGCCGATCACCGCAGACCCTCCAGCCACAGCGGCAGGTCGTCCTCGTGGATCCCGAGCGAGACGCCCGAGGACGCGAGCTCGGCCGGGGAGCCGTCGAAGAGCACCCGCCGCTTCAACACGATCACCCGGTCGATCACGTCGGCCACGGCCGAGAGCTCGTGCGAGACGAGCAGCACCCCCGCGCCGTGCTCGCGTTGCAGGTGGACGAGCGACTCGCGGAACCGCCGCTGCGACGCCCGGTCGACCCCCGCGATCGGCTCGTCCAACACGAGGAGGTCGGGCTCGCTCGCGAACGCGCGCGCGATGAACGCCCGCTGCTGCTGCCCGACCGACAGCTCGTTCAACGGGAGGTCGGCGACGTCGGCGAGACCGACCGACCCGATCGCGTGCTCGATCGCGGTGCGGTCCTCGTCGCTTTGGCGACGCCACCAGCCGCGCTGCCGCAGCCGTCCCGACGACACGATCTCGCGCACGGTCGCAGGCACCTCGCTCTCCAGGCTCGGCCGCTGCGGCACGAACCCGAGCCGCCACCGGGCGTGGAAGCGATCTGGCGCCTCGCCGAACAGACGCACGCTGCCCGCCGAGGGCTCGATCGAGCCGAGCAGGACGTGGAGCAACGTGGACTTCCCCGACCCGTTCGGTCCGACCAGTGCGACGAACTCGCCCGGCTGAACCTCGATCGACACGCCCTCGATCACCGGCTCGCGGCCGTACCCAGCCCAGATCCCCTCGGCCCGGAGCAAGGGCGCGTCGGTCGCCACCGCAGGCTCAGCCACTCGGTCCGCTCGCTCCGAGAATGAGAATGATTCCCATAGTTGTCACAAGCTACGCTCCGGGAAGACCTTGCGTCAACCCTCGGAACGTCAGCGCGGGAGCCGGTACGAGCGACCGGACCGCTCGACGACGCCGTCGCGGACCAACCCGTCGAGCGCCGCCTCGACCCGAGCGGAGGTGAAGCCGGTCGCGCCGATCAGGGCGGCGAGACCGGCGGTCGGGCGCGCCCGCAACACGTCGACGAGCCGGCCACGGACCTCACGCATCGACCCGGCGAAGCGGCCCTGCCGACGGCTGCCGGAGGCCACCGGTCCCCCGCCGGGGTTGGCCCGACGCCATCGGCACGCGCGGATGAGCGGGCAGCCGTCGCACCGCGGGACGGCTCGGCAATGCTCGCGCCCGAGGTCCATCAGCGCTTGGTTCCACCGGCCGGGGTCGCCACGGTCCACCCAGCGAGCCGCCGCCTCGTCCACCGCGGACGGCGCCGGCGGCGCATCGGCGAACCCGACCCGCGCCACGATCCGCCGGACGTTCACATCCACCGCGGCGACCGGCACACCGCCCGCGATCGAAGCCACGGCCGCCGCGGTGTACGGACCGACCCCCGGCAACGTGCGCAGCGCTGCCGGATCGACCGGCACCCGCCCGCCGTGGGACGTCATCACCGCCTGTGCGGCCCGGTGCAACGAGACCGCGCGTCGGTTGTAGCCGAGCCCGGCCCACGCCCGGAGCACCTCGGCACGCGACGCCGCCGCGAGCGACGACACCGACGGGAACCTCCGCAGGAACGACCGGAACGCGGGCTCGACACGCGACGCCTGCGTCTGCTGCAGCATCAGCTCCGACACGAGGGTGCGATAGGCGCTCGGCCGCCCTCGTCGCCACGCGTACGCCCGCGCGCGCGGCGCGTACCAGTCGAGCAGGGCTACCCGCGCCGACGGGGGCAGACTAGGCTGAACGCCTGCCATGGAGACCCTCCGCGACGTCATGAGCACGCTGCTGGTGACGGTGGCCGAGGACGCCACCGTGTCCGAAGCGGCGCAGGTGATGAGCCTCCAGCACGTCGGCGCAGCCCTGATCGTCGACGGCGAGCGGCTCCGTGGGATCTTCACCGAACGCGACATCGTGCGCGCCCTCGCCGCCGAGCACGACGCGGCGACTCACGCCCTCGCCGCCTGGATGACGGCGGACCCCGTCACGCTCACGCCCGACGCCTCCGTCGCCGAAGCGCGCGACCGGATGCTCGAGGAGGGTTTCCGCCACATCCCCGTGGTCGAGGCCGAGCGCCTGGTCGGCATCGTGTCGCTGCGCGACGTGTCGGGCCGCTAGAACCCGGCGGGCGCGGTCGAATCGATCGCGTTCGCGGCCTCGCGCAACGCGCCGAAGACCTCGCGGAAGATGTCGGCCACCTGGGCGGCGGACACCTCGTCGGCGGTTCCGCGCGCGGCCATCGCGGTGATCTCGCACGCCTTGTCGAACACGTGCCAGTCGTTGTCTCGGGACATCTGGGGTAGGCCTCCTCGTCGTCGGTGGGATAGCTTGCCAAGGCTAGCGCGGATCTCCGCGACCCCGGTGTCGGAACGGGCATGGCCCGTACGTCGATCGGGTGGAGGCACCCTCCGCCCGGGGGCGCCCACGGCCGAAGGAGGACCGGATGAAGTACCTGCTGCTGATCTACGCGGACGAGCGCGCCTACGAGGCGATGAGCGAGGACGAGCGGCGCGAGATGTACGCGGCCTACGACGAGCTCATGAAGGACGTGGGGGCGGGAGGCCACATGCTCGGCGGGGAGGAGCTGGCCCCGACCTCGAGCGCGACCTCGGTGCAGGTCCGTGGGGGCGAGCGCCTCGTCACCGACGGACCGTTCGCGGAGACCAAGGAACAGCTCGGCGGCTACTTCCTGATCGACGTGGCGGACCTCGACGCCGCGATCGACATCGCCGCACGGATCCCGAGCGTGCACGCTGGCACGATCGAGGTGCGCCCGCTCGTCGACGGATGACGACCGTCGCCGAGGTCGTCGACCGCGCCTACCGGGACGACACGGGGCGCGCCGTGGCCACCCTGATCAGGGTGACCCACGACTTCGACCTGGCGGAAGAGGCCTGGCAGGAGGCCTGCGAGCAGGCGCTCCGCACGTGGCCGCAGCGCGGCGTGCCGCGCGACCCCACCGCGTGGCTGTTCACCGCGGCCCGCAACCGCGCGATCGACCGGCTCCGCAGGGAACGGGTGGGCCGGGAGAAGACCGCCGCCGCGTTGCAGATCGCCGAGCTCGAGGCGATGGGAGACGACATGCACGAGATCCCGGATGACCGGCTGCGGTTGCTCTTCACCTGCTGCCACCCCTCGCTCGCCCCCGACGCTCGTGTCGCGCTCACGCTGCGCACCGTCGCCGGGCTCACCACGCGGGAGATCGCCCGAGCGTTCCTCGTGCCCGAGCCGACGCTCGGCCAGCGCCTGACCCGGGCGAAACGCAAGATCCGCGACGCGGGGATCCCGTACGGCGTGCCGCCCCGGGAGGCGCTCCCGGAGCGACTGGAGGGCGTTCGCACGGTGATCTACCTCGTGTTCAACGAGGGCTACGAGGCGACCCAGGGCGAGCTGATCCGCACCGACCTCTGCGCCGAGGCGATCCGTCTCGCGCGACTGCTCGACCACCTGATCCCCGACGAGGCGGAGGGCCGCGGGCTCCTCGCGCTGCTGCTCCTGCAGCATGCGCGCCGCGCCGCGCGCACCGACGTGTCCGGCGACCTCGTCACGCTCGACGATCAGGATCGGTCCCGGTGGGACCACGAGATGATCGACGAAGGGCTCGCGCTGGTGGACGAGGCGGCCGACGCCGGCCCGTACCAGCTGCAGGCCGCGATCGCCGCGTGCCACGATCGCGCGCCGCGGCCCGAGGACACGGACTGGCCGCGGATCGCTTCCCTATACGAGGAACTCGGCCGCGTGCGTCATTCACCGGTGGTCGAGCTCAACCATGCCGCGGCGGTCGCGATGGCCGACGGCCCCGACGCCGGCCTCCGACTGCTCGACCCCCTCGCGGGGGACCTGGACCGGTACCACCACTTCCACGCCGCCAGAGCGGATCTCCTGCGTCGCGCCGGCCGCGGCGCCGACGCGGCCGAGGCCTACGACCGGGCGCTCGCTCTCGTCGGCAACGACGCCGAGCGGCGCTACCTCGAGCGCCGAAGGGCGGCCCTCGCAACGTAGCCCGTTGCCGCACGTCGTCGGCGCCGTGGCCTAGCATCTGGGCGCCGATGCTCTTCCCTACCGTCGATTTCGCCCTCTTCTTCTGTCTGGTCTTCCTCGGTCACTGGGTCCTGAACCACAACGCCCCGGCGTGGAAGGCCTTCATGATCGCGGCGAGCTACGTCTTCTACGGCTGGTGGAACCCGCGCTACGTGCTCCTGCTCGTGGGCGTCACGGTCGTGGCCCAGCTTGCCGCGATCGCCGTGTCCCACCAGGAGGACCAGCGCCGCCGGATGTGGGCGATGGCGGTCGGGGTCGGCGCCACGATCGCGCCCCTCCTCTTCTTCAAGTACTACGGGTTCTTCGCGGTCAACGTGACGAACGCCTCGACGACGCTGCATGCCTCGCTCGCGCCCCCGTTGATCCAGGTCGCGCTACCGGTCGGCGTGTCCTTCTACACCTTCATGGCGATCAGCTACGTGGTCGACGTGTACCGGCGGGAGTTCCCCGTCGCGTCGTGGGTCGACACCACCCTGTACCTGTCGTTCTTCCCGCACCTCGTCGCGGGGCCGATCGTGCGCCCCGGCGAGCTGATCCCACAGATCGACATCCAGCGCGACCCCCGCCACCTCGACATCGTCGGCGCGGGCTGGCTGATCCTCGGCGGGCTCTTCAAGAAGGTGGTGATCGCGAACTACCTCGCCGCCGCGATCGTCGACCCGGTCTTCGGGGAACCGGCGCGCCACGGGTCGCTCGAGATCGCAGTGGCGATCGTCGCCTACGCCGTGCAGATCTACTGCGACTTCTCGGGCTATACCGACATCGCGATCGGCGTCGCGAAGATGCTCGGGTTCCAGTTCCCGCAGAACTTCGACCGGCCCTACAGCGCGAAGTCGGTCCAGGAGTTCTGGCGGCGGTGGCACATGACGCTGTCGCGATGGCTGCGCGACTACCTGTACATCCCGCTCGGCGGCAACCGGAAGGGCGACCGTCCGCACCTACGAGAACCTGATGCTCACGATGCTGCTCGGCGGCCTGTGGCACGGCGCCGCCTGGACTTCGTCGTGTGGGGCGGGCTGCACGGCTGCTACCTGGTTGTCGGGCACTGGAAGGGCACCCTTCGTGAACGCGGGGTCCTCGCGACGCCGCCCGACACGCGGTGGACCCATACGCTGCAATGGGCCTCGACCTTCGTGCTCGTCTGCGTCGGCTGGGTGTTCTTCCGCGCCGATTCGGTGGGCACGGCGTTGTCGATGCTCGGACGACTCGTGACGTTCCAAGGGGGATCGACCGCCCTGATCACGGTGCCGGTCCTGCTCGCGATCGCGATCGGGATGGCGGTCCAGTTCGTGCCGCGCGCGCCCGGCGCGGCGATCCGCTCCGCGGTGTCCAAGCTGCACCCGGTCCCGATGGGGATCGCGGCGGGGTTCGCCCTGTTCGCGATCACGACCCTCGGGCCACGCGGTGTGGCACCCTTCATCTACTTCCAGTTCTGATGAGCGACCACCAGACCCCCGAGCAGACCCCCGAGCCCCGGCGCCGCCGCGTGATGCCGGCAGGACGGGCGTTGGTGGTGATCGTCGTCACGCTGCTGGTGTGGGCGGTCCTGTACGCGCCTGAATTGAAGCGCTCGGCGGAGGCGGGCGACGTCGGCACGCGGCGCACCGTCTCGCTCGCGCTGCTGGACCCACTGGTCTGGCTGACCGACCACACGGGGCTCACGGCCGCGGCGAACGCGGCGTCGCGCGCCGCCGGGCGCGACCCGAACGCGGAGGTCGGCGGCGTGAACGTCGGCGTCGACCCCCTGCCGGAGCCGAGCGGAAGCCCGAAGCCCGCCGTGCACGTGGTGCACGACACCGACATGCGCGAGCCGACGCCCAACGACCAGCTCCGGGTCGCGGTGGTCGGCGACTCGCTCGCGCAGGGGGTCGGCTTCGCCGCCGACTCCGTGTTCAAGCCGTTCTGGGCCGAGGTGTTCAAGCAGGGCCGGATCTCGACCGGGCTCGCGCGGCTCGACTACTTCAACTGGATGGCGCAGATGCACACGATCGTCGACCGCGCCGACCCCGACTTGATCCTCGTGATGATCGGCGAGAACGACAATCAGGGGCTGCTCTACCCGGACGGCACGCTCGAGCAAGATGTCGGGACCTTCGACTGGGCCGCGCACTACCAGGAGCGCGTCGCGCGGTTCGCGAAGATCGCCACCAGCGGGGGCGCGCACGTGGTCTGGATCGGGCTGCCGAACGTGAGCGACAAGAGCCGGTGGGCCTTCATCCAACAACAGGATGCGATCTTCCAAAGCGTGGCCGATGAGCTCCCGAACGTCGATTACTTCGACTCCTGGAACACGTTCGCCGCGGCCGACGGCGGATACAGCGCGTTCTACCGCGACGGCACGAAGGTCCGCGAGATCCGCGCGCCAGACGGCGTGCACTTCAACACCGACGGCTATGCCCTGCTGGTCGAGAAGGCAGCGCAGCTCGCGACGCGCGACTTCAACCTCGACCCGAAGACCTACGGCTCCTGAACGCCGCTCCTGAGCCCTCAGGCGATCGGCGGCACGTCGGGCAGGTGCTTGAGGGCGTTCTCCTCGGCCGCCGGGTCGAACTCGATCTCCGGCAGCCTGCCGTGCAGGTAGTCGTCGTACGCCTGCATGTCGAAGGCGCCGTGGCCCGAAAGGTTGAACAAGATCACACGCTCCTCGTTCGCGTCGCGTGCGGCGATCGCCTCGTTGATCGCGCCGCGGATCGCGTGCGCGGCCTCCGGCGCCGCCACGATCCCCTCGGTCTTCGCGAACTGGATCGCGGCCTCGAAGACGTCGTTCTGCGTGTACGCCGCGGCCTCCATGTGCCCGGCGTGCACGAGCAGCGACAGCGACGGCGCGTCGCCGTGGTACCGGAGACCACCCGCGTGCACCGGCGCCGGCACGAACGTGTGTCCGAGCGTGTACATCGGCACGATCGGCGCCATGCCGGCCGTGTCGCCGAAGTCGTAGGCGAAGGTGCCCTTCGTCAGGGTCGGGCACGCGGCGGGCTCCGTCGCGAGGAACCGCATCGCGGGGGTCGACCCCGAGAGGCGATCCGCCATGAACGGATATGCGAGGCCCGCGTAGTTCGACCCGCCCCCGACGCAGCCGATCACGACGTCGGGGGTGTCGCCGGCGAGCTCCATCTGGGCCTTTGCCTCCAGCCCGATCACCGTTTGGTGGAGCAGGACGTGGTTCAGGACCGAGCCGAGCGCGTACTTGATCGAGCCCCCGCTCGTCGCGGCGGTCTCGACCGCCTCGCTGATCGCGATGCCGAGGGAACCCGTCGAGTCGGGGTTCTCCTCGAGGATCTTCTTGCCGGCCTGTGTGGTGGGCGAGGGTGAGGCGGCCACCTCGGCGCCGAACGTCTCCATGAAGATCCGCCGGTACGGCTTCTGGTCGTAGGAGGCCTTCACCATGAAGACCTGGCAGTCGAGCCCGAAGAACGCGCAGGCCATCGCCATCGCCGAGCCCCACTGCCCCGCGCCGGTCTCGGTCGCGATCCGCTTGGTGCCGGCCTCCTTGTTGTAGTAGGCCTGCGCGACCGCGGTGTTCGGCTTGTGGGAGCCGGCCGGCGAGACGCCCTCGTACTTGTAGTAGATGCGAGCGGGCGTCTGCAGCGCGCGCTCGAGGCGCACCGCGCGCTGCAGCGGCGAGGGCCGCCACAGCCGGTAGACGTCGAGGACCTCCCCGGGGATGTCGATCCACTGATCGGTGCTGACCTCTTGCAGGATCAGCGATTCGGGGAACAGGGCGAGCAGATCCGCGGGGCCGACCGGCTCCTTCGTCGCCGGATGGAGCGGCGGCAGCGGCTGCATCCCCGCCTGGACGATCGACGGCATGATGTTGAACCACGACGTCGGCATCCGGTCCTGCGGAAGGTCGAAGCGGGTCAGCTCGGTCACGGCAACGCCTCCTTCACCCGGGGAGCGGAGCCTAGCCGCTCCCCTCAGACGCCACCACCGATGCTCAGGCGACCGGCGTCACCGAGATCTCGATCCAGCCGTCGACCTCGCGCGCGCTGTACAGGGGCAGCGGGTCGCGCGCCGGGCCGTCGACCGGTTCGCCCGTCTCGAGGTCGAACACGCTCTCGCACTCGGCGCACGTGACCTGCGCGGAGCGGTCGTCGAACGTGCCCTCGGCGAGCGCGCACCCGTTCCCGGTGCAGATCTCGGCGAACGCGAACAGACGCCGCTCGTCGTGCGCGACCCCGACGCGCCCGGCGGGCAGGTCGAACGCACGGATCTCCCCCTCGGGGATCTCCGCGAGGGTCCCCACGCGGACGTGCTCGGGCTGGCTCACGCCCCGCGCACCGCCAGGAACGCGCGTTGCAGCACCGTCGCGGAGCCGAGCACCGCGAGGAGCAGGAGCACCGGCAGCATCATCCCGGGGATCAGCAGGCCGACGGCGAGCGCGATCACGCGCTCGAGCCGCTGGAAGATCCCCTCGGTCAGCACCACCTTCGCGGCCTCCGCCTCGGCCCGCACGTGGCTCACCGCCACCGACACCACCAGCGTGATCAACGCGAGCACCGCCGCGAAGGTCTGGCCGTCGGCCGCCAGTCGCCAGAACAAGCACGAGAACAAGACCATGTCGGAGATCCGGTCCAGCACCGAGTCCATGAACGCCCCCGACCGACGCGACTCCCCGCGATGGCGCGCCACCGACCCGTCCATCACGTCGAAGATGCCGCCCGCGATCAGCGCGATCGCCGCCCAGGCCCAGTTGCCCGTCACGATCAAGACGCCGGACACGACGTTGGACGCGAGCGCAAGCAACGTGAGCTGGTTCGGGCTGACGCCCGTCCACAGGAGGAACGCGAGGACCCCGCGGTACGGCCAGGCGAAGATCCGCTGCGCGGCGCCCCCCGCCGCCCCCTCGCTCTTGCGGGGCGCGGGCATGTCGCGCACACGCGGCGCCTCGCGCGCCCGGCGGTGACCGTCGCCGACCGTCATCGAGCGGATCAGCCCGCGAACGGCACGAGCGACACGATCCGGTACCGGAACGTGCCACCCGGCGCCTCGTACGCGACCTCGTCGCCGATCGCGGTGCCCACGAGCGCCGACCCGAACGGGGAGCCCGTCGTCACGGTCCGCGCGCCGGGCGCCTTCTCCTCGGCGTGCTCGGCGATCAGGTACGTCTCGTCGTCCTCCTCGTCGAAGTCGAGCGGCTTCACCGTCACGAGCATGCCCGGGCCGACCGCGTCGGCCTCGGTCGGCGCCTCGACGATGTCGGGATCGCGCAGCATGTGCTGCACCTTGCGGATCCGCGACTCCATCATCCCCTGCTCGTCTTTGGCGGCGTGGTACTCCGCGTTCTCCTTCAGGTCGCCGTGCTCGCGCGCCACCTTGATCTTCTCGGTGATCTCCTCGCGCCGCGTGGTCGTGAGCTCCTCGAGCTCGGCCTTCAGCCGCTGGTAGGCGTCGAGGGTGAGCGTGGCGGTGGCCTCCTGGCCCTGCATCCGTGGCGGGCGCGAGCGGAGCTCCTCGGGAAGTTCAGGCACGGGTCGAGTCTACCGGCGGGTCCCCGGGCCCCGGAACGACCGCCCCTCAGGCGCCATCGGCCGGGCGGAGGTCGTCCCCGACGAACACCGCACCGTTCCAGAACGCCTTGAGGTGCTTCTTCGGGACCCGGGCGAGCGTCAGGTGGAGTTCCCTGGGGACCCCGTACTTGCCGAACGAACACAGGACCTCGAAGCCGTCGGCCGGATAGCTCGTGAACCGGTGCGCCAGCTTGGCGCTCCGCATCCGCTTCGTCGCCCGGCTCGCGCCCGGCGGTTCGACCGCCCCCACGAGGTACAGGTACGAGATCGCGCCGAACCCGACGTGCGGGTCGATCCAGATCCACGCGCGGCCGCCGCGCTCGGCGATGTACGTCTTCGCGGCGTCGCTGGCGATGACCTCCACGGTTCGGCACCGTACCGTAGGCTGCGGCGGTCGGCTCACGGAGGTGGCGCACATGCGCTTGGACGGCAAGGTCGCCCTGATCACCGGTGGCGGCAGCGGGATGGGCAAGGTCGCGAGCGAGCTGTTCGCCTCCGAGGGCGCCCGCGTCGTCCTGACCGACGTCAACGACGAGGCCGGCGAGGCCACCGCGTCGGGGATCGGCGACGCCGCGCACTACGTGCACGCCGACGTGTCGAAGGACGCCGAGGCGCAGGCGATGGTCGCCGCCACGATCGAGCGGTTCGGCCGGCTCGACGTCCTCTACAACAACGCCGGGATCATGCCGCTCGACGACGCATCGATCACCGAGGCCGACGGCGCGATCTGGGACGCGGTGCTCGCGGTGAACGTCAAGGGCGTCGCGTTCGGCTGCAAGTACGGGATCCCCGCGATGCTCGCGACGGGCGGCGGCGCGATCATCAACGTCGCCTCGTTCGTCGCATGGATGGGCGCGGCGACGAGCCAGACCGCGTACACCGCGTCGAAGGGCGCGGTGCTCGCGATGACCCGCGAGATCGCCGTCGAGTACGCCCGCACGGGCATCCGGTGCAACGCCCTGTGCCCTGGACCGATCGAAACGCCGCTGCTGCTCGCGCTGCTGTCGGACGAGGCGAAGAAGCAGCGCCGGTTCGTCCACATCCCGATGGGACGCCTCGGTCACGCGGAGGAGCTGGCGAAGGCGGCCCTGTTCCTCGCGTCGGACGACTCGAGCTACATGACCGGCGCTTCGCTGATCGTCGACGGCGGCATCACCGCCGCCTACGTGACCCCGGAGGACTGACGCATGCCTGCGGATGCGTTCGCGGACCAGGTCTTCGACGCCACCCTCGGCTACTTCCGGATCCTGTCGATGTACGTGGGGCTGCGCCTCGGGCTTGTACGAGGCGCTGCGCGACGGCGAGCTGACCGCCGAGGCGCTCGCCGCCCGCGCCGGTATCGACCCACGCTACGCGCGCGAATGGCTCGAGCAACAGGCCACTGCCGGGGTGCTCGAGGCCGACGTCACGCAGGATCCGCCGGCGTTCCGGTTGCCGGACGACGCCGCCGAGAGCCTCCTCGACCGGGATTCGCTGTCCTACCTCGGCGCCACGATCCGCCAGCTCGCGAGCTTGCGCGTGGTGATCGACCCGGTCGTCGAGGCATACCGCACGGGTACAGGCATCGCACCGGAGTTGTTCGGCTCCGAGAGCGCCGACGGGCAGGGCGGCTCCAACCGCCCCGTCTACCTGTTCACGTTGCCCGGCGACTGGCTGCCGAACATCGCGCCGTTCCACACGACGCTGGAAGCTGGGCCGACCCGGGTGATCGACATCGGGTGCGGACACGGGTGGTCCTCGATCGCGCTCGCGAAGGCGTACCCGCAGGCGACCGTCGACGGATACGACCCGGACGCGTACTCGATCGAGCAGGCGCGTGGGCACGCGGAGGATGCCGGGCTGAGCGACCGCGTGCGCTTCCACGCGGTCGACGGTGCGGCGATCGACGCGAAGGCCGATCTCGCGATGGCGTTCGAGTGCATCCACGACATGCCGAACCCGGTGGAGGTGCTGGGCGCCGCGCGTCGCGCGCTCGCGGAGGACGGCGCGATGCTCGTCGTCGACGAGCGCACGCGCGACACGTTCGACGGCACACCCCATGAGCTCGAGTCCTACTTCTACGGCTGGAGCATCTTCGACTGCCTGCCCGCCGGGCGCGCCGCGTCACCGTCGGCGGCCACGGGCACCGTGATGCGCCCCGACACCTTGCGGAGATACGCCGAGGAAGCCGGATTCACGCGATTCGAGATCTTGCCGATCGAACACGACGCGTTCCGCCTGTACCTGTTGCGCCCATAACGTTGTCCCGATGCACATCGCGCGCGAACTAGTTCGCCCGAACCACGCCCCGCGTCATCGGCTTGACAGCCCCGGACCGCGCGTCTCTGATACCGCTAGCCACATACCGTCGCACCTCACCGGTGAGAGGGAAAGGGGTCGCAGATGGATGATGCCGGTTCC
This sequence comes from uncultured Actinomycetes bacterium, assembly GCA_963799625.1. Classification (GTDB taxonomy): domain Bacteria; phylum Actinomycetota; class UBA4738; order UBA4738; family HRBIN12; genus AC-51. Next base: position 911,482 of record CAWCXU010000013.1, on the reverse strand, counting down.
GGCATGGAGGCCGCTCGCGCCGAGCGTCGAAGACCGACGTCGAACGAGCTCCACGAGCTCGGCTACGCGCAGGAGCTCAAACGCGGGATGGGGGCGTTCTCCAACTTCGCCGTCTCGTTCACGATCATCTCGATCCTGTCGGGCTGCCTGACGCTGTTCGGGTACGGGATGTCGGTCGGTGGGCCCGTCGACGCCGACCTACGGCTGGCCCCTCGTGGGCCTCATGGTCACGTTCGTCGCGCTCGCGATGGCCGAGATCTGCTCCAGCTACCCGACCGCCGGAGGCCTGTACTACTGGTCCGCGAAGGTCGCGCCGAAGCACGGTCCGGCCTGGTCCTGGTTCACGGGATGGTTCAACTTCCTCGGCCAGGTCGGGGTGACCGCGGGCATCGACTTCGGGTTCGCCGCCTTCTTCTGCGCGTTCTTGAACGTCGCGTTCGACGTCGACGTGACGAAGCTGATCCTGCTGGGCTCCTACACCGGCGTCCTGGTCCTTGCACGGCCTGATGAACACCTTCGGGTTCCGGCTGGTGGCGCTCCTGAACGACGTGAGCGTCTGGTGGCACGTCGCCGGCGTGCTGATCGTCTTCTCGATCTCTGTTCCTCGTGCCCGACCAGCACACGAGCTTCGGCACGATCTACAGCTTCAAAGCGGCCGCGGCCGACGCTCCGATCTTCCCCGCGGGGTTCATCAACGGGACCGGCTTCTCGACCGGCTTCTTCGGGTCGACGCTCTACATCTTCCTGATCGGGATGCTGCTCGCGCAGTACACGCTCACGGGCTACGACGCGTCGGCGCACATGACCGAGGAGACACACGCCGCGGAAGTGTCCGGGCCGAAGGGCATCTGGAAGTCGGTCGTGGTGTCGGTGATCTTCGGCTACATCCTGTTGCTCGGCGTCTGGTACGCCGTCCAGGGCACGACCGGATACGACAATGCCGTGCGCGGATTCCAGGCGGCGACGGGCACCGTGGCGGCGCCGGCGCAGATCTTCCTCGACGCGACGGGCAAGAGCTGGACCGTCTTCATGCTGTTGATCGTGCTCGGGGCTCAGTTCTTCTGCGGGATGTCGTCGGTGACCGCGAACTCGCGGATGATCTACGCGTTCAGCCGTGACGGGGCCGTCCCCGGGCATCGGGCGTGGCACAAGATCAACAAGCGCACCCGGACGCCCACGAACGCATCTGGCTCGCGGTCGCACTCGCCTGGCTCCTCGTCGCGCCCGCCTACTGGAAGGGCAGCATCGTCGCGTACTTCGCGGTGACGTCGATCGCGGTGATCGGGCTCTACATCGCGTACGTGATCCCGACGTTCCTCCGGCTGCGTGCGGGACGTGCGTTCCGTCCCGGCCCGTGGAACCTCGGAAAATGGAGCGTCCTGGTGGGCTACGTGGCGGTGATCTGGGTCGTGTTCATCTGCATCGTCCTGATGCTGCCCCAGTTCAGCCCCGGCGGGCTCGGCGTCTCCGTTGCGAACGCGTTGAACTACGCGGGGATCGCGGTGGCGATCGTGATCGGCTTCGCGGCGATCTACTGGCTCTTGTCGGCGCGCAAGTGGTTCAAGGGCCCGGTCGTCCAGGGAAGCCCGGAGGAGCTCAAGGCGATCGAACGCGATCTGGAAGCCGTCTAGGTACAGGTCGGCGGGCTGGGCGCGGCCGCTCCGCGGCCGCGCCCCTCGCATCTCATGAGGAGGGTCGATGCAGACGCAGGGCATGCTGACGGTCGAAGAGCTCGCCGAGCTGGCGCACACCGGGCAGATCGACACCGTGCTCTGCCAGTTCACCGACCTCCAGGGCAGGTTCATGGGCAAGCGCGTCCTGCCCGATTTCTTCCTCGAGGACGTGCTCGGCGCCGAGGGCCTACACGCGTGCCTTTACCTACTCGCCATCGACATGGAGATGGAGCCGCTCCCCGGGTACGCCTACGCCAGCTGGGACACGGGCTACGGCGACTTCCGGATGATCCCCGACCTCGCGACGCTCCGGTTGTGCCCGTGGCTCGAGAAGACTGCGATGGTGATCTGCGACATCGCCGACGAGGAGACGAGCGAACCGACCGCCGTCGCCCCGCGCGCGATCCTGCGCGCACAGATCGCAGCCGCCGCCGAGATGGGCTATCTGATCAAGACCGGCTCGGAGCTCGAGTTCTACCTGTTCAAAGATTCGTTCGAGGCGATGGCCGACCACGGGTACCGCGACGCTCGACCGAGCTCGAGCTACATCATGGACTACCACATGCTGCAGACCACCAAGGACGAATGGTTCATCCGGCAGGTTCGCAACGGCATGCGCGGCGCCGGCATCCCGATCGAGTTCAGCAAGGGCGAGTTCGGCAAGGGCCAGCACGAGATCAACATCACCTACTCCGACGCGCTGTCCAACGCGGACCATCACGCGCTCTACAAGCACGGTGCCAAGGAGATCGCGGCGTTGAACGAAGTCGCGATCACGTTCATGGCGAAGTGGACGATGGCCGAGGCCGGGTCGAGCTGCCACCTGCACTCCAGCGTCTGGAGCGGCGACGGCACCAGCAGCCTGATGTGGTCCGACGACGGCGAGCACCACATGTCCGACACGTACCGCTGGTACCTCGGTGGGCTCATGACGACCGCCCGAGAGATGTCGTGGATGTACGCGCCGTTCGTGAACTCCTACAAGCGCTACCAGTTGGGCTCGTGGGCGCCAACCGCGATCGTGTGGAGCCGTGACAACCGCACTGCCGGCTACCGTACCGTCGGCGAACACAAGGGCGCGCGGGTCGAGTGCCGGCTCCCCGGCGCCGACGCGAATCCGTACCTCGCGTTCGCGGCCACGATCGCGAGCGGCTTGTGGGGGATCCGCAACCGGGTCGAACCGCCGGCGATGTTCGTCGGCAATGCCTACGAGGCGAAAGAAGTGCCCCGCGTCCCGACCAGCCTGCACGAAGCGATCGAGGCGTTCCGCAGCTCGACGGTCGCGCGCGAGGCGTTCGGCGACTTCGTATTCGAGCACCTGCTTAACACCGCCGAGCAGGAACAGATCATCTTCGACAATCAGGTCGTCACCGACTGGGAGCTCGCCCGCTACTTCGAGCGCGGCTGATTGTGCGCGCCGGCACAACCCGCCGAGCTCATCTCTCGCGCGGGAACATCGCCCGCGCGATGATCATCCGCTGGATATCGCTGGTCCCTTCGTAGATCTCTTCGAGCTTGGCGTCTCGCAACCACTTCTCGACCGGGTACTCACGGGAGTAGCCGTAGCTGCCCAGCGTCATCACCGCGGCGTTCGCCGTCTTCCACGCCGCCTCCGAGGCCGCGAGCTTGGCCATCGACGCCTCGGTCGCGAAGGGTTCGTCGGCGTCGGCCAGGTCCGCCGCGTGGAGCGTCATCAGCCGCGCCTGGTCGAGCGCGACCTTCGCGTCGACGAGCCGGAAGCTCACCGCCTGGAACTCGTGGATCTTCTTGCCGAACGCCTCGCGCTGCTTCGCGTAGTCGACTGCGTACTCGAGGGCGGCCCGTCCGATCCCGATCGAGTTGGCCGCGAGCGTCACGCGCGACCGGTCGAACGAGCGCATCACGCCGGCGAACCCCCGCCCTTCTCCGCCGATCCGACGGTCGTCGGGCACGAAGCAGTCGGCGAAGAACAGCTCCGCCGTCGGGTAGCAACGCGCGCCGAGCTTGGGCAGCTTGGCGCCGAACGTGAAGCCCTCGTCGCCCTGTTCCACGACGAACGAGGTGATCCCCTTCGACCGCGTGCCCGGCGCGACGGTCGCGTACACCAGGTAGTACCGGCCCACCGGGGCGCCGCTCACCCACGTCTTCTGCCCGTTGAGCAGGTAGCCGCCGTCGACCTTGGTCGCGGTCGTCGTGATCGCGGCGGCGTCCGAGCCCGCGCCCGGCTCGGTGATCGCGAGCCCCGTCATCGGCGGGTCGTCGCCGCAGAGCGGTGTGATCCACCGATCGCGTTGCTCCTCGGTACCGAGCGCGGCGAGCGGGTCGGCGAAGAACGATGCGCTGCCGACGATCGAGCCGATCGGCGAGTCGCCCCACGCGAGCTCCTCCCCGACCAGACAGGCGGTGCGAACCGAATCGATGCCACCGCCACCGTAGGCCGCGGGCAGGTCGAAGCTCGTGAGACCGATCGCTGCCGCCTTTCGCACGACGTCGGTAGGGAACGCCTCGCTCACATCGAACGCAGCGGCAACGGGCCGGATCTCGCTCGCGGCGAACTCGTGCGCCAGCTCGACGAGCTGTCGTTCGACGTCGGGGTCGGTCACGCCTCACCCCGGGCGCCGACCAAGATGACGTCGGTGCCCTCGAGCACGACCTCGTCGCGCTGGTTCCGCGTCTCGACCCGAAGGGTCACGATCCCGCGGTCGGGCTTCGAGCGCGACCGTCGCAGGTCCGTCACCTCCGACACGGAGTAGATCTCGTCGCCGGGCAGGACCGGCTCGACGAACCGCCGCGACTCCTCCAGGTAGGTGCCCATCGCCCAGTCGTCGGCCTCCGAGGAGAGCCCGCCCTCGAGCGAGAGGACGAGCAGACCGTGCGCGATGCGTCCAGCGAACCCGGCGGCGCGCGCGGAGGCGTCGTCCGTGTGCAGCGGGTTCCGATCGCCGGAGAGCTCGACGAACGCGTCGATGTCGGCCGCGGACACGACACGCCGTTCCGTCTCGATCCGCAAGCCCTCGCTCAGGTCCTCCAGATAGGTCGTCACGTCGCCACCTCTCCCAGAGCGCGGATGCTAGTCGGGTCCTTCGTCATGGCGAGCACGGAGGTCGCACCGGCCTCGGCGTAGACCTGCAGCCGGTCGCGGACGCGAGCGACCGGCCCGACGAGCGTGAGCGCGTCGACCATCGCGTCGGAGACCGCAGTCGTCGCGTCGGCCATCCGGCGGTCGAGGGCGGCAGTCTGGATCGCCTCGACCTCGGCCTCGAACCCGTAGCGCCGGACGAGGTCGGCGTAGAAGTTCCGCGTCTTGGGTCCGTACGCGCCCACGTACAGCGCGATCTCGGGCCGCACCACGTCGCGAGCGTCGGCCACGTCATCGTGGATCGCGGTGAGCACCATCGGCGCGATGTCGAACCCAGCACGCAGCGGGAGCGGGCCGAAGACGTCGACGTGCTCGGGATCGAACAGGATCGGGAGCCATCCGTCCGCGATCTCGGCCGAGAGCGCTACGTTCTTCGGCCCCATCGCCGCGAGGTAGATCGGCACGTCCGTTCGCAACGGCGCAACGTTCAGCTTCAGCGGCTTACCGGCGCCATCGGGGACCGGGATCGTGTACACCTCGCCCTCGAAGGAGAGCGGCTCCTCGCGCGCGAGGGCGGCACGGACGATCGCGACGTACTCGCGAGTCCTCGCGAGTGGCGAGCCGTACGCCACGCCGTGCCATCCCTCCACGACCCGAGGACCGCTGACACCGAGTCCGAGCCGGAGTCGGCCGCCCGAGAGGTGATCGATCGTCGCGGCCGCCATCGCGGCAGCCGCCGGTGTTCGAGCGGGCATCTGGAGGATCCCGGTCCCGATCGCGATCCGCGAGGTGTGGGCCGCGATCCAGGTCGCGAGTACGGTCGCGTCGGACCCCCACGTCTCGGACACCCAGACGGACTCGAGCCCCACGTCCTCGGCCAGCTTCGCCAGCGCCGCCACGTCGTGGGGCGTCCGATCCCAGTGCCGCAGATGCACGCCGATCCGCACAGCGCAAGGCTAGCTCGCGGTCACCGCCGGGCGGGAACACAGGATTCCGACTTACAGCCGTAGCGCACGTGGCCCACTCCCGCGTACGATTCGAGCATGCCGATGGACGAGCGAAGGCGGCTGGCCGAGAACCGTCAGTACGACCTGCACCATCGCGACGACACGGGGGGCGGAACGATAAGCGGCGGCGGCCTGACGATCGCGCTCCTCGCGGTGGTCAGTGCCTTCGTCGTACTGATCCTTCTGCTGTTCCTGCGCTGACGCGCTACGTGTAGGCGCGGAGGCCCGTGAGGGTCTCGCCGATCACGAGCGTGTGGATCTCCTCGGTCCCCTCGTACGTGATCACCGACTCGAGGTTCGTCATGTGCCGCATGATCGGGTACTCGAGCGTGATGCCGTTGGCACCGTGGATCCCGCGCGCCGTGCGAGCGATCTCGAGCGCCGCACGCGTGTTGTTCAGCTTCCCCACGCTGACGTGCTGCGGCAGCAGCCGCCCCTCCTCCTTCATCCGGCCGAAGTGGTAGGCCAGCAGCGTGCCCTTGTTCAACTCGAGCGCCATGTCGGTGAGCTTCTTCTGCGTCAGCTGGAACGAGCCGATCGGCCGGTCGAACTGGATCCGCGTCTTCGAATAGTCCAGCGCCGACGCGAAGCACGAGCGCGCCGCGCCCATCACGCCCCAGATGATCCCGAACCGCGCCTCGTTCAGACACGACAGTGGCCCGCGCAATCCCTTGACCTCGGGGAGCATCGCGCCGGCCGGCAGTCGGACCTCGTCCATCACCAGCTCGGAGGTGACGCTCGCCCGGAGCGACAGCTTCTTGTGGATGTCGGGCGCCGAGAATCCCGGCGCGTCGCACGGCACGACGAACCCGCGGATACCGTCGTCGGTGTTCGCCCAGACGATCGCGACATCGGACACGCTGCCGTTCGTGATCCACATCTTCGTGCCCGACAAGATCCAGTCGTCGCCGTCGCGCTTCGCGAACGTCCGCATGGACCCCGGGTCGCTGCCGCTGTCGGGCTCGCTCAGTCCGAAGCACCCGATCGCCTCGCCCGACTGCATCCGGGGAAGCCATTCCGCCTTCTGCTCCGCCGAGCCGAACGTGTGGATCGCGAACATCGCGAGCGCGCTCGTGACGCTGACGAACGACCGCAACCCGCTGTCGCCCGCCTCGAGCTCCAGCTCCACCAACCCGTAGGCGACCGCGCCGAGCCCGCCGATGTCGGGTAGTTGCATCCCGAGGAACCCGAGCTGCCCGAGCTCCTTCGCCAGCTCCCGCGCGGGGAACTCGCCGTGCTCGAACCACTCGTCGACCTCGGGCAGGATGCGGTCGGCGACCCACGCGCGAGCGAGGCCGCGGATCTGCCGCTCCTCGTCGGTGAGCTGGGCGTCGATGTCGATCAGGTCGAGCGGATCGGGTGCATCCACGGGGCGCTCCTTCCTCGATGCGTCCAGCCTATGCCGCCGGCCGCATAGCGGCCTCGGTCAGCCCTCGGCCTCCGCCCGGACCTCGGTGTCGTGCTCGCCGAGGCCGGGCGGGGGCCGCCGGTAGGTGACCGGGGTGCCGGACAGATGCAGCGGGTTCGCCACCGTGTCGATCCCCGACTCGGGGAAGGACGCGACGGCCTCGAGCCCGACCGCGCGGGCCAGCTCGAACGCTTGGTCAACTTGATTGACCATCCCGCAGGGGATCCCGGCCGCACCGAGACGTTCGATCCAGACAGCCGTGGGCGCCGTCGCGAGGGTCCGCTCGAGCGCGGCGACGAGCGCCTCGCGGTTCGTCACCCGGGCCGCGTTCGTGGTGAACCGTTCGTCCGCCGCAAGCGCCGGGACGCCGAGCACGTCGCAGAACGTCGCGAACTGTTCGTCGTTCCCGACGGCGACGACGAACGGTCCGTCCGCCGCCCGAAGCGTCTCGTACGGTGCGATCGACGGATGCCGGTTACCCATCCGGCCGGCGACGACACCCGCGGTGAGCCAGTTCGACGCCTGGTTCGCGAGCGCGAACAACGTGGTCGACAACAGATCGACCTCCACCAGTTGGCCTTCGCCCGTCCGGTCGCGATGGCGGAGCGCCGCGAGGATCCCGATCGCCGCGTGCAACCCGGTCATCACGTCCACGAGCGCGACGCCGATCTTCCGCGGCTCGCCGTCGCCATCTCCGGTGATCGACATCAGCCCGCCCATCGCCTGAGCGAGGAAGTCGTACCCGGCGACGTCGCCGCGCCCGATCCCTGCGATCCGGCACGAGACGAGGTCGGGCCGGTCCGCGGAGAGGGTCGCGTGGTCGAGGCCGGCCCGCGCCATGACGCCCGGCCGGAAGTTCTCGATCACGACGTCGGAGCGCAGCGCGATCGTGCGCGCGATCGCGAGGTCGCCCGGGTCCTTCAGGTCCAGCGCGACGCTGCGCTTGTTCCGGTTCACGCCGAGGTAGTAGGAGGCATCCCCGTCGGGTGACCACGGCGGACCCCAGCCTCGGGTGTCGTCGCCGGTCCCCGGTCGCTCGATCTTCACGACGTCGGCGCCGAGGTCGCCCAGGATCATCGTCGCCACGGGGCCGGCGAGCACGCGTGAGAAGTCCGCCACGCGGATGCCGTCGAGCGCGCCCGGTGCCTGCGTCACGGACGGCACTGTAGGCGGTCCGACCGACCGCCGCGGAACCGACCCACCGTCATCGCGCCGGGTACCCGCGGTCGGGACCGGGCTAGGTAGCATCCGCGGCATGAACGTCACCGTGCTCGCGAAGTTCGTCCCCAACCCCACGGGAACCCCGCAGCTCGGACCCGACAACCTGCTCGTGCGCGATGCCGGCGACGGCGCGCTCGACCCCGGCGACGAGTACGGCCTCGAGCTCGCGCTCCAGCTGGTCGAGGCCGGGGGCGGCGAGGTCACCATCGTCTCCATGGGACCTGCCGAAGCGCTCGCCGGCGTCCAGCGGGGGCTCGCGATGGGCGCGCACCGCGGCCTGCTGGTCACCGAGCCGGGCCTGCGCGGCGCCGATGCGCTGGTGACGGCGCGGGTCCTCGCGGCCGCAGTGGCACGCAGCCCGTACGACCTCGTGATCGCCGGTGCCGAGTCCACCGACGGCTACACCGGCACGATGCCGGCGACGCTGGCCGAGCTGCTCGGCATCGCGAGCGTCACGGCGGTCCGCAAGCTCGAGTCCGACGGCGACGCCTTCCGGGTGGAGCGACAGACCGAGTCGGGCTACGACGTGCTGACCGCGCCGAGACCGGCACTGATCACGGTGACCGCGGGCGCGACCGATCCGCGCTACCCGAGCCTCAAGGGGATCATGGCCGCGAAGTCCAAGCCGGTCGACACGGTGAGCGCCGGCGACCTCGGCGTCACCGACCTCGCCGCGACCCAGACCGTGGCCGCCGTGACCGACGCACCCGCGAAGGCGGGCGGCGAGATCGTGACCGGCGACGAGGCGGTCGTGCGGATCGCCGACCTCCTGGCCGACGCGAAGGTGATCTGATGGGCGCGACCTGGGTCTACGCGGAGGTCACCCCCGAGGGCGCGCACCCAAGCGCGCTCGAGCTGCTCACCAAGGCGCGCGCGCTCGGCGACGACATCGCCGCGGTCGCGCTGGGCCCGGGCGCGACCGCCGCGGCGGCCGAGCTCGGCGCGCACGGCGCAGCCATCGTCTACGCGAGCGACGACCCAGCTGTTCGCCGACCAGCCAGGACGTCCGGCCGCCCACACGCTGCACGCGCTGATCGGCACAGCACACGCCCTCGTTGATCCTGTTCCCCGGGACGTATGCGGGGCGCGACGTCGCAGGGTGCCTGCAGGCCCTCACCGGCTCGACCCTCATGGCCAACGCGACCGACGTCGAGAGCGCGTCGCGAGCCCGCACCGAGATCTTCGGCGGCACGAAGATCGTCGAGGTCGATCTCGCCGGGCCCGAACCTCGCCTCGTGCTGGTCCGCCCGAAGTCGTTCCCCGCGGAGCCGAGCGGCGGCACGGCCGAGATCGTCGTGGTCGACGCCGTCACGCCGCCCGGACCGGTTGCCACGGTGGTGGAGCGCCACGCCGAGGCGGCGAGCGGCCCCAAGCTCGAAGAGGCGAACGTGGTGGTCGCCGGCGGACGCGGGCTCGGCGGACCGGAGCCGTTCTCCCTGCTCGACGACCTGGCCGCCGCGATCGGCGGCGCGGCCGTCGGGGCTTCGCGCGCCGCCGTCGACGCCGGCTGGGTGCCGTACGCCTATCAGGTCGGCCAGACCGGCAAGACCGTCAAACCCGAGGTCTACATCGCCGCGGGGATCAGCGGCGCGCTGCAGCACGTCGTCGGGATGAAGGGCGCGAAGCGGATCGTCGCGATCAACAAGGACGCCGACGCGCCGATCCTGAAGATCGCCGACCTCGGCGTGGTCGGCGACCTGTTCCAGATCGTGCCCGCGCTCACCGAGGAGGTCCGCCGACGGGCCAGCTCCTGAGCGCCCTCGCGCTGGCCGCGGTCCTCGCGGTCGCGGTCGTCGTCTTCGCGCGGCGGGCGCGCGCGCGGATGGCGCTGCTGCGCGCGGCCCGTCCGGCCGCGCGCACCGCCGAGCCCGGCGCGCGCGCCCGACGGGAGCTCGTGCAGGTGCTGGGGCAACGCAAGCTCTTCCAGAAGGCCCTGCCCGGCGTGATGCACGCCTGCATCTTCTGGGGCTTCCTGGTGCTGTTCCCGACGATCGTCGAGGCGATGATCGCGATCGTCGACGACGGGCGATCGCTCCCGCTGATCGGCGAGGCGCCGTGGTTCCTGTTCCTGGTCGACCTGTTCGCGACGCTCGTGATGGTGGGCATCGCGATCGCGTTCTACATCCGCAAGGTGCAGCGCCCCGACCGCTTCCGCGGCTCCCACATGGAGGAGGCCGACAAGATCCTGCTCGCGATCCTCGGCATCGTCACGACGCTGCTGCTGTGGAACGCGACGAAGATCGCGCTCGGTCAGACCGCCCACCCGAGCGCCGAGCCCGTCGCGAACGCGTTGTCGAACCTGTTCGGCACCGGCCAGCCGACCGAGACGCTCGAGCGCGTCTTCGTGTGGTCGCACGTGCTCATCGTGCTCGGGTTCCTCGCCTACCTGCCGAAGTCCAAGCACCTGCACATCATCACCGCGGCGCCGAACGTCTACTTCGCGAAGAACGGCCCGAGCGGTCACCTCGAGAAGCTCGAGATCGACCTCGAGGGGCCGGAGGAGGACATCCGCTTCGGGGTCGCGACCGCCGAGGACCTGTCGAAGAAGCAGCTCCTCGACCTGTTCAGCTGCACGGAGTGCGGCCGGTGTCAGGAGGTCTGTCCCGCCTGGAACACGGGCAAGCCGCTCAGCCCGAAGCTCCTGATCATGGATCTCCGCGACGCCGTCGCCGGGGTCGTTCCGGGAGCCGGCGACGTGGAACTGCAACCGCTCGTGCCGAACGCGGTGACCGACGAGGTCGTCTGGGACTGCGTGACGTGTGGCGCGTGCGTGCAGGAGTGCCCGGTCGACATCGAGCACGTCGACACGATCGTCGACCTCCGCCGGAACCTCGTGATGGCGGAGTCACGGTTCCCGAGCGAGGCGGGCACGATGCTCCGAGGCGTCGAGGGACCCAACGAGAACCCCTGGAGCCAGCCGGCGTCGGCGCGCACCGACTGGATCGGCGACATCCCGGTCCGGGTGCTCGCGGCCGGGGACACCGCGCCGGAGTACCTGTTCTGGGTGGGCTGCGCCGGCGCGTTCGACGACCGGGCGAAGAAGACGACCCAGAGCGTGGCCCGCCTGCTGAACGCGGCCGGCGTCGACTGGGCGGTGCTCGGCGGGCGCGAGCGGTGCACCGGTGACCCCGCCCGTCGGATGGGCCACGAGTACCTGTTCCAGATCCTCGCCGAGCAGAACGTCGCGACGTTCGCCGAGGCGGGCGTCACGAAGGTGGTCGCGACCTGTGCGCACTGCTTCAACACCCTCGCGAACGAGTACCCCGACTACGGCGCGACGCTCGAGGTCGTGCACCACACCGAGCTGCTGTCGCACCTGCTCGCCGAGCGGCGGCTGCTCACGACGCCCGGTGCGAGCGGCACGGTCACCTACCACGACGCGTGCTATCTCGGCCGTCACAACGGGCGCTACGACGCGCCGCGCGACGTCCTCGGCTCGACCGGTCTGACCACCACAGAGATGGAACGCGCCCGCGAGCGCTCGTTCTGCTGCGGCGCCGGCGGCGCGCGGATGTGGATGGAGGAAGCCGGCGACGCACGGATCAACGACACGCGCTTCGCCGAGGCGGCCGGCACCGGCGCCGACACCCTCGCCGTCGCGTGCCCCTACTGCTTCGTGATGCTCGACGACGCGGCGAAGGCGGCGGGATCCGACATGCGGGTCGCCGATGTCGCGACGCTGCTCGCCGAGGCCACCCTCGGGGAGCCGACCGCCCAACCGTAGACTCACGGCATGCGGCCCTTGTTGTTCGCGAAGGCGGACGCCGCCGAGACGTTCGGGATCGGCCCCACCGCCGTCACGGACGCGGGCGCGGAGATCCGCGTCTGGGACGCGATCCACGACGAGCCCGCGCCCGCCCTCGACGAGGTGAGCGGCGTGGTGCTGTTCGGCAGCGCCTACAACATCGAGCACGCCCGCGAGCGGCCGTTCATCGAGCGGGTCCGGGAAGTGACCCTCGATGCGCTGGACCGGGAGGTACCGTTCCTCGGGATCTGCTTCGGGGCTCAAGTGCTCGCCTGGTCGCTCGGCGCGAAGATCCGCAAAGCGCCGGTGCGTGAGATCGGCTATGTCCCGCTGCGCCCGCTGGGGGCCGCGGCCGACGACCCGCTCCTGTCGCACTACACGGACGGCGACCCGGTCTTCCAGTGGCACATGGACACGTTCGACCTGCCCGGCGAGGCGGAGCAGCTCGCGACCGGGGACCAGGTCGCCGCACAGGCGTTCCGGATCGGCGACCGCGCGTGGGCGACCCAGTTCCACTTCGAGATCGACCGCCCCGAGATCGACCTATGGATCGACGACGCAGGCGAGTCCCTCGCACGGGACTGGCACACCAACTCCGCTCGGCTGCGAACGGCGGCGATCGCGCATCAGCTGCGCCACGAACACCAGGGAACCGAGGTCTTCCGACGCTTCGTGAAGGTCGCACGCGCCCACGCGTAAGCGGGCCACAGGACTAGGTGATGGGGACTAGCGCTCAGGGCGGCTTTCGGGGATGATGCCCGCCTATACGGGCGCCGTACCGGACGGATCACGGTGCCCGGCGGCGGGAGAGGACCAGATCTACGGACGTGAGCGCTTCGTTCCGGACAAGCTTCGGCCCGGCCCGGTCCGGTGACCGCACCCCGACCCACCCCTTCGAGGCGTCCACGTGACCAACATCGCCGCAACACGTTTCGGTCGGCCGCTCCCCGAGGGCGGCACGATCGGCGTGATGGCCCCGTCGGGCCCCTATTTCAACGGCAGCGACATCGATCGCCCCCTGCGCTGGTGGCGGGACCGCGGCTACGAGGTCAAACTCACCGACTCGACCTGGCTCAAGGACGACTACGTCGCGGGGCCGCCCGAGAAGCGGGCCGAGGACCTGAACGCCCTGTTCGCCGACCCCGAGGTCGACGTGATCCAGGTGCTCTGGGGCGGCACCGGCGCGATCGAGATCCTCCCCTACCTCGACTACGACCTGATCGCCGCGAACCCGAAGGCGTTGATGGGCTTCTCCGACATCACGAACCTGCACATCGCGCTGCGGCAAGAGGCCGGGCTCGCGACGTTCCACGGGCCCGGCTTCGGATCGATGGGGGTCCCCGAGCGCAAGCCGTTCACCTGGGACTCCGCCGTTGCGGCGCTCACGAGCGGCGGCGCCGGTGAGGTGCCCCGCGATCCGGACGATCCCTACGTCCGCACGATCGCGGGCGGCCGCGTCACGGCGCCGATCGTCGGCGGGAACCTCTTCACGTTCGTCCACCTGCTCGGGACGCCGTGGGACCCGGTCTTCGACGGCGCGATCCTGTTCTTCGAGGAGGTCGATGAGCCGCCGTACATCGTCGAGGTGCACCTGCACCAGCTCGCCCACGCCGGCAAGCTGCAGAACGTGGTCGGGGTGGTCGTGGGCGAGCTCTTCAACTGCGACTGGCGCGAGTCGCGCCCGGAGGCTCCGCGCACCCGCTCGATCGAAGACGTCCTGGAGCGCTGCCTGCTCCCTCTCGACGTCCCGGTCCTCTACAAGCTCCCCCTCGGCCACGGCACGCACCTGGCATCGATGCCCCTTGGGGTGCAAGCTACTTTGGACGCCGACGCCCAGACGTTGACCGTGGACCAACCCGGGGTGCACCCGGGGTCGTAAAAGGGACGTAGGAACCAACACGAAGCTGCATGGAAGGAGGCACCATGAGGAAGGTCCGCAAAGGACTCTTCGTCACGCTCAGCGGGATGATCATCGTGATCCTCGCCGCAGGCACCGCCTGGGCCCAGAGCGCGAGCGCGAAGGCGTCCGCATCGGCGGCGCCATCCGGCACCGCGGGCGGGACGTTCATCGAGGGCACCATCAACGACATGCGCACGGTCAACCCGTGGAAGGCGATCGAATCGCCCGAGTACGAGGTCCTCGCGCTCAACTTCGACCTCCTCGAGAACTTCGACAAGTCCACCCTGCAGGCGTCGCCCGGGGTCGCGACCAGCTGGACCCAATCCCCCGACGGCCTCTCGTGGACCTTCGACATCCGCCAGGGCATGACGTGGCAGGACGGGCAACCGTTCACCGCCAACGACATCGCGTTCACGTACAACAAGACCATCGACTGCAACCTCGGGAACTCGCTCGACTACCTGGTGCCCGACTTCACCGAGTCGATCACCGCGCCGAGCCCGACGCAGCTCGTGTGGACGACGAACAAGCCGACGAGCGCGCCGATCCGGCCGCCGTGGGTCTACATCGCCCCCGAGCACATCTGGGGCAAGTCGTCCTGCGACGACATCAAGAAGGCGCCGTTCTTCGAAGACGGCAAGCCGATGGTCGGCAGCGGCCCGTTCCAGCTGACGGAGTGGAACAAGGGCCAGGACTGGACGATGACCGCGAACCCGAACTACTGGGGCGGCGCGCCGCACATCAGCCAGTTCAAGGTCGTGCTGTACGACAACTCCGAGGCGATGGTCACCGCCCTCAAGCAGGGTGAGATCGACTACACGAACCTCGGGTCGGTCGACCTGTTCAACGAGCTCCAATCCTCCGGCGGCGCGGACGGGATCACCACCCACGTAGGTCCGGCCGTGACGTTCGGTCAGATGAGCTTCAACATGTGCGACCCGACGTCACCGACCGCCGCGCCGTATTGCAAGAACAACCCCGGAAGCGGCAACCCGGCGCTGCGCGACCCCGCGGTGCGGACCGCGATCGCGTGGGCGATCGATCGGCAGACGATCGTCGACAAGGTGCTCGCGGGGTACGGGGAACCTGGCACGACGATCGTGCCACCGTTCTCGAGCTTCTATCACTGGCAACCGACCGCCGATGAAACGATCGGGTTCAACCTCGACACGGCGAAACAGATGCTCGCTGATGCCGGGTTCAAGGACACCGACAACAACGGCATCGTGAACGATCCGAAAACAGGCCAGGACCTCAACCTCCGGCTGATCCTGCGATCGCAGTCCGACGTGGGCGCCCGCCTCGGGACCTACATCACGGGCTGGCTGAAGCAGATCGGGATCGCCACGACGTCGGAGGTCGTCGGCGACGGGAAGCTCGTGTCGGCCTGGCTCGACAACGACTACGACCTGTACGTCTGGGGCTGGGGTCCCGACCCCGACCCGGACTTCATCCTGTCGACCTTCACCTCGAGCCAGTGCGGCACGTGGAGCGACACCTGCTACTCGAACCCGCAGTACGACAAGCTCTACAAGGAGCAGCAGATCGCCCCGAACCCGCAGGCTCGCCAGGCGATCGTGTTCCAGATGCAGCAGCTCCTCTATAAGGACAACCCCGAGCTCGTCCTGTACTACGACAAGTCCCTCGAGGCCTACAACAGCACCAAGTGGACGGGTCTCGAGGACAACACCTCGCCGGCACCGGAAGGGTTCCTGTGGAACCAATACACGCCGTACTCGGCGCTCACGGTGCAGCTCAGGGGGGCGGACACAGGCTCGAGCGGGTCGTCGAGCTCATCCCTGCTGGTGATTGTGGGTATCCTCGGAGCCATCATCGTGGTGGTCGGGATCGTCATGATCGCTCGACGGGGCAAGTCCGACGAGGATCTCGCCTAGAAGGCGCTCGAGAGACGTAAGGACGACGCAGGATGGGGACGGCACGCTACCTGTTGGGGAAGATGGGTCAGCTGTTCATCACCCTCCTGCTCGTCCTGTCTCTCGCGTTCCTCCTCTTCCGGGTTTGGCAACCGGGCGACCCGGTCGTCACCTACGCGAGGGCGACCGGGTCGAAGTTCTCCGCGGCGCAGCTCGACGCGATCCGGCACGACTGGGGTCTCGACATCCCGTTGCCGGAGCAGTACGTGCGCTACATGAAGGAGATGCTGACGTTCAACTTCGGCGTCTCCACGATCGTCAGCCCCGGCACGAGCGTCAGCAGTCTGTTCTGGTCGCGGATGCTCCGTTCGGCGGTGTTGATCACGACGGCCACATTGGCGTCGATCGCGATCGGGGTGTTGCTCGGCATCTACGGCGGATGGAAACGACAAGGGGCCGTCGATAAAGGCTCGATGGGCGCATCGATGGTCCTGTACGCGATGCCGGAGTTCGTGCTCGGCATGATCTTCATCCTGATCTTCGCGAGCGCGCTCCATATCTTCCCCGTCAACAGATACGAGAGCGCGATCCCGATGACCGGGTTCTCGCACTGGATCGACGTCGCGAACCACATGGCACTCCCGTGGCTGACGCTGACCCTCGCCTACGTCGGCGAGTTCTACCTCGTGATGCGCAGCTCGCTGCTCGATACCTTGGGTGAGGAATACATCGCTCTCGCGCGCGCCAAGGGCGTGCGCGAGAAGTACGTCCTTCGCAAGCACGCGGTGCCGAATGCGCTGCTGCCGACCATCACGCTCGTCGCCCTGTCGTTCGGGTTCATCCTGAGCGGCGTCATCACGATCGAGTACGTCTTCAGCTATCCCGGCGTCGGCAAGCTGTCGGTCGACGCCCTCACCGCCCGCGACTTCGCGGTGCTGCAAGCGACGTTCGTCATCTCCGTGATCGCGGTGCTCCTCGCGAACTTCGTCGCGGACCTGACCTATGCCTACCTCGACCCGCGCGTCCGGAGGGCATGACATGAAGACCGAACCGGCGATCACCGCACCCGAGGCCCCGACCCCCATCGCGCTGCCCACGAAGCTCACCCCCAAGCAGCTCAAGTGGGCCCGGCGGCGCAGAGCCTTCAACCGATTCTGGTCGCAGTTCCGCCAGAGCAAGACGGGGATGATCGGCCTCGCGATCCTCGTGTTCTTCGCGGCGACGGCGATCTTCTCGATCTTCGCGAACAAGGGCGCCCTGGACCCGACGGTCACGACGGACGGCCCGCGCCTCGCAGGCCCGTCGCTCAAGTACCCGCTCGGGACGCAGATCGACGGCATCTCTGTGCTGTCCCTCACGATCGAGGGGGCGCGGATCTCGTTGTTCGTCGGCCTCGCGGCCGCGTTCATCTCGATGGCGCTCGGCACGATCATCGGGATGTGGGCCGGCTACAAGAGCGCGGTGCACGACGCGATCTTGATGCGGATCACCGACGTCTTCCTGGTGCTCCCCTGGCTCGCGCTGGCGATCGTCCTGGCGGCGATGTTCGGTCAGAACTTCTGGATCATCATCATCATCATCGGGCTGACGTCGTGGGCGGGCACCGCCCGCCTGGTGCGCGCCCAGGTGCTCTCGGTCAAGGAACGCACGTACATCGAGCGCTCACGGGCGCTCGGCGCGAGCGACGCCCACGTCGTGATCAAGCACATCACCCCGAACCTGATGCCGGTGATCTTCGCGAACACGATCCTCACGATCGCGATCGCGATCCTGTCCGAATCCCAGCTCTCCTTCCTCGGCTTGGGCGACCCCAAGTCAAAGTCGTGGGGCACGATGATCGAAGAGGCGTTCAACCACGGCGCGCTGACCCTGCACGCCTGGTGGTGGCTGATGGCGCCGAGCCTGTCGATCGTGCTCGTGGTCCTCGGATTCACGATGGTTGGCTTCGCGATGGATGAGATCGTGAACCCGAGGATCCGCGAGAGATGAGCGTTCTGAACGTCGAGGACCTCCGGGTCACCTACACCACGAAGGGCGGTGACGTCCCGGCGGTCCGCGGTGTCACGTTCTCGATCGAGAAGGGCGAGGTTCTCGGCCTCGCCGGCGAATCCGGGTGCGGCAAGTCCACGATCGCGGGCGCGATCTTGCGACTGCACTCCCCCGCCACGAAGATCGAGGGGACTCTCGAGCTCGAGGGTGAGGACATCCTCTCGTTGAAGCCCGGGCGCCTCCGAGCGGTCCGCTGGACCGGTGCCTCGATCATCTTCCAAGGCGCGCTGCACGCGCTGAACCCGGTCCAGAAGATCGGCGATCAGATCGAGGAGGCGATCCAGGTCCACGGGATGGCCACCTCGAAGGAGGCCGCCGTCCGCGCCGGCGCGCTCCTGGAGCAGGTCGGCCTGCCGCCGCGGCGGATCGACGACTACCCGCACGAGCTGTCGGGTGGTCAGAAGCAACGCGTGATGATCGCGATGGCCCTCGCGTGCAGCCCGACGCTCGTGATCGCCGACGAGCCCACCACGGCGCTCGACGTGATGGTGCAGGCACAGGTGCTGCAGCTGCTGCGGTCGCTCCAGAACGACCTCGGCCTGGCGATGCTGTTCATCACCCACGACCTCTCCGTGCTCGTCGACGTCTCGGACCGGCTGGCGATCATGTACGCCGGCAAGATCGTCGAGGAAGGCAAGGCGAACGAGGTCTTTCACGCGCCCCAGCACCCCTACACCGCGGCACTCGCGGCGGCGTTCCCCGAGATCGGCGACACGCGCTTCCGCCACCACCCCGCGGGACTGGGTGGCGACCCGCCCGACCCGCAACAGATCCCGACCGGGTGCCCGTTCCACCCGCGATGCGAGCGAGCGATCGACGCGTGCGCGACCGTCGTGCCGGAGCTCTGGGAAGCGGGCGCCGACCGGCGAGCCGCGTGCGTGCACGTGGCCGGCGCCCCGAACCTGACATCGGTGAGCCCGTGACCGACACCGAGGCCGCACGATCCGAACCGCTCCAGCTGGGTGAACCGGTCATCGAGATCTCCGACCTCGAAGTGAACTTCGCGGCTCGTGTGGGCCTCTTCGCGGGCTTGATGGGCAAGAAGGGGTCCGACGCCAAGGCGGTCGACGGCGTCGACCTCACGCTGCACGAAGGCGAGGTACTCGCGCTGGCCGGCGAGTCCGGCTGCGGCAAGACCACGACCGCGCGTGCCATCGTCGGTCTGATCCAGCCCCAGCGCGGCGAGATCCGGTTCCGGGGCAAGGTCTTGCCGAAGGACAGCCGGAGCCTCCGCCCGTTCCGGCGCGAGGTCCAGATGGTGTTCCAGGACCCGACGGGGTCGTTGAACCCGCGCCAGACGATCTACGAGATCGTGGCCGAGGGCCTGCGGATCCACAAGATCGATGAAGGGCCCAACGGCGAGACCGAGGAGGATCTCGTCGCACAGGCGCTGTCGCGCGCGGGGTTGCGGCCCCCTGAGCGGTTCTACCTGCTCTTCCCGCACGAGCTCTCGGGCGGCCAGCGCCAGCGCGTGGTGATCGCGGGGGCCCTCGCGATCGAGCCGAAGGTCATCGTCGCCGACGAGCCCGTGTCGAACCTCGACGCGTCGGTGCGCGGCGAGATCCTCGCCCTCCTGATGAAGTTCCGCGACGAGCTGCGGATCTCGATCCTGATCGTGACGCACGACCTTGGCCTCGCCTGGACGGTCGCCGACAGGGTGGCCGTGATGTACCTCGGCCGTGTCGTCGAGATCGGCCCGACCGAGGAAGTGCTGCTCCGGCCGCGCCACCCCTACACGAAGGCACTGCTCAACGTCGTGCCGGAGGCCGGCGAGGTCGGCGTCATCCGGGCGATCCTGCAGGGCGAGCCGCCCGACCCGACACGCATCCCATCGGGATGCCGGTTCCACCCTCGGTGCCCGGTGGTGGCCTCGGGACGCGCGAAGGAGCTCGGGATCGAAGACCGCTGCCGCGGCGAGGACCTACAGCTCGAGGAGGTTGGCGACCAGCATTTCGCCGCCTGTCACCTGATCGAGCTCAACCAGCAGCCGTAGGCGGCTGCTCCGCGACGCTCGGCGACTCCTCTACGGCGGCCGGCGGCTCCTCCGGTCTCGTCGTCTGACCGTTCCCGTCGCCCTCGGCGTCTTCGTCGCCTCGCAACACACCGAGGATGGCGGCCATCTCCGCATCGCCCACGGGTGCGTCGTGCTTGGGCGCGTTGCCGCCGGATCGGGCCGTGGCGAGCAGCGACCGGAGGTTCGACTCCGCCATCTCGGCGCGGCTCTCCAGTTCGCGGGAACGCTCGGACAGGGTCCGCGACCGGCGCTCGGCCTCGTCCCGGGCCGACCTCGCCTCCCGGGCGTCCTCCCGCAGGGTCCGGACCTCGGCCCGCAGCTCGGCCGCCTCGCGGCCCAGATCGACGAGCTTGTCGGCCACCGCCCGACCGAGGTCGGAGTACGAGGCCCCGCCGCTCCTTGGGCCAGCGGTCGCGGGCCGGACCGTCTTGGCCCGCCGTGGGCGTCGGCCGATCGACTCACGCTCCCCCGGGTCGAGCGGCTTTGCGTCCAGCAGCCGGTAGGAGCCGTTCGCGGCCTCCAGTCGCCGCCGCGCGATCAGGGCCCGCACGGCGCGCGCGGTGGACAGCGGATCGGGCAACCCGAGCACGCGGCCGATCTCTGCCGGGGTCTCCTGCAATACCTCGCCAACAGCCACCCGTTCTGAGACAGCAGCAAGGAACGCGTTGGCTCGCTGGAGGCTCTCGTCGTTCATTCCGCGCCAATCATCGACTGCTGACCCATAACTGACTAGTTGCTCGCGGGCGCACCTTGGATGCTGTGGATCACTGCAACGAGAGCCGCAACGTCGTCGTCGAGTTGTAGGTGCCGAGGTCGCCGTCGGACCGGGTCACGTGCGCGCCCGCCTTCCCTCGCTGGGCACCCGCCGGGAGCCTGACCGACGGGTGGATGAAGCGCAGGGTGTTCGTGAAGCCGCCGAGGTCTTGCGAGCCGACGGGGGTACGTCCGCCCTCCGAGAACGAGAGTCGCAGGGAGCCGCCCTCCAGCGTTCCGGCGATCACCAACCGGATCGCCTTGGTCTGCACCTGGGACTGCGAGAAGTCGCACGAGGCCGGTGAGGCGAGGTCGGCGTCGGCGACACCGGACGCATCGCCGTTCGGTCGGACCGTGATCGTGCCCGAGACCTTCCAATCGCTGCGGCACGCGCCGCCCTCGTGCAGGACGTGCTCGGACTTCACGAACATCGACAGGTCCCACGCGGTCGGCGCCTGTTGGGTCGGCGATGGTGGCTCGTGGTTGCCCGGATCTTCCACGCCCGGTGGGAACGGGTTCGATCGAGACGCCACGAAGGCACCGACGCCCGCGCACGCGGCGAAGACCAACACCCAGATCCCGATCTTGAGGGGCTTCGGCACGGCGCGAGGGTACCGCGGGCGACCTCAGCCGATGCCGAGGCCGGTCATCAGCGCGCGAAGCGACAGACCGAAGCAGATGAACGACGCCGCCGTGAACAACACCCACGGTTCGGTCCATCGCCCGCCGCTGGTGCGACCCTCCGCGACCTCGCGCGACATCAGGTGCGCGATCCCGAGGAGCACGAGCGGGCCGAACCCGTACACGTAGTGGAGCGACGTGTCGGGCCGGTAGCCGAGCACGAGCAGGAGCACACCGATGGCGGCCTGACCGCCCGCGAGCACCTGCTCGACGGTGATCCACGTCCAGAACCGCTCCCCTGGGTCGCGCTTCAGGATGAGCGCGCCGCCGCCCCAGATCCATCCGACGGTGAACACGGCGACCACGACGAACCCGATCGCTTCGTGAACCTTCGGCATGGCTGCGCGAGTCTAGCCAGCCAACCCCAGGAGGGAGGGCACGTCGGCGAGCGATTCGACCACGTGGTCGGGCGACCCGCGTTCGAGGTCGGTCTCGCGGAACTTCCCCGTGCGCACGAGGATGCCGAGCAGGCCGGCTGCGCGGGCGCCGTCGACGTCGTTCACCACGTCGTCGCCCACCATCGCGGCCTGTTCGGCCGCGACGCCGAGCACCGATAGGGCCGCCTCGAAATAGGCGGCCGCGGGCTTGCCGCAGACGACCGCCTGGACGCCCGCCGCATGCTCGAGGCCGATCACATAGGCCCCCGCATCGAGCTCGAACCCGTCGGATGTTCGCCAGAAGAGGTTGCGGTGCATCGCGACCAAGGCAGCGCCGTCCATCAGCCGCCGGAACGCCTCGTTGATCGTTTCGTAGGTGAAGTCGCGTGACGCGCCGCCCAGGACGATCACGTCTGCGTCGGCCGGTTCGTCGACGAGGGTGACGCCCTCAAGGTCGGCGCGCGCGTCACCGTCGGAGAGTACGAACACCGGCGCGTCCGGGTACGCGCGCCGCAAGTGCTCGGCGGTCGCGGTCACCGCGGTGACGATCGAGCTCGGATCGACCCTGAACCCGGCCGCGTTCAGCGTCTCGGCCAGCTCCGTCCGCGGGTGCGTCGTCGTGTTCGTGATCAAGCAGACAGGCAGCCCGGCCGCGCGGAACGCGTCCATCGCCTCGATCGCACCGGGGATCGGCTCCCACGACGTGACGAGGACGCCGTCGATGTCGAGCAGCAGCCCCTGCACCGGACGCACGGAGCGGTCAGCTCCCGAGCCGGATCCCGAGCGACCGTCGCGCGCGAGCGATCTCGTCGGGGACGACCTCGCCCTTCTGCCGGCGTCGCCACGCGTCGTACGGCGCCAGGTAGCGGAACTTCGCCGGCAGGAACGGCCGGACCGCGCGGGTGACCGCGAAGGCCGCATCGACCGCGGCCTGGCGTGCCGGCCCGAGCGGGAACCCGTACATCTCCCGAACGAGCGGCGGCAGTTCCGCGAACGCGAGTCGCGAGACCCCGATGAGCACGGGCCGCCATTCCGCCTCGCGGGGAGGATCGAGGAAGAGCTGGGCGACTCGGCGCGCGTTGTCGGTCACCAGGAGCTCGCCGCGATCCTCGACGTCGGCCATCCACGCGCGGAGCGCCGGCACCGTCGGCGGGATCAGGTCGCGCGGCACCAGGCACATCTCGGCGGCGAGCATCTGCTCCTCGTGGAACCGCTGGCGTCCCGCGTCGTCGAGCGCACCCACCGTCCGCTCTTCGAACAACAGCGCGGAGTCGACCAAGCACGCATGGACGTACAGCAAGAGGTGCGGGTCGAGCGCGTCGTAGTGCAGGCCGGTGACCGGGTCGGTCCCGTTGATGCGCGCGTGGAGCTCGTTGATCCGTTCGGCAGCCGCGTCCGCCTCGGCCTTCGTTCCGAAGGTCAGCGTGTAGGTCAAGATCAGCGTGCGCTGCAGCCGCTTCCAGGGGTTGCGTTCGAACATCCCGGTCTGGCCGGCGCCGGCGATCACGAGCGGGTGGGCGGCTTGCATCAGGAGCGCGCGAGCGCCACCGAACAGGACGGTGACCTCCTTGTGGACCTGCCACGACACGCTGTCGGGGCCGAAGTAGCCGTGGTCCTCGCTCACGATCGCCAGCGTATCGAGCATGGGCGGCAACGGCTTCTGTGCGACGGCTTCCGTGCGCGGTCGCGCGCGAACAGGCAATATCCGGGGCATGCTCCTGGTGCCCGGGCTGGTCGTGTTCGCCGTGCTGCTCGGCTACCTGCTGGGCGGCAGGCTCCGGCGGTTCGAGGACCTCCGCATCAACCGCTGGGGGTTGGCGATCGTCGGCGCGGTGCTCACGTTGATCGTGAACCTCTTCCCGGCGCTGTCGTTCGGCGGGATCCCCGACACGATCGTCGGACCGGTCCTGCTCGCGATGTCGTACTTCCTGCTCGCGGTGTTCCTGATCTCGAACCGCTGGATCCCGGCGGGGTACGTGATGATCCTCGGGCTGTTGCTGAATCTCGTCGTGGTGGTCGCGAACGGCGGGATGCCTGTGCGGGCGGAGGCGATCACGACGTCGGGCGGCGACCCCGCGGTTCTCCAGGATTCGACGGTCGGCAAGCACCACCTGATGACCGAGGACGACGTGCTCTGGCATCTCGGCGATGTGATCGGCGTGCCGCCGCCGATCGGCGTCGTCCTGTCTCCGGGTGATGTGCTGCTCTACGGCGGGATCGTCTTCTCGATCGTGCAGATCATGCGGGGACGGCGCCGCGAGAACCCTCGGCCGATGGCGTTTTGGTTCCCGGCGTACCGAGGGAAGCATGCGCCTGAGTATTGGCGGATGCCGGTCCGGTACCGCCATCCTGATCCCGCTGAAGCAGAGACGTCGGGAACCGAACCGTGATCGTCGTGCCGTCGTCGGGTGAGCTCGCGACGTCGAGCGTGCCGCCACCGACCTTCGCGCGCTCGCGCATCATCGCCATCCCGAAGTGACCCTCGGGGCCTGGAGCGGTCGTGTCGAACCCGGAGCCGTTGTCGCGAAGCTTGAGAACGATGTTCTCGTTCGCCTCGGTGACGGCGATCCAGACGTCGGCGGGGTCGGCGTGCTTGAGGGCGTTCATCACGCCTTCGCGGG
Organism: uncultured Actinomycetes bacterium; assembly: GCA_963799625.1. GTDB lineage: Bacteria > Actinomycetota > UBA4738 > UBA4738 > HRBIN12 > AC-51. The sequence goes on along the minus strand of CAWCXU010000013.1, from coordinate 887,101 downwards.
CGATGTGGAAGATCAGCAGCGCGATCGGTGCCGGGAGGTCGATGTCCTGCACATCGTGGTGGAACCGGATACCGGAGTCGCGGCCGACCTCGTCCGTGAAGGACTCGAGGGATTCGCCCAGTCCCGTCGCGCCGAGCGGGGATCGGTGGAGCTCGCGGATCAGCGCACGGATGCGGTCGGAGGTTTCCTGCTTGGAGTCCTTGATCTTCTCGAGCTGCGACTTGAGCTCCTCGAGGTCCTCCTTGTCGAGCATCTTGCGGGCGATGTCGACCTGGAGCGAAAGTCGGAAGAGGACTTGGGCGAGGTCGTCGTGGAGGTAGCCGGCGATCGAGAGCCGCTCGTCCGCACGCTCCTCCGCCATCTTGTTGGACAGCTCGCGCAAGATCTCCTCACGCTCCTGGAGCTCAACATGCGCCTCCTCGAGTGCGCGTGACCGATAGAAGACCTGCCGGGCGAAAGATAAGGGGAGCGAAGACAGCGGGCAGCATCCAGGGTCCGACTTGCTGGAACATTAGCGGCGAGGTCAGGCCCAAGCACTCCGAGTCCGAGATAGCTGACCAGGAATTCGCGGCCCCCGCCGATTGTGAGCTGTCGGATCGTCCTGCCGTATCGGCATCCTGGAGCTTGATGCTCATGAATGTCGCACACCAAACCAGCGTTGACCACGTAGTCGGCGACGGCTGCCAGGGCCGCAGCACCAATCAAGACCATGATCTGTGTCTGGTCGAGAGGCTGGTGTGGCTGGCTGGAAAACGTGGAATACGGCGCCGGCCGCAATGACAGAAAGAGCCACTTGCGATCGGTTGAACAAGCGCAGTCGCCAGCGAGACCTCTCGCGCGAAGCTCGCGACGGATCGGAGGCCCCAAGGAACGCGATTGCCCCAGCCGCACCCGGCGGGTAAAGGATGGCGATCATCATCAGGAGAGGGAACCCAACGCTTAGAGTCATTCCTCGCCAAGTGGGGACGGGCAAGAGCTCGACGCCGGCAACAAGGGGCGCCCACAAAAGCCACTGAGGCTGGGCATCCCAACCGCTCCTTGCGTTGAGCACGAGATCGCGACCAGAGTCGCGAGGACGCAGACGCCGGCCAAGATTGCTTGGCCTCGAGTTTGGCTTGGGGCGGCCATAGAGATCCCCATCATGACCGCTCTCTGCCCTGCCTTTGAAGCGCGAGGACAGCATCTAGGTCATATGTCGTAGCCCGATGCGCGGGCTTGTCCCCCAGATAGGGGTCCACCGACAATTCACCCGTGTCCCCCGGAAGGGGGCCACCGGACCTCAGGAGGGAGGACTCCATGAAGCTTGTGCGCCGCATCACTCTCGCGCTGGCATCGATCGCGGCCCTGGCTCTCGCCGGTGGCGCCCACTGGCGGGCTGGGTAAACCCCAACTCGACTTCAGACTCAGCCCTCCCGGGAATACGTCCCCGGGGGGGTTGTTGCGTTTGGCGACCTAGGCAATCGGAACTCGGGCAACCACGGTCGTGCCCAATCCTGGCGCGGTGCATATCGACAGCTGCCCACCAATCGCCTCCACCCGCTCTCGCATCAACTGCAATCCGAAGTGGCTTGTCAGGTCGATTTGGTCAGGCGCAAAGCCGCACCCGTCATCGGCAATCTTGAGTTCAACCCACATGTCGTCGACGGCACGCAGGTCGACCCGGATACGTCGCGCATCCGAGTACCTACTGCCGTTGACCAGGGCCTCCCTCGCCACTTGAACCAGCACAAGCGCAGATCGATCTGAGCATCGGATGTCGTAAAGGCCAAGTTCAATCTTGGGCTTTCCGTCCCCATCCAACTGGTCGGCATGGCTTCGAATCGCCCGAGAAACACTTCGAATCGCTGCTCGGGCGGCTCGCAAATCGCCGACTACGCGGCGCACCGCGTTTTGGGCAGCCGTGGTGGCATCCAGCAACTCAGGGAGGTCGTCATCAAGATCTAGCAGTCTCCCGCTTGCTAGATCCTGTTTGAGGACCTCTCCCATCAAGTGAACCTTGAAGAGGGCCGGAAGTACCTCGTCGTGAAGGTCTCCGGCAAGCGTCAGCCGCTCATCGCGCCTTTCGGCGAGCGCGGATGCATTAGCCGATGCGAGCTCAGCGTCTCGGATTCGGACGAGGTCGCCTGTTGCATCCAGGGACTGGATACGCGCAAGAGCGACACGCAAGGGCACAAGAACCGACGTACAGGCCAGCAAAGCCCAAGCTCCCCAGTCTCTGTAGATGAGGGCTAGGAGCGGGGCGATTACACATGTCGACGCATACAAGCCCAATGACGCAGCAGGCTCCGCGCCCCACAAGCCGATCAGTACTTCCCTCCACCGGGCGCGCCCGGACAGCACCGTGGACCAGACCACGAGGGCCACATTTACGATGCAATCAGCCACTAGGCCTGCCGCACAAGCGGCGACAACCAGTGGCCAGTCCCAGACACCCGGGGCCACAAGATGAATCACAAGGCTTGCGCTCGCCGCCGAGAGAGCGACCTGAGATCTGTTGAACAGGATCCGTTCAAATGTCGACTGACCCCTGAATCTCACGCGGGTCCAACGACCCGAGGAATGCGATGAGAGCGGTGATTCCGGGCGGATGCAGGATGGCCGCCGCCAAGACGACCGGTAGCGACATGCTGAGCGTGATGCTTCTCCCAATCCTTACGTACATCAAATCTGCCACCAGGCAAGCAAGCACCCACGCACCGAGCTCCAACGTGCTTCCGTGAGGTGGGTGACTCTCGATTACGAGGGCAAGCCCACCGAGCGTCACGATCGCAATTGCCCAGTGAAAGATTCTGGCCGACCGACTGTCGCCCAGAGCTGCGCTCGTTGCGCTCGAAGGTGCGGCTGTTGTTGCCATGTGTCCCCTCCCACCCTCGCGGTCGGGGCCACCGCGCATTTCAGCTAGGCAGGGTTTCTAGGGGATTGGGCTCACCGAAAGCAAGTTATCCACAGCGGAAAGTGTGACAAGAGTGCAGGCTGCGGGTGGTTCGGGCTCGTCCAGGGGTCGTGAGAGACTAGTCCGCGATGGCCGAGCCACAGCCCTCACCGCGCCGCGGAGACCGACAGATCTGGGGTGACGACCCCGAAGAGCTCGACGCGTCCGCGGTCGTCGAGCAGGTCGAGACCGGGTTCCCTGACGTCGGGCGCCGTTGGCACGACCACCCGGTGTTCGTGCCGTTCAAGGCGGTCGGCATGTTCATCAAGCGCAGCGGCAAGCGGATCGCGGTGACCGTCGTGGGCGGGTTCGTCGTCCTCGTCGGCATCGCACTGCTCGTCCTGCCGGGCCCCGGGATCCTCGTGATCATCGCCGGGCTCGCGATCCTGGCCACCGAGTATGTGTGGGCCGAGCGGCTCCTCAGGATGGCCAAGGAGCGGGCCGTGCAGGCCAAGGACAAGGTCATCCGCAAGAAGACTAAGAGCGATGACGGGGGCTCCCCCTAAGCTGGCGGGATGGCCGGCAAGATCCTGATCGGCACCTCCTCCTGGACCGATCCAACCCTGGTCAAGGACGGCCATTTCTACCCGCCGGACGCCAAGTCGGCCGAGGGACGCCTGCGCTTCTACGCCTCGAAATTCCCGATCGTGGAGGTCGACTCCACCTATTACTTCCCGCCGAGCGAGTCGAACTCCGTGCTGTGGATCGAGCGCACGCCGCCGGAGTTCACGTTCAACATCAAGGCGTACTCGCTGCTCACGAACCACCCGACGAAGCGCGAGTCGCTCTACAAGGACCTGCAGGACCAGGCACCGGCCGACAAGCGGAACGTCTACCGGGAGCAGCTCCCCGATGAGGCCGTCGACGAGGTGTGGCAGCGATTCCGCGACGCGCTGATGCCGCTGCATTCGGCGGGCAAGCTCGGGGCGGTGCTGTTCCAGTTCCCGCAGTGGTTCGTGATCTCGAAGAAGTCGAAGGCCTACATCGACGAGGTGGTGGAGCGCCTGCCCGACTACCGCGTTGCGGTGGAGTTCCGGCACAAGAGCTGGATGGAAGAGCGCAACGTCGAGGAGACGCTGTCGTTCCTCGAGGAGCGCGACCTGCCGTTCGTGTGTGTCGACATGCCGCAGGGGTTCGATTCGTCGATCCCTCCGATCGCCGCCGCGACCGCGAAGGACCTCGCGATGGTCCGGTTCCACGGGCGCGACCGTGACGTGTGGGAGCGCAAGGGCATCCCGGCGTCGGAGCGGTTCCGCTACGACTACAAGCGCGACGAGCTCGAGGAATGGGTGCCCAAGGTCGAGGCGCTCGCCACCGAAGCGCGCGAGACCCACGTGCTGATGAACAACTGCTACCAGGACTACGCGGTACGCAGCGCCCGCGAGCTCGGCGACCTGCTGGACCTCGAGTTGCCCGAGTAAGCCCCGAGCACCGAGCACCTCCTGACGGACCCACCAGCGGATCCAGCAGCTCCTCGACGGTTCCTGAGCGGCCATTCGCGCCCGGCCCGGTACGCTCGGACCATGTTCGGCACCGGCAGCCGGTTTCAAGTCGCGAAGATCCGGGGGATCCCGATCTATGCCTCGTGGTCCTGGGTCCTGCTGGCGGCGTTCTTCACCTTCACCTGGTACTCGCAGTTCTCGTTCCAGATGCCGTCGAACGACGCGCTCAGGCTGGCCGCGCTTACCGCCTTCCTGTTCTTCGGAGGGATCTTGCTGCACGAGGCGGCGCACGCCGTCGCCGCGCGGAGCTTCGACCTGCCGGTCCGCGCGATCACGCTCGTGTTCTGGGGCGGCGCCACCGAGACGCGCTCGTGGCGCGCCGGTCCGCTCGCAGACTTCGTCGTCGCGGCGGCGGGCCCCGGGACGACCGCGATCCTCGGCCTCGGGTTCCTCTACATCGCCTCGATCATGGCGCCGGGCGACACGCGCGAAGCGATCGAGTCGCTCGGCCGGCTGAACCTCTACTTCGCGGTGCTGAACGCGGTGCCGGGGTTCCCGCTCGACGGCGGGCGGATGCTGATGGCAGCGGCCTGGGCCCTCACCAAGAACCGCGGGACGGCGCTCCGCGCGGCGGGGGTCGGCTCGATGGTCGTTGGCATCGGCCTGATCGCGTACGCGGTGCTGAGCTTCAGCAACGGCAACGGCGGGTTCGGCATCTTCATGGGGTACATCGGGTTCGTCCTGATCAGCGTCGGGCGCCAGGTGCCGGCCCGGGCAGCGCTGCACGAACAGCTGTCGCGGGGAACGGTGCGCGACGCGATGCGGCCGCTCGGCGCCTCGATCCCCGCGAACGTGACCGTGTACGACGCGACGGAACGCTGGCTCCGCGCCGAGCCGATGCGGACCTTCCGTGTGGCCGACGACGGCACCGTCGTCGGGACGATCTCGCTGGAGAGCGCCTCCCACACGACGGCTGGCCGGCCCGTCCGCGACGCGATGATGCCGCTCAGCGACCGAACGTCGGTCGGCGCCGACGAGTCGCTGGGCGACGCCTTCGAGTGGGTCGCCGGCCACGAGTCGCGGGTCGACGACACCGTCGGGACCGTCGGCGTGATCGACATCGGCGACATCGATCGCTGGCTCAAGGCGCACTGGTCGACGGGCACCTACGTCGACCGGCCGGCCGGGGTCGTGCTCCCGCCGCGCCCCGACCTCTGACGGTGCGCCGCCGCCGGAGGTGTCAGCACCGAGGCGTAGCATGCGTTCGATGACGGCCCCCCCGTTCGTGTTCGACGATGCCCAGGAGGCGGTCCTCGCACACGACGCGGGGCCCGCGCTCATCACCGGTGGGCCGGGCACGGGCAAGACGGCGGTCCTGCGGGAACGGTTCGCCCGGCTGATCGAGGCCGGAGCTGAGCCGGAACGCACCGCCTTGGTGCTCGGGTCGCGCCGGGCCCGCGACGCCGCTCGCGCGGCGCTGCTGGACCGGCTCCCGGCGTCGCTCCCGGGTCTGCAGGTCGTGACGTCCCACGGGCTGGCCCTGCGGGTCATCAAGCTCCGTGAGGGCGAGCCGCCCGAGGTGCTCGGGGCCGCCGAGCAGTTCGCGAAGGTGCGAGAGCTGCTGGCCACGCAGGATCCGGCGGCCTGGCCCGCGTACGGCGGGCTCCTGGAGGTCCGCGGGTTCGCCGACGAGGTCCGTCAGCTGCTCACCCGGATGCAGGAGTCGCTGCTGAGCCCCAAGGAGCTGGCCGAGGCGGCGGACCGGGCCGGGCTCACCGGCTGGAACGAGCTGGCCCGCTTCGCGCAGGAATACCTCGACGGCCTGGCGATGGTCAATCAAGTTGACTATGCGGGTCTCGTGCAGATGGGCGCGGCGGTCGTCGGCGACGGGCCCGCGTTGTTCGATCACGTGCTCGTCGACGACTACCAGGACACGACCCTCGCGCAGGAATCACTGCTGCACGGGCTCGCCACCACGAGCACGGTCGTGGCCGCGGACCCCGGCGCGCACGTGTTCTCGTTCCAGGGGAGCAGCGCCGTGCCGCTGCAGCGGTTCGCGACGACGACGTTCCCGGGCGCCGCGCGGATCGAGCTCACGCACGACCACCGTGCACCCGACGGACGCGAGCTGCACGCCTGGGTCAGCGCGCACAGCTCCGAGGAGCATGCGGCGATCGCGCGCGAGCTCCGCCGAGTCCACGTCGAGGACGGCGTCGCGTGGGGCGACCTCGCGGTCGTCATGCGGCGCCAGGGCGCGCACCTCGGGAACCTGTTGCGCGCGCTCGACGACGCGCGGATCCCGCGCGCGGTCCCGGAGCGCGGGCGGTCGCTGACGTTGGAGTCGGCGACCTACCCCTACGTGCTGGCGCTGCGGTGGTTGGTCGCCGACCCCGCCCGCCGCGACGAGCTGATCGAGCCGCTGCTGACCTCGGCGGTGGTCGGGCTCTCGCCGGCGGCGGCGCGCGGCCTGACGCGGTTGGCCAAGACGACGGGCCCGACGCCGCGCGCCGCCGCAGCCGCCCTCGATCGGACCGACGGCCTCGCGCCCGAAGAGGCGGAGCGGGTCGAACGGGCGCGCGTGACCCTCGACAAGGCGTCGTTGTTCGCGGGCATGTCGGTGCAGGACGCGTTCAAGGTCCTGTGGGAAGAGCTCCCGTGCTCGGCCGAGCTCGTCGAAGCGGGCGGACCCGAGCTCGACACCGTCGTGACGTTCGCCAACGTCGTTGCAGAGGCCTCCGAACAGGGCGACGCGGGGGTGGAGGCGTTCCTCGAGGCGCTCGACGCCGGCGAGCACGGCCCGGGGTGGATCGCCCGCGAGGCGGGCGAAGGCGACGCCGTTCAGGTGCTCACGGCCCACGGCACGGTCGGCCAGGAGTTCGACACGGTGCTGGTCGCGGGCGCCACCGAGGGGAACTTCCCGTCGCTGTCGCGACCCGAGCCGATGTTCGACCTGGCCGCGCTGCAACGGGTGCGGAGCCGGTCGGAGCAGGTACGCGAGCGGCTCGAGGACGAGCGGCGCCTGTTCCGGATGGTGGTCGGACGCGCCCGGCGCCGCGTCGTGCTCGTCGCGGCCGACATGCATCCCGACGCCGACGAGCTCACGCAACGCTCGCGATTCGTCGACGAGCTCGGCGTCACCTGGACCCCGGCGCCCGAGGGTACCGACGACGATCCGGTGAGCGTGCGCGAGGCGGCCGCGTCCTGGCGCCGCCAGCTCGCCGACCGCGGCGTCGAGGCCTGGCGCCGGCTCGCCGCGCTCGAGGGCCTGCGCGCGCTGGGCGACGACCCCGCGACGTGGTGGTACCAGCGCGCGTGGACCGACACGGGCCGGCCGCTGCGCGAGACGCTTCGGCTCTCCTATTCGCGGATGTCGAACCTGGACAACTGCGAGCTGCAGCACGTGCTCGGCGACGAGCTCGGGCTCGGCCGGGTGGCGGGCTACCAGGCCTGGGTGGGCAAGCTCGTGCACAGCATGATCGAGGACATCGAGCAGGGCAGGCTCGGCAAGACCCAGGACGAGATCCTCGCCGAGGTCGACCGGCGCTGGCGCCCCGCGGAGTTCCCCTCGAAGGCCGTGTCGGCGGCACACCGCAAGCTGGTCGACGAGCGGATGTTCAGGAACTGGTGGTTCGAATACGGCGAGGAGGCCTCGCTCGGCAACGAGGTCCGGTTCGAGTTCGACTTCGAGGGCACGACGATCGTCGGGGTGATCGACCGCATCGGGCCGATGCCCGAGGGAGGCACACGGATCACCGACTTCAAGACGGGCAACGCCGACAACGCGCCGAAGGCCGAGGAGAGCCTGCAGCTCGGCATCTACTACCTGGCCGTCAAGGAGTCCGACGACCTTGCCGCCTACCGGCCCGTGCGCCAGGTCGAGCTCGCCTACGTGAAGGGCGACTGGAAGGGCGACCACCGGCTGGTCAAGCCGACGTGGCGCATCGACGCGGACGACGAGGAGCGGTACCAGGCCACCGTGCGCGAGTCGCTCGCCGGCCTGATCGCCCTGAAGCGGGAGTTGAACGACACCGAGGTCTACCGGCCGAACCCCACCGCGAACTGCTTCTGGTGCGACTTCAAGTCGCTCTGCCCGTTGTTCCCCGAGGGGCAGCCCGTGTTCGACGAGGCGGCGGCGCGATGAGCACCCGTGTGGCGCCGGCGGAGGTCACCGCCGCGATGGGGGCCGAGCCCACCGACGAGCAGTGGACGGCGATCGCGTGGCCGCTCGAACCCTGCGTGCTGATCGCCGGCGCCGGATCGGGGAAGACCTCCGTGATGGCCGCGCGCGTGGTCTACCTCGCGCTCGGTGCCCTCGGCCGCGTCGACGCGCCGGGCGTGATGCCGGGCAACGTGCTGTGCCTCACCTTCACGAACAAGGCGACCGAGAACCTGCGCCTGCGCGTCCGGCGTGCGCTCGCGCACCTCGAGCTCGCCGAGGGCGAGGAACCCGAGATCATGAACTACCACGGGTTCGCGGCGTCCCTGCTCGATCGGTACGGCGTGCTCGCCGGGTTCGAGCCGGGCGCCCGCGTGCTCGGCCAAGCGCAGCGCGAGGAACTCTGCGGTCGCGTGCTCGACCGCATGACGTTCGAGCACGCCGCGGCCACCTACCAGCCCTCGCTCGTGAGCAAGATCCTGGAGCTCGACGACCAATTGCAGAACCATCGCGTCGGGCCGGCCGAGGCGCTGGCCTGGCTCCACGACCGGCTCGAGACGTTGAAGAACCACAAGTCGGAGCGCTCCTACCGCGCCGCCCAAGAACGGATCGAGCTGACCGAGGCCGCGATCGTCTACCGCGAGCTCAAGACGGAGCTCGGCGTGATCGACTTCGGCGACCAGATCGACCGCGCGATCGAGATCGTCACGCGGTTCCCCGACGTGGTCGCCGACCACCGCGCGCGGTTCCAGGCCGTGCTGCTCGACGAGTACCAGGACACGAACGTCGCGCAGGCCGAGCTGATGGCTGCGTTGTTCGGCGGCGGGCACCCGGTGATCGCCGTCGGCGATCCGGACCAGAACATCTACGCCTGGCGCGGCGCCTCCCTCTACAACCTGTTCCGCTTCCCCGACGACTTCCCACGGGCCGACGGCACCCCCGCCGCGCGCCTGCCGCTCTACACGAACTTCCGGTCGGGAGCGCGGATCCTGGCCGCCGCCGACACGGTGATCGCGCCGGTGCCCGAAGCGCAGCGGCCGCCGGGCAAACGCCTCGTCCCGTGGGCGGACAACGGGCAGGGCGAGGTGCGGATCCGCCGGGTGCTCGATGAATGGACGGAGGCGGGCACGATCGCCGATCGGTGCGTCGAGCTGCACACGGCGGGCTCGGCCTGGGCCGAGATGGCGGTGCTGTGTCGCACGTCGCGGCTGTTCGGGCTGCTCCGGCAGGCGTTCGACGAGCGCGGCGTCCCGGTCGAGATCGTCGGGCTCGCCGGGCTCCTGAAGATGCCCGAGGTGGTGGAGGTGCTCGCGTACGCCCGAGCGGTGCACGATCCGACGGCGAGCGTGGCGCTCGCGCGGATCCTGCTCGGGCCCCGCTACCGCGTCGGGTTCAAGGACATCGCGCTGCTCGCCAGGCTGGCCTCGGTCGAGACCGCGCAGCTGCGCGAGGCCTACGACATGCAGGACGACGACGTCGAGGCCGAACCGGTCCTGCTGGCCGAGGCGCTCGAACACCTCGAGGCGGTCGAAGAGCTTTCCGAGGACGGGCGAGCACGGCTCGCCGAGTTCCGCGAGGAGCTCCGCGCGTTGCGCGCCGAAGCACGACGCCCTGTGGGCGAGTTCCTCGGCGAGGTGATCCGGCGGATCGGGATCCTCGACGAGCTCGACGCCGACCCCGACCGGCGTCACGGGCTCGGCGCGCGCCGCAACCTCGCGGCGTTCCTCGACGAGGTCCACGCGTTCGAGCCGGTCGAGGGCGAGCTCACGTTACGCGCCTTCCTCGATCACATCGAGGCGGTCGAACGCCTCGACAAGCAGGAATGGGCGCCCGTGCAGCCGTCCGACGCCGACTCGGTCAAGGTGATGACGATCCACGTCGCCAAGGGCCTGGAGTTCGACCACGTGTTCGTGCCCGGGTTCGCGCACGGCCTGCTGCCGAACCCCGAGATCCCCCAGAACCCCGCCGAGCGCGGCAAGTCGCTGGACTTCGAGCTCCGCGGCGACGCCGACATCCTGCCGCGCTACGACGGCAACCTCTCGCGGTTCAAGGAGGCGCTTCGCTCCCAGGAGATGATCGAGGAGCGGCGGACCGCCTACGTGGCGCTGACGCGCGCGCGTACGAGCCTCGATGTGAGCGGGGCCTTCTGGTACGGCGACAACGCCTACCCGAAGAAGGAGAGCAGGTTCCTGAACGAGCTGCTCGAGTGGGGCGCCGGCACGGGGCTCGCGGCCGTCGAGCTGGGTGCGACGGAGGCCGGAGAGGAGAACCCGATGCTCGGACTTCGGGAGCGCTTCGTGCGCGACTGGCCGGGGCCCGCGACGCCGGCCGACGTGGACCCGGCGTTCGAGCGCGGGTGGCGTGCGACATCGCTCGACGTCGCGGCGCAAGCGTCGTTGGTGGACGCGCTCGAGCCCGCGGCGCGGGCGTCGTTCGAGGCGCTCGCGACCGACCGGCGCCAGCTCGCGGCCCACCTGGTCGAGCGCGAGGCCGCGGACCGGCCAACCACCGGGACCGGCGACCGGATCCCGCTCTCGTTGTCGGCAAGCTCGCTGATGGATCATGCCTTGTGCCCCAAACGCTTCTACTGGTCGCGGGTGCGGCCGCTTCCGCGGTTCAGCGGGCCGGCTGCGCGGATCGGCACCGAGATCCACAAGTGGATCGAGCGCCGGGCGGCGGGCCAGGGACGCCTGCTCGAGTCGGACGACGTCGTCGACCTCACCCAAGAGGAACTCGTCGGCGACCCCGGCCGGGTGGAACGGCTGCGGACCGCGTTCCTCGGATCGCGGTTCGCCGACCGGGCGCCGCTGTTCGCCGAGCGCGCGTTCCTGTTGCGGGTCGGCGCGTTCGCCGTCGGCGGGCGCATCGACGCGATCTACGGCGAGGCCGACGGTCCGTGGGAGGTCGTCGACTGGAAGACGGGAAGGGGTGACGCCGATCCGTTGCAGCTCGAGCTGTACGGACTCGCGTGCGCCGAGATCTGGCACAAGGCGCCCGAGGACCTGACGCTCACCTACTACTACCTCGCGCGCGACGAGGCGGTGTCCCACCCGATGGGAGACCCCGCAGACGTGCGGTCGCGCGTTGCGGCGACCCTCGCATCGATCGAACGCGGGGAGTACGAGCCCACGCCGGGTCGTTGGTGCACGTTCTGCGACTTCAAGGGTTTCTGTGACGCCGGGAAGGCCTGGCTCGCCGAGAACGCCTAGGGGCGGCTGCGGGCGTCGAGCCGCTCGAGCTGCTCGTCGAACCGGCGGTACCCCGCCGCGGGATCGAACCCTCCGACGATCGTGCCCGGGACGAAGCGCGCCGCGAGCCCGGTCTCCTCGGTGGCGCGGTACCGCGCCGCAGCGCGGAACCATTCGAGGTTCCCGGGCTGCACCGTGGAGGGGCCCGACGTGCCGAGGCGGCGGAGCGACGGGTCGTCGACGACGAGCGGCGTCCGGCGGAAGGCGTGGCCGAGCGAGTCGCGCACGGCGGGATCCTCGGACGTCACCGTGACCTCGCGGCCGTCCCAGAAGGCGGTCGCGATCGTCAGCTTCTGCTCGTCGTCGGCGACGTAGAACTCGACGTTCACGGCGACCAGGCTACCCGGCGGATCGCGGCAAAAGCCCGGCCGGGGCGGCTACTCGTACTGTTCCTGGTTCGCCCGGCGGATCATGCGGGAGAGCTCGGCCATGAGTGAGAGCGCGAGTTCCGGGTCGTCGCGGAGCGCCTTCAAGAGGGACTTCCTCGGCATCACCGCGAGCTGCACCGGGGTCTCGCTGGTCACTGTCGCCGAGCGCACCCCTCCGTCGATCGCGGCGATCTCCCCGAAGTGGTCGCCCGGGACGAGCCTGCTTAGGAAATGGTCGTTCATCGTTACCGTCGCCTGGCCCTTCAACACGACGTAGAATGCGTCGCCCTTCGTCCCCTCGCGCACGATCGCGGCGTCGGCCATGTAGTCCGCGACATCCATGAGGCTCGCGAGGTGCTTCAACTGCCGCTTCGTCAACCCCCGGAATACCGGCACGAAGGCCAGGACGTCCTCGAGCTTCGTCGTCGCCATCGCAGATCCCTCCCTCGCTCCGGAGCCTAGCGGGTCCCTCCGCCGCCCGTGTCAGAGCGCCCGGCTAGGGTGCTCGCGGGTGGTGCCGATGGTCGTTCGCCCTGTGGGCGTCGTGCAATCACTCCCCCTCGTCGTCGTGCGCACCGGGCACACCGCGGTGCGGCAGGGTGAGCCCTGCGCCGACCTGTGGACGGTCGAATCCGGGCTGTTCACGTCGCGCGTGGTCGACCCCGAGGGCCGGTCGTTCCTGATGGACATCCTGGGGACGGGCGACGCGATCGGCGCGCCCGGAGAGCGACCCGCGCTGGTGACCGCGACGGCGCTGCGGCCCTCCCGCCTACGGCCGGTGCGCGACGAAGACGCGGTCCAGGCCCTCGAGTCGATCACGGCCCGGGTGAACATGATCGCGAGCCAGCTCGCCTGGTTCGGCGTCACGGAGCGGATCGAGCGGCGACTGTTCGATCTCGCGCGTCGGATCGGCCACCCCGCGCCCGAGGGCACGGCCATCCCGATCCGGCTGACGCAGGATGACATCGCTTCGATGGTGGGCGCGACCAGGGAGACGACGAACCGCGCGTTGCAGGTGTTGTTCGCACGTGGCGTGCTCGATCGCAGAGGCCGCGGCCGCTACGTGGTCCGGTCGCAGCTACGGCTCGTCACCGACCCCCGTTAGGCGGAGCCGGTGGCTTCGCCCTGGAGCAGGGCGAGCGAGCACGACCCGCAGTACCGGCCTCGCCCACGCACCGGCCGGCCGCAGCGAGCGCACGCGGCCGGCTCCTGGCGCACCCAGGTCTGCGAGGCGCCGCGGCCGTTCTTGCGCACGGCGCCGTCGTGCTCGAGCTTCAGCAGGTGCGCGGTCACCGTGCGCCCCGCCAGCTCGTGCACCTCCGCCGGGTAGCTCGCGTAGATCCGCGCGACCAGGTCGCGCACGGTCCGGTCGCCGGCCTCGAGCCCGGCGAGCACCTCGGCCTCGCGCTCCTCGCGATGGGCGATGTACCCGCGGAGCACCTCCTCCGCGTCGGCGCGCAGCGGACCGTGTCCCGGGTAGATCGTCAGCGGACGCAGCTCGAGCATGCGATGCAGCGTCGTGAGGTACCGCGTGAGGTCGCCCTCGGGTGGATCGATGAAGCTCGTGCCGCGGCCCACGACCGTGTCGCCGGTGAACAGCGCGCGGGCGGTTGGCTCGAAGAAGGCGACGTGGTCGGCGCTGTGCCCCGGCCCGTGCACGGCGACGAGCTCGGCCCCGCCGGCCTCGAACCGCCGGCCGTCGGTGAGCCGGGTCGCGCCCTTCAGCCGCCATGCGAACACCGGCGCGCCGACGAGCTCCGCGAACGCCACCGCCCCCTCGCCGTGGTCCTCGTGGTCGTGGGTGACGAGCACGGCCCCGACGTCACCCGCGTCGGCGCGCACCTGCTCGAGGTGATCCGGGTCTGGCGGCCCCGGGTCGATCACGATCGACGGATCGCCGCCGACGATCCACGTGTTGGTGCCTTCGAGCGTGTAGACGCTCGGGTTGGGCGCCAGGACGCGGACGACGCGGAGCATCACACCTGCTCCATCACGTGCAACGGCATCGACGCCTCTTCGTCCGCGGTGGGCTGCCGGGCCTCGAACGTCAGGGCCATCGCCTCGGTCACGGTCCCGCAGACGGCCACCTCGCGCACCGTCACCCACGTCGGCCAGTAGAGCTTGTGGTCGCCGCGCTCCCACTCCTGCATGAGCACGCGAGGGTCGACCCACCAGGTGCGCGCGATCTCGCCGCCGTCGGCTCGCGGTGCGACCCCGTTGCCCTCGATCGTGAAGTACCGCGCATCGAACCGCACGGGGACGTCGGGCGGCGCGACCCAATGGCACAGGGGCGTGATCTGCTCGAGCCGCGGCGGCGTCTCGTCGACGGCGATGAGGTCTACGGCGTCCACGAACCCGTCCGCGGTCAGCGCGATGCCGACCTCCTCCGCGAGCTCGCGCACGGCCGCGACCCGCGCGGCGTCCGCCTGAACGCCGAACCAGCGTTCGGCGCGCACCTCGTCCTCGGCGTCGACGGCTCCGCCCGGGAACGCGATGTAGCCCGGGAGGAACCTGCTCGCAGCGCTCCGCTCGACGACGAGCACCTCGATGCCATCCGGCGCCGGCCGGACGCACACGGCCGAGGCCGCCCGGCGGATGGGTCGCTCGTCCACGGGCGCCATCCTCGCAGGTCGCCGCCATACTGCGTCCGTGCAGCGCCCCGACGCCACCGCCGCCATACGCGCACGGATCCGCGAACACGGCCCGATCGGCTTCGACACCTTCATGGAGCTCGCGCTGTACGGGCCCGGCGGGTTCTACGAGCGCCCGCCGGTCGGGGCCGACGGCGACTTCGTCACGAGCCCGCACGTGCACCCGGCGTTCGGGATGTTCGTCGCGCGGGCGCTGGCGCCGCTGCACGACGCGCTCGCACTCGGCGGCGACCTGCGGCTCACGGAGGTCGGCGCCGGCGACGGCATGCTGGCGTCGCAGATCCTTGGCTCGCTGGACCGCATCCGGTACACGGCCGTCGAGATCAGCGCCGGCGCTCGTGCGGCGCTCGCCGCGCGCGAGAGGGTCGAGGTCGCCGACGAGCTGCGGCCGCCGGTCGACCTCGTGCTCGCGCACGAGCTGCTCGACAACCTTCCGTTCCGGCTGGTGCGCGACGGCGAGGAGGTCACGGTTGGTCTGGACGGCGACGGTTTCGTCGAGCGGACGCAGGCACTCGACCCCGAGCTTCGTGCTGCCGTCGGCGACCGTCCGATCGACAGCGACCTCGTCGTCCCGACGGGAGGACTCGCGTTCATCGATCGAGTGGCGGCCTCGCTCGTCCGCGGCTACGCCCTCCTGATCGACTACGGTGGCGACGCCTCGGGCCCGGTGCACGGCTACCGGCGGCACCAGCCCCTGGACGACGTGCTCCGCACGCCGGGATCCGTCGACGTGACAGCGGGCGTCGACTTCTCCTGGATCGCCGACCACGCGCGGAGCCGAGGCCTGCACGCCTTCCCGCTCGTCGACCAGACCGACGTGCTGCTCGCACTCGGCTTCGAGTCGTGGCTCCGCGACGAGCTCACGACGCAGCAGGACCAGCTCGCGCGCGGCGCGGGCCTCGACGCCGTGCGCACCTGGTCGATGCGCTCGCGCGCGACGATGCTGGTCGATCCCACCGCCCTCGGGCGGATGCGGTGGCTGCTCCTGGCGACCGAGGGCCTCCCCGCTCCGCCGTGGCTGACTGCCACGCAGGGACCAACGACCGATTGACCCGTCGCAATCCGCAGGGCTACGGTGTGCCGCCCTTGTATCCCCGGGAGGGATCCGTGACCCGTCGCACCGCATCGCCTTTCCTCGCCCTGCTCGCTCTTCTTATAGCGCTCGTTCTCACCGTGAGCTGCTCGTCGTCTCCGCCGCCGGCGGCATCGGGAGCGTCACCGACCGAGGCCGATCAAGGCGAAGCGCCGACGTCGGAGGGAACCCCCGTCGAGGGCGAGCCCGGAAGCGAAGAGGGAAAGGGCGGCAACCCCGAGGCGGCGGAGCAGGCGGAGACCACCGACAAGCGGCTGGAAGCGGCGGCCGAGGCGCGAGCCAACGGCACCCTCGGAGTCGACCCGACGTCGCTGGTCTCCTCGCCCGCCGCCGGGTGGGCCGGCGAGTACGTCGTCGACCGCAGGGCCGACGACTGGGAGCCCGCGGTGGCGACGGATCCCAATGCGCCGTACGCCTACGTCGTCACGACTCGCTACGGCGTCCCGAAGCCGTGCAAGGGCAACTGCCCCACACCGTGGATGGCGCTCACGATCTCGAAGGACGGCGGTGCGACCTGGGGTTCGCAGGTGCCCCTGTGCGCCTGCAAGGGCAGCGGCCAATTCGACCCGCAGATCGAAGTCGTTCCCGACAACGGCAACGTCTACGCAGCGTTCATGAACGGCTACAACGTGGTCTTCATCCGCTCGACCGACCACGGCAAGACATGGTCGGCGCCGGTCAAGACCTACGGCAACGTCAGCTGGAACGACAAGCCGATCTTGGTCACGAGCGATGACGGTCGCGACGTGTACATCGCCTTCAACGGCCCGCAGGGCGGCGACCCATGGATCACGCAGTCCCACGACGGCGGCCGGACGTGGACCCAGACAAGGCTCTTGAAGGCCGATCAGTACTTCTACGCGTTCGGCGGCGACGTCACCTCGAGCGGGCGAGTGGCGTTCTCTGAGAGCGCGGTGACCTACGCCAACCACATCGGGCTCGCCGGCACGACGAGGGTGTACGCGATCGTTTCCGGCAACCAGGGCGCCACATGGAAGCGCGTGCTGGTCGACTCCTTCCCGGTCGGGTTGCAGAGCCCGGAACGCGCGGACTTCTACGTCGGGCACACGGCGCTATCCGCGGACGCACAGGGCAACCTCGTGATCGCCTACGACGCCCCGACCACCGCGTACGGCAAGCAGCGCATCTACACCCAGCGATCGACCGACGGAGGGCTCACCTGGGGCGACCGCACCGCGCAGTCGGCCAACGGTGAGATGGCGACCGCTCCGGCGATGGTCTCCCGCGGTCGCGGCGACGTCAGGATGTTCTACTTCCAGACCGCCGGCGGCGGGAACCTCGATCAGTGGAACGTCTGGTACCGATCGTCGAAGGACGGCGGACGCACGTGGTCGAACCCCGTGAAGATCTCCGACGCCTCGGGCGGGGCGAGCTACAAGACCGCCGCGGGGTTCGGCGAACCGTACGGCGACTACGGCGAGATGGGGATCACATCGAGCGGCGAGACGATCGCTGCATGGGGTGAAGGCCCGAGCTACGTCGGACCCGGCGGCGTCTGGGTGAACCGGCAGACCTGATGCGGCCAGGAAGGACTTGCGCGGCGCCACCCGATAGCCGTACGTTCCCGCGCAGGCTTCCCCCCGATCCGAACGGAGGACCTCATGCAACGTCGCCATCGGGCGACCCCCGTGCTCGCCGTCGTAGTGAGCCTCGCGGCCGTCGTGCTCCTGACGCTGACCGGCTGTTCGACATCGTCGTCGGCTGTCCGGGCTCGACGCAGCCCACCACCGAGTCGGACCAGGGTGGTGAAACCGACGCCGGTGCCGAGGCCGAAGGCGAGGCCGGGCAGACCGAAGCCGAGCGTGAGGCGAACGGCGCGGCCGAGCGCATCGACGCGTGGCATCAGGCCAAGGAGGCCGGGACGCTCCGCGTCCAAGCCGCCGCGGCGGCGCCGGCCGTCGGGTGGTCCGGCGAGCAAGCGATCAGCCCGACCGCCGACGACTGGGAACCGGCGATCGCCGCCGACCCCAATTCGGCGTTCGTGTACCTGCTCACAACGCGCTACTCCCCACCGGCCGCTTGCCGGAACAAATGCCCGCTCCCCTACATCATGCTCAAGGTCTCGAGCGACGGCGGCGCGACGTGGGGGCCCGACCGCTACATCTGCACATGCTCGGGCGTCGGCTCGCAGGCTGACCCGATCATCGAGGTCGTGCCGAACACCGGCGCCGTGTACTCGGTATTCATGAACGGCTTCAACGTGATGTTCACGAAGTCGACCGACCACGGCGCGACGTGGTCGACTCCGGTGAAGACCTACGGCAACGTCGCCTGGAACGACAAGCCGATCCTCGCGACGAGCGACAACGGTCAAGACATCTACGTCAGCTGGAACGGTCCGACGAGCGGCGACCCATGGGTCGCGCAGTCGCACAACGGCGGCACCACATGGACCCAGACGAAGATCGTCGACAGTCCTAGGTACTTCTTCGCGTTCGACGGCGACGTGCTGCCCAACGGCACGGTCGTGTTCTCCGAGGCGAGCCTCGACTACAGCGGGCCGCACAGCACGCTGGTCGGACAGTCGCAGATCAACGTGCTGCGCTCGACGAACAACGGCGCGTCGTTCACGTCGAACCTGGTCGACACCGTCGAGCTCGCGCCCGTCTGCACGGCGGCAGGGTGTCCGGAGGACTACTACCCGGGCCACACGGCGATCAGCGCGGATGGGAGCGGGAACCTCGTCCTGCTCTACGACGGAGCAACGATCTCCCGTGGCAACGAAACCGTCTGGTCACGCCGATCGACCGACGGTGGGGCCACCTGGTCCGCGCGGCAGGCGTTGTCGACCTCGGGCGAGATGGCCGACTTCCCGGCCGTCGAGTCACGCGGGAGCGGCGACGTGCGCGCCTGGTACATGCAGACGAACGGCGGCAACTTCGATGCTTGGAACGTCTGGTACCGATCCTCCACCGACGGCGGAACGACCTGGGCCGCACCGGTGAAGATCTCCGACGTCACGGCGGGCGCGACGTACAAGACCGCCAACGGGTTCCTCGAGCCCTACGGCGACTACGGCGAGATCGCGATCACGAACACCGGCAAGACGATCGCGACCTGGGGCGAAGGCAACTCCTACACAGGCCCCGGCGGGACCTGGGTCAACCGCCAGACGTAGCAGCGAGGATCGGCGGGGCGGCCGCGTGGTCGCCCCGCCCAGCCCTCATCCCGCGACGAAGAACCAGACGATCAGGCGCCGTCGAACCCCTCTACAACGACCACCTTCTGCCCGAAGATGCGGCCCTTTGCCGACGTCAGCGAGGAACGTGTTCGGTCCGGCCGGTTGTCCTACTGGCATACCTATGCGGGACCAACCGTCGGGGTTGTCTGGCCCGGGCGAGCGGCTCAGTACGCGATCGCCCAGGTGGCGGTATCTACGCCGGGACGGCCGCACACGACGCACGGCGCCCCGGGATCCTCGGGCTCGAGCGGCAGGAACCGGATCGTCGCCTTCGTGTCTGCCTTGACCTGCGCCTCGCAGGCAGCGTCGCCGCACCACGCGGCAGTCACGAAGCCGCCCTGGTCCGCGATCAACGATCGCAGTTCGTCGTAGCTCGAGGCCCGATGGCTGTTCGCCGCGCGGAACGCGACCGCGTCGTCGAAGAGCGCCCGTTGGATCTCGTCGAGCAACCCGGGAAGACGCGCGGCGATCGCGTCCATCGCGACCGGAGTCTTCTCGCCGGCGTCGCGCCGCACGACGGTCACCTGTGACGCGTCGAGATCGCGAGGACCCACCTCGATCCGGATCGGCACACCGCGAAGCTCGTGGTCCGCGAACTTGAAGCCGGGCCGCTCGTCCCGCTCGTCCACGCGTACACGGATCCCCGCGGCGCGCCACTCGGCAGCCATCGCCTTGGCGGCCGCGACCGTCCGGCCCTGCTCGTCGTCGCTGCGGTAGATCGGCACGATCACCACTTGGTGCGGCGCGACGGCCGGCGGCAGGCGCAACCCCTTGTCGTCGCCGTGCGCCATGATCAGCCCACCGACGAGCCGGGTCGACACGCCCCACGAGGTTGCATAGGCGAGGTGCTGCTCCCCGTCGCGACCGAGGAACTGCACGTCGTAGGCCCGAGCGAAGTTCTGCCCGAGGTAGTGCGAGGTCCCTGCCTGCAGCGCCTTCCCGTCGCGCATCAACGCCTCGATCGGGAACGTTTCCTCGGCGCCCGGGAACCGCTCGCTCGCGGTCTTCCGGCCCAGGTGCACAGGCATCGCCATCACGTCTTCCGCGACCTGGCGGTAGACCTCGAGCATCTGCAGAGCCTCCGCCCAGGCCTCCTCTTTGGTCTCGTGCGCGGTGTGTCCCTCCTGCCAGAGGAACTCCGTGGTCCGCAGCAGCAGGCGTGGACGGAGCTCCCACCGCACGACGTTGGCCCACTGGTTGTAGAGCAGCGGGAGGTCCCGGTAGCTCTGGATCCAGCGCGAGTAGGCATCCCAGATGATCGTCTCCGACGTGGGACGCACGATCAGTGGCTCGGCGAGCTCCTCGCCGCCGGCGTGCGTGACGACCGCGACCTCGGGCGCGAACCCCTCGACGTGCTCCTTCTCCCGCTCGAGCAGCCGCTGCGGGATGAACATCGGGAAGTAGAGGTTCTCGTGGGGCGGATCGGTCTCCTTGAAGCGCGTGTCGAGCGCGTCGCGGATCGCTTCCCAGATCGCGTAGCCGTACGGCTTGATCACCATCGTGCCGCGCGCGAGGGAGTTCTCCGCGAGGTCGGCGCCGCGCACGACCTCCTGGTACCAGGCGGGGAAGTCGTCGGCTTGCGTCGGAAGGGCCATCAGGCGCCCCAGGATAGCCGGGCCGTGCGGCCGACTACTTGTCGACGTCGCCGACGACGAAGAAGATCGATCCGAGGATCGCGATCAGGTCGGGGATGAGGGTGCCGGGCAGCATCGCGGGCAGGACCGAGATGTTCGAGAAGCTCGCCGTTCGCATCTTCAGCCGGTACGGCTCCTTCTTCCCGGCGCCGACGACGTAGTAGCCCATGATCCCGAGCGGGTTCTCCTGGCGCACGTAGATCTCGCCTTCGGGGATCGTGATGGTCTTGGGCAAGCCGCTCGCTCGGAACGGCCCGGGCGGTAAACGGTCCAGGCACTGCTCGATGATGTTGCACGACTCCTTCACACGCTCGACCAGCACCCACAGGCGGTCGTAGGAGTCGCCCCTCGTGCCCACTGGAACGTTGAACTCGACCTCGCCGTACTTCTCGTACGGCTCATCCTTCCTGGGGTCGATCGCCACGCCCGCGGCTTGGGCGACGGGGCCCGAACAGCCGTACGCGATCGCGAGCTCTTGCGACATCGACCCGACGTCGCGGCAGCGAGCGAACACGATCTCGTTGCCCATGATCAAGGACTCGTATTCCGCCACGACACGGCGGACCGCGGCGACCACCTCGTGCGCCCGCTTGATGAATCCGCGGGGCAGGTCGTCCTTGAGACCGCCGACCCGCGCGAACGAGTGGTGCATCCGCGCCCCGGTCGCCGACTCGATCAGGTCCTGGCACATCTCGCGTTCGCGGAACGTGTAGAAGAGCGGCGTGATCGCCCCGAGCTCCAACGGGTAGGACCCCATGAACACGAGGTGGTTCATGATCCGGTTCCACTCCGCGAACATCGTGCGGATCCACTGGGCGCGGTCGGGCACTTCGATCTCCAAGCAGCCGCTCGACGGCGATCGTCCAGCCGAGCTCGTTGTTGAACGCGCTCAGCCAGTCGTGACGGTTCATCAGCACGAGCGTCTGACGCGCGTCTCGGAACTCGGCGAGCTTCTCCGCGCCGCGGTGCATGTAGCCGATGACCGGCTCGGCGCGCTTGATCACCTCGCCGTCGAGCTCGATCACGATCCGGAGCACCCCGTGGGTCGCCGGGTGCTGCGGACCGATGTTGAGGATCATCTCCTCGGTCTGGAACTCCCCCGCGGGGATGATGTCGACCCCGCCGCCGCGCACGAGGGCCGTGACCTCGTGGCTCTGGAAGGCGGGACGCGTCGGCGTGTCGACCATCGTCCCGGCATCTTACCGAGGGCCGCGCGACGGCGCCCTCGCAACGCAGGCGGAGTAGGCTCACCTCCGTGGGAGGGTCGGACGCGCGCCGCAAGGTGCCGTCGGTCGACGCGATCTTGCGCTCCGCCCCCGGGCAGCGAGCCGCGCGGGTCGTCGGCCGGCCGGTACTGAAGCGAACCCTGACGACGGAGCTCGACGCCGTCCGGACCGCCGCAGAGAATGGCACCGAGCCCCCGCTCGCCGACGAGATCCTGGCAGCCGCGGCGGCGGTCGCGATGCGGGCGGTCACCGGTCAGATCTCCGTGATCAACGCGACCGGCGTGATCATCCACACCAACCTCGGGCGCGCGCCGCTCGCCCGCCAGGCGGTCGACGCCGTCACGACGGCGGCCGCCGGCTACACCGACCTCGAGGTCGACCGCACGAGCGGCGCGCGCGGGTCCCGCGGAGCCCGGGCCGAGCTCCTCCTTGTGTCCATCACCGGCGCCGAAGCCGCCTTGATCGTGAACAACTGCGCGGCGGCGCTCGTGCTCACCCTCGCGGCGCTCGCGAAAGGCAAGAAGGTGCCCGTGTCGCGCGGCGAGCTGATCGAGATCGGCGGGGAGTTCCGGATCCCCGACATCATGCGGGCCTCGGGCGCGCGCCTCGTCGAGGTCGGCACGACGAACCGCACGCGGCCTGCCGACTACCGCACCGCGATCGACGACTCGACGGCCGCGATCCTGCAGGTGCATCCGTCGAACTACCGCGTCGTCGGGTTCACGGCGGCCGCGACGACCGCACAGCTCGCGCAGATCGCACGCAAGGCCGACGTGCCGCTCGTATTCGACGTGGGCAGCGGCCTGCTCGACGCCGAGCGTGGGTTCCCCGGCGAGGAGCCGTCGGTGCACCAGGCGCTCGCCGACGGCGCCGACCTCGTGACGTTCAGCGGCGACAAGCTGCTCGGCGGTCCACAGGCCGGCTGCATCGTGGGACGCGCCGACCTGATCGCCCGGCTGCGCAAGCACCCGCTCGCGCGCGCCATGCGCATCGACAAGCTCCAAGCCGCGGCGATCGAGGCGACGCTGGCGCTGTACGCCACCGGCGCGCACGAGGAGATCCCCGTCCACCGGATGATCCACGAGCCGCTCGACGCGGTCGCCAAACGGGCCCACACGCTGGCCGAGGCGATCGGTGGGGATCTCGAGCACGCGCACGTCGTGCATTGCTCGTCGGTCGTGGGCGGTGGCTCGGTGCCGGGCCAGGCGTTGGACTCCTGGGGAGTCAAGGTCGGCTGCCCCGACCCGACGGCGTTCACGGCGCGGCTGCGCAGTGGATCGCCCTCGGTGTTCTGTCGGACGAACGACGATCACGTCCTGCTCGACGCGCGCACGATCACCGACGACCAGGTGCGCCACGTCGCCCGCGCGGTCCTGTACGCGATCGAAGGCGACGACCTCGACGAGGACTGACCCATTGACGGGCACGCTCGGGGTCATCGCGACGGCCGGCCACGTCGACCACGGCAAGTCCGCGCTGATCGTCGCCCTCACCGGGATCGACCCCGATCGGTTCGAGGAGGAGAAGCGCCGCGGACTCACGATCGACCTCGGCTACGCGTGGACCACGCTGCCGAGCGGCCGGGAGGTCGGGTTCGTCGACGTGCCCGGGCACGAGCGGTTCATCCGCAACATGCTCGCCGGCGTCGGGCCCGTCCGACTCGTGCTGTTCGTCGTCGCGGCCGACGAGGGCTGGAAGCCTCAATCGGAGGAGCACCTGCAGGTCCTCGACGTGCTCGGGATCGCGGGCGGCGTGATCGCGCTCACGAAGACCGACCTGGTCGACGCGGACGGCGTCGCGCTCGCGACCGACGAGGTGCGCGAGCGGGTCGGGGGTTCCGTGCTCGCCGACGCGCCGATCGTGCCCGTGAGCGCCAGGAACGGCGACGGGCTTCCCGACCTGATCGCGGCGCTCGACCGGCTCGTCCTGGACGCGCCCACGCCCGAGGACGCGCGCACGCGCCTCTTCGTCGACCGGGTGTTCACGATCACGGGCGCGGGAACCGTCGTGACCGGCACGCTCACCGGCGGGTGTCTGCGCGTCGACGACGACGTCATGCTGGAGCCCGGCGACGTCCGCGCGCGCGTGCGCTCCCTGCAGACGCACAAGCGATCGCGGGACGAGGCGTGTCACGTCGCCCGCGTGGCCGTCAACCTCGCCGGGGTCGAGCGGGCGCCGCTGCGCCGTGGCGTCGTCGTCACACGGCCGCGGGCCTTCCGCACCACATCGCAGATCGACGCGATCATCCGACCGGTCCGGGGCGTCGACGAGATCCCGGAACGCGGGGCGTTCCTCCTGCATCACGGCGCCGCCGAGACCTCCGCCCGGATCCGCGTGCTCGACCGGCTGCCCGACGGCGCGTTGCTCGTGCGGGTGCGCGTCGAGGACGCGCTCGTGGTCGACGTCGGCGACCGCTTCGTCCTGTGGGAGGCGGGACGCCGGCGCGTGGTCGGGGGCGGCGTCGCCCTCGACGCCGCACCGCCGCGCGCCGCAACGCCTCGGCACGTGGCGTTCCTCGCACGGCGCGCGGCCACGGACGACCGCGACGAACGCGCCCGGATCGCGATCGAGGAGGCCGGCGCGATCCGCACCGCCGAGCTCGAGCTCCAGATGGGCGCGAACCCGGGCCCGGCCACAACCGACGGATGGCTCGTCGCCGACGACCTCGCCGAGCGGGTCGCGGCCTCGCTCACCGCGTCGCTCGACACCTTCCACCGGGAACGGCCGCTGGAAGAGGGGGCGCCGCTCGACGCGGCCCGTCGCACGGTGCTCGACGAGGTTCGCGCCTACGGCGCGCGCGTCGACCCCGGCCTCGCCGACGCCATGCTCGACCAACTGGACCGTGACGGCGTGATCGCCCGCGCCGCGACGACCGTCCGGCTGGCGTCGCACGCGGTATCGCTCGGCGCGCACGAGACCGAGCTGGACGAGCTGATCGCCGCGATCTCCGGCGAGCACGAGGCGACGCCCCCGACGGTCAAGCAGCTCGGGGAGGCGGGCTTCGACCCCGCGCTGATCGCCGCGGCCGGTCGCGCGGGCCGGCTCGTGCGGATCGCCCCGGACCTCGTGCTCACCAGCGCGATGCTCGAGCGCGCCATCGCCGTCGCCCAGGAGCACGCGAGCGACGGCATGACGGTCAGCGCGCTGCGCGAAGCCCTCGGCACCAGCCGGAAGTACGCGGTCCCGCTCGCCGAGTACCTCGACGCGACGGGGGTCACCAAGCGCGTCGGCGACCTCCGCTTCCCGCGGGACTAGCTCGAGACTGCGGCGACGACCGCAACCTCGACGCACGCCCCGAGCGGGAGCGACGACGCCCCGGTCGCGACCCGCGCGTGCTTCCCTTCGTCGCCGAGCACCTCGACCAAGAGCTCGCTCGCGCCGTTCGCCACCTTCGGGTGGTCGACGAAGTCCGGCATCGACGCGACGAGGACCGTCACCTGCAGGATCCGCTCGAGGCGGTCGAACCCGTGCAGCGTGTCGCGGAGCACCGACAGCGCCTGCAACGCCGCCCGCCGCGCGGCGGCCGCGCCGTCCTCGATCGAGACGCGATCGCCCAGATGCCCCGGGTGCAGCACCGTGCCGGCGTCCATCGGGATCTGGCCGGCGACGTAGGCGACCCCGTCACGCACGACGCATGGCACGTACGCAGCGATCGCCGACGGCGGCGGAGGCAGCTCGATCCCCAGCTCGAGGAACCTGGCGTTGATCTCGGTGTCGTCCATGGCGGCATCCTGCCACGCGGCCGGAAGGCTCGCGCCCGGCTACTCGACGCCGACCGGGTCGGGCTCGGGCTCCACCTTCAGGATCGAGCCCGTCGACGCCGCGCACCCGCACCTTCGTGCCCGGCGCGATCGGGTCGCCCAGGCTCCGGCCGCGCCACATCGCGCCCTTCACGTGGACGGGTCCGTCGGGCGCGAGCCGGCCCCGCGCCTCCCCCACCAGCCCGATCAGGCCCTTCTGCGTCGCGATGATCCGGTCGCGCGACTGCACCGCCACCGTCAGCGCGAACCCGTAGAACAGCCAGCTCGCGACCACCGCGCCCACGATCAGCCACGGGGAGATCCGGATCGCCTCGCCCACGCCCCGGTACGCGAGGAACGACCCGCCCGCGAACGCCACCAGCCCCAGATAGGTGAGCACCCCCAACCGTCGCAATCGGAGGTCGGCGACCATCGCCCCGATCCCCGCCAGCAGCAGCACGGCGCCGGGCCACGCCGGCACGGCCACGGTCGCCCCGTAGACCCCGAGCGCCACGAGGAACAGCCCCGCGAAGCCCGCGAACCCGAACCCCGGTTGGGTGAGCTCGAACGCCAGACAGGCGAGGCCGAGCACCAGCAGCACGTAGACCATCGTCGGGGTCGCGACCGCGTGCGCACCGCGCACGAGCAACCCGGGCTCGATGAACCGGATCGACACCCCAACCCCGTTCGAGACGTCCGCGTCGGTGGTCGCAACCCTCGTGTGCAACTCCCAGGGGCCATCGGCGGTCTGGACGGTATGCCCGTCCACCTGGTTCAGCAGGTCGATCACGGAGGTCGCGCCGAGCTCGGCGAACCCGTACTGCACCGCGAGCGCCCCCGGCATCGCCTCGTCCTGATGCGAGAGGTCGACGCCCTGGCGGTCCCGAGCCGCGAGCCACCCCTCGATCGTCGTGTCGAGGCCGGCGGGCGCGGGCGACGGGTGCAACAGGTCGATCGGGTCCAGCGGCCCGGTCTGCGAACCGGGCGCGACGGCGGCGAGCGACGCCGCGTCCATCAGCAGCATCCCGGCCCCGCTGGCCCGCGCGGGCACCGCTCCCACCCACACGAGGACCGGCACGGGCAGGTCCACGAGTTGTTGCGCCAGCGCGACGCCGTCTTGGCCGATCGTGCCCGCGCTATCGAGTTGCAACACGATCACCGCACGCTCGGCGACGGCCTCATCGAGGTGCGCCTGGAGGTACCCCATCAAGGGCCGGTCGATCGCCCCCTCCACCTTGATCACGTCGATGGGGCTCGCCGGGGCGTCGGTCGACTGCGCCTCGGCCGCGACCGGCAAGGCGACGGCGATGACGAACGTAAGGAGAAAGGACACGGAACGGGGCACGCTCGACCCATCGTACCGAGACCGGCGTATCCTCCGAGGGAACCCCTCTCACCGAGGACCAGATGAGAACGCATCCGGCCCCTGCCAACGCGCCTTCCGAACCGCCCGGCCCACTCAGTGACCGCTGGGCGTTCAAGCCTGTCGCGTTCCTCCTATTGCTCGTCACGCTGTTCGCGACCGCGGGCGTGCTCGCCGTCTTGATCTCGCCGCCGTTCCTCGCCGCCGGGGTCGGCGTCCAGGAGGTTCAGAACCGTCTCACCGCCGAGGGCGCGGACTTCACCCGGATCCCGCGTCTGCCGCAGCGCTCCACGATCTACGCGAGCGACGGCAAGACGGTCCTGGCCCACATCTATCTGGACAACCGCCAGGTCGTGCCGCTGAACAAGATCAGTCCCAACGTGATCAAGGCCGTCCTGTCGATCGAGGACTCCAAGTTCTACGAGCACGGCGCGCTCGATCTGTCCTCCGTGATCCGGGCGATCGGGGCGAACATCCGCGCCGGCCACTTCGTCCAGGGCGGCTCGACCATCACGCAGCAACTCGTGAAGAACACGCTCGGGTCGAGGGCGCCGACCCTGGAGCGCAAGTTCAAGGAGCTCGCGCTCGCCGAGCGGGTCGAGCAGCACTACTCGAAGGACCAGATCCTCGAGCTGTACCTGAACGACGTCTTCCTCGGGAACAACGTGTACGGGGTCGGCACGGCGGCCCGCTTCTACTTCCACGAGTCGGCGGCCAAGCTCAACCTCGCGCAGAGCGCGCTGCTCGCCGGGCTGATCCAATCGCCGTCGTACGACGACCCGATCGCCCACCGGCGCCACGCGTTCCTACGCCGTAACGACGTGCTCAACCGGATGATCGACCTCGGACCCGCCGGCGGCGGCGTCTCGGCCAAGCGCGGCGACGCCGCGAAGCTCAGCAAGATCAAACTGCACCTCGGCGGCAACTACGTGCCCACCCCGCCGTTCCTCGTCGACTACGTGCGCCAGGAGATCGTCAACGACCCGAACGGCTGGTTCGGCGTGCTCGGCAATACGCCCGAGGAGCGCGAGAACACCATGAAGGAGGGCGGGCTCGACATCATCACGACGCTCGATCCCGACTGGCAGAAGGCCGCCCAGAAAGCCGCGAACCAGCCCTGGGCGCTCACACCGGCCAACCCCGGCTACAGCCCCGAGCCCGATGTCGCGATCGTGTCGCTCGCGACCCATACCGGCGCGATCCGCACCATGCTCTCGGGCCGGGACTACCAGAAGCAGCAGCTCAACCTCGTCACGACGCCCCACCAGCCGGGGTCGTCGTTCAAACCCTACGTGCTGGCCACCGCGTTCGAGCAGGGGATCCCGCCGACCGCGACCTTCTCGGGGGCGCAGGGCCCGGTGGCCGGGTGCTACAACGCCGACGGGTCGATCTGGAACGTGACGAACGCCGAGGGCACGAGCCTCGGCTCCCTCAACCTGTACGACGCGACGGCGGAATCCGTGAACGCGGTCTTCGCGCGGCTGACCGAGGCCGTCGGCCCCCAGAACGTGGCCGACATGGCGCACCGGGTCGGGATCACCACCCCGCTGCCGCCGGTCTGCGCGCTGGGGACCGGCTCGGTCGGCATCACCCCGCTCGACCAGGCGTCGGGCTATCAGACGTTCGCGAACAGCGGGGTCCACTGCACCCCGTACGCGGTCAGCGAGATCCGCCGCAACAACAAGGTGTTGTACGACCAGACCCCCGACTGTCAGCGCGTGCTCGCCGCGCCGATCGCGAACCTGGTCAACAAGGTCCTGGAGGGCCCGATCACCTACGGCACGGCGGCGTCCGTGTTCGCCAGCGGGTGGGGCAAGTGGCCGATCCGCGGCAAGACCGGCACGGCCGACTCCAACAAGGAGCTGTGGTTCGCCGGCTACACCCGGCAGGTGACCACGGCGGTCTGGGTGGGATCACCGCACACCCCGTACCCGATGCCCAACTATTGGGGCCAGTCGGTGTTCGGCGGCACGATCGCCGCTCCGATCTGGAAGACGTACATGCTGCAGATCCTCCAGGGCATGCCCGCGCGCCAGTTCCCGCCCGCGGTGATGGGCCGCGTCCCGCAGGTCGTCGGCCTGGACGTGCAGACGGCGATCCAGACGCTCCGCAGCGCCGGGTTCAACCCGGACGTCAAGATCGTGCAGTCCTATCTCCCGCGGGGACAGGTGCTCACACAGGATCCGACCGCGGGCACCCAGACGGTCGGCGGGATCCCCGTGCACCTCACCGTCAGCAACGGCGTCGCCAAGAAGGTGGCCATCCCGTCCGTGAAGGGACTGTCGCTGTCGAGCGCGCAGTCACTCCTGTACGCGATCAACGTGACACCGGTCGTCGTCTACCGGCAGACGAGCGACCCGTCGCTGGACGGCATCGTGATCGGCGTCACCCCCGACGCGGGCACGGTCGTCCTCGAGGGAACGAGCGCCACGCTGTACGTCTGGCAGGGCCCGGCGCCGAGCCCGAGCCCCAGCCCGAGCCCGGGCAACGGAGGCGGTGGGGGCAACGGGAACGGGCACCCGGGGCACCCCGGCAACAACGGGAACGGCAACGGGAACGGGCACTAGCGGCGGGCGTCAGCCCAGCCGCTCTTTAACCTTCTGCTGGACCAGGCCGCCATCCACCTGACCCTTGGCCCTGCCCATGATGAAGCCCATCACCTTGCCCATGTCCTGGGGGCCGCTCGCGCCCGTCGCGGTGAAGGCCTCGTCGATCAGCGCGTCGACCGCTCCGGCGTCGAGCTGCGCCGGCGCGTAGGGCTCGAGGACGGCGCGCTCGGCCTCTTCCTTCTCGACGAGCTCGGTCCTACCGGCGCCCGCGAACGCCTCGATCGACTCGGCGCGCTTCTTGACCTCCTTGCCGGCGACCTCGCGGACCTCGTCGTCGCTGAGCTCGTGACCGACGTCCTTCTCGCGGTTCGTGATCGCGGCGGACAGCATCCGGAGCGTGCCGACCGTCACCTTGTCTCCGGCCTTCAGTGCGGCCGTGGTCCGCTCGCGCACCTGCTCCTTCAGCGACCCGTCCACCTTTAGACTCCCTCCCCGTGCTCCCTGCGCTCGTGGTCGTCGCCGTCTGCGCGGCGGCCTGCATCGCCTACGGGATCGCGATCGAGCGCCGCTGGTACCGGCTCCGCACCTACGACCTCGCCATCCTCCCACCCGACGGACCGGACCGGCTGGACGTGCTCCACCTGTCCGACCTCCACGTCGTCCGTGGCGACGCCGCGAAGCGCCGGTTCCTCGTCGGCCTGCCGCAGGCCGACGTCACGATCGTCACCGGCGACCTCCTGGCCGAGCCCGAGGCGGTCGAGACCGCGGTCGAGGCGATCCGCGCGACCCGGGGCCGGCAGGCGAGCTGGTTCGTGCTCGGGTCGAACGACTACTTCGTGCCGAAGCCCCTGAACTACTTCACGTACTTCCGCCGGCACCGGAAGCGCCGCGGCGCGCGAGGGCGGGCGGGCCCGCGACCTGATCGCCCAGCTGCGCGCCGACGGCTGGGTCGACCTGACGAACTCCCGGCGGGAGGCCGCGATCGACGGCTGGGGGGTGGAGCTGCTCGGGCTCGACGACGCGCACATCCACTGGCACGACCTCCGGGTGGCGCCGCGCCGGACCGACCGGTTCTCGATCGCCGTGATGCACTCGCCGGACTCGGCCCCGGAGACCGCGGCGCTCGGCTACGACCTGCTCTTCGCCGGCCACACGCACGGCGGGCAGGTCTGCCTGCCGGTGGTCGGCGCCCTCGTCACGAACTGCTCGATGCCGCGCCGGCTCGTCGGCGGGCTGATCCGGATGGGCTCGGCGACACTGCACACATCCCGAGGGCTCGGCACGAGCAAGTACGCCCCCTTCCGCTTCTGCTGTAGGCCCGAGGCGACGATCCTTCGGCTGCGACGGAGGGCGACGACGGAAAGCGGCGCGGAGTCGGCGCTAGACTGATCGGTCCCGGGACGTAGCGCAGCTTGGTAGCGCGCAGCGTTCGGGACGCTGAGGTCGCGGGTTCAAATCCCGCCGTCCCGACCCGGAACGACGGGGGCGATCGTCGCGAACGATCGCCCCCGTCGCGCATCGAAAGCCCTTTGGCTGCTTCGAACACCTGTTCGAACAACATTGACGGCCCCCTCCCCCGTTGGCTACCGTGGTCGTCGTGAGGGCTCGGGTCGACCGAGCCTTCAGGCTATCCAGGCTCGGATATGAGCCGAAGAGGAACGGCCCGATCCGCGGGCGAACCAAGGAGGATGATGATCGGGACTCGACCGAGGGTTACGCGGCTCGTGATCGCTGCCCTCCTCGTCCTCCCCGCCCTCGTCGCCTCCGTCTCCCCCTCCCTCGCCGCGCCGTCCAAGCAGGACGTCGAGGCGGCCAAGCAGAAGCTCCTTGCGGCCCAAGACCAGTTCGCGGCCATGAACGAGCAGTACAACCAGGCCGTCTACGAACTCCAGCAGGCGCAGCAGCACCTGGACGAGGCGCTTGCGATGAAGAAGGCGGCGGAGCAACAGGCGGCCACGGCGCGGGACGCTCTGTCCAAGCGTGCCGTCCAGGCCTACACGGACATGGGCTCCCAGTACGAGTCGCTCCTGTCGGCCGGGTCGATGTCGGAGTTCTCCGACCGCCTCGAGTTCCTGGGGGCGATCACCCAGACGGACGCCGACCTCGCGAGCCAGGCCGACGCCGCGGCGCAGCAGGCCGCGTGGGCCTCCCAGGAGTACGACCAGGCGGTCGCCGACCACCAGCAGAAGGCCGATCAGCTCCAGCAGCAGAAGCAGGCCGCAGAGAACGCCCTCGCGCAGGCCCAGCAGATCGCCTCGCAGACCCAATCCGACTACAACTCCTGGGTCCAGCAGCAGCAGCAAGCCATCCAGCAGGCAGCATCGAACCCGGCTCCCACTTCGACGAGCTCGCCGTCGCCCCCCCCGAGCTCCGGTGGCGGTGGTGATGGCAACTTCAACCCACCGCCCGCGTCTGGCGCCGGAGCTACGGCGGCGGCGGCTGCCGAGTCTGTGGTCGGAGCACCCTACGTGTTCGGGGCCGCGGGGCCGAGTTCCTTCGATTGCTCGGGCCTGACGATGTGGGCGTGGGCGCAGGCGGGCGTCTCGCTCCCGCACTCGGCGGCCGCGCAGTACGCGAGCTTCCCGCGCGTCCCGCTCTCGGACGTACAGGTCGGCGACATCATCTACTACGGGAACTTCGGACCGCACGTCGCGATCTACGTCGGCGGTGGCCAGATCGTCCACGCCCGACACCCGGGGCCCGGCGGTCAGGTGCAGTACAGCTCCATGTACGGCTACGACACGCCGTACGGCGCCGTCCGGCCCGGCTAGTTCTCCCGGACCTCGCTAGGCTTCGCGGGTGCAAGCGCCCCGAGCCTCCGCAGCAGATCTCGAGCTCGTCCAGCGTCTGCGCGCGCGCGACGAGGCCGCCTTCATGGAGCTCGTCGACCGGCTCACCCCGTCGATGCGCCGGGTCGCCCGCATGTTCGTCTCTTCCGATGCGGTCGCCGACGAGGTCGTCCAGGAAGCCTGGGTCGGCGTTCTGCAGGGCCTCGGCGGCTACGAGGGCCGCGCCTCGCTCCGCACGTGGATCTTCCGGATCCTGGTGAACATCGCGAAGACCCGCGGCCAGCGCGAGGCGCGGAGCGTGCCGTTCGCGACCCTCGCCGGCGACGACCTCGACGAGCCGACGTGGGACCCCGGCGCGTTCAACGCGAACGGGAACTGGTCGACGCTGCCGTTCGACTGGCGCGGGATGCCCGACGAGCGGGTCGCCGGGCACGAGACGCTGGCGGTGATCGGCCGGGCCATCGAGGCCCTCCCGCCGATGCAGGCCGAGGTGATCCGCCTGCGCGACGTGCTCGGCTGGTCCTCCGACGAGGTCCGTAACGCCTTGGACCTGACCGACACCAATCAGAGGGTGCTCTTGCATCGCGCGCGAACGAAGGTGCGCGCGGCCGTGGAAGCGCACCTGAGGAGTGAGGGACCGTGAGCAACGAGATCGCCTGCCGCGAGGTGCTGGAGCTGATCACCGGCTACCTCGACCACGCGCTGCCCGCCGAGGTGCACCGGGCCGTCGAGGCGCACCTGGCCGGGTGCGACGGCTGCACCACCGTGCTCGAGGAGTTCCGTCAGACGATCGCGATGACCGGGCGGCTCTCCGAGGAGCAGCTCTCGCCCGCGCAGCGCGACATCCTGCTCGACGCCTTCCGCGGCTGGGCTACCGCGTAGCCCCGAGGTCCGTCAGCCGCGTCTCCGCCTGCTGGACCAAGCGCGTCGTTCCCGGCGTCCTTGGCCGCGTCGCGCGCCTGGGTGAGGAGGTCGATCGCCTGCTGCTTGCGCAGGTCCATGTTGGCCTCGTTCGAGTACTTCACCTTCTCGTCGGCCTTGATGATCAGCTCGAAGATCTCTTTCGGATCCATCTCGTCTCCTGGCTCTAGCCTCCCGGGTGGACGGCCTCGCTGAGCTGGCGCTCGAGGAAGCCGCGGATCTGGATCGCGACCGCGGCGCCCTCGCCCACCGCGCTCGCGAGCTGCTTGGTCGAGCCGTCGCGCACGTCGCCCGCCGCGAACACACCCGGCAGCGAGGTCATCAGCATCGGATCGGTCGCGACGAACCCGCGCGGGTCGAGGTCGACGATCCCCTTCAGGAAGTCGGTGTTCGGGTCGAGCCCGATGAACACGAACACCCCGTCGGGATGGTGCTCCTCGCGCTCGCCGGTCGCGACGTTCTCGAGGATCACGGTGCCGACCTTGCCGCTCCCGTCGTCCTTCGGCACGAAGCCGGCGACCTTCCGCTCGAGCAGCACCTCCATCTTCGGATCGGCCTCGACCTTGTCCTGCAGCACCTGGCTGCCGGCGAGCTTGTCCTTGTACTCCACGACGGTCACCTTGTCGGTGAACTGCGCGAGGAAGATGCCCTCCTCGAGGCCGCTGTTCCCGCCGCCGAGCACCATCAGCTGCTTCGGAGCCCTTGTAGAAGGGACCGTCGCACGTGGCACAGAAGTGGATGCCGGCGCCGATCAGGTCGTCCTCACCCTCGGCGCCGGTGCGCCGGTAGGACGAGCCGGTCGCGATCAGCACCGCGCGCGATTCGTAGTGGTCGCCGTTGGACGTGAACACGCGGAGCTCCTCGGCGCCGGCGTCCTCGATCCCGGTGACCGAGAGCGCCTGGAGCATCTCGACGCCGTAGCGCTCGGCCTGCCGGACGATCCGGTCCGCGAGCTCCGCGCCGCCGACCCCGTCGGGGAACCCTGGGTAGTTGTCGAGCCGCTCGGTGACGCCGGCCTGCCCACCGAGGCCCTTCGAGTCGATGATCAGCGTCTCGAGGTTCTCGCGGGCCGCGTAGATCGAGGTGGTCAGACCCGCCGGGCCGCCCCCGATGATGATCAGGTCGTAGGCGTGCTGCATCGCCATCCGCTCGAGCCCGAGCTTGTTGGCGAGCTCCTCGTTCGTGGGCTCCGCCAGGTGCGACCCGTCGGGGAAGACGATCGTCGGGATGATGTTCTTGCCGTCGTTCCGCTCCTGGACGACCTTGATCAGGTCGGGTTCGTGCTCGATGTCGTGCCACTCGTAGGACACGCGCTGGTCGGCCAGGAACCGCTTGGCCCGCCGGCAGTCCCCGCACCAGCTGGCCCCGTACACCGTGATCGGTTCGTCCACGCGTGGCTCCCTCGTCGCTCGACGGATGGAGCCTAGTGCGGACCCGGGATACACGCGTTACAGCCCGTCAGCTGTCACGACCATGTCCGCCAGGGCACTCGCCTCCTGCTCGATCCCGTCACGGTCGGCAAGCTGGTCGAGCCAGTCGGGCGGGATCGCTCCGACGCCATGGAGCGCACCCAGCAGCGCGCCTGCCACGGCCGCGTTCGTGTCGGTGTCGCCGCCGAGCCCGACCACGTAGCGCAGGCCTTCCTCGAAGCCGCGCTCTTCGCCGGCGACCTGGAGCGCGATCCCTGCGGTGAACAAGGCGAACCCCTGATCGGGACCGTCGAGCTGACGGGAACGTCCGGCCTCGCCGACCAAGAACTCGAGCTCCTCGCCGCCCTCGCGGTCGGACACGACCGCGAGGCCGCTCAGAACGGCGGCATCCGCCTCCTCACCTCGGACCAACCCCGCGACAGCCGACGTCACCGCCAGGCAAGCCGTCTGGCATCGGCCGTCCCAGTGGGTGAGTCTCGAGAGAGCCGGCGCTTCTTCGATCAGCGCTTCGGGCCGACGCGCACGGACGACGCCGAGCGGTGCGCAATACATCACGGACCCGTTCCCCGCGCTCACCTCCGGCCCTCGACGCTCGAACACGACCCGGGCGGGGTCGGGCGTGCCGGCTGCCGCTTCTGTCAGCGCCAGCCGCGTCTGGTTCCCGACGTCCGGCGGATCGCTCTCGAGCCACGCGAGGTGGCGCCCGAGCACGTCGCCGGTGTCCAGCGCCCCTTCGTGGTCGATCAGCGATCGCCAGAGGTTCCTCGCCATCGCGGTGTCGTCGGTCCAGGTTCCCGGCGGCAGGCCCATCCACGGGAGCTCGAACGCCGGGAGCGGGAACGCGACCTGGGTCCTGCGGCGGAACTCGAACGGAGCTCCCAGCGCATCGCCGATCGCGAGCCCAAGGATGCTCCCCAGCACGCGCTCTCGCAGCTCCACCGGCGGCGAGCATAGCCGCAGGTCAGAGCTATCAACGGTCTGGTAGCCTTCCCCCTCGCTATGGATAAGACCGGCCCCAAGCACAAGACCTGTCGACGTGTGGGCGCACCACTTTGTGGGCGCCCCAACTGTCCATCCAACAAGCGGCCCTATCCGCCCGGCCAGCACGGCCGCGGCCGCAAGCGCATCTCGGAGTATCAGACGCGTCTGCTCGAGAAGCAGAAGCTCCGCCACATGTACGGCGTCAACGAGAAGCAGATGCGCGGCTACTTCGAGAAGGCCACCCGCAGCAAGAGCGTGACCGGCGAAGAGATGATCCGCATGCTGGAGACCCGCCTCGACACCGTCTGCCTGCGGCTCGGGTTCGCGCAGACGACCAGCCAGGCGCGCCAGCTCGTGTCGCACGGCCACGTCAGCCTCGACGGGCGCCGGATCGACATCCCGAGCGCCCAGGTCAAGCCGGGCCAGACGATCACCCTGTCGCCCAAGGCGAGGAACTTCGTCTTCGTGCGCGAGGCCCTCGAGATCACGCCCGAGCCGCCGTCGTTCCTCTACCGGAACAAGGACGAGGTCTCGGGAACGCTCAGCCGCTACCCGGAGCGCGACGAGATCCCGCTCCCGGTCCCGGTCGAAGAGCGCCTGATCGTCGAGTTCTACGCCTAAGCGTCCCGCGGACCTGCGGGATCGTCCGGCGTCTCGTCCTCCAGCTGGCCTTCCCGGAGCCCCTTCCGGAATTCACCCTGCGCCTGGCCCAGCGACCTCGCCATCTCCGGCAGCCGCTTCGCCCCGAACAACACGAGGGCCAGCACGACGAGCATCACACCACCTGAGCCGAAGAGCTCCATGGCCACCACCACCTATCTCGAAGCCACGAAGCCAGTGTCCCACCGCATTCGGTTATCTCGGCCTCAAGCCGACGCAGGCGCCAAGGCCGCGCGGACCAGCTCGACCACCTCGGCTTCGCGCCGCTTGAGCGAGGTCCGCGCATCGTCTTGCCCGACGAATGAGGCGAGCACGCTCGCTTCGGTGAGGGAACCGATCACCGCCGTGTACAGCGTGAACAGCAACAGCCCCGGGTCCTGTTTCCTGATCCGCCCGCTCTCCATCCCCGCCTCCAAGAACCCCACCGCACGCACTCGCAGCGGCTCCAGCGACGAGCCGAACCGGTCGAACGCGTTCGGGCCGAGGCGGCCGGCCTCGCGGATGAACATCGGGAACTCGGGCCACTCCGCGGCGAGCTCGTACACCGCGTGGATCACGGCCTCGGCGCCCTCCTCGGGGTCGGTCGACGCTTCGAGGGCGGAGGAGATCTCCTCGGCCACCCGTTTGCCCGCCGCGGCCAGGCACGCTTCTAACAGCGCGTCCTTGTTCGGGAAGTAATAGAGCAGCGTCTGCTTGCGCACCCCGACCGCCGTGGCGATCGAGTCGAGCGACGCCCCGGTGTACCCCTCGGTGCCGAACTGGCGTATCGCCTCCTCGACGAGCGTGGTGCGACGACGCTCCCCACCCGTGCGCGGCATCGCTCTACTTCCAGGTGCGGGGGCGTCCGCGCCGCGGGACCGGCCGCGAGCCCTCCCACGTGCGCCGCCAGGTCGCGCCGACAGGTCCCGCGAGCGACGGGGTCTCGCCGCGCTCGGCCCGCGCGAGTGCGTGGAACCAGTCGGTCCGGTCCTCGTCGAACAGCTGCATCACGGCCTGCTGCATCCGACCGGACAGGTGCTGGTGCGTCTCGTCTTCCTCGGGGTACAACGCCTCGCCGTAGCGGAGCGTCACGACCGGCCGCCCCTTCCGCGGCCACCATCGGCCCTTCGGCATCGCCTGATACGCCCCGATGATCGCGACCGGCACCAGCCCGACGCCGAGCTCGAGCGCCAGCCGCGACGCCCCGTGACGGAACCGCTGCATGTGCCCGTCGGGCGAGCGCGTTCCCTCCGGGAACACGACGATCGACCAGCCGTCGTCGACGAGCGCGCGCGCCTTGTCGATCGCGGTCGTGCCGCCGCGCCCCCGATCGATCGGGAACGCCCCGTACACGAGCGCGGTGAACGCCTGGCGCCACCACACGTCGAAGAAGTAGTCGCGCGCCGCGCCGACCCCGGTCTTCTTCTGCCAGCGCTCGGGCAGGGTGCACATGATCAACGTCGCGTCGAGGTGGCTCGAGTGGTTCGAGTAGAAGATCACGGGCCCGGGCACGTCCTCGAGGTGGTCGCTCCCGTACACGCGCAGCGACAGCTCGGTCGAGACGATCGGGAGCATCCCGCCGCGCAGGATCACCCGCCGCGCCGCCACCCCCGCCTTCGACCGCGCCCAGTCCGTCGGGAACCCGGCGTCCTCGTGCGGCTCGGTGTAGGGCTCGGCCGACCTGGGCACGAGCGGCCGCCGGCCCCACCGGAAGCCCTTCGCCATCTCTCGGAGCTCGTCGCGCGCGCTCATCACTGCACGTCCGCGATCATGATCGGCGGCGCGTGGAAGTACGTGATCGAGGCGCCCGATCCGACGGTGTCCTTCGCCATCTCGAGCGCGTCGCGCAGCGAGTCCGCGCGCCGGTAGCCGAGCCGCGCCACCGACTTCGGCTCGCCGCCGACGAAGATCACGTCGCCGCAGTGGTCGCGCCCGTGCGCGCCCCAGTACCACATGTAGAACGGGTGCACGCCGTGGTACGCGTGCGACGTCCGGTACAGGTGGATGTACCAGGGGTCGCGCGCGTAGCGCTCCTCGAACGTCGCCTCGATCTGCTTCGGGTCGGTGGTCTCGGCCAGGACCTCCTCGAAGAAGTCGATGTAGCTCGGGTGGTGGATCGTGTTGAACTCCCACGGCACCGGGTGGAACAAGATCGCGACCCCGCCCTCGCGCACGATCGGCTGGTTCCGGTACATGTTGAACAGGTAGCCGAGCCCCAGACAGTGCACGAGGATCGGGTTCAGCACCGAGTTCACGTTGTACGGCCCGATGTAGGGGATCCCGAAGATCGCGATGTCGGACTGCCCCTGCACCTCGACGAGCTGCTGGCGGTGGAGGTTCTCGATCGTGCGCTCGTGCACGGCCTCGACCTCCCCGGCGTTGACCCCGGTCACCTTGTACGGAGCCTCGATCCGGCGGAAGAACTCGCGGCGAACGCGCGGCGGCGCGAGGTCGTTGGCCTTCTTGGCGCCGGCCATCAGCCCCTGGTCCTTGGCCGACCACTCCCACTCGCGCTTGTTCAGGAAGCCGAGCTGAGACGGGAAGGTCTCGGCGTTCATCGTGGTCTCGATCTGGAAGATCTTGACGCCGTTGTCGTGGAGAAGCCGGCCCATCCGGTTCACGGAGTCGTTGATCGCGCTGTGGCCCTCGCGCGGATCCATGTACGACTTCGAGTGGAGCATCGTGTTGACGTTGTGGTGGTGCTTGAGGCTCTCGTAGCCGGCGAGCCCGACCGCCACCGACTTGTGGCCACCGTCCATCGCGACGAGGTTGATGTTGACGTAGACGATCAGGTCGGACTCGGCGGCGCGCTTCTGGATCTGCACGGTCTCGCCGTGGTCGGTCTGCCCGACGACGATCATGTTCGCGGTGTCTTCGGCGTCGAGGTTGTAGAGCGCCTTCGGCCAGAACGAGCGGTAGACGCGCTCGCCGACCATCCTGCGGATCTCGGCCGAGGTCATGCGCCGGTGCAGCGCGGTCGCGACAACGATCTCGAGGTCGTCGACGCCGGCGCGAGCGGCGAGCTCGATCACCTGTTCCAAGATCCGTTGCCGCACATCGGGTGTGACCATCGGTGGGAGCGGGATCGAGATGTCGTCGACGGCGATCGTGAGCTTCATCCCGGCGTGCAGGAGTTCCGGGAGCGGCTCGCTGTCGCCGATCGGGTTGCGCAGCGCGTGCTGGATCTGCGCGTTCAGGTCGTCGACCCCCGGCAGCGAGTCGGGCGGGTAGATCACCCGGGTGCCGAGCGGGAACTTCTGCATGCGATAGCCCTCGCCCTCGTGGACGAGCAGCGGCGGTGTCCGCTCGTCCACCTCGAGCACGAACCCTGGTCGTGGCATGGTCTGTCGATCTCCTCAGTCTTGGGGTCGGAACGCGACCTTGAACGTGCCGAGCGCGCCGGCCGACATCGCGTGGTCGATCGCGTCGCGCCAGCTGGCGAGCGGATACGTTGCGCCGACGAGCTGCTCCAGGTGCGGCAGGTTGCCGGCCGCCTGGATCGCCGTGGCGAAGTCGTCGGCGGTCGCGGTGTAGGCCCCGACGAGCTCGAGCTCGCGGAACCACAGCGGGGTGAGGTCGGCGCCGGCGCCGGGGATGCCGGACACGACCACGCGGCCGCCGGCCTTGGCGGTGCGGAGCGCCATGTCGAGCGCGCTCTTCGAGCCGGTGCACTCGAGCACGACGTCGGCGCCCCCGAGCAGGAACTCCTGGCCGCGCTCGGGGGTGAGCTTGACCGCGCTCGTGTGTCGCCGGACGGCCTTGGTCGTGTGCTCCGGACGGACGACCTCGTCGGCCCCGGCCAGGCGCGCGGCCGCCCGCTGCTTCTCGTGCTTGGCCGCGACGATCACATGTCCGGGCTCGGCGAAGAGCTTGAGCGCCATCAGCGTCAAGATGCCGACCGTGCCGGCGCCGACCACGAGCACGGTCTCGCCGGGGGCGACGGCCGCCCGCTTCGCGGCGTGGATCGCACAGGCGAACGGCTCGAGCAGCACGGCGACCTCGTTCGAGACGGCGTCGGGGATCGCGAACAGCTGCGAGCGATGGGCCACCATCGAGCGGGCCCAGCCGCCGCTCGTGTCGGAGCAGTAGCCCGTCTGCAGACCGGCTTTCAGGTCACCGACCGTGACACGGTCACAACGGTTCGTCGCGCCGGCGGCGCAGTTCGGACACAACGGTTCGCCGCGAGCGGCGCACGACAGCACGCTGCCCATCACGACGCGGGTGCCCGACGGCAGGTCGTCGCAGTCTTGCGTGAGCTCACCGACGATCTCGTGGCCGGGCACGAACGGCGTCGACACCAGCGGCGAGAAGTAGAAGGACGACCTGCCGGCGATCGTGGAGAGATCGCTGCCGCAGATGCCGGCGAGCAGCGGCTTCACCGTCGCCCAGCCGTCGTGGCCGTTCGGCGGCTCGGGGTCCTTGATGTTCACGAGCCGCAGCGGGGCGAGCGGTCCGGAGAGCAAGCCTGGCGCCTTCGAGCCCACGGTGCGCGCGCCGAGATATCTGGGTGCGCTCCGGAAGTATTCCAGCGCAAGGGTGGTCATGAGAGCGGCGTACCCCCTCGGGTTCCAACGGCCATGTCCATATGTTGGAACCGAGTTCCACTATCTGGACACCGCTCCGGGGCATGGGCTCCCCACCCGAGGGCAGCCCACCAACCGCGCCGCCCGAGACGGACGCCACGACCGCCCATCAGCGCACCGCCGGCTTCGGGAAACGCACCTTGGGCATCGACCGCGACATCTCCCACGGCTCGATCGGCCAGCGCCGGCGCTTCGCGTGCCGGTACAGCGCCGAGTCCGGCGACACCGCCACTGGATTCCCCACCGCGCGCAGCAACGGCAGGTCGCTGTACGAGTCGGCGTAGGCGTAGCAGTGGCGCAGATCGACACCCTCGTCGGCCGCGTACCGCTTCAGCCACGCCGACCGGGCTTCGCCGACCAACGGCGGCGCGCTCATGAACCCGGTGTAGCGGCCGTCGCGTTCCTCGAGCTCGGCGCCGATCAACACGTCGAACAACGGCGCCAGAGGCTGCACGAACACCTCGGCCGCCGCCGTGATCATGATCGTGCGGTGCCCCGCCGCACGATGCTCCCGCACGCGGCGGATCGCCGCCGGCGACGCCTTCTGGAACATGTACTCGGCGACGTGGCCGTGGATCAACGCCTCCACCCCCGCCACGCTCGCTCCCTCGTACCGGCGGAAGAACGTGCGAAGGAAGTCCCCCCGGTCGCGCCGGTCGATCTGCAGGTAGCCGGGGATCCGCCCGAACACGCTCACCATCTCGGCCGGCCACTCCTCGAGCGGCAGGTCGGCGAACCGCGTCCACACGTAGGACTCGACGACGTTGGACGAGATGATCGTGCCCTCCATGTCGAACACCGCGAGCACCGTGTCGTCGCGGGGACGGATCCGCACCACCGGCGTCTCGCGATCGCGGCGCGAAAGCTCGCGCAGGCTCTGCGTCACCGCAGGGCAGTGCACGTCCTGCAGGTAGTACTTCCAGTCGAGCACCCCGGCATCGAACGGGAACCGTTCCTGGTCCTGCGGCGTGAGCGACCCCCAGAGCGAGACCACACGCGCGTCCGTGTACACGACCTCGGTCTCGGTGTACATCCCGTAGAGGTCCGAGTAGCGCTCGATGAAGTCGACACGCGCCCGGTCGCGATCGACACGCGTGACCGCGTCGCGCATCGCCTTGGACTTCGGCAGGTGCGTCACGACCTGCTCGGCGAGGTCGGTCAGCTTCTCGGCGCGGCGGAGCATCTTCTCGACCTTGAGGTTGCCCGGGAAGTCCCAGGTCGGCACCTTGTGCTCACCGCGGCCGCGCTCCGGCAGAGGGTGCGACTCGAAGTACTCGCGGACGTACTCGTAGAGCTCGAAGAACCGCAGCGGGTTCCGGTCGCCGCTCGACACGTTGTAGTGGGCGGGCTCGCCGGCGGGCTGCGGCGTCGCCGCAACGGCGAGGATCGCGTTCACGACGTAGTCGACCGGGATCAGGTCGACGATCCCCTCCGGGATGCCGGGGAACTCCGGGATCTGCCCCATCCCGTACGCGCGGATGATCGGGTCGGCCATCTTGAAGCCG
Organism: uncultured Actinomycetes bacterium; assembly: GCA_963799625.1. Lineage (GTDB taxonomy): Bacteria > Actinomycetota > UBA4738 > UBA4738 > HRBIN12 > AC-51. The sequence goes on along the minus strand of CAWCXU010000013.1, from coordinate 844,649 downwards.
TCGATCCACCCCTTCGACGGGTGCTCGAGCGCCGACTCGATGATCGAGGGGCGCACGATCGACAGGCTCAGGCCCCGTTCGTGCGCGAGGTCCTCGACGGCGCGCTCCCCCAGCGCCTTGGTGAACGTGTAGACGTCGGGCCAACCCAACGTGCGCGCCCGCATCCGCCCGTACTCGATCAGTCGCTTGTCGACCCAGGACTTACGCCGCTCCTCAGCGTCGACGCTCACGGTCGACGGACCGGCGCGGGAGTGGTCCTTCGCGGCCTTGGCCATGAAGTGCTCGAGCATCTCGGGCTTGCGCGACTGCGACTCGACGTCGCGACGGGCCTGCAGCGCCATCTCGGCCTCGAGGTCGTAGTCGATCTTGTGGTCGAGCGGGCCTTCGGGGATCACGCCCTTCTGCACGCCGGCGACGTAAGCGGTCGAGACGTGCACGAGGTGCGGCGTGTTGTGCGCGGTCGCGGCGCGGTAGAGGTTCCGCGCGCCGAGCAGGTTCGTCTGGAACCCCTCGTCGATCGGCGGGTCGAAGCTGACGGCGGCGGCCGAGTGGATCACCACGTCCATCCCGGCGGGGATCTCGGGCTCCGAGCGGCTGAAGTCGCCCTCGAGCACGTCGACCTGCTGGTCGAGCCGGGCAAGGAGCGCGTCGTCGCCGCCCAAGCGCTCCCGCAGGACATCGAAGGAGGGCTTGCGCGTCAGGTAGTGGACGCGGTCGACGGCGGTCGAGGACTGCTGGGCGCGCACCAGGACGGTGACGTTCGTCTCGGGGAAGTCGAGCAGGATCCGCTCGAGGATCACCTGCCCCAGGAAGCCGGTGACGCCCGTGAGGAAGATGCGCTTGCCCGCGAGCGCATCGACGATCGAGCCCCGTTTCTCTACCACCCGGCAGATTATGCGTTATCTACCGGGTGGTAGACAAGTGCGGGCTACCGCAGATCGATCGTGGCGTCGACCTGCGGTAGCCCGGCCCCCGTGACCCACAGGTGGTAGGTCCCCGCCGGGAGATCGTGGCCGCCGAGCTGGCTCCGCTTCGTCGAGAGGTCGTATTGGTACTGGCCGCCGGTGCCGTCCGAGGAGCGCATCAGGTCGCCGATGTCGGCCGCGCTCGAGGAGGCGACCGAGGCGTCCCCGCCGCCGACCAGCGCCAGGTGCACGTGGAGCGTCAGGCCTCCCAGGGAAGCGCCGGAGCAGTCGGTGACCCCGAGCTTCACCGGGATCGTGCTGCCGAGCTTGAAGCTCGTACGGCCCTTCCCGAGCGGCGCCTGGAGCCCGCTCGTCGAGAGCGTGTGCGCGACGGCGACGGTCGCCGGCGCCGACGAGCCGCCGTCCTCGTCCGACACGACGATCGAGATCTGGAACGAGCCCACGCCGTATGCGTGGCTGAGCCCGGACACCGGCGAGGTCGCGCTCTGACCGGTCGCGTGCGGCGAGCCGTCGCCCCAGTCGACGTCGTAGCTGTACGTGTCGTGCGCGCCCGCGGGGTCGTTCCAGGCGAAGCCGAGCGTGGTGGCGCTGCCGAGCTGGCAGGCCGACCCGGTGGCGCCCAGCGAGGTGACGTCGGTGACCGTCGGCGCGACGTTGCGGACGTGCACCGTGGTCGAGTACTCGACGTATCCGTCGTCCTTGTCGAAGATCCTGCCCGCGACCGTGTAGGAACCGTCGTCGTGGAACGTGCATGTCGTGTGGTTCGACGCGTCGGCCGCGGCGTACGTGTCGGGCAGGGAGCCGCCGTCGCAGTTGAAGGCGTAGCGGAAGCCCGCCGTCGTGTCGTCGCTCGACGGGTCGAACGGGTTCGTCAGCGAGACGGTCGCGGTGCCGCCCTCGTCGATCGCACCGTCGTTGGTCATGTCGGCCGTCGGCGGCACGTTGAGCGCACGCCACCCGAACGTGTCGGTCGCGGTGTGCTCGGTGTCGGTGGCCTGGACGTCGACCGTGCCCGAACCCTGGTCGGTCGGCGTGTAGCTCCAGTACCAACTGCCGTCGAGGTTGTCGACGGTGCCGCCGACGCCGCTCGACTGGTTCACGAAGTCGACCGTGCGGTCGGCATCGGAGAACGAGCCCGCCACGCCGAGCTCCGATCCCTCGGGACCGGTCGCTGGGTTCGGCGTCGCGTGGCGCCCGACCGCCGGCGGGAACGCGTTGAAGTCGCAGAGGTCGCCCTTGCCGTCACGGTCGGCGTCGGCCTGATCCGGGTTGGCCACCGTCGGGCAGTTGTCCTGCTCGTCGGGCACGCCGTCACGGTCGGCGTCCGACGGGCCGCACGTGCCGACGCCGGTGATCGTGTAGGTCATCGACTCGGTGCTCGGGGCCATCGCGCGGCCGTTGCTCGCGGTCGCGCGGAGGGAGACGGTCATCGTCTGGGTGACGCCACAGGCGTCGCGCGGAACGGCGATCGCGATCGTGCCGGCCTGGTTCTCGAGGTAGTTGCTCAGGGTGATCTGGTTCGCGGGTGAACCTTCCGGTGAGGCGAGCCAGGCGCCGGAGCGGGTGATCGCCACGCGCACGGTGTCGCCCGGGTTGGCGAAGACGTTGTTCGAGGCCGGCGCCGTGTCGTTCACGAGGATCGAGAACGGGTACTCCGCGGTGGTGCCGACCTGCTGGTTCCTGGTCACCGAGTTCAGGGTCGGCGTGGCTAGGGCGTCGTTGTCGGCGTCGCCCTTGACGCCGTCGGCCATCGCCGCGGAAGCCCCCAGGAGGATGGCCGCGGCGACGGCCAGGGTGAGGAAGGGTGCCTTGTGGCGAGTCCCCATGGCGCGTCTCTCCAGTCGGGTCGGTCGAGCCTCGGACCCGAGCGCTCGGTGTGTCCGAAAGGAGTTATCGGCGGAATGGGTGATGACTCTTGATGACTAGTTCCCTACTCGAGGGTAGGGAGCCGTACTCGGAGGAGACCAGAAGGTCGACCCTGGGCGGTTGGGGGTAGCGCGGCTTCGCCGACGGGATGGACAAGGGGCGACGCGGTCCCGCCGCGCCGCCCCTTGTGGCCTGAGAGCTACTTGTTCTTCGTTCCGAACTGAGCCGTGACCGTTGTGAACGGTCCGGTGATCCGGATCTCGTAGGTCGCCGTGTTGTCGCTGAGCGACTTGGTCGCCAGGTTGTAGATGTACTGGCCCGACCCGTCGTACCGCATCGTCGTGCCCGAGTCGGCGCCGCTCGTCGACGTGATCGCCTCGTCGACGCCGGAGGGCGGGATCGAGCCAGCGATCTTCTTCACGGCGATCTGCGGCGCAAGGTTGGCGACGGCGTTCCCGCAGGCAGTCAGTGATGCGGACCTTCACCGGGATCGTGCTCCCGTACTTGAAGACGCTCGGATCCTGGTGAGCCTGCGTGTCGTTCACGGGCTGCAGGACGCCGGTCACGTTGTACAGGAAGCTCACTGGGGTAGGTCACTGCGCGCTGACGTGCCGCCATCCTCATCGGAAACCGTCACCGAGATCGTGTACGAGCCAGCGCGCGTACGTGTGCGTCAGCCCACTGACCGGCGAAGTGGCATTCGAGACGGAGTGGCGTGAGCGACCCATCGCCCCAATCGACGTTGTAGCTGTACGTGTCGTTGGTGCCGGCGGGGTCCGTCCAGGCGAAGCCCAGCGAGACGCTGTTCCCAGCGAGGCAGGCAACACCTGATCCGTTCGTCGAGACGCTCGTGATCGTAGGCGCCACGTTGGTCACGAGACCGTCTTGGTCTGTTCGTTGGATTGCGAGAACATGGCCGATCCGTCGGTCACCTTCACCTTCACCGTCTGGGCCGATGCGGCCCGTCCGGGAACACGCAGTTGAACGTGCCGGCGTTTCCCCGTGATCGTCGGCGTGCCCGCGTCACTGTACCCTTCGTGCCGCACGAGGGGTACCGCGCAACGAAGGAGAACGATCGTGCTGTCCACATCGGTGATGGTGAACGTGTATGTCCGGGCAGTCGTCGTCGACTCGTCCGAACGGCTCTACGGCCCGGTGATTGACCGACACCACTGGCGCGTCGTTCACCGGCGTTGACCGTGATCGAGACGGTCTTCGTGTAGGACGTCTTGAGCTGCCGCGCAGCGCACCGAGGAGCAGCCCAGCAGTTGTCCGGGTCGCCGCGGTCGGTCACCCTGTAGGTGAAGCTGTCGGAGCCGTTGTAAGTTCAGGGCCGGGGTGTAGGTCTGGGACGCCACACGGTGCCGGCCAGTCGAGCCGTGGCTCGGACCGGACACGATCGTGTAGGTGAGGTCGGCGTCGGTGGTCTCGACGTCGATGACGCAGAGCCGAGAAGTTCGATCCGTCGCAGCGGTGTCCTCGTCGGTCGTCAGGTCGTGACGTCGTTGGCGACCGGCTTGTCGTTGACCGGGTTGACGGTGATCGAGACGGTCTTCGTGCACCGAGTCCAGGGCGCGGCGCAGCACGGAGCTGCCGGAGCAGTTGTCGGGGTCGCCGCGGTCGGTGACCTTGTAGGTGATCGCATCCGAGCCGTTGTAGTTCGGCGGCCGGGGTGTAGGTCTGGGACCCAGCCGCTGCCGGTCATCGAGCCGTGGCTCGGACCGGACACGATCGTGTAGGTGAGGTTGGCGTTGGTGGTCTCGACGTCGGAGACGTGGGCCGAGAAGTCGACCGTGGCGGCCGTGTCCTCGTTCGTGGTGACGTGCGAAGTCGTTGGCGCACCGGCTTGTCGTTCACCGGGTTGACCGTGATCGTGACCGTGTCGGCGCCGGAGTGGTGCCACCACAGCCGGTGTTGCCCTGGTCGTTGGTGGTCGAGCGACAAGGTGTCCGAGCCGTTGTAATCCGATGCCGGGGTGTAGCTCAGACCGTCCAGGGCGGTGTTCACGTCGGCAGCGGTGCCCGTGAAGGTCATCGCGGCGTCCGCGGTGCCATCACCGGCGCTGAAGCTGAGGCCAGCGACGCCGGACAGGCTCAGGGTGCCGTGGTCCACCGACAGGGTCACCTTCAGCTCGCCACCTGGGGTCTCGGCGACGTCCACATCGGCGACCGAGATCTCGGTGGCCGCCGGCCGAGAACGTCATGGCCGTGTCCTCGTCGGTGCGTACTGGGCGCCCGGCACGGTGTTCGTCGGGGCGTCGTTCACGGCGTTCACGGTGATCGACACCGTCGCAACGTTCGACTCGACGGTTCCGTCGCTTGCCTTGTAGGTGAACGAGTCGGTCCCGTTGAAGTTCGCCGCAGGTAGGTAGTCGAACGTGCCGTCAGGATTGAGAGTGAATGAGTCTGCAGAGGACGGACCCGATACGAGCACCGCCGAGAGGGTCTCTCCGTCAGTATCCGAATCATTGGATAGGACGAGATGAGCCCGATAGCAGGGTGTCCTCATCGGTATTCGCGTTGTCATCGCCCGCCACCGGGGCGGTGTTGGCCACGGTGACGGTGTCGTTCACGGTCGAGCTCGTGCCGCCGTTGCCGTCGGTGGCGTAGACCTCGACCTTGATCAGATCGCCGCGGTCGCCGTTGCCGGCGACCGACAGGTCAAGGGTGGGCGGTCTCGCCGGCGAGCGGCGAGCCGTTCTTGAACCACTGGTAGTGGTAGGTGAGCGAGTCGCTGTCGGCGTCGGTGAACCCGGCCGGGGTGGCCGTGAGGGTCTGGTTCGTCGTCGGGCGAGGCCGGGGTGATCGTGACGGTGCCGGCGACCGGGGCGGTGTTGGCCACGGTGACGGTGTCGTTCACGGTCGAGCTCGTGCCGCGCGTTGCCGTCGGTGGCGTAGACCTCGACCTTGACCGATCGCCGCGGTCGCCGTTGCCGGCCACCGACAGGTCAAGGTGTCGAGGCAGGTCTCGCCGGCGAGCGGCGATGCCGTTGCTTGACCACTGGTAGGTAGGTGACCGTGTCGCCGTCGACGTCGGTGACCCGGGTGGCCGTGGCCGTCAGCGTCTCGTTCGTCGCCGGGCGAGCTCGTGTTGATCGCCACCGTGGCGGTCGGGGCGGTGTTGGCCACCGTGACCGGGCTCGAGGTCACCGGAGCCGAGTTCGACGTTGCCGTCGTTGGCGGTGACGTGGACGCGGATCAGGTCGCCGCGGTTGCCGTTGCCACCGTTCGCGGTCTGGGACAGGTCCAGCGTGGACGAGGTGGCGCCCGTGATGTCGGTGCCGTTCTTGGACCACTGGTAGGCGTAGGTGACCGGGTCGCTGTCCGGCGTCGGTGCGAGGTCACGGTCACGCTCAGGGTCTGGTTCGTCGTCGGGGTGGCCTGGTTGATCGTGACGGTGTCTGCCACCGGGGCGTCGTTCGCCGCGGTCACGGTGATCGACACTGTCGCCACGTTGGAGTCCAGGGACCCGTCGTTTGCCTTGTAGGTGAAGGAATCGGGGCCGTTGTAGTTGGCAGCCGGGGTGTAGGTGAACGAGCCGTTGGCGTTGAGCGTGAGCGAGCCGTGAGCTCGGCCCGGCAACCGGACGAGGGGTTCCAGACCGTCAGGGAGCCGCTGTCGATATCGGTGTCATTCGACAGCACCCCTGGGGCCGCCACGGTAGCGGGGTGTCCTCGCCGTCGAGTAGGAGTCATCGTTGGCCACCGGGGCGTCGTTCACGGCGGTCACGGTGATCGACACTGTCGCGACGTTGGAGTCCAGGGACCCGTCGTTTGCCTTGTAGGTGAAGCAATCGGGGCCGTTGTAGTTGGCAGCCGGGGTGTAGGTCACGCTCCCGCTGTCAGCGTTCGGAGAGCCCGCTACGCACGTGTTATTGGCGATCGATCCAAGTGATCCATGCGTCGGAGCCGACACAATCGAGAATGTGAGCTCGCACTGCTCCGCGTCCGTAGCTGACAGCGTGACGGCGACAGATGTGTCCTCATTCGTAGAGACGGATGGACTCACAGCCGACGGCGCCGTATTTGCGACGTCGTCGTTCAAGATACTTCCGCCTCAACCTGAACGGTCGATCATAGTCGCATTCCAGGTCCTGTCAGGTTGACGAAGTACGTCTCATTTGCCTCTGCCGTCGTATCGCCACACGCCTGCACAGTGACTGTTTTCACTATCTCCCCCGACTGCACTGGTGTTCATCGGATTAAACGTGAGCGATCCCGATTGGGAGCGAAGTCGTTGGTCGGGCAAGACCCGCTAGTCGCGGGATTGGTAGTACCGCTAGCGGTTGCATAGTTCACGGTGACGCTCCGGCCGCTGACGGCAGACAGGGATACGGAGAAAGCGAACGGCGTGGTGCCGCTGTTCCCCTCGTTCTGTGAGACGTTGCTGATGGCAAGGGTCGGGGTCGGATCCTCGTCATTAATCGTGACCGTGGCCAAGGCCGGTGACCCGATGTTGGCCCCCGCGCTCGCGTTCGACAGAGTCACTTGAAATGTCTCGTTTGCTTCATCAAGTAATCCCCACAAATCGTGAACGGGACTGACAGGGATCCGGATCCGTTGTAAGTCAGCGTCCCAGACCCTGTCACGAAGTCCACGCCTTGAGTACAGCTCGCCCCGCCGACTGACAGGGGTCGCGCCACCAACCGCAACGGAATAGTTCAAAGTCCATGAACTGTGCCCGTTGTCGTTTCCCCTATGACGATTGGGACGCTTGTCGCGAAGTTCGAATTCGTTTCCGCGAAGGCGTACGTCGACGCAGAAAGAGAGAAGCTGAAAGCCGCCGCTGAGTATGGGCCCACGACAGGCCCCACCGCTGACGCCCCGGTAGGCACAACCTCCCCGGTTGAGCCGTCGCTGAACGATCTTGCAAGATCGAGGCGACCGTTACCGACGCCGCCGTCGGGGTCAGCGTTGCGCGCCAAGCCGGCCGACGATCGTGCCAGGTGCGATGCATATGGATCCACGGCGACCAACTGAGCCGCCGCCCCAGCGACGACCGCGGCCGACATCGACGTACCCGTGACCGAGTCGGTGCCGCCGCCGACGGAGTCGGCCTTGATGTCGACGCCGGGGGCGGTCAGGAAGACCGCGTTCGAGGAGTTCGAGCCGCTCCAGAGCTGGTCGTTCTGATCGGTGGCGCCCACGCCGACGACCTTCGCGTCGCCGGCCGGGTAGTTCGGGGTCGTCGCGCCGTCGTTGCCCGCCGCCGCCACCACGACGACGCCGTGGTTCCACGCGTAGTTGACCGCGTCCTGCAGCGCCTGGGAGTAGCCGGGGTTCGAGAACGCCATCACCGCGACGTCCGCGCCGTGGTCCGCCGCCCACACGAGGCCGGCGATGATGTCGGAGTCCTGGCCGGTCCCGTCGGCAGACAGCACCTGCACGGGCATCACGTCGACCATGTCGAAGCCGACACCCGCGATGCCCTCACCGTTGTCCGGCGTCGCGGCCGCGATCGACGCGACCCACGTGCCGTGTCCGTTCGGGTCCACCGCCGGGTCGGAGCCGAACGCGGACCAACCGGGACCGGTCGGCACGTCGCTCGACTGCACGCCGGTGTCGAGAACGGCGATCGTGGCGAAGCCCGTCGCGGACGTCGTCCCGTACACCTGGTCCCACCCGATCTGCGGGAGGGCCCACTGCGAGCCGTACGCCGGGTCGTTCGGCGTGGCCTCCGCGTCGCGCGAGCGGTCGCGATCGACGGACTGGACGCGCGGGTCGCTCGAGTACTCGGCGAACGCGGCGTCGGCGATGTCCGCCGGGACCTCGACGATGTGGAGACGCAGCTCCGGGATCGACGAGACCTCCGAACCGCCGCCCGCGACGATCGCGTCGGCAGCATCTGTATCAGTGAGCCCACTGACCAGACGCACGAGGAAGGTGCGCGTCTGGTCCGGGGCGGGATCCGAGCTCGCTGGAGAGGACGAGTCGGTGGGGGGAGCGGTGTCGTTCGGTGCAGGAGCCTCGGTCGACGTGGGCGCGTCGCTCGGGCTCGCGGTGTCTGAGGGAGAGGAAGGAGAGTCGGACGGAGCGTCGGCGGGCGAAGGAGAGGGGTCAGCCGCCGGTGTCGGATCGGTCGTTGCGGGATCGGAAGAGGAGGGATCGGTGCTCGGAGCGTCGGTGGATGGGGCGTCGGAGCTCGTCGTCTGATCGCTCGACGGGTCGGACGGCGAATACCCCGCCGTTCCGATCATCATCGAGGCGACGATCGCCAGGGGGAGCAAGAGCGCCCATCCCCGCTTCAGATGCCACCACGTACCGGACCGTTTCGCGTGTCGCCCAGCCATCTCCGAGCCCTCTCCAGTAGCCCAAACGGGTGAGCCTCTCCGTCACCCGTCCCATCGCCGCAGCCCCCATAGGCGGCCTACGGCACATGAGGCATAGGTATTAACAGCCGCGTTGAGCGCGGGGGAACCGGCCAAAGGTCGCAAAACAGCCGTCTATCTCGGACTTTCGATCCTTTCCCCACCTCAAGCCTCCCGAACGCGAGGCCGATCCACTCCGAAGTAGTCATCTCGGGCCGCCGGGCCTGGGCTCGTCTGGCACGACCACCGGAGCAGCGGAACGGGGAAATGGGGTGCGGAAGACGGTCGTCTCGCTCGCGACGTTGGCCCTCTTCGTGGTGGCAGCCGGCGCGGCCGCGATGCCGACGACCGCGTAGAAAACATGTGAAGACGATGACGACGAGCGCGGGGTCACAGGATCGGCCGACCCTGCCGCTACCCTTTGCCGATGCCCCCCGAGCTCCCGGTCGATCGTCGTGCCCTGCTCAAGGCCGCCGGCATCGGCGCCGCATCGCTTGCACTGCCGTGGAACTTCGGACGCGCGGACGCGAGCTCGATGCCCAAGCGCGCCTACTACTACCTCTGGTGGAGCCGCGAGCACTGGCACGAGAAGCTCGGTCCCCACTTCCCCTACAAGCACTCACCGCTCCCCCTACCGGCGACGCTCGACCCGGCCGGGTGTCACGCGCACACTCGATACAGCGGAAACACCCTGACCGACGTCCCGCACCAGCTCTACTCGCAAGACCAACGCTCGGTGATCGAGCGGCACGTCCGCCAGGCGCACGCCGCCCGACTGCAAGGCTTCATCGCGAACTGGCGCGGCACCGGATCCCTCACCCAGGGGATCCACGCGACGACCTACACCCCACGCCTTGTGACCCTCCTCGACGAGGCGCATCAGAGCACGGCGGCCGGCCGGCCCTTCGACGTGTGGCTCTCCTACAAAGCCGCCGACTCCTTGCTGCCGGCCGGCTACATCATCCGCGACCTCCGGTGGCTCCACGCAGCGCTCGGCGGCCGCTCCGGGTGGGGAAGACGTGGCGGCCAGCCCGTGGTGATCTGGTCGGGCAGCCACCATTACCCGCTCGCAACGCTCAGGCAGGTGTCGAAGGCTGTGCGCGGGCGGTTCTTCCTGGTCGGCGACGAGAGCCCGACGTCCATCTCCGCCGACCGGCTCCGTACGTTCGACGGCCTCACCTACTACTGGTCGAGCCAGAACCCGTACGCGAACCCCGACTCGTTCACACAGGTGCGACACCTCGGCGCGAAGGTCCACGCCGCGCACAAGCCGTGGTTCGCCCCGTTCGCGCCGGGCTATCAGCACCAGCTCGAGGGCGGGACCTGCGTCCCCCGCCGGCACGGAGATACCCTGCAGCGCCTCTACAACGGCAACAGGAAGTCGAACCCGGAGGCGATGTGTTTGATCTCGTGGAACGAGATCACGGAGGGGACCTACATCGAGCCGCTGCGCCGGTACGGCGACGGCTACGTCAAGCGGACCGCGCGACTCTGAGCCGTTACTCGGCCCAGCGTCCGCAGGCGTTGCAGGACTTCGCGGCCATGGGGTCGGTGCGCACGACCCGCCCGCCGCAGGTGTTGCACCGGGTCGGCAGCGCACGCACGAAGGCCTGGAACGTCTCGCGCACGGATCTGCGCGACCGTTCGAGCTGGCGTCCGAGCTCTACGGAAACCTGCATCCTCTCGCTCTCCATCCCTTCGAGGTCTCCCTTGAAGGTTGGCAGCGGGGTGCGGCCGGTTCGTTGCCGAGCGATGAACATCTGGTGACATGATGCGCTGACCGAGACGCGTTTGCCTGTAACCATTTCGGTCTAGCGCGAACGGCCGACCCGCTGTAGGACGCTCGGATTAGATCAAGTTCTTGGACACGATCACGTCATCGAAGGCCACGTCATAGGTTCCGGTGGTGCCGGTCTGCCCCAGCAGGAACTGTCCGAAGTTGGTCGTGCCCAGGTCCCCTGTGGCGCCGAGCTCCGGCAGGAGGGTCCCGTCGAGCCACACCTCGGTGGTGCTCGGGCTCCCGACCATCCCGTGAACCTCGACCGTGTACCACTGGCCTGTGTTGATCACCGCGTTGCTCTTGATGGCGGTGCCGCTCACGGCGTTCCGCGTGGAGAGCTTCCCGGTGGCCCCGTCGACGAGCAGCGAGAGCTTGCTCCCTCCGGAGTTGTTCCGGAAGCGCATCAGGTCGACCGACCCGGTCCGGCTCAGCACCTTGAACCGGAACCGCGCGTAGACGTCCGTCACGGTTGGCGAGATCGACTTGAATGCATACGTGGAGCCGCCGCCGTTGGCGGTCTCACGCGCGACCCACTGGCCGCCGCTCGGCGCCGTCACCCCTTGGCTCACCGCGAGCCCGGCCACCGTCGACCACATCGACAGCGAGCCGCTCTCGAAGTCGTCCTGGAAGACCACGCCGGCGGACGGCGTCGTCACCTGCGCGACGTTGCTGTCGACCGACGAGTGCGCCGCCGCGTCTCGCGACCGGACCGTGTAGCTGTACTGCGTGCCCGCCGTCACCGTCAGATCGCTGTAGGCGAGCGTCGCGCCGTCGACCGACGCGAGCAGGCTCCCTCCGCGATAGACGTCGTACGCGGTCACGCCGACGTCGTCGCTGCCCGCGTCCCACGTCAGATCGACCCGGCCGGCGCTGACCGCCGTCGCATCCAGGTTGGTCGGCGGCTGCGGGTTCTGGGTGTCGAGCGCGGGCGTGGTCACCGTCGCGGTGTTGCTCGGATCCGACGTGTTGTTCGACGGGTCGCGCGCCTTCACGACGTAGCTGTACTGGGTGTTCGGGCCGACCGTCGTGTCGGAGTACTGGAGCGTGGCGCCGTCGACCGAGTCGACCAGGTTCCCGCCGCGGTAGATGTCGTACGCCTCGATGCCGTTCGCGTCGCTCGAGGCATCCCACGTCAGATCCACGCGGTTGCCCACGGGCGCGGTCGCCTGCAGGTTGGACGGCGCGCTCGGCGGCGTGTTGTCCGGTGAGAAGTCGTAGACCTGTGCGTCGAACGACTGGCCGAGCGCGTTGATCGGCGTCACCGTGACCTGTTGGCCGTTCACGTCGACCCGCAGGTAGTGATAGACCTGATCGATCACGGTGGGTTTCACCGCGGTGCCGCACTTGCTCCCGCCGCTCGAGCTCCAGCCGATGCCGTAGGCGTCGTACGGCTTGCAGTGCGAGATCGGCTCGGGCTTCGCCCCGCCGCCCCCGGTGACGTAGCTGACCAACCCGTCGCTCGTCGGGTTGTTCCGCTCGTACAGGTGCGCGTGGCCGTTGAAGACCATGTTCACGCCGTTGGCGGTCAGCAGCCCCTCGAGGCTGTTCGGCCCCTGCAGGAACGTGTCCGAGGGCTCGGTCGCGTTGTCCACGTACAGCGGGTAGTGCCAGATCGCGAACTTCAGCTGCGACGGATGCGTCTGCAGATCGTTCTTCAGCCACTGGTACTCGGCGCTGTTCTGCTGCCAGCGGTACGCGTAGTCCATCCCGTACGGGGTGGTGTTGCCGACGTTGGAATCGCTCCATTGCGCGGTCAACACGTAGAACCGCGCGTTCCCCTCGTTGAACGCGTACCACGTGCTCGGCGCGCTCGCCGACTTGGAGTTGTTCGCGCAGCAGTACGTCTCCATCTGGTACTTCCCGCTCGAGTTGGCGACCGCCTGCCCCTGGGGCCAGTTCGTGAAGAACGTCGCGTTCGCGCCGTGGTTCCCGGGCACGCTGAACAGCGGGACCGAGTCGCCCGCCTGCGGCCAGAAGCTCGGCCCGAAGATCGAGCTCACGCGGAAGCCCGTCTGGTTGAGGTCGCCGTAGTTCAGCTGGCTCCCGCTGTCGTAGGCGGTGTCGCCGGTGGCGAGCGCGAAGCGGACGCCGCTCGCTCCGAGCGAGGCGTTCAACGCGGCCTGCTGGGGGTTGTTCCCCTGCTGGTCGGTGTCGCCCCAGTCGCCGAAGACCGCGAACGAGTAGGACTGGTTCGATCCGGCGGGCAGCGCCGACCAGAACTGCGGCGAGGGGTCGCCGCCGAGCAGGTCGATCGACGTGGTGCCGAAGAAGATCCGGTAGCAGTACTTCACGTTCGGCGTCAGACCCGTGAGCTTCGCCTTCCACTGGTACTCCGAGACGGTGCCCACGACGATCGCAGTCTTCGACGCCGACACGCTGTGCGCCGTGCACGATTCCTGCCCGACCCGGCCGTACTTCAGCTTGGCGGTCGTGTTGGAACGGTCGGTGGCGAAGTTCACGGTCGCGAACGTCTGGACGACGTCGGTCAAGTAGGGGTAGCGCGTCAGCTGCGGCGCCACGGCCGCGTGGGCGGCGGGCGCCTCCGCGATCTGCGCGATCACCCCGATGCTGGAGACGGCGAGCAGCAGCGCGGTGAGCCGAGCGCGGGTCTTGGAGCGGGTCATGGTTGGTTCCCTTCTCCCGGGCGAGCAGCCCGGAACGTCACCCCGAGTACGAACAGGACGCCTGTGATGACCACCAACGTCATCAGGTAGAGCACGAAGACCGACGAGGCGTGTTGCATCCCCGCCGCGCTGTACGGCTCCTCACTGGACAACGACGTGATCTGCGCCGCGTCGTTCGGCGACGCCGTCCAGACCCCCTTGATCTGGTCCGTCCGAGGGGTCCAGTCGCCGGGCAGGTTGAAGAGCTTGGCAGCGAACGCAGGGATCGACGAGTGATCGAGCACCTCGCTCGATACCCCGTTCCCCGCGGCCCATGGAGACAGCAGGATCATCGGGACGCGGAACCCGAGCTGATGCCCGTCCCGGCCTGTGGGAGGCGCGACATGGTCGTAGTAGCCGCCCCAGTCGTCCCAGGTGATCATGATCGCGGTGTTGGCCCACTGCGGCGAGGTCCGGATCGCGTTCACGATCGAGAGCGCGCGGAGGTCGGGCGCCTCGACCTGGGGTTCGTGCGAGGTCGGCTGCGGCAGCACGTAGGAGATGCTGGGAAGCCGGCCCGCCGCGGCATCGGTGAACAGATCGTTCTGGGTCCGGATGTTCATCGCGAGCTGCGGGTCGGTCCAGAAGCGCTTCATCGACAGGACCGGCGCCCAGTAGAGCTGGCTGGGCGTCGCCTGGCTCGAGTCGGCGTACGTGCCGCTCGCGACCTTGTTGTATCTGATCTGCTCGAGCCCGCCGATGTAGTAGCGCCACGACACGCCCAGCGTCTTCTGCGCCGCGTCGAAGATCGTGGGGATGTGGCTGTGCCACAGGCTCCGGAAGTCGGCGCTCGCGCCGAAGTTGCGGCCGGCGGCCGTCCCCGCGACGAGGTTCAGCGTGTTGGGCAGGGACCCACCCAGCGACGAGGAGAAATACTGGTCGAACACCACACCCTGCTGCGCGAGGAGTCCCCACGGCGGGTTCGAAGGCGGGTCGACAGTGGTGAACGACAGCTCGGGATTCTTGTTGGCGTCGAGCTGGGCACGAGCGAAGCCGTCCATCTCGCCGTGGTCGTATGACTGCCGCGCAGCAGTCGATCCATTGCTGAGGACCTCCTCTCCGTGGGGAACCTTGAACGCGTTCGGGCCGAGCTCCGAGAAGCCCTGGATCTCCCGTATGCCACCCTTCTGCTGGATTTGCCGGTGCTTCCAGTGGACGCCGAGCCCCTTCGCGGTCCTCAGCGAGCCGAAGATGTGATCGAAGGTCGCGTTCTGTTCCTCGATCACGACCAGGTGCTGGATCTTTTGCTGCAGCGAAGTCGCCTCCGGGACCGACTGCGCCGAGGCCGGCGCGAGCCACGCAGCCCCGAGGAGCCCGACGGCGACGAGCGCGAGTAGTGCGCGCCTCACGAGCCGGCCTCCGGCTGCGGCACGTTCGACAGTGGGTCGCCCCCGACCAACTGATACACGACGATCCGCACCTCCGACCCCGGAGGTGGCGCACCGTTGCCGTAGTCCACGGTGTTCCCGTTCACCCACACGGAGAACACCGGCATGCCCGAGTACTTGGTGACGTAGGACATCAACCGCGTGCTGAAGAACGGCGCCCGGTCGGCGGTGTAGGCGTCCCACACCGCGTACTGCACCTCGAGCTGGCGGATGTCGAGGTCGGGGTTCGGGATCGGCCGGTACGCCGGGTTCCGGAGCTTCGGATCCTGGCTCACCGAGAGCGCGAAGAAGTCGCGGTCGCCGTAGAAGCTCACCAGGTTGCCGAGCGAGGGACCCATCGTGAGCGCCACCGCGTTGCTCGGCGTGTGTTCAGCGAACCACGTGCCGGTCTCGCGGCCTCCGGCGAAGTCCTGCACCTCGACGTCGGTCGTGAACGGCCCCGAGAAGCTGCTGTCGCGGATCACGTCGCCCGCGTGCCAGGCCGGCCCGATCATCGGCCCGAGCACCGCCAGCGCCATCACGAACGCGGCCGCCGCGGCGATGCCGGTGGACCAGCGCGCCCGCACGAGCGCGATGAGGTGGACGATCCCACGAGCGCCGACGATCGCCATCGCGGGCACGAGGATGATCGCGTACGGCAGGAGCTTCGTCGGCCAGAACTGGAAGAACGCGCCGAACGTGGCGAGCCATGACAGGAGCAGCTTGTCCGCCGTGGTCCGCCGCAGGCACGACAAGATGACGCCGTACCCGATCGCGGCCGTCGCGACCGGCGTGATGAAGATCCAGAAGACCACCGGGAAGTACCAGGCGGGGTGGTTCGGCGCGCGGAACAGCTGATAGATGATGTAGCCGCCGGCGCCCGAACCGGAGAACACGAACCGGGTGCTGATGAACGGCGCGAGCATCACGCCCATCAGCACGGCGCACGCGACGATGTCGAGCACCCGCGTTCGCTTCAAGATCTTGGTCCACGCGAGGTACACGAGGGCCGCGGGCGCGAAGACGAGCATCGTCTCCTTGAGCACGCACGCGATACCGCCGAGCGCGGCGGCGAGGTACAGCCACCGTCGCGTCTCGGGCCCGTCGTAACGATACAGCGCGGCGAAGGCCAGCAGAACGGCGAGCCCCGCAGGTACGTCGAGCAGCACCTGGCGGCTGATGAACACGTGATAGGGCATCACGGCGAGCCCGAGGGCGGCCGCGAGCCCGACCGCCAGGCCGAACATCCGGCGCCCGAGCAGGTAGGTGGCGAAGACCGTGACGACGCCGGTGAACGCGACGGTCGCCCGCGACATGAACTCGCTCATGTGGCCGAGGATCGTGAACTCCATCGCCAGGATCGTCTGGAGCATCAACGGGTGCGCGCGGAACGGGGAGAAGTTGCGCGCGTAGTCGCCGACCCCGGCCAACGCCCCGGCCTGCCCGGTGTACACGGCCTCGTCGCTGTTGAACCCCAGGGCCGTCAGGTGGATCAGCCGCACGTACAGAGCGAGCCCGACGATCGCCAGCACCGAGAAGCTGATGAACATCCTGCGCCGTTGCCGGGCATGATGGCTCTGGGCCTCCACGCGCGACTCTTCCACCCGCAGGAGGGTCGCAGGTTCGGGGCGGGCGCGAACGTCCATCACGGCATCACCGCGCGGAACGAACGCGCGCGACCGCCCACGGTCACCGCTTGCCTTGCGCGCTACGAGCGTCGCGGAGCGACCGCACGCTCGCCATCAAACCCGACACGGCGGGCGCCTCTCGGTCGCTCTGCTGGTCGAGGATGTCCGAGACCTTCTGCAGGAGCGTCAGGGCGCCCGACAGCGCGCGCTCGACCTCCTCCGCTTCCTGCGGGGACAGCTGCGCGAACCGCGACGCCATCGACGACTCGGCCGCCCGGTCGCCGGTATCCAGGGCGATCACCTCGCCGGCGGCAGACCTCGGTTCCGGGTCGCCGACGCCCGTCAGGTCGAGCATCACGTCGCCGGTCTCGTCGATCCGGACGACCTCGCTGATCGTCGGGACCGCCGTGCCCGCAGCGAGCGACGGCAGACGCTCGAACCACGCGCGGTCGGGCGTGCGCAGCAGCACGGCGTCGAGCCCGCTGACCACCTTGCGACGGATCGCGCGCTCGGCCTCCACGTGGCCGTTCGTGAGGGCGGCCTCGATCCGCGGGTACGGCGGGAACCCGTAGGCGTCCTCGGTGTTGGCCGACAAGATCTCGAACGCGGTCTCCTCGTCGAGCTCGCGCAGGAGCGCGTCGCCGCGCTCGATCACCACGAGCCGGTCGAGGTCGAGCGCGCCGACGAGCTCGGCCTCCGGGATCAGCCGGTCGACGTGGAACTTCGGCGGCGGCACGGCCATCTGGACGAGCGCGCTCATCGTGGCCACGGGCAGGTTGATGTTCCCGAACGCCATGCCGACGGACCGGCCGAACTTCGAGTGGAGCCGGCCCTGCACCTGCAGCGCCGCGCGGCCCGCCACCGACATCGGCGCGCCCTTCACCGCGTGCAGCGTGTGCGAGGAGATCGTCAACGGCTTCGGGTAGGACAGCGCCCGGCCCTCGGGGTCGATGATCACCATGTCGTCGGACACGAAGCCCGACCCCTGTTGCTTGATCGACATCAGGCAGGTGGTGGTCTTGCCCGTGTCGGTGCGCGCCGTGATCAGCACGCCGTGACCGTCGATCTGCAGGCAGGCGGCGTGGGCGAGGATGTAGCCCTTGCGCACCATGACCCACCGGACCACGGGCTCCACCACGTTGGTGTACGCGACATGCGGCGAGCGACGGAGCAGCTTGGACACCTGGATGCTCGAAAGGGTCTCGACGTCTATCTTCGCGGCGAACCCGAACCGGCCGAGGTGCTCGATGTAGGTGATGTTGCCGTCGGCTTCGGTGACGCTCACCCTGCGCCGGAGCCCGCCGAACCCACGGTTGCTGACCGTCACCTCGATGTCGGGCACGTCCAGCAACGCCGGCACCTCGAACCGCTCGAGCTCTGGCAGCGGCGTCTCCGACACGATCCGCACGATGCCGTGGATGTCGTAGGACCAGGTGCTCTGCCGCAGCGTCGGCACCATGCCCCCCGGGTCGGTCCCGGTGCCGCGCTCCCGCCAGATCAACCGGTTCGAGATCGCGAAGCGCACGACCGTCATCCCGGAGATCACGAACCAGTTCGCCCACAGGTGCGCCACGCCGAACCCGGTCGTGATCGCGTACATCACCGGCACGCTCGCGACGTTCCAGATGTTGTTCATCAGGGCGTACCAGCCCAGGCGCGCCCACCGGCCCTCCCGGCGGCCGTCGAACACGAAGCGCTCGAGGAGCACGAAGTTCCACGCCGTCGAGAACTGCGTCGCGAGGAGGAACCCCCACAGGTAGTACAGGCCGAACACGTCGGTCAGCGCCCAGAAGGCGAGCTGATTCACGACGAGCCCGGTCGCCCCTACGGCGAGGAAGCCGAGGAATCGCCCACCTCGGGTAGCCGGAACGCGTGGTGTCTGGGTGCTAGTGGCCATCGGTCGCCCCCTCCGGGACCCGTGCCGATGCCACCGGGACACGGGGTTGTTCGAACGCCAACGCGATGCAGCGGCGGGTGGCCTCCCAGACGATCGAACGTGACATCTTCGACCGCCCATATGCCCGGTCACGGAACGTGATCGGGACCTCAACGATGGTCATACCCGCTCGGCTCACTGCGTACACGCCTTCGACCTGGAACCCGTAGCCGTCGCACTCCGTGCCCTGCTCGAGCAGGAGATCGATCGCCTCGCGGTCGAACACACGGAAGCCTCCGGTGACGTCCTTCGTCGGCAGGCGCAGGAGCGTGCGCGCGAACAGGTTGGCGCCCCGCGACAGGACGCGCCGATGCAGCGGCCAGCCCTCGGAGCCGCCGCCGCGCGTGTAGCGCGACCCGAGCGCGAGCTGCGCGCCGTCGCGCACGGCGGCATCGAGCGCCGCTAGGTACGCGGGGTCGTGGCTGAGGTCGGCGTCCATCTCGCCGATGCGCCGGTAGCCGTTCGCCAGGGCCCAGCGGAACCCGGCGCGGTACGCGGAGCCGAGCCCCTGGCGTCCCTCGCGTTCGAGGATGTTGATCCACGGCCGCGACGCGCGCAGCTCGCGGATCCGAGCGCCGGTGCCGTCGGGCGACCCGTCGTCCACGAAGAGCACCTCGACTGGTGTCGAGGTGCGCACCGCATCGAGCCGCTCGACGAGCATGCCGACGTTCTCGATCTCGTTATATGTAGGCACAACCATGACCAGCTGTGCATCGATAGAAGCCAACCGATGTCCCTCCCCTATGTCCGCCGACGACCGTCGGCGATTCATCGGCCAGATCCGTTGGGGTCCAACAGCGACCTCAACGCCACATCCCTTGCCGTTCCCTACGAGCCCAACACCCCGGTCCGGACGGCCCTCCCCCGGCGGAACTAGCCCGGATTGGGAGAGGTATCACACCTACGCCCTACGGTAAATGAGGCTATCGGCCTAACTGAAGGTGAACGTACCGTGACCTGCCGTTTCTCAGATGCGGAAATCCTGTGACAGTGCAACCGCAAGGACCTCCTAGACTCCCCCGCCTATGGAACTGCGGGAGCTCCAAGCCACGATGCGGGACACCTACGGCGAGCGCGACGCCGCCCGAGGGGTGGACGCCACGTTCCGCTGGTTCACCGAGGAGGTCGGGGAGCTCGCAAAGGCGATCCGCACCGGCGACCGTGCCGAGCTGGAGCTGGAGTGCTCCGACGTGCTGGCCTGGCTCGCCTCGATCGCCGAGCTGCTGGGGATCGACCTCGACGCCGCGATGGGCCGCTACGCCGACGGGTGTCCCAAGTGCGGCGGTCGCCCGTGCGTGTGCGCCCCGTGAGCGACGTCCGCGTGCGGATGGCAGCGCCGAGCGACTGGCCCGCGGTGGCGGGCCTGCTGGTCGAGCTCGGGCGGGGCGTGGCGGCGGGCACGGCCGCCGACCCCACGCACCAGCTGCAGTTCGCCGGGCACATCCGGCGGATCGAGCACGTCACGCTGGTGGCCGAGGACGACGAGGGTGTGATCGGCGTGATCGACATGGAGTACCACCAGCGCCTCGGCGATCACCGTCCGCAGGCGCGCGTGCACGACCTGATCGTCACCGAGCGCGCGCGCGGCACCGGCGCCGGCCGCGCGCTGCTGTCTCGCGCCGAAGAGCGGGCGCGGCGCCGGGGCTGCTTCCGGATGGCGCTGGTCACGGCGAACCGGCGCGACGATGCGATCGCGTTCTACGAACGCCAGGGATGGCAGAGCTACGGGTCCTGGTTCGTGAAGCAGCTGTCTGGCGACGTCGGGCCGGGCGGCGAGCCGGTCCGCGACGACAACTAGGTCGCGAAGAGCCGCTCGGCGATCATCACGGCGTCGAGTGCCGCACCGATCCGCAGGTTGTCCGCGCAGCTGAACAGCACGAGTGCGTCGTCGCGGCCGGGCACCTGCCGGATCCGGCCCACGTAGGCGTCATCCCGCCCCGCCGCGTCCAACGGCGTGGGGAACAGGCCCGCCCTCGGGTCGTCCAGCAGCGTGACGCCTCGCGCCTGATCGAGCACCTCGCGCGCCTCGGCCACGTCGATCGCGCGCTCGAAGGTCGCGAGGATCGAGACCGCGTGCCCGGTGACGACCGGCACCCGCACGCTGGTGGCGAGCACCTCCAGCGAAGGCGCCGACAGGATCTTCTTGGGCTCGGCCATCATCTTGACCTCTTCTCCCGTGAAGCCGTCGGGCTCGAACTCGCCGATCTGCGGGACGACGTTGAACGCGATCTGCCGCGAGAACACGTCGCCGGCCGGCAGCGCGTCGCGGTCGGGCCGGGCGAGCGCCTCGACCTGGCCGCCGAGCTTCTCGATCTGTTCGGCGAGCTCGCGCGTTCCCTTCTGCCCGGCGCCGCTCACCGCTTGGTAGGACGACAGCACCAACGAGCGAAGCCCGGCGGCACGGTGCAGCGGACCCACGGCGAGCACGGTGGCGATCGTCGTGCAGTTGGGGACCGCGATGATCCCCGGCCGCGGCCACCCGGCGAGCGCCTCGGGGTTCACGTCGGCCACGACCAGCGGGCAGGCGTCGTCCATCCGGAACGCGCTGGAGTTGTCGATGCACACCGTGCCGTGCGCCTGCACGATCGCCGGCAGGAACGCGCGCGACGTGGTGGCGCCCGCCGACACGAACGCGACGTCGACGCCGGCGGCCGCGTCGACCGAGAGCTCGCGCACCTCGACCTCGCGGCCCGCGAACGGAACCGCCCGTCCAGCGCTCCGCGCCGACGCGAGGGGCACGAAGTCATCCACCGGGAACCCGCGCTCCTCGAGGATCCGCGCCATCTCCCGGCCCACCGCGCCGGTGGCTCCGATCACCGCGACCTTCATGCCAAGCATCCTACCGACGGCCCTCGTGACCAGGGCGTCTAGGCGCCTTGGGCCATGTCCAGGCCGAACCGCTCGTGGACGACCTGCAGCGCACGGTCGCCGTCGGCGCGACGGATCACGCACGAGACCCGGATCGGCGAGGTCGAGATCATCTCGATGTTGATGCCCTCGGTCGCGAGCGCGTCGAACATGTCGGCGGCCACGCCCGGATGCGACTTCATCCCCGCGCCGACGAGCGAGAGCTTCGCGATGTCGTCGTCGATCGTGAACCGCTCGGCCCCGACCTCGGCGGTCAGCGACTCGAGCGCCGACCGCAGCCGTTGGAGGTCGGCGCGCGGCGCCGTGAACGACAGGTCGGTGGTCTCTTCGTGCGACACGTTCTGCACGATCATGTCGACGTTGACGCCCTCGGCCGCGATCGCCTTGAACACCCGCGCCGCGACGCCGGGCCGGTCCGGCACGTCGTCGATCGTCACCTTCGCCTCGTCGGCGTCCAGCGCGATCCCGCTGATCAACACGCCTTCCATCTCGTCCTCGCTCCTCTCGCGCACCCAGGTGCCGGCCGCATCGTCGAACGCCGACCGGACGTGGATCTTGACGCCGTGGCGGCGCGCCATCTCGACCGACCGGGTCTGCAACACCTTCGCGCCCCCCGCGGCGAGCTCGAGCATCTCGTCGTACCCGATCGTGTCGACCTTCCGCGCGCCGGGGACGATCCGTGGGTCGGCGGTGAACACGCCCTCGACGTCGGTGTAGATCTCGCAGACCTCGGCGCCGACGGCGCCGGCCATCGCGACCGCCGTGAGATCAGAGCCACCGCGCCCGAGCGTCGTGATCTCGTAGTCGCTCGACAGACCCTGGAACCCGGCGAGGATCACGACGTTGCCCGCATCGAGCGCCTCGAGGATCCGCTTCGGCCGGATCTCGGTGATCTTCGCGGCGCCGTGGCGCGTGTCGGTGATGATCCCTGCCTGCGATCCGGTGTAGCTCGCCGCGCGGCAGCCCCGCGCGTTCAGCGCGATCCCGAGCAGCGACATCGAGATCCGCTCGCCCGCCGTGAGCAGCATGTCCAGCTCGCGCGGGTCGGGCAGGTCGGTGATCCCCGCGGCCATCGCCAGGAGGTCGTCGGTCGTGTCGCCCATCGCGCTCACGACGACGATCACGCCGTTGCCCGCCTCGCGGGCGTGCACGACCCGGTCGGCCACCGCCTGCAGGCGCTCCACAGAGCCGACCGACGTACCGCCGAACTTCATCACGACGATGGGCATGCCTGCGGGAGCTCCTGCTCGGGGACGGCCCGAGTGTAGCCCCGGGTACGCTGCGGCCGGGTATGGAGCCGGGCAAGAACGTCGTGATCCGCACGCTGGGGCCGGACCGCTGGCGCGAGGCGGGGGCGCTCGCCGGCCGTGCATTCTGGACCGAGGACTACATGGCCGTGCTCGCAGACGACCCGCTCGAGCGCTTCGCGGTCGTGCAGGACCTCTACCTGCGGATGCAGCTGTCCGACTCCACGACGACCCTGGCGGCGTTCGCCGGCGACCACGTCGTGGGCATCGCGTGCGTCGAGCGCGGCGACTGCTTCTTCTGCGGGCTTGACCCCGACGCCGAGGTCCCCGCCGACCGCGTCGGCGCGGTGATGCACGGGGTGGATCAGGCGATCCGGCGGCTCCACGAGGGCCTGCCCGCCCACGCCTACATCGGACCCGTCGCGGTGGAGCCCACGTTGCAGGGCAATGGCATCGGCGTGGCGCTGGTGGAGGCCGCGTTCGAGGCGGCCGCGAGCGGTCACCCGCCGACGGTCGCGATCGACTGCGACCCTCGGCTGCGGTCCTTCTATGAAGGGCGGGGCTTCGTCGCGATGGGGACCGTGACCGACCCGTGGGGGTTCGACATCGTGGGCCTTCGGCGAGATCCGCCGCGCTCGGTACCCTGACGGGGCGCGATCGGGCTGCGGCACGGCGCAACCGCCCGGGGTCTCACGCGCGTATGAACGACTGAACCACGGTTTGTGCTCGATAAGGAAGCGGTGCAGGATGGGCCGTCTGTCTCATGGGAGGTAGGTCGATGAGGGGTTCGATTCGCGTGGTGGTCGTCGGGATCGCCCTGGCGCTGGTCGCAGCCGCCTGTAGCAGCAACTCGAGCAGCGGCGGGTCCGCGACCGAGGGGCAGCAGGGCGGCAGCTTCAGCTTCTACAACGGCGAGCCGAACCACCTGATCCCGCAGAACGACTACGAGTCGGCGGGAACGCAAGCGTTCCAGGGACTGTGGACGCGGCTCGTCGACTTCGACCCGACGACCTTCAAGCCCGTCCCGGCGCAGGCCGACTCGATCGACGTGTCGAGCGACGGCCTCACCTACACGATCAAGATCAAGCCGGGCTGGACCTTCCACGACGGCACGCCGGTGACCGCGCAGTCCTACGTCGATGCGTGGAACTACGCGGCGTACGGGCCCAACGCCTACATCCTCAACTTCTTCTTCGACAAGATCGAAGGCTATGACGCGCTCAACCCCTCGAGCGGCACGCCCAAGACGAAGGAGCTCTCCGGGCTGAAGGTGAACAGCGACACGGAGTTCACCGTCACGCTCACGAAACCCTTCAGCCAGTTCGAGTACACGCTCGGGTTCGACGCGTTCGACCCGCTGCCGAAGGCGTTCTTCGACGACCCGACGAGCTTCGACGAGAAGCCGATCGGCGACGGGCCGTACATGATGGACGGCAAGTGGCAGCACGACCAGGCGATCAACCTGCAGCGCTACCCTGACTACGCGGGAACCCCCGGATTCGCCGACAACATCGAGCTGCGCATCTATCAGGGCGACGCCGCGTGGCTGGACTTCCAAGCGGGGAACCTCGACATCACGCTCGTCGGGTCCGACCACCTGAACGAAGCCCGGTCTACCTACCCGGACACGCTGTCGGAGGAGCCCGGGGCGACGCTGCTGTACCTCAACCTGCCGCTGTACCAGGAGCAGTTCCAGAACAAGCTGGTGCGTCAGGCATTGTCGTTGGCGCTGAACCGCCAGGCGGTGATGAACGCGGTCCTCGTGGCGGAGAAGCCGGCGGACGACTTCATGCCGCCGCCGGTGACCGGCTACCGACAGGGCGCGTGCCAGTACTGCGCGTACAACGTCGACCTCGCCAAGCAGAAGCTCCAAGAGGCCGGCGGGTTCCAGGGCGACCTGACGCTCAACTTCTACGCCGACGACACCACGCTCGAGCAGGCGATGGAGGCGGTCGCCACCCAGTGGAAGGACAACCTCGGGATCAACGTCAAGCTCAACGCGATCCCGCAGAACACCTACTTCTCGGGGTCGGGGCCGATCTACACCAAGAAGATGACCGGTCCGTGGTGGGACGGGTGGACTGAGGACTACCCGAGCATCCAGGACTTCCTGGAGCCGATCTACGGGTCGAACGGCGGGTACAACACCTCTGGCTACCTGAGCAAGCAGTTCGACGACATCCTGTCGCAGGGGAACCAGCAGAGCCTGAGCGACTCGATCCCCACGTATCAGCAGGCCGACGACATGATCTTGGAGGACATGCCCGCGATCCCGTGGGGCTTCATCGGGTTCAACACGGTGCACTCGGATAACGTGACGAACGTGGTGAAGGTGCCTGGGCTCGACGAGCTCGACCTCTCGAAGGTCCAGGTCGTGGGCGGAGGAGGGTCAGGCGCGAGCGCGAGCGCGAGCGCCTGACACCGGGCGACCGTGTCCAAGCGGTACCTGATCCGGCGACTGCTCCTGGTGGTGCCGGTCCTGCTGGGCACGATCCTGCTCGTCTTCGCGCTGGTCTTCCTGACGCCGGGCGACCCCATCGCCCGGCTCGCAGGGAACAAGCCGCTCGCGCCGAGCACCTACGCCGAGATCACGACCCGCTACCACCTGGACCAGCCCTTCGTGGTGCAGTACCTGTACTACATCGACGGGTTGGTCCACGGGGACCTCGGCGCGACCTTCACCGGTCGCGACGTGACCGACATCATCAAGGAGCGGCTCCCGGTCACGCTCAAGCTGACGGCCGGTTCGTTCGCGGTGGAGGTGGTGCTCGGGCTGCTGCTCGCCCTGGTCGCAGCGGTGAAGCGACGAACGTTCATCGACAGCTCGATCCTCGTCTTCACGCTGCTCGATGATCACGGTCCCGGTGATCGTGCTCGGGTTCATGCTGCAGTGGCTGTTCGGCGTCAAGCTGCATTGGTTACCCGTCGCGGGCATCCGCGACGGCCCGGCGAGCTACGTCCTGCCCTCGCTTACGCTCGGGCTCGGCCTCGCCGCGTCCCTCGGGCCGCCTCGCTCGGTCCAACGTCCTCGACAACATGGCGGGCGAGCACATCCGCGCGGCGATCGCACGAGGCCTACCGCGGCGCCGGGTCGTCGGCAGACACGTGCTGAAGAACTCCCTGGTCCCGATCGTCACGATCCTCGGTCTGGACCTCGCCTACCTGATGGGCGGCGCGGTCATCACCGAGACGATCTTCAACCTGCCGGGGCTCGGCTACTCACTCGTCCAGGGGATCAAGACCCAGAACGGACCGCTCGTCGTCGGGCTCGTGACGCTGTCGGCGATCATCTTCGTCTTCACGAACCTGTTCGTGGACCTGCTCTGCGCTCGGATCGATCCGAGGATCAGCTATGAGTGACCTGCTGCCACCGCCCGAGAGTGAGGTCAAGCCCGCGAGCCTGACCGAGGCGATCGCGATGCCGGCCGGCGGCAAGCAGCTCACCCTGTGGGGCGACGTCTGGCGCAAGCTCAAGCGCGACAAGCGCTTCTGGGTCGCGAGCATCACGGTCGGCGATCTTCGTGCTGATGGCGATCGCCCCGGCGCTGTTCCTGACGAAGGACCCGAACGCTGTGCCCGATCGACGACTCCGCTCTCAGGACGAGCAAGGCGCATTGGTTCGGCACCGACATCCTCGGATGCGACTACTACACGCGCGTGCTCTACGGCGCCCGGACCTCGCTCGAGGTCGGGCTGATCGTCTCCAGCCTGACGATCGTGATCTCGCTCACGCTCGGCTCGGCGGCAGGATACTACGGCAAGTGGGTCGACACGGTCATCTCGCGCTTCGCCGACATCTGGTTCTCCGTCCCGACGCTGCTCGGTGCGATCTTGGTCCTGACGCTGTTCAACGGCGGCGGGCCCGTCTGATCATCGCGCTCGTGATCGTGATGTTCGGCTGGCCCGATATGACGCGGCTGGTGCGCTCGACGGTGATCAGCGGGAAGCAACGCGGCTACGTGCGCGCCGCGCGCACGATGGGGTCCCGCGGCCGCACGGATCCTCCGGCGGCACGTGCTGCCCAACGGCATCGCGCCGGTGCTCGTCTTCGCCGCCTACGTCATCGGGCTTCTCGGTCGGCGCCGAGGCCGGCCTGACCTTCCTCGGCGTGGGGCTGCGCCTACCCGCGATCTCCTGGGGGCTGCAGCTCGCCGTCGCCGACACGCGGTTCCCCGAGGACGCCTACCTGATGTTCTGGCCGTCGCTGTTCCTGTGCCTGTTGATCGGGGCCTTCATCCTGCTCGGCGAGTCGCTGCGCGACGCGATGGACCCGAAGCTGTTCGGTGGCGATGGCTGACCCCGTCCTGACCGTCGACGACCTGCACGTCGAGTTCCACACCGACGACGGCGTGGTCAAGGCCGTCGACGGCGTGTCCTACGAGCTCCAGAAGGGCGAGACCCTGGCGGTGCTCGGCGAGTCGGGCTCCGGCAAGACGGTCCATGCCCGCGCGGTCCTCCGGATCCTCGACTCGCCGCCGGCCCACATCACCGGTGGGCGGGCGATGCTCGGCGACGTGAACCTGTTCGACCTCGACGAGGCCGACATGCGCGAGGTGCGCGGCGCGCGGATCGCGATGCTCTTCCAGGACCCGCACACCGCCCTGGACCCCGTCTACACGGTGGGCGACCAGCTTGTCGAGCTCCTGCGGCTGCGCCGAGGGATCTCACGGAGCGAGGCACGCGAGCAGGCGCTGGCGCTGCTCGAGCACGTCGGGATCCCGTCGCCCGAAGGCCGGCTGAAGGCCTACCCGCATCAGCTCTCCGGCGGGATCGCACAGCGCGTCATGGTCGCGATGGCAGTCGCGCTCGACCCCGATGTGCTGCTCGCCGACGAGCCGACCTCGTCGCTCGACGTGACCGTCCAGGCGCAAGTGCTCGAACTGCTCGGCACGCTGGTGAGAGAGACCGAGATGTCGATGGTCCTGATCACCCACAACCTCGCGGTGGCCGTCGGCCTCGCCGACCGGATCGCGGTGATGTACGCGGGCCAGCTCGTGGAGCTCGGCCCGGCCAGAGACGTGTACGCCGACCCGAAGCACCCGTACACCGCGGCGCTGCTCAAGTCGATCCCCGACATCGACGTGCGCGAGGACCGGCTGCCGGCGATCAAGGGCGCGCCGCCGAACCTCCTCCATCTGCCGGGGGGCTGCCCCTTCCATCCCCGTTGTCAGTACGCGACCGATGTCTGCCTGACGGCGATGCCGCCGATGGAGTCGGTCGGACAAGATCACGTGAGCGCCTGCTACCACTGGGATGAGGTGGAGCGATGAGCGACCGGCAGCCGCTGATCCGCGTCGACAACGTCGTGAAGCACTTCCCGCTGAACGACAAGGTGTTCGGGTCCAGCGGGGTGATCCACGCGGTCGACGGCGTCTCGGTCGAGCTCTACCAGGGCGAGGTGCTCGGCGTGGTCGGCGAGTCGGGGTGCGGCAAGTCCACCCTCGCGAACCTGATCATGAAGCTCGAGGAGCCGACCTCGGGCACGATCGAGTACCTAGGACGGGACCTTCGACCTTCGAGAAGGACGAGTTGCGGACCTACCGTCGTGAAGTGCAGATGGTCTTCCAGGACACGTTCGGCTCGCTCGACCCGCGGATGACGATCAACGACGTCTTGACCGAGCCGTTCACGATCCACCGTGACGTCTTGTCGAAGGACGTGTGGCGCGACAAGGTCGCGCGCGCTGCTCAAGCTGGTCGGGCTCGACCCCGACCACGCGACCGCTACCCGCACCAGTTCTCGGGCGGGCAGCGCCAGCGGATCGGCATCGCCCGGGCGCTCGCCCTGGACCCGAAGGTGCTCGTCTGCGACGAGC
Organism: uncultured Actinomycetes bacterium; assembly: GCA_963799625.1. Taxonomy (GTDB): domain Bacteria; phylum Actinomycetota; class UBA4738; order UBA4738; family HRBIN12; genus AC-51. The sequence goes on along the minus strand of CAWCXU010000013.1, from coordinate 816,247 downwards.
CGGTCTCCGCGCTCGACGTCTCGGTCCAGGCGCAGGTCGTCAACCTGCTCAACGACCTCCAGGACGAGTTCGGGCTGTCGCTACCTCTTCGTCGCGCACGACCTGTCGGTGGTGCGACAGATCGCCGACCGTGTCGCCGTGATGTACCTCGGCCAGGTGATGGAGACGGCGACGAGGCCGAGGTCCTGCTCGCATCCGTCGCACCCGTACACCCAGGCGCTGGTCTCGGCGCTGCCGACCGCGGACATCAAGGGCAACAAGACCGGCGACCGGATCGTGCTGTCGGGTGACCTGCCGAGCCCCGCGGACCCGCCTCCGGGCTGCCGGTTCAACACGCGGTGTTGGATGGCGCAGCAGAAGTGCATCGACGAGGAGCCTGAGCTGATCGAGCGCGGCACGGGGCGGCCGACGAAGTGCCACTTCGTGACGCCGACGGTGGAGGCGCCGGCGACGGTCTGAGCCAGGCGGCTAAGCGGGAGGCGCGCTCGCGGCGCGCAGCCATCCGAGCGCGCGCGACCGCTCGGCGCTGATCGATGCGAGCGTGCTGTCGTCGCCGGCCGCACCTTCCGTCGCGCCGAACCACGTGTCGGCCTCGCGCCAGGCCGCCTCGATCTCACCAGGATCGCGAAGACGGGCGGTGGCGCGGAACACCGACACCGATCCCGGCGATTCGATCGCGGCGTTGAGGTCCTCGACCGCGAACTCCCGATCGATCGACGGCATCGTGTCGATCAGCCGGAGCGCCCAGAGCAGCACCCCGAGCGCTTCCTTCCGCCACATGCCGTCGGCGATCGCCTCCGGCGGCCAGGCCGCGGTCGGCGCGTCGAACAGGGTGCGTTCGGTGTCGGTGAGGGCCCCGGTGAGCGACTCGCGCTCGAACCACGCCTCGGTCTCGATCCGCGCACCCTCGGCCTGGCGGCGCCGCATCTGGTCGCGGGTCTCGGCGACGATCAGCTCGATCGAGGCGCGGCGGACCATCGCGTAAAGCACCAACGCCCGGTCGGCGACATCGCGCGCCGACGGGCGTTCGCTCACATCTCTCTCCTGCCCTCGAGGGCCTGCGACAGCGTGATCTCGTCGGCGTACTCGAGGTCGCCGCCGACCGGCAGCCCGCTCGCGAGCCGCGTCACGCGCACCCCCAGCGGCTTGACCAACGCGGCGACGTACATCGCGGTGGCGTTCCCCTCGAGGTTCGGGTTCGTCGCGAGGATGCACTCGGTCACGTGGTCGCGCTGGACGCGCTCGAGCAACTCCTGGACGCGGAGGTCGTCGGGGCCCACGCCGTCGAGCGGACTGATCGCGCCACCCAGGATGTGATACCGCCCCTTGTGCAGCGCGCTCTTCTCGATCGACGCGGCGTCCTTCGGCTCCTCGACGATGCACAGGACCGTGCGGTCGCGGCTCTCGTCGCGGCAGATCCGGCACAGGTCGCCCTCGGCGACGTTGCCGCACTCCCGGCAGAACACGATGCGACGCTTCGCCTGCACGATCGCGTCGGCGAGCCGTTCGGCGTCGTCGGCCGGCGCCTTGATCAGCCAGAACGCCAGCCGCTGCGCAGACTTCGGGCCGACGCCCGGCAGCCGGGCCAGCTCGTCGATCAACGCCTGGATCGGGCCCTCGTACACGTCAGGCCTTCTCGCGGTCGTCGGTCACGGGCTGGGCGCCGAGCATCTCCTGGACCCGACGCAGCGCCTCTGCGTCGTCTGCGGGCGCGTCGTCTTCCTCGACCGGCTCGACGTGCGTCGCGTCGTCGCCGGCGCGGGATTCGCGCACGACGCAGGAGATCGCCGGCGAGATCCCGAACAGCTCCTGCAGGACCTCTTGGAACGCTGCCTCGCGGCTCTCCACCTGCTTGACCGTGTTCTTGAACGTCGGTGGGAACGCGATCTCGAGCGTGGTGCCGTCGAACGACGTCGGCGTCGCGCTCTCCATGAGCGCGCGCAGGACCGCCTGCTTGCGCTGGCCGAGGTGCTGGATCACCGATCCCCACGACCGGCGGAGCATCGCGACGTCGACGCTCGCAGCGTCGGCCGCATGCGGAACCGGGAGCTGGGTGCCGGCCTCGGCGACCGAAGCCTCGGGGACCGGATCGGCGGCGGGAACCTCCTCGACGACCGAGACCGTCTCCGGCTTCGTTGCAGCCTTCTTCGAGGACGGTCGCGGCTTCGGTGCGGGCTCGGCCACCGGCTCCGAGACGGCGTCCGCCGCGGGCGCGACGGCGCCGGCGGTGACGTTGGCGAGGCGCTCCAGCCGCTCGAGGCGCGCGACCACGCCCGCGGGCGTCGGATCGGTCTCCGGCGCGCAGGCGCGCACGAGGGCCAGCTCGAGGGTGAGCCGAGGCGACGTGGTCCAGCGCATGTCGGTCTGCGCCGCGAGCAGCAGCTCGAGCACGCGCGAGAGCTCTCCCGGCGTGAACTTGTCGGCTTGCGCCCGCAGCGCCGCGTAGGCGTCGGACGGGACGTCGAGCAGATCGTCCTGGTCGGGAGCGGCCTGCACGACCAGCAGGTTCCGGAAGTGCGCGAGCAGATCCCCGGTGACGTTGCGAAGGTCGTGACCCGCCTGGACGAGCCGGTCGACCGCCTCGAACGCGCCACGGAGGTCGCCCACCGCGACCACGTCGGCGATCTCGACGCGGATCTCGCCCTGCGGCACACCGAGCAGCGACCGCACCACGTCCTCGTCGACGCGCTCGCCCCCCACCACGCTCGCCTGGTCCAGCAACGACACCGCGTCGCGGGCCGACCCCTCGGCCTGCCGTGCCATCGCCAGCGCGGCGCCCGGATCGAGCTGCACGCCCTCGGAGCCGGCGATCTTCTGCAGCAGCTCCGCGAGCCCGTCGATCGTGAGCCTGCGGAAGTCGAACCGCTGGCATCGCCCGACGATCGTGGCCGGCATCTTGTGCGGCTCGGTGGTCGCGAGCACGAATCGCACGCCGGGCGGCGGCTCCTCGAAGAGCTTCAGCAGCGCGTCGAACGCCTCACGGGACAGGCGTTGCGCCTCGTCGATGATGTAGATCTTCTCGCGGCCGACCATCGGCGCGGTCGGCGCCTTCTCGCGCAGGTCGCGGGCGTCGTCGACACCGCCGTGCGATGCCGCGTCGATCTCGACGACGTCGACGTGCGCACCGTCGCGGATCGCGACGCACTGGGAGCACTCGCCGCACGGCTCCGGCGTCGGCCCGTGCTCGCAGTTGATCATCTTGGCGAGGATCCGCGCGGTGGAAGTCTTGCCGGTCCCCCGCGGCCCGCAGAACAGGAACGCGTGGTGCAGGCGGCCCTCGCGCACCGCGCCGGTCAGGGCGCGGACCACGTGCTCCTGCCCGAGGAGATCGGAGGGCGTCTGCGGCCGGTAGCGCCGGTAGAGCGCCTGGTGCTGTGTGTCCTCAGCCACTCCATCCCCCTCGACGACGAAAGGCCGTGCACCCGCCATCGACACCGAAAGACTCGATCGCTACTCCGCGCGGCAGGCTCCGGCCAGGCGAACCTACGGCACCCGCCGGAAACCGCTTAGGGCTGCTGCGTTCCCGCCCTGACCCGGTTCGCGGTCCGACGTCGCGTAGGACCCGACCTTCAACGCCCCGCGCCGAGGCTGCCTCGGACCTCACGGGCCTCCGGCGGGGATTCAGCCCCGCATGAAGCGGATCTCGGGTACAGGGCACCGCTAGCTCCCCGCCTAGCACGGCCGCAGCCGAGTATACGGGCGCCCGGAGACACGCCCTCCGGGACCGGGGTGACCTGGGTCAGCTGTCGCGGAGATGTGAGGTCGAGAGCACGATCGCCGCCGCGGCGAGTCCGCACATCACGACGCATCCGAGCACGAACGGGAGGCCCTCGATCAGGAGCCAACCCGTAGCGATGACGAGGATGCCGAGCACACCGATCCCGACGGGGGCGGTGCGGTCGACGAGTGGTTTGACGGTCATGGCAGGACCTCCTGCTTGGGGAAGAGCCGTCTGTAGGGCCATCGGCCGGGACGCCGCCATCCTTGACCGGGAACCTCGCGGTCCCCGGTGGCGTCCAACGTGGACCGGATGCCCTCCTTCCCAGGGTACCCAGACGGAAGGACGCCAATCATGCGCACGCCGATCCGCGCCCTGCTCGCAGCCACCGTGTCGCTCGCCGCGCTCTCGATCGCCGCGGCCACCGCCTCGTCGGCCGCGCCGCCACCGGCAGCGCAGCGAGCACACGCCGGTGCCGGGCGGGGTCGGCGCGACCTGCGTGATCCAGCACCCCGATTGCAACGACCGGTTGATCGGTGCGGGTGGAAGCGAACCAGGCTCCTCCGGGTCGTCGGGCGACGGCACGCTTCCTCCGACCGGCGCGCCGTCACCGGGGTGTGGCGATGACGGGTGTCCGGCTCGGGCCCGGACGGCGTGGTCTCGAACGCCCCGTGCGAGCCGGGCGGTCCGCTGCCGGAGCCGCGTCCACAGATCGTCGTGCCTCGCCCCGGCATGTCGGGCGTCACACCGACTGCGTTCGGGTCGGCGACGGTCCGACCCGACGACCGAACCATCGACGTCCGCTTCTGGGGCGGTATCGAACCGTGCTCGGTGCTCGACCATGTCGACGTCGCCTACGGCTCCGACGCCGTGACGATCACGTTGTTCCAAGGTTCGGACCCGAGCACCGGCATGGTCGCGTGTCCCGAGATCGCCGTCTTGAAGCAGGTGACGGTGACGCTCGATCAGGACCTCGCCGGTCGCCGCATCGTCGACGGCGCGAAGTAGGGACCACCGATCGCCCGGTAGCCTTGCGTCGTGCTGCCTGTTCGTTCGGTCTTGGTCGACTTCGACGGCACGGCGTGCACGCACGACGTTGCCGAGCATCTGATGGACCGGTTCGGCGACCCCGACTGGCGCGATTGGGACGAGCGTTGGATCCGAGGAGAGGTCGACACACGGGCAGCGATCCGCGGGCAGGTCGCGCCGTTCGCCGCTCGTGAGGACGAGCTGATCGCGTATGCCGTCGAGCACTGTCCGCTCGACCCGACGTTCGCGTCGTTCATCGCCTGGTGCAAGGACAACGACGTCGCGACCACGATCGTGTCGGACGGGCTCGGCCTCTACATCGAGCCGATCCTGGCCGCCGAGGGGATCAGCGGGATCGCGAGTCGTCACGAACGACTGGGACGGAGGTGCGATGGCCTTCCCGAACGGCCACCCGGAGTGCATCTGGTGCGGCACGTGCAAGATGCTCGCGGTCCAACGCGCGGACGGCCCCGTCGCGTTCGTCGGCGAGGGTCATTCCGACCGATACGGGGCGCTCTACGCCGACATCGTGTTCGCCAAGGACGTGCTCGTCGACCTGTGCCGCGACGATGGCGTCCCGTTCGTCCCCTACGAGGACTTCGACGACGTTCGCGCGACCCTCGAGGTGGTGCAGACATTGCCGGGAGCTGTCGCGCCCGACCTGTGCCCGGGGTGGCACACGGCATGAACCTTCCCGAGGGCCTCACGGCCCGACCGCTCACGCTCGACGACGTCGACGACACGATCGCGATGGTCAACACGTGCGAGCTCGTCGACAGCGGAGAGCTGATGTGGGAGCGAGCCGACCTGCTCGCGGACACGTCGGTCGAGGGGTTCGATCCCGACGCCGACTGGGTCGGAGTCTTCGACGGCGACCGGATCGTGGCCTGGGCGTTCCTCCAGGGCCCTCGCCACGTATGGATCGACGTTGCCCCGGACGCGCGCGGACGCGGCGTGGGCACGGCGCTGCGCCGATGGGCGGTCGACCGTGCACGAGCCCGGGGCAACGACCGCCTCGGTCAGACGATCGATGACCGGCGCACCGACGTGGGCACGATGCTCCGTACCGCCCGCTTCACCCCGCGGCACACCTCCTGGATCCTTCGGATGGAGCACCCGACCGAGCCCCCGAAGCCGGAGCAGCCCGCGGGGATCGAGATCCGCCCGGTCCGGTTGCCGGAGGAAGAGCTCGACACGCTCGAGATGTTCGAGACGGCTTTCTCCGAGTTCGACGACCGGCTGCCGACCTCGATCGAGACGTGGCGGTCGACCGTCACGCAGCGTGAGGGGTTCGTGCCCGACGATCTCGTCATCGCGGTCGACGGTGATCTCGTCGTCGGCGGGCGCGTTCCTGATCGACGCCGACGAGATCTGGGTGGACAAGCTCGCGGTCGCCGCCACCCATCGGCACCGTGGGATCGCCCGAGCGCTCCTCGGCACCGCTTTCCGACGCTCATCCGACGAGCGGCTACGACCACACCGCGCTCTCGACCGACTCGCGCACCGGCGCGCTCACGCTGTACGAGCGCGTGGGGATGCACGTCACACGATCGTTCACCCACTGGGCGATCGATCTCTAGCGCCGTTGGCGGTGGCCGAGGGATTCGAACCCTCGGGAGAGTTGCCCCTCCACACGCTTTCCAGGCGTGTCCCTTCGGCCGCTCGGGCAGGCCACCGCGCAGGAGTCTACGGAACCGGCGTCGGCGCCCTAAGAGCTGTGGAGGTACAGATAGGAGGCGTACGCCTTGCGGCCCTTCGGGGTCAGGTGCATCTTGTCGTAGAACCAGTTGCCGTGGCCTCGCGAGTATCGATACCAGTCGATCAGGTGCGTGTTGCCGTGACGAGCGGCGCAGGCGCGCAACCGCGTGTTCTGCACCTTCATGATCTTGGGGTACCGCGTCGGTCCTGTGACCGTCACGAGATAGACCCGGCGCGCCGAGCCCGCGAGGCGGGCGATCTTGTCGCAATCCCCCGGCTGGATCAGGACGCCGTTCGTCCCCAGGTGGATCACGATCTTCTGGCGCAGCAGGCCGTGGCGCTTCTTCCGCTTCACGATCGACAACGCCTCCGAGAATTGCCGTGACTTGCGCGCGTCGACGGTGAAGCCCCGAGCCTGCAGCTGTGGCTTGGCGCCGAGCATCACCGAGTCGCCGATCGCGTACCGGCCCGGCGGGATCCCTGCCGCGAGCGCAGGCGCCGTGACGAGCAGGAGCGGAAGGACGACCGCGAGGCAGATCAGGGCTCGACGCATCGCATCAGGATACGGATGTCGCGCGCTAGTCTCACCGACCATGATCACGCTGCGTCCGCTCAGCGACGAGAACCGCGCGACGATCGTCGGGCTGCGCCTGGCCGCCGGACAGGATCGATTCGTCAACACCGTCGAGGAGGCCCTTCTCGAGGCCGAAGAGGAACCCGGAGGCCGGGCGATCCAGTGGGGCCTGTACGACGAAGAGACGCCCGTCGGCTTCGTGATGATCAGCGACGAGGTCGATGGACCGGACTACATCGCGCACTACTTGTGGAAGCTCTTGATCGACGCGGACCACCAGCGGCAAGGCTACGGTTCCGCGGCCCTGGACCTCGTCGCCGCCTACTTCCGCGATCGTGGCGTTGCGGAGATGTGGACGAGCGCCGGGCAGAGCGAGGGCGGTCCGATCCCGTTCTACGAGCGATACGGCTTCGAGCGGACCGGCGACGTCGTGTTCGACAACGAAGTGCTGCTCCGCCTCGACCTCACGATGCCGGTCGCCGCGCGCTAGAAGGTCTTGATCTCGACGGCGACGGTGTCGCTCTTGTCCGGATTCCCCTCGGACGTGATCGTCACCGGGCATCGGTAGTGGAGGTTGGGGTTCACCGTCACCATGTTGAGTGTGATCGCGACACGAGCGCCGGGCTTCAGAGTGAACTTGTAGTTGCTGTGGATGAACTGCCGGGTGATGTGTACGGCGCTGACCCCAGTCGGGACCTTGTACTTGCCGATCAGCACCCGCAGGATCTTGAAGTTCTTCGTGCCCGTGCAACCTTGCAGATCGAACGTGTCCTTCGTCGTGCCGTCGTTCTGGAAGGTGAGCCAGTACCAAACGCCCTCGCCGTTGTCGATCCGCTGGAAGATCGTCTGGTGTCCGCCGTTCCCGTTGTAGATGTTGTTGCCCTTCCAGGGGTGCGGAAGCGGATTGATCGTGCACCCGGTGCTTTGGCCGCAGAGCTTGATCCACGCATCGGGCCGGTACGGCTGCGACCCTGCGGCTCCGGCCGAGGGTATGGCGAGCACTTGGGCGGCCAAACCCACGACGAACAGCATCATCAACGATCGCTTCATGACTCCGAACGTATCGGTCCCCAACCCGGTCGAGCTTGAATCGAGCCAAGGGTCGAACCGCTTGAGGCCGACCCTCCCCGAGCGAACAACGAGCGGGCGGGCCCACGTGGAGCCCGCCCGTTCGAACGCGGAGGCGGCGTGATTTGAACACGCGAGGGACGGATTAGGCCCCTAACCGCTTTCGAGGCGGTCCCGTTCGGCCGCTCCGGCACGCCTCCGTCGGCGAGTCTAGCAACGCCCTCCGGCCGGGCGCCGACCGTGGCAGGATGCGGGTGTGATCGAGATCGCCGCACTCACCCAGATCCCGCTGTTCGAGGGGCTCGAGACCGAGCACCTCGAGCGGATCGCGGCCTGGCTCGAGCCGATCGACGTGCCCGCGGAGTGGCATCTGCTCAATCAAGGCTCCTACCCCGACGGCTTCTTCGTGGTCCTGGAGGGCACGGTCCGGGTGGAGCGGGACGGCGATACGGTGGCCGAGCTCGGACCCGGCGAGTTCTTCGGAGAGATCGCGTTGCTCGAGGACAACCAGCGGATGGCGACGGTCATCACCGCGACCCGGGTGCGGGCCGCGGTCATGGACTCCGCTGACTTCTTCGAGATGACCGCTGCGATCCCGTTGATCAGCCGGCGGATCACCGACGAGGCGATCGCGCGCTTCCCGAAGCGTTAGCGACGATCGCGGAAGAATGCTCGCAACAGCTCGCCGCACGCCTCAGCCTGCACGCCCGTGGTGAGCTCGGCGCTGTGGTTGAGCCGCGGGTCCTGGATCAGGTTGCCGAGCGAACCGGTGAACCCAGCCTTCGGGTCTGGAGCGCCGACCACCACCCTGTCCACCCGCGCGAGCACGATCGCGCCTGCACACATCGCGCACGGCTCCAGCGTCACGACGAGCGTGCACCCTTCGAGCCGCCAGGTGCCGAGGGCCTCGGCCGCCGCCCGCAGCGCGAGCACCTCGGCGTGCGCGGTGGGGTCGCCGCGCAGCTCGCGCTCGTTCCCGGCGGCGGCGAGCTCGCGATCGCCCTGCACCACGACACAGCCGATCGGCACGTCGTCGTGGTCGAGGCAGCCGCGCGCCAACTGGAGCGCGCGGTCCATCCACTCGATGTCAGTAGGCATCGATCTCCCGCAGGCGGTCGTCGCTGATCCCGAAGTGGTGCGCGACCTCGTGCGCGACGGTCCGCACGACCTGCGCGCGCACCCGCTCCTCGTTCGGGCCCGCGTAGGCGACGATCGACGCCCGGTACAGCGTGATCGTGTCGGGGAGCACGTTGGTGTAGTTCCCGCCACGGTGTGAGAGCGGCACCCCGTGATACAGGCCGAGCAGGCCGGGTTGGCCCGGGGGCGGGCCGTCCTCGATCAGGATCGAGACGTTCTCCATCGCCTCGTGGACCCAGTCGGGCAGCGCGTCGATGCCTTCCACGACAAGCTCTTCGAACCGCTCGGGCGTGACCGACATGGCGCGTAGCGTACGTGGCCCGAGACCATCGGCCGAGGGCACCATCGGCGAACCGTGATTGACTCCGAGGGTCGGGGGTAACCACTTCCGGTTCGCACCGTAGGGAGGGGTCTATGCCGCGAAGCGCCAGGATCGCGTCGCTCTTGTCGATCGTCACCGTCCTCGTGGTCCTGGGGACGATGACCCCGGGGGTCGCCGAGCCGAAGCACGGCGAGGCGGGCGAGGAGTCCGCCGAGATCGAGGAGGCGCTCGACACCTACTTCGAGCAGCGCGCCGCGCCGGGTCTGACCGTCGCGCCCAACGCCTACCTCGCGGCCGCCACCTACGCCGCGGGGGTGCCCTCGGCGAGCACCACGGCGTGGAACGAGATCGGCCCGTACCGGTACAACGCGGACGATCCGAACTTCGCCTACCAATACGGGTCCGGCTTCGGGAACGTGACCGGGCGCATCACGGCGCTCGGCGTCGTCCCCGGCACGTCGACCGTCTTCGTCGGAGCGGCGGACGGTGGCGTCTGGAAGAGCACCGACAGCGGCGCCCACTGGACGCCGGTCTTCGATGGTCAAGCGACCACGTCGATCGGGGCGATCGCGGTCGACCCGCACGCGACGGCCGCCGGTGGCTACGCCGTGTACGTCGGCACCGGTGAGGCGAACACCTCGAGCGACGCGTACGCCGGGATCGGCGTGCTCCGCTCGACCGACGGTGGCTCGACCTGGACGCGGATCGGCGGGAACGCGCTCAACGGCGCCCTGATCTGGCGGATCGTGGTCGACCCGGTCGACCACCGGGTGTTCGCCGCGACCTCGCACGGTCTGTTCCGCATGATGCCCGGCACGAACACGTGGGAGCGGATCCTCGGCGTCGACGCCGGCGGCAACATCGTGGCGAACATGATCACCGACGTGACGCTCCGCCCGGGCACGGGTGGGGCGCACGGCGACATCGTCGCCGTGCGCGGGTGGCGCGAGGGCGCACCCGACAACGGCCTGTACGAGTCGACGAACGGCGGCGACTCGTTCACCGGGCCGCTGCGGCCACAGGGGTACGTGAGCGGCAAGGCGCAGGGGCGCGTGACGCTCGCGTGGGCCTCGAACGGCACCTGGCTCTACGCGATGGTGCAGGACCCGAAGGCCCTGCTCAACACGCTCGGTACGATCTTCGAGGGCCTCTATCTGTCAAAGCGCGGCACGGCCGGGCCCTTCAACCAGATCGCCAGTCCGCACAAGCTCTCCGCGTCGGGCTCGGCGCTGAAGTCCGGCTTGATCGGCCCCGGCTATTCGCCCGGCGTGCAGGCTTGGTACAACCAGTTCCTCATCGTCGACCCTGGCGACAAGGCGCATGTCTACATGGGCCTGGAGGAAGTCTTCGAGACGACGAACGCCGGCACGTCGTGGACGGCCGACGGACCGTACTGGAACTACGGGTTCAAGTGCGACCTGACGTATACGTGTCCCGGCACGACCCACCCGGACCAGCACGCGGTCGCGATCGGGAGCGGCAAGGTCTACGTGGGCAACGACGGCGGTGTGTGGTCCCGCCCGCTCGGCACGCAGGGCGTCGGCCATTGGACGAACCGAAACGACGACCTCAACACCCTGCAGTTCTACTTCGCCGACAGCGCACAGCAGAACGGCCAGCTGACGATCTACGGCGGCCTGCAGGACAACGGGACGGCCAAGGTCGTGCCCGGCAAGTTCGCCTCCGAGGCCTACGGCGGTGACGGCGGTGACGTCCTCGTCGCCCCGCACGACCCGAACAAGGTCGTCGAGGAGTACGTCAACATGAACATGCGGACGTCGCTCGACGGCGGCCATACCTGGACCGACATCGACCCGCACGACCCGTTGCCGCGATTCATCGCACCGTTCGGCGCCGACCGAACCCAGCCGAACACGTGGGTCGCCGGCGGCAACTTCGTCTGGGTCTCCACGAAGGGGTGGCGGACGACGGCCGCCGATTGGACGCCGGTGTACAGCGTCGGGCCGGGCAGGAGCATCACCGCGATCGATTCGGTCGGCGGGACGATCTACGCGCCGTGGTGCGGGCCGTGCAACCCGAACATGACGACGGGCACCGGGTTCGTGAGCGGGATCGCGACGAACGCTGGCGGCACGTGGCACCAGCTCACGCCGCCGCTCGCGACGCGCTACCCGACGGCCGTCACGATCGATCCGGCGAACGCGATGCACGCCTACGTCACGTACTCGGGCTACTCGCGGCGCTGGATCATCGGCCCCGACGACCCGGGTGTCGGCCACGTGTTCGAAACCCACGACGGTGGCGCGCACTGGACCGACATCTCGGGCGACCTGGTCGACGCACCGGCGAACGACGTCGTGATCGTCGACGGCCACCTCGTCGTCGGGACCGACGTCGGCGTGTTCGTGTCGGGCCTGCACGGCGGCACCTGGAAGGCGCTCGGCGCGGGCCTGCCCACGACCGTCGTGAACGACCTCGACGTCACGCCGAACGGCGACCTCGTGATCGCGGCCACGCACGGCCGCGGGCTATGGTCGATCGGAACCGGCGCGCTCGGCTAACCGACTACGCGGACGGGAGCCACCCGGCGCGCGACGCCTCGTAGGCGTCGATCGCGTCGGTGTGGCGCAGCGTCAGCCCGATGTCGTCGAGCCCTTCCATCAGACGCCAGCGCGTGAACTGCTCCATGTCGAAGGTCTCGTCGAGCCCGGGCGCACGCACGGTCAGCGCGTCGAGGTCGATCTCGATGCGGGTGGTCGGGTCGTCGAGGGCCGCATCCATCAGCGCGCGGACCGACTCCTCCCGCAGCTCGATCGGGAGCAACCCGATCTTCAGGCAGTTGTTCCGGAAGATGTCGGCGAAGCTCGGCGCGATCACCGCCCTGAATCCGTGGTCCTCGATCGCCCACGGCGCGTGCTCGCGGCTCGAGCCGCTGCCGAAGTTCGGGCCGGTCACCAGGATCGACGCGCCGTCGTACCGGCGGTCGTTCAGGATGAAGTCCGGATCCTTGCGCCACGCGTCGAACAGGAATGGCCCGAACCCCGTCCGCTCGACCCGCTTCAGGTACTCCGCCGGGATGATCTGGTCGGTGTCGACGTCGGCGCGGTCCAGCGGCAGCGCGGTGCCCTCGATGCGGCCGATCGGTTCCATCACAGGTCCTCCGGGGTCGTGAAGTGGCCGGCGATCGCGGTGGCGGCCGCGACCCGCGGGCTCACCAGGTGGGTGCGCCCGCCCTTGCCCTGCCGGCCCTCGAAGTTCCGGTTGCTGGTCGAGGCGCTCCGCTCGCCGGGCTGCAGGATGTCGGGGTTCATCCCCAGGCACATCGAGCAACCCGCGCCTCGCCAGTCGAAGCCGGCCGTACTGAACACCACGTCGAGGCCCTCCTGCTCGGCCTGCATCTTCACCGCGACGCTGCCGGGGACGACGAGCGCGCGCATGCCTTCGGCGACGCGACGGCCGCGGACCACGTCCGCGGCGACACGCAGGTCCTCGATACGGGAGTTCGTGCACGAGCCGATGAACACCGTGTCGGGGCGGATATCGCGGATCGCGGTTCCCGGCTCGAGCGCCATGTAGGTGAGCGCCCGCTCGGCGGCCTCGCGACGCCCCGCCTGGTCGATCGACGATGGATCGGGAACGACGTCGTCGATCGTCGTGGACTGCGCGGGGTTCGTGCCCCAGCTGACGTACGGGCGCAGCGTCGAGGCATCGAGCGTGACCTCAGTGTCGAACGTTGCGCCGTCGTCGGTCGGCAGCGTGCGCCAATGCTCGAGCGCGGCGTCCCAGTCGGCGTCTTTCGGCGCGTGCGCGCGGCCCTTGACGTAGGCGAACGTCGTCTCGTCGGGCGCGACGACGCCTGCGCGGGCGCCGGCCTCGATCGACATGTTGCAGATCGTCATGCGGCCCTCCATCGAGAGCGCCTCGATCGCGGCGCCGCGGTACTCGATCACGTGGCCGGCGCCGCCGCCCGTGCCGATCCGGTTGATGATCGCGAGGATGATGTCCTTGGCGCTGCAGTTCGCCGGGAGCTCGCCCTCGACCGTGACCGCCATCCACTTCGGCCGGCTCTGCGGCAACGTCTGGGTCGCGAGCACGTGCTCGACCTCGCTGGTGCCGATGCCGAAGGCGAGCGCGCCGAACGCGCCGTGCGTCGACGTGTGCGAGTCGCCGCAGACGATCGTCATGCCGGGCTGGGTGTACCCCTGCTCCGGGCCGATCACGTGCACGATCCCCTGGCCGCCCGAGCCCCACGGGTACAGCGTGACGCCGAACTCGTCGGCGTTGGTCTGCAGCGCCTGCATCTGCCGCGCGCTGACCTCGTCGGTAACGGGGCCGGCGGTGGTGGGCACGTTGTGATCCATCGTCGCGACGGTGAGGTCCGGACGCCGGACGGGGCGACCGGCCACGCGGAGCCCGTCGAACGCCTGGGGGCTCGTGACCTCGTGCACCAGGTGCAGGTCGATGTAGAGGAGCTCCGGCTCACCCTCCGCGCTCCGGACGACGTGGCGGTCCCAGATCTTCTCGGCGAGGGTCTTCGGCATCGGCTGGCTACTCCTCTGGGTCGGGCTGCGTCCGTTTGGGCGACTCCCCGACGACCCTGATACGCTATGTCCAAATAATGGAACTCAGTTCCATATAGTGGACATCACTCTAGCATGTGCTCGGGCCCGGTCGCTTGCGACCGACGGGCCTACAGAGAACGGAGCGGACGAACGACGCCGAAGACGGTCGAGGACGAGGCCTGGTGGACGTTCTGGGTCGAAGACGAGGGTGACATCCGGCACGGCGTCTCCGCCGCAAGGCGCCCGGCCCCCGCCACGGGCGTGGGAGTGCTCGACCGCGCCGTCGACGTCCTCGACGCCGTCGAAGACGGCGCCCGATCGTTCACGGCGATCGCCGAGGCGACCGGGCTCACCAAGCCGACCGCCCACCGCATGATCACGGCGCTCCAAGCGCACGGGTTCCTGATGCACGTCGGAGGCGTCGGCTACGCGCTCGGACCGAGGCTGCTCACCCTGGCGACCACCGCCATGCGCGAGCTCCCGTTGCGCCAGCTCGCCCGTCCCGCCCTCGAACAGCTCGCGCGAACGACCGGCGAATCCGCGCAGCTCTACGTGCGCCACGGCGACACCAGGATCTGCGTCGATGCGGTCGAGTCCGACAACGAGCTGCGCACCTTCGTGCCGATCGGTGCTTCCTTGCCGCTCGGTCGCGGGTCTGCGGGCAAGGTGTTCCTCGCATGGGGTCCACCCTCCGACGAGGACGTCGAGGACATCCGCCAGTCGATCTCCACGACCCGTCGTCGCGGGTGGGCCGACAGCTACGGCGAGCGCGAGCCCGGCGTCGCGTCCGTCAGCGCCCCGATCTTCGGCCCGAACGATCACCTGCTCGCGGCGATCTCGGTCTCGGGTCCACGCTCTCGCCTCGCCCCCCTGCAGGCCAAGCGCTACGGTCCGGCGGTCGTCGAGGCGGCGAAGCAGGTCGAGCGGCTACTTGGGCGGGGCTAGGGGCGGCGCTACCAGGCGTAGGCCTCGGGCGCCTGTCCGCCCGGGCCCGGGAACGTCATGTCCAGCGCCTCGAGCACGTCGTCGGACAGGCGGATCTGCAGCGCGCGCATCGAACCGAGCAGCTGCTCCTCGGTGCGGGGACCGATGATCGGCGCGGTCACCGCCGGTTGGTGGAGCAGCCATGCGAGGGCGACGTCGGCCGGCCGCTCCCCGAGCTCCTTGCACAGGTGCTCGAACCGGTCGAGCTGGTCGCGCTCCTGTTCGATCTGGCCCAGCATGTAGTCCTGCGAACGCCGGCCCTCGGACACCTTCTCCAGCGCGCCGGCGAGCATGCCGCCCGCGAGCGGGCTGTACGGGATCAGCCCCATCCCGTACTCCTGCACCGACGGGATCACTTCGAGCTCGACCGTGCGCTGCATCAGGTTGTAGACCGACTGCTCGGTCG
Source organism: uncultured Actinomycetes bacterium (assembly GCA_963799625.1). Classification (GTDB taxonomy): domain Bacteria; phylum Actinomycetota; class UBA4738; order UBA4738; family HRBIN12; genus AC-51. The sequence continues at coordinate 800,788 of CAWCXU010000013.1, read as the reverse complement.
CGAGACCCAGCGACCGGCGCCACGACGCGATCTCGTTGGCGCGCGCGATGTGCCAGCCGGCGAAGTTCGACGACCCGACGTACAGGATCTTGCCCTGCCGCTTGAGGTGGTCCATCGCCTCCCAGATCTCGTCCCACCACGCGTCGCGGTCGATGTGCTGCATCTGATACAGGTCGATCCGGTCGGTGCGCAGACGCCTGCAGCGACGCCTCGCACTGGTGGATGATCGACAGCTTCGACAACCTGGATTCGTTCGGCAGGTCGCCCATCTGGCCGTACACCTTGGTGGCGAGCACGACCGTGTCGCGGCGGCCCTCGCCCTTGTCGAACCAGCGCCCGATGATCTCCTCGGTCGCGCCGACCCCAAGGTGCCGCCCGTAGACGTTGGCCGTGTCGACGAAGTTGATCCCGTAGGCCACGGCCGTGTCCAAGATCGTGTGGCTGTCCTCCTCGGAGGTGTGGGGACCGAAGTTCATCGTGCCGAGGCACAGCCGGGACACCATGAGGCCGAGCCGGCCGACGTGCGTGTAATCCATGGCGTTCGAGTCTACGACCGCTCCCTGTCCCAACCGCCTTACCCTGAGGCGGATGGAGGGGCAGACGGAACCCGCGACCCAGCAGCCGGCGCCGTGGCGCGAGGTGTTCCGGGGCCGCAACGGGCGGCTGGTCGCGGGCCTCCTGCTGTTCGAGACCCTCGGCGCGATCCACCTGCTGATCGTGTCCACCGTGATGCCGGCGGTGCTGTCCGACCTCGGGAACCTGCCGCTCTACGGTTGGGCCTCGTCGGCCTGGGCGCTGGCGATGCTCGGCTCGATCCCGATCGTCAGCTCGGCTGCCGACCGGCTCGGGACGAAGCCGATGATCCTCGTGACCGCCGCCCTCTACGTGGTCGGGCTCACGATCTCCGCCGTGGCTCCGTCGATGGAGGTGCTCGTCGCCGGGCGGTTCGTGCAGGGTGCCGCGAGTGGCGCGGCGTACGCGCTGTCGATCAGCGCGATCGCGAAGACGATGTCCGCGGCCCTGCGGCCGCGCGTGCTCGCGTTGATGGCGACGGCGTGGCTGCTGCCCGGTCTGTTCGGACCGTTGATCGCCGGGTTCCTCGCCGACAACCTCAGCTGGCGGTGGGCGTTCATCGTTCCGATGCCGTTCCTGTTCGCGTCGGTGCTGATGATCTACCCGGCCCTGCACGACAGCCCGGACCAGGACGCCGCGCCCGCGCCGATCGGCGCCGCACTGCTCATCATGGTCGGGGCCGGGCTGTTCCTCGCCGGCCTCGACGGCGGATCGCTCGCCTCGCCGGTCCTCACCGTGGTCGGGCTGGTCGTGGCGATCCTCGCGCTGCGGCGGATCGTGCAGCCGGGAACCTTCGTCGCTCGCCGGGGCGCGCCGGCGGCCGCCCTGTGCGCGTTCCTGCTGTCGATGGCGTTCACCGCGATGGACAACTACGTCCCGCTGATGCTCACGCACGTCCGCGGGATGTCGGTCACCGCCGCGGGGGTCACGATCTCGGTCGCGGCGCTCACGTGGGCGCTCGGGTCGTGGTGGCAGTCACACGCGGTGGGGCGCCGCTCGTACGGCTGGCTCGTCTCGGTCGGCGCGATGATCTTCCTCGTCGGGCTCGGCGTCACGATCTGGGTGCTGCACGGGTCGCCGTTGTGGCTGATCCTCATCGCCTGGATGGCCGCCGGCTTCGGGATGGGCACCGCGTTCCCGGTGATCCCGCTCGCCGTGATGGCGAGCGCCGATGAGGGAGCCGAGGCCCGCGAGCTCTCGCCGACGTTGCTCATGGACACCCTCGGCATCGCGGTCGGGGCGGGGGTCGCCGGGGCCGTGATCGCGCGCACCGCGGCGGCGGGCATGTCGCTCGTGACCGGGCTCACGATCGCGTTCGCGATCGCAGGCGTCGCCGGCGTCACGATGGCGGCGCTTGCTCCCCGGATCGATCCGCGCTGAGCGCGAGCCGCCCGTCGCGTTCGGGGTCGAGCGCCCCGGGCATGAACGCGAAGACGACCGTGGCGCCGGCCCCCAGAACGCCCGCCGCGATCAGCACCGCGTCGGCGCCGAACGCCTTGGCCAGCGGACCGACCACGAGGAACGAGATCGGGGTGCCGAGGATCGAGATCATCCAGTCGAGCGAGGACACACGGCCGAGCAGCTCCCCCGGCACCAAACGCTGCATCGCGGTGAACCAGATCACGATCAGCACCGCGATCGAACCCTCGGCGATGAACGAGACGAGCATCGCTTGCGGAACGTTGACGACGATCCCGAAGAACGCCGTCATGCCCATGCCGATCGCCCAGCCCACGTACATCACGGTGAGCGGTCGCTTCGGGAGCCCGCGCTGCGCCATCACGAGGGACGCCACCACCGACCCGACGCCGCCGGCACCGAACACCAACGCGAGCTGAAGCTCGGTGCCCGACATCTGGTCCGTGACGACGAAGGGGACGAGCGTCTCCCACGGCCCCCACACGCAGAACAGGCTGATCATCCCGCCGAGCAATCCCCAGCGGAGCCACCGGTTCGCGCCGACGTAGTGGATCCCCTCCCGGACGTCCTGCCAGAGATGGGTCTCCTCGTCGTGGCGGGCGAATCGGTCGCCGCGCACGCGCATCAGCCAGATGCAGAGCGCTGAGACGGCGAACGTCAGCGCGTCGACGATGAACGCCCAGCCCGTGCCCGCGACCGCGACGACCACCGCGCCGATCGTCGGTCCGATCACGAGCCACGCGAGCGGTCGGACGGTCGACGCGATCGAGTTCGCTTCTACCAGGTGCTCCTCGGGCACGATCATCGGGATGATCGAGCTGAACGCCGGGCCGAAGATCGCCTGCCCTGCGCCGTAGGGCAGCACCAAGGCGATCAGCAGCGGCACGGTCATCGCGTCGAGCAGGATCAAGGTGCCGATCGCGCTGATCGCGAGGAGCCGCAGCAGGTCGCCGATGATCATCAGGTGGCGCCGGTCCATCCGGTCGGACAGCGCCCCGGTCGCGAGCAGCAACAGGACCTGCGGCGCCGACCACGCGAACCCGACGAGCGCGAAGGTCGCCGGCGACGCGTTGAGGTCCTTGTAGACGTACCACGCGACCGCGAAGACGTAGACGCCGTCGCCGATCATCGAGACGGTCTGGCCGATCCAGAGCAGGCGGAAGTCCCGATGCTGCAACGGCCGGAGCACCCCGACACGCTGGTAGAGCGGGAGCGACTCGGCCATGGACCCACCCTAGCCGAGCCGCGTGCTACGACCGGCGACCGCGGTCAGTCGCCGGGCGGCCGCTCGATCGCGGCGCGGACGCGGGCCGGCATCGAGAGCTGCGTGGCGACCGCGCGTGCGCGGCCGAGTGACGCGGCGGCCAGCGCGCGGTCGCCGGTTCCACGGAGCGCGTGCGCACGCATCGCGTGCGCACGCGCGAGCCACGCGGTGACGCCCAGGGCACGCCAGCGATCGACCGCCAGGTCGAACGCGACCGTCGCGGCGTGGGCGTCACCGCGAAGCAATGCGGCGATGCCGGCGGTCTCCGCCCCGATGGCGTCTGCTTCGCCGGAGGCCACGCCCGCTGCGGTGGAGGGGGCCGATCGGCCGGCGAGCACGCGGGCCTGGGTCCACGCGGCCGCCGCCAGTGCGGCCGTGCCATCCGCCCCCACACGGCGTGCGATCCGATAGGCCTCCTGGAGGGCCTCCTCGGCCGACACCGGATCGCCGAGGCCGAGCGCGGCCCGCCCCGCGATCAACGCCGGCAGGGGCTCCCACAGGGCCGACGGGATCTGGTCGAGCGTATCGGCGAGCTCGTCGGTGGCGGCGTCCACGCGCCCCCACGCGCCGCGATCGAGCAGCGCCATCGCTCGCGTTTCGGCGAGGTCCGCGGCCATCACGCGGAGCCCACGAGCGCGGATCGACGCGGCTGCGGCGCTGAGCGCGCGCGACGCCTCGTGGAGATCTCCTCGACGGGTGGCGGCGCGCGCGAGCGCGAGCCGGCCCATCGCCGGGATACGCACCGACCCGAGCGCGCGCCCGATCGTCAGGGCCTCGTTCGCGAGCGTCGCCGCGCCGTCGACGTCCCCCGCGCTTGCCATCGCGATCGCGCCCACGACCAAGGCGTCGGATTCCGCGTATCGATCGCCGGCGTCGGCCGCGAGCGGGCGGCACTCGGTCATGACGCGCGCCGCCTCCTCGTAGCGGCCCGCCGAGTAGGCGTAGGAACCCCAGGTGCGAAGCAGCAGCGCCCGCGACCGGAGGTCGCCCTCCTCCTCGGCGAGTCGGCTCGCAACGCCGAACCACCGATGGAACGGCCTCCCCCCTTGCACGGACAGGATGTACGCCAGGTCGTTGGCCACCACAGCCCGCCCGAACCGGTCCCGCGCGCGCGAGAACGCCCGGTACGCGGCGTCGAGGTCTTCGAGCTCTCGGTCGTAGCTCTCCCACCCCCAGGTCTCGCTCAGGCGGTGCAGCGCCCAGCCCTGGCCGCGAAGGTCGCCCTCGCGCTCGAAGCGCACGCGCGCGTCCTCCAGCAGGCGCCGGGCGCGGGTGAGTCGTCCCGCGTCGCTCTCGGAGCGCCCGAGGACGAGCAGCGTGCGAGCCTGGAGTCGGGCGTCGCCCGCACGCGCGGCCGCTCGCCGGGCGCGGCCCGCCTGCTCGATCGCCTCCTCGTGGTCGCCCATCTCGATCAGCACCTCCGCGAGGCCGACGTGCGCCCGCGCCGCCACGCTCGGATCGGCGCCGCGCCCGCTCGCGTCGAGCACCCGCAGTGCGCGCCGGAAGATCGGCTCGGCCGCGCGGGCCTGCTGCGCGAACACCTGCTCGGCCGCGCGTGTCAGGTACTCGGCTGCCAGCGCCGCGACGTCGGCGCTCGGGCCGGGGCCGGTGCGACGACGCTCGAGCTCCCAGGCGCGCTCGTAGTGGTGTGCGATCGCGCCGACGGGCTCACGACCCTTGGCCGCCGTCGAGCGGAGCCACCCGGCGATCACCAGATGGCGCTCCGCGCGTATGGCTCGGGGCATCGCGCCATAGGCGACGTCGCGGATCAACGCATGCTTCCAGCCGTACTCCGTCGTGCCCGGCACCGAGCTCCGCGGCCGTCGATCGAGGAGGCCCCGATCGACCAGCGACCGGAGCACGCGCCCGGGCTGGGGCACGGCGGACAACTCGTCGAGCAGGGCTCGCCAGGTGGTCGACCCGCAGACAGACGCGTCGCCGAGCATCTGTTTCTCCTCGGGCGGCAGGGCGTCGATGCGCGCCGCGATCACCAGCCGGACGCTGTCGGGAACCTGCTCGACGGCGCTCGGGTCCAACAGCTCCCACCCGGCGGCCGTGCGGCGGACGGCGCCCCGCTCGACGAGCATCCCCACCATCTCCTCGAGGAAGAGCGCGTTCCCGTTCGCCCGCACGAGTGGACCGCCGACGGCGTCCGCCGAGGCGGCCTCGCCGAGGAGCTGCTCGGCGAGGGTGCGCATCGCCGCGAGCTCGAGCCCCGGAAGCTCGGTGGTGGGTATGAGCTCGATCGGCTCTCGCGAGAGCCCGAGCACGAGGACGGGCGCATCCCAGGGCGAGCCGGACGCATCGGCGACGAACGCCTGGACGGAGCCGTCCGCCCACTGCAGGTCGTCGATGACGACGATCACGGTCCCGGCGCGTGCAGCGTCCTCGAGCACGAGTCTCGCGGCCCGCACGACGTCGCGATCGCTCCGAGCGGGGTCGGTGGGGTCCCCCGCGCCGAGGAGGGTCCGCAGCTCGGGCGCCACGCTGGCTCCGTGCGCGCGGCCGATGCGGCGCGCGACCCGGTCCAGCGATGCGCGCGCCCCGGTTCCCCCGGGGGCGATCCCGATCGCGCCGCCGACCACTTGGGCCAAGGGCCACAGCCGCCCTTGGTCGCCGAACGGCGAGCACCGCCCGATGAAGAACCGATCCGGAGCGAACGAGCTCCCGAACTCCTGGGCCAATCTCGTCTTGCCGATCCCCGGCTCGCCGGCTACGACGAGCGCGCGGGAGCGCCCCTCCTGCTCGGTCAACGCGAACTCGCGCCCGAGGCGCGCCAGGACGTCGGTTCGGTCGACGAACCCCCGCGCTGGCGTCGCCGGGACCACAGGTGGGGAGATCCCGAGCGCCTCATAGGAGGCAAGTGGCTCGGCCTTCCCTTTGACACGACGGCGCCTCTGCGAGGCGTAGCGGATCCCCGCCGCGGTCCGTTCCTTTGTCGTCTGGTCGACGAGGACCTGGCCCGCCTCGGCCAGATCGCCCAGGCGTGAGGCGGTGTTGACCGTGTCCCCGACGACCGCGAACCCGTCGGTGGCGTCGGGAGCGACCATCACCTCGCCCGAGTTGACGCCCGCATGCACCTCCGGGAACTGCAGCCCGCTCCGGCCGACGTTCAACGACCGGACGTGATCGCGACACGCCAGCGCCGCGCGGACGGCCCGCTCGGCGTCGTCCTCGTGCGCGACGGGCACCCCGAACACCGCCATCAGGCCGTCGCCCTGGATCTGGGGCGCCGAGCCTCCGAACGATTCGACGATCCCCTGGAGCTCGAGCATCCCGGGCCGGAGGAAGGAGTACACCTCTTCGGGGTCGAGGCGTTCCGCGAGCGCCGTGTAGCCCGACAGGTCGGCGAACAGGATCGTGACGAGCTTGCGTTCGCCCGCCCGGATGACGGCGGGTGAGCGTTCGCTCATCGCGCGGCGCTAGGACGCCATCGGACGGATCGCGTTGTCCGCGAGGTCGGCGATCGAGGTTGCCGTCCGGCCGACGCCGTCGACGCGCCGGAGCGCCAGCACACGGTCGATCACCTCTTCCACCGAGTCACCGCCGAGATCGATCAGGAGATCGAAGTCGGCGGCGGTGACGACGGCCGCGCCGTACGCGCCCTCGCCGAGGAACCGGTCGTCGAGCGCGTCGAGCACCCGGAACGGATCCCCGTTCACACGTGCGCACACGAGCGCGCAGATGTCGGGACTGGCACGTTTCGGTGCCGCGGCGCGCTCCGCCGTGAGGTTCAGCGACCAGTCCGAACGGATGCCCGCCTCCCAGTACGCGCCCTTGATCCGGCCCTGAAGCTCCCCGAGGTCGGACGCGACGACGCGAGCGAACAAGGAGAACGCGCCCACGAACTGCGCGACGAACCCGACACCCGGTGCGTCCGCGAACGAACCCTTCAGTCCGTCGATGCCCGCCTCGCCGATATCCCGCTCGAAGACGTATGCCTCGAGTTGACCATCCTTGGTCCAGATACTCATGCACCACCCCCGGCGCCCGTGAGCGTTCCACTTTGCGCTGCTGGCGCTTCCGGCGCAACCTGAGGGTCCTTCCTCGGTTGGGTGCGCCTGAAAAGGGCCTCCTTCGTAGACTCGGGCGCGATGCCGCGACCCGATCCGTCGGAGCTCCAGAAGGTCATCGACTTCGCCGCGCGCGAGGCGGGCGAGTACCTCGAGACCGTCGCCGACCGGCCGGTCCGCGATCCGCGCGCCGACGAGGTGGCGGCGACCTTCGGCGGCCCGCTCCCCGAACAAGGGGTCGGCGCCGTCCAAACGCTGGAAGAGCTGGTCGCCGGGATCGACGGCGCCGTGCACTCCGCCGGACCGAAGTTCTTCCACTTCGTCGACGGTGGGACGACCCCCGCCGCGCTCGGAGCGGACTGGCTCGCGACCACGCTCGACCAGAACCCCGGCGCGTGGGTGTCGACGCCGCTCGCCGCGCGGCTGGAACAGGTGTCGGTCGAGTGGCTCAAGGAGCTGTTCGGGCTGCCGGCATCGTGGGGCGGCGTGCTCACGACCGGCGCCACGATGGCCAACTTCGTCGCGCTCGCCTGCGCACGCCGGTGGTGCGGCGAGCGCGCGGGCGTGGACGTCGACGACCTCGGCGTGGCGGCCGCGCCGCCGATCACGGTGCGTCGGGGGCGGCTACACCCATCCGAGCGACGTCAAAGCGCTGGGGATGCTCGGTGTCGGTCGCGGCCGTGTGCACAAGCTCGCACGCGACGAGGTCGGGCGTGTCGACCTCGTCGCGATGGAGACCATCCTTCGCGACCTCGACGGCGCTCCCGCGATCGTGATCGGCAGCGCCGGCGAGGTGAACGCCGGCGACTTCGACCCGCTGAACGACATGGCCGACCTGGCCGAACGGCATGGGGCCTGGTTCCACGTGGACGGGGCGTTCGGGCTGTTCGCCGCGCTGTCACCGCGGACGAAGCACCTGGTCGAGGGTGTCGGCAGCGCGCCGACTCGGTGATCGCCGACGGCCACAAGTGGCTCAACGTGCCGTACGAGAACGGGTTCGCGTTCGTGCGTGACCAGGCGCTGCTGCCGGCGGTGTTCGGCACGGGCGCCCCATACCTTCCGGACATCGACGAGCCGCAGCCCAACTGGGGCTACCGCGGACCCGAGATGTCCCGACGGGCGCGAGCGTTCCCGGTGTGGGCGACGCTGCGTGCGTACGGCCGCGAGGGTCACCGCGCGATCGTTGAGCACGACATGGATCTGGCGCGGCACCTTGCCGACGTGGTCGACGCGGCGCCCGACCTGGAGCGGTTGGCCGACGTGCAGCTCAACATCGTGTGCTTCCGGTTCCGGCCCGAAGGATCGAAGGACGGCCGGGAGCTCGACGAGCTCAACCGTCGGATCGGCGAGGCCGCCATCACGGACGGTCGCGTGTTCTTCGGCTCGACCACCTACGGAGGGAAGGTGGCGTTCCGCCCCGCGCTCGTGAACTGGCGGACCCGGGAGCAAGACGTGGAACTCGTGGCCGAGGTGGTGCGCGAGCTCGGCGCTCGGTTCACCGCAGAAGCCTGAGCCTCTTGCGCGCCGGGAGGGAGTCGAACCCCCAACCTTCTGATCCGTAGTCAGATGCTCTATCCATTGAGCTACCGGCGCAGGTCAACCATGGTAACGCCCCATCGTCCGGCGCAACCGGGTCCCACTCCGGTCGCGGAACGTGCCACGCTCATCCGGGTGGGACGACACGGCTTCGGCGCGATGATCCTGGTGCTGCTCGCCATCGCGTGCACGTCGCGCGCAGATCCGACCGCGGACGCGTCGCCGTCAACCCTCGCGCCCTCCCCCGCCACGAGCGCCACGGGGGCGCACGAGACCCAGGGAGCGAGGTTCGCCGGCGGCATCCTCCCGCTCAGAGGTCACGTCCGCCGGCATGTCCGCACGAGGAACTGGCACCCCGGGTGCCCCGTCCCGCTCAAGGACCTCCGCCTGGTGCGGGTGCGCTACTGGAACTTCCGAGGGGAGGTCCGCACCGGTCCCTTGGTGCTGAATCGGAAGGTGGCGCGCGACGTCCTCTGGGTCTTCCGACAGCTGTTCCGCGCGCGGTTCCCGATCCACCGGCTCGATCTCGCGCCTCGACCCCAGCCGATCGACTGGGACAGCACCCGGAACCTCAGCTCCTCGTTCAACTGCCGGTCGGCGACCGGCAACCCCGGCGTCCTCTCCGAGCATTCCTACGGGTGGGCCGTCGACATCAACCCGCTGCAGAATCCCTACGTGCGATCGGACGGCTCGGTGCTGCGGGCTGCCGCGAAGCCCTACCGAGATCGCGCCCATCGTCGCGAGGGGATGATCCATCCCGGCGACGTGGTGGTGCGCTCCTTCGCCGCGATCGGCTGGGGCTGGGGCGGCGACTGGCGAACCCTCAAGGACTACATGCACTTCTCGTTGACCGGCCGATGAAACCCACGGTGGCAGCGGATCGACTGATCGATGGGGCAGCCGCGGCCGCCTTCCGGGGTTGGGATTTCACGTGGCTCCTCGAGCGCAGCACCGACCCGAAGCCTCCGTGGAGCTACCCGGCGCTCGCCGCCGAGGCGCTCGCCGGCTCGATAAGCGCACTCGACATCGACACGGGAGGCGGAGAAGCACTCGCCGCGCTCGCGCCATTCACGGGCGCCGTCGTCGCGACCGAGGGCTACGCGCCGAACATCCCCGTTGCCGGTACGACCCTCCAGGCTGTCGGTGTCCCAATCGTCGGAGTGGAGTCGGCGCCTGACAACGTCGACCAAGAGGGAACGGCCCCGGCCAACACCGGCAGCCACCTGCCGTTCCGCGACGACGCGTTCGACCTCGTGCTGAACCGTCACTCCTCGTACTGGCCGACCGAGGTCGCGCGCGTACTCCGGCCGGGTGGCACGTACCTCACGCAGCAGCGAGGAGACGGCGACGACGATCTGCTACGCACGTTCGGCCGCCCGATCCCCGCCGGTCCCGACTTCGACCTGGCGTTCGCCGTGGCACAGCTCGAGGCCGCCGGATTCGACGTCACACGCGCTGAAGCGTCGGACGCGACCGTCCGGTTCTTCGATGTGGGCGCGCTCGTCTACTACCTGCGGGCGATCCCGTGGATCGTGCCGGACTTCGACATCGATGCCGACCGCGCCACGCTCCACCGCATCCACGACGTGATCGAGGCCGAAGGATCGTTCGGGGTCGGGAGCTACCGATTCCTGATCGAGGCGCGGACGATGCCCTGACCCGGTCGTAGGGTGGATGGCATGACGACGTTGCAACCAGGAGACACCGCGCCGGCGTTCGCACTGACCGACCAGCACGGCAACACGGTCAAGCTCGAGGACTACCGGGGTCGCAAACTCCTCGTCTACTTCTATCCGGAGGCCGACACGCCCGGGTGCACGACGCAGTCGTGCGACCTGCGCGACCACCGGCAGGAGTTCGCCGGGCTCGGGGTCGACGTGGTGGGCATCTCCCCCGACGAGCCGAAGAAACAGCTCGCGTTCGACGAGAGATACTCCCTCGGGTTCCCCCTGCTCGCCGACACGGACCACGCCGTCGCCGAAGCCTGGGGCGCGTGGGGCGAGAAGGTCTACAAAGGCGAGACCTACGTGGGCATCATCCGGTCGTCATTCCTCGTTGACGCTGACGGCCGGATCGAGCAGGCCTGGTACAAGGTCAAGCCCGAGAACACGGTTCCCAACGCGCAAGCCGCCCTCGCGGCCTGAGTGCTACGCGAATTCCTTGAGCAACCGGATCTCGACGTCGCTGAACGTGTCCCAGCGCTTGCCGCCGAGGTAGGAGTTCGTCAGCGAGACGACGCCCACCCGGCGATCCGGGCGGAAGAACATCCTGGTGCTGACCCCGTAGTCGCCGCCGGTGTGGCCCATACGGAAGTACCCGTTCGGTGAGCCGCCGTACCAGATCAAGCCCTGGTGCCAGCCGACGACGTTCGGGATCTGGTTCCGTCGGATCTCCTCGACCGTGCTGCGCGACAGGACCTGCTTGCCGCGGATCTTGCCGAAGTTCATGAACGCGCCGAGCCACGTCGCGAGGTGCAGCGCGCTCGTGCGGAACGCGCCGTCGGGGTAGTCGGGGTAGCCGTACTGGAAGTACGGCTGCAGGTTCCCCGTGAACTGGTTGTAGTGGTAGGGCATCGCGAGGTTGCTCGAGCCGCTGAGATCGTCCAGCCGATACCCCGACTCGGTCATCCCGAGCGGCTTCGCGATCCGGTCGCGAACGAGCTTGTCGAAGTCGACGCCGCTCGCGGCCTCGGCCACGTATCCCGCCAGCGCGACAGCCAGGTTCGAGTACGCGTACTCCGTCCCGGGTTTGCGCTTGTAGAAGTTCCCGCCTTCCCGGTAGCGCGGGGCGCCGGGCACGTAGTACGAACGCATCATCTGTCCGAGTGGGATCGGCGAGTCGCCGTGGAAGTACAGGGTCGGTGTCGACGACGGCGTGCCCCACACGTTGTAGCGGTCGCGGATCGCCGACGTGTGGGTCAGCAGGTTCCGCAACGTGATCGGCGCGTGCGGCGCCGCCGGGATGTGGACGTCGAACGGCAGATAGCGGTCGATGTTGGCGTCGAGGTCGAGGACGCCGTCCTCGACGAGGGTCATGATCCCCGCGCACGTGAACGTCTTGGAGATCGACGCGAGCATGTACTGGGTGTTGGGCTCGGCGCGGATCTTGCGCTCGATGTTCGCCCAGCCGACGCCCGTCGACCAGACGATCTGCTCGCCGCGAACCACCGCGAACGTGGCGCCGGGCGTGCCGATCGCCCTGACCTTCTCGCGGGCGAACGCCTCCAGGTCGGTGGTGCGCGCGGTCGCGGAACGCAGGAACGAGAACGGCGCGACGGTCGCGGCGCTCGCGACCGCGGCGCGCGTGACGAAGTCACGGCGGCTCAGGCCACGTTCGTGTGCTCGACCGGCCGGGTCGGCGTCGGGTGGAGATCCCGAGGCCGCCGGCCCCCCTGCTCCGCCCCGCTCGAGGAAGTCTGTCGTTCGAGGCGTCATGGCGTGCGCAGGAGCCTATGCGGTGCCGGCGCCGGCGCGCAAGACGCCATGAGACCGCAATGTCCGGCGTCTTCCCTCGGGCAGATGTAGGGGCTTCGCCTTCGCGACGGGCATCGACCCAGTCGGAGCTTGTGGAGGCGGCTGAGGGGAACCCTTCCGTTCCCTAGGCTTGCTCCCGTGCAAGAGCGCGTATCGGCGCGGGTGCTCGTGATCGACGAGGCGTCGCGGATCCTGTTGGTGTCGTCGCGCGACCCGGATGACGACATCGTCGTGTGGTACACGCCTGGGGGTCGCCTCGAGGAGGGCGAGGATCTGCGCACGGCCGCCCGACGCGAGATCAACGAGGAGCTCGGTCTCCAACTCGCGGAGCTGACCGGACCGGTATGGGAGCGATACTTCCCACACACGTTCGCCGGCAAGCACATCGATGCCCACGAATGGTTCTTCCTGTCGCACGTCCAGGCGTCGGCGATCGCGGATGTGGCGGAGACCGGCGAGGGCGCCCGCTCCTTCGAGGGCTGGCGCTGGTGGTCGCTCGAGGAGCTCAGAGTCTTCGACGGCATCCTCGCGCCGCGCCGGATCGCCGATCTCCTCGAGCCATTGCTTCGCGGTGAGCTCCCGTCCGCTCCGATCACCACCGGTGAGTGATCCTCGCGCCCATCGACCAGCGGAGACGCCGGGATTTGAACCCGGGAGGGACCTTTCAGCCCCTAACCGCTTAGCAGGCGGCTCCTTTCGGCCACTCAGGCACGTCTCCGTCGCCGAGTCTACCGTCGCGCTTCGCGCGGCCCGGCGCGGTCAGTACGCGACCAGGTACGCGATCTCGGTCTGCCAGCGAGCCTGATCGGGCTCGACCAGCGGATCGGTCAGATAGGACTCGTACCGGGCGTCCCAGCGACCGCCGTGCATCGCCCACCTGTACCCCTGACCCTTGGCCCACTCCTGGAGCACCCGGTTGGCGGCCAGCAACCCCTCGTACGGACCGGTGTGCGTGCCGACCACGTAGCGGCCCCTCGGCAATGTGCCCGAACCGACACGATCGTCGGGCGGGATCTCGGTGGCGACCGGCCAGCCGACCTCGATCTGCAGGTCGCCGTCCATGTCGATCACTCGATAGATCACGAGCGGCGGGCCGGCCGGCTCGACGCCGAGCGAGCCGAGATGCTCGAGCACCGCCGGCAGCGAGGCGTCGATCACGTCGCCGAACCCACCGTCGCGCATCGATGTCGTGGACGCGATCGCGGCGTACGGCTGCGCCTCGCGCGTCTCGATCCTCGGTTCCATGCGAAGTCCTCCTCACGACCAACCCTAGTCGGGGCGGCCAACGCGAGCGCGCGTCAGGAGATGCGGCCGGCGGATCGCAGGATCGTGAGGAGCCGGTCGACCGGCAGCGCGTGCAGCGTGTTCCCGTCGCGGCCCGTCATCGTGTGCGACGCCAGGAGCGCGTTCAGGACGGCTTCCTCGGTGGCCTCGATCGTCGCCTTGAAGATCGAGGAGATGATCGTCCCCGACTCGTAGCCGTCGGCGAGCACCTGCGGTGTGTACGGGAGCCCGTGGAGCGGCACCGCGTTCGCGGTCGAGAAGGCGATCAGCTGCTCGCCGCTCGAGTTCGACGCGTACGAACCGCCGCGCGACAGGCCCATGCCCGCGCGCTGCGCCACCCGCCGAAGCTGGTGCGGCATCAGCGGCGCGTCGGTGGCGACGATCACGATGCACGACCCCTCGCTGTGCTCCTCCGGCATCAGGTCGGTGATCTGCTCGCCCACGCGCGCGCCGTCGATCAAGAGCACCTCGCGGTCGCCGTGGTTCGTCATCACGAGCACGCCGACCGTGTAGCCGCCCTCGGCGGTCGGGAGCACGCGCGAGGCCGTGCCGATCCCGCCTTTGAAGTCGAAACACTGCATGCCGACCCCGGAGCCGACGCAGCCTTCCTCGACGGGGCCGTCGGTCGCGCCGTCGAGCGCGGCCCACACGTCCTCGTCGGTGAGCGGCCGCTGCAGCACGGCCGACAACCACGAGTCGTCGCACTCGGTGACGCACGGCATCACCGACTCGCCCGCCATCCGGTCCTTGGCGGCGATCCACTGCACGGTGGCGTCGTAGGCCTTGCCGATCAGCAGCGAGCTCGTCAGGACGATCGGGCTCTCGAGGATGCCCCACTCCGCGATCGAGTTGATCCCGATCAACTCGCCGTAGCCGTTCAGGATGTGCGTTGCGGCGTAGACCGGTTCGGCCCAGGGGTCGGCCGGCCGCGGGAAGATCGACGTGACCCCGGTCCGGATCGCGTCGGCCGCGCCGTCGTCGCCTCGGACGATGCTCCGATGCCCGACCCGCACGCCGGCGACGTCGGTGATGGCGTTGTGGGACCCGGGCTCCCCGCTGCCGATCCGGATCCCCAGGTCGCGCGCACGAGGCTGGGTCACGGCCCGCTACGATACCTGCTCCACATGGGCATCCTTGGCCTCGGCGTCTCCTTCCGTCGCGCCCCTGTCGAGCTGCTGGAACGGCTCGCGTTCACCGACGACGACCTGACGAAGGCGTACCGCTTCGCCCTCGACCAGCCGGGGATCGAGGAGGCCGTGATCCTGTCGACGTGCAACCGGGTCGAGGTCTACGGCGCCGTCGCGACCTACCACGCCGGGTTCCTCGGGTTGAAGCGGGTCCTGAGCGAGACGCGCGACATCGCGGCCGACGAACTGAGCGACCCCTTGTACTCGCATTGGGAACGCGATGCGGCCGACCACCTGTTCGAGGTCGCGGCGGGGCTCGATTCCATGGTGCTCGGCGAGACGCAGATCCACGCGCAGGTGCGCGAGGCGCTTGCGACGCGCGTCCGCCGAAGGCGCGGCGGGCGCCGGCCTCACCGGGGTGTTCCACGCGGCGTCTCGGGCCGGGCGGCGCGTCCGCCAGGAGACCACGCTCGGCGCGGCGCCCGATGCGTTCGTCGCGCTCGGCGCCGACCTCGCCGCCGAGGCGCTCGGCGACCTGGGCGGGCGCGACGTCGTGGTCGTCGGCGCCGGCCAGATGGCCGCGCTCGCCGTGAAGCACCTGCGCCAGCGTGACGTCGGCCCCACCAGGATCTTGAACCGGTCGCTCGAGCACGCCCGCGCGCTGGCCGACCGGACGAACGCAGAGCACGGCGACCTCGACCAGCTCCCCTCGGCCCTCGTCCACGCCGACCTCGTCGTCTCGGCGACCGGTGCGGCCGGCCACGTGGTGGATGCCGACGCGGTCGCGACCGCGATGCGGGCGCGCGACGGCCGCCCGCTCGTGTTCGTCGACCTCGCGGTGCCGCGTGACGTCGACCCCGGATGTGCCGAGATCGGCGGCGTCACGCTTGCTCGACATCGCGGCGCTCCGCGCCGGGGTCGCCGAGCACTCGCCCGAGACCGCGGCCGACATCGAGCGCGCTCGTGATCTCGTGACCGAGGAGGTCGGGCGGTGGGTCGCCCGCCGTCGCGGCGACGAGCTCGCCCCGGTGATCAAGGCGCTGCGTCGCCACGGCGACGCGGTCGTCCAGGCGGAGCTCGAACGGGTGCGCACGCGGCTCGCCGCGCTCGACCCGGCCGAGCGCGAGGCCGTCGAGTCGGCCGTCCGCGGCGTGGCGGCCAAGCTCCTGCACGACCCGATCGTCGGCATCAAGGAGCGGATCGAGCCCGCGCGCGAGCGCGAGGTCGCCCTCCTGCTCGCGCAGCTCCTCGGCCTGTCCGACACCGAACCCTCGTGACCGCGCTCCGGATCGCGACCCGCCGTTCCGACCTCGCGATGGCGCAGGCCGGGATCGTTCGGCTCCTGTTGAAGGATCTGGGCCGCGACGCCGTGCTGCTGCCGGTCGACACCACTGGTGACTCTGGCGGGGATCAAGACGGCGCCGGCGACCGCAAGGACCGATGGATCGACGGGATCGTCGAACTGTTGCGAACCGGCCAGGCCGACCTCGCCGTGCACTCCGCCAAGGATCTCCCCGCCGACGACCCCGAGGATCTCGTGATCGCCGCGGTGCCCGAGCGGGGCGATCCGCGCGACGTGCTCGTCGCCGCCGACGGCGCCTACTTCGACGGCGACGCGCCCCGGCGCGGCGCGCGCGTCGGCACCTCATCGCTGCGGCGGTCCGCCCAGCTCCGCGCGACCTTCCCCGGGGTGGAGATCGTCGACCTCCACGGGAACGTGCCGACCCGCCTCCGCAAGCTCACCGCCGACGGCGGCCCCGACATCGCGGTGCTGGCTGCGGCCGGGCTCGATCGGCTGAAGCTGCAGCCCGCCGGGCTGAAGCCGCTGCCCGTCGACGTGCTGGTGCCCGCGCCGGGACAGGGAACCCTGGCGATCCAGTGCCGCACCGACGACCGGCCGCTGCGCGCGGCCTTGTCGGTGCTCGAGCACGGCGTGTCGGCCACCACCCTGCACGCCGAGCGCGCGCTGACGCGCGCGCTCGCCGCCGACTGCAACCTGCCCCTCGGCGCGTTCGCGCAGGTCCACGGCGACGTCATCCACCTGGCGGCGTGCGTCGCGACCCCCGACGGATCGCGGGTCGTGCGCGCGACCGTCGAGGCGACGGACGCCGAACAGGCCGCGAAGGAGGTCACCGCCCAGCTCCTGGACCTCGGGGCCGGCGAGATCCTGGACGCCGTCCGCGCTCGATGACGCCACGTGGTCCCCTTGCGGGACGGACGATCCTCATCACGCGGCCGACGGATCGGTCCGCGCGATTGGTCAATCTACTTGACCAACGCGGCGCCACCGTCGTCGAGGCGCCCTCGATCGAGCTCAGACCAGTTCGCAGCGCCGCCCTCACCCGAGCGCTCCGCGACCTCGCCGCCGGTAACTTCGCGTGGATCGTCCTGACCTCGCCGGCGACGGTCCGCATGCTCGACGAACGCCTGGACGGACCGCGCGATGTCCGCGCCAAGGTCGCCGCGATCGGCGAGGGCACCGCGGCGGCGTTCTCCCGTTGGGCACGCCGCGACCCGGATCTCCTGCCCCGCACGTTCACCATCGAGGGCCTCGGCCGGGCGTTCCCGCGCGGTGAGGGTCGTGTGCTCTGCGCCCGCGCCGACATCGCGCCCGACGGCCTCGAGGACGCCCTCGCCGCGAAGGGCTGGAGCCCGACCCGCGTCGACGCCTACCGCACCGTCTTCCCGAAGACGCTCCCGCGCGCGGCGCGCGCGGCGCTCGCCGCCGGCGAGATCGACGCCATCACCTTCACGAGCGCGTCCACGGTCCGCGGGTTCACCCAGGCGCTCGGCGCGAACCCCGTCGCCGGCAAGCCCAAGGTCGTCTGCATCGGACCGGTCACCGCCGCCGAGGCGCGCCGCGCCGGCATGACCGTGCACGCGGTCGCCGACCCGCACACCACCGACGGCATCCTCAGCGCGCTCGAGCGCGCGCTCAGACCCAGACGTCGCGCAGCGCGCGGATGACGTTCCCGCCCGCGAGCAGCCGGATCTGTTCGTCGGGGTAGCCGTGGCCGACCAGCCACCGGATCACGTTCGGGAACTCGCTCGGGTTCTCGAGCCCTGCCACGTGGTCGATCTCGACGTGCGCCGGCTGCTCCCCGGTGCTGAGGTTGTCTTCGTAGCGCCGGTGGAGCTCGACGTGGTCGCCGAAGAACGTGTCGGGCCCGAACCCGACGTGCTCGATCCCCATCACATCGATGCAGTACTCGGCGTGCGCCATCACCGTTTCGAGCGAGTGCGGTTGCCCGTGCAGCGTCGTCGTGTTCGGTGACGCCTCGATCCCGATCACGCCGCCGGTATCGGCGACCGCCCGCAGCAGATCGTCCTCCTTCAGCTTCGTCTCGGGGAACAACGCCCGCGCGCCCGAGTGCGACAGGAACACCGGCGCCGTCGACGCGCGGCAGGTCTGCATCGCGGTCACGTCGCCGCAGTGCGAGACGTCGATCGCCATCCCGATCCGGTTCATCCGCGTGACCGCGCGCAGGCCGAAGTCGGTGAGCCCACCGTCACCGGGGCCGCGCAGACCGCCCCCGAGCTGGTTCGACTCGCTGTACGTGACCCCGAGCATCCGCACCCCGAGCCCGTAGAGGACGTCGATCCGGTCGAGTTCGTTCTCGATCGGCGCCGCGCCCTCGATCGAGGCGACCAACGCGATCCGCCCGGTCTCGTGCGCGCGCTCGATGTCCGACACACTTGTCCCGAGTGACACCAGGGAGGAGTGCGCGACGTCGGCAAGATGCATCCCGAGGTCGTGGATCACGTCGGTCCATTTCCACCCGCCCGCGGACGTGATCGTCGCGGTGCCGTCGAAGAAGTTCTCGAAGACGGCGTCGAGGCCGCTCGCCGCGAGACCCTCGAACCCGTACCACTCGCGGCCTTGCCGGATGTACGCATCGTTGTCGTCCCAGTCCACCGGCGCGATGCCGGCGTGGTCGTGCAACGACACGCACACGCTCTCTCTCCACAACCGGTCGGCGCGCGCCTCATCCTCGGCGGGCAGAGAGACGATCGTCGGCTCGACGCGCCCGAGCTCGGGCACGAGGTCGAACGCGGTGTAGTCCTCGCCCTCGACCAGGTAGGAGAACGACCGGTAGCCGTCGTGTCGCTTCTTCGGCTCCACCCTGATGGCGAACGCTAGCAGGCATCGTCAGTGGCACGAGATGGCCGGAAACGCGCGTCCGTTGGATGATGGGTTCGTTGGGAGGAGGCTAAGGATGAGCTGGAACAGCAACGTGATCGAAGAGTTCCGATCCAACGAGGGGAAGGTGGGCGGCAACTTCGAGGGCCGCACCCTCCTGCTCCTGCACTCGACGGGCCGCAAGAGCGGTGAGGAGCGGATCAACCCGCTCGCATACCTGATGGACGGCGACCGGTACGTGGTCTTCGCGACCAAGGGCGGGCACGACTTCCACCCGCACTGGATGCTGAACGTCGCCGACCACCCCGATGTCGAGGTCGAGGTCGGCACCGAGCGGTTCAAGGGCCGCGCCGAGGTCCTGTGGGACGGCCCCGAACGCGACCGCCTCTACGCGGCGCAAGCCGAGGGGTGGTCCCAGTTCGGCGACTACGAGAAGAAGGCGAAGCGCACGATCCCGGTGGTCGTGATCACCCGGGTCTGAGCCGGCGGTCCGGCCGGACCGCTACCCTTGGGCGATGGCCTTCCCCGTCGATCGACCGCGCCGCCTGCGCCGCACGCCGGCGCTGCGCGCGCTCGTGCGCGAGACCACGCTCGAGCCCGCCGACCTGATCGCGCCGCTGTTCGTGAAGGAGGGCATCCCCGACGCGGTGCCGATCGCGACGATGCCCGGTCAGTACCAGCACACGGTCGAGTCACTGCGCAAAGCCGCGGCCGACATCCGGTCGCGCGGCGTGCTCGCGTTCGTGCTCTTCGGGGTGCCCGAGCACAAGGACGCCTGAGGGCACCGAGGCGTGGAACCCTGACGGGATCACCCAGCAGGCGATCCGCGCGCTCCGCGACGACTTCGGCGACGACGCGGTGATCGTCACCGACCTCTGTCTCGACGAGTACACCGACCACGGGCACTGCGGCGTGCTGAACGAGCGAGACGAGGTCGACAACGACGCGACGCTGCCGCTGTACGCGCGGATCGCCGAGGCGCACGCGGCCGCGGGCGCACACATCGTCGCGCCGAGCGGGATGATGGACGGCCAGGTCGGCGTGATCCGCTCGGCGCTCGATACGGCGGGCGCCACCGACGTCGCGATCATGGCGTACGCGGCGAAGTTCGCGAGCGGCCTGTACGGCCCGTTCCGCGAGGCGGCCGAGGGGGCGCCGAGGTTCGGCGACCGCACCGGCTACCAGCAGGATCCGGCGAACGCCGCCGAGGCGCTCCGCGAGATCCGCACCGACCTCGACGAGGGCGCCGACATCGTGATGATCAAGCCGGCGCTCCCCTACCTCGACGTGGTGCACGAGGCGGCCGCGCTCGGGGCGGCACCGGTCGCCGCCTACCACGTGAGCGGCGAGTACGCGATGGTCAAGGCCGCCGTGGCCAACGGCTGGCTCGACGAACGCCGGGTGGTGCTCGAGCTGCTGACCTCGATCCGGCGCGCCGGCGCAGACCTGATCCTCACGTACCACGCCGCCGACGCGGCGGAGTGGCTCCGCACCGGCTGACTTCCCCCCGCGGGCTCCACGGTGCGAGACTCGGAACCCGTGGCGTACTACGACGCATTCGCAGACGACTACGACGTGTGGGCCGCGGACATGACCCGAGACGTCGACTGGTACGTCGAGCTCGCCGAGGCGGCCCGTGAGCCAATCGTCGAGCTGGCCGTCGGGTCGGGCCGCGTGGCGATCGAGATCGCCAGACGCACCGGCAAGCGTGTGATCGGCGTCGACCTGTCGCCGAAGATGCTGGCGGTGGCGCGGGAGCGGGGCGCCGGGTTGCCGCTGGACCTCCGCGAAGGCGACATGCGCGACCTCGTCTTGGATGCGCAGGTCGAGCTCGTGATCTGCCCGTTCCGGTCGATGTTGCACCTGCCGACGTGGCAGGACCGGCGGCGGGTGTTCGACCGCGTCGCGGCCGCGCTCGTTCCCGGCGGCAGGTTCGCCTGGAACGTCTTCGCGTTCAGCGCGAGCCTCGCCACGGCGCTCGACGGCCAGCGCGTCGAGCGCGCGGGGGGCCGTTGGGAGATCGCGACCAACGTGCCGGCGGACAGCCGGATCGACATCACGCGCGGCAGAGGTCTGGAGCGGATCGGCACGTTCTCGCTGTGGTGGGCGACCAGACGCGAGTGGGAGGGCCTGATCGACGTCGCCGGGCTCGAGCTCGAGGGCCTCTACGGCGGCTTCCATCGGGAGCCGTACGACGACGATTCCCTCGAGCAGGTGTGGGTGGCGCGCAAGCCTGCCCCCTAGCGCACGCCGGCTCGGATCAACGAGGCCCGCGGGCGGTCAAGCCGAGCAGCTCGTAGACCACGTTCGCGGCGGCGATCGCCGTGATCTCTCCGTGGTCGTAGGCGGGCGCCACCTCGACGACGTCGGCGCCGATGATCCGAAGGCCCGCGAACGCGCGCAGCGTGGCGAGCAGCTCGCGGCTGGTCAACCCACCGGCCTCGGGTGTACCCGTGCCCGGCGCGTGCGCCGGGTCCATCACGTCGACGTCGATCGACACGTAGACCGGTAGGTCGCCCACCCGTTCGCGCACCTCGTCGGCGATCGCGTCGACCGGCCGCCGCAGGTAGTCGAACGCGCCGACGATCGTGAACCCGAACCCGGCGTCGTCCGCCAGGTCCTCGGGCGTGAACAGCGGGCCTCGGATCCCGAGGTGCACGCATCGATCGCTCGCGAGGAGCCCCTCCTCGTGCGCGCGGCGGAACGGGGTGCCGTGCGTGTAGGGCGCGCCGAAGTACGTGTCCCACGTATCGAGGTGGGCATCGAAGTGGATCAGCGCGACGGGTCCGTGGCGCTCGTGCACCGCGCGCAGCACCGGCAACGCGACGGTGTGGTCGCCGCCGAGCACGACGGGGATCGCGGCGTCGGCCAAGAGCAACCGGGTGCCCGCCTCGATCTGCGCGATCGCCTCGTCGATCGCGAACGGCGTGCAGGCGATGTCGCCGGCGTCGGCCACCTGCTGGTCCGCGAACGGTCGCACCTCCAATCCGGCGTGGTAGCCGCGCAGCAGCCGGGACCCCGCGCGGATCGCCGCGGGCCCGAAGCGAGCGCCGGGCCGGTAGGTCGTCCCGCCGTCGAACGGCACGCCGACGACGGCGACGTCGCACCGGTCGACCTGGTCCAGGCGCGGCAGCCGCGCGAACGTCGCCGGCCCCGCGAACCGCGGCACGACCAACGGGTCGACCGGGCCGAGCGGCGCGTCCCCACCTCCGGTGTGCTCCATCGGTCGATCCCTTCCCGCGCCGGTCAGCGGGCACGCTACCCCGGCCGCGGGCGGGCGCGCCACCCGTGCTAGCCTCCGCGCGCGAGGAGGGACGCTCGATGTACATGGTCATCCTGCTTTTCGGATTCTTCGGGCTCGCGATGGGCACCGGCTGGGTCGCCCAGCTCCTCCTCGGGAAGTCCGGGCGCATCAACTGGACCCAGGCGTTCTGGGTGGGTCTGGCCGGCATGGGCGTCGCGTGGCTCGTGGGCTGGCTCCTGGATCGCTCGATCGGCGTGACGTTCGGGATCTCCGGGTTCCTCGTCGCGATCGCGGGCGCCTTCGTGATCCAGTGGATCATCGGCCGGCGCGAAACCGCGGCACGCGTGGAGGAACACCATCACGAGAAGGAGCTGACGCCCGAGGGCCTGCCCGGCCACCACCAGCCGCAGCGCCACAAGAGCAAGAAGAAGCGCCGGTAGGTTCCGCCGCTCTCAGGTATCGCCCCGGGCGTGCGCCGCCGCCCGCCACCGCGGAGCCCGGCGTTGGAACAGCGCGTACGCGACCGGGCCGGCGAGGATCGGTCCCCAGTACGACACCAAGCGATAGGCGAGCGTCGCCAAGGTCGCGGAGGGGCCGGGGACCCCCGCGAGGACCAGCATCGCGGCGAGCCCCGCCTCGACGAACCCGAGCCCTCCCGGCGTGATCGGGATCATGCCGAGGACGACCGACGCGACGTACGCGAGGAGCACGAGCGACGCGGTCGGCCGCGAACCCGACGCGACCAGGGCGGCCAGCAACGCCAGGTAGTCGAACAACACGTTGCCGGCCGACCGCAGGATCGCCTGGCCCCATTGCTCGCCCAGGGTCGCGCGCACGGCGTCACGCGCGGTGGTGAGCCGCTCCCCGAGGCCGGTCATCTTCGGACGACGGCGCAGCAGCATGTTGTGGATCCGCTCGATCGTGTGCGCGACGGCGCCGATGGGCCGGTCGAGCAACAACAGCGCCGCGCCCCCGCCGACGAGCAGGACGAACACGGCCACACCGAGCCAGGCGGCGCGCGCGAGGCCCCGGTCGACCGCGACCCCGCCGACGATCGCCGGCACCGCGAGGACCGGCAGCGCGAACAGCGTCGCGACGTTGATCAGCGACGCGGCCGCCGTGCCGGTGCCGATCCGCGTCGGGGTCCATCCCCGCGCCGACGAGCAGCCGGTACTGCATCGCGGCGCCCATCGGGCTCCCGCCGGGCACCACCTTGCTGACCGCGTTCCCGACGACCTGCGCCGTCCCGATCGCGAAGTAGCGGCTCGACCCGAGGCACAGGCCGATCAGCAGCCACATGCAGGCGTAGCTCAGCACCTCGCAGGCCGCCATCACGACGAACCATCCCGGCGCGACGTGCTTCAGCTCGGTCACCGACCCGAACGTGGCGACCAGCGACGGCCACACCACGTACAGGCCGATCAGCGCCAGGACGAGCATGATCACCCGGCCGGGTGTGACGAGCTTCGGCCGCTCGGGGAGCTCGGCGGCGACCTTCTCGATCGGTTCGTCCGGCGGAAGCTGCATCGAAGGAAGCGTCCCCGGCGCCGGGGGCAACGTCAAACATGGACCGGCTAGCATCCGGGCCGGTGACCACGAACGAGGGGTTGTTCGCCCGCGCCCGGTCGGTGATCCCCGGGGGGGTCGACTCACCCGTGCGGGCCTTCGGGTCGGTGGGCGGGACGCCGGTGTTCCCCGTCCGCGGCGAGGGCGCGTGGATCGAGGACGCGACCGGCGCGCGCTACGTCGACCTCGTCCAGTCCTGGGGCGCGCTGCTGTTCGGCCACGCGCACCCGGCGATCGTCGAGGCGGCGACCGCAGCGGCGGCGCGAGGCACGAGCTTCGGGATGCCGACCGAGGCGGAGGTCGAGCTCGCGACCCGGATCGTCGATGCGATCGCGAGCGTCGACGAGGTGCGGCTCGTGTCGTCGGGGACCGAGGCCGCGATGTCGGCCGTGCGCCTGGCGCGCGGCGCCACCGGCCGCGACGTCCTCGTGAAGTTCGACGGGTGCTATCACGGACACGCCGACGCCCTGCTCGCGAAGGGCGGCGGCAGCGGGCTCGCGACGCTCGGACTGCCGGGGTCGCCCGGCGTGACCGAGGGCGCCGCGCGCGACACCCTCACCGCGCCGTACAACGACGCCGATGCGGTCGACGCGCTGTTCGCCGCGCGCGGTGACGAGATCGCGGCGGTGATCGTCGAGCCGATCGCGGCGAACATGGGCGTCGTGCCGCCCGGGCCGGGATTCCTGGAACGGCTGCGAGAGCTCTGCACGTCGCACGGCGCGCTGCTGATCCTCGACGAGGTGATCACCGGGTTCCGGCGCGCGTACGCCGGCGCGCAGTCGGTGCTCGGTGTCACGCCCGATCTCACCGTGCTCGGCAAGGTGATGGGCGGCGGGTTCCCGTGCGCCGCGTTCGGCGGACGGCGCGACCTGATGGAGCAGCTGGCGCCGGTCGGCCCGATCTACCAGGCCGGCACGTTGAGCGGGAACCCCGTCGCGGTCGCCGCCGGGATCGCCGCCCTCGACCTCGCGCGCACGACCGACCCCTACCCCGGTCTCGAGCGCTCGGCCGACACGCTGATCGACGGGCTGCGCGAGTCGTTCGACCGGCACGGTGTCGCGGCGACGATCAACCGGTCGGGGTCGCTGTGCAGCGTGTTCTTCACGGACGGACCGGTGACGAACTTCGAGCAGGCGAAGGCCGCCGACCACGAGCGGTACGCGCGGTTCTTCCATCATCTGCTCGACCGGGGCGTGGCGCTCCCGCCGTCCGGCTACGAGCTGTGGACCCTCGGGACGGCCCACGGCGACGCCGAGCTCGAACGCGTGCTCGACGCCGCCGGGACCTTCCCGGGATAGAACAGGGCCGGTGGCTAGGCCGCCGGCTCGGGCACCAACGCCACGCCGTCCTCGTCCTCGAGGTCCGGCACGAACCGGATGGTCTCGATCGGACGTGAAGCGACGGGCGGCGGTGTCCAGTAGGGGTCATCGTCGGTGATCCCGAACAGCTCCCACTGACGCATCGCAACCCTCCTCATCTTCATCCGCCATGGACATCCCCGATATCGGCATCCGGTGGTCGGCGCCCGTATCGGTCCTTCGGTCCGGTCGATCTCGTCCAGAAGACCGAACCGGATCGGCCGAGGCCGGAAACGCGCGTGCACTGGAGGGCAAGTAGGCTGCTGGACCGATGGCAGACCCCGTCTCGACCGACCCGCTGGAACGGTTCGAGGCCGCGGTCCGCGTTCGGGTGGGGACCGACGCCGACGAGTGGCTCGCCGCCGTTCCCGACCTGATCTCGTCCGTCACCGGGCGGTGGGACCTGCACGTCACCGCCGTCGCGAACCGGATCGACGCGTTCGGACTGTCGATCCCGGCGCGACGCGACAGCGATCGCGTGACGCTCCGCATCGCCTACCCGGACGCGTTCCTCGCCGACGAGACGGCCGCGTTGCGCGCCTGGGACGGCGCCGGCGCGGTGCGCGTGTTGGAGGAGGACGATCGCGGCGCGCAGCTGCGATCGTCGCCGTCCCCGGGCACGGCGCTGTCCCTCGAACGTAACGAGATGCGAGCGCTCCGGATGGTGGCCGACGCGCTTCGCCAGCTCTGGATCGCGCCGCCCGACGGGATGCAGACCCTCGCCGCCGAGGTACGCACGTGGGGATCGTCGATGCCCGAGCGGTTCGAGTCGGTCCATCAGCCGTTCGACGAGCAGCTGATGCGCGACGCCGAGGTGATGTTCCGGTCGTTCGGGCCGAGCCAGATGGATGCGGTGCTGCTCCACGGTGACGTGCGCCTCGACACGTTCCTGCTCGACGGGGAGCGCGCCGTCGCGATCGACCCGAAGCCGCTCGCCGGCGAGCCCGCCTTCGACGTCGCGGCGCTGCTGCGCGACGGCCCCGGTGACCTCGTGCGCGATCCCGGCGCGGGCCGTCAGCGCCTCCAGGGTCGGCTGGAGCAGCTGACCGACCTGCTCGACGTGCGCGCGAGCCGCGTGCGCGGGTGGGCGTTCGCGGTCGCGATCGACACCGGCCTCTATGCCTACGAGACGGGCGACATCGACGGCGGCGACCTCATGATCGAGATCGCCCGGCTGTGTCAGTCGCTCAGCGCGTAGCGGCCGGCCCTCGTCCGTCGCTCGCCGTGCCGCCCGCGAACGGGAACCGGCCGAGGCGGCGTTCCGAGCCGTCGCCGAACGCGACGAGTTCGGCCTCGAACGCCGTGGACCGTGCATCGTCGCCGGCCTGCTGGTGCTGCATCCAGGTTCGGAGAGGCTCCGCGATCGCGGGCTTGGGTCGCTCGCTCGGGTAGCACAGCGACAGGTGCGCCTTCCAGGCGTCGGCGCCGATGTGGTCGCTGTACCCCGTGGGGAGGTTGGCGGCCGCGGCGCGGGCCCACAGGTCCTGCAGCGCTGCGCGCAGCCCGTCGGACATCGCGAGCAGCACGACCGGCACGAACTCGTCGGGGGTGTCGAAGACGTCGAGCGAGGAGCCCTTGAGCTCGATCGGAGGGCTGCCGGCCGCCCAAGCTTCGACGATCGCCGCGATGCGCTCCTCGTCGGCGTCGGTGAGCGGCGCTTCGCTGGTCCCGAACGACTTCATCGAGGCGTGGGGCGCCGCGAGCTTGATGGCGGGGGCCACCAGGCGATCCAGCACCTCGCCCTGCCACCGCTCGAACGCGTCGACGAGGTCGCCGGCGGGACGGAGCAGCACGTAGGCGCTGCGCGGAAGCTCCCGCAGCGTCGCGGGGTCGGTGACGATCGGCGCGTCGGAGGGCTTTGCACGGTCCTCGACCAACATCCACTGCACCTTGCCCTCGTGGTTGAGCTCGAGCTCGATCTTCACGAGACCGTCGGCGGCGATCACGTCGCCGCGTTGCGGTGCGTCGACGTCGAGCGACTCGAGCTTCAGCGCTCCGTGGCGCGCGACCGCGGCCGACGCTTCGCGGTGGCGGCGATCGAGCGGCTCGTCGAGCTCGACGTTGTCGGCGAACAGCGCGCGGGCTTCGTCGTCCTCCCAGCGGTTCACAAGGTCGACCGCCCGGCGTGCGGCGTCCTGGAGTGCGGGCGTGGCCGTCTCGGTCGGCGCCGGCGGCAGCGCGTCGAGGTCGGCGAGCACCTCGAGCGCCTCGGCGCAGGCCCATCCCATGTCGCCGTACGTGACGTTCGAGAGCGCGACGACGCCGATCTTGCGGTCGGGGAGCCAGCGCATGTGCGAGCCGTAGCCGGGGACGCCGCCGCTGTGCGTGACGATCGTGCCGAGCCGCTGATCGAGCCGCATCGACAGACCGATCCCGTAGCCGTACGCGACGGAGCGCTCGGGGCCGCTCGGGCGGGTGCGGACGGTGTCGATCGAGTCCATCCGTCGTGGCTGCTGCATCTCCCGGCGCGCCCATCGGGCAAGCGGTCCGTCGTCGGGATCGTCGCGTGGCGGGTACGCGTCGCAGAAGAAGGTCACCCACCGCGCGAGGTCGGCGACCGTCGACCAAAGCCCACCCATGGGCGCGATCGTGCCGTCGCCGAGCGGCTCGGGCTCGGCCCGCCAGGTGCCGTCCTCCCACCGGTAGGGGTCGGCGACGTTGGCGCCGGCCGGTCGTGTCCACGTCGTGTTCGTCATGCCGAGCGGCGTCAGGAATCGCTCGGACACAAGCTGTTGCGGCGTGACCCCGGCGACCCGTTCGATCACGCGGCCGACGATCCCCCAGCCGAGGTTGGAGTACTCGAAGCGCGTGCCGGGGGTCCAGGTGAACGTCACGCCGCCCGCGATCAGGGCGTCCATGCCGTCGGGCGGCAGGTCGAGGTGACGGTCGGCCCACGGGTCGTCGGTCGGTAGCCCGGACTCCATCGAGACGAGGTGGCGGACGGTGAGCGGGGGGCCATCTGCGGTCGGCCCGCGCCATCCCGCGAGCTCGGGCACGTAGGTCGCGACCGGTTCGTCGAGCCGGACGGACCCTTCGACGACGAGCGACATCAGGGCGGCGCCCGTGAACGACTTCGTCATCGAGGCGATCCGGAAGACGCTGTCCGCGTCGGGCGGCGTGTCCTCACCGACGCGGAGGGTGCCGAGGCCGCGGGCGGCGGCGAGTTGCCCGTTCCGGATCAGGCCCCATGCGATCGCGGGGGTGTGCTCCACCAGCGCCCATCGGGCGAAGACGTCGTCGAGCGCCTGCTGCGCCTGCTCGAGGTCCATCGGTGGCCGAGCCTACCCGCCCGGGGCCGCTGCGCCGCACGGAGAAGTTCGCCTTCCTCTCTTGACTTCCGAACACATGTTCGGTATCGTTGCGCTCTCCTTCTGACCGGTTCCTCCCCCGGAACGGTGTCGACGTGAGGCCACGCAACAAGCCCCGAGCGACGCTGATCGCGCGCGTCCACGAGCTCAACCGGGTCGTGTCATCCGCGCAGCGCGAGATGCTCTCCTGCCTCGCCGAGCTGGAGCAACACGAGTCATGGCTCGACGACGGCGCGCACGACATGCCGCACTGGGTGTCGATGCAGCTCGGTGTTTCGCGATGGAAGGCCGAGCGATGGGTCGCCGCGGGCGCCGCGCTGGAGTCGCTGCCGGCGATCGCCGAGTCGTTCGCCTCTGCCGAGATCGGCATCGACAAGGTCGTCGAGCTCACACGGTTCGCGACACCCGACGACGAAGAAGCGCTGCTCGAGTGGGCCGGCGACGTCGCGTCCGGAGCGATCCGCCGGCGGGGCGAGGAGTTGCGCCGCGCCGAGCGTGTCGAGATCGAACAGATCGAAGAAGACCGATGGCTCGCGTGGCGTTGGACCGACGAAGGTCGGCGACTCCTTCTTGAAGCCGAGCTGCCGGCAGCGCAGGGCGCGGTCGTGACCGAGGCGCTGGATCGTCTCGCAGATGAGATCCCCGCGATGCCGGGTGAGGAGTCGCGGTTGCTGATCGGACGCCGCCGCGCCGATGCGCTCACGGTCGCGTGCGCCTCTGGGCGACACGCCGACGGCGATGCGACGGTCGTGATCCACGTGCAGGCCGAGACGCTCACCGACAACGGAGCGAACGCGCGCACCGACGACGGCGTCGTGCTCCCGATCGACGTTGCGCGCCGATTCTTGTGCAACGCGAGGGTGCAGACGGTGGTGGAGGCGGCCGACGGATCGGTGGTCGGCCTGGGTCGCACCACACGGGAGCCGTCGGCTTGGATGGTCCGGCAGCTCCGCTACCGCGACCGATCGTGCACGTTCCCCGGATGCGGCAACACGAGGTTCACGCAGGCGCACCACATCCGGTGGTGGTCACGCGGCGGATCGACCGACCTCGACAACCTTGCACTGGTCTGCACGTTCCACCATCGCTTGGTGCACGAGCACGGATGGAACCTCGAACGCACGCCCGCGGGCGCGATGCGATGGCTCAGGCCCGACGGCGTCCGGTATCGAGCCGGCCCTCGCGCAGCGCCGCGATCGCTCGCGGCCTGAGATCGGCAGCCCGAACCCGAGCAGCCTGCAACCCAGCGGCCGACGTCAGCCCTTCTTGATCGCGCGGTCCTTCAGGATCTCGCGCACCGCGTGGTGCCCCGGCAACCCCGTCACGCCGCCGCCGGCGTGGGTGGCGCTCGACGCCTGGTACAGCCCCTTGATCGGCGTGCGGTAGTCGGCGAAGCCCGAGGCCGGCCGCATGTGGAACAGCTGATCCACCGTGAGCTCGCCGTGGAAGATGTTGCCGCCGATCAGGTCCCAGCCCTCCTGCATCTGCTTCGGTCCGATGATCTGACGCGCCTTCACCGAGTCCTTGAAGCCGGGTGCGACGTCGTCGAAGTGCTGGATCAACCGGTCGGCGTAGGCCTCGAGCTCCGGCCAGTGGTCATCCTCGTCGTCGGCCCACTTGGCCGGCACCCACTGGCTGAACATCGACACCGTGTGGATGCCCTCGGGGGCGAGCGTCTTGTCGACCACCGTCGGGATCTCGGTGTCGGCGAACGGCACGCGCGCCGCCTGGCCGAACCGCGCGTCCTGATAGGCCTGCTCGAGCTGCTCGTTGTCGTCGAGCAGCTGGATCGCGCCGCCCTGGATCTCGGGGTCGTAGTCCGGGTTGGCGGTGAACGTCGGCAGCTTGTCGATCGCGAGGTTGATCTTGACCGTGCCGCTGCGTGTCTTCCAGTTCTCGATGTCGTTCACGAACTCGGTCGGCAGCTCGTCGCGCTCCAGCTGCTGCAGGAACGTGATCTTCGGGTGGATCGCGGTCACCACGAGCGGCGCGCGGAGCTCCGTCCCGTCCTCGAGCACCACGCCGGTCGCGCGGCCACCGCGCGTCGTGATCTTCCCGACCGGGGCGTTCAGGCGAACCTCGGCGCCGAACGACTTCGCGCTCGCCTCGCACGCCTCGGCGACCGCGCCCATGCCGCCTTCCATGAAGCCCCAGCTCGCGACCTCGCCGTCGCCGATGTCGCCGACGGAGTGGTGCATCAAGACGTAGGCGGTGCCCGGCGCGTCGGGGCCGGCCCACGTGCCGATGATCCCGTTGACCGACATGAACCCCTTCATCTCGGGGGTCTCGAACCACCGGTCCAGCAGATCGGTCGCGCTCATCGTGAACAGCCGCGTGATGTCGGCGGCGGTCTGCTCGTCGACCTGTTTGCGGAGGCCCCACGCGAGCTGGAACACGTCCTTCAGGTCGCCGAACTTCCGTGAGCCGAGGTGGGGCGGCGTCTGCATGAGCAATGGCCCCATGATGTCGGCGATGTGACCGACCCACTCGTAGAACGCGAAGTACGCGTCGGCGTCCTTCTTGGAGATCTTCTCGATCGACTCGCGGGTGATCGCGTCGTCGGTGTGCTGGATGATCGAGCCGCCGCCGCGGATCGGCATGTAGCCCTGGCCGAGGGGCAACAGCTTGAACCCGAACCGCTCCAGCTGGAGGTCGCGCCGCAGGGTGGGCGGCATCAGCGACATCGTGTAGCTGAGGGTGTTGACCTTGACGCCGGGCAGCTCGTCGGGCCACGGCTCCATCGTGTCGGCGGCGCCGCCGGTCTTGTGCCGCTTCTCGAGCACGACCGTGCGGGCCCCGTGCTTGGCCAGGTAGGCGGCCGCGACGAGCCCGTTGTGCCCGCCGCCGATCACGATCGCGTCATAGGTGTTCCCGGTCATCTTTGACTCTCCGTTCAACAGGTCGAGCGGGAGGCTACACCGGAGGCGTTCCACGGGGGTAGCCGCCCACGAACGGGCCCCAGGGTGCAACATCGAGGTGCCCGGCGCACACGGTAGGAGCAGAACGAGCGACAGCCACAAGGACAGCCAAAGGACAGGAGGAACGAGATGACCGAGACCGCGACGTTCGGAGCCGGGTGCTTCTGGGGTGTGGAGTGGGTGTTCCGCAAGGTCCCCGGGGTGCTCGACGCCGTCAGCGGCTACAGCGGCGGCACGACCGAGCGCCCGACCTACCGTGAGGTCTGCAGCCACGCGACCGGGCACGCCGAGGTGGTCCAGGTGACCTTCGACCCCGAGATCGTCACCTTCGAGCAGCTCCTCGAGGTGTTCTGGGCGATGCACGACCCGACGCAGGTGGACCGGCAGGGGCCGGACGTGGGCGACCAGTACCGCAGCGTGATCTTCACCGAGACGCCCGAGCAGGAGGTCCAGGCGACCGCCTCGAAGGCGAAGGCGCAGGCGCGGTTCTCGCGGCCGATCGCGACCCAGATCGAGCCGCTCACCGCGTTCTACGCGGCGGAGGACTACCACCAGCAGTACTACGAGGGCAACGGCCACACGCCGTACTGCCACGTGTTCCCCGCCGATGTGGTGGCCTCGCTCGGCCTCACAGGGGCTCAGGCCCGGTAGCCGACCACCTTGTGCGATCCGTCGCACAGGGGTTGGGCGCGCGACGCGCCGCACCGGCACAGCGAGACGCGATCGACGGGCGGGAGCGCGCGATCACCGTGGGTGATCGGCGGCCCGCCCGCCACGCGGACCGGCCCGTCCGGCTTGAGCGCGACGGCCGGC
Organism: uncultured Actinomycetes bacterium; assembly: GCA_963799625.1. Taxonomy (GTDB): domain Bacteria; phylum Actinomycetota; class UBA4738; order UBA4738; family HRBIN12; genus AC-51. The sequence continues at coordinate 768,751 of CAWCXU010000013.1, read as the reverse complement.
GGCCCCGCGGGATCCGGTGCGTCCCACCGGAACGGCGCCGGCTCGGGCCCGTCGCGAGGTTCTTCCTCGAAGCAGGCGTAGGGCGCCTCGCGGTCACAGAACGGCATCGAGCCGGAGCGACCGCACCGGCACAGCGCGCACGGTTCGGGCGCCTCGAGCGGGTCGATCGCGTAGCCGTCACCGTCGCGACGGAGCGTGCCGACCGGGATGTCCTCCACGAGCATCGGACCGCCGGGCACCACGTGGATCCGCATCGGGACACGGTACCGGGCTGGGATACTCGCCCGTCGTGACCGCTCGCATCCGCCTGCAGCTCCGCGACGACGGCGGGCCGCCGTACCGGCAGGTGGCCGACGGCGTGCGCCGCATGATCGAGCGCGGGGCGCTGTTGCCGGGCGACCGGATCCCACCGGTGCGCACGCTTGCCGAGCAGCTCGACCTCGCGCCGAACACCGTCGCGCGCGCCTACCGCGCGCTCGAGGACGACGGATGGATCGTCGGTCGCGGCCGGGCCGGCACGTTCGTCACGGACAGGCTGCCCGAAGGGCCGGACCAGGCCGACGCCGCGCTCGCAGACGCCGCCGACACGTACCTGCGCCGGGCCGCGCAGCTCGGGGTGGACCGGGAGAGCGCGATCCGCGCACTGCGCCGCATGCCACCCTGACGCTGCTCGACCGGGTCGGACCGCGGGCGTACACTCCTCGAACGCATGTTCGAAGACGACCTCAACCCTGAGCAGCGCCTGGCCGCCACCCACGGCGAGGGGCCGCTGCTGATCGTCGCCGGGGCCGGCACCGGCAAGACCACCACGCTGGCCGCGCGGGTCACCACCTTGCTGGAGCGCGGCGTCCGGCCGGAGCGGGTCCTGCTGCTCACCTTCAGCCGCCGGGCCGCGCGGGAGATGCTCGACCGCGCCGAGCGCGCCGGCCACCGGGAGGCGGGCCGCATCTGGGGCGGCACCTTCCACGCGGTCGCGAACCGGCTGTTGCGCGTCCACGCGCAGGCGCTCGGCCTGTCCCCCGGGTTCACCGTGCTCGACCAGGCCGACGCCGCCGACGTGATGAACCTCCTGCGCGACGAGCTCGGCTACGCGTCGCGCACGAAGCGCTTCCCGCGGAAGGAGACGCTCGCGCAGATCCATTCGCGGGTCGTGAACGCGGGCGAGAAGCTCGACGCCGTCGTCGACCGCCATTACCCGTGGTGCGTCGACGAGGTCGAGGGGATCCGCGAGATCTTCCGTGCTTACACCACGCGCAAGCGCGAACAGCACACGCTCGATTACGACGACCTCCTGCTGTTCTGGAAGGCGCTCGCGAGCGCACCCGCCACCGGCCCGCACGTCGCAGCGATGTTCGACCACATCCTGGTCGATGAGTACCAGGACACGAACGCGGTCCAGGCCGACATCCTCGAAGCGATGCGGCCGGCGGACACGCCGCGGAACCTCACCGTCGTCGGCGACGACGCCCAGGCGATCTACGGGTTCCGCGCGGCGACGGTGCACAACATCTTGGCGTTCCCCGAACGGTTCCCCGGCACGACGATCGTCAAGCTCGAGCGCAACTACCGGTCGACGACCCCGATCCTCGACCTGTCGAACGCGGTGATCGCGGTCTCGGCGCAACGCCACGAGAAGTCGCTGTGGACCGAGCGCGCCGGCGGCGGCATGCCGACGCTCCAGGCATGCCTCGACGAGGCGGGTCAGGCCGACGCGATCTGTCGCGCGGTGCTCGCCGCACGCGAACGGGGCACCCCGCTCAAGCACCAGGCCGTGCTGTTCCGCGCGGCGCACCACTCCGACGTGCTCGAGGTCGAGCTGCTCCGTCGCAACATCCCGTTCGTGAAGTTCGGGGGGCTGAAGTTCCTCGAGGCGGCGCACGTGAAGGACGCGCTCGCGATGCTCCGCGTGCTCGAGAACCCGCACGACGAGGTCGCGTGGTTCCGGGTGCTCCAGCTGCCGGACGGCATGGGCCCGGCGAGCGCGCGGGCCGTGATGGACACGATCGGGGTGCGACGAGAGGACGGCGCCGACCCGGTGGTCAACCTACTTGACCATCCGATCGAGGTCCCGAAGGGCAGCGGCGACGGCGTTCAAGCCCTCCGGAGCGCCCTCGCCGGGTGCCTCGACGAGGAGGTCGCCTCGCCCGCCGCCCAGCTCGAACGCGTCCGCACCTACCTCGAGCCGGTGATCGCGCGCAAGTACGCCTCGGCGATCGCGCGGATCGCCGACCTCGACCAGCTCGCGCTGCTCGCCCGCGGTTACGAGCGGCGCGGCAGGTTCCTGGCGGAGCTCACGCTCGATCCGCCGGCCGCCAGCACCGACCTCGCCGGTCCGCCGAGCCTCGACGAGGACTACCTGATCCTGTCCACCATCCACTCGGCGAAGGGGCTCGAGTGGGACGCCGTCTACGTGATCCACGCGACCGACGGGTGCATCCCGTCCGACATGGCGACCGGCGACGAGGACGAGCTCGAGGAAGAGCGGCGCCTGCTCTACGTCGCGCTCACCCGGGCGCGCGACGAGCTCGTGCTCACCTACCCGCAGCGCTACTACAAGCGGCAGAAACCGCGCGACGACGTGCACATGTACGCGGTCGTGTCGCGGTTCCTCGACACGGTCGACGTGCGGGCGCACCTGGACGAGCGCGCGCCCGCGATCGATGTGCGCGAGGACGACGTCGCGGCCGTCTCGGGCACCGCGAGCGTCGACGACTACCTGGCCGACCTGTTCGGGTAGACGCGGGCAGGGGCCCGGCGCCTGCGGCTCAGTTCCCGCCGAGCAGGTTCCCGACGATCTTCACGCCCGACGAGTCGCCGTCAGACGACGGCTGCGGCAGGTACGGCTCGAGGGCGTGCGCGAGGTTCGCGATCGGCAGCGTCTGCAACCAGACCCGCCCGGGACCCGTGAGGGTGGCCAAGAACAACCCCTCGCCGCCGAACAGCTTGTTCTTGATGCCGGGCATCATCTGCACGTCGAACGCCATCTGCGCCTGGAACATCCCGACGTGGCCGGGGTTCACGCGGAGCACCTCGCCGGGCTGCAGGTCGACGATCCGCACCTCGCCGTCCAGCTCGACCCAGGCCTCGCACGAGCCGCCGAGCTTCTGCAGGATGAAGCCCTCGCCGCCGAAGATGCCGGCGCCGAGCTTCTTCTGGAACCCGATCGTGAGCTCGACGCCCTCAGTGGCGCACAGGAACCCGCTGCGCTGGATCATCAGCTCGCTGCCCGGCTGGATCTGGACCGGCAGGATCTGTCCGGGCATCTTGGTGGCGAACGAGACGGAGCCCGCGCCGCTGCCCGAGCGGAACTCGGTCATGAAGATGCCGCCGCCGGCGACCGCACGCTTGAGCACGCCCATCACGCCCTTGGCGCCGGCGGTTTGGGTCGTGGTGGTCATCTCGATCGACTGGGTCATCCAGGACATCTCGCCGGCCTCGGACACGATCGTGTCGCCGGGGTTCAGCGTGACTTCCAGGACGGGAAGAACGGTGCCGTGGATCTGGGCGTCCATGCCAGGCCTCCTGTGCGCGGTGGTGGGTGTTGCGGTGGTGGCGGTGCGGCCTCGGGTACAGCTCGCAAGGGTATCGGCACCCGCGGCGCGGACCCGTAGGCTTGCCGCCCATGCCGACCGCCTACCTGCTCGACCTGTACGACACGCTCGCCCACGGCGACTGGGCGACCTGGCGCGACGACCTGGCGCAGCTGACCGGGCTATCGCAGGGACAGATCAGCGCCGCGTACGAACAGACCCGGCTGGAGCGCAACATCGGCGCCTTCGGGTCGCCCGCGGGTGACGTCCGATCGCTTCTCGATGCCGCCGGCCTCGACGGGGCGCTCGCCGACAGGGTCCTGGAGGCCGAGACCGCGTTCGGCGACGCGATCGAGCTGTACGACGACGTGCTGCCGACGCTCGCGACGCTGCGGGAGCGCGGGCACCCGACGGTGCTCGTCAGCAACTGCTCGTGGGCGACCAGGCCGACGGTCGAACGGCTCGGTCTCGACAAGGCCTGCAACGCCATCGTGTTGTCCTGCGAGCTCGGCGCGCGCAAGCCCGACCCGGCGATCTACCGCGCGGCGCTCGACGCGCTCGACGCCCGTGCGGACGATGCCCTGTTCGTCGACGATCAGACCGCGTACTGCGACGGGGCGCGCGCGCTCGGGATCGACACCCGGCTGATCCAACGGCCGACCGCGATGCCGTTCGAGGGGTTCGCGCCCACGACGAACGGCCACACGGTGATCACGAGCCTCGCGCAGCTGGTCGAGCCCAGCTGACGATCAGCAGCAGTCGTCGATGCAGGCCCCGATCGGCTTGCGGATCCCGGTCACGAACGGCACCTCCACCTTGGTGAAGCGCCGAGCATCGGTGGCACGGAGCAGCCGGATCACGTCGACGATCGAGTCCAGCTTCGGGGACTCGAACGCGAGGATCCACTCCCAGTCGCCCAGGCCGAAGGCGCTCGTGGTGTTGCCGACCACCTCGGGGAACTCGCGGCCCGTGCCGCCGTGGTCGCGGAGCAACGCCGCCCGTTCCTCCGGGGGCAAGAGGTACCACTCCGCGGTACGCACGAACGGGTAGACGCAGAGGTAGTCCTGCGGCGGGTCGCCCTTCACGAACGCGGGCGCGTGGTCGGGGCTGAACTCCGCCGGCTTCACGACACCCATGAACGACCACGTCAGCTCGAGGTACGCGCCGATCTCGGTCCGACGGAACTCGACGAGCGCACGCTGCACGTCTTCCGCGGAAGGCCCGACGAGCCACAGCAAGAGGTCGGCGTCGGCGCGGAACCCGACGGTCGAGTACGAACCTCGGAGCGTCACGCGGTCGCCGAGCCGCTTCACGAGGTCCTCGACCTCGCGCGTCGCCCGTGCCCGGTCCTCCGGGTCGGCGAACGCGGAGCGCACCTCGGGGTCGGCGCGGAACACGGGGTACAGGGCGTAGAGCGTGTCGGTCATGCGTGGACCTCCCGGTCGAGATAGGCGGCGATCGCATCTGCGGTTTCGCCGGCGCTGCGGACGCAATCCGCGACGCCGACCCCGTCGAGCGACCGGCCACACACGAAGATACCGGCCGGCAGCTCGGAACGGATCCGCGCGACGCGGTCCAGATGCCCGACCAGGTACTGCGGCATCGCGCGCGGCCACCGCACGACCGCGGCGTCGGCCGGCGCTGCCGGCAGCGGGAGCAACGCCGCCAGGTGCCGCGCGCACGCGTCGATAAGGTCGGCATCGTCGGCGTCGAGCACGTCCTCCTCGCCGGCGGCCCCGACGAAGCAGCGGAGCACCGCACGGTCGCCGAATGCGGGATCGGGCCACTTGTTCGAGATCCAGGTGCAGGCCGTCATCGGCGCGGCCCCGCGCGGCACAACGAAGCCGGAGCCGTCGGGGATCGCGGGGCCGGTCCCCTCCGGGTAGACGAGTGCGACCACGCCGGTCGAGACGAAGGGGATCCGGGCGAGCTCCGCCGAGGCCGTGCCCGCCGGCACCAGCCGCGCCGCGGTCGGCGCGTCGACCGTGAGGATCACCGTCCGCGCGTCGATCGTGCCGTCGGGCGTGCGGACGCGCCACGAGTCGGCGTCGCCGCGCTCGAGTCCGGTGACAGCCGTCGAGGTGCGCACGCTCGAAGCGCCGACGTCTTCGCGCAGCGCGTCGATCAGCCGCTCCACCCCGTCCCGCGGTCGCAGGAACATCGGGCCGGCGCTCGAGCGCGCGTTTCGCGTCGCGGCCTGCGCCCCGCGGAGCAGCGACCCCTGTGCGCGCTCCCACCCCTGGAGTTCGGGGAACGTCGCGCGGACCGAGAGTGCGTCGACATCGCCCGCGTACAGCCCGGCGAGCAGCGGCGCGATCGCCCGGTCGGTCGCCTCGTCACCGAGACGGCGGCGGAGCAACCCGCCGAGCGACTCGTCGGTGTCGGTGCGTCGCTTGCGCGCGATCAGATCGCGGAGCGCGCGCACCCGCCCCGCGCGGGACAACCCGGGCCACCGGAACGCGTCGCCGAGGTCGCTCGGGATCCCGAACGCCGTGCCGGTCGGGTACGGAACCAGGCCGCGTTCGGTCCATAAGTAGGAGCCGCTCGCGCGCGGCTGGATCAGTTCGTCGCCGATCCCGAGCTCGCGGCACAGGTCGACCGCCCAGGGCTTGCGCGCGAGGAAGGAATCGGGTCCCGCCGGCACGCGTAGGCCTCCGACCGAGACACTCCGAAGCATCCCGCCGACGTCCGGTCCTGCCTCCAGGACGCTCACGGTCGCGTCGCGGTCGCGCATACGGTGAGCCACCGTCAAGCCGGTGACGCCGCCGCCCACCACCGCGACGTCGACGCTCACGGCGCTGCGCTCCGCTCGGTCCGCTCGTGCACCAGGTCGACCAGGCGCTGCAGGTGCTCCACAGGTGTGTCGGGCAGCACGCCGTGCCCCAGGTTGAACACGTGCCCATCGCGACCGCCGGCGCGCGCGAGCACGTCGAGCGCGTGGTGCTCGACCACATCCCACGGCGCGAGGAGCACGCTTGGATCGAGGTTCCCCTGCACCGCCCGGCTATCCGGGCCGCCCACGCGATCCCACCCCACGTCCAGCGGCACACGCGCGTCGATCCCGATCGCGTCACCGCCCGCCGCAGCCATCGCGCCGAGGAGTTCGCCGGTGCCGACGCCGAAGTGGATCACCGGCACGCCGAGGTCGCCGATCGCCTCGAACAACCGGCGCATGTGGGGCGCGACCGCGGCTTCGTACGTCACGGGCGCGAGCGCGCCGACCCATGAGTCGAAGATCTGGATCGCCGCCGCACCGGCGTCGACCTGCGCCTCCACGTGCGCGACGACGATCGTCACGAGCCGGTCGAGCAGCTCGTGCCACACCTGGGGCTCGGTCCAGAGCAACGCCTTCGTGCGCGCGTGGTCGCGCGACGGCCCGCCCTCGATCAGGTAGCTCGCGAGGGTGAACGGCGCCCCGGCGAACCCGATCAGCGGGACTTCCAACTCCTTCACCAGCAGGCGGATCGTGTCGAGGGCGTAGGGCTCGTCCGCCTCGGGCTCGAGGGGACGCAAACGGCCCAGCCCCTCCGCGCCGCGGACCGGCTCGTCGAGCACCGGGCCACGACCCTGCACGATCCGGATCGGTAGCCCGACTGCGACGAGCGGCACGACGATGTCGCTGAACACGATCGCGGCGTCCAGGGGCATCCGCCGCAGCGGCTGCAGGGTGATCTCGACGGCCTCCTCGGGGCGGCGGATCGTGTCGAGGATGTCCCGATCGCCGCGGAGCTCCCGGTACTCGGGAAGGTAGCGGCCTGCCTGGCGCATGAACCACACGGGCGTGCGGTCGACGGGTTCGCGCCGGAGCGCGCGCAGGAACCGATCCGTGCCCATGACCGGCCAGGATACGGACCGGGTCAGGAAGGAAGCCCCGGAACCGCTTAGGCGAGCTCGACGCCGGTGGCGTCGGTGGCGGTGCCCCGCTCGGCCTCGGTCCGTCGCAGGCCCACGACCTCGCTCGTCACCTCGATCAGCCGGTCGATGTCGAACGGTTTCACGAGGTACGCCACCGCGCCGAGGTCCCGGGCGCGCTGGAGGTCGTGCATGTTGTCCTTGCCCGAGCACACGATCACGGGGACGGGATCGCCCTTGGCGTGGAGCCGCTCGAGCACCTGCCACCCGTCGATCCCGGGGAGCAGCACGTCGAGCAGCAGCGCGTCGGGCGCTTCGGACTCGATCCGCTCGAGCGCGGTGTGCCCGTCCCCCGCGAGCATCGGCTCGATCCCGGCGGCGTTCAGGTTGATCCGCAGGATCACGAGCGTGTCGGGGTCGTCCTCGGCGATCAGGACCCGCGGCTTGTGGAGCGCGACCATCAGCCGACCTCCCGCCTCTTACGCAGGTCCAGTAACGCGGCGACGTGCGCGCGCTCGGCCTCGTACAGCCGGGCGTTCGCGATCGCGAGCGCCGCCTGCTCGGCGAACACCGCGAGCGCGCGCAGGTCGTATTCGGTGAACGAGCGCCCGATCGGCGCGTTCACGTTGAGCACGCCCTGCAGCTCCGCACGGTGCACGAGCGGCACCGACATCGCGCTCTCGACGTACGGATCGCGCAGCACCATCCCGGGGAACAGCTCGGGGTCGGCGGTCCCGTCGATCAGAACCGGTTCGCGGCGGATCGCCACGTACCCGGCCACCCCGTCCCCAAGCCGCACCCGCTGGCCGACCGCGGCGTCACGTCCGAGCGCGCACACGGTGACGAGGTCGGTCTCCTCGACCAGCATCACCGAGCCGCCGGTCGCGTCGAGCAGCTCGCAGGCGCTGCGCAAGATCGTGTCGAGCAGCTCGTCCATCTCCAGGTGCGCGTTCATCTGCTTGCCCGCGTCGAGCAGGAGCGAGACCTCGTGCAAGCGGTTCGTGAGCGCGGCGGTCAGCACGCGCTCGTCGGTGAGCGATCGCGTCAGTCGCTCGAGCGCGGTCTCCTTATGGAATGCCCACAGGAAGAACCCGCTGCCGACGCCGACGATCGCGAACAAGAGGCGGCCGGTGCCGGGCTGGGCCAACCGCGCCGTTGGGATCAGTGCGAACGCGACGGCGAGCGCAGCGATCGCGGCGAGCGCCGTCGCGGTGCGTTGCCAGAGCTGTCGCCGGCGCTGTTCGACCGCTTCCAGCGAGGGCGTCTGGAAATCACGCAGCCCCGCGATGCGCGCGTCGCGTCGCAGCCGGTCCGGTTCGCTCTGACGGTGGTTCCGCACCCGTGGGCCCCTCGGTCGTTGACCCAGCGAATATCGGCCCCACGAGGGATGCGGCGAAGGGGGAAACCGGCCGACCCCCGCCCGGGGGACGGCCGGTTCCCTCATGCGTCAACCCGGTGACAGGACGGCGACCGGTCGCCGGTCCAGCACGATCACCGGTTGCTCGAGCCTGCCGGGAACCTCCTCCCAGAGCTCGAGCGGGCGCGCGTGCTTGCGGTGCGCGAGCGTCAGCGCCACGATCCGCTGGGCCGCCTCGGGCGGCACACGCTTGCGCTTGGCGTTGTAGAGGTAGCCGCGCAAGGTCGACTCCGGCATGTTCAGCATCTCGGCGACCGCACGGACCGAGCCGTGCTGCACACGGAGCCATCGGATCAGAGGACGCACGCGTTCCACCGGGACGCCTTGTTTCGACCACATGCCGGCGCGCGGATGCACGACGCGCAGCTGATGTCCGGGCACGAACGTGAACGGATGGCCCGCGTGCCGGTTCCACGGCACCGAGGTGACGGCGCTCAGCTTCGGCGCGGCCTCGCAGCCGCAGTGGCACCGCCCGTACGACGGGCACTCGGGGACGCACGTGCCGTGCGACGGATGCGCGAACGTCCAGCCGCGCGACCGCGGTTCGGGTGGGGGTTTTCGAAGCGGTTGGGTCTCCACGACCCCTCCTTCGCGTCTGGCCGCCCATGGCGAGCGGCAGCCGGGGGCGAGCGAAGCTCGCATGATCGATGAGGGTTCAGCAGGAGACGAGCGGAGGTGCGCGCGTGCCGCCGGGCCGGCGGTATCGACGCACGATGGGAGCGATGACGGCCGGTTGGGGTACCGGAAGCGGCGCGGGCACGAGCCGCGGTTGCCGGCGGATCGACCTGATGAAGCGGAGCACGGCGAAGCCGAGCGCCGCAAGCACGAGGGCCGAGCCGACCGCGAAGCTCAGCTCGAACATGAAGCTCGCACCGAACAGGCCCTCGGCGAACGGGTCGCGCTGGGCGATCCGTTCGGTGACCTCGAGCAGGATGAACAACGCGACCTGCGACGCGATGAGCGCCGCGAGCAATCGCCGCAGCCGCTTGGGCCGCAGATCCGTCGCCCGCGCCTGCCACCGGATCCGCCCGAGCACGTACCACGCCCCGACGATCAGGATCGCCTGGATCACCATCGGGAGGATCGCCGACCACGAATAGTTCAGACCCGCGTGCCGGTACTCGTCCGCGTCGAACAGGGCGTTGGCGATCGCATGACCGCAGATCGCACTCAACAGGGTGCCTCGCACCCAGAAGAGCCACGCAGGCTTCGACGCCATCGGGTCAGGATGGCAGCTCGCGTTCGCCCTGGTCAACGAACAGATATGGAGGGTTCGTGACGCTCAGGACCCGTGCTTCGGGTGCGAGCCCTCCAACAGCGTTGCCGCGTGGTCCGGCACGTACGTGTACAGGTCGGTGGGCGGCCGCACGTAGCCCTGGTCCTGCTGCCGGTCCGGGATCTCGATCTCGGGCAGCGGGCGCTTCTCCCAGGGGATCACGCCCAGCAGATGGGAGATGGCATTGAGCCGGGCGCTGCGCTTGTCGTCGGCGGGGACCACGAACCAGGGCGCCTCCGGGATGTCGGTGTGGACGAACATCTCGTCCTTCGCGCGCGAGAAGTCGACCCACTTCGTGCGCGAGTACAGGTCGGTCGGCGAGAGCTTCCAGCGGCGCATCGGATCGACGATCCGCTTGTGGAACCGGCGCTCCTGTTCCTCGTCCGACACCGAGAACCAGTACTTGATCAACAGGATGCCGTCCTCGACGAGGAGCCGCTCGAAGATCGGGCACTGCCGCAGGAACGTGTAGTACTCCTGCTGGGTGCAGAAGCCGAGCACGTGCTCGATGCCGGCGCGGTTGTACCAGCTGCGGTCGAACAGCGCGATCTCGCCCTTGGTCGGCAGGTTCGCGACGTAGCGCTGGAAGTACCACTGCCCTTGCTCGCGCTCGGTGGGTTTGGGGAGCGCGATGTGGCGGGTGACCCGCGGGTTCATGTACTCGGTCATCCGTTTGATCGTGCCGCCCTTGCCCGAGGCGTCGCGACCCTCGAAGATCACCGCGATGCGGGCGCCCGAAGCGGTGACCCAGTCCTCCATGCGAACCAGGTCTTCCTGGAGGCGTTGAAGCTCGGCCTCGTAGACCTTGCCCGGGATCGCCGACGGCATGCCAGCGAGTCTAAAGCTATGGAGTGGGGGCGGCTCCGTCGAGCACGAGGTCGACGATCGCGTGGGCGAGCCGCTGGTTCACTGGCGCGCCGGTGATCAGCCGACGAAGGACCACCGGGCCACCGAGCAGGTCGACCATCACGTTGGCGTCGACATCGGGCCTGATCTCCCCGCGCCGCTTCCCACGCTCGATCACGTCGACCAGGACGCGTTGACGCTCGGTGACGAGGACGGTGCGCACCGCCTCGGCGAGCTCCTCGTTGCGCGACATCGCGTCGACGAGCCCCGCGAGCACGCGCGCGGCCGAGCCCTCGTGCGGCTTCGTGAAGCCGCCCATCGCACGCACGAGCGCGTCGCGGGTCGGCAGGTCCTCGGCGACGGCCGCGGGCGTCGGCGCCTTCATCGCGGTGAGCGCGTCGACGACCAGCGGGATCTTCGAGGGCCAGCGCCGGTAGACCGTGGTCTTGCCGACGCCGGCACGCGCGGCCACCGCCTCGATCGACAGGCCGTCGAAGCCGTCCTCGCCGAGGAGCTCGATGGTTGCCGCGAGGATGTCACGGTCGACCTGTGGGTCGCGCGGCCGCCCCGGCGCCCGAGCGGCGCTGAGCTCGAGGCCGGCGATCATTCCGCGGCCTCCACCGCGACCGCGACCTCGGGCTCGCGCTCCGCGAGCTCCTCGGGCAGCGGCTCCTCGGTCGGCGTCGCGGCGCGGCTCGGCAGCCACACCAGCGCGACCATGGCGCCGATCAGTGCGATCGCCGCGCCGACGAACAGGCCTCGGTCCATCGCCGAGATGAAGGCCTCCTTCGCGGCGGTGATGATCGCCAGGCCCGCCTCGCCGCCGAGCTGTTGGCCGGCCTTCAGCGCTTGATCGACCGATGTCGAGGCCGCAGCCGCCGTCTCGGCGGGGAGGCCCGTGAGCGAGCTCGTGATGTTCGTCGTGTAGGCCGACGCGAACACGCTCCCGAGGATCGCGACGCCGAGGGCGCCGCCGATCTGGCGGGTCGTGTCGTTCATCGCCGACCCGAGGCCCGCCTTCGCGAGCGGGAGCGAGCCCATGATCGATTCGGTCGCCGGGACCATCGCGGTCCCCATGCCTGCGCCGAGGATCACGAGCGCGATCAGCACGTGCGGGTAGCCCGACGAGACAGTGATCGTGCCGAGGAACCCGAGGCCGATCGCGACGGCGGTCATGCCGGACGCGACGAGCACCTTGTTCCCGAACCGGGTGACGAACCGCCCGGCGAGCGGCGCGGACACCATCAGGACGAGCGCGATGGGTGCCACGCGCAGCCCGGCTTGCAACGGCGTGTACCCGAGCACGAACTGCAGGTACTGGGTCAGGAAGAACAGCGAACCGAAGAGCGCGAAGAACACCAGGACGATCGAGATGTTCGCGGCGGTGAACCGCGGGTTCTCGAAGAAGGTGACGTCGAGCATCGGGTGGTCGCTGCGAAGCTCCCAGAGCGCGAACACGGCGAGCACGACGAGAGCGAACGCGAACGTCACGAGGGTTCGTGTCGACGTCCACCCGTGCGAGGGCGCTTCGATGATCGCGTAGACGAGGCTGACCAATCCGACGATCGACAGCACCGCTCCCATCGGGTCGAGCTTGCCCGGTGAGGGGTCCTTCGAGTCCGGCACGATCAGGCGGCCGAGGATCAGGGCGACGATCACGACCGGGACGTTCACGAGGAAGACGGAGCCCCACCAGAAGTGGCTGAGGAGCCAGCCGCCGACGATCGGGCCGATCGCGATGCCGAGGCCGGAGACGCCGGCCCAGATGCCGATCGCGCGGCCGCGCTCATCTGCGGGGAAGACGTTGGTGAGGATCGACAGGGTGGACGGCATGATCAGCGCGCCGCCGATGCCCATCACGGCGCGGCTCGCGATCAGGGCGCTGGATGAGCCGGAGAACGCGGAGAGCGTCGAGCCGACGCCGAAGATCACGAGACCGAGCGCGAGGGCCTTACGGCGCCCGTACCGGTCCGAGAGGCTTCCCGTGGTCAGCAGCAGGCCGGCGAAGACCAGGATGTAGGCGTCGACCATCCATTGGAGCTGGCTGTTCGTCGCGCCGAGGTCGCGCGCCAGGGTGGGCAGCGCGACGTTGAGGATCGTGTTGTCGAGCCCGATGACCAGGAGGCTCAGGCACAGGACCCCGAGGACCCACCAGCGCCGCTCGTACCCTTCCGCGTGTTCCATGGGACGTTCATCCTTTCGATACGTTCGCGTATCGGAAAGGATACCCGCGGTGGGGAGATTTCGCAACGCGTGCGTATCGGAACTTTGGGTGAACCGCGGCCCAGCTGGCGGGGGCGCGCCCGTATCCCGACTCGAGGCGGCCCAGGGAGCGAGGAGGGGGACCTTGCGCCGGAACGTGTCAGGCCCTTGACGGGGTCATCCTTTCAACGGCTTGACGGTCTGACGGCGCTGGGGGCGTCAACCACTTGTCGCGTCAAGGGCTCGACGGTTGCGGAGCGTAGGGCAACCCCCGGACGACGCAAACGGAAGAGGGGCCGTCCGAAGACGGCCCCTCCCCTTGGATCAGACTCGCTGACCTATGAGGTCGGCGAGAACGTTCCTCCCTTGCCGAAGTTGCAGATGTCCTGCTTCGTTGGCATGGAAGTTGTTGTCGGCCTTGATGAACGCGAGGCCACTCTTCGTGGCGCCGCTCACACCGCCGGCCTTGTAGATCAACAGGCCACACGCGGTGACCTTGGCTGGTGAGTAGTTGTTCAGGCTCACGTTGTTGCCGACGAGCTTGGCCGTGGCAGCGAATGAGACCTGGATCCCGTTCTGGGCGATGTAGTTGATCGCACCGTCGCCGGTCACGGTGTTGTTCGTGATGGTCGCTACCGTCGACAGGGTCGCGATGATCCCGGTCTTCTGGTAGTCGGTGACGACGTTGTTGTCGAATCGTGACGTTCGGCTTGGGCGTCGAACCCGCAGTGTTGCGGACGTCGATGCCGTTGCCTTCCTGACAACCACTCAGGCCACCTATGCCACTCGTGCCCTGCTCGAGGTCCTTGACGGTGTTGTTCAGGATCGAACCTGAGACACCGTCGAACAGGATGCCGCGCAGCCGGTCGTTCCCGGCGTCACACGCATCCGTGAGGTTGGACACCGTCACCGTGAGGTTCTTCACGGTGACGGACTTCGAACCGGCTGAGCCTGTAGGACCGCGCCCAAGAAATGGCCGCCGGCGGGGTCAACACCCGTGATCGAGTAGCCGGCTCCCATCGAAGACCGAACCTCCGGCATTCTGCGGGACGACGATCGTCTGATCGGTGGTGCAGTCAGCCAACAGGGTGTAGACGACCGGGTTGGTCCCTGTGGCCGCCACCTGGCAAGCGCCCAGCGTGGCAGTCCCACTCGTCCTCGAGATGTTGTCGAGAGCGAGTGACGGAAGCTGGTTGTACACCAGCCAGGCGTACCTGTTGCCGCCAACCGTCGTGGCGATGTCGTCGCTCGGATCGCTCAACGTCCACGTGTGCAGAACGCCCGAGGAATCGCTGACGGTCAATCTCGTCGGAAAGGACGCCGCCGTTGTCGGAGAACTGGTTCTGGAACGTGTACCAACCGGTCGTCGACACCGTGAAGGGGTCGCGGCCTGGGTTGGCGGGCCATCCTGGGGAGTTGTTGCTCGCGCTCATCACGAACTGGCCCGCAGTGGTCGACGTTCCAACGCTGAAGATGAAATCACGCAAGTGAGCTCCAGCTTGGTTGGTCACCGCCGAGCTCCAGTCGAACCGCAAGTCGTTGCGCCCGTCGCGACCGTTCATGTCGAGGTAGATGTCGACCGAGGTGCCGAATCCACCCGCCGGGAACGTGCTGCTGTATCCGTCGAGGCGCGTGAACTGGTCCAGCGCTTGGGTGGGGTTGGTACCCGCCTGTGCGTAATACGAGCCGGACGCCGCGGGGATACCGGCCGTGCCTGACGTCAACCCGAGCGACGTCGAACATCGGGTGCGGATCAGACGACATGGGCGTCGCGACATCGTTCGCGTTCTCGAAGCCGTTGACGTACGGCGCCGGAGGTGCCGCGGCCGATGCGGCCGGGGCCAGGACCAGCGCGAACAAGCCGGCGATCATCGCCATGCTGATGACGCCCACGAGATGCCGTGGGCGCGGTGCGAGCGTCGCGAGGACGCCGCGGTGCTTCGTGTGCTGCATCGCATTCCCTTCGTTCATAGGGATGGAAGCCAGATGTCACGACATGGCACGTCGTCACTGGTGCAGGTCTGGCGAGATGTCTGAAACGACCAAGGCGGGCGACGGATGTAACCGGTCAGCCCGAGAAGGAAGATCCGGAAGCGCGAGCCTGTGCCGTCCATGTCGATCGACGTACTGACGGGTTCGCGTCCTTCGTCGAGCATGCGCAGACGGAACCCGAACTGTCACGGACCACGTGTCCGCGGATCAGCGAGGAGCTGGGACCTGCCGTTCATCTTCTGGCCTTGTGCCCCGTCTACCCTTCGGGGCGAGAGGTGAGCCGAATGGACCTGACGACCGAGAACGAACACCTGAACCGGCAGTTCGCCGGCAGGATCAGCACCGAGGCGGTGGCCAAGTGCCTCGAAGACGCGGCCACCTCCATAGGCAAAGGGGCGCGCATCCTGGCGTACATCCCGCTCCTCGCCGAGCACGCCGCCCGAGAGCGCTTGGCGGCCTCGCTTGGGCTTGCGGCCTGACTTCAGGATCGGAGCGGGAGGACAGGGATTCGAACCCTGGAGCGAGTTGCCCCGCTAACGGTTTTCAAGACCGTCGCCTTCGTCCGCTCGGCCACCCTCCCGAGCGCGGAGTCTAGCCCTCTACGACCTGCGGACAGGGTCTTTGAAGAGTTGACCGCAGTCGATGCACTTCATGTTGACGCGTGAGCCGGGGCCCGCGTGCGTGAACGGCTGGGTGTGCAAGGACCCGCAGCGTGGACACTCCGGCCGGGGCGGGGGTTCGATCCGAGCAACGGGCAGATCGTCGGTGCCCTTGACAGCTTTCGGGCTACCCAGGATGTCGCTCCTTCTCGGTTGGGCTCCTCACATCATCCCTGAAGTTCGGCGCCGCGACCGAAGCACACACCAAGAGGCGGGATGACCGGTCATGTGCGGCACTCACACGGTCGAGACCGTGAGGTGGCTCGCGCCTCCCCCGATGCTGATCTCGTACCGGTCGGCGACCTCCCGGAACCCGTCGCTCTGCAGTTGCGACCGGCCGCCGATCGCCCTCGACGTGGTGATCCGCGGCCTCGAGACCTACACCGGAACCGGCGCAGGCTCCGTTACGGGGTGATCGTCCATTTCGGGCCCACGCAGTCGGTCCGTAACGGCAGCGGGTCGGGCTTCGTCGGCGCCTGCGAGAAGTCGAAGGCGTCGGCCAGGCTCGGTGCGTTCGCGTCGCGCGAGGTCAGCGGCGCCAGGCCCCAGTTGTCCTCGATGAACTTCAGCATCGAGTCGAACTCGCCGGTGCTGTGGTCGATGTAGCCCTGCTTCGCGTACGGCGACAGCACGATCAGCGGCACGCGGAACCCGTAGCCGAAGTGATCGATCGTCGGCGGCTTCACGTGATCGTAGAAGCCGCCCCACTCGTCCCAGGTCAGGAAGATCGCGGTCGACTTCCACGCGGGGCTCTTCATGATCGTGTTGATCACCTGCGTCGCCCAGTTCTCGCCGTAGCAGAAGTTCGCCCCGGGATGGTTCGACAGCTGAAAGCGCGGCATGATCCACGAGACGGAGGCGAGCGAGCCCGAGCCGATATCCCGCGTCACCTGATCCACCGGGAACACGTGACGCTTCCAGGCCTTCCCGTAGAACACCGGCTTGATCGACGAGAACGCGGACCACACGTAGCCCGGTTGGGCGGACGTCGCCGCGTAGTACGACCACGGGATGTCGCGCTGGCGCAGCCGGTCCTCGATCGTCGGGATGTCGAAGCACGGATGGACCCACTTCGAGTGGCCCTCTTCGTCGACCACCCGGACCTTCTCCTGCGGCGGGGAGTCACAGCCCCAGGTGAGCGAGCCGAGCACCTTCCTGCGCGAGGGGTTGTCGTGCGCGCCCGCCGATTGACCCGAGATCGCGTACAGGTGGTTCGCGAACGACGGGCCGCGCTCGGCCGAGAAGAAGTGGTCGGCGAGCGTGTAGTGCTCCGCCCACGCCCAGTAGTTGGGCTCGTCGGACCGGTGCAGTTGCGTGTAGGCGTACTGGTCTGAGATCGGGTCCTGGTTGAAGCCGTCCATCTTGCCGTGGTTGTAGTCGGTGGTGGCGCACACCCAGCAGTGCGGCACGTCCGGGATCCGTTGCGCCGTCACGTGCGTGAGCGGACGCCGCTGCCCGTCGTCCCAGCCGACCGTCACGCCGTCGGCCCCGGGGAAGGTGCCGAACATATGGTCGAAACTCCGGTTCTCCTGCATGAGGATGACCACGTGTTTGATCGGCCACTTCGTCTGGAGGTCCTCGCCGGCGATGGTGGCGGGCGGCGGGCTCGGCTGGATCGTCGGCCCGTTCTGATCCGTCGGACTTGGCGCCGATCCGCTCGATGTCGTCGTGGCGGTCGTGCACGCCGCGAGCAGGATCAGCAGACCCACGGCGAGAGCCGTGGAACGTCGGCGGCGGCGATCGAGTGGGAGGCGCATCAGGGGTTCGGGTGCCGCGCAACGACGCAGCGGGTTCCGAGCCTAGCAACCGGCAGCCCGAACCTGCCGGTTGTCACGGATACGCAACGAGCCCTCTGTACCCTCACGGGCGATGACCGACGATCCGCACCCCAGGCCGCTCAGCAGGCGACGCTTCCTGGAACGCTCCGCGATGGCGGTCGCCGGGGGCGTGCTGTTCTCGTGCACCGGCGGGTCGGTCGTGTCGCGCGTGAGCCCGTCGAGCACCGCGGCGATGCGCCTGGACACCCGCTGGCCGATCAAGCGTGTGATCTACCTGATGCTCGAGAACAGGAGCTTCGACAACCTCTTCGGACGGTTCCCCGGCGTCGAGGGCACCACGGTCGGCAACATGCTCGGCAAGGAGAAGCCGTTGCTCCGCTGCCCCGACTGGCTGCCCGGCGACCTCGGGCACGATCGCGGCTCGGCCTTGGCCGAGTACAACGACGGCAAGCTCGACAACTTCGGGATCAACCTCTACGGCGACCCGTGGGCGTACACGCAGTTCTACGGGCCGGAGATCCCCGCGTACTGGCACTGGGCCAAGGAGTACGCGCTCAGCGACCACTTCTTCTCGTCGGTGATGGGGCCGTCGTTCCCGAACCACTTCTACTTCATCGCGGGGCAGTCGGCCGATGTGTACGACAACCCGGAGAACATCGGGACCCAGCCGTTCGCCGCGACCGAGGGCCAGCCCGGCGGTGGGCATTTCAAGAGCTGGGGGTGCGACGCCGTGCCGATCGACGACGAGAGGGTCTACATCGTCGAGACCGACCGGCGGGGGAACGAGCACAAGCGCAACACGTGCTTCCACATGCGGACGGTCGGCGGGCAGCTCACGAACCATGGGATCGACTGGCGGTACTACGCGCCCCTGCCCGGATACCTCGGGTACTTCTGGAACCAGTACAACGCCGTGGACGAGGTGTTCCACACCGACCTGTGGAACGAGCACGCGCAGCACAACATCGACGACCTGATCGGTGACATCCAGGCGGGCGACCTGCCGCCGGTGACGTGGGCGGTGCCGCACTTCCAGCTGTCGGACCACCCGCCGTCGTCGTCCGCGTTCACCCACAACTGGGTGCAAGACGTCGTGAACGCGCTGATGCGAAGCGACTTGTGGTCGAGCACCGCGTTGTTCCTCACGTGGGACGAATGGGGCGGGTTCTACGACCACGTGGTGCCGCCGGTGGTCGACGAGGGCGGGATGGGGTTCCGCGTGCCGCTGCTCACGATCAGCCCGTACACGCGCCGGGGCCTGATCGACGACGAGGTCGGCGAGTTCTCGACGCCGCTCAAGTTCATCTCCGACAACTGGGGTCTGCCCTACCTGACGCGCCGGATCGGGAACGCGCACAACATGGAGCACCTGTTCGACTTCAAGGGCAAGCCGCGCGCGCCGTCGGTGTTCACGGAGCGCGCGAAGACGTTCGGCGACCCGTACTCGTACCCCTCGAACTTCCCGGACTGGCCCGCCGGCACGGTCCCGGTCACCGATCCCTTCGGCTAGCCGCGCGTTGCGGGCCGGCTACGTGAGCCTGCGGTAGAGGCGGGTCGAGAGCGGAATGAAGATGAGCAGCAGCCCGACGATCCACGCTACCGACAGGAACACCAACGCGTGGAAGGTGTTGACGGGCAGATGCGTCTGCGCGTCGACGATCGCGCCCGGGCCAACCGCGAGGTAGCGCGCGAGGTTGCACCAATGCGTGACCGGGTTATTGCGTGCGATCACCTGCAGGACCGGCGCCATCCCGACGACGGGCACGAACGCCGAACTGACGAACACGATCGGGAAGATCATCGTGAAAGTGGCGGCTTGGACCGCTTCGACCTTCTTGAGTGAGAGACCGACGGAAGCCGAGATCCACGAGAATGTGAATCCGACCGCCATCACCAGCAGAAGCATCCAGATCGCATTCACGAATCCGTTCGAGAACTTGAAGCCGACCAGGTACCCGATCACGAGCACGATCGCGACGAGGATCAGGTTCTTCGCGAGGTCGAACGTGGTGCGACCGACCAGCACGGCCGAACGCGCCATCGGCAGCGACCGGAACCTGTCGATGATCCCTTCCTTCATGTCTTCCGCCAGGCCGATCGCGGTCGTCGTGGCCCCGAAGATCGCGTTCTGGATGAAGATCCCCGGCATCAGGAAGAGCACGTAGTCGAACCCCGCGGGCAGGTTCGCGATGTTGTTCGCGTAGATGAATCGGAACAGCAGCACGAACATGATCGGCTGCACCAGCTCGAAGATGAACACGGTCGGGACGCGCGTGAGCGTCACGATGTTCCGGTGCGCCACGATCAGGCCGTTGTTGATCGCACGCGAGATGCGGGCGCCGACGGTCGACGGCGCTCGGCGCGTGGTGGGTGATCGGGCGATCGTCGCGCTCATGCCTTCTCCTTCCGGCCGCGACGGCCTCGCTTCTTCGGTTGCTCCTCGGGTTGGAACCCGTCCTCTGCGGCGTGACCCGTGAGAGCCATGAACACGTCGTCGAGCGTCGGTCGGTGCACGGCGAACCCGGCGAGCTTGATCTTTTGCTCGTCGAGCCGGCCGGAGCTATCGCGCAGCGCCTCGGCGCCCTCGTTCCCGACGGGCACCCGGATGCGGCCCTCGTCGACGTCGACGTTCGGGGCGCCCGTTCCGATGCCCTGCAGCGCTTCGGCGGCCGCCCACGTCTGTGCGGTGTCCTCGACGATGAGCTCGAGCACCTCGCCGCCGATCTGGTCCTTGAGCTGGTCGGACGTGCCCTCGGCGATGATCTTGCCGACGTCGACCACCGTGATCTGGTCTGCGAGCTGGTCGGCCTCCTCGAGGTACTGCGTGGTCAGCAGGATCGTCGTGCCGTCGGCCTGCAGCTCACGGACGAACGCCCACACGTCGACGCGGCTGCGCGGGTCGAGCCCCGTCGTCGGCTCGTCGAGGAACAGGATGTCGGGGCGCCCGACGAGGCTCGAGGCAACGTCGAGGCGCCGGCGCATGCCGCCGGAGTAGGTCTTCGCCTGGCGGTCGGTCGCGTCGGACAGGTCGAACCGCTCGAGGATCTCGCCGCTGCGCTTGCGCGCCTCGGCCTTCGGCAGCCCGTACAGGCGCCCCACCATCTCGAGGTTTTCGAGGCCGGTGAGGTTCTCGTCGACGGCCGCGCTCTGGCCCGCCAGGCCGATCCGGTATCGGAGCTCCTCGGCGTCCTTCACGACGTCGAGCCCGTCGACCTCGGCACGCCCGGCGCTCGGCAGCAGGAGCGTGGTGAGGATCCGGATGCAGGTGGTCTTGCCGGCGCCGTTGGGCCCCAACAGCCCTCGGACGGACCCGGTGTCGACCTCCAGGTCGATGCCCTTCAACGCTTCGACCTCGCCGAAGTGCCGTTCGAGCTGTTCGGTTCGGATGATCGGTCCGCCGGACATGGGCCAACAGCCTATCGATGATGGCTGACAGCGTCGGACGGGCGATCAGCGCAGGGCGCTCGGAGCGCCCGTGTCGGCCGTCGGAAGCACCGCGATGGCCGACCGCGTGCCGCGTTCCCCGAACGACTGCGAGGGCCGCATCACGAGACACCCGCCCACGCTCGGGTACGACTGGCAGTACGAGGCATCGGTCTTCTTGACCCACATCGTCGTGGAGCCGCCGCCGTCCAGGTTGACCGCCGTCCACGCGCCCGCCGCGATCAACCGGTCGGCCAGGAACGGGAACCGGGCGCCGACCGACCATCCGCTGGACTTCTGGCGACCGTCGATCGTCATCAGGATCAGCTTGCACGACGTCCGCGGATCGGTGTCCGAGCACCCCTTGGTGAGACCGGCGGCGGTCCTCGGGTTGTAGTCGTAGATGTACGGATCGCCCGCGGTGTACGGCGGTGCGACGTTCGCGCCGCGCTCCACGAGCATGACGCCGGCGCCCATCACGTCGGTCACACCCGGCCATCCGTTGAACCGCGTCGAGATCTTCACCGTCTGCCCGACGCTGAGGCCCTTGACGGCGTTCGACACGCCCGACGTCACCTTCGATGCGACGACCACCTCGCCCACGGTTGCGTTCACCGGCAGCTTGGTCTTGGGGCAGGGCTCCGGCTGCGCGACCACGGTGTAGCGACGGACGATCGCCGCCCGGCCTGTCGTCCAGCGCGGGCCTCCCATCGGGTCGAGCCGCGCCTCGCAGTAGGTACGGGTCGCTCCCGAGTGGGCTCGACTTCCCGGGCGGCGTCGTGACCGCGCCGCCGCGAGCCGTGTAGGCCGACACGGACGTGCCCTGCGGGGCATGCGCGTTCCAGTCGTCGATCCCGAAGAGCGCGAGTCCCTTGGGCGTCGACACGCTGATGCGGAGCGCCGGCTGACCGGCCACGAACGTCGTCCCCTGCTCGCTCCAACCGATCGCGTTGCCTCGGGTGTCGCCGGTCGTCCAGAGCTCCCCGTCGATCATCAGCGTGTGGGTCGGCTGATCCTTCGTCGTCCCGAAGTCGCCGTTGACGGCCGCCAGCGCGCCCGCGTGCGCGGCCATCGTGCTCGTGAGGTCGAACATCGGATACGCGCTCGAGGCCGGCACGATGTCCGGCACCGACGTCGTGCTCGGTGTGACCCGTCAGCACCCGCTCCTCGACGAGCTTCTTGGGGATCCGCGTCGTCGTGAGTTGGACGTTGGGTGTCAACGAATGCTTCGCGACCGTCGACGCGGCCGGGGCCGGGGTTGCCGCCAGGCCGGCCAGCACGACCACGCCCAAAGCGACGATCCCTGTAGCCGTGCCGATCCGGCGTCTCTGAACCACTGAAGCTCCCTCCCCGTGCCAAACCGCCGATATGGAAGACACTGCATCGCATCTGGGCGGCGCTCCTGTCAACGGACGAACGTCGGTGCTTTCGGCCTCTTCCTCGGCGCGGGCCGCGCCGATACCCTTGCGAGCGATGACCGAGCGCCCCCTCGACCCGCAGGTCCCCTACCGGGAGATCGTGGAACACCTGCCTGTGGTCGTCTACGTGGCAACCGACGACGTCCCGGTTGCGCGAACGATCTACATGAGCCCGAACGTGGAGGACGTGCTCGGGTACGCGCCGGGCGTGTTCCTCGCGATCGGCCAGGACTGGACGTCGTTGATGCACCCCGACGACGTGGCGCCGATGGAGGCGCGATACGCCGAGACGCGCGCGGGCGGGGATCCGTTCGAGATGGAGTACCGCTTCGTGCATCCCGACGGGCGCGTCGTCTGGGTCCACGACCGCGCGATGCTCGTGGCCGACCGCGAGACCGGCGAACGGGTCTGGCAGGGCGTGCTCGAGGACATCACGCCGCGCGTTGATGCCGAGCAGGCCGTCCAGGTGTCGGCGGCCCGCTACGCGACGCTGCTCGAGAACCTCCCGGCGGTCGTCTACGAGATGGTGCCCGACGACGACCGGCGCACGCGTTATGTGAACCGAAAGATCGAGGACCTCCTCGGCTACACGATGGAGGAATGGCTCGACCAGCAGGACATGTGGATGGAGGTGCTCCACCCCGACGACCGCGAGGTGGAGCTCGCGGCGCACGACCTGCACTCCAGCACCGGCGATCCGTGGCGCCGCGAGTACCGCTTGATCGGGGCCGACGGCCAGGTCGTGTGGGTGCGCGATCACGCGACGCTGATGCGCGGCCCCGACGGGAACCCCGTCCAGTGGCAGGGCGTGATGATCGACATCACCGCCGAGAAGGAAGCGCAACAAGCGATCGAACGGGCCAACGACGAGCTCGAGTTCCGTGTTCGGGCACGCACCTCGCAGCTCGAGCAGGCGAACGAGGCGATGGGACAAGAGATCGCCGAGCGACACCGTGCCGAGAACGAGCGCGACCGCGCGTCGGGCAGTCTCGTGCGACTCCTCGAGAACGTGCCCGCCGTCGTCTATCTGTGGCAGGCACGTGAGCGCGAGGACGGCGAGTGGTTCACCTACGTCGGCGACCAGATCGCGCTGATGCTCGGCTACACCCCGGAGGAGTGGTACGCAGCAGGCTGGCGCGAACGCGTCCACCCGCACGACCGTCTCCGCGTGGAGGAGGCCGCGATCCACAGCATCCAGACGGGCGAGCCGTTCCAGCTCGAGTATCGATACCTCGCGCGCGACGGCAGGGTCGTGTGGGTGCTCGACCGCGCCACGCTCGTGATGCGCAACGACGAAGGCGACCCGCTGCTGTTCGAGGGCGTGATGATGGACGTCACGGCCCAGCGCGAGGCGGAGTCCGCGGCCCAGAGCGCGACCGGGCAGCTCGCCGAGCTCCTCGATATGGGGACCGCCGCGCTGTACTGCTACGAGCTCGCGGACGAGGACCCGCCGGCGCCCAAGGTCGTATACGTGAGCCCCAAGCTCGGCTCCTATCTGGGGATGACCGAGCCGTCGCTCCTGGCCGACCCGCGCCGTTGGTTCGACGCCCTGCACCCGGACGACCGCGTCTGGGTGGAGGCCGCCGTCGAGCACGCGTGGGCCACCGGTGCGGACCGGATCGGCGAGTACCGCGTGATCGACGCCGACGGCACGATCGTCTGGCTCGCCGACCGGATGCGGTGCGTGGAGCGCGACGCGAACGGCCGGCCGTGCCGGTTCGTCGGCACGATCATCGACGTGACCGACCGGCGCAACGAACGTGACGACCTCGCTCGGCGGCTGGACACGCTGTGGGCGGTCGAATCTCACGCGCCGGGGGCGATGTGGACCGAAGTCACAGATCTCGCGACGGGTGTCGCGCGCTACACCTATATGTCGCCGGCGTGCTATGAGCTCGTCGGCTACACGGCCGAGGAGCTGTTGGCCGAGCGCGAGCATTTCGGCCGGCTCGTGCACCCCGATGACGTCGAGCTCATCGCCATGCACAACGCCGAGGCGAACGAGACCGGCGTCTGGGACGTCGTCTACCGCGTGACCCATCGCGACGGCTCGGTCCGATGGCTGCACTCGCTCGGCCGCCGCGCACCCGACGCGTTGCCGGGCACGGAGGTGTGGCACGGGCTCGGGATCGACGTGACCGCGCGGGTGGAGGCGTCGCGGGCGGCGGACGCCGCCCGGGACGCCGGTCTTGCGCCCCCCGTCTAGCTGCCTGTCGGCTGCAACACCCGCACGCGCTCGGGCAGGTACTGCCACAGGTGCTCGGGGATCTCGACCGAGCCGTCCGCGCGCTGGTGGTTCTCTAAGATCGCGATCAGCGTGCGCCCGATCGCGGTGGCCGTGCCGTTCAGCGTGTGAAGCGTCTCGAGCGAGCCATCGTCGCGGCGCATGCGCGTCTGCAGCCGCCGCGCCTGGTAGTCGGTCGTGTTCGAGCAGCTCGTCAGCTCGCGGTACTTGCCCTGGCCGGGGAGCCATCCCTCGATGTCGTACTTCTTGGCCGCGGGAGCGCCGAGGTCGCCGACCGCGATGTTCACGACCCGGTAGGGGATCTCGAGCTTCCCGAGGATCTTCTCCTCGACGCTCAGGATGAACTCGTGCGCCTCGGGGCTCGCCTCCGGCGCGGTGAACATGAACATCTCGACCTTGTCGAACTGGTGCACGCGGAACATCCCGCCGAGGTCCTTGCCGTAGCTGCCGGCCTCGCGCCGGAAGCACGTCGAGTAGCCCGCGTAGCGCACCGGCAGCTGCGCCTCGTCGAGGATCTCGCCCATGTGCAGCGCGGCGAGGGGTACCTCGGCCGTGCCGACCAAGTACAGGTCGTCCTCGTCGGTGCGGTAGATGTTCACGGCGTCCGACGGCAGGAACCCCGTGCCGTACATCGCCTCCTCGCGGACGAGCACCGGCGGGATCACCGGGATGAAGTCCTCCTGCATCAGGATGTCCATCGCGTTGCGGACGAGCGCGAACTGCAGCAGCACGATGTCGCCCAGCAAGTAGACGAACCGTGAGCCGCTCGTGCGCGAGCCACGCTCGATGTCGAGCACCCCGAGGAGCTCGCCGAGCGCGACGTGGTCGCGCACCTCGAAGTCGAACACCGGCGGCCGGTCGTGGTTCCGCTTGATCTCGACGGCGTCGTCCTCTCCGCCGTCGGGCGCGCTCGGGTCGGGCAGGTTCGGCGTCGACGCGAGCAGCCCGGTGAGCGTCGCCTCGGCGTCGGCGAGCTCCGGTTCCAGCTCCTTGAGCTCGGTGCTGACCGTGCCGACCTCCGCGATCAGCCGCTGCTTCTCGTCGCCGTCGGCCTTGCCGATCGCCTTGGAGGCTTGGTTCTGCGTCGCGCGGAGCTCCTCCACACGGACGGTGAGCTCCCTGCGGGTCGCGTCGGCGGCGAGCAGCTCGTCGACCGCCTCCCCCATGCCGCGGCGCGCCAGCGCAACGCGGAAGGGCTCCGGGTCTTCCCGGAGTCGTTTGATATCGAGCATCTACCTCACACCTTCACTTGATCGGGTTCCTTCTTGTCCGTGGGGGCCGTGCCCGTCGACGACGAGCCGGCCTGACCGGACGATCGGGGATCCGAGGAAGCGCCGGCGTCCATGATGCTCTGCCCGTGGAACACGCCGCCCTCTTCCACCACGAGGGTCTTCGACGTGATGTTGCCGTCGATCCGGCCGCCCTTGGCGAGGTGCGCGCGGTCCTTCACGACGATGTTGCCGTGGAAGCGGCCCGCCACGCTCACGTTCTGCGCGCGGATGTCGGCCTCCACCTGGCTCTGCGGCGACAGCGTGACGTCGCCGTCGGCGTTGATCTGGCCTTTGACCTGGCCGTCGATCCGCAAGCTGCCTGCCGACACGACGTTGCCCTCCAGCCGCGCGCCCGCACCGACGATCGTGACCTCACCGTTCTCCGCCATCTGTCCGTCCTTTCGCTCGCGCGCGGGCGTCACATGCTCGCCGCCCGCCGTCTCGGCCTCGTCCCTGCGCCAGATCATCGCGCGGCCGCCGTCCGCTCGTCGGTGTGCATCGCCTGCCGGATCGCCTCCGTCTCTTCCTGCGACAGGTTGTAGGTGCTCTTCTCAGACGTGACGGGCTTCGCGTAGACCCGCGTCTCCTGCCGGCCGTTGATCGAGGTCAGCACCACCCCGGTGCCGTGGTCGTCGAGCAGCGCGCACGAGAACGACAACCGCCCGCCCACGTCCTCGAACGCGTCGTAGCGCAGCACCCCGACCCGTCGCACGCTCCCCTCGATCTGCACCTGCTGGCGGGTGTCGGTGGCGTTCAGTGTGCGGACCGCCTGTTCGAGCCGGTCGATCTTGCCGAGCAGCGCGCCGACGGCGTCGTCGCCGCTCAGGCCCGTCGTGCGGTCACCGCCCTTCGATCCGCCGAGGATCACGAACACGATCGCGAGCAGCGACAACCCGATCGCGATGATCGCGACCAGCGTCAATGTTCGATCGGACAGGGTCATCGTGCCGTCCTCCGCCGCCGGAACATGCAGCGCACGAACGATTCCGGAAGGGTCCGAAGTATAGTCCCGCCTCCGCGCCGGCTCAGGTCACGTCGCGGCGCCGGAAGACCAGAAGGGCCGCTGCGCCGATGACCAGTGTGTACACCGCTACCACGAACCAGGCCCGTGGGACCGCCAGCAGCACGACGCTCGAACCCCGCCCGGAATCGGCGAAGATCGGCTGGCGCGAGATGATGACGGTTGCCGCGCGCACGAGCAGGTTGCCTTGGATGCTCGGCCGGAACCCTGCGATGACGCCTTCGAACAGGATCAGGTACCCGAAGAGCGCGCCGAGCGAGGCCACCGTCGAGCGCCCGACCATCGCGATGGCGTACGCGATCACGCCGAAGACGCTCGCCACCATCGACGTCCTGCCGATCGTGAGCGCGACCGATCGCCAGAAGTCCGAGGGGAGGAAACCCGTGGAGCCGCGGGTCGCCGCGACGAGCACGTCGACCCCGGAGAACACCATCTGCAGGAACACGGTGATCGCGAACACGCACACCGCGATGACGAGCCCGCGAACGAGATAGACACGGGTGCGCCGAGGCTCCCACGTGAGCAGGGTCTGCATCGTGTTGTTCGTCCAATCGGCGCCGCCGAGTGAGGCGCCGAGCAGCGCACCCAGCAAGATCACGAACGTAGCGATGTGCTGCAAGATCGTGTCGAGGTCACGCAGCAGGAACCCGTTGATCGAGGGTGACGAGTTGTGCTCGCAGAACGTCTGTGCGTCGTCGTAGGGAGCGCCGACAGGGATCCCGGAGCGGCCGACCTGCTGTTCGCACCTCGCGACGTCCGAGGGATAGGCCGACTGCGCCTGGGCGACGTCAGATGACGAGGGCTCGTGGGCGTAGAACGCGGCGATCCCCAGGCTGATCAGCACGGCGAGCAGACCCGCGACCACGACCATCGGCACGAGCCGTCGCGAACGCGCGCGCAGGAACTCCGATCGGAGCAGTCGCATCAGTCGCCTACCCCTTGATCCTTGGTGAGCTCGAGGAACACGGTCTCGAGGTCGACGGTGTCGGGGCGGAGCTCCGTCACATAGAGACCTGCCTCTGCGAGCGTGCGACTGATCCGCTCGCTCTGGTCGGGCGGGACGTCAGCGCGGATCGCATCGGGAGCATCGGAAACCGGGACGTTCGCCGCCTCAAGCGCGCGACGGCCGGCCCCCAGGTCGGCGAGCTTGACGATCACGCCACTCTTCCCGGTGGTCGCGAGGACCTCGTTCACGGGCCCGGCCTTGATCAGCCTCCCCTTGGCGACGATCGCGACGTGGTCGGCGGTCTGTTGGACCTCGGACAAGATGTGGCTCGACACGAAGATCGTGCGGCCCTCTGCGCCGAGCGAGCGCAGCAGTTCGCGCACCTCGACGATGCCCGCGGGGTCGAGTCCGTTCGCCGGCTCGTCGAGGATCAGCAGCGAGGGGTCACGAAGGAGCGTCGCGGCGATCGCCAGCCGCTGCTTCATCCCGAGCGAGTACGTCTTGACCGTGTCCTTCGCGCGATCGCGCAGCCCGACCCGTTCGAGCGACGCGTCGATCGCGGCATCGCCCTCGCCGTGGATGCGCGCGAGGATCTCGAGGTTCCGGCGGCCGGTGAACCGCGGGAACATCGCGGGCGCCTCGACGATCGAGCCGACGCGGCCGATCACGCTGGGGAGCGCGTGTCCGACGTCGGCGCCGAGCAGGGAGAGCCGGCCCGAGCTCGGCCGCACCAGCCCGAGCAGGCAGCGGATCGTGGTCGTCTTGCCGGCGCCGTTCGGCCCGAGGAAGCCGAACACCCCGCCCTCGGGGACGCTCAGATCGAGCCCGGCGACCGCGACCGTGCGGCCACCGCGGAGCCGGCGGTACTCCTTGTGGAGCCCCTCGATCTCGATCATCGACATGTGGATGCACCCTAACGACGCTCGAGCCCCCTTGGCGGTAGCGCGGAACCTGCAACCTGTGGTTGGCTCCGAGGATGCGCCGCCGAACGCTCGCAGTCGCCGCCTCGCTCGCGCTGGTCGCGCTGTTCGGCGCACCGTCCGGCGCCGCGGTTCCAGGCACGGCGTGCACGGTCTTCCCGGCGTCGAACGTCTGGAACATGGACATCTCGAACCTGCCGGTGCACCCGGACAGCGCGACATGGCTCACGTCCGCGTCGGCCGACACCACGCACCTGCATCCCGACTTCGGGCCGCCCAAGGACTACGGCATCCCGTGGGACGTCGTGACGAACGCACACCCGACGATCCCCGTGAAGTTCCAGTACACGGACGAGTCCGATCCCGGGCCCTACCCGTTCGGCTCGGACATCCACGTCGAGGGCGGCTCGGACCGCCACGCGCTGATGATCAACAAGGACACGTGCGTGCTGTACGAGTTGTTCGGAGCGCGGTTGAAGGGCAAGCGCGCGACGGCCGGCAGCGGCGCGATCTTCGATCTCGCATCGAACGCGCTGCGGACCGACACGTGGACGAGCGCCGACGCGGCCGGATTGCCGATCTTCCCCGGGCTCGTCCGCTATGACGAGGTGTACGGGACCAACCCCGGGATCTTCCATGCGCTTCGGTTCACGGTGAGCTGCACGCAGCGGAGCTACCTGTGGCCTGCGAGGCACCAGGCCGGCGTCGCGAACCCGTCGTGCCCGCCGATGGGCGCGCGGTTCCGGCTGCGCCCCGGGTTCGACATCAGCACGTACTCGCCTGCCGCGCGGGTGGTCCTGCGCGCGATGCAGCACTACGGGATGTTCCTGGCCGACAACGGGAGCAACTTCTTCTTCCAAGGCGACGTGAACGCGAACTGGCCGGCGTCGCTGATCGCGGAGCTCAAGACCGTGCCCGCGAACGCGTTCCGTGCGGTCGACGAGTCGGGGTGCCAGGTGGCGCCGGACTCCGCGCAGTTCGCGTACGGCCCGACCTGCCCGGCGCCCTAGCCGGTGTCGACGCCGTCGATCCGTCTGGTGCCGACGACGTCGGCGCACGCAGCCGGGATGCACGACCTGGTCGGGGACCCGGACGTGCTCCGATTCACGCGCGTGCCCGACCCGCCACCGCCCGACTTCGTCGACTCCTGGCTTCGGCGCTACGAGGACGGCCGTCGCGACGGGACCCGGGAGGCGTTCACGATCGAGGATCCGTCCGACGGGCGGTTCCTCGGCATCGCGGTCGCGCCGTCGATCAAGCGGGAGGAGCGCACGGCCGAGCTCGGCTACGTGATCCATCCCGGGGCGCGCGGACGCGGTAGTCGCGACCGCCGCCCTCTCGTGGCTCACCGACTGGGGGTTCCGAGAGCTCGACGCCATCCGGCTCGAGCTGGTGATCTCGACGCAGAACCCCGCCTCGAAGCGGGTGGCGGAGCACAACGGGTACCGCTACGAAGGCACGCTCCGGTCGCTGTTCGTCGTGCCCGGCCGGTGGGAAGACGCCGAGATGTGGTCGCGGCTCGCGACCGACCCACCACCGGCCGCCGAAGGATGAAGGAATGGGACCAGCGGCCCCCTGTTCTGTCGCGAGCACCTTCACCAGTGACGGTGGCGTGATGACGGTCGCCGACACCCCTGCCCGTCGTGGCACCCGGTCGGTGTAGCCCGCCGGGGTCCAGCGGAGCAAGTGGGGACCGAGGACGAGCCACGGCGCCGCCTCGTCCCTCAGCACGAACGCACCATCGGGAAGGTCGTCCATCGACGCCTGATGATGCCGCTGTCGCCGAGCGGACCCATCCCACCGTTCCCGATGGAGCACCTCGTCGATCGCATCGGCGTTCGTCGCCGCGTGGCGGTGGATCGAGGTCCACGTGTCGACGAACGCCTCGTAGTCCGCGTAGCGGCACAACCGGCACGGCCGGTGCCCCGCGGCGAACGCCGTCGCCTCATCGAGGAAGAACAGCTCCGTGAACCGGCCGGGTTGCAAGAGCGGCTCCCGATGCCACCCGCGGAACTCGAGCTGGCACGCGATCCACCGCTTCACGCCGTACGGACGCCGGATGCGTCCACTCCTATCGTGCATGCACCCGCGGTTCCCAAAGACCAGCCCGCGCGCCTCGACGCCGAGCGGTTCCCCCAAGGGCGACATCCGGTTCCGCAGCGGCATCGCGCCACGATACGCACACGGTCGGACGCCCCTCTCCTTCAGCGGTGACCGCCTCAGAGGAAGACGTGACCGACGGCGGGCGGTAGCGCTTCGCTCGGCCGCGGACTCGCATTCCAGGTCGTTGGGAAGGGGGCTGAGTTGCCCACAGCCTGCACACCCAGCACGATGCGTGCATGGATCGCCCCAGCGTCGCCTTCGCCCGAGCCCAGGACGGGGCATACCTCGCGTACCAGGCCTTCGGCGACGGACCGATCGACCTCGTCTGGCAAGACGACTTCTTCTCGATCGTCGACGAATGGTGGGACATCCCAGCTGATCGGGCGGTCTACGAGAACCTGAGCGGGTTCGCCCGGGTCATCCTGCACGATCGACGCGGAACCGGATGCTCGAGCAGGGGAAGCGGCCCGGCGAACCTCGAGACCCGCGTGTCCGACACCCTCGCGGTGATGGATGCCGCTGGGGCTCGGCGACCGGTGGTCGGCGGCCTCATGGAAGGCGGCGCGAGCATGGCTCTGCTTGCCGCGATGCATCCCGAGCGCGTGCGGTCTCTCGTGTGGATCCGGCCGGTTCCGCGACCTCTGGCAGCACCGGACTATCCGTGGGGTGTGCAACCCGGATACGTCGAACGTGAGGCCGGGTTCATCGGGCAGTGGGGCACCGAGGCCTGCGCGCGCGGATTCATCGAACTCAACGCCGACGTGATGGAGGGCCCGTGGTCGACGCCGAGCTACGTCGCGTCGCTCGCCCGCCTCATGCGACGCACGTGCACGCCCGACGTGGCGGAGCAGCTGAACGGGATGTGGTACGAGTCGGACGTTCGTGGCGCGCTGTCATCGATCCGCGTACCGACGCTCCTGCTCATGGACCAGGAAGAGGGAGAACTGAACCTCGCGACGATGGGTGAACACGTTGCCTCGCTGTTTCCCGCCGCGGTCATCGAGCCGTACGTCACGATGGATGACCCCGATATCGGGATCACAGCCAACGGCGAAGCGATCCGTCGTTTCATCGGCGCGGAACGACGCCCTGAAGCCCTGGACTCGGTGCTGGCGACCGTCCTGTTCACCGACATCGTGGATTCGACCAAACAGAGCGCCGCGCTGGGCGACCGCGAGTGGGCCGTAGTCCGGCGGCGCCACGATGAGATCGTTCGAGCGGAGCTGGTCCGCCACCGCGGCCGCGAGATCAAGACCCTCGGCGACGGCTTCCTCGCGACGTTCGACGGCCCCGCACGCGGCGTCCGCTGCGCACGAGCGATCGCCGACGCATCGCGCGAGCTGGGGATCGAGATCCGAGCAGGACTCCACACCGGGGAGATCGAGCTCGAGGGCGACGACATCAGCGGGATCTCGGTCGCGATCGGCGCCCGCGTCGGCGCGCTCGCCGGGCCCTCCGAGGTGTTGGTGTCTCGAACGGTGAAGGACCTCACCGCCGGAAGCGGGTTCACGTTCGAGGACGCGGGCGAACACGAACTCAAGGGCGTTCCGGATCGCTGGCAGCTGTACCGAGTCGCGTAGACCCACTTCGACCGGTGCTGGGATGTGGGCGAGGGGGGAGTTGAACCCCCACGTCCTTTCGGACACAGGAACCTGAATCCTGCGCGTCTGCCAATTCCGCCACTCGCCCGTGGGGATGGGAATGGTAACAGTGACCCTTCTCGACCCATTGCGCCACAGGGTCACGCACCCAAGAGCTCGATACGAGATGCCACGGGTCCGCAACAGCCTGCGGGGTAGGATGACCCCCGAGCGGAGCGACCTTCCCCGCCAACCAACCCTGTGCCGAACTTGCGGAACTTCGAGCGTCGATTGGGGGGCCTGGTCGAAGGCCTCTTTTCGAAGACGTTCCGGTCCGGCGTGCAGCCGGTCGAGATCGCCAAGCGCGTCGTCCGCGCGATGGACGACGGCAAGCAGGTGGCCGTCAACGAGATCTGGGCGCCGAACCACTTCGAGATCTCGCTGTCCAGCGAGGACGGCCCCAAGTTCCAGCAGATCGAGACCGCCATCGTCGCCGAGCTCAAGACGGTCATCCTCGACAACGCGGGCGAGCGGGGCTGGGGCCTCGTCGGCCCGCCCGAGGTCGAGTTCTTCGTCGACAACAAGCTGAAGCGCGGCGACCTCGAGGTCGAGGGCTCGCTCGTGCAGGGCGACCAGCCCGTCGAGGTCCCGAAGCCGCCGCCGGAGCCGCAGAAGCGCGCACAGCTCCGCGTGATGGAGGACGGCGGCGTCCGCGCGGTCCCGATCGACAAGGAGCTGCTCACGATCGGCCGGCTGGCCGAGTGCGACATCGTCGTGCACGACTCGGGAGCGTCGCGGCACCACGCGCAGATCCGCACGGCCGACGGCGTGTCGACCCTCACCGATCTCGGCTCGACGAACGGCACCAAGGTGAACGGCCGCGACGTGCAGTCCGCCACGCTGGCGGACGGTGATCGCATCACGGTGGGCGGGACCCAGATCGAATATCGGAGGGCGTGATGCTGGCGGCGGTCGAGCCGTTCGCGTTCTCGGCGCTGAAGTACGGGCTGCTGGCCTTGCTGTTCCTGTTCATCTGGCGCGCGATGCGCTGGGTCGTCCGCGGCCTCAACGTCGACCGTGGCGCACCGGGTGTCGCGACCGTCGGCGCCCCCGCGGCCGACGCGCCCGCCGCGGCCGAGCATCCTGATGGTGTCGTCCGACGGGCAGAAGCCGCGGTCGGTGCGCCTCGACGCCTCGACCACGATCGGCCGCTCGGTCGAGTGCGAGCTCCGGCTCGAGGACACCTTCGTCTCGCAGCAACACGCGCGGATCTTCGACCGCGGGGGCAACTGGTACGTGGAGGACCTCGGCTCGACGAACGGCACCTTCGTGAACGAACAGAAGCTCGTCGCGCCCGGCGATGCTCACACCCGGCGACAAGATCCGGATCGGCACGACGATCGTGGAGCTCCGCCGATGAGGATCAGCGCCGGCGTCGCCACCGACACGGGCCGCGTCCGCGACCACAACGAGGACGCCTTCATCGTCGAGCCGCCGCTCTACGCGATCGCCGACGGGATGGGCGGCGCGAACGCGGGCGAGGTCGCGTCGCAGCTCGCCCTCGAGACGATCGGGGAGATGCAGCGCACCGGCACCGGCACGCTCGACGACGAGGTGCGCGAGGCGAACCGGGTCGTGTTCGAGCGCGCCGGCGAGGACACGAAGCTCGCGGGGATGGGCACGACCGTCACCGCGGCGCTCGCATCGGCCGAGGCGCTGCACCTCGCGCACGTCGGCGACAGCCGCGCCTACCTGCGCCGGGCCGGGTCGCTCCGCAAGCTCACGAACGACCACACGCTCGTCGACCGCATGGTCCAAGCCGGCGAGATCAGCCGCGACGAGGCCGACGTCCACCCGCACCGCAACGTCTTGATCCGCGCGCTCGGCACCGAGCCGAAGGTCGACGTCGAGGCCATGGACCTGGGGCTGCTCGAGGGCGATCAGGTCTTGATCTGCTCCGACGGACTCACCGACATGGTCACCGAGAACCAGATCACCGCGATCTTGGACATCGCGCAGGGCGCGCCGCAGGATGCGGCGGACCGGCTGGTGCGCGCCGCGAACCGCGCCGGCGGCGATCGACAACATCACGGCGATCGTGCTGGAGGTCCAGCCCGGCGAGCCGGAGGCGGGCACCGTTGCGCCGGCGCCCGCCGCGACCGAGTCGACGGCCCGCAGGGTCCCGTGGCGGGCGATCACCGTCGTGCTCACGACGATCGTCCTGTTGATGGTCGCCTACACCGTGCTCCGCTCCTACCTGGATCGGCAGTGGTATCTGGGCGTGAGCGACGGGCACGTCGCGCTCTACCAGGGCATCCCGGCGGAGCCGTTCGGCATCCACCTGTCGCACGTCGACCTCGACACGGGGATCGACGCCGCGACCGTCGAGCAGCTGCCGAGCTATCCGGGCCTCGCGGAGGGGATCACCTTCGACAGCCGCGACGCGGCGATGCTGACCGTCGCCCAGATGCAGGACGACCTCCAGACACAGCAGCAGCAGCAGCAGCATCACCAGTCATCAGAGCGGCGGCGGGGGTGGCGGCGGATGAGCGCGGTCGCGACGCCGGCGGCGGTTCGGAAGATCCGCACGCGTACCGGCCTGACGGCGACGATCGTGGCGATCGTCGCGAGCGTGCTCGCCTACGCCCTGCAGGGTCTCGGGCTCGCGGGCACGACGCCGGCGAATCTCGTCACCTACGGCGTCACGTTCGCGGTGCTCGCCCTCGGCGGGTGGTACGCCGTGCGCAAGCTCGCGCGTGACGCCGACCCGGTGCTCTACCCCACCGCGGTGCTCCTCGGCGGGCTCGGCCTCGCGATGCTCTACCGGCTGATGACGGCCCGCGACCACCCGGAGTTCGCGACCGAGCAGGCCGTGTGGCTCGCGATCGCCCTCGCAGTGCTCGTCGGAACGCTCGTGTTCATCCGCGACATCCGCCAGCTCGACGCGTACACGTACACGATCGGCCTCGCGGGGCTCGTGCTCCTGCTGCTGCCGATCGTGCCGGGGGTCGGGACCGAGGTCAACGGCGCGCGTCTGTGGGTGAACCTCGGGTTCGTCACGTTCCAGCCGGCGGAACCCGGGCGGATCCTGATCGTGATCTTCCTCGCGAGCTACCTGGGCCAGCGGCGCGAGCTGCTCGCGACCGGCGTCGGCCGCTTCGGCCTGCCGCGCGTGAAGGACCTCGGCCCGATCCTGCTCGCATGGAGCGCCTCGCTGATCGTCCTGTTCCTCGAGCGCGACATGGGTGCCTCGCTGCTGCTGTTCGGCGTGTTCATCGTGATGCTCTGGGTCGCGACCGGCCGGTGGGCGTACCTCGTGCTCGGATTGATCTTGTTCGCGATCGGCGCGTACATCGGCTACCTCGTGTTCTCGCACGTGCAGGTGCGCGTCGACGCGTGGCTGCACGCGATGGATCCCGAGCAAGGTCGCCGACGAGGGCTACCAGCTGTCGCAGGGCTGGTTCGCGTTCGCATCGGGCGGGATGGTCGGCACCGGCCTCGGCCTCGGTTCGCCGACGCTGATCCCGTACGTCGGCAGCGACTTCATCCTGGCCGCGTTCGGTGAGGAGCTCGGGATGCTCGGCGTCTCGGCGATGCTGCTCCTGTACCTCGTGATCGTCGGGCGGGGCTTGCGGATCGCGGTCGAGCGCCACGACAGCTTCGAGAAGCTGCTCGCGGTCGGCATCACGACCGTGCTCGGGCTCCAGGTGTTCGTGATCGCGGGCGGTGTCTTGCGGCTGATCCCGCTCACCGGCGTGCCGTTACCGTTCGTGAGCTACGGCGGGACGAGCCGCGTCGCGTCGGCCGTCGCGATCGCGTTGCTGCTGCGCACCTCTGCCGGGCCGTGGATCCGGCGCAAACGCGAGCTCGCCAAACAACCGACCGACGCCGAGGCGGTGACCGTCTGATGGATCGTCAGATCCGCCGGCTGGGGATCGCATTCGTCGCGCTGTTCGCGGTGCTCTTCGCGCAGGTCGCCTACGTGCAGGTGGTCGCGGCCGACCGGATCGCGAGCGAACCGGCGAACGCCCCACGGCAGATCAAGGCCGAGTACGCGGTGGAACGCGGCCAGATCCTCGCCGCGAACCGCACGACCGTGCTCGCGCAAGTCGCAAGGCGAACCCCGACCCCGGCTCGCCGTACAAGTTCCTGCGCGACTACCCCGGTGGCGCGCTCTGGGGCCAGCTGACCGGCTACTACTCGCGCATCTACGGGCGAAGCGGCCTCGAGCAGGCGATGAACCCCTACCTCGCGCGGCACCGCGCCGGAGTTCACCACCCAGAACCTCACCGACATCATCCTCGGGCGGCCGAAGCGCGGCGGGAACGTGATCACGACGCTCGTGCCGCAGGTGCAGGCCGAGGCGCGCAAGGCGCTCGGCACCCACGAGGGCGCGGTCGTCGCGATCGACCCGGCGACCGGCGACATCCTCGCGATGTACTCCAACCCGGGCTATGACCCGAACGGCCTGTCGACCGGCACCGACGCGCAGATCGAGAAGGCGTGGCAAGCCTTGATCTCCGACCCGACGAAGCCGCTCGTATCGCACGCGCTTCCAGGACCTCTACCTGCCGGGCTCGACGTTCAAGACCATCACCGCGAGCGCCGCGCTCGACAACAACTGGCCGCCCGAGAAGACCTGGAAGAACCCCCACCACCTCGAGTTGCCCGGCACGACCACGCATATCGAGAACTTCGGCGACGAGTTCTGCGCCGGCGGTGCATCGACGGTCACGATGGAGCAAGCCTTCACCTCGTCGTGCAACGTCCCGTTCGCCGAGATCGGGATGGCGCTCGGTCCCGACAAGATGGCCGCGCAGGCGCAGGCGTACGGCCTGTGCAAGATCGACCCGGTCGCCGGGGCATCGGCGCTCTGCCAAGACGACACGATCCCGTTCATCCTGCCGTGGCAGACGGGCCGCTTCCCGGTGGCGTCGTACTTCGACAACAACGAGGCGGCGCTCGCACGCTCCTCGATCGGGCTCGACAACGACCTCCTCAACCCGTTGCACCTCGGGCTGATCGCCGCCGCGATCGCGAACGGGGGCACGATGTTCGAGCCGCGTCTCGTGACCGAGGTCCGCGATGCGACGACCGGCCAGACGATCGCCTCGTTCGGGCCGAATGAATACAGCCACCCCCTCACCTCCTCCTCGGCCGCCGAGCTCCGCGCGATGATGGTGAACGTCGTCAACAGCGGCACCGGGACGCCTGCGCAGATCCCCGGCCTGGTCGTGGCGGGCAAGACGGGGACCTCGGCCAACACGAAGGGGCCGCCGAACGCGTGGTTCACGGCGTTCGCACCGGCAGGTCCGGCGCAGACCGCGCGCATCGCCGTGGGCGTTATCGTGCTCGACGGCGGCGACCTCGGGAACGAGGCGACCGGCGGCCAGGTCGCCGCACCGATCGCGAAGCAGGTCATCGAGTCGTACCTCCGAGGCTGAGGGAAGGATCCGAGCGGGTGGAACGATCAACGATCGGCGAGCGCTATACCGTCGAGGCCCGGATCGGCCAAGGCGGCATGGCCGAGGTCTTCCGGGGCTTCGATCCCTCGCTCGACCGCACCGTCGCGATCAAGATCCTCCTCCACCCGTTCGACAGGGACGCGGGATTCGTCGCGCGGTTCCGCCGTGAGGCGCAGGCCGCGGCGCGCCTGAACCACCCGAACATCGTGGGCGTGTTCGACGCCGGCGCCGACGGCGACACGCAGTACATCGTGATGGAGTACATCGAGGGGCGCACGCTCGCGTCGTTCCTCGCCGCCGGGGGCACGCCCTCGCCGATGCAGGCCGTCGAGCTCACCGAGAAGGTCGCGTCGGCGTTGCAGGCCGCGCACGAGCACGGGATCGTGCACCGCGACATCAAGCCCGCGAACGTGATGGTGACGCGTGCCGGCGCGGTGAAGGTGATGGACTTCGGCATCGCGCGGGTGCAGAGCGACGCCACCGCGCCGCAGACCTCGTCGGTGATCGGCACCCCCGCGTACTTCTCCCCCGAACAGGCGCAGGGCCAGCCCGTCGACGCGCGCTCCGACATCTACTCGCTCGGGTGCGTGCTCTACGAGATGCTCGCGCACCATCAGGCCTTCACCGGCGACACGCCGGTCGCGATCGCCTACAAGCAGGTGAACGAGACGCCCCCGCCGCCCTCGGCGTCGAACCCCGACGTGCCGCCCCGCCTGGACGCCGTCGTGATGAAGTGCATGGCGAAGAACCCGGCGAACCGCTACCAGAGCGCCGCGGAGCTGACCGCGGACCTGGAGCGTGTCCGCCAGGGGATCGACGTCGAGGCCACGCCGCTGATGCCCGCGATCGGCGATGCCACCGCCACGCAGGTGATCGCGCGCCAGCCCACCGAGGTCATGCCCCCGCCCGAGCCCGAGGGCTCGTCGAAGCGGATCTGGCTCGGGGTGCTGATCGGCATCCTGATCGTGGCGATCCTCGCGGGCGCCGGGTACCTGTTGGCGCAGAGCCTCGGCAACAAGGATGCGGCGACCAAACCGATGCCCGACGTTGTGGGGCAACAGTTCGACGCCGCGAAGGCCACGCTGGAGAACCAGTACCAACTTGTCGTGACCAAGGACACGCAGCCGACCGACGCCAAGCCCGCCGGAACCGTGTTGCGGCAGAGCATCACCGTCGGCGATCCGGTCGCGGCCGGCACGAGCGTCACCCTCACGGTGGCGGAGAAGCTGCCGTTGATCCTCGTCCCAAGTCTGCACTGCAACACGCTCGAGCAGGCTCAGACCGCGCTGCCGAATGGCCTGACGATCGGCGGTAAGGCGACGGCAACCACGCCCGACCCCGCGTGCCAGCCGGGCACGATCATCGCTCAGGACCCCGCCGCCGGGGACCAAGTCAAGCAGGGGACGCTGGTGAATGTGACCTTGAACCCGTCGACGCCCACCACCGTCACGCTCGACGACTACACGTGCGTCAACTTCAGCAAGGCCAAGAGCCAGCTCAAGAAGCTCGACCTGGTCCCCGCCTACCAGGGGACGACCACCCCCCTCGCGCAGTGCCCGAACCCGAACTTCGTCGCGCTGCAGGATCCGGCGCCCGGGACCGTGGTCCCGGTCGGGAGTACCGTGAACCTCTTCACGGGTTCCGAAGCGAGCCCGTCGACGACCGGGAGCCCGTCGCCGTGACCGAGTACGTGACCGAGCCGTTCACGCCGCAGGAGCGGGCGACCCTCGAACCGTTCGTCTCGAACCTCGACGGGCCGGTGTTCGCGCTGACGAACCTGCCCGAGGCGGTGAAGGGCGCGATGTTCGCCCGGTACTCCCGCACGACGAAGTCGCTCCGTCGACTGTTCCTCGACGAGTTCGCCGACGACGTGCTGCGCCTGGGCACGGCCGAGGCGCGCGGATGGTCAGAGAAGGCCGCGGGGATCTACGAGCGAGTGTTCGTCGAATACGGCGACGACTCGGTGGCGCAGCTCGGCGGTGTGCACCTCGCGTGCGAGCAGTCCTCGCAACTGCTGGCGAAGGCGCTCGAGTGGGGGCGGCTCGCCGCCTACCTCGAGCAGTCGACGCGGTACATGCGCTACGACGACAAGCCCGGCGGTCGGTGGCGCGCGACCGTGCCGTCCGAGCTCGAGCACACGCCGCTCGCCGATACCTACGCCGGGTTCCTGGACGACGCGTTCACGACGTACGGCGAGCTGTACGAGCGCCTCGAGCCCTGGTTCAAGGAGCGGTTCCCGAAGCAGCCCGACGACACCGACTTCGTCTACCGCCAGACGATGCTGGCAAAGACGTGCGACACCCTGCGGATGCTGCTTCCCGCCGGGACGCGCTCGAACCTCGGGATCTACGCGACGGGGCAGTCCTACGAGCAGCTGCTGATGCGACTGGCGCAGCACCCGCTCGCCGAGATGCGCGACTACGGCGACCTGATGCTGGTCGAGCTCCGCGCGGTGATCCCCGAGTTCATGAAGCGGGTCGACCAGCCCGAGCGGGGCATCGCTTGGAGCGACCACTGGAAGGCGGTGCGCGAGCGGACCGACGAGCTCGCCGCGAAGCTGGTCGGCGACGTCGACCCCGAGGCCCGTGGATTGGTCAACTTAGTTGACCATGATCCGGAGGGCGAGCTGAAGGTGACGGCCGCGGTGCTCTACGCGCACAGCGCGTTGCCCGACGATCAGCTGCTCGACGTCGTCCGGGCGATGACCGATCAGGAGCGAGCCGAGATCCTCGCCACGAGCCTCGGCGAGCGTGAGAATCGGCGGCACAAGCCGGGCCGGGCGTGGGAGCGCACGCAGTACCGGTTCGACGTCTTGTGCGACTACGGCGCGTACCGCGACCTGCAGCGCCACCGCCCGCTGACACTCGAGTGGCAGCGGTTGACGCCCGCCTTCGGCTACGACGTGCCTGAGGCGATCGTCGAGGCCGGTCTGGCTGACCGGTGGGACCGCGTGATGGCGCGCTCGCGCGAGACCTACGAAGCGATCGCGGCCGCGGGGCTCCCCGACGTCGCGCAGTACGCGGTCTCGATGGCCTACCGGATCCGGTTCGTGATGCAGATGACGGCGCGCGAGGCGATGCATCTCACCGAGCTCCGATCCCAGCCCGCCGGGCATCCCGTCTATCGAGCGGTCGCGCAGGAGATGCACCGGCAGATCTCGGCCGTGCACCCGGCGATCGGCGCCGCGTTCAGGCACATCTCCTACGAGGACGTCGATCTGGAGCGGCTCGAGGCCGAGCGCCGCACCGAGCGCAAGCGCGCCGAGAAGCGCGGCTGAAGCGACGATCCGGAGGGCCTATCCTCGGAGCGTGCGCTCCGCCCTTCCCGAACGATCGGACCGCCGCAGCGCGGTGCTCGCGGCCGCGATCCTCCTGGTCGCGGCCGGCGTGATCGTCACGATCGCGCTCGGGGTCGGCACGATGAAGGACCTCGAGGTCTACCTGCTCGCGGGCCGCCGGTTCGCCGACGGCGCCGGCCTGTACGGGGAACACTTCGGCCAGGCGCTCCCGACGCCCCTCCCCTACACCTACCCGCCGATGTGGGCCGCCGCGATGGCGCTCGTTTCGTGGCTCCCGTGGAGCTGGGTCTCGGTCGTCTGGACGTTGTTGGACCTTGCGCTGCTGTGCTGGGTGGTGCGGATCTCGTATGCGCGCTTCCTGGAACGGCTCGGCGGACGCCGGTGGTTGGCCTGGGCCTGTCTGGTCGCCGTCTGCGGACTGACCGCCCCGGTGCTGTCGGTGTTCGACCTCGGCCAGATCGGGATCGTGCTGATGGCGCTGGTACTGGCCGACACGCTGCCGCGATCGACCCGGTTGCCACGGGGCGTGCTCGTTGGCGTGGCGACCGCGATCAAGCTGCTGCCCGGGGTGTTCCTCCTCTATTGGGCGGTCACGAAGCGCTGGCGTGCGGTGGCGATCGCGTCTGCGACGACGGTGGGGCTCTGGGGCGTGACGGCGCTGCTCCGCCCCGGCACGTCGGGCACCTATTGGTTCCAGATCGCGATCCATCCGGAACGGGCGGGCGACGCCGGCGACGTGTTCAACCAATCGCTGAACGGTTTGTTGCAACGGGTCGGCTGGACGTCGACGGCCGTGTGGGCCGCGCTCGCGATGGCCGTGCTCGTGGTCGGTCTGCGGCGCGCACGCGAAGCGCACCTCGCCGGCGACGAACTCGCCGCCATATCGCTCGTCGCGCTCGCGGGCGTCCTTGTCTCGCCGATCTCGTGGGTCCACCACGTGGTCTGGATCGTGCCGGTCACCGGCGTGCTGTTGGGCGACGGCCGAACTCGTGGCCGGTGGATCGCGTGGGGCGCGACGATGCTGGTGTTCCTCGCCGACGTGCCGCTGTGGGGACGTGCGGGCGTGCCGCTCGGGGGCTTCGTCCGTGTACTCGCCGAGAACGCGTTCGTGCTCGTCTCTGTGGCGCTGCTGGTACTGCTCCCGATCGACGCGCCCGACGACGAGCGCATCGCGCTACCCGACCTCGGACCGGCCGAGCACGCAACCCCTGCGCACGCGTGAGGGCGGCCGTCCCCGATCCGTCCGGCCGGCTCGTCGCCGTGATCCGGCACGGCTCGATCGATGACCTGACGGTCGAAGGCCTGGCTCGCGCCGACACCGGCGAGGCGCTCCGGCGGTCGTCGCTCTGCTACGTCGGATCGCTCGCGAAGCAGTTCGTGGCCGCGTGCGCGTCGTCGCTCGTCGCCGACGGCGCGATCGATCCGGACGCGCCGGTGTCGACGTACGTCGAGGGCCTTCCCGCGTGGGCGAACACGGTTCGGGTCCGCCACCTCGTGCATCACACGGCGGGGATCCCCGACCGCGACCGGGGCGGGCCGCCACCGCCACCGCGGGGCGTCCGCGCGATCGGCAACGACGACGTGATGGCCGACATCCGGGCGCTCGAGGCGACCGCGTTCCCACCAGGGTCGCGCTACGCGTACTCGAACCGCGGCTACCAACTCCTCGGGCAGGCGGTCTCCGCCGCCGCCAGGCGATCGCTCGTCGACACGGCCGCCGACCGCTTGTTCGGGCCGCTCGGGATGACCGCCACGTTCTTCCGCGATCGCGAGACGCCGCTGCCGCCCGAGGCCGCGCGCGGACACTTCGTCGCCAACGACGGTGGGGTCTACGTGGAGCCGGCGCGGTTCCACGCGGTCGGCGCGGGCGGGTTGTGGACGACGGTCGACGACCTCGCAGCGTGGGACGCGGCGAGCTACGACGGGGGCTCGATCGCGTCGCGGCTCGCGCGGCGCGGCGCGCTCGACGACGGCACGCCGATCCACTACGGATGGGGTCTGTCGATCCGGACGCACCGCGGGCTGCCGATCCACAGCCACGGCGGAAGCTTCCCCGGCTGGGCCTCGAAGATGGTCCGGTTCCCGACCGAGCGAACGACCGTGCTGATCCTCGCCAACGGCGAGACGGGCGACGTCAGCGGCGACGCGTTCGAGCTCGCCGACCGTGTGCTCGCCGACGCGATCGATCCCGCCGCGCCGCACGCAGATGAGACGTTCGACGGCGTGCGGTAAGCAGAGGTCTCGAAGGGCATCGACGGCGGCCCGTGACCATCACCCCTCAAGAGGAATCACGGATCACGGGCCTCCCCTTGAGCGGTCCATCCGGCCGTGACGGGGTCGTCGCGGGGGGTGTTTCGGTACCCTGACACCCTTCCATGGACCGGGATGCGACCTTCCTCTTGTCACTGGTGACCTTCGCGGTCGCCGCGTGTGCGGTCGGCGTTTCCGGTTGGATCGTGTGGTCGCGGAGCCGCCCCGTCGT
The DNA here is from genome assembly GCA_963799625.1 of uncultured Actinomycetes bacterium. GTDB lineage: Bacteria > Actinomycetota > UBA4738 > UBA4738 > HRBIN12 > AC-51. The sequence goes on along the minus strand of CAWCXU010000013.1, from coordinate 725,027 downwards.
CGCTCCGGCGGAGACCACCGAGCATCCGGGCGTCGCCGAGGAGTCCTGATGCTCACGCTCCTCGACCTGCGCGAGCGGGGCGGGCGGCTCGAACCCACCAAGCTCGAGATCGATCCGGCCACGGCCGAGACCGTGCGCGAGATCCTCCAGCGTGTCTTCGTCGAAGGCGACGAGGTGCTGATCGCCCTCGCCTCGGAGTTCGACCACGCCGACCTGACCGACACGGGGATCCTCGTCGACGACGACGACTACGCGCGCGCCGAGCGCGATACCCCCGACGACCTCAAGCAAGCGCTCGACGACCTGATCGGGCGCCTGCGCGACCTCGCGGAGCGACAGACCCCGCGCGAGTGGTGGCACGAGCGCGACGGCGTGCGCTACGGCGAGATCGTCCGCCCGCTCCGCACGATCGGCTGTTACGTGCCCGGCGGCCGGGCCCGCTACCCGTCGACCGTCGCGATGACCGTCGTCCCGGCGGTGGTTGCCGGGGTCGAGGAGATCGTGGTGTGCACACCGCCGCAGACCGACGGGACGGTGCCCGCCGCGGTGCTGTACGCGGCGAAACGAGCAGGCGCGACGCACGTCGCCAGGAGCGGCGGCGCCCAGGCCGTCGCGGCCATGGCCTACGGCACCGAATCGATCCCGGCCGTCGACCGCATCGTCGGTCCGGGCAACGTCTACGTCACCGAGGCCAAGCGTCAGGTCGCGGGGTTCGTCGGGATCGACGGCCTCGCCGGCCCGTCCGAGCTCGTGATCGTGGCCGACGGCGACGTCGACCCCCGGATGGCCGCGCTCGATCTGATCGCGCAGGCCGAGCACGACCCGCACGCCTGCACGTACCTCCTGACGCCCGACCAGGCCCTGGTCGAGAAGATCAACGCCGCCTTCGAGCAGGAGCTCCCGCAGGCGGGCCGCGCCGAGATCGTCGAACAGGCGATCAAGCACACGAAGCTGATCTTGGTGCGCGACCTCGACCACGCGATGGACGCGGCCAACGACCTCGCCGCCGAGCACCTGCTGCTGCTGGTGTCCGACGTCGACGAGGTCCTGCCGAAGGTGCGCAACGCCGGCGCCGTGTTCCTCGGGCACTGGACGGCGGTGCCCTACGGCGACTACGGCGTCGCGTCGAACCACGTGCTGCCGACCGCCGGCACGGCGCGCTTCTCGAGCGGGCTGCGCGCGTCCGACTACGTCACCGTCAGCTCGGTGATCCAGATGTCCCCGGAGGCGGCCCGCCGCTTCACCCCCGGTACCTCGGCGATCGCACGGGCCGAAGGGCTCGTGGGCCACGCGAAGGCCATGGACGCGCGCGCCGAGGAAGCCGGGGAGGCATGAGCGTCGGCGCCGATCCCCGGCCGGGCCTCCGCGACATCGAGGTCTACGACTCGCCGCAGCTCGACGTGCCCGTGCGGCTGAACACGAACGAATGCCCGCACCCCTTGCCCGAGGCCTTCATGGAGGAGCTCGCGGCGACGATCCGTGACCTCCCGTTGCACCGCTACCCCGATGGCCAGATGCGGCGACTGCTGGCCGAGCTCGCCGCGGCCTCGATGCACCCGGTCGACGGGGTCTGGGCCGCGAACGGGTCGAACGAGGTGCTCACCCAGCTGCTCGAGGCCTATGGAGGACCGGGGCGGCGCGCCGCGGTGCTCGAGCCGACCTACCTGTTGCACGCGCGCCTGTGCCGCCTGACGAACACCGAGGTCGAGCATCTCGCGCTCGGCGACGACTTCGTGCTCGGTCCACCGCAGGTCGCCGACGTCGTGACGTCGGCCCCCGACATCGTGATCGTGTGCTCGCCGAACAACCCGACCGGGAACGCACAGCCGCTGTCCTCGATCGTCGAGATGGCGCGCGCGCTGCCGGCGGCGCTCGTGATCGTCGACGAGGCCTACGGCGAGTTCGCGCCCGCCGCCTCGGCGCAGGCATTGATCGCGACGAACCCGAACATCGCGATCACCCGGACGTTCTCGAAGGCGTTCGCGCTCGCCGGCGCGCGGCTCGGCTACCTCCTGGCCGCGCCCCAGGTGGTCGACGACCTCCAGCGGGTGCGCCTGCCCTATCACCTGTCGGCGCTCACGCAGGCGGCCGGGATCGTGGCGCTCCGCCACCGCGACGAGGCCTCGGCGCTGCTCGGCGCGATCCGGGTGCAGCGCGACCGGATCCTGCGCGAGCTCCGCGCGCTTCCCCGCGTGACGGTGTACCCGAGCGACGCGAACTTCGTGCTGTTCGTGCCGCCGATCGAGGCCGGCGTCGCGTGGCAGGGGCTGCTCGATCGCGGCGTGCTGGTCCGCGACCTGAGCGCCGTGGTGCCCAACGCGCTGCGCGTCACCGCGGGCACCGAACACGAGACCGACCAGTTCCTCGCCGCGATCAAGGAGGTTCTCGCCGGATGAGCCGCACCGCGACGATCACGCGCGTGACGAAGGAGACCGACCTCACCGTGGAGCTCGAGCTCGACGGGACGGGCGCCGCCACGGCCGATACGGGGATCGCGTTCTTCGACCACATGCTGCAGCAGCTCGGCAAGCACGCCGGGTTCGACCTGTCGGTGGCGTGCAAGGGCGACCTCGAGGTCGACGGGCACCACACCGTCGAGGACTGCGGGATCGCGCTGGGCGAGGCGCTGCGCGAAGCGCTCGGCGACAAGGCCGGCGTGCGCCGGTTCGCGTCGATCGTCGTGCCGCTCGACGAGGCGGCGGTCGAGGTGTCGCTGGACCTCGCCGGGCGCACGTTCGTCGTCTACGAGGTCCCGGTCCCGTACGAGACGATCAACGGTTTCGACACCGGCCTGCTCGAGGACTTCGTCCGCGCGTTCGCACAGAGCGCCGGGCTCACGATCCACGCGCACCTGCGGTACGGGCGCTCGCCGCACCACATCTGCGAGGCCACGTTCAAGGCGCTCGCGAAGGCGCTCGGCGACGCGTGCGCCCTGACCGGCCGCGGCGGCGTGCCCTCGACGAAGGGGACCCTGTCGGGCTGATGTCCGCGAGAGTGACCGTCCTCGACTACGGCAGCGGCAACCTGCACTCGGTCTCCCGTGCGCTCGCGCACGTCGGCGCCGACGTGCGCGTCGTCGACCGGCCCGACGACGTCGGCGGGGACGCGGTGCTGATCCCCGGGGTCGGACACTTCGGCCAGTGCACGCGGGCGCTGCGCGCCGCGGGGTTCGAGGAGCCGATCCGCGCGGCGATCGACGCAGGCACGCCCGTGATCGGCGTCTGCGTCGGGATGCAGATCCTGTTCGAGTGGAGCGACGAGGACGACGAGCCCGGGCTGGGGATCCTGCCCGGCCGCGTCCGGCGGCTGCCTTCGGAGGTTCGCGTGCCGCACATGGGCTGGAACACGGTCGCGTGGGCCGGACGGCGCCACCCGTTCGTCGCCGACATCCCCGATCAGACGTCGTTCTACTTCGTGCACTCGTTCGCACCCGACCTGGGGCCCGACGCGGTCGGCGCGACCGAGCACGGCCGCACGTTCGCCGCGGTCGTGGCGCGCGGCCACGTGTTCGCGACGCAGTTCCACCCCGAGAAGTCCGGCGAGGCGGGGTTACAGCTCTACGCCAACATCGTTCGGGAGGTCGCCGCATGATCGTGATCCCGGCGATCGACCTGCGCGGCGGACGCGCGGTGCGCCTGTTGCGCGGCAACCCCGAGGAGGAGACCTCCTACGCCGACGACCCGGTGGCGGTCGCGTCGCGCTTCCAGGAGGAGGGCGCGCGGCGCCTGCACCTGGTCGACCTCGACGCCGCACTCGAGCAGGGCGAGAACCGTGAAGTGCTCCGCGAGATCTGCCAGGCGGTCGCGATCCCGGTGCAGATCGGCGGTGGCGTGCGCACGATGCCCGACATCCAGGCGGTGCTCGACCTCGGCGCGGCGCGCGCGATCCTCGGCACGGCCGCGGCGCTCGACCCCGCCTTCGTGGCCCGGGCCGTCGAGGAGTTCGCGGAGCGCGTGCTCGTCGCGGTCGACGTGCGCGGCGGCCACGTGATGGTGAAGGGCTGGCAGGAAGAAGGGCCCAAGCTCGAGCCGACGATCGAGGCGCTCGACGATGCGGGCGCGCCGCGTTACCTCGTCACGGCGATCGCCCGCGACGGCACGCTCGACGGGCCCGACCTCCGTCTGTACAAGCAGGTGCTCGCGCTGACCGAGCGCCCGGTGATCGCGAGCGGCGGCGTGCGCACGGCCGACGACATCTGGGCGCTCCGCGACGAGGGCTGCGAGGCCTCTGTCACGGGCAAGGCCCTCTACGAGAAGACCCTCAAGCTGTCGCAGGTCATCCGAGGCTGAGGCCGACATGCTCGCGAAGCGCATCATCCCCTGTCTCGACGTCGACGCCGGCCGGGTCGTGAAGGGCGTGCGGTTCCAGGACCTGCGCGACGCCGGCGACCCGGTCGAGCTCGCGGCGCGCTACGACGCCGACGGCGCCGACGAGCTCGTGTTCCTCGACATCACGGCGACCGTGGAGGGGCGCGAGGCCACGCACGACGTGATCGCTCGCACCGCCGAGCAGGTGTTCATCCCGCTCACCGTCGGTGGCGGTGTGCGCGAGCCCGACGATGTCCGGCGGCTGCTTCGCGCCGGCGCCGACAAGGTCGCGTTGAACAGCGCCGCGGTCCGCGACCCGGACCTGCTCTCCCGCTGCGCCGACACCTACGGGGCGCAATGCGTGGTGATCGCGATCGACGCCGCCCGGCGCAACGGAGGCTGGGAGGTGTTCGTCGACGCGGGGCGCACGCCGACCGGCCGCGACGCGGTCGAGTGGGCCGCCGAAGCGACCGCCGAGCGCGGCGCGGGCGAGGTGCTGCTCACCTCGATGGACCGCGACGGCACCGGCGACGGCTACGACCTCGAGCTGCTCGAGGCGGTGCGCGACGCGACGAACGTGCCGCTGATCGCGAGCGGCGGGGCCGGGACGCCCCAGCACTTCGCCGACGGGCTGCGCGTGGCCGACGCCGTCCTCGCCGCGAGCCGGTTCCACGACGGCGACCTCACGATCGCGCCAGGTGAAGGACCACCTCGCCGCCGAAGGGATCGCGGTGCGCCGATGAACCTCGACGAGCTCGCCTTCGACGAGCGGGGCCTGATCCCGGTGATCGCGCAGGACGCCGAGAACGGCGACGTGTTGATGCTCGCGTGGACGAACCGCGAGGCCCTCGAGCGCACGCTCGAGGAGGGCCGGATGGTCTATTGGTCGCGCTCGCGCCGGGAGCTCTGGCGCAAGGGCGACACCAGCGGCCACGTCCAGCACGTTCAGGAGCTCCGCGTCGACTGCGACGCGGACGTCGTGCTCGCACGCGTGCACCAAGAGGGCGCCGCCTGCCACACCGGCGAACGCTCCTGCTTCTTCCGCATGTTGGAGGCGGACCAGGACTAGGCTCGCCGCCGTGAGCGGCCTCAGCGTGCCGGCCCTCGTGGTCGTCTTCCTGGTCGCGACCGGTGTCACCTGGATCGCCGGGCTGTTCCTGGCGGACAGCACCGACGTCGTCGACGACCGGTTCCACCTCGGCGAAGCGATCGGCGGGCTGATCCTGCTCGGGATCGCGGGCACCCTGCCGGAGGTCGCGATCACCGCGTCGGCGGCGATCCGGGGCAACCTCGGCATCGCGACCGGCAACCTGCTCGGGGGGATCGCGGTGCAGACGCTCGTGCTGGTCTTCCTCGACCTCATCTCGCGCAGCAAGACGCCGCTCACGTCGCTGTCGAAGGTGCTCGAACCGATCATCGAGGCGCTGCTCGTCATCATCCTCGTGTCGCTCGCGCTGCTCGGCCCGCTGCTGCCGCCCCAGGACGCGATCGGCCCCGTCAGCCCGATCTCGCTGTTGATCGTCGTCGTGTGGCTCGGCGGGCTGGTCATCCTGAACCGTGTGCGTTCCTCGGAACGGTGGAACGCCGTCGCCGACGCGGTCGCCCCGCACCTGATCGCGTCGGCGCCACCGCCCAAGGAGCGCATCCGTCCGAACCGCTTCGAGCACGGATCCACGCGCACGGCCGTGATCGCGTTCTCCATCGCGGCCGCGGCCACGCTGGTCGCCGGTGTCGCGCTCGAGCGGTCGGGCGACCAGCTCGCGACGGCCTGGGGGATCAACGGCGTCGTGTTCGGCGCCACGATCCTCGCCGCCGTGACCGCGCTCCCCGAGATCAGCTCCGGCCTGCGCGCCGTCCGGCTCGGACGGGTCGGTCTCGCGATGGGCGACATCTTCGGAGGGAACCAGGTGCAGATGACGCTGTTCCTGCTGGCCGACCTGCTCGCGGGCAAACCCGTCTTGCAGACCGTCACCACCAGCTCGACGTGGCTCGCCGGCGTCGGTGTGATCGTGACGGCGATCTACGCGGTGGGTCTGATCGTCCGCCCGCAGCGCAAGGTCGCCGGGCTCGGCCCCGACTCGTGGCTCGTGTTCGTCTGTTACGTGTTCGGGATCGTCGGGCTGATCCGCATCACGAGCTAACGCACGCTCAAGTAGAACGCGAACGCGAACCCGGCGACCGCGATCAGCCCGGTGGTCGGCCCGGCGTCCTTGAAGGCCTCCGGCACCATCGTGTCGATCACGAGCGTGAGCAGGGCACCCGCGGCGAACGCCTGGGTGAACGCGACCGCCGTCGCCGACATCGAGTCGTACAGGGCGAACCCGATCGCGCCGAACACCGCCGACACGACGACGATCGCGAGCCACCGAAGCAAGATGGTGCGTGTCGCCTCGCCCGCCCGATGCTGCGAGGCGGCGGACGCGAACCCCTCCGGCAGGTTGGAGACCGCGACCGAGACCAAGAACGCGATCTCGAGCGAACCTCCGAGACCGAGCGTCAGGCCGATGATGAGCGATTCGGGGATCCCGTCGAGCGCCGCGCCCAGTAGGAGTGCGAGCCCGGTGTCGCCGCGCTCGTCGGTCGGACCCATCCTGTCGATGGCCAGGTCGCCGACGAAGTACGTCACGGCGCCGAGCGCCAGACCGATCGCGAGCGGGATGCCTCCGCCACGCTGGAACGCGTCCTCGGTGAGCTCGAACGACACCGACGCGATCAACGCCCCCGCGCCGAACCCCATCACGAGACCGGTCGTGCGGGTGGTCGCGTTGCGCGCGACCCCGATCCACGCGCCGAGGAGCAGGAACGACGACGCGATACCGGCCCACCACGCCGCGGACAGCACGGGCGCATCGTAATCGGGGCCCGCGTGCCCCTCGGTACACTCGCCGCCTCATGTTGAAGCTCGTGCTCCCGAAGGGCTCGCTCGAAGCGCAGACCCTGCGCCTGTTCGAGGAGGCCGACCTGCGCGTGCGCCGTGGCTCCGATCGCGACTACCACGGCACGATCGACGACGACCGCATCGAACGCGTCTCGATCCTGCGGCCCCAGGAGATCCCGCTCTACGTCCAGGACGGGCTGTTCGACCTCGGCATCACCGGGCAGGACTGGATCGCCGAGACCGGCGCCGACCTCGAGGTGCTCACGACCCTGACCTACGCGAAGACCGGCACCGGCCACGGCACGAAGGTCGTGCTCGCCGTGCCGAACGAGCACCCCGCGAACAGCGCGAAGGAGATCCCGCCCGGCACCCGCATCTCGACCGAGTTCGTCGAGCTCACGAAGAAGGCCTTCGCCGACCTCGGGATCGACGTGAAGGTGAGCTGGTCGTTCGGCGCCACCGAGGCGAAGGTGCCCGAGATCGTCGACGCGATCGTCGACGTCACCGAGACGGGCTCGACGCTCCGCGCACACGGCATGAAGATCATCGAGACGCTGCTGACATCCGACGCGGTGCTCGTCGCGAACCGCGAGGCTGCGGCAGATCCCACCAAACGCGCCGCGATGGACGACGTCGTCACGCTGCTCCGCGGTGCGATCGAGGCCGAGGGCCGGGTCCTGATCAAGCTCAACGTCACCGCCGAGGCGCTCGACGCCGTGCTCGCCGTCGTCCCGTCGATGAAAGCGCCGACCGTGTCCCCGCTCGCCGGGGGCGGCTTCGCGATCGAGACCGTCGTCGACAAGCGGGGCGTGAACCGGCTGATCCCGCAGCTCAAAGCGGCCGGCGCGAGCGACATCCTCGAGCTGCCGATCTCCAAGATCGTCCCCTGAGCGTCGCGGGCCGGGGGTACCCTCGGGCTCCGATGCGTCGCTTCCCCGCGCTGTTCGTCGCCGTGCTGTTCGCCGTGCTCCCGAGACCGGCGCACGCCGCCCCGGCGCTGCTCGACCCGGTGTTCGGTGGCGACGGCATCGTCACCGCCTTCCCCGACGGCGCGATCGCCACCGCGGTCGGGATCGACGCCGACCGCCGGATCGTCGCCGTCGGCTACACCACCGGTCGACACGTCGACGTCGTGATCGCGAGGTTCAAGCCGGACGGCACGCCGGACTCCTCGTTCGGGGCGAAGGGGCATCGACGCTACGACCTCGGCGGCGCCGACTACGCCTTCGCCGCGGCCGTGATCCCCAACGGGGGGATCGTGGTCGTCGGCCGGCGCTCCAACGCACATGATCGGATGTTCGTGCTCCGCGTCCGCCCCGACGGGACGCGCCAGCCGAGCTTCGGGCACCACGGCGTGACGTTCATCGACTTCGGCAAGCCGCTCCAGAGCGCGAACGCGGTCGACCTGACCCGGCAAGGCCGGATCGTCGTCGGCGGCTACACGACGAACGGGGTCGGCGCCCGCTCCGCGCTCGCCCGTCTCTCGCCCCGCGGCAGGCTCGACAAGGGGTTCGGCGGCGACGGGATGGTGAGCGTCGACATCGGGTCGGGCGCGGAACAGATCAACGACGTCCGCGTGCTCGCCGGCGGCGCGATCGTCGCGGCCGGCGACGCCGAGAACGGTCAGAACCCTCGGTTCAGCGTCCTGCGCGTCGGCAGCGACGGGAAGCTCGATCACTCGTTCGGCACGGGCGACGACGGCAGCTCGACGTTCGACGTCGCCACCGGGCCCGACGTCGTGAACGCGCTCGCGGTCGCCGCGAACGGCGACTACCTGTTGGCCGGCTACGCGGGCGCCCACGCCGACCCCGCGGTGCTCGCCGTCAGGCACAACGGTCTGCTCGACACGAGCTATGGATCGCACGGACACGTCGTCATCAGGCTCGCGAACGCGTTCGAGGAGGCGGCGGACATCGTTCGGCAGGACGGCAAGGCCTTGCTGGTCGGGAGGATCCGCGGGAACCGCGACGACCTCGGCGTGATCCGCCTGAAGGCCGGCGGCGCGCTCGACACGTCGTTCAGCGGCGACGGCATCCTCCGGATCGACGTCAACGGCTCGACCGACGCCGGCGCCGCCGGCCTCCTGCAGCCCAACGGCAAGCTCGTGGTTGCCGGCCAGACCTGGCGAAACGGCCTGCCCCACTTCCTCCTGGCGCGTCTCCAGACGTGACCGCGGGTCCGACGGAGGCCGAACGGCCGATGGCGCCCGACTTGACCTGGTGGTGTGCTTTCTGGCACCATGCGAAGCATGTTTGAACGGTCGTTCAAGGCCGGACACCGGTACGTAGGCAGCTGACGAGCGCGCCCGCGGCCCACGGCCGCACGCGCGCTGACGACCTCTCGGCCTCGCCGGGAGGTCTTTCGTTTCCCGACGGAGCGAATGAGGAAGGACCACACCGATGGAGATCGCGGAGCAGATCAAGACCGAAGCGGCGGCGCTGCAACAGCGCTGGGATTCCGACGCACGCTGGGCCGGCATCGAGCGCCCCTACTCCGCCCAGGAGGTCGTGCGCCTGCGCGGCCGGATCCGCGAGACCCAGTCCTTCGCCGCACAGGCCGCCGACAAGCTCTGGAACCTGATGACCACCGAGGACTTCGTGCCGGCGCTCGGCTGCCTCACCGGCAACCAGGCCGTCGAGTGCGTGAAGGCGGGCCTTCGCGCGATCTACCTCTCGGGCTGGCAGGTCGCCGCCGACGCGAACCTGTCCGGCCAGACCTACCCCGACCAGTCCCTGTACCCGGCCAACTCCGTGCCGGCCGTGGTCCAGCGGATCAACAACGCGCTGCGACGCGCCGACCAGATCGCGTGGTCCAACGGCCGCGAGGCCGACTTCCTCGCGCCGATCGTCGCCGACGCCGAGGCCGGCTTCGGCGGACCGCTCAACGCGTTCGAGCTGATGAGCTCGATGATCAAGGCCGGCGCGGCCGGCGTGCACTTCGAGGACCAGCTGAGCTCGGAGAAGAAGTGCGGCCACCTCGGCGGCAAGGTGTTGATCCCGACGGCGCACTTCCTGCGGACGCTGACCGCAGCACGCCTGGCCGCCGACGTGCTCGACGTGCCGACGATCGTCGTCGCCCGCACCGACGCGCTCGGCGCGACGCTGCTCACGAGCGACATCGATGAGCGCGACAGGCGGTTCACCATCGGCGAACGCACCGAGGAAGGCTTCTTCCACGTGCGCGAGGGCAACGACGCCGCGATCGCACGGGCGATCAGCTACGCGCCCTACGCCGACATGTTGTGGTGCGAGACCTCGACCCCCGACATGGAGCAGGCCAAGACGTTCGCGGAGGCAGTCCACAAGGAGTTCCCGGGCAAGCTGCTCGCCTACAACTGCTCCCCGTCCTTCAACTGGAAGAAGACGCTCGACGACGCGCAGATCGCGAAGTTCCAGAAGGAGCTCGGCGCGATGGGCTACCGGTTCCAGTTCATCACGCTCGCCGGGTTCCACGCGCTGAACGCAAGCATGTTCGACCTGGCCAAGGGCTACGCGACCGAGGGCATGACCGCCTACGTCAAGCTGCAGCAGCAGGAGTTCGCGATGGAGCCCGACGGCTACACGGCCGCCAAGCACCAGGCCGAGGTCGGGACCGGCTGGTTCGACCAGGTGAGCCAGACGATCGCGCAGGGCACCTCCTCGACGCTCGCGCTCGAAGGAAGCACCGAAGCAGACCAGTTCTGACCAGGACGCGGGGTACCCTGCCCCGCATGAAGAAGACCGCGTTCGTCTCGCTCGTCTGCGTTGCCCTGCTCGCCCTCGCCGTGCCCGCGCATGCGGCCAGCGGCGACCTCGACGCCGGATTCGACGGGGACGGGATCTTCACGTTCGGACTCGCGAACCCCGCGGAAGAAGGCGCCAGCGGGATCGCGGTCGACCCGTCGACCGGTGACCTGGTCGTCGGGAACGCGAACTACCCTTCGAACCTCGCGGTCACGCTCGTCCAGGCGGCCGGCGGGGTCGACACCGCGTTCGGCGGTGGCACCGCACAGTTCCCGGGCGTCCAGACCCGCATCACGAACGCGGTCGCTGCCCAGCCCGACGGCAAGATCCTGGCGGCCGGCAACGCCGGTTCTTCGGGAGAGCACGTGTTCCTCGCCCGGTACCGCCCGAACGGCAACCCCGACGGGTCGTTCGGCGACAACGGGCTCGCGAAGGCGACCGTGTGCGGCGATACCGCGTACGAGACCAACGTGTTCGTCCGCTCCGACGGTTCGATCGCGGTGGTCGGTGACTGCGGGAACGGCTCGGTCCACAACAAGCTCTTCGTGCTGGTCTTCCGCCCGGGTGGCGGGCTCGACGGCTCGTTCTCCGGCGACGGGATGTATCAGCTGGCCGTCGGCGACAACGTCTGGCTCGGCCACGCGGTGCTGGACGATCACGACCGCCTAACCATCGTCGGAAGGTCACACGTCGGCTCCGGCGACGAGCGCGCGACGATCGTGCGACTCACGCCGCAGGGCACACTCGACACGGCGTTCGCGGGCGACGGTAGGGCCTTCTTCGACTTCACCTCGGGCGACGACTTCGCGCGTGCGGTGATCGCGCGCGGGAACGGCGTGCTGGTCGCCGAGGAAGGCTCCTTCTCGGCCAACTCGGACATCATCCTGTTCGCGCTCACGCCCCAGGGGAAGCTCGACACGAGCTTCTCGGGGGACGGCAAGGCGCGCCTGGACATCGCCACGACCGACACTCCTGTCGACGCCGTGGCGGACGCCGGCGGCCGGATCTACCTGGCCGCGACCTACACGTACGGGACGGCGGAGGCGACGGTCCTTCGGGTCAAGCCGAACGGCACGCTCGACACGAGCTTCGCCGGCACCGGATACGCGCACACCGGGACGTCGTCCTCGGCGGGCTGGGTGACCATGTGGAAGGCCAAGCCGACGATCGCGGGCTACGCCAACCTCACGACCGACTTCGACGACCTGGTCGCACGCTTCCTGGCGTAGGGCCGACGGCCGGGCGGCCACTTCGGGGGTCGCCCGAAGGGCGGCTCGACAGGCTCAACGTTTTGGGTAACCCTGCACCTCGATGCACCGGATGCGGATGCACCGAACGCGTGACCGTCGGGCCCTGATCGCAGCGATCGGCCTGTCGTCGTTCGGCGACGAGCTCGCCATCGTGGCGCTCGCGCTCCGGGTGGAGTCCCTGACGGGCTCGGCCGGGATGGTCGCGCTGCTGTTCATCGTGTCGGCGCTGCCCCACGTGCTGTTCGCGCCGTTCTCCGGCTGGCTCACCGACCGGCGCGAGACGGTCCAGACCCTCCGCTGGTGCGCGCTGGTCCAAGCGGTCGTCGCAGCCGCGCTCGCCTTCGCGGTGGGCTTGCCGCTGGTGTTCCTGCTCGCGTTCGCGCTCGGCGCGCTGGCAAGCGTCACCGGACCGTCGGTCTTCGCGCTGGTCCCCCTGCTCGACGAGGAGGGCGACACCTCCAGGACCAACGCGAAGATCGAGATCGCGAAGTACGCGGGGTGGATCCTGGGTCCGCTCGTCGCCGGCGTCGTCGCACACGAGAACGGCACGGCCGCCCCGTTGCTGATCGACTCGCTGACGTTCCTGGTGCTCGCGATCGGCACGCTCGGGATGAGCATCCGACGGATGCCCGTGCCCGCCGACGAGGCCGAGCAGGACGGGGCACGCGCCGGATTCGCCTACGTCGCACACGACCGGCTCCTGTTGCTGGTCTTCGTCGCGATGGGCGGGATCGTCCTGTTCGCGGCGACCGACAACGTGGCCGAGGTGTTCTTCGCGAAGGACACGCTCAACCAGCCGTCGATCGGATACGGCGTGCTCGCGTCGACGTGGATGGCGGGCATGGTGGTCGGCGCGCTGATCGCGCGCCGGATCTCCTCGGAACGCGCCCCGATCTGGATCTTCGGCGGCGCCGTGGCGGGTGGCGCCGCCCTCGTCGCGGGCGCGGCGTCGGCCGCCCTGGCGCCCGCCGCGGCCCTGTTCGTGATCTCGGGCGCCGGCAACGGCGTCGAGAACGTCGCGGCGCGGACGCTCGTGCACGGGCGCGTGCCCGCCTCGCTGCACGGCCGCGTCTTCGCCGCCTACATGGGGCTGGTCAGCAGCACGCAGATCATCGCGACCGCGCTCGGTGGCGCGCTCGTCGTCGGGGTCGGCGGGCAGCAGGCGCTGGTGATCGGCGGACTGGGATCGCTCGCGGTCGGGCTGCTCGGGCTGATCGGGCTCGCGTTCATGTCCGCCGCCAAGCCGGCCGTGGCCGAGAGCGAACGAGACGATGCGCCGATCGTGGTCCACCGCTCACCGGCCTCCGACGACACCTGGCACGTCCGGAGGTAGCCGCATCCCCTGCCGCCCAACAGGTCCGAGCCGTCCTTGACGTGGCTCGGAAGCCGCCGATACCCTATTGCACCTGCAAGACGGCAGGTTCCGACCGACGGAGACCCGGTGATCAAGACACGAGCTGCAGGGGAGGTCGCGGCCATGGTGCCGTCGCGCCTGTGCTGTCGCCGTGCCGCGGGCATGGGGATGCCCGCCCGCCACCGCCTGCGGTAGCCCACACCCATCACGCACCACCCGAGGCCGCCGCACAGGCGGCCTTTCTGTTTGTCCGGTCCCCCCGCCCAGAACCCACAACCGCACCGAGGATCCGATGGCAGATCGAGACCCGATCCAACCGATCCACGAGCCCACCCTCGCCGTGGTCGACGAGGAATCCGCGTGGGTCCAAGACGCCGCCGACCGGTTCGAGGACGCGGGCGCCCAGGACCTCTTGGAGTGGGCGATCGAAACCTTCCACCCGCGCCTGGCGATCAGCGCGGCCGGCGGCGTCGACGGTATGGCGATCGTCGACATGGCATGGCGGATCGACCCGAGCATCCGCGTCTTCACGCTCGACACCGGCCGGCTACCTCCCGAGACCTACACGCTGTTCGAGGAGGTGCGCGAGCGCTACGGCATCGACGTCGAGTTCGAGGTGCCCGACGAGTCGGCGGTCGCCTCGTTCCAGACCGCCAACGGCCCCAACGCGATGTACCGCAGCGTGGACCTCCGCACCACCTGCTGCACGATCCGCAAGGTCGAGCCCCTGAAGCGCAAGCTCGCCACGCTCGACGCGTGGATCGCCGGGCTCCGCCGCGAGCAGTGGGTCAGCCGCCGCAACATCGCCAAGGTCGAGCTCGACCGCGAGCACCGCGGCATCGTCAAGCTGAACCCGCTCGCCGACTGGACGCTCGACCGCGTCTGGGACTACGTCCGCGACAACGAGGTGCCCTACCACGAGCTCTTCGACCACGGGTACACGTCGATCGGGTGCTCGCCGTGCACCCGCGCCGTGATGCCCGGCGAGTCCGAGCGCGCGGGCCGCTGGTGGTGGGAGCAAGACACCAACAAGGAGTGCGGCATCCACTGCTCGGTCCAGCTGCTCGGCTCGAAGTCCGACCGCGAGAAGGAAGCCGAATCATCGATGAGAGGCGTGCGCACATGACAGAGACGCCGCAGCAGGTCTTCGACCGCACGCAGGGGCCGACGGAGGTCCGCGCCTCGGTCGAGACGCAGGTCGCCGAGAACGACCACGACCCCTGGGAGGCGATCGAGGAGCGCGAGGGCCCGCTCGCCGTGGGCCGGATGCGCCTGATGGGCGTCTACGACGATCGCCAGCGCAATCGGTTCATGCTCCGCATCCGGATCCCGGGCGGCCGGATCAACGCCGACCAGCTCGACACCGTCGCCGGCGTGATCCGCGACTTCGGCAACGGCTGGCAGGATCACGTCGAGCCCGACCGGTTCGGCGAGATCACGACGCGCCAGGACATCCAGGTGCACTGGGTCGAGTTCACGCAGCTCCCCGAGATCTGGCGCCGGTTCGACGCGGTCGGCATGACGAGCGCGCAGGCCTGCGGCGACTCGATGCGCAACCCGACGGCGTGTCCCGCCGACGGCGCCGACCCCCGCGGCTACCTGCCCGTCGGACCCCTCATCGAGGAGTTCCGCACGTTCTCGAAGGACGAGGAGAAGCTGACCGCGTTCCTGCCGCGCAAGTGGAAGGTCGTCGTCACCGGCTGCCCGACCGACTGCGCGGTCGTGAAGCTCCACTGCCTCGCGTTCACGCCGGCGCGTGCCGCCGACGGCACGCTCGGGTTCAACGTCCACGCGGGCGGCGGGCTGAGTGACTCGCCGCGGATCGCCGACGCGTTGGACCTGTTCGTGCGCCCCGACCAAGTGACCGACACCGTCCGGGCCACGCTGCAGACCTACCGCGAGTTCGGCGACTTCGACATGAAGGCGGTCAACCGGTTCCGGGTGCTCGTGTATCAGCTCGGACCGGACAAGGTGACCGACGAGATCCGCGCGCGGGTCGGGAGCGAGACGATCGGCTGCCGGCGAGTCGTTGTGGACCGGCGAGCCGGAGGACCACCTCGGTGTGCACCCCGACACGAGCGGCACGCACTTCGTCGGTCTGTGCATCCCGATGGGACGCCTGACCGACGACGAGTGGTTCGAGGTCGCGCGCCTGGCGCGCACGCACGGCGACGGCGGGGTCCGGATGTCGCAGCGCCAGAACCTGCTGCTCACCGGGATCCACGACGTCGACGCGCTGCTCGCCGAGGACTTCGTGCAGACCTACACGCCCGAGCCCGACCCGTTCGAGCGGGCGATCGTCGCGTGCACGAGCGCGCCGTTCTGCAAGTTCGCGATCGACGACATGAAGACGAGCGGACGCCAGCTCGTCGCGCACCTGCAGGAGACGCTGCCGGTCGCGGGCCGCGACCGGCTCGACGGGCTCAAGCTCCACATGAGCGGGTGCAAGGCCTCGTGCGCACAGGTGCAGGCGGCGCACATCGGCGTCCGCGCGACGATGACCAAGGACGAGGAGGCCTACCAGCAGGCCCTCGACATCTCGCTCGGCGGCGACCTCGGCGCCTCGCGCTTGGGCCAGTGGGTCCGGCTCGAGGAGCCCGTCGACGAAGCGTTCGAGTCGATCACCGAGGTCCTCCGCGCGGTGTGTGCGGGCGAACTCTCTTTGGATGACCTCACTCCGGCCGGTGTCGGCCGCTACTTCGAAGGGAACGGACATGGTTGAGACGGCCGATCGCGTGGGCAGCTTCGCGCAGCCCCATATCGATCCGGCACGGGACGTTCGCGACGACATCATGGATGCGAACGGCGTGCCGGAGCTCCTGGACAAGATCTGGTTCCACAAGACGGCGTCGGCCGTGATCGACGCCGACCGCTGCGTCGGCTGCGGGGCGTGCATCGCCGCATGCCCGTCGAAGTCGATCGGCGTGGGCTCCGACGGCCTGCCGACCCTCGTGCGGATGTGCACCGGCTGCTCCGCCTGCTGGGACTACTGCCCGATGGCCGGGTTCCGCCCCGAGAAGCTGAACCACCAGGACGCGGAGAACCCCGTCGGCGAGGTGCAGCAGGCGGTGTCGGCGCGCGCGCTCGAGCGGCCCGACGGCGCGCAGGACGGCGGGGCGGTCACCGCGCTGCTCGCCACCCTGATGGAGCGCGGCGTGATCGACGCGGTGATCCAGACGCAGAAGCTCGACGCGTTCATCGGCACGCCCGTGCTCGCGACCACGATCGAGCAGGTGCTGACCGGGGTCGGCAGCGTCTACCACCAGTCCGAGACGCTCGCGATGCTGAACGAGCGCTGCCCCGAGGGCGTCGAGCGGATCGCCCTCGTGGGCACGCCGTGCCAGATCAGCGGCCTTCGCGCGATCCAGAAGTTCCCCTGGGAGCGGCGCGACACGCTCGCGACCAAGGTGACGCTCGCGATCGGCCTGTTCTGCACCAGGTCGTTCGACCCGAAGAAGCTGATCCCGATGGTCGCGGCCGAGGGCGTGAACCTCGGGAAGGTCGAGAAGATCGACATCCGCGAGGGCAAGCTCGTCGCCGCGAGCGCCGAGGGCGAGGAGCTGATGAAGAAGCCCGTGAAGGACTTCCACCAGGCCTCGCTGAAGGGGTGCGACGAGTGCGCCGACTTCGCCGCGCTCGGCGCCGACCTGGTGGTCGGCAACATCGGCTCGGAGCCGGGCACGTCGACCGTGTTGCTCCGGACCGACGTGGGCGTGGACGCCTGGGTGCGGGCCGCGGGCGCCTTCGAGGACGCGCCCATCGAGGACCTGTCGGCCGTGAAGCGCCTGGCGCTTCGCAACCTCGACCGCGCCAAGAAGAACCTGCAGCGCGAGTACGACCCCGAGGGGCCGCTCTGGATGAGCTACACCGAGCACCTCGACGAGTACGAGGGGACGGAGCGCGAGGCCGCTCCGCCGCCGCCCTACCGGTCGCACCACTACACGGTGGCGTGCTGACATGACGCCCTTCGGCTTCCCGGTGTTGCTCGAGCTCCAGGGGCGCCGCTGCGTCGTGATCGGGGCGCTCCCGATCCGGGAAGGAAAGGTCGAGGCGCTCCTCGCAGGGGGCGCCACCGACGTGTTGGTGATCTCGACCGAGCCGTCGGACCGGCTCGAAGGCCTCGAGCTGCTCGAGGATGTCCAGGTCGCGCGACGGACGTGGACGTCGGCCGACCTTGCCGGCGCGTTCCTGGTGATCGCGCACGACCCGGACCCCGGCGAGCGGGGTCGGCTGTCGGCGGCCGCGCGCCGTGCCGGAGCATTGGTCAATGTAGTTGACGATATCCCGGCGTGCGACTGGGCGATGCCCGCGATCGTGCGACGCGGCGAGCTGTTGCTCGCGATCGGCACCGGAGGCGCCTCGCCGGCGCTCGCGCGCAAGATGCGAGAGCGCCTCGAGACCGAGTACGGCCCCGAGTGGGCAGAGGTGCTGCGGGTGCTTCGCGAGGTCCGCGAGGAAACCATGCCGCTGCTCCCCGACATCCGCGAGCGGTCGGCGCGTTGGCATAAGGCGCTCGACCCCGACGAGGCCGCCGCGCTGGTCCAGGCCGGCTGCGCGGACGAGCTGCGCGGTCGGCTCGTGTCGCGGCTGCTGGACGGAGCGCGCCGATGACCGGTCGCGTCGTGCTGGTGGGCGCCGGCCCCGGCGATCCCGACCTGATCACCGTGAAGGGCGCCCGCGCGCTGGCCGAGGCCGACGTCGTCGTGTACGACCGGCTCGCGGCGCCGGCGCTGCTCCAGCTCGCCCCCACATCGGCCGAGCGGATCTACGTCGGCAAGCAGCCCGGCGGCCACGCGATGAAACAGGAGCAGATCGACGCGGTGCTGGTGGAACAGGCCCTGCTCGGCCGGACCGTGGTGCGCTTGAAGGGCGGCGACCCGTTCGTGTTCGGTCGCGGCGGCGAGGAGCTGCTCGCGTGCGCGGAGGCCGGCGTTCCGTGCGAGGTGATCCCCGGCATCACGAGCGCGATCGCGGCGCCGGCCGCGGCCGGCATCCCGGTCACGCACCGCGGGATCGCCCGCTCGTTCGCGGTGGTGACGGCATCGACGGCGGGCACGGCCCACGAGCCCGACGCCACCGACCTCTCACGCATCGCCACCGCGGTCGACACGCTGGTGCTGCTGATGGCCGCCGGACGACTCGCCGACACCTGCCGAGCGCTGATCGACGCGGGACGCGACGCCGACGAACCGGCGGCGCTCGTGATGTGGGCGACGACCCCCGAGGAACGAACCGTGATCGGCTCACTCACCGAGCTCCCCGCCCTGGCCGCAGCGGCGAGCCTCGGCCCGCCCGCGACGCTGATCGTCGGCGATGTCGCCGCGATCCCGCAGCAGGTCGCGATGATGGCCGCGGGCTTACAGCAGGCACCCAGCGCGGCGTTGCTCGCGAGCGCGGATCAGGCGGTGCCGAAGGCGTAGAGGGAGCCGTCGCGACAGCCGATGTACACGCGGCCGTTCGCGATCGCGGGTGAGGAGGTCGAGTAATCCGCGATGTAGGTCGCACGCCAGTCCGTCGCGCCGGTGACCTCGTCGAACGCGACCACGTTACCGTCCATCGGGGAGGTCTCGGCGGTGGCCACGAACACGCGCCCGTGGTCGACGGCCGGCGAGGAGCGGATCACGGCGCCTGCGGAAGGCGGCGCCGCCGCGGATGTCCATCGGATCTTTCCGGACGCCGCGCCGAGCGCCACCACGGTGCCCGCATCCGTGCCGACGAACACACGACGGTGGGCCACCGAGGGCGTGCTCCGGATACGTGCGCCGAGCGCGGTACTCCAGATGAGCGCACCCGTCGCCGCGTCGTACGCGAACACCTTGGACTGCTCGGACCCCACGTAGACCAGGCCCTTCGCGGAGGCGGCGCCACCCCACATGCCCCAGGGGTTCGCGCTCCACAGGCGTATGCCGGTCGCCGCGTGGAGCGCGACGAAGCTGCCGCCGCGCGACCCGATGTAGACGGTCGCCCCGACCACCAGCGGCGGGGCCGTCACGTTCCCGCCGATGGCGTACGACCAGACCCGGGCTCCGGTGAGCGCGTCGTCGGCGTAGACGGACCCTCCGGACGAACCGAAGAAGACGCGGCCGTCCGCGACCGCCGGCGAGCTCCGGACCTGTGACCCGACCGGATCGCGCCACACCGGCGCGCCGGTGAGCGCGTCGAACGCCCACAGCGATCCGTCGTCGGATCCGACGTAGACGAGACCCCCTGCCACCGCCGGCGACGAGTTGATGCCTTGGGAGCTCGGATCCGTGGCGGCGCCCCAGAGCTTGTGGATCGACGCCGCGGTGGTCGTCGTGAGGAGGGTCTCTCCGGAGACGACACCGGCACGGGTCCGTCCGGCGTGGAACTGGGTCCAGTCCTCGGCTCGGGCCGCGGCGGGAGCCACCAAGAGGGCACCGGACACGAACGCCACGACAACGATGTGTGCGCGAGCGACTCCGAACAACGCCGACCTTCCCTCTCGAACGGTCGCTCCTCGACCGGACTGTTGGCTGAATCGGCACGGAGCGGGTCGAGGCGCAGACGTCGGAAGGCGGGAGATCTGTCGGGAGCGGCCCAGGCTGTCGGCGAAGGCCGAACAGACGGGAACGCTCAGACCATCGCGAGCAGCTCTCGCAGATCGCCGATGCGCACGCCCGTCCAGTCCTCGCCCTCGAGGTGCAGAAGCGTCGTCACGTCGACGGCCGGGTCGCGGATCTCCACGGCGGTCATGCCGAACTCGGTTGCCCCGGTGAGCTCGCGGTAGGCGCCGTCGCCGCAGTAGAGACAGTCCGCCGGTTCCACGCCGAGGCGGTCGCACGCATACCGGTAGATCGCCGGGTCGGGCTTGCGCAGACCCACCTCGCTGGAGAGCACCTCCACGTCGACCAGACCCGCGAACGGCGACGCGTGCCACATCGGTGGCGTGTCGGGCGCGCACATCGAGATCAGGGCGAGCGGCAGGCCACGCGCCCGGAGCTCGGTCAGCGTCTCGACGGCGCCGTCACGTGGCCGGAACCAGGTTCGGTACATCTCGGCGCGGCGTTCCAGCGCCGACGACACCGCGACGGCGTCCGGCTCGGGCAGGCCGAGCATCGCGCAGATCGCGACCACGTTCTCGTCCATCGTGGCGTAACCGCCGGTCTGCCGTGCCACGACGGTCTCGTTCCACGCGTCGCGGAACGCCTCGATGTCGGCGCCGAGCACCGTCGCCATGTGATCGATCGACGCGTAGAAGTCCTCGTGCGGGAACTCCGGGACGAGCGTGCCGTAGAGGTCGAAGATGACGGCGCGGATCGCCACGTCAGACGGACTTGCGCCAGTCGTCGACGACCTGGCCGTAGATCACGAGGTCGACGTGCATCCCGCCGCCCACCTTGCCCGCACCGCGCAGGACGCCTTCCTCGCGCATCCCGAGCCGCTTCGCGACAGCTCGGCTCCGCAGGTTGTCGACGCCGGCGCGCAGCTGCGTCCGGTGCAGTCCTTCGCTCTCGTACCCGCGGGCCATCAGGGCCTGCGCCGCCCTTGTCACGAGCCCGCGGCCTACGAAGGCCTCATCGAGCCAGAACCCCAGCTCCCCGACGTCGTCCGAGCCGCCGATCATCAGGTCGCACCCGCCCGCCAGATCGTCGCCGACCCAGATGCCGTTGCCGTCGAGCGAGCGATCGCTCGCGCGGCGCGACTCGATGTACGCGGCCTGCGAAGATGCGTCGGTCGCGTCGTCGACCCAATGGAACCACCGCGCTAAACGCACCCGGTTCGCATCGATCAGGCCGTACAAGGCCTCGGCGTCCCCGTCGGCATACGGGCGGAGCACCGCACCACCGCCGAGCTCGATCAGCAGGTCGGGCCTCACGTCCGCACCCTACGTGCTCGCCACTCGTCCTCCAAGATGGCGTACTCGACCGAGTCGAGATACCCCTCGGCGACGCGGATCCCGTCGCGCGCGACACCCTCCTCCTGCATCCCGAGGCGCCCGGCGACCGCCCGCGACCTGGCATTGGCGGCGGCCGCCTGGAGCTCCATCCGATGGAGCCCGAGCTCGTCGAACGCCATGTCGAAGAACCGCTCGCACGCGCGCGTGATGATCCCTCGACCCTCGTGCGGCTTGGCGAGCCAGTACCCGATCTCACCGCTGTTCGACAGGGTGTCGATGTCCAGGCCGATGCCGCCGGCGAGCTCGCCATCGACCCAGATCCCGTTCCCCTCGATGCTGACGGCTTCGTCGAGGCAGCTCTGGATGAACGCGCGCGTGTCGTCCGTGCCCTTCGTCGTCTGCTCCCAGATCATCCACGGACGCAGGTGCGCACGATTCGTATCGATGAGGTCGAACAGGGTCTGCGCGTCGTCGAGCGTGTAGGTGCGGACGACGAGGCCGTCGCCGAGATCCCAGTGGAGCGCGTTCACGGCGCGGCGGTCGCCGCCTCGCGCTTCATGCGCTCCTCGTCCTGCAGGATCCGCCGCAACACCTTGCCCACCAGCGTCTCCGGGAGCGTGTCTCGGAACTCGACCTCCTTGGGCGCGCGGTAGCCGGTCAGGCCCTGCGCCGGGTCCTTACACCAGGCGATCAGCTCCTCGGCGGTGAGGTGCTCGCCTTCCTTCAGCACCACGAAGGCCTTCACCCGCTCGCCCGTGCGGTCGTCGGGCAGGCCGATCACGGCGCATTTGGAGATCGCGGGGTGGTGGTACAGCACATCCTCGACCTCGTTCGGGTACACGTTGAAGCCCGACACGAGCACCATGTCTTTCAGCCGGTCGACGATCCGGAAGAACCCGTCGGGCTCCATCACCGCGACGTCGCCGGTGTGGAACCAGCCGTTGCGGATCGCCAGGGCGGTCTCCTCGGGGCGCCGCCAGTACCCGAGCATCACCTGCGGGCCCTTGATGCAGAGCTCGCCGGGCTCGCCCTGCGGCATCTCCTTGTCGGGGTCGTCGAGCGAGATGATCCGCACGTCGGTGTCGGGGATCGGCAGGCCGATCGAACCCGGCCGCCCGCGCCCGTCCATCGGGTTCACGTGGGTCACCGGCGAGCACTCCGTGAGGCCGTACCCCTCGACCAGCACGGCGCCGTCGCTGACCTCCGCGAACCGCCGCGCGACGGCCTGCGGCAACGGGGCGGCCCCCGACACGCACGCCTTGACCGACTTGAGATCGAACTTCTGTACGTCGGGGAACTCGTTGATCGCCACGTACAACCGCGGCACGCCCGGGAAGAACGTCGGCTTCTCCTCCTGCGAGATCTCGAGGATCAGATGGATGTCGCGGGGGTTCGGCACTGGGACGAGCTTCGCCGCGATCAGGCCCGTGAGGACCATCGCGAGCAGCCCGTACGAATGGAAGTACGGCATCGCCGCGAGGACCGCGTCGCGGCCTTCCTCGATCGTGGTGAGCCACGCCCAGGCCTGCCGAGCGTTCGCGCACAGGTTCGCGTGGGACAACATCGCGCCCTTGGCGATCCCGGTCGTGCCGCCGGTGTAGATCAATACGGCGAGGTCCTCGCGCGGCTGGACGGTCGCGACCGGTGGGATCGGGCCGGACTCGCGCATCCCCTGATGCCACCGCACGACCGGCGCGTCCTTGGGCACCGGTGGCCACGGCTTGCCGGCAGCACGCTGCTGCTTCTTGAACTTGAGCATCGGCGCGAGCAGCTTCTTCAACCCGGGCATGTAGTCGTTCAGGCGTGTCACGACGACGTGCTCGATCCCGACGGCGGTGAACACGTCGGCGAAGTCCGCATACATCAGATCGGCGACGAGCACGACGTTCGTGTCGGCGTCGCGTAGCTGGTGCTCCATCTCACGAGCCGTGTAGACGGGGTTGTTGCCCACGGCCACGGCGCCGATGCGCATGCACGCGTAGAACGCGATCGTGAACGGTGGCGAGTTGGGCATGATGAGCGCGACACGGTCGCCCTTTCGTACGCCGAGCGCGGCGAGCATGGCGCTGCACCGCTCCACCTCGCGCAGCAGCTGCGCGTAGCTCAGGTGCTTGCCGAACCAGGCGATCGCCGGCCGGTCGGGGAACCGGCTGGCCGCCGACTCGAGCAGCCCGAAGACGCTCTCATCGGGGAATGGAGCGATCGATCGCGGCACGTCGGAGGGGTACGTGGACAGCCACGGTCGTTCATCGCTCATGCGCGGCATGATATGCGGCATGGCGACGACCCTGCAGGACACGAACGCGCCCACGATCGGGCCTCACAGGGGTGGGTTGTTCGCGTCTGGCATGCGCCTCGTGTGGGCGTATGTTCGCTTGCACCCCAAGCCATTCATGGTGTCGTTGGCCGGCGCCCTGGTGTTCGCCGTGTCGTCGTTACTGCTGACCGACGCGCTCGCGAAGGCGACGAACAACGTGCTCTGCCCCGCGCTCGACCCCGCGACGTGCCCCGGCCACCCGCCGGCGGCGAGCACCGTCTGGCTGTCGGTACTGGCGCTGATGCTGTTCGGCTGCGGCCGGGCGCTCGGGATCATGGTCCGCCGGTACTACTCGGGCGTGGCGGGCGAGCGCGTGATGGCGACGCTTCGCCGCGACGTCTCGGACCGATACCGGGAACTCCAACTGCAGTACCACCGTGAGACGCCGACGGGAGAGCTGCTCGCCCACATGGAGGCCGACGTGAAGGCGGCGGTGGACGTGTTCTGGCCGGTGCCGTTCGCGGCCGGGGTGATCGTGCTGGTGTTCCTCGCGATGATCCAGATGCTGCGGATCGACCCGTGGCTCGCGCTCGTCGGCGCGCTGCTGTTCCCGGCGCTCGCCCTGATGAACCGGAGCTTCGCCCGGCGCATGGAGGAGCCCGCGCGGATGGCGCAGGAGGACATCGGCGTCGTCTCGTCCGTCGCGCACGAATCGATCGACGGAGCGCTCGTCGTCAAGACCCTCGGACGTGAGCAGCTCGAAACGGAGAAGCTCGAGGACGCCGCGCGGACCCTGCGCAACGACCGCGTGCGCGGCGGATACGTGCGCGCGACCTTCGAGGCCGGGTTGGACGCACTGCCGACGCTCGCCACCGTCGTGCTCGTCGCGGTCGGCGCGTGGCGGATCCATGAGGGCGCGATCAACACCGGCGAGTTGATCGGGCTCGTGGCGCTGTTCGGTCTCCTCTCGTGGCCGATGCGGTTCATCGGGTGGATCCTGGCCGAGCTCCCGCGTGCCGTCGTCGGCTACGACCGGCTGCAGACCGTGTTCACCGAGCAGGTCACGGTCGTGCCACCGGCCCACCCCGAGCCATTGCCCGACGGCCCGCTCGGGCTGTCCGTGCGCGACGTCTACCTGATCTACGACGGACAGCCGGTCCTGGACGGCGTGAGCTTCGATGTCGAGCCGGGTGAGTCGGTGGCGATCGTCGGGCCGACCGGCGTCGGCAAGTCGACGATGGTCCAGCTGCTCGTGCGTCTCGCGGATCCGGACGAGGGCGCCGTGAGCGTCGGCGGCATCGACGTCCGCAGGACAGACCCGCTGGAGCTCCGTCAGGCGGCCTCGATCGTGTTCCAGGAGAGCTTCTTGTTCGCGGCGAGCGTGCGCGAGAACATCGCGCTCGACGACACGGTCGACGGCGACGAGGTGGTGCGCTCGGCGATGATCGCCTCGGCCGACCGGTTCATCCGCGAGCTGCCGAACGGGTACGACACGGTGGTCGGCGAGCGCGGGCACACGCTCTCGGGCGGACAGCGCCAGAGGGTCGCGTTGGCGAGGGCGCTCGCGCGCGCGCCGCGCATCTTGATCCTCGACGACGCGACGTCCTCGGTCGACCCGATGGTCGAGGCGAACATCCTGCATGCCTTGCGGCGCGAGCTCGACACCACGCTGATCGTCGTGGCCTATCGCCTGTCGACGATCCGGCTCGCCGACCGCGTGATCTTCCTCGAGGGTGGCCGCGTCATCGGCACGGGTTCCCACGACGACCTGCTCGCGACGCTGCCCGGCTACCGCGCGATCATCCGCGCCTACGAGCAGGAGCACCCCGAGGAGGCGGACGATGAGCGCTGAGCTGGCGTCCTTCCAGGACGACGACGCGCTGCCGGTCCCCGAGGAGCTCCAAGGCGCCTGGGCGGTGCTCAAGCGCGGGATCGGCGGGAGCAGCGAGCTCCGCCGCGGCCTCGGGATGACCGTCGTCGTTTCCCTCGGCGTGACGGTCGTGTCGCTGGTCACGCCGGTCCTGATCCAGAAGGTGTTCGATAACGGTCTCGACCCGTTCGACGCGCGCTACACGTACACGATCTGCGGGATCGGGTTCGTGCTCGTGATCATCGCGTTCGTCGCGGCGCGGATCGCCGGGCGCCGGCTCGTGGTCGCGGCCGAGAACGCGATGATGCAGCTACGCGTGCACACGTTCTCGCACATCCACGCGCTCTCGATCGCCGACCAGTCCGAGGAGAAGCGTGGCGTGTTCGTCGCCCGCGTGACCGCCGACATCGACGCGCTCCAACAGTTCATGGAGTGGGGCGGGATCGCGTGGATCATCTCGCTGACGCAGGTCATCGGCGCGCTCGGCTTGATGCTCTTCTACGCGTGGCAGCTGGCGCTCGCGATCTGCATCCTGATCGTGCCACTCCTGCTGATCGTCTGGTCGATGCAAGCGAAGCTGACGGTCGCGTTCAACACGGCACGCACCCGGGTCGGCGAGATGCTGTCCGAAGTGTCGGAGTCGGTGATGGGCGCGGCTGTCGTGCGCGCCTACGGGCTCGACGAGCACACCGACCAGAAGGTCAAGCGAGCGATCGACCAGCGCTACCGCGCCGAGGTGATGGCCCACTTCCGTGCCGCGACGCTGTGGCCGCTGTCGTCGGTCTTCTACGCGCTGTCGCTGTCGACGGTCGTCGTGCTCGGCGCGTTCTACGGGCCGAGATGGGGCATGTCGTTCGGCCAGGTCACGGCGTTCCTGTTCCTGGCCGACGTGTTCCTGCACGTGTTCACCGACCTTCCGGAGGTCTACTCGGAGACGCAGAACGCGATCGCGGCCTGGCGCAAGATCTTGGCGGTCAACGACATGGCGATCGAGATCGTCGAGCCGGTCGACGGCGTCGAGCTGCCGCGCGGGGCGCTGTCGGTCCAGGCCGACGACGTCCACTTCTCCTACCGGGAGGGGCCGGAGGTGCTGCACGGGATCTCGCTGTCCGTGCCCGCGGGCGGCCACGTCGCGATCGTCGGCGAGACGGGCTGTGGCAAGAGCACCTTCGTGAAGGTCACCTCACGGCTGGCCGACCCCACCGACGGCACGATGTTGATCGACGGGGTCGACCTCCGGAGGGTCGCGCCCGACACGCGGCGTTCCCGGATCCGCATGGTGCCGCAGGACGGCTTCCTGTTCGACACGACCGTGCGCGAGAACGTCCGGATGGGACGCCCGGGCGCGAGCGACCGCGACGTCGAGACCGCGTTCGAGGAGCTCGGGCTCGGCGATTGGGTGGCGACGATGCCCGAGGGGCTCGAGACCCACGTCGGTGAGCGCGGCGAGGCCCTGTCGGTCGGCGAGCGCCAGCTGGTCGCGCTGGTGCGGGCGCAGCTCGGCGACCCGGGGCTGCTGATCCTCGACGAGGCCACCTCGGCGGTCGACCCCGCCACGGAGCAACGGATCACGGAAGCCTTGCGCCGGCTGTCCGCCGGACGGACCGTGATCACCATCGCGCACCGGCTGTCGACGGCGGAGGGCGCCGACCGGGTGTTCGTCTTCGACGCCGGCCAGCTCGTGGAGGAAGGCACCCACGACGAGCTCGCCGAGGGCGGCGGGCGCTACGCCGCGCTCTACGGATCGTGGCTTGGGAACGTCCGGGAGGACGGCGCCGCCTAGCCCCGGAACCGCCTGATCGGGTTACTTCCAGATCTTGCCGAGGGCAGGAACGGTCTTCGCTCCGCGGAGATACGGCAATCCCAAGCCCGCCTCGAGCGTGCGGAGCAGGCTGTAGTGCGAGCGGCGAGGACCGGCCGCGTACGCCCCCGGCTGGACGAGCGGGCCTGCCACCATCATCTGCACGTTGAACCGGTTGGGGAGCCCGGGGTCCGCGCCCTCGTCGTACGTGATGAAGATGACGCTGTGGGCATCGAACGCGGGCGACGCCTCGATCTTCGGGATCTCCCTGGCAAGGAACCGGTCGAACTGATGGAACCGTTTCGCCTTGCCACATCGGTCATGCCCGTTCTCGCAGTCGTTCGGGATGATCATCGTGAAGGCGCCGACGTTGCCCGACGCGAGCGCCGCATCCATCGCGCTCGTGTCGTTCGGAGCTGTCGTGCCCGTCGGCAAAACGCTGTTCGTGCAGGTGGCCGCCGGCGCCACCGCCTCGCTGTATTTGCCGCCCGTGATGTCGTCGTAGTAGACGGCGGGGTTGTGATGGGCGCCGTACGTGTTGCCGTTCCAATTCGTCCCGGAATCGAAGAAGTCACACGGGCCCGTGGCCGACTCGGCCCAGAGTCTCCATGACCGACCGTGCGTGTGCACCTGGTTGAACACGTTGTTCACGGCCTGGTGGCACCGCTCGGGCAGGTTGTTCCGCACCTCGCACGGCGTGTACTGACCGCTCGTCATCCCGATGTAGTTCGCGAGCGATCCATCCACGTGGAACGAGTAGTAGTTGTTCACGAACGCCGATGCGGGCTTCAGCGTCCCGAACGTATACGGCATGTCCTTCGGCGACATGTTCCCGCGCGCCGTGTTCTCACCGACGATCACGAACGCGTGACTGAAGGAGGGGATCGTGCCTGACGCGGCGTTCGGGGTGGATGCGGTCGCGCCGGCGGCGGCACCTCCGAGAGCGACGAACGCGACGGTCGGAAGCAGCAGGACGGCGGCCACGAGCGCGAAACGACGCATGAGCGAACCTTTCGTCGGCGGGATCCGACCGTAGCAGCGGTCGATACGCCGATCGGCCGACCACGCGCTTCATCACATATCGGCCACACGGCTGGTGCGTGGCCCTCATCGTTCTTTCATGAAGGGAGGCCGGCGCACGACGGTTCGCTAGGCTCACCGAACCATGTCGGAACCGATGCGCGCGATGGCCGAGGCGGCCCTGTTCCCGCTGGACGGCGAGCTCGCGGTGGGTGGTCTCGGCAAGGCCGTCACGGTCGAGCGTGACGCGTACGGCGTGCCGCGGATCACGGCCGCCTCGCTCGACGACCTCTGGTTCGCGCAAGGGTTCGTCACGGCGGGCGAGCGGCTCTTCCAACTGGAGCTCGCGCTCCGCCTCGCCACCGGTCGCCTGTCGGAGATCTTCAGCGAGCTGACCTACTCGGACGACGTCTTCATGCGCACGATCGGGCTCAACCGCGCCGGCGCGGCCCATGTCGAGGAGTGGACCGACCTCGATCGCGCGATGCACGCACGGTTCCGCGCGGGCGTGCGCGCGTGGATCGAGGCGATGCCCGCCAAGCCGGTGGAGTACCAGCTGCTCGATCTCGAGCCCGCCATCCCCGACGACCCGGCGCCGTACGGCGCGGCGATCGCGCTGCTCGCGTGGAACCTCTCGAGCAACTGGGACGCCGAGCTGCTACGCGCCGAGCTGGACGACCGGATCCATCACGCGACCACCGACCTGGTTCTGCCCTCGGCGCCTCGCGGTGGAGTTGGCTCGAACAACTGGGCCGTCGCCGGCAGCCGCACCGCGAGCGGGAAGCCGCTGCTCGCGGGGGATCCGCATCTGCTGGTCGCCCAACCGAACACGTGGTTCGAGCTGCACCTGCGCGCCCCGGGCTACGACGCGCGCGGGGTCGCGCTCCCCTTCCTGCCCGGCGTCGTCCTCGGCGCGACGCCCCACCACGCGTGGACCGCGACCAACGTGACCGGCGATTCCCAGGACCTCTTCGAAGAGCGGCTGAACGACGACGGCACGGCCGCGCGGTTCGGCGACGCATGGGAGCCCCTCACGATCCACGAGGAACCGATCGTGGTGCGGGGGGACGCCGACCCGCGCGTGCTGCGCGTCCGCGAGTCGCGGCACGGCCCGATCCTCACGCACGGCATCGCGGGCGCGTCGCAGACCGCGTACCGGCCGATCGAACGGACCTACGCGCTGCGATGGACCGGTCATGACGCCACGCTTCGTCCGTCCCAGACGCTCGAGGCGGCCCAGGCCACCGACGCCGCGAGCTTCGCGGCCGCGGTGCTGCAGATCGCGTGCCCGGGCCAGAACTTCGTCTACGCCGACGTCGACGGCACGATCTCCTATCAGTGCACGGGCAGGTTCCCGATCCGGGCGCAGGGCGACGGCACCCGCCCGGTCCCGGGATGGGACGGCGAGCACGAGTGGACGGGGTGGATCCCGGCCGACGAGCTGCCGCACGAGACGAACCCCGAGCGCGGATGGATCGCGACCGCCAACAACGACGTCCGGCCGCCCGGCTACCCGTACGTGATCGGCGCCGACTTCCACCGGCCGGCGCGGCGCGACCGGATCGCCGAGCTCCTGACCGAGCGCGACGGCCACGACGTCGCGTCGATGCAGGCGATCCAGCGCGACACCGTTTCGCTCGCCGTCGACGCGGTGCTGCCCGGTCTGCTGAAGCTGCATCCCGGCGACGACGATCAGCGCGACGTGCTCGACCGGCTCGCGCGCTGGAACGGCGACGTCGCCGCACGCTCCCAGGAGGCCGCCCTGTACGAGCTGTGGGTCAGCGCGATCATGCGCCGTCTCGTCGGGGAGCGGATCGGCGAAGAGCTCTACCGGGCATACAGCGGGTTCCGCGAGATCTTCGTCGCCGAGACGCTGCCGGCGATGCTGGCGCACAGCACCGACCGGGTGGACCCCGAGGCGCTCCGCGCGGCGCTCGCCGACGCGATCGAGGAAGCGGACGGCCGCACCTGGGGCGAGGTCCACGCGCTCGTGCTCGCGCATCCGCTCGCCCGGATCCCGGGACTCGAGGCGCTGTTCACCGCGGCCACCCTCCCCTACGGGGGCGACGAATCGACGATCTCCCAGGGCGCGATGGACGCGCTCCGCGGCCACCGCCCCGCGGTGATCCCGTCGTATCGGGCGGTCTGGGACCTGGGCGACCTCGAGCTGAGCGTCGGCGTCGTGCCGAGCGGGGTCAGCGGCAACCCGGCGTCGCCCCACTGGGCCGATCAGAGCCGGCTGTTCGAGGCCGGCGAGGCTCGCCCGGCGGGTTTCCACACTCCGGCCGTGGCAACGCTCACCCTGCGACCCCTGCGGGTACCATCGAGCCTCGATGCCTGAGTCCAAGGGCCGGAAGAAGACGGCGAACCGACGCTACGAGCTGCACCCGCACCGCAAGCAGCGCACCAAGTCCAGCCCGAAGTGGTTCGCGCCGGCGATGGCCGCGCTGATGATCGCCGGGATCGGGATCATCGTCTGGAACTTCTTCCGCAACGACGGGAACGCGTTCAACCCAGGGGTCATGTGGCTGGGCCTTGGGGTCCTGGCGGCCGGGTTCTTCGGCATCTCTTTCTGGAAGTAGCCGCTCCTCCACCACCGGCTGTGGATAACCTTGGGGATACCTAGGTGCCGAACGGTGGAAAACGCCGGGTCCTCCCGTTGCCTCACACCGTTCCTGGGCGTTGCTCCACGAACATCTTCTCCCCGCAGTGGCGGGGGATCTGCAACTCCCCCAGACGGGAGACCTTGAACTCCGTCCCGCACTCTCCACACACGAGGAACACGTCCAAGTCGTCGACGTCCTCGGCTTCGGCCGGTGGCTTCTCAGTGTCGAGGGTGCCGGGCGCCGGACCCGCGAGCGCCCGCAGGGTCGAGATACCCAGCCGCCACACGACGTAGCCGAGCACGATCGCGCCGGGGAACAGCACCCACTTGGGCATGGAGCCACGGTAGCAGCGCGCCTCAGACGGCCTGCGGACCACCGATCGCGGCTGGTGCGCCTTGCGGCACTCCACATATGCTGAGAGCCGCCGTACGGTGAACATCCAGGGAACGCCGGGCGAACGCGGGAGAGGACCCGATGGGCGACTACGCGAACCGCATCATGCACAAGCTGGCCGCGAAGGACCCGGGGGAACCGGAATTCCATCAGGCGGTCCACGAGGTTGCCGGGTCGGTCGAGCTGGCCCTGGAGCGGAACCCCCGCTACATGGACGCCCGGATCTTCGAGCGGATCGTCGAGCCCGAGCGGGTCGTGATGTTCCGGGTGCCGTGGGTCGACGACGCCGGCGACGTCCAGGTGAACCGCGGGTTCCGTGTCGAGATGAACTCCGCGATCGGGCCCTACAAGGGCGGCCTGCGGTTCCACCCCACGGTCTACCTCGGGATGCTGAAGTTCCTCGCGTTCGAGCAGATCTTCAAGAACTCGCTCACGACGCTGCCGCTCGGCGCCGGCAAGGGCGGCGCCGACTTCGATCCGAAGGGGCGCTCCGACGGCGAGGTGATGCGGTTCTGCCAGTCGTTCATGACCGAGTTGCAGCGCCACATCGGACCGTTCACCGACGTGCCCGCGGGCGACATGGGCGTCGGCGGCCGGGAGATCGGCTTCATGTTCGGCCAGTACAAGCGGATCCGGAACGAGTTCACCGGCGTGCTGACCGGCAAGGGGCTCGAGTGGGGCGGCTCGCTGATCCGTCCCGAGGCGACCGGGTACGGCACGGTCTACTTCGCCGAGGAGATGGCGAAGACGCGCGACGAGAGCCTCGAGGGCAAGACGTGCCTGATCTCGGGCTCGGGCAACGTCGCGCAATACACCGTCGAGAAGCTGCTCGACCTCGGCGCGCGGCCCGTCACGCTGAGCGACTCGGGCGGGTTCATCTACGACAAGGACGGGATCGACCGCGAGAAGCTCGCGTGGGTGATGGACCTGAAGGAGCGGCGCCGCGGCCGGATCATGCAGTACACCGAGCAATACTCGAGCGCGACGTTCACCCCCGTCGATCCGAGCCGTTCGACGAACCCGCTGTGGTCGATCCCCGCCGAGGCCGCGTTCCCGTCGGCGACCCACAACGAGATCAGCGCCGAGGACGCCGGCAACCTCCTGGAGAACGGCGTGTACATCGTCGCCGAGGGCGCGAACATGCCGACCGAGCCGCAGGGCATCGAGCGGTTCGTCGACGCGAAGATCCTGTACGGCCCCGGGAAGGCGGCGAACGCCGGCGGCGTCGCGGTGAGCGGCCTCGAGATGGCGCAGAACTCCGAGCGCCGCTCATGGCGTCGCGAGACCGTCGACGAGCGGCTGCATCGGATCATGGTCGAGATCCACACGAACTGTCGCGAGACCGCCGACGAGTACGACGTACCGGGCAACTATGCGCACGGATCGAACATCGCCGGGTTCCGCAAGGTCGCCGACGCGATGCTCGCGCAGGGGATCGTCTAGACCGGCTGCAGGCCGGGCACCGTCCGCTCGAGGAACGCGAGGATCGCGCCGATCTGGCGGACATCCTCGTCGGCGACGTTGGAACCGTGGCCGGTCGCGAACCGGTACACGTCGTGCGGCGCGCCGCGGTCGGCGAGCCGGTCGACGTAGGCGAGCGCCTGGCCAAGGGGGCACCGTGAGTCGTTCTCGCCGATCACGAACAGCACCGGCGCCTCGACCGCGTCGGCGTAGGTGATCGGGCTCGACCGGTCGTAGAGGTCTGGCTTCTCCTCGGGGGTGCCGCCGAACAGCGCTCGGTCCATCGCCTGCAGCGACGGCGCCTCCTCCGCATAGGCGCGCACGTAATCACCGACCGGAATGCCCGCGACGCCGGCGCTCCACAGATCGGGGTTCCGGCCGAGCTCCATCAGCGTGATGTAGCCGCCCCACGACCACCCCGCGATCACCGTGCGCGTCGCATCCACGTCGGGCCGGTGGAGCAGGTCGTGCAGCCCCGCGGTGACGTCGTCGACGTCGGTGAACCCTGGGTCGCCGGTGAGCGCGTCACGCCACGCGCGGCCGTACCCGGTCGAGCCGCGGTAGTTCGGCATCGCGACGAGGAACCCCTGGTCGACGTAGGCCTGCACCTCGGGCATGTAGTGGTCGTCGTAGACCCAGTGCGGGCCGCCGTGCACGAAGACCATCAACGGGTGCGGGCCGTCGCCGTCGGGCTCCACGATCCAGCCGTGCACCTCCTGCCCGCGCTCGTTCGTGTACCGCCAGTCCGCGAAGGGACGCCCGGGCGGCGCCGGCGCGTCGACCGAGATCGGCTCGACGCCCGTGTCGTCGAGCACCCGTGTGCGGTGCACGCCGTCGGTGTGGACGAACCACACGCGACCGTCGGGGCGCACACGGGCCGCACCGATCGCACCCGGCGGGCTGGGGATGCGCGTGGCGGCGCCGGTCGCGACCTCGACGCGGTACAGCTCGTCGCGGCCGTCGAGCTGGGCGATCAGCACCACGGCCTCGGCCCCGGGGAACCAGTCGGCGATGTGGTGGTCGCCGGGCGCGTCGACCTCGAGATCGCGCCACTCGTCCGTCGCGAGGTCCCAGATCGCCGCGCGCTGACGATCCTGGGGCTCGTGGGTGACGGCGAGCCGCTGGTCGCCGGGAACCGGCGACCAGGCGGCGGCGATGACCGCCGCGGTGCCGTCGCCGCGTTCCGCGGCGACGGCCCCGCTCCCCGCCTCCACGATCCGAAGCGCGGGGTGCATCAGGCTGCCGTGCTCGGCGTGCTGGATCGCCACGAACGAGCCGTCCGCGGACAGGCCCGCAAGGTCGCCCAGGTGTTCATCACCCGCGACGGCCATCCAGTCCTTCGAGCCGGCGATCCGGCGCAACCGCTCCCCGTCGACCGACGCGTAGACGCCGAACGCGCCGTCCTCGGTGCTGATCCCCGCCGCGACCACACCCGAACGCTGCGCGATCCCGCCGTTCCACCCGCGAGGCGCCCCGTCGAGGAAGGGCTCGGACCCGCCGCCCTCGTACGCCTGCACCTGCCAGGCGCCCATCTCGTCGCCGGTGTCCTCTTGCCAGAAGATCACCTCGGAACCGTCGGCCGTCGGATAGCCCTCGCGCACGCCGACCGGGTGCTCGGAGACCTGCCGCCGGCTCCCGCTCGCGACGTCCCAGACGTGGACCTGCCAGATGCCCGAGGCGTTCGTCTCGTAGACGCATCGATCGGGCTGGGCGCGCGACCATCGCGGAAGGGTCATCACCGGCGCGCGGAGACGTTGTTCCCACAGCGGCATGGCGTCCATCGCCGAGGAGGCTAACGGACGGGCGCTCGTTCGGCTCAGTGCGAGGTGCTGCCCGAGCCCTTGCCGCTCGGGTCCCCGGAACCCTTGCCGTCGGAGCCGTCACGGCCGGAGCCGTCGCCCAAGCCTGTGCCGCCGGAACCCGTGCCGCTCGAGCCCTTGTCGCCGGTGCCGCCCGAACCGGTGTCGCCACCCTTGCCGCCATCGTGGTCGTGCCCGTTCGGGTTCGTGCTGGGTCCCGCGTCAGGTTTCTGGTCATGCTCCGACGGGCCGTCGCCGTCGTTGCCGTTGGATCCCGAGCCGCCCCCGTGGTGGCCGTCATGCGCGGGCGCCGGGCTCGACGGGGGGTCGTCGCGAGCGCCTCCGTGCGCTGGCGAGGGGCCGGCAGACCGCGTGCCGCCCGACGGTCCCCCCGGCCCACCCGCGGGGGGACCCTCGACGTGCGATGCCGATCCATCCGCGCCCGGATATCCCGGGCCGCTGTCGCCGGTCCCCGGGACCGCCGGCCCACGCCCCGACGGATCGTCCTCCGTGCGAACGCCGCCGGATGCGACAGACGCCGCGGCAGTGCCGGAACCGTCGGCACCGAGCGGCGCGGCCGCCACCACCACGGTGGGATGGCTCCCCACCGCCGCGATCGGTGGCGCCGGCGACGCCAGAGCCACGCCGCCGAGGATCGCGGCGATGCCGAGCGACGCCAGGAACCCACCGGTCGGTCCCTTGACGATGCGGATCAAGCCGCGTCGGAAGCGCTGCATGACGAAGGAGTCTGACGAACTTGAGCCACGCGCTGTAGCTCCAGAAGGTGAAATCTCGTCCCCGACGTGGGGTAGGCCTTTCGACCCGGACCTCAGGTCCCGGGCTGTGTCGCGGCGGCCAGCGCGCGCCACACGCGTTCCGGGGAGCACGGCAGATCGATGTGCCGGACCCCGAGATGCGCCAGTGCGTCGACGACCGCGTTCTGCACGGCCGGGGTCGACCCGATCGAGCCCGACTCCCCGATCCCTTTCGCGCCCAACGGGTTCACCGGCGTAGGCGTCTCGGTGTTCGCGCACTCGAACGACGGGAGCTCGGCCGCGCTCGGCATCAGATAGGTCATCAAGGTCGAGGTGATGGGGTTGCCGGCCTCATCGAGCAGAACCTCTTCGAACAGGGCCTGGGCAACCCCTTGCGCGAGGCCGCCGTGCTGCTGGCCTCGGACCAGCATCGGGTTGAGGATGCGCCCGCAGTCGTCCACCGCCACCAGGCGGGTCAGGCGGACGTCCCCGGTCTCGACATCCACGTCGACGACGGCGATGTGGGCGCCGAACGGGAACGTGGCGCCGGGATCGGGGCTCACACCCTTGGCGGACAGGGCGCCGTCGTCGGCGCGTGCACGGGCGGCGAGCTCGCGCCAGCCGATCGACCGCTCCGGCGCGCCGAGCACGCGGAACCCACCGTCGACCGGGCCCTCCAGATCGACGGGATCCACCTCGAGGGCAGCGGCCGCGAGCGCGCGGGCTCGGTCCACGACCTCGCCGGCGCGCGCGAACAGGACCGACCCGCCCGCCTGCAGCGACCTCGATCCCCACGACCCCTGCCCGCGCTCCACGAGCGCCGTGTCGGAATGGACGACACGGACGTCGGTGTGGGCGATCGCGAGCACGCCACCGACGAGCTGCGCGAACGCGGTCTCATGCCCCTGCCCGAACGACGTGGTGCCCACGTAGGCCGTCGCGGTGCCGTCGGTCTCGATGTCGACGCGCGCGAACTCCTTCGTGGGGAACCCGGTGATCTCGACGTAGGTGGCGAGCCCGATGCCCATCGCGGTCCGGTCGCCGCGCGCGCGCCGTTCCGCCTGCTCGGCACGGAGCGCGGGATAGTCGGCCAGCTCGAGCGCGCGATCGAGGGCCACCTCGTAGTCCCCCGAGTCGTATTCGGTCCCCGCCGCTGTCCGGAACGGGAAGGCGTCGGGCGGGATCAGGTTCCGCCGCCGGAGCTCCGCGGGGTCCATCCCGAGCTCGACCGCCAGCAGATCGACGGCGCGTTCGATCGCCGCCGCCGCCTCGGGCCGGCCGGCCCCTCGGTACGCGCCGAGCGGGGTCACGTTCGTCACCACCGACCGGCCGCGGTACGCGATCGCGTCGATCGCGTAGACGCCGGAGATCATCTCGGCGGTGGTCTCGCCCATGAACGACCCGAGCTGCGGATAGGCGCCGACGTTGGCCAGGACCTCGAAGCGCAGCCCCGTGATGCGCCCGTCGCGACGTGCGCCGAGCTCCACCCACTGCACCTGCGAGCGACCGTGGGTCATGCTGACCATGGACTCGCTGCGGGACTCCGCCCAGCGCACCGGGCGTCCGAGCACCTGCGCCGCCTTCGCCACGACGAGGTACTCGGGGTAGGTCGGCACCTTCGCGCCGAACCCTCCACCGACGTCGGGTGCGATCACGCGGATCTGGCCCCGGTCGACCCCGAGCACGTCCACGAGGTCGCCACGCACGTCGAACGGGACCTGCGACGAGACCCACACCGTGTAGGCACCGTCCGGTTCGGGGATCACCGCGATCGCGTTCATCTCCATCGGGACCGGCGCGACGCGTTGGTTCAGGAACCGGCCGCGCACCGTTACCTCGGCGCCGGCCAGCACCTCGTCGTCCCACCGATGCTGGAACCGGGTCGCGATGTTCGTCCCGCACTCGGGGAACAGCAGCCCCTCGTCGGCCGCGGCCACCTCCGGGTCGATCACCGGGGGGAGCGACTCGACGTCGGCGTAGATCAACTCGGCGGCGTCGAGCGCCTGCCCCGTGGTCGCGGCGACCACCACCGCATACGGTTCCCCGACATAGCGCAACCGATCCCCGGCGAGGATCGGGCGTTCGAACGGTCGGTCCAGATCGCCGCCGGGCACCTCGACGGAACCCGCCGCGAGCTGGTGCGGCAGATCGAGGTCACCCGCGGCGTACACCCCCGCGACCCCGGGCATCGCGCGAGCCTCGTCCATGCCCTCCACGGTGTTGAGCACCGCATGCGGGAAGATGGAGCGAACGAACACCGCCCGCAGCGCCCCCGGCACCTCGATGTTGTCCACGTAGCGGCCTTCCCCGCGGAGGAAGCGGGGGTCTTCGGTCCGCAGGGCCGGGATGCCGAAGGTAGACGGAGGGATGGTCACGACGGCCATCGTCCCACAGGCGATCGAGGGGGAAGACACATGATCCGTACCGTGACGCGAGGCCTGGTGGCGATCGCCACGCTCGCTCTGCTGACCGTGACGACGACCACCGCGTCGTCGGCCGGCGCGCCACACCGCGCGACGATCAAGATCCGGCCCGTCGCGACCGGGTTGAACGGTCCTTCCGGGTTCACGTTCGCGCCGAACGGGTTGATCTGGTACCTGGAGCGCGGCACCGGCGAGGTGCGCACGCTCGACCCGCAGACGAAAGCCAACCACCTCGTCTTCACGATCGGCGGCGTGAACGGCGCGGGAGAGCGCGGCGCCCTTGGGATCGCTCTGTCCCCGCACTGGCCGGCGAAGAAGGTCGTCTACGTGTACGTGACCCGCAGTGGCGGTGGACATCTGTGGAACCAGCTCGTCCGCTTCAACGTGCGGGGTGGGACCGGCCACGGGCTCAAGGTGCTCCTGCGGAGCCCCGCGAGCGCCGACCCGTACCACAACGGCGGACGCATCCTGTTCGGCCCCGACCACAAGCTGTACGTGATGATCGGCGACGGGCACCAGAGCGTGAACGCGCAGGACCGATCGGACAACTTACGCGGCAAGATCCTCCGCCTGGACCCCGACGGGACCGGCGCGAAGGGCAACCCGTTCGGCAGCAGGATCTGGTCCTACGGTCATCGCAACTCGTACGGCTTCACGTTCGACCCCGCCACCCACCGCCTCTGGGAGACGGAGAACGGTCCCGAATGCACCGACGAGATCAACCTCGTCGTGAAGGGCGCGAACTTCGGGTGGGGACCGAAGGAGTCGTGCTCGCTCGCCAAGCCGGCCGGCACGAACAACTCCGGACCGAAGCCGCGGCATCTCCCCAAGCGCTTCTTCCCGTCGACGATCGGGATCACGGGTGACGCGTTCTGTCATCGGTGCGGGATCGGATCGCTCGACGGCCAGCTCGTCTTCGGCGACGTCAACGCCGGCAGGCTCCGGGCGATCCACCTCAACGCCGCGCGCACCGGGTTCTCGTCGAAGCCGCGGGTGATCGCGACCGCGCCGACCGGGGTGCACTCGGTCGAGGCGTCTCCTACGGGCCATCTGTTCTTCAGCGGACCGAACGGGATCTACCGCCTGGTCGCGATCTGAGCCGATCGCGCAGGGGCCCCTCGCGCGAGGAGCGGACCTGGGCTACGCTGGGGGAACCGACCCCCGGCGAGGAGCAACGCGTGGACATCGGGCGTCCCCAGCGGATCATCGAGATCGAACCGGTCTCGCTGCCCATACCCTCCCCTGACCTGCCCGCATTCGAACCCGCACCGGCGCCCGCTCCCGAGCCCGCGCCGGCGGACCCGACCCCCGCCGAGCCGGTCGACCCATGACCACTGCCTCCGCGCTGCAAGCGCTCGAGGCCACCAAGGGCATCGAGCCGATCGTCGCGTGGCGGACGTGGGCGCTCACCGGGCATCGCGACGGCACGAGCCTGCTGCTTCGTCCGGTCGCGGGACGCTCCCGGCCGTGGCGTCCGATGCAGATCGCCGAGGCGGGGTGCAAGCACACCCGGCTGCACGCCTCCCCGAGCCTCGAGTGCACGTGCGGGCTGCACGGCACCCACGGACTCGACCTGCTGCGCCGGACGCGCTGTCCCGCCGTCCTCGGCAGGGTCGCGCTCTGGGGCCGCGTGATCGAGCACGACCTCGGCTATCGGGCGCAGTACGCCTACCCGCAGCTGGTCACGCTGATCTGCCAGTTCTGCTTCTGGCAATGGGGCTCGCACGGCACGCGGCCCGACATCGTCGGCTGGTTCCACCGAGACGAGCTCGTCCCGCTCTGCTGGGGGCACCTGGAGCAGGCACAGCGATACGGGATGGAACCGAAGCGATTGCTGCCCGCCGACGAGATCGGTCTACGACTGCGGGAGACCTACGCGGTCGACCCGTTGATCAGCTGGTGAGGCCGGGCGTCAGCCCGACGGACCGAACCTCTTGCTTGCGGCTGCTTGCGCCAACCGGGCGCGGAGGTCGTTCGCCTCTGGGGTGATCCGGAGCGCCTCCTCTTCAGCCTCCTTGGCACGCGCCTCGGCCGCAGCGACCTTCGCCTCGAGCGCCACGATCAGGTCGTTCGACATCACGCCGTTCGGCGCCGTTTCGACCTCCTCACGGGCAGCGTCGACGTCGGCTCGAGCCGAGGTCATCGCCTGCTCGGCACCCTTCGCCCGCCGCTCGGCATCGGCGAGCTGGGCGCGGAGCGTCTCCAGCTCGGGGTCGACCTTGGCGGCGTCTTCGTGCATCTGCCGCTCGAGCTCGGCGACGCGCGCATCGGCATCACGACGCACCTGATCGAGCTCCTCCTGGGACACGGAGCTGCTCCGCGCCTCTGCGGCATCGTGCTCGGCCCGCTGGAGCGCTGTCTCGAGCTCGGTGATCCGGCTCGCCGCGTCGTCGACGTCGGCGGCGGTGGCTTGGGCACCCGAACCGTCCCTGACCCGTGCCTCGAGGAAGGCGAACGCCTCGGAGGCTTGCTGCAGCTGCTCGCGTGCGACCTTCAGCTCCTCCTCGAGCTCCCGATCGTGGGGCGCGGACACCGCTACGGCCGCCGGCGGCTCTGCGGCGAGCTCGGTCGCGACCGTCCCGTCGTGCGCCGCCTGGACCCGGACGGGCTTGCGGACCATCGCAACCACGAACAGGATGCCCGCGATGATCGCGCCGACGATGCACACCAACGAGATCGTCGTCCACGGCGTCGCGGCGGCGGCCTCGAGCTTCGCGTAGAGCAGGTCGATCTGCACCACGCCCAACGGATCGACGTTGTCCTTCGTCTGCAGCGGCGTGAACACCTCGAGCAGATCGGTCGGCGATGGGGTCGACCCCACGGTCGAGAAGGTGAAGTCCTCCCGGGCCACCTGCGCGTGGGTCGCGCCGCCGACGACGCTCGAGAAGTTCGCGTCCTTGCCCGTGGCGAGCTGTCCCACGACCTCGGACGGGTCGCTCGAGGCGAGCAACACGCCGTCCCTGTCCCAGACGCGCACCCGAGCAACCGTCGGGTCGGTGAAGATGTCGCCCTCGACCGCGACGTCGAAGCCCTTCTTGTCGAAGATGACCGTTCCGGCGCGCGAGTCGATCACGGCGTGGTCGGCGACCGTCGTTCTCGAGTACGCCATCGCACGCTCTTGCGCATCCTGGATCTCGGTGTTGAGCGCGGTCGTCTTCTCCGACCGGGCGAGGAACAGCCCGATCAAGAACAGGACGACGAGACCGCCCCAGATGAACCGGGCAGCCATACCTCTCGTCGCGCGATCGATGATCTTCATGTGGAACCCCTGGAACGGAGGCGTCATGCTCGTCGATGCCGCCAGCGGCGGCGAGCGTCTGGAGAGGTTTCGACACCCGCGGCCGCAGCTTGAACCCCCGGCCCGCCCCGATGAGCCCCGGACCCTATGCAGGCGAGGGTCTCCAGGGGATCGGACGCCACGGTTCCGCCTGGCGTGGGGCCTGCTGTCGGGGCGTCGCGGCTCAAGGACCGGCGGTCGAGCAGCCGATGGGAACCCAACCCGCGAACGCGCGGGGGTCTGGCCGGGGGGAACCCATCGATGGCGCGGAGCTGGCGGTTCGTTGCACCCATCGTCCTTGCGGCGCTCGTGGTGACGCACGGCGCGAGCGGCGCGGTCGCGGTCACGCCCGTCCGGCACGCCTTGCTCGAGCGGCACCAGACGGTGGAGCAAGCGCGGGGGATCCGCCGGCAGGAAGCGCGGCTCGAGGCCGACCTCCGCAGGCGGATCGCCGCGTTCGAGCGCACAGCTCGCCGCCCGGAGGGCGCGGGAGCCCGGACCGAGGACGTCCGGGCGCCGGCAACGAACGCGGCGATCGACCGGCTCCTCGTGCTCGCGCGCGCCAGGCTCCGCAAGCTCGACCCCTGGGCCCGACACCGCGTCGCCGCGTTGCGGTCACGGTACCGGTCGCTCCAGACCTGGCTCGACCATGAAGGCATCTTCCGCGCCTGCCCCGTGCCGGAGTACTCGACGATCTACGACAACTTCGGCGTCATCGTTCGCCTCCCGCACGTGCCGGTGCACGTGCACCAGGGCGACGACGTGATGGCGCCTGCGGGCTCGCCGATCCTCGCGCCTTTCGACGGGTACGCGTCGACCGGGCGGAGCAAGCTCGGCGGCCTCGAGGTACGAGTGTTCGGCGCCGACGGCTACATCTACAACGCGCACCTCAGCGCGCTCGGGACGCTCGGGTACGTGAGCGCTGGCGACGTCGTCGGCTACGTGGGCGCCACGGGCGACGCGACCGGTCCCCACGATCATGTTGAGTGGCATCCGGGCGATGGCGGGGCCGTGGATCCGAACGCGCTGCTCACCGCGGCGTGCGTCGACGCGGTCAGCGGTTCGTAGCAGAGAAGTGCTGGTAGTCCGTGGGCCAATCCCACGACCCGCCCCAATGCCACCCGATCGCATGGAACGCCCACCATGCGCGATCGTGGAACGCGAGCATGCCGCGCCGCCTCGGCGTGCGATGCACGTAACGACGCCCGTTCGGAGGTGACACGCCCCACGGACCGACATAGGGATTCTCGACCGGGTTGATGTCGATCGCACGTCCGTACGCATGTTGTGACCACGTGCAGCACACGCCGTTGCGGTAGCGGCAGTTGAAGGCCGACGTGTTGTCCGCCTTCATCGATCGCATGTCGACGGCGCCGTACCGGTCGACGAGGCGCATCCTGCGGATCGGGAAGCGCGCGTCGTAGAGCTTGTGGAAAACGCGCGCGACCTTGGGCGCCCACCGCCGATGGACGACCAGCTTGCCGGGGTGGGCCTCACGATCGAAGCCCCAGTACGTCAGCTTGATCAGGCGAAGGTCACCGAGCCCGACCGGGCAGCCCTTGTGCCACGAGCGCCCGATCATGAGGTGACGGGTAGCGGCGGGCAACCGGACGATCCTCGCGCGGTACGCGGGCGCACGCGTGGCGCCACGGGCCTCGTCGAGCGGGTTCGCGGCTGCGGAGGGGGCCATGAGCCCCAGGGCGAGGCCGATCGTCAGGACCACGAGGCTGATCGTCAGGACCACGAGGCTGGTTCGCCGATGCACGCCCCCCATCATCCACGGAGCCGGGCGGGTTCCGCTCAGGTGCGGGCGCGGGGCGGGTGCTTCTTCGCGGCCGCCTCGGCAAGCCTCGCACGCAACGACCACATGTCGTCCTCGGCTGAGACCTCGTCTTCCGGCGGCGCGGGACGATCCTCTGCGGCGACCTCGGGAGCCGGCTCGGCAGGCGCCTCGGGAGCGGCGGGCTCGGCCATCCGCTCCGGTTCGC
The DNA here is from genome assembly GCA_963799625.1 of uncultured Actinomycetes bacterium. Classification (GTDB taxonomy): domain Bacteria; phylum Actinomycetota; class UBA4738; order UBA4738; family HRBIN12; genus AC-51. The sequence continues at coordinate 682,008 of CAWCXU010000013.1, read as the reverse complement.
TCGGCCGCGGCACGTCTTCCTGCCACGCTGCGGCGTGAGGCTCGCTCTCCTGGGGCTCTTGGGCCCGGGGCTCTGCGGCCTCGGGCTCTGCGGCCCGGGGCTCTGCTGCCTCGGGCTCGCTCTTCTCGGGCTCTGCGGCCTTGGGCTCGTCGGCCTGTTGCGGTGGGGCGAACGCCGCCGTCCAGATGTCGTCGTAGCGAGCCTCGTCGGAGGGGGCGGGCGGCACGCCGGCGCCGTTCGTGGACGCCGGGGTCTCGGACTCCGCGGGTGTCGGCGCGCGCCACGCAACGATCGGCGCTGCCGGCTCCTGGGCGGGTTCGGGCTCACTCGTTCGGGGGAACGCAGGCGCAGGCGCTTCGAACACGGCCTCGGCGGCCAGGGCCGCCGGTGTCTCCTGCCGCGAATCAGCCTCCGCCCGTTCGGTCTGGGCCTCGATCATGTCGTCGTCGTTCGACTCGTAGGCGGGAGCCGGGATCTCGGCGCGGGCGGGCTGCGGCTCGGGTTCCGGCTCCGGTGTGGCCCCCTCGAGCTCGTCCGCATGGACCAGTGCTACTGGTTCGCGCTCCGGACCCGTCGTCGTCTCGTCCGAAGCCGCTCCGGCGTCGTCGGCGGGTAGCGCACGCACCCCGTGTTCCGCGGCCAGGACATCGGCCTCGAGCTTCGCGGCGCGCTCTTCGGCTGCCTGTGCGCGCTCCATGTGGTTCGCCAGCTCGCCCCGCAAACGCGCGATCTCCGCCTTGTCCTCGTCGTTGCTCTCAGCCGCAGGCGCGGGTGCGGCCTGGAGTTCGTCGACGCGCGCGGTCGCCGCGGCGAGCGCCGCCGTGAGGGTCGCGATCTCCGCGCGCACCGCGTCGCCGCCCGCGTTCGCCTCGTTGAGGCTCGTTTCGAGCTCGGTCGCGCGCTGCTCCAGATCACTTGCCTTCGTCCCGAGCTGCGCGACCCGCACCTCGAGCTCATCGCGCACCGATTCCACCGACGCGGCGCGCTGCTCAGCGGCAGACGCACGCTGTTGCGCGTCCGCGAGCTGCGCCATGACCTCCTCGAGCTTGGCCACCGTACCGGGGTCACTCTCCGGCGGCAGCGCGGCTGCTGCTTCGTCGACCTGGCGCTGCAACGCGTCGGCGCGCGCGATCGCGTCGGCTGTGATCGACCGCGCTTCGGCGAGCTCACGCTCGATCTGTTGGACCCGAGCGTCCGCATCCGGAGATGCCTGTGCGGCAGGGGGAGACACAGGGGCGACACCGGCGCCCGCGTCCCGCATGCGTGCCTCCGCCTCCTCGGCACGGCCGTTGGCGGCCTCGACCTGGGCGAGCAGCTCCTCGGTCGCGGTGTTCGTCTCGACGTCCTGCATCTGGATCCGCGTCCGGAGCTGCTCGAGCTGATCCTCGAGCGCCTGACGGATCGCCACCTCTCGATCGAGCGCCGACGCCGCCTTGTCCGTCGGCAGCGCGGCCGCTGGTTCCGCGGCCGCCGCGTCGCCCTTGCGCCCGAACAGGGAGCGCTTCGTCTTCGAGGAAGGAGCCGCGTCCTCGGCGGTCTCGGCCTGCTCGGACCCCTTCTTCGAGCCCAGGCGCAACCCGAACCGCTCCTTGGGCGCGGCGGGTTCAGCCGCCTCGTGCACCTCCGGCTCGGGGACCGCTCGCTCGACTTCGACGGGTGCCTCGGCCGTGGAGGTCGTCACGGGGACGGGGTCGAAACCCGTCACGCGACGTTTGCTCGGCGCTGGCGCGGCGTCCTTAGGGGCTGCCTTGAGGGTGCCCTTCGAGGCTTCCTTGGGAGCCGCTTTCGCCTTCGAGCCGCTGCCCTTCGTCGCCTGGAGCATCAGCAACAACCCTGCGATCAGGAACACGATCCCGAGGCCGACCACCGGCAGGCGCACCGCGTCGAGCGGCCCCGAGGCGTCGTTGCGCAGCTGTGTGTAGTTGGAGATCACGGCCGCGATCGCCACCGGCTTCTGGCCCTGGGCCCGGACGGGCGCGTACACACGCAGGTCGGATCCGTCGACGACGCGGCCCTGGTCGCCGGCGGCAGCCGCCTGGATCCCTTCGGCGTCCGCGGGGAACGACGCCGATCCGGGCGTGCCGTACAACGGAACCCCCGCGGTCGAGAACAACCGGACATCGGTCCCGGCCGGCACACCGAGCTTCTTGGTGAGCTTGGCGGCGTCGGCGTCCTTCAGCGGCTTGTCGAGGCCGACGCCGTGGATCGCGTCGGCGACCTTGACGTTCACGAACGCGACGGACCTCGCCTGTCGCTCCGCGATCGCGGAATCCAACGCACGGCGGTGCAGGAACCCACCCAGGAAGACCAACGCGGCACACAGCACCGACAGTCCGATCAAGATCTTCCAGCTATTGGCGTGCCCGTTGCCTTGTGTGCGACCGCCCATCTGATCCCTCGTCGTCGTTCAGGAAGGCCCCTCGGCCCTCACGTGGGGAGGCTTCGGCGCGTTCGCGGGTGACCTGAAGAAGGGCCGGACGGCTCGTTCCGCCGTGTCCCCCTCAAGGCCGACACCCGACGCCGCCGATACGGGACCCGGAGACGCACTCGGCGTGCATCCGTGCGGAGGGGATCACGGCGGCGGCGAGGTGCGCGAGGGATACGAGGGGGAAGTCGATGCAGCACACGCAGGCGTGGTACCGCCGTACCTCCGCCTGGGTCCTGGCCCTGCTGATGCTCGCGAGCATCGGGATCGTCATCGGACTCGTGGCGCCCGCACCATCCGTGGCGAAGGACCGCACCCTGGTCGTGCACGCCCGTGCCGACGCCACGGTGTTCGGTCGCTACCCGCACCGCAACTTCGGCAACCGGCCGCGCCTCGTCGTCGGCGCGGTGCCGGGTGGATCGAGGATCTACACGACGTTCGCCGTGCCCGATCTGGGCGACCTCGTGCTCGACGACGCGACGCTCGTGTTGCGCACGCTCGGGCACAAGCACCGCATCGACGTCCGCCGGACCGGCAGCCACTGGCACGAGATGCGGATCACTCCCGCCAACGCGCCGGCGGGATGGCGCACGCTGGGCGCCGTCGCACGAGGTCGCGCACACGTGATGCACCTCGACGTCACCGATCTCGTCGAGCGGTCCACGCCGACCTTGTCCCTGCTGCTGCGGACCGACGGACCGCGCACCGTGGTCGCCAGCAGCGAGAGCGGGCACGGTCCGAAGATCAAGATCCACGGGCACGTCCCCGAGCCGACGCCCACGCCGACCACCACCCCGACCGGCTCCCCCGATCCGTCGGCGACCGCCACGCCGACGCCGACGGCCACCGGTGGCGGCGACCTGCAGCCGTCGCTCCCGATCCGCGCCGCCTTCTACTACCCATGGTTCCCCGAGACGTGGGGACCGTCCTCGGATCGCTTCACGAACTACCACCCGTCGCTGGGGTGGTACGACTCCAGTGACGTCGGCGTGGTATCGCAGCACATCGCCGCGATGCAGTACGGCGGGATCCAGGCAGGGATCTCCTCGTGGTGGGGCCAGGGGACGAAGACCGACCAGCGCGTGCCGACCCTGTTGCGCGCCGCGGACGGCACCACGTTCCGGTGGAGCCTCTACTACGAGGAGGAGGCCCAGGCCGATCCATCGGTCGCGCAGATCCGCGACGACCTCACCTACATCACGAGCCACTACGGGAGCGATCCGTCGTTCCTGCGGATCGACGGGCGGCCGGTCGTGTTCGTGTACGCCGACGGGTCCGACGGATGCGGCATGGCCTCGCGCTGGGCACAGGCGAACACCGTCAACGCCTACGTCGTGCTGAAGGTGTTCCCCGGGTACAAGACGTGTGCGGACCAGCCCGCGAGCTGGCACCAGTACGGACCGGCGTCGGCGACGAGCGACATGGCGCCCTACTCCTACACGATCTCGCCCGGGTTCTGGAAGAAAGGTGAGAGCTCGGCCCGCCTGAGCCGCGACCTCCCCCGCTGGTCGAACCAGGTGGCGGCGATGGCGTCGTCGAGCGCCCAGTTCCAGCTGATCACGACGTTCAACGAATGGGGTGAGGGCACGGCGGTCGAATCGGCCGACGAGTGGAGCTCGGCCTCGGGCTACGGCACGTTCCTCGACGTGCTGCACGGCCTGCCCGTGGACCCCTCGCCGACCCCGACGTCCTCCTCGGCGTCGCCGACACCGACATCGACCTCACCGTCGCCGACCGCGACAAGCACCAGCCCTCCGCCGACGACGAACCCGGTCGTCGTGATCTATATGGAGAACAAGGAACGCTCCAGCGTCGTCGGGTCGAGCTCGGCGCCCTATCAGAACGCGCTGCGTGCCCAGGGGATCGACTTCACGCACGCGTACGGCGTGACCCATCCGAGCCTGCCGAACTACCTCGCGCTCGGGAACGGCGCCACCAACGGGAAGCAGGGCACCGACTCGATCTCGGCCGGCGAGCTCTCCGCGTCGCCAACCCTCTGGAACCAGCTGCAGAACGCCGGCATCTCCTGGGGCGTCTATGAAGAGGACATGCCGGCGGTCTGCTCGGGCGCCACGACGTCAGGCCTGTACGCGCTGAAGCACAACCCGGCAACGCCGTTCGCGTCCGTCTACCACGATGGAGCGACCTGCGGCCATGTGCAGCCGTTCTCCGCGTTCGACGTGACGCACATGCCGGCGGTGAGCTTCGTCGCGCCGAACCTCTGCAACGACGAACACGATTGCGGCCTGTCGACCGGCGACGGTTGGCTCCAGGCCCACGTGCAGCAGATGCTCGCGAACGGCGCGACGGTGATCCTCACCTACGACGAGGGTTCGACGAGCGCGGGGATCAACGGATCATCGGGCGGCGGCAACGTCTACACCGTCGTCGTCGGGCCGCACGTGTCGGCGCGCGTCGACGCGGGCCAGTACAACCAGTACTCGATCCTCGCCGCGATCGAAGCGAGGCTCGGACTGACGCGGCTGAACGGCGCGGCCAACGCCACGCCGCTGCCGTTGTCCTGAGCGTGGCCCGGGTGCGGTCGGCGAGGCGGGCCGACCGCACCCGGGCCGCTCAGACGGCCGTCGCGCTGAGGTGCACGAGGCGCGCCGCCGACCGGTAGGGCTCGCGGCGTCCGGCCTCCCGCTCGAGTGTGAGGAGCTGCCCGTACGCGACGGGGTCGAGGTCGTCGGGCGCGAGGTCGGAGAAGAGCCGGATCCCGACCCACGAGTCGAGCCGCCAACCGGTCTGTTCCAGGAGCTCGGTCCACTCGTCGACCGACCGCGATCGGTTCTCGATCCCGAGGTTGCCGGTCGCGACCGGGTCATCCAACACGCGGATGGCCTCGGCGTAGTCGCCTCGAAGGCCGGGACGCATCGCGAGGGCGAGGCGGTTCTTCTCAAGGAGCGAGAGCGTCGCGCCGGCGGCGACAACACGGCGGAGCGTGGCCAGGTGAGCGCCCGGGTCGTCGAGGTAGAGCAACACCGCGTGACAGCAGATCGCGTCGAACGGGCCGGGCGCGAGCTCGGCGACCATCTCTACGCCGCCCTGAACCAACCGGAGCTCGACGCCCGCGTCGATCGCGTGCCGGCCGGCGAGGTCGAGCATCGCGGTCGACGGATCCAGCAGGGTGAGGCCGTAACCATCGGTCGCGAGCGGGACCGCGATCGCGCCCGATCCCCCGCCGACGTCCAGCACCGTCGCCGGCGGAGGCGGAAGGGTGTCCGCGAGCCGCTCCAGCACCAAGGCGGCTCGCACGCGACCTCGAGTGGTCGTGTAGTGCCGGTCGAACCAGTCGGCTCGTTCGTCGAAGGTCGGCGTCACGACCGGCCGAGGAGCTCGGCGGCGGCGGTCGCGGCCTCGCGCCCGCTCCCCACCGCGCCCTCGATCCAGCCGGCGCCCTCGCCCGCCACGTCCGAGCCCGCGAAGAGCACCCGGCCCTCGGGCTCACGGAGTTGCTCGTACGTCCCGTCGGAGAACCAGGTCGGCGGGACCGCGAGCCACGTGCCCCTCGAGAACGGGTCCGTAACCCAGTCGTGGCCGGCGGTTCGCACCACCTCCGCGTCCGGGACGTGTGCCCGCACCGCCGCTGCGACGGCACCCTCGTCGGACAGGTCGACGCGATCCTGCACCGAGAACCCCATGAAGAGTGCCCCGTCGCCGGCCGGCTTCGAGACGAACCCCGCGTTGACCGGCGTGCCCCATCCGACCCCGAGGTAGCCGTCGGGCGCGCCGCGGACGATCGCGATCACCTTCGAGACCTCGCCGGGATGTCGCGCCGTCGCCGCGCGGACCTTGGCCGTCGCGAGCGGCGGGTCGAACGCGATGTCAGCCCAGACGTTCAACGGGAGCGCCACGATCGCGACCGGCGCTTCGAGCCGGCTCCCGTCGGCGAGCGTCACCGATACACCGACGTCGGCGCGCGTGACCGCTTTCGCCACCGAGCCGAAGCGGACGTCGAGGCCCACCGCCATCGCATCGATCAGTTGCTTCGTGCCCTCGGTGATGAGCTCGCCGATGTCCGCGTAGGCGTCGACCGGCGTGTACTCGAGCTCGATCATGTCCCACAACAACGGCAGGACCGACGTGCGCTCCAGGCGCGCACCACCCATCGCGGCGAGGAACGCGCGGAGATAGTCCGCGGCCTCCGGCGGCGCGTCGAGCCCCGCGACCCAGCCTTCCGACGGGATGTCGAGCGGCGATAGCGCCTCACGACCCTCGCTCGCGAATGCCTTCGCGGTTCGCTCGAGCGCCTCGGTCAGCGATGAGCCAGCGAGTTGTTCACGGATCCGATCGATCGGCGCGGTGCCCGTCTCACGACGTCGGCCACGGATCCACCCGATCGCGTCGGGCTCGCTCGGTTGGGTGGGCTCGGTGACGTCGATCCCGTACCGCGCGATCTCCGCGGCGAGCGAGGGTTGCGTCTCACGCGAGATGAACATCCCGCCGTACTCGGCCCAGACGTCGGTGCCGGGTATCTGTCGGTACCACGTGCGGCCGCCGATCCGGTCGCGCGCCTCGAGCACGACGACACGGTGGCCTGTCTGCGCGAGGTCACGCGCGGCGGTGACGCCCGCGAACCCGGCTCCGATGACGACGACGTCGGCGTCCATCGGGCTCGGACACTACCCGAATCGGGTCACCCGTCAGCTTCCGAAGAAGGGCTTTGGCTTGCGGCCGCGGTGGTCACGACGGGTCATATCTGCAGCTAGCCGAACATGAGAGGTCAGCGAGGTATTCCCCCATGCCGATACCTCCTGCGTGGAGAGGACGCATCGCGCCGACCTCGAGGCGCGCCTGCGCGACGCCGAACGACGGGCGTTCGAAGCGGAGGCCGCGTACGAGACCCTGCTCGGGCAAGTGCCGGGCGCGATCTACGCGTACCAGCCGGAACTCGGCGGCGTGACGCTCGCGATGAGTACCTACATCGAGGAGCTCCTCGGTGTCCCGGCCGACCGGTTCCTGTCCGGCGACTCCGTCTGGGACGAGGTGCTGCACCCGGACGATCGAGACCGCGCGTGGAAGGACTACGAGTCGTTCCTCGCGACCGGCCAGCCGGATTGCGGCGACTACCGCTACGTGCGCCCCGACGGCAGGGTCGTGTGGATCCAGGACCGGTCGGCGATGGTGCGCGATCGCGACGGCAAGCCGCTGCTCGTGCAGGGCGTGATGTTCGACATCACCGCCACGAAGGAGACGGCCCTGCGGATGGAGCACATGGCGTACCACGACGTCCTCACAGGGCTCCCGAATCGTGCGATGTTCCAGGATCACCTGGAGCTGGCGCTCGCAAGAGCACGCCGACACGCGCTCGCGGTCGCGGTGTTGTTCCTCGACCTGGACGACTTCAAACCGGTCAACGACACGCACGGTCACGAGGTCGGTGACATGGTCCTGCAGCATGCCGCGGGCAAGATCCGGGGCGCCGCGCGCGACACCGACCTCGTCGCGCGCCAAGGTGGCGACGAGTTCCTCGTGCTGCTCGCCGACCTCGAGGTGGGGTCCGAAGACGACGGGGCGGAGGCCGTCGTTGCCGAGGTTAGCGAGCGGATCGCACGTGCGATCGCTGAGCCTGGGGACCTTCCGGTCGGTCGGTTGTCCGTCCAGGCGAGCATCGGCAGCGCGCTCTTCCCTCGCGAGGCAGGCGACGCACGGACACTCCTGCGCCTCGCCGACGAGAAGATGTACGCGCGCAAGCGCGATCGAGCTGCACCGAACACGGAGATCCGCAAGCTAGCCTGACGCTTGAGCGCGCGCAGAAGCACGCGTGAACCCGGGGATCGTCTCGACCCCCGGGTCCTCATCTCCTCGCGTCACCCCTCCTTCACAACGCCCGCATGCATCGGTGCGCTGTGTCGCAGTTCGAGCACCGCCGCGGGTCGCGCGGGTTGGTTCGAGCTCGGTTCTGGCGCCGACCAGCGCCCGACCGCGAACGTGCTGACGAGTGCCGCCGCGATCACGCCGGTCATCATGACGGCACGCGCGCCGGCCCTCCGTCCCGGGATCCCCACCGTGGCTGTCGATGCGCTCATGACGCCTCCTTCCATCGGACCCATCTCACTGGACCCGTCGGCTCGACCGTAGGCCGGCGGCGGCGGCGCGGAATCGGGGATGACCCTACGCGTCCGGCCCGGCTACCCGCTCGTCCGCGCCTCGACGTATCAGGTCTGCACGGGAACGCATCCCAAGCTTGTGGAAGATCCGAGTGAGGTTCGCCTCCACGGTCTTCACGCTCACGAACAACGCGTCGGCGACTTCGCGGTTCGTCTTGCCTTCGGCGACGAGGTCGGCGACGCGCACCTCGGTCGGCGTCAGCTCGGTGGCGGTGTCGTGCTCGCCGACGACGCGGACGAGCTCCGCACGCGCACGCGCCGACCACAGGGGCGCACCGAGCTTGTCGAAGGCCCGCAGAGCCTCCTCCAGGCTCGCGCGAGCGGCCCGCTTCTGCTTCGCGCGGCGTTCGACGATCCCGCGGACCATCGCGGTGCGAGCCGTCTCGAACGGTTGCGACGTGCGGGCGTGCTGCTCAGCCGCCTCGTCGAGAGCGATCCGCGCCGCATCCCATGCACTGTCCGCGGCGGCGAGCGCGCCCGTGCATCGGAGCGCGGCCGCACGCGCCCACGGGCGATCCTTCGCACGCGCCTTCGCCTCGAAGCGTTCGAGGACGTCGCGCGCCTCGTCGGTGCGCCCGAGGGCGATCAGCGCCTCGATGTCGTCCGGGATGCATGGGATCACACCCGGCTCGGCGGCTCCCGATCGGTCGAGGTAGGCGACCACCGGGGCGAGATGGTTGTGCGCGGCGTCGAAGGCGCCGAGCGACAGGTCGAGGAACCCGAGGACGGCCCCGTTCCACGCGCCGTTGAACGCGTCATCGTTCGCCCGTGCGAGCTCGAACCCTTCGGTCGCGAGGCGACGCGAATCGTCGGCGTCTCCGAGATACGCCGCCGCCAGCGCTTGGTTGAACCGGACGACGTGGGTCTGGCTCGCCGCCATGCCCGACCCGGCGACCGTCTCTGCCGCGTCGGCAGCGTAGACCGCGGCCTCCCTCCACCGACCGGCGCGGCATCCGAGCTCCGCCAGATAACACAGCACCTCCTGGCGCAGGGTGTACATGCCGAGCCGCTCGTACTCCGCGAGCTCGTGCTCGAGCGTTGCCCGGGCGGCCTCGAGGTCGCCCGACCACATCTGCTGCAACCCGAGGATCGACCGAGGTGTGGTGTACACGGACACGTCGGTCCACGAGGACGCCTCCATCGCCTCGTCCTGGAGCGCGATCGCGTCCGACATCGCCTCGTCGACCTGCTCCCCCCGGAGGAACCGCACCATCGCGTGCGAGGCGACCGCGTCCGCGGTCGTCGCGGGATCGCCGCTTCGCTGCGCATGGTCCACGGATGCCTGCCCGTGCGCGAGCGCAGCGTCGAGGTCGCCCTGGTAGATGTCCACCCACGCCAGATCGAGCTCGATCCCTGCGACGAGGGCCGGGTCCTCGCCCGCCTCCGGCAACGCTTCCATCAACGGGGCACGCACACCGTGCTCGAGATTCATCCAGCTCATCGAGGACGAGCGGTAGAGGATCTCCGCGTGGGCGGGACCGGGCGGCGTGTCCTCCCCGGCGAGCCGGAGCAGCTCGATCGCCTGGGGAGCGTCGCCGGCGTCGAAGTGATACCCGGCGGCTTGGAGCCTTCGCTCGCGCAGCCGCTGGGCGTCCTCATCGGGCGTTCGCTGCAGTGCGAGCTCCGCGAGCTCTGCGGCTGCATCCGGCGCGCCACGCGAGCGAGCGTGCCGCGCCGCTTCGTCGAGTTCGGCGGCGACCTCTGCATCGGGACCGATCGACGCGAGCGCCAGGTGCCGAGCACGTTCCTCAGGGTCGGCGACGCGCTCGGCGAGCCGCTGATGGAGCGCCCGCAGATCACGAGGGGACGCCGCCGCATACACGGTCGATCCGAGCAGCGGGTGCGAGAACCTGACCCGCTCGCCCGTCCGGTCGATCACGCCGGCGGCCTCGGCGGCGCTGAGGCCCTGACGCGCTTCGTCGGGACGGCTCGCCACGGCGAGCACGATGTCGACGGTCGGGTGCGTGAGGCAGGCGACTGTCAGCAGGGTCTGCCGGGCGGCGGCGGGCAGTACGCCGACGCGCGCCGCGAGCAACCGACGGAGATCCTCCGGGACGGGGAACTGCTCGCCAGAGAGCTGCGGGGTGTCAAGCCCGGCGATCGCGCGTGCGATCTCCAGCGCGAACAGCGGGTTGCCCTGCGAAACCGAATGGATCCGAAGGATCACGGGTCGACTCAGGTCGGCGCCGAGGCGAGCTCGCAGCATCCTGCCGGTCGCCTCTTCGTCGAGAGGCCCCACCGTGACGCGGTCCACCCGGTCGCGCCCGATCGCCTCGGCGAGCTCGAGCCGCCCCGAGGGTGTACCGGCGCCGTGGCGCTGCGAGGCGATGATCCGCACGGGTTCCTCGGCCAGCCGCCTGAGCACGAACGCCACCACGTTCGCTGTCGACGTGTCGAGCCATTGGACGTCGTCCAGCGCGATCAGCAGGGGCGACCGCGCGGCGAGGGTGCGCACGACGCCGAGCGCGCCGAGCGAGATCGCGCGTCGGTCGGGCACCGGCACGGCGTCGTCGGCGCGCAGCAGCGCCGCGTCGAGAGCTCTTCGTTGCGGCTCGGGCAAGCCGGTACCCGCCCCGTCGAAGACGGGATCGAACAGATCGCCGAGCCCCGAGTACGACAACGTCGCCTCGCTCTCAGCGGCTCGAGAGTCGAGCACCCGGATCCCCGCAGCGTCCGCGGTCCCGATGCCGGCCTCCCACAGGGTGGTCTTCCCGATCCCTGCGCTGCCTTCGAGCACGAGCGCCCTCGGGCCGCTCGGCGCCGCCGCGACGAACCGGTCGATCTCGGCGAGTTCACGCTCTCGCCCGAGGACACGGCTGTGGTCTGCCTGTTCCACGATGCCCCTCGCCCCGCAGACGCTCATCGTAGCGTCGACCCCGACCAGCTTGCGCACCGGTACGGCCAGGCGCGACGATGCGCGTATCGATCCCGAGGAGGACCCATGGAGCAGGTCTCGTTCACCCAGATGCAGGACGGCACCGCGGCAGATTGGGCGCTGCTGGACCGGTTCGAGGCAGAGTTCAACGCTGGGCTCCCCGACCGGATCCTCGGCGCCGTCGACAAGCTCAACGGGTCCTACGGTGGCTACCTCGTGTCGCGCTACACGCACTCGTTGCAGGCCGCGACCCGAGCGATGCGCGACGGCAAGGACGAGGAGTACCTGGTCGCCACGCTCGTCCACGACATCGGCGACGACCTCGCCCCCTTCACCCACGGGGAGATGGTCGCCTCCGTGCTCAAGCCGTTCGTGCGCGAGGAGTTGTGCTGGATGGTGCAGCGCCACCCGGTGTTCCAGCTCCACTACTTCAGCTACCTGAGCGAGGAGGAGCGCAACAGCCGCGACCGGTGGCGGGACCACCCTCACTACGCGTTGACCGCGGAGTTCTGCGAGCGCTACGACCAAGCCTCGTTCGATCCCGACTACCCGACCGAACCGATCGACGTGTTCGAGCCCATGGTGCGCCGCGTGTTCGCAGAGCCGCGATACCTCCCGCCCGGCTGGGTGTGAACCTGCCGTCGCACGCCGGAATCACACACGTGGAGACTGCGACGCAGCGGCTTCACCGGCTGACGTCGTACGAGCCGAACCGCGACTGGGACGAACCTCTCGACGATCCGAGCCTGCTGCAAGATCTCGCGATCAGCGATCTGGATCGCTTGCCCTGGTTCTACAAGAGGTACGCGCAGCCCTTGCCCCGTGTCGACCTCCCGCGCGCCCTGCCGGTGACGAAGGCGGCAGCGATCTCCGTGCTCGCCGGCACCACCGACGTTGCGGACGCCGACCTCGATCTTTCGCACCTCTCTCGGTTACTGCACCTGTCCGCCGGGGTGGTGCGCACGATGAAGCGGCCGTACGGCACGTGGCTCTTCCGCGCCGCCGGATCCGCCGGCGGCCGCTTCCCGCTCGAGGTTTACGTCGCCGTCCCCGACGGTCTCGGGCTCCCTGCGGGCGTGCACTGGTACGACCCGCTCTCTCACGCCCTCGTGCACGTGGGGCCGCCACCGCACGGCGACACCCCGGCCCTCGTCGTCACGGGCGTCCCCTGGCGCACCGGTTGGAAATACCGGGAACGAGGGTTCCGCCATGTCTATTGGGATGCCGGCACGATGCTCGCGCAGCTGCTCGCGGTCGCCGACTCGGCGGGCCTTACAGCCACGCTGTACAGCCGCTTCCCAGACGCGACCGTCACACACCTCGTCGGGGCGGACGGAGTGCACGAGTGGCCGGTGGCCGTCGTCGCTCTCGGCGAGGGGACGCCCGCGATCCAGCCGAGAGGTCCGGCGATCGATGGTCAGATAGACGCCACGCCGAGAGAATTTTCGCTCGTCACGGCCGCGCAACGAGCGGGGGATCGCGACACGCTCGGTCCGGCGTGGGACCGCGGTGACGCGGTCGATGTGCCCACCACGGGAGGCGGCCCGGTCGAGACCGTCGTGCTCGGGCGCGGGTCCCAACGCCGCATGGATCCCACCCGCGGTCTTTCCGAGGAGATAGTGCGAACGTGCATGCGCGCCGCGGTGCGCGGCATCGATCCCCCGCACTTCGTCGCGGTACACGACGTCGCGGGGCTGGCACCGGGCGTCTACCGCTGGCCGGACCTCGCTGTACCGACGAACGCGGGAGTGATGCGAGACGAGCTGTACCGGGTGTGCCTCGATCAAGGGCTCGCTCGGGACGCGGCCTTCGTGGTGATCGGCGCCACCGACATCGCTGCGGTGGACGACCGGCAGTACCGCGAGGTACAGCTCGCCGCCGGCATGGTCGAAGGCAGACTCCATCTGCTCGCCTACGGCCTTGGCGCCAGCGCATCGGGGATGACCTTCCTCGACAGCGAGATCCCCGCACTGATCGCTGCCCCACTGGACGGGCTCTTGTTCACCTGCGTCGGCGTGCCGGAATACACGTCGGCGATCGGCGGCTCGCCCGGTGCGCCGACCGTTGTGCGCAAGGTGGTGGAGAGATGACCCGCGCTACTTCTGTGGAGACGATCGGACTCGAACCGACGACCCCCTGCTTGCAAAGCAGGTGCTCTACCAACTGAGCTACGTCCCCGAGCAGCGGGCGAAGCGCCCTTCCCGAGTCTATCGACCGGATACCGGCTCGGATGACATCGAAGTCACACGGATCTCGTCACCGACGCGCACCGCCCCGCCCGTGAGCACGCTGGTGTTCATCCCCCGGAGCCGGAGCGCCTTCCCTTGCGGGCTGCCGACCAACCGCACGTGGTTGGGTTTCCGGGCCCACGCGATGAACCCAGGCGCGTTGCGCTCCCACTCGGCCCGCAGATCGGCGCTCGCACGCCGGGACCGTGCGATCCCGTCGGGCTTCTCGCTCATCGAGCTTGGTACCCGGTCGTCCGTCTGAGCGCGGCGAGATCGGCCCGGAACCGGTCCTCGGGGATGTCGGGAGCGCCGTCCTCCGGGAACGGGAACGGCCACCCGGGGCGAGGATCGTCCGCGTATCGCGGCACGACGTGCGCGTGCAGATGCGGCACCTCGTTGCCGAGCAGGTTGTAGTTCAGCTTGATCGGGCGGAACGCGGCCTCGATCGCCCGCCCCACCTCGAGCAGCTCGCGCCAGAACGCGGCTGCCTCGTCGGGGTCGAGCTCGGTCGGCTCGGCGACGTGGCGGCCCCGCCACATCACGATCGACAAGCCCCGCTGGATATCCGCCCGCCGCAGGTGCGCGTCGGTCACCTCCCCGAGGAAGAACCTGGCGCCATGCGGCGTCTCATCGGGCCTCGCGTCGGTGCACATCGGGCAGCCGGCGCCGTCGCGCATCTCGTAGAACGACGCGGGCCACTCCATCCCGTCGAGCCTAGCGCCGTAGCATGCGCCCATGTTCGAGACCCCGGAAGCACTGCACGCGCGAGCTGCCTCCGCCCTGCGGATGCCGCCAGTGCAGGAGTGGGAGGAATTCCCGTTCGACGGCGAGATGCGTCCACGCGCCCTCCAACCCCCGGTCGAGCGAGAGGCGCCCCGCGACGGTGAGCGCGGGGTCGACTGCTGGGCCTGCGCACAGCCCGACGAAGCGTTCATCTGGACGAACGAGCGGTGGCGTCTCTTGCCCGCGCGGCCGAATGGCCTGCCGCTCGTCGTCCTGCTCCACCCTCGAGACCACTATGGCGAGCCCGGTGAGCTCCCGGACGACCTGGCCGCGGAGTGCGGGGTGCTCCTCTCACGGATAGAGCGTGCGATCCGCAGCATCGGCGACATCGGCAGGGTGCACGTCTGCCGGTGGGGGGACGGCTCCGAACACCTCCATTGGTGGTTCATGGCGCGGCCGGCACGGATCCCGCAACTGATCGGAAGCTTCGCGGCGATCTGGGACGACATCTTGCCGGTCACGCCGGATGAGATCTGGAAGGGGAACCTCGACCGCATGGTGGCCGCTCTGCGCGAACAGAGCGCCTAGATGATGTTCTCGCAGTTGCAGGGGTCCGGGGGGTTGCGGCCCGATCATCCATATGGAGGAGGAGTCTCAGCGGCGCCATCGAGGGCTTCGATCGTCGCCATGGACGGCGGCCGGGAGCCGAGCCGCCCAGCGACCTTTGCCGCCGCGTTCATGACCCTCAGCACGTTCCTCCCGGCGATCGCTCGCAGGTCCTCATCGGTGTAGCCGCGAGAGCGGAGCTCTTCGAACACGAGCGGATACGACGAGACGTCGGCGAGCTCCTCGCCCATCGTCGGCACGCCGTCGTAGTCGCCGCCGACGCCGATCGCGTCGACGCCCGCGACCGCGCGGATGTGATCGATGTGGTCGGCGACGTCGCTCGCCGTCACCGATCCTTGCGGTTGCTCCTGCTCCCACGCATCGATGCCTCGCGCGACCGCGCCGGGATCGTCGGGATGCGCCTGGCGGAGCCGGTGCATCTCGTCCCACCACGCGCGGCTCATGTCGGCACCCTCTTGGGTCACGAACCAGGGCACGAACGTCGCCATGACGACGCCACCGGTCCGCCCGACGAGCTCGAGCACGTCGTCGGGGACGTTGCGCGGCACGTCGGCGAGCGCGCGAGCGCCCGAGTGGGAGAAGACGACCGGCGCCTCGCTGATGTCGATCGCCTGACGCATCACGTCGTCGGAGACGTGGCTGCAATCGACAAGCACCCCGAGCCGGTTCATCTCGCGCACGACCTCCTCGCCGAAGCGGGTGAGGCCGCCGTGCGGATGCTCCTCCGGTCGCGGAGTCCCCCCACGGCAGGTCGTCGTTGTGGGTGAGCGTCATATACGTGGCCCCGAGCCGTGCGAGCATCCGCAGCGCCCCGAGCGAGCACCCGATCGACTGGCCGCCCTCGACCCCGATCATCGACGCGATCCGCCCCGAGGTCACCGCGTGCTCGACGTCGTCGACCGACCGCGCTTCCACGAGACCGTCCCGGTACCGCGCGAGCAACCGGTGGAACGCGTCGATCTGTTCGAGCGTCCTCGTGACGGCCTCATGCCCCGGCAGATCCGACGGGACGTAGACGGACCAGAACTGGCCGCCGACGCCGCCGGCGCGCAGGCGCGGAAGGTCGGTCATGAACGCCGGCACGTGCGTCGACACGTCGGGCTCGGGGTCGTCGGGCGCCTCGAGGCGCGCATCCCGCAGCGCCCACAGGAGATCGTTGTGGCCGTCGATCAGTGGTGCGGTGCGCAGCAGCTCCACGAGCGAGTCATCGACCATCGCCGCAGCATCGTATGCCGGACGATCGGACCTCGGAGCCGGCTAACGCTGGGTCCAGACCGCGTTCTTGCCCGACCCGTCGAGGAACTGGACGAACGGCGACTCGTCGTTCGCGAGGCCCACGAGCGCGCGCACGGTCCCCTCGTGGTCGAGCAAGCGCATCACCGGGGCACCACCGGCGGTGAGGCCGAGCCTGATCCTGGCCTTGCCGCGCTGGTCGTAGAGTCCCAGCGTCGGGGTGCCCTGTTCGGCCAAGCGGTTCTGGTGGTGCAGCTCGCCGTCCTCGACCTCGATCTCCATCGTCGGCGAGGCGTCTTGGCTCAGACCGAACTTCGCGCGCATCCGGCCGGTCTTGTCACCGAACGCGAGGGACGCGGAGCCGTCGGACGCCAGGCCCATCGTGGCGCGGATCTTGCCGTTCTCATCGCCGATCGCGATCCCGGCGGCACCGTCGCCTTGGACGCCGAACCGGGCGCGCACGACCCCGCTGAGATCGAGCATCGAGATGAACGGCTGTTGGTCGTGGGAGATGCCGAGTCGCAGGCGAACGTGGCCCTGCTCGTCGACGATCTCGAGCGCCTCGGTCTGCACGACGTGCTTCTTCATGTCGCACCGCGCGCGGAGGGGAAGGGGAAGGCTCCGCGGTCGGCCAATCGTCGCGCAGTCGACACGTCGACACAAGGAACGCCGCGCACAAAAGTGAGAGGCCGCCGGAACCCGAAGGCTTCAGCGACCTCTCATCTCGTTTGTACACCCGGCCGTTCGTCGCGGTCAAGGTCTCCGTCGTGATCTCGTCGATCTGCGCGCGTCAGGGGATCTCTATGAAGAGCCGGTACGTGGACACCGTCTCGGTGTCCGAGCTCCCCGCGACGATCGACTTGATCGGCTGCAGGTTCCGGCCGCCGCCGTCGAGGAACTGCTGGTACACGTCGTTCGGGAGGAAACCTTGTACCGCAGTCAATATCCCGTTCACATCGACGTAGAGGAGCGTCTGCGTCCCGGGCAGGCCGTCGGTCGCGGAGGTGAAGTCCCCGTCGGCCGTGATCGCCGAGCCGTTCCCTTGGCTCAGGTCGACGGCCTCTTCGACCGACTTCGGCGAGAGCCCGACCACGAGGGCACGATCGACGACACCCCACGCGATCGGTGTCGTGGGCGTGGCGCCGTAGGTGATCCGGACACCCTGATACTCCTCCGTCTTCAACGAGCCTGACGACAGACCGGGCACGCCCGCTTGCGCAGAGCAATCCCGGGACGTGTTTGTCGAGCCAGGTCTGCACCGCCGCGGCGTCATCGATGCCGACCATCGCCGTGCCCCCGACGGGCAGCAACCCGGAACCGGGCCCGACCTGCAGACCGAGGTCACCGGTCAGATGTTGGAGGACACCGTTCGGACCGATCAAGCCCAGCCGCTCGATCGTGCGTGCCGGGCCCGGACCGAGTTGCGCGGCCTGGGTCACGCTGTCCTCGAGCGCCGACCCGATCCCCGAGGACGCCACGACCGCATAGGCGTCGCCCGGTGTGAGCGCGAGCAGAGGGTTGGGCCCCGAGCCCAGCGCATCCCGTTGCGCAGCAGTGAGCTTGCTCGGGTCGGTCGTGACCGCCGCATCGATGGCGAGACCGTCGGACTCCGCGGAGATCGAATAGGCCGCGCCCTGGTAGGCGTCGAGCTGGGAGCCCAGGCCGCCCGCTTGTCCGGGGATGAGGCTCGCGAGCGACGCGATCGAGCCGACGTTCACGTAGACGAACCCGAGGTTGTCGTCGGGAAGCTTGTCCATCACGCCTGTGAACGTGGCGTCGTCCTGGATCGTCGTATCGCCGTTGCCGGTGGTGATCACCGTCTGCATCGCTTCGGGGCTCGATGCGAGCACGACCGTGTCGTCGACGATCGCCTCTGTCGGCTGGTCGCTCGTTGCCGGCGCCCACACCTCGACCCCGTCGACGGTCGACGAGGTGTACGTCGTGCCCGACGCGTCGCGCATCTTCTGGAGCGCCGACGCCGCCGCGCCGTTGTCGTCGCTCGCGACCATCACGGCATACGAGGGGCTGCCCGCGCCCACGTCGGCGTAGCCGCCGACCTCGCCGCCGACCCAGCCGAGGTCCTCTCGCGTCAACCCCGATCCACTGAGGGCGTCGTCGAGGAGCCCATCGACCTTCTGGCTCAGCTGTTCTTCGGAACCGAGATCGGGGAACTTCTCGGTCATCCGGAAGAGGTTCATCTTCTGCGAGGCAGCAGGATCGAGGTGGGCCACCGCCACGAAGTCGGCGCCGCTCGGCACCTTGTTCAAGACCGCCTCGGGAGACCCCCGCAGGAGGAAGTAGGCCGCCGAGGCGGCGGCCACGCCGAGGATCAGGACGGCGGCGCCGACCAACAAGGCGATCGTCGCAGCGCGCGAGCGCGGCTCACGCGTCGATGTCGGGACGACGGCCTGCATCGCGTCGGGCGGCGGCGGCGGCACCGACGACGGGCGGCTCCTCGGGAGGGCTCTGATCGCTCATGGTTGCTCAGGGTCGTATCGGCCGGCAACCGCGAACCCTAGACCCCGGGTGCTCGATCGCAGCTCAGCGACGTGTGACGAGCTCTCGGCGGACGGTGCACGCGGCGAGTCTGTCCGCGCGGGGCTCGACCCCGATGCCCGGCCCCTGCGGTACGAGCATCGTGCCATCCGGCTGGAGGACGAACGGATCGGTCAGATCCTCGGGGAAGTAGCGCGCCGACGCGCTCGTGTCGCCCGGCAGCGTGAAGCCGGGAAGGGCGGCGAGCGCGAGGTTGGTGGCCCGCCCCACCCCCGTCTCGAGCATCCCGCCACACCAGACGGGAACATCTGCGGCGGAGGCAACGTCATGCACCCGCCTGGCCTCGAGCACCCCACCCACCCGGCCTTGCTTGATGTTCACGATCCGGCAGGCTGCGAGCTCGATCGCCGCGGCCGCATCGGCCGCCGACCGGATCGACTCGTCCAGGCAGATCGGCGTCCGGAGTTCGGCCTGCAGCGCCGCGTGGCGGACGAGATCCTCGTGATGCAGCGGCTGCTCGATCATCAGCAGCTCGAGCTCGTCGAGCGCACGGAAGATGTCGAGGTCTTCCGGCCGATACGCCGCGTTCGCGTCGACCGACAACGCGATGTCCGGATGATCCCGACGGATCGCGGTCACCCGCTCGACGTCGACGCCCGGCATGATCTTGAGCTTGATCCGCAGGTAGCCCTGCTCGAGATGCTCGTCGACCAGCGCGCGGAGCTCGTCGGTGGTATCCGCGATGCCGATCGACACGCCGCACGCAACGGCGCGCTTGACGCCGCCGAGCCATGACGCGAGCGACCGATCCGCCGCTCGGAGCTCCGCGTCGAGCACCGCGTCGATCAAGGTGGCCTTCGCCATCGGGTTCCCACGGACGAAGCGGAGCTGGTCCTCGACCGTGCCGCTGGTGACGTCGCCGGCAGCCAGGAGCGCCGGTACGAGCACCTCGTGCAGCAGGGTCCACGCTCCCTCGTTCCACTCGCCGGAGAACCCGGGGAAGCCGTCATCGGCGACGCATTCGCCCCAGCCGTCGACGCCGTCGGCGCGCACGCGCGCGAGCACGCACTGCTTCCCGGTCGAGGTACCGAACGACACCCGGAAAGGCCGCACGAGCGGGAGTTCGATCAGGAAGAGCTCGATCGCCTCGATCCGACTCACGGGGCGTCCTCCATCGGCGTTGCGAAGACGTAGGCGGACCGATCGCGATCGAAGGCCAGGCCGACGAGTCCCGCCGAGAGGCAGCGCTCGAACGCGTCGGCGATGGCCTCGCGCCACCGATCCGCGCGCGCCGGATCGCCGGCGCGGAGCTCGGCGTACTCGCGCGGGATCGCGATCGACACGGGCGAGACGATCGGGGCGTCTTCGGTCGCGGGTTCCCCTTGAGCGTCACGAACGACCGCGGTGGGGCTACCGGGCAGACGCCTCGGACCGGGCTCACGTCGCAGATCCCACGCGATGAACGCGCGGTCGCTGCGCTCGCCCTGGTTGAGCACGTCCTGCATGGCTCCGTAGAACGCTCGCTCGAAACCGTCGATCACGGCGCCCAGTTTGCCGACGTTCAGCCAAGCGTTGCGTGCGAGGAGCGGGTCGAACGTCCACCGCACCAGGTGGATGCCCTGGTCGAGCGCCTGCGCCCGTTGCGCGAGCTTGAGCGCCTCGCCCACCCCACGGTGCCGGCTGTCGGGAACCGACGCCAGCATGTGCGAGTGCACGTGGAGGCCCGCGTCGTCGACACCGGCCCAGCCGAGCACGAACCCCACGAGCCGGTCACCGTCGGTCGCACCCCAGGAGACGTTGCCGCTCGCCGCGAGCGCACGCACGACCTCGCGGTCGAGACGCTGACCACCCCAGGTTCGGTCGATCACGTCGTTGATCCGGTCCGCGTCGGCGACCGTGGTCAACGGGGCCAGCGTCACGCCTGCCGCTCGCGCCCTGTCGTGCGCGAGCGTCCACGGGTCGGTCACGAAGGTCGAGCCTAGCAATGACGAGGCCCGCGCCGAAGGCGCGGGCCTCGTGGAACCGCTCGTTGGCTGCGCGATCAGCCGCCGGCAGGCGGCGGGAGCTCCTGCCACTCGACGTCGTCGAGGTCGGCCCCCTGCTTGCGCTTCCAGAACATCACCGCTGCGCCGATCGCCGCCAAGATCGCGGTGATCTTGAACAGCTTGCGGAAGAACCCGCCCTTCTTCTCTCCGCTCTCGTCGCCCATCGAGGGCCCCCTTCCGGATCTCGGCGAACGGTACGCGCCATCGTGTGCGTGGGTAGGACGCTCAGCCTAGCATCGTGGCCGAACGCGCAAGATGCGACGGATGCTGCGGGAGCGACCGGCAGCAGAGCCGGAGACACGGCCAGAAGACACGGCCAGAAGACACAGGATGTCCGGTGGGCCTGGATGGACTTGAACCATCGACCTCTTCCTTATCAGGGAAGCGCTCTAACCGGGCTGAGCTACAGGCCCCTGTCGGGCTCGCCAGGGTAGGAGCGGCCGCCGAAGCGTGTCAAACGGTGGCCCTCAGATGCGCTTCTCGGCCAGCACGACCTCGACGCCACCCGCGATGTCGGCGATCAGGTTGTAGATCAGAGCCGTGAAGGTCAGGAACAGCGACGCGGCGATCGCCATCACGACGCCGGCACCGAACAGCCACGTGAACAACCGCACCGCATCGATCCCGGTGGCCACGCAGGTCTTGGTGCCGTTCGGCGTGTTGACCACGCACCCGATCCAGTACGAGACCGTGTCGGTCACACCGGCCGCCGAGAGCATGAAGTAGATCAGCATCAGGGCGAGCCACACGATCACCATCGCGCAGAACGAGAAGATCAACGAGAACTTGAAGACCGACAACAGGCCGAATCGACGCACGGTCACGCGCGTGCGCCGGCTGTTGGATCGCCGCAGTGGGCGCGCCGGTTGTGCCCGCTGTGGTTGCACGGGCGTACCTGGCAGCTCGACGTCGATCGGATCGGACAACGGCTGCTCGTCGGTGATGGGGTCGTCGGCCGTAGTGGTCATCCTCGTTCCCGAGAGGTTCTAAGCGTACGCCCCGCCGAGGGCAAGCACCCGGAACGGATCCGCGTTCAACGTCGGAACATCTTCACGTTCGGAACGGTCCTCCTACGGAGAACAACGCGCGCGTTTGCGCCACGGCCCCCACGGCCAAGATCGCGGGCGCCACCACCCACGACCAGGGGTCCACGTGGGCCAACGGCACCAACGCCAGCAGGCCGACCAGCGCGCCCACGAGGGCGATCAGTGCGGTGCTCCCCGGTCCGCGCACGTTCTGAGCATAGGCTTGACGCATCAAGGGGGACGAGCAGGGTGCCGATGGTCTGGTGATGGCTGCATGCACTCACGGCATGGACGCGGCCTGGTGCTATCTGTGCCGCGTCGACCATGGGGGGACAGACGCGCACGTCCTGTGGGGTCTCGCGTTCGATGACGACCTCGAACTGCTCGAGACCTCGACCGACCCGATGAGCGACGAGATGTCGGGGTACCTCCGGTTCATCTGCGACGAGCTTCACATGCGCTTCGACGACTCGTTCACCCAGGGCGAGTCGGCCATGGTGCTCCAGGGATTGCTGACCGATCCCGCGACGACGAGCCAGCGACAGACGATCGCCGCGCTCGCGGGTGAGGCCACCACCGACGAGACGCTCACGTACGGCGAGGCGCGGACGAAGATCCGCCGCATGGTCGCGCTCCGAGGGCTGCGCTCGGCCTGATATCCCTGCGATGATGCGCGCGTGGACGCGCGCACGACGCACCCCGGTGACGCGGCTGCCCGCCGCGGCCTCCTGTTCGCCCTCGGCGCGATCGCGCTGCTCCCGATCATCGTGGCGGTCGTGACGGTCGTCCCCCAAGGGGCGCGATGGGCGGTCTTCGAGCTCGGGCTCCTCTGCGCCGCCGCGCTGGCGATCTGGGGCGGCGTGGTCGCCCGCCACGCCGTGCAGGCCGGCACCGGGCGCACGGTCAGCGCGTACGCCGGCTCGATCGTCGGGCTCGTCACAGGCATCACGATCGCGCTCGTCGCGCTCTCGTCCGGGATCGGGCTGCTCACATGAACGACGACCTGCAGGCTGACCTCCGGCGGATCTTGGGCATCCAAGCGGTGCGCGCGTTCCTGTATGGGTTCGGCGCGGTGATCTTGGGCTCCTCGCTCGCGGCCTCGGGCGCCTCGGACGTGGCCGTCGGCCTGCTCGGCGCCGCGATCCTCGCCGGGATGGCGATCGCAGCCATCACGGTCGGGTTGCTCGGTGACCGATGGGGGCGACGCCGGACGTACAGCGGGCTCCTGTTGCTGATGGGTCTCGTGGGCGCCGCGTACGCGGCGACGGACAAGCTCTGGATCTTGATCGTGCTCGCGTTGCTCGGCGTGCTCTCGACGGACGCGAACGAGAACGGTCCACTGACCACGTTGGAGCAGTCGATGATCGGACAGGCGCCGGCGGAGGTGCGGCTTCGCGTGTTCGGTCGGTACAACGCCGTCGCCTACCTCGCGGGCGCGTTCGGAGCGCTGCTCGCGGGCGGCCCCGCGTTCGTCCACCGATTCTGGACCGGGACGCCGACCGGGCGCGCCTGGTTCCTGCTGTTCCCGCTCGGGGCGGTCATCTGCTTGGTGCTGGCATCGAGGTTGTCCCCCGACCTCGAAACGGAGGTCGCCCGCACACGGATCCCGCTCGATCGGTCGCGCAACACGGTCACGAAGCTCTCCTCGCTGTTCGCGGTCGACGCCTTCGCCGGCGGGTTCGTGATCACCGTGTTCATCGTCTTCTGGTTCGCACGGACGTTCGGCGCGAGTCAGGAGCTGATGTCGACGGTGTTCTTCGCGGCCGGACTGCTGCAGGCCGGCTCCTCCGTGATCGCCCCCAGGATCGCGGAGCGAGCGGGGCTGCTCAACACGATGGTCTTCACCCACCTGCCGTCGAACATCTTGCTGATCTTGGTACCGCTCGCACCAACGCTCGCGACCGCGATCGGGGTGTTGCTCTTACGTTTCGCGCTCTCGCAGATGGACGTGCCGACCCGTCAGGCGTACATCGCAGCGATGGTCGATCCCTCGGAGCGCACGGCGGCCGCCGCGGCCACCAACAGCGCGCGCTACGTGGCGAGACCGTTCGGGCCTCTCGTCGGCACGGTGCTGATGCGGGTCGCGTATGGCGCGCCGTGGGTGGTCGCCGGCGCGCTCAAGGCGGGCTACGACCTCGTGCTCTGGCGGGTGTTCTCCAAGGTGCCGCTGCCGGACTCGGCCGCCGACTGACGGTCGACCGCGAGGTCGTCCAGCACCACGAGGGGCGCCGGGTCGTCGACCCGTTCCATGCGCACGATGCATCCGACCTCTTCGTCGATCCACAGGCGCATCGTGGTGGACCCGCGGAGCCCGCGGACCTCGGCGATCAGGCTCGGGCGTCCGACCTCCTCGCGGCCGGTGACCTCCCCGTACGCGTCACGGAGTCGGACGAACCGCTGCGGCTCGACCGCGGACGTGATCCACGCCTCCCCGACCAATCGCGTGCCCGTCTCCGCCAGGCTGAACGCGCCAGCGCCGTCGTAGCGCACCTTCAAGGGGTCCCGCCCGATCGCATAGGCCGTGAACACGAAGGCCGGTTTGGGCGCGAGCATGCGCTCGCGGAGTTCGGGCCAGTCGGGGAGGGTCACGGTGGGCAATCTTCCCACGGCATCCGGACCGACGCCTCGACCGTCGGACGGGTTCCGCGCGCAGCCCGGGGGGCTACTCCTCGTCCATCTGGAGCACGACAGGCGCGATCGCGGCGACCGTCTCGCCGGGCTCGACCCGCATCGTGCGCACACCCTGGGAGCTGCGCCCGACCCGCCGGATCTCCTCGGCCGCCACCCGTTGGACCTTGCCGGCCGACGAGATCGTCAGCAGGTCCTGGTCCTTCGACCCGATGAAGGCGCCCGCCAGCAGGCCGGTCTTCTTCGTGATCTGGTGGCCGATCACGCCCTTGCCGCCGCGACCCTTGACCGGGTAGTCGGCGAGCCTCGAACGCTTGCCGTAGCCGTTCTGCGAGACGCTGATCATCTCCTCGCCCTCGGAGGACAGACACAGCTCGATCACCTCGTCGTCGTCGGCCAGGCGCATGCCGATCACGCCGGCGGTGGCGCGGCCCATCGGGCGCGCGAGCGACTCCTTGAAGCGGATCGTCTGGCCCTTGCGCGAGACGAGGAACACGTCGTCCTTGCCGTTCGTGAGCTTCACGTCGATAAGCTCGTCGCCCGGCTTCAGGTTGATCGCAGCGAGCCCCGTGCGCGGCGAGTCATACTCGGGCAGCGCGGTCTTCTTGACCATCCCGCGCTTCGTCGAGAACAACAGGAACCTGCCCGCCTCGTACTCCTTGAGGTCGAGCACGGCCGAGACCCGCTCGTCGGCGCTCACCTGCACGCCCGGCAGGTTCGCGGCGTAGAGGCCGCGCGCCTGCCGCGTGACCTCGGGCACCTCGTGCGCCTTCACCCGGTAGACCTTGCCCTTCGAGGTGAAGAACAGCAGCCAGTGGTGGGTGGTCGTGATGAAGACGTTCGAGATCACGTCCTCTTCCTTGAGGGTGGCGCCCTTGATCCCCTTGCCGCCGCGGCCTTGGCGCTTGAACGCGTCGACGGGCTGGCGCTTGACGTAGCCGGCCCGCGAGACCGTGATGACGACGTCCTCCTCCGCGATCAGGTCCTCGACGTCGAACTCGCCCTCCTCGGCTTTGATCAACGTGCGGCGCGGGTCGGCGTACTTCTTCTTGATCTCGGCGAGCTCGTCCTTGATCACGCCGCGGAGCTTCGTCGGGCTCTTCAGCAGCGAGTCGAGGTACTTGATCCGCGCGACGAGCTCTTTCTTCTCGGCGTCGAGCTCGGTGCGCGCCAAACGCGTGAGGCGGCGCAGCGGCATGTCGAGGATGTGGTTGGCCTGGATCTCGGAGAGCTTGAAGCGCTTCATCAGCTTGGTGCGCGCTTCCTCGGAGTCCTGGGAGCCGCGGATGATCTTGATCACCTCGTCGAGATGGTCCAGAGCGATCAGCAGGCCCTCGACGATGTGCAGGCGCTCCTCGCGCTTGCGCTTCTCGAAGCGGGTGCGGCGGGTGATCACGTCGACCTGGTGGTCGACGTAGTAGCCGATCATCTCGGCGAGGTTCAGCGTGCGCGGCACGCCGTCGACGAGCGACAGCATGATCACGCCGAAGTTGTCCTGCAGCTGCGTGTGCTTGTAGAGCTGGTTCAGCACCACGTGCGGGTTGGCCCCGCGCTTCAAGACGATCGCCAGGCGCATACCGTTGCGGCCGCTGGAGTGGTCCTGGACGTCGGCGATGTCCTTGACCTTGCCGGTCTTGACCAGCTCCGCGATCTTCTCCGCCAGGCGCGCCTTGTTGACCTGGTACGGAAGCTCGGTGACGACGATCTGGCTGCGCCCGCTCGTGCCCTCCTCGATCGTGGTCTTCGCGCGGACCTTGATCGAGCCGCGGCCCGTCGTGTAGGCGTCCTTGATCCCCTGCTTGCCCATCACGAAGCCGGCCGTCGGGAAATCGGGGCCCTTGATGAACTTCATCAGGTCGGCCGGCGTGGCCTCGGGCTCGTCGATGGTGTGGACCACCGCGTCGATCACCTCGCCGAGGTTGTGCGGCGGGATGTTCGTGGCCATTCCGACCGCGATGCCGCCGGCGCCGTTCACGAGCAGGTTCGGGAACCGGCTGGGGAGCACGAGCGGCTCCTCCTCGTAGCCGTCGTAGTTCGGCACCATGTCGACCGTCTCGGCCTCGATGTCGCGGAGCATCTCCATCGCGAACGCGCCGAGCCGCGCCTCGGTGTAGCGGGACGCGCCGGCGGGGTCACCGTCGACCGATCCGAAGTTGCCGTGCGGGTCGATCAGGGGATAGCGCAGCGAGAAGTCCTGCGCCATGCGGACCATGGCGTCGTAGATCGCTGCGTCGCCGTGCGGGTGGTACTTGCTCATCACGCCGCCGACGACGTTGGCCGACTTGCGGTAGGGACGGTCGGGCCGCAGGCCCTGCTCGAGCATCGACCACAAGATCCTGCGGTGCACCGGTTTCAGGCCGTCGCGCACGTCGGGCAGGGCTCGGCCGACGATCACCGACATCGCGTAGTCGAGGTAGGAGCGCTGGATCTCCTCCTCGAGCTGCACGGGCTCGACGCGACCGGCGAACAGGTTCTGGCTCATGTCTGGGTGCCTTCCGTGGCGCTCACACGTCCAGGTTCTGGACGTACTGGGCGTTCGTCTCGATGAACGCGCGGCGCGATGGCACGTCCTCCCCCATCAGCACGGTGAACAGACGGTCCGCCGTGGCGGCGTCGTCGAGCGTCACCTGCAACAGCGTGCGGTGCTCGGGGTCCATCGTCGTGTCCCACAGCTGCGAGGCGTCCATCTCGGCGAGCCCCTTGAACCGCTGGGGTTCGAGCTTCTTGCCGTCGGCGTTGGCCTCGCGCCAGTCGTCCCACTCGCGCTCGGTGTAGAAGTAGTGCTCCTGCTTGCCCTCCTTGACGAGGTACAGCGGCGGCTGTGCGAGATACATGTAGCCCGCGTCGATCAGCTCGCGCATGTTGCGGAAGAAGAAGGTCAGCAGCAGCGTGCGGATGTGCGCGCCGTCGACGTCGGCGTCGGCCATGATCACGATGCGGTGGTACCTGGCCTTCTCGAGGTCGAACTCGTCGCCCACGCCGGTGCCGATCGCGGTGATCAGCGCCTGGATCTCGAGGTTCTCCAAGATCTTGTGCAGCCGAGCCTTCTCGACGTTCAAGATCTTGCCGCGGATCGGCAGGATCGCCTGCGTCGCAGGGTTCCGGGCCGACTTGGCCGACCCGCCGGCCGAGTCGCCCTCGACGATGTACAGCTCGCAGGAGCCGGGGTCGCTCAGCTGGCAGTCGGCGAGCTTGCCCGGCAGCGATCCGCCCTCGAGGAAGGACTTGCGTCGGGTGAGGTCGCGGGCCTGCTTGGCGGCCATGCGGGCCTTGGCGGCCGCCTGGGATTTCTGGACGATCCGCTTGGCCTCGCCGGGGTGCTCCTCGAGCCACTCGGCCAGCTTGGCGTTCACGGTCGTCTCGACGAGCGAGCGCATCGAGGCGTTGCCGAGCTTGGTCTTCGTCTGGCCTTCGAACTGGGGGTCTTTGAGCTTCACCGAGACGATCGCGATCAGGCCTTCGCGGACGTCCTCGCCGATCAGGTTGTCGTCCTTCTCCTTGAGGACACCCTTGGTGCGGGCGTAGCGGTTCAGCACGTTCGTGAGGGACTTCTTGAATCCCTCCTCGTGCATGCCGCCCTCGTGGGTGTTGATCGTGTTGGCGAAGGAGTAGACCGACTCGCTGTAGCCAGCGGTCCACTGCATCGCGATCTCGACCTCGCTGTCGTCGGTCTTGGTCTCGACGGGGATGATCCGGTTGACGGTGTCCTTGCCCTGGCCCAGGTACTTCACGAAGTCCACGAGGCCACCGTTGGCCTTGAAGACCTCCTTGGACTTATCGCGATCGTCGACCAGTTGGATCTCGACCCCTTTGTTCAGGAAGCTGAGCTCGTGCAGGCGCTCGGCCAAGATCTCCTTGCGGAACTCGATCGTCTCGGTGAAGACCTCGGGGTCGGGCCAGAACCGGACCAGCGTGCCGGTCTTCTGGGCGGCTTTGCCCTTCGTGAGCTTCTTCGTGACCTTGCCGCGGGCGAACGCCATCGTATAGATCGCGCCGTCGCGGCGGACCTCGACCTCGAGCTTGCTCGACAGCGCGTTCACGACCGAGACGCCGACGCCGTGCAGGCCGCCGGAGATCGCGTACCCGCCGCCGCCGAACTTGCCGCCGGCGTGCAGGACGGTGAGGACGACCTCGAGGGCTGAGCGGCGGTCCTTCGCGCCGGGGATCGGCTTGACCGGGATACCGCGGCCGTTGTCCTGGACGCTCGCCGACCCATCGGTGTGCAGCGTGACGACGATCCGATCGCAGAACCCGGCCATCGCCTCGTCGATAGAGTTGTCGACGCACTCGTACACCAGGTGGTGCAGCCCGCGGACGCTGGTCGTCCCGATGTACATGCCGGGCCGCTTGCGGACAGGCTCGAGGCCTTCGAGGACCTGGATGTTCTGGGCGTCGTAGCCCGTGGACTTCGTGCGGCGTGGCTTCGGTGGAGCCTTCGTTGGTGCCTTCGCTGCGGTGGCCAAACGTCCTCCGATCGGGGCCGCGCGGAACCCACACGGCGTCGCTGGGGGCGTGCGCGGGGGGACCGGGCACGACCCCTCTATGCTACCCGAGCAGGGCTCCTGATGACCGTAACGAACGTCACGAAATCAGCGTCCTGACCTGCGGTTTCCCTGTGTTCCGACGACGATCCGGATGCTCGTGACCGCGCCGCCTCCCAAGGCGTCGTCGGCGCGCCGTCGGATCTCGTCGGCGAGGTAGGTCGCCTGCGATCCCCAGGGGCCGTCGGCGGCTCGCACGACGAGGCAACCGCCGTCCAGCGACACGGGCGCGGTGGCCTCGGCGAGACGTTCCCCGACGAGCGCCGGCCATACCCGAGACAAGGTCGCAACGGGCATCCCGCGGCGGAACGGCTCCTCCCCGAGGAGCTCGTCGACGACGTCGCCGAGCGCGACGGGACGCCCGCTCCGCGGATCGCGTCGCTGCCCGAACCCCGTGGAGTGCGGCACGGTCTCAGCCTCGCACCTTCACGGCGCCGGCGCGCACATCCCAGACCTGCGTCGCTTGGGCCGGCACGTCGGCGTCGTCGGCAACGCTGATCACCACCTGTCCGGCGCGCGCCGCCAGGCGCGCGGCCACGTGGTCGCGCCGCGCCGGATCGAGCGCGCTGTACGGGTCGTCGGCGATCACGATCGGCGGCTCCCCGATCGCCGCCTCGACCGCGTCGGCGACGGCCAGTCGGAGCGACAGCGCGGCCACCCACGTCTCGCCGTGGCTGGCGAACCCCCGGGCGCCGAGGTCGCGGACCGCGAGCTCGAGGTCGTCACGGTGGGGGCCGACCAGGGAGGCCCGCCGCTGGAGCTCGTCGGCCCGCCGCTCCGCCAGGCGCTCCCGGAAGCCCTCCGCGACCCCGTCTCCTGGCCCGTCGGCCGGGACGTTCGGCGCGTACCGGACCACCAGGGGATACCCGGCGACGTCGTCGAAGGCCGTCGAGGCCGCATCGGCGAGCGCCGCGACGGCCGCGGCGCGGGCCTCGATCACCGCGGTCCCGGTCTCGACGAGCTGATCGTCCCATGTGGGGAGGTCGGGGGGCGCGCCTCGCCCGTCGTGTTCCTTCAGCAGGCGGTTCCGCTGGCGCACGACGCGCTCGTAGGTCGACGTGAGGGTGTCGGACGCCGGCACCAGCGCGACGACGGCCTCGTCCATGAACGCGCGCCGGCGCGACGGGTCGCCCGTGATCACCGGCAGGTCGAACGGGCCGAACAACACCGAACGCACCTGCTTGCGCAGATCGCGGCGGCGGCGCACCGGTGAGCGGTTCACCTGGACCTTGTTCGCGCCCTTCGTCTTGACCTCGGCCTCGACGAGCACCTTGCCGTCGCGCGTCTGGAACTCACCGCGCACGAAGCCGGACGACGCACCGTGGCGCACCAGTGGTTCGCTCGCGCTCGCGCGTGGGCTCTGCAGCGCGTACAGGAAGTGCATCCCCTCCAGCAGGTTGGTCTTGCCCTCCCCGTTCGCGCCGACCACGACGAGCAGGCCCTCGGGGATCGGCTTCAGCTTCGTGTGGGCGTGGTTCCGGAAGTCGCGCAGCTCGACCCAGCGCAGCAACATAGCGGCAGGAAGCGCTGCGCCCGAAGGGCTACGGCACAGCGGCCGGGAGCCGGACCGGCATCACGAGGTAGGTGAACCCGCCGCTCTCGCCGTGCACCACGCCGGGCTTCAGCCCGTCGCGAACGTCGAGTTGGATCGACTCGCCGACCGAGGCCGTCAGGCCGTCGATCAGGTACTGCGGGTTGAACGCCACCGTCAGGTCCTCGCCCTCGTAGCGCGCCTCGACCGTCTCCACCGCCTGGCCGAGATCGGGCGAGCTCGAGGAGAGCTTCACGCCGAGCGCGTTGAACTCCATGCGCACGGGCGTCGTGTCGCGCGCGAGCAGGCCGACGCGGCGCACGGCATCCAGCAGCTGCTGACGCGACACCATCAGCCGGCTCTCATGCGTGTCGGGCAGCAGCTGCCGGTAGTTCGGGAACTCGCCCTCGATCAGGCGCGACGTGATCGTCAGGCCGCCCGAGCGGAACGACACCTGCGCGTCGTCGACCGCGATCTCGATCGACCCCTTCTCGTCGGCGGCCGCCGCACGCCCGGCCTCGGACAGCGCCCGCTCCGGGACGATCGCCTTGGCCTCGCCGTCCGCCGTCGCCACCAGCTCGCGCACCGCCAGCCGGTACGAATCGGTCGCGACGAGCATGCAGCCCTCGCGGCTGATCTCGACCAAGACCCCCGTCAGGACAGGCCGGGCCTCGTCGCGGCTGGCCGCCCTGCCCACCTGCGAGACCGCCTCGGCGAAGGCGCCGGCCTCTGCCTGGACCCGCGTGCCGCTCGGCTCCTGCAGGCCCGGGAAGTCCTCCGCCGGCAGCAGCCGGAGCGAGCCCTCGTAGGCCGCGCATCGGATCTGCGCCTGGGCCCGGTCGGTCTCGAGGTCGACCGGGGCGTCGGACAGGGATTTCACCGTGTCGCCCAGCAATCGCGCCGGGACGAGGGCGGTGCCCGCCTCGGTCACCTGCACCTCGATCGTCAGACGCGCCGACACCTCGAGGTCGGTCGTCGTGAGGGTCAGCTGCCCGGCGTCGGTGGCGTCGAGGAGCACGCCGGTCAGCGCCGGAATCCCCGGCCGCGACGACACCCCGCGCTGCACGGTCTGCAACGCCTCGGACAGCGCATCGCGATCACATCGGAACTTCACTTCGGGCACCCCCTACGCTTCTTCTGTTCTTAGATCTATAACCAGTAGTAGTAGAGCCTGTGGAACGGTGGAGAACCATGCGTTCCCCCAGCGTAGAGGCGCGCTCGGACATGTGGACGGGCTGGGGGGAAGGGCTGACGACCTCGCCGGGGCCTGGATCGGTGCGGGATTGTCCCCACCGATCTGCGTCGTTGTCCACCATGTTCACACCGAGCTCCTGACGCGCCCACGGACGATGCGGGTCAGGTCCTGGACCTGCCGGAAGGTCGCGTCGCGAGCGCGCATCTCATCCTCGACCTTCTTGATCCCGTGCAGGACGGTCGTGTGGTCGCGACCGCCGAAGATCTCGCCGATCTTCACGAGCGACAGGCCCGTGCACTCGCGCATGATGTACATGGCGATATGCCGTGCAGTGGTCAATGGCCGCGATCGCGACTTCGACACGAGGTCGCCCGTCGTGAGCGTGAAGTACGTCGCGGTCTCCTCCATGATCAACTGCGGCGGGATCTCGCTCTCGGCTTGCGGGATCAGGTCTTGCAGCGCGCGCTCGGCGAGCTCTTGGTCGACCGGCGCGCCGGTGAGCTCCGACCACGCTGCGACACGCACGAGCGCGCCTTCGAGCTCGCGCACCGACTGGTCGAACTTCGACGCGACGAACTCGATCACCTCGTGCGGGATGACGAGCCGCTCGCGCTCGGCCTTGAGCTGGAGGATCGCGATCCTGGTCTCGAGGTCGGGCGGCTGCACGTCGACGCACAGGCCCCAGCGGAACCGGCTGACGAGCCGTTCCTCCAGGCCCGAGAGCTCGTGCGGAGGCCGGTCCGAAGCGATCGCGATCTGTTTCCCGCTGCCGTGCAAGTGATTGAAGGTATGGAAGAATTCCGTCTGGGTCTCCTCGCGCTTGGCGAGGAATTGGATGTCGTCGACGAGCAGCACGTCGACCTCGCGGTAACGCTGGCGGAACCGATCGCTCTGCCGTTCGCGCACCGCCTTGATGAACTCGGTCAGGAACTGCTCGGACGTCACGTACTTCACCCGGATCCCGGGGTTCAGCCGATACATGTGATGGCCGACCGCGATCAGCAGGTGGGTCTTGCCCAGACCCACGCCGCCGTAGATGAACAGTGGGTTGTACGCGGT
This sequence comes from uncultured Actinomycetes bacterium, assembly GCA_963799625.1. Taxonomy (GTDB): domain Bacteria; phylum Actinomycetota; class UBA4738; order UBA4738; family HRBIN12; genus AC-51. The sequence continues at coordinate 649,264 of CAWCXU010000013.1, read as the reverse complement.
CGAGGGCGGCGCCTCGGCGACCGCCATCGCCGCCGCATGGGCGAACCGGTTCGACGCCCCGGGGACGAACGCGTCGAACGTGTAGTTCGGGAACGGGAGCCCCGGCGCGCCGAGCACGGGGCTCGGACGTGCGGCCTGCACCTGTGTGCCGGTGGTGACCGCGCGCTCCTGGGGCCGCGTCATCGGTTCGGGCGCGTCGCCGAGCGGGTGACGCATCCCCTCGCCGACCTGGAACTCGATCTTCACGGGATGGCCGAGCACGTGCGCGGCCGAGTCCTCGATCATCGACAGGTGGTGGTGCTGGAGCCGTTCACGTACCAGCGGACTCGGCACCGACAGCGTGAGCACCTCGTCGACGAGCGAGACGGGCTGCACGTCGGCGAACCACATCACGATCGTGGTGTCCTGCAGCTCGGAACGGGCCTTGGCCAGGATGCCGGACCATACTTCCAGCGCTGCGGTGTCGTGCACGGTCGATCCCATACCTATTCCACAAGGCCTTTCCACACCGGTGGATAACCCGTTCGGGGGGAAGGGTTCCCGTCCGACGTCGCCGGAGTGACGACGCGCCCGGGGGAAGGCGACGGGGACAGTAGCACGGTGGTTTTCCACACTTCACGCCGGAACGGGGGTCTTGACGCACTTTCTGTTGTCAACCCCTGTGCGCAGCGACGATGCCCGTATACTCCTGACCGCCGGCGAACCCGCCGGCCGTCGTATCCAGTGAGGTTCATGATCCATGGCCAAGGGCAAACGGACGTTCCAACCGAACAATCGTCGCCGCGCGAAGGTGCATGGGTTCCGTCACCGTATGCGCACGCGCGCCGGTCGTTCGATCCTCGCGTCGCGGCGCCGCAAGGGTCGCGCGCGTCTCGCCGTTTGACCTGCGGGAACGGACGGCTGCCGTGCGCTCGCGCGAGATCGCAAGCATCCTCGACGCCGAGCGCCCGATACGGGGGCGACGCGTCGTGGTATTCCTCGTGCCGGGGCCCGGACGGGTTGCGGCGATCGCGAGCAAACGGATCGGGGGTGCGGTGCAGCGCAACCGTGCGCGCCGCATCCTGCGGGCTGCGTGGGCCGAGGTCGGTCCGCTCGCGAACGGCAACGACGCCGTCTTGGTGGCGCGCGGCGCGATCCGCGGGGCAACGACCCAGGAGTTGGTGAAGGAGATGACCGGTCTCGTGACGGGAGCGACGCATGGATCCGCGTGACCTCCTGTGGCGTGCGGCCGCGCCCGCCCGGTGGCTGACGGTCGGGGCGATCCGAGGCTACCGGTTCGTGTTCGCCGGGTCACTCGGCGGGCATTGCCGGTTCTACCCCAGCTGTAGCCACTACACCGAGGACGCGATCCGCGCCCACGGTGTGGTCAGGGGCGTCGCCCTCGGCGCCTGGCGGGTCCTGCGGTGCAACCCGTTCGGAGCGGGCGGGATCGATCAGGTGCCCACACACGTGGCAGCGCATGATGCCGTCATACAGAGATCGAGGGCGGCGTGAACCTGCTCGCCTTCGCACCGTGGCAGTACCTGCTGAACGGCCTCGGGTGGTGTCTCGCGCAGATCTACTCGGTCGTCCCCAACTACGCGGCGGCGATCGTCGATCTTGACGATCCTGATCCGCCTCGTGCTCCTGCCCTTCGGGTTCAAGCAGATCAAGAGCATGCAGCACATGCAGGCGCTCCAACCCGAGCTGAAGCAGCTCCAGAAGAAGTACAAGAACAACAAGCAGAAGCTCCAAGAGGAGCAGATGAAGCTCTACCGGGAGGCCGGCGTGAACCCGCTCGGTGGGTGCCTCCCGCTGCTGCTGACCCTCCCCTTCCTGTTCGCGATGTACGCGGTGATCCGGCCTCCGCTGCTCGCCCCCGTGCCCGTCGACGGTACGCCGACGTCCTATCAGGTCGTGAACGACCACCTCCCCCAGGACAGCACGCTCTTCTTCAACGTCTTGACCCACCAGGACCTCAACCTGGCCGGGATCAACCTGCAGTGTTCGCTGGCCACCTCGGGAACGCAGGCCGTGCTCAAGGACACCAAGGGGCAGCCGCTGCCCGCCGGGAAACCGATCCTCGGCACGAACGGCCAGCCGGTGGACAACGCCGTCACACAGCCGACGCTGGACTGCGGGACCAAGAAGTTCCCCGACGCCATCCCCTACGTGTTGTTGCTCATCCTCATGCTCCTCAGCGCGGTCTTCATGCAACGCCAGATGTCCAAAGCGAACCCGCAGAGCGCCCAGAGCGGGCCCCAGGCGGCGCTCATGAAGTACATGCCCCTGATCTACGTGGTCTGGGGGTGGGCGTTCCCCGCCGGATTGATCTTGTACTGGACCACCGCCAACGGGATCCAGATCGCGCAGCAGACGGTGATGCTCCGGGCCGGCCACATCGGACCGGACGCGCTCGAGCGAGCCAAGGCCGAGCAGCGGCGCCGGGCCGAGGAGGGCGGGCCGAAGAAGAAGGGCTTCATGACCTGGATGAACGAGAAGGCCCAGGCCGCCCAGGGGAAGCAGGAAGAGGTCAAGGAGCAGCGTCCCGGGCAAGACGATCGCAAGGACGGCAAGGGCGGACCCCGGAAGCCCCAGGCGCAGCAGAAGGGTCAGCAGAAGAAGCCTCAGCAGAAGAAGCCGGGGCCGACCCAGCAGCAGAAGAAGCCGCAGCAGTCCTCGGGTGCCGGCAAACCGGTCGACCCCGTGCCCGAGGACGCGTCGCCGAACGGCGAGACCGGGAAGCCGGCCAAGGGGGCACAGCCCGGTAACAAGCTGAGGCCGAAGCGCAAGCCGAGCAGCGCGCCAGAGGGTGCAGAGGAGGACCGTTGAGCGAGCGCCGGGACGACGACATCGATATCGAGGAGCAGGCTGACGCCGTCGCGGACTTCGTCGAAGAGCTCCTCACTCGGATGGACATCGACGCGATCGCCGAGCCCAGTGAGCAGGGCGGGCGGATGTACGTGGACATCCTTGACGGCGACGACGCGGACATGGCGCTGCTGATCGGCAAGCAAGGGCAGACCCTGGACGCGATCCAGGAGCTCGCCCGCCAGGTGGTCGGCCGCAGGCTCGACGAGCGGATCCGCGTCCTGGTCGACGTGGAGGACTACCGCAAGCGCCGCACCTCCGAGGTCGAGGAGACGGCCCGGGAGGCCGCCGAGCGCGCCCTGGAGTCCGGACAGGAGCAGGCGCTGGAGCCGATGGACGCGCTCGAGCGGAAGATCGCCCACGACGCCATCGCAGGTATCGAAGGGGTCCGTACCGAGTCCCAGGGCGAGGAGCCCGCCCGGTACGTGGTTGTCTTCCCCGAGTAGGCCGGCACGACCTCGCCCGGGCCTGAGCCCTGCCCGACTACCGGCCCGTCGGCCCCGGCTACGATGTTTCACGTGAAACATGAGGCTTGGGTTCGGGACCTCACCGCCCTCGGTCTCGCCCTCGATGCGGCCCAGCTGGACGCCCTGGCTGCCTACAACGGCGCTCCTGACCCGGCTGGCCGTCCCCAGGGGGATGATCGCCCGCTCGGATGCGGACCGGCTCTGGGAGCGCCACGTCGCTGGACGGTCTCCGAGCGGGCCGATAGAGCTGCCGGCGGAGGCCGTCGGTGGCGGATATCGGGAGCGGAGCCGGGATCCCGGGCGTTCCGCTCGCGATCGCGCTGCCCGACGTCACGTTTCGCCCTGATCGAGCCGAGGCGGGCCCGCGCCGCATTCCTGGAAGCGGTCGCCGACGAGCTCGGGCTCGCGAACGTCGAGATCGTGCGACAGGCGGGTCGAGGACGTGCACGGCGCCTTCGATGCCTGCGTCGGCCCGGGCTTTCTCGTCGCCCGCGGCGACCTGGGAGGCAGCCCAACCGCTCCTGGACCCCCGGGGGGTGCTCGTCTACTGGGCCGGCGAGGCCTTCGATCCGGACCCGCTGGACGAGCTCGGGCGTTCCGATCCGGCTTTCCCCCCGCTCGGACCTTGCGCGAACCGGGCCCCTCGTTATCATGGGCCCGCAGTGACCAAGTCCTCTTCCGCCGCTCTCTTCGCCGTCCCCATCCTCCCGGGGCGAGCGCGACCAAGACCCAGGCCAAGGCAGCAGGACGGCCAAGGACAACGGCTCAGTGTCCCCGAAACGCCCGGGACCGCCCGGATCATCGCGATCGCGAACCAGAAGGGCGGGGTGGGCAAGTCCACGACGGCGGTCAGCCTCGGCGCCGCCCTCGCGGATCTCGGCTTCCGGGTGCTGGTGGTCGACCTGGACCCGCAGGGCAACGCCTCCACCGGCATGGGGATCCGGCACGACGCCCGCGAGGTGACCGTGCTACGACGTCGATCGTGGCCGAGTCGCCCGTCACCGAGGCCATCGTGCCGACTCCCGTCAAGCGCCTGCACGCCATCCCGTCCACGATCGACCTGGCCGGCGCCGAGATCGAGCTGGTCAGCCAGTTCTCCCGCGAGGGCCGGCTCAAGAAGGCCCTCGAGCCGGTCCGGGAGGGTTGTATGACTTCATCCTTCTTGACTGCCCCCCCTCGCTCGGCCTCCTCACGATCAACGCGCTCGACGGCCGCCGAAGAGCTGATCGTCCCGATCCAGTGCGAGTACTACGCGCTCGAGGGCCTCGGCCAGCTGCTGCGCAACGTCTCCCTCGTCCAGCAGAACATCAACCCGGACCTGCGGCTCTACCGGCATCGTGATGACGATGTTCGACCCCCGGACCAAGCTGTCCGAGCAGGTCGTCGAGGAGGTCCAGCGGTACTTCGGCGACCTCGTGTACGACGTCATCATCCCCCGGACCGTCCGGCTGTCCGAGGCGCCCGGCTTCGGCCAGCCGATCACCGTCTACGACCCGAAGTCCAAGGGCGCCGAGTCCTACCGCGAGCTCGCGCGCGAGGTCGCCCTGCGTCCGCCGCCCGACAGGCCGATGCCGGTCTACGACGACCTGCCGACGATCGTCGGTGCCGAACCTCGCGGGGGCGCGCCGGCGACCTCGACCGTCGAGGACGAGGGCGACGAGACGGACGTCGACCGACGAGGCCAGCTGACGGACCGCCGCGAGGCGCCCGGAGCGAGGAACGAGGCGCCGGCTGAGACTCTGGCCACTCCAGCCGCGCGGCGTCGCGGACCGTGACGCGTGCCGGACGTCGCGCGAGGCCACCGCTGGCCACCGCCGACGGCGAGCGCCGCCCCGCGCCGCAGGCACCGCGTGCACCAGGCGCCCCGGCGGCTCCGCCGCGACGCGGACGCGGATGACGAGCTCTGGGAGGACGCCGCGAGCCGAGCGAGCCCAGGGTCGCCGGCCTGAGCCCCGCCCCCCCGGCGAACTCCCCGAACGCCGGGTGGTCGTGATCGACGAGGACGCCGAGATCGACATCCGGCACCGGGAGCGCCTCCGGCCCACGAGCGGGGTCGAACCGCGAGCCGGAGGGGACCGCGGACATCGGGGCGACGCTGCGATGACGAGAGGGGCCGCAAGCGCCGGTGGCGACTGTTCCGCAAGGGAGGCGAATGATGTCCAAACGAGGTGGTCTGGGACGGGGGCTCTCCGCGCTGATCCCGGGCGCGCCCGAAGCCGGCGAGGCGTTCAGCCGGGCTCCTCGAGGTCCCCGTCAACGCGATCGCCCCCAACCCGAAGCAGCCGCGGACCCAGTTCGACGACGAGACGCTCGCGAGTCTGGCGGCCTCGATCCGCGAGGTCGGGATCCTGCAGCCGATCGTCGTGCGCACGACCGGCGAGGGCTACGAAGTCGTCGCGGGGGAGCGGCGGCTCCGCGCCGCCAAGGTGGCCGGGCTGGCCACCGTCCCGGTCGTCCTGCGGGACTCCGACGACGCAGACCTGCTCCGAGAAGCACTCATCGAGAACATCCACCGCGAGGACCTCAACCCGATCGAGCTGGCCGAGGCGTTCCGCCAGCTCCTCGACGAGCTCGGGCTGAAGCAGGAGGAGCTCGCCGACACGGGTCGGTGTGTCGCGGTCACACATCGCGAACACGATCCGGCTCCTCGCGCTTCCGCTGGAGGTCCAGCAGCTCCTCACCGACGACAAGATCTCCGCCGGCCACGCGCGAGCGCTCCTCGTCGCTGGGCGACCAGGAGGCGATGTCGACCCTTGCCCTCCGGGTCGCCGCTGAAGATCTTTCGGTTCGCGAGACCGAGGAGCTCGTGCGCCGGTTCGTCGAGGCGCCGGCCGAGCCACTCCGAAGAAGAAGCGCCGAAGCCGGCCGCCGGCAGATGCCACGCTCGCCGAGGTCGAAGAGATCTTGTCGGAGCAGCTCGCGACCCGGGTCGTGATCCAGATGGGCGCCAAGCGCGGTCAGGTGCTGATCGACTTCGGGTCGGCCGACGACCTCGAGCGGATCGTGTCCGAGATCGTCGGTTCGGGACCGGGTCTCGCCCCCGACTAGGCTTCGCGCGGCACGGGTGACGCCGTCACACCGAAGTTCTTGACCCCGTCGGCGACCTCCTGGTGGATCTCCGTCGTTGCCTCATGGCTTAGACCTTGCGCGAGCCCCAGCGCCCAGACGCCGCAATCCCTTCGGGTCGTTCGCGAGCACCGCGACCGCCTGGTGGTCCCAAAGGCCCGTCACTGCCCGGATCTTGGGTTCGCCGGCGTGCGGCAGCTCGATGTCGATCAGAGCCTCGGCAACCGGGGTGCACGAGACGTCGTAGGTGATGGTGCCGACGTTGCACGGTCGCCGGCAAGCCGTCGCCCGAGGATCCGGATCGGAGCGGGTGTCGTGGGGCCGTGCTCCCGTTGCCCGTGCATCCGACAGCCAGCACGGCCAGGACGAGAGAGGCGAGCGGCGCCGGGCGCTCGAGCTCAACGGGAGCCCGAGGGCTGTATGATGCGGTCGCACATCTGCGCGAGCGACAGCCCAGCCGCCGCTGCGCCATCGGCACGAGCGACGTGTCGGTCATCCCCGGCGAGACGTTCGCCTCGAGCACCCACGGCCGGCCGTGGGCGTCGACGATCAGATCGACGCGTCCGATGGACCGGATCGTCGAGGGCGGTGAGCGCGCGCCGGCGCGGTCGCACCGTCGCCGGCCGCGCGGCTCGAGACGTGCGGGCGACAAGTAGTCGGTCGCTCCCGCGGTGTACCGCGCGCCGTAGTCGTACACGCCGTCTTTCGGGACGATCTCGACCAGCGGGAGCACCTCTAGCGGCTCGCCGATCGCGGCCGCGGCGACCTCCGTTCCGCGACCTGTCGCTCGATGATCGCCGCATCGCTGAACGACAACGCCGCCATCACCGCGCCCGCGAGGTCGGCGCTCGTTCGACGACCGCGACCCGAGCGCCGACCGCTGCGTGAGGGTTTCACGACGCACGGCAGCCCGACGCGCTCGACGCCGTCGGAGCGACGCGCCCGCGCCGAGATCGCGGAGCGCCGATCCCTCGATCACGACCCAGTCCGGCGTCGGCACCCCCGCGCGCCGAAGCGTCCTTGGCGAGCACCTTGTCGAAGGCCACCTCGCAATCGAACGCGCGCGTCCCCGTGTACGGGATCCGCTGGAGGTCGAGCAGCCGCTGTACGGTGCCGTCCTCACCTTCCTTACCGTGCAACGCTAACCAGCAGAGGTCCGGCGGGAGTTCGCGCAGCGTTTCGACCAGCTTGCGTTCCGCGGGATCGACGACCACGCGTCGTGACCGAGCGCGGCGAGCGCCGTCACGACGCGGTGGCCGCCCCGCAGCGACACGTCTCGCTCGGGTGTTCGGCCGCCGGCGACCACCGCGACCCGCATCGCCTCACCCCCCCAGGCTCCGGTAGAGCTCGGTCGTCGTGCAGCAGTGCGCCGAGCCGCGAGATCCCTTCGCGGATCCGGTCCTCGGTCGGGTAGCAGAACGCGAGGCGCATCTGGTTCGCGCCGCGCCCGTCCGGATAGAACGCGGTGCCGGGCACGTAGGCGACCCGCCGTTCGACCGCGGCTGCGAGCAACGCCTTCGTGTCGAGCCACTCGGGAGCGTCACCCACACGTAGAACCCGCCGCGCGGAGCGTCCACGTCGCCCCCGCGAGGTGCTCCTCGAGCGCCGCGAGCATCACGTCGCGCCGCGAGCGGTAGGTATCTACGAGTGCGGCAAGCGTGGCGCGCCACCGCGCCTCGTCAGCGAACCAGTGTTCGGTGATCAGCATCATGAGGTTGGATCCGCAGAGATCCGCGGCCTCCTTGGCGAGCACGAGCCGTTGGATCACCGATTGCTCCGCCGACGGCCCAGCCGACCCGGACGCCCGCGGCGAAGGTCTTGGAGAACGTGCCCAGGTACACCACCCCGTCGGTGTCGTCGGCCCGCAGCGCGCGCATCGGCTCACCGTCGAAACCGAGCAGGCCGTACGGGTTGTCCTCGACGACCAGCAGGCCCGCCCGGCACAATGCCAGGATGCGATGCCGCCGCCCGGCGGACAGGGTCACCCCGGCGGGGTTGTGGAAGTTCGGCACGGTGTAGAGGAACTTGGCCGCTCGCCGCGCGCGCCGATGGCCTCCTCGAGGGCTTCGACGATCATGCCCGTCGTCGTCCATGGCGACGTGCACCACGCGGCCTGGTAGGCGCGAAGGCGCCCAGCGCGCCCACGTAGGACGGAGCCTCGACCAGCACCACGTCGCCGGGATCGATGAAGATCCTGGCCATCAGGTCCAGGGCCTGCTGCGAGCCGACGGTGACCACGACCTCGTCGGGGTGGGCGCGGATTTCCTCTCAGCGCCATGACATCGCAGATGCGCTCCCGCAGCCCCGCGTCGCCCTGGGCGGTGCAGTACTGCAGCGCGGTCGCCCTGCTCCTCGGCGATCAGCTGGCCGATCATTCGCCAGACGTCGAGCGGAAGCGCGGCACGTACGGCGAGCCGCCGGCCAGCGATACGATCTCGGGCCGGGCGGCGACGGCGAACAGCGCGCGATCGCCGAGGCGGTCATGCCGGCGGCGCGCGCGGCGTAGCGGTCGACGAAACGATCGATCGAGAACTCGGCCATCGACCACGGGGTGGGTGGGGAGGGGCGCCAGCGTAGCAGCGCTACAGCGCCCCTCGGGGCGGAGGAGGAGGCGGCGTCATTCCGACCGGGAGCCATTGCCGCGCAGCGGTCGCGCCCCCCGGTAGCATCCCGACGGCGAGGTAGATGATCGCGCCGATCAACCCTACGAGCATGTCCGCCATCACCCAGACGAGCTGGGTTCCGGCTTTGACGCTGGGTCGCCCGGCTCCGCACGAGTCGACGAGCGTCCAGATCACGAGCCCGATCGTGCTCACGAAGAAGGCAACGAGCGACACGCCGAACGCGCCGGGCAGGAGCCACTCCATCAGGCCAGCTCAGGCAACACGTCGGTCGCCACGACTTCGAGCATCTCGATGTCGTCGTACAGCTCGTGGTTCAGGAAGATCCGCTGCACGCCGGCCTCGGCGTACGCGCGCAGCCGCGCGATCGCCTGCCCCGGCGTCCCGTGATGCAGTCGGGCTCGATGTCGCCGCGGTACGCCTCGAAGGGACCGGCGGTCGGGTCGAGGGCGTGCGCCCGCCGGAGCGCCTCGACATACGCCTCCTCGGTCGGCGCGACGAACAACCAGGTCATCAGCGACGTCATCAGCGCGTCCTGGTCGCGACCCGCCGCTCTCCCCGCCCCGCGCGCGCGCGAACCGCGCCGCCACCTCCGACGGGGTGCCGCCCACCGTGTTGAACTCGTCGGCGTAGCCGCCGATCAGCGCCCGCATCCGCGGGCCGACCGGGCGCCTCCGAGGATGATCGGCGGCCGCGGTCGCTGCACCGGCGCGGGAATCGGATCGGCGCCCTCCAGCCGATAGTGCCCGCCCTCGAACGAAAACGTGTCTCCCGTGAGCAGCCCGTCCACGATCGGTACCTGTTCCTCCAGCATCTGCCAGCGGTCCTCGACGTCGTGAAAGGGCATGCCGAAACGTGTGTGCTCTTCTTCCCAGCAGCCGCGCCCATGCCGACCTCGACGCGCCCGTCGCTGATCAGATCGACGGTCAACGCCATCTGGCCAGCACCGCCGGTGCGCGGAACGTCACCGGCGACACCAGGGTGCCGAGCCGGAGGCGTGAGGTACGCGCCGCGAGCGCACCGAGGACGGCCCAGGCGTCGGTCGCCCCGACTCCGGACACGCCGCGGAACTGAAGTAGTGGTCCGAGCGAAACAGGCCCTCGAGGCCGGTCGCTCGGCGGGATCGGCGAGTGTGCACCAGTCCTGCCAGGTGACGCCTTGCTGGCCCTCGATCATCAGGCAGGCCCGCACGGCGCTAGCCTAGCGGTGGTGGAACCGGCTCCCGACGGGCCCTACCTCACCGAGCCGAGCGTGGCGCTCGCGCGGCGGTCCTCGGCGCGCTCCCTGGGCATCGTGCTCGCGATCGTCGGCCGCCGCCGCTAGCCCTCGAAGAACCGGCGGACGCCCTCGCCGATCGCTCGGCCGATCCCCACGACGACGTCGGGCGCCTGGAGCAGCGCGGCCTCTGCCTCGTTCGCGGCCACCAGCGCTTCCACCTGCACCGCAGGCATCCGCGTCTCGCGGAGCATCGCGATCGACAGGCGCTGCAACCGCCCGCGAACCTGGAGCTCGCGCTCGAGCTCCTGCAGGATCATCTCCGCCAGGTGCCGACCCGCCGGGGAGTACGTGACCTGGGAGCCGAAGTACGACACGTCGGGCCGCTCGATTCGGGGAACCTTCGCCGAGGTGGAGCGACACGCAGGTCGCGGCGCCGATCTCGTTCGCATCGGTTGCGCGCGCCGACGCCGCGCCGTCGTCGACATGGATCACGTGGGGTTTCGCGCCGATGCGCGACAGTTCCGCGGCGAGCGCGCGCGCGAGCGCCTGTCGCACGTCACCGGGCTCGATGCCGGATCCGCCGCCGGCGTCGATCGCGATCACCGCGCCGTTGACCTTGCCGCGGATCGCACGGAGCTCCTCGGTCTCGCGGACGATCCCACGCCCGGGCACGTCGTCGAGCGGACGCATCCGTTCGAGCATCGCGAGCGTGTGGAGCCCGGCTACGCCGTCGGGCTCGTCGCCGACGTTGCGCTGGAACACGCGCACCGCGCCTCCGTCCGGGACCGTACAAGCCGTCCTGCTTGCCCGGATCGAACCCGAGCGCATCGAGCTTGCGCTGGAGCGCTCGCACGTCGTCGCCGCGCAGGAGCGGCGCGTGGATGAACAGGGTGCGATCGCCGAGCCGGAAGCCCGCCTCCACGAGCTGACCCCAGGTGTCGGGCCCGACGAGCCCGTCGACCTGCAGGTGCCGTTCCGCCTGGAACGAGCGGACGGCGGTGTCGGTGAGCGGACCGAACGCGCCTCCGGTCTCGCCGGGAGCCATTCGTGGCCGAGCTCGATCAGCCGCTGCTGGATGTCGAGGATCTCGGGGCCGTCGTCGCCCCGGCGATAGATGCGCATCCGTTCAGTGTGCGCCAGCCCAGGGACCGGCAACGCGCCGGCGGATGGCTAGACGAGATGCGAGTTGAGGTCCCGCAGGATCGCGTCCTTCGGCTTGGCGCCGATCACACGGGCGACCTCCTGGCCGTCCTTGAACAGGATCAGCGAGGGGATCGACATCACGCCGTAGGTGCGGGTGGCCTCGGGGTTCTCGTCGATGTTGAGCTTCGCGACCTTCAACGCCTCGCCCCGCTCGTTCCCGATCTCCTCCACGACGGGGGAGACCATGTGGCACGGGACGCACCACTCCGCCCAGAAATCGACCAGGACCGGGGTGTCGGACCCCAGCACCGTGGTCTGGAAGTCCGCGTCGTCCACCGAACCGATGTTCGCCATCGTCTGTGCTCCTTCAGGTTTCCGTGTCGTTCGCGGCGGCCGCCCTCGAGCGCCGCCACCAGGTTCCCAGAACGTAGCGTCCGCCTGGGACATTCCCCGCGCCGGTCCCCGATCGGCTGCGCCCGTTCCGCTACTCCTCGTGGTGCTCCTCGGTGAGGAATCGCTCGGCGTCGATCGCGGCCTTGCACCCCTGGCCGGCGGCCGTGACCGCCTGGCGGTACGTGTGGTCGGTGACGTCGCCGGCGGCGAACACGCCGGGCACCTCGGTCGCCGTCGAGGGCTCGTGCACGATCAGGTAGCCGTCCTCGTCGACGGGCAGCTGATCGCGGAACAGCGCCGTCGTCGGGTCGTGCCCGATCGCCATGAACACGCCGTCGGTCGCGATCGCGCGCGTCGCGCCGGTCACGATGTCGCGCGGACCGACGCCGGTGACGGCGTCGTCGCCGAGGATCTCGTCGATCACGGTGTTCCAGACGACCTCGATCTTGGCGTTCGCGAAGACGCGATCCTGCATGATCTTCGACGCGCGGAACTCGTCGCGCCGGTGCACGATCGTGACCTTCGAGGCGAACTTCGTCAGGAACGTCGCCTCTTCCATCGCCGTGTCGCCGCCGCCGACCACGAGCAGCTCGCGGTCTCGGAAGAAGAAGCCGTCGCAGGTGGCGCAGGCGCTGACCCCGCGTCCGCGGAGCTTCTCCTCGCCGGGGATGCCGAGCCAGCGCGCGGTGGCGCCGGTGGCGATGATCACCGTCTTGGCGCGCCAGGCCTGGTCGCCCGCCTTCACGAGGAACGGCCGGGAGGACAGGTCGACCTCGGTCACGTGGATCGCGAGGATCTCGGCGCCGAACCGCTGCGCCTGCTTCTCCATCTGATCCATCAGCTCGGGGCCCATGATCCCGTCGGCGAAGCCCGGGTAGTTCTCGACGTCGGTGGTGAGCATCAGCTGGCCGCCGGCCTCGAGGCCCTTCACGACGAGGGGTTCGAGGTCGGCGCGCGCGGCGTACAGCGCCGCCGTGTAGCCGGCGGGCCCCGAGCCGATCACGATCACGTTGCGGACGTCGTCAGGCATCGTGGGCATCCTCCCATAGGGCGCAACGCCCGCCTATTCCGTGCACCCGAGGGTGGGCCGCAGGGAACACCGCGGGCGACCGTTGGCTAGAGCCGGGCGGTCGTCTGCCCCACCGGGTTGCAGCCGTGCACCGACGCGACGTTCAGCTGCAGGAGGGTCGGCGGGAGCTCGGCGCCCGGTCCGATCAGGTAGACGCCGAGGTAGGCGGGCTCGCCTTTGAAGCGCGCGAGGATCACACGCGAAAGGGTGCCCGCAGGGTGGAAGGCACGATCGAGGCACTCCGTGGCCGACGGGAGGCGGCTCGGGTCCACCGCGAAGTCCGTCGCCGCACCGGAGACGGCAGGAACCTGCGTCGGCGTAGCCGCGGCCTCGGGGGCGGCAGCGTCCATCACGCCTCCCGTCGCCGACAACGCCGTCCTGAGGGCGGCCGCGAAACTCGGAAGGGATTCGAACGAGTAGTCCGCGTGCTGGAGCTCGACCGTGGTCGCGCTCGGGTAGGCACTCGTACCGGCGGCGGTACCGGCGGCCGCTCGCGACGCGCTGCTCGTGTTGTCCTGTCCGAGCTTCGGGGCGACCAGCACGACCAGCAGGAGCAGGGCGGCGGCCCCCGCGGCGGCCAGGATTCGCGGGGTCGCGGGCCGCCGCCGCCCGCGCCCGGCGATGGGCGTGACCTCCGGGTTCCGCTCGGTGGCCAGGCGCGCCGCCTCCGCGATCGCGGCCTCGCCGATGCCGGCAGGCGCCACCGGGTCGGCGAGCCCTTGCGCACGCTGCGAACCCGCCCTCGCCAGCGAGACCTCGGCGCGGCACGTCGCACACCCACGCAGGTGCGCGTCGACCTCGGCCCGTGTGTGCGGGTCGAGGCTTCCGTCGACGTAGTCGGCGAGGAGGGGTTCGGGATGGCTCATGGTCGTGTTTCCTCTGACGTCCTCGCGCGCCGGGTCGGTTCCCCGGCCGGTTCGATCCCCAGGGCACGGGCCAACGCGATCCGGCCGCGGTGTACCCGCGACTTCACCGTGCCGACCGGGAGGTCGAGCACCTTCGCGATCTCCTCGTAGGGGAGGTCGTGGACGTCGGCCAGCACGATCGCGACGCGGAAGTCCTCGGGCACCTGCGCGAGCGCCGCGGCGACGTCGTTCGCGTCGGCCACGGCGTCCGCGTGGTCGGGCAGCGCGGGCTCGGGCGCGGCGTCTTCCTCGCTCCGACGCAGCATCGGCTGCCGGCGCGCCCGGCGCAGGTGGTCGTAGCAGACGTTCATCGCGACCCGGTAGAGCCAGGTCGTGAAGGCCGCCTCGCCACGGAACCCGTCGAGCTTGCGAACCATCGCGAGCAGGGCGTCCTGGGCCGCGTCGGCGGCGTCGTCGGGGTTCCCCAAGACCCGCAGGCACACCGCGTAGACGCGCCGCTCGTGACGGGTGATCAGTTCGGTCCCGGCGCCCGCGTCGCCGGCGAGGAACCGTCGCACGAGGTCGCCGTCGGGAGCCTCCGCGGATCGATCGGTCACGAGCGAACGCTACAACGCGGGTGTGGCGTCCTCTTTGACCTCCACCTTCGTGAGGTCCCGGGTGAACGACAGCCGGCCGAGGACGAGGCTCGACGCCGTCGACTTCAGCGTGATCGTCGCCTGGCCGGAGGTCGGGTCGACCTTGCACCAGCCGGCGTTGTGTGGGGATCGAGACGTTGTCTTGCAGCAGCTCCACCCCCGCGGCCTGGCACGCCTTGGTCTCGTCGTGGGGGAGGTTGTGGTACGTCGTCGCGGCGGCCGACGCCGCTCCTTGCGCGGCGCTCGACAGGTTGAACGTCGTCAGCACGATCGAGATGCCGTCGAGCACGAGGAGCCCCACGACGAGCAACACGACGATCCACATGAGGGCGACCTTGCCGATCAAGCCGGCCTGGTCGTGCAACGAGTGGGATGGGCGTGTCGTCATCGGCGGAAGCGAGCCGCCAGGGCTCGCCAGACCTCATCGGCTTCCTCGATCTGGAAGATAAGGGCGCCCAGGACGAACGCAAGCACGCCCGCCGCGACGGCCGCGAGCACCTGCACCAGGTTGACGAGCGGGCGGCCGACGTCCAGGACCGCCGCGATGCCCTCCGCGGTCGCCCACGCGGCGGCGGCGGTGAGCGCGGCGGCGGCGCCGGCGCGTAGGAGCGTGGAGGCGATCCGCCGGCCGTCCGCGCGCCCGAGCCGCCGACGGAGCAAGACGAACAAGATCGCCGACCCGGCCACGTACGAGACCGAGAATCCGAGCGCCAATCCGGGCACCCCGAGGTTCAGGCCGAAGGCGAAGAACAGGTCGAAGACGAGGTTCACCACCGCGACGGCGATGTTCGCGAGCGCCGGGGTGCGGGCGTCCTGCGTCGCGTAGAAGGTGCGCGTGAGCAGCTGGAACGCCGAGAAGAACGGCAGCCCGACGGCGAACGCCGCGAGCGTCCGAGCGAGCTGCTGGGTGTCGACCGCGGTCATCTGCCCGTAGCTCGCGAGCAGGGTGACGATCGGTCCCGCGAGCACCGCGTAGCCGGCGGCGGCGGGCAGCATCGCCACCTCGGTGTCTCGGAGCCCCTGCGAGAAGAGCTCGCGCACGCCGCCGAGGTCGCGGTCGGTCCAGCGTCCGGCGAGGCTCGGCAGCAGCGCGGTGAAGATCGACACCGCGACGATCGCGTGCGGCAGCGAGAAGAAGATGAACGCCTGCGAGTAGACGGCGTACCCGCCCCCGGGCACCCGTCCGTTGAACACGATGATGAAGAAGTAGGCGATCTGGTTGACCACCACGTACAGCGCGACCCATCGCGCGAGGTGCAGGAGCCGCCGGATCGTCTCGTGGCGCCAGTCGAACCGCAGGCGCCACCGGAAGCCGATCGCCCTGAGCGACGGCCACAGCGCGATCGTCATCGCGACGACGCCCAGCGTCGTGCCGGCCGCGAGCACGAGGCGCTCGGTCGTCGACACGTCGGCGAGCGTCATCGGGCCCTTGCCGTGCATCGCGATGAACACGAGCATCGTCGCGATCACCGCGATGTTGTTGAGCACCGGCGCGAACATCTGCGCCGCGAACCGCCGGTTGGCGGTCAAGATCCCGGCCGCCACCGCGCCGACCCCGTAGAACACGATCTGGGGCAGGAACCACCGCAGGAAGAACGTGCCGAGCTCGAGCTGGGCTGCGTGATCGGCCGGATCCTTCACCCCGATCAGGTACAGGCGCATGATCCAGGGCGCGAACACCATCGCGACGAGCGTCACGGCCGACAGCACGACGAGCACGAACGTCAGGAACCGTGCGCCCGCGATGCGACCCTCGTCCTCGCCGTAGCGCTTCGCCCAGTCCACGAGGAGCGGCACGAAGACGCTCGTCAAGATCCCGCCGAGGATCAGCTCGTAGACGATGTTGGGCGTGGTGTTCGCGATCGCGTACGAGTTCGCGACGACGTTGGTCGTCCCGAGCGCCGCGAGCGTGACGCTGACGCGAACGACGCCGGTGGCACGCGACAGCAACGTGCCGACCGACATCACCGCCGCGTTGCGGACGTCGGTTGCCCGCTGGTCGAGCTCCGGCGCGCTCAGGTCGGGCTCGTCCGCCGCCGGACCCACCTCCTCGCATAGAGCGCGATGAGGCCGAGGGCCGCGGCGAGCGTCACGAACAACGCGATGCGGTTCACCGCGGTAGACCGCACCGTGATCGTCGTGATCGTCGCGCCACCATCGTTCTGGTTCGGGATCGGCGTGCCGTTGGGCGCGTTGATCGACAGGAACAACTGATTCTGTCCGGACGCGTTCGCGATCACCTGGAAGGACACGATCTCGCCGGGCCGGTCAACGGTCACGTCCTGCACCCCGCCCTTTGGGAACGAGAAGCTCGGCGACGTCAGCTCCACTTGGACGTTGTATGAGTTGTCGCCGGGGTTGCCCATCTGCATCGGGATCGTTCCCTCCCGCGAGGTGAACGTGAACGTCTGACTGATCGTCGGCGAGACCGCCGCGAAGGCCTGCTGGGCGGCCGCATCGACCGACCCGAGCCACGGCCGTCCGGCAAGCGGGTCAGTCACGTAGGCGGGCTCGGTCGCGATGAACAGGCGCCGCCGAAGATCGGGCGGCACGGGACTCCCGGGACCCAGCATCGAGTTGATGCTTTGGACGTCGGTCGACAGCCGCTGGATGTCGGCCACGTAGTTCGGGTCGAACGCTGCCTCGGACTGCGTGGTGAGGGGTCCCACCTCGTTCACGTTGTCCGGCGGCGGTTGCACCTTCTCGACGAGTTGCGTGAGCGAGACGGGCGACAGGAACGGCGCGCCGCGCCAGGCGATCGAAGAGCGGCGCCCACATCGCCGACGGGAGGGTCGCCGGTGGCGCGATCGGCCACGCCCCGCTGGATCGGGTCGACCGGCACCGGCTCTTGCTTCCAGATGACGGCAAGCTCACCGAGCACGACCTGAGAGGCAAGGACCGGATCGCCGAAGCAGGTCGGTGCGAGCGAACAACAACTGGGTGCTCGGGTCGGGCAGCACCAACGTCGGACCCTCGGTCGTCGGGACCGTCGGCGCCGGCGCGAGCGACCCCTGCCACAGGGATCGGTCGACCGTGTCGGCATCGCCGAGCACGACGTCGGTCGACGTCACGAGCGAGCCAGTCGAGCGTCTCGTCGTTCAGCTCGCCGCCGGCCGGGCGCGCCACCGACAGGGCCGGGCTGCCGCCCCGAGGCTCCCCAGCACGATGTTCCCGGCGGTCCGCTGCGCCGCGAGCTGCGGCTCGAGCGAGGGGACCATCGACGGCAGGATCGGGTTGCCGTACGGTGCCGCCACCGTCTCGACATTCTTCGTCGTCGCGCGTGACCCCGCTCAAGATCTCGAGGAACCGGGCGGCCTCGAGTCGCCGGCGGCGCGTCGCTCGCCACCTGCGTCCCGTCGGCGGTCCGGTAGCCGTCGGCCAGGTCGTGCGCCTGCGTGACGACGAGTGGGTCCGCGAGGAGGTCGACGACGCCTCGGGGGTGACGCGTGCTCGCGCTGCCCGCGATCGCGTCCAACGGTGCGCGGAGGCTCCCCCCGTGCGACCAACGTCCCCGGGAACGGCGCTATCGACCAAGGCGTCGTCCGCGCCGAACGCGATCGGCGCATCAAGCGGCACCGACACGCTGGACAGCATCGGCTTCTCGGGCGGCTGCGCCAGGTAGATCGACCGGAGTGACGAGGGTGGCGACGGTCGCTCTCTCTGCGAAGGAGTTCGATCGAAGCGGGGTACACCTGCGAATCGACCTGATCGATCGCGCCGATCGCTTTCAGGTCGACGGTCATCGGGATGGTGCGTTCGTGGTCTCTGCCTCGATCACGCCGTTGATCGTCTTCGGAGACGGAACGCGACCGGCGTGGGGGCACCCGGAGGACAGCATCGTGTCGAAGTCCGCTTGGGTGCTGAGATGCGGGCCGAACGACACCATGGAGCCCGAGTGGTTCCGGCAGCGCCGGAGCCCCCCGTTGGTCATAGCTAACTGGAGATCGAGCGCGCCGCGGATGTCCTGGCGGAGCTCCACGGCGATTGCGACACGAGCCGCAGGGTGACGTCGGCGTTCTGCGCGACGGCGGGGGGCGGGGCCGCGACCAAGCCGATCGCCACGAGCGCGGCGGCGACCGCGCCGAGGAAGCGTCTCACGGCGGGCATCGTAGCCGCCGTTTGTGGCGCTCCGATGCAGGTGCTCAGCGGGCGAGCTCGACGAGTTGCGCTGCGGCGTACAGGACGGCGATCACCAGCATGCCGGTGCCGACGACCGTCCGGAGCGTCCGTTCCCGTGCCCCGAGCGCCAAGGTGGCGCCGACCCGAGCGCCCGGCACCGCCCCGATCGATAGGAACAGCGCCACCCACCAGTCGATGTTCCCGAGCCACGCGTGCACCGCGGTGCCCGGGATCACCAGAGCCCAGATCGTGAGGAGCGACGTGCCCAGGGCGCGCTTCAAGGGGAGGCCGCACCAGCCCGCGAGCAGCGGCACCATCACCAGGCCCCCGCCGATCCCGAGCAGTCCCGACACCACGCCGGCGACGAACCCGATCACCGCGAAGACGCCCCGGGAGACCGCGCGCGCCGGCGCGTCCGGGTCGTCACCGCGCGAGGGGCGGGCGCGGATGATGCCGACGGACTGCCAGCCGAGCAGGGCGGCGGTGACCAACAGCAGGAGCGTCGGGTCGATCCACTGCGTCGCGAGCGCCCCGAGCACGGCGCCCACGAGTCCGGTCGGCGCCATCCACCACGCGGCGGTCCGGTCGACCTCCCCCGCCTTCGCGTAGGTGTACGCGCCGGTGATCGACGTCGGGAAGATCACCGGGAGCGGCGTCGCGATCGCCGCGATCGACGATACGGGCAGGAAGGCGTCGATCGCGGGGGTCATGACGATGCCGCCGCCGACCCCGAAGATGCCCGACAGCACGCCGGCGCCGAGGCCGATCGCGATCGCGATGACCGCGTCGGCGACCGTCACCGCAGGAGCCCCGAGGCTTTCACGAGCATGTCGCGTTCACCCCGGTAGGCGGCCCGCTTGATCGCCCGTTCCAACGGGAACCAGCGGATCTCCTCCATCTCGTCGTCGCGGTCGTCGACGTCGCCGCCGGTGTGCCGCATCAAGAAGAAGTGCACCGTCTTGCGGATCCGGATCTCGTCCCAGACGTACATGTACTTCGTGTCGCCGAGGTCCGCTTCGATCTCGGCGGTCATCCCCGTCTCCTCGCGAACCTCGCGGATCGCGGCCTCCTCCTTCGTCTCCCCGAGCTCGATGCCGCCCTTGGCGAGGCCCCACGCGAGCTGTCCCTTGCGGGTCCGGCGCGAGGCGAGCACGACCTCGATGCCCTCGTCGGCGCGCCGATAGACGACCCCCCCGGCCGAGACCTCGCGCGTCGTCGGGATCTTCGGCCCGCGCGCTCGGTCACTCGCGCGCTTGGTCCCACCTCGCTTGGCCCCGCCTCGCTTGGGCCGGCCCTTCCCCTTCGTGCCACCTCGGCGATCGGCGGTGCCCTTCTTCGAGGACGACGAACCCTTCCCCGAAGACGATGAGCCCTTGCCTGAGGACGAGGATCGTTTCCCGGTCTTGGGTGAGGCTGCCCGCCCCGAGTCCTTGGCGCCCGCGGCCTTCGCCGCGGTGGGTGTCGCGCCCTTCGCTGCGGCGCCACCGGCCCCACCTGTTCTGCGCCGTGGACGCCGTCGCCGGCGGCGCTTCCGCTGCCCGGCCGAGTCCTTCCCATCACCTTGCGGTGCAGGCTTTCCTGTCCCTTCGTTCCCGGCCATGACGAGCGGATACTAGCCGCGCTCAGGCCCGGGGCCATCGCTGCCGACAACCAACCGGGGATGAACATCGACGACCTACTTCGGCACACCGTGGAACGCGGTGCGAGCGACATCCATCTGAAGGTCGGCAACGTGCCGTTCCTTCGGATCGACGGCGACCTGCAGCCCACGTCGCACGACGTCTTGACCCCGCCCGACACCGTCGCCTTCGGCAACACGGTGATGAGCGATCACAAGCGCCGGGAGTTCGAGGCGCACAACGAGGCGGACATCGGCTACACGCTGCAAGGCGTCGGCCGCTTCCGGATCAACGTGTTCCGCCAGCGGGGGCTCGTCGGGCTCGCGGTGCGCCGCGTCCGTTCCGAGATCCCGACGTTCGAGGAGTTGCGTTTGCCCGAGGTGATGCGGACGCTCGCGGAGAGCCCGCGCGGGCTCGTGTTGATCACCGGCCCGACCGGCACCGGCAAGACGACGACGATCGCGTCGATGATCGGCTCGATCAACCGGTCGCGACGGGCCCACATCGTCACGATCGAAGATCCGATCGAGGTCGTGCACGACGACGTGATGTCGATCATCCAGCAGCGTGAAGTCGGGCTCGACACCGACTCCTACGAAGCGGCCCTGAAGCACGTCGTCCGGCAGGACCCCGACGTGATCTTCGTCGGCGAGATCCGTGACGCCGAGTCGGCGCTCTCGGCGATCCAGGCGGCTGAGACCGGCCACCTCGTGATCTCCACCCTCCACACGATCGATTGCATGGAGACCATCAACCGCGTCCTCGACCTGTTCCCACCGCAGCAGGCTAAGGAGGTGCGGACGTCCTTCGCCGGAGCGCTGCGCGGGATCGTGTCGCAGCGACTCGTGGTCAAGGCCGACGGGAAGGGCCGCGTGCCCGCCGTCGAGGTGCTCGTGAACACCGGCCGAGTCTTCGATCGGCTGGTCGACCCCGAGCAGACCGACGGGATCGTCGACGTGATCGCCGACGGCGCCTTCTACGGCATGCAGTCGTTCGACCAGGCGCTCGTGATGCTCGTGAAGGACGGTCTCGTGACCGTCGACGAGGCGCGCCGCACGGCGTCCAGCCCGCACGACTTCGACCTGCAACTGTCGGGCGTGCTCGACCGTGGCTCGGCGTTCAGCGACGACCAGAAGGCCGGCCTGCCCTTCTGACCTGCCGGCCGCGGCTCGCGGCCCGGCATGAGCGGCGCGACTATCCTCGGGCGCATGGCCGACCGATCGTCGATGCTCGAAGTGCCGGCCCTCGCCAAGGAGCTCGGAGAGCGGTTCGTCGATGCCGGCCACGAGCTCTACCTGGTCGGTGGGAGCGTCCGAGACATGGTGCAGGGCAGGCCCTCACCCGATCTGGACTTCGCGACCTCGGCGCCTCCGGCCGAGACCACGCGGCTGCTGCGCGGCTGGGCCGACAGGAAGTACCTCGTCGGCGTGGCGTTCGGAACGGTCGGCGCGCTGAAGGACGGCGAGCGGCTCGAGATCACCACGTACCGTAAGGAGGTCTACGCCGAAGAGCACCGCAAGCCGTCCGTCACCTTCGGAGACGACATCCTGGTCGATCTGTCGCGGCGCGACTTCACGATCAACGCGATGGCGGTGCGGCTGCCGGACGGGGACTTCACTGATCCGTACGGCGGGCTCAAGGCGCTCACGGCGAAGCTGCTCGACACGCCCCTGGATCCCGAGACGTCCTTCTCCGACGACCCGCTGCGGATGATCCGTGCCGCGCGGTTCGTCGCGCGGCTCGACCTGCGACCGGCCGACCGTGTGGTCGAATCGATGCACGCGCTCGCGGACCGGCTCGCGATCGTGTCGGCCGAGCGGATCCGCGACGAGCTCGACAAGCTCCTCGTGGGGGAGCACGCGCCAGCCGGTCTCGCGCTGCTGGTTGACACCGGGCTCGCCGATCGCTTCCTGCCCGAGCTCCCGGCGCTCAGCTTGGAGCAGGACCCGGTCCACCGGCACAAAGACGTGCTGCGCCACACCTACGCGGTGGTCGACCGGTGCGAGCCCGACCTTGTGCTGCGGTTGGCGGCGCTGCTGCACGACGTCGGCAAGCCCGCAACGCGGAAGATCACGCCAGAGGGTGTGACGTTCCACCATCACGAGGTCGAGGGCGCGCGGATCGCGCGGATGCGGCTGACCGAGCTGCGGTACCCGAAGTCCGTGATCGACGACGTCTGCACGCTGATCGAGCTGCACCTGCGGTTCCACGGGTACGGCGACAGCGCGTGGTCCGACGCCGCGGTCCGCCGGTTCGTCCGCGACGCGGGGCCGCTGCTCGACAGGCTGAACCAGCTCACCCGCGCCGACGTCACGACGCGCAACGAGAAGCGCGCCGAGGCCTTCGCCAAGCTGCAGGACGAGCTCGAGGAGCGGATCGCCGCGCTCGCGGAGCAGGAGAACCTCGAGGCGATGCGCCCGCCGCTGGACGGCCGTCAGGTGATGGACGTGCTCGGTCTCGAGCCCGGCCCCGAGATCGGCGAGGCGCTCGCCTACCTGATGGAGCTCCGACTCGAGCGCGGTCCGATCCCCCAGGACGAGGCGATCGAGCTCGTGCGAGCCTGGGCCGCCGGCCGCTGATCAGACCGCGGGGATCCGGGCGGCTCGCAAGATCACGCGGAGCGTATCGGGGTCGCCTCGCCAGTGCGATCGGACGACGTCGACGCCTGCCCGTTTCACCAGGTACCGGAGCACGAGGGCCGCGACGACGGCGTCGTCGAGCGGTCCGAGCACCGGTAAGAACTCCGGCAGCAGGTCGATCGGGGAGACGAGCCAAACGAGGCCGATCGCGAGCCAGATCTTCGGTCCGCGCGAGACGGCTGGGTCTCGGAGCAGGTCTTTGAAGAGGAGGACGAGGTTCGGGAGCAGGAACGCGAGCTCCTTCGCGGCAACCTTGCGTCCGCTCACGATCAAGGCGATGACCATGACGACGTAGAGCGTCACGACAACGACGATGGCCACCAGCCAGGTCGGCATGGGGTGCAGCGTAGGCTCTGGAGGTGGACACGGCCCGGCGATCGGCGGTGGATCCCGTGCGCGGCCTCGGCGCCGACGAGGTCGCCGATCGCGTCGCGCGTGGGGAGGTCAATCGGGCGCCGGCGGCCCCCACTCGCACCGTCGCGCACATCGTGCGCTCGAACGTCTTCACCAGGTTCAACGCGCTGCTCGGCGCGATGCTCGTTCTGATCTTGTTCGTGGGACCGGTGCAGGACGCGCTGTTCGGCGTCGTGCTCGTCGCGAACACGATGATCGGGATCGTGCAGGAGCTCCGTGCGAAGCGGACCCTCGACCGGCTCACGCTGTTGACCGCCCCCACCGCCACGGTCGTGCGCGACGGCGAGGCGTCGCGGCTCGCGCCCTCCGCGATCGTGCGCGACGACGTGCTCGAGCTTGCGCCGGGCGACCAGGTGGTGGTCGACGGCGTCGTGCTCTCGAGCGAGCGGCTCGAGATCGACGAGTCGCTCCTGACGGGTGAGCCGGAGCCGGTCGTCAAGACTGCCGGCGACCGGGTGCTGAGCGGCTCGTTCGTCGCGGCGGGAACCGGCCGGATGCAGGTCACCGACCTCGGCGCCGAGGCGTACGCCGCGCGGATCGCCGAGGACGCCCGCCGGTTCACGCTGACGAAGTCGGAGCTCCGCAGCGGGATCGATCGGATCTTGACCTACGTGACGTGGGCGATCGTCCCGACCGCCGCCCTGCTGTTCGTCAGCCAGTACCGCGTGGCGCACGCGCTGCGTCCGGCCTTGTCCGGCGCCGTGGCCGGCACGGTCGCGATGGTGCCGGAGGGGCTCGTCCTGCTCACGTCGATCGCGTTCTCGGTCGCGGTCGTGCGGCTCGCACGCCGCCGGGTGCTCGTGCAGGAGCTCCCCGCCGTCGAGGGCCTCGCGCGTGTGGACGTGCTGTGCATCGACAAGACCGGCACGCTCACCGAGGGCCGGCTCGCGCTCGAGCGCATCGAGCGTCTCGACGATGACCTAGACCCGGAGCCCGTCCTCGCGGCGCTGGCGGCGGCCGATCCGGCGCCGAACGCGACGCTCCGCGCGATCGGCGACGCGCTCACCGAACGCGGCGATGGCTGGACGCCGGAGGACGCGGTGCCGTTCTCATCGGCGCGCAAGTGGAGCGCCGCCGCGTTCGTCGGGCACGGCGCGTGGATCCTCGGCGCACCGGATGTGCTGACCGACGACGCGGCGACCCTCGAGCGGGTCGCGACGCATGCCGACGCCGGCGCGCGGGTGGTGCTGCTCGCACGCGCCCGCGCGCTCACAGGCGACTCACTGCCCGCCGACCGTCGCCCGGTGGCGCTCGTCGTCCTCTCGGACCGGGTCCGGCCCGACGCGGCCGACACGCTGCGCTACTTCGCCGAGCAGAAGGTGCGTGTGACGGTCATCAGCGGCGACGCCCCCTCCACGGTCGGGGCGATCGCGTCCTCCCTCGGCCTCGAAGGCGCCGAGGACCCCGTCGATGCGCGGACGCTTCCGGAGGATCCAGGCCGCGCTCGCCGATGTGCTCGAGAGCCATCGCGTGTTCGGGCGCGTGACGCCGCAGCAGAAGCGCGCGATGGTGACAGCGCTGCAGGCACGGGGCCACACGGTCGCGATGACCGGCGACGGCGTGAACGACGCCCTCGCGCTGAAGGACGCCGACATCGGGATCGCGATGGGCACGGGCGCCGACGCCACCCGCGCCGTGGCGCAGCTCGTCCTGCTCGATGCCAACTTCGACGCGCTCCCGAGCGTTGTGGGGGAGGGGCGCCGGGTGCTCGGCAACATCGAGCGCACGTCCAACCTGTACCTGACCAAGACGGTCTACGCGATGCTGTTGTCGCTCGCGGTCGGCGTGGCCAGCGTGGTGTTCCCGTTCCTGCCGAGGCACCTGACGCTGATCGGGGCGCTCACGATCGGGATCCCGTCGTTCTTCCTCGCGCTCGCGCCGAGCGCGCAACGGTTCCGTCCGGGGTTCGTCAGGCGCGTGCTCCGCTTCACGATCCCGGTGGGGTTCCTCGCGGCCACCGCGACCTTCCTGGGCTACTCCCTCGCGACCCACGAGCCGGGCGTCACGACGATCCAGGCGCAGACCACGGCGGTGATGACGCTCACGTTCGTCGGTCTGCTGGTGTTGTCGATCGTGGCGGCGCCACTGAACCGCTGGCGCCTCGCGCTGGTGTGGACGATGGGCGCGCTCGCCGTGCTGGCGTTCGTGCTGCCCGCCACGCAGACGTTCTTCGCGCTGGACCCGCCGCCGCTGACCGTGTGGCTGGCGTCGATCGGGATCGCGTCGTTGACCTGGTCGTTCGCGAGGTTCTTCGTGCCGGAGGAACGGCCCGTCGGCACGCGCTGGCGCGCCGGGGACGACTGAGCCTTACAGCCTTGCCCAGTGATCCTTCGGCCAGACGATGATCCAGGCCTTCCCGATGATGTCGTCGCGCGGAACGAACCCGATCCCCGGCATCGTCTTCGGATCGGCGATCACGCCAAGCCCGAACCGTGAGTCCATCGACTCCTGTCGGTTGTCGCCGAGCACGAAGTACATGTTCGGCGGCACGGTCACCTTCTTGACGTCGCCCGTCGGGAAGTCGCCCGTCGTGCCCTTCACGTACGGCTCGTGGATAGGGACGCCGTTCACGTAGACCTGATCGTGTTTGGCATAGACGGTGTCGCCCGGCACGCCGATGATCCGCTTGATGAAGTCGGGGTTGTCGGGCTTCTGGACGCCGATCCCTTCGAAGATCCAGTGCGCGATCCCGCCGATGAAGCTTCGCTGCGGCTGCTTCGCCGGATCGGGCTCGGAGAACACGATCACGTCGCCGGCCTTCGGATCGCGGAAGTAGTACGGGACCTTCGACACGAGGACACGGTCGTTGACCCGCAGCGTGTCCTCCATCGATTGGCTGGGGATGTAGAAGGCCTGGATCAAGAACGTCTTGATCAAGATCGCCAGGATCAGCGACATGATGATCAGGCCGGGCATCTCTCCCAGGAACCGAAGGATGGGGTTGCGCTTCTTGCCGGACCCGTCGGGCTCGGGGGAAGCGAGCGCCGAACGGTCGGTCTCGGTCTTCACGGCCTACAGGGTATCGGGTTCCCCGCCGGGGACCATGAGACGGATCTCGACGGCCTTGCACGAGGCCCAGACCTCGCGACCAGGCACGATGCCGAGTCGCTCGACGGACCCCGTCGTGAGCTCCGCGACCAGGGGCGGGGAGGTGCGCAGGCGGATCCTGGCCCGCCCGCCGACCGTCGCCACCTCCTCGACCGCGCCCCGGAACACGTTACGGGGGGAGCCGTGCGGTTCTTCTGTGTGCAGCGCGATCTCCGCCGGCGAGAGCGTGGCGCGCACGTCGTCGACCGCGGCGACAGCGAGGCCATCCGGCCAGACGACAGTGAGCTCGCCGGTGGCCGTCCGCAAGATCCCGACGCCCTGTTGATCAGGGATCAGTGAGCCCTCGAACAGGTTCGTGCCGACGAGCTCGGCCGCATACCGGGTCACGGGCCGGCCGCGGACCTCGCTCGGCGTCCCGGTCTGCGTGACACGGCCGTCCTCGAGGAGCACGAGCCGGTCGGCGAGCGTCGTCGCTTCGACCGGGTCGTGCGTGACGAGCACGCGTGGGCCGCCGAACGACGCGAGCGTCCGTCGGAGCAGCGACCGGAGTTCGGGCTTGGCCTCGGCGTCCACCGATGCGAACGGCTCGTCGAGGAGCAGCACACGGGGTTCGGCGGCGAGTGCGCGCGCGAGGGCGACGCGCTGGCGTTCCCCGCCGCTGAGCGTGCGAGGCCGCACCGCCGGATCGACGGCGGGCGCCAGGTCGGCGAGCGCGGCACCGGCTCGCGCACGTGCGGCCTGGCGGCCCACGCCCGCGGCGCGCAGCGGGAACGCGACGTTCTCGAGCACGCTCAGCTTGGGGAACAGCATCGCGTCTTGGAAGGTGACCCCGATCCCACGTCGCTCGGGCGGAAGCTCCGTCAAGGACCTGCCGTCGAGCACCACTCGTCCGGTCGCCGGCACGGTCCCCGCGATCGCCTCCAGGGCGGTGGTCTTGCCGGCCCCGTTGCGTCCGACGAGCGCGACCGTCTCACCGTCGGCGACCGAGAACGAGACCGCGATCGTCCGTTCGCCGCGCTTGACCTCGACGTCGACGTCGAGCGGCATCACCCGGTCCCGGTGATGCGCTCGCGGAGCGCGACGAGGACGCAGATCGACAAGATCACCAGCACGAGCGACAACGCGATCGCACCCTCCTGGTCGGTCTGCAACTTTTGGAACACGGCCAACGGCAGGGTCTGCGTGCGCCCCTCGAGGTTGCCGGCGAACGTGATCGTGGCGCCGAACTCGCCGAGCGCTCGCGCCCACGCGAGCACGGCGCCCGCCACCAGTTGCGGTGCGACCATGGGCAGGACCACGCGTCGCAGCGTATAGCCGGGGCTCGCGCCGAGGACCGCCGCCGCGCGCTCGAACCGCGGGTCGAGGCTCCGGAATCCTGCCTCGGCCGACAACACGACGAGCGGGATCGAGACGAACGTCGCGGCGATCACGGCGCCGGCGGTCGTGAACGTGACCTGGATGCCTGCCACCCGGTCGAGCCATCCGCCGACGATCCCGCGGCGCCCGAGCGCCTGGAGGAGGCCGACGCCTGCGACCACCGGCGGCAGCACGAGCGGCAGGATCACGAGCGCCCGCAAGACGGCGCGGCCTCGGAACGTCCCGCGAGCGAGGATCCACGCGAGCGGCACGCCGAACACGACCGAGCACAGGGTCGCCAACAACGAGACCTCGATCGAGAGCCGGAGCGCCGTCCGAGCGCCCGGTCCGGTCAAGATCTCGACGATCCGTCCCCACGGCGCCCGGAGCGCGAGCCCGAGCACCGGCAACGCGACGAATCCGGCGCCGATCACGCCGAGCACGACGAACGCCAGGGGAAGGCGGCGCCGCATCGCGCTAGCCCGCGGGCGGCGGCCCGAACCCGTACTGCTTGAGCGTCGCCTCGCCCTGCGAGCCGGTCACGTAGTCGACGAAGGTCGTCGCGAGAGCGCCCGCCGGCGCTCCGGTCACCGCCGCGATGGGGTAGGTCGCGATCACGTTCTGCTTGTCGGGGATCGTGACCGCGCGCACGTCCGAGTTGCTGGCGACGTCGGACGTATAGACGATCCCCGCGTCGGCCTCACCCGCCTTCACCTTCGCGACCACCGACGCGTCGTCGGGTTCGTTCGAGACGACGTTCGGCATGACCTGCTTGGTCAGACCGTTCTGGTCGAGCATCTGTCGCGCGTAGTCGCCGACCGGCACGCCTTCGGCGCCGAGGACCAGCTCCGTCCCGGGCTTCGCGAGGTCCTCGAGCGAGGAGATGCCGGCCGGGTCGTCGGTGGGGGTGATGATCACGAGGTGGTTCGTCACGAAGTCGGTGCGGTCGGTGACGCCGGGTTCCTTCGCGACCGTGTCCATCGCGGTGCCGCTGGCCGAGGCGAACACGTCTGCGGTGCCCTCACTACCGATCTGGGTCGCGAGGTCGGTCGACGACCCGTAGTTGAAGGTCACGGTGGTGCCGGGGTTGGCGGCCTCGAAATCGCTCCCGATCTGGTTGAAGGCTGCGGTCAACGACGACGCAGCGAACACCGTCAGGTCGGTCGATCCTCCGGACCCACTCGTGGTCGCGCTGCTCGACGATGAGGACGAACACGCCCCGAGGAAGATCGCTGCCAACACGACGGGGACGACCATGAACCGCTTCATCCATCCACCTCCACCATGACGCTCGTTGCCTTGACGGTGGCGGTGGCCTCCATCCCCGGCTCGAGGCCGAGTTCGTCGGCCGCCTCGCGCGTGATGAGCGACACGACGCGATGCGGCCCTGCCTGGATCTCGACGAGCGCCGAGACCTTGTCTCTCGTGACATTGGTGATGACGCCGGGGAAGGCGTTGCGCCTGCTCGTGTGCGCGGGCGCGGGCTCGATCGCTCGTCGCTCGGCCAAGATCCGAGCCACCTCCGACTGCGGGACCATCCGTTGGCCGCCGGTCGTTCGGTCGGTCTTGAGCTTGCCCGCTCGTTCCCAGGTACGGAGCGTCTCCACCCGAACGCCAAGGAGCTTCGCCGCCTCGCCGATACGATAGCCATCCATAGAAGGCGGAGCATACAGAGTTCTCTGTATATGGATACGACTAAAGGTGGTGGCAGCGACTACCCGTTCGAACCGAAGAGCAGGGCTGCGTAGCATCGATCTCCTAGGCGAAAGGGGAGCACCATGCGCACGAGCGCGAGGAACCAGCTTGCCGGCACCGTCACGTCGGTCAGCATCGGGGCCGTGATGGCCGAGATCGAGGTGAACGTCGACGGCGTCCCGGTCGTTGCCGTCATCACCAAGGAGTCGGCGGAGAAGCTCGGCCTGGCCGAGGGCTCCAAGGTCTCGGCGATCATCAAGGCCACCGACGTGATGATCGGCGTCGAGTAGCGCCTCAGACCGCGAAGCGGACGTTCAGGATGTCGCCCTCCTGGACGACGTAGTCCTTGCCTTCGACGCGGAGCTTGCCGGTGGACTTCGCGGCTTCCATCGAGCCCGCCGCGACCAGCTCGTCGTACCCGATCACGTCGGCGCGGATGAACCCGCGTTGCAGGTCGGTGTGGATCACGCCGGCCGCCTCGGGTGCGAGCGGCGCCCGAGCGCACCTCCCACGCGCGCGTCTCGTCCTCGCCCGTCGTGAGGAACGTGATCAGGTCGAGCGCCCGGTAGCAGGCCGCGATCACCGACTCGAGGCCGGGTTCGGTCACGCCGAACTCCTCCAGCAGCGCCCGCGCCTCGTCGGGCTCCATCTCCGCGACCTCGGCCTCGATCGCCGCATAGACGCCGACGGCGTCGCCCAGCTCTGCCGGCACCGACGCGCCCTCCTCGAGGTTCGCGACGATCACCTCCGGCTTCAGCGTCAGCGGCGCGATCCCGCGGAGCTCGGCGAGGAGCTCGGCCTCGTAGACCCGCCTCCCGAAGCGGCGTCTCCGCGTCGAGCGCCTTCTGTGCCGCTTCCAGCGCGTCCACCTCGGGCCCCGGCTTCCCGCGCGCCTTCTTGGTCGCCTTCTCGAGCGCGGACGAGATCACGCCGAGGTCGGCCAAGCAGCAGCTCCGCCCGGACCTCTGGCGAGCTCCGACACCGGCGCCGCGTCCGGCCCGAAGCACCGGACCACGACCGCCAGGGCGTCGGCCTCGCGGAGCTTGGCCACCGACTGGGCGCTCGACATCCCGCCCGGGACGTCCGACGAACCGCACCTGTGCAGCGACGGTCTTCGCCGATCGCTCCAGGTCGGTGAGCACCTGGAGCCGTGGATCGGGCACCGGCACGACGGCGACCGTCGCCTGCCCACCGTGGGCACCGGCGTGCGTCAGCGCCGTGAACAGCGTCGACTTGCCGGAGAAGGTCGCGCCGACGAGTCCGATGTCCTTCACGGTTCGTTCACGGTAACAGTGGGGTAGTACCGACCGAGGGGTACCGACCGGTACCCATCGAGGTCAGCCGGATGGCCCACACGAACCGACTTCTGACCACTGGCGTGAAGGGCTCGGCATAGCCGATGCTCGTTCGGAGACCGGATCCGGCCGGGGCGCCGCCAGACCCGCCCCGGCCGTCCGGCCTCCTAATCCTGGTGTGCCAGGGCTGCGCCGAGGGGGGCGCATCGTGTGAAGGGCGGGGACCCGACGGCCCCGCCCTTCACCGCGTCTTGGGAACGCTCAGCTCTTGGTCTCCCAGAAGACCTTCGCGACCTCGTCGATCGAGTCGAGGAGCTTCTGCCCCTGCGCGGGATCGTTCGACTTCTTCGCGGCGCCGGCCTCTTTGGTGGCGTTCCAGAAGGCCTCGTGCAGGTTCGGGTGCTTCTCGAGGTGCTCGGGCTTGAAGTAGTCCGTCCACAGCACCCACAGGTGGTGCTTGACCAGGTCGGCGCGCTCTTCCTTGATGGTGATCGCGCGCTCCCGGAAGACCTCGTCGTCGGACCCCTGGTACTTCTCTTGGCACGCCTTCACCGACTCGGCTTCGATACGCGCCTGCGCGGGGTCGTAGACACCGCACGGTAGGTCGCAATGCGCGTGAACCGTGCGACGGGGTGCGAGGATGCGATGCAACATGGACCAACCCCCTCCTTCTGACGTCCCGGACGAACCGTCCCCGGACGAGCTGCCCGAGGACCCTCCTGGTTCGGAATCCTATCGCCGCGGTCGGAAAGCGGCGTCGGGGGTCGTGGCCGGCACGGCGCTCGTGGCCGGCGCCGCGTTCGCCTTCGCGCGCTACCACCCGGCGAGGATCTCGATCGAAGGTGTCTCGATGGCGCCGACCCTGCTGCCGGGTGACTGGGCGCTCGTCGTCACGCCGGAGCGCTTCCATCGCGACGACGTCGTGGTGGTCGAGCATCCGCAGCGGCCCGGCTACGAGATCGTGAAGCGCCTGACCGGCGTGCCCGGCAGCGTCGTCGGCGGCCGTGAGCTCGGCGACGATGAGTACTGGGTCGAAGGAGACTTCGCGCACCGCTCGACGGACTCGCGCGACTTCGGTCCGGTGCGGCGAGATCAGCTCAAGGCCAAAGTGGTGTTGGTGTACTGGCCACTCGAGCGCCGCCGCCTGGTGCGCTGACGCGGGTCGAGTGACGCCCGCCGTTCGCCGATACCCCTCCTACCATGGACCGGATGGACCCCGGAGCCTTCCCGCCACCCCGTCGCCCCGATCACGAGGTGCCGGGGCGTCCGGACCTCGCGTGGGCATCGCTGCCGCCCACGATCGGCCCGCCACGCCGCCGTCGCGGCATGGCTGCGGTCGTCGCGGTCATCACGGCGATCGCGATCTTCGGTTCGCTCGGCCTGGTCGGCGGTGTGGTCGCCGACCTCTCCCGTCCGAAGGGTTCGTCGGACGAATATCGGTTCCTCGCCGTGGTCGGCGGCGAGCCGGTCCGATGGAACCCGTGCGAACCGATCCACTACGTCGTCAACATCCGGGAGGCGCCGCCCGGGTCGTTGCAAGACGTGCAAGAGGCGGTCAGCCGGGTGTCGGTCGATACGGGCGTCACGTTCGTCTTCGACGGGTCGACGCAGGAGATCCCGCAACACGACCGTTCGTCGTTCCTTCCGTCGCTCTACGGGCAGCGGTGGGCGCCGGTCGTGATCGCGTGGGCGTACCAGCCGCAGACCGACATCCCGTTCAGCGACGGTGAGGACCAGTTCGCCGCCGTGTCCCGTCCGCTCGCCCCGCCGGACAACACGCCGCAGTTCGTCAGCGGCTGGGTGGTGGTCAACGCCGCCGATCACAACCCGCCCGGGTGGGCTTCCTCGGCGTACCAGGGGCCGACGATCCTGCACGAGCTCGGGCACATCATGGGCCTCGATCACGTCAGCTCGAAGGCCGAACTGATGGAACCGTCGGGCGGGTACGTCACCGACTTCGGACCGGGCGACCTGGCGGGGCTGGAGCTGCTCGGTCGCGATCAGGGTTGTCTGCGCGAGCCCTCTGTTCCCTGACCTTCGCCGAGCGTCACGCGGCGGGTGACCTCGACACGCTCCAGCAGCCGGCGGTCGTGGGTCGCGAGCACCAGCGTCCCCGGATAGGCGGCCAGCGAACGCTCGAGCTCCTCGATCGCCGGGATGTCGAGGTGGTTCGTCGGTTCGTCGAGCACGAGTAGGTTCACCCGTCGCGCGATCAAGACCGCGAGGGCGGCACGCGTCCGCTCACCGGCTGAGAGCTCCGCGCAGGGACGGCTGACGTCATCGGCTCCGAGGTCGAACTTCGCGAGCAGCGTGCGCGCCTCGTCGAGGGCCAAGCCGGTCGCGCTCGCGGAACCGACCGAGGAGCGGCTCGTCGCCGGCGAACTCCGTTCGGTCCTGCCTGAGCGCCCCGAGCACCGTCGCAGACCCGATCCGTCGGGTGCCGGCTACGAGCGCCACGTCGCCGGTCAGGGCTGCGATCAGCGTTGACTTGCCGCTGCCGTTCGGTCCGAGCAGCGCGATCCTGTCGCCGCGGTGGATCTCGAGGTCGATCGGGCCGAGCCGGAATGACCCTCGCTCGACCACCGCGCCGGTGAGGGTCGCGATCGACTCCCCGCCGAGCGCTTGCGGCATCAGATCCATCGCGAGGCCCCACGGGTCTCGCGGCTTCTCGACGACCTCGACGCGCTCGGCGCGGGCTCGCATCGTGACCGCCTTGGAGCCGCGTCCCTCCGCGCGCTGGGTCTTGGCGAACACGATCGCGTTCGACGACTCGCCGCTCCTGCGGATCTTCGCGACGCCGTGTGCCGCCTGGTGCTGGATCTCGCGCGCCTGTGCCAGCAACCGAGCTCGTTCGGCGCTCGTGCGCTCGTGGGCCTCGCGTTGCTGGTCGCGCCGGAGCGCTCTCGCCTGTTCGTAATCCCGCCACGTGCCGGCGAACATCGACGCCTCGTGCGTGAACGGATCCAGCTCGACGAACCGGTCGACGGTCCCGTCGAGGAAGGCGCGGTCGTGGGAGACCGCCACGATCCCGCCGTCGAAGTTCCGGACGATGTCCTCGAGCACGTCGAGCCCGTCGAGGTCGAGGTCGTTCGTCGGCTCGTCCAACAGCAAGACGTCGAAGCGGACGATCGACAGCGCCGCGAGCGCGGCGCGGGCACGTTGCCCACCGGACAGCGTCGCGACCCGCCGGTCGAGGTCGTCGGGCACACCGAGGCGCGCGCACGCCTGCGCCGCGCGCGCGTCCAGGTCGTAGGCACCCAGCATGTCGGCCCGAGCGAGCGCGTCGGTGTAGCTGCTGGATCGCGGTGAGGTCCTCGCCCATCGTCCGGGCGACCGCCTCCGCCTCGGCGAGCGCCGCGGCGACCCCGGTTCGCCGCGCGAAGAGTTCGCCGAGGGTCTCGCCGCTGCGGGCGAGCGGCTCCTGCTCGAGGTAGCCGACCAGCAGGTCCTCGGGTGCTCGGACCACCCGCCCGGAATCGGGCGACACGAGGCCGGCGCACACTCGGAGGAGCGTCGTCTTGCCGACGCCGTTGGGTCCGAGCAACCCGACGCGCGACGCAGGTCCGATCGCGAGCGACACGGAGCTGAGCACGGGGCGTCCCGCGAGCGAGGCGGACACACGACGGATCGAGAGGTGGGCTGGCATGGCGGCTCCTGGACGGGCGCAGGCGACGCTGCGCGGGATGGATCGCGAGGAGTCGTCAGTCCGTCATGCCGCTGTCGAGGCTACTACGCAAGCCTTGCTCGTCCGCGAGCCGCAGGGGTACTCTTGCAGGTGCAAATGGTGTGCACCCGTGAAGCCGGCTCGGTCGCGGCGATGATCCCCGACCGCCTCTGCGGCTGTTCCTGAGCGACAAGGAACAGCGCGGCCCACCGCGCCATCTCTCCGCCGTTCCCCTGCAACCCTTCCGGAGGTTCTCGTATGAGCACCACCATCATCACCGTCGACGCCAAGGGTCAGTCCTGCCCCGGGCCGCTCGTGAGCTTGGCCAAGGCGATCAAGGACGCCCCCCAAGGCGTCACGTTCGAGCTCCTCGCGACGGACCCGGGCTCGAAGTCCGACGTGCCGTCGTGGGCCGAGCTGACCGGCAACGTCCTGCAGAGCGCCGAGACGCTCGACGACGGCTCGTTCCGGTACCTGATCGCGAGGGCGGTCTAGCGATGGCCGTCACCGAAGATCGGGTGGAGGAGACGGCGACGCTTGCCGACCTCCTCCAGCGCGTCGAGGCTCTCGAGGCGGATCAAGCCAAGCAGATCAAGAAGAAGAACAAGATGACGATCATCGCCTGGGGCGGACAGCTCGACCGCATCTGGCCGACGACGATCCTCGCCACGACGGCCGCGGCCAGCGGCATGGAGGCGAGCGTCTTCTTCACGTTCTGGGGACTGTTCGCGATCGTGAAGCCGGGCGTGCGGATCACCGGCGACAACTGGATGCAGAAGATGATGTCGGTGATGAACCCGGGCTCCGCCAACAAGGCGAAGCTCTCGCACTACCAGTTCCTCGGCGCCGGGCCGGCGATGTTCAAGAAGCTCGCCGACGATCAGAACGTCGCCAAGCCCGACGAGCTGATCACGCTGGCACAAGAGCTCGGCGTGAAGCTGATCCCGTGCCAGATGACGATGGACCTGCTGGGACTCAAGCGAGAGGACCTGCTCGACGGGCTCGAGGAGCCGATCGGCGCCGCGACCGCGATCCGCGAGATGCGCGAGGCCGCGATCCCGCTGTTCATCTGAGCCGAGCGGCGGTTCAGCCCATCCTCGCGACGATGTTCAGCCGAACGTAGTCGATCGAGGGCTCGCCGAGCTCCGTCGCGACCGCGTGCACCAGCTGGTCGGCGTCCTCCGGCGATCGGCGCGCGACCTCGCCGCTGAGGATCACGGTTCGCAGATACGGCTCGAGCTCGCCGGCGGGCAGCTCGATGGGCGCTTCGGTCAGCCAGGTCTCGATGTCGACGAAGCCTTCGGCCTCGAGCCGGGTCCACGTCTCTTCCGGGGTCGCGTACCGCTTCGTCGCCATGAGGTCGATCCCGGCGGCTCGCTCCGCGGCCGCGTTCACCCGCTCGAGGTTGCCCCACCCGCCGCACTGGGCCACCAGCTGGCCACGTGGCCTCAGCACTGCGGCGAGATTCGCGAAGAGCCGGTCGTGGTCGACGATCCAATGGAGCGTCGCCGTCGAGAAGATCGCGTCGACCGGGTCGATCGGGAT
This sequence comes from uncultured Actinomycetes bacterium, assembly GCA_963799625.1. Taxonomy (GTDB): domain Bacteria; phylum Actinomycetota; class UBA4738; order UBA4738; family HRBIN12; genus AC-51. The sequence continues at coordinate 613,542 of CAWCXU010000013.1, read as the reverse complement.
CGGGTCGAGCAGGTCCTGGGTCAGGTAGGTCATACGGTCGGCGCCGAGCCGTTCGACCGCGGCGGCGACCATCGACGGCGATGCATCCAGGGCGATGACGTGGCCGCGGGGCAGGCGTTCGCGGAGCGCTTCAGTCACCTGGCCGGTACCGCAGCCGGCGTCGAGCACCGTCTCGTCGCCCCGGAGCCGCAACCGCTCGAGCACCTCCAGCCCCCATCCGGTCATGGGGATCGGGAGGCGGTCGTAGGTCGCGGCGTCCCAGTCGTGCGGCACGGTGCCCAAGCCTACGGCGAGGGTCGCTCAGCGGCGACGGCGCACGGGTTCGTGTGGCGTCTCGGCGACCACGACATCCACATCGGTGTCGTCGGGCTCGGGCACCGAGACGACCTTGGGATCGTTCGCGAGCACCCGTTCGTCGCGGAGCGCCTTGTACCAGCCGGGCTCGTAGGAAAGCTCGCGGCACGCATCGCAGTCCTCACGCGTGCCGGGCTCATGATCCGTATGCGGCATCCGCGCAGCGTGCGCCGACCGCAAGGCCGATGCAACGACTCAGGGCAGGAACTGCTGTTCGACCTTCGCGGCCTCGCCGCCGGCGATCGTGATCCACCACCACGACGTCTCCTTGGGCGGGAAGTCGGACTGCGTCGTCTCGCCGAGCCATCCGAGGAACTGCGCGTTGTGCGCCTTCACGGGCCGGCTGTTGCCCTCGGGGATGTAGCGAACGCCGAAGCTGTCCGCCAGCGGGGCGAAGCGCGTGCGATGGCTGTCGTTCACGATGAAGTAGCCGTCGGGCACGGGGGTCTCGAGCCCGCGGTCCTTGGCCGCTTGGTCCGCGTCGGCGCCGGTCAGGAAGTACGCGAGGTCGTACTTGACGAGCAGCGGGCCGTCCTCGCCGCCCTGCAGGTCGTTGAGGCGGACGAAGTAGCGGCCGTCGGGCAGGGTGTCACCGAGTGGCTCGGCCGTCGGGTTCGGGTCCGCGGACCCGCTCTCGCTGGGTGACTCGCTCTCGCTCTGCGTCTCGCTCTGGCTCGGGCTGGGTTTCGGGGAGTGTGTGTGGGTCGTCGTCGGACTCGGCGCGAGCGACGGCGACGCGCTCTCGGTGGCGTTGTTGCTGCGGCCGATCGCGTAGCCGCCGCCGAAGACGAGGAGTGCGACCACGATCGCGCCGATCATCAGCAGGTTCCGGCGCTTGTGCCCGGTCTCGGGCGGGGCGTGGTGACCGTTCGTCGACATCGGGTGCGGGCCCTCCCTCTGATCTGCCCGGCCGGTGCGCGGGCGCGCTCACGATAGCCGCAGCTCAGGGCCATTCCGGGGAGGCGCCGCGATGGTACGAGACACTAGTTAGTGTTACGTACTATCATGCATGCCATGGAGCGCACCAGAGTCCGACATCCGCCCCGCCGAGCTCGCGGCACAGCTGCGCGTCGCGGTGTGGCGGGCGGCCCGGCGGATGCGCCACGTCTCCGACGTCGAGATCACCCCGACCCTGCACGCCGCGCTTCGCACGGTCGAGCGCCACGGCCCCGTCACCGCCGGCCAGCTGGCCACGTTCGAGCACGTCCAGAAGCCGACGATCACCCGGACGATCCGCGAGCTGGTCGAGCGCGGGCTGATCGAGCGCCTCCCCGACCCGATCGACGGCCGTGTGACGTGGCTCCAGACCACGCCCGAGGGCACCGCGCTGCTGCACGCCGCGCGCCGGCGCACCGACGTCTTCTTGACGCAGCGCCTCAAGGCGCTCGAGCCCGAGGAGCGCGAGACGCTGCGCAAAGCCGCGGAGATCTTGGACAAGCTCGCCCAGGGAGACACGCCGTGAGCCCGTTCGGCGCGGTGCGGCAGACCTTCAGCTCGGCGCGGGCCAACCGCAACTTCCGGCTGTTCTTGATGGGGCAGTTCGTGTCGGCCATCGGCACGTGGATGACGTTCACCGCGACCGGCTGGCTCGTGTGGCAGCTCACGCGCAGCGGTGCGGCGCTCGGCATCAACGCGGCGCTGCAGTTCGGACCGATGCTCGTGATCGGGGCGTTCGGCGGGGTCCTCGCCGACCGGTTCGACAAGCGGCGGATCCTGATCGTCACGCAGAGCCTGTTCGCGGTGGTCTCGGTCGGGCTCGCGGTGCTCGTCGGGACCCACGTGATCGTCCTGTGGATGGTCTACACGCTGTCGGTCGTCTACGGCTGCATCACCGCGATCGACAACCCCTCGCGCCAGAGCTTCTACGTCGAGATGGTCGGCGAGGGGTCGCTCACGAACGCGGTGAGCCTGAACAGCGCGGCGTTCACCGGCGCGCGCGTGATCGGCCCCGCGATCGCAGGGCTCGTGATCGCCGGCGCCGGCATGACCTGGTGCTTCGGGCTCGACGCGGTGTCGTACCTGTTCGTGCTCGGCGCGCTGCTCGCGATGCGTCCGGCCGAGTTCCACACGCAGCCGCGGTCGACGCGGGAGCGCGGCCACATGGTCGCCGGACTGAAGTACGTGTGGCAGACCGACGAGCTCCGCCGCCCGTTGATCGTGCTCGCCGTGATGTTCACCCTCGTCTTCAATTGGCAGGTGCTGATGCCGCTGCTCGCCGAGGTGTCGTTCAACGCGGGCCCCAAGGAGTTCGGCCTGCTCTCGGCGGCCGCGGGGATCGGCTCCCTCGTCGGCGCGGTGACGACCGCGCACGGCAACCGGCGTCCCGGCATGGGCCGGCTCGGTGTGTTCTCGCTGCTCGTCGGCGGGTCGATGGTGCTGGTCGCGCTCGCGCCGACGCTCGGGTTCGCGATGCTCACGATGGTGCCGCTCGGCTACGCGGCGATGTGCTTCATGATCACCGGCAACACGATGCTGCAGCTCAACGCCAAGCCACAGGCGCGCGGCCGGGTGATGGCGCTGTACGGCATCGTCTTCCTCGGCTCGACCCCGATCGGTGCGCCGATCGCCGGATGGCTCGGCCAGCTCCTCGGCCCGCGCGTCGAGTTCGCGCTGATGGGCGCGGTCGCCGGCGCGATCGGGGTCGTCGTGCTGTGGATGCGCGCTCGCCGCGTCGACCCGCGCTGAAGAAGCCGCCGCAGCGATGCCGGAGACGGAGCACGCGCCCGGCGCCGCCGCGATCCCGGCGCGCTAACTACCCTTCGCGCTCGCGGAGCACCCGCCAGCCCGGCGCCCCCCGCGCCCTTCGGACGTCGATCACGCTGCCGTCCTCGAGCGCGAGCCGGTAGCCCGTGTCGCCCGCCTCGAGCACCGTCACCGGCTCGCTCGTCGCGCCCCACTGCAGCGACGTCGGCAGCCCGGCGTCGTTCATACGCAGGTCGATCTGCGCTCGGTGCGAGACGAGCCACGGCAACACCGGCGTCCACGCGAGGAACACGATCCCGATCACCACGAGTGTCGCCCCGGGCGACAGCACGGGGAACAGCGCGACGGCGAGCACCGCGGCCACGAGCCGCGCGATGTTGTAGAAGAAGTCGTAGACCGAGAAGACCCGTCCGCGGTAGCCGTCGGGCAACGACTCCTGCACCATCGTGTCCACCGACACCTTCTTCCAGGCGAAGGTCAGCCCGAGAACGCCCGCCACGAACAGGATCACGGGACCTTCGATCGCCGTCGCGGCGCCGATCAACACGATCCCGCCGACCAGGAACCCGAGCGCGACGATCCGCTCCTTCGTCAGGTGGTCCTCCAGGAGCCCCGCGGTCCCGATCCCGACGAGCACCCCGACGCCGCCGGCGCCGATCACGTTCGAGAACGACGCGACCCCCTCGCCGAGCTGCTCGCGGAACACGACGAGCGCGAGGGTGAGCATGATCCCCTGGCCCATCTGGTCGACCGTGATCGACGCGACCGGCCCGATGGCGTGCGGGGTGCGGAACATCGTCGAGGCGCCGTCCCACGTCTCGAGGGCGACACGCTTGATCGCATGGCGGAGCAGCTCGGGCGCTTCCGGCAGGGTCATCGGCGCGAGGTCGGAGCCGATCCGGTTCGCGATCAGCGAGGCCACGAGCCACGCCAGCGTCGCGATCAAGATCACGCTCGCGGACCCGACGATGTCGTCGATCCGGCCGCCGACGAACACGCCGATCAGCAGCGCGAGCGTGCCACCGACCGTCGCGATCGAGTTCGCGAGCAGCAGGTCATCCGCGGGCACGAGCCGGGGCACGACCGCCGAGGCCGCCGCCAGCTGGAACCGGTTGATCGACAGCACGGCGAGCACGCCGAAGTAGAAGAAGATCTTGACCGGCCACGCCAGGGGGTCGAACAGCACGAGCGGCACGAACGCGATCTTCAGCAGCGGCGCGATGGCGAGGATCTTCCGCCGCGGCCACCGGTCGATGAAGACGCCGACGAACGGCCCGAGCAGCGTGTACGGCAAGATCGTGACCGCGCTCGCGGCGAGCAGACCCTTCGCCGTGTTCTGTTGATCGGGGCTGAAGACGACCGAGGCCACGAGCGCCGCCTGGAAGATGCCGTCGCCGCCCTGTCCGCTCAACCGGATCCACAGGAGCTTGCGGAAATCGCGCGACCGCAGCGCCGACCGGGCACGCGTGAGCGTGCCGGGTTGGGAAGGCACGCTCATGGCCTGGGAGCATACGGGCGCGTCCGGTCGCCTCCGCGCCCGGCGGACCCGGAGCTACGCTTGGATGCTGGCGCGCTGAGCGCGGTCGACGACCTCGAGCGGGGTGTCCCCGTTCGCGAACTCCTCGACCATCTGTCGCGCTTCGTCGTCGGTGAACTGCACCGGCGGGCTCTTCATGAAGTAGGCGCTCGGGCCGATGATCGGGCCGCCGATCCCGCGATCCTTCGCGAGCTTCGCGCAGCGGAGCGCGTCGATGATCACGCCCGCCGAGTTCGGGGAGTCCCAGACCTCGAGCTTCATCTCGATCGTCAGGGGCACGTCGCCGAAGTTGCGACCCTCGAGGCGGATCATCGCCCACTTGCGGTCCTCGAGCCACGGCACGTGGTCGCTCGGCCCGATGTGGATGGATTCCTTGGGCAGGGGCTGGTCGAGCTGGGACTGCACCGACTGCGTCTTCGAGATCTTCTTCGACGTCAGGCGCTCGCGCTCGAGCATGTTCATGAAGTCCATGTTGCCGCCGAAGTTCAGCTGGTAGGTGCGGTCGAGCTCGACGCCACGGTCCTCGAAGAGCTTGGCGAGGACGCGGTGCGTGATCGTGGCGCCGACCTGCGACTTGATGTCGTCGCCCACGATCGGCACCCCGGCGTCGGCGAACTTCTTGGCCCAGACCGGGTCGCTCGCGATGAAGACCGGCAACGCGTTCACGAACGCCACCCCGGCATCGATCGCACACTGGGCGTAGTGCTTGTCCGCGTGCTCCGATCCGACGGGCAGGTAGGAGATCAGCACGTCGGCGCGGGTGTCGCGGAGCACCTGCGCCACGTCGACCGGCTCCAGTTCGGATTCCGTGATCATGTCTCGGTAGTAGGTGCCGAGCCCGTCGAGCGTGTGGCCGCGCTGGACCGTGACGCCGGTCGGCGGCACGTCGGAGAACCGGATCGTGTTATTCGGCTCGGTGAAGATCGCGTCGGCGACGTCGGTGCCGACCTTCTTCGCGTCCACGTCGAAGGCCGCGACGATGCGGACGTCGTGGATGTGGTAGCCGCCCAGTTCGACGTGCATCAAGCCGGGGACCGACTCGTTGGGGTCGGCATCCTTGTAGTACTCCAGACCTTGGACCAGGGACGAGGCGCAGTTGCCCAGCCCCACGATCGCGATGCGAACCTCAGTCATCGTGTGCGCTCCTTCCTGCGCAGCGTCGCGCTGGCGCGACGCCGCTCCCCCACGGGGGCGGTGATCTCGTACTTCTGCCGTTCGCTGCGGATCAGCTCGGTGAGCCACGCGATGTCGGACTCGGCGCCGGCGCGCGCGTGCTCGAGCAACGCGCGCTGGTAGTCGTCGGCCGTCGCGGCGTCCCGGAGGTGCGTCTTGATGTCGGCCAGCCGTGTCTCGAGAGCCTGGCGCCGGCGCTCGAGCAGCCGGATCCGCGTCTCGGGCGGCAGGTACCGGAAGAACGCCAGGCGCACGCGGAACCGTGCGTCCTCCGTCTGTCCTTCTTGCGGGGGCTCCTGCAGCAGCTCGAGGAACAGCCGCTCGCCCTCCTCGGTGATCGCGTAGACGGTCTTGCGGCGGGCGCCTGTGCCGGGTTCGCTCGTGATCGCGCCGTCGCGCTCGAGGCGCCGCAGCGACGGATAGAGCGACCCGTAGGAGACGCGCCACATGCCCCCGACCTGCTCGGACAGCTCCCTGTTGAGCTGGTAGCCGTGCATCGGGTGATCCTTCAGGAGGCCTAGGATCGCGAGTTCGATCATCGTCGGTTCCGTTCGTCCGTCCGGACTGTGCCGGTTCGATATATCGGAGCGATATAGCGAGGAGAGATATATAGCACACTCGCGTGGCCGGCGTGGGCTACTCTGGCTCCATGGAGCCCGCCGAGGCGGTCTGGGAGGCCTTCCTCAAGCTCGATGAGTCCTTCGCGGCAAAGGATGTCGCCGCCGTCGTCGCCGGGTTCACACAGGACGCGGATCTCACGTTGTGGCGGTCGGCCGAGGTCGAGCGCGCGGTCGGGCCGGCGGAGCTCGAGACCTTCGCGACCTGGATGGCGGGCCTCGATGGCTCCTTCACGATCGACTACGCGGAGCACCGGGTGACCGTCGAGGGGCCGGTCGCGTGGGTGAACGCGGCCGGCACCGCGACGTGGGACGACGGCGCCGGCGAGGTCAAGCACATGCCCCACCGGGTGACCGCGGTCTTCCGGCTCGTCGACGGAGCGTGGCGGTGCCACACCCGTAACGGTTCCCAGCCCAGGGTCGTGAAGCTCTCCTAGGCCGGGTCGGCCCGGAGGAACCAGATCGTCGGACCGCCGCCGGGGGCGTCGGCGCGCTCGTGCACGCGGAAGCCCAGGTGCTCGTACATCGCGACGTTTGCCGGGTTCCCCGTGTCGAGGAACGCGGGGAGCCCCGCGGCGTGTGCTCGTTCGAGGCCGTGGCGCACCAACGCGGAGGCGAGCCCGCGCCCGCGTGCCTGCTCGCGCACCGCGAGGATGTCGAGGAACCAGCACGGCTCATCCGGGAGGTGTCCGCCGAGCCAGTCCCAGAAGGCGTCATACCGGGCGCCGCTGTCGTCGGTGAGCCCCGCGATCTTCGGACGAGTGGCGGTCTCCACCTCGTCGAACCGGGCGACCTGGTCGGGCGGGAGCCAGACGGCCGCGGCGTCGACGGTGTCGTCACCGGCGACCCAGATGACGTCGAGCGCGGCGTACGCCTCGTGGATCAACACGCCGAACAGCGAGACGACGTCGTCGACGGTGGCATCGGGTGGGAGCGGCCAGGTGATCATCGGGTCGGGCGCGAGCGCATCGGCGAACACCTGGACGACGGCGTCGAGGTCGGCCTCGGCGGCCCGCCGGGGCGACTCGATCACGGACGCCGGTATCCGTCGAGGTACGAGGGCGGCTCGATCCCGGGTCGGAGGTCGGGGGCGGGGATCGGGGTCCCGGTGATCGTGCGCAGGGGAAGCGTGCCGGCCCACACGTCGAGCTCGAGGTCGCCGGGGTCGTCGATCGGCGGGCCGGTGCGGACCTTCGCGCTCGCCTCGGCCATGGGCATCGCCACGATCAACGTCTCGCGCCAGTCGGCGTCGCCCGGCTCGGCCGCGTCGTCCTCCCGGCCCGGCAGCACGTGCCGGGTGATGGCGCGTGCCGCCGCGTACAGCTCGTCGGACCCGGTGACCTCGCGCGCGGTGCCGTAGACGACGGCGCTGCGGTAGTTCATCGAGTGGTGCGGTGACGTGCGCGCCAGGACGAGTTCGTCGATCACGGTCGCCACGACGCAGAGCTCCGCGCCGGCGGCCGCCGTCTTCCAGGCGCGGGCCGCCCGCGATCCATGCAGGTACAGGATGTCTGCGATACGGGCGTGGATCGTGGGTAAGGCTCGGGGGCGACCGTCGGCGTCGACCCAGGCGACCGTGCAGGTCAGGGCGTCATCGAGGATGCGGCGGACCGTCTCGGGATCGTCGGTCCCGCGCTCGGGATGGCGGTGGACCTGGGTTCGGTCGTTCGGCCCTGGCACCAGCGCAGCCTAGCGGCATACTCTTCATCCAGGAGGTCAGATGGGGGACAGCGAGGACCGGGTCCCGGGCAACGTCGGGAGCGTCGTCGTCAGCACCGTCGGTCCCGACGGGGCTTGGGTCGAGGCGGTGCACCCGCAGTCCGACTTCGAGCAGTCCGAGCACGGCGCGATCTTCGGCCGGCTCGTGATCCCGTGGCCACGGGTCGTGCGGATCAGCTGGTCGCTCCCGCCGCGCGAAGCCGAGGTCGATCAACCGCACGCCGTGGTCCGGGTCGTGATCGAGGACGGGTCGATCGAGGGCGAAGAGCTGGTCGTCGCCTCCGAGCGGTTCGACGTCACGCCCTGGGCGGCCGGGCTCCTGGTGGACGACGTCGTCGACGCCGACCTCGGGCTCGTCAGCCAGCGCCGGATCCTCGTGCCCTGGCACGCGGTGCGGGAGTACGAACGCACGACCGCGTCGGTGGTGTACGGCGCCGAGCGGTTGGTGCCCTCGCGGCCCGACGCTCAGCTCTGATCGCGGAGGAACCGCTCGATCTCGGCGGCGATGTCGTCGCCGCTCGGGAGCTCCTCGTCGTCGTTCTGTTCCATCCGCTCCAACAGCTCGCGCACGTCGTCGTCGGCCGCGACCGCGGCGTCGAGCCGCGCGCGTTGCGCGTCCGCCTCCTCGTCCAGGTCGGAGAGCGGGATCTCGACGCCGAGGTGCCGGGCGAGATGGCGAAGGAGCGAGACGGTCGCCGCCGCGTACGGCCCGCCGACGTAGTGCGGGACCTGCGCGTAGAACCCGACCGCGGGGATGCCCGCATCGCTCGCCGGCAGTTCGACCGCGGACAACGCGGCGCTCGGGACGCGGAGCAACCCCGGCGGCCCCTTCGTGTCGTGCTCATTGAGCAGGCCGTCGCGGGAGGCGGTCGCGAGCACGGGGACCGGCCGGGTGTGCGGGACGGCGGCGGGGATCGCGCCCAGGCTGACCCACTGCATCACGCCGGCCCGCAGGCAGAAGGCGCTCAGCTCGCCGCCCAGCTCCTGCCACCGGAAGTCGGGCTCGGGGCCGTGCAGCACGAGGATGTCGCGTCCGTCGATCGAGCGGCGGTGGATCGTGATCGCCGGCCAGATCAGCTTGCGGAGCGTGCCGTCGATGATGTCGAGCGTCGGGCGGCGTGAGCGGTAGTCGAACAAGGTGTCATCGTCGAACGTCGCGACGAGCGCGCCGTCGACGGCGAGGTGCTCGGTCGCCGCGCTCGAGGCGCCGGCCGCGTCGACCCAGCCGTCGAACGCCACGACGAGCACGGGCGCGACGAGATCGTCGGGGAACGACTCGATCCGCAGCAGGGGCATGCTCGCAGCATAGCGAGGGTGCTCGCTAGGCCATGACCGGGCGACGTCTAGGGGAGCGCGCGCTCGCAGGAGGTGCGCGTGACGCCGGCGACCGTTGGCGGGCCGGGGACCATCAGGGACTGCGTCGTGTCGACGCCGTAGGTCGACAGCCGCAAGGGCATCGGCGGGAGCGGCGCCGGGTCGCTCGGCGTCTCGTCGAACTGGGCGCACGCGAGATCCGGGTTGAGCGTGTAGGTGACCATCACCCCGATGCCGGTGTGGGGGTCCAACGACGGGGGAACGAACGCGCCGTTCGAGGGCCGCGGTGCCTTGCCGTCGCCGAGCTCGATCGAGACCGGCACGTACACGTCGGTGGGCGCGCCCGCTGGGGGAGCCAACCCCTCGATCGTCACCGGGAGGGGCCCGTCGTTCCGCACGATCGTCGCGACGTAGACGCTTCGTCCTGGGGCGATGCCGATCTTCGCGGGCTGGCGTTCGCCGTCGCTCGTCGCGACGTGCACGCCCTCTGCGGACAGGGGCTGCTGCCGCTTGCCGTAGATGTAGAGCGCGGCGGTCGCCACGATCCCGAGCACGAGCAGGATGCCGAGCAGCTTGGTCACGACGCCCCCGCGCTCGCCGGCCGGCACGGTCATCTACGCCTCCTCCGCGTCTCGCCGGTCGGCCAGCACGCTCTTCAATGTGGCGGTCGCGTTCATCGCGGGCGGGAACCCGGCGATCGAGGCGGTGAGCATGATCGCCTCGCGCAGCTCGGCTTCCGAGAGCCCCGCGGCGAGCGCCGCGCGAAGGTGCTGCGGCAGCTGCGACGAGCGGCCGAGCGCCGTGAGCGCCACGACGGCGCCGAGCTCTCTGTCGCGGTCCGACAGCGCCGGCTGTGTGTACAGATCGCCGTACACGAACGCGACGATCTGGTGTCCGAGCTCGCCGAGCCCCTCGACCGCGCGGAGCGCCTTCTCGTCGTGCACCTCGAGGAATCGTGCGCGACCGCGCTCGTATCGATCGTCCATGCGGTGCACGGTAGCCGAGGGGCCGACAGGGGTCGGGACCTTCGCCCGAGGCGGACCGAACGGTCCCGGGTTCATACTGGTGCGGGCCGGCGGATCGGCGCCGGTGGGAGGTTCGATGGAGACCGAGATCACGTTCCTCGGCGGACGGGTGCAGACGTTCCCGCAGACCGCCGACATCAAGCTGACGCAGTTCGGGGTCGAGGTGTTGGAGCGCGACGGCGACGACGCCGTGCGCGTGCTGTTCCCGTGGGGGCAGATCGAGAAGCTCGCCCAGCGCGGCGCGGCGGTGGCCGCGGTCTACACCTGGTGACTTGCGACCTCGTCGCGATCGTCGCCGAGGAGGTAGCGCGGTCCCTGTCCGTTCGCGGCGGCCTCGTCGTCCGGGTTGAACAACCGGCAGGTCTGCAGCGACAGGCACCCGCAGCCGATGCACGTCGACAGGTCGTCGCGTAGGCGTTCGAGCTCCGCGATCCGTTCGTCGAGCCGGCCGCGCCAGCCGCGTGAGAGTTTCGCCCATTGCGCCTTGGTCGGCGCTCGATCGGGCGGCAGCGTGTCGAGCGCGTCGGCGATCTCCTTCAGCGTGAGGCCGACCCGCTGCGCGGATGAGATGAACGCCAGGCGCCGCAGCACATGCCGTCGGAACGCGCGTCTGCCGCTGTCGGTGCGCTCGGCGCGGACCAGCCCCTCCGCCTCGTAGAAGCGGATCGCCGAGGGCGCGAGACCGCTGCGGGCCGCGACCTCGCCGATCGACAGCAGATCGTCGCGTGTCGCACCGGGGCTTGACATCAAGTTCACTTTAACTTGTAGCGTCCCGGCCATGGCCACCGTGCGCGCGACCCTCGACGACGTCCGCGCCCTGATGACGCGCGCGACGGGCGACGAGAAGCACGAGGAGAGCACGACCTCGGCGATGGACGCCCTGTGGGTGCTCTACGACCGGATCCTTCGGATCGATCCCGCGACGCCCGAGGCGGAGGATCGCGACCGCTTCATCGTGAGCAAGGGCCACGGGCCCGCCGCGCTGTACGCGATCCTCGCCGCGAAGGGCTTCTTCCCCGCCGACTGGCTGGATCGGTTCCTCGAGCACGACGGACACCTCGGCGGGCATCCCGACCGCACGCAGGTGCCCGGGATCGAGGCGTCCACCGGGTCGCTCGGCCACGGGCTCGCGATGGCCGTGGGGATCGCGTTGGCGCTGCGCGCCAAGGGGTTCACGGAGCAGCGCTCGTTCGTCCTGTGCGGCGACGCCGAGCTCAACGAGGGCTCGAACTGGGAGTCGATCTTGCTCGCGCCGCAGCGCCGGCTCGGCAACCTGACCCTGCTCGTGATCGACAACCACAGCTCGGTGTTGACGATGCAGCCGTGGCCCGAGCGGCTCGGCTCGTTCGGCTGGGACGTCCACGTCGTGGACGGACACGACCACGACGCGCTCGAACGCGCCTTCCGCGTGCGCCACGACGACGTGCCGACGGCGATCGTCGCCGACGTCCCCGAGGGTGAGTGGTGATGCGCGACATGCGGCATGCGTTCGGCGCGACGGTGAGCGACCTGCTCGAGCAGGACCCGCGTGTCGCGGTCGTGCTGGCGGAGATCAGCACGTCGTACTTCGAGCGGGCGATGGCAGCGCACCCCGACCGGGTGGTGGACGTCGGCATCATGGAGCAGACGATGGTCGGGGTCGCGGCCGGCTTCGCGATGGAGGGGTTCCATCCGATCGCGCATTCGCTCTCGCCGTTCATGGCGGAGCGCCCGTACGAGCAGCTCAAGCTCGATTTCGGATACCAGGGGCTCGGCGGCACGTTCGTCGGCGTCGGCGGCTCCTACGACTACGCGTCGTCGGGCGGTACCCACCATTCGCCGGCCGATGCCGGCGTGATGCTCGGCATCCCCGGGATGGAGGTGCTGATCCCGGGGCACGGCGACGAGGTCGACCAGCTGCTGCGGTCGTCCTACGCGAACGGGCGGCCGACCTACGTCCGCGCGAGCATGACGACCAACGCCGAAGCGCACGAGGCGGGACCGGGCCGGATCGAGGTACTCCGCCGAGGCGCCGACGCGACGGTGGTCGCGTTCGGACCGATGCTCGACCGGACGGTCGCGGCGTGCGAGGGGCTCGACGTCACGATCGCCTACACGACGAGCCTGCGCCCGTTCAGCGCCGAAGGGCTGGTCGCGATCGCGGGCGAGGCGCCGGTGATGGTCACCGTCGAGCCGTTCTACGAGGGGACGGCCGCGCCGGTGGTGACGGCCGCGCTCGTCGACCGGCCGATGCGGTACGCCTCGATCGGCGTGCCGAGGGCCTTCATCCACGCCTATGGCTCGCCGCAGGACCTCGACGCCGACGTCGGCCTGGACGTCGCCGGGATCCGGCGGTCGGTGCTGCGGACGTCGATGCGCTAGACGTATCTAACCCATACGTGAAGCGCATCGCAACGATACGGGGGGCGTATGATGCCTGCGTGGACGCAGGTCAGATCCTTCGCGAAGCCCGTCTCCGAGCGGGGCTGACACAGCGCAGGCTCGCCCAGTTGGCGGGCGTCTCGCAGCCCACCATCGCCCGCGTGGAATCGGCCGAGATCCAGCCGACCTTCGACCGGCTCCTGCAGCTCGTCCGCGCGTGCGGGCTCGATCTGGATGTTCGTGTCGTTCCCCTAGACGAGGATGCGTGGACGCTGGTCGAGCGCGGCGCGGCGTCCACGCCGGACGAGCGCTTGGACCGCGCGATCGCTGGGGCCGCGCTGCGTGCGGAAGGAAGGAGCAGAGACGCCGATGGCTGAGTTCGATCCGCGGGCGATCTTCGATGTGCTCGAGCGCCACGGCATTCGGTACGTCGTGATCGGCGGCGTTGCGGCGATCTTGCACGGCGCGGCCCACGTCACGACCGACGTTGACGTCGTTCCCCAAGATGCTCGGGACAACCTCGAGCGGCTGTCCGACGCGCTGAACGAGATCCATGCCCGGATCCGGGTCTCCGGAGAACCCGACGGCGTCCCGTTCGATCACTCGGCCGAGGCGCTCGCGAGGGTTCGGATCTGGAACCTTCAGACAGACATCGGGGACCTCGACGTCACGTTCGAACCCTCGGGGACGCACGGGTACGACGACCTCAAGCGCGATGCGATCGTGATGCGGCTTCGCAGTGGGAACGTGCCGGTTGCATCGCTGGCAGACGTGATCCGGTCGAAAGAAGCGGCGGACCGGCCAAGGGACCGCGCGGTGCTTCCGGGGTTACGCGCGCTGCTTTCCTCGCAGCGGGCTGCTCGATGACGCGGTCCGAACAGCCCCTCGCGGGTGGCATCGCCAACCTTGGGAAGGTCGTGCGCGTCGGCGACACCGTGCGACGGCCGGCGAGCACGTTCACCGACTCGATCTTCGCCCTCTTCGAGCACCTCCACGACGGGGGGTTCGACGGCGTCCCGCGACCGCTTGGGCGCGACGAGCGGGGCCGGGAGGTGCTCGCCTACATCGAAGGTGACGTGCCGATCCCGCCGTTCCCGGCGTGGTCGATGTCCGATGCGGCGCTCGCGAGCGTCGCCCGACTGCAGCGGCGGTTCCACGAGGCCGCGGCCTCGTTCGACGCATCGGCGTTCACGTGGAGCGATGAACTCGCCGACCCGCGGGGCGGCGTCGTCATCGGGCACAACGACATCTGTCCGGAGAACGTCGTCTTCCGCGATGGTGAGGCGGTCGCCGTCCTCGACTGGGACTTCGCGGCGCCGGGGCGTCAGCTGTGGGACATCGCGTCCGTGATGTCGATGTGGGGACCCGTCCACGATCCCTCCGATCCCGTGCCCGGCATGGAAGGCCTGGAACCGTTCGCCCGGGCTCGTCTGATCGCGGACGCGTACGGCCTCGACACCGACGAGCGCGCGAAGATCCCAAACGTGTTCGTCGACCGGCTGTCGATCTCCCTGGTCGAGCGGCGCGCGGCGGCCGGTGAACAGGCCTTCGTCGAGATGCTCGCGCGCCAAGGTGGGGCCGGGCGCGCCGAGCGCCGCCGCCGCTGGCTCGAGGATCACATGGAGGAGCTCGAGGCGGCGATGACATAGATGGAGATGTCGATGGTCGAGCTCCGTGACGTGGTCGACGCCGATCTGCCGATCCTGTTCGCGTACCAAGCCGAGCCCGAGGGGAGCGCGATGGCGGTCTTCCCCTCGCGGGATGAACCGGCGTTCTACGAGCACATGGCGAAGATCCGCGCGAACCCTGCGAATCTGCTGCGCACGATCGTGGCCGGCGATCGGGTCGTGGGCTCGATCTCGAGCTGGGACGCGGAGGGCGAGCGTGAGGTCGGGTACTGGATCGGCCAGGACCACTGGGGCAAGGGCTATGCGACCGCGGCGCTTCGCGCGTTCGTCGCGGTCGACACGACCCGACCCCTGTGGGTGCACGTCGCCGAGCACAACGTCGGCTCGCAGCTCGTGGCGGAGCGGTGTGGATTCACCTTCGACCGCGAGGTGCAGGAGGACGTTCTCCTGCGGATCTACGTGCTGAGGGCTTGACCAGGCGGCGGACCATATGTGAGTATCGGCTCACATATGACGCACGACGAGGACGCGGTGTTCAAGGCCCTGGCGGATCCGACGCGCCGAGCCCTGCTCGACGCGATGCGCGCCGGTCCCGTCACGACGGGCGAGCTCTGCGGCGAGCACACCGAGATGTCTCGGTTCGGCGTGATGGATCACCTTCGGGTACTGCACGAGGCGGGGCTGATCGTGGTCGAGCGCGAGGGCCGGGTGCGGCGCAACCATCTGAACCCGGTGCCGATCCGAGAGGTCTACCAGCGGTGGATCAGGCCGATCGCAGAGGCGCCGGCCGACGAGCTGCTCGCGTTGCAGGCGGTCGCGGAGGCTCGTGCGCAGGCGCCCGACGTGCGTGACGCTCGCGCGAAGCGACGTCCGCGGCGGCGAGCCGAGGTCACGGGAAGGAGCGCGTGATGGCGATCATGCAAGAAGGTCCCACGGCGGTCTCGGTCGACCTGCATGCGGAGGTGCGGATCGCCGCGTCGGTCGATGTGGTCTGGCGCTCGCTGGTCGAAGACGTCGGCGCGTGGTGGCCGCACAGCTTCAGCGAGGAGCCGAAGATCAGCATGGAACCGTGGGTCGGCGGTCGCTTCATGGAGGAGTGGGACGGCGGCTCGGCGCTCTACGCGCTGGTGACGCACATGGTCACCGGCGCGAGGCTCACGATCAGCGGTCCGATGGGGATGCGCGGCGCGCGGCAGTACGTGAAGACCTACGAGCTCACCGCCGACGGCGACGAGACCGTCGTCGCTACGACGGCGTCGATGCTCGGCGATATCGACGACGAGCTGCGCGACGGATACCGCGAGGGCGGCGAGGAGCTCCTGCAGGCGTTCAAGACCTATGTGGAGAGCCGGACTCCTACGGGCTGACGATCTCAACCTCGCGGGCCGATCCCTCCCCGAGGAACCCGAGCAGCCGGTGCCCTTCCGCTTCGATGTCGGCCCGCTCCGTACGCGTGAGTCGCCGGAAGGGCTCGATCCGCAACCGCCCCTGTTCGAGGAACGCACGCCACCGCGCGGCGGTGAACCCGTCGACGAGCAGGTGTCCCCAGCCGACCTCCGTCCAGAGCTTGGTATCGGCAGAGACGATGCGAGAGCGATCCTCGTGCCCGAGCACCACGTTGTCGTACTCGGGCAGGAACCGGACGGGCGCCGGTGTCTCCGGGTCTGGGAGCGGCGCGCGCGGCGCGTCGACGAGCTCGCGTCCGTGCTCGTCGCGGCATGTGCGAAGGCTCGGCCGCAGCCGCTCGATGATCTCGGCGGCGCCGGGGAGGCCGGACCACGCGCGAAGATCGGCGGGCGCCGCGGGACCGAACACCTTCAGGTACCGCATCACGAGTTCGTCGGGTGCCTCGCCCGTGGCCATCGGCGCGCCGACCCAGGACTCCAGCGTCGTGAACGCCGAGCGGCCGCTCCGGCCCCACAACCCCCGAGGAGTCACCTGCACCGTGGGCAACAGATAGGTGCATGCGTACGCGAGCGAGGGCGCGTCGTGATCCGGGAACCGCTCGGCGAGCAGCGGCTGCAGCTCCGCGCGGGTGCGCGGCGCCTCCTCGAGCAGACGCCGTCCCTCGGCGAGCACCGGCTCCACGTTCAGCCCGTCGAGGTTCCGGCCGAACGGGCTGCCGCTGTAGAACCCGCGGTGCAGCACCGGGTGCACCACCGGGCGAAGCTTCAGCGCATCCTTTCGGGTGACGAGATGCAACGTCGCTCGGAACAGCGGCATGCGAACTGCGCGGCGCTCCTCGATCGCCGTCGAAAGGGTCGCCGCCTCGAAGCCTTCCAGGCGTGACCACAGCGCCACGTACGGATCTCGGGGGACCTGCGCCTGGAGGCCGACGAGCCGTTCGACGGCGACGAGCGGCGCGAACCGCCGCCGCTCGAGCAGCAGGTTCCGAGCGAGGAGCGCGCGGTTCAGCTGCCGCGTCGAGAGCGTTCGGTCGCCGATCCCGGTGGTCTAGCAGACCGCGGTGCGAGCTACAGCCGGGGGTCGACCGGCTCGCTCTCGAGGGCGAGCACGCCGAACACGCACTCGTGCACGCGGTGCAGCGGCTCCCCGCGCGCGACCCGCTCCAAGGCTTCGACCCCCAAAGCGAACTCGCGAGCCGCGAGCGAGCGCTTCCGGCCGAGACCGCGCTGGCGCAGCCGTTGCAGGTGCTCGGGGGCGGTGTAGTCGGGCCCGTAGATGATCCGCAGATACTCGCGACCGCGAACCTTGATGCCGGGTTGCGCGGGACCGCGCGTCCCGCGCACCACGGGAGTGACGGGCTTGACGACCATCCCCTCGCCGCCGTCGGCGGTGAGCGTCTCCCACCAGGCGACCGCCGCGGCCGTCTGCTCGGGATCGGTGACGTCGACCACCAGGTTGCGTGTCCGTTGGACCAACCCGGGCGCGGCGTCAGCCAGACGGTCGGCGATCCCTATGTGCCACGGATGTTCGCGTTCGAGCAGCACGGCCGACCCGGCGGCGAGCACCTGGAACGGCGCGACGCGCACGTCGTCGAGGCTCGTGACCGACCAGCAGTACCGGCGGTAGGCGGCGATGAACCCGTCGATATCTGCGCGCTGTGTCCTCGCGCGCACGAGGACGTCGCCGACGTCGATCCCGCGCTCGACCGCGCGGCTCGCGGTGGCCACCCTCGCGTCGAGCGCCGCGCTTGCCGCCGCGCCGACCGCAGCGTACTGGGTGCGGAGCAGCTCCTCTGCCTTCAGCGACCACGGCATGATCTCGGCGTCCAGCAGGACCCACCCGGCGTCGAGCTCGTCCCACAGGCCCGTCGCGCCGATCGCCGAACGCATCCTCGCCAGGAACGCCTTCTCCATGCCGTCGACGGAGAAGAACGACCGCCCGGTGCGGGTGAGCACGCGCCCGTCGCCCTCGATCCGGAAGCGTTCGCTCGCGATCGAGCCGTCGCGGCACACGAGGGTCACCGCGCGGGAGCCCATGTGCTTCTCCTCGCAGATCACCTGGGGGACGCCCTCGCGCCGGTATTCGTTGAACGCCTCGTCCGGGTGTTCGAGGAGACCCTCGCGGGCGCTCGTCGCGCTCGGCGCCATCGTCGGCGGCAGGTACAGCAGCCAGCGCGGGTCGACCGCGAATCGGCTCATCACCTCGAGGGCGGCCGCCGCGTTCCCCTCGGGGATCGTGAGCCGGCCCATCAGCCGGGTCTGGATCCCGCGCTTGCCGAGGACGTCCTCGATGTCCAGCTGCTCGTCGGGGCGGGTGCCGCCGGCCGGCGCGGCAGGTTCGTCGAGGAAGGGCTTCGCGGGTTCGTAGTAGGTGGCCTTCGCGCGGCACCGAGACGAGCTCGCGCTCGGGGTAGCGCAGCGCGGTCAAGCGAGCCTCCGAACACGCACCCGGTGTCGACGCAGATCGTGTTGTTGATCCACTCGGGCTCGGGCACCGGGGTGTGGCCGTACACGACCATCGCGGCGCCGCGATAGTTCGTCGCCCACGGGTACCGCACCGGGAGCCCGAACTCGTCGGTCTCGCCGGTCGTCTCGCCGTAGAGCGCGAACGCCCTGACCGCGCTCGACGCGCGGCCGTGCATCTGCTCGGGGAGTCCGGCGTGCGCCGCCACGAGCTTGCCGTCGTCGAGCACCGCGTGGCTGACGAGTCCGTCGACGAACGTCTCGACCTCCTCGCGGAAGCCGTCGGGTTGCGCGTCGAGCTGTTCGAGGGACTCGGCCAGGCCGTGCGTGATCTGGACGTTGCGGCCGCGCAGCGCGCGGAGCAGCTTCACCTCGTGGTTGCCGGGCACGCAGAGCGCCGTCCCGGCGGCGCTCATCGACATCGCAGTGCGGAGCACCGCCGGCGTGTCGGGACCGCGGTCGACCAGATCGCCGAGGAAGACCACCGTGCGGCCGTCGGGGTGGCGTCGCACGCCCTCGGCATCGGGCGCGTAGCCGAGCGCGTCGAGCAGCTCGCTCGAGCTCGGCCGCGCAGCCGTGCACGTCGCCGATCAGGTCGAACGGTCCGTGCAGGTCGGTGCGGTCCGACCACCCCCGCTCGCGCACGATCTCGGCGGCGTCGATCTCGTCGGCGCCCTTGAGCACGAAGACCCGCCGGAACCCCTCGCGTTGGAGGTTCTTGATCGACCGGCGGAGCAGACCCGCCTGGCGCCGCACCACGTGCGGGCCGAAGTCCCGGTCGGGCCGGTCGGCGTTGCGGGCGTGCGCGACGTCCTCCGCGCACGTCGAGCACGATCGCGACGGGGAGCACGTGGTGCTCGCGCGCCAGCCGGACGAGCGGCTTCCTCGCGTCGGGCTGCACGTTGGTCGCGTCCACCACGGTCAGCCGGCCGAGCCCAAGGCGGGTCGCGGCGATCGTGTGCAGCACGTCGAACGCCTCGCGCGTGACCGTCTGGTCGTTCGCGTCGTCGCCCACCAGGGCGCGACACGCGTCCGACGACAGCACCTCGGTCGGCAGGAAGTGCCGGGCCGCGAACGTCGACTTGCCCGACCCGCTCACGCCGACGAGGACGACGAGCGACAGCTTCGGGATCGCGATCGTCGTCATCGCTCGAACACCGCCATCTGCGTCGGCGGCCCGACCTCCGGGTCGACGTTTCCGACGGGAAGGAACCGCGCCCGGTAGCCGTTGCGCTCCGCCACGCCGTCGGCCCACGCGCGCGAACGCGTCCTGATCCCACTCGAACCGGTGGTCGCGGTGGCGCAGTTGGCCTTCCGGCAGCCCCTCGAATCGGACGTTGTAGGCGACGTTCGGCGTCGTCACGATCACGGTCCGCGGTCGCGCGGCGCCGAACACCGTGCGCTCGAGCGCGGGGAGGCGTTCGGGGTCGAGGTGCTCGATCACCTCCATCAACACGGCCGCGTCGTAGCCCTCGAACCGCGCGTCGCGGTACGTCAGCGCACCTTGGAACAGCGTGACCCGCTCGCGCTGGCGCGGTGACATCTCGTCGACGTGCAGCCGTCGCTCGGCGGCCTCGAGCGCACCGATCGACACGTCCACGCCCGGTGATCCGCTCGAGCGCGCTCTCCTTGATCAGGGCCCTGAGGAGCTTCCCGCCGCCGCAGCCGAGATCCAGAACGGAACCGAGCGCCCGCCGACCGGAGCACCGACAGCACCGCTCCGATGCGCTGGTCCGCCAGGCTCACCTGCCGCTCGAGGACGTCCTCGCGAGGCTCCGGCTCGTCCGGCACGGCCTCGTCGTCCTCCGTGAGCCGCGCGAGGGCTTCGCGCATGAGCGACCCGCGGTAGCGGAGGAACCGGCGCGTGATCAGGTCGCGATGCGGGTGATCGCCGAGCCAGTCGCCGCCCTTGGCAAGGAGCTTGTCGATCTCACTGCGCTCGACCCAGTAGTGCTTGTCGTCGTCCATCACCGGCAGCAGCACGTAGAGGTGCCGGAGCAGGTCGCGGAGCAGCACGCGGCCGCGGATCGTGATGTCGAGGTAGCGGCTGTCGCCCCAGTCGGGGATCGTCGTGTCGAGCGGGATCGTCGCGGTCGCCACCTCGTAGCCGAGCGGTTCGAACAGCTCGCGCGCGAGCTCGTCGCCGCCGCGGCACCCGACCACCGGCAGGTGCGCCTCGAGCGGCAACGGCGTCTGGGCGAGCTCCTCGTGGCCTTCGCTCCGACCGGACAGGGCCGAGCCGTAGAGCTTCGCGATCGCGGTGCTGAGGAACGACGACGCGACGTACGGCCGGTCGTTCACGTACTCGGCCAGGGAGAACGCCGGCCGGCCGCGTCCTCGGCGAACCAGTCCGATCGGATCGACCTCCACCAGGAGCGCCGCGGTGCATCGCTCCTCGGTCGCCTCGGGGTAGAAGACGTGCGCCCGGCCGTACGCGAGGTCGATCGAGCGCACGTTCGCCGGGTTCTTGTGGAGCAGATAGCCCAGGTCGGTGGCGGGCGGAGCGGTCGACGTGATCTCGAGGAGCATCGGCCG
This sequence comes from uncultured Actinomycetes bacterium, assembly GCA_963799625.1. Taxonomy (GTDB): domain Bacteria; phylum Actinomycetota; class UBA4738; order UBA4738; family HRBIN12; genus AC-51. Next base: position 592,707 of record CAWCXU010000013.1, on the reverse strand, counting down.
GCAACGCTAGCCGACCGGTGTCGGGCGCGCCGGGGCGCTCAGTCCCACATCGACGACGCCGGCGGTGGAGAGGGTTGCGGTGATGGCGGCGGTGGCGGCATCTCGTTCGTCGACGAGTGCTCCACCTGGATCCGCTGCAACGTTGCGGGGCTGCGTGGGTTGTGCGCTCGCTCCCGGGGCATGCGATCCGGCCTTCTGCATCATCGAGAAGCCGCGGGCCGCGCGGATCAGGCCGAACACGACCGCGCCCCAGAGGATGAAGTAGCCGCCGCCCCCGCTTCCGGACGAGGCCGCCGCGTACGTCCCGAGCGACACGACGAGCCCGACGCCCGCGATCACGAGCCCGATGATCATCTGCTTCCGTCCCGCCTCACGCATGGAGCGGGTATCGGCCTGGGGACCCGCCGGATTGAATCTGCGTGCAACGGCGTGCCCGAGGCATCCGGACGCGAGGCGGGGGCGGGGACCGCGTCTCGTCGACGCGGCCTCCGCCCCCGGGCGCCTTCCTCGCAAGGGTTGTGCCTTACTCCTTGAAGCCGTCCTCCATGTTCATGGGGGCGCCGTTCTCGAGCAGCGACTTCAGGTCGCTCAGCACCCACGCCCAACCGCCGCCGGCGCCGGTGTCCTCCAGCCCCCCGCCGACCACGAGCGCCAGGCGCGGTGCGTTCTCGAGCTCGTGTGTGACGGTGAGTCGCGACACGCCGCCGTTGGTCTCGGCGATCTCGAACGTCAGGCGGGTGAAGCCCTCCGGCGCCGAGTCGGGGTCCATCAGCATCCGCCAGGTGGTGACCAGCTTGTGCGGTGGATCGACCTCCTGGACCTCTCCGTCGACGACGACGTCGGGGACCGGGATGCCGTTGGCCTCGCCACCGCGCTTCATCGCCTCGCTGGCGTAGGCCTTGTACGCGCCGCCGGGCCGCAGGTCGAAGTCGGCGCGGTTGGTGTAGCCGTAGCGTTCGGTCCACTCCGGCTTGGTGATCGCGTCCCAGATCGCCTGGGGCGTGGCCTTGATGTACACGCGGTAGACCTGGGTCGCGGTCATGGTGTCCGTGCTCATGCGGAACCTCCTTCGAGCTCGTGCTTCAGGTCGGCGAGCGCGCTGACCTGTCGCTCGGTGTACTTGTCGATCCACCGGTCGTGGACCAACCGGATCGGGACCGGGTTGAGGAAGTGGAGCTTCTCCCGGCCTTCCTTCCGCGTGACGACGAGCCCCGCCTCCTCGAGGAGCTTCAGGTGCTTCATGACCCCGAACCGCGTCATCTCCAGCTCGGACTCGAGCTCCGTCAGCGTTCGGCCGTCACGCTGGAAGAGCTGATCGAGCAGGAACCGACGGGTGGGGTCGGCCAAAGCCCTGAACACACGGTCGTCGTCGTTCACGTTCTCGAGGATAGGTGACCAAACGGTCACGTGTCAAGCGTTCGCTATCGGACTACCCGGTAGCGGATGTGGGTGGCGCCTGGGCCGTCGACGACGCGGATCGGTTCGAGCCGCAGGTCGGTCGGGAGGTTCTCGAAGAAGCGGCGGCCGTCGCCGAGGACGATCGGGACGAGGTCGATCTGGAGCTCGTCGATCAGACCGGCCGCGAGGAACTGCTGGATCGCGTCGGCGCCGCCCGCGATCGAGACGTCCTTGTCGCCCGCGGCCCGTTGCGCGAGCTCGAGGGCGTGCTCGATCCCCTCGTGCACGAAGTTGAACGACGTGCCGCCGTGCTTCTCGATCGAGTCGCGTGGCTCGTGGGCCAGCACGAACACCGGGACGTGGAACGGCGGCTCGTCGCCCCAGGGTTCCTCTCCGCACTCGAACATCGTCCGGCCCATGATCACGGCGCCGAGGTTGGCGAAGAGCTCGTCGAGCAGCTCCCCGTCGGCGTTGGACTCGCCGCCCTCGAGGTTGTGGTGCTCTCGCCAGCTGTCGAGCCCGTACAGCCACTCGTGCAGCCGCTCGCCGTCCTCGCCGAGCGGGTTGTCGCGCCCGGCCTTGATCCCCGCGGAGTAGCCGTCGATCGAGATCGATTGGCTCGCGATCACCTTGCCCATGGCCGCCTCCTTACCCCTCGCCGCGGGCCCCGAACTTCGACAGGTAGATCCAGGTCGGTTTGAACCCGCGGCTCTCGTACAGACGGAGCGCGCCGGTGTTGCCGGGCAGCGCCCCGATCACGACGTCGTCGACGCCCAGCTTCGCGAACTCCTCGTCGACGAGGTCGAGCAACGCCGAGCCGATGCCCTCACCGCGATGATCGGGCAGGACCGACAACGACTCGAGCTCGCCGATCCGGTCGCCGACACGCCACGTGTCGGACGCCCATCCCTCCGACGCCGGCGCGACGCACCCCAGCGCGTAGCCGACGAGCTCGCCGTCGACGCGCGCCAGGAACAGGAACGTGTCCGGGCGCTCGAACAGCGACTCGTACAACGGCCGGTGCTCGCGCCACGTCTCCTCGTCGTCGACGTACGGCGCGAGCTCGGGCATCGCGGCCTGGTGCGCGTGGTGGACCGCGACCCACAACGGCTCGAGCGAATCGATGTCGTCGACGGAGCCACGCGTGATCTCGACGGGCATCGTTCGATGCTACCGACGGCCGGCGGGAGCGGGGATGTCGAAGCGCATGCGGGTGCCGCCGCCGGGTGTCGCGCCGGCCTCGATCGTGCCGCCATGCGCTTCGACCAGCCGTTTCGCGATCGCCAGGCCGAGCCCCGTGCCGCCGCGGTCCGCCGACCGCACGAACCGGTCGAACACGAAGGGGAGTCGATCGGCCGAGATGCCCGGACCGGTGTCGTCGACGGTGAACCGGGCCCCGCTCGTGCCGTCCGCCGCGATCGTGACGGTCACGCGACCGCCGTGGGGCGTGTACCGCGCCGCGTTCGCGAGCAGGTTGCTCAAGATCTCGGCGAGCCGCACCGGATCGGCCTCGATCGTCGCCGGCGCGCCCTGGTCGACGACGTCGATCGTGACGCCGGCCTCATCGGCGTCTGCGCGCAGCGCCTTCGCGGCGTCCTCGGCCGCGCCGCGCGGATCGACGGTCTCCCGATGGAGCTCCAGCACGCCGGCTTCGGCCATCGAGAGCGTGCGCAGGTCGTCGAGCAGCCGCGCCATCACGTCGGTTCGTTCGATCACCGGACGCAGGTGCTCGGCGTCGAGCGGATACAGGCCGTCGAGCATCCCCTCGGTCGCGCCGCGGATCGCCTGCAGCGGCGTCCGCAGCTCGTGTGCGACGTCGGCGAGCAGCTCGCGCCGTCGCTCCTCGTTCGTCTGCAGACGCGAGGTCATCTCGTCGAACGCGCCGGCGAGCCGTTGGTACGGACGGCCCGGGACCTCGCCGACGCGGGTCGTGTAGTCGCCGCCGGCGACCCGGTCGGCCGCGTCCATCAGTGACCCGATCGACCGAGCGCTGCGCCAGAGCCATCGAGCCGTGACGAGCAGCCCGACCAGCACGAGCGCCGCGATCGCGATCGTGAAGAAGGGCTTCGGGTGGGTGCCGCTCGCCAGCGAGGCCACCACACTCGCGAGCGCGGCCACCAGCAGGACGACCAGCAGGAACACGCCCAGGACGCCTCGGCGGAACCGCCGCCCCGCGTCGAACCCGCCGTCGCGCATCCACGGCGGCTGTCCCGACCCCCAACGATGGTTCGGGCCCCACGGAGGGCCGTGGTCCTCAGGCATCGGCGAACCGATAGCCGACGCCGTGCACGGTCAGCACGTAGCGCGGCCGGCCGGGCTCGGGCTCGATCTTCTTGCGGAGGTTCTTCACGTGCGCGTCGATCGCGCGCTCGTACGTGTCGAGCGTGACGCCGCGCAGCGCGTCGAGCAGCTGGCCGCGCGTGAACACCCGGCCCGGCTCGCGGACCAGCGTCGTCAGCAGTTCGAACTCGGTCGGCGTCAGGTCGACCGGCTGGCCGTGCACCCGGGCGCGCATCTTCGGCAGGTCGATCTCGACGTCGGCCGCGCGCAGCACTTCGGCGCCCGCGACCGCTCCGTTCGCGCGGCGGAGCACCGCCCGCACGCGCGCGACGAGCTCCTTCGGGCTGAACGGCTTGACCAGGTAGTCGTCGGCGCCGAGCTCGAGCCCGACGATCCGGTCGGCCTCCTCGCCGCGCGCGGTGAGCATCACGATCGGCACGGCCGACGTCCGCCGGAGCTCTCGCGCGACGTCGAGCCCGTCCAGACCCGGCAGCCCGAGGTCGAGCACGATCAGGTCGGGCTTGTCGCCGCGCGCGCTCGCGACCGCGGCCGAACCATCGCCCACAGCGGCGACCTCGAACCCGGCGACCTCCAGGTAGTCGCGGAGGGTCCGCGCGATCTGCATGTCGTCCTCGACGACCAGGATGCGTTGCACGGGGCGAGCCTCTCTCGGAAGGCGGGGCGGAGGCAACCGGGCCTCCGCCCCGCGCACGAGTCACGCGGCAGTCGTCGGAGCGGGCGGCGTGTCTCCGCCGCCGTGCTCACGCTGATGCCACTCGCGGGCACGCTCCTCGAACCGCTGCCGGCCCTCGTCGTTCCACGGCCCCGGGCCGTGGCCGTGGCCCTTGCCTCCCCAGCGCCCCGCTCGGAAGATGGCTCCGATCAGGAAGAACATCCCGATCAGGAAGAACGGGAACAGGAAGAACCCCGGGAAGAACCCGTGGCCGTCCTCGCCGACCACGTGGACGACCTGGACCTCCTGGCCGTTCGCCTGGGCAGACTGGATCTGCTCCGTGGCGTTCTGTTGGCCGTTGCGCTCCCCGGCGTTGTACGCCGCCACGCCGATCCCGACGCTCAGCAGCACCGCCAGGAGCACCGGCACGATCACCAATCCTCGACGCATCGTCGACCTCCTTCGTCTCGCGTCTGCCACCACGTTGGCGCCGAGATGTGAAGGGCTGATGAAGGCGCGAGGGAGGTCTTCGCGCAGCGCCAGGTGCTACGGTCGGCCGATGGGTACCTCGCCATTGCAGGACGCGTTCGCGCACCATGTGTGGGCGACGACGCGGCTGATCGACGCGTGTATGCCGCTCAACCCCGAGCAGCTCCAGACAGTCGCGCCCGGTACGTACGGGCCGATCCTGCGAACGATGCAGCATCTGGTCGGCTCCGACTCCTGGTACCTGTTCGACATCGCGGGCGATCCCTCACGTCGCATCGATCCGGAGCAGATGGATCTCGGCGGGCTCCGAGACGCTATCCAGGCCGACGGGGAAGCGTGGTCGGCGTTGCTGGCCACCGACCCGGATCCCGACCTCGTGGTGACCGAGGTCGATGAGGACGACGGCTTCGAGCGGGATGCGGCGATGGGGATCCGGCTCGCCCAAGCGCTCCACCACGGGACCGATCACCGGAGTCAGATCTGCACCGCTCTCTCGTCACTCGGCGTGGAACCGCCGTCGATCGACGTGTGGGACTTCGGTGCCGACGCAGGCCGCGTCACCGATCGCTGGCCGCCGGGGACACCACCTAGCTGAGCCGGGGGTTCCAGCCGGTCTCGGTTGCCCAACGTTCTGCGACGACCATGACGACATCGGTGGCGGGGTCTTTCACCTCGACGTAGTCCTGGGTGTCGTCGGCGATCCTCGCCAGTTCAGTCTTGAAGATCGCCCATGCGTCGCGCGCGTCGGGATGCGCACGCATGAAGTCGCGGAACAGCAGCGCGTACCGTTCGTTCGGACTGCCCGCCACGCGGACGTGGACGTGCCCAGGCCGCTCGCCCGGTGGCGCCGACGCGAACAGCTTGATCCACGTGTCGGATGACCCTTGCCAACCCGGTGGCACGTGGTCGTCGGCGGGAGGGTCGTATGGGACCTCGGTCATGCCCGCGGCGGCGAGTGCCGTGAGGACCTGCTCGTAGGGCTCGAGCGATGCGACGCTCACTTGGACGTCGATCACGTCCTTGGCCGCGAGGCCCGGCACCGACGTCGAGCCGATGTGCTCGATCCGGAGCGCGCGCTCGCCGAACGAGTCTGCCAACCGGTCGCGGATCTCGGCGAACTCGTCCGCCCACCTCGGCTGCCACTCGACGATCACCGGCTTGGCCATCGGCGCATCGTCGCATCCCGGGAGCTGTGTAGCCTTCATCTCCCGGAGCGAGGCAAGGAGGACCGATGCCGACCGAAGCGGAGCTGAAGGCGCAGGTCTCGGTGCTCGCGGAGCGCCTCGAGGTCCCCGGCGTCGCGGTCGGCGTCGCCTTCGGCGACGAGGAGCACCTCGCGTTCAGCGGCGTCACGAGCGTCGAGGATCCGCTCCCGGTCGACGAGGGCACGCTCTTCCAGATCGGTTCGACCGGCAAGACCTACACCGGCACCGCGATCATGCGCCTAGTCGAGCAAGGAAAGATTGACTTAGACGCACCCGTCCGCACCTACGTCCCCGAGCTGAAGCTGAAGGACGAGCAGGTCGCGCGCGACGTGACCGTGCTGCAGCTCCTGAACCACACCGCCGGCTGGGACGGCGACCTGTTCGAGGACACCGGCGAGGGTGCGGACGCGCTCGACCGTTACGTCGCGAACATGGCGAACATCGAGCAGGTCACGCCGCTCGGCGCGACGGTCTCCTACAACAACGCGTCGCTCGGGCTCGCCGGCCTCGTCCTCGAGAAGGTCACCGGCCAGATGTACGAGCAGGTGATCCGGGAGCTGCTCCTGGATCCACTCGGGATGGACAGGAGCTTCTTCTTCGCGAAGGAGATCATGACGTACCGCTTCGCGAACGGGCACAAGCGTTCGCAGGACGGCACGATCGAGGTCACGCGGCCGTGGGACATGGGGCGGTACGGGGGCCCGATGGGCGGCATGTCGTCCAACCTCGGCGACCAGCTGGCGTGGGCGCGGTTCCACATGGGCGACGGCACCGCGCCGGACGGCACGCGCCTGCTCTCCGAGGAGATGCTGCGCCGCATGCAGGAGCCCACGGTGGAAAGCCCGGGGAACGCGCTCGGCGATGCCGTCGGGATCGATTGGCTCCTGCGCGACCAGGGCGGACTCAAGGTCGTGGCGCACGGCGGTGACACCGCGGGCCAGCACTCGATCTTCGAGATGGTGCCCGAGCGTCGGTTCGCGCTCACGAGCCTGACGAACTGCGGCCCGAACGGCGGCGAGTTCAACGAGGAGATCATGCGGTGGGCGTTCGAGACCTACCTCGAGGTCGACATGTCCGACCCCGAGCCGTTGCATCTGGATGCCGACGCGCTCGCGCCGTACGTCGGCCGCTACGAGACGATCGCGGCGATCGCCGACATCAGCGCGGGCGACGGCGTGCTGATCGTCGAGGTGACGGTCCGACCCGAGGTGCTCGAGCAGCTCCACGAGGAGCCCGACGACGAGCCGCCGATCCCGATCGGGATGCTGCCCGGCGACGGCGACCGCTACATCGTTCCCGAGGGACCGGCCAAGGGGATGAAGGGGTACTTCTCGCGGGACGCCGACGGCACGATCGACGGGGTGCATCTGGGTGGGCGGCTCGCCACCCGCGTCAGCTGAGTTCCGACGCCGGCGCTAGGGTTGCCGCATGCGAAGCACCGAGATCGGTGGCGAGTGGTTCTCGGTCGTCGGGCTCGGCGGCTACGAGCTCGAGGACGATCCTGACTGGCCGGGCGCGCGCGAGGTGCTGCTCGCCGCGATCGAGGGAGGCATCGACTGGATCGACACCGCGGAGGAGTACTGGGATCGCAAGAACGAGCCGGTGATCGCCGCCGCGCTCGCCGATGTCGGTCGATCGATGAAGCTCTCCAGCAAGGTCGCGCCGCTCCCCGACGGAACGGGCTACGAGCCGAAGCAGCTACGCGAAGCGTGCGAGGGAAGCCTCGAGCGGCTCGGTGTCGACCGCCTCGACATGTTCCTGATGCACTACCCCGGCGAGACGAACGACGGGCTCGAGGAGTCGTGGGGCGCGATGCGGGCGCTCGTGGACGACGGGCTCACGCGCCTCGTCGGCCTGTCGAATTTCGAGCGGCCCGAGGTCGAGCGGTGCCTCGCCGTCGGCCCCGTCGATGTCCTCCAAGAAGGGCTGTCGTTGATCGACCACCTCGAGACGCTCGAGCTGGCGCGCTGGTGCGGCGAACGGAACATCGGCCTGGTCACGTACGAGCCGCTCGGCAACGGCATGCTCGCCGGCGCGATCTCGAGCCCGGACGACTTCGCGCGGGTGGTTCCCAACCACACGGAGTGGCCGTTCTGGCAGCGCCTGTTCTCGCCGGGCAGGTTCGAGCGATCTGAGGCCGTGGTCGAGGGGATGCTGCGCGTCGCCGAACGTGTGGGCTGCTCGCTGTCACAGATCGCGCTCGCCTGGAACCTGCAGCAGAGCGGCGTCAATGCCACGCTCGCCGGCACGCGCAGCCCGGCGCACGCACTATCCAACGCTGCGGCCGCAGACATCGTGCTCAGCCCCGACGACCTCGCTGCCCTCGACGCCCTGATCCCGCTGGGCCCGACCCAGGCCGGCTGAGAACAGCTCTACGGGAAGCGCTTCACGAACTCCAAGGAGGTGTCCGCCACCTCGCGCCAGCCGTGGTCGATCGTCAGTGAGTGGCCTCGGCCTGGCATCGCCTTGAGCTCGGTCACGGCCTTCTGGTTGCGCGCCTGCTTCTTGTAGGAGGCCTTCGCGATCGCCGGCGGCACGGTGTGGTCCTGCTCGCCCGAGATGACGAGCAGCGGTCCGCGCTCGGGGTTCTTCGACTTGACCTTCACCTCGGTCCACGGGTTGAGGTTGGCGGCGGCCGCCTGGAAGATCGGCGCCCCCGACGCCGGCACGCAGTACGTGTCGTAGAGCGCCTTGGCCTCGTCCTCGCTGACGGCGTTCGCGAACGCGTATCGGAACTGCTCGTAGGTGAGCGGCACCGCGCGGTGGCGGTTCGCCGGATTGCCGAGCGCGGGCGACGCCGCCTTCAACGCCGAGACCGGCAACGGGAGCACGCCGCGGAACGGTGCCGGGTCGATCGCGACGGTCGCCTTCGCGACGCCGCGCCCGGCCAGGATCTGCGCGAGGAGCCCACCGAACGAGTGGCCGATCACGACCGGCGTGCCGTCGAGCTTGCGCGAGACGTCTTCGAAGTGGTCGGCGACCTGCCCGACGGTCTTGCGGGCGAACGCCTCGGGATGCTCCTTCGCCTCGCCCACAGTTTCGGGGTCGTCGGGCCAGCCCGGCGTAAGCGCCGTATAGCCGGCCTCCTCGAACACCTTGGCCCAGTTGTCCCAGCTGCTCGGCAGCAACCACAGACCGTGGATGAACATCACAGGCGTCTTGCCTGATGCGTTGGCGCGATCGATCTGGGCGCTCTCGTGCTCGTTGATGCTCGCCATGACCCCTCCTCGGGCTCGGAGACCGGAACCTTCATCCAACAGTGGGCCGGGAGCTACGTCTAGGACCGCGCGATGACGACCTTGTGATGCTCCGATGTCGGGTGCTACGGTCCGACGGTTCGTCGCTCGATCGCGAGCGGCACGGATCGTACGGAAGGACGGTGGGGATTTGGCTACGGCCACGGTGGTGTCTCCCGCGCGTCCTGCGTGCGGTCGCCACGTCACTCGCTGACTCGACCTGCCTTCAGGGCGTGCGTTGGTCCAACACGCCTAGATGGAGGTCACCCTCATGTCAGATCAACGGCGTCGCGGTGAGCGACGACGAACCGATTCGTTCCGCTGCGGTCACTGCCGGCTCGACGTGCCGGACGACGCACTCGGAACGGAAAACAGGAACCATTGCCCGAACTGCCTGTGGAGCAGGCATCTCGACGAACGCACGCCCGGCGATCGCGCCTCCGAGTGCTGTTCGCTGATGGAGCCGATCGGCATCACCGTCCGTGGCAGCGGCGAGTGGGTGGTCGTGCATCGGTGCACCGGTTGCGAGGAGGTCAACCTCAACCGGAGCGCCGGCGACGACAACCCGCTGGCGTTGCTTCGCATCGCGGTGCTGCCCTTGGCGCAGCCACCGTTCCCGCTCGAGTGGATCGGGCAGCTATGAAGCGAGGAGATCAGAGGTCGGGTGGGGGCGTCGCCATCCCGGACGCTCGCACCCGACCCTGGTCGAGCACCCGCACCCCGCGGGCTTGTCGTTCCCTGGCCGCGTGCACGACGATGACCTGATGGACTTCCTTCCCGAGCTCGTCCGCTACCACATACGCGTGAACGAGCGGATCCTCGACCAGAGCACGAAGCTCACCGAGGACGAGTTCCGCCGGCCGGGCACGACCGACAACGGATCGGCACACGACACGCTCCTCCACATGCTGATCGTCGACTGGAGTTGGCGGGAGTTCTGCATCGGGAACGATGACGACGACTCGTACCCGGATGGATGGCCGTTCCCCGATCTGGCGACGATCCGCAGCTTCTGGGACGACGAGCACACGCGGTTGCTCGGGTACGCGACTTCGCTCGACGAGCCGGCGATGAGCGAGACGCTCACGTGGGAGTCGGAGGGCACGCAGTGGGCCGCACCTCGCTGGGAAGTGATCGCCCACATCGTCAACCACGGCACCCAACATCGGTCGGAGATGGCGCGCTACCTCACGGACTGCGGCCATTCGCCCGGCGACCTCGACCTGATCTGACGCGCGCTCCCTCGGCGGTCGCGGTACCGTCGTGGGAGATGACCGTCGTGATCCGTTCCCCGATCTCGGCAGATGCACCGCGTCTGGCTGAGGCGTGGACGGCGTTCGGTCGGTACTACGCGGCGCTCGATCCGACGCTGTTCCAGGTTCCGGACGAGGACGGCCTCGAGGGATGGATCCGGACCGCGCTCGACGGTCCTCCCGATGAGGATCGCGAATGGCTCGTCGCTGAGGTCGACGGCACGGTCCAGGGATACGTGCAGGCCGAGATCACTCGGCCCGGCTCCGATGCGAGGTGGGAACTGCTCGCCGACCTCCGCCAGTCGGTCGTGCGGGTGCTTGCGCTGTTCGTGTTCGAGGGCGACCGCCGGGAGGGGATCGCGACGGAGCTGATGCGAGCGATCGAGGCGTGGGCCAAGGAGCGTGGCGCGACACGCGCGTTCCTGAACACGTTCGCGCGGAGCCCGTCGGCTGTGCCGTTCTATGAGCAAGGCATGGGGTACCTGCCCAACATCACCGGCTATTGGAAGCAGCTGTGACGCGCCTCGCAGCCTCGGTCGTCATCACCGATGAGCGAGGCCGCGTGCTCCTCATCCATGAGGACTACGGCAGGCACCGCTGGGGTCTGCCGGGCGGGCGTCACGAGCCGGGTGAGAGCGTCGAGGAAACCGCGATCCGCGAGGCCAAGGAAGAGACGAACCTCGACGTCGAGCTCGGCGAGCTGATCGGCGAGTACGAGATCATGAGCGCGGTCGGCGCGAAGCAACTCGAGGTGTCAGTCTTCATCGCTGTGATCGTGGGCGGCGACCTGAAGCCGAACGAAGGCGAGATCGCCGAGATCGACTGGTTCGACCCGAACGACCTGCCGCATCCGATGACGGACGTCGGTCCCGGAGCGATCGCGGACTGGGCTCGCGGCGATCGCGGCGTGCGCCGCCGCGTCATCTCCCGGCACTAACGCTCGGCTCGCGAGACCGGTTGGGTGACAGTCGGTTCACGTAGGCCGGCGGGCTGACTGCACCCTTCGCGGGGAACGCGTTAGGTTGGGGGGACGCGACCCCTAGGGAGGGAGGACGCCATGGACAAGGTGGTGCACTTCGAGATCACGTTCGATGACCAAGAGCGTGCCAAGGAGTTCTACGGCTCGGTCTTCGATTGGGATCTCAGCGACATGGACGCGGGCAACGGCGTCACGTACACGACGGCGACAACGGTGCCGGTCGACGACAAGATGATGCCGAAAGAGCCCGGGGCGATCAACGGCGGCTTCACGGGCAAGGGCAAGGAGACGCCCTCGCCGGTGATCACGATCGGCGTCGACTCGATCGACGAGACCATGAAGAAGATCGAGGCCGGCGGCGGTTCCGTCGTCACGCCGCGCACCCCGATCCCGAACATGGGCGCCTTCGCCTACTTCAAGGACAGCGAGGGCAACACGATGGGGCTGTGGGAAACCTCGATGTAGCTCCGCGCATCACGCGGGCCGCATGACAGACGACCCTCTGCTTCCCCAAGCGACCGACGACCCGACGATCGTCGCCGGCAGGTACGAACTCGAGCGCTCGCTCGGGACCGGTGGGATGGGCGAGGTGTTCGTCGCGACCGACCGAACGCTCGACCGGCCGGTCGCGTTGAAGCGGCTGCCGGGCGCGCTTACGGACGACCCCGACGCCCGCAAGCGCTTCTTCCGCGAAGCGCAGGCGCTCGCGCGGATCAACGATCCCAACGTCGTGTCGGTGTTCGACGCCGGCGAGGACGACGGGCGGCCGTTCCTCGTGATGGAGCTCGTGCAGGGGGCGACCGTCGCCGACGAGTTGCGTGCGGGCGCGCGGTTCACCCCCGAGCGAGCGTCGGCGATCGGCGCCGGCACCGCAGGCGGCCTCGCAGCCGCGCACGCCCAGGGTGTCGTCCACCGCGATGTGAAGCCGTCGAACATCTTCCTCACGGCGAAGGACCATCCGAAGGTCGGCGACTTCGGCATCGCGCGCGTCGAGCGAGGCGACATGACGCTGACGATGACGGGGCAGGCGTTCGGGTCACCGCCGTACATCGCGCCCGAGCAGGCGACGGGTGGGCCGGTGGACGCGCGCGCGGATCTCTACGCGCTCGGCTGTGTGCTGTACCACATGCTCGCCGGGCATCCGCCGTTCGAGGGCGACGACTCGGTCGCGGTGACCTATCAGCATGTGCACACCGTGGCGCCCACCTTGGAGGAGCTCGGTGTGGGCGTGTCCCCGGAGCTGTCGACGCTGGTCGCGAGCCTGATGCGGAAGGATCCATCGGCGCGCCCGAAGTCCGCCGACGCCGTGCGGATGGCGTTGGAGTCGCGGCCGGCGTCGGCGCCACTCCCCCCCGCACCCGGCCTCGCGAGCCCGGACGATCGGACGAGGGTCATCCCGCAGCGTGCGAGCCGAACGCCGGAGCCTCGCCGCCGGTGGATCTGGCCCGCGGTTGCCGCCGCGGTCCTGCTCGTCGCGATCGCCGCGTTCGCGCTCACACGCGGAGATACCCCTGCGGCCGGTGCCGGCGGCTCGCACTCGCCCCGCGCCTCGTCACCACCGGCGTCAAGCGCACGCCGCCGTCGACCGCGCCGTCCGCGGTCAGCACCGGTGCCGCGCCGACCACGCCGCAGCAGGCAGCCTCGGCGGTGATCAGCTTGGCCGACTCTTTGGAAGCGAACGGCGCGATCGACTCGGGCCTGGCGAAGGAGATCCGCGACGGCGTGACCAAGGCGATGGAGCATGCTGACGAGCCCGATGAGATCAACGGCGTCGTTCACGACCTTCAGAAGAAGATCTCGGAGGCCGTCGACAAGGGAACCGCCACGAGCGACGCAGCCACGCAGCTCAACACGGCGCTCGACACGCTGAGCGCGTCTCTTGCACCAAGGCAACGGCGATGAGAACGGGAACGGGACGGAACGGTCAGGACTAGACGCGTGGATGACGACGATTTCATCGAGGACAACGCCCGGGAGTTGCAGCGCCTCCGCGCTCTGGTCGGGCGGCTGAACGACGACCAGCTGCGCGCCGCGGTGAACGAGCACTGGACGGTCGCCGCCGTGCTCGGGCACGTCGCGTTCTGGGATGCACGGGCGCTCTATCTCGTCGAACACTTCGATCCCGCGACAGGGTTCCCCGACGACGTCGACGAGCCGCGGAACGTGGACTGGATCAACGACTCCACGCGGCCGCTGATCCATGCGATCGACCCGCGCGAGGCGGCGGAGCTCACTCTTCGACTCGCGGAACAGATCGACGCCGGTGTCGCCGCGATCCCGGCCGACAAGCTGTGGCCGCAAGACCCCGACTCGCCGCTCAACGGACGGCGAGCATCACACCGGGCCGAGCATCTCGACGAGATCGAGGCCGCGCTCAGCTAGTCAGGCTGTCGGTGTGGCTACCTCGCTCCGTCGGAGCGAGCGAGCCACGAGGATCGCGAGTCCCGCTGCCACCGTGACGAACCCGGCGACCGAGGCCTCGAAGAAGACTCTCCACACGACGTCGTCGGACTTCGCGTTCGAGATCTCGGGACCACCCACCGCGAGCCCGACGATCCCGACCCCTGTGCCGGCGATGACCGGGAGCAGGACGGCCCACCGGTACCCCGGCGGGAGGAAGACACCGACCGCTCCGGCCGCTGCGATCGCCGCGCCGATCAAGATGAACGACCACTGCATAGAGGCTGGCATGCAGGCAGCATGCCCCGCCGGGCAACCCGGTGGGAACCCCGCGCACACGATGGCCACTCCATCGACACACCGTCGCTACGGCCGCGGCGGTGCGTCAGGCCTTGAGGCGTTCGGCGCTCGCGATGTATCGGTCGAGGAAGTCGGCCCAGCCCTCGGCGTGGCCGTCGCGCGACTCGGGCGGGAGGCCCTCGTGTGTCAGGACGAGCCGCGTGCCGGCCGGGTCGGGAGACAGATCCACGGTGACCACGCTCTCGCCGTCGGTGTAGGGCGACACCCAGGTGAACACGAGTCGGTTGGGCCGATCGAGCTCGCGGTATTCGCCGGTGTGCTCGATCGGACCGCCCTCGGTGTCCTCGCGGCCCATCACGATCCGGAAGCGGCCGCCGACCCGCGCGTCGACCTCGACGTCGGTCAGCGGTCCCATCCAGTCGCGGAGCTGGGACGGCTCGAGCCAGGCGTCGAACGCCTGATCCGGTGCGACCGGCAGGACCCGCTGGACGATCACGGGTGCATCTGTTCCTGGCGTGTTCATCGTTCCCTCCCGAAGTGCTCCTCGAGCCGGTCCAGCTTCGATTCCCAGAACCGGCGGTATGGGTCGATCCAGTCCGCTGCCGCCTCGAGTGGCTCGGCGCGCAGGGAGAGGAGATGGTCTCGACCGCTGATCCGGCGCTCCACCAGCCCTGCCCGTTCGAGCATCCGGATGTGCTTCGAGGCGGCGGCCAGGGAGATGTCGAACGGAGCGGCCACGTCGGTGACGCGTTGCGGTGTCTCGCTGAGGATCTCGACCATCTCTCGGCGCACGGGGTGCGACAGGCTCGCGTATGTGTCGTCGAGGACGGCTGTTCTAGAACGTTCAACCATAGGGTTGAATATCTATCATCCATCCACATCCGTCAAGTACGGACCTTGTGACCCCTGTTTCATGAAACGGGCAAGGGGTAGGGTTTCTTCGGATGTCCGAGAGGCACGGCGCCCCCGATCCCGCCGACTCGGTCATAAGCACGGGCGTCACAGGCGCGCCGAGCTGGATCGAGGAGTCGCAAGGGAAGCGGTTCCCGCTGGCGTTCATCTATGGGCTGGCCGCCGCCGGAGCGATCGGTGTCCTGACGCCCCTGCCGGCGGTGATCGCGGTGGTGCTCGCGATCCAAGCCTTGCGTCGAGGCGTCCCTCGTGCCGGCATCGCACTCGGCGTCGCCCTGCTTGCCACGGCCGTAGGCACCTGGCTCATGTTCGTGAGTCCTTTCGGCGGCCGAGGCGACGGCCTCTAACCGTCATCACTCTGTTCCGCGACGATGCTCGGGCCCCGAGCGAAGTGGTGAAGCGGGCGGTCACGGAAGCGCATTGCCATGACCGCTGTTCGCACGAAGTCCGGGACGAGGGCACGCTCCGGCAGGGCATCGATCCGGGATCCAACGCAGGCGGAGCTCGTGACCGCGTTCCATGCCGGCATGCTCACGCGTGACACAGCGGAACGGACTGGCCTCCACTCGGGCAGGGCTAGCGCGTAGTAGAAGCCCAGTTCGTGGACGGGTCGCCCGGCGATCGCGGCGATCCGTACTCCATCACCGCACAGGTTTAGCCGACCGACCGTGACCTCCTGCCCGATCTCCCAGCGCATCGTCCGGATGAGCGCATCCGCGGTCAGCTCCAGCGGCTGCAGCCGTCCGCCCGGCAGCACCCAGAACGCGCCGTCGAGCGCTTCCTGGAGCAGAACGTGGTCTCTCCAGACGCACTGACGGCTGCCACCCTCGGTTGGAAGCGCCAGGCATCGGCGTCGATCTCGACGTAGTTCGACATGTCAGCGGCTTGCGGGTATCACGGTGGGCAGCGATGCGCTCTCGTTGGTATCCGTGACTGACGATGGTTGAACTCTTTGACGAGCCGTTCCAATACGCCTTCGACCCGCTCCTGCATCTCGCGCATGAGTGGCCGGACGCTGCGACCGAACGTGGGCGATCCGTCATCGAAATGTATGTCCACCGTGAGCTTCGCGTTCTCCTTCATATAGCGGCGCACGGTTGACTCGTCCGGGAAGGAGCGGAAGCGGAGGCGAAGCATCTCAACCTCCTTGTCGTATGCCAGTGGCCCTCGATGGACACGCTCGACCCGTTCCAGCTCCATACCCGGGATGTTGTCCGCGGACTTGCTGAATGCTGCCCACAGAACGTCTGCGGGTGCGTTCCAGGCGTCGACATGGATGGAGCTCTCTTCCGAGAGCAATGCGCGCTGCTTGTCCCGGTTCCAGAGGTCATCCAGGACTCCCATCGGATCACCGTTTCGTCCCTGTGGGATCGACTGCTCGTCCCTGATCGCGTCCTTGACGCGGGGATGGACGCCCCAGAGTTGATCCGGCTGCCAGTTGATCCTGGGGTTCTCCTGGACCGGGAAGCCAACCCTGCGCCACAGGCAACTGACAGGGAGGGGCTGCTCGGGTTGGTACTGCTGGTGCCCGATCGTGAGTCCCCAGACGACGTGGTCGAGCGACGCGCGCAGGTTGTGGATCGCGTCACCGGCGAGAAGCGCCCAATAGTCCGGAACCCTCCTCACCTGCCGAACGTAGTAGCAGGCCTCTTGAAGCTCCGGGTAGAACTCGGCCCGCATGAGGTGGCTGCGGCCCAACCAAGAGGTGATCCCGATATCCAGCTCATCGACGTAGGTCTTTGCCCGCTCGAACTTGTCGAACGCGCTCTGAGCCAAGGGTGGGTAGTCGCCCATAACCAGGACCGAGACTCTATTCGGTCACTCAGCCAAGGCGTAGGTCGCAAGGATCGCGCCGGTGGTCGTCATGTGACTGTCGACGAGACGCAAGGTCGTGAGCAGTCCGCAGTCTCGGAAGAGGCGCTTGCCACCGCCCACCACGACGTGGTCGATCTACTGGCCCCACGCGAGGCCCGGGCGCAGCCACGCCCGGGCCTTTGCAAGGGCTTCGGCGATGGCTACGCTCCGCCGGTCGATCGCATCGGGTTGCACGACATCCCGGGGTGCATCTCAGCAGGGAACGAATCGCGCACGACCTTCGGGATCTGGCCCCACGACTGGGCGTGCCCGGGGTCGCCCTTGGTTGGCTCCTTCGGCGTTCCGTCCCCGTCGTCGGTGAAGTATTGGAGGTCTTCCTGACCCGAATAGGCGCAGACCGAGCGCGCGTGCAGGCCCGTGCCCCACTTCCCGTCGAAATGGAGCAGCTTCCCGTTCCCGGTGACCTCGCCGGCGTGCGCGAACGGCGCGGCCATGGCCAGGATCAGGAGCGTTGTCGCTGCAGCGATGGTGGCTCTGCGGAACATGCGCATCCCCCTTCCTCGCTGACCGACGTCAGCGATGCGGACTGCTACCCAATCACGTTCGGCGGGAGATACGCAACCTGAGGTAGGCCGACAGGGGGGTAGAGCTACGACGCAGCCTTGAGGCGTTCGATGCCGTCGAGCATGAGGTCGAGGGCGAACTCGAACTCGAACTGGTCGTCGCAGCCGGGGCCGACGATCGACGCATCCTCGTGGCTCACCGTCTGCCACAGCTGATAGATGGACGGGTATGTCGCGCCCATCGCCTCGAGCATCGCGGGCTGGATCGGGTTGTCGGGGTCCGTCTGATCGTTGAAGAGCTCCTGGGTGAAGCCCATCAGCCGGCTGCCCATCGCGTGCATCACGTGGTGGACCAGGTCGATCGAGAACCCTCCCGCGGTGAACATCGCGATCATCGAGTCCATGTAGGCCATCACGGTGGGAGTCGGGCTGGTCCGCGACTCCATCACGCGCGACGCCCACGGGTGCCGCAACAGCGCTCGACGTGCGGAGAGGATCCGCTCGCGGACCGCGGTCTTCCAGTCGGTGTCGGTGCGCGGCGGGTCGATCTCGGCGACGACCATGTCGATCATGCCGTCGAGCAGCTCGTCCTTGTTGGCCACGTGCTTGTAGAGCGCCATCGGCACGACGCCGAGCTCTGCCGACAGCCGGCGCATGCTGAGGCCGTCGACGCCCTCCCGGTCGGCGAGCTCCACGGCGGCGCGCAACACGCGCTCGCGGTTGAGCGGGGTGCGGGGCTCGGCTGCCGCCTCGAGCTCTGCCTTGGCCATCGCAGCGAGTGTACGGCGTACACACGCTCAGTCGGGCATCGACCGGGGCGGCCGGCCCCATCTATGGTGACGAGCAGATGTTCGGACCTCGATCGCCCATACGTACTCGGTACCGCGAGCGTCTCGTGGCGATCGTGGTCGCGACGACGCTCGTGTCGGTCGTGGCGATCCAACCGGCGCAGGCGGCGGGCGGAACGCAGCAGTGGGTCGCACGCCTCGCCGGAACGTCGGCGACCGCGCTCAACCACGTCGCCGGGCTCGCGGTCAGTCCGGATGGATCTCGCGTCTTCGTGACCGGCGACATGTACGACGGAACCACCGGCGGCAGGCTCCGGACCGTCGCCTACGACGGCTCCGGCGCACAGCTCTGGACCAGCGCCGGACCGGGCTCGTTCGACCTGGCGACCGGGCTCCGCGTGAGCCCCGACGGGTCGACCGTGTACGTCGTCGGTTCGAGCGGCGGCGACTTCCTTACGCTCGCGTACGACGCCGCGACCGGTGCTCGGATGTGGAAGAAGCGCTACTCGTATTCGATCGGCACCAACTTCAGCAACACGGCGGGCGCGCTCGGCCTGAGTCCCGACGGCTCGATCGTGTTCGTGACGGGTGCGAGCGGCGACGGGAGCTGGACCGACTACGCCACCGTCGCGTACGAGGCCGCGACCGGCCGTCATCTCTGGACGGCTCGCTACGGACGCTCTTCGGAGGACGCCGCCCAGGCGCTCAGCGTGAGCCCCGACGGGTCGACCGTCTTCGTCTCGGGGTTCAGCGTCTCGAAGCGCACGTCGCTCGACGTCGAGACCATCGCGTACCGCGCCGCCACCGGCCGGGAACTCTGGAAGACCCGGTACGACGGACCTGCGCATCACGAGGATCAGGCCAACGCGATGGCGGTGAGCCCGGATGGATCGCAGGTGTTCGTGACGGGATTCAGCGACGCCTCGAACCGCAGGCGCGACGTCGTGACCCTGGCGTACGGCGCGAAGACCGGGATCCAGCGCTGGGCCCGTCGCTACGACGGACCGGGCGAATGGGACGACAACGCCAAGGCGATCTCGGTGAGCCCCGACGGGTCGCGCGTCTTCGTGGCGGGGTATCGCACCGGACACCACGCGTTCACCCGCGACGCCGAGACGATCGCGTACTCCTCCGCCGGTGAGCGACTCTGGCACCGGGCCTACAACGGACCAGCCGACTACTGGGACCAAGCGGCGGCGATCGGTGTGAGCCCCGGCGGGAAACGGGTCTACGTCACGGGGTTCCGGTACGACCTGCCGTACAACCGCGACTTCGCGACGCTCGCGTACCGGGCTTCTTCCGGCGAGCGTCTGTGGGAGGCGTTCTACGACCAGACCGATGAGGGCGCGACGGCGCTCGGCGTGAACCCGGACGGGTCGAGCGTCTACGTCTCGGGCATGAGCGGCGCCGACTTCACCACGGTCGCGTACAGCACGAGCTAGCGGATAGCGGGGTCGCGGGGCGGATGGGTCGCGTCTATCGTGGACGAACGATGTTCCGCAGAGTTCGGTTCATGCAAAGAGGGGTTCGGTTCGGCTACGCCGGTGTCGTCGTCGGCGCCGCGTTCGCCGGGTCGATGATCGGCATCCCGTCGGCGCAAGCAACCGGCGGAACGGAGCTCTGGGTCGCCCGTTCCCCAGGGCCGGGATACTCGTATGTTGCCGGCTCGGCGGTCAGTCCCGACGGATCCAGGCTGTTCGTAACCGGGAGCGTGGCGGAGCCCACCGGGGATAGGTTCCAGACCGTTGCCTACGACGCCGCGGGCGCCGAGCTGTGGACCCGCCACTACCGAGAGGGCGGCCCGTACAACGACGGGGCAGCAGCGATCGGCGTCGGTCCGGACGGGTCGGTGGTGTTCGTCACAGGGAAGAGTTCCAACGCGACGGACCTCGACTACCTCACCATCGCGTACGACGCCGCCACAGGAACGAGGGTTTGGAAGCGGCGGTATTCATCCCCGCTATCCATCTCGCTCGATGTGCCAGCCGCGCTGGGCGTCAGCCCCGACGGATCGACCGTATTCGTGACGGGCGTCTCCGACGGCCGACCGAACGGAGACGACTACCTCACCGTCGCGTACGCGGTTGCAAGTGGTCAACAACTCTGGGCGGCGCGCTACAACCTCTCGTTCCAGGACAGCGCGCGGACGCTCAGCGTGAGTCCGGACAGCTCGGTGGTGTTCGTCTCGGGATTCAGTGTGGCGACGACGTCACTCGATATCGAGACCGTCGCGTACGACGCCGCCACGGGCGAGCAACTCTGGCAGTCGCGCTACGACGGGCCGAAGAGCCGCGAGGACCAGGCCAACGCGATGGCGGTCAGCCCCGACGGGTCGAAGGTCTACGTGACGGGCTTCAGCGACGGGTCGAACCGCGCGCGCGACTTCGTGACCCTGGCGTACAGGGCGTCGACCGGCGCGCAGCTCTGGGTGCGTCGGTACAACGGGCCGAGAGACTCCAACGACAACGGCAAGGCGATCGCGGTGAGTCCCGACGGATCGCGCATCTTCGTGGCTGGATACCGCTCGGGACATCAGGCGCGCGACGCCGAGACCATCGCGTATTCATCGGCAGGCGAGCGACTCTGGCTGCGCGCCTACAACGGACCGGCGGACGAGGATGATCAGGCGACCGCGATCGGCGTGAGCCCCGACGGCAAGCAGGTCTTCGTGGCGGGATTCCGATACGGAGCGTTCTTCGACCGTGACTACGTGACGCTCGCGTACCGGGCATCGTCCGGCGAGCCCCGCTGGGAGGCGTTCTACGCCCAGGACCGTGCCACCGCGACGGCGCTGGGTGTGAACCCGGACGGATCTGCCGTCTACGCGTCGGGTGTGAGCGGTCCCGACTTCACTACCGTCGCGTACAGCACGAGCTAGCGTCACCGGCGAGCAGCGCTGGGCGCGCCGCTACAACGGACCGGGCGACTTCAACGACAACGCCAAGGCGATGGCGGTGAGCGCCGATGGGTCGCGCATCTTCGTGACCGGCTACCGCTCCGGGCACGGCGGCCGACAACGGGGTCGCCGGGCGGATGGGTCGCGTCTATCGTGG
The DNA here is from genome assembly GCA_963799625.1 of uncultured Actinomycetes bacterium. Taxonomy (GTDB): domain Bacteria; phylum Actinomycetota; class UBA4738; order UBA4738; family HRBIN12; genus AC-51. The sequence continues at coordinate 571,363 of CAWCXU010000013.1, read as the reverse complement.
ATGGATGACGTTCGGCAGGGCTCGTTCCGCGAGAGGGATCCGGTTCGCCCCCCACACCGGTGCGCTCGTGGCCGTCGTCATCGTCGCGTCGATGATCGGCATCCCGTCGGCGCGAGCGGCCGGTGGAACGGAGCATTGGGTGGCCCGTTTCCCAGGGCCGGGGTACTCGGTCGACGACGTCGCCGGGATCGCGGTCAGCCCCGATGGATCCCGTCTGTTCGTGACCGGAACCGTGGCTCATCTGCACGGGGCCACGTTCCAGACCGTGTCGTACGACGCCTCCGGCACGCAGCTGTGGAGCAGCCACTACAAGGGACCGGGGCCGTACGAGGACCAGGCAGCCGGCATCGCGGTGAGCCCCGATGGGTCGATGGTGTTTGTCGCCGGCCGAAGCTCGACCGACACAACGAAGATGGACTACATCACCCTGGCGTACGACGCCGCCACCGGGACCCGGGTGTGGAAGAAGCGGTACTCGTTCACGCTCGGGCTCTCGTTCGACCAGCCGGCGGCGCTCGGCGTCAGCCCCGACGGGTCGACCGTGTTCGTGACGGGGGCCGCCGACGGCGGCCCCGCGGGGACCGACTACGTGACGGTCGCGTACCATGCGTTCCCTCACGCGGCCGGTCGGAGTTGGGGGCGGCCGCTGTCCAGGCAGATTGCCACGGGCCGGTTTCATCGTCGAACGCGCAGGGTCCGTGGTCGGACGGGCTTGACAGGTGTACGCCGTACACATAGGTTGAACAGGTCGGTATACGCTGTACACCTACTCCAAGGAGGCTGGCCATGAAGGCGATCGTGCAGGACAGGTTCGGATCGGCGGATGTGCTCGAGCTTCGGGACGTGCCAGACCCGGTGGTCGGGGACAACGACGTGCTCGTGCAGGTGCAGGCGGCCGGTTGCGGTCCCGACGTGTGGCACCTGATGGAGGGCAAGCCGTACCTGGCTCGTATGAGCCCCGACGTCTACAAAGGATTGAAGGCGCCACGAGGGTGGGACGTCGCGGGGCGTGTCGAGACCGTCGGCGTCAACGTCAAGGAATTGCGTCCCGGCGACGAGGTCATGGGCTTCGTGAAGGGCTCGTTCGCCGAGCTCGCGACCGGCACCGCCGACAAGCTCGTGCGCAAGCCGGCCAACATCTCGTTCGAGCAGGCCTCGGCGGTTCCGGTGTCGGGCTGCACCGCGCTCCAAGCGATCCGCGATCACGCGGACGTGCAACCGGGTCAGTCGGTGCTCGTCATCGGAGCGGCCGGGGGCGTGGGCACGCTGACCGTGCAGATCGCGAAGGCGTTCGGCGCGCGGGTCACCGGCGTGTGCAGCGGGCAGAAGGCGGATCTGGTCCGTTCGATGGGTGCCGACGACGTGATCGACTACACGGGCGAAGACTTCACGGACGGGCGTCGCACGTGGGACGTCATCATCGATACCGCCGGCCGTCGCCCGCTGCATCAGCTCCGTCGCGCACTCACCGCGAGGGGGTCGCTGGTGATCGTCGGCGGAGACGGCGGCGGCAACTGGACCGGCGGCTTCTTCCGCGGGATCCTGCGAGGGCCGCTGCTCTCGCTGTTCACCCGTCAACGCCTGAGCGCGTTCGTCGCGAAGGAGACGCGCGAGGATCTCGAGGCGCTGCGACTGCTGATCGAAGAGGGGAAGGTCACGCCTGTGGTCGGTCGGACGTTCGCTCTTCCCGAGGCGAGCGACGCGGTTCGGCTCCTCGAACAGGGTCACTCCACGGGCAAGATCGTCGTCATCGTGTAGAGAGCACACGTCGTGGTTGGGCCGGCGATGGAGCTCCGGCGCGCCAGCCTGGAGGCGGTGCGGTCCAACGAAGCTCGCCGACCGGGTCGTGACTACGGTTTCTGGGTATGAAATCGGGTGACGATCCAGGTCTACTGACCCGCCGACCGTACGCGGTACCGATCAGGCCCGTAGCGAAAGGAACGACGATGCCTGAACTGCTCGTGGACTTCATCAGCTCGCTCGATGGATACGGAGCCGCCGAAGGCTGGCCGGGCTGGTGGGGTTTGGAAGGTCCGGAATACTTCGCGTGGTTGGGCGAGCAGCCGGAAGGCGACTACAAGATCTTGATGGGCGCGAACACCTACCGCCTGATGTCCGGTTTCGCGGCCGAGGGTGAGCCGGGCACGGACATGCTCGCGGGCATGTCGAAGATCGTCTTCTCGAGCACGCTGAAGGAGCCTCTGGAGTGGGCGAACACCGAGCTCATCGATAGAGATGCGGCCGAGGCCGTCCGGGAGATGAAGGAAAGGGACGACGCCCGTTCGATGCGCACATTGGGCAGTATCAGTCTTTGTCGGTCGCTGCTCCAAGCCGGCCTCGTGGACCGCTTCCGAGTTGTCGTGTTCCCAGTCATCACGGGGAAGACCGGGAGCGACCGGATCTATGACGGGTACCCGGATATCGCACTCGACATGATCTCGAGCCGGACGTTCGACGGCCGCAGCCAGTTGCTCGAGTACGTTCCTCGCGTCCTCGCCGGTCCCCCCGGCACCGGCGGGGGCTGAGTCTCCGGCTGGGCAGCGACATCGAGCCGGACGGACCCGTCGGTTGTTCCACCTCGCCTCCTAGGAAGCACGAGCGACCAGGTACCAGGTCTCCATTTCGCCCTTGCCCTTGACCGGGATCGTCCCGCGTTCCTCGCAGACGAAGGCGTCCTTCACGAGCTCGTACGTGGCGCGCGTGATCTGGATCCGACCGGGCGTGCCGTTGGACTCCATCCTGCTCGCCGTGTTCACGGCATCGCCCCAGAGGTCGTAGAGGAAGCGCTTCCGACCGATCACGCCGGCGGTGACGGGCCCGGAGTTGATGCCGATCCGCAGCTCGAGCGGGCCGGCGCCGTTCGTCGCTCCGTCCATCGCCGCGCGCATGTCGAGCGCCAGCAGGGCGGCTCGCTGCGCGTGATCGGCGCACGGATCGGGGACGCCCGCCGCGGCCATGTAGCAGTCCCCGATCGTCTTGATCTTCTCGAGCCCGTGCTGCTCGACCAGCCCGTCGAACAGGGAGAAGAGGCGGTCGAGGGTGTCGACGACCTCGGTCGGCGACAGGCGTTGCGCGAGCGGCGTGAAGTCGACGATGTCGGCGAACAGGACCGAGGCCGACTCGACGTGATCGGCGATCGACCCGCTCGCACCCTTCAGGCGCTCCGCGATCGAGCTCGGAAGGACGTTCGTGAGCAGCGCCTCGGATCGCGCCTGCTCGACTGCGGAGCGCGGCCAGCGCCGCGTTGCGCTGGTTGGCGAACGAGGCGAGCACGATGAACGCGATCGGCGCCGGCTCCGACGATGTTGAGCGCCAGCATCGTGGTCGTGAACCAATGGGGGACGGGCGCGGGAGGGAAGAACAGCTCGCCCGCGATGCCGAGGAGCACGAACGCGCACAGGAACCCGATGAACCAGCGGATCGCCTGCCGCACCTCGAGGAAGACGAGCGCTCCGAGCGGCGCGAGGATCCCCCACAGCCCGACCCCGCCGGCGGGAAGGAAGCCGCCGGCGAACATCTGCCCGATCGTCGTCGTCAGGAGGATGTCGAGGAGCTGCGTCGTGAGGAACGGGCTGAACCGTTTGGTCCTGGCGAAGATCAGCAGCGAGCCGAGCGACACGGCGAAGTAGACGAACGGGATGATGCCGACCGGCGACCCGAACGCGAGGTAGCACGTGCCCCAGACGATCGAGACGGGCAGGACCAGGACGGCGAGCAGAACGAGCAGCGACTTCTTCTGGCGCAGATCCTCGTCGTCCCGAGGGTCAGCTCCGATCCTGGTCAACCAGGCCGGCGTCCGCATCGCCGCATCCTAGAACCGCTCGGTGCGCGTCTGGGCCCGTCGTGGTTGGACGGCATGGACTTCGACGCCCTTCGGTACACTGCCGCCGACGTTTCCGCTGGTGAGAGGCTGATATCCGCATGTCACGAGTCATCTTGATCGCGTGGGACGGCGCCGACTGGCGCATCCTCGACCCCTTGCTCGAGCAGGGCGCGCTGCCCAACCTGCAGGCCCTGATCGATCGGGGTCAGAGGGACGTCCTTCGGAGCACCGTGCCGACCCACTCCTGGAGCGCGTGGCCGAGCTTCCTCACCGGCGTCGACCCGGTGGACCACGGCGTCTACGACATCCTCGAGACCGTGCCGGGCACCCACAAGCAGTACCCGGTCACCTACAAGTCGATCAAGGCGCGCACGTTCCTCGACGACCTCACGGCCGCCGACAAGAACATGCTGCTGCTCGACGTGCCGCTCACGTTCCCGGCGCCGCAGCCGTTCGACGGGCAGCCTGCTCGCCGGCGGCGTCCTGCCGAAGAACCGCACCTTCACCGCGCCGGCCGACCTGCCCGACACGCTCGCGAAGGCGGGCCTGGAGTGGCCGATCAACGGCATGAGCTGGACGACGTACCACAACAAGCCCGATCCCTACCTCGACGAGGCCTACGAGGTCACCGCCAAACGCATCAAGGTCAGCGAGTGGCTGATGGACAACACCGAGTGGGACCTGATGGCGAGCGTCTGGGTCTCGATCGACCGCACCCAACACGCGCTGTCCAACTACGTCGCGCCCGACCATCCCGACTACGTCAAGAACAAGGACACGCGCATCGGCAGGAAGGTGGCCGACCTCTTCAAGCAGGCCGACGAGGCGATCGGCTCGTTCGTCTCGCGCGCGCGTCCCGACGACATCATCCTGTTCATCTCCGACCACGGGTTCCAGTCGTGCACGCGCACGGTCAACATGGACCGCATGCTGAAGGAGTTCGGCTACCTCGACTTCAGTGCCTCCAACGCGGTGTTCGGCCCGATGCAGTGGGGGCCGATGCGCAAGGTCGCCCGTAAGGTCTACGACACCCTGGGGCTGCACGGGAAGGTCTCGCTGCCGCAGTCGATCAACTGGTCGAAGACCAAGGCGTTCACGACGATCCGCTCCACCGGCGAGGGCGTGTCGATCAACCTGGCCGGCCGCGAGCTCGACGGTGTCGTCGACCCCGGCGACTTCGACAAGGTCCGCGACCAGCTGCTCGACCGTCTCGGCACCTACGTCGATCCGAAGACGGGCAAGAGGCCGGTCAAGGAGATCTACAAGCGCGAAGAGATCTTCAAGGGCAAGTACGCCGACACCGCTCCGGACATCCTGATGGTGCCCGCCGAGGGGTACTCGCTGACGCACGCGAAGGCCGCGATCGAGGACGCCGACTGGGTGAGCGGCGACCATCGCATCGAGGGCACGATCGTGGCGGTCGGGCCGAACGTGAAGCCCTTCGAGACGCCACCGGCGCTGATCGACATGGCGCCGACGCTGGTGGCTGCGCTGGACGCTCCGGCGGCGGTCAAGCCGACCGGTCGCGTGCTCCACGAGATCGTCGGGGCTCGCGAGCTGGTCGCGCGCGAGGCGAACGAGCAGTCGTCCGCCGGCTCGGGCATCCCGGGCATGGGCAACGAGGCCGACGTCACCGACACCGAAGCCGACGAGATGGAAGAGCACCTCCGAGGCCTCGGCTACATCGAGTAAGACGCTGTGCAGTGGCTCGGCCTCATCTTCGGCGTTGCCCTTGTTGCGGCCGCGGTCTTCTACTTCATCGTGGGATTCCTGCCCGACTCCGCGACCAGCCAGCGGATCCGATCGAGGCTGGAGCTCGCCGCGGACGCCGGGCGGGTGAGGGGTTACCCGATCAACACTGCCGGCCTGTACGCGTGGATGCTCCGAACGAAGCTGCGCGCTGTGTTGGTCGCGATCTTCCTGTTGTTCTGGGGCGTCTGGTTCATCGCGGCCTCCATCACGTAAGCGTCACTGCTCAGAGCGGCAGCGATCGAAGCGACGCTCGTACAGCGATCGGATCCCCCTTTCGGTCCGCACGGTCCTCTCAACCTCGCGCCGACGTCGCGCGTTGATGACGACGGGACGAAAGGGGATCGGCGATGGCTGGACGAGAGATGCGTGCAACGGCAGTGGTGTGTGTCGCGATGGTCTTGGTGGTCGGTGTTGCCTCTTGTTCGGGTGCATCGACGGGATCGGCGACGCTCGCATCGGCGAGCACATCCGCGATCGGCACCGCGCTCGCGCAGCCTGAGGCCCTCGCCTTCGACCACGCCGGCAACCTGTACATATCCGAGTTCGCCGGTCACTTCGTGGACCGGGTCGACCCCGAGGGAGGATTCACACGCTTCGCCGGGACCGGCGTGGAGGGCTACTCGGGGGATGGCGGCCCGGCCTTGGACGCCGAGTTGAACATGCCGACCGGTCTCCTCTTCCAACCGGACGGTCAGCTCGTCATCGCCGACCACCGCAACCATTGCATCAGGCGCGTCGACGTCGCGGGGGTCATCTCCAGGATCGCCGGCACATGCACCAAACATGGCGAAAAGGGCGACGGCGGTCCGGCCCTCGACGCCAAGATGAACGATCCGATCGGCATCACGCTGGACGAGAAGGGCGACCTGATCATCGCCGACGAGCAGAACGGCGTGGTCCGCAAGGTCGACCCGAGCGGCACGATCAGCCTCTTCGCCGGCGGCGGGACGATCCCCGTTGAGACGGCCCCGAACGGAACCCGCGCGACCGACCTCCAGCTCAGCCACCCCTCGTACGTGCTGGCGGACGGGGCGGGCGACGTGTACCTGTCCGACTTCCTCGCGAACGTCGTGATCGAGATCGGGCGTGACGGTCGGATCACGCGTATCGCCGGGACGGGGGTGGAGGGATTCTCCGGCGACTGTGGCAAGGCGACCGCAGCGAGGCTCGACTTCCCGACCGGACTCGCGCGCGATACCCATGGACGGCTCTTCATCTCGGACGCGAGCAACAACAGGGTCCGGATGGTGGATCAGCGCGGGTACATCACGACCGTCGCCGGCAGCGGGCCGACCGGCCTGGGCAACGGCTCGTACGCCGGTGACGGTGGGCCGGCGATCAAGGCGAAGCTCAACGCCCCGGCCGGACTCGCGTTCGACGTCGAGGGGAACCTGTTCATCTCGGATCAGGGCAACGACCGAGTTCGCATGGTCAACCCGGCCGGTGAGATCAGTCTCGTGGCGGGCCTTCCGGCCGGCGCCGCCGACGTCAGCCCAGAGGGCATCCTCGCTTCCGGGAAGCCCCGCCCGGGCCCGGACCGGGCTCCCTGCTAGGCGTCAACCTTCCGCCGCTCTCGTGCGTTAGAGAATGGGAGGGTCGAGAGGGTGCGGGTGGAGGCGGGGTCGATCAAGCTCGAGGGCGGGCTCCTCGTTGAGCTGTACGAGCGCCATGCGAGCGACGCCGGCAGGCTCGCATACCTGCTGACGGGTGACCGGGAACTCGCCGAGGATCTCGTCCAGGACGCGTTCGTCAAGCTAACCGGCCGGTTCGTCCACGTCCGCGACCCCGGCGGTCTTCACGCCTACCTCCGGGTCACCGTCGTGAACTTGGCGCGGTCGCACCACCGGCGCAAGGCCGTGGAGCGACGCTTCGCCGAGCGCGACCCTGGACGAGAGCCGACGGCCACTGCCTTCGACCCGTCGGACCGCGACATGTTGAAGCACGCGCTGATGTCGCTGCCACTGCGGCAGCGAACCGCCGTCGTGCTCCGCTTCTACGAGGACCTGGACATCGGGCAGACGGCGTCGACGATGCGATGCAGCGAGGGGACCGTCAAGGCGCTCACGTCGAGGGGCATCGCGCGCCTGCGCCCGTTGATCGGAGATGTCAGCGATGACGAATGACCTCCGCGCGCGCCTGCGAGACCTCGCAGGCGATATGCCAGAGCTGCACGCGCCCGGCAACCTCGAGGGCCGGGTGCACAGGCGCGAGGCGACCGTGACCGTGGGTGCCTGTCTGGGGGCGCTCGTCATAGTTGTCGGCGCGTGGGCGGGGATCCGTTCCTTCGATCGGAGCGAGCCGCAGATCCCCGCGAACCCGGCGCCCTTCCCGTTCCCGGTCGCGCAGACGCCTGTCCCAGCGACACAAGCGCTCCTGCAGGCGCCGGAGGGTCTGATGGTCGATCCGTCGGGGAACCTGTTCATCAGCGAGTGGTACGGGAACAAAGTGGACGTGCTGGCGCCCGACGGATCGCTCGGCGTCATCGCCGGCACGGGTGCGCCCGGGCTCGGGGGCGACGGGGGTCCCGCGACCAGCGCACAGATCGACTCGCCGACCGCGATGGCTCTCGAACCGAACGGCAGCTTGCTGTTCGTCGACAACAACAACAACTGCATCCGCCTGATCGATCCACAGGGCACGATCTCGACGGTGGCGGGCATCTGCGGCGAGAGGGGCTACTCGGGCGACGGCGGCCCGGCGATCGACGCGAAACTGAGCCGGCCACTGGGGCTGGCGCTCGACCCGAGCGGCGGCTTCTACTTCTCCGACAACGATTTCGGCCTGGTGCGCCACGTGGACGCTGCCGGTCAGATGTCGACCGTGGCCGGCGCGGGCGACGTCTCCCCGCTCGATATCGGTCCTGAGGGCGTGGAGGCGTCGTCGCTCGATCTCGGCCGCACGTCGTATGTGCTGTTGGACCCGGCGGGCAACCTGTACGTGACCGACCTGCGACTGAACATCGTCGTCAAGATCGATCCGTCGGGGATCGCGACCGTGGTCGCCGGCACCGGGCAGGCGGGTTACTCGGGCGACGGCGGCCCGGCGACGCAGGCCGAGCTGAACTTCCCCGCGGGGCTCACGATGGATCCGCGCGGCAACTTGTACGTCGCGGACAGCAACAACAACGTGATCCGGATGATCGACGAGAATGGCACCATTCACACGGTGGCGGGCACCGGCACTGCCGGGCTCTCGGGCGACGGCGGACCGGCGACTCGCGCGCGTCTGGTGTTGCCGGCGGGCCTCGCATTCGCCCACGGGATGCTCTACATCGCCGATCAGCAGAACGATCGGGTGCGGCGGGTGGATCACTCCGGCACCATCACGACGATCGCAGGCAAGTAGGCCCTTAGCGGCCTCATGCCTTTCGCTCCAGATGGTCAATGTAGTTGACTGTTAGGGGACGGCGAGGATCTCGGCGCCCGCGTAGCATCCCCGTATGGATAGGCGCCCCACGAGTGTCGGTCGGACCGTCTTCGTGGTCGTCCTGCTCGGCGTGCTGGTGGTCGCGCTCGTGGCGGGTGCGGCGTTCGTCGTTATCCGTCGGGTGGCGGTCGATCGCGCGATCGAGGATGCCCGTCAGCTCACGCTGTTCTCGGCGGACGTCGTCGAGCAACGGGTGTCCGACGGGATCGTCACCGGGGACGCCGCTGCGACCGGCCAGGTGGCGACCGTGATCGGCGACGCGGTGCTTCACGACCCGGTGGTGCACGTGAAGCTGTGGAGTCAGGACGGCACGATCCTGTATTCCGACGAGCTCAAGGCGATCGGCAAGAAGTTCGAGAGCGGCGCCAGCGAGCTGGACGAACTCTCCCCCGGGCAGACCTCGGCCGAGATCTCCGACCTGAGTGCGCCCGAGAATCAGTACGAGCAGGGGTCGGGGCCTCTGCTCGAGGTCTACACACCGATCGAGACACCCGATGGCACGCCATTGCTGTTCGAGACCTACCAGCGGTACTCGAGCATCGACGAGCAGCGGCAACAGCTGCTGCGCGACTTCGCGCCCGTGCTGATCGTGGCGCTGATCGCGCTCGCCGTGTTGCTGATCCCGCTCGGCTGGATCCTCGCGCGGCGGTTGCAACGGGTGGGCCGCGAGCGGGAGGAGGCGTTGCAGCGCTCGCTCGACATGTCGGACCGCGAGCGGCGGCGGATCGCCGGGGACCTGCACGACGGGCCGGTGCAGGAGCTGGCCGGTCTCTCGATGCGGCTGTCGGCCTCGGCCGAGCATGCGGCCGATCCCACGCAGCAAGAGGTGCTGCGCGAGTCGGCGACGGCGGTGCGCGGCAGTGTGCGCACGCTCCGGTCGGCGATCGTGGGCGTGTATCCGCCGAACCTCGAGGCGAGCGGACTCGGTCCCGCGCTCGAGGACCTCACGTCCCGGCTCCGGCAGGAGGGGCTCGAGGTCTCGCTCGACGTCGCCGATCCGGGCGGCTACGGCTCGGTCGTCGATCAGCTGCTCTACCGCGTCTGCCAAGAGGCGCTGCGCAACGTCGAGAAGCACGCCGGCGCGTCCCACGCGACCATCCGGGTCGCTCGCGACGGATCGTCCGCGGTGCTCGAGGTCGTCGACGACGGTCGCGGGATCGCCGCCGAGGTCCCCGATGAGGGCCACCTCGGCTTGCAGATCGTGGACGATCTCGTGCGCGACGCGGGCGGCACGCTGTCCGTCACGCCCGGAGCCCAGGGCGGTACGGTCGTGCGGGTGGAGGTGCCGACATCGTGATCCGGGTCGCGCTCGCGGATGACCATCGGGTCGTGCGGGTCGGGCTGGAGCAGCTGCTCGGCACATTCGACGACGTCGAGTTGGTCGGGACGGCCGATGGCGGCGAGGCGGCCGTCAAGCTTTGCACCGACGAGAAGCCCGACGTGGTGCTGCTCGATCTGTCGATGCCCGACCTCGACGGGATCGAGGTGACGCGGCAGGTCGCCGCCACGAGTCCCGACACGCGCGTCGTGCTGTTCACCTCGTTCAGCGACCGCGAGCAGATCCTGCAGGCGCTCGACGCCGGCGCGATCGGCTACCTGCTGAAGGATGCCGAGCCCGAGGAGATCCACGAGGCGTTACGCGCAGCCGCGCGGGGTGAGGCGCCGCTTGCGCCCAAGGCGGCGGCCGAGCTCCTGGCCTCACGGTCGGAGCGATCCGCCGGCGGGGTCGAGCTCACCGCTCGCGAGCGCGACGTGCTCCAGCTCGTGATCGCCGGCGACGCGAACAAGCAGATCGCCCGCAAGCTCGGCATCAGCGAGAAGACGGTGAAGGGCCACCTGACCAACCTCTTCCAGCGGATCGGGGTGCAGGATCGCACCCAAGCCGCCCTATGGGCCGAACGCAACGGCGTCTTCCGCGGCTGAGGTCCCGGTCCGCGACGGCAGGTCCCGGGTCCATCGTCCCGTTGTGAAGGCCGGCTGCAGGCGACAGCATGGTCGGCATGATCGGCAAGGTGATGCGGGCGGCCATCGTGGCGTGCATGGGACTGACGCTCCTCGCGGGGTCCGCGGGAGCCAGCGGCGGCGACGCGCGCCGGGAGGGGTCATGCACCGCCAACAGCGACTGGCGCCTCGAGGTCGATCGTCGCGATAGCGACACGCTGCGTGTTCGGTTCCGGATCGACCACACGCCGTCGGGCAAGGTGTGGGAGATCTTCCTGTCCGACAACGGGACCCGGTTCTTCGCCGCGACCCGAACGTCGACCGCCGACGGCGAGATCCGGGTGTCCAAGAACACCAACGACCGCTCCGGCACCGACCACGTCAAGGCCTACGCGTACAGCCGCGCGACCGGCGAGGTCTGCACGGGCTCCGTCGCGTTCGGCTGAGGTCCCGGGACCCTTGTCCCGTTGTGGACGAGACCGGCGACCCGCAAGTCTGAACGCAGACGCCGGAACAGCCGGCACGCAGAGGAGGGATCGAGATGATCGGACGGTTGATGCGGGTCGCGGTGGCGGGCGTGCTGGTGTTCGCGGTGGCGGGGACGACCAACGCGTTCGCGAAGGACGGCGACGTGATCAAGCGCGGTTCGTGCAGCGGCGCGAGCGACTGGAAGCTGAAGCTCTCGCCCGAGAACGGCAAGATCGAGGTCGAGTACGAGGTCGACTCGAACCACGTCGGTCAGACGTGGCGGGTGAAGCTGTTCGAGAACGGCAACCGTATCTTCGTCGGCACCAAGACCACCCAGGGCGCCAGCGGCTCGTTCACCGTCCGGAAGCTCGCGGCGAACACCGCGGGGAGCGACTCGTTCCGGGCGCAGGCCAGGAACGTCGCGGGCGGCGAGACCTGCGGCGGGAGCGCGTCGATCGGCTAACGCGACTTCAGGTTCCAACGGCTCACGGGCCGGGTGAGACGTCCTTACGTCTCCCCGGCCCGTTCGTTGTTCTGGGTCAGCCCCCGTCCGACGGCCACGGGAGCTCGAGGGCGTCGAGCATGTTGTCGAGGTCGCCCGGTGAATGGCCGCACACGGTGCAGTAGCGGGCGAGTTCGCTGCGGTGCTGGGTGCCGTGGCTCGTGATGTGGGCGACGACGATCCACGGCGGCCGGGCGAAGTTCTCGCCGAGCTTGATCGGCTCGTTGAGTGTGAGGTCGTCGAGGGACTCCACGTAGTTCCGCAGCCGCAGGTCCTCCTCGAGGCAGAACGCGTGGATCTGCGGCACGTCGTCGAGCACGAACCCGTGGTCCCAGACGTAGGAGTCGGCGACGTCGGTGCCGATGAGCTCCTCGCGCCAGCTCCAGTCCACGTCGACGAGGTGCCGCAGCGTGTCGAAGGCGCTGCCGAGGTCGAGCGTGTCCGGTTTCCGCAGGTCCTCGTCGGAGAGCTGGGCGATCGTCGTCAGGATCTTGTCGTTCGCCCAGGCGTGGTAGCGGACGAACGGGAGCAGGCTCTGGGAGTCCATCGGCCCATCCTAGGTCGCGTCCCGAGCGGGCGCTGAGCCGATCAGACCGGGAGGCCGCGGCGCTGCAGGTAGTCGTGCCAGAGCACCCGCGCCGCGACCGCGCGGTACGGGTGCCAGCGCTCGGCGATCGTGCCGAGCTCGGCGAAGGTCGGGCGATCCTCGAGCTCGAGCAGATCGCGCGCCGACGTCGCGAGCGCGAGGTCGCCGTGCGGCCAGACGTCGGGCCGGAGCAGGCACATCGTGAGGTAGATGTCGGCGGTCCACGGACCGATCCCCGGCATCGCGATCAGCGCGGTGCGCACCTCGTCGTCGGTGAGGGCCTCCAGCCCTGCGAGGTCGAACCCGTCGAGCATCGCGGTCGCGAGCGTCCGCGCGTAGCCGGTCTTCTGGCGGCTGAACCCGATCGCGCGAAGCTCGTCGTCGGTGAGGCGCAGCAGGGGTGCCGGCTCGACCGTGCCGCCGAGCGCCGCGCGCAGCCGGTCGAACGCGGCCTGCGCGCTCGCGAGCGAGACCTGCTGTTCGAGTATCAGATGCACGAGCGTCGCGTAGGACGGGTCGCGCGACCACAACGGCGGCGGGCCGTATCGCTCGACCGACGCGCCGAGCCGAGGGTCCGTCTCGCCGAGCTCGCGCGCCGCCCGTCGGAGCGTTCGGATCGTCAGTGGCCGCATCCGGTCACCTCGGTTTGGGCCGACATGCGCGGGGTACAGCCTCCGACGATGGCTCGGATGGAAGAAGGGGAGAAGACATGTGCATGACCTGTGGTTGCGGTGACCCGAACGACGACATGGGCGACAAGGCGAACATCACCTACGACCAGCTCCAGGCGGCGGCGGAGGCCGCGAACATCGATCCGGAGCAGGCGGCGGATAACCTGCACGACCTCGCCAAGAAGATCCGCGATCAGGGGATGACGGTCTAACCCTCACATCGCGTCGTGCCGGGCCTTCAGCATCGGGAGGACCTTGGCCTCCATCGAGTCCATGAAGGACTGCGGTGCCGGCCTTCGCGCGCTCGTACTCCTCGTCGCTGAGGTGGCCGCCGGTCTGGCTCAGCGTCATCTGCGTGGTCTTGCCCTGACCCTTGAGCGTGAGCGTGTAGGTCTCGAACTCGACGGCGGGCTGCTCGTCGGTGAGGGTCATCACGAGCTTGTCCGGCTTTCGGAGCTCGCGGTAGACGCCGCTCCAGACCTTCTCGGAGCCGTCGGGCAGCACCATCGTGCCCTTCCACGTGCCGCCGACCTTCACGTCGAGCTTGACGTCCTTCATCTTCAGCTCGTCGGTGCCGAACCAGGTCGCGAACGAGTCGCGGTCCGTCCAGGCCTCCCAGACGATCTCCTTGGAGAACGGGAGTGTGCGCTCGATCGTGTAGCCCTTGCCGCCCATCGCCGGTTCCTCCCTATCGCACGAGCTTGACGTTGAACATCGGGCCGCCGAGCGTCTGCATGCTGCGGAGCCACAGGACGAGCATCGCCTCCATGCCGCGCGCTCCGGCGATGTCGCCGAGGTCGACGACGTCGCGCCACCCGAACGCATGGAGCAGCATGGTGACCTCGGCCTTGGCCGAGTCGTAGTTGCCCGCGACGAACATCGTGTGGTCGCCGCCGCCGACGAGCGACGGGTCGACCATGACCGCGGCGGTGACCGTGTTGAGCGACTTCACCACGCGGAGCGTCGGATAGGTTCGCTGCAGGGTCTCGCCGAGCGAGTCGGTGATGCCGACGGCGAGATCGAGGTCGCCGCTCGAGAAGTCGAGGGGGTTCCCGATGTCGAGCAGGATCTTGCCCTCGAGGTCGGCGGGATCGGCGAGCGAGAGGGCTTCGACCGACGCGGATCCCGTGGTCGCGTTGACCAGGATCTCCGACGCGGCGATCGCGTCGTGGAACGTGGCGAGCTCCACCGTCGGGTTGGCGTCGAGCCACTCGCTCAGGGGCGTCGCGCCGGCCCACCCGGGTTCGGTGCGGGCGCGTGCGGCCTCGACGTCGCGGGTTCCCATCCGAACCTCGTGGCCGATCCGACACGAGCTTGGCCGCGAGGGTCTGGCCGACGGTTCCCGTGCCCAACACGCCGTAGCTCGTCATTCCGAACCCCACCCTACGAGAGGCCGGCGGGTCCCGGTCACGCGGAAGGCGCCCCTGGAGGGGCGCCTTCCGCTGGGTGAGCGAGGGGTGTTTGGAGACCCGCTGCTAGTTCTGGTTGTCTGCCGTCGCCCGACCGGTCGATCCGCTCGAGCCGCTGTCGCCGCTCGAGTCGCCCTGGTTGTCCTGGCTCGATCCGCCGTCGCCCTGGTCGTTCTCGGACGATCCGCCGCCGGACGAACCGGTCGAGTCGCCCTGGTCGTTCTGGTCGCCCTGATCGGAGCCGCCACCGGACGTACCGGTCGAGTCGCCCTGATCGTTCTGGTCGCCCTGGTCCGAGGAGTCCGACGAACCGGTCGACCCTGGTCGTTCTGGTCGCCCTGGTCCGAGCCGCCGCTCGGACGAGCCGGTCGAGCCGCCCTGGTCGTTCTGGTCGCCCTGGTCCGACGAACCGGTGGTCGAACCGCTCGAGTCACCCTGGTCGTTCTGGTCGCCCTGGTCCGACGTGTCGGTCGACGTCGACGTCGCCCTGGTCGTTCTGGTCGCCCTGATCGGTCGTGTCGGTCCCGTCGCCCTCGGTGTCCTCACCCGTCGGCAGGTTGAGTCCGACGAACCCTGCGGCGTGCGAGGTCATGTGCTGCAGCGCGCGGGGGAGCGCACCGGCCGAGCCCATGATGCCGAGCACCGCGAACACGGCCACGATCGGCGCCGCGACCTTGAGCAGGATCCGCGCCTTCTTGTCCTTCATGCTGTTCCTCCATCGCTTCGGCGGCCGCGACGCCTGCAGGACAGGCGCGACGGCGTTGCTTGCCGGCCTCGCGACCGGGTCGCCATTGTCGGCGAGGAGTTGGGTCTTGTTCCGCGATCGCGGCGAGGTGCGCGGCGGCCGCCGGCGTGGCCGCCGGGAACGCCGAGCTGAGGTCGTCGACGAATCGGGTGAGGTCGAGGTTCTTGTCGCGGCCGTGGCCGGCGAGCAGCGCCTCGAGCTCCTCGTTCGCGATCTCGGGATCCATACCCATCTCATCCCGAGGAACGTCGAACGGGCTCAAAGGGTCACGGTCCCCAGCGAGATCTTCGCGCGGATCGCGGCGAGACCCCTGGCCTGCAACATCTTCACCGCTCCCTCATTCTTGCCCACGACCTGAGCGATCTCGGGGATCGTGAGCCCGCCCAAGATCCGGAGGAGCAGGACGTCGCGCTGGTCGACGCTCAGGTGCTCGAGGATCTCCTCGACGTGGGCGACGGCCAAGGTCGTGCATCGCGTCGTCCTCTGTGTCGCCCCTCGGACCGGACGCCGCGAGCCGATCGTCGGTGACGACGTCGACCGGCCGCCTCGTGCGTTTGCGGAGGTCGTCCACGACCAGGTTTCGTCCGATCGTGAAGACCCACGTGCGGAACGCGGCCTCGTCGCCCTCGAACCCGTCGATGTAGCGGACGACCTTCACGAAGGTCTCGCCGACGACGTCGTCGGGCTCGGGGACGCCGCGAGCGCGGAGGTAGCGGGTCAGCTGCGGGGCGATCGCGTCGTAGAGCTCGCGCCACGCCCATTCCCCACCTGCACAAGCGGCGGTGAGGATCCGAGGGAACTGCTCACGAAGGGAGTGGTCGGGGACCGGCTCGTGCATGTCCCAGCATCATCGGCTTCCGGGGCGCCCGGATGGAGTTGCGTCGGCGGGTTCAGCCTGTGCGCTCGACCTGACGCTTCAGTCGAGCCAGGCGTTCGTCCCAGCCCGCGCCGACGTCGACCATCCACGTCATGGCGTCGCTGAGGGGGCGCGGCGTGAACGCGTAGAGCCTGCCCCGCACCGGTCCCGAGCCCTCGACCAGTCCCGCGTCCTGCAGCACCGCGAGGTGTTTGGCGACCGCTTGCCGCGTGACGGGCAGGCGTCGCGTGAGGTCGGTGAGCGTCGTCGGTCCGTCGTCGGCGAGCGCACGGATCACGGCGCGTCGCGTCGGATCGGCGAGCGCTTCGAACACCGGATCGGGATCGGTCACATCGCTCCCCGCGCCGAGGCGGCGATCACGGGCGCTTCCGTGATGCGCACGCGAGTGCCTTCGGGCACGGGCTCGAGCTCGATCGTCACCCGAGAAGGTTCGCCGAGCTCGAGCGCGAAGCCGGCGCCGCGCTGCTCGCGCCAGCGCCACGTGAGACGGCGGGAGCGCTCGACCTGCTCGACGACGCCGCGTCGGACCGAGCCGTCGGCGAAGCGGAAGATCACCGGGGCGTCGACCGCGGGCTCGAGCCACGCGTCGGCGCCGAACCAGGCCGACAGCGCCGCCGGGTCGACCATGAACCCCCACACGTCGGCCGGCGGCGCGCCGATCGTCTCCTCGTGGACCTCGTCGGTCATCGCTCGTCTCCTGTCGGCGCTCCGTCAGCAACCTTCCGGTTGCCGAAGGCCTCGACCTCGTGTAGCGTCGTCGGCAACCGAGGGGTTGCCATCCTAGCGCAGCGGAAAGGAACGGTCATGCTGATCCCCACCGTCGTCGAGCAGGCCGAGCGCGGCGAGCGCGCCTTCGACATCTACTCGCGGTTGCTCCGCGAACGCGTCGTCTTCCTGGGGTCGGAGCTGACCGCCGACGTGGCGAACGTCGTGGTCGCGCAGCTGCTGTTCCTCGAGGCCGAGAACCCGCAGCGCGACATCTCGCTGTACATCAACTCGCCGGGCGGCGACATGACGGCGCTGTTCGCGATCTACGACACGATGGAGGCCGTCCGCCCCGAGGTCGCGACGTGGTGCATCGGCCAGGCGGCGAGCGGCGCCGCGGTGTTGCTCGCGGCCGGCGCGCCCGGCAAGCGCCACGCGCTGCACCACGCGCGGGTGCTGCTGCACCAGCCGGCCGGCGGGATGCAGGGACAATCCGAGGACATCCGGATCCACGCACAGGAGATCCTCCGTGCGCGGCGTCTGATGGAGGAGATCCTCGCCAAGCACACGGGCCAGCCGCTCGAGCGGATCCACGAGGACCTCGACCGCGACTTCATCCTCGATCCCGATGAAGCGAAGGCCTACGGCGTGGTCGACCATGCCGGAGAACGAGGAACGCCGGCGTCGCAGTTGACCGCGACGCCGGCGTCCCTTGAGTAACTAGCGCGCGAGCGACCTACCCGTAGCCGCCGGAGCCGTAGCCCCCGCCGCTGCCGCCGGAGCCGTTGCCGGACCCCGAGCCGCCGCTGGGCATCGCGGCCGTTCCGGCCGTCGTCACGGCGTACCACAGACCGCCGAAGTGGTTGATCCCCTCGCCGTTGGCCTGCCCCGCGGCGGTGTCACCGGTGTAGAGGTAGACCGGGTGTCCGTTGTAGGTCACCTGCGTCGAGCCGTCGTCGCGGGTGGTCGTGCCGAGCATCGACGATGACGCGCCCATGGTCCCGGTCGCGTTCCCGGTCGTGGTGAGCGGCGGCCAGATCCCCGCGCACTCGCCACTGCAGGTGCTCGTCGAGCCGGTGTCGGCCTCGAACAGGTAGAGCGTCATGCCGTCCCCGTTCACGAGCACGGTGCCGAGGTCCCCGACCTTCGCGGTGGCGACGGCGGCCGCGCCGCTCGAGGTGGTGGTGCCGGTGGACGTCGCGCCCCCGCCGTACAGACCCCCGGCGCCGGCGGACGAGCTGCTGTTGTTCGCGCACGCGGCCAGGCCGAGGGCCAGCGCCGCGATCGTCAAGATGGTGCGCATCCGGAACATGTTTACTCCTTCCCGCATTCCTTGGCCCGCTGTCGGTCGTTCTACGGGCGGGTGCCCGGAGCGGTTCGGAAACACGAGCTTAGACTCAACCGCGATGGTGACGTGCCCCTCCTGCGGTGCAGAGAATCCGGCCGCCGCTCGCTTCTGTATGGCTTGCGGCGCATCGCTCGCCGTCGGCTCGACGGAAGAGCGGCGAACCGTGACGATCTTGTTCGCGGATCTCGTGGGGTTCACCGAGCGCTCCGACGCGGCCGACCCCGAGGACGTCCGGCGCACCCTCGTGCCGTTCCACGAGCGCGCGCAGGAGGCGATCGTCCGGTTCGGAGGCACGCTCGACAAGTTCATCGGTGACGCCGCGATGGGCGTGTTCGGCGCGCCCGTCGAGCACGAGGACGACGCCGAGCGTGCCGTCCGTGCGGCCTTCGACCTATTGGAGATGTCCGAGGGCGCCCACCCGATCCGGGTCGCCGTGAACACCGGCGAGGCGGTCGTGTCGATGGGCTCCGGCCCGCAGGTCGGGGAGGCGGTCGCCGGTGACGTGGTCAACACGACGAGCCGGATGCAGGCGGCCGCGCCGCCGGGCGGCATCGTGATCGGTGAGCTCACGTGGCTCGCGGTCCGCGACCGCTTCGAGACCGAGGCGCTCGACGCCTTCACGGCGAAGGGCAAGGCCGACCCGATCCGTCTGTGGCGCGTGGTCGGGGAGCGGACGGCCGTGGCGGACCGACCGACGGCGCCGCTGGTCGGGCGCCGTCGCGAGCTCGACCTGTTGCGGGAGACGGTGTCGCGAGCCCGCGACGAGCGGTGCGCCCAGCTCGTCACCGTGGTCGCCGAGCCCGGGATCGGGAAGAGCCGGCTGATCGCCGAGCTGCGCGAGGATCTCGGTGACGAGGTGACGTGGCTCGACGGTGCGTGCGCGCCCTACGGCGACGCGAACGCGCTGGCCGCGATGCAGATGGTGATCCGCGACCTGATCGGGCTCGGCGCCGGCGAGGACGGGGCAACGGTCGACGACGCGCTCGGCGCGCTGATCGAGCGCGCGGAGTCCGCCGAGTCCGAGCGCGTGTGGCTGCGCAGCCGGCTCTCGGTCCTCGCCGACGTGTCGCGCGAGGAGGACCGCGATCGGACGATCCCGCTGATCGAGGTCGCCGGGGCGGCGGCGCGGGTGTTGGCCGCGGCGGCCGCCGACCGCCCGGTGGTCGTTGCGATCGAGGACCTCCACTGGTCCGAGCAGGCGCTCCGCGAGTCGCTGTCGACGATCGTCGACGACGCCGACGCCCCGATCGTCGTGCTCTGCACGGCGCGGCCCGAGCTCTTCGATGCCGACGCGGGGTGGGGCGGCGGTCGTTCGAACAGCACGACCCTCCGGTTGGTTCCGCTGACGGACCTCGAGACGACGACGCTCGTCGAGTCGTTGCTGCGCGCCTCGATCCTCACCGAGACCGAGCGAGACTCGATCCTTCGCAACATCGGGGGGAACCCACTGTTCGCCGTCGAGTTCGTGCGGATGCTCGTCGACCGGCGGCTCACCGAGGCCGAGGTGCCGATGTCCGTGCAGGCCGTGATCGGCGCGCGTCTGGACTCCGTCTCTCCGGAGCTTCGCACGATGTTGCAGGACGCCGCCGTCGTCGGCGCGCGGTTCTGGCCCGACGCCCTTCTCGCGATCGGCGACACGTCGAGCGCCGGGGTGCGCGGCGCTCTCGCCGAGCTGTCGCGGCGTGGGCTGATCCAGCGATCGTCCGACTCGTGGTTCCCCGATCAGGCGGAGTACGCGTTCGGCCACGCGCTGATCCGCGAGGTCGCGTACGCGCGTCTGCCGCGCATGGCGCGCGCGACGAAGCACGCATCGGTCGGGATATGGCTCTCCGAGGAGGTGCGCGATCGCCCGGACGCGTTCGCCGACGCGCTCGCCCACCACTTCGAACAGGCGGTGCTGCTCGCCGAGGCCTCGGGGGAGCGCGAGGAGGCGGATGCGTGGCGGGGTCGTGCGGTCGACAACCTGTTCCGCGCCGGCGAGCTGTCGCTGCAGATCGATCCCGCCGGGGCGTTCGTGCGGATGGAGCGGGCCCTCGCGGTCGGCGACCCGTCCGACCCGGGGTATGCGCGCGCCCTCGCGTACTCGGCCCTCGCCGGACGGCGCTCGGGCAAGCTGACCCCCGAGAAGGTGCTCCGCCGGCACGAGCGGGCGCTGGCGATGCACCACGATCGCGGCGACCACATCGCGGAGGCGCGGTCGCACACCTCGGTGGCCGGCCAGCTGATGGCGCTCGCCCGCCACGACGAGGCCTCGGAGCACCTGAAGGTCGCCGCCGAGCTGCTCGCCGACGAACCGAACGCCGGCCCGGAGCTCGCGCTGGTGCACGCCTGGATGGCGGAGGAGCGGATGTTCGCGGGGCTGCCGGGGCCCGCCGCCGAGTTCGCGAGCATGGCGCTCGACGGGAACGAGGCGAACGAGTCGACGGCGATCATGGCGCTGCACATCCGCGGCGATTCCCGGATCGCGCTCGGCGACCCCGACGGGATCGACGACCTCCAGGGCGCACTCGCCCGGTCGCAGGCGCTGGGGTCGGTGTCCGACGTCGTCACGTCGTTCAGCTACCTCGCCGACCGCGAGTGGCAGGTCACCGGGCCGGCGGCCGCGATCCAGCTGCTCGACGAGGCCAGCGAGCTGGCCGACCGGCGCGGCGCGTTCAGCCAGGGATCGTGGACGAAGGTCGCGGCGCTGGAGCTCCTCTACGAGCTCGGCCGGTGGGATGAGGCGCTCACGCGAGCCGAGCCGCTCGCGAGCGACGCGCGGATGGACGAGTCGCTCCAGGTCGCGATCGACGTCTGGACGGGGTACATCCGGTTGCGGCGCGGGAAGTACGACGACGATGTCGACGAGTTGCTCGTACGGGCGCGCAATGCGGCCGAGATGCAGGTGATCGCCCCGGCGCTCGCGCTCGCGGCCGAGGCGTCGGCCGATGCGGGCGACGTCGCGAACGCGACCGCGCTGCTCACCGAGTGGGAGGAGCGCACCGCCGGCCGTTCGGCGATGTATCGCTCCAACGGCGCGCCGAGTGTCGTGCGCAGCGCCCTCGCGATCGGCGCGCGCGAGCTCGCCGAGACGGTTGTCGCGCGGTCCGAAACCGTGACGATGCGCGACCACGTGTTCATCGACACGGCCGCGGCGGTCGTACGAGACGCCGACCCCGAGACGTGGGCCCAGCTCGAGGAGCGCTGGCGGGCCTACGGGAACCGTTACGAGCAGGCGCTCGCCGCGCGGGCGCTGGGCCGGCGGACGGGCGAGGAGGCCGCCGAGGGCCGCGGTATGGAGATGCTGCGCGAGCTCGAGGTCCCGACCTAGGCGCCCGAG
The DNA here is from genome assembly GCA_963799625.1 of uncultured Actinomycetes bacterium. Classification (GTDB taxonomy): domain Bacteria; phylum Actinomycetota; class UBA4738; order UBA4738; family HRBIN12; genus AC-51. Next base: position 549,791 of record CAWCXU010000013.1, on the reverse strand, counting down.
GCGCCTGCGATACTTCCCGCCCGATGGATCCCGAAGAGGAAGCGGAGCTCGCGGCCGCCGCGGAGCCGAGCGGGGTGTTCGCGGGCAGCGAGGGCAAGGACTTCCGGGTCTTGGCGGCCGGAACGGCGCAGAATATCGTCGGGCTCGGCGTCTTCGTCATCGGGACGTTCGCGGCCAACATCTTGATCGCCCGGTCGTTCGGCGGTGGCGACACCGGCGCGACCGCGCTCGCGATCGTGACGCTGGGCACGCAGTTCGCATTCATCGCCGCGGCCGGCACGCGCATGGGGATGGACATGGCCTCGGTGCGCTACGTCTCGATCGAGGTCGGCGCTGGGCGGCCGGGCGCCGTGCGGGTGGTCGTGGCGCGGTCGGTGCTGATCGCCCTCGTGGTCTCGGCGGTCGTCGGCGCGCTCACGGTGGCCTTTGCCGCGTCGATCGGGGCTCGATTCGCGCCGAACCCCGCGACCGTTCCGCAGACGGTCGCGTCGATCCGGGCGGCGGGGGTCGCGATCCCGTTCATCGGCCTCACCTACGTGTGGCTCGGCGGCAGCCGTGGGCTGAAGGTGATGCGGCACACCCTCTACGTGCAGTGGGTCGCGCAGCCGCTGCTCTGGATCGTGCTGATGCTCGGGCTGTGGCAGATCGACAAGACCGAGCCGATGGCGGTGTGGGCCTACGCCGCGTCGTGGGTCCTCGCGGCGTTGGCGGCATGGTTCTGCTGGGGGTTGCTCAGCCGGCGGTTCGCCAAGGAGCCGGCCGCCGGCGGCCTCACCAGCGCGCTGATCCGGTACGGCGGCCCGCGCGCGCCCGCCGCGCTCTTGTCGCAGGGCCTGTTCTGGATCGACTACTTCGTCGCGGCCTCGATCGGACTGCCGGCGGTCACGCCGGACGACCTCGGCGTCTACGCGGCCTGTGTACGGGTCGCGCTCGCGATGGTGCTGTTCCTCACCGCGGTGTCCTACGTGTTCTCGCCGTTCGTGGCTGACCTCCACGCGCGCGGGGAACGCGCACAGCTCGACCGCCTCTTCAAGTCGATCACCCGCTGGACGGTCGCCGGGACGATCCCGATCCTGCTGCTGATGCTGATCGCGCCGGCGGCGATCCTCCGCCTGTTCGGCGGCGAGAACTTCACGAGCGGCACGACGGCGCTCCGGATCCTCGTGATCGGGCAGGCGATCAACGTGAGCGTCGGCGCGGCCGGCTTCGTGCTGATCATGGCGGGCCGCACGGGCTGGGACCTCACGGTCTACGCCGTGTCGGCTGCGCTCGACCTCGTGCTGTCGATCCTGCTGGTGCCGAAGTTCGGGATCGCGGGGGCCGCGACCGCTCAGGCGATCACGATCGCGGGCTCGAACTGGTTGCGGCTCGCGCTCGTGAAGAAGTACGTCGGGATCTTCCCGTGGGACAAGCCGTACGCGCGGCTCGCCGTGCCGGCGGTCGCGTGCGCCCTCGCGATGCTCGCCGCCCAGGCGGTGCTCCCGGGCAAGAAGTGGCTGCTCGAGCTGATCGGGATCGGGCTCGCGGGCGCGATCGTGTACGTACCGGTGCTGCTGCGGTTCGGGCTCACCGAGGGCGAGCGGATCGCGCTGCGCAACGGGGTGGCGAAGCTCCGTGGACGTCCGGCCGCTGCGTGAGGCCGACCGCGTCCGCGCGCGGGCGTGGCTCCACGAGCACTGGCACGAGTCGATGGCGGCGCACGGCGAACTCTTCTTCCCGGCCGAGCACGAGGGCTTCGTCGCCGGCGACTGGGAGGGGCTGATGACCTACCGCGTCGTCGGCCGCGTCGAGGCGGACGTGCGAGGTCACGCTTCTGAAGGCGCTGCGTGACGGCGAGGGCATCGGGACCGCGCTGCTCGACGCGTCGGCCGGCATCGCGCGCGACGCCGGGTGCCGCGACGTCTGGCTGGTCACGACGAACGACAATCTTCGCGCGCTCGCGTGGTACGAGCGCAAGGGTTTCGCCGTCGCCGAGGTGCGCGCCGGCGCCGTCGATCGAGCCCGAGAGACGCTGAAGCCGTCGATCCCGACGCATAACCCCGAGACGGGCCTTGCGATCAGCGACGAGATCGAGCTGTCGCTAGCGCTGTGATCCTCATCGGTATACCCCGTTGTGCCCGAGGCTGTAGTTGCCCGGCTGCGGGAAGTACGTGAGGCCGTGCGGGTCGGGGCCGACCTCGATGTGATGGAGCACCTTGCCGTTGCGGGTGTCGATCACCGAGACCGTGGTGCCGTAACGGTTGCTGACCCACAACTGGGAGCCGTCGGGGGAGACCTGCAGCATGTCCGGCGAGCCGCCGACGTTCCAGGTCTTCACCACCTTGCGGGTCGCGAAGTCGATCACCGAGATCGACCCCGCCAGCCGGTTGCTCACGTAGAGCTCGGTGGCGTCGCGGCTCACGGCGAACCCGTGCGCGCCCGCGCCGGTCGGGATGAAGGCGAGCCGATGCAGGGTCTGGGCGTCGAGCACGTACACCCCGCCGGTGCCCTGGTTCGCGACGAAGAACACTCGGCCGTTCGGCGCGAGCTTCACGTCGACCGGCAGGCCGCCGATGTTCGTGGTGCGCAGCACCTTGTGGGTCTGCCAATCGACCTTGATCACGGCGCCGTCGTACTCGCAGCTGATCACGAGGTAGTGCGAGCCGGGCGGGCCGAAGTCCATGTGATCCGAGCCGCGGCAGGGCAGCGCGAGCTCCGCCCGCTTGTGCCACGTGTTCGGATCCATGAACACGAGGCGGTTCTCGTACTCGGCGACCACGATCGCTTGCGAGCCGTCCGGCGTGAAGTACAGGTTGTAGGGGTGATCGATGCCGTGGATCGTGTGGGTGATCTTCCCGGTGCGCGGATCGATCACCGCGAGCTGCGTCGCGTGCATCCACGTCGACGTAGAGGTGCCGGAGGTCCCAGGCGGGCGTGACGTGCTCGGGCATCGCGCCGGCGCCGAACGAGTAGCGCCGCACGACCTTGAACGTCGTCGGGTCGATCACCTCGAGGGTCCCCGGCGTGCCGTTGGGCACGTAGACGTACGGGTGGTCGTGGCGCACCACCGGTGACAGCCGGCCGCTGGTGATCGCGCCCCAGACGTTGCCGCTCTTCTTCGGGGTTGGGCTCTGGTCGGCGTTGGCATGGTTCGACCCGGTAGCGGTCGGCGACGGCGTCGAGGGACTCGTCGAGGCGTGGGTGGGCGTCGGCGACGAGGAGGAGGAGGCGCCGCTCGCCGCGCCACACGCAGACAACAGCACCGCTATCGCGGTGATCGCGATCGCACGCCGTCGCCGTCCGTCGAGCACCCGGCTCCTCCGCCCTACAGATCCCTGATCACCGTTATGGGTGACCCGGCCGCGTGGCGCAACATGCTCGCGCCCGCAACCGCCACCGACCCGGCGACCGCCGCGGCGACCGCGGCGAGGTAGGTCCACGGCACGGCGAGGTGTTCCGGCGGGGGATCGAACACCCCGGTCAAGATCTTCACGATCACGGCGGCGAGGCCCCAGCCGCACAGCGTGCCGAGCAGGACGCCGCCCACCGTCACGAAGATCGCCTCGCTCCAGACGAACGCGCCGAGCTCGGCGCGCCGGGCGCCGAGCGCCGTCGCGATCGCGAACGTCCGGCGGCGCTCCCCGATCCCGAGGGCGAGCACGAGCCCCGAGGAGGCCGCGGCCAGCAGGAGCGCGAACGAGAGCTCAAGGCGCGTGAGGCCCGACAGGTCGATCGCGGTCAGGCTGGACAAGGTGGCGTGCTGCTGCGTGACGATGTCCTGCACCGTGGCGCCCGACGTCGGACCGAGGACGGTTCGGATCTCCCCGGCGACGGCCGGCGGCGAGCCGTCGGTCCGCACGAGCAGCAGCTGCGCGGCATCGGAGTGCGTCGCCTGCGCCACGTAGGCGGCGTTCGCCACCAAGAAGGAATCCCGAGGCGCAGTCGGGAACTCGCGCGCGACCCCGACGTAGGTGAACGGCCACGGCGTGGTAGCGCTGGTCCGCCGCGGAGCGCAGCCGGAGGTTCAGCGTGTCGCCGAGCGCCAGCTGGAAATCGTGCACGGTCTCCTCCGAGACGAGCACCCCGTTCGGGGTGGCCGCGAGCGTGGAGAGGGTCGTGCCCGCGTCGCCCCCTTCGAAGAACGCGTTCGACATCGATGTGGCTTGCCCGATCGTCGCCGGGTCGATGCCGTACAGGTCCTGGAGATCGTTGCCCACGTACGCGAACCGGTGCTGCATCGGCTGGACGGCCGCCACGCCGGGCAACCGCGCCACGGCGGCCGACGACGACGGGGGCAGCCCGGCCGATGCCGCGGTGTTCACCGAGACGTCGGCACCGTTCGTGAGCTCGGCGTCGACACGCGCCTGGGCCGCGTACGTGGTGTTGAAGACACCGACGGAGACCGCGAACGACGCCGTCAGCGCCATCAGCACCAAGCCTCGCGACAGGGTCCGGCGCTGCCGGGTCATCGTGGCGGCCACGACGCCGGCGAGGCGGTGGGCGATCGGGCGCGCGGAGGCGGCGATCCACCGACGCCCGTGGCGCAGCGTCGCCGCGCCGATCCGTGCGATCGCGAGCGCCGCGCCGATCCAGAACAGGACCGGCGCGAGCAAGGTGAGGTAGCTCACCGAGATCGTCGGCACCCCTTCCGGCGCGAGCACCACCTGGTAGCCGTTGCGCACCGCCTGCTGGTACAGCAGGGCACCAGCACCGAGACACGCCACGTCGAGGTACAGACGCGACCAGATCGGCCGCCCGGGCGCGCGGGCCTCGCCGAGCTGTGCCCGGCGAACGGTCAACGCGCGCACGTCGCGCCAGGCTGGTACCGCGATGATCACGCCGGCCAGGCCGAGCCCGAACACGATCGACGTGACCGTCCACGCGACGGCCTGCCCCGGAGTGGCGCCCAGACGCGCGGTGTGGAGCAGAAGCGCCCCGGCGCCTGCCGCGGCAGCGAGACCGACGACGGCTCCGACGGCCCCGACGAGGAGCGCCTCGAGCGCGGCGAGGCGCACGATCGTGCGGGGGGCGGCGCCGCGGATGCGGAGCAGGGACTGTTCGTCGCGGCGCCGATCGCGGCCCGTGGCCGCCACGACCCCCGCGAGCGCGGCGGCGATCAGCACGGCCGGCAGGCCGAGGAACAGGAAGAGCATCTGCGCGTAGATCGCGTCCGACCTCGCGCCGTCGAGCTGCGCGGCCAGGTTGTCGCCGACGATGCCTTGGCCGGCGAGCGCGGCCTCGAGGTTCTTCGCGCGACCGAGGACCTGCGCGAACGCCGCTCCCGGATCCGCCGGCAGGTCGCGCGCCAGCTCGGCGTGCACCTGGATCGACGTCGTCCGCGCCGGCGCGTGCGCGAACAACGCCGCCCATCGCGCGGCCGGGAGCAGGACGACGTTGTCGGGTGGAGCAGCCGGTCCCGAACCGGCGGGCGCGCCGATCCGTTGGAAGAGCTGATCGGCGGCCGGCAGGTCGACCACACCGGCCACGCGGATCCGCACGGGCGTCTGCCCGGCGCGCTCGATCGTGACGGTCGACCCCGTGCCGGCGCCGAGATTGGCCGCGGTCTGCTGCGCCAGCAGCACGCCCGACGTCGCGCCCACGAGCGGGCGTACCTCCCCCGGGAAGGTGGTCGCGTAGCCCGTCCGGCAAACCGAGGACCGCGCCGGAACCGGTCGTGCGCGTGGTGCCGCCGGTGTGCGACGTGAGCCCCGGCGTCGTCGCGTACGACACCGGGGTGGCGACCGTGATACCAGGCGCCGCGCGCACCGTCGCGAGCGCCTGCTCCACCTGGGTGTGCGGGCCGAGCTGGATCTGCCAGTCGACGGGGACGGCGCCGAGCGCATCCGTCGTCATCGACGCCCGGCTCGCGGTGAAGAACGCGCCGAGCGACGCGAGGCACGCGACCGCCACCGACACGGAGGCCGCCTGCGCGATCATCCGTCCGGGCCGTCGCCGAAGGAGGCCGGTAAGCCAGGTCAGGCCGAGGATAGGACCGCCTCCCGGTGGAGCGTCCCGTCGCGCATCACCCATCGGGTGTGCAGGCGTTCGGCGATCGCGGCGTCGTGGGTCGCCACCACGAGGGCGGCTCGGCGACGCTCGGTGAGCTCGAGCGCCACCGTCATCACCGCCGCGCCACCGATCGCATCGAGCTGTCCGGTCGGCTCGTCGGCGAGCACGAGCCGTGGCGATCCGGCGAACGCGCGGGCGAACCCGACCCGTTGCGCCTGGCCCCCCGAGAGCTCCTCGGGAAGCCGCTCTGCGAGATCGCCCGCATCGAACGCCTCGAGCAGCTCGAGCGCCGAGCGGGTCGCGTCGGCGTCGGTGGCGCCGGCGAGGATCGCCGGGAGGGCGACGTTCTCCACCACGGTGAGTGGCGGGAGCAGGCTCGGACCCTGGAACGCGATCCCGATCGGGCCGGGCCGCAGCGCCGCGCGATCGCCGATCGCCGGCCAGACGATCGAACCGGTGGTGGGCTGCTCGAGACCGGCGATCAGATGCAGCAGCGTGCTCTTGCCGCTCCCCGACGGACCGACCACCGCGATCGTGTCCGCGTCGTCGATCGCGAACGTCGCGACGCGCACCGCCTCGACGCGCGTCGCTCCGTGCGCGTAGGACCGGCCGAGGCCTGACGGCACGGACGAGGGGCTCACCCATCGGCGATGCTTCCGTCCCGGAGCTGCAGGACGCGGTCGGCGGCGCGCGCCGCCCGCGTGCTGTGCGTGACGAGCAGCACGCCGCGCCCGCGCGCGGCGCGCTGCTGCAAGCAGCTCGAGCACGAGCTGCTCGTTCCCGCGTCCACCTCTCCTGTGGGCTCGTCGGCGAGCAGGAGCGGCGGATCGTTCGCGAGCGCGACCGCGAGGCCGGCTCGTGCGGCCTCTCCACCGGAGAGCGTGCTCGGCACGTGCCCCGAGCGCTCGCGCACGCCGACCTCGTCCAGCAGGTCGTCGACGGCGATCTCGTCGCCGTCGTCCGCCGGCGATCGACCGGGCGAGCTGCACGTTCTCGCCGACCGTCAGGTGCTGCAGCAGGTTGCCCGTCTGCCGCACGATCCCGATCCACCGCGCGCGGAATCGCGCGCGATCGGCCTCCGGCCGCCGCGTGATCCGTTCGCCCGCGATCGAGACAGAGCCGCCGTCGGGCTCGTCGAGCCCGGCGAGACAGGCGAGCAGCGTGGACTTCCCGCTCCCCGAAGGGCCGACGACGGCGATGAGCTCTCCCGGCTCGACCGAGAGCGAGACGCCGCGCAGCGCGAACGTCTCGTCCTCGCCCGCGTGGAAGAAGCGGTAGAGGTCGTGCGCGGCGACGATCGGAGGTCCTGCGCTCATGCGGGCCGGAGGCTCTGCGTGACGATCCGCCACGGGTCGACGTTGTCGGCCCCCACAGGCGACAGGAGGGTGAGCGTGGTGCGCTCGCCGTTCCGGTAGAGGACGTAGCGCAACACGTCGAGGCGGTACTGCTTGCCGGTCACCGGGTTGGGATCGCTGTTCGCCTGGTAGGAGATCAACACGGCCGGGCCCGCGGGCAGGTGCGCGGTGGTGACGCTCTGCAACGCGAACGCGCGCGTCGAGGCCGGCGAGTCGGTGCACGTCGTCGTGCTTCACGCCCGCGAGCGTGACCTTCGCGCCGGGCTGCGCGTCGACCTGGACCGTGTTGAGCTTGTCGGTGAACGTCACCGTCGTGCCGCTCGTGCTGCGCGCCCACCCCTCGGGGACCGAGACCGTCCAGCCCGCCTTCGCGTGGTACGGGACGAACTGCGTGTTGTCGGGGATGTCACCGGGCGGGTTGGACTCGGTCGGCACGGGCTGCTCGGTCGGGACCGGCGCCTCCGTCGACGACGGCGTGTGCGCCCGCATCGAGCCCGTCGGCGCCGGCGGTCCGGTCGCCGCCGAGGTGGTCGTCGTCCCCGCCGCGCAGGCGGCGAGCAGCACCCCGCACCCGATCGTCACCGCCGTGATCGCCAGCCGTCGCATCCACGCCTCCTCGTCGTCGTCCTCCACGTGTACGCCACGGCCGATGAGCGGACGATGAGACCGAGCGCCCGCTCAGGGATCTCTCATCGGATCCTCATGGAGCGGTGCGACACTGGTCGGCGGAGGTGCCGATGCGCGTCCTGTTGGTCGAAGACGAGATCAAGATGTCCCGCGCGCTGCGCCGTGGGCTCGAGCACGAAGGGCACACGGTCGATGCGGCCGACGACGGCGACGAGGCCCTGCGGCGCGCCCTCGGGCAGGAGTACGACGCGATCGTCCTGGACGTGATGCTGCCCGGCAAGGACGGGTTCGCCGTCTGCCGCGAGCTCCGGTCGAGCGGCCGGTGGGCGCCGGTCCTGATGCTGACCGCGCGCGACGGGGTCGAGGACCGGATCCGCGGGCTCGATGCCGGCGCGGACGACTACCTGGTCAAGCCGTTCTCGTTCGGGGAGCTGCTCGCGCGCCTGCGTGCGCTCGTGCGCCGGGGCGCGACCGAGCGACCGACCGCGCTCGCGGTCGGCGACGTGGTGCTCGACCCGGCGGCGCATACCGTCTCGCGCGGCGGCTCGACGATCGAGCTCTCCGCGCGGGAGTTCTCGCTGCTCGAGTTCCTGATGCGGCACGCCGGTGAGGTGGTCAGCCGCGCGCGCATCCTGGAGCACGTCTGGGACGTGAACTTCGACGGCTTCTCCAACGTGGTGGACGTCTACGTGGACTACCTGCGGCGCAAGCTCGGCACGCCGGAGGACACCGTTCATCCGAACGGTCCGCGGGGTCGGGTACGGGGTCGGCGTCGCGTGAGCATGCCGATCCGCGCCCGGCTCACGCTCTGGCTGGTCACGATGCTCGCGGTCTTGCTGGTCGCGCTCGGCGGGTTCCTCGTGCTGCGCTCCCGTGGCGGGCTCCTCGCGGGTCTCGACGAGAGCCTGTCGACGCGCGCCTCGCAGATCGCGCTCGGCCTTCGCCGCGGCTGCGAGGGCGAGTTCCGCGACGTGAGCAGCGCGTCGCTCACCGGTTTGCCGCAGGGCGAGTCCGGCGCGCAGCTCCTCGATCCCACGGGCGCCGTGCTCGAGTCCTCGGGTGACGCCGTCGCCGCGGGTCCGCTGCTGTCGCCCGAGCAGGTCGCCGCCGTCCGCGGCGGGCAGACCCTCCGCACCACCGCGGCGGTCGGCGCCGACGCGGAGCGCTTCCGGCTGCTCGCGGTCGCGCTGCCGACGACCGCGTGCCCCGGCGTGGTCGTCGTGGCGTCGTCCACCGACCAGATCGACCGATCGACGAGGGAGCTGCTGATCCAGCTCGCGATCGGTGGGCCGGCGGTGCTGTTGATCGCAGGGGTCGGCGCGTGGCTGCTCGCCCGGCGGGCCCTCGAGCCGGTCGGGCGGATGACGCGCGAGGCCGGCGCGATCGGGATCGATCGGATCGACGAGCGGATCGAGGTGCCGGCCTCTGCCGACGAGGTGCAGCGCCTCGCGCTCACGCTCAACGAGATGCTCGATCGGCTCGAGGACGGCGTCGAGGACAAACGCCGGTTCGTCGCCGACGCCTCACACGAGCTGCGGACGCCGCTGGCGGTGATGCAGGCGGAGCTCGACGTCGACCTCCGCGCGGCCGATCTGACGCCCGATGCCCGCGCGGCCCTGGAGAGCGTGCGCGAGGAGGTGGCCAGGATGACCTCGATCGTGGACGACCTGCTGACGCTCGCCCGCGCCGACGCGGGGTCGCTCGAGCTCCTGCGGACGCCGATGGATCTCGCCGAGCTGACGCGGAGCGTCGCCGACAAGGCGGATGTGCTCGCCCGGCCGAAACGGGTGCGGGTCGGCCGTGACGGTCCGCGTGCCGACGTCCTCGGCGATCACGACCGTCTCGAACAGGTGCTGACGAACCTGGTGAGCAACGCGATCCGTCACGCGCCCGTCGGCGGGTCGGTGCAGCTGCACACGTGGACGCGCAACGGCTCGGCCGGCTGCAGCATCACCGACGACGGGCCCGGCGTCGCGCCGGAGCTCGCTGGCCGTGTGTTCGACCGCTTCGTGCGGGGCGACGCGGCCCGGGGCACGGGCACCGGCAGCGGGCTCGGGCTGTCGATCTGTCGCGAGATCGTCGAGGCGCACGGCGGCACGATCTGGGTCGACGCGGGCTCCGGCGGGTCGTTCTCGTTCTCGCTGCCGCGGGCCGCCGCGCGATCGTCCGAGGACTAGCGTCGCGGCGGCGCCGAGGTCTGCAGGTCCGGCACGACGACGAGGTGCCGTTGCCGCGCCTCGACGGCCAACCGCCGGTCCATGAGCAAGCGATCCACCAACGTTTGGAGCTCGGCGAGCCGCCAGTTGAGCAGCTCCCGACGAGCTGTGTCACCGGCGTCACGCTGGGCGAGCTCCGCCCAGCGTGCGTCGAGCTCCGCGGCCATCCGGCGCTCGAGCCGGCGTCCGCGGGCACACGCGACCGCGATCGCCATGGCGAGCGCTGCGGCGGCCGACACCGCACACAAGATCACGATCGTGGCGTCGACCGGTGGCGTCGCCACGACGTGGCCGAACACGCACCAACCCACGCCCCTGCAGCACGCGCGCTCTCCCACACCATCTCGATCGAGACGGCGCACCACACAGAGGCACACACGATGGGGAGGGACAACATGTGCGCTGGATGGTGAGGCGGCCGAGACCTTCGGTCAACCGCCGAGACGCCTACCGCATCTGCGGCAGGAGCCCGCGGAGGGAGGCGACGGCCTCCGCCACGTCGTTCACCCGCACGATCGGATCGCGATCGAGGTCGTCGCGCCCGAGTTCCCAGGTGCCGATCCCGATCACGGGGGTGCCCATCTTGAGGGCGAGCGCGATCTCGGACAGCGTCCCGAACTCGCCTCCGACCGCGACGACGGCGTCGGCGCTGCGGGCGACGATCGCGTTGCGGGCCTCGCCGAAGCCGGTGGCGATCGCGACCGTCAGGTGCCGCGAGGCGTTGTCGCGGTCGTCGCCGGGCAAGATCCCGATCGAGACGCCGCCGACGCCCTCGGCGCCGCGGGCCGCGGCGTTCATCACGCCGCCGAGCCCGCCGCACACGAGGACGCATCCGGCCTCGGCGAGGGCGCGTCCGAGCGCCTCCGCCGTGGCGAGCTCCCAGTCGGTCGCGTTACTCGCGCCGATCACGGCGATGTACGGCGAGGCCATCGCCGCCGAGTATCGCAGCCCGGATGACCGCGGGCCTCAGTGGTGATGCACCGCGACCAGCTGCATGAACTCGCTGCCGCCCGCGACGTCCTTCTCCATCACGATCCCGAGGTGCGGCGCGTAGAGCTTCAGCGAGACGACGTTGGGCTCCAGCCGCGTCCACTCGTAGGACCGCACGACGTGGTCGAGCCGCCCGTAGGGCACCCGCACCCGTCCGTTGTTCCGCACGATCCACGCCTGGTCCTCGGCGTGGTTCAACAGGAACTCCTGCCGGTAGGCGTCGGTCGGCTTGGGATGGGCGGGCATGATGATCCCCGCCACCCCACCGTTGCGGCCGGCGAGCCACGAGCCCTCACGGCTCTTCACGTGCCCGTGCTTGTCGTAGGTCGCGGTCTGCTCGCCGAAGTACCACGTGGTGCCGCCGTTGTCGTCGGCGTAGTAGTCGTGGGTCGCCTCGGCGAGGCGCCCGTTGGAGTGGAGCACGTCGCTGATCACGATCGTCTGCACGCCTTGGATCGTCTTCGTGTCGTGCGTGACCCGGAGGTGTTCGACGAGCTGTTGGCGTCCCTCCGACCCTCGGTACACGAACACCGTCCCGGGTTTCAGCGGGAAGTACGGGTTCGCGACCGGACTGCTGAAGTCGGCCGGGTTGATCCCCGCGCTCGCGGGTGCATCGGGGATCGCGAACAGGCCGCCGGCGGTCAGCGCGGCGACCGTGATGATGAGCGCCTTGACGCGCATCGGGTCCTCCCTTCCTCTCGTGGCCTTCCTCTTGACCTGCCTACCCTCGCGGGGCGCTCCTGAAGTCGCGCTGAACCGGCGCCACACGTTCAGCACCTCTTCAGGGGAGCGATGCACGATGATGCGAAGGAACGCACATGCGGGTGCTCGTGGTCGAAGACGAAGCCGCCCTCGCCGAGGGCGTGCGTCGCGGACTGGAGGCGGAGGGGTTCGCGACCGATGTCGCGCGCAACGGCGTCGACGGTCTGTGGATGGCGACCGAGCACCCCTACGACGCGATCGTGCTCGACATCCTGTTGCCCGGCATGAACGGCTACAAGGTGTGCGCGGAACTCCGCGCCGCGGGCGTGTGGACCCCGATCCTGATGCTCACCGCCAAGGACGGCGAGCTCGACGAGGCCGAGGCGCTCGACACCGGCGCCGACGACTACGTCACGAAGCCGTTCTCCTACGTCGCGTTGGTCGCGCGGTTGCGTGCGCTGATCCGGCGCGGCGCGCAGGAGCGCCCGGCGGTGCTCGAGGCGGGCGACCTCCGGCTGGACCCGGCCGAGCGCCGCGCGTGGCGGGGCGACGTCGAGCTGTCGCTGACCGCGCGCGAGCTGTCGCTGTTGGAGTTCCTCCTGCGGCGCGGCGGCTCGGTCTGTTCGAAGACCGACATCGTCGACCACGTGTGGGACGGGAGCTTCGACGGCGATCTCAACATCGTGGAGGTCTACATCGGGCACCTGCGGAGCAAGATCGACCGGCCCTTCGGACGCACGGCGATCGAGACCGTCCGTGGCGCCGGCTACCGATTGGCGGCCGACGGTGGCTGACGGGCTGCGCCGGCTCCGGATCCGCCTGACCGCGACCGCGGTGCTGGTGGTGGGCGTCGCCCTGGTGGTCGCGGCCATCGCGACCGTGAGCTGGGTGGGCCGGTCGATGACGAACTCGGTGCGGGAGGCCGCCCAGGCTCGGACCGCGCAGGTCGCCGACCGGATCTTGGCCGGCGACGGCACGCCGGTTCCCGCCGACCCACAGGAAGAGACCGTGCAGCTGCTCGGGCCGGGTGAGTCCCTCGGGCCGGTCACGATCGAGGGGGACTACGTGACCGAGTCGACCGATCTCGTGCTGCCGTCGGGCGCGCATCGCACGATCGTGGTCTCGCGCGGGATCGACGACGTGCAGGACGCGCAGCGAGCGGTCGCGCACGCGCTGTGGATCGCGATCCCCGTGCTGCTGGTCCTGGTCGGCGTCGTGACGTGGGCGATCGCCGGCGTGACGCTGCGCCCGGTGCGTGCGGCGAACGAACGGCAGCGGCGCTTCGTCGCAGACGCGGCGCACGAGCTGCGCTCGCCGGTCGCCTCGATCCGGCAACACGCCGAGGTCGCGAGCGCGCATCCGTCGACCACCGACGTGCAGGAGCTCGCGACGACGGTCGGCGCCGAGGGCGTCCGCCTGCAGGCGCTCGTCGACGACCTGCTGCTGCTCGCCCGGCTCGACGAGGGCGCGTCGCCGATCGCGCGCGACGAGGTGGATCTCGACGACGTCGTGCTCGCGGAGGCAGACCGGCTGCGGGCGAGCGCGCACGCGACCGTCGGCACGACCCAAGTGCACGCGGCGCGCGTGCTCGGCGACCCGCGGTACCTCGATCGACTGGTGCGCAACCTCGGCGACAACGCAGCGCACCACGCCGCGGGTCGCGTCGACCTGTCGCTCGCCGCGAGCGACGGGCACGTGTCGCTCATCGTCGATGACGACGGCCCCGGCATCCCCGCGGCGGACCGCGACCGGGTGTTCGAGCGGTTCGTCCGCCTCGACGAGGGCCGCGATCGCGGCGAAGGGGGCAGCGGCCTCGGCTTGGCGATCGCGCGCGAGGTGGCGCGGGCCCACGGCGGCGAGGTCACCCTCGCCGACAGCCCGCTCGGCGGTCTCCGCGCCGAGGTGCGGCTGCCGGCGACTCAGAACACCGGGTAGCGCAGCGGCAGGCCGGCGACGCCGGGGTCGGTCGTCACGAGACTCCAGCCGCCGAGGCTCGAGAGCAGCAACCGACCGAGCCCGTCACCGACGAACACCGGGTTCGCCGGTTGGTTCAGCACCACGCCGTCGGGATCCTCGAACCAGATCTCCGGGGCACCATCCGGTGGGATCCGCCACACCCTGTCGGGCCGGTAGCAGCCGACGAACAACGTGCCGTCGGCGGCGAGCGCGATCCCGTCGGGCTGGCTCCCGATGAGATCGGCGACGAGCTCCGGGACGCCCGCGCTCCCGTCGTCCATGATCGGCACCCGCACGACGCGGCGGGTATGCGACTCGACCACGAGCAGCGCGTCGCCCGCGGCGGTCAGGCAACACCCGTTCGGGAACGCGGTCACCGCGTCGCTCCACATCGTCGTCTCTCCGCCCGGCGCGACCCGGAACACGAACCCGTCGTCGGCGCCCCACTCGCCGGAGTCGGTCACGTAGAGGTTGCCGACCTCGTCGAACGCCGAGAAGTTCGGCACCCGGAGCGGACGCTCTTGGGTCCCGCGGGAGTACGTCGTGACCGTTCCGGCCGGATCGACCCGCACGACCTCTGCCCGGCCCATGTCGCAGCCGTAGACGTTGCCGCCGCCGTCGACCGTCACCCCATAGAGGAACCCGCCGGTGTCGGCGTACGCCTCCGGCGTGCCGTCGCTCCCGATCCGGTAGATCTGGCCGGCCTCGCCGCCGGCGTACACCGTCCCGTCCGGCCCCACGGCGGCGCCTTCCGGATGGTCGAGCCCCTCCGCGAACGTCTCGAACTCCACCTAGACCTCCTGCTCGATCTGCTTGACCAGCTGCATGACGGGCGGGGTTTGGATCCGAGGCCCGCTCGCCACTACCGTCCACACCACGTCGCCCTTCTGCCAGGCCGACAGGTAGACCGGCGTCTCTTCGTGGCAGCACCCGCTCGGCTCGTGCACGAACAGGCCGGTTCCACCCACGGGCCTGGCTTCGCCGATCACGCTGTGCGTCGCGTTCGTCACGAGCCAGTCGTGGAACGTGCCGGCGCCGTCGGCCGATGTGAACTCCCACGCGCGGACGACCACCCTCGAATACGAGCCTCGGCCGCCGGTGTAGACGCGTTCGCGGACACCGACCAATCCGGCATCGTTCAAGATCGCCTGCATCGCTTGGGGATCGGTCGCGTCGAGCGACGCCTGCTCGCCTGTGTCTGTGCTCTCGGTCGTGTGCATGTGCCCGAGGCCGAGGTCGGGGATGGACGCGGTCATCGACACGTCGGAGGAGGCGCTCGGCGTGCTCGGAGAGGCGCACGCGGTCAGCGCGAGGAGCACCATGAGGGCGAAACTCGTGCGCAGCATCCTGTGTTGCACCCCCTGCCCCATCAGCGGATGATACGGCCCGACCCACGGGGTGGGTCGCGCCGACAGGCGCCGTGAACGAGGGGGGAAGATGCCGGACGAACTTGGACATCTGTTCCGGAGCACGATGGGTCGTCGCGACCTGCTCCGGTACACCGGCATGGGGGTCGGCGTCAGCGCCGTCCTCGCGGCCTGCAAGCAAGCCTCCTCCACCGGCGCATTGCCCTCGGGGGCATCGCGCCCCGCGATGGATCAGGAGCCCGGTCACCTGTCGGTCTTCGACTGGGCGGGATACGGCGACGGCAGCTACTACCCGACGAAGGAACAGGCCGCGTTGTGGCAGCAATACCAGGACGCGACCGGCGACACCCCGAAGTTCACACTGTTCCCCGACGACGACCAGGGCTTCTCCAAAGTGGCCTCGGGCACCCATTTCGACATCGTTCACCCGTGCGCGTACCGGTTCCCCGACTACGTGCAGCTCGGCGTGATGCAGCCGTGGGACACCTCCCAGATCCCGAACTTCTCGAAGCTGAACCCCACCCTCGAGAAGTTCGGGCAGGTCAACGGCCAGCAGTACTTCATCGTCGAGGACTGGGGGTTCATCGCGCCGCTGTACCGAGCCGACAAGGTGCAGCCGCAGGAGGATTCGTGGTCGCTGCTGTTCGACGACCGGTACTCCGGGAAGATCGCGTGGATCGACACCCTCGAGATGCTGGTGATCGCCGGCTACCTGCAGGGCGTCGACAACCCGTGGGACATGAGCGACGACGAGCTCAACCAGATGCGCGACTTCCTGATCTCGAAGAAGGGCCTCGTGCGGTTCTTCTGGCAGCAGTCCTACGAGCTGTTCCAGGCCTTCAAGCGTGAGGACGTCTACATCGGCTACGCGTGGCCCGACGCCTACGCATACGCCAAGGGCGCAGGGCTCGACGTGATCTACATGAACCCGAAGCAGGGGCGGATCACCTGGTCGTGCGGGATGGGGCTGTTCAACGACTCGCCGAACTACCATCACGCGCACGCGTACGTGGACTCGTGGTCGAGTTCGAAGGCGGCCGAGTTCCTCATCGGGACCTATTTCTACGGCCACGCGAACACGGACGTGGATCTGTCGAACGTGTCGCCCGACATCGTCAAGGCGCTGAGCCTGGACGACCTGTCGATCCTTGAGCCGCCCAACTCCCAGGTGGAGACCTGGATCCCACGCCGTTCGGTCTACGCCGACGCGTGGGAACAGGTGAAATCCGCCTGAGCCGTGGCGTCGGCGGAGCCTCGCACCTGGCACGTCACGGCCGGTCTACTCGCAGCGCCGCTGCTGTGGCTCTTCGTGTTCTTCGTCATCCCGGTCGGGTTCATCGCCGCGTACAGCATCGGTGCGATCCATATCCTGCCGACCGATCCGACAGCGGTGTCGTTCGACGCGTGGCACCGGTTCCTCACCGGTAACTCGATCTACCTCGGGCTGTTCTGGAAGTCGATCAGGGTCTCGCTGATCGTCTCGGTGGTGGTCGTGCTGCTCGCCTATCCGGTGGGCTACTTCCTCGCGCTCTGCGTGAAGAAGCGCAAGTACGTGCTGCTGCTGGTGATCATCGCGCCGTTCCTGACGAGCTACCTGCTCCGGGTGCTGGCCTGGAAGGTGATCTTGGGCAACCGCGGGGTGATCAACAGCGCCCTGTACTCGCTGCATCTGCGGAGCCCGGACGACCCGGTGTCGTGGCTGATCTACAGCCAGTTCGCCGTGATGCTCGTGCTCGCCTACATCTGGATCCCGTTCGTCGCGCTGCCGATCTTCGTCAGCCTCGACACGATGGATCTCTCGCTGCTCGAGGCGGCGGGGGACCTCGGCGCGAACCGGTGGCGAACGTTCCTGCGTGTCACGCTGCCGGTGTCGTTCCCCGGCGTGATCGCCGCGTTCATCTTCGTGTTCGTGCCGACGATCGGGGAGTTCGTCACCCCGCAGCTGGTCGGCGGTCCGAGCAGCACCCTGTTCGGCAACGCGATCCAGGACCAGTTCACGCACGCGCTGGACTGGCAGACCGGGTCGGTGCACGCGTTCTTCCTGCTGTTCGTGGTGGCGGCGATCATGGCCGTGTTCGGGCGGTTCCTCCAGCTCAGGACGGTGCAGCGATGAGCGAGCTCGCGGCGTCTCCTCGCGCGCAGTGGGGCCTGCGCGTGTTCTTCGTGGCGCTGGTTGCGTTCCTCTACTTCCCGCTGGTGGTGCTCGTGGTCTTCTCGTTCAACAGCGGCGACGTGACCTTCCCGTTGCAGCACTTCACGACGCAGTGGTACTCGCGGGCGGCGTCGAATCCGGCGCTGCTGACGTCGCTGGAACGGAGCGCGTTCGTGGCGATCGCCTCGAGCCTGATCACCGTCGTGCTCGGCGTACTCGCCTCGTATGCGCTGGTCCGTCGGGGGTTCTGGGGCAAGCCAGCCTTCTCGGGGCTGGTGTTCGCGCCGCTGGTGATCCCGTACCTGGTGTTCGGGATCTCGTTGCTCGTGTTGTTCAGCGCGTTCGACAAGTTGCTAACCGTGACGATGGGGACCTACATCGGACTCGGTCTGCACGCGGTGACGATCGGCCACGTAGTGGTGGCCCTGCCGTATACGATCCTGGTGGTCACACCGTTGTTAGAACGGTTGAGCATCTCGCTGGAGGAAGCCGCGCACGATCTGGGCGCGAGCCCCTGGGGCACGTTCTGGCGTGTGACGTTCCCCCTGCTCTATCCGGCGCTGATCTCGGCGTTCCTGATCGCGCTGACGTTGTCGTTCGACGAGTACGCGATCGCCTCGTTCCTGGCGGGGTCGTCGCCCACGTGGCCGGTGTTCCTGTTCACACAGCTCCGTGTGCCGAGCCAGCTGCCGGAGCTCGTCGCGGTGTCGTCGATCATCCTGCTCGCATCCGTGATCATGGTTGTTGCCGCCGAGATCGGCCGCCGCAGGACCGAGCGCCGGTACGCGTTGGGGTAAGGCTGTCACGCAGGCTTGATCCGACGCGCGAGGCCGACGACGCCGATCACGACGATGGTCGCGAGACCGATCGGGACGGCGAGCAAGCGCGACCGGCGCGAAGAGGATGCCGATGTCGTGGAGCGACGCGAGGGTGGGGATCCGGGGCTCGAGGTTCGCGGCGTCATAGCCCGCGCCGCCGAGGGACTCGATGAACGACCCGAGCGCGCCGATCGCCAGGACGAGCAGCGCCATGCCCCGTAACGACGCTTTGCCCGACCCCGGTTGCGGGTGCCAGAGGGCGGCGAGCCCGACGTAGATCGCGAGGCACGCGAGTCCGGTAACGAGATGGGCGGTCGCGTGGCCGATAGCCTCGCCGACCGCGACCGTTGCCGCGACAGCGCCAGCGATGACGGCGAACCCGGCGAGGACCGCGGCGACGATCCAGACGAGGCGGTCACCGCTTCCGGGACGCGCGGCGGATCCCTCGGGCTTCTCCATCTGTTCCGTCTTCCGCATGCGGACGAGACCGAAGAGCAGGAGACCCGCACCGAGCGCGAGGAAGACGAACGTGAGGATCGCGGCGGACGCGCTGCCCAGGACCAAGGTGGCGACGGCTGCCGCGACGCAGCCGAACCCGCCGACGATGAGCGCCCGCTCCTTCATCCGGGCCGCATCATCGCCCATCGAGCATCGTTCGGGTGAGCGACTCCGCGGCGGCCTTGTCCAATGGCTCGTTGCCGTTGCCGCATTTGGGGGAGACCACGCAGGACGGGCAGCCGTCGCGACACGGGCAGTCGCGCAGTCGGTCGGCCGTCGCTCGGAGCCAGCGCTCCGCGGCGTGGTAGCCGCGTTCCGCGATCCCCGCGCCGCCGGGGTACCCGTCGTAGACGAAGATCGTGGTGAGCCCGGTGTCCGGGTGCAGCGGCGTGGAGACGCCGCCGATATCCCAGCGGTCGCAGGTCGCGACCAAGGGCAGCAACCCGATCGCGCAGTGCTCGGCGCCGTGGATCCCGCCCGCGAGCTCCTTCGTGCCGACGCCGGCCGCATCGATCAACCGCCCGGGGAGCGTCCACCAGACCGCGCGGGTCCGCAGGGTCACCGGCGGCAGCGCGAGCTGCTGCTCGCCGACGATCTCGTTCGACGAGACGAGCTTCTGGACGAACCCGACGACCTGGTTCGTGACCTCGACGTCACCGAAGCAGAGTTCGGCATCGCCCAGCGCCCGATGGTCAATCAAGTTGACTATCACGATATCCGTGATGTCGCGGGCTTGCGTGTAGTAATCCGGATCCGCCTCTTCGACCAGGGCGACCCGGTGCACGTGGTCGAGCCTTCTGACCAGGAACTGTTCGCCTTGATGCAGGTAGATCGCGCCCGGGTGCAGGGTCCCGTACGCGCGGTGCTCATCGGCGGTCCCGATCACCTGACCGGTGTCCTCCTGCACGATCCGGTAGACGTGGCCACCGCCCGCACGGATGTCGAGGTCGCGGTGCGGGGGGGTGGCGCCGATGTCATGCCAGCGTTCCTTGCGGTGCTTCACCAGCTCTTGCTCGGCGAGCCGCCCGAGCGCGTCGATGGCCTCCGGACCGAAGAACGCCGCCGCCTCCTCGTCGGTCAGCGGGTACTCGCGAGCTGCGCACCGCAGGTGCGGCTCGAGCACGTACGGGTTCGTCGGGTCGATCACGGCGGCCTCGGACGGCCGCTCGAACAGCTCGTCGGGGTGCTGCACCAAATACTGGTCGAGCGGGTCGTCCTGCGCCACGAGCACGGCGAGCGACTCGTCGCTGCGGCGGCCCGCCCTCCCGGCCTGCTGCCACATCGAGGCGCGAGTCCCCGGGTAGCCGGTCAGCACCGCCGCGTCGAGCGAGCCGATGTCGATCCCGAGCTCGAGCGCGTTCGTGGCGGCAACCGCCACGAGGTCGCCGTCGGCGAGCTCCTGCTCGATCTTGCGTCGGTCCTCGGCCAGGTAGCCCGCTCGGTAGGCGCGGATCCGGTCGCGTGACTGGGCGTCCGAGACCCCGCGCCGTGTGAACTCCGCGAGCAGCTCGGCCGCGCGACGCGACCGCGTGAACCCGATCGTGCGCGCGCCGTCGTCGACTAGCTGTGTCATCACCGTCGCCGCTTCGGCGAGGGCGCTCCGTCGTGCGCCCGTCTCGTCGTCGACGATCGGCGGGTTCCACATCGCGAAGAGCTTGCGGCCGCGCGGCGCCGCGTCGGCTTCGATCACCTCGATGTCGAGCCCGGTCAGTCGTTCGGCGAGCTCGCCAGGGTTCCCGATCGTGGCACTGGACAGGCACCAGCGCGGGTCGCCGCCGTGCAGCGCGATCAGCCGTCGCAGCCGCCGCAGCACCATCGCGACGTGCGACCCGAACACGCCGCGCAGCACGTGCGCCTCGTCGACCACGACGACGGCCAGGCGCAGCATGAAGTCCGCCCAGCGCGCATGGTCCGCGAGCAACGCCAGGTGCAGCATGTCCGGGTTCGTCAGGACGAGGTTCGCGTTGCGCCGGATCAGCGGCCGTTCGGCCTGCGGCGTGTCGCCGTCGTACACAGCGGCTCGGACCTGCGGCAGCTTGAACCCGCGGATCGCGCGTAGCTGGTCGCGCGCGAGCGCCTTCGTCGGGAACAGGAACAGCGCGGTCGCCTTCGGCGTCACGAGCGCCGACTCGGCGGCAGCGATCTGGTACACGAGCGACTTCCCGCTCGCCGTCCCGGTCGCGAGCATCACGTTGCGCCCGGAGCGCAGGACCTCGAGCCCCTGGCGCTGGTGCTCGAACAAACCCTCCACGCCGAGCAGCGACAGGCGCGAGACCAGCACCTCGGGAAGGTCATCGGGGAAGGGCAGCGGCTTGGGATCGCGCGCCGGCAGGTCCTCGACGTGGACGAGGTTGTCCGCCTCGGCCGGATCGGCGGTGAGCGAGTCGAGGAACGCCTGTGCCTGCATCGAGGCTCAGGCTACGAGGCGCCGAGCTCCTGGTAGGACGCGCGCAGCCCGTCGCGCATCAGCCGCCGCGCCTCGGTCCGGTGCTGGACGAGCAGCCAGACCGCGATCACGAGGTAGATCGCCGACGTCAGGACCAGCACCTCCTCGTGCAGCTCCGGTCCCGCCGCCGCCGACGCGATGAACTGCCCCCAGAACAGCCCGAAGATCCACCAGGCCTCGCGGATCGACATCCGCAGGTTCACGATCAGCGCGACGGCGAACAGCGACTGCGCCCCGGTCAGCAACAGCTCGAGCCGCTGCACCCCTTCGATCGGCAGCCCGTGCAGGCTCCGCGAGGCGATCGCGAACACGATCGGCAACGAGCCGACCAGCAGCGTCCACTGGTTGACCTTGGAGCTCACGAGCGCGCCGAGCGCGGTGTCGGACTGCAGCCGCCACGCGAACAGCCCGGCGATGATGAACTCCGGCGCCTCCGACGCCAGCGGCGCCAGCCACTGCACCAGGAAGAACTCCGAGATGCCGTAGTCGCGTCCGGCCGACACCAGCGCGTGCGCGAACGGCTCCGCGCACAGCACGATCACGAACGCCGCCCAGACGAACAACGCGACGACCGTCACCCGCCGCCGGCGTTCCGGGAACGACCCCAGCCATCGAGCCGGACCGACCAGGTGCGGCTCCTCTGCGGGGGCGCGCGACAGCCGCAGCATGTACAAGAGGAACAGCCCGATCAGCACGCCCGCGTCGAACAGCGTGATCGAGTGCTTGAGCGGCAGCGTCAGGGAGTAGAGCGTCGCGACCCCGAGGAACGCGATCTCGACCGCGTGGGTTCGCGCCAGGCGGATCTCGCTGATCGGCGCCGGGGGTCGGTCGCCCACGCGCTTCCGCGACCGGTACCAGGCGATGAACACCACCGAGCTCCACCCGATGCCGATCAGCAGCCGGTTCGCGCCGGTCATGTTCGCGAGCGCGAGGGAGCACGGCGACGCGAGGCCGGGCTCGCCGCTCGGACACGAGGCGCCGTACTGCGCGACCGCCTGCCCGCCCTTCCACGTGAACACGAAGTCGACCGCGTACTCGGGGAGCACCGCGATCAGCGCGAGCACGGCGAGCGCCAACCCGGCCGCGATGTCGAGCTGCGCAACCTCGGCGGCCCACGCCAGGATGAACGCGGCGCCGACGATCGCGAGACCGAACAGCAAGGCTTCGACCCCGTGCGACAGATGCGGGTCGGTCCACCGAACCCAGAGCGCCGGCAATGCGATGAGCAGCGCGGCGCCGAACGCGAGTCGGATCCGAACGTCTCGATCCGAGCGGGCGGCCGCGGGAGGGGTCGTCATCGCTTGTGGCGACCCTAACAGGACCTGGGAGCATCCCCAGCCAGATGGACTGGGTGCTGCTCGTCATCTCCCTGTTGGTGATCTTGGCCGGCGCCGAGCTGTTCACGAACGGCGTCGAATGGGTCGGCGAGGGCTTCGGTCTGTCGGAGGGCGCGGTCGGCTCGGTGCTCGCCGCGGTCGGCACGGCGCTCCCCGAGACGCTCCTGCCGATCATCGCGATCGCGTCGGGACACGCTGCCGGCGAGGACATCGGGGTCGGCGCGATCCTCGGCGCGCCGTTCATGCTGACGACGCTCGCGATGGTGGTCGTCGCGGTCGCGGTGTTCATCTTCGCGCGCGGGGGACGCCGCCCGCTCGAGCTCGACATCGACCACCGCGTGATCCGCCAGGACCTCGGCTACTTCCTCGTGATGTACTCGCTGGCCGTGGTGGCCGGGCTGCTGCACAGCAAGCCGTTCGACTACGCCCTCGTGATCGTGCTGATGGTGGGCTACGTCTACTACGTGCGCCGGCACTTCCAGGGCGACGGCGAGGAGGACGCGAGGAGTCCGACGAGATCCGGGCGCTCTACGTGTGGGATTGGCTGCGGAAGCTCCGGTCGAGCCTGCCGGCATGGACGAAGGACGGTCCGACCGCGGCGCCGTTCGTGCAGGTCGCGCTCGCGCTCGGGTTGATCGTCCTCGGCGCCGAGATCTTCGTCGGCTCGGTCGGCGACATCGGGAAGGCTGCCGGGATCCCGACGCTCGCGTTCTCGCTGCTCGTCGCGCCGCTCGCGACCGAGCTCCCCGAGAAGTTCAACAGCGTGCTCTGGGTGCGGCGGCGCAAGGACACCCTCGCGATGGGGAACATGACCGGGGCGATGGTGTTCCAGTCGTCGTTCCCGGTGACGGTGGGGCTGCTGTTCACGCCGTGGGAGCTGAGCCACGAGGCGCTGGTCGCCGCGCTCGTCGCGCTGCTCGCCGGGTCGGTGATGTACCTGACGCTTCGGATCCGCGGCGGGCTGTCCGCGCCGCTGTTGCTGATCCAGGGCGTGTTCTACGTCGGCTACGTGGGGTACGTGCTGACGAAGCTCTGATCCGAGCTACGGGAGCGGCGCGGGCGTGGCTTCCTTCGGGATGTCCTTCGAGAGGATGTACCCGTCCTGGTTCATGTCCTGCCAGAGCGCCTGGTTCTCGGGGGAAAGGTTCACGATGCTCTGCGTACCCTGCATCGCGCTGGTCCCGAGGGCGACGAGGTTCGTCACGCGGCTCGCCGGGATCGACTGGGCGAGGCCGGCGAGCTTGATCAGCTCGTCGAGTGGCACCGTCGTCTCGACGGTGCGGAGGCCTGCGCCGAGCCAGTCATAGAGCCGCGTCGGATCCTTCGCGTACTCGTTGCGGAACTGGGTCAGGGCGCTCGTCAGCACGACGCCCTGGTTGAGCGAGCGGTCGAAGTCGCCGAGCGGCAGCGAATGCCGGGTGCGCGAATAGCCGAGGACCTCCTGGCCCGTCATGCGGTGCAGGCCGGACGGGAACGTCTGCTGGTATCCGACGACCGAGTACGGCACGTTGACCTCGAGGCCGCCGATCTGGTTCACGGCCTGCGTGACCTGTTGGAACCCGGTCAGCACGTAGTAGGCGAACTTGATGCCGGTGACGTTCTCGACCGTCTGCACCTCGGCCTCGGGGCCGCCGATCGGCATCGCCGCGTTGATCTTGTCGGTTCCGCCGGTCGACAGGGGCACGTAGGAGTCGCGCGGGATCCCGAACACGGTCGCGCGGTGCGCGGCGGGGTTGATACCGAGGATGTGGATCGAGTCGGAACGCCCACGGTTCATCGGCGTGACGCCGGGCCGGGAGTCCGAGCCCAACAGCAGGATGAAGAGCGGCGTGTTGCCGTCGAGCGACGGGGTGTAGTCGGCATGCGCCTGTTGGAGCACGAACAGCGGCGAGGCCTGCGCGGCGGTGCCGTTGCCGATCGTCGCGGCGACCGTGCCGCCGATCCATGCGGACAGCCCGAGGACGACCGCCAGCAGTTTCTTGGTCATGACGTGGCTCCCGACGCCGACGCGGAGGCCGGTGCCTTGTGGGGTTTCTCTTCCCGGTTGATGTGGAAGGCTTCGATCTTCCAATCGTTGCCGTCGGGCACGAGGAACAGCGTGCCGGTGACGGTGACCTTCGAGGTGGTTCCGTCGGTGTTGGCGGTCGTGCCCTTGAACGTGAACTCGGCGTTGGCGCGGATGACGTTCAGGTTGCCGTCGATGAGCGACGTCACCTTGATGACGTTGCCCTTCTTCGCCGGCGTGAACGTGTCGACCGTGTCGGAGGCGTTCTTGCCGAGCGTGAGGGTGTCGATGTTGGCGTCGACCTGTTGTTTCGCGTCGTCGGTGAAGAAGTCGTTGATCGAGCCGGCGTCGCCCCAGCCGTCGGGGTCCACGTAACCGGCCTGCAGGAACTGCGTGGTGACGTGCTGGATCGTCGGCGCGGCGTGCTTCGCTGCCTTCTCGAGCTTCTTCTTGTCGAGGTTGGTTGCGAGGGCCTCGTACTTCGGCACGACGGTCTTGAACGAGAACGTGGGGACGGGCGGGCGTCGAGCCGATGATGTCCGCGAGGGGGCTGTCCTTGCCGCGGCCGAACAGGAACCACAGGCCGCCGATCACGACGAGCGCGACGACGACGCCGGCGATCACGCGGCGGCGAGCAACCGTCGAACGATCCACGTTCTTCTGGACTCGCTCGGGCGTCGTCGGGGCGGTATCCCGCAGGGGGGTCTTCTCGTTGGCCAAAGCGGGTCGAGGCTACCAGCCGCCCCCTGGGAAATCGGTAGGCGACTCGTGACGAAGCTGTAACGCTTGCGCATCCCGCGCGCCGTACCCGGCAACGAGTAGCCTTGCGCTGGTTCCGAAGGTGTGCCGGGAAGACTGGTCGGCGGAAGGATCTTATCCGTGCCCGAGCACCCAGACCTCCGAGCGCCGTGGTCCCGGTCGGAACGGCGCATCCCACGAACGGTCGTTCGACCGCTGCAGCGGTTCCTCGCCGCCTCGACGTCGTCCGGCTACGTCTTGCTCGCGGCGGTCGCGATCGCGCTCGTGTGGGCGAACGTGTGGCCGGCTGCGTACGAACGCCTGTGGCGCACGCCGCTCGTGGTGCGCGTCGGGCAGCTGTCGATCGGCACCGACCTGCGGTTCTGGGTCGGCAGCGGCCTGATGACCTTCTTCTTCCTACTGGTCGGGCTGGAGATCAAGCGTGAGGTCACGAGCGGGGAGCTCCGCAGCCCGCGGGCCGTTGCGCTGCCGGCGATCGCGGCGGTCGGCGGCATGGTCGTGCCGGCGTTGCTCTACGTCGCGATCGCCGGGCGCGGCGCGGGCGCCCACGGATGGGCGATCCCGATGGCGACCGACATCGCGCTCGCGCTGGGCGCCCTCGCGCTGGCCGCCCCGTTCGTGCCCACCGGGTTGAAGCCGCTGCTGCTTGACCCTCGCGATCGTCGACGACATCGGGGCGATCGTGGTGGTGACGTTCGCGTACGGCCACCGCGGCGACCTGGTGGGCCTCGTCTGGGCGGCCGCGGCGGTCGCCGCCGTGCTCGTCGCCGATCGCGCGCACGTCCGCAGCATCGTCGTGTACGTGGGGCTCGGCGCGCTCCTGTGGTTCGCGCTGTGGCGCGCCGGCGTGGAGCCGGCCATCGCCGGGGTGGTGATGGGCGTGCTTGCTCCGGCCGCGCCGTTCCAGCGGCCGCGCGCGGTGAGCGCGGAGGCACGCCGGATCGCGGAGGCGACGGTCGATGACCCCGAGCCGCCCGACGCCGACGCGCCGCTGTGGCTCGAGCTCGCCGACCTGTCGCGCGAGGCCGTCTCGCCGATCGCGCGGGTGGAGCACGCGCTGCTCCTGTGGACGTCGTTCGTGTTCGTGCCGTTGTTCGCGTTGGCGAACGCGGGCGTGCACCTGACGCCGTCGTCGCTGTTCACCGTCACCGGGATCACCGTCGCCGGGGCGATCGTGGTGGCCCGCGTGCTCGGCAAGCCGATCGGGGTGGTCGCGGCGACCCGGCTCGCCGTGCGCACACGCGCCGGCACGCTCCCGGCCGACGTCGACAACGGCGCGGTCCTCGGCCTCGGCGTCACCGCGGGGATCGGGTTCACGGTCGCGCTGTTCATCGCCGATCTGGCGTTCGCCGACCAGCCGTTGCTGCTGGATGCGGCTAAGGTCGGCATCATCGTCGCGGCGATGCTCGCCGGCGCCGCCAGCTGGTTGACGTTCCGGCTACTCGGCCGTCACGAGGGCGTCAGGCGAAGGCCCTCCCGGCCGTGATGCCGAGCCACACGCCGAGCAACCCCAAGCACACGCTGAGCCCGATGTTCGCGAGCGCCGAGCCGGTCGCGCCGTCCTCGAAGAGCCGGAACGTCTCGAGCGAGAACGTCGAGAACGTCGTGTAGGCGCCCAGAAGCCCGGTCATCAGCGCGACGCGCATCGTGGGTGAGCCGGCGTTCCGTTGGACGAGCACCGCGAACAGCACGCCGAGGATGAACGAGCCGCTCACGTTGATGACGAGGGTGCCCCACGGGAACGACGGGAAGCGGTGGCCGAACCACGAGCCGATGCCCCAGCGTGCGAGCGCCCCCAGAGCGCCGGCGAGCGCGACCGCCAGGACCGTCCGCATGCGCTGCATCGTAGCGGCAGCCGGGCCCCCGGGAGACCTTCTTCCGCAGGTCACGTACCACGAGGTCCGGTATCCTTCTCCGGTCCTTGACCCCGCGGCTCAAAGCCCGGGGAGCTCGTATCCCTGTGGGAGGTTCGATGGTCGGTTGGCTTGCCCAGGAGGGCGGGACGATCGAGGCCGTGTTCGGCAGCTCCGAGAAGACCGCGTTGTGGGTCATCCTCGGGATCTCGATCGTCGCCTTGCTCTTCGCGTGGTACCTGGTGCGGGAGGTCCTGTCGGCCCCCGAGGGCACCCCCAAGATGCGCGAGATCGCCCTGGCGATCCAGGAGGGCGCGAAGGCTTACCTGTCGCGCCAGTTCCGCACGGTCGCCGTGTTCCTCGCCGTGCTCGCCGTCGCACTGTTCTTCGTGCTGCCGGCACCGGCCAACGCCGAGCATTCCGCGTTCTCGATCAAGTTCGGGCGCTCGATCGCGTTCATCCTGGGGGCGAGCTTCTCGGCGCTCACCGGGTACGTCGGGATGTGGCTCGCCGTGCGCGCCAACGTGCGCACCGCGAACGCCGCGCGGGAGGGCGGGCTGCGCAAGGCCATGCGGATCGCGTTCCGCGCCGGGGGCGTCGCCGGGATGTTCACGGTCGGGCTCGGGCTGCTCGGCGCCGTGGCGATCTTGATCATCTACCAAGGCGACGCGACGGCCGTGCTGGTCGGTTTCGGGTTCGGCGGCGCCCTGCTCGCGATGTTCATGCGGGTCGGCGGCGGCATCTTCACGAAGGCGGCCGACGTCGGCGCCGACCTCGTCGGCAAGGTGGAGCAGGGGATCCCCGAGGACGACCCGCGCAACGCCGCGACGATCGCCGACAACGTGGGCGACAACGTCGGGGACTGCGCCGGCATGGCGGCCGACCTGTTCGAGTCCTCCGAGATCACGCTGATCGCGTCGCTGATCCTCGGCGCGGCCGCGTTCGCCGGCTCGCCGAAGGGCGCGATCATCGGCGTCATGTTCCCGCTGTTCGTGCGCGCGGTCGGCGTCGTGACGTCGATGATCGGGATCGTCGCGGTCGCCCCGCGCTCCGAGGAGGAGCACGGCATGCGCGCGATCAACCGTGGGTTCTTCGTCTCGGCGGCGATCTCCGCGGCGGCCGCGTTGGTGATCTCCGGGGTCTACATGGACACGTACAAGCCGGGCGTCGCCGTGTTGATCGGCCTGGTGCTCGCCTCGGTGATCCAGAAGATGACGCAGTACTTCACCGACACGAAGTACAAGCCGGTGCAGGAGATCGCGGCCTCCACCGTGACCGGGCCGGCGACCACGATCCTGTCGGGGTTCTCGATCGGCCTCGAGTCGACCGTCTGGTCGGCCCTCGTGGTCGGCGCCGCGATGATCGGGTCGTACTTCCTCGGTGACACGACGCGGGAGTCGTTGTACTTCATCTCGCTCACCGGCATGGGGATGCTCACGACCGTCGGGGTGATCGTCTCGATGGACACCTTCGGCCCGATCTCGGACAACGCGCAGGGCATCGCGGAGATGTCGGGCGAGTTCGAGGGCCGGCCGGCCGAGGTCCTCGGCGGCCTCGACGCGATCGGGAACTCGACGAAGGCGATCACGAAGGGCGTGGCGATCGCCACCGCGGTGATCGCGGCGACGGCGCTGTTCGGCTCGTTCGCCGAAGCGGTGATCAAGGCCGACGCGTCGCTCGCGATCAACGGCGAGTTCCCGATCCGGGTCGATCAACCGAACGTGCTGGTCGGGCTCCTGATCGGCGGGTGCGTCGCCTTCCTGTTCAGCTCGCTCGCGATCCGCGCGGTCGGTCGGGCGGCGGCGCAGGTCGTGGTCGAAGTGCGGAACCAGTTCCGCGAGCACCCGGGGATCATGGACTACACCGAGAAGCCGGACTACGGCGCGGTCGTCGACATCTGCACGCGCACGTCGTTGCGGGAGTTGATGACGCCGGGGCTGCTCGCCGTGCTCGCCCCGCTCATCGCGGGCTTCTTCCTCGGGCCCGAGGCGCTGGGCGCGTTCCTGGCCGGCGCGATCCTCACGGGACAGCTGCTCGCGGTGATGCTGTCCAACGCCGGCGGCGCCTGGGACAACGGCAAGAAGTTCATCGAGGAGGGCCACTACGGCGGGAAGGGTTCGGAGAGCCACAAGGCCGCCGTGATCGGCGACACGGTCGGCGACCCGTTCAAGGACACGGCCGGTCCGGCGCTCAACCCGCTGATCAAGGTGATGAACCTGGTCGCGCTGCTGATCGCGCCGCTCGTGGTCACCCACATCGACGACACGGCGCTGCGC
The DNA here is from genome assembly GCA_963799625.1 of uncultured Actinomycetes bacterium. Lineage (GTDB taxonomy): Bacteria > Actinomycetota > UBA4738 > UBA4738 > HRBIN12 > AC-51. Next base: position 520,446 of record CAWCXU010000013.1, on the reverse strand, counting down.
GCTGGGATCGTGATCGTCGGCTCGGTCGTGCTCGGCGCGATGATCTGGGTGTCGAAGAGCCGCGAGTCGGGGCTCGAGGGCGACGTCGAGCGGGCGAAGGCCACCACCACCTCGGCCTAGTCGATGGGACCGCTCCGCCGCTGGCTCGCCCGGCTCACCGAGTCCGATGAGGCGCGCCTAGATGCGGAGATCCGGGACTGGGCCGAGGCCGTGCCGGGTTCGGTGCGGATCGGCGATGCGCACGCGCGCGAGCGTGTGAAGATCGCCGGGGTGATCCGGCGGCTCACGGTGCTGCCGATGCAGGACAACGAGTCGCTCGAGGTCGTGATCTCCGACGGGACCGGCGAGGTCTCGATCCAGTTCATGGGACGCCGGGCGATCCGCGGGCTCACGCTGGGTACGCGCGTGGTGGTCGAGGGCGTGATCGGCGAGCAGCACGGCCGGGTGCTGATGATGAACCCGCGCCTCGAGCTCACCGTCTGAACCGACCGGCGCGGGCGTACGCTTCGGCCATGGCGACGAGCGCCGAGCGCGGGCCAGAGCGGGGAGTGGAGTCGGTCGAGGCCCTGATCGGGCATACGGTCGTCGCGGAGCCGTCGGCGCCGCCGCAGTGGAACCGGAGCGAGGCGCGCGCGGCCAAGTCGGCGCCGCTTCGGATCTACCTCGGCGCCGCGCCCGGTGTCGGCAAGACCTACGCGATGCTGTCGGAGGGGCGTCGTCGCGCCGAGCGCGGAAGCCGGGTCGTCGTCGCGTGCGTCGAGACCTACGGCCGGCCACGCACGCTCGAGATGCTCCAAGGCCTCGAGACCGTCGCCGAGCGCACGATCGAGTACCGCGGCGCCATCTTCGACGAGATGGACACCGACGCGGTGGTACAGCGCCAGCCCGAGATCGCGCTCGTCGACGAGCTCGCGCATACGAACGTCCCGGGCGCCCGGCGCGGCAAGCGCTGGGAGGACGTGATCGACCTGCTGGCGGCACGGATCGAGGTCATCACCACGGTCAACATCCAGCATCTCGAGAGCCTGAACGACGTCGTCGCCGACGTGACCGGGGTGCAGCAGCGCGAGACGGTTCCCGATTGGGTGGTCGAGCTGGCCGACCAGATCGAGCTCGTCGACATGTCGCCGCACGCCCTGCGACGTCGGATGCTGCACGGCAACGTCTACCCCGATCCCGCGAAAGCGGAGCTCGCGCTGCAGCGCTACTTCACGACCGACAACCTGACGGCGCTCCGCGAACTGGCGCTGATGCGGGTCGCGAACCAGGTCGACGAGACGCTCCTGTCGCGATGGTCGAAGGGGCGCACGCCCGAGACCCGCGAACGCGTCCTGGTCTGCGTCGGCGAGCCGGACTCCGCCGACGACCTCGTGCGGCGCGGCGCGCGGATCGCCCAGCGGGCCCGAGGCGACTTCCTCGTGGTCCACGCGCGCGAGCGGCACGAGCCCGAGGCGACCGCGTGGCTCGTCGAGCTCAAGCAACTGGTGGCCGACCTCGGCGGAGAGCTCCTCGTGATCGACGACGAGGACCCGGTCGCGGGCGTGCTGAACGTCGCCTACACCCAGTACGTCACGCAGCTCGTGGTCGGGGAATCACGCCGCTCGCGGTGGAAGGAGATCCTGCGGGGATCGTTCGTCACCGAGCTGATCAGGCAGGCCGCGAACGTCGACATCCACGTCATCGCGCAGCGCGCGCGGTGATCCCGCGCGGGCCGAGGCCGCGCACGATCCGTTTCCCCTCGCGTCGGTCGCCGGCGAACAGCACCCGGTCACGGGTGTCGACCACCTCGAGTCCCTCGGTGATCGAGCCGACCAGGAACGCGTCGAACGCGACGCGACGCTCGCGCGCGAGTTCGAGCGCTTGTTCGACCGCCATCGACTGGGCCGACGTGACCGGCCACCCGACCGTGATCACGACGACGGCCATCGACCCGGCGACGTCGCCCGGGTAGAGCCGTGGTGGCTCCGTGACGTGGCGTCCCATCACGAGGACGGTGCGCTGCAGGGCGGTGGTCACGCTCGTGGCGCCACCCCCTGCAGCGCGAGGTTGAGCTCCAGGACGTTCACCCGCGGCTCTCCGAGGAACCCGAGGGTCTCGTGGGCGGTGTGCGCGTCGATCAGGCTCAGCACCTGGTCGAGCGGGAGCCCGCGAACGGCCGCGATCCGCGGCGCTTGGAACCGGGCGGCGGCGACCGAGATATCGGGGTCGAGGCCGCTGCCCGAGGAGGTCACCAGGTCGACCGGGATGCTGGCCGTCGTGAGGCCGGGTGTGTAGGGCGACTCGATCTTGAGGATCTGGCGCGCCTGCGTCTCGATGTCGTCGGCGAGCTGTTGGGACCGAGGCCCGAGGTTCGAGCCCGACGACGTCGACGCGTCGTCGCCGACCGCCGACGGTCGCCCGTAGAACCACTCCGGGCCGTTCCAGGTCTGTCCGATGAGCGAGCTGCCGACCGGTTGACCGTTGACGTCGACGAGCGAGCCGTTCACGTCGTGGGCGAACGCAACCTGGCCGATCCCGGTCATCACCAGCGGGTACGCGATCCCCGTCAGGGCCGCGAGCACGAGCGTGGCGAGCAGCGCGCGGACGATCGTGCGGATCACGGGAAATGCACCAGCCCGAGGAACATGTCGATCAGCTTGATGCCGATGAAGGGCACGATGATCCCGCCGAGACCGTAGATCAGCAGGTTGCGGCGCAGCAGACCCTCGGCGCCGACCGGCCGGTAGCGCACGCCGCGGAGCGCGAGCGGCACGAGCGCCACGATGATCAGCGCGTTGAAGATCACCGCCGACAAGATCGCGGACTGCGGCGAGGTCAGGTGCATCACGTTCAACCGATCGAGGGCCGGATACGTCGTCACGAACATCGCCGGGATGATCGCGAAGTACTTCGCGACGTCGTTCGCGATCGAGAAGGTTGTGAGCGCGCCACGGGTGATCAGCAGCTGCTTGCCGATCTCGACGATGTCCATCAGCTTCGTGGGGTTCGAGTCGAGGTCGACCATGTTGCCGGCCTCCTTCGCCGCCGACGTGCCGGTGTTCATCGCGACCCCGACGTCCGCCTGCGCGAGCGCGGGGGCGTCGTTCGTGCCGTCGCCGGTCATCGCGACGAGCACGCCGCCCTCCTGCTCCTTGCGGATCAGCGCCATCTTGGTCTCGGGCGTCGCCTCGGCGAGGAAATCGTCGACACCGGACTCCTGCGCGATCGCGGCCGCGGTCAGCGGGTTGTCGCCGGTGATCATCACCGTGCGGATCCCCATCCGCCGCAGCTGGTCGAACCGCTCGACCAGTCCGTCCTTGATGATGTCCTTGAGCTCGACGACCCCCATCGGGACGTGGTCCTTCGCGACCGCGAGCGGTGTGCCGCCCGCGCGCGAGATGCGCTCGACCGCCTCGTCGAGCTCGGGCGGCAGGTCCCGCCCGGACCAGCCGCGGATCGCGTCGACGGCGCCCTTGCGGATCTCGCTGCCGTTGAGGTTCACGCCGCTCATCCGCGTCTGCGCGGTGAACGGGACGAACTCGGCGTGGGCCTCCATGAAGTCGTGCTCGCGCAGGTTGAAGCGCTCCTTCGCGAGCACGACGATCGAGCGACCCTCGGGGGTCTCGTCGGCGAGCGAGGCCATCTGCGCGACCTCGGCGAGCTCGCCGCTCGTCGACGCCGGGCGCCGGGAGGAACGCCACCGCCTGCCGGTTCCCGAGGGTGATCGTGCCGGTCTTGTCGAGCAGCAGCGCGGACACGTCGCCGGCGGCCTCGACCGCGCGGCCGCTCATCGCGAGCACGTTGCGCTGGACGAGCCGGTCCATCCCGGCGATCCCGATCGCGGACAGCAGGCCCCCGATCGTGGTCGGGATCAGGCACACGAACAGGGCGATCAGCACGGCGTCGCTCACGCGGTTGCCCGCGTAGATGGCGAACGGCTGGAGGGCCACGATCACCATCAGGAAGATGATCGTGAACTTCACGAGCAGGAGCGACAGCGCGATCTCGTTCGGCGTCTTCTGGCGCTCGGCGCCTTCGACGAGCCGGATCATCCGGTCGATGAAGCCCTCGCCGGGCTCGGCCGTGATCCGGACCTTGATCCAGTCCGAGAGCACCTTGGTGCCGCCGGTCACGGCCGAGCGGTCGCCGCCGGACTCCCGGATCACGGGGGCCGACTCGCCGGTGATCGCCGACTCGTCGACCGACGCGATCCCTTCGACGATCTCGCCGTCGCCCGGGATCAGCTCGCCGGCCGACACCATCACGACGTCGCCGGCGCGCAGGTCGGACGCCTGCACGGTCTCCTCGGTGCCGTCGGCGGTGAGCCGCCGGGCCACGAGGTCGGCGCGGGTGCGCCGCAGGGTCTCGGCCTGCGCCTTGCCGCGCCCTTCCGCCATCGCCTCGGCGAAGTTCGCGAACAGCACCGTGAACCACAGCCCGAGTCCGATCGCGGTGTCGAACGCGACCGCACCGCCGTTGACGGCGTCGGCGACGATCCGGATCGTGACCACCATGGACACGACCTCGACGACGAAGATCACCGGGTTGCGCAGGAGCGTGCGCGGGTTCAGCTTCGTGAAGCTGTCGACGATCGCCTGACGCACGATCGGTCCGTCGAACAAGGGACGCGAGCGGATCGTCGTCTGCGTGGTGGGCGCTGTCTGCGGCGGGGCGGTCACCGACATCTCAGCTCAGCCCCTTCTGCAGGTGCTCGACGATCGGACCGAGGGCGAGCCCGGGCAGGAACGTCAAGGCGCCGATGATCACGATCACGCCGGTCAGCAGGCCGGCGAACAGTCCCGTGTCGGTCCGCAGCGTCCCCGCCGTGAACGGCACGGTGCGCTCCCTGCCCACGCTCGCGCCGAGCGCGAGCGCCGCGATCAGCGGCACGAAGCGGGCGACGAGCATCGCGATGCCGCCGGTGATCGTGTAGTACGGCGAGCTCGCGGTGAGCCCCGCGAACGCCGAACCGTTGTTGTTCCCCTGCGACAGGTACGCGTAGAAGATCTCGCTGAACCCGTGAGGGCCGGTGTTGAGCGGCCCGGCCAGGCCCGACGGTGTCACCACCGCCAACGCCGTGAACGCGAGCGCCACCAGGAACGGCACGAGCACGGCGATCACGACGATCTTGACCTGGCGCGCGCCGATCTTCTTGCCGAGGTACTCGGGGGTGCGGCCGACCATCAGCCCGCCGATGAACACGGCGATCACGACGTAGAAGATCATCCCGTACAGCCCGCTGCCGACCCCGCCGAAGATCACCTCGCCGATCGCGATGTTGAACATCGGCGCGAGCCCGCCGAGCGGCTGGTACGAGTCGAGCATCGAGTTGACGCTCCCGTTCGAGGCGTCGGTGGTGGCGACCGACCACAGCGACGACGCGTCGGGTCCGAAGCGCACCTCCTTGCCCTCGAGGTTGGGCGCGGTCTGCCGGCGACGCCCGCCGCTTGCATCGCGGGGGTGGCGGTCCGCTCGCCGGGGACGGTGAGCGCCAGACCGGCGACCAGCAGGATCCACATCACGCCGAACAGCACCCAGCCCTGGCGGACGTTGCCGACCATCTTGCCGAACGTGTAGGTCAGCGCCGCGGCGATCCACAGGATCGCGAACGCCTCGACGAAGTTCGAGATCGGCGTCGCGTTCTCGAACGGGTGCGCCGAGTTCACGTTGAAGAACCCGCCGCCGTTCGTGCCGAGCTGCTTGATCGCGATCTGGCTCGCGACCGGACCGCGCGCGATCACCTGCGCGAACCCCTGGATCCCGGTGACCGACGCGGAGGGGCTGAGGGTCTGCACGACACCCTGGCTCATGAGGACGATCGCGACCAGCACGGACATCGGCAACAGGACGTAGACGACGCCGCGCACGAGGTCGCGCCAGAAGTTCCCGACGTTGTCGGTGCCGGCGCGCGTGAACCCGCGGATCATCGCGATCACGACCGCGATGCCCACCGCGGCCGACACGAAGTTCTGGAACGTCAGCGCGAGCATCTGGGAGAGGTAGCTCATCGTCGTCTCGCCGCCGTAGGACTGCCAGTTCGTGTTGGTCATGAAGCTCGCGGCGGTGTTGAACGACAGGTACGGGTTCACGCCCGCGAAGCCTTCGGGGTTCAGCGGTAGATGCTGTTGCCACCGCAGCACGAGGTAGACGAACACCATGCTGATCACGCTGAACCACAGGACCGCCGTCGCGTACCGGCGCCACGATTGCTCGGCGTCGGGGTTCACGCCGAGCACCCGATAGAAGACGCCCTCGATCCGGCCGGTGCGCTCGCTCGTGTAGACGCGGTACAGGTAGGCGCCCAGCGGCGGCGTCAGCACGATCAACAGGAGCGTGTAGACGACGATCGTGCCCATCAGAATCGCTCCGGGCGGATCAACACGTACACGAGATAGACGAGCAGCGCGAGCGCGAGCGCGAGCTCGAGCGCATCGGCGATGTTCATATCGCGTCGAACCAGCGGACGAGGGCGAAGGCCACCACGAAGAACACCGCGGTGATGACGCCGACCCAGAGATCCCACACGGTCCTCACCTCCTGGCCCCGACCGTAGTCAGCGGACATCAGGCAACCGTGAGGAACGACGCGTGCGGCATACGGGATCCGTAAAGGTCTCGTCCGCGGGCGGTCCGGACGGTCGAGCGTCGTTGCCGCGCTGGCTATCCTTCGACCATGCGCACCGCACGCACCCTCGCGCTGCTCCGCGCGGCGCCGAGAGGACGTCTTCGCGCGATCGGGTACCTCATCGCGGTCGCCGGTCCGGCGGCTGTCGTGCTCGTGTTCCTCCCGTTCCGCGACACCTTGCAGCCGCTCACGATCGGTTTCACCTTCCTGGTCGTCGTGGTCGCCGCGGCGATCGTCGGGCGGCTGGGACCGGGGTTGCTCGCGGCGGTCGTGTCGTTCCTGACGTTCAACTTCTTCTTCCTGCCGCCGTACGACTCGTTCGTGATCGCACGGGGCGAGCACGTGGTCGCGCTCGTCGTGTTCCTCGCGTTGTCGGTGCTGATCTCCTCGCTCTACTCCCGTGCGGTGGAGCGGGCGGAGGTCGCCGAGGCGAAGGAGCGCGAGCTGCAGACGCTGCAGGAGCTGAGCCGCGACCTCGTGGTGCGGGGTCCGGGAGAGGAGATGTACGGCGCGCTGCTCGGCGACGTCGTCACGCGGTTCGGATTCGACGCGGGCGCCCTGTTCGTGAGCGGCGCCGAGGGTGGGCTCGACGAGCGGGTGGTCGTCGGCGCTCCGGCCGGGTCGATCAGCCCGTCGTGGAACCCGGCCGACCCGGGACGCGCGCCGCAACGGCTGCCGTTGTCGGTCGGCAACCGAACGCTGGGCCTGATCGTGCTCACCGGGTCGCGGCCCGCGCTGGACCCCGCGGAGGTGCGGGTGCTGCGTGCGGTCTGTGACCAGCTCGCGCTGGTGCTCGAGCGCGACCGGCTGCTGCGCACCGCGACCGACGCCGAGATCCTCCGGCAGACCGAGACGGCGCGCCGAACGATGCTCGCCGCGGTCTCGCACGACCTCCGGAGCCCCCTGGCGGCGATCAAGGCGTCGGTCACCGATCTGCTCGATCCCGAGGTGGAGCGCTCGACGGCGGAGCGTGCGGCCGTCCTGCACGTGGTCGACAGCGAGGCCGACCGGCTCGACGCGCTCGTCGCGAACCTCCTGGACCTGTCGCGGATCGAGGCCGGCGTCGTGCAGGCGCACCTCGAGCACGTCGATCTCGCGGAGACCGTCACGGCCGAGGTCGACGCGGCGGCGCTGCGCTGGCCCGACGTGCACATCGCCATGGCGATCGACGACGGGCACGAGGTCGCGGTCGCCGACCCGGTCTTCTTCCCCCGGGTGGTGTCGAACCTCCTGGACAACGCGGCGCGGTCGGCCGTGGCCGCCGGCAGCCCGTCGGTGGAGATCGAGATCGGTCCGACCGACCACGGGCAACGGCGCGCCCAGGTGGCGGTCAAGGTCGTCGACCACGGGGCGGGACTCACCACGCGGGAGCGCACCCAGCTGTTCCTGCCCTTCGCCCGGCTCGACGAGCGGACGACGAAACTCGGCTCCGGCCTCGGGCTCGCGATCGCGCGGGGGTTCGTCGATCTGATGGGCGGGGAGATCTGGCTCGAGGACACCCCTGGCGGGGGCGCGACCTTCGCCTTCTCGTTGCAGGAGGCCTCGTGACGAAGATCCTCGTGGTCGACGACGAGCCGCAGATCCGCGAGGCGATCGAACGATCGCTCGTCGCGCGAGACTATGCGGTCGAGCTCGCCCCCGACGGCGCTGTTGGCACTCGACCTCGCGGCGGCGTCGCCACCTGATCTCGTGGTCCTCGATCTCAACATGCCGGTGCTCGACGGGCTCGAGTTCTGCCGGCGGATCCGCGCGTGGAGCAGCGTGCCGATCATCGTGCTGTCGGTGCGCGACGAGGAGCCCGACAAGATCGCCGCGCTGGACCTCGGGGCCGACGACTACCTGACGAAGCCGTTCGGCACGGGGGAGCTGCTCGCGCGCGTCCGCGCGCTGCTGCGCCGGGGCGAGGGGGCCCCCGCCGACGGGACGGCGCGGTACCGGCTCGACGGCGTGTCGATCGACATGCAGGCGCACCGCGTCACGCGGGGTGACGGCGACGTGCATCTCACCAAGACGGAGTGGGCGCTGCTGGAGGCGCTCACGGCCCACCCCGGGAAGCTGCTCACCCACCGGTGGCTGCTCGAACGCGTTTGGGGGGACCCGTACGGCGAGGACGTCGAGGTGCTTCGCGTGTTCGTCAGCCAGCTCCGGCGCAAGATCGAGCCCGATCCGCGGCGCCCGCGGGCGATCGTCACCGAGCCGGGGATCGGGTACCGCTGGAGCGAGGATCCGGCCGGCGACGCGTGATCAGACGGGCTCGAGGACGTCCTCGGCCCGCGCGTCGATCGGCTCGGGCACGCCCCGGACGTAGTACGGGATGTCCGCGACGTCGATGTGCGCGTAGCGCCCGAGCGCCCGCTCGATCTTCCGGCTCGTGCGGTCGTGCAGGAGCCGCTGGCGCAGGCGCGGGTAGTCGCGCCGGGGCATGACGACCGTCACCTCGGTGCCCTCCGACGCCATGCCGACGACGTAGCGCTCGACCGCGCGGGGCACGTCCCGGTCCCAGCACTCGATCACGTCGAGAGGGACGGGTGCACGCAGCTCCGACCACCGCTCCGCGAGGCGGGTTGCCCGATCGGGGTCGACGGCGGCGTGGACCGCGCGGACCGACCGCGTGCCGAGCCCGAGCGCGTACGCGACGGCCTGCAGCGTCGCTCGGTCGAGCTTGTCGACCAACACGACGACGTCGTGCGTCTGCCGGGCGGTGAGGCGCACGACCGGTCGCCCGTCCTCGTCACGCTGCAAGGGGTGCACGCCGTCGGGGTGGTCGCGGACCATGGTGACCCGCACATGACCGTAGGACAGGAGCGCGCGGTGCAGCCGCGCGCCTGCGCGCCGGTCGGCGACGTGCTCGCGCAACGTCCGTTCGTGAGGGACGGGCACGATCACGATCGCGTCCCGGTCCTCACGCTCGTAGGCCGCGAGGAAGCCGGCGAGGCGCGCCGCCTCGTCGCCGCGGCCGCGCACGATCCGCAGCGGGATCGCGTCGAGTCCGGCGGTCTGCCACGCGGCCTCGAGCGCCTGCGTGCGCGCGCGGTCCTCCTCGACGTGCACGGCGATCGTCCGCTCGGAGCGGATCGTCCGGGCGTACTGCAACGCGTGCACGGTCTTGGGGTCGAGGTCCTCGACGAGCAAGATCGTGATCGGGGGCCGGCTGGTCGGCGGCGTGAACGCCTTCAGGTCCCGTTCGAGCTCCCTCTTCTCGCGCTCGTACTGGTGGTTCATCCGCACCAGCAGGACAACCATCACCGGCACGAGGATCAAGATCACCCAGGCGCCCTCGGCGAACTTCGTCCGGGCCACGATCGCGAGCACGACCCCCGTCGCGACGGCGCCGACCCCGTTGATCGCGAGGCCGACCCGCCACCCTTCCTCGCGAAGCCTGAGGTGCCGCTTGGCCATCCCCGCCTGCGACAGCGTGAACGAGGTGAACACCCCGATCGCGTAGAACGGGATCAGCCGCGTCACGTCGGCGCGGAACAGGACGACCAGCAGCATCGCGGCCGCCGACAGCGCCAAGATCCCGTTCGAGAACACGAGCCGGTGCCCGCGCGTCGTGAACTGCCGCGGCAAGAAGTCGTCCCCGGCGTGGAAGTTCGCCAGACGTGGGAAGTCGGCGTAGGCCGTGTTGGCCGCGAGCACGAGGATCAGCGCCGTCGCGATCTGCAGCAGGGCGAAGGCGGCGTGCCCGAGCGGGCTCGTGCCGTAGACCGCCTTGCCGATGTCGGCGACCACCGTCGAGCGCCCGGTGAAGTCCGGCGCGACCTGGAGCTTCGCGGCGAGCCACGAGATCCCCATGAACATCGTGGCCAGAAGCAGCCCGAGCGCGACGAGCGTCTGCCTCGCGTGCTTCCATTCGACGGGCTTGAAGGCCGGCACGCCGTTCGAGATCGCCTCCACGCCCGTCATCGCCGTGCTGCCCGATGCCAGCGCGTGCAACGCGACGAACGCGGGGACGAGCGCGAAGGCCGACAGCGCGCCGCCTGTCGTGACCGGCGGCGGCACGGCGAGCGACCCGGTCGCCGCGCGCACGACCCCGACGATGAGCAGCGACATGATGCACCCGATGAACACGTAGGTCGGCGCCGCGAAGATCTTCCCGGACTCCCGGACGCCCCGGAGGTTGCCGTAGGCGATCAGGGCGATCGACGCGACGGCCATCTCGACGCGGAACGGCGCGGTCACCGGCACGAGCGCGATGATCGCCGCGACGCCGGCGGACACCGACACCGCGACGGTCAGCACGTAATCCGTCAGCAGCGCGACGCCGGCCACCTGGGCTGGGATCAGTCCGAAGTTGTCCTTCGTGACGATGTAGGCGCCGCCCGCCGACGGGTAGGCCTTGATCGTCTGCCGATAGCTGAAGACGAGGATCGCGAGGACGGCCACGATCGCCCCCGACAACGGCACGATCAGCGAGAACGCGAGCACGCCGACCCCGGCGATCACCAGGGTCTTCAGCATCTCCTCGGTGGCGTAGGCGACCGAGGAGAGCGCGTCCGAGCTGAAGATCGCGAGCGCGGCGATCTTGCCGAGCCGCTCGTGCACCAGGTGAGCGGTCGGGAGCGCCGGTCCGAGGAACGCCCGCTTGACCCCGTAGCTCGAGCTCCGGGGCAAGGGCGGGCGCGCGGCCGGCCGGGAGGGAGGGCTCGCGGCCTCGGGCGCCGCGGACGTTGCGGGAGGTGCGTCGTCGGTCTGCATCACGGTCCACGCTAGAAGCGCGGGATAAGGGTTCCGTAAGGGCGACTATCGTTGCGAGCGTGGATCGGACCGCGGCCGTGTCGACGCGTGTGCTGGGCGTCCGCAGGCCCTCGTGGCTGCTCGGCGCCGCCTACCTCGTCGCCACGCTCGGCCCCCTCGCGATCGCCGCCGTGATGGAGCCCTTCCGGGTGCAGCTGTCGCACACCCTGACGGCGTTCGCGTTCCTCGTGCCGGTGGTGGTGGCGTCGTGGCTCGGTGGGGTGGTCCCCGGCATCGTCGCCGCGATCGTCGGGTCGGCGCTGTACAACGTCGGGTTCCTCCCCCCCTACGGCACCTTCGACCTCGAGCGGACCGAGTACGTCGTCGCGTTCTTCGCGTTCATCGCGATGTCGCTGTTGATCTCGTGGCTGGTGGGCGTCGCGCACGAGCGCGCGACCGCGGCCGAGGACCGCGAGGCGGAGGTCCGGCTGCTGTTCGATCTGAGCCACGTGCTGGTGTCCGAGCGGGCGGAGGGCCTTACCCCGGCGCTCGGTCGCGCGGCCGAACGCCTCGGGTTCGTCCTGGCCTCGGTCCGCGACGAGGACGATCCGGCCGCCTCCTCGGCGACCGCGTTCCCGCTGCGGGTCGGCCCGGCGCGGGTCGGTTCGTTGGTCTTCGTCGGGGATCGCCCGGCGTTGACGGCCGCCGAGACCCGTGTCGTCCGCACGTTCGCCGACGAGGTCGCGCTGGTGGTGCAGGCCGAGCGGCTGGAGCAGGAGCTCCGCGAGGCCGAGCTGTACAAGCGGACCGAGGACATGCGGCGATCGTTGCTGGCGGCCGCCTCGCACGAGCTGAAGAGCCCGATCGCCGCCATCACCGCGTCGGTCACCGACATCCTCGACCGCGAGACGTTCGACCCCGAGAGCGCCCGGGTCGTGCTCGAGGACGTTCGCGCGTCGGCCGGGCGGCTCGCGCAGCTGATCACGAACCTGCTCGACATGTCCCGGATCGAGTCGGGCACGCTCGTGGCCCACGCCGACCTCGTCGATCTGGACGATCTCGTCGGTCCGGCGGTCGACGGCGTGCGCGAGCGCTGGCCGGGCGTCGAGATCGACGTGCGGGTCGCCGACGACGCCGTCCGCGTCCGGGGCGACGAGCTGTTCGTGGAGCGGGTCGTCACCAACCTCGTGGAGAACGCGGCGCGCGCCGTGCGGGGCGCCGCCGACCGGCGGATCGAGCTCGCCGCGGAGCGGGCGGACGGCGTGGTCGTCGTGCAGGTGGTCGACCACGGGCCCGGCCTCGCGTTCGGCGACCAGCAGCTGCTCTTCACACCGTTCTACAAGCTGCAGGAAGGGTCGCCGCGCCTGAGTGCCGGGCTCGGTCTCGCGATCTGCAAGGGCTTCGTCACCGCGATGGGCGGCGAGATCTGGGCGACCGACACCCCGGGCGGGGGAACGACGATGGGGTTCCGGCTCCCGGCGGCATGAGCGACCCGTTGATCCTCGTCGTCGACGACGAGCCCCAGATCCTCCGCGCGGTGGAGCGGACGCTGCTCGCCCGCGACTTCCGCGTCGCGACGGCGACCGACGGGCGCGCCGCGGTCGGCGCGGTCCGCGACCGCGAGCCCGACCTGGTCGTGCTCGATCTCAACCTGCCGCACGTCGACGGGCTCACCGCCTGCCGGGAGATCCGGCGGTTCAGCTCGGTGCCGATCCTCGTGCTGTCGGTGCGCGACGCCGAGCAGGACAAGGTCGCCGCGCTCGACCTCGGCGCCGACGACTACCTGACGAAGCCGTTCGGCGCTGCCGAGCTCCTGGCCCGGGTACGGGCGCTCCTGCGGCGGGCGGCGCCCGAGCCGAGCGGCACCCGGTTCGAGGTCGACGACATCCGGATCGACCTGGGCGCGCGATCCGTGCGGCGCGGCGAGGACCAGGTCCACCTGACGCCGACCGAGTGGCGCCTGCTGGAGGCGCTCGCCACCGCGCCGGGCGTGCTCCGCACGCACGACTGGCTGCTGGCCGAGGTGTGGGACGCCGACGGCGCCCCCGACGTCGAGGCGCTCCGGGTCTTCGTCAGTCAGCTCCGGCGCAAGATCGAACCCGACCCGCGGCACCCACGCGCGATCGTGACCGAGTCACGGATCGGGTATCGCTGGCAGGTCGAGCCGAGCGGCTGAGCGGCGGACCGCCTCAGTCGCCGACGATCGCGGCCCGAAGCGCCTGCTCGGTCCCGATCGCGGCGAGCGCCACCAGCTCGTCGCCGCCGCCGAGCACGGTCTCGGGCTGCGGGATCACGACGTGCGCGTCGCGCACGATCGCGACGATCGCGGCGTCGTTGGGCAGGCGGAGCTCGTAGATCGGCCTGCCGACGGCCGGCGAGTCGGCGGCGAGCTTCATCTCGACGATCGAGATCTGGCCGCCCTCGAGCCGCAGGAGCTGCACCAGGTCGCCCGTCGTGACGGCCTCCTCCACCATCGACGTCAGCATGTGGGGCGGCGAGACGGCGGTGTCGACACCCCACTGATCGGTGAAGAGCCACTCGTTCTTCGGGTGGTTGACGCGCGCGAGCACCCTCGGCACGGCGAACTCCTGCTTGGCGAGCAGCGACGTGACCAGGTTGTCCTCGTCATCGCCGGTAGCGGCGACCACCACGTCGGCGCGGGCGAGCTCCGCGTCGTCGAGCACCCACGGCTCGCACGCGTCGCCGAGCATGATCGTCACCTCGGGGATCTCCTCGCGGAGGTCCTCGACGGTCTGCTTGTCCTGCTCGATCAGCGTGACGTCGTGGCCGCGCGTGCTGAGGTCGCCTGCGACGTGGCGTCCGATCGCGCCGCCCCCGGTCACCACGACCCGCATCAGCGGTGCTCCGTCGGCTCGAGCAATGTGTCGAGTTCGTCCATGTAGTCCTTGCCCATCGTGACGATCAGGAAGTCGCCCTCCTGCAGCGTGCTGTCGATCGACGGGATGAACCCCTTGCCGCCGCGCGACACGCCGGCGACGAGGATGTGCCCGTCGACGTTCAACGTCGACACCGGCTTGCCGACCAGGTGGCTCGGCACCGGGACGCGCACCCGCAGGAGTTCGCCGCCGCCGAGGCTCTCGCGCACCTCCTTGCCGGTGTGCAGCAGCATCAGCTGGAACTGCTTCACGCCCCACGTGGTCGTCGCGACCGTCGGGATGTTGAGCCGCTCGTAGATCTCGGCGCGCCGCGGGTCGAAGATCCGCGCGATCACCTTGGGCACGTGGTAGTGCTCGAGCGCGACGCGCGCCGACACGATGTTGGAGTTGTCGCCGCTCGAGACCGCGATGAACGCATCGGCCTCGCGGATCCCGGCCTCCTCGAGCACGTCGCGGTCGAACCCGAGACCGACGATCGTGCGCGCGTGCTCGCCGGGGGGATAGCGATCGAACGCCTCGGCGCGTTTGTCGATCACCGTGACCTCGTGACCGGCGTCGCCGAGCGCGTGGGAGAGCTCGGAACCGACCCGACCGCATCCCATGATCAGGACCCGCATGGCCGGGAAGCGTACCCGCGTGTGCACCGCCTGACAGCGTGCGCCGCCTCGTGACCTTGGCGTGATCGGCCCCAGATATGCCTGCGGGCCGACAGCTGGAGGGAGCTGCCGGCCCCGCAGACGGGCTCGGAGGAAAGTGGGTTCGTTCGTGTTCCGTCTCGCATCGACCGGTGCCGGGGGTGACGGTCCGACACCGGGGTCAACGAGACCCTCTTTCCGCCGCTAAGCGTCGTCGCATGAGCGTGAGCGGGGCGTGAAGGATGCCCGAGGGCGCGTGAAGAAAACGTGAACGACCTCTCCCCTCCGGCCCGCCCCGGATGCGCCCGGATCGCGCAGATAGAGGCGGTAGCGTGTCCGTCGTGGCGATGGATCGCAGGGAACCGCGGGTGGACCAGATCTCGGCGCGCGCCCTCGCGATCGGGGTCGGCGCGGCCCTGTGCGGCGCCGTTTTGGTGGCCCTGACCAGGGATCTCGGGCCCGGGGCGGGGGTCGCGATCTTCATGCTCGCCGTCACGATCGCGGCGGTCAGCGGCGGCATCTGGGCGGGGATCGTGACGGCGCTGCTGTCATCGGTGGCCCTGCCGTGGATCGAGCAGCCCGCGAACGGGTTCCAGTTCGAGCAACTCCGCGACGTGATCGCCTCGGTGGTGTTCCTCGCGATCGCCGCTGTGGTGGGTCTGGTGGTCGGGAACGCCGCGGCGGAGCGGCGCCGGGCCACCGAGCGCGAGCGCGAGGCCCGGTTGCTCGCGCTCCTGTCGAGCAAGCTCTTGTCCGGCGACGTCCCCGATCGGGTGCTCGACGAGTTCGTCGCGCTGTTGCTGGATCCGTTCGGGCTGGCGATCTGCAGCGTCCAAGTGGTGCTCGACGGGCAGGAGATGAGCGCGATCGCGCGGCGCGAGGGCGCCGAGCTGGGCGGCCCGACCGAGATCGTGCCGGTCGTGATCGCGACGGTCCCCTTGGGGACGCTGACGACCGAGCGGCCCGCGCGCGCGCGTTCGTTCACGCGGCGCGAGCGCGAGCTCCTGGAGGCGGCGACGCGCCAGGCGGCGGTGGCGCTGGACCGTGCCCGCCTCGACGCGCGCGCGCGGCTCGCCCAGCTCGACGCCGAGACCAACCAGCTGCGCGCGGCGATGTTCTCCTCGGTCACACACGACCTGCGCACGCCGCTCGCGTCCATCAAGGCCGGCGTCACGAGCCTGCTCGACGCCTCGACCGTGCACGACGCGACGCAGCAGCGCGAGCTCCTCACGACGATCCTCGAGGAGACCGATCGCCTGAACCGGCTGGTGGGCAACATCCTGGATCTCGCCCGGATCCGCGCCGGCGCGTTGATCCCGCGTCGCGTGCCGACCGACGTCGAGGAGGTCGCCGGCGCGGTGGTGGCGCGGATGCGGCCCCAGCTCGAGCGCGTGCGGGTGGAGCTGCAGGTGCCCGACGAGCTCCCGGAGATCGCGGCCGACCCGATGCAGCTCGATCAGGTGCTCACCAACCTCGTGGAGAACGCCGCGCGCCACTCGCCGCCGAACGGGACCGTCCGGATCCACCTGTCGCGCGAGGGCGCGTCCGTGCGCGTGCGGGTCGCCGACGAAGGCCCGGGCATCCCTCTCGCGCAACGCGAGAAGGTGTTCGAACCCTTCTATCGTGGCCGCGAGGAGCCCGAACGGCCCGGCAGCGGGCTCGGACTGTCGATCGCGCGGGCCGTCGTGACCGCGCACGGCGGCCGGATCTGGGTGGAGGAGACCGCCGGCGGCGGGACCGCCCTGGTCCTGGACCTGCCGATCGAGGAGGAGGCTGCGTGAAGGTGCTGGTGGTCGACGACGAGCCGCAGATCCGCCGCGCGCTCCGCACGAGCCTGGAGGCGCACGGCTACGTCGTCGAGACCGTGGGGACCGGCGACGAGGGCGTGGTCGCCGCCGCGAGCCAGCACCCCGAGCTGATCCTGCTCGACCTCGGCCTGCCCGACATGGACGGCACCGAGGTGATCACCCGGGTGCGCGCCTTCTCCGAGGTCCCGATCATCGTCCTGTCGGTCCGCGAGGGGCAGAGCGACAAGGTCGCCGCGCTCGACGCCGGCGCCGACGACTACGTCACCAAGCCGTTCGGGATGGAAGAGCTCCTCGCCCGTTCACGCGCAGCCCTGCGGCGCAAGGGTTCGGGTGAGCCCGACGCCCCACTCCTCGTCTTCGGGGCGCTTCAGGTGGACCTCGCCAAGCAGCTCGTGACGATCGACGGGGAGCAGGTCCACCTGACGCCGACCGAGTACGGCCTGCTCGAAGTCCTGGTGACGAACCCGGGCAAGCTGCTCACCCACCAGTGGCTGCTGCGACGCGTCTGGGGGCAGGGGTACGGCACCGAGACCACGTACCTGCGCACCTACGTCCGCGCGCTCCGGCGCAAGCTCGGCGACGACGCCTCGGCCCCGGCGTTGATCGTCACCGAGCCGGGCGTTGGGTACCGATGGGTTGCCGACGCGTCGTGACGACCGGACCGGCCCGGCGGGGCCGTAGCATCGTGGGCCGATGAACGCCCAAGCCAAGTCCTCGACCGGATCGCTCGCGAAGCGGTTCCTCGTGGGCCGCGCGTTCTCGAGCCAACACCTCGAGCACACGCTGTTGCCGAAGATCCTCGCGCTCCCGGTCTTCGCCTCCGACGCGTTGTCGTCGGTTGCCTACGCGACCGGGGAGATCTTGATCGCCCTGACGATCGCGACGACGTCGCCCACGAAGTACGTGATGCCGATCTCGTTCGCGATCGCGGCGCTGATGGCGATCGTCGTGAGCTCGTATCGGCAGACCGTCCGCGCCTACCCCAGCGGCGGCGGGGCCTACATCGTGAGCAAGGAGAACCTCGGCACGTTCGCGGGGCTCGTCGCGGCTGCCGCATTGCTGTTCGACTACATGATGACGGTGATCGTCTCGATCGTGGCCGGCGTGTTCGCGATCGGGTCGGCGTTCCCGTGGGCGAACCAGCACAAGGTCGTCCTGTCGATCATGTTCGTCGCCCTCGTGACGATCGCGAACCTCCGCGGCGCGCGCGAGTCCGGCACGTTGTTCGCGGTCCCCACCTACGGGTTCGTCGTGTCGATCCTGGTCCTCATCGGGGTGGGGGCCGTGCGGTGCCTCGGCGGGTGCCCGGCGGTCGTGCCGGCGTCCGAGCAGATCGCGGCGCCGGCGGCGGTCGCGGGGATCACGGTCTTCGCGCTGCTCAAGGCGTTCTCCCAGGGTGCGACCGCTCTCACCGGGGTCGAGGCGATCTCGAACGGCGTGCCGGCGTTCAAACGGCCCCAGGCCCGGAACGCGGCGACGACGCTCGCGATCATGGGGACGATCGCCGTCACGATGTTCCTCGGGATCTCCTACCTGGCGACCCACGTGCACGGGGTCGTCGCGAGCGAGGAGCGATCCGCCGTCGCCCAGATCTCGGTCGCGATCTTCGGCAACAACTCGCTCGGGTTCTACGTGGTGCAGGCGTTCACGGCCGCGATCTTGATCCTCGCGGCGAACACCGCGTACCAGGACTTCCCACGGCTCGCCTCGATCCTCGGACGCGACCGGTTCATGCCGAGCCAGTTCGTGAACCGGGGCGACCGGCTCGTGTTCTCCAACGGCGTCGTCGCGCTCGGGCTGCTGTCGTCGCTGATGATCTACATCTTCGACGCCGACCTGAACACGCTGATCCACTTCTACGTCGTCGGCGTGTTCACGTCGTTCACGCTGTCGCAGAGCGGGATGGTGCGGCACTGGCTCGCCGAGGGCCGCAAAGGCGAGGGCGCGGCGAAGGGGTGGCGCCGCTCGATCGTCATCAACATCATCGGCGCGATCACCACCTTCGTGGTGCTGATCGTCGTCATCCTGTCGAAGTTCAAGGACGGCGCCTGGCTCTCGATCTTGATCATGGCGCTGCTCGTGCCGCTGTTCTACGCGATCCACCGCCACTACACGTGGGTCCGCTCGGCGGTGCATCGCGGGACCGAGCGGGTGGGTGTGACGGGGCAGACCCACGTGGTGTTGCTGGTCCGCGACGTCGATGCCGCGGTCGCCGAGGCGCTCGGCTACGTCCGGTCGTTCCACCCGCGCTCGCTGCGGGCGCTCACCCCGCGCGCCTCGGTGCCGGCTGAGCTCGCCGAGCAGTGGACGGCCCTGTACGGCGCCGGTGCCCCGCCGCTCGTGGCGGCCGGGTCCGGGAGCCTGACGGCGAGCGTCCGACGATCCATCGCGTCGATGGATCTCGGCCCGCACGACGTCGTGAACCTGATCGTGCCCGAGCTCGTCGGATCGGGTCTGCCCGCCTACGTGCTGCGTCGGTCGGATCTCCTGCGGCTCAAGGCGTCGCTCCTTCGGATCCCGCACGTGGTGGTGACCGACGTGCCCGTCGTCGTCACGCACGAGGGTGTGCGCGGGGTCGACGGGAAGCCCCTGATCCCGCACCGCACGGTCGCGCTGGTGTTCCTGTCCAGCGTGAACGACCTCACGATCCGTGCGGTGAACTACGCGCGGTCCCTGGACGCGAGCGTCACGCGGGCGATCTACTTCGACCTCGATCCCGAGGCGGCGCACAAGCTCGAGACCGCGTGGTTCGACGCCGGGCTCGGGGTGCCGCTGGACATCGTGGAGGCGCCGTTCCGCGACCTGACCGGGCCGATGCTCGAGGAGGTGCGGCGCTACTCGTCGGACCCGGGCAGCGTGGTCAACGTGATCGTGCCCGAGGTGATCGTGAACCATTGGTGGCAGCTGCCGTTGCACAACCAGAACGCGCTGTTCATCAAGCGGCTGTTCCTCTACGAGGACCGCGTGGTGCTGTCCTCGGTGCCGATGCTGGTGTCGGGCACGCCGACCAGCGAGACCGAGACCGTCTGAGCGATGGGCTGCGCTAGCATCGAGCCATGAACATCCGCCCCGTGATGCCGGAGGACCTGCCCTTCCTGCGGAAGATGATGTACGAGGCCGCCCGGTGGAACCCCGACTGGCCTCGCGAGCCGATCGAAGAGGTGCTCGCCGATCCGATCATGCTGCGCTACCACCAGGGGTGGGGCCGGCGTGGCGACGGCGGGGTCGTCGCCGAGATCGACGGGGAGCCGGTCGGCGCGGCCTGGTACCGGCTCTTCGAGGAGGACAAGCCCGGCTACGGCTTCGTCGACGAGAAGACCCCGGAGTTGTCGATCGCGGTGGTGCCGCTGCACCGGCGCAAGGGGATCGGTGAGGCGGTCCTGCGCTCGTGCATGGTCCAGGCACGCGAGGAAGGGTTCCAGGCCTTGTCGCTGTCGGTCGCGGTCCACAACCGGTCGCGGATGATGTACCAGAAGGCGGGGTTCGAGAAGGTCGCGGAGTCTGGTGATGGTGGGGATCACTGGACGATGGTGGCGAATCTGTAGGTCGCGGAGACGGGCATGGCCCTCGCTCCCTGCTTCCCTCGCTTCGCTTCGCTCGCTCAGTCCAGACGGTCGCTCGGTCCGTGCCCGTCTCCGCTTGCCAAGGCCGCTGCCAGTCTGCGGCGTTTCCAGATCCACCAGGCGATCGCTCCTATGAGGGCGATGGCGGCCAGGATCGCGGCGGGGGCGAAGTAGTTCTCGAGGGTTTGCCATTGGGCGCCTAGGGCTTTGCCGGCGAGGGCGAGGCCGAGGCACCAGGGGATCACGCCGAACAGCGTGAACAGGGTGAAGCGCTTCAGGTCCATGCGGGCGACGCCGGCGGGGAGGCTGACGAAGGCTCGGATGAGGGGGACGAGGCGGCCGAGGAATACGACGGCCTCGCCCCGGCGTTCGAACCATCCGTGCGCCCGGTCCACCTCGTGGGGGCGCAACAAGAGGTATCGGCCCCACCGGTCGATCGCCGGGCGGCCGCCCCAGGCCCCCAGGGCATAGGCCAGCCAGGAGCCGACCATGCTCCCGGCGATGCCCCAGCCGATCACCCAGCCGACCGAGAGGGCGGCGTCGGGGGTGCCGAGGATGCTTGCGGCGAAAGCCGGAGCGCACAGGGCGCCCGCGAAGGCCATCACCACCTCGGAAGGGATGGGGATGCAGATCGAGCCGAGCAGCATCAACAGGAACACCGCCAGGTAGCCGTTGTCGGCGACCAGCCGTTGGACCGTGTCGGTGAAGACGGCGAGCAGGGGGAAACCTCCCTCGTGACCAGCGGGAACGCCGGGAGCGTACCAACCGAGATGGATGGAATCGTCGCGGTTCTGTGTTGAGGCGGTGGTACGGTCCGGCCCCGGAGGCAGGCCCCGAGGGCCGAGGGTTTCTATAAAGAGGAACGTAGAAGGCATGACGAAGACGTTGGTCGTGGTCGAGTCGCCCGCGAAGGCGAAGACGATCGAGCGCTACCTGGGCTCGGACTACATGGTCCGGGCCTCGTACGGCCACGTCCGTGACCTGCCCAAGTCCAAGCTCGGGGTCGACCCGGCGCTGGACTTCCAGGTCGAGTACGAGGTGCCCGAGCGCTCGAAGGAGCACGTGGCCGTCCTCAAGCGGGCGATGAAGTCCGCCGACGGGCTCGTGCTCGCCACGGACTTCGACCGCGAGGGCGAGGCGATCGCGATGCACGTCGCCGCGTTGCTCGGTGAGGACACCCAGCGCGCCGACCGCGTGACCTTCACCGAGATCACCCGCGACGCGATCCTCGATGCCTTCGCGCACCCGCGCCAGATCGACCGCCACCTGGTCGACGCCCAGGAGGCCCGCCGGATCTTGGACCGGCTGGTCGGCTACAAGATCTCGCCCCTGTTGTGGAAGCGCGTGCAGCCGGGCCTGTCGGCCGGCCGGGTGCAGTCGGTCGCCGTGCGGCTGATCGTCGAGCGCGAGCGCGAGATCGACGCGTTCAACCCCGTCGAGTACTGGAGCATCGACGTTCGCCTCACCCCCGACGAGCCGGAGCAGCCGTTCGTCGCACGGCTGGTCCAGGTGCCCGACGGCAAGCTCGCCGCGAACCCCGACAAGAAGGGACTCGTGCTCGGGGCCGAGGGCGAGGCGGCGACGCACGCCGAGGCCCTCCAGGGGGCCACGTACCGCGTGACCGCGGTCGAGAAGAAGCAGCGCAAGCGCTCCCCGTCCCCCCCGTTCACGACCTCGACCCTGCAGCAGGAGGCCGCGCGCAAGCTTGGGTTCGGGGCGCGGCGCACGATGCAGACCGCGCAGCGCCTCTACGAGGGCATCGACCTTCCCGGCGAGGGCTCGGTCGGTCTGATCACCTACATGCGGACCGACTCGGTGACGATCGCCGACACGGCGCTGCGTGAGATCGCGGGACTCGTGAAGTCCGAATACGGCGAGGCGTACACGATCGCGGAGGCGCGCCGGTACAAGACGCGCAGCCGCAACGCCCAGGAGGCGCACGAGGCGATCCGGCCGACGAGCGCGATGCGCACGCCGCCGCGCCTCGCGAGCGTGCTCGACCGCGACCAGCTCCGGCTCTACACGCTGATCTGGCAGCGCACCGTCGCGACGCAGATGGCCGAGGCGCGCTTCGACCAGGTGGGCGTCGACGTCGAGGCGGTCAACGGGGACATGCGGTACGGGTTGCGCGCCACCGGGCAGACGCTCGTGTTCGACGGATTCCTCAAGCTCTACCGCGAAGGTCGCGACGACGAGAAGGTGGACGAGGACGCCGAGGCGAACCTGCCCGAGCTCACGGCCGAGCAGGCGCTGCGGATGCTCGAGGTGCTGCCCGAACAGCACTTCACCCAGCCGCCGCCCCGTTACTCCGAGGCCTCCCTCGTCAAGAAGCTCGAGGAGGAGGGCATCGGCCGGCCGTCGACCTACGCGTCGATCATCTCGACGGTCCAGGACCGCGGGTACGTGCGGCTCGAGGACCGCCGGTTCAAGCCCGAAGACGTCGGCTACGTCGTCACCGACAAGCTGATCGAGCACTTCCCCGACGTCGTCGACGTCAACTTCACCCGCTACATGGAGAAGGAGCTCGACGACATCGCCGAGGGCCAGATCGGCAAGGTCCAGATGCTCCACGAGTTCAACGGGCCGTTCGAGCGGGCGCTCGAGAAGGCCGAGGACTCCTTCGAGCGCTACCAAGAGGACCTCGACGAGCTGTGCCCGCTGTGCCCGACCGAGGGCCGCGAGCCGGGCAAGCTCCAGGTGAAGCTCGGGCGCTACGGCAAGTTCATCGGCTGCCCGAACTACCCCGAGTGCCGCTACATCCGCAACATGGACGGCACCGAGCGCGCCGAGCCCGAACTGCTCGACGAACGCTGCCCGGAGTGCGGGAAGCAGCTCCAGCGCCGGGTCGGCCGGTTCGGGCCGTTCGTCGGGTGCAGCGGCTACCCCGACTGCCGCTACATCAAGAAGGACCCGCCCCGCTCGCTCGAGATCACGTGCCCGCAGTGCAACCAGGGCGAGATCGTCGAGAAGCGGACGCGCTTCGGCGTGTTCTACGGCTGTGACCGCTATCCCGAGTGCGACTTCGCGGTGAACAACGAGCCGCTGAAGGAGCCGCGCTGCCCGGTCGACGGTTCGCTGCTCGTCCAGCGCCCGAAGTCGATCCGGTGCTGGGGGTGCGGCGCTGAGTTCGACCTCGACATGGTCCAGACCAAAGAGGGCGACCCCGAGGCCGAGGCCGAGTCCCGCGCTGCCAAGTCGGCCGCGCGCGCAGCCCGCGCCGCCGCGAAGGCCGCCAAGAAGAAGCCCGCCGCCAAGAAGAAGAAGACGGCTGCGAAGAAGAAGCCCGCTGCCAAGAAGAAGCCCGCCGCAACGAAGAAGCGCGCGACGAAGGAGACGCCGAGCGCGCCTGCCGCCGAGCCGGCCTCGGTCGCCTCGACGTCCTCGAGCGACGAACCCTAAGGCGGCCGGGTGTCGTCGATCACCGACGAGGTCGCCGCCCTCCGCGGGACCCGCCCGGCGACGCTTCGCGACCTGCTGACCCACGGCCCGTTCGCGCGACTGCTCGCGGCGATGTCGGTGTCGTCGTTCGGCGACTGGGTGGGGTTCGTCGCGGTCACCGCGATCGTGCAGGGCATCGGCGGCGCGTCGGCGTCGCTCGCGATCTCGGGCGTGATGCTCGCCCGCACGCTCCCCGCGTTCCTGTTCGGCCCGATCGCGGGCTCGCTGATCGACCGGCTCGACCGCAAGAAGATCATGATCGTGGCCGACCTCGGCCGAGCGACCCTGTACCTGTCGATGGCCTTCATCGGGAAGCTGTGGGCGATCTACCTGCTGTCGTTCGTGATCGAGTGCCTGTCGTTGCTCTGGGGGCCGGCGCGCGACGCGTCGCTGCCGAACATGGTCCCGAGGCGCCAGCTCGCGAACGCCAACTCGCTCGTGCTCGTGAGCGCGTACGCGACGCTGCCGGTCGGCGGCGCCGCGTTCGCGGTGCTGTACGGGGTCGCGCAGAGCATGAGCGCGCGTGTGCCGCTGTTCGCGAGCCATCCCGAGTCGCTCGCGCTCGTGTTCGACGCCGGGACGTTCCTGTTCTCGGCGGCGATGGTCGCGGGCATCGCGATCCGCACGGTTCGTCCGGCCGAGCACGAGCGCATGGACCTGTCCAGGGTCTGGCGGGACACGCGCGACGGGGTCCGGTTCCTGCGCGAGGACACGATCGCGGCGGCGATGACCGGCGGGATCGCGATCGCCTTCGGTGCCGTGGGGGCCGTGCTCGCGGTCGGTGTGGACTTCGTGGCGACGACGGTCCACGGCGGCAAGCCCGGCTGGGGCTTGGTGGTGACGGCCTTCGGCGTCGGGATGGCGCTCGGGATGGCGAGCGCGAACCCCGCCGCCCGCATCCTCGAGCGGGACCGCGTCTTCGTGTCGTCGCTCCTCGCGGCGGCCGGCGCGCTGATCGTGATGGCCGCGATGCCGAACCTGTCGTGGACCGTCGTGTTCACGGTATGGCTCGGTGCGTTCTGCGGGCTCGCGTGGGTGAGCGGCTACACGCTGCTGCAGGAGAACGTCGTCGACGAGTACCGCGGCCGCACGTTCGCGGCGCTCACGACGTTGTCTCGGATGGTGCTGTTCCTGTCGTTGGCCCTGTTCCCGCTGCTCGCGCAGGTGTTCGCGTGGATCGCGCAGGCGCTGGGAGGCGGGGACTTCTACATCGGCGGCCAGCGGATCGATCTGTCGGGCACGCGGCTCTCGTTGTGGACCGCCGGTGGTCTGATCATCGTCGCCGCGCTCAACACGCGGCGGTTGCTCACGCGGTACCGTCTGTCGCGTCCCGTCTCCCTCGCCCTCGTGCCGAAACTCAAACGACCACCCGCCACCGGAGCGTTCATCGCCTTCGAAGGGGTTGAAGGCGCGGGCAAGGGCACCCAGATCGCGCTGCTCGAGCAGCACCTGCGCGAGGAGGACATCCCCGTCCTCGTGACGCGCGAGCCCGGCGGGACGGCCACGGGGGAGCGGATCCGCGATCTGCTGCTCGACCCGGCGACCGGCTCCATCGACGCGCGCGCCGAGGCGATGCTGTTCGCCGCCGCCCGCGCGCAGACGGTCGCATCGGTGATCCGGCCGGCGCTCGCGGAGGGCAAGGTCGTCGTCTGCGACCGCTACGTCGACTCTTCGCTCGCCTACCAGGGGTCGGGACGGGGGCTCGGCGAAGCAGACGTGTTGTCGTTGAACGTGTGGGCGACGCAGGGCTTGTTCCCCGACCTCGTGATCTTGTTGCACATCGAGCCCGAGCTCGGCCTGTCTCGATCGTCCGGCGCCCCGGACCGGATGGAGCGGGAGGGCGGCGCGTTCCTCGCGACCGTCGCCAACGCGTACCTGCGGATCGCGGAGGAGCACCCGGAGCGGTTCGTCGTGATCGACGCTTCGCGGGAGCCGGAGGCCGTGTTCGACGACGTGCGGGCCGCGATCGACAAGGCCCTGAACGAGCGCCACGACCACGAGCACGGCTGACGGGTCGGCGCCGCGCGCTACCCTGCCCGCGATGGGAGCAGTCCTCGATCGCGTCTCGGGCCAGGAGGCCGCCGTCTCGTTCCTGCGGCGCGCGGCGGAGCGTCCGCACCACGCCTACGTCCTGGCCGGGCCCGAGGGGTCGGGCAAGTCGCTCGTCGCCCGCGCGTTCGTGGCGTCGCTCCTGTGCCACGACGGCGGCTGCGGCACGTGCCGGGACTGCACCCTGGCGCTCCGCGAACATCACCCGAACGAGTTCGTCGTCGAGCCCGAGGGGCGCGACATCCACATCGACACGATCCGCGACGAGGTCTGGCACCACGCCTACCGCACGGCGCCCGAGCCCGGCCGCAAGGTCTTCGTCGATCCGCGAGGCCGACCGGCTGTCGCCCCCGCCGCGGACACCCTGCTCAAGGTGCTCGAGGAGCCGCCGCTCGACACCGTGTTCCTGCTCCTGTCGGCCCGGGCCCAGGAGCTGCCCGACACGGTCCTCAGCCGCTGCCACGTCGTCGTCTTCGCGGCGCTCCCCGAGTCGTTCGTCGTGCGGGAGCTCGAGGGAGAGGGGATCGACCGGACCCGCGCGCAGCTGGTGGCTCGTCTGTCGGGCGGCAACCTGGGCCGCGCGCGCCGGATGGCGACCGACCCCGAGGGGTTGGCGTTCCGCGACGTCGCGGCGAGCGCCCTGGACCGGGCCACCCGGGGTGCGGGCGAGGCGCTGGCGGCGGCGGCCGACATCCTGGACGCCGCGGCGGCCTACAAGAAGGGGTTGCGCGCCGAGCTGGACGAGGAACTCGCCCCGTTCCTGGACGCGAAGGGCAGGCCGGAGGAGGCCTACCGGGGGGCGATCCGGCGGATCGAGACCCGGTTCGCGCGCCGGGAGCGTCGGGCCGAGCGCGATCAGGTCGACCGGATCCTGCTGGCTGCCTCGGCGATCGTGCGGGATCGGATCGCGGCCACGGTGCAGGCGCCGCCCGGCGTGCGGCTCAACCTCGACCGGGAGCCTGCTCCCGGCGGCCGATGTCGGCGGCCTGGTCGCGTCATTGGCGGCGCTGGAGGGCGCCCGCGCCGAGCTCGCAGATGACGTGAACCGCAACGCGAAGCTCGTGGTCGAGCAGGCCCTGTTGGTCGTGGCGAGCGCCGGGGCGGGGTAGGCCTTTCGGCGAGGCCCTTCGGCTGTTCGCATGAGCCGAACGCGGCGGTATCGTTGGCGGCGTCCGTGTATCGGGGGGGCGCACATTTCCGTGTTGGATAGGTTCACGCTCGACGAAGTGAGCGCCAAGATCTGGTGGCCGCTCGCGATGGTCGCGCTGGTCGCGCTGGTGCTGACCGTGCCGGCAGCGAACCATGCCGCCGACCGCGCCCGCCGCGAGAGCGCCGCGCGCGCGATCGTGCTGAGCACCTCCCAGATCGAGCCGCTGACGACCAACGGCACGACCGTGGCTGACATCTCGGCGGCGCTGTCGCGGATCCAGGCGGCGAACCCCGGGTACGACGCGATCCGCCTGTGGAGCAGTGAGCCGGTTGCTGATCGCGTCCTCGCTCCAGCCCGATCCCTTGCGGCTCGGCACCGCCCTCAACGACGACGACATCGCGGGCGCGCTCTCGAGCGGCTCGCGGCTCGTGGTGACCGATCGGCTGCCGACCGGCGATCCGGGACCGACCACGGTGCACGCCTACACGAAGATCGACGGTCCGACCGGTAGCCCTGAAGTGACCGAGTTCGAAGTCAGCGACGCGGCACTTCTCGCGCAGGTGCACCACGATTGGAACGGGTACCGGATCGTCGCGGCCGCCGCGTTCCTCCTGCTGTTCGGCCTCGCGTTGTTGTCGATGCGCGAGCCGGTCGCCGACATCGGCGTCGGGGTGCCGTTCTATCCCGCGACGCTGCCGCCGAACCTCGCGATCGTCGACGCCGAGCGGGCCGTCGTGATCGAGCACCAGGACGATCACGTCCGTCAGCGGGTCGACAGCTTGCAGCAACGTCTCGACGAGAGCGAGCGTCTGCGGCTGAAGGCCGAGGCGCGTCTGCAACAGGCGCTCACCACGCTCGGGACCGGCGGGCGAAACGTGCCCGGCCTGCCGCCGGAACCGCCTTCGTCGACCGCCCTGCCGACGCGCGCGACCCCCGGTCCTCGCGCGAAGCCGGCTCTTGTGGAGCCCGCGGCGAGCAAGCCCGCCGCCTCCCCGCCCGCCGCCGCGACCCCACCGGCCGTCACGCCCGCCGTCGCTCCGGCCGCTGCCGCTGCTGCTGCGCCAGCGGTCGCGTCGACCAGCTCGAATCACGCTCCGAAGAAACGGACGTCCAAGCGCAGCACGGCGAAGCCCGCCGCCGAGCGGACGCCCACGCCGCGTCGATCCCGTGCCGACGAGCCCGCCGAGACGCCGGCTCCAACCCCCAAGCCGCGGTCGGACCCGGTCACGGTCGTCGCCGACGATGTGACCGTGACCTCGAAGCCGCCGCCCCCCGCGGGACGCGACCCCGAAGCCCGGCCCGAGGTCGTCGTGGTCCCCGCACCGGCTCCGGCCCCCGTCGCGGCCAAGTCGGTCGCCGGACCCGACGACGCGACCGACGTCTTGGACCGGCTCGTGCCCGAAGCGGAGTCGCCGGCGCCGCTCGACGATCCGCGCGACCTCCGCGCACGGCTCGCGCGCACCGCCGCGCTCAAGAAGCCCGGGTCCCGCGAGCGCAAGGAAGAGCGAGAAGCGTTGCAGGACGGTTCATCCGAACAGTAGTGCTGGCACCACTGTCGTCTCGCATCGCGTCTGCCAGCCTGGGTCGCAGGGGTACCACGATGACCGTTCGTGTCTTGATCGTCGATGACCAGGAGCCGTTCCGGCAGGCTGCCCGCATGGTGGTGGAGCTGACCGACGGCTTCGAGGTGGTGGGCGAAGCCGAGACCGGTGAAGACTCGGTCGCGATGGCGACGGACCTGCAGCCCGACCTCGTGCTGATGGACGTGAACCTCCCGGGGATCAACGGCCTCGACGCGACCCGTCAGATCCTCGGCGCGTCCGACACGGTGGTCGTCCTGCTCCTGTCCACCTACGAGGAGGCCGAATACGCGCCGCGAGCAGCGGAATGCGGCGCGGCGGCCTACATCCCCAAGTCGTCGTTCGGGCCGGACAGGCTCGAGGCGGCCTGGGATGCCGCGAGCGTCTGAGCCTCGGCGCTTCCGACCGGCACGCTTCCTGTCACCGTCGTGCCCTCTCCGACCGACGACGCCACGTGGAGCGACCCGCCGATCGCGTCGAGGCGGTCGGCCATGCCTTGCAGGCCGGTGCCGTACGCGGTGGCGCCCGGGTCGAAGCCGGCGCCGTCGTCGCGGACCGTGAAGCGAAGCCGGCCGTCCTGCTGCGTGAGTTCGATCGTCGCGGCGCTCGCCCCGGCGTACTTCGCCACGTTGTTGAGCGCCTCGAGCGAGCAGAAGTAGACGGCGGCCTCGACGGCGCGGTCGTAGCGGCCGATCCCGTCGAACGCCACCGTCGTCGGCACCGCTGCCTTGCGGGCCTGCGCCTGCAGCGCGGCGGCCAGCCCCTTGTCGGCGAGCAGGGGCGGGTAGATCCCGCGAGCGAGGTCGCGGAGATCCTCCAGCGCCTCGACGGCGCGGCCCTGGAGCTGTTCGGCCATCGCGGGCACCTTCCTCGGATCGCGATCGGCGATCTTGCCGAGCAGGCCGAGCTGCACGTTGAGCGCGACGAGCTGTTGCTGGACGCCGTCGTGGAGGTTCCGTTCGATCCGGCGTCGCTCCTCGTCCTGCGCGGCGACCAGCCGCTGCCGCGACGCCCGCAGCTCCTCGATCAGCCGAACGTTCCGCAAGACGAGCCCGGCCTGGGCCGCGAGGTCCTGGATGAGCTTCTCCTTGGCGGGACCGAACGGGTCGGACGGCGGCATCGACACGGAGAGCTCCCCGAGCGGTGTGCCCTGGTGCACGACCTCGACCACGTGGTCGCGGGTTGGCTCGGCTCCCTCGGGGAACGTCGCGATCGGGTGCAGGTCGGCCCCGACCCGAAGCCAGACGGTCGCCGAGGTCGCGCCGGTGCCGCTGGCCAGCACCTGCGCCATCCGAGGGAGGACGTCACCGGCGTCGTAGGCCTCACCGACACGGCTGGAGAAGGCCGCCAGGACCTCGTAGGGCGTGGCGCGCTGTCCGTACACGACACGATCGGCGACCCGGCGCGCGCGTTCCCGCGCGGGCTGGAACGCCAGTGCGAGGACGGCGGCGGCGACGAACGAGAGGGTCGCATCATGGCCGCCGATCAGCGCCCCGACGCCGCTGACGACCGCCGCGTACACGACCGTGATGAACACGGCGAGCAGGCCGAACACCACGGTCTTGCGCACCACGACGTCGAGGTCGTAGAGGTGGTACTTCAAGATCGCCACCCCGCACGCGATCGGGATGCCGGCGAGGAGGGTCAAGAACCACACGGCGAAGAAGATCGACCCCACGAGATCGCCCAACGGGGTGCTGTCCCCGACGAGCGCGGTGACGATGATGCCGACGACGAGCTCGACCGTGAACACGACGCCGACGAAGGCGAGCCACCTGATCTGCTGGCGCACCTCGCCCGTCGCCCCGCGGTAGCGCACGACGATCGCGGCGCACGCCGGGAACACCATCAGGAAGGTCGCGAACCCGCCGATCAGGGTGATCGTCTGGAGCGGACCCTCGAGCGCGTCGATGCCGAGCGGGTTCATCACGGTGACGCCGGTGAGATCGGCGAACGCGCCGGTCATCGGTCCGGGGGTTAGCGCGAACGCGATCAGCGTGACGATCGGTGCCCCGATCGAGACCCAGAGCACCGGTCGCCAGCGACGTGAGGGCAACCGCCCGTCCGGGAACAACAGGAACAGCGGGATGAAGCTGCACAGGACCACCACGATCAGCCAGCGATCCACCCAGGCGGCGGCGGTGCCGAACGGTAGCGATCCGGGGTCGACCTTCAGCGCCTGCGTCGCGTAGTCGCCGCAGAACAGCGCCAGCCCACCGATCAGCGGGATCGCCAACAGGATCCAGCCGATCGCGTTCCGCGGCCGCCGGGTGACGATCGACCACCCGACGAACACGAACAGTGCGCAGAAGAGCACCACGCCGACGCCGTAGATCAGGTTGAACGCGAGGCCGGACTGATCCGAGAGGCTGCCGGTGGACACGGCGAGCACGTAACGCGCGACGAACAGCACGACCGTGACCGAGATCACACCGATCGCGATCCGTCGCGCGGTCACCGTGCCGCCCGTACCTGATCATGGGCCGCCGTCGGGATGCGGCCCATGACCGTGGTCCCCGACGCGTCGCTTCGGACCTCGAGCGAGCCCTCGAGCGCGTCGACCCGGTCCTGGATGATCTGCAGGCCCATGCCGCGCGATGTGCGTGCCACGTCGAAGCCCGGCCCTTCGTCGGCGATCTCGAAGGTCAGTTCCTCACCGTCGAGACCGAGCCGCACGCGGCTCGGTGCGTTCCCCGCGTGCCGCAGCACGTTCTGGATCGCTTGCAAACAGCAGAAGTACGCGCACGCCTCGACGTCCGCGTCGAACCGGCGGCCCGCCAGCGCCGGTGCGTCGACCGTCGCGTGCGCGCCGACCTTGCGGATGTGTGCTTCGAGCGCCGGGACGATCCCCTGGTCGGCGAGCAGAGGCGGGAAGACGCCGCGCGCGAGGTCGCGGAGACCGTCGAGGGTGTCGTTCGCGCGCTCGATCAGCGGGTCGAGCTGTGTGGGCTCGGTGACCGTCTCCAGCGCGCGGCCGATGTCGAGCAGCTGGCGCTCCGGCCCCTCCTGGATGTCGCGCTGGAGCCCGCGACGCTGCGCGTCGCGGGCGGTCACCAACCGCTCACGCGAGACCCGCAGGTCCGCCGCCTGCACGTCGAGCTCCCGCAGCCGGATCGCGAGCTCCTCGGTGAGGCGGACGTTGTGCACCGCGAGCCCGGCCTGGGCACCGAGGTCTTCCAACAATCCGCGCTCGGCCGGCGTGAGCGGGTCGTTCGCCGGCTTCGTGACCGTGAGGGTCGCGACGGGTTCGCCCTGGTGAACGATCGTCGTCACCCAGGGCTCGGCGATACGGCCCCCGGCGGCCGGTCCCTGCCACCGCTCGACGCGCTCGCCGCCGTCGGGGAGCGTGACGCGGATCGTGACCTCGGCCGCGCCAACACCGGCGCCGGCGGCCTCGGCCATCTGCGGCAGGACCTCCTCGGTCGACACGGCATCGGCCACCCGTTCGGAGAATCCCGCCATCACCTCGTAGGGCGTCGCGCGCTCGCCGAAGACGAGGCGGTTCGCCAAGCGTCGCGCCCACACACGCGCGGGCTGGAACAGCACCGCGACGATCACCGTTGCGAGGAGCGAACCGGCCCCGGTGATCGATCCGATGGCCGCAACGACCAGGACGTACACCACCGTGATGAACGCCGCGAGCAGGGCGAACACGAGCGTCTTCGACAGCACGAGATCGATGTCGTACAGCCGGTAGCGCAAGATCGCGATCCCCGCGGCGATCGGGATCAACGGCGTCAGCAGCGCGAAGGGCACGTCGGGTTGCGGCACGAGGAACGCGCCGAGGGCGACCCCGACCGCCGTCACCGCGCTCGCCGCGGTGAACCACTTCATCTGCGCGCGTTCGACCCCCGTGGAGCGCCGGTAACGGAGCACGATCTCGACGGCCGACGCCAGGAGCACCACCACACCCGCGAGGCCGCCGATCGACACCAGCGACTCGGCCAGCGACGGGGAGACCACCTGCAGCGGGTGGGTGATCTGCGGGAAGTTCTGCGTGAAGTTGGCGGTGACGCCCAGCGCGGGACCGACGATCGACACCGCGATCGCGGCCAGCGTGAGCCACACGAGCGCCCGCCATCGTGGCGTGAGCGGGCGCCCCGTCGGGAACAGCTGCAGGATCAAGTAGATCGCGCCGGCCAGCCCGATCGCCGACTGGAAGACCCACGCAACCCAGTTCGCTCCGGGGAGGTCGTCGATCGCCGCCTCGTGCACGTATCCCGAGAGCGCGACGTCGAGCGCGACCGATGCGCCGACGAACGCGAACAACGGGCCGAGCGCCCGTCCGGCTCGCCGGTACCACAGCAGCGCGCCGACACCGGTCGACGCGGCAACGAGCGGCACCCACATCAGGTCACCGGGCGAGCGCTCGAGGGTCCCGCCGGCGAGCAGCAGGGCGACCGAGGCGATCGGGATCGCGATGGCGAGCGTTCGCCTCATCGTGTCCGCACCCCCGAAACCGGGACGCGACCGCGCACGACGGTCCCCTTACCCGGTGAGGACTCCACGGTTGCGTCGCCACCGAAGACCGCCAGGCGGTCGCGGATACCCGCCAGACCGCTGCCGTGACCGGTCCGCGCGGGGTCGAACCCGACGCCGTCGTCGCGTACCGAGAACCGAAGCTCGCCGTCGGCCGGCTGGATCGCGATCGCGATCTCTCCCGCCTCCGCGTACTTGGCGGCGTTCTGGAGCGCCTCGAGCGCGGCGAAGTAGACGGCCGCTTCGATCTCGATCGGGTAGCGCCCCGTGGCGTCGGCGTCCATCCGGACCGGCAGACCCGAGCGCACGTACTGCGCAGCGAGCGCCGGCGCGATGCCCTGCTCTTCGAGCAGCGGCGGGTAGATCCCGAGCGCGAGCGCGCGCAAGGTATCGAGCGCGTCGTCGATCTCCCCGCCGAGTTCGTCGAGCATCGTGCGGCCCCGCGCCGGGTCGGCGGCGACCGCGGTCTTCGCCAGGCGGAGCTTGACGGCCAGGGCGACCAGGTGCTGCTGGGCGCCGTCGTGGATGTTGCGCTCGAGGCGGCGGCGCTCCTCGTCCTGGGCGGTGACGATCCGCTGGCGCGAGGCGCGGAGCTCGGCGGCCTGGACCGCGATCTGGTCCAGCCGAGCCTCCAGGTCGGCGGTCAGCCGAGCGTTCGCCAAGATCAGGCCCGCCTGATCGGCCAGGCGGTCGACCAGCTCGGCCTCGCCGTGGGTGAGCGGTTCGCTCACCCGCTTGTGCACGGCGATCGCACCGAGCAGCTCGCCGTGGTGGCGGACCGCCGCGACCCGGTCGGCCTCGATCGGGAGCGCGCCGTCGGCGATCTCGAGCGCCGTATGTTCGCCGGCGACCGGCCACGCGGCGGTGAGCCGCAGCTCGTCGCCGAGACGGAGCCACACCTCGGCGCTCGCCGCCGCCGTCCCCTCGGCGATCACGCGGGCGACCCGGGGCAAGACGTCGTCGCTCGCGTAGGTCTCGCCGACGCGATCACCGAACCGGGCGAGGACCTCGTACGGCGTCGCGCGCGCCCCGTAGACGAGCCGGTTCGCCCAACGGTTCGCGCGGTCGCGCACCGGCTGGAACGCGACGGCGACGAGTGCGGTGGCGGCGATCCGTAAGGCCGGTGAGTCGGCGAACGATCCGAGCCCGACCACGACCGCGACGTAGACCGCACCGATGAAGACCGCGAGCACGCCGACGACCAAGGTCTTGCGGATCACGACGTCGATGTCGTACAGGCGGTACTGGAGGATCGCGATCCCGATCGAGATCGGGATCAACATCAGGACGAACCCCTGGATGAAGTCCGCGACGCCACCGTTGCCGTGATCGAGCGGCAGCATGAACCATGCCACCGTCAGCACCCCGGCGAACATCAACCACCGGATCTGCTCCCGCTCCACACCGCGCGATCGCCGGTACCGCACCACGAGGGCGGCCACGCACGCGCCGAACGCGGCGATCACGAAGAAACTGATCCAGATGCGTGCGGCGTCGAACACGGGCGCGAATCGCTGGGACACGTACGGGTTGGTGGCGGGCTGGTCGAGCCCGTTGGTGTAGTCGTTCTGCTCGAAGGCGAATGCCATCGACCAGGCGACCGTGAGGATCGCGACCGCCCACCCCACGGGCCGCCATCGCGGGCTGGGGAGCTTCCCGTCCGGGAACAACAGGAGCGGGTAGGTGAGGAGCAGGACGAAGATGGGAACCCACGCCCAGTTGCCGAGCCAGTTCGCGAATACCGCGCCCGGCGCGCTGGGATCGTGGAGCGATGCCCACTGCGAATAGGTCCCGACGAACGCGAAGACGAACGACACGCTGGCCCACACCGCGAGCAAGATCCAACCGATCGGGTTCCGCGGTTCCCGTCGGGCGATCACCAGTCCGACCAGACCGTAGGCGATGAAGGCGCCGCCCTCCGAGAACGTCGACAGCGGTGTCGGAAGCCCCTTGGCGAACCCGAAGGCGAGGGACGCGACGAACACGAACGCGGCGCACGACCACAGCGCCCAGGCCAGGGCACGCCTGGAGGGAGCCGGCCGGATCGTGTCCGGCATCGGGGTCGCTACCTGGGGCTGCATACGGGCTGATGGTGGCAGCGCCGGGACGCACCTCCAAGGAGGAGGTTGCCACCCTTCCGCGCGTGCTGGCACCACCCGCGAACCGTGGTGTCCGCCCGGTCGTTCTCGCAGGTCGGCGGTCCTACGGTGGCCCCAGAGACAGGAGGCGATCAGAGATGGCGACGATCGTGGTTGGGACCGACACCTCGGCGGCGGCGGACCTGGCGGTGAACGAGGCCGGGCGGCTCGCCCGGGCCAACGGCGCGGAGCTGGTGGTGCTCCTCGTCAGGCCCGAGGGCGATCTCCGCGCGGTCGTGGATCCCGGCCGGGCCGCGGACCCCGAGCGGCATCTCGCGGAGCTCGCGCAACGCTTCCCCGACGTGTCCGTCACGTCCCGGGTGGAGCGCGGCGACGCGGCCGAGCGGATCTGTGAGGTCGCCGGAGAGCTTAGAGCCGAGACCATCGTGGTGGGCAACCGGGGCACGAAGGGTTCGTGGTGGAAGGTGAAGGACAGCGTCCCGAACCTGGTGCTTCGCCACGCGCCGTGCAGCGTCTACATCGTCGACACGAGGCGCGCTCAATGAGGTCAGGCGAGCTCGGTCTCCCGCAGGAACGCGAGCACGGCCATGACGCGGCGGTGCACGTCGGGTTCCTCGGTGAGACCGAGCTTGTGGAACATCGAGTTGATGTGCTTCTCGACGGCGCGGTCGGTGAGGAACAGCGCCTTCGCGATCGAGGCGTTGTTCATCCCCTGGGCCATCAACGAGAGCACCTCGCGTTCGCGGTCGGTGAGCTGGGCGAGCGGCGAGTGCGCGAGACGGTCCTTCGCCGCGACGAGCGACTCGACGACCTTGGGATCCAGGACGCTGCCCCCGCGGGAGACCTCGTGCAGCGCGCGGACGACCTCGTCGAGGTCGGCGACCCGTTCCTTCAGCAAGTACCCGAGCCCGGCGGCGCCGTCCTTCAGCAGGTCGTAGACGTAGGCCTCGTCCGCGTACTGGGAGAGCACGACCACACCGGTGTCGGGGTGGGCGGCGCGGATCTGGCGGGCGGCGCGGATGCCTTCGTCGGTGCCGGTCGGCGGCATCCGGATGTCGGTCAGCACGGCGTCGGGCGCCTGATCGGCGACGGCCGCAAGGAGCTCGTCGTAGGACGCAGCGGTCCCGACGATCTCGACGTCGCCGGCCTCGTGCAGCAGTGCCGCGGTGCCCTCGCGCACCAGGTAGTTATCCTCGGCGAACACGATGCGCAGCACGGCCGCATCGTACATGGGGAGCGAGCGGCGACATGACGATCCGGGTGGTGCTCGGCGAGGACAACGTGCTGGTGCGCGAGGGTGTTCGCGCGCTGCTCGACTCCTACGATGACATCGAGGTGGTGGGCGTCGCCTCGGACGCGCCGACGCTCATGTTGGCGGCCGGCGAACACGTGCCCGACGTCGTCGTCACCGACATCAAGATGCCGCCGTCGTTCCAGCTCGAGGGGATCGACTGCGCGCACGCGATCCGGGAGCAGCACCCCGATACCGGCGTGGTGGTCCTCTCCGCGCACGACGACGCCGAGTACGCCATCGCGCTGCTCGGGGAGGGCCACAGTGGTCTCGCCTACCTCCTGAAGGATCGGATCGCGCAGGGCGACGAGCTCGTGCGTGCGATCCATCAGGTGCACGAGGGGGGCAGCGTGGTCGACCCGACGATCGCGGAGCGGCTGACCGGCAGCCAGCACGCCGACGAGCAGGATCGCAAGGTCCTCGACATGATGGCCCAGGGCCTCGGCTACCAGGAGATGGCGGCCGCGCTCGGCACGACGCAGGAGGCGGTCGACCGTCGCATCACCGACCTGTTCCGGCGGATGGCCGGCGGCGGGGAGAGCGGCAACGTCGACGACCTGAAGCGGCTGCACGCCGCGGTGGTGCAGAGCTCCGCCCGCATGGAGACCCTCCGCTCCTACGTGCCCCAGCAGGTCGTGGCCGGGCTCGAGGAGGACGCGAGCATCGCGGAGCAGCGGGAGGTCGAGGTCACGGTGCTGTTCAGCGACATCCGCGGGTTCTCGACCCTGTCGGAGCGGCTCGCCGCGCGCGAGATCGCGGAGGTCATCGGGCGGCACCTCCAGGCGATGGCCGAGGTCGTCGCCTCGCACGGCGGCACGATCGACAAGTTCCAGGGCGACGCCGTGATGGCCGTGTTCGGGGCGCCGGTCCCGAGGGACGATCACGCGCGGTGCGCCGTCGCGTGCGCGCTCGAGATGCAGGCCAGGCAACGAGAGCTGAACGCCGAGGGGTGGGGGATCGACGACGTCGAGCGCCTCGATGTCGGGATCGGGTTGAACACGGGTGTCGTGATGGCGGGCGCGATCGGCGGCGGCGGCCGCCTGGAGTACACCGTGATCGGCGACGCGGTGAACATCGCGCAACGGCTGCAGTCCGAGGCAGCGGGCGGGGAGATCGTCGCCTCCGCGAGCACCGTGGCCGCCGCGTCGATCGAGGACGCGGAGCCGATCGGGGCTCGGCCGGTGAAGGGTCGCGAGGAGCCGGTCGAGGTCTATCGGATCCTCGTCGCGGGCCGATGACCATCTCCGACGGAGGTTTGCGCCGCCTCGCCTGGTCGATCTTCGGGCTCATGGTGCTTAGCGGCGCCGTGAGCATCTCCCTCGACCAGGCCAGCGGCTTCCATACCGACTGGGGGTTCGCCGTGATCCTCCTGGCGTTCCCGGTCACGGCCATCGTCGTGCTGCACAAGCGGCCGCGCACCACGCTCGCCTGGCTGATGCTCGGGATGGGGTTCGTGGTGACGCTCCCGTTCCAGGACTACGCCGAGTACGCCCTCGCGAAGGGGCTCCCCGGGGCGGGGGTCGGGCTCGCACTCTCGGAGCCGACCTGGGTGCCGTTCATCGGCATCTCGGGCTTCCTCCTGCTGTTGTTCCCCGACGGGCACCTGCCCTCGCCGCGGTGGCGCTGGTTCGCCTGGACCTGCGCCGTGGGCCTCGTGGTGTTGTCGCTCGCCGTCCTGTTCGGCCCGGGCACCTTCGGCGACATCGGGCATCCCGAGATCGAGAACCCCTTGGGGCTGCATGCACTCGATGCGCTCGGCGGCTGGATCTACATCGTGACGATCTTCGCGCCGCTGGTCGTCGTCGGGGGAGCGGTCGCGATCATCCGGCGCCTGCGGCGCGCCACCGATCCGATCGAGCGTCAGCAGCTGAAGTGGCTTGCCTGGGCGGCGGGGATCATCGCCGCGTCGTACGTGTTCGCCTTCATCCCCGAGCTGCTGTTCGGCACCGACACATCGAACTGGAACGACTGGGTCTCCAAGATCGCGATCGGTTCGTTCATCTTGATCCCGGTCACGATCGGGATGGCGATCCTGCGCTACCGCCTCTACGACATCGACGTCGTGATCCGCAAGACGGTCGTGTTCACGGTGCTCGCGGGGTTCATCGCGGTGGTCTACGTCGCGATCGTCGCCGGGATCAGCGTGGTCGTCGGGAGTCTGTCGAGCACGGTGGCGTCCGCGATCGCCGCAGCCGTCGTCGCGCTCGCGATCCAGCCGGTCCGACGGTGGGCGCAGCGGACGGCCGACCGCATCGTCTACGGCAAGCGCGCCACGCCCTACGAGGTGCTGACCGAGTTCGGCGAGAACCTCGCCGAGACCTACGGCGCCGACGACGTCTTGGCGCGACTCGCGCGGGTGCTCGGCGAAGGCGTCGGCGCCGAGCGCGCGCGCGTCTGGCTCGGCGCCGACGGCACCCGCCGCGTCGTCGCGGCCTGGCCGGCGAGAGGCTCCCGAGCTCGGCGACGACGATCTCGTCGAGCCGGTGCGCCACCAGGGAGAGGTGCTGGGCGCGCTCTCGGTGACGATGCCGCCGAACGATCCGATCGACGCGCCGCGCGCCGAGCTCGTCGGCGGCCTCGCGGCGCAAGCAGGATTGGTGCTCAGCAACGTCGGCCTGCTCGAGGATCTCCGCGAGTCGCGCCGGCGCCTGGTCGCCGCGCAGGACCTGGAGCGGCGCAAGCTCGAGCGCAACATCCACGACGGGTCGCAGCAGCAGCTGGTCGCGCTCGCGGTGAAGCTGCGGCTGGCACGATCGGTGCTCGAGAAGGACCCGGCGCGCGTCGACGCGATGCTCGACGAGCTGGCGTCCGAGACGCAGCAGGCGCTCGAGGACCTCCGCGACCTCGCGCGCGGGATCTACCCGCCCCTGCTCGCCGACCAGGGGCTCGGCGCCGCGCTCGACGCGCAGGCGCGCAGGTCGCCGGTCCCGGTGACGGTCGAGTCCGACGGCGTGGGCCGGTACCCGCCCGAGGTTGAGGCGGCGGTCTACTTCTCGTGTCTCGAGGCCCTGCAGAACGTCGCGAAGTACGCGGGTGCGACCGCCGCCACGGTTGCGTTGCGCGAGGCGCCGGGCAGGCTCGAGTTCCGGATCAGCGACGACGGCGTCGGGTTCGACGCCGGCGCGACCTCCTACGGCACGGGGCTGCAGGGGATGGCCGACCGGCTCGCGGCGCTCGGCGGCACGCTCGCCGTCGCCTCGATGCCGGGACGCGGAACCGCGATCACCGGATCCTTGCCCGCGCGCGCCGCCGATGCGAAGGTGGCCGACGACGCGACGCCGCACGCAGTCCCGACAGCGCCGACGGGAGCGACACGACCGTGACGAGAGAGGATCGATCGCAGACGCAGACCGCACCGACCGTCTCGCGCGGGCGGGTGCTCGCGTGAGCACCAGACCTGCTCCCCGCCCTGCGAAGGGCATCCGCCGTCTCGAGCGTTGGTTCGTCGGCGTGATGATGGGGATCGTCGCCTTCGCGCTCGAGAAGATCGTGCTGCGGTCGGTCAAGAAGAAGCACCCGGAGACGGAAACGGCTCCGACGACGCTCACCTCCAAGGGCGGCGAGGTCGACCTCGACGAACTCCTCGGGGGGTAGAACCGACTAGAGGATCCGGTCGCGCCGGTCGCGCACCAGGTCCACCACGAGCGCGACCACGAAGAGCAGCCCGACCGCACCGAGGGTGAGCGGGACCCACGTGTCCACCCGGGTCGACGTCGCAGTGATCGCGGTGCCGAGCAGCGCCGCGGCCGCGACCAGACCGATCGCCAACCGGCGGCCGGCGCGGCGTACCGTGCGTTCGAGCGAGGCGGCGCGGAAGTTGACCTCGAGCTTCTGTCCGGGGCGTGCGCCGATCAGCCGTTCGACCGCCTCGATCACGCGCATCGCGCGGACCCGCAGCCGCTGCACCTGATAGAAGATCGCCTTCGGGTCGAGCTTCGAGCCCATCCCGGTCATGACGCTTCGCATCAGGAACTTGCCCGCGACTTCGAACGGGTCGACGGTCGGATCGAGTTGCGAGGCGGCGAGCTGCATCTGCGCGAGCGCCTTCGCGGTCAGCGTCAGCGACGCGGGCAGCGGCACGCCGTAGCGCAGCGAGATCTCCGTCATCTCCTGCAGCACCGGCCCGAGCTGGATGTCCTGGATCGAGGCGCCGTGGTATCTCGTGACGAGGGTGCCGATCTCGCTCTGGAAGGCCTCCACGTCGAGATCGCTGCGGTCGATCGCCCCGGCCATCATCAGCGTGACGTCGGTGAGGAAGCCGACGTCGTCCTGCCAGAACGCCATCAGCAGCAACATCATCGACTCGCGGAGCTCCGAGCCGACCTCGCCGGCCATCCCGAGGTCGAGGAAGTAGAGCTTGTCCTCCTCGGGCTGCCACATCAGGTTGCCGGGGTGCGGGTCGGCGTGGAAGAACCCGTCGACCATCACCTGTTTGTAGAAGGACTCGAGGAGCTGCTTGGCGGCCGCCTGCCGGATCGGGCCCTCCGGCGCGATCGTGATCGGACCACCGCCGACGTCGCCCATCACCAGCTGGCGACCCGTCGAGTACTCCGAGTGGATCGACGGCACGGCGAGCCGATCGAACGGCGCGATCACCTCGCGCATCCGCTCCATGTTGCGCGCCTCGTTGCGGAAGTCGAGCTCGCGGTGCAACGACGTCGACAGGTGCTCGAACACGGCCCGCAGGTCGATCACCTGCTTGAGACCCGGCCGGTCGCCGGCCTTGTCCGCGAACACCTCCAAGAGCGCGAGATCTTGCTCGATCAGCTCGCGCGCGTCGGGCCGCTGCACCTTGATCACGACCTTCGCGCCGTCGGCCATCACCGCCCGGTGAACCTGGGCGATCGTGCCGGCGGCGAGCGGCCCGGGCTCGACGTGGTCGAACACGTCCTCCCACGGCACGCCCAGCTCCTGCTCCATCACCTGGACGACCTGCTCCTCGGACAGCGGCGGCACGTGCTCTTGGAGCTGCGCGAGCTCGGTGATGAACTCCGGCGGAAGCAGATCCGGACGGGTCGACAGGATCTGCCCGAGCTTGCAGAACGTCGGTCCGAGTTCCTCGAGCGCCTCGCGGAGGCGCTTGGCGCTGCGGGCGCGCCCGGCGGTGCCCTCCTCGTCGGGCCGGCCGAACAACTCCTTCAGGCCGTGCTTCGCGAAGACCGTCGCGATCTTCGAGCCCCGCGCGATCAGGTGCGGTTGGGTCTCGGGGATCGAGGCTCCGGCGCGCAGCGCGACGCCGCCCGGGGACGCCCCCGGCATCGCCGTCGTGACCCCGTCGGTCGTGTTGACGATGATCACGGTGCAGCGGGCGTTGTGGCTGATCCGGTTCGGCACGTTGCCGAGCAGGAACTCCTTGCGCCCGGCCATCCCGGCGTTGCCCACCACGAGCACGTCGATCCGCGCGTCGTCGGCGGCGCCGACGATCGCCATCGCGGGGTCCTCGTCTACGACGACGTGCGCGCGGCCGCGCGTGCCGGCGAGGCGCTCGGCTTCCGCCGCGAGGGCCTCCCCGGCCGCCGCCGCCTGTGTGCGCTCGGCCGCGCCGAACTCGGTGTCCGACGGATTGCCGGGCACGATCACCTGCACCAGATGGAGCTCGGCCCCGAACCGCTGGGCGAAGTCGTTCGCCCAGCCCACGGCCCGCGAGGCGGTCTGCGAGAGGTCCGTGCCGACCATCACGCGCTGGATGGAGCCGTCGATGCCGGGCGTTGCGCTCACGGGCGCATCATGCCGTGCCCGACCGATCCAGGGAAGGGAGGGCTCCGTGAGCGCTCCGTGTGGTGGTGGCACCCCGGGGCGGCTCCGCGCCGCGCCGTCGAGCACGGAAGGCGACGACGATCGCGGCGACCCCTCCGGCCGCCGTCACCGCCACCACGACGCCCACCGCCGCGGCCCGATCGCCCAGCCGGAGTCCGGCTCGATCGGCGATCGAGCTCGCCAGGATCAGGCCGGCGAGGCCGATCCCGATGGATCGTTCCACCAGGCGGACGCCGCGCTGACCGAGGGCGACGCACCACCCGGCCCCCGCCACGCCGCAGACGGCGAGCCATGCCAGCGTGGCGACGAGGAGCTCGGCAGCGGGGGCCGGCTGCGCGGGGGCCTCGAGCGGAGCCACCATCTCGGGCGCCGGCCCTGCCGCCGCGAGCTGTGTTTGGTTCGTCTGCCACAAGCTGATCGCGTCGGCGTTGCCGTCGGCCGGCGCCGGGTACCGCACCAGCACGTCGCGAACCCGGTCACCCGGCACCGCCGCGCGCAGGAGGTTGATCGCCCGGATCACCTGGACCGCGGTCGCGCGACCGTCCAGGGGCAGATCGACGACGACCGGGCCGGCGGTCGCTGCGACCGCGGGCGCGACCGCCGCGAGGGGCGTCGCCGAGGGGTCGGTGTACGGCCTGGGCGCCTGCACCCACAGCCATACCGCGCCGGCGGCGATCACCGCGACGACGACCACGCTGATCGGCGTCGCCCATCGCGGGATCTTCGCGCGGATCTCTGCGAGGCCGATCGCCGCCAGCAGGGGCAGGCAGAACGCGAACGCGACGATCCGATGCGGGGGGAACGGCTGCCAGACGAGCCCGGCGACCACGCCGGCGACGGTCACGGCAGACCACGCCACGAGCAGACGGCCGAGGTGCCCGCGCAGGCGTCCGTACGCGAGGGCGGCGAGCGGCAGCCAGGCCCACAGCGCGTAGCCCGCCACCTTGGGGAAGCGCTCGAGGAACAGCTCGTGCAGCCGCGCGAGCTGCCGGGTCTGCAGCAAGAAGACGTCGAGCGACGTGGGGACGTCGAAGGCGACGCCCCCCGTCGACGCGGCGAGCAGGCCGACGCCCGTCACGCCGGCCCCGACGACCCCCACCACGGCGGTCATGACGGCTTCGGGGCGCCGCCGCGCGACCAACGCGAGCGCCGCCGCGCCGAACAGGATCGCGAGCGAGAGCCACATGAAGTCCGGATGCGCGATGCCGGCGGCTCCCAGGGCGAGGGCGGCCGCGATCACCGAGGCGGGGCGACCGTCCACGAGGAAGGCGATCGAGATCAAGAACAGGGCCGCGAACGCGGCGTTCGAGAGGTGTCCGGCGGCGAGGTAGGTACCGAACAACCCGGTGAGGATGAGCCCGAGGAGCGGCGTCGGACCGGTCCGTCCGGCAGATCGCAGGGCCGCGCCTCCGGCGAGTCCGACCATCGCGACGAGCGCGCACCCGAGGCCCGCGACGGTCGCGAGCTCCGACAGACCCACAGCCCGCGCGACGGTCTCGGTGACATCCGGCACTCCCGGGCGCATCGCGACCGCGGAGGCGCCGGCACTGCCGACCAGGCGAGCCCACCACACGTACACGGGCGTGTCCGCACCGATCGGGGCTCCGTCGTGACGCACGAGCGCGACCACCACGGGCAACGCCGCGAGCAGTGCCGCCGCGGTGAGGGACGCTGCGGCGAAGCGTGCGCCGTCGGCGCGACGCGATGTCGCCAGGGGCATCGGCGCATCATTCCACAGGTGCTGAGAAGGGCGCTCGGGGCGTCCGGTATCCTGACGGCCCCGCCGGAGTAGCTCAGGGGTAGAGCAACCGCCTCGTAAGTGGTAGGTCGGGGGTTCGAATCCCCCCTCCGGCTCTTCCGGCCGCGATCGTCGTTGCACTGCGCGGTTGCCGCCACCCAGCCCAGCTTGCGAGAATCCCGCCACATGAAGGCGACCCGTCGAGCCCTCGCCGTTGCGGCAGGAGCCGTGGCCATGGCCGGCGGCTCGGGGACCGCGGCGTTCGCCCAGACCCACATCGTCCCAACCGTCACGCCGGTGC
Organism: uncultured Actinomycetes bacterium; assembly: GCA_963799625.1. Taxonomy (GTDB): domain Bacteria; phylum Actinomycetota; class UBA4738; order UBA4738; family HRBIN12; genus AC-51. The sequence continues at coordinate 476,381 of CAWCXU010000013.1, read as the reverse complement.
GAACCGACGGCGGATGGATCTACTGGCTCGCGTTCCTCAGCCTCGGTCTCGGTCTGCTCCTCCTGTTGTTCCTGATCGCCGCGTACATGCGGTTCGCGCCGAGGTTCTCCAAGGACGAGGACCAGGCCAAAGTGGTCCGCGCCGATCGTGTGTTGCCGGGCCGCGAGACCCCGCGGCGGCTGGTCGACGTGACCCAGGCGGTGCCGGTCGTGGCGCAACCGCCGGCGGTCGTCGCGGCAGCTCCCGCTCCCGTAGCGGCCGCCCCGGCTCCTGCTGCGGCCGCCGCAGCTCCTGCTTCCCCCGCCGCACCTGCTGCTGCGGCGCCCGCCCCAGCGCCCGCCGCTCCGGCGCCCGCCCCGGAGGCCGCAGCGCCCGCAGCCCCTGCCCCGGCAGCTCCCGCGGCTCCCGCGCCGCCGGCCGAGCGCCCCGAGGTGTCGTTGGACCAGGAGGTCTACGAGCAGACGCTGCAAGAGCTGCTCGCGAGCGGCACCGACCGGCGCATCGCCGAGGGCAAGGCCAAGCGGACCGCGATGATCGCCGCGCGCAAGAAAGCCGAAGGCTAGGCGCCGCTCGGTGGGCTCAGATCCCGCCGTCGAGCTCGACTGGTCACTCGGGTCACAGGCGGCCCGGCTCGCCGATTGGGACGCCGCCGTTCGCACCGCACGGTCGATCTCCGGCTCCGGCCCGAAGGTGTCGCACGCCGAGCGAGCCGAGATGCGCGAGCAGCTGACCCGTCACGTCGAGCAGGCGGAAACGCTCGTCGCCGAGTTCACCGGCATCACCGTCGGCGGGTTTCGATCGCGCGCGTGGGTGATGGGCCGCGGCGATTGGACGCGACAGAACCTCAAGGGCCTGCAGCGCGCGATCGAGCCGCTCGCCCGCCGGATCGCGGAGAAGCGCCCGGCGTCGATGAGCGACAAGCGCACGGTGGCACGCAAAGCCCTCGGTGTGCAGATCGGCGGGCTCCTCGGCTACGTGTCGCGTCGGGTGCTCGGGCAGGTCGACGTGTTCCTGCCTCCCGACGACGACGGGCTGATCTACTTCGTGGGGCCGAACCTGGTCGATGTCGAGCGCACGGCGCAGCTGCCGACGGAGGACTTCCGGCTGTGGGTCGCGATCCACGAGGTCACGCACCGGGTGCAGTTCTCGGGCGCTCCATGGCTCCGCGCGGAGCTGATGCGGATGGTCGACGCCTATCTGCGGAGCGTCTCGCTCGAGACGAAGGAGCTGCTCGAGCAGCTCGGGCATGCGGTCGAGGAGCTCCGGCCCGGCGCCGCGTCACCCGGCGGCATCTTGCGCCTGCTCACGCCCGAGCAGCGCGAGCTGTTCCACACGACGCAGGCGATGATGTCGCTGCTCGAGGGCCACGCCTCGTTCGTGATGAACGCGGTCGCACGCGACGTCGTCGGCGACCTCCCGCGTCTGCAGGCGGCGCTCGCTCGGCGCCGCGCGGTGGGCGGCTGGGAGAAACGCGTGCAGCGCGCGATCGGCTTCGACCAGAAGGTCGCCCAGTACGACGCGGGCGAGCGGTTCGTGGGCGCGGTCGTGGAGCGGATCGGGATGCAGGGGTTCAACCTCGTGTGGTCGGAACCGGGGAACCTCCCGCGGCCGGGTGAGATCGAGGACCCCGACCGCTGGATCACCCGCGTCGTGGGGTGAGTCGTGGCGCGCCGGCCGCCCGCCGTCGCCCGCGTGCTGACGCGGGTCACGGCGACGATCCGCGAGCACGAACAGATCGCGCCGGGCGACCTCGTGCTGGTCGCGGTCTCCGGCGGGCCCGACAGCCTGTGTCTCGTGCATGCGCTCGCGGAGCTCCGGCGCCTCTTCAGGATGCGGCTCGCGATCTTCCACTTCGACCATCGGTTGCGCGAGGACAGCGGCTCGGACACCACGTACGTCCGCAGGATCGGCGACCGGCTCGGTCTCGACGTCCACGTCCGCACCGCCGAGGGGACACCCGCGAAGGGCGAGTCGGTCGAGGCGTGGGCGACCGGGCAACGCGGGAACGCGGCGAACGACGTTCGTCGCGAGATCGGCGCCGCCTCGACGGCCGAGGGCCACACACTCGACGACCAGGCCGAGACCGTGCTGCTCAACCTCGTGCGCGGCACCGGGATCGAGGGGCTCGCCGGGATCGACCCCGGCGGCGCCGGCGCACCGAACATCCAGCCGTTGCTCGACGTCACCCACAAGCAGGTCGAGGCGTTCTGTCGCGCGCTGCACCTGCGCCCGCGCCGCGACCCGATGAACGAGGACCGTCGATATCTCCGCGCCGCGATCAGACATGACGTGCTGCCGATGCTGGAAGAGGCCACGGGACGCGGGGTCGCGGCCTCGATCGCCCGGACGGCCGACACGATCCGACGCGACCGCGACGAGCTCTGGCGGAACACGGACCGCGTCTACTTCCAGGTCGCGTCGGAGTCGGATGACGAGGTGCGTTTCGACGCAGCCGGGTTGCTCGCGTTGCCCGATCCGGTCGCACGACGGGTGATCCGGTTCGGCGCCTACCGCGTCATGTCCGTCGACGTCCCTGCCCCATGGACGAAGGACGGGATCGAGGCCGTGCTCGACCTCGCGCGTGGTCGTCCGGGCCGTCGCAGGGACCTCGCCGACGGCCGTGTCGCGCGTCGCGACCGGACCTACGTCGTCGTCGAACGCGCGCGCTGAGCGCGGCGAGTACACTCGCGCCCTCGCATGGACGCGTTCACCGACGACATCGAGCAGGTCCTGATCACCGAGGCCGACATCCAGGCGAAGCTCGCCGAGATGGGCGCGAAGATCACCGCGGACTACCGAGACCGGTCGCTGTTGCTCGTCGGGGTCTTGAAAGGCGCGTTCGTCGTGATGGCCGACCTCGCGCGCCACATCGAGCTTCCGCTCCAGTTCGATTTCATGGCGGTGTCGTCGTACGGCGCCGCCACGAAGACCTCGGGCGTCGTGCGGATCCTGAAGGACCTCGACCACGATCTGCGCGATCGCGACGTGCTCGTGGTCGAGGACATCGTCGACTCGGGGCTGACCCTCAAGTACCTGTTGAAGAACCTCGCGGGGCGCAAGCCCGCGAGCCTCGAGGTCGCGGCGCTCCTGCGCAAGGAGGGGATCCAGCAGGTCCCCCTCGACGTGCGGTACGTGGGCTTCGACATCCCGAACGAGTTCGTCGTCGGCTATGGCCTCGACTACGCGGAGAAGTACCGGAACCTGCCGTTCATCGGCAGGCTCCGGCCCTCTGCGTATGCGTCCTGAGGCGGAACCCGGGCGCCGCCGGACGCGTCCAACGCAGATGCGGTCGATCGTCGCCGTCGTGATGCTCTGCGTGTGCGCGGCCTGCGGTACCGGAGCCGGCGCACCGGGCGGCGGCCTGCAGGGCCGAGTCACGAGCGGCCCGACGTGCCCGGTCGAGATCCAGGGATCTCCCTGCCCGCCGGCCGTGTGGACGGGCACCGTTCGCGCCACGGCGTCCGACGGTTCCGTGCGGGACACCACGACGGGAGCCGACGGCTCCTATCACATGGCCCTGCAGCCGGGCACCTACACGGTGACCCCGGTCGTGCCCGGCGGCGGCCCTCCGACGGCCAAGCCGGTCACGGTCGTGGTCGGCGACTCGATGCAGACCCTGGACCTGCAGGTCGATTCCGGGATCCGCTGACCGGAGGCCGAACGGCCGCGTGCGGGCTCGCGGTAGCATCGCGCCCGTGAACGACCGGTTCGACGCGTCGGCGATCGAGGAAGGTGTCCGGCTGATCCTGCGTGGGATCGGCGAGGACCCCGAGCGAGGTGGCTTGCGGGAGACGCCGGCTCGCGTCGCGCGCATGTACGAGGAGATCTTCGCCGGGATCGGCGTCGACGCCTCCCAGATCGTGACCGTGGTCGAGGGCGCGGACTTCGACGAGATGATCATGGTCCGCGACATCCCGCTGTATTCGATGTGCGAGCACCACCTCATCCCGTTCAACGGGAAGGCGCACGTCGCCTACATCCCGAACAAGTCGCAGCAGATCACGGGGCTGTCGAAGATCGCGCGCGTCGTCGACACGCTCGCGAAGAAGCCCCAGGTGCAGGAGCGACTCACCACCGAGATCGCGGAATCGATCGAGCAGGCACTGAGCCCGCGCGGCGTCTTCGTCGTGATCGAGGCGGAGCACCTGTGCATGACGATGCGCGGCATCAAGAAGCCGGGCGCCGTGACCGTGACCTCCGCGATCCGCGGCCTGTTCCGTAACGACGCTCGGACCCGCCAGGAGGCGATGCAGCACATCGGGATGCGGTAGCGCCCCGTTCCTCGCGGCCCGAGCCGGTTGCGCCCATCGTCACTACGATGGCGGCGTGACCGAGCGGATCTGGCGATGCGGGGACCGCGCCCTGCCACTGGGCGTGCGGACGCTCGTGATGGGGGTGGTCAACGTCACGCCCGACTCCTTCAGCGACGGCGGGATGTTCGACGACGCGGAGGCGGCCGTCGCACACGCTGCGCGGCTCACCGACGAGGGCGCCGACATCGTCGACATCGGCGGCGAGTCCACCCGTCCCGGCGCCGGGCCCGTCCCGCTCGCGGAGGAACGCCGGCGGGTCCTCCCGGTGATCGAGGGGGTCCGGGCGGCGCGCCCCGAGGCCGTGATCAGCATCGACACGCGGCACGCCGCCGTCGCCGCCGACGCGCTCGCCGCCGGCGCCACGATCGTGAACGACGTGTCGGGTGGCGCCGACGACGAGATGCTTCCGGTCGTCGTGAAGGCGGGCGCCGGGCTCGTGCTCATGCACATGCGGGGTGAGCCCGGCACGATGCAGGATGCGCCGCTGTACGACGACGTCGTCGCGGAGGTGCACGAGTTCCTCCGCGAGCGTGTGGAGGCCGCGATCTTCGCGGGGATCGACGCCGACCAGCTCTGCGTGGACCCGGGGATCGGCTTCGGGAAGACCCTGGAGCACAACCTGCGTCTGTTGCGATCGGTGCGGCGGTTCGGCGACCTGGACGCGGCCGTGCTCGTCGGGGCCTCGCGCAAGCGGTTCCTCGGCGCCCTGACGGGCGCCGAGGAACCGCGGGACCGGCTCGAGGGTTCGCTCGCCGCCGCGATCCTCGCGGCGGCGAGCGGCGCCGATGTGGTGCGGGTGCACGACGTCGAGGCGACCGTGCGCGCGCTCCGCGTCGGCGACGCGATCACCCGGGGGACCGTGTGAACCGGTTCGCGACCTCCGGTGGTGCGCTCGCCTATCACGACGAGGGCGACGGTCCCGCGGTGGTGTTGCTGCACGGCTTCCCGCTGTCTTCCTATCTCTGGCGAGGCCTGATCCCTGTGCTCGCGTCGCGCCACCGGGTGCTCGCGCCCGACCTGCTCGGGCTCGGCGCGTCGGACAAGCCGGCCGGTGTCCCGCTCGACATCCGCGCCCAAGCCGGCTACGTCGGCGAGCTGCTCGACGCCCTCGACGTCGATCGTGTGGCGCTCGTCGGGCACTCGACCGGGGGCGGCGTCGCGCAGCTCCTCGTCGAGCAGCGCGACGACGTCGAGGCGCTCGTGCTGATCGACAGCATCGCGTTCGACCGGTGGCCGACGGACGCGATCGGCGAGGTCCAGGTCGTGCCCGCCGAGCGCGAGACGCACGCCGCCGCCGAGCTCGTCGTGCGGTCGGCCCTTCGGCTCGGCGTGGTGGAGGGCGAGGTCGCCGAGGAGGACGTCCGTGCCTACCTCTCGCCCTGGATCGAGCCCGCACCGGTCGAGGGCCTCTTCCGGTTCGGACGGGCGCTGGACGGCGTCGGGTTGAAGGCCCTCGAGCGGTCGATGCCCGCGTGGGAGCTCCCGACCTTGATCCTGTGGGGAGAGGACGACCCGTTCCATCCGGTCGACGTCGCCGAGCGGCTGAACGCCGCGATCGCGTCCTCCGCGCTCGGATTGGTGCCCGAGTGTGGGCACTTCCTGCCGGAGGAAGCGCCCGAGACGATCTATCCGATCATCTCGGAGTACCTGCGGGCCAACTACCTCCGGATCCCGCACGGCCACCAGCCGCCCGGGCCTGTCCTCGTACCCCTCGGCGGCATGCCGGCAGACGTCGATGACGGCAGGGACGACGTCGATCCGGTGATCGCGGCAGACCAGGAGGTCGGACCGAACGCATGAAGGCGCGACTGTTCCTGTCGGGGATCCGTGCGGAGGGCCGTCACGGCGCGCGGCCGGGCGAGAAGGACACGGCGCAGCCGTTCGTCGTCGACCTCGATCTGGAGGTCGACGTGACCGGCGACGAGATCGACGCGACCGTCGACTACCGCGACGTCACCGAACGGGTGCGCGAGGTGATCGAGCGGGGCTCGTTCGATCTGATCGAGTCGATGGCCGCGTCGATCGCGGACGCGTGCATCGCGTTCGGCCCGATCGGTCGCGCGACCGTCGTCGTGCACAAACCCAACGCGGCGAACCGGCTCGAGATCGACGGTGTCGCGGCGGCGGTCACGCGTCCGGAGTGATCCCGATGCCGCGGGTGTTCCTGGGGCTCGGCACGAACCTCGGCGAGCGGCTCGAGACGTTGCAGCGTGCCGTCGACCTGCTCGCCGCGCGCGGTGTTCGGGCGGTCGCGTCCTCGCGCGTGTGGGCGACCGCGCCGGTCGGCGGACCGCCGGACCAGCCGGAGTTCCTGAACGTGGTGCTCGAGGTCGACCCCGCCACGATGACCCCGCGGGACGTGCTCGCCGCTGCGAACGCCGTCGAGGCGGAGCTCGGGCGTGTGCGCGACGTCCGATGGGGTCCGCGGATCGATCGACATCGACCTCCTGCTGTGGGGGACCGAGCGCCGGGACGACCCCGAGCTGACCATCCCGCATCCCCGGCTCCACGAGCGGGCGTTCGTGGTGCTTCCGTTGCTGGACCTCGACCCCGATCCACGCCTGCCGGACGGCCGCCGGCTGGTCGAGCTCCCGGCGCCGGCCGGCGAGGCACGCCCGTACGCGCCGCCGCTCGCGGTGCCGGCCGCCTGAAGGAGGGCGCGTGGCGGCGAAGCTTTGCCTGCGCTGCGATTGGACGGGGAGGACATCGTCCGCGTCGTGCCCGCGGTGCGGCGCGCAGCTGTACGACCGAGCCGATCGCGAGCGCAACGGATCCGCGACCGAGCGGTCGTGGCGTGGATGGATCGCGACCGGCCTCGTGGTGGTGCTGGCGGCGGTCGCCTTCGTGACGATCCAGCACTTCACCCCGGCGACCGCACCGTCCGCGGCGAACACCACCGGGCTCCAGGGCTACCTCGTGTATCCGGCTCCCGACGCCGGACGCGAGCGACTGTGGATCTGGGACCTCGCGGCGGGCACGGTCCAACCGGGGCCGGTCGTGCACGCCGTCCCATCGGCCCTCGTCACCACCTACTCGGTCGAGGATTCGTGGGTCGGGCTCACGATCCCGCGGGGGGATGGCGCTTCGGAGGCGGCGGTGCTGCGCGGTGCAGATCCCGGTGCACAGCCCGTGCAGCTCGGGAGCGGCCGCATCGTCGCGTGGCAGGAGGGCGGCGCGTTCGTGAGCCTCGTGCGCTCGGAGCCGCGAGGCGGATGCCGGAACCGACTCGTCGTCGCCACCGTCTCCCTCGCGAACCGGATCAGCGGACGTTCGCTCGACCAGACCGTGTGTGGGCGACCGATCGGCCTCCTCCGCGATTCGACGTCCCCGTACGTGACGCTTCGTACCGCCCGAAACGTCACGGTCGACCGGGTGGCCGCGGACACGCTGTCGCCCGTCCTGCGCGGCTATTCCGCGCTCGGGGCCACGCTGAACGGAGACTTCCTCGTTCGCGCTCCTGGTGGGCAGGCCGGGATGTACTTCCCCGGGCCGGGGGTGCCTCGGCCGGCGATGATCTCGCTGCACGGCCAGCCGCTGGACGCGACCAGGCTGCTCGCGTGGAGCACGGACGGCAACGTCGCGTACGTCCTCGGCTCGATCGGCGGGGTCGATGGCGTGTTCGCGATCATCGTGGGGCCACGGCCGCAGCCGGGCGCCCCGAGCCTGGTGTTCGGGACGTCATCGACCACCGTGGCGGCCTCGATCACGTCGACGAACGACCTGTACGTGGTGGCCGACGGGACCGTCCGGTTCGTGCACGAGGGCGAGGTGACCTCCGTGCTGTCGCCGCCGTCCGGCGCGCCCGAGCCGGCAGGACCGTTGCTCTGGGTGCTGTCGTTGCCATACTCGCCGTCGGTGACGCCATGAGGATCGCGATCGTCGGTGCGGGCACGGCGGGAACCGCCGTCGCCGTCCGATGGATCCGAGCCGGGCACACGGTGACCGCGGTGGCGGGGCGCACCGCCACACCCGCGCGCGCGGCCCGGTGGCTCGCCGGGGTCCCGGTCGTCGACGTGGTGGACGCTGCCGCCGGTGCGGAACTCGTCGTGCTGGCGGTCCCCGACGACTCGCTCCCGAGCATCGTGACGCTCCTCGCGGACCGGCTCGAGCCCGGCGCGTGGGTTCTGCACTTGTCCGGCGCGCGGGGCTTGGACGTGCTCGAGCCGCTCGAACGGGCGGGCGCGGGCGTGCTCGCGCTGCACCCGCTGCAGACGTTCGCCGACGTCGCAGGCGCGATCGATGCGTTGTCCGGGGCCGCGATCGCTGTCACCGCTCGAAGTGACGAGGGGTTCCTGCTCGGCGACCGGCTGGCGGAGGACCTCGGCGGCCGTCCCTTCCGGCTGGCCGACGAGCACCGCGCGCTGTACCACTCGGCCGCCGTGTTCGCGTCGAACTACCTGGTCGCGGTGTCGGGCGCAGCGGTCGAGCTCTTCGAGGCCGCCGGCGTGCCCGACGCCCGCTCGGCGATGGGGCCGCTGCAGGCGGCAACGCTGGACAACGTCCAGCGGCTCGGACCGCGCGACGCGCTCACCGGTCCGGCCGTGCGCGGCGACGCCGGCACGATCGACCGCAACCTGGCGGCGGTGTCGGGTGCGGCGCCCGCCCTGGTGCCCGCCTACGTGACGCTCTGCCGCACCGCGATGGACGTCGCCGGCGCGCGTCTATCGGACGAGGGCCGTCGCGCGGTCGAGGAGGTGCTCGGCCGGTGGAGCTGATCCGGGCGGCGGCGGCGCTCCGGGCATGGACCGACGCCGCGCGGACCGACGGCGCCGCGATCGGGTTCGTGCCCACCATGGGCGCGATGCACGACGGACATCGCTCGCTCCTGCGCGCCGCCCGGGGCTCGGCCGATCGCGTCGCGGTGTCGATCTTCGTGAACCCGATGCAGTTCGACGATCGCGACGATCTCGCGCGCTATCCGCGGGACGAGCCCGCCGATCTCGCGATCTGCGAGGCCGAGGGTGTCGATGTCGTCTGGGCCCCACCGGTCGAGGAGGTGTATCCGCTCGGCGTCGAGCTCGCCCATCCGGAGCCCGGCGACGTCGGCGACCTGTACGAGGGCGCCGCGCGGCCCGGGCATTTCGGGGGCGTCCTGCTCGTGGTGCACCGTCTCGTCGACGTCGTCGGTCCGTGCGCCGCCTACTTCGGCCAGAAGGACGCCCAGCAGCTGTTCCTCGTGCGGCGCATGGCCGAGCAGGAGCCGGACCTGGGTGTCACGATCGTCGCGTGTCCGACCCAGCGCGCACCCGACGGGCTCGCGCTGTCGTCGCGCAACGCCGCGCTTACGGAGGACGAGCGGGAACAGGCCACCTGCTTGTTCCTTGCGCTCACCGAGGCGGCGGAGCGCGCGCGGGCGGGGGAGCGCGACACGAACCGTCTCGTCGCCGTGATGGCCAGAGAGATCGGCGCGACACCGCTCGCGCGGCTCGACTACGCGGCGGTCGTGGACGACGCGACCTTCGAGCCGGTCGGGCAGCTCGACCGGCCGGCGCGCGCGATCGTCGCGGCGCGGTTCCCGAGCGCGCGGCTGATCGACAACGTCGCGCTGCCGGGGCCGGCCGCGTGAGCCTCGCGCCGCCCGACCGGGCCACGATCGTCGCCGCGGTGATGGACCAGCTCCTCGCGATCAGGGTCGAGACCGACGTCGACGCCGTTGGTATCGCACGGCTCGTCGCGGGCGGCGACGGGACGCTCGCCGGCGCCACGGTCGTGCGCGAGATCATGGGTCGCGTCGGCGTCCGCACGCGCTCGCTCGTCGAGGAGGGCGGTGCCGTCGGCGCCGGCCTCCCCGTGCTCGAGCTCGGCGGGCCGCTCGCCGCGATCCGTGGTGCAGCGCCGCTCGCCCTGTCGTGGGTGACCCGTCTCAGCGCCGTGGCGAGCGGCGCACGCCCCGCCGAGCCGGGCAACGAGCTCGAGGCCTATGCCGGGCGGTTGTCGTCGCCCGGCGCGGTCGGCCACGATGGGCCGTCGTTCCGCCTGGAGATCGATCGAAGAGATCGATCGGGAGATCGAGGGGTAACCGTGCTGCTCACGGCCGACGTCGGCAACACCGAGATCGTGCTCGGCGTGTTCGACGGGGCCGAGCTCAAGCACACGTGGCGCTCCTCCACCCAGCCCGAGCGCACCTCGGACGAGCTCGCGCTTCTGCTCGCGGGCTTCCTCGAGCATCGCGGCGTCGATCTGCGCACCGACATCACCGGGCTCTGTGTGGCCAGCGTGGTACCCGACGTGACGGGCGCCTTCCGCGAGATGGCCGCCGCCTACCTCTCGCACGAGCCCGTGATCGTCGGACCGGGCATGAAGACCGGGGTGTCGGTCGTGACCGACAATCCGCGCGAGGTCGGCGCCGACCGCGTCGTGAACACGCTCGCCGCGTTCACGGCGTTCGGCGGTCCCGCCATCGTCGTCGACTTCGGCACGAGCACGAACTTCGACGTCGTCTCGGACTCGGGCGAGTTCTTGGGCGGCGTGATCGCGCCCGGCCTGCAGATCAGCGCGGGCGCGCTGGTGGGCCGGACCGCACGGCTCACCCGTGTCGACCTGCAGCCACCGCGGTCGCCGGTGGGTCGCTCGACCGTCGAGGCGATCCAGTCCGGGTTGATCTACGGCACCGCCGGCGAGGTCGACGGGATCGTCGATCGGATCCGCGAGGAGCTCGGGGCGCCCGACGCCACGGTCGTCGCCACCGGCGGGCTCGCCCCGGTCGTGATCCCGCACTGCCGCACGATCGATCGCTACGAGCCGTGGCTCACGCTCGAAGGCCTCCGCCTCGTCTACGAGAAGAACATCGATGCCTGAGGAACCGACCGGCAGGGAGGCGGAGGTGCTCGCGGCTCGTCGCGAGAGCCTCGAGCGCTTGGGCAACGCCCGTGCGTTCGCGATCACCCTCGCCGACGTGCTCGACGTCGCCGAGCCGACGCGCTCGGGCGCCGTGCGTGCCGCGCACCCCGACCTCGCCGCCGACACGCAGACCGACGACGTGGTCACCGTCGCGGGCCGCGTCGTGCTCAAGCGCGACATGGGCAAACTCGTGTTCGCGACGCTCCGCGATCGGGAGGGGGACCTGCAGATCGTCGTCAACCTCGCGAGCCTGCCCGCCGACGACTTCGCCCTGTTCCAGGAGGTGGACCTCGGCGACATCATCGGGGCGACCGGCACCGTCGGCACGACGCGCAAGGGCGAGCTCAGCGTCTTCGTCACGCGATGGGCGATGCTGACGAAGGCCCTCCGCCCCCTCCCGGAGAAGTGGGCCGGCCTGCAGGACCCCGATCTGCAACAGCGACGCCGCTACCTGCATCTGATCACCGACGAGGAACCGCGCGCCGCGTTCCTCGCACGCGCCGCCGTGCTCAAGACGATCCGGCGTGTGCTCGACGAGCGAGGGTTCGTCGAGTTCGAAGGTCCGATGCTCCAGACGATCGCGGGCGGGGCGAACGCACGCCCGTTCACGACGCACCACCACGCGCTCGACATCCCGATGAAGCTCCGGATCTCGCTCGAGCTCTACCTCAAGCGGATGCTCGTCGGCGGCGTCGAGCGGATCTTCGAGCTCGGCCGCACCTTCCGCAACGAAGGCATCGACCGCGACCACAACCCGGAGTTCACGATGCTCGAGGCCTACCAGGCCTACGGCGACTACCACACGATGATGGAGCTCTCCGAGACGTTGGTACGCGAATCCGCCCGTGCTGTGAACCCGATCCTCGGCCGTCCCGCCGACGATCTCGTGATCCCTGTCCGCGAGCAGATGATCGACCTCGCCGAACCGTTCGAACGGATCACCGTCCTCGGCTCGGTGTCGGAGGCCGTCGGCGAGGAGGTCGCGCTCGACCACCCGGACCTGCGTGGGATCGCGGCGCGGCACGACGTCGCGGTCGAGCCGTCGTGGGGCCCCGGCAAGATCGTGCAGGAGCTGTTCGAGAAGCTCGTCGAGGACACGATCGTGCAGCCAACCTTCGTGTGCGACTTCCCGCGCGAGGTTTCGCCGCTCGCCCGTCCCCATCGGGACGATCCGGGGCTGACGGAGCATTTCGACCTCGTCGCTGCGGGGATCGAGCTGGTCACGGCGTTCAGCGAGCTCACCGATCCGGACGAGCAGCGGGCGAAGTTCGAGCTCCAGCAACAGATGAAGGAGGTGCTCGGCGACGAGGTGCACCCGTACGACGAGGACTTCCTGCGGGCGCTCGAGCACGGGATGCCCCCGACCGGCGGCCTCGGGCTCGGGATCGACCGGCTCCTGCTGCTGCTCACCGATGCGCGGAGCCTTCGCGACCTGATCATGTTCCCGACGCAGCGCCCAGAGGGACAGCCCGAAGGACGGCTGGAGGGACAGCCGGAGTAGCGCGACTTGCCCGCCAGCGTGTTCGGTGCCAACGTAGCGGCCTGCGCCACCCCGGGCGCCCAGAACGACGAGGGGAACGATGAACGAGAGCGACATCGCCAAGCTGTTGGGTTCCGTCCCGCTGTTCACCAAGATCGAGCACCACGACCTTGAACTCGTCGCGGCCCGCATGAAAGAGGTGCATTTCGAGCCGGGGCGCGTGATCGCCAAGCAGGGTGATTCCGGCGTGGGCTTCCACCTGATCGTCGACGGTCAGGCGGAGGTCTCGGGAGACGGAGTACCCCGGCACGAGATCGGCGCGGGCGGCTACTTCGGCGAGATCGGACTGATCGACGGCGGCGTGCGCTCGGCGACCGTGACCGCGGCGACCGATCTCACGACGCTCGCGCTCGTCTCGTGGGACTTCCAGCCGTTGCTGGACAACCCCGCGTTCTCCAAGGGGCTGCTCTTGGGGCTGTGCCGACTGGTGCGCGACTACCGCGACGACGCGGCGACGAACGGCTAACCCTCGTCGCCGTCGGCGGCTTCGTGCAGCACGATCACGAGGTCGTGCAACCCGGTGCCCTTCGCGAGGAACCCCGAGGCGCCCGCCTCACGCGCTTCGCGCTCCACGCCTTCGTCCGCGTGCGCGGTCAAGATCACCACGGGAAGATCGGGACGCCGCTCGTGGATCCGTTTCATCGCGTCGATCCCCGAGAGGTCGGGCATCGACAGGTCCATGATCACGATGTCGGGGTCGAGCTCCTCGGCCTCGGTGCACGCCGCCACGCCGCCGCCAGCTTCCCCGGCGACCTCGATGTCCGCGACGAGGCTGAGCGCCGACGAGAGCGCGTGACGGAACGCGGGGTGGTCGTCGACGACGAGCACGCGCACCGGTGTGTCCTCTCCGTACGTGAGGTCCACGGCGGACGTGGGGGACCTCCTTCCCGCCAGGGGTTTCGGCGCGTCGACGACAGGACTTGACAGGTTGCCAGCCGCCCGGACGCCGCCACATGGCCCATCCGGACTGAATCTGGGTGGTCCCTATGGCGCATCCCGTCTCGACGCCTTCTCCGGCGCGTATCTCAGACGAGACCGGGGAACCGGACTCATCCATACCCACCGACGTGCCGAAGTGAACACAGGTACAACCGGCGCGGATCACTCGGTCCGCTCCGGGTGAACGGAAGGCCACGGGTATACTCGGTGCGAAGGCGCTGGGGACGACCCGGCGCCCGACGTACCTCGGGGGGAGGACGCAGCGCCTGCGATCCTCGAGGGCAGGTGAGAGGACGGGCTTCGGCTCGGAGGACGGACGCCATGTTCGAGCGTTTCACGGATCGCGCCAGGCGCGTCGTGGTTCTCGCACAAGAAGAAGCGAGGATGCTCAACCACAACTACATCGGGACCGAGCACATCCTGCTCGGGCTGATCCACGAGGGCGAGGGCGTCGCCGCCAAGGCGCTCGAGTCGATGAACATCTCGCTCGACGCGGTTCGCGAACAGGTGCAGGAGATCATCGGTCAGGGGCAGGCCGCGCCGACCGGACACATCCCGTTCACCCCTCGAGCCAAGAAGGTTTTGGAGCTGTCGTTGCGCGAAGCGCTGCAGCTCGGTCACAACTACATCGGCACCGAGCACATCCTGCTCGGCCTGATCCGCGAGGGTGAGGGCGTCGCCGCCCAGGTGCTCCAGAAGCTGGGCGCCGACCTCAACCGCGTGCGACAGACCGTGATCCAGCTGTTGTCGGGCTACACCGGCGGCAAGGGCGAGCAGGTCGCGGCCGGCGGCGGCACCGAGGCACCTCAGGGGGGCTCGGCCGTGCTCGACCAGTTCGGCCGAAACCTCACGCAGCTCGCGCGAGAATCCAAGCTCGACCCGGTGATCGGGCGCGAGAAGGAGATCGAGCGCGTGATGCAGGTGCTGTCACGGCGCACGAAGAACAACCCCGTGCTGATCGGCGACCCAGGCGTCGGCAAGACCGCCGTCGTCGAGGGCCTGTCGCAGGCGATCGTCAAGGGCGAGATCCCCGAGACGCTCAAGGGCAAGCAGATCTACACGCTCGACCTGGGCGCGCTCGTCGCCGGCTCGCGATACCGCGGCGACTTCGAGGAGCGCCTCAAGAAGGTCCTGAAGGAGATCAAGACCCGCGGCGACATCGTGCTGTTCATCGACGAGCTGCACACGCTCGTCGGCGCCGGCGCGGCCGAGGGCGCGATCGACGCGGCTTCGATCTTGAAGCCGATGCTCGCGCGCGGCGAGCTGCAGACGATCGGCGCGACGACCCGCGACGAGTACCGCAAGCACCTCGAGAAGGACGCCGCGCTCGAGCGCCGGTTCCAGCCGATCGACGTCGCCGAGCCCACCGTGCCGCACACGATCGAGATCCTCAAGGGCCTGCGCGACCGCTACGAGGCGCACCACCGGGTCACCTACACCGACGACGCCATCGTCGCGGCCGCGAACCTCGCCGACCGCTACATCTCCGACCGCCAGCTCCCCGACAAGGCGATCGACCTGATCGACGAGGCCGGGAGCCGGATGCGGATCCGTCGCATGACGGCGCCGCCCGACGTGCGCGAGATCGACGAGAAGATCGCCGAGGTCCGGCTCAAGAAGGAATCCGCGATCGACGGCCAGGACTTCGAGCTCGCCGCGCGGCTGCGCGACGAGGAGCGCCAGCTCCAGGAGGAGCGCGGCCGCCGCGAACAGACCTGGAAGGCCGGCGAGATGGACGTGCTCTCCGAGATCGACGAGGAGGAGATCGCCGAGGTCCTGTCCGTGTGGACGGGCATCCCGGTCTTCAAGCTCACCGAGGAGGAGACGGAGAAGCTGCTCCGCATGGAGGATGAGCTCCACAAGCGGATCATCAGCCAGGAGGAGGCGATCGGCGCGGTCTCGCGCGCGATGCGCCGTACCCGCAGCGGTCTGAAGGACCCGCGGCGCCCGTCCGGCTCGTTCGTCTTCCTCGGCCCCTCGGGGGTCGGCAAGACGGAGCTGTCGAAGGCGCTCGCCGAGTTCCTGTTCGGCGACGAGGACGCGCTGATCCAGCTCGACATGTCGGAGTTCCACGACCAGTACACGGTGTCGCGCCTGATCGGGTCACCGCCCGGGTACGTCGGCTACGACGAGGGCGGGCAGCTCACCGAGGCCGTTCGGCGCAAGCCGTTCTCGGTCGTGCTGTTCGACGAGATCGAGAAGGCGCACCCGAACGTGTTCGACACGCTGCTGCAGATCCTCGAAGACGGCCACCTGACCGACGGCCAGGGCCGCACGGTCGACTTCAAGAACACGATCATCATCATGACCTCGAACCTCGGCACGCGAGACATCCAGAAGGGCATGTCGGTCGGGTTCGCGTCCAACGTGGATCAGGGTGGCGACTACGAGCGGATGAAGGGCAAGGTCGAGGAGGAGCTCAAGAAGTCCTTCCGGCCGGAGTTCCTGAACCGTATCGACGAGGTCATCGTGTTCCACTCGCTGTCGATCGAGGACGTGAAGCTGATCGTCGACCTGCTGATGCGCCGCGTCGAGGACCAGCTGAAGGCCAAGGACGTCGACATCGATCTGACCGATGCCGCCAAGACGCTGCTCGCGGAGCGCGGCTGGGACCAGGCGCTCGGAGCCCGGCCGCTGCGGCGCACGATCCAACGGCTGGTCGAGGACCCGCTCGCGGAGAAGCTCCTGCACAAGGAGTACCGCGCGGGTGAGTCGATCCTGGTCGACGCGGTCGACGGCGAGATCGTGTTCAGTTCCACGATGGGGCTGGTCCCGCCGGACGCCCCACCGGTCGAGCTCGCAGGCGAGCCGGGATAGGCCCGCCTGCGTCCCGCCCCCTCGGGGGCACCAAGGCCGAAGCCCGGCCCCGCGAGGGGACCGGGCTTCTCGGCATCTTGCGATGGTTCAGCCCGTCCGCCACGCGTAGATCGTTGCCCCGTCGGGGCTCCACGCGGGATCGCCGCCGGCGCCCAGCGTCTGCGCGGCGGCCCCTGTCTCCATGTCGACTATCGTCAGCTCGTTGTCGCGCGTCATCGCGATCTGCGCGCCGTCGGACGACCAGGCGGGGGCCGACTCGTACGCATCGTCGAGGAGCAACGGTCCCGCTGACGCATCGCCGATGGCGTCCGTCACGAAGATGGACGTCCCGCCGGCGGTGTCGGCCACGAACGCGATCCGATCGCCTCCTGGCGACCAGGCGGGATCCGTGGCGCCGCGCCGACGAGCCACGACGCGCGTCGGCCCCTTGCCCGAAACCGGTGACGTCACGATCTGCCCGCTGCCGGCCGGATCTGCCTGCCAACTTCCGATCGCGTAGGCGATGCGCGTGCCGTCTGGAGACCACGCCGGGCTCGTCTCGAACGAGTCGCCTCCGTCGCGCGTCAGCTGGCGGGTGCGCCCGGTAGTGAGCGTCAGGATCCAGATCCCGCGGTTCCCCACGGCGTTCGTGCCCGTGAACGCGATCTGGCTGTCGTCCGGCGACCATGTCGGATCGAACGAACCGCATGCGCACCCCGCCTGTCCAGGAAGACCGGTGACTTGTGAAGCCCGAGATCCGTCGATGTCGGCGATGAAGATCTCTCCATGACCCTTGACGTTGCGGACGAACGCGATGCGCGCCCCGTCGTGCGACACCGCGGCGCCGTACGCCTCGACGTCCTTCAGGATGGGCGTCGCCTCACCCGTCGCGACGTCGTACGCCACCAACGTGGTGGTGGTCGACAGCGGCGGGGCCGGCGAGGCCAACGGTTCCCTCGTGCTGGTGTTCCGGACAGCGAAGGCGGCGACGACCGCCAGCATCGCAACCACGGCCGCGACCGCGAAGGCCGCGCCTCGCCGCCGCCGGTGATGCTGCTGCCGGCGTTCCTCCTGCTCCTGCCACGCGTCCAGGTCGGGTTCCACCTTGTTGGTGACCATCTCGAACAGCTCCTTCAGCTCAGGCATGGGGGCCTCCTTCTCGAAGCACGGCTCGGCCCTGCGTCGCGAGCGCGCGGACGGTCGACGGACGGATGCCCATGATCCGTGCAGCGTCCTCGGATCCGTAGCCGTACAGGTCGAGCAGGACGAGGGCGGCTCGTTGCCGCGGCGTGAGCGACAGCAGCATCCGGCGAACGTCTTCGCGGACGTCGACGTCGTCGTACGGGTCGTGCACGACGCCGAGAGGGACCGCGCGCCTCGAGGCTCGTCGTGCGGCGCGCGCCCGCATCTTCGAGCCGTTCAGCGCGATGCGGAACAGGTACGCCCGCGGATCGTCGATCGAGTCGATCCGGTCCCAGCGCTCCCAGAGCTTCAGGAACGCGTCCTGCATCAAGTCGGCGGCCTCAGCCTGATCCCCCGTGACGAAGTACAGCGTCTTGAGCAGACCCCGGTGCTCGTCTTCGAAGAACGTTCGGAAATCCGACGACGCCGGTTCCGCCGTCGGGAGCCGCATCACTTCACCCTCTGCCTGCATCACCCATCCAGATGCCACGGACCCTACTGGCGCTTAGATGGCAAGCATGGCCGTGCGGCGGCGCTTCAGCCACTCAGGGCGATCCGACGGGCGAACCTGGATAAGCGTGCCTGCGTCCCGCCCCTTCGGGGCATCAAGGCCGAAGCCCGGCCCCGCGAGGGGACCGGGCTTCTCGGGATCTGGGCTCAGGCCGTGGCTAGACGCCGTTCGCGGGCACCCGCATCGCCAGGATGTGCTTGTCGTCGACCCACTGGGGCGTGTTGAGGTCCGACGCGATGCCCACGTGGGTGAGCTTCGTTACCTTCCGTGTGCCGGTGTCCACGATCGCAAGGATCACGACCGGGCGTTCGCTGAACTCCACTCCGAATCGTAGCGTTGGCGGCTGCGGCACACCCTTGTAGTACGTGAACGCGATCGTCTTCCCGTCGGGCGAGAACCGTGGCGTGAACGCCGAGGGCGCTGCGATAGAGAACCCCCGGTAGTTGCCGCCGTCCGGGTCCATCATCGAGAACCCGTACATGGACTGGTCCACGATCGTCTTGCCGTCGGGCGAGTAGGACGGCGCGGCGTCGGAATCACCGTTGCGCGTGAGCCGGGTGACCGGGCCGCCGTCCGATGGAACCGTGAAGATCTCCGCCGACTTGGAGAACTGCGGATCCTTCGTGTGCTCGTTCGCGCCTGCGTTGTCGTAGACGATCGTCTTCCCGTCGGGTGACCACGCGGGATACTGATCCGTCGCGGGATCGGTGGTGAGCTGTCGCAGACCGGTCCCATCGCTGTTCACGACGTAGATATCAGAGGCGGGCGCCGTTGGTCTCTCCTCCGAACGCGATCCGGGTTCCGTCGGGTGAGATCGCGACCCCGTCGACCTGGATCCCGGGCGTCGTGATGAAATGCGCTCCGGTCCCGTCGGTGTGCATCACGCCGATCTGGTTGTAGCCGAGCTCGTTCGGCGCCGCGACGAACGCCATGTGGGTGCCATCGGATGTCAGGGACGGCGCGTAGGCGTCGAGCGGCACCCCCTCGATCGTCGACGTCTGCTTCCCCCCGAGATCCACAATCGCCGGCGTCTGCGCTGTGGCGCCGGGGGGCAGCGTCTGGAGGAAGGTCAGGTCCGTCTGGGTGGCCGTCCCTTGCTGCTCCGGCGTGACGTCGTTACGTCGTACGGCTCTGGAGATCGCGAACACGGCGACCCCGAGGACGACGAGCACCGCGGCCACCGCAACGTAGGCACGGACGCGGCTCTTGCGGGCGGCGGCGCGCTGCCGGCGCACCTGCCGCTCCAGTGCGTCGGGATCCGGCTGCACCTTGCTGGTGGCCAAGCGGAACACCTCCTGGACGTCAGGCATCCCGTGCTCCTTCCGTGCCTCGGATCGCTCGTCGCCCTTGCGTGGCGAGGGCCCGAACGGTCGAGGGACGCACGCCCAGGATGCGCGCTGCCTGCTCGGACGGATACCCGAGCAGGTCGACGAGCACGAGGGCAGCCCGCTGGCGCGACGTGCATCCGAGCAGCAGGTCGCGGACGTCCGCCCGCATCTCCGCGTCGGTGAATGCGTCGCGCTCTTCGTGCACCGGCGCAAGCTTCCGGAGCGCGACCGCCGCTCGGCGGCGCCGCGACCGGAAGGCGTTCAGGGCGACCCGGAACAGGTACGCGGTCGGATCGTCGATCCGTTCGATCTCATGCCAGCGCTCCCACAGCCGTAGGAACGCCTCCTGCATGAGCTCCTCCGAGTCTTCCCGATTGCCGGTGACGAAGTAGAGAGCCTTGAAGAGGCGCTCGTGTTCCTCGGCGAAGAACGCGTCGAATCGGGCCCACCTTTCGGCGCGCTCACCGGGGAACCGGACGACCTCACCCTCTGCTCGCACGGACCATGGACGCACGGCGCCCATCGTGCGCTTACGCGGCGGGCCCCGCTAGCCCGGTCCAGATGCCCGCCGGCGCCGACTCAGAGCGTGTCGGCCGCGAGGCCACGCAGTTCCTCGGGGACCAGATCGGCGAACGTCCAGGCGGTCCACAGATCGGATGCGATGGCTTCCCACGGGAGCGAAAGTCCGCGGCGTTCGAACCAGTCACCGATCCGGCGAACGTCCCGCTCCAGGAACGCTGCGGCGTGTCCGTTCTTCTTGGGGTCGACGGCTTGCGGGAAGTCGATCAGGTAGACCTCGCCGTCCCACACGAGCACGTTGTAGGCCGAGAGGTCGCCGTGCACGACGTCGCGGTAGAGCAGCTGGGCGAGCGCGTCGTGGATACGTGACCAGATCGCCTCGACCTCGTCGCGATCGTCGACGGGGTACTCGTGCAAGCGCGGCGCGGGGGTGGCACGGTCCCCGATGTACGTCATCAAGATCGCGTCGTCGGTGCGCTCGATCGGCCTCGGGACGGGCGCGCCGACCTCGGACAGCGCATGCAGCGTCTCCCATTCGCGGGAGACCCACAGGCCGCCTTGCACCTGGCGGCCGAAGGCGGTCTTGCGTTCCAGCGCGACGCGGACCCGCCGCTCCTTGATGAACTCGCCGTCGCGATAGAGCTGCTCGTCGCGGAAGTCCCGCTTGTCGAGCGGGTGGTAGAGCTTGAGCGCGACCAGCGTTTCGCCCGTCGTCCGCGGGTTCGCGCGGCACAGGTGAACGCTGGCCTCTTTCCCTTGTTTCAGCGGCGCGAGGACCGCTTCGATGAGCCCTTCGTCGAAGAAGTGCTCGAAGGCTTCGTCGTGCACGGTTGCTCCTTGGTCGGGATGCGGACACAGGACGACCGCGTCCCGATCCAGGAGCGACGACGTGATCGCGTCAGCGCGTGGCGGAGGGACGCGGTGTGGTGAACACCGAGGCAGAGGTCATGGTCATCTGCTCATCCCTCCTTCCGAGGAGCATCGCTACTTCGTGACGAACCTCCGAAACCCTAGCACGATGTGGGATCCGAACGGCCATCGCCTGACCTGGGTCAGGCGCGCACGTCGAGGCGTTCGATGCGCTCGACGATCGACATCGGGATGTGGGTGACCGCCCGGAACCCGTCGCCGTCGGGCAGGATCTCCTGGGCCAAAGAGACGAACTTGGGCCCCTCGGCCACGAGGAACCCGACGGTGTGGACCAGGTAGTCGGGGCGGATGTCCTCGGCGTCGGACTGGTCGAAGTCGAAGAACGCGTCGCGCCAGATCACCAGGACGGTGGGGTGTTCGAGCTGGATCTGGGCAAGCTCGATCTGCGGGTCCGGGTCGCTTCCTTGATCGATCTTGACGACTCGCATCGACTCCACCTCACCCGCTTGATATCGGCATCTGGAGGCCGCGGGCGAGGGGTGCGGCCGCAATCACATCCTTCAGACCGCGACTGAGCCGAAGAACCTCACCCGGGTCGGGCGCCACCGTACCCTCCGGCCCTGACACAGCCCCGGGGAGAGCCAGACCGGGACCACCCGAGTTGGCGGGCCCGGCGTGTCAGTGGCCGCGCCTACGGTCGGCGGATGCCCAAAGGAGCCGTCTTCGTGTGTGAGGCCTGCGGCCATCGCACCTCCCAGTGGTCCGGCCGATGTGCCGGCTGCGGCGCCTGGGGCGAGATCAAGGAGCGACCGCCGCCGCGGCGCCCAGGTCCGGCCGGCGTTCCGAGGCGGTCGTCCCGCTGATCGACCCGGGCGCATCCGACCCCGCACGCCTCGACACGGGCCTCCCCGATCTGGATCGCGTGCTCGGCGGGGGTCTGGTCCCGGGGTCGGTGATCCTTCTGGCCGGGCCACCGGGCATCGGCAAGTCGACCCTCCTGCTCCAGTGGCTCGCGTCGATGGCCGGCGTGGGGCGCCCCGGCCTGCTCGCATCGGGCGAGGAGTCGCGCGCCCAGGTGGCCGCGCGCGCCCGCCGGATCGGCGTGGCGGCCGACGCGGTGTCCTTCGCGCCGGGCCGCGACCTTCAGGCCGTCCTTGCGGCCGCCCGTGCCGAGCGACCGGCCGTGCTCGCGGTGGATTCGATCCAGTCGCTCCGCGACCCGGACGCGACCACGCAGCCGGGTGGGGTCGCGCAGGTGCGCGGGTGCGTCGACGCCCTCGTCGAGCTGGCCAAGACCGACGACGTGACGGTCGTCGTGTCCGGACACGTGACCAAGGACGGCGACCTCGCGGGCCCACGTGCGCTGGAGCACGCGGTCGATGTCGTCCTGGCCTTCGAAGGCGACCCCCGGTCCGGGCTCCGGATCGTCTCGGGGGGGAAGAACCGGTTCGGGGCGGAGGGGGAGACCGCGTGGTTCGAGATGGGACCCGCCGGGCTCTCGCCGATCGACCCGTCCGGCTTGCTGTGTTCCGGTGAACGCCATCCCGGCGCCGCGGTCGCGCTGCCGCTCGCGGGCCGGCGGGCGCTCGCGGTCGAGGTCCAGGCGCTCGTCGGGGCCGACGAGGGTCCGAGCAGGCGGCAGGTGACCGGACTCGACCTCCGGCGCTTCCAGCAGGTGGCGGCCGTCCTGGAGCGTGCGATCGGTCTCCCGCTCGGCAGGTCGGAGCTGTTCGGTGCCGTCGGCGGGGGCATCCGGGTCGACGACCCCGCGAGCGACCTGGCGGTGGCGGCCGCGCTCGCCTCCGCGGCCACGGGCCAACCGCCGCCCGAGGGGGCCGCCTTCGTGGGGGAGATCGCGTTGACCGGCCAGGTGCGCCGGGCGCCCGCGATGGAGCAACGGATCGCCGCCGCCCGCGCGGCGGGGTGTTCGGTCCTGTTCGGCCCCGAGCGACCGGGTTCGCTCGACGGTCTGCGGGTGGTTCCGGTGGGCCATCTATCGGAGGCGCTCGGTTGGGCCGTCTCACCTGCGGGAACGGTTCCGCGCCGCCGGGCGTCATAGGCCGTTCAGACCATCGGCGGGGCGTTTCTAGCCCTCTGACCTGCAGATTTGGGTTGCGCCGGAAGGGGTCACCGTGCTACCCTCTGACTAGTCACCGCGTAGCTGCGCGGGTTCTTACTTCTTCCGAGGAGGGTTCGTGGCGTTCAGGAAAGGCGACACGGTCGTGCACCCCGAACACGGGGCTGCGGTAGTGGAAGAAGTACGCGAGAAGGAATTCCTCGGCGAGAAGCGCAAGTACCTGGTACTGCGCGTCGTCTACGGCGACCTTACCGTGCTTGTCCCGACCGATTCGACCGACCAGGTCGGCCTCCGGGCCTGTGTGAGCAAGAACGAGGCCAAGAAGATCCTCAAGGTGCTCACCGAGGACGAGAGTTCCGTGGCCGCCAACTGGAGCCGTCGGTTCAAGAACAACCTCGAGAAGCTCCACTCCGGTGACCCGTACGAGGTGGCTGAGGTGCTGCGGAACCTCGCGATCCGCGATCGAGAGAAGGGCCTGTCGGCCGGCGAGAAGCGCATGATCACCAAGGCCCGCCAGATCCTGATCTCCGAGCTCGCCTTCGCGACCGGCAAGTCCGAGGACGAGGCCGAGGTCATGATCGACGGGGTTCTGGACGACGCCCACGGCGTCAAGGTCGCTGCCGCCGAGGCCTAGTCCGGCCCGCTCCCGAACCGCCGAACCGCCGAACCGCCCTCAGGTGCCCCCGGCGGGCGTCCGATGCTCACCCAGGAGGCTCGGCCCTTCGTGGGCCGCCGTGGGCAGATGACAGACGACAGCCGTACGAACCGGCTCCGTGGGCGCGTGGTGGAAGGCGTCCGTCTGATCTTCGTGGCCCTGTTCGGGGCGGTCGGGCTCCAGCTCGGGGCGGCCCGGGTCGACGCGAACGACCGGTACACGATCCTCTACGTCTTCCTCGGGGCGGCGTGTGGGTACGTCTTGGGCGGCGTTTTCGGGCGACTCACGCTCGAGGCGGTCTCCGGGCTGGAGCGGGAGCTCCGGCGCCGTCCGGCTGCCCAGATCGCGGGCGGGGTCGTCGGCCTGATCGTCGGCCTCGTGATCGCGGCGCTGCTCTCGGTGCCGCTGCTCTTCCTGCCGACCGCGTACGGGTGGCCGGTCGCGGTGTTCCTGTTCATCGTGCTCGGGTCGCTCGGGATCCGGCTCGGGCAGGACAAGCACGAAGACATCTTCGCCCTGGTCGGGATGAAGCCCCGCGTGAGCGCGCGAGCCACCGGTGACCTCCACGTCCTGGATACCAGCGCCTTGATCGACGGCCGCGTCGCGGACCTGGTCGAGACGGGGTTCATCTCGGGCACGTTCCTGGTGCACGAAGGCGTCCTCGGGGAGCTGCAGGCGATCGCCGACTCGTCCGATCCACAGCGCCGGATCCGCGGACGTCGCGGGCTCGACGTGCTCGTCGAACTGCAGAAGTCGCCGCTGGTGCAGATCCAGCTGGTCGAGGAAGCGGGTGTGGTCGACGTCGACGCGGCGCTCGTGCGCCTGGCTCGGGAGAGCGGCGCATCGCTGATCACGGTCGATCACAACCTCGCGCTCGTGGCCGAGGCGCTCCGCGTGCCGGTCGCGCAGGTGAACGCGCTCGCCTCGCGCTTCCGCACGCCGGTGACGGCCGGAGACGAGCTGCAGGTGCGACTCGTGCGCGAGGGGCGCGACGCCGGGCAGGCCGTGGGCTACCTCGACGACGGGACGATGGTCGTCGTCGAGGACGCCACGAGCGCGATCGGCTCCCAGGTCGCCGCGCGTGTCCGCAACGTGATCCAGACGACGACCGGCCGGATGATCTTCGCCACGCTCGAAGCGACGGCGCCGGCGGCCTCGTAGCGCATACGGCCCTCGGGCCCGTCTGCCATGCTTCGCGCATGGATCCCGACACACAGGCCGCAGCCGTGATCCTCGCTGCGGGCGTCGGCCGCCGGCTCGGCAGCGAGGTGCCGAAAGCCTTCCTCGGGATCGGTGACCGGCCGATGCTGGCCGTGGCCGCGGCGGCCGCCGCGGCATCCCCCGCGATCGCGGCGATCGTGGTCACGGCGCCGCCGGGGTACGCGGACGCCGCCCAGGCGTGCCTCGAGGGGCTCTCCGTGCCGGCGACCGTCGTCGAAGGCGGTGCGACCCGGCAGGCCTCGGTGCGGGCCGCGCTCGCCGTCCTTGAGGGCCCGCAGATCGTGGCCGTGCACGACGCCGCCCGGCCGTTCGCCCCACCGGACCTGTTCACCGAGGTCGTGCGCGCGGTCGCGGCCGGCGCCGACGGCGCGATCCCCGTGGTGCCCGCGGCGGATACGGTCAAACGCCTCGACGGGATCCGCGTCGTCGACACGATCTCCCGGGAGGATCTCGGCCTCGCGCAGACGCCGCAGGCCTTCCGTGTCGCGGCGCTCCGGACCGCCCACGAGGAGGCGACCCGTGCGGGCCAGGACGTGACCGACGACGCGATGCTGCTCGAACAGGTCGGGACCGTGGTGGCGGTGCCGGGCGATCCGCGGAACTTCAAGATCACGACGATGCTCGACCTCGCGCGCGCGGAGGCGCGGATCGGCGGCGCCGATGCCTGAGGCGCGCAGCGGGCTCGGGTTCGACGTGCATCGGTTCTCGGAGCACCGGCCGCTCTGGCTCGCCGGTGTGCGGTTCGAAGGGGAGGACGGCCTGGTCGGCCATTCCGACGGCGACGTGGTGTGCCATGCGGTCGCCGACGCGCTGCTCGGGGCGGCCGCGCTGGGCGACCTCGGTCAGCACTTCCCCGATACGGCCGCCGACACCGAGGACATCGAGGGGCGAACGCTCCTGCGTGACGTCGTTGCGAAGGTGGCGCTGGCGGGGTACCTGCCGACGTCGGTCGACGCCACCGTGATCTGCGACCGCCCGGCGATCGATCCGCGTCGCGCCGAGATGCGCGACGAGCTCGCCGCGTGCCTGCGGCTGGGCGTCGAGCGCGTGTCGGTCAAGGCGACGCGCCCCGAGGGGCTCGGACTCGCGGGCGACGGCGTGGGCTGTCTCGCGATCGCCGTGATCGCGTAGCCGTGGCCGCAGACGTCGTCGCGGGCAAGCGCGCGGTGCTCGAGGCGGTGCGGTCCGGTGTCGCCGACGAGGTGCTGGTCGCGCGTGGCGCCCGCCGGAGCCCCGCGATGCGCGACGTCGTCGACGCCGCTCGGTCCGAACAGGTGCGCGTCCGAGAGGTCGATCGCGAGGACCTCGACCAGCTCGCCGACGATCACCGCGGCGTGGCTGCGCGCATCCTCCGAACGCCGCGGACGCTCGGCGAGCGGGAACTGTCGGAGCGGGAGTGGGCGGCGGACGCGATCGTCGTGGTGCTCGACGGTGTCGAGGACCCGCAGAACCTCGGCGCCGCGGCTCGGTCGATCGAGGCCGCCGGGGGCGCGATGCTGGTGACGCGCACCCACCGTTCGGCGCCGCCGACCGCCGCGGCGATCCGCGCCTCGGCGGGGGCCCTGCTGCACCTCCCCCACGCGCGGGTCGCGAACCTGTCGCGTGCGCTCGACCGCCTGCGCGACGCGGGCTTCACCACGATCGGGCTGGACGGCGAGGCCCCGCGGTCGGTCTTCGACGAACCGTGCCCCGAGGGCCGTGTGGCGCTCGTCGTCGGGGGCGAAGGCGCCGGCATCTCGCGGCTCGTCCGGGAGCACTGCGATCTCCTGGTTTCCCTGCCGATGCATGGCAAGGTGGGATCGTTGAACGCGGCCGCCTCGCTCGCGGCCGTGCTCTACGGCTACGTGCTGGTGGGCCGCGAAGGGAGCGCAGGATGAACGACGAGCCCGGAGTTGCTCCAGAGCCCCACGAGCCGCCGCCGGGGCGCTCTCGGTACGAGGACTTCGACCTGGCCGATCTCCAGGCGGGACCGCAGGGCGCCCCCCGGCCGACCGGGCGGCGCACGCCGCTGCTCACCGTCGCGGCGATCGTCCTGGCCGTGTCGGGCCTGATGCCGATCCTCGTCGTGATCGGGTTCCGTCCGGCAGGCGGGGCGGCAGCCGCCCTGGTCGCCTGGGGGGTCCTCTGCCTGGTGACGGCCGCGCTCGTCTTCATGGTGCAGCCGATCGGTCGCCCGCTCGGGATCGCCGTCGGGAGTATCGGCGTCGTGATCGGTGTCGTCTCGGCGCGCCACTCGGCGGTGAACGGGTTGATCGCGATCGGGCTCACCGGGTATGTGATCTACGCCTGCGCGGTCTCCGGTCCGTCGTTCCGTCGGGGGTAGACTCGGGCGATCCGCCGGCGTGGCGCAGTCCGGTAGCGCAACCGACTTGTAATCGGTAGGTCGTCGGTTCGAATCCGACCGCCGGCTCTACCCCCGACGCAGTGCGCGCCCGGCGCGCACGATCTCCCCGTCCTGTGCGGACCACGCCAGCGCGCCGTTGACCACGACCGCCGTGAGCCCCTCGGGGAACGAATGGGGCTGCTCGTAGGTCGCGGTGTCGCGGATCGTCGCTGGATCGAACACGACGAGATCGGCCACGGCGCCGGGCTCGATCCGTCCGCGGCCGGTCAGTCCGAAGCGGTCGGCCGGCAGCGAGGTCATCTTGCGGATGACCGTCTCAACGGGCAGCAGCGTCTCGTCGCGCGCGAGCGCCAGCGCACGGGGGAACGTCCCGTAGTCGCGTGGGTGCACGGGCAGGTCGCCGCCTGGACCGTCGGGCGCCGTCGCCGATGCGTCGGACGCGACGAAGATGTCGGGATCGGACAGGATGGTGCGCACGTCTGCCGGCGACATCGCGTGCCCGATGCAGCTGATCTCCGGGTCGGCGGCGAGGAGCTCGATCATCGCGTCGAACGGCGCGATGCCGCGGTCCTCCGCGACCTCGGCGACAGAGCGTCCACGCCACTCGGGTTCCGGCGCCGTCTCGAGCACGATGTGGTCCCACCCGACCCCTTCGACCGACGATTGGAAGTCAGGCTCCCCTCGTTCGACCGCGTGTCGCAGCCGGTCGTGGTCGCTCGCCGCGAGCGCGGCGACCTGTCCGGCAGGCGCCCACGGCGGCAGCAGTGAGGACAGCGACGAGTTCCACGCCTCGTAGGGGTATTGGTCCCCCGTCGCATCGGGCGCGTCCCGGAGCCGGCCCAGGAGGTCGTCCGCCCGCCCCCAGACGAGCGATGTCTCGCACTTGAGGTGGCTCACGTGTACCGGCAGCTCGGCCGCGGCGCCGATCGCGAGCGCCTCGTCGACCGCGTCGAAGAGGTCTCGGCCCTCGCCGCGGATGTGCGAGGCGTACAGGCCACCCGCGCTCGCGGCGGCGCGCGCGAGGGCGATCACCTCGTCGGTGGCGGCGTAGATCCCGGGGACGTAGATCAGCCCGGTCGACATCCCGACGGCCCCGTCGAGCACCGCTTCTCGCACGATCGCGCACATCCGATCGAGCTCGGCGGCCGTTGGTGGCCGCCGGTCGCCACCCAACGCCTCCCGGCGAACGGAACCGTGACCGACGAGCGTCGCGACGTTGACCGCCGGCCGCGCCGCGTCGATCGCGTCGAGGTAGTCCCGCCACCCCGCCCACGTGGGGCGCGGTCGTTCGTCCGGGTCGGCGTACGCGAGCGACAGCCCCTCCTCCCACGACGACAGCGGGAATGGCGAGGAGCCGCAGTTGCCCACGACGACCGTCGTCACCCCCTGTCGAAGGGTGCTCGGCATCTCGGGCAGCACGAACGGCGACAGGTCCGAATGGTTGTGCACGTCGATGAAGCCGGGCGAGACGATCAGCCCCCGTCCGTCGATCGTGCGGGCGCTCGGCGGCGCCGGGTCGGCGCCGTGACCGACCGCGGTGATCCGATCGCCGGCCACCGCCACCCATCCGGCGACGCCCGGCGCTCCGGTGCCGTCGACGACGGTGGCGTCCGCGATCAGGAGGTCCATCGGCGGGCCACGCTAACGCAGCCGCGGGTCAGCCGTTGGGCAGGAACACGCGGAACGAGGAGCCGCCGCCGTCGCGCTCCTGGACCCACGCGCGGCCGTCGTGCAGCTCGGCGAACCGTCGCACGAGCGACAGGCCGATGCCGACGCCGGGCGAGTGGCCGCTCGTCGGCCCCGGACGCTGTTCGAACGGCTCGAAGATCGATTCGCGCACCTCGTCGGGCACCCCCGGCCCTTCGTCGTCGACCCCGATCTCGATGCCGCCGTCCGTGGCGCGCGCCCATACCAAGACGCGCACGTCCGGCGACGTATGGCGCAGGGCGTTCGCGACGAGGTTCTCGACGATGCGCTCGACCTTGGGTCCATCCACGGTCGCGGTCAGGGGCCCGGTCTCGACGTCGATCGGGCGGCCGTCGGGGTTCTCGACCTCCGCGAGGACCCGCGCGATCAACGCGCCGATGTCGGTCGAGCGACGCTGGGGGGACACGATCCCGCGTTGCAGACGGTCGAGGTCCAGCAGATCGCCGAGCAACCGCTCCAGCTTGCGCGCGTTCGACGCCACGCGGTGCACGAGGTCCAGGGCGTCGGCCGGCGGCATCTCGAGCTGGCTCTGCTCCAGCGTCAGCGCCGAGCCCAAGATCGAGGTGAGCGGCGTCCGCAGATCGTGCGACACCGCCTCCAGGAAGGTGTTCTTCATCTCGTCGAGCGCGCGGAGCTGCTGCGCGGCCTCGCGCTCGCGCAGGAATGCCTCCGAGTACTTGCGCTCGGAGTCGCGCAGCGTCTGTTCGGCGTGCCTGCGTTCGGTGACATCGACGCTCAGCCCTCGGACCTGCCGCGCGCCCTGGCTCCCCTGCACGACCGTCACGAGATCGCGGAGCCACAGCACGTCGCCGCCTTCGCTGCCGACCCGGTACTCCGGGCTCGCCTCGGTGCCGTCGGCGATCGCGCGGCGGACCTCGGCGACGGCGAGCGAGCGGTCGGCGTCGGTGATGTGGGCTCCCCACGGCTGGTCGAGCCAGGCCGCCGTGCCGGCGCCGAAGAGGGCGTCGACCCGGCCGGCGAGGAACGTGACGCGCAGGGTGTCGGCCTCGGCTTCCCAGAAGACCGCGTCGAGGCTCTCGACCAGCCGGTGGAAGCGCTCGAGCTCGCTGATCCGCCGGGCGTTGCCGAGCGCCAGCGCCGTGAGGTCGCCGATCCCGCGCGCCAGACGCAGAGACGCGTCGTCGAAGGAGGCTCCCTCGGCGTCGGCCACCGCGATCAGCGCGCCTGACTCCCCCGGTTCCCACTGCAACGGACACACGAGGATGTCGCCGGGTCCCGACATGATCTTGATCTCGTCGGGCACCTCGTCGACGACCGTGCGGGGCACGACGAACGGCGACGCGCTGCTCACGAGCAACGTCTCGGCGAGCGTCGGTGGCACGTCGGCGATCTCCGCCCGCGGGCGAACGGTGCGTCCCCCGCAGGCGTGCAGCTGGATCACGCGGTAGGCGCCGGACCCGTCGCGCACGTACGCCGCGGTCGCCGCGCACCGGATGATCGTCTCCATCGACTCGATCGCGTCCTGGAAGATCTCGCCCGCGTTGCGCCGACCGGTGAGCGACTGCGACAGCTGCAGGAGCGCTCCGGCGGCCCGGGCGGCGCCTCGTTCGCCCTCGAGGAGGCTCGCGTTCTGGAACGCCGCGGCGGCGTGCGGCGCGAGGACCTCGACCATCCGCTGGTCCTCCTCGTCGAACATGCCATACCCGAGGCTCGACAGGACGATCACCCCGACGAGCGTGTCCCCCGCCACCATCGGGACGGCGAGCATCGACTCGAGCAGGTCGTCGTCCGTGCCGGGGATCGTGACCGAGAAGGGCACCAAGCGGGCGTCGGGCGTGAGCAGCGCTTCGCGGGTCGCGGCGACCGTCCCGGTGATGCCCTCGCCGATCTCGGTGATCAGGGTGTCGAGGTCTTCCTCGGCGTACTCGGTCGTGAGCTCGCCACGGAACGCGATCGGCATCAGCCGCGACCCGTCCTGGAGCAGGTAGACCCGGCAGTTGTGGTAGTCGACGATCGTGCGGAGCTCGGCCGTGATCGTGCTGCCGATCTCGGCGGTGTCGGTCAGGACGTTCAGCTTCGCGGCGAAGCTGTGCAGCATGTCGAGCTGCGCGTCGGACCGCTCAGCGTCTCGCGTGCGGCCAGGGGTACGGGCGGGGCCGGGGGTCTGGGTTGGGTCGGGGGTCCTCACCATCGTCGTTCCGTCACCGAAGTCATGGTCTCACCTGTCGTAGCTCGAAGGAACGACGGTCGGGTTCGCTGCGGTGCTTGCACCGCGCCACAACGGATGCGAGCCTGCCGGAGCCGTGGACACCCCCACCCCCCCATCATCGGCACCGCCCGCGGACGCCCTTGATGCGCTCGAGCGGCGAGTCTTGGATTTCGAGCGGGCCGCCTGGCGGCTGCGGATCCCCAAGGACCGGGCGATCCGCGAGACGTTCGGCTTCTCGACCACTCGGTATCACCAGCTGCTGCACCGTGCCGTCGACCGCCCGGCGGGGCTCGCGTACGACCCGATGCTGGTGCGCCGGCTCCGGCGGCTGCGGGCGTTGCGGCGCAAGCGGCGGACCGCGCAGCGCCTCGGGATCACCCTGTAGCGCGCCGGTCGGTCCCGGTTGGGCGCGGCAGGCCCAGGCGCAGGTAGGATGCCCGCGTGAACCTGAGCACCGGCAGGGTCCTCGTGATCGTCGCGTTGATCGTGGGCGGTCTCGCGGTCCTCGCGAACGGCTTCACCGATTCCGGCTCCGCGGCGGCGCCGTCGCTGAGCCCGTCACCGACGTCCGGCGGCCACAGTTCGACCTCGAGCCCGCCCCCAACCGAGCCACCCTCCTCAACGTCCCCGACGCCCGCGCCCGAGACCAAGGGCGTGCTGTTCATGGCGATGAACGGCACGAACGTCACCGGAGCCGGCGCGGCAGCGCAGACGGTGCTCACCGATGCGGGATACACGGCGACGAAGAACGCGATCGACGCGCCAACGGGAGGGATCACGAAGACGATCGTGTACTACCGCGACGACCAGGACTCGGCGCAGAACCAGTCGAACGCGAACTACGTGGCGGACAAGTTCTTCAAGAAAGCGAGCGTCAAGCCCCTGGACCCGAACCTCGCGGGCGTGCCGGCGAGCGCGACGATCGTCGTGGTCGTCGGTGACGACTACGCGCAGCAGCTCGTCGCGTAGCTCAGCTCGGCTGGAGGAGTTCCCCCAGCTCGATCGCGAGCTCATCGGGATCGAACGGTTTCTCCATGAACCTGCGGGCGCCCGCCGCCGATGCGCGGTCCGCCTCATCCGGGATCGCTTTGGCGGACAGGACCACGACCGGCACCGAGGCTGTCCGGGGGTCCTTCGCGAGCTCGGCCAGGACCCCGTAGCCGTCCATCACCGGCATCATCAGGTCCAAGACGATGATGTCTGGCCGCTGCTTCATCGCCACGGCGATCCCCCGCAGGCCGTCCTCAGCGTCGATCACCTCGTGGCCGGCGCGCTCGAGGCTCATGCGGATCAGCCAGCGCACGTCCGGCTCATCGTCGATCACCAACACCCGAGCCATCGCACGCAGAGGATACCCGTGGCGCCTCACGCGGCGATTGACGTGCGGGAACGCGCAGACCTAGCCTGGTCCAGCGGAGGTGGTCCCCCCGGATGCTGAAGGTCTCGCAGAAGCTCGAATACGCGATCAGGGCGATGATCGAGCTCGCCGAGCATCGCGACGACGAGGCGCTCACGCCCGCTCGTGAGATCGCCGAGCGTCAGCAGGTGCCGCTGCGCTTCCTCGAGCAGCAGCTCGGCGCGTTGTCGCGCGCGGGGTTGGTCGAGAGCTTCCGGGGCGCGGGCGGCGGGTGCCGGCTCGCGCGCGATCCGGCCGACATCACCGTGGCCGAGGTGGCCGACGCGATCGAGGGCCAGATCTATCCGGTGTTCTGCCTCGAGCCCTCCGACCACACGTGCTTCGCCGACTCACGCTGTGGGCTGCAAGGGTTCTGGGCCGATGTGGCCCGCGCGGTCCAAGACGTGTTCGAACGTACGACGGTGGCGGACCTTGCGGCCCGCCACCGGAAGATGGCCCCGGGGCCCGTGATGCTCAGCCCCGAGCAGCTGCTGTCGCGCTTGAACTAAGGGGCTTTCCAGCCCATCGCTTTCGCGGCGTCCATCCCCATGATCTTCGTGAGCTTCGTGCCGCAAACCGGGCAGGTACCTTGCAACGCAGGGCGTCCATTCGCCAGCGTCGTCAACGTCCCGGTGAACTCACGCTTCTCGCGGCACTTCATGCAATAGGCCACGTCGGCCATCTTCGCCGCCTCCCTTCCCCATCCCCACAAGGTTCTCGAGCCGCCCCGAACGGGCGGCTCACGAAGGATGGTGGAGGCTCCCACGGCTAGATGCAAGTACCCGTGGCCCACGTTCGGATCCAGGCTGGAGCCGCGGGTCGCGCACGTTCGGCGCTCCGCCGTACGATGCGGGTTCCGGCGGAGCGGAAAGGGGCGCGACCCGTGGGCGAGGCAGGCGGCGAAGTCGAGCGCAACATCGAGGCCCTCCTGACCGAGGATCGGGTCTTCGAACCGCCTCCCGGCTTCCGCGAGACGGCCGTCGCGGCCGATCCCGGCGTCTACGACGAGGCGAACCGCGACCACGAGGCCTTCTGGGCCGCGGAGGCCGGGCGACTGACCTGGACCCGCCCATGGGACTCCGTGATGGACTGGAACGCGCCGTGGGTGACCTGGTTCGCCGGGGGGCAACTCAACGCGTCCGTGAACTGCCTCGACCGCCACGTGGAGGCGGGGGGTGGCGACAAGGTCGCGTTCTACTGGGAGGGCGAGCCCGGCGACACCCGTGTGCTCACCTACCGCGATCTCCTGGACGAGGTCAGCCGGCTGGCCAACGCCCTGCGGAGCCTCGGCGTCGGCAAGGGCGACCGCGTGAACATCTACCTGGGGATGGTGCCCGAGCTGCCGATCGCGATGCTCGCGTGCGCACGGATCGGCGCGCCGCATTCCGTGGTCTTCGGCGGGTTCAGCGCCGAGGCGCTCCGCGACCGCATCAACGACGCGGAGGCGAAGGTGTTGATCACCGCCGACGGCGCGTGGCGGCGCGGCGCCGTCGTCCCGCTGAAGGACAACGCGGACGCCGCGGTCGCGGAGTGCCCGAGCATCGAACACGTGATCACCGTGCGGCGGTGCGGCAACGAGCATGCGTTCACCGAGGGACGCGACCACTGGTACCACGAGCTCGTCGCGGATCAGTCGACCGAGTGCCCGCCCGAGCAGATGGACGCGGAGGACTTCCTCTACCTCCTGTACACGAGCGGCACGACCGGCAAGCCCAAAGGGATCGCGCACACGACCGGCGGCTATATGACACAGGTCGCGACGACCCACCGGATGATCTTCGACATCCACGACGACGACGTGTACTGGTGCGCGGCCGACTGCGGGTGGGTCACCGGCCACAGCTACATCGTCTACGGACCGCTCGCCAACCACACGACGGGCGTGCTGTACGAGGGCGCTCCGGACTGGCCCGACAAGGACCGCTGGTGGTCGATCATCGAGAAGTACCGCGCCACCATCCTCTACACCGCGCCGACCGCGATCCGCTCGTTCATGCGGTGGGGGACGGAGCTCCCCGCCAAGCACGACCTGTCGTCGCTGCGGCTGCTGGGGTCGGTCGGCGAGCCGATCAACCCAGAGGCGTGGGTCTGGTACTGGAAGGTGATCGGCGGCGAGCGGTGCCCCGTCGTCGACACGTGGTGGCAGACCGAGACCGGCGCGATCATGATCACGCCGCTGCCGGGGTTGACCACATTGAAGCCGGGCTCCGCGACGTTCCCGTTCCCGGGGATCGAGGCCGACGTCGTCGATGAGCGCGGGGGGTCGGTCGGGCTCGGCGCGGGCGGGTTCCTCGTCCTTCGGCATCCGTGGCCCGCGATCGCGCGGACGATCTGGGGCGATCCCGATCGATACGTCGAGACCTACTTCTCGAAGTACGGGCCCGAGACCTACGTCGCCGGCGACGGCGCGCGCCGCGACGACGAGGGCTACTACTGGCTGCTCGGACGGATCGACGACGTGATGAACGTCGCCGGCCACCGGCTGTCGACGTTCGAGATCGAGTCGGCGCTCGTGGACGACGAGCGCGTCGCCGAGGCGGCCGTCGTATCGAAGCCACACGAGATCAAGGGCGAGGGGATCGTGGCGTTCGTGACGCTGAAATCTGGGATCGAAGGCGACGCCGAGGTGCTCAGCAGTCTGCGCGACCACGTCGCCTCGGTGATCGGCCCGATCGCGAAGCCCGACGAGATCATCTTCACCCCAGACCTTCCGAAGACCCGTTCCGGCAAGATCATGCGCCGCCTCCTCCGCGACGTGGCCCGCGGCAACACCCTTGGGGACGTGACGACCCTGGCGAACGCCGAGATCGTCGAGCAGATCCGCGACCAGGCCGCGTCGAGCGGCGAGGAGTGACGTGGAGCGATCGCTCACGCCGGCGGAGGCCGCGTTCATGTCCGACGCGCGCGTCGGCCATCTCGGCACGCAACGGATGGGCAAGTGGCCGCACGTCGTGCCCGTCTGTCACGTGCTCGATCTGGACCGGGTCGTGATCGCGAGCGGCTACGACCGCAAGATCGAGGACATCCGCGAGAACGCCTCGGTCACCTACTGCGTCGACGCCTACTCCGAGGATTGGGACAACGGGCTCGCGCAGGTGGTCGTGTCGGGTGAGGCGTACCTGATCGAGAGCGGGCCGGAGTTCCAGCGGGACCGCGGCCTCCTCTACGAGAAGTTCCCGCAGTACGAACGTGTCGCGCCGATCGAGGAGGGCACGAGCGTCATCATCGAGTTCCGCGTGGCGCAGGTGCACAGCAACGGCGTCTGAGGCTCAGCGGTAGCGGTCGAAGAAGTCGAGCACCCGTCGCATGTGCGCGACCTGCCCCTGCATCGAGTTCGTGTGGTGACCCTCCGGGTACAGGTCGACCTCGACCGGGTGGTTGCGCGCTCGCAACGCGTCGACCCACGGCGTCACACCTTCGATCGGGCATCGAGGATCGGCCTCGCCCGCGATCACCAGCACGGGCGCGCGCACCGCGTCGACGTAGGTCATCGGGTCGCTCCGCGCGTACCGGTCGGGCACCTGCTCGGGCGTGCCGCCGTAGACGGCTTCGTCCCAGGCCTGGAGCTCCGGCGCCGAGGCGTGGTGTGCCGCCACGAAGTCGCCGGCCGGGATCCCGGCGAAGATCGCGCGCCAGCGGTCGGGGTGCGTGCCCGCGTTGAAGCACGCGAGGCAGCCGCCCCACGACCAGCCGCTCCAGAAGACGCGGTCGGGGTCGGTGGTGCCGTCGGCGACCAGCGCGTCGACGCACGCGAGGATGTCCTCGGTCTCGGTGAAGCACACGTTGTGCACGAGCGCCTCGCGGAACGCGATGCCGTAGCCGGTGGAGCCGCGGTAGTTCACGATCGCGACGGCGTAGCCGCGGTCGACGAACGCCTGCGTCTCCGCGTCGAACCTGTCGCGCTCGTGCCACTCGGGTCCGCCGTGGATGTTGCACACCGTGGGGAAGGGACCGGGTCCGTCCGGGGTGACGACGAACATCTGGATCCGGTCCCCGTGCGCGTTCGTGGCGAAGCGGCTCGCGTAGGGGCGCCCCGCCGGGGGTGGCGCGTCGGGCGATGCTGACGACCTCGCCTCCGCCGGCCTGCATGATCCTCGGCGGTCGAACGGCTTCGCTCACGCGATACCAGACCGACCCGTCCGGACGGATGCCGGCGCCGTCGATGTCGCCGTCGAGACCCGTCAGCGCCGCCGTCGCGCCGGTCGCGAGGTCGATCCGCACGAGCTGCGCGCGGCCCTCGTGTTCGTGGCGGCCGAGGAGCGCGGCGGCGTCGGGCCACCATCGCACGGGGAAGACCCCGCTCGGCAGATCGATGTCCAGGTCTCGGCGGTCGCCGCTGCGCACGTCCCAGATCGCGGGCCGCTCGAACGCCCCCAGTTCGCTCGTGAAGGCGAGTCGTTGGTCCCCCGACACCGGCGACCACGCGACGGGGTCGAGGTTGCGGCCCTTGTCCTCGAGCTCGCCGACCACCTCGCCCGTGCGCGTGTCGAGCACCCGGAGCGCCGCATGCAGGAGGTCGCCGTGCTCGGCGTGCTGGATGCACACGAGGGCGCCGTCGGCGGAGAGCCCGCCGCCGAGCCCCGGCTCCAGCGACCCCACCCCGGCCGCGGCCTCGTGGTCTGCGAGGACCCGGGCGGTGCCGTCCCGCTCGATCAGGTAGGTCCGGTAGGCGCCGCCGATCTCCATCGAGATCGCCGCGATCCCGGCTTCGAACGAGTGCCCCATGAGCCACCCTTCCGGCAGCGACGGGAAGACGGGCTCGGCCCGGCCTCCCGCGAACGGCATCGCCATCAGCAGGCCGCGCTCGTCCCCGGTCGCGTCGCGCCACCACGCGACCCGGTCGCCGGGAAGCATCCAGGTCACCTCCACCCCGACCGGTTCATCGCTCATCTGCCGCCACGAGCCGTCGGACAGGTCGTGGGCCCACGCCTGGTGACCGCCGCTGCGGTTGGTCACGATCGCGAGGTGGTCGGGCGAGCGGTCGTCCCACGCGGGGAAGCCGATCTCGGTCGCGGTGAAGCGACGCACCCAGTCGGGCTGTTCGGTCACGGCGCTCACCCTACGTGCCCCCTCCGTCGCCTTGCCACTTGGAGCCTCCCAGGGCTACCATCCTTAGCACTCACACCCATCGAGTGCTAGCAGTCGGTGGGCTCGACTGGAACCCGGATCACAGGAGGTTGGAGGGATGGCACCGAAGCTCATCTCGTTCGACGAGGAAGCGCGGCGCGCGCTCGAGCGGGGCATGGACCAGCTCGCGAACACCGTGAAGATCACGCTCGGCCCCAAGGGCCGCAACGTCGTCCTCGAGAAGAAGTGGGGCGCCCCCACGATCACCAACGACGGCGTCTCGATCGCCAAGGAGATCGAGCTTGACGACCCGCTCGAGAAGATCGGCGCGGAGCTCGTCAAGGAGGTCGCGAAGAAGACCGACGACGTCGCCGGCGACGGCACGACGACAGCGACACTCCTCGCCCAGGCGATCGTCAAGGAGGGTCTGCGCAACGTCGCGGCCGGCGCGAACCCGATGGCGCTGAAGCGCGGCATCGAAGCGGCCACCGACCTCGCGGTCGAGCGCATCAAGACCGTCGCGAAGGACGTCGACGCGAAGGACGAGATCGCCAACGTCGGCGCGATCTCCGCGGCGGACCCCGAGATCGGGGAGAAGATCGCCGAGGCCGTCGACAAGGTCGGCAAGGACGGCGTGATCACCGTCGAGGAGTCCAACACCTTCGGCATGGAGCTCGAGTTCACCGAGGGCATGCGGTTCGACAAGGGCTACATCTCGCCCTACTTCGTGACCGACCCCGAGCGGATGGAGGCGGTGCTGGACGACCCCTACATCCTGATCGCGAACTCCAAGATCAGCGCGGTGAAGGACCTCCTGCCCGTGCTCGAGAAGATCATGCAGGCCGGCAAGCCGGTCATCGTGATCGCCGAGGACGTCGAGGGTGAGGCGCTCGCCACGCTCGTCGTGAACAAGATCCGCGGCACGTTCCACTCGGCGGCCGTGAAGGCCCCCGGGTTCGGCGACCGCCGCAAGGCGATGCTGCAGGACATCGCGATCCTCACCGGCGCGACGGTCGTCTCCGAGGAGGTCGGCCTCAAGCTCGAGAGCGCGACGATGGACCTGCTCGGCACGGCTCGCAAGGTCGTCGTCACCAAGGACGAGACGACGATCGTCGAAGGCGCCGGCAAGCCCGACGACGTGACCGGCCGCATCAACCAGATCAAGGGCGAGATCGAGAAGACCGACTCCGACTACGACCGCGAGAAGCTCCAGGAGCGGCTGGCCAAGCTCTCCGGCGGTGTCGCGGTGATCAAGGTCGGCGCGGCCACCGAGGTCGAGCTCAAGGAGAAGAAGCACCGCATCGAGGACGCCGTGCAGTCGACGAAGGCGGCCGTCGAGGAGGGCATCGTGCCGGGAGGCGGCGTCGCGCTGCTGAACGCACAGGCCGCGCTCGACAAGGTCGACCTCGAGGGCGACGAGCTCACCGGCGCGCAGATCGTGCGCCGCGCGCTCGAGGAGCCGATCAAGCAGATCGCTCTGAACGCCGGGCTCGAGGGCGGCGTGGTGGTCGAGAAGGTCCGCGCCCTGAAGGAGGGTGAGGGCCTGAACGCCGCCACCGGCGAGTACGGCGACATGATCAAGTTCGGCGTCGTCGACCCGGCGAAGGTCACGCGCTCGGCGCTGCAGAACGCGGCGTCGATCGGCGCGCTGTTCCTGACGACCGAGGCGATCGTGGCGGAGAAGCCCGAGAAGGCGCCCGCGATGCCCGCGGGTGGCGGGATGCCCGGCGGCGACATGGACTTCTGATCGCCGCGTAACCAGCGGTACCCGACGAGGGCCCTTCGGGGCCCTCGTCTCGTGTCGGGGCGTGTTGCGGCCCCAGGCCGCCGGGTGCGAGCATCCGCCCGTGCCGTGGGGCGTTGGAGATATCGGCAGGAACGTCGCTGCCGTCGTGCAGGACAGGTCGCTGCGCCTCGTCTTGTTCGCGTTCGCGATCTTCCGGCCCACGGAGTCCGCGCAGTGGATCGCGATCTTGGTGTACGCATACCGCGACGGCGGGACCGGCGCGATGGGGGTCGCGGCCGTCGCGCTGCTCGTGCCTGCGGCGCTGCTCGCGCCGTTCGTCGCACAGATCGGTGACCGCATGCCCCGCGAGCGGGCGCTCGCGGTCGCGTATCTCGCGCAAGGCGTCGCGGCGGGGCTGACGGCGGTCGCCCTGTGGGCCGACCTTCCGCCCCCGGCGGTCTACGCCGGCGCGGTCTTGCTGAACATCGCGATCACGGCGACCCGGCCGACCCACCTGTCCGTCTTGCCCGAGCTCGCCGACACGCCGGCGCAGCTGACCGCGGCGAACGCGCTGACGAGCTCCCTCGAGGGGTTCGCGATCTTCATCGGTCCGCTCCTGGCGGGCGTGATGATCGCCCTCGAGGGTCCCTGGCTCGTGTTCGCGGTGATGGCGGTGGCGCTCAGCGTGATGGGGCTCGCGCTCCTGGCCGTGCACGCTCGATCCCACCTCGTCACGCAGGGTTCCTCGGCCGGCGGCGCCCTCGCGGGCTTCCGTGAGCTCCGGCGCCGGCCGGGGGCGCGGTTGCTGCTCGGCTTCGTCACCGGGCAGACCGCCGTGATCGGCGCGCTCGACGTGCTCGTGGTGATCTTGGCCTACGGCGTGTTGTCGATGGGGCCGGCGGGCCCGGGCGTCCTGTCCGCCGCGGTGGGGGTCGGCGGGCTGCTCGGCGCCGCGGCCGCGATGACGCTGATCGGGAGGGCCCGGCTCGCACCTGCCTTCCTCCTCGGTGTGATCGCCATCGGCGTGCCGATCGCGTTGATCGCGTTCGCGACCGGGCCGGCGACCGCGTTGCTCCTGCTCGGGATCGCCGGGATCGGCAAGACCTTCTTCGACGTGACCGCGCGCACGCTGTTGCAGCGAACGGTCGACGACGACGTGCTCGCCCGGGTCTTCGGCGTACAGGAGGGGTTCGCGATGGCGGCGCTCGCCCTCGGGTCGGCGCTCGCCCCGATCCTCGTGGTGACGCTCGGGGTTGATGCGACGTTCGTCCTCGCGGGGCTCTCGCTCCCGCTCGTCGCGCTCCTGGTGATCCGCCGGATCCGCGCGGTCGACCGGGATGCGCGACTCGCCGATCCCGACGACATCGCGTTGCTCAGAGGAACACCCATCTTCGAGCCGCTCGGTCCGGCGAGCATCGAGCGGGTCGCGCGGAACCTGATCCACGTCGACGCCGATCCGGGGACGGTCGTGATCCGCGAGGGTGACCCGGGCGACCGGTTCTACGTGATCGCGAGCGGCGAGATGGAGGTCTCCCGGCACGATGTGCCGGTCGCCAAGCTGGGACCCGGCGACTTCTTCGGGGAGATCGCCTTGCTCCGCAACATCCCTCGGACGGCGACGGTGGCCGCGTCGGGGTTCGCGTCGCTCCGGTCGTTGGATCGCGCGCAGTTCCTCGCCGCGGTGACGGGCTCGCCCGCGGGGGCCGTGGCCCTCGGCGAGGTGATGGACCGGCGGATCGCCGAGCACGACGACTGACACATCATCGCAACATCGTGGGGCGAACCCACCCGGGGGTCGGGCCGAAAGACCGGGTGGAGCCCCTCTCTCCGGTCCTGGACCCCGGCCGTTCTCGGCCGGGGTCCTCGACCATCTAGGCTCGTCACCCGATGGAGGTCACCATCCCGATCCGGTGGCGCGACGTGGACAACTACGGACACGTCAACAACGCCGTGTACCTCACGTACCTGGAAGAGGCGCGCGACCGGTGGGTGCGCGACACGCTCGGTGCGGACGTGGACTTCGTGATCGTGCGGGTCGCGATCGACTATCGGCGCGAGCTCTCCCAGGACGACGACGAGGTCACCGTCTCCTGCAGAGGCGTGGGGTACGGCACCTCCTCCATCCGCACGGCCGAGCGGATCACCGCGAAGGCGGGCTGGGTGGCCGCGGAATCGGAGTCGGTGATCGTCGCGCACGATCCCGGCGCGCGATCGTCACGGCCGCTGACCGATGCGGAACGCGCGACGCTTGACCGCGCGATCGCCGGTTAGTGAGGAAGGATCCGCCGGCCCCACATGAAGTGCTCCGCGTACCAGTCCACGTGGTTACCCGGATCCCGAGCGACCCACATGATCGACACGCCCCCGGGGCTGCTGGACGAATCGAGCGCGTACCCGTTGCCGATGTACGTGTCGACGTGGTCGACGACACCGTCGCCGTCACCGTCGTAGAACATGATGTCGCCGGGCCGCAGGTCGTTGTACGTGATCCGCTTCGGCGCCATCGCGGCCATGTCGGTGGACGTGCGTTGCGGCAGCGACCAGCCGTGGTAGGGACGCGGCGGGCTGATGTTCCACGCGCCGCCGTCGTCGGCCCGCAGCAACCACCACGTGAGGCCCGAGCAGTCGAACCCGCTGCGCGGCTGCCCGCCGAGCGCCGAGGGCTCGGGGCGGTTGAAGCCCCACTCGCCGCCCCACACGTAGGGATAGCCCGCGTACCGGATGCCCCATCGCACGATCTTCAGCATGCGGCTGCCCAGGTGGGGAAGCTCGACGTCCTTGTACTGCGCCAGCAGGGCAGGGACCTCCCAGGAGGCCAGGGTCGTCGCCCGAGCCAAGGAGTAGGCGACCTGCGCGCGCGACAGGTCGTCGGGCGGGGCGACGTCCATCCCTTCGGACCCGGTCGGCGCGTTGTACCGGAGCTGCAGCCGCATGCCGAGCACCGTCGTGCCGAAGTTCGGCGCGGTGGCGAAGTGCACACCGTCGCGCGTGTGGATGCCGTTGAGCGCCTTGGCCGCGGGGCCGAGGCCGACCGCGAGCACGAGCGCGCGATGCAGCGTCGCCATCGTCACGGGCGCGTCGGGATCGAACACGCCGTCGTGCGCCGTCATCCATCCGTGCTGCACCGCGACCGCCGCCCACCGATACCACGACGTCGACGCGTCGACGTCGGAGAATACGATCGAGCCGTCGGCCTTCTCGCCGGGCGCGAACGCCCGCACGACCGACCGCGCGAGGTACTTGCGCGTCTCGGTCGCTCCCGGGCGGAAGTTGTACGTGCCGTTCGGGTTCGGCGCGAAGTCGAGCATCCACGAGTTGGCCTTGGCGACCCACCGGATCTGGTTCTGTGCCCACCCGTACCCGGAGAGATCGGCGAAGGTGACCGACGAAGCCTTCGACGCCGAGCGTGTCGTGTCAAGGCCGGCGAGCTGCGTGCGCGTCCGCGGGTAGACGACGGGGAGCGCGGGTTCACCGGTTCCGGCTTCGCCGGCGGTGGCGCGACCGCGGTGCGCGGCGTGTGCGGGCGACGCGATCAGGGGTACACAGATCGAGGCCGACGTCGCGGCGACGACGACGATCGCGCGCAGGCGACGACGGAACTGGCATCCCCCCGGAGGCATGTAGTTCCGTCGGCCGCCCTGGGGCCGAGCTTGAGCAGCGGATAGGCTCACGGGGTGTTGGCCGAGCGTACTGCGGTCGTCGCGGACGTGCAGCCCTACGAGGTGCACGGGTCGCGACACATGACCGTCGCGCTGGCGTTCGCCGACGGGACGTTCGCGCAAGCGCAACTCGGGGCCGAGAGCGTCCCCGAGGGCTTAGCGCCGGGCGATCCCGTGGTGGTGAAGCTTGCGATGAGCGTGGTGGTCGCCCTCGAGCGGCCACCCGCCTCGGATCCGACCTAGCTGGTCGGTCCCTCGCGGCGGACCGCCTCGACGCTCTCGAGCGCCTTGCGGAGGTCGCCGAGCCATTCGTCCTGCTTCTCCGCGACCAGGCGGACGCACCACGCGAGCGCGTGGCTCCGCGACCGGGCGACCCCGGCGTCGACCAGCGTGTCGAGCACGCGGCGCTCGGGCATCCGGAGCCTGGTCATCGCGGGCGTCGCGACGGTGGTGAACAGCACCCGCTTGTCGCCGGAGCTCGCGCCCCAGCTCACCTTCCGGCCGAACCGGCGCTCGGCCTCATCCGCGATCCGCATCCGATGGCCCCGGGTGTCCTCCCGGAACCCTTGGATCCTCGCTTCGTTGGCCGCCTTGCGCGTCTCAGGGCCCGCGTCAGAAGCCAGATCCGGCTCGGACAGCGCCCCGACGATCAAGATCTCGTCCCGGTCGAACGCCACCTCGGGGGCGGCGGTGAACCACTCCCCGGGGAGTCGTCCTGCGAACCAACCCTCGAGGTGCTCCTGGAAGTCATTCTTTTCGCTCATGCATGCATGATTACAACGTTACGGAGATACGTCAAGGGAACTCGGCGAGGAGCCTGCCCAGAGCCTGCCGAAGAGCCCGTTGGTAGTCTTCACGGCCTTGGATCCCGTCCCCCACGACGTCGGACCCGCGGCGTACGCGGGCAGCCAGCTCGCGACCGGGGTCGCTCC
Source organism: uncultured Actinomycetes bacterium (assembly GCA_963799625.1). Taxonomy (GTDB): domain Bacteria; phylum Actinomycetota; class UBA4738; order UBA4738; family HRBIN12; genus AC-51. The sequence goes on along the minus strand of CAWCXU010000013.1, from coordinate 432,589 downwards.
CCCAGAACACGCCTACGCCGGCCTGTCGGTGCCGGTGGTGGCCCCGCCGGCCGCCGGCGAGATGGCGCCCGACGACCGGAAGATCGCCGACGCGATCGCCGAGGGCCGGGCCTGGATGACGGAGCTCCTCGCCCGACTCGTCGACAAGGACACCACCCTCGGGCGCGAAGAGGCGGGGCAGGCGGTCGTCCGAGAAACGCTGTCGGAGCTCGGGCTCGAGCCGGTCGACGTGCCGATGGACGCGGCCGCCCTGCGCGCGCACCCGGTCTCCTCTCCGTTCGACTGGGACGTCGACGGCAAACCGAACGTCGTCGCCACGTGGTCGCCGGTCGGAGGGTTCGGCGGGCTCAGCCTGATCCTCAACGGGCACATCGACGTGGTGAGTCCGGAGCCCCGGTCGCAGTGGGCTCGCGACCCGTTCACGGCACACGTCGAGGACGATTGGCTCTACGGTCGCGGTGCCGCCGACATGAAATGCGGGCTGACGGCGATCCTCGGGGCCGTGAAAGGCCTGCGTGATCTCGGCCTGTCGCCGCGCGCGCCCGTCCACATCCAATCGGTCGTCGAGGAGGAGTGCACCGGCAACGGTTCGCTGCAGACGGTGCTCGCGGGGTACGCGGCCGACGCGGCCATCATCGCCGAGCCGTTCGGTGCGGCGATCACCACGTCGCAGGTGGGGGTCGTCTGGTTCGACGTGGTCGTGCAGGGTCTGCCGGGCCACGCCGCCGAAAGCGGCACGATGGTGAGCGCGATCGAATCGAGCCTGCCGTTGATCCAGGCGCTCCGGGCGGTCGAGGCGGAGCTGAACGCGTCCCCGCCGCCGCCCTACGACCAGTACGAGCACCCGATCTCGCTCAACGTCGGGCAGATCCACGCCGGCGACTGGAACTCGACCGTGCCCGGCGAGTGCGTGACGGGATACCGGATCGCGATGTATCCGGGCACGTCGGTCGCCGACATCCGCGCGCGGATCGAGCGCGCGATCGCCGACGCCGCGGCGACGAACCCCGGCGCGTTCGCGGTCCCGCCCGAGGTGCGCTACCGCGGGTTCGCGGCCGAGGGCTACGGCGTGCCGCCCGACCACCTGCTCGTGCGGTCCCTCTCGTCGGCGTACGCGCGGCATCTCGGCGTCGCAGCCGGCGCTCGTCGCGACGACGGGCACCACCGACGCGCGCGTGCTCGGCGCGGCGGGCGGGATCCCGACGGTGTGCTTCGGGCCCTACGCCGAGGGCGCGCACGGCGTGGGGGAGCGGGTGTACCTTCCGAGCGTGGTCCAGACCGCACAGGTGATGGGGCTGTTCATCAAGGACTGGTGCGGCGTGGCATGACCGCGTTGTGGTGGGCGCTCGGCGCGGCCGTGCTCATCTTCGCGGCGCGTGCGCTGGTCGACGCGATCCAGCGCCGCGATCGCGACGGGCGCGGGCCCCGCGCCCGAACCGACCCCCCAAGAGGCCGCCGCGATGTCCGGCGCCCCTGGTCTCGATGATCTCCACGAAGCCGCTCACCGGCATCCCCGCGATCCGCAACTTCTTCCGGTCGAACACGACGCCCGTCTACTTCGTGAGCGCGACCGCATTCAACCTGTTGGGGATCGACCGGTGGGTGCGGAACCTCCGGTTCGTGAACTACTACGACTCGTTCGACGGCACGCACCCGAACGTCTTCGTCCCGAAGGAGCAGACACCCCGCGCGTTCACTTCGATCGAGGAGATCGTGAACTACCTGCTGGGCCACAAGGAGGTCGGCGACCTCGTCACCGCGAACGGCGGCGCGGGTAAGGCGGCGTTCCTGATGTTCGACGAGGAGACCGAGCAGCTCGCGGCCGAGCTCGGGCTCGACGTCGCGTTCCCGCCGGCGGCGCTCCGCCACCGGATGGACTCGAAGATCGAGACCACGCGGCTCGGCAACGAGGCCGGCGTCCCGAGCGTGCCGAACACGATGGGTCGCGGCACCGACTACCGGGCGTTGCTGCAGCTCGCGGCGACCGCGGGCCTCGGCGAGGACCTCGTCGTGCAGACCCCGTACGGCGACTCCGGGCAGACGACGTTCTTCATCGCGAACGAGGGCGACTGGCGGGCGGACGCGAAGAAGATCGTCGACCACGACATCAAGGTGATGCGGCGGATCGAGCCGCGCGAGCTCGCGATCGAGGGCGTGATCACGCGTCACGGCACGCTGGTCGGGCCGCTGATGGCCGAGCTCACCGGGTTCCCCGAGCTCACGCCCTACGACGGCGGCTGGTGCGGCAACGACGTCTCGCCCGAGCTGCTCACCGAGCAGCAGCGGCGCGTCGCGCGCGAGCGAACGATCGCGATGGGGGAACGCCTGCGGCAAGAGGGGTACCGCGGCTACTTCGAGCTCGATTTCCTGCTCGATGCGGCGACCGGCGACCTGTGGCTCGGCGAGCTCAACCCGCGGGTCACCGGGGCCAGCAGCATCACCAACGTTACCGCGGTCGCGTACGGCGACATGCCGCTGTTCCTGTTCCATCTGTTGGAGTTCATGGACGTCGACTACGAGATCGACGTCGACGAGCTGAACGAGCGATGGGCCCAGACCCATAACTTGGATGAATGGACGCAGTTCATCTTGAAGCAGACCGAGGACGTGACCGAGATGATCACGAAGGCGCCGCGGTCGGGGATCTGGCTGGCGAACGGCTCCGGCATCACGTTCGCGCGTCGCGACACCGACTGGCACACGGTGGCCGACGAGCGCGAGGCGTTCTACCTGCGGATCGCGGGGGTGGGCCAGTACCGCTACCCGGGCGCCGACCTCGGCATCATGGTGACGCGGGGGCGCTTCATGGACGAGCACCACGAACTGCTCGATCGTGCCCGCTCGTGGATCACCGGCATCAAGGGCGAGTTCGAGAGCGAACCACCGGATGTGGACGCGCCACCGGCGGTCGCGCCCGAGCCCTTCGGGTTCAAGATGCTCTAGCCGTTCGGTGGTGGTTTCGGGCCGTTCCACCTGGGAACATCTGCCGGTCATGCGGATGCTCCCCTTCACGTTCCGTGCGCTGGAAGAGCTCGAGCTCGGCCCGGCGTGGCAGGCGGTCTTCGAGGAGAAGTGGCCGCACTACAAGACGTGGTTCCTTCGCGAGGGGGAGGCCGCGCGGCCGTCGTACGCCACGAGCGTGCGGATGCTCCGCGCGCACATGCCCGAGCTCGTGCCCGCGTACGAGCGCGTGGTCGAGCTCGCGGGCGGTGGCGACCTGGCCGCACGGATGCTCTCGCTCTACAAGCCGCCGCCCTACCTCGCCGCGTGCTCGCAGGGCGTGTGGACCCGCGACGGCGCGCCGCTGCTGGTCCGCAACTACGACTACGCCCCGTCGCGGTTCGAAGGGGTCGTGTGGTCGACGAACCTGCGGAAGCGCGTGATCGGGATGAGCGACTGCCTGTGGGGGCTGCTCGACGGGATGAACGAGGACGGGCTCGCCGTCTCGCTCACGTTCGGCGGCCGCCGTGTGCTCGGCGATGGGTTCGGGATCCCGATCGTGATGCGCTACCTGCTCGAGACGTGTTCCACCGTCGAGGAGACGAAGGCCGCGTTGGTCCGACTGCCGTATTCGCTCAGCCACAACCTGACGGTGGTGGATGCGTCCGGTGACGTCGTCACCGCATACCTGTCGCCCGACCGAGAGCCGATCTTCCGGCGGTTCCCGGTCGCGACGAACCATCAGGGGATCGTCGAGTGGCCGGAGCAGGCCAAGGCGACCAGGACGATCGAGCGGGAACAGACGGTGATCGCGCTGCTCGACGATCCGGCGGTCGATGCGGAGTCGTTCACCGAGAGCTTCCTGCGCGCGCCGCTGTTCTCGACGTCCTACGCGAACGGGTTCGGAACGCTGTACACGGCGGCGTACCGTCCCACCGAGGGGGTCGTTCGACTGATCTGGCCGACGCAGGTGTGGGAGCTGGGCTTCGAGCGGTTCAAGGCGGGTGAGCACACCGAGGTGCTCGCCGAGCCCACGTTCGCCACATCGGCTGGGTGACGAACCGCCGCGGTCGCGAACCGAGAGAGAGGGAGCGCCGATGGATCCGAACAAGGTCAAGACGGCGGTGTGGATCGGCGCGATCGGCGGCGTGGCCACGATCGCCGCGCTCGCACTCCCGTGGCTCGTCGATAACAGCCAACAGCCAGGGCTCTCGGTCAACGGATTGACAGCCGCTCCCTTCGCGTTGCTCTTCGCGATCGTCATGGTCCCAGCCTCGGTCTTCCTGCTGACCGACACGGATCCGAGGAAGACCGTCGCGGTCTTGGGGTCGGTCAGCCTCGCCGTGCTCGCCTACGTGGTCCCGATCTTGATCAACAAGGAGGCCGGGCTGTTCGGCGGTGCCAGCGCGAGCCCGACGACGCAGCGCGGGATCGGTCTGTATGTCGGCCTGGTGGGCGGCGTCTTGGGACTGGTCGCCACCGCTATCGTCGTGAAGGAGCTGATGGCGCCCACGTCGGCGGCCTCCGATCAGCCGGCCGCCTTCGACCTCGGCGAGGTCTCGGACCAGCAGGACTGATGGGGATGATCGATCCCGCGCCCGGCGACAGCTCGGTTCGGCGATCGGACCCATGAAGTCGACGACGTTCGAGGTTTCGACCCATGGTCAAAGGGTCATCGATCTGACGAGCCGGGTTGCCGCGTTCGCGCGGGAGGTGGGAGGTGACGGACTTCTCCATGTCTTCGCGCCGCACGCGACCGCCGGGCTCGCGTTGATCGAGACCGGCGCGGGGTCCGACGTCGATATCGAGGAGCTGCTCGAGCGGGCGTTCCCGCGTGACGACCGCTATTCGCATCGGCACGGGAGCGTCGGTCACGGCGGTGACCACCTGCTGCCCGCGTTCGTCTCGCCGTCGCTCGTGGTCCCTGTGCTCGACGGTGCGATCGCACTCGGCACCTGGCAGTCGATCGTCCTGGTCGATCCGAACCGCGAGAACGACGTGCGGACGATCAGGCTGAGCTTCGTGCCGGCCTAGAGGTACTGGCCGGGCGCACGGTCCTTCGCGTTGGGCGCCGCCGCCTCAGAGACCGCTTGCACGTCGCGCTCGCGCAGCAGCACCAGATCCTCGCCCTCGAGCTCGACCTCGAGGCCGGCCGAGGGCAGGAACAGGACGTGGTCGCCGGTCTTGGCGACGCGGACCTCGGGTCCCACGTGGGTCACGTCGCCCCACGCCAGGCGCTTCGGCGCCGGCATCGCGGTCGCCGGGATCAGCAGGCCGCCCGCGCTCTTGCGCTCGCCGCTCCCCGGCGTGCGGACGACCAACCGGTCGCCCGTGAGCCGCAACGCGCCCGAGCCGTTGGCGGTCGCCTTCTTCGCGCGCGGCTTCCTGGGCTTGGCAGGCGTGGTGGTCGCGTGCTCGTCGGTCGCGCGGGGCATGGCGACGAGTCTACCGACCGCTCCCCGGCTAGCATGTGGCGCTCATGAAGGCACGCACGCTCCTGCGCAACGGCACCGCACGGCTCAAAGACTCCCCCGCGATCGACCACTGGCAGAAGGGTCGCGAGAAGATCGAGGCCGAGATCCTGTTGATCGATCTGATGGGCGAGGAGCCCGATCCGGACGACAAGATCTCGCCGAAGAAGCAGCGCACGTTCGAGGAGTGGATCGAGCGCCGCTACACCGGTGAGCCGGTCGCGCACATCACCGGCACCACCGATTTCATGGGGCTCGACCTGATCGTCGAGCCCGGGGTCTTCGTCCCGCGCGATTCGTCCGAGTGGCTCGCGATGCAGGCGATCAAGCGGCTCCGCAAGCGCAAGAAGCCGGTGCACGTCGACCTCGCCAGCGGGATGGGGACGATCGCGCTGGCCGTATCGTCAGAGGTGCCCAAGGCCGAGGTGTTCGGTGCGGAGCTGTCGACCGAGGGTGTGAAGCTGGCACGGAGGAACGCGCGCAGGTATGGCCTGAGCGCGAAGTTCGGGGCAGGGGACCTGTTCGAGCCGGTGCCCAAGCGCCTTCGCGGCAAGGTCGACGTGATCACGATCCACCCGCCGTACGTGGCGCGGGACGAGCTTGCCGACCTCCCCGACGAGATCCGTGAGTGGGAGCCCGCGCACACGCTCACCGACAAGAGCGTCGACGGGCTCGGGCTCGTCCGGCGCACGGTCGAGGAAGGCCCGGACTGGCTGAAGCCCGATGGATGGGTCCTGATGGAGACCGATCCCGACCGAGCCCGTGACGTTCGCAAGGTGATGACGAAGGGCGGGTTCCGTGACGTCACGTCGACGAAGGGCGGATCGGTGCCGATCACGCGGGTGATCGCCGGGAGACGCCCTCGGTGACGGTCCCTCCCTACGGCGCGTGGCCCTCTCCGATCACGGCGGAGATGCTCGCGACCGCGGGGGTCGGCCTCAGCGAGCCCTTGCTGGACGACGGCATCGTCTACTGGACCGAGCAGCGCCCGACCGAGGGCGGTCGCGCGGTGGTGTGCAAGGGCGACCCGCACACCGCGCCGGTCGACGTGACGCCACCGGGCTTCGACGCCCGGACGCGCGTGCACGAATACGGCGGGGGCGCGTACACGGTGCACCGGGGGACGGTCTACTTCTCGAACCGGCCGGACGCCCGTCTCTACCGGCAGGTGGAGGGTCGCGAACCCGAGCCGATCACGCCGGAGACCGACGGGTCGCACCGCTACGCCGACGGCACGATCACGACCGACGGCCGGTGGTGGATCGGCGTGCGTGAGCGGCACGACCTCGGCCCCGTGGTCGCGGACGTCGTGAACGAACTCGTGGTCGTGCCGACCGACGGCTCGGCGGAGCCTCGCGTGCTCGCGACCGGCCGCGACTTCTACTCCTCGCCTCGGATCGCACCCGACGGGAGCCGGCTCGCCTGGCTCGAGTGGGACCTGCCGTGGATGCCCTGGGACGGGACCGAGCTGCTCGTCGGCGACCTGTCGGGTGAGGCCGAGCTCGGCGGGCCGGAGCTCGTCGCCGGCCGGGCGGCAGAGGAGTCGATCTGGGACCCGGAGTGGACCCCGGGCGGCGACCTCGTCTTCGCCTCCGATCGCAGCGGATGGTGGAACCTCGAGCGTGTCAGCGGCGGGGATCGGCATGTGTTGCACGTGGCCGAGGCCGAGTTCGGCTACCCCCAGTGGGTGATGGGCGAGCACTCGATCGCGTTCCTGTCCGACGGCCGGGTCGTCTGCATGTACGACCACGACGCGCACACGTCGATCGCGGTGCTCGATCCCGACACGGGCGAGCTCACCGATCTCGACCTGCCCTACGACGCGCTCCGCGGAGGGCCCGGCATCGACGCGTCCGGCACCACGATCGTGTTCATCGCCGGCTCCGCGACCCGCCCGAGCGACCTGGTGTGGCTCGACTTCACGGCCCGGTCGGTCGACGTGATCCGGACCGCCGCCGAGGTCCCGGTGGACGACGCCTTCTTCTCGGTGCCCGAGGCGATCGACTTCCCGACGGAGGGCGGGTTGCGGGCGCATGCGTTGTTCTACCCGCCGGCGAACCCCGACGCGGACGGGCCCGACGACGATCGGCCGCCCCTGATCGTGACCGCGCACGGCGGCCCGACGAGCAACACCGCACCTGCGTTCGATCTGCAGTTGCAGTACTGGACCTCCCGCGGGTTCGCCGTGGTGGACGTGAACTACGGCGGTTCGTCGGGCTACGGGCGTGCCTACCGACAGCGGCTGAACGGCCAGTGGGGCGTCGTCGACCTGCAGGACTGCGTGAACGCCGCCCGGTTCCTGGTCGACCGGGGCGACGTCGACGGCGGGCGGCTGCTCGTGCGCGGCGGCAGCGCCGGCGGCTACGTCGTGATCTGCGCGCTGACCTTCACCGACGTGTTCGCGGCGGGCGCCTCATACTTCGGGATCGCCGACCTCGTGCCGTTCGCCGAGGGCGACACGCACAAGTTCGAGAGCAGGTACGAGCACACGATGATCGGGCCGTGGCCCGAGGCGAAGGAGACGTACCGCGCGCGGAGCCCGATCAACTTCACCGAGCTGCTGTCGACCCCGATGCTGGTCCTGCAGGGCGTCGAGGACGAGGTGGTGCCGCCGTCGCAGGCCGAGCTGATCGTGGCCGCCCTGCGGGCCAAGCACATCCCCCATGCGTACCGCCTGTACGAAGGCGAGGGGCACGGGTTCCGCAAGGCGGAGACGATCGTCGATGCGCGGAACGCCGAGCTCTCGTTCTACGCGCAGATCCTCGGGTTCGAGCCCGCGGGCGACGTGCCGACGCTCACGGTCGTCGACCGCTCGGTCTAGCCGCCGATCGCGCTCATCGAGCGCGCGGGCTGTACGAAGTCGGGGTGGTTCACGCGGTGGCCCGACCACTTCGCCCAGACGGCGGCGCGGATCAGCCCCTCGAGCTCGTCGTCGGAGGCGCCGTCGCGCATCGGCCCGCGCAGATCGGTCTCGTCCAGTGCGAACAGGCACGTGCGGAACTGCCCCTCGGCGGTCAGGCGGAGCCGGTTGCACGTGTCGCAGAATGGTTCCGTCACGCTCGCGATCACGCCGACCGTGCCGGGCGCGCCGTCGGCGAACCCGTAGGTCGTCGCGGGCTCGGTGGCGTGGTGCCGTGCGGCGAGCGGGAACACGGCGTCGATCGCCTCGAGGATCGCTGCGCCGGGCACGACCTTCGCGCGCTCCCATGCGTGTTGTGCGTCCAGCGGCATGTACTCGATGAACCGCACCTCGTAGCCGGTCTCGCGCGCCCATCGCGCGAAGTCGACGACCTCGTCGTCGTTCGTGCCGCCGATCACGACCGTGTTGATCTTGATCGGCACGAGGCCGGCCGACTCCGCGGCCCGGATCCCGGCGAGGACCTTGTCGAGCGCGTCGCGCCGCGTCATCTCGGCGAAGCGGTGCTGCAGCAGTGAATCGCAGGAGACCGTCGCGCGGTCCACGCCGGCCGCGGCCAGCGGCGCGGCGAGGCGGTCGAGCAGGAGCCCGTTCGTCGTGATCGAGATGTCGAGCTCCGGGCCGACCGCGCGGAACATCTGGACGAGCTTCGGGAGGTCGGCGCGGATCGTGGGCTCCCCGCCCGTCACCTTGAGCCCGCGGACCCCGAGCCCGACGAACAGAGCCAGCAGCCGGGTGAGCTCCTCGAACGTCAGGATCTCCTCCTTCGGCAGCCACTGGAGACCCTCTGCCGGCATGCAATAGGTGCACCGGAAGTTGCACCGGTCGGTGACCGAGATCCGGAGGTCGTCGGCGATCCGTCCGAACGTGTCGATCAGCGGACCGTCGGTAGGGGCGTTCGCAAGCTGGTTCTGCATCGGCGCTACCAGCGTACCCCTATGGGCGGAACGAGCGCTCGGTCGGGCGGGGCGCCGACCTGCTATCCATACGGCCGATGCGGGTGCTGATCCTCTACGAGTCGCGGCGCGGGTTCACGCTCACGGTCGCCCGGGCGCTCCGCGACGAGCTTCGCGCCCTCGGGACCGAGGCGACCACCGCGCCGCTTCGCACGGTCGACGCCGGCACGCTGGCGGCCGCGGACGCGCTCGTCGTCGGGACCTGGGTCAAGGGCCTCGTCATCGCCGGCGTCGGTCCGGCGAACGGCACGCGAGAGGCGATCGACGCGCTGCCGGAGCTCGAGGGGCGGCCGACCGTCGTGTACTGCACCTGCGAGGTCGCGCCCCGCTCGACGCTCGACCAGCTCACCGATCGGCTCGACAGGAAGGGCGCCGACGTTCGGGGCCGCGCCGTGTTCAAGCGGCACAAAAGCCTCGCGACGGCGCCCGCGGTAGCGGCGGGGATCGTCGAGGCGCTGCAGCCCACCGCCTGACGCCGGTCCCGCGGCGGGGTGGGAGGATGACCCGATGGCGCGACCGACCGCTGCGGTCCTGACGATCTCCGACGGGGTCTCCGGCGGCACGCGCGCCGACGGCTCGGGCGACGCGGCGCAGGAGTTGCTCGCCGGCGCGGGGTTCGACGTCGCGATCCGGGAGGTCGTGCCGGACGAGCGCGCCGAGATCGAACGGACGTTGGTGCGCCTGGCGGCGTCGCACACGCTCGTCGTCACGACCGGCGGGACCGGGTTCGGTCCGCGCGACGTCACGCCCGAGGCGACCAAAGCGGTGCTCGAGCGGGAGGCGCCGGGGCTGAGCGAGCTGATGCGTGCGGCGGGGCTCGCACACACGCCGATGGCGGCGCTGTCCCGCGGGACCGCCGGCACCATCGGCGACGCGTTGGTCATCAACCTGCCGGGGTCGCCGAAGGGCGTGCGCGAGTCGCTCGAAGCGGTGCTCCCGGTGCTGCCGCACGCGATGGAGCTCTCGGAGGGCGCGACGGGTCCCCATCCCGCCACGGCGGCTCCCCGCGTGGATGTGGCCGCCGACGGACCGGGTCGATGTGACCGCGGTGAAGGTCGTCGCGGGGTCACCGCCCTGCCAGAGTCGGCATGCGGATGACCGATGGTGCCCGGCGGTCCCGCCTCGGGGACGCTCGGCTGTTCGGAGTTCGACACGCAGGCGATCGATGCGGCGGCGGCCTCGCTCGAACGGGGCGAGGCGACGACCGCCGTGCTGCATCACCCCGATGGTGACGTCGAGGTGTTCGTCGAGCCGCATCGTGCCCCGCCGCGGGTGTTCGCGGTGTCCGCGACCGACGTCGCGCGTGCCGTTCGGCGCCAGCTGGAGCCGATGGGCTATCGCGTGGTGGTCGTCGAGCCGCGACGCGAACGCGTCGCGGCCGGCGACGAGCCGGTGGTGGCCTCGCTCGACGGCGTCGCGCTCTCCGAGCGCGACGCCGTCGTCCTGACCGACCACGACGCGCCCTACGCCAGCGAGTTGCTCGCCGAGGCGATCCGCTCGCCCGCCGGGTTCGTCGGCATGATGAGCTCGCGCCGCCACGTCGCCCGTCACCTCGACGCGGTGCGCGCGATGGGCGTGTCGGACGAGGAGCTGAAGCGGGTGCACGCGCCGGTGGGGCTCGACCTCGGCCGAAAGGACGCGGAGGGCATCGCGCTGTCGATCGCCGCGGGCATCGTGGCCGACGCGCACCACACCGCCGGCGGCTGGCTCGACCGATGACCCGCGACGACGTGCGGTCCAACCTCGCCGGCTGGGAGGCGGACAGCGCCGACTACCAGCGCCGCCACGGCGACTTCCTCGCGCGATGGGATCGGTTCGGCTGGGGCACCTGGGACATCCAAGAAGACGACGTCCACGCCCTGCCCGCCCTCGACGGGCTCGACGCGCTCGAGCTCGGCTGTGGCGCGGCGCAGTTCGGCCTGCGCGTCGCGATGCGCGGCGCCGCGGTGGTCGGCCTCGACTTCAGCGCGAACCAGCTCGCGGCCGCGGGGCCGAACATGGACGCGGCGGGGACGCGGTTCCCGCTCGTGCGGGGCAACGCGGAAGAGCTGCCGTTCGCCGACGCGAGCTTCGACCTCGTCTTCTGCGATCACGGGGCGATGGGGTTCACCGATCCGACCGTCACCGTCCCCCAGGTGGCGCGCGTCCTACGCCCGGACGGCCGGTTCGTCTTCAGCATGCCGACGCCGTTCATCTGGGCGACCTGGCCGATGGTCGATGGACCACCGGGGCGCACGCTCGAACGCCCCTACTTCGACACTCGCCGGATGCGGTGGGACGAGAACGATCCCTCCGTCGAGTTCCAGCTCACGTACGGCGAGTGGATCCGCCTGTTCCGCGGCAACGGCTTCGCGATCGAAGACCTGATCGAGCTGCGGCCGCCGGCCGACGCCGTCACCGCGTTCGAGGAGTACGTGACGCTCGACTGGGCCCGGGACTTCCCCGCCGAACACATCTGGAAGGTGCGGAAGGAGCCACGATGACCAAGGCGATCGCCGCGCTCGTGGCGATCTGCAGCGTCATCGCGGCGGCGGTGCTGCGGGCGAGCCCCCCCGTGCCCGCGCGAGACCCCCGACCCAACGTGCTGGTCGTCCTCACCGACGACCAGACGCTGGACACGATCGGCAGCGACCCGCCGGCGATGCCGTGGCTCCAGTCGCAGTTGCACGATCCGTCGGGGCACTGGCTGTGGTTCCCGCGGGCGGTCGCCTCGACGCCGCTGTGCTGCCCGTCGCGCTCGACGATCCTCACCGGCCGGTACGACACGCAGACCGGCGTCCGCGACAACTCGCAGGGCCAGAACCTCGACGACACGAACACGCTGCCGGTGTGGTTGCACGACGGCGGCTACACGACGGGGCTCGTCGGCAAGTACCTCAACTTCTATCCTTGGGGCGGCGCGCCGTTCGTCCCGCCCGGCTGGGACCGCTGGTTCGCCAAGGAGAACGCGGACGAGTCCACGGCGTACTACGACTACGAGGTCGTGGACCAGGGGATCGTGCGCCACTACGGCGACGCGCCCGAGGACTACGCCACCGACGTGCTCGGGGCGCAGGCGCTCCGGTTCGTCCAGGACGCGCCCGCCGATGCGCCGTGGTTCCTCTACTTCAGCCCGAACGCGCCGCATCTGCCGTGGGTCCCGGCCCCGGCGCACGTCGGCGCGTTCGACGGCGTGGCGCCTCCGATCCCGGATCTGCAGACGATGAACGACGTGCGAGGCAAGCCCGCGTACGTGCGGGCGCTCGCGCCCAAGACCGAGGCGGACCGACAGGCCTACATCCAGGACGATCGCAACGAGCGCGCGATGCTGCTGTCGGTCGACGCATGGTTCCATTCGATCGTCGACGAGATCGCGTCGCGCGGCGAGCTCGACAACACGGTGATCGTCTTCATGGGCGACAACGGGTACACGTTCGGGCTCCACCGGCTCGACGGCAAGCGGTACCCCTACACGCCCTCGGCGGGCGTGCCGTTCGCGATCCGGACGCCGTGGGCGCCGGCCACGACGATCGGCGACCCGGTGTCGAACGTCGACGTCGCGGGGACGATCGCCGCGCTCGCCGGCGTCCGACCGGGCCTGCCGCAGATGGGGGTCGACCTGGGGCCGGCGATCCGCGGCCAGCCGCTCCCGCGCCGCCCGGGCGTCTTCCTCGACTGGGGCGGTGACCCGTACGCGCCGCCCTGGAGCGGCGTGCTGACGCGCCGATCGCTGTACGTCCGCAACGACGGCGGGTTCGAGGAGCTGTACCGTGCCCGCGACGCGCTCCAACTCGACAACGTGGCTGCCTCACCGAGCGCCGCGGCGCTGCGGGACCGCAGCCGAGCGTTGCTCCGAACGATGACGGCGAAAGCCCAGGGGTAGACTCGCGCGGTGCAGAACCGGCCGCCGATCATCAGAAGGTCCACCCTCCGGCGGCCCTCCCGCAGACAGATCGCGCGCCGCCGCGCGGCGGCCGCGATCCTGGTCGTCGTGGCGCTGGTGGCCGCGTGGCAGCTCTGGCCGAGCGGGGCCACGCAAGGCGCCGCCGGACCCGGCCCGAGTACCAGCGGCACGACTCCACCGACCGGGACGGCGAGCCCCAGCGCGTCGATCAAGCCGGGGACGAACCCGATCCAGCACGTGATCTTCCTGGTCAAAGAGAACCACACCTTCGACAACTACTTCGGCAAGTACCCGGGCGCCGACGGCGCCACGCGGGGCAAGACGCTGCAGTGCGACCAGGGCAACACGCCGGGACCGACGGTGAAGCTCACGCCCGCCCCGTACATCTATCCCCACGACCTCGGCCACGCGTTCGTGCCGGGGCTGACCGCGATCGATGGCGGCAGGATGGACGGCTTCAACTGCGTGCCGTTGGGCGAGGACATGACGGGCTACACGCAGTTCAGCCGCAAGTCCCTGCCCGCGTATTGGGCGCTCGCCGATCGATTCGTGCTCGCGGACCACTTCTTCACGTCGATGTACGGCCCGACGTTCCCGGAGCACCTGTACACGGTCGCGGCGCAGTCCTACGGCATCGTCGACAACAAGAGCTCGACCGATCACCCCGGCAGCTACTGCGACGACCCCACCGAGTACACGAGCCGGTTCCCGATCGAGGATCTGTCGAACAAGGACACCCACACGATCATGAACCTCGAGGACCACTTCCTCGATGACCCCGCGAACCTGTTCCGGATCGCGGCCTATTGGGTGCACACGCCGACGTGCATCAACATCAAGGTGCTCCCGGACGAGCTCCAGAAGGCGCACGTGAGCTGGAAGTACTACGCCGACACCGACCAGTGGATGAACGCGCTGCAGGCGATCCGGCACGTGCGGTTCGGCCCGGAGTGGAGCAAGGTGCAGCCGCCCGAGACGATCTTGACCGACATCCAGAACGACAACCTGCCGGCGGTTTCGTGGCTGATCCCGCCGGAGGGGAACCCCAACGAGCACCCCGGCGGTGGCGTCAACATCTGTGAGGGCGAGAACTGGACCGTCGATTACCTGAACGCGATCTTCCACTCCGACGCGTGGCCGAGCACCGCGATCGTGATCGTCTGGGACGACTTCGGCGGCATGTACGACCACGTGGTGCCGCCGCACTACGACATCATGGGCCTCGGGCCTCGCACGCCGGCGCTGATCATCTCGCCCTACACGGTGGCGGGGTCCAACCCGGACGGCGGATCGATCGACCCGACGGTGTACGAGTTCTCGAGCGTGCTCCGTTTCATCGAGGAGCTGCACGGGCTGCCGGCGATGACCGATCGTGACGCCCAGGCGTCGCCGCTCGCGGGGGCGTTCGACTTCACGCAGCCGCCGCGACTCAACTTCCCGAAGCTCCGCGACCGCACCTGTCCCACCTCGTGAGACGGATCGCGGCGCTGGGGCTCGTCGCTCTCCTCCCGCTCCTCGTGGCCGCGAAAGATCCGCGTGGTGACGTGACGACCTGCGACGGCGGCGCGCCGGTGACGGATCCGACGGCCGACGTCGTGGCGGTGGACGGGGTCGCGGCCGAGCTCGGGACGGCGGCGGTGTGGCGCATCACGTTCGCGTCGCCGATCCCCGTGCCCGATCGCTCCGGCACACCGCTGCGGGTCGACGTCCTCGTGCGCGACCCGACGATCGCGCCCGTGACGCGCGGTGACGAGCGCGGGATGAACCGGATCGTGCGGTGGACCGACTCGTCGACGGATGCGACGGAGGAGATCCTGTGGGTCTACGAGCGAGCACACACCTCGTTCAACCCGCCGCAGATCGACGGCAGGACGGTCGAGCTCACCGTCCCCGGCCGGATCCTGCTCGGCGAGGCCGAGAACGGGACCGAGTTCGTCCGGCGCGCCCGATGGAGCCTCGTCGTGCGCGACGGCAACGCCTGCGACCGCGTCGGTGGCGTGCCGTCCTTCTCCCTTCGCGCGGAGCCCGCGCCGTCGGGAACACCGACCCAGATCATCCCGACCGCTCCCTCCTCGGCCGCATCGGCGAGCCCCGCGGCCACGATCACCGAGACCGGTGACGGCTGGTTCCGGTGGCCGATCGCCGCCGTCGTGCTCCTGGGGGCGGTCGCGCTGCCTCGTTATCTCATGCGGCGCAGGAGCTGAGGAGCGCCTCCTCAAGAACCGCCCGTATCCGTACGACACTGGAACGGTTATGGACCGGCGATGGCTGGCGTTCCGCGACCACGCGGGGGCGTCGCACAACACGCCCCTGCGTTCCAGCCTGCCCATCGGCCTCGGCTGGCGCGGCGGGTTCCTCGTCGGCGAGGAGGAGATCACGGCCCTGGACCAGATCGTCCGCTCGGCGGCCGATCAGGTGGGAGCCGCGGTCGCGATGTGGCAGGCCCCGACCTTCACCTACGCGATCGCCGCCGAGCGCGACCACACCGAGATCCCGTTCCTGCTCGGCCTGACGCCGACGGCCCTGCCCGACGAGGCGACCGACGCGGTCGCGCGGTGCGAGATCGGCTCGAGCTACACGGCGTGGCGCCAGCGCGCCGCCCAGGCGCTGGCGGCGTGGTCGGTGCAGACCCCCCGCACCGCGGATGCGCTCGAGATCGACGCGGTGCTCCAGCTGACCGACGGCGACGCGGTCGAGCAGTGGTGCCAGCTGTTCGGGATGGCGGTGCCGGTGGAGCGTGAGCTCACCGCGGAGGACGAGGCGGCGATCGCGCGGGCCGCGCTGGCCGAGGCCGCCGAGCGCAAGCGCAAACGGCGCTCGGTCGACATCTCCTGGTGAGCCGGCGCCTCAGCCGCCGACCGTGATCCCCTGCTCGGCCGACAGCGACGCGAGCAGGTCGTCGAGCCCTGCCGCGATCTCGTCGCGCCACCACTGCTGGCCCTCCTCGGGCAGCGTGTAGATGGGGTCGTAGTAGTGGTACCGGCGGGTCAGCGCCTCCGGGTCCTCGCCCTCGATCCCGGTCTTGTAGTTCTTCCGCCAGTAGCTGATGCCCCGCGTGTGGTCGTAGTCATCGACCATGTGCACCCAGCGCTTGCCGACGAACGGCACGTCGCACACGAACCGCGGCGTCGCGAACCCCGGCAGGTAGCCCAAGATCGCGTACTGCAGTTCTTGCGCCTCCGCCACCGACAGCCGCCAGTGTTCGGCGTTGGGGATCATGTCGCACATGTAGAAGTAGTAGGGGAGGATCTTCCCGTAGTCGAGCAGCGTGAAGCACAGGTCGAGCAACTGGTTCGGTGAGGTGTTCACCCCGCGGAGCAAGACGCCCTGGTTGCGCACGTCGCGGAACCCCATGTCGAGGAGCTTGCGCACCGCCGTGCCGACGAGCGGCGTGACTTGTTGCGCGGCGTTCACGTGGGTGTGGAGCGCGACGTCCTTGTCACGCTCGCGAGCCCGAGTGGCGATCGCGTCGTATGCCGCGAGCACGTCGTCCTGCAGGAAGTGCTGCGGGATGCCCATCAGGCCCTTCGTCGCGATGCGGATGTCGCGGATGTGCTCGATGTCCATCAGCTTGAACAGCCACTCCTGCAGGCGCTTGGCCGGCACGTTGGCCATGTCGCCGCCGCTGACGACGACGTCGCGCACCTGCGGCGTCACGCGCAGGTAGTCGAGCATCGCGTCCCAGCGCTCGTTCTGCTTCATCTCGAACTTGTACTTGAGGACCTGCAACGTGTCGTTGCCGACGAGGTCCATCCGGGTGCAATGACCGCAGTATTGCGGGCAGGTCGAGATCAGCTCGGCAAGCACCTTCGTCGGGTAGCGGTGGGTGAGCCCCTCCACCGCCCACATGTCGGCCTCGTGCAGCGAGTCGCGGCTGGACAGCGGGTGGCTCGGCCAGTCGGGTTCGCGCTCCGAGTACGCGGGCGCCATGTAGCGACGGACCGGGTCGGCGTAGAGATCCGCCTCGACCATCGTGTTGATCATCTGCGGCGGGATCAGCATCGACATCGTGGCGCGGTCCTGCTGGTCGCGCTCGATGTCGGCGTAGAGCTCCTCGGTCAAGGCCTCGCCGAGGGCCTCTTTGAACTCCTTCAGGTTCTTCACCGTGTGGGCGCGCTGCCATTGGGCGGAGCCCCACTGCTCCTCGGTGACGTCGCGGTAGGCGGGCAGCCGGCGCCAGTCGGGCTCGACGTACTCGCGCTCCAGCGGGTACCTGAAGGGCTGGTCGCCCGCGTGCGCGTGGGCCTCGCGATGACCGGGACGGACGTTGGACTCTTGGGGGTGGAACTCCACGCTCACGGCGACACCTCCTGGCTCTTCGGCTGTCGGATCCGCGTGCGAGGGACATGTTCGCGCCGCAGACGGACGTTTGAGGGATACGAACAGATGATACCGGCGAAACGTCCGGACAGAAAGACGCGAAACCGAAGGATCTTCGGTTCAGGGAGAGCTAGCGGCGGCCGCCGGGGCCGCCTCGCCCGTCACGGCGCGGGCGCCGCTGGTCGCGGATCTCGGGGCCCTTCTTGGGCAGGCGGGCCTTCATCGGGGCGTGCCCGGTTCTCTCGAAGCGCACCTGGAAGTACTCCGGGGTCTGCGCGCGCTCCACCTCGCGCCATCCGTTGGCCAGCAAGTGCTTCTGGCGAGAGGCCGCGGTCTTGCGCAAGGAATCGCCGCCCGGCACCTTCACGTAGAGGCGCTCGTGGATGATCTCTCGGTAGTCCGCCATCGCGGGCAAGGGTAGCAGGAGGCGCTTCCCCGGCATCGGGCGGCTGCGCGCACAGGGGCCAGAGGCGCAGCGGGAGAAGCGCTTCAGCCCTTGCCGTGCGGGACCGATGTCCTACGGGTATGGCGCGGACCGAGGAGCGGGGGGCTGGGCGCAGCGCACCCGTGGTCGACCTGCGGGCGCTGCTGGCCGGCGAGGATTGGAAGTCGGCGTTGCCCGCTGCACTGGCAGCGGTCGGCAGTGCGGTCGACGCGGACCGTTGCTACGTCTTCGAGAACCTCCGCGGGCCGGACGGACGGCTGTGGATGGATCTGATCGGCGAGTGGACCGCCGAGGGCGTCCGCTCGGTCTTCGAGCAGTCCGGCGGTCACCTGCATCCCTACTTCCCCGACTTCCAGGCCTGGATGGACGTGCTCGGACACGGGCTCG
Source organism: uncultured Actinomycetes bacterium (assembly GCA_963799625.1). Taxonomy (GTDB): domain Bacteria; phylum Actinomycetota; class UBA4738; order UBA4738; family HRBIN12; genus AC-51. The sequence continues at coordinate 414,270 of CAWCXU010000013.1, read as the reverse complement.
AGGTCGTGGGTCGTGTCGATCGGATGGAGGAGCCGACGCGGAGCATGCTCGCATCCGAGGGCACCGTCTCCACGTGGCTGATCCCGATCGGTGAGGGCGAGACGTGGTGGGGTCACGTCGGCTTCGACCTGACCGACGACCGGCGGTGGCGCCCCGACGTCGCGCCGGCGATGCGCGCGCTGACGACAGCGGTCGGAGAGTCGGTCGTGCGCCAGCAGATACTGAGCGACCGGTCGATGCGTCAGGACCTCTTCCGCACGATCGTGGAGGAGGGGCCGGTCATCGCCTACATCGACGCGCCGGACGAGGTCGCGAGCTCGGTCTACGTGAGTCCCCAGATCGAGGACCTCGTCGGGTACACGGTCGAAGAGTGGTTGAACGACCCCGAGCTGTGGCCGCGGTTGCTGCACCCGGACGACCGTGCGCGCGCCCTCGCGGAGAACGTCCGGCACAACGAGACCGGGGAGCCCTACCGCCTGGAGTACCGGATGCTCCATCGCGACGGACACGTCGTGTGGGTCTACGACGAGGCGCGGGTCGTCCGCGACGCAGACGGCAAGGTCCGCTACTCGCACGGCGTGATGCTCGACATCACCGGACGCAAGAACACGGACGACCAGGTCGCCTTCCGCACGTACCACGACGAGCTCACCGGTCTGCCGTCGCGCGAGATGTTCGAGGAGCTCGTCGAGCTCTCGGTCGCGCGGGCACGCCGGCACGAGGGCGCCGTCGCGGTGCTCTGCGTCGACCTGATCGATTTCCGGCTCGTGAACGACTCGCTCGGCCACGTGGCCGGCGACGGGCTGCTCGTCGCGGTCGCCGACCGGCTGCGCGAGGCGACCCGCGAGACCGACCTCGTCGCGCGGCGCGGCGGGGACCAGTTCCTGCTGTTGCTCGCCGACCTGGACCGCGACGAATCAGGCCCCGACGGCGCGGTGCTCCGCGCCGAGTCGGTCGCGCAGCGGATCAACCAGGCGTTCGCCGAGCCGTTCATGGTCGACGAGACCGAGGTCTACATCAGCGCGGGTGTGGGGATCAGCCTGTTCCCACGCGACGCCGACACCGTTGCGACGCTGATCCGCAACGCCGAGTCCGCGATGTTCGAGGCGAAGCGGACCGGGGGCGCCGCCTACGTGCTCTCCGGCGGCCCCGAGGTGGACTCGGGCGCCCGGCTGCAGTTCGTGACACGTCTGCGCAAGGCCGTCGACGCCCAGCGCTGGACCCTCTATTACCAGCCCGTCATCGACCTGCAGGACGGCGGCATGGTCGGCGTCGAGGCGCTGATCCGGTGGATCGAGCCCGACGGGACGATGATCCCGCCGAACGACTTCATCCCCCTCGCCGAGGAGCTCGGGCTGATCGAGCGGATCGGCGACTGGGTGGTGCGCGAGCTGACCTTCCAGGTCGCCGCGTGGCGCGAGCTCGACATCGACCTCGAGGTCGGGTTCAACCTGTCGCCGCGGCAGTTCTGGCAGCCCGACCTCGCGCGGCGGATCCAGCACGAGTTCCGCTCCGGCGGGGTCGACCCGTCGCGCGTGATGGTCGAGGTGACCGAGACCTCCGCGATGATGGACCCCGATCGGGCCCAGGGGATCTTGCACGAGCTCACCGACGCGGGCTTCGCGATCGCGATCGACGACTTCGGCACGGGCTACTCGTCGTTGTCGCGGCTGCGCCACATGCCGGTCCGCGTATTGAAGATCGACCGGTCGTTCGTGTCCAACGTCCACACCGACCGTCAGGCGGCGTCGATCGTGTCGGCGTTCCTCGAGCTCGCGAACGGGCTCGACCTCGTGACCCTCGCCGAGGGTATCGAGACCGAGGAAGAGCTCGCGTTCCTGCGCGAGAAGGGCTGCCGGTTGGGCCAGGGCTATCTCTTCTCCAAGCCGGTCCCGCCGGAGGAGATCATCGCCTACGTGTTCGGCGGGATCCCGTCGGCCGCGGCGCTGCGAAGCGCCTAACGGCCGAGCGCCTCGCGGGCCGCGTCGGCGATCGCGGCCGCGTCGATCCCGGCCCACGCGCGAAGCTCCGTGGGGGTCGCCGACCCGGGCATCTGCGTGACGCCGAGCTTCCGCACGCGACCCGACAGGGGACCGGTCGAGGCGAGCGCGTCGAGCACGGCGTCGCCGAGGCCGCCCTCGACACGGTGATCCTCGACGACGACCACGAGCCCGGTGTCGTCGAGCGCCGAGCGCAGCGTGACCGCGTCGATCGGCTTGACGCTGTAGCAGTCGAGCACGCGCGCGGTGACGCCGTCGGCGGCGAGCAGGTCGCGCGCGGCCAGGCACTCGTGCAGCGTGATCCCCGCGCCGACCAGGGTGACGTCGTCGTGGTCGCTCGACGCGAGCGTCTTCGACCCGCCGACCGGGAACGCCTCCTCGGCGCCGTACAGCACCGGGGTCGCCTCCCGCGTCGCGCGGAGGTAGGAGATGCCCTCGAGCGACGCCATCCGCTCGAGGAGCGCGACGGCGCTCGGGCCGTCGGCGGGGTACAGCACGGTCGAGCCGGCCAGCGCGCGGAACAGCGCCAGGTCCTCGACGGCCATCTGCGACGGGCCGTCCTCGCCGATCGAGACGCCGGCGTGTGTGCCGCACAGACGCAGGTCGGCCCTGCTGATCGCGCCCATCCGGATCTGGTCGGCCGCTCGAGCTAGGAACGCCCCGAACGTGGCCGCGAACGCCTTCTTGCCCATCGCCTGGAGCCCGGTCTGGACCCCGATCATGCACTGCTCGGCGATGTACATCTGGACGAACCGGTCGGGCGCGATCGCGGCGGCGTCCTCCGTATAGGTGGAGTTGCCGACCTCACCGTCGAGCGTGACGACCTCGGGGTCGGTTGCCGCGAGCCACGCGAGCGCCTCGCCGAAGGCCTTGCGGGTCGCGACGGGCGCGTCGTAGGCCGGCCGCGTCACGCCACCCGGTGCGTCGACCCGTGCGGTGGGCACGTCGATCGGCGCAGGCGGCGTGCACCGGATGTGCCGGTCGCCGCCGAGCTCGGCGATCGCCTCGTCGAGACGGTCGGCGGGGACGGGCTTGCCGTGCCACCCCTCCTGATCCGCGAGGAACGACACGCCGTGCCCCTTCTCGGTCCGCGCCACGATCAACGTGGGACGGTCGTCGGCGGTCGCGTCGCGGTACGCGCGATCGATCGCGTCGACGTCGTGTCCGTCGATCTCGATCGCGTTCCAGCCGAACGCCAGCGCGCGGTCGCGGAACACGTCGGCGTGCCAGCCGTGCATCGTCGGACCGCGCTGCCCGAGACGGTTCATGTCGAGGATCGCGGTCACGCTGCTCGCGCCGTGGAACGCGGTAGCCTCCATCGCCTCCCACACCGACCCCTCGGCCATCTCGGAGTCGCCCAACAGCACCCACACGCGCGCCGCGATGTCGTCCATCCGCATCGCGAGCGCCATCCCGAGTCCGGCCGCGAGCCCTTGCCCGAGGGAGCCGGTCGCGACGTCGACCCACGGGAACCCGTCGACCGGCGCCGGGTGACCCTGCAAGGGGGAACCTTCCCGCCGCAGCGACAGGAGCATCTCGTCGTCGAACGCGCCCACCGCCTTCAGGGTCGCGTATAGCCCCGGCGACGCATGACCTTTCGACAGCACGAACCGGTCGTTGCCCCGGTACGCCGGGTCCTTCACGTCGAAGCGCAGATGATCGGCGAACAGGACGGCGAGGAGATGCGCGCTCGACATCGACGACGTCGGGTGCCCGGACCCGGCGGCGGTGGTGGCTCGGATGCTGTCGACGGCGATCTGTGCGGCGAGCTCGTTCCAGCGCTGCGTGTCTTCTCCCACCGGATCCCCCGCGGTCGCGTGTCGTTCGGTCGGGGTCAGCGTACCGCCGGATGCGACCACCGGTCGGGCCGGGCGGTACCCCCGCGGAGGGTGCCCGCGGTAGGCTCGCGCCCCATGGCCGACGGCTCCGTTCCCTCGATCGCGCCCAAGGTGGCCGCGCGTGACGCGGGCCTGCGCCCGGTGCTGCTCGCGCTCGCCGGCGACTCCGCCTCGGGCAAGTCGACGCTGTCGCGCGGGGTCGAGTTCATCCTCGGCGTCGGCCGGGTCGGACGCGTCTGCACCGACGACTACCACCGCTACGACCGGGCGACGCGCGCAGAGCTGGGCGTGACGCCGCTCGCCCCGGAGGCCAATCGGATGGATCTGATGGCCGAGCACCTGCGGCAGCTCGCCGCCGGCACCGCGGTGTCCAAGCCCACCTACGACCACCACACGGGGTCGTTCGGGCCCGACGAGACGGTCGATGCCGGCGAGATCGTGATCGTCGAGGGCCTCCTGCCGCTGGCCGACCGTTCGGTGCGCGACCAGATCGACGTGGCGGTCTTCCTGGAGCCCGACGAGGAGCTCCGCCACCGCTGGAAGCTCGAGCGCGACGTCTTCGAGCGCGGCTACTCGCCCAAAGAGGTGGTCGCCGAGCTGAAGCGGCGCGAGCCCGACGCCGCGCAGTACATCCGCCCGCAGCGCGAGTACGCCGACGTCATCGTCCGGTTCCAGGGCGACCCGGCCTCGAACGACCAGGCACACCTGTCGGCGCGCGTGATCGTCCGGCCGACGCTCCCGTTCCCGGCCCTGCGCGAGCTGCTCGGGGAGTTCCGCGCGCGCGGCGAGATGCCGGTGCGCTGGTCCGTCCGCACCGACCGGCGCGGGCCGATGAGTGTGCTCGAGATCGACGGCGACTGCCCGCCCGACCTCGGCGCCGAGCTCGAGGAAGCGCTGTGGTCCTCGCTGCACCCCGACGAGCGGCTGCAGCGCGACAAGATCGGGGTCGTGAAGCGGCCGGGGCAGGACGCGGAGCGGAGCGAATCGCTCGCGCTGGCCCAGCTGCTGATCGTGTCGCACCTGGTCGGCGCGTTCGACGGCGCGTTCGAGCTGTAAAGCTGCGCGGTACTCTGACAGGGTGACCGAGGTACCCGAGAGCTTCCGAGCGCTCGGGGTCTCCGAGCCGGTCGCCGCAGCACTGGAAGCACGCGGCATGACCGAGCCCTTCCCGATCCAGACCATGGTGTGGGAGGACGTCCGCTCCGGGCGCGACACCCTGGCTCGTTCGAAGACCGGCTCCGGCAAGACCCTGGCCTTCGCGCTGCCCATCGCCGACCGGCTGGACCCAGATGCGTCCCCCCTGCCGGCGGCGCTCGTCCTCGTGCCGACGCGTGAACTGGCGCAGCAGGTGACCGCCGAGTTCCAGATCGTCGCAGGGGCGACCGGCCTGTCCGTGAAGGCGGTCTACGGCGGCACGAACGTGAAGGAGCAGGCGCGGGGCGTCGACGATGCGCACGTGTTGATCGCGACCCCGGGCCGGCTCGACGACCTCGCGATCCGCGGGCTGATCGACCTGAGCGGCGTTCATGTGCTGGTGCTCGACGAGGCCGACCGGATGCTCGACATGGGGTTCCAGCCGCAGGTCGATCGGATCGTGCGGCGCCTGCCGAAGGACCGCCAGACGATGTTCTTCTCTGCGACGCTCGACGGTGCGGTCGGCCGGATCGCCGAGGTCTACACCCGAGACCCGGTGCTCCACGAGGTCGCCGGCTACGACCGGCAGATCGTGGAGGAGGCCGACCATCGGTTCATCCTCGTGCCGGTCCACGACCGGCTGACCAAGCTGATCGAGGTCGCGAACGCCGAGGCCGGGCTCACGTTGGTGTTCGTGAACACCAAGCGCGCGGTCGACGCGCTGGCTCGCCAGCTGAAGGCGCAGGGCGTGCATGCGCTCGCGCTCCACGGCGACATGCGCCAGGAGGCACGCGACCGCGCGTTGAAGCGGTTCGCAGACGGCCATGTGGGCGTGCTCGTCGCGACCGACGTCGCAGCTCGCGGCCTCGACCTCGAAGACATCACGCTGGTCGTGAACTACGACGCACCGCTCGACGACAAGGCCTACGTCCACCGCGTGGGGCGCACGGCGCGCGCGGGCAAGACCGGGACGAGCATCACGTTCGTCACCCCCGATCAACAGGGCGACGTGTCCCGGATGGCGGCCCGCCTCGACCTGCACCAGGAGTTCGAGTTGGAGGGGATGAAGGTCGCGCCGCCGCGGGTGGTGTTCAGCGGGGGCCCGAAGGGCCGCCGCGGGAAGTTCCGGCCGCCGAAGCGGCGCTGAACCGCCTCGCCGTCCTCAGACGGCGAGGCCGCCGTCGATCACGGTCATGCCGGCCCGGCGGTGCATCGCGGAGATCTCGGCTGCCGGCACCGGCTTCGAGAACAGGAAGCCTTGTCCGGCGGGGCAGCCCCGTGCAGCGAGGAACCGCCACTCCTCCTCGGTCTCGATCCCTTCGGCGAGCGATTCCATCTGGAGGTTCGAGGCGAGCGCGATGATCGCCGAGACCATGCTCGCGCTCTGGCGGTCGGCGTTCACGTCGCGCACGAACGCCCGGTCGATCTTCAAGACGTCCACCGGCATGTACCGCAGCCGCGACAGCGAGGAGTACCCGGTGCCGAAGTCGTCGATCGCGAGCTTCAGGCCGTGGTCCTTGAACCCGTGGAGCACGCCGAGCGTGCGGTCGGGGTCATGCATCGCGGTCGACTCGGTGATCTCGACCGTGATCCGCTGGGGGTCGATGCCGGCGCCCTCGATCTGGTCGGCGATCCGCCGGACCGGGTCGGGTTGCCAGAGCTGGCGGGGCGACAGGTTGAAGCCGATCTCGAGCTCGAGCCCTTCGTCGCGCCACAGCGCGTCCTGACGGCAGATCTCCTCCACGACCCAAGCACCGATCGCCTCGATCAGCCCCATCTCCTCGGCCAGCGGGATGAAGTCGCCGGGCGGCACGAGGCCGCCGGCGGGGTCGGGCCAGCGGATCAGCGCCTCCACCCCGAACATCTCCCCGGTGAACAGATTGATGAGTGGCTGGTAGTGCAGGGTCCATTCCTCCTGCTCGACCGCTTTGCGCAGACGCGTCGACAGCGACAGCTTGGTCAGCGCGCCGTCGTTCTCGAGGTGGTTCAGCACGTACCCACCGGGGCCGGTCTCCTTCGCGAGGTAGACGGCGCTGTCGGCGTTGCGGAGCAGGCTCGTGGCGTCGGCGGCATCGAGCGGGTACACGCTGATCCCGATCGACGCCGTCACGTACAGCTCGGTCCCGTCGACCTCGAAGGGCGCCTCGAACGCCTCCAGCACGCGGTGGGCGACGGCCTGCGCGGAGATCGCGGCGCCGTTCTCATCGATGACGGGCGACGTCTGGTCGAGGTCGGCGAGCAGCATCAGGAACTCGTCGCCGCCCGGCCGGGCGACGAGGTCCGTGTCGCGGGTCGCGTCCTGCAGGCGGGCGGCGATCTGGATGATCAGGTGGTCGCCGACCTCGTGGCCGAGCGAGTCGTTCACGAGCTTGAAGTTGTCGACGTCGAGCGCGAGCACGGCGACGCCGCGATCGCCCCGGCGCGCGCGCGCGAGTGAGAGCTCGAGCAGCTCGTCGAACATCGCTCGGTTGGGCATGCCCGTCAGGCTGTCGTGATAGGCGAGATAGGTGAGGCGCTCCTCGGCCTCGCGACGCTCGGTGATGTCGAGCATCACGCCGTGGGTGTAGGCGGGGTTGCCGTCGGCGTCACGGAGCATGAGCGCGGTGTCCTGGAACCACTTCACGCGGCCGTCCCGCGCGACCATGCGGTACTCGACGGTGTAGGGCTCACCCGACTCGATCCCGCGGTCGACCTCTTCGATCGCCCGCTCTCGGTCGTCGGGGTGGAGCATCTCCAACCACAGCTTGCTCTCCCCGGTCCACTCCTCGGGCAGGACCCCCAGCAACGTGGTGATCTGCGGCGAGACGTAGACGGTGGACCACGACTCGTCGGTCTTGTCCTGGTACACGATCGCCGGGATCTGCTCCACGAGGGCGCCGTAGGTGCTCTGCACGTGGTGGAGGTCGCGCTTGGCCTCGACCAGCTGGGTGATGTCGAGCATGATCCCCAACCAGTAGATGGCCTTGCCCTGGTCGTCGCGGATCAACAGCGCGTCTTCCCGGACCCAGACCACACGACCGTCGGCGTGCACCGCGCGGAACTCCTCGTGGAACTCCGATTCGGTGGCGACGGAGAGCTCGCTCGCCGCGACCATGCGCGCGTGATCGTCGGGATGGATGTAGTCGGACCAATCCGACCCCTCGCGCAGGTAGTCCTCGCGGGAGACACCGAGCAGATCCTCGATGCCCGGGCTGACGTCGATCATCGGGGTGTCGTCGCCTACCCCGTCGATGTAGATCACCGCAGGGAGGTGGTCGATCACCCCGCGGTAGCGCGCCTCGAGGTCTGCCAGTTGCGCGGCCAGGTCGCTCCCACCGTCGGTCGGTGCGAAGAAACCACCCTCGATCGCGTGCGGATCGGGGCGCGTGGTCGGCTCGTCGGTCACCAAGCTCCTTGGGGGGCTGCGGTAGTTGCGGGGACGGTTGCCGTTCCATCGGCCCCCCCAAGGGGCCACTTGAGCTGTGCAGAAGCGTTTTGCGCGGCGATGCAACGAGGCCGGCGCGGTTGTCCCGCGCCGGCCTCGGCCGAACGATGGAGGCGTGGTCCCCTAACTGACCGTGAAGCCCGTGTGCATCCCCGCCTCGTAGTGGCCGGAGACGTTGCAGATGATCACGTAGGAGCCGGCCTTCAGGTCGACCGGCAGGGGAACGGTCGTGCCCGGCACGACGGCCTCGTTCTCATCGACGATGGTCAGACCGCTCTCGTCCACGGTGCCGTTCTTCACGGGCAGGGCGTCCGGGGCGTCATCCGTCTGGATGACCACGAACTCGTGGGTGCTCGGCCCGTTATTGGTGATGTTGAACGTGACCGGGCCGGCGGGGGCGGTGCTCGAGGACAGCGTGATCGAGAAGTCCATCTCGGTCGCCGACACGCCGCCGGCGGTGGATCCCGCAGACGACGACGAGCTGCTCGACGAGCTGCAGGCGACCCCTCCGAGCATCGCGATCGCGGCGCCCACGACGGTGATGCGTTTGATGAACGGACCCATGCATCCCCTCCTCTGTATGGATCTCGTCAGAAACCTGGAGCCGTCGTCAGCCTACGGGGGGTTCCCGTTCGGAGACAACCGGAGTGCACTCCTACAGGTAGACGCCGGTCCGGTGCTCGCTGGCCGGGGGCTCGGGGCGGGTCTGCACGCGGAACGGCAGGCGCACGGCCTCGGTGCCGTCGATCCCGAGCACGAGCGTGTGGGCGCCCTCGGTCTCGAAGACGAGCCCGTCGAGGTTGAGCGCGAGCGTGGCGGTCCCCTCGCCGTCGGGCGAGGCGAAGCTCGCTTCGAACGTCGGCCGGTCGCCGAACAGGCGCGGCGCACCGGCGGGGTCTATCAGCGATAACGTCAGCGTGTGCGCGCCCGCCTCGTCGGGCGTCGTGCGCACCACGAGGCCGAGCCCGATCCGGTCGTGCCGAACCGGGAACGACGGCGCCTGGATCACCTGCCACCCGATCCCGAGCGCGTGCAGCTTGCCGCCGGCCGCCTGCACCGAGTCCGCGAGGAACGCGTCGACCTCCATCACGTGGCCCCGATCTTCATACGCAGTCCGTCGAGCATCAGGTCGAGCCCGAACTCGAACTGCTCGTCGAGATCGCAGGCGGCCAGGAACGGGCCGCACGCAGCCACGTTGGGGAGCTCTTGATCGAGCCCGGCGGGGAAGCTCGCCGCCGGCTCGCGTCCGCCGAACGGCTCACCGGTCTCCATCATCACCGAGCCGAAGATGAAGCTCCCGATCGTGTGGAAGGCCTGGGCGGCGTCGGCCTCGGAGAGGCCGGCTCGGCGCAGCGCCGACAGGGCTGCGTCCATCGGCCGCAACGAGTCGACCGTCGAGCCCGAGTGCTTCCGCTCGCCGAACAGCTGGATCACGCTGGGGTGGGCGCGCAGCAGGTCGCGCCAACAGTGCGCGAGCCGACGCCCGTAGGCGATCGGGTCGTCATCGGGAGGCTCGGGGAACGGGAACTCCTTCATCACGCGTTCGATCACCGCGTTCAACAGGTCGTCCTTGTCGCGCACATGGTTGTAGAGCGACATCGCTTCGACGCCCACCTCGCGGGCGACGCGACGCATCGAAACGGCGTCGAGCCCTTCGGCGTCCATCAATCGGAGCGCCGCCTCGGTGATCCGGTCGCGCGTGAGCGGAGTGCGCGGGGTCTTCGTAGAGGTTGTCGTTCGTCCCATCCTGGTTGAGTCTTTCTTGAAGGAGCTTCTCCGTCGAGCGGGCGGCGTATGGCCGAAAGATCCGGTTGACACACTTACGCCGTACGCATATCCTGCGTACATCGTAAGCATACACCGTACGTCAAGAACGCTTTCGCATCGGCGGAGGTAAGGGGGGAAACATGAAGATCAACCCGGAAACGCTCGCACGGGCCAGCAGCCGCCACGCCTGGCGGACGGTCGCGATCTGGGCCGTGATCCTCGTCATCGGCTTCGGAGCGTCGGGGGCCTTGCTGAGCAACGCCCTCACGACCGACTTCGACTTCACGAACAACCCTGAGGCGATCCGGGCGCAGACGCTGCTCGAGCAGAAGGGGCTCGAGCAGAACGTCACCCCGGAGACCTTCGTGATGACGGGTGCCCCGGGCGCGGCGACCGATCCGGCGTTCACGGCGCAGGTCAATGGCGCCCTGAACGACATCCGCGCGATCGACCCGAACGTGATCCTGCAGGTTCCTGCTCAGTACCCACTGTCGCAGCAGGACCAGTCCAACCCGCAGGTTGCCGCACTCGGCCCGTTCGCGTCGCAGGACGGAAGCGCGGTCCTGTTCAACGTGGTCCTCGTCAAGGACAGCGACCAGACCGCGACCCTCGTCGATCCACTCGACGCGATCCAGGCCAAGTACTCGACGGGCGGCACCAACTTCTACATGCTCGGAGAGCCGACCTCGACCGCGGACTTCAAGAAGATCTCCGAGGACGACCTCAAGAAGGGCGAGACGATCGGCGTCCTCGTCGCGATCGTCGTTCTGCTGATCGTCTTCGGGTCGCTGATCGCCGGCGTCACACCGATCATCATGGGGATCTTCGCGATCGGTGTCGCCTTCGGCGTCGTCGGGCTACTCGGAGAGGTGTGGCGCTGGAGCTTCTTCGTGCCCAACCTGATCTCGATGATGGGCCTCGCGGTCGGGATCGACTATTCGTTGTTCATCGTGTCCCGCTACCGCGAGGAGCGGCAGCGCGGCAGAGACAACCTCGAGGCGATCGGGATGTCGGGAGCGACGGCGAACCGGGCCGTCTTCTTCAGCGGGTTCACCGTGGTGATCGCGCTGGCCGGCATGCTGCTCGTGCCGACGACGATCTTCCGCGGGCTGGCCGGGGGCGCGATCATCGTCGTGATCATCTCGGTGGCGCTCTCGATGACCCTGTTGCCGGCGCTGATGGCGCTGTTCGCCGACCGCCTGGTGAAGCCGGGCTTCCTCTTCGGTCGAGGCCGCACGCTCGAGCACGGTCGCGCGGGCGGCTTCTGGGACCGTGAGTCCCGCTCCGTGATGAAGCACCCGTGGACGTACCTGATCGTCACCGCGGTCTTCTTGCTCCTGCTGTCAGTGCCGTACTGGGCGCAATCGCGTGCCGACGGGGTCGGCCAGGGGATGAAGAAGGGCTTCTCGGGGATCGAGGCGATCCCGGACGGGATCCCGACGAAGGACGCCTTCAACGTGCTCGTCGCGAAGTTCCCGACGCAGAGCGGCGCGCAGTCGACGGCGCAGGTCGTGATCCCCGGCGCTGCGACCGATGCCACGATCTCACAGCAGATCCAGGCGCTCGACACCGCCGTCTCGACCGACTCCGCCTTCGCGAAGCCGCAGCCGCCCCAGACCAGTCAGGACGGGACGGTGACGCTGGTGTCGATCCCGTTCGCGGGGGAGGCGACCGACTCGCAGAGCCAGGCGGCCGTCGATGCGGTGACCCGTCTGCGCGATCAGTACGTGCCGCAGGCCTTCGGCCAGGACTCCGGGGTGCTCGTCGGCGGCGACACGGCGTCGACGAAGGACTTCTTCGACATCTCGGACCAGTACACCCCGATCATCATCGGGCTGGTGCTCCTGCTGTCCTTCGTCCTGTTGACGGTCGTGTTCCGGTCGATCGTCGTGCCGGCGAAGGCGATCGTGATGAACCTGCTGTCCGTAGGCGCGGCGTACGGGTTGATCACGCTGATCTTCCAGCAGGGTGGTCCGTCGTGGGCGCACTCGATCGCCGACGCGCTCAACTTCACGCAGGTCCAAGCGATCGAGTCGTGGTTGCCGCTGTTCCTCTTCTCGATCCTGTTCGGCCTTTCGATGGACTACCAGGTGTTCCTGCTGAGCCGGATCCGTGAGGAGTACGACAAGACGAAGGACAACGCCGAGGCGGTCGCGTACGGCCTGCGGACGACCGGCGGGATCATCACCGGCGCGGCCGTGATCATGGTGGCCGTGTTCGCAGCGTTCGCGAGCGGTCGGATCGCGGCGCTGCAGGAGATGGGCTTCGGCCTGGCGATCGCGGTCTTCCTGGACGCGACGATCGTGCGCTCGGTCCTCGTTCCCTCGGCGATGAAGCTGTTAGGCGATCGCAACTGGTACCTGCCGAAGTGGCTGCAATGGCTGCCGAAGGTCGACGTCGAGGGTCACGCTGACGTGATCGAGGTCCCCGACCAGATCAGCGAGCCGGCCAGCGTGACCGAGTAGGGCTCGGATCGCGCGCGAGACCCGAGAGGGGGCGGCTGCCCGCGCCGCCCCCTCTTGGACGTCCAGGGGGATAGGAAGGGAGGGAGGGGTGAAAGTGGTACAGGCGAGAGGGTCAGCTCACGACCCGGTAGAGCTGCCAGCGGTCGGGGACGCCCTTCAGTTCGTGCTCGCCGGCGTCTTCGAAGGTGAGCCCGGAGCCGGCAACGAGATCCTTCACGGTCTGGGAGACCAAGATCTCGGATGGCCCACTGAGGGCGGCAACTCTGGCTCCGATGTGCACGGCGATGCCCCGGACGGCGGGGCCTTGGAGTTCCACCTCTCCTGTATGGACGCCCGCCCGGATCTGGATCCCGAGGTCCCGGACAGACGCGCCGATCGCTTGGGCACATCGGACCGCGCGGGCTGGGCCGTCGAAGGTCGCTAAGAGACCATCACCCGTGGAATCCACATAGCGTCCGCGGTGCCGTTCGATCTCCGTGCGGGCACGCTCGTCGTGACGGGCGAGGACCGAACGCCACTCGGCGTCGCCTACCTCGCTGAGCCGCTCCGTCGACCCGACGATGTCGGTGAACAGCACAGCTGCGAGGATCCGGTCCAGATCCGCTGCCGGTGACGCTACCCCCGCGACGCGGCGGACCTCCTCCGCGAATGACCGTATGGTCTCCACCGACCACTCAGGCCCGGGTATCTGCCGCAACTCAGCTCCCGGGATCAGCGACGCCACGTAACCTGCGCGATCGAAGTCCTCGTCTTGGTTCATCGAGAGGATCGACGTCGGCACCTGCACGGCGGGCAGGATCGCCCGGACGTCAGACTCGTACCAGATCCTCGAGAGAGCACGCGCGACGTCGGGCGTGCAAGCGTTCCTGCTCGCCTTGGCGAAGATCGCGCTCTGTGATTCCGGCATCGCGTTGCCACGCGAGGCCTCATCCAAGAGGAACGCCTCACCGTAAGCGCGTGAACCCCACAGCTCGATGTCTCGAAGTTCTCTCTCCATGTCATCGGGCGTACGACCCCATGGAAAGTCCGGTGCCCAGGCGAACCGAGGATTCGGTTCCATCCACAGCATCGACTGCGCCCGCTGTGGCTTGGAGGCCGCCAGCAACGCATTGGGAGCGCCCGACTCGAAGACGCCAACCAGGATCGGTCGCTCCGACCCGACGGCGTCCATGACCGCCAGCGTGTCCGCAACTCTCGTTTCGAGGTTAGGCAGCGCCACGTTACGGCTCGAAAGCCCGATGCCCCGACGATCGTGGAAGATCACCCGGGCGAAAGACGCGACCTCACTGAGCCAGAGCGCGTTGAAGGGGTCTTCCAACTCCACGTCGATGTTGCCGGGCCAGTCCGACTGCCAGACCACATCGATCGGGCCATCGCCGAAGACCTGGTAGGCGATGTAGACGCCGTCTGCCGTGATTGCATAGTGGGTGTCATGAATCTCCACGGACGCATCTTCACTTCTGGGGTTGCGGGGCCGCAACCTGTGGACAACGCCCGGGTCAGCGAGCGATGCTTCGCCTCTCCTCGCGGAGATCGGCACGGGACCTGCCTTTTTCTATGAGGAGAGGATGCCCCAGCCACGCTCCACCCACCCCAGCCACGCTCCACCCATTGGTATGGAGCCTGCGTTCGATAGGAAGGGAGGGGAGGGGTGAAAGTGGTACAGCACGCCGCGAAGCGGCAAGTATCGTGGGCCGAGGAGGCGTGCGAACATGGGCGAAAGCGCCGAACTTGGGTTGCTTTCCGGGAGGCGAATTCATCTTCGCGAGCTTTGGCAATACCTCACGTATGACGGGCTGCTAGAGGGCTTGCCGACCGAGGAGATGAATGAAGGGATGCTGCAGCACCTTCTCGCCCGCTACAGGGATCAGCCCTATCCCGGCGCGCCGTACTTGATACGACCGGCGGAGAGACGGATCGAATCCAGCCAGAGAGGCCCCTATCCATTCGGCAACCCTTCGGCTCTGCCAGGGGTCACCTGCATCAGTCGTTTCGAATCGCGAGGGCCCGCTCGCGATCAGCCGCTATCCGGGCTCGTTGTCATCTGGTTCCAACAGGAATTCGCTTTTCCGATCGACCCGGCGGTGGTGACGCAGATCGAGACGATCGACTGGCAGGAACATGCGGCGCACTACGATTGGGACGAAGTCGGCGGACACCGACTATGAAGAGCACTGTCGACCCCTAACGCGAGCCCCCTGCACGTAGGCGTTCTGGCGTGAGCAACTCGCTGGATAGGAAGGGAGGGAGGGGTGAAAGTCGTGCGGGCAAACATCTCGACCCACCATCACCTGACGAGATGAACAAGGGCCTCCGACGCCGACCCTGATACGAAAGTTCTCGCCTCGAGGCGGGCACCGGGAGGCACGTACCACCTTCACCCCTCCGCCCTTCCTATCCCTCGGATGTCTTGGGGGAGGTAGGGAATCCCTTTCTACGGCAGCCAGGCGAGCGCCAGGCCGGTCCCGTAGCCGGCCGACTTGTGGGTGACCTGATAGAGCCGAGAGCCGTGGACGTTGATCGACCAGATGTTGGCGTTTCCGGAGTTACTGGTCCCTCGCAGGAACAGGAGCTGATCGCTGTCGGGTGACCATGTCGGGTGCAGGGAGGAAAGACCGTCGCTCCCCGACGTGAGCTGCCGGACGCACGAGCCGTTCGGGTGCATCAGGTAGAGCTGGAACAGGCCACCCGTTGCCTTGGTGGCCATCGAGAACGCGATCCACCGCCCGTCCGGCGACCAGACCGCATCCCAGATGTTGCCCCGCGGGCCGACGCGCTTGAAGCTCGACCCATCCGCGCTCGCGACGTACACGGAGTGGATCGATGTGTTCCAGAACGGCTCTTTCGCAGCCGCCACGGCGACCTTGGTGCCGTCAGGGGACCAGCTGACGGAGTCGTAGGAGAACACGACGGCCGTCGTCGTCCCCTTCGGCGTCAGCCTGGTCAGGCCCTTGCCGTTGGCGCCGACCACGAACAGATCCTGTGGCGCGCTGTCGCTCGTCTCGTTCTTTGCGTCGGGTCGGAAGAACAGGAGTTTGGACCCATCCGGCGAGGACCGACACCGGATAGTCGAATCGACTCCCTGCGTCGGTCAGCCGGATCACTCCTCTGCCGTCGGATGAGCGCCGGGAGAAGATGCCACTCGGTGGGATGTTCCCCGGGTCTCCTGCCGCCGCGGCGATCCTTGTCCCGCCTGCGGACCAAGTGCCTCCCGGCAGCCCGTTCGGGGGTATGGCGGGATCCGAGGTCGGCAAGAGCCGGTACCTCGATCCGTCCACGTTGAAGATGGCTGTGGTTCCTACGCCCGCGGAGGTGAACGCGAAATCGGCGAACTGCGTCGCATCGGGCGACAGGAGCGCGAAGTCCAGCACCCCCGACCGGATCAGGTGCTTGGCGGTCGTGCCGGCGTCGATCCTGTACACGCTCCCGGTGTCGGCGCCGGGCAGGAAGCGAGTGAAGACGATGTGCGTGGGCGAGTGGTGATGCGCTGCTGGCCCGCGAGTCCGCGACTGGCCGCCCCGGTACGCGTCGTGGCGACGAGCGGCATGGCGGCCGATGCGCTCCGCGACGTAACGAGACAGAGTGCGGCGACGAACATCGCAGAAACGACCGCTGCTGGCTTCTTCATGAGCGTGCTCCCTCCCTAGACGCACAAGCTTTAGACGCACAAGCACGTCAAGATGTTGAGCGCTCGGATCCGGGACACTGACCTGATGGAAGGTCCAGCTGGGACCATCGGCCATCGCGTTCTCGTCATCGGGATGGCTGGGTCCGGGAAGAGCACGTTCTCGCGAGCGCTATCGGCGAAGACCGGCTTGCCGGTGATCCACCTCGACCTGTACCAGTGGAAGCCCGGCTGGGTCAGGCCGTCGGAGGAGGAGTGGCGAGAGACGCTAAGTCGCGTGCTTGCCGGTAACGCCTGGATCGCAGACGGCAACGACCTCGACACGCTCGAACTTCAGCTCGCACGAGCGGATACCGTGGTGCTTCTTGAGACACCCTGGTGGACGTGCGCGTCCCGGGCGTTCAGGCGAGGGCTGTCGAAGCCGGTCGGCGAGATGCCCGAAGGTTGCGAAGACTCAGCGTGGCGACGTTTGCGCGATGAGTGGGGATTGGTGGGGATCATCTTGCGCCACCGCGGGTCCGAGGCTGAACGCGGTCGCGCTCTCGTCGCGAGGCACGGGCGACATGCAGCTTCGTATGTGCTCGGTTCAAAGCGAGCAGCCCAAGAGTTTCTCGACGGTCTGGGCGACGACTAACTACGACACCTGGGATTCGGTCGCCAAGCCGCTACTTGCGGACGCGGAATCGGAGGATGGTGGCGTCGCCCGACCGCTTGCTGCTGATCGGTTCCAGGTCTATCGGCGCGAGCCCCGGAGGCGAGAAGCGGACGCCGTCGCCGAGCAGCACGGGCAGTACGTACACGAGGATCTCGTCGACGAGCCCCCGCTGCAGGCACTGGCCGGCGACGTCGGCGCCGAGGATCTCCAGGTCCTTGCCGCCCGCAGCGTCCAGCGCCGTGGCGACCGCTTCCCCGATGTCGCCGGTGAGATACGTGACCTCCGGGTCCGGCGGGTCCGGCGGCTCGTGGGTCAGGAGGAAGAACGGTCCGGTGAAGGGGTAGTCGATGCTGCCCGGCTCGTCGGCCTCCATCTGTTCGCCGACGTCCCAGGTCCGCCGGCCGATGAGCATGGCGCCGGTGGCCGCCGCGATCTCCGCGAAATCCTCCGGCGCCGCGAAGTCGGCGAGCTTGCGATCACCGCCCCAGTCCATCGCATCGCCAGGACCGGCGATGTAGCCGTCAAGCGACATCGCCCTGTTCACGACAACCTTGCCGGTCGGTGTGCTCGGTTCGCTCATCTGTACCTCCGAAGAACCATGGAATGTTTCGGTGATGCGTTCGTGCGCTACGTGAGCGGTCATTATCTCGCCGTCGACCTCGTCGCGCATATGAAGGGCCGATCCCGAGAGGGCCGCGGTGATGGCGGCGACGCAGCGGCCATACGCGGCCGCCGCGTTCGCGGCAACGCCATCGTCTCCGCCGGCGTGGAACACACTGCCGTGCTGGTACTTGCTCGGGACCCAGGACAAGGCGATCCCGCCGGAGCTCCAGCGGTACATGGCCGAGCGCGCCGAGGCGACGATCGTGGAGGTGCCGGCCTCGCACGTCTCGTTCGTATCGCAGCCCGAGGCCGCGACCCAGATAATCCTGCAGGCTATCGAGGCGACCGCCGCAGCCAGCTAAGAAGACCCGCGACTATCGCGTCGGTCTAAGCGGAGCGCCGTTCAGCGGCGTCCATGGTCTGTGCGTAGGGCAATCACCGCGATCACGGCCGCCGTCCTCTTGGTGGCGGGGCTCTCGGCCCCGGGGGCGCGCGCGACGGCGTCGGGAACCAACGGCCGTCTCACGTTCATGCGGCAGGACCACAACCAGTTCTGGCAGGTTTGGACCTCCAACCCGGACCTAACCGCGGAGCACCAGCTGACCAGCGGCCACGTGAACAGCGGGTGGTCTGTTTGGTCGCCCGACGCGTCCCGGATCGCCTTCGATAGCGACCGATCGGACCCCGATCCTTCGGACAACACCTTCATCAACGACGTCTTCTCGATGAGAGCGGACGGAAGCGGCGTGATCAAGCTCACGGACTCCGTCGGGTTCAGCGGAGATGCGGCGTATTCGCCCGACGGTCGGCTCATCGCGTTCGACTCGGATCGTGGCGTGACGAGCGGCGATGCCGTGTCGCCGTCTGCCAACCCCAACCTGAGCATCTACGTCATGAACGCAGCTGACGGCAGCGCGGTCAGGCGGATCACAACACCACCCGCAGGGACGAGCGACACCGAGCCACGATTCGCACCCGATGGGTCGGCCCTGGTGTTCTCACGGTTCAAGGGCGGCCATGCCCTGAAGTATTCGCCCCAAGTCGCTGGCGATACATCGGCGCTGTTCATCGTGAACCTCGATGGCACCGGGCTGCGTCGGATCACCGGCTGGGGGGCCAACGTGGGTCAGGCTGACTGGTCGCCCGACGGCAGCCGGATCGTCTTCGAGAACGCCTGCTGTTCTCTCGGGCCCGCGAACGTGCACACGGTGAGTCCGGCGGGCGGAGCGCTGACCGACCTGACCCAAGGCCATGGCATCACGGGGCGAGGGAACGACACGTCGGCCCAGGACGACGGCTTCTACGATCCGGTGTGGTCTCCGGACGGCACGATGGTGCTCCTTGGTCATGAGTTCCTCGCGAAGGATGGCTCGTTCCAGATCGGGTTGGCGGTGATCGATGCGGACGGCACGAACCTCAGGTGGGTCGCAGCAGAGGTCCACAATGAGCATCAGCCCGACTGGGGCACTGCGCCGCTGCAGTAGAGCTGGCTGGTTTGTGGACGTCCGCCTTGTGACGGGCGCCGGGCGCGGGTGCCAGAACCAACGAGGCGGGTCGCACGAGATCGGCTCCTACGGGCGCACCGTGAACGTCACGGTCGTCTGCAGGCGCGGCTGAAACGGCAGATGGTCAACGGCCACGAACTCGGCAACCAACTCATGCTCGCCGGGAGGAGCGGTCACAGTGGCGTCGAGGCCGCTAGTCATCGATACGAGGGAACCGTCGAGGTAGAGATGGATGTGGCCCTCGTTCGGAACGAGGCGCAATGAGGTTGTCGGCACGACCGTTCCTCCGATGAGCTGTAGCTCTACCTGCACCGAGGCGGGATCGCCGTGGATCACATCACCGGAACGCGGGGATGCGAAGTCGAGCTGGGCCGTCGTCGAGGGCCTGCTCAGCGACGGACTCGCGCCCATGAACAGAGGAAAGGCCGTTGCCACCCCGAAGCACGCGACCGCCAACACGCTCAGGCTGATCGCAAAGACTCTGCGACGAACGTCGGTCGGATGCGTGAACAGCCAATAGGCGCCGTACGAGACGCCGAGCGCGAGCAAGAAGAGCCCGGTCGCGGCGAACACAGCCCCAGCTGGGGCCCCGGCGTGGCCAAGCACTCCTATGCCGCGAACCATCTCAACCCCAAGGGCGCTGGAGGCACGTTGATCTGACTCTCCCATCCCCGAGGCCCTGTGGAGCGACGAGGTCGCCGCCTCTCGGATCTATCTTGCTCCGTCGCCATGGGTAAGCCGCGCGTGGGAT
This sequence comes from uncultured Actinomycetes bacterium, assembly GCA_963799625.1. Lineage (GTDB taxonomy): Bacteria > Actinomycetota > UBA4738 > UBA4738 > HRBIN12 > AC-51. Next base: position 394,503 of record CAWCXU010000013.1, on the reverse strand, counting down.
CCGGGTTGCCGAGGTTGGCGCCGAGGGCCAAACTCGAAGAGAGCAGCGACTCCCGGATAAGGAGCGAGCGATGGTGCGCACCCCGACACGAACGTTCGTCGCGATCGCGATGGCGGTGACGGCGCTTGCCGTCGTCAGCGTGCCGGCCGGGGCCAAGCAAGCCATCGGCCCGAACCAGCACTTTGCCGGACTGGTCAATGGAACGCGCACATCGGCGGTCGTCCACACCGTCTGTTCGGGCCCTGCCTCCGCAGGTCGCACCGGACCGGTCGCGGGCGGTCAGACGCTCGCGGTCGCGAGAGCAGGGGCGGGCCATGGCGACACCGGACCGTTCACCCAGATCTACGCCTGGTTCGTTCCTCAGAGCGGGACGACGACCACACCCAAGCAACTCAAGTTCACCTCCTACAGGGCGCCGAAGGCGATCCCTACCTCGGTGCAGGTGCCCTGTGACGGGACAGGGATGGTCGAGTTCAGCTCGTGCCCTTACCTGGCGCCGTGCGCTTTCGGCTGGATCCCTGACTACGTCAACGTGCAGTTCGTGAATATCGCGGCCTGAACGTCGTCGCCGCCGGAACCCCCAAACTCGCACTGGTTCGATCGCACACGCTAGGAAGGAATGCAGGATGAAGAGGATCCTTTCGATCATCGGCATCGGAGTCGCGGTGCTCGCAACGCTCGCCGTTCCGGCTCACTCGCGCGTGGGAGCCGACCAGGCGACCAAGCAGAGCTTTTTCGTGGGCGACTCGGCGGGTTCGTTCCGGAACGTCGATGTCGGTGACACGGGTCTGAGCCCGGGCGACACGATCTACGAGCGGTCTCCCGTCTTCGACGTGAGCTCCGGCCACCAGGTCGGTATCGCCGTCACTCGGGTCGCCGTCGTCCAAGTCAGACTGGAAGGTGACGACACGGTGTCGATCCTCGACTCGACCCTCGACATCCCCGGCGGCCGCATCACCTACACGGGTGCATTCCACACCGGCATCTGGCAAGGATCCGGCGGGCTCGGTTGGCGAGGTCGCTTCTCGGTCACCGGCGGGAGTGGTGGGAACGTCGGCGCGGCCGGCGTGGTGGCATCGGAGGCCGGTCAGTTCCAGGGGATGGATGGATCATTCCTGACGGTCGCCCTGAGCTGACTCGATCTCGGTCGGAGTGGAGCGCGCCCCAGACTGCTCCGCGTGCTGATCCGCGAGGCGACCCTCGACGACGAGCCGGCGATGGATGCCGTTATCGCCGAGGCCTTCGGCGCGGTTGGTGAAGTCGTGGTCGGCCTCTTGCTCTCGCTCCGGTGCTAACACAACGGGTTAGATGGAAGCGAAGCGGTCGCTGGCGCGGATCAGCTCGCGCTCGACCGCCTCGCCGGGGGCGTGGCCGGCTTCATCAACCACCACGAGCTCCGACCTCGGCCACACGTCGTGCAGCGTCCACGCGTTCCCGAGGGGAGCCTGCAGGTCGAAACGCCCGTTGATCAGGATGCCCGGGATGTCAGCGAGCTCGCCGGCGTTCCGCAGCAGGACGCCGTCTTCCAGGAATTCGTCGTTCCGGACGTAGTGAGTCACCAGGCGGGCGAAGGCGAGCGCGAACTCGGGGTCGCGGTACCGCGAGGCCAGGCCGGTCCCGGGTGGCCAGTCGGGGGTCGCCGACTCCCACATGCACCAGTCGTGCGCGGCGCGGGCGCGCACCTCCGGATCCGGGTCGAACAGCAGCCGGGCGTACGCGTCGACGACGTCGACGTCTTCTCGAGCGTCCGGGACGCCCCTGCGGAGCCGCGCCCACTGCTCGGGGAACAGCGGCGCGACGCCGCCCCGGAAGAGCCAGTCGGCCTCGGACCGCCGACCGGTGGTGATACCCCACAGGATCATCTCGGTCACGCGGTCCGGATGCGCTTCGGCGTACGCGAGGGCCAGTGTGCTGCCCCACGAGCCGCCCCACACGAGCCAGCGCTCGATCCCGAGGTGGGTTCGCAGGAGCTCGATATCCGCGATGAGGTTCTGCGTCGTGTTCGCCGACAGGTCGATGTCGGGCTCGCTCGCGTGCGGCGTGCTGCGACCACAGTTGCGCTGATCGAACAGGACGACGCGGTACTGATCGGGATCGAAGAGCGTGCGGTGCCACGGTGTGCAGCCGGAGCCGGGTCCGCCGTGAAGGACGAGCGCCGGCTTGCCGTCCGGACGCCCGCCCGCCTCCCAGTAGATGGCGTCCGTGCCTCCCACCTCGAGAGTGCCCGTCGCCGTGGGGACTCGCGCGGCGTAGGGAGCGTTGGCCATGTGATCAGAGACCGAGGATCGCCGGCGCGAGTTCCTCGAGGCCGCGCAGGTCGGTTGCCGCGTCCCCGTCGGGCGCGCCGATCACCTGGACGCAGACGTGGTCGGCACCCGCGTCGAGGTGCGCTCGCACCCGCTCGGCGATCCGCTCGGGTGATCCCCACGCGAACGCGGCATCGAGCAGCCGGTCCGAACCTTGCCCCGCCACGTCGTCATCGCCGGATCCCATCCGTCGCCAGTTGTTGGCGTAGTTCGGCAGCTCCAGGTAGTGGACCGCCCACGCGCGAGCCCATGAGCGGGCGGTCTCATCATCGACACCCGGCAGCACGCCGAGCTCGACGGCGAGGACGGGTTCATCGCCGAGCACCGAGCGCGCGTGGGCTGTGTGCGCGACCGGCACGAAGTAGGAGTGCGCGCCGAGCGCGCGGGTCGCGGCGAGGCGGAGCATCCCGTCGCCGAGGGCCGCGAGCATGCGCGGCGCCGTCGGCCATGGGCTCGTCACCTCGTCCATCACGTCGAGGTAGCGACCCATCCGTGCGAGGGGTCGATCCCACTCGATCCCGCGACGCTCCGTCGAGTACGAGTGGCCGACGCCGATGCCGAGCACCAGCCGCCCACCGTGCGCTTCACCGAGGAAGGCGGCGCCGCGCGCGAGCACCTCTGGCTCGCGAGCCGAGATGTTGGCGATCCCGCTCGCGACGGTGAGGCGCTCGCTCGCCCCGAGCGCCCACCCCAGGTTGGTGAGGATGTCGTTGGAGCCGCCGCCCTCGGGGAGCCAGAGCGCCGAGTAGCCCATCGCCTCGATCGCGCGGACATCGGCGGCGATGCGATCGGGCAGCAGTTCATCGAAGGTGAACGTCCACGCGCCGACGCGGCCGAGCGCCCTCCGCAACGCCTCGTGCTCTTCCGACATCCGCGGAGCTTACCGAGGCTCAGATCTCCGACGCGTGGGCGACGGCGTCCCGCACGATGTGGGCGGCGTGCACATCGGTGAGTTCGTAGACGACCTCCCGGCCTCGCCGACGGGTTCGGACCAGCCCGGTTCCACGCAACACGCGCAGATGTTGGCTCACGAGAGGCTGCGGCGCCCCGATCGCGTCGACCAGCTCGTGGACGCAATACGGATGGTCTGCGAGGAGGTCGATCACGGCGAGGCGGATCGGGGCCGTGAGGGCTCGGAGGAGGCTGCTGGCAGCCTCGTACCGACCGATGTCGAGGTGAGGAACGGACAGAAGTGGTTCCGCGTGGAACTCGTCGGCCATCGCTTCGCTCCTATGCACGTATGCGCCTTAGACAATAGGAGCGTCGCGAGGTTTGCTGTGCACATGTCCAGGACCGGTGAGCAAGGAGGTGAACGGCGCCCGGATAGAAGGCTCCTCATCGGGCTGGCCGTGATCCTCGTCGTATGCCTCGGGATCTACCTCTTCTTCTGGAGCGGGCTCTTCAGGTTCCAGCCGGAGGACGGGGAGACGTTCTGGCATCTCATGCATCAGAAGGGCCACTGGTACCTCGAGGTGTTCATCAGTGGCGTCGAGACGCTCCTGTTCGACATCATCATCGGCCTCGTCGGCTGGCGGTACCTGCTCAAGCCCTACATGGCCCAGCGGCAGGCGCAGGCGATCGCCGCGGATCACGCACTCCACGGGATCGATGACCACGACGCCGAGGCTCGGCTCTGACACGAGACCCCTCGTCGCTCGTGTGGTTTCCTTAGCCTCGGCCGTGACCTCATATCTGACGTCCAGGTTGTGTCTCCGGGCCGCGCTGCTGGCCGCTGTCTTCGTGCTCGTCGCTGTGGGTTGTTCGAGCAACGGATCGGACGTCGCATCCTCGGCCGCCGTCCTGTCAAGACCGAGCAGCACAGGGAAGCTCCTGATCGTCTCGCCGCAGGACGGGCAGGTGTTCCATAGTGCCGACGTCCCGGTGAAGGTGATGCTCCACGATGCGGAGATCGTTGCTGCGACCACCACCAACGTCGTTCCCGACCAGGGGCATCTGCACATCTCGCTCGACGGCGCGATCGTCTCGATGAACCTGGGACTCACCGACGAGCTCCACGACGTGGCTCCGGGCATCCACGTCGTCCAGGTCGAGTTCGTCGCGTCCGATCACCTTCCGTTCGACCCGAGGGTGATCCAACAGGTGACGTTCGAGGTCCGTCGATGAGCTCCGTTCCTGCGTCGGGGGTTCCGGGTCGCGGCGCACCGCGCCACACGGCCGACCTCCTCGTGCCGGCGTTGGGCCTTTGCGCGCTGCTCGTTCGCACATCGTTGATCGGATCGCCGGCCGCGACCCCGCTGTTCATCGCGATCATGGTGTTCCTCACGCTCATCTCGATCGCCACGCCGATGGCCGCAGTCGCTTCTCCCTTGCTTCCACGGACGTTGGTCGTGGGCGTCGGCGTGGTGGCGGTCTGCTCGACGCTCGCCCTTGCGCGAGCGGCGCCCCTCGCCCACACGCCGTTGATCGTGGCGATGAGCATCGGAGCTGCGATCGGCGAGGAGCTCTTCTTCCGACGGCTGGTGTTCGGAACACTCGCCAGATGGGGAGTCGCCGTGGCGATCGTCGGATCGGCGGTCTCGTTCGCGGCGGTGCACGTCCCGCTGTACGGGCCGGCGGTGTTCTGGGTCGACCTCGGCGCGGGACTCCTGTTCGGGTGGCAACGCTGGGCGTCCGGTGACTGGCACGCGTCGGCCGCGACGCATGCCCTCGCCAACCTCGCGGCGGTGATCCGATGATGCGACGGTCGTGGCTCGTTGCGATCGTCATGGTGCTCGCGATCACCTCCTGCACGTCACGCTCGGCCGGGTCGCCGTCGGTGACCCCGATCCGCGTCGGCGCGATCTACCCGCTCTCGGGCTCCCAGGGGCCGGGCGGACGGGACGAATACCGAGGAGTGCAGATCGCCACGGACCTGGTCAACCAGGAAGGGGGCGTCAACGGAGCACCCGTGGAGCTCGACCCGATCGACGTCCCGTTGGGAGAGGATGCGCCGGCCGCGATCGACCAGCTCGCCGACGGTGGCATCGGGATCGTCCTCGGGAGCTACGGGACGACGATCTCCGAGCCCGCCGCCAACGAGGCCGCGAGGCGGGGGATGGTGTTCTGGGAGACGGGCGCGGTCGGCTCGATGCCTCCCCCCGGCGGAGGCAGCACCGACTATTTCCGCGTCGCTCCAAGCGGCGCCAACCTTGGACGCGACGCGGTCGACTTCATCGGCCACCGTCTCGCGCCGATGCTCGGCCGATCGGCCTCGGGACTCCGCTTCGGGGTCGTGAGCGTCGACGACGCCTACGGCAGCACGGTTGCAGACGGCGCCATCGATGAGATCCACGCGTTGCACCTGCCCTTCGTGGGGCGCTTCAACTACGACGCGAACCGGTTGGACGCGCATGCGCTGATCCATCGGGTCGCGAGGTCCCATCCGGATGTGCTCTTCGTCGCCGCGTACCTCGACGACGGCGTCGCGATCCGGCGAGCGATGGTCGCGGAACGACTCCCCTTGATCGCGAACATCGGCACCTCGTCGAGCTACTGCATGCCGGCGTTCGGCAACCGACTCGGACGCCAGGCGGTCGGGCTCTTCGCCTCGGACAAGCTCGACGGTGAGTACGTCAACAAGTCCGGCCTGACCACCTCCGGACGCGCACTCCTGCACCAGGCCCGCTCCGCGTACGAAGATCGGTTCGACGCCGAGATGAGTGCGGCGGCGCTGTCGGGGTTCTCCGCGGCCTGGGCGCTCTTCCACTCGGTCATGCCCGCGGCGGGCGCCATCACACCGGGCTCGGTCGCCGCGGCTGCGATGGCGACGCGCTTGCCTGTCGGGAGCCTCCCGAACGGCAGCGGCCTCGCGTTCGCCGCGCCGGGCAGCCCGCGCGCGGGCTCGAACCTCCGCGCGATGAGCGTGATCTGGGAATGGGTCGCGCCACGCGAACGAGCGGTGGTCTGGCCTCCCCGGTTCGCGACCGCGCACGTCCAACCGATACGGATCGGCGTGTGAGCCGACGTGCCGCCGCGGGCATCGGGGTGTTGCTCGCGTGCCTCTACCTCATCGGCGCCATCATGAGCGGGCACCTGGACCCACTCGATCGCCGTCCGATCCTGGACGGACTTGCACCGCCGCCCCCGTACGGGTGGGTGACGCCACCCGAGGCTCTGGCGTCCACCAACCAACCCCCGAGCCCCAAGACGTTCCGGTTGTCCGGATCGGAGGCCTCGTTCGATCCTTCCACCGGATCCGCCGCCATCGTGTTCGCGACCGCGAACTACCAGGCGACCCTGGCGCTCGGTGACGGTGCGTTCCCGCCTGTGCAGGGCGCGACCGGCGCGGTCGTGACGATGACACCGCTCGCGCCCTCGTCGGATGTGTCGCTTCCCGATGGCTACCAGATCGCCGGCAACGTCATGCAGATCACCGCCTCGTACCAACCGACCGGACAGCGGATCACCCGGCTGCACGGTGACGCGCAACTGACGCTGGCGTACCCGATCGTGTTCGGGATCGACGACACGCTCGTCATCTCCGCGGACGGCCGACGCTGGACGTCGGTGCACAGCACGGACCACATCGCTCAGCAGCTCCTCGTCGGCCACATCCAGAACCTGGGGTTCTTCGCCGTGGGACAGAGATCCGTTGCAGGCGGCACCTCTCCGAGCGGCTCGGCACCGGGAGGCGGGTCGATCCCGATCGTTCCCATCGCCGTGCTCGCCGTCGTCATGATCGCGGCCGTCGTCGTCATCGTCGCGATGCGGGCGCGCAGCAGAGAGAGTTGATGGCTTGGCCGGAGAGTGGGTCCGATCAGGTTGCACCTATCGCGAACGCGATCGGCTAGACGGAACTCCGTGGGACCACATCGGGGACGACGACGGGATCGGTCAAGAGGATCGGCGAGGACCTGAAGCCCTTCACCATGAGGTAGATCCCGAGCGACAGCTCCCAGAAGAACTCGGGGATCGTCGCGATCACCTGGGCGGAGGAACCCGGTTCGATCGCGCCGAACAGCACCGCGGTGCCCGAGATGATGATCAACGGACCACCGATCAGCCCCAGCCAAGCCATGCCTCGCGGAACCAACTCGGACTTGTACATCAGGTAGCCCAGGATCAACCCGTTGCCGAGCCCAACGATCCAGCCGGGTCCGAGCAGGAACGTCCAATCGTGGATCGCGACGAGCGACCTGCCGAGCGCGTCGAGCGACGCTGCATCCGTACCCGTCCCGGCGAGGTCCTGGCGCAGCGTCACGATCGCCATCAGGCTCAGGAGCCCGACGGCGATGAACATGCTTTCCATGATGCGGGCCGCGACATAGCCCAAGGAAAGGGTCTCGTTCTGCCGCTTGAGGATCGGGAACAGCACGACCGCCGTCCCGATGTTCGCGACGATGAGGATCATCTCGAGGAGCGCGCCGAACGCGATGCGATTGTCCGCGCCGGCGCCCAGGATGTAGTCGGTGTGATCCAACACCGGCGTGTACAGGAACAACGCCGCCGGGATCGATACGACGAACGTGATGATGAAGAGCAACCCGGCGATGAACGCCGTCTTCCTGACTGGGCTCAAGGAGTCCCTTTCGCGTGGGAGCGATGGTCGACTGTTGACAGCCTACTGGGGGGATGGGATACCGTCGAACGACCGGTAGTGGTCGAACGCTGAGGAGGGGATCCCATGCGCCGCGTCATCATCGGTCTGGCCGCCGTGCTGTTCGTTGCCTGGCTCCCGAACGCGACGAGTGCGGCACCACCGCAACCACCACCGGGGGAGGGTGTTCCCGCGTTCGGTCACGTCTTCGTGATCATCGGTGAGAACGCGGAGCTCGGGAACGTCAACAAGTCCAACTCCCCGTACCTCGTCACCACGCTCAAGCCGAGGTCGGCGTGGCACACGAACTTCTTCGCGCTCGCGCACAACTCGCTCGCCAACTACGTCGGGATGACCTCCGGGCAGTACATCCTGTGCGACCAGAACGACGATCCGCCCGACACGTGCCACCAGAACGTGCCGAACCTCTTCCACCAGCTCGACGTCGCCGGGGTCAGCTGGCAGAGCTGGATGGAATCCATGCCCGTCGCGTGCGACGTCGAGAAGGAGTCGGGCACGCTGCAGGACTCCAACACCTATCGGGTCAAGCACAACCCCGCCGTCTATTACGACAACGTCGAGGGAGCCGGCGGGGTCTGGTCGGCGACGAACAAGTCGGCGGAGTGCCTCGCGAACGTGATCCCGGCCGGGGGGACCGGCCCGAACGACATGAGCGCGTTCGACGCCGCGCTGGGGACCGGCAACGTCGGCAGGTTCAACCTGGTCGTGCCGAACCAATGTGAGGACGCCCACGACAACTGCAGCCCGCCGAAGGGCAACCCGCTGACCCAGTTCGACGACTTCCTCGCGCGGGAGGTGCCGAAGATCGAGGCCTCGCCCGCGTACGGGACCGACGGCGTCATCATCGTGGTCTTCGACGAGGGCGCGGGCGACAACGTGAAGAACAACCAGGACCGTTTCGGCCAGGGTGGCCGCGTGGTCTTCTCGGTCGAGAGTCCCTTGGCGCGCCCGGGCATCTACACGGGCGTGTTCGACCACTACAGCTTCCTGCGCACGATGGAGGACGGGTTCCGTCTCGGCGGCTACGTCGGGAACGCGGCCTCGGTCAAGCCGATCAACAACATCTGGCGATAGGGTCGAAAGCCGCCACCGTCGGTAGGGTGGCGGCTTGACCACCGACAGGCTTCGACCGCTGTGGGACTTCGACGATCTCGACGCCAGTGAGACGCGTCTGCGCGCGCAACTCGAGGGCGAGACCACCGATGCCGGTCGCGCCGAGGTCCTGACACAGGTCGCGCGGGTCGAGGGGCTGCGCGGTTCCTTCGATGCCGGTGATCGGCTGCTGGACGAGGCGGTGCCGCTGGCGGGCAACGAGGCCGTCGCTCGGGCTCGGATCGATCTCGAGCGGGGACGTGTGCGTCGGTCGAGCGGAGATCCAGAGGCCGCCCGGCCGCTGTTCGACTCCGCGTTCGCGACCGCGATCGACACCGGTCAGACCTTCATCGCGGCGGACGCGGCGCACATGGCGGCGCTCGTCGCGCCCGACCGCGATGGGTTCATCGCGTGGACCGAGCGGGGGATCGAGCTGGCCACGAAGGACGAGGACGCGCGCCACTGGCTCGGCCCGCTCTACAACAACATCGGATGGAACTACTACGACGCGGGTGAGTTCGAGGACGCGCTGATCTCGTTCCGGCGAGGGCTCGAGGCTCGTGAAGCTGACGGGGAAGAGGGCGCTTCGGTCGAGATCGCCCGCTACACCGTGGGGAAGGCCTTGCGCGCACTCGGAAGGTCCGATGAGGCGGTGCCCCTGCTCGAGCAGAGCGTCGCGTGGGCTGAGACTGCCGGCGCGCCCGACGGTTGGTTCCACGAGGAGCTTGCCCTGGAGTACGCGGAACTCGGCCGCGGAGGTGAATCTGCGACCCAGGCGGCGGCGGCCATCCCATTGCTGGAGCGCGACGATCCCGACTTCGCGACGGACGAGGATCGCGCCTCCCACCTTCGATCGCTCGCTGGGTAGGGGGTCGGTCTACGCGGGGATGCGAGTGACGATCTCCGGCTTCTGAAGCTCTCGCAGCGCGTCTCGGGCGATCCATCGTGCCGTTCGGTCTTCGAGAGCGAGCAGGGCTTCGCATCCGGCGAGCGCCGCGGTGTGGAGCTCTCTGTCCCGCTTGCCGATCTGGCGGAGCGCCCAGTTGACCGCCTTCTTGACCTCGTTGCGGTCGTCGGTCGCGGCGGTCCGGATCAACGGCAGGTAGCCGAGGTAGGTGGCGTCGGGCTCGTCGGGGTGTCCGACGGCGAGCCGCGCGATCATCGAGAACGCGCATCGCTTCGTGAACCCGTGGCGCGCGGTGCTCCACGCACGGATCGCTTGGTCTGCGTGCGGCGTCGCCACGAACGTGTCGGCGAGCATGTCGGTCACGTCCCAAGAATCCAGATCGCGCGCCCACGCGCGCATCGCCGTGAACGACAACGCGCTCGGATCGGCGACGAGCGCGGCGAGGAGGCGGGCCTCGTGGATGTTGGTTGCCCACAACGCCCGGGCGAGCGCGTGGTCGGTGCCGGCTCGCTTGGCGATCCGCCGGATCGACGGCACCGACACGCCGATCGCGTGCGACACTTCGATCCCGACCCTGGCCATCCCCGGCAGGCGGGTGGGGTCTGCGGCCGCCTCCAACGCGGCCACGGCCTCGTCATACGTGACCCGTACCGTGGCCATACCGGAAGGCTACGTCGTCCCGTCCCCTGCGAAGATGGGGCGATGCGCCCCCTCGTCGACGGCACCAAGCTCGCGCGCGCCGCGCTCATCGGCGACGTGATCGCCCTGCTGGTGTTCCTGGTGTTCGGCGTGTCGAGCCACAAGGAAGAGGCGGTGAGCCGGTTCCTCGCGCTCGCCCTGATCTTCGTGGGCGCGTGGGTTGGGACCGCGTGGGCGATCGGCACCTACCGGCCGGTGTCGAACGGACGCCTCGCGATGAACCTCGCGATCGCGATCCCGATCGGCGTGCTGCTCCGGGTCGCCGTCGTCGGGTCGCTGACCGCAGGCGAGATCCTCACCTTCGCCGTGGTCGCGCTGCTCTTCGCGTCGATCTTCGTCGGGATCGCCCGGGTGGCCGTGGTTGCGATCTTCAGACGCCAAGGGGAGAAGTCGTGATCGATCTGCCGCGACCCGGCGCCGCGCGGAGCTTCTGGTTGCAGGAGGCCCTCGCCCACGATCCGGGCGAGCCGGCGCCGCCCCTGGAGGCGAACGTCGTCGCCGACGTCTGCATCGTCGGTGGCGGGTTCGCGGGTCTGTGGACCGCGGTCCGGCTGACGGAGCGCGCGCCCGGGATGCGGATCGCGCTGATCGAGCAGGACATCGTCGGCGGCGGCGCGAGCGGCCGCAATGGGGGATTCGCGTCGTCGTCGTGGTTCGACGCGGACGCGATCATCGCGCTGTTCGGCGAGCAGGAGGGCGTGCGCTACCTGCGGTGTCCAGAGCGACGCCGTCGAACAGCTCGGCGCCTTCGCCGAAGAGCACGGGATCGACTGCTGGTTCCATCACGAGGGCGTGCTCGGCGTGCGGACCGGCGCGTGGCAGGAGGCCTTCGGCACCGGCGGGCGGGCGTCGGCCCGCGAGCGCTACGTCGAGGGCGACGGTCTGAAGGTGCTCACGGCCGAGGAAACCCGTGCGTACGCGGACTCTCCTCGTTTCATCGAAGGCGCGTTCTTCCGCGACAACGCGGTGGTGCAGCCGGCGCGGCTCGCTCGGGGGCTCCGGCGGCTGCTCCTCGAGCGTGGCGTCCACATCTACGAGCGCACACCGATGCGTGCGCTCGAGCAGTCGCGGCCGGCGATCGTGCGGACCGAGCGCGGCGCGGTGCGAGCAGACCGCGTCGTGCTCACGACCGGCGCGTGGGCGGCCGACATGCCGCCGTTCCGACGGAGCTTCGGCGTGATCGCCGACTACGTCGTGGCCACCGAGCCGATCCCCGATCTGTTGGCCGAGATCGGGTGGACGAGCCAGATCGGGATCGCCGACGGTCGCGAGTGGCTCTACTACCTGCGTCCGACCGACGACGGCAGGATCGTGATCGGCGGGGGCGCCGGCAGCGCGGTGTACGGCGGCCGCGGCGACAGCCGCGCGGCCAACGCACGGGCGCACTTCGCCGAGGCGCCGGCGCGCGGGCTGCTGTGGATGTTCCCGCAGCTCGAAGGGATCCGGTTCACGCACGCGTGGGGCGGTCCGATCGACCAGACGCCGACCTTCGTCCCGTTCTACCGGACGCTGCCACCGGGCAACATCCACGCCGGGCTCGGGTACAGCGGCCACGGGGTCATCCAGACGTTCGTCGGCGGGCACATCCTCGCCTCGACCGTGCTCGACGAGACCGACGAGTGGTCGACGCTGGCGGTCAACCGGCCGGAGTCGGCGTTCGCCCCACCCGAGCCGTTCCGCTACCCGCTCGTGCGCGCGGCCGCGTTCGCGCTGGAGCGCGGCGACATGCGTGAGGACGCGGGCAAGGCGCGTGGACCGCTCTATCGGCTGGTGGGCGAGGCGCCGGTCCGGTACCGCGAGCGCGTGGTGCGCCGCGGCGCGCCGGCTCAGTAGCGGTCGTCGACGGGCGGATCCTGGCGCGTCGGTCGCCCGACCTCGACGGTGGTTCCGGCCGAGGTCGCGGCGCGCGTGTCGAGCGACGCGTTGAACGACTTCTGCGCCTTGCGGAGCTGGTGGCGCACGACGTAGTAGCCGACGACCGCGACGCCGACGATCGCGATCGTGAGGCCCACGAACAGCGCCAGCGCGATCTTCAGTGCCAGGCCGAGCACGCCGAGCGCCGCGAGCAGGATCAAGAGCAGTAGGAAGAACACGAACATCGTCTCCCTATCGTACGGCGGTTCGCGCGAACGTTCCGATCCGCTGCACGAGCGCCCGAGGGTGTTGCAGCGGAAGGTCGTGGATCCCCTCGATCCAGGTGACGCGCGTCTTCGCGCCGGCCCGGCGCAGGGCTTTGACACCCTCGCGCCGGCGCGCGTCCCAGTCGGGGTCGCCGCCGGCGGCGAGGATCGCGAGTGCCGGCACGCGCAGCCCGGCGTGCAGCGCGACCGGGTCTTGCTCCCAGATCGCGCGCAGGATCTTGAGATGGTTCGCGCGCGTCGAGCCGCGGCCGGATCGTGCCGTCGGCGCCGACGCGCATCACCGCGAGCACGATGTCGACGACCTCGGGCGTCACGTCGAGTGCATCGCCGAAGAACATCGGCACCATCGCGCGGAACTCCTCGACCGGCGTGCCGGCCAGGTGCGGCGGTGACAGCGCCTCGCGCGCCTCGGCCCACGAGGAGAACCCGTCGCGCATCGCGGTGACGCCGCCGTCGATCAGCACGACTCCCGACGTGGCCTTCGGGTATCGCGCGGCGACGTCGATCGCGACCATCGCGCCCCACGAGTGGCCGACGAGGATCGGCCGGCGCCGGCGGGTCGCCTTCAGCACCGCGACCGCGTCGGCGGAGGTGTGCTCGAACCCGTAGCCGGTCGAGGGCTTCCCGCTCACGCCGTGCCCGCGTGCGTCGAACGTGACGACGGTCGCGCGACGCTGGAGCGCGGGCACCATCAGGTCCCAGATGTGCTGGCTCGACGCGAGCCCGTGGTGCAGCACCACCGTCGGCCCGCCGCGCGGCCCGGGGAAGGTCCGCGTGGCGAGCCGGACACCGTCTGCGCCGATGACCCGTCCCTCCTGCATACTCGCGCCATGGTAGAGGGCTTCCGCTCACCGCTCGCACCCGACGCGCTCGCCGGCCGCGCGGCGATCGTGACCGGCGGGGGCACCGGGATCGGCGCGGCGACCGCCCGCGCGATCGTGGCGGCCGGGGGAACCGTGGCGATCTGCGGGCGCCGGTCCGAGCCGATCGCCGCGGTCGCCGACGAGCTCGGCGACCGGTGCTTCGCACAACCGTGCGATGTGCGCGAGCCCGAGCAGGTCGGCGCGTTCCTCGACGCGGTCGCGCAGCGCACCGACCGGGTCGACATCCTGGTGAACAACGCCGGCGGTCAGTTCGCGGCCGGCCTCGAGGACACCTCGCCGAAGGGCCTGCGGGCGATCCACCGCCTGAACGTCGATGCCACCTGGGACGTCACGGCCCGGGTGGCGGAGCGCTGGATGATTCCGCAGCGCAGCGGGTTCGTGGCGTTCCTCGGATTCAGCCCCCGCCGCGGGATCCCGAGCGTCGTGCCGTCGTCGATGGCCCGCAGCGCTCTGGAGACCTTCGCTGCGGGGATCGCGCTCGAGTGGTCCCGGTTCGGGATCCGGGCGGTCTGCGTTTCGCCGGGCGTGATCCAGACCGAGGGCATCCTCCAATACGGGGGACAGGCGGTCGTCGACGCCTTCGCCGAGGAGATCCCGATGCGCCGGGCCGGCACCCCCGAGGAGGTCGCTGCGACGATCGCCTTCCTGGCGAGCGACGGTGGCGGCTACATCACCGGCACGACGGTCGTCGTGGACGGTGGCGCCGACGCCTGGGGGCAAGGCCACGCCCCGCCCCCGCTCGAGCCCGGGGTACCCCCTCGCGCCGAGCGGTCCTAATCTTGTGGAGACGGCCGATCGTCGGCCGGCGGGGAGGCAGCCATGTACGGGACCTGCGCCAAGATGCGCGTCAAGGCGGAGAACGTCGACGCCATCCAGAAGGTGATGGACGAACAGATGCGCGTTCCGGTCCCCGGGTACGTGAAGTCCTACGTGCTCTCGGAGAACGACAGCGACGTCCGCTGGCTCTTCGTGATCTTCGAGGACCGGGCGAGCTACGACAAGAACGCCGACGACCCGGCGCAGAACGAGCGGTACATGGCGATGCGCGCGCTCCTCGAGGCCGACCCCGAGTGGCACGACGGCATGATCATGGAGGGATAGCGAAGACGTTATGACCGAGCGGATCGGGCGGCGCGCGTTCTTGCGTCGGGGGGCGTTGGCCGCGGCCGCCATTCCGCTTGTGGGAGCCGCGGCGGCCTGTGGCCGCCGCGGCTCGATATCGACCGGCACCGCGCCCGGAGGCATCGCCTTCGGGCCCCTGCCGGTCGATCCGGGTCTCGAGCTCGCGAGCGGCCTCCCGATCGAACGCGGCGCCACGCTCCGCGTCTACGAGTGGAAGGACTACCTCTCGTCCCGCGTGCTCGCCAGCTTCGATCAGGCCTACGCGGCCCACGACGTGCACGTCGAGGTCGAGAGCTTCACGCGGATCGACGAGGCGATCGCGCGCCTGCAAGACCCGTCGAGCGACTTCGACGTCGTGTTCCCGGTGATCGACGTATTGCCCGGGATGGTCGCGGCCGGGCTGCTCCGTCCGCTGAACCACGACTACCTGCCGCACCTGTCGAACCTGTGGGGCTGGTTCCGCACCGGCGACGGTCCCTTCTACGACCCGGGCCAGCGCTACACGACGCCGTACACGATCTACACGGGCGGGATCGGATGGCGCGCCGACATGGTGCGCGGCGTCGACGCGCCCGACGCGCGGCCCGACCCGTACGCGATCTTCACCGATCGCCGCTACCGCGACCAGGTGGGCATCTACGACGCGTACCGCGACGCGATCGCCCTCGGGTTGCAGCAGGCGGGCGTGCACGACCTGCGCGCAGCGACCGCCGACCAGCTCACCGCGGCGGGGAACTTCCTGGCCGACGCGGTCGCGCGAACCAACGCGCGGTTCACCGACGACGGCGCGGAGGAGGGCCTGCCCGAACGCACCTTCGCGGTGCATCAGGCGTGGTCGGGCGACATCTTGACTGCGCCGCGCTACGCGGCGCGGGACGGTGACAACCCGGCGGAGGTCGCCGCAGCGCTCCGTTACTGGTCGCCGAGCGAACCTTCACGGGTGGTCGGTCTGGACCTCACCGCGGTCTGCGCCCGCGGCCGTAATCCCGTCGCTGCGCACGCGTTCCTGGATCACCTCCTGCGGTTCGACGTCGCGCTCGACAACTTCGCATGGAACGGGTACCAGGTGCCGATGGAGGGGGCGACGCGCGAGGCGTTCGCCGATCCGTCGTTCCGGTGGCACAGCGCGGTGCCGGCGAACCTCCGCGACGCGATCGTGTCGGAGGACGAGTTCGCGCAGGGCCAGATGCTGGTCGGGTTCGGGCCGTCGCAGGACGCGGCCTGGCTCGCTCAGTGGAGCAGGGTCGTCCCGGCCTGAACCTTGGCGGTCACCACCGGCGGTGTGCCTGCTCGGGCCGGCACCCACGGGGTCGGCGTGTCGAAGGCGGTGAACCCGCCGAGCCGCTCACCCGTGGTCGCGTCCACTCCCTGGACGTAGAGGTTCTGGTCGGTGCAGCCGTTGCCCGTTCGTCCCGGCGAGACGAGGTCACCCTTGGCGGTGGCGTAGCACGTGTGCGGCGTCACGAAGACCCAGGCCGGCGGCCCGACGCTGTGGTCGGACGTGTTCGTGACCTGCGCCAAGATCGCGTACGCGTGCTTGCGGTCGCCCGCCGTGAACAGCTCGTCGTAGGCCTGCGCCGGGCCGATCGACGGCCGATAGTCGGACGCGACGGGCCCGATCTGCCAGTCGAGCGTGCCGGGGACGTCCTCGGTCGTGGTCTGGCGATAGGCGGCGTAAGGGTCGGGTGGCGGTGACGAACAGGCCACCCCCACCACCACGAGCGCCGCGGCGAGCAGCACGCGCGGTCGCATGGCTCGACCTTACCGCGCGGCCTCGCGAACGGATCGGTCGCGCGGGGTCAGGAACCCCGCGGCGATGATGCCGAACGTGGCGCAGACGATCACCGCCATCGCGGCTCGCAGGTCGAAGGCGGTCGCGAGCCACGCGAAGATCGGCGGGCTCCACACGAACCCCGAGTAGCCGACCGTCGTGACCGCTGCGATCGCGTTGGTCTGGTCGTCGGGCGCGAGCGTCTCGACCAGTCCGAACCCGGCGGGCGCGGCCGCGGCGATCGAGGCGCCCATCACGAGGAATCCCACCGCGACCACGACCGGTTCGTTGGCGAGCGCGGCGATCCCGCCGCCGAGCGCTCCGCCGATCCCCGCGGCCAAGATCGTCGTCCGCCGGCCGAGCCCGAAGAGCACGCGCCCGGCGAAGAACCGACCGATCGCAACCGACGCCGAGAATGCGATGAACGCGAGCGCGGTCTGCCACGCGGTTGCGCCGAGCTGGCGCGTCAGGTACAAGCCCGACCACGTGTCCATCGATCCCTCAACCAGGAACGCGGAAAGGACGACGAGGGCGGGGAGCCACAGCTCCGGGTGGCGCTTGAACGCCGTCAGCGAGAACGCCGAGTCGACCTCGGTGGCGCCCCGTTCCCGCGTGCCGGCCTGTGCGTTCCAGAACGCGGTCAGGAACAGGCAGACCGCGCCGAACACGAGGCCGACGCGGAAGTCGGTGTGTGTCGCAGCGACGAGCCCACCGACCGCCGCGCCGGTGATCCCACCGACCGCGTACGTTGCGTGCAACCACTGCAGGACCGGCCGCTGCGTGATCGACTCAACACGCTGGCCTTCGACGTTCAGGAAGACGTCGATCAGTCCGTTCCCGACACCGGCGGTTGCGAAGGCGAACCACAACGCGCCGGTCGGCAGGAACGCCATCCCGAGCGAGCCCATGCCGAGGGTGATCAGACCGATCGCGCAGAGTGCGCCGAGGGGGAGCGGTGCGAGGCGCGGCGCGACGAACGCCATGACGAGCATCGCGACGACCGACAGGAGCGCGAGCATCGCGCCCATCTGCCCGTAGCTGAGGTGGCGCTCGCTCTGGAGCTCGATCACGAGGATCACCCAGATGCCCCAGTACTGGCCGAACGACCAGTACCCGGCGAGCAGCGACGGGATCCGGCGTCGCTCGATATCCGCGTTCGGCGCTACGGCAGGGGTCTCGTCCATGGCGGCGGCCAGCATCGCACGCCGCTGTTCCGCCTGATACGGGCGGTTGGCCAATGAGCGACGGGAGTGGTTCTACTCCGATTGGGTCAAAGCAGGGTCACAGCTCGAGCGCGACCGATCGACCGGTTCCCCCCGGGAGAGGGGCGTCTCACGCAACAGGGGCCTACACCGCGGAGATCTTCACGACCATGAAGCCGGCGTACGTGCGACCCTGAGTGCATGCGCTGGGAAGGGAGGCCACGGATGCGCGCGATCGCGCTCGGCGGGTGGCTCGTCATCGTCGGAACGCTGCTTGTCTGGCAGGGGTTCGGGCTCGTCTACGCACCGACGTGGCCGACGCTGTCGCAGCTCTTTCACGACTTCATGCGACCGCTGTGGGGACGGATGCTCCTGTTCGGCATCTGGCTCTGGCTCGGATGGCATCTGTTCATCCGCGGGTGGGCATTCTTCCTTCGGGACTGACGTCATGCGCTTCTTCCGCGAGATCTTGCCCCCACTCGTGTGCGGATACGCCGTGTTCGTCGCGATGGTGATCGGGGAGTGGCGCCGCCCGGTCGATGCCGAGGTGCAGCGTGGGCGTCCGCGTGACCTCATCATCATGGTGGCCGGCGGGTATCTCGCCTTCCTCCTGATCGTCGCCGTCTTCCACGTGGTCCTCGCACGAGAGGCCGGTGCCTTCCTGAGCGCTCTCGTCGGTGGAGGGTTCCTCGTCATCGTTGCCTGCGTGGCGTTCGCGCTGCTCTCGTGGATCGAGGCGGCGATGCGGCGCCGGCACACAGGCCGTTCAAACCTTGGTCGATGAACCCACCTCTAGCTAAGCTTCCGCGCCGCCACCCTTGCTCGACCGTCGCAGCACATGTCCCGGTGTTCCGAGTTCAACAAGCTCATCCAGCGCCGAGCCGCGACATGACGGTGTCGTGGAACCGTTCGAGCTGATGGAGCTCGTCGCCGACCGGCCAGATGAGAACACGCTCGGCACCTGCGGACTCGAACCGAGCGAGCTTGTCGACACACTCGCTGGCAGAGCCCACGAGCAACCGTTCTCGGAGCTGCTCGGGCGAGCGACCGAGCGTAGGCGCGAGTACCTTGGTCAGTACGGCGTCGGCGGCCGCCGCATCCTCGGTCAGGTAGAGGAACATCGTCGCGATCGCGTTGGGGAACCCCGCCGTGTCGATCCCCTCCCGTCGCAGATGCCCGTGCAGGCGTTGGAGTGTCTCGCCGAAGGCTTCGGGCGTCGTGTTGTAGCCGGAGGCCAACCACCCGTCGGCGAGGCGCGCCACGCGTCGCAAGCCGGCGTCCGACCCCCAACTTCCCATCCAGATGGGTGGTCCGCCGGGTTGGGTTGGGGCGGGGAGCAGATGCATCCCCTCCGTCGAGTAGAACGTTCCTTCGAACGGTTCGCCCGCTGGTCGCAGGAGCGCCCGAAGCGCTTGGACGGCCTCCTCGAACCTGGGCCACCGCTCCTCCCATGCGATCCCGACCGCCCGATAGTCCCGCTCGGAAGAGCCAGGACCGACGCCGACGACGAGTTTGCCGCCCGAGAGCCGGTCGATCGCAGCCAGCGCCTTCGCTAACGGCCCCGGACCTCGCACGACTGGGAGTGCGAGCGTCGTCGCGACCGTCATGGCGCCGATCACCGGAAGTGCCGAGGAGAGCGCCACGGGGCCATCGAGCCACGGCCGTCCGTAGACGAGGTGGTCGTTCGAGGTCAGCCACGTCAGGCCAACTTGGTTCGCGAGGCGTGCGAAGTCGATCAGGTCGGAGATCGATGCGGGCTCCTCGTCGCCCCAGGTCATCAACGGGAGATGGGCACCGAACTCGATCCGAGGAACCTCCGTTTCTGGGCATCGGGACTCTATTCGATGTCTTCCGCACCTTCATCGGTGCTTCGATTGTCTGATCCGCACCCGGGGGCAAGCGGTGACATGGCCAATTTCCATGAGTCCCGGCGCAGTCGGCAGCGTTCGTTCGACCGCGATCGGGCATCGTGGAGCCTTGTCTTCTCGCCCTGTCGCGACCCCAGGACAGGGCGGTGGGGGTATGTGAGAGGTGGGCAGTCCTAAGGACGATCAGCCGAAGGCGGCGCAGAACGCGTCGAAGTCGCCGTTGGCCGCCTGATGCGGGCCCCCCATGAAGAGGAGTTGCTCATCGGGCTCTGACCACGACGCGATGCCAGCGTCCTTCAGCACGATACCGACCCCGGGGGCGGTGAACTTGTTCACCGCCCCGCGCTCCGTGTACGTCCATGTGCCGTCGTGGTTGTAGATGACGACGGTGGAGAAGGCCTCGTTCCGCTGCGTGAGCGTGGTGCCCTTCGCGCTGTAGGAGACCGCGAAGGGCTCGCCGCCTCCGGGCGTGTCGATCGTCTTGTACAGGAAGCCGGTGTTGTCGTAGTAGTCGACGCTCTTGTACGAGCCGTGGAGATGCACCTTGAGGTCGAACGGACAGATGCTCGACTCGGTGTATCTGTACTCCACATGGTTCACGGACTTCACCTGCATGTTGGCTGCGGCAGGCGATACGAGCAGGGCGACACTGACGATCGTGCCGGCCACAGGAACGAAGAGCTTCATCAAGCGGCGCATGGTCCCTCCCATCCAGTCACGGTGCAAGGACACTCGGAGCCCCAAACCGTGCCGCATGGCCGGGGCCACGACTCTCAGCTGGACACAGACCGGGGTCGGCGGAAAAGTTGCAACCTCGCGGCGTGATCGGGCCTGAGTAAGGATGGGAGTCCGGAACGAGGTATGCGGGGGTCAAGAACCGGGGGTTCATCTTCTGTGGAACCGGCCGACGGTCACACCGTTGCTGAGCGCCGGCCTGATCGGAGCCGTTCCGAAGAGGGATTCGCGGGGTTCTTCAGGACCGAGTACCCGAGCGTCGCTCGCACGGTTGAGTTGATCCTCCGGGATCGAGACCGCGCCGAGGAGGTGACCCAGGACGCCTTCATCCAACTGTTCACCCGTTGGAGGCGCATCTCCAAGTACGAGCGCCCAGGGGCTTGGGTGCGCCGGGTCGCGATCCGGATGGCTGTACGAGCGGCACGGCGAGAGAAGGTCCGAGCGCTGGTCGAGCGGAACGAGCCACGTCAGGTCGAGGACGCCTTCCCGGACGTCGACCTCGTCGCCGCGATCCATACGCTTCCCGAAACCCAGCGAGCTGTGATCGTGCTGTTCTACTTCGAGGATCTTCCGGTCGCCGAGATCGCGCACATCCTGGAGCGTCCGGAGGCCACGATCCGATCGGACCTGCATCGGGCGAGGAACCACCTGGCGGATCTGCTCAACGAACCACCGGGGGGTGACGGGCCTTGACGATCGATGAGCGGCTGCGTTCGGGTCTCGGCGTTCGCCCGGAGCTCACGGACAGCGAGATCGAGGGCAAGCTTGCGGTCACGATCCAACGCGGGCGCCGGCGTCGGACCTTGCGCCGGGGCGGCCTGGCCGTCATCGGCGGCGTGATCGCGCTGGGGCTCCTCGTTGCACTTCCGAAGCTCCTGTCCGAATCGAACCGGAAGGAGCCGGTCGGACCGCCGAGTCCGTCGATCGGCGGGCAGTCGCCGAGCCCGATCGTCGGAACGTACACGCTGGTCCTCGGGCCACGTGACCCAGGCGCCAAGCGGTTGCACGCGGTCGGCAGATGGGTGCTCACGTTCAGGGACGACGGAGATGCTTCCCTCTCGAGGGGGAACGCGGTGGGCACCGGTGGCTATCGTCTCGTCCCTGCGTCGGTCTTGATCACCGGTCTGTTCGATGCGTGCCAGGGGACAGGGGCGGGTGACTATTCGTGGGCCATCTCCGATGGTGTGCTGCGGTTCTTCAAGCCTTCCACGGATCCGTGTCCGCTTCGGCGTTTCGTCTTGTTGGGGCCGGGTCACGGCCATGGATGGGTCGTCGGTCCACCGACCTGAGCACGTCCCCTTCTCGCTTCGCGGCAACCGGTTGACTCGCGGGGGGGAGCCGAATGTATGCTCCGCGCGCGATGGCAGGCGGAGAGGTCCAGCTCGTCGATCTGGTGAAGCGCTTCGGTGAGTTCACCGCGGTCGCAGGGGTCAACCTCGATATGCCGTCGGGCGAGTTCTTCTCGCTCCTCGGCCCCTCGGGCTGCGGCAAAACGACCACCCTGCGCATGATCGCGGGCTTCGAGCGCCCGACCGAGGGCCAGATCCTCCTCGACGAGGTCGACATGGCCCAGACCCCGCCCCACAAGCGCAACGTCAACACGGTCTTCCAGAACTACGCGCTCTTCCCGCACCTCACGGTGGAGGAGAACGTTGCGTTCGGGCTCAAGTACCAGAAGGCCACCAAAGAGGAGTCGGCCGAACCGCGTGGGCAACGCCCTCGAGCTCGTCCAGATGTCGCAGTTCGCGAAGCGGCGCCCGAACCAGCTCTCCGGCGGCCAGCAGCAGCGCGTCGCGCTCGCCCGGGCCCTGATCCTGAACCCCAAGGTCCTCCTGCTGGACGAGCCGCTCGGCGCCCTCGACGCCAAGCTCCGCAAGCGCCTGCAGATCGAGCTGAAGGCCCTCCAGGAAGAGGTCGGCATCACGTTCATCTACGTGACGCACGACCAGGAGGAGGCCCTCACGATGTCCGACCGCATCGCGGTGATGTCGCAGGGCCGCGTCGAGCAGGTCGGGGCGCCCAAGGAGATCTACGAATCCCCGTCGACCGCCTACGTGGCCGACTTCCTCGGGGTGTCGAACCTGATGGACGCGAAGGCCGGCGGCGTCACCGACGGCGGCTGCAAGGTCTCGATCGGCGACTTCACGCTGGTCGCCGGCCAGGGCGACGCCGACACCGCCGGCGACGCGAAGGTCACGATCCGCCCCGAGCGGGTCATCATCGAGGCGCAGGGCACGACGGGTCAGAACCGGCTGCCGGCGATGGTCGAGCGGACGATCTACGTCGGCTCGACGCTGCAGGTGATCCTGCACCTCGTGAGCGGCAAGACGATCCAGGCCTGGATCCCGAACACCGGCTCCGACGAGCGATACCACCCGGGCGACGCGGTCGCCGTGGAGTTCCCGCGCGAGTCGCTCCGCGTGCTTCCGCAGGGCGGCACGGCCGTCCTCGAAGAGGCCGAGCTCGACGTCGTCACCGACGAAGCGTCCTGATCCCGGGCTCCGCGGACCGCCGACCCACTACAGCTGGGCGAAGTCCGTCGCCCCGCCGAGGTCCTGGCCCTTGCTGAAGCGCCTGTAGAACAACACGCCGCCTGTGATCACGAGCAGAGTCGTGACCAGCATCATCGTCGCCGCAGCGTTGACCTCAGGCGTGGGCGAGGAGCGCGCCGCCGAGTAGATCTTCATCGCGAGCGTCTGGCTGGTGGAGCCGGCCGACAGCGCCTGCACGGTCACGAAGTCGTCGACCGTGTCGGCGAACACCAGTGCGACGCTGGCGAAGATCGCCGGCGTGAGCAGAGGCAACAGGACGCGGCGGATCGCCTGGTTCGGCGTGCTGCCCAGATCCATCGCCGCTTCCTCGTATTCGGGCCCGATCGAGAGTAATCGCGCACGCACGATGATCACGGGGTAGCTGATCTGAAACGCGATCAGCCCCAGCAGCTGCGCGTTCGTTCCTAGCGGGATGATGTTCTTGAACAGGCTCGTGAACAAGATGTATAGCGAGACGCCCAGGATGATCTCGGGGACCACGAACGACAGCAGCATCGTGAAGTTCGCCGCTCGCGCGGGGCGCCCGTGCCAGCGGTCGATCCCGATCGCGAACAGCGTGCCGAGCGGCACCGCGACGAGCACGGTGACGATCGACAGCTTGAACGTCTGCAGCATCGCGCCGCGCATCTCGGAGTCGTGCAGCAGCGAGTCGGTCGGATCCGCGGTCCACCAGCGCAGCCCGAAGCCCTGCCAGATCGATCGCGACCGCCCCGCGTTGAACGAGAAGATCACCGCGATCACCACCGGCAGCATCGACCACAACAGGTAGCCGATCGTCGTCGCCTGCAGGAACCGGGGCTTGCGCCACGGGTTGCGGAAGTACCCGCGGATCCCACGCGCCGACGTCCCCTCGGGGGTCATGGCGATGCTCATGCCTGTTCCACCTGGCGTTTCGTCTCGCGCAGGTAGTAGATCATCGGGACGAGCACGATCACCGACAGGATCAGGACGAGCGACGCAGCGCGGGTCGCGCCCGCGGTCGCCTCGGTCTGCTGGCTGATCAGGTTGCCGAACATCGACGTCTTCGTCGACCCGAGCAGGTCGTTCGTGTAGTAATCGCCGAACATCGGCAGCGTGACGATCACGATGCCGGCCAAGATCGCCGGCCGCGACAACGGCAGCGTTACGCGCCAGAAGGTCTGCGCCCCGCTCCCGCCCAGGTCGCGACCAGCCTCGAGCAGGCTCTCCTGGATGCGGTCGAGCGAGGCGTAGACAGGCAAGATCATGAACGGGATGTACCCGTAGACCAAGCCGAGGACCACCGTGATCGCCTTGCCCTCTAGGAAGTTGGTGTGTCCGAACCCGACGGGCCCGAGGATCTTGTTGATCGGGCCGTCGACGTCGAGCAGTCCCTGCCAGGCGTAGATCCGCATCAGGTAGCTGATCCAGAACGGTGACACCAACAGGATCAGGATCAGGCCCTTGTACTTCGTGGCGAATCTGGCGGTGTAGTAGGCGACGGCGTAGCCGAGCACCAGGCAGATGATGCTCGCCGCGATCACGTACTCGAACGTGCGGAACAGGGGCGCTTGGTAGATGTGCGAGCCGGCGTAGAACTGCTTGAGGGTGCCGTTGAAGGTGTTGAACGACCACCACCACGGCGCGTAGTACGGCACCGCCGTTCCGAAGTTGCTGAAGTCGACGGTGCCGAAGGCGACCGAGAACACCACGTAGAACGGCAGGATGAACAGGAAGATCAGCGCGATCGTGCCCGGCGCGATGAACGACGGCCAGTACCACTTCGGGTACCAAACGCCCGATCGCTCGTCCGATGCTCCGGGTTCGCCGCGGCGGCGCCTCCGGCGTCGCCGCGGCCCGCCCGCTTCCTTCGCCTCGACAGAAGCGTAGTGGTTTCTGTTGCGATCTCAGGCACCAGCCTTGATCTCTGTCCACGCGTCGAGCCACATCTGGTCGACGTCCGATGGGAGCTCGTACGGCGTGAGGTCCTTCTTGAACATGTCCTCGGTCACGACAGCCGAGGTGAGCGTCTCGGGGACGATGCCCTTCTGGACGAGTGTCTCCGGGTTGATCGACGTGAACGGGGGCTGGTAGCCGTTGTACCCCGTGAAGTTATCGAACCCGTTCTTCTCGTCGAGCATGAAGTTGATGAACTCGTGGGCAAGGCGTGGGTTCTTCGAGACCTTCGGAACCACCAACAGGTCGTTCCCGATCATCGTCTTGCCGTCCTCGGGCTTCCAGTAGCCGAGGATGTCGCTGCTCACGCCGGGCGGCAGGTAGAAGATGGAAGCGCCGACGATGTCGCCCGACCAGGCTTCCGCGACGGTGTAGTCGCCCGCGGGGAGCTTGGCGTACACGCCGTTGATCGTGAGGCGCGCCTCGTTATCGTTGATCGTCTGCAGGATCGCCTCTTTCGCGGCCTCGATGACCGCCGGGTCCTGCGAGTTCACGTCCAGACTCCCGTTGCGCAGGATCGTGATCGCGATCGTGTCGCCGTAGGAGTCGTACAAGCTGATCTCGCCGGCGTAGTCGTGGTTCCACAGCGCCTCCCAGCCCTGCTGTGCCGCGTCGGCGTCGTCGATCCGGTCGCGCCGATAGGCAACGCCCCAGGTGTAGATGGTGTAGGGCACGCTGTAGTGCCAGTTCAGATCGTAGTAAGGACCCGGGTTGGAATAGCTCGGCCACACGTTCGCCATGTTGGGGATCAGGTCGTGCTGCAGCGGCTGGAGCAGGTCTTTAGCCACCAGCCGGCGGAGGTACCCCGGGGTCGGCACGAAGACATCGGGCTCGATCTGACCGTTGACGACCTTCTGGATGCCTTCTTCTAGGTTGTTGAAGGTCGCGATCTGGACGTCGACGCCGAACTTGTCCTCGAACTCCCCGACCACCTTCTTGTAGATGTAGTCGGCCCAGTTGTAGAGCACCAGCGGACCGGACTCGATCGGCGTATCGGCCGGGATCGGGTCCTGGACCGTGGGGAGCTCGGTCGGCGCGTCGAGGGTCGCGATCGGGATGTTGTCCAAGGCAGACCCGCCGCCGGAGCCAGTACTGGGTTTGGAGCACGCGGCGAGGATCGCCGCCAGGCTCGGCATCGCGATCGCCGTGCCTCCGGCCCGCGTCAGGAACTGACGCCGGGACATGTCCTTGGGATGCCGCATCTTCCCCTCCTGTCCATCTTAGGCAGCCGCAGGCGACCGTCCACCCCAGCGCCGATGGCGCTGAGTACCATAGGTCGACCGCACTATGCAAGGCTCCGGCGCATCCCCCGATATGCCTAGTGCCTGGTCGTGCGGAAGAGAGCCCACTCTCCACCCTCTAGTACGCAGCCTCCCTTGCCCCGGTTCTAACCTCGGCAGTGCCGGCGGGCGGGCGTTGCTAGCATCCCGGCCTCGCCCGATGCGGTGAGTCACCCAGGGAAGAGGGATACCCGTGAGCGACGCCTCAGAGCCGGTCCTGTTGGTCGAGGACATCGGCCCCGTCCGACGGCTGACGATGAACCGCCCCGGCGCGCTGAACGCCTTGAACCACGACCTGACGTCGGCCATCTCCGCGGCGATCCGCGAGGCCGGAGCCGACGACACGGTGTCGGTCGTGATCCTGCGCGGCGCGGGCCGGGCGTTCTGCTCCGGCTACGACCTGAACGAGGACGCCGACGAGGGGGAGCTGGACGCGCGGGCCTGGCACGCGAGCCTCGCGAGCGGCGTACGCGACATGCTCGAGATCGTCGATTGCCCCAAGCCCGTGATCGCCTCGGTCCAGTCCTATTGCCTGGCGGGCGGGACCGACCTGATGCTCGCCTGCGATCTCGCGGTCGTGGCAGACGACGCGAAGTTCGGCTACGTCGACATCCGGTTCGGCTCGGGGGTCGTGTCGATGTTCCTGCCCTGGGTGGTCGGGGTGCGCAAGGCCAAGGAGCTGCTGTTCACCGGCGAGGACCGCGTAGCCGCCGACGAGGCGCTGCGGATCGGCCTCGTCAACCGGGTCGTGCCGGCCGACGAGCTCGACGACGCGACGCTCGCGCTCGCGGAGGAGATCGCGAAGAACGAGTCGTTCGTCGTCCAGATGACCAAGCGCGCGCTGAACCGCGCCTGGGACGTCGCGGGGTTCCGCGCGGCGCTCGCGGCCAACACCGAGCTCGACGTGATCATCGAGACGACGAACCTGCCGACGCGCGACGAGTTCCGCCGCATCACGGCCGCCGACGGCCTGAAGGCCGCGATCGCCTGGCGCGACGCGAAGTTCCGCGGAGAGGACTGAGCGCGGTGGGCTGGGACCTGCGCCCGTTGTTGGCGCCGCGGTCGATCGCGATCGTGGGCGCGTCGGAGTCCCCCGACTCGTGGGCGCCCGAGATCGAGCGATCGCTCCGGCTCATCGGCTACACGGGCGAGCTGTACCCGATCAACCCGAAGTACGACACCGTGTGGGGCCGGCCGTGCCTGTCGTCGATCGCCGAGCTGCCGAGAGGCGTCGACCTCGTGGTGTTCGTGGTGCCGGCGCGGGTCGTGGTGCGGATGATCGACGACTGCGGCGCGCGCGGGGTGCGCGGGATCATGGTCGTGTCCAGCGGGTTCGCAGAGGCGGGCGAGGAAGGCCGTGCACTGCAGGCCGAGCTGCGCGCCGCGGCGCTCCGCACCAAGATCCCGGTGCTCGGCCCGAACGTCGAGGGATTCGTCAACTATGTTGACCAAGTGGCGCCGTACGGCACCACGCCGCCCGCCGAGCCCGTGAAGGGCGGGATCAGCGTGATCTCGCAGTCCGGGACCGTCGCCTGGACGATGAACCAGATCGCCTCGGACCGTGCGGTGGGCCTGCGGATCATCCTCGGCGTCGGCAACGAGGCCGTGCTCGGGCTGGGCGATCTGTTCGCGTGGGCGGCGGGCGACCCGAAGACGAAGGTCGTCACCAGCTATATCGAGACGATGCGCGACGTGGACGGTATCGGGCGAGGGCTGGACGCGCTGCTGGCCGCGCGCAAGCCCGTCGTGATCTGCGCGCCGGAGGGGCGGTCGGAGGCGGCGCTGCGGTCGATCATCGCGCACACCGGCGCGCTCGCCGGCAACACCGGGCTGCGCGACGCGTGGCTCCGTGGCCACGGGGTCGTGCTCGTCGAGGACCCGGTCACGATGTTCGAGACCGCGCTGCTGCTGTCCCACGTGAAGAAGCTGCGCACCGACGGCGTGGCCGCGGCGCTGCAGTCCGGTGGGGCGTGCACGCTGTTCGCCGAGGCGGCGGGCTCGGCCGACCTGCCGCTCCCGGAGTTCACGGGCTCGACCAAGAAGGCCCTGCGAAAGGCCCTGCCCTCGTTCGCGTCGCAGAACAACCCGCTCGACGTGACGGGCCAGGCCGCGGTCGAGACCGACATGTTCGTCGGCGCGCTCGCGGCGCTGGCGAAGGACCCGGGCGTCGGGCTCGTGGCGTTCGACGCGTTCCCGCCGCGGCTCGAGGGCGAGACGCCGTGGGCCGACCCGGTGCTGACCAAGGCGATCGAGCTGCAGCGTTCGACCGGCGTCGCGTTCGTGTCGCTCTGCATGAGCCCGCTCGCCTACACCGACGAGGCGAAGGCCTTCACGAAGAAGTGGAAGCAGCTGCCGTTCCTGCAGGGGCACCGGGCGTCGGCGAACGCGATCGCCGCGGTGCTCGAGTACCGGCAGGTGCGGGCCCGGGCGGTGCCCGCGATGGCCGCGCACGCGAACCGCGGGAAGGCGCTCCGGGTGTTGCGCGGGGCTTCGGGGCCGGTGGACGAGGCGACCGCTGCGGCGGTGCTCGAGCTGTACGGCGTGCGGCGCCCGCGCGAGGCGGTGGTCGCGACGCCCGCGAAGGCGGCCGCCGCGGCCACGAAGATCCGGTCCGCCGTCGCGGTGAAGGCGCTTGCGCCGGAGCTGCCGCACAAGGCCAAGCTCGGCGGGGTCCGGCTTGGGCTCCGCGGCCCGGCCGAGGTGGAGGTCGCCGCGGCGGAGGTCCTGGCGGCCGCGAAGCGCGCCGGCGCTCGAGCGCCCAAGGTGCTCGTCCAGGAGATGGTGCACGGACACGAGGTGCTGGTCGGGGCGATCGTCGACGAGCAGTTCGGCGCGACGATCACGATCCGCCCGGGGGGAGCGCTCGCCGAGGCGGGCGCCGCGACGTTCGTCGCGGCGCCACTGACCACCGCACAAGCCCGCGCCTACGTGGAGACGCAAGCGGAGCGCTGCGGTCTGGACGCCGACCAGCACGACCTCGGCGCGCTCGCGCGGGCGGTCGCGTCGATCGCGCGGGCCGCACACGACCTGCGGGACCGGCTGACCTCGCTGGAGGCCAACCCGCTGCTGGTTGGGCCGCGCGGCGCGGTCGCGGTCGACGCGCTCGCCGAAGCGAAGCCGCCCGCGTGATCTTCGGGCTCCTCGCCGCGATCGGCTGGGGCACGACGGACTTCCTGGGCGCGGTCGCGGGGCGCCGGATGGGGTCGCTGCCGGCGCTCGCGATCAGCCAGCTCGTGGGCATCATCGGCGCCACGGCGCTGTTCGTCGCGCACGGCGGCGGGCTCGCATCGATGCACGGCCTCGTCTGGTTCCTGATCGCGAACGGTGTGATCGCGATGATCGCGTACTCGGTGCACTATCGGGCGCTCGAGCTCGGCCCGGTCGCGGTGGTGTCGCCGGTCGGCGCCGGGTACGCGGTGGTCGGCTTCACGCTCGCCGTGCTGCTGCTCAACGAGCAGCCGGGGCCGGTCGCGATCCTCGGGGGCGTGATCACGATCGGCGGCGTGTTCCTCGTATCGGCGAACCTGCCCCTGCTCCGCGCCGGGCTGCACGAGCGGCCGCCGGGCCTGTGGTGGGCGGTGGGCTCGGCGGTTGGGTTCGGGGTGGCAGGTCTGATCCTCGGGGTGATCGCCAAGGACTCGAACGACTGGGTCGCG
Organism: uncultured Actinomycetes bacterium; assembly: GCA_963799625.1. GTDB lineage: Bacteria > Actinomycetota > UBA4738 > UBA4738 > HRBIN12 > AC-51. Next base: position 364,817 of record CAWCXU010000013.1, on the reverse strand, counting down.
ACCCTCTTCACCACACGGGTGGTGCTGGTGGTCGCGTACATCCCGCTGCTCGTCGCGCGCCGCAAGACGTTCCACAAGGTGGCCGGCGCAACCACGGCCGCATACGTGGCGGCGGCGGTCGCCGGCGCGTTCGACCTGATGGGCGTGGCGAGCTACTCGGCCGGCGCGACCCGAGGCTATCTGTCGATCGTGCTGGCCGCGAGCGCGATCTTCCCGATGATCGCCGTGGGGCTGTCGGTGGCGTTCCTGCACGAACGGCTGGTGTTCAACCAGTACGTCGGCGTCGTCGTCGTGGTGGTCGGGTTGTTGCTCCTCGGCCTCGGGTAGGCCGACCTCGCCGGGGTCGCCTACCCGAAGATGGGTGCTTGTCGCCCCTCATCTCAAGCGTCGAAGCGTCGCAGCCGATGTGGCAGCCATGGCACTTCGCGATGCCCCCCCGAACCATGCCTCGGCGCCATCCGTGGGCGCGTTGCCGGCTGCGACCGGGGACAAGCGTCGAGCCAACGATGGTTGGTTGGACCGCTGGGTCGCCGCCGTCTCCGACCTGACCCGGCTGACCAGCACCCATCCGATGATGGACGCGGTGATCGACGAGCAGGTCGGCCGGCGGATCCGGATCGGCGACCACTGGCTGTCGGACTTCGCGTCGTGCAACTACCTCGGACTGGACTTCGACCCGGACGTCATCGCCGCGGTGCCCGAGTACATCGCGCGGTGGGGCACCCACCCGTCGTGGTCGCGGCTGCTCGGCAGCCCGAAGCCCTACCTCGAGATCGAAGAGCAGATGACCGAGCTGCTCGGCTGTGAGGACGTGCTGTTGCTCGCCACGATCACGCACATCCACATGTCGGTGATCCCGGTGCTCGCGGGGGAGGGGACGATCTTCCTCGACAGCCGCGCGCACAAGACGATCTACGACGGCGCGATGCTCGCCGCCGGCCGTGGCGCCACCGTCGTTCGGTTCCGCCACGACGACCACACGCACCTGGAGCAGCTGCTCCGCGAGCACCCCGGCTCCCCGCGGATCATCGCGATGGACGGCGTGAACTCGATGACCGGCAACGCTCCGGACGTGGCACAGTTCCAGCGACTCGCTGTGGAGTACGACGCCCTGCTCTACATCGACGACGCCCACGGGTTCGGGGTGATCGGCGAGCGCACGCCCGACGAGCCGTGCGACTACGGACACTCGGGCAACAGCATCATGCGCCACCGCGACGTGCCGTACGACAACGTCGTGATGGTCGCCGGGTTCTCGAAGGCCTACTCGTCGCTGCTGGCGTTCCTCGCGCTGCCGACCAAGCTCAAGGAGGCGCTGAAGGTGCTCGCGCCGCCGTACCTGTTCTCGGGACCCTCGCCCGTGGCCTCGCTCGCCACGACCCTCGCCGGCCTCGAGGTCAACCGGACGCGCGGCGACCTCTACCGCCGGGACCTGTGGCGAGAAGACCCACCGGGTGCTCGACGCGCTGGATGCCCTGGAGATCTGGACGCCCAACGCGTCCGGGTACCCGATCATCGAGATCCCGCTCGCGGACCACGACGAGATCGACGAGGTCGGGCGGTTCCTGTTCGACCACGGGATCTACGTGACGATGGCCGCGTACCCGCTCGTGCCCAAGGACGAGGTCGGGTTCCGCGTGCAGGTGACCGCCGCGAACACCGACGAGGAGATCACCCACCTGATCGACGTCCTGACCTCGGTCCGCGAACGGTTCAGGCTGCGGGCCCGGGACCTCCGGATCTAGGCCCGAGACCCGTTGCGCGGGAACGTGTAGGAGCGCCAGTGCGCAACCCCTCCAGTCGCCGGTCCCTCATGCCGATGGGATTTGCTGTGAGAGGACGACTCTGGATCCTGTACGTCGTCGCCGCGCTGGCCGCCACGGTCGGCTACTACGCGTTGGGCCAGGCGGTGCGCGATCTTCCACCTGATCGGCGGGTCGGCTGCGGTGGCGATCTTGATCGGCGTCGCGATCTACCGTCCGCAGCACAAGCTGCCGTGGCTCCTGTTCGCCCTCGGACAGGTCTTCTTCGTCGCGGGCGACGTGATCTCGTACAACTACGAGAAGTTCTTCGGCACGGAGCTGCCGTACCCGGCGATCAGCGACGCGCTGTATCTGGCCGTCTACCCGTGCCTGATCGCGGGGATCCTCCTGATCGTGCGCCGGCGGAGCGCCGGCCGCGACCGCGGCGGGCTGATCGACGCCGCGATGATCGCGATCGGCATCGGCGTCGTGTCGTGGGTGTTCCTGATCTCGCCGTACGTCTACGACAACGACGCTGCTGTGGCAGGAGAAGGCCACCGCGATGGCCTATCCGCTGATGGACCTGCGTCTTGATGGCGGTCACCGCGCGGCTGTTCGCCGGCGGCGGGCGCAAGCCCGTCAGCTTCTACCTGCTCGGCACGGCGGTCGCGGCGCTGTTCGTGACCGACGCGATCTACGGCTGGCTGCTGCTGCAGCAACGGCTACACGCCCGGGAGCGGCCCGCTCGAGGCCGGGTGGGCCTGCTTCTACATCCTGCTCGGCGCGGCGGCGCTCCATCCGTCGATGCGCACCGTCTCGGATCGCCAGCCCGAGGTCGACACGACGGTCAGCATCGCTCGATTGGCGTTCCTCGGCGGGGCGTGTCTGCTCGCGCCCGCGACCCAGGCGGTCGCGCAGGCGCGCGGACAGCAGGGCGATCTCACCGTCGTCTTGAGCGCCACGATCGTGCTTGTTCATCCTCGCGGTCGTCCGGATGGGCGGGCTGGTGCGCCAGCAGGCGCAGTCCGCGTTGCGCGAGCGCGCGCTGCGCGAGGCCGGGTCGGCGCTCGTCACGGCCACGGGCCGCGAGCAGATCTTCGAGGCCACGCTCCAGGCGGCGCGGACGGCGGCCGGCGAGCGGTCCGTCGCGCGGTTCCTGATCCTCGAGGAAGATCGGCTGCGCGTCGTCGCGGCCGCAGGCGGCCCCGACGTCGTCGGTGCGACGGTCGCCTACACCGACCTCGAATCGTCCAAGCGTGCTCGTCTGGAGGCGGGCCAGCCGTACCACCTGTCGACCGAGCAGACGGTTCATCGCGCGGAGCTGGGGCTCCCCGAGACGGACAGCACCGTGCTCATCGCGCCGCTGCTGGTGCGGGACACCCTCTACGCCGTGATGGTGGTCGCGGTCCCCGGCGCGGTGCCGGCGGCCACCACACGCACGGTCGAGGCGCTGTCGGCGCAAGCCGCCCTTGCCCTGGAGAGCGCGACCCTGACGGAGGAGCTGCTGCTCAAGCAGAGCGAGGCGCGGTTCGCCTCGCTGGTGCGCAACGCGAGCGACGTGGTCACTCTCGTGGAGCTCGACACCACGATCACCTACGTGAGCCCGTCGTCGCTGCGCACGCTCGGCTACACGAGCGGGGATCTCGAGGGCACCCGCTTCATCGACCTGGTGCACGACGAGGACAAGACGCGCGCGTTCTCGTTCCTGACCAGCGGCGAGGGCGACGACGGGGTTGCGACCCTCGAGTTCCGGGTGCGGCGCCGCGACGGGAGCATGATCTTGGCCGAGACGCTGCGCACGAACCTGATGCACGACGCGAACGTCAACGGCATCGTCCTCACGACCCGCGACATCAGCGAGCGCAAGGCGTTCGAGGAGCAGCTGGCGCACCAGGCGTTCCACGACTCGCTGACCGGCTTGGGGAACCGCGTGCTGTTCCGCGACCGCGTGACGCACGCCCTCGAGCGCCAGGAGCGCGACCAGCGACCCGTGTCGGTCCTGTTCATGGACCTCGACGACTTCAAGACGATCAACGACTCGCTCGGGCACGCCGCCGGCGACGTGCTGCTCGGCGAGGTCGGCGAGCGGATCCGGCATATCCTGCGGGCGCCCGATACCGCGGCGCGGCTCGGCGGCGACGAGTTCGCGGTGCTGCTCGAGGACAGCGGCGATCCGATCGGTGCGGCCGACGTCGCCGAGCGGCTGATCCAGGCGCTCGACGCGCCGTTCCACCTGGAGAACAAGGAGGTGTTCGTCCGGGCGAGCATCGGGATCGCGGTCGCGCAGCCCGACGACGCCGAGATCGACGACGTCGAGTCGCTGATGCGCAACGCCGACGTCGCGATGTACATGGCCAAGGAGCGGGGCAAGAACCGCTACCAGATGTTCGAGCCCGCGATGCACGAGACGGCGCTGCGACGACTGGAGCTCAAGGCGGACATGCAGCGCGCGCTCGAGCACGACGAGTTCATCCTGCACTACCAGCCGGTGATCGAGCTCGAGAGCGGGCGCATCTCCGGGGTCGAGGCGCTGATCCGGTGGATCCATCCGGAGCGCGGGCTCATCCCGCCGCTGGACTTCATCCCGCTCGCCGAGGAGACCGGCTTGATCGTGCCGATCGGGCGGTGGGTGATGCAGGAGGCCTGCCGCTACGCCGCGACCCTGCACGAGCGGTTCCCGACGGAGCCGCGGATCCACATGGCGGTCAACCTGTCGGCCAAGCAGCTCGCCCGCGCGGAGATCATCGACGACATCCGCGCGATCTTGTCCGAGACCGGTGTCGATGCGAGCACGCTGATCCTCGAGATCACCGAGTCGGTGATGATGGCCGACATGGACCTGTCGATCGCTCGGCTCACCGAGCTGAAGCAGCTCGGGGTGCTGATCGCGATCGACGACTTCGGGACGGGGTACTCGTCGCTCAACTACGTGCGGCGGTTCCCGGTCGACATCCTGAAGGTCGACAAGTCGTTCATCGACGGCGTGTCCGAAGACGGCGAGTCCTCGGCGCTGACCGCCGCCGTGATCGAGCTCGCCGGCATCCTCAACCTGAAGCCGGTGGCCGAAGGCATCGAGCGCGTGGACCAGCTCGAGCGGCTGCTGGAGCTGCACTGCGCGCTCGGCCAGGGCTTCTATTTCGCGAAGCCGCTGGAGACCGGCAACCTCGAGAGCCTGCTCGACGAGCGGCGCATGATGGAGGCCGAGGCCGGCCTCCGCCCCAACGTCTGACCCGGCCGCTCAGACCGAGTGACGGTAGAAGGGCTCGGGATCGGGCTCGAGCGGCGTGTTCCCGAGGATCAGGTCGGCGGCCTTCTCGGCGGTCATCATCACCGGCGCGTAGATGTTGCCGTTCGTGACGTAGGGAAAGACGCTCGCGTCCACCACGCGCAGGCCCTCGACCCCGTGCACGCCCATCGTCAGCGGGTCGAGCACCGCCATCTCGCCGACGCCCATCTTCGTGGTGCACGACGGGTGCAGCGCCGTCTCGCCGTCGCGCTTGACCCACTCGAGGATCTCGTCGTCGGTCGCGACGCTCGGTCCCGGTGAGATCTCGCCGCCGTTGAACGGCGCCATCGCGGGCTGGTTGAGGATGCCGCGCGCGACGTGGATCCCTTCGACCCATTCGCGGCGGTCCTGGTCGGTCGACAGGTAGTTGAAGGTCATCGCCGGGTGCTCGCGCGGGTCGGCGCTCTTCAGCTGGATCGTGCCGCGCGCGTCGGAGTACATCGGGCCGATGTGCACCTGGTAGCCGTGGTCGCTCGCCGGCGCCGAGCCGTCGTAGCGGATCGCGATCGGCAGGAAGTGGAACATCAGGTTCGGGTAGGCGACGTCGTCGTTGCTCCGTGCGAACCCGCCGCCCTCGAAGTGGTTCGTCGCTCCCGGCCCCTTCTTGAAGAAGAGCCATTCGGCGCCGACGAACGGGCGGCGCCACATCTTCATGTACGGGGCCACGCTGACCGGCTGGGTGCAGGCGTACTGCACGTACACCTCGAGGTGGTCCTGCAGGTTCTCGCCGACGCCCGGGACGTCGGCGACGACGTCGATCCCGTGCTCCTTCAGGTGCGCTGCGGGCCCGATGCCCGAGAGCATCAGCGTCTGGGGCGAGTTGATCGCGCCGCCGCTCAGCACGACCTCGCCCGCCCGCACGCGCTTGGGCGTCGTGCTGCGGCCCGTCGTGTACTCGACGCCCACCGCGCGGGAGCCCTCGAACAGGATCCTCGTGACGAACGCCCGGGTGCGCACGTCGAGGTTCTTCCGGTGCATCACGGGGTGGAGGTACGCGCGCGCCGCGGACAACCGCTTCCCGTCGTGGATGTTGCGGTCGAACGGCGCGAAGCCTTCCTGGCGGAACCCGTTCACATCGTCGGTCAGGTGGTAGCCGGCCTGCTGGCACGCTTCGAAGAAGGCGCCGAACAGCGGGTTGGTCGCCGGCCCGCGTTCGAGCACGAGCGGCCCGGAATGGCCGCGCCACGGATCGGCGCGGTCGGCCGCCAGGCAGGTCTCCATCCGCTTGAAGTAGGGGAGGCAGTGCGCGTAGTCCCACGTCTCCATGCCGCGGTCGGCGCCCCAGCGCTCGTAGTCGAGGGGGTTGCCGCGCTGGAAGATCATCCCGTTGATGCTGGAGGAGCCGCCGAGCACCTTGCCGCGCGCGTGGTAGATCCGCCGCCCGTTCATGAAGGGCTCGGGCTCGGACTCGTACTTCCAGTCGTAGAAACGGCTGCCGATCGGGAACGGCAGCGCCGCAGGCATCTGGATGAACAGGTCCCACGGGTAGTCGGGCCGCCCCGCTTCGAGGACGAGCACGCGGTTCCCGGGGTCCGAGGACAGCCGGTTCCCGAGGCAGCTGCCGGCCGAGCCGCCACCGATGATCACGAAGTCGAACGTCTCGGTCATGTGTCGCCCCCCGCGTGTGCTCCCGCAGCATGCCACGACGGTGGCGCGCCCTGCGCGCCGCGCGTTGTCCAGACGGCAACTGCCGTGTTGCGCTCTTCGCGCCGGTGGCCCACCATCGCCCGGTCGGCTCGAGGTGAGGGGGTCACGTGAGCGACGAGGCGCAGCCCACGGTGTCGTGCCGCAACGTCTGGAAGATCTACGGCCCCAACGCCGACAAGATCGTCGGCACCCCGACGGCGGATCTCCCCCGCGCGGACCTGCTCGAGAAGACCGGCTGCGTGGCCGCCGTGCGCGACGTGTCGTTCGACGTCGCCGAGGGCGAGGTCTTCGTCGTGATGGGGCTCTCGGGCTCGGGCAAGTCGACGCTCGTGCGGATGCTGAACCGGATCCACGATCCGACCGCCGGTCAGGTGCTGCTCAACGGCGAGGACATCATGCAGCTCGACGAGGACCGGTTGCGCGAGGTGCGACGCACGAAGATCTCGATGGTCTTCCAGCACTTCGGGCTGCTGCCGCACCGCCGGATCATCGACAACGTCGGGTTCGGGCTCGAGATCCGCGGCGTCGACAAGGAGCCGCGCGAGGCCAAGGCCAACGAGGTCCTCGAGACCGTCGGGCTCGGCGGCTGGGGCAACTCCTACCCCGACGAGCTGTCGGGCGGGATGCAGCAGCGTGTCGGGCTGGCGCGTGCGCTCGCGACCGACCCCGAGATCATGTTGTTCGACGAGCCGTTCAGCGCGCTCGACCCGCTGATCCGTCGCGACATGCAGGACGAGGTGATCCGCCTGCAGCGCGACGTGCGCAAGACGATGATCTTCATCACCCATGACCTCGCCGAGGCGCTGAAGCTCGGCGACCGGATCGCGATCATGAAGGACGGGAAGTTCGTCCAGGTCGGGACGCCCGAGGAGGTCGTGGCGCATCCGGCGGACGACTACGTCGCCGACTTCACCCGCGACGTCCCGCGAGCGCACGTGCTCACGGTCCGCTCGATCATGCGCAGCGCCAACGGTGGGGGCGAGTACGCGGGCGACGTCGCCGCCTCCACCATCGTCCAGGATCTGTTGCCGCGGGTCGTGAACGAGCACCGTGCGTACCGCGTCGTCGACGGCGACACGCAGGTCGGGGTGGTCGACCGCACCGCGGTGCTCGAAGCCATGATCGAGGCGCGCTAGTGGCGATCGTCCGCGACGACGAGCGACTGCTCGAGCTCACCACCGGAGCGGGGACCGCCCGTCAAGCGGAGCACCCGTGGCGCCGACGGCTGATCTGGGCCGCGGCGGTCGTCGCCGTCATCGCGATCGGGATCGCGCTGTTCCCCGGCGGGTTCCCGGACGGGCTCGTCTATGACGCCGCGAAGCCGCTGAACACCGCGAACGATTGGGTCACGGTCCATCAGCGCACCAACGGCGTGTTCGTCCACGTGCTGGTGCCCTTCAAGAACGCGATCAACTCCATCGTGGATCAACTCACGAAGGGCCTGGCCCGGCTCACGTGGCTTGGGCTGCTCGCGCTGATCGTGGCGGTCTCGGGTTACGTGGCGGGCTGGCGCAAGGCCGTCCTCGCGGGGATCGGCTTCGGCGTGATCGGGGTCCTGGGCTTCTGGGAGGACAGCCTCCCAACGCTTTCCCTCATTTTGGTGTCGGTGATGGTCGCGCTCGCGATCGGCATCCCGGTGGGCATCCTCTGCGCCCGACATCCGTTGCTCGAGAAGTTCCTCCGGCCGGTCTTGGACGCGATGCAGACCGTGCCCGCGTTCTCCTACATCATCATCTTCATCCTGTTGTTCAGCGGCGGTGCGACGACCGCGATGCTTGCGACCGTGGTGTTCGCCCTTCCGCCGGCGATCCGGCTGACGAGCCTCGGCATCCGGCAGGTGCCCGAGGACTCGCTCGAGGCCGGGCTCGCGTTCGGGGTCACGAAGAGGCAGCTGCTGCGGAAGGTGCAGCTGCCGCTCGCCAAGCCGGCGATCATGGTCGGCGTCAACCAGACGATCATGATGGCGCTCGGCATCATCGTGATCGCCGCGACGGTGGGCTACCCCGGTCTCGGGCTGAAGGTCCTGGACGCGCTCCAAGGACTGCACGTCGGCCAGGCGCTCGCCGCCGGGCTGGCGCTGGTCGCGATGGCGATCGTGCTGGACCGAGTGACCTTCGGGTGGAGCGAGGCCGAGCGCGAGCGCAGGGGTTCGACCTCGGTCCACATCTTCGGCTGGACGATCTCCCGCAGGGCGCTGCTCGTCGTGCTGGGGGTCGTCGTGGTCCTCGCCGTGATCGTGGGCCGTCAGGTCCTTCGCCAGCAGGACTTCCCGGACACCTACGTGGTGTCGATCGCGCCGCCGGTGGACCGGGTCGACGAGTCGGTGATCCACTCGATCGGGCACTACACGCGGAGCCTTTCCGACGTCACGACGACCAGGGTCCTCACGCCGTTGACGAACCTCCTGACCGCGATGCCGTGGTGGATGGTGTGCCTCGGTGCCGCGGCTGCCGCCTACGCGGCCGCGCGGCGCTGGACGCTGGCGCTGATGGCCTTCGTCTGCATCGCGGTGATCGGGTTCGTGGGGCAATGGGACAACGCGATGGACACGCTCGCCCAGGTGATCCTCGCGGTCATCGTCAGCGTGGCGATCGGGATCCCGGTCGGGATCTGGTCGGCGCGGAGCGACCGCGTCCAGCGGATGTTGAAGCCACTGCTCGACGGGATGCAGACGCTGCCGCAGTTCGTGTACCTCGTGCCCGTGATCGCCCTGTTCCACGTCGGCCGCATCCCGGGGATCATCGCGGCCTTGATTTACGCACTGCCACCGTGCATCCGCCTGACCGACCTCGGGATCCGACAGGTGCCGCACGATCGCGTGGAAGCGGCGGTCGCGTTCGGAGCCGACAAGAACCAGCTGTTGCGCAAGGTGCAGCTGCCGTTGGCCAAGCCCTCGATCATGCTCGGCGTGAACCAGACGATCATGATGGTGCTCTCGGTCGTGATCATCGCCGGTCTCGTCGGCGGGGAGGGCCTCGGCTACCAGGTGATCAACGGTCTGTCGCACGACTTCGGCACGGCGATGGTGGCCGGGTTCTGCATCCTGCTGCTCGCGATCGTGATCGACCGGATCACGCAGGCGATGGGCCAGCCGGGGGGACGGCCCACCGGTGGCCCCCATCCGATCGGATGGTTCTTCGGGACGTCCCGGGCACGCCGTGCCGCCGTAGAAGTAGGAGGAGATGAGATCCCGGGAGCGATCCCGGTGGGGAAGGGGGAAGCATGAGGTCTCGCAGACGGGGGTGGTTGGTGAGCGCCGCCGCGGTGTCGCTCGCCCTCGTCGCTGCCGCGTGCAGCGACGTATCGAGCAGCTCCTCGGTAGCGGGCGGCGGGTCCGTGCCCGACAACTCGGGCACCACGGTCAACTTCGCGATCAACCCGTGGGACGGGTCGACGGCGAACGTCGCCGTCGCGGAGTACCTGCTGCAGAACCAGCTCGGGTACTCGGTGAGCGACAAGGCCGTCAACGAGTTCGCACAGTTCAAGCAGCTCTCGACCGGTGACCTCGACGCCACCATGGAGGTCTGGCCGTCCGGGCACGCCGACGACTACAAGAACTACATCGCGAACGACAACGGCGTGGTCGACGGCGGGCAGCTCGGCGTGGTCGGGCAGATCGGCTGGTGGTTCCCGACGTACATGCTTCAGGACCACCCGGAGCTGAAGACGTGGGAGGGCCTCAAGCAGGACTGGCAGCTGTTCGAGACGCCGAACACGCCCGGCGCGGGAACGATCCTCGACGGTGACCCGAGCTACACCACCTTCGACGACGCGATCGCGCAGAACCTCGGGCTGAACATGAAGGCCTTCTACTCGGGGTCGGAGTCGGCGGAGCTCACCGAGCTCGACACCGCCTATCAGGACCAGAAGCCGATCCTGATGTACTTCTGGACGCCTCACTGGGCGCAGGCGAAGTACCAGATGACGATGATGAAGCTGCCCAAGGTGACCAAGCAGTGCACCGACGACGCGGCGAACAACCCGGACGCCTACGCGTGCGGCTACCCGCAGGACGACCTCTACAAGGCGTTCAGCGATCAGCTCTCGACCAAGGCGCCCGCAGCGTTCGCGCTGCTGTCGGCGATGCAGTGGACCAACGACTGGCAGAACGGCGTCGCCGCAGACATCCACGAGGGCATGGATCCCCAGGACGCGGCCAAGAAGTGGATCGACGCGAACCCGACGGTGTGGCAGCCGTGGGTCGACGCCGGCATGGCGGCGCAGAACGGGAGCCCGGTGGCGAACGCCACGCCGTCGGCGTAGGCGGTTTCGTTCCAGCTGACCGTCGCGAGGGGGCGGGCCGAAGGCCCGCCCCCTCGTGCGTGCGTAGCTCGATCCCAGTTCGGACCGCCCGAGCCTGACGTTGTCGGGAGCGCAACCCCGGCGTTGCGTGAGCAACGCCGTGAGGCATCATCGACCTCGTGGCTGACCTGCCCACCCGCGCCCAAACAGTGATCGTCGGCGCCGGCATCGTCGGCGCGTCCGCCGCCTACCACCTGGCCGACCTCGGCGTGACCGACGTACTGGTGATCGATCAAGGTCCGCTCTTTGCGACCGGCGGCTCCACATCGCACGCCCCCGGGCTGGTCTTCCAAACGAACGGCTCGCGCACGATGTGCCGGATCGCCCAGGACTCCGTCGCGCTGTACGACACGCTCGACGTCGACGGCGAGCGGGCGTGGTACGGCGTCGGCGGGCTCGAGCTCGCGACCACACCGGAGCGCATCGCCGAGCTGAAACGCCGGCAGGGGTTCGCGCGCTCGGGGGGATCGACGGGACCGAGCTGCTGTCGCCCGCCGAGTGCGCCGAGCGGTCGCCGCTGCTCGACCCCTCCACCGTGCTCGGTGGGTACTGGGTGCCGAGCGACGGCGCGGGCAAGGGCGTGAGGATCGTCGAGGCGCTCGCGCGGGGTGCCGAAGCTGCCGGCGCCCGGTTCGTGGGCGGCGTGACCGTCACCGGGTTCGACACGACCGGACGGCCGTATCCATGCCGTCGAGACCGCACAGGGCCGGGTCGAGTGCGAGCGCGTGCTGCTCTGCGCCGGTCTGTGGGGACCGACGGTCGGCGCGCTGGCCGGCGTCCCGATCCCGCTGGTCGCGGTGCAGCACCAGCTCGTGTGGACCGACCCAGTGCCCGAGCTGGGGAGTTTGCAGGGCGACACGTGGGCGCAGCATCCGATCGTGCGGCACCAGGACCTGTCGCTGTACTTCCGCCAGCGCGACGATCACTACGGGGTCGGGAACTATCGGCACGAGCCGATCATCACGCCGCAGTCGGCGATCCGCGCGCCCGGCGGCGCGATGCAGCCCTCGCTGATGCCGTTCACGCCCGAGGACTTCGACGTCTGCGAGGCCGAAACCGCACGGATGTTCCCCGCACTCGCGGGCCGGATGCGGCCGAGCGACCCCGAGCGCTCGCTGAACGGGATGTTCTCGTTCACGCCCGACGCGGGCTCGGTCGTCGGCGAGAGCGCGACCGTCCGCGGGTTCTGGGTCTGCGAGGCGGTGTGGGTGACGCACGCGGCGGGCATGGCGCGCCAGGCGGTCGAATGGATGGTGGAAGGCGAGCCGACGTATGACCTCGCCGAGGCCGACGCGAACCGTTTCTACCCGTTCCAGACGACGGCGCCGTACGTGATCGAGCGCGGCAAGCAGCAGTATCGCGAGGTCTACGACATCCTGCATCCGCGCCAGCAGCCGTCGAAGCCGCGGAACATCCGGCGAACGCCGTTCTACGAGCGGCATGTCGAGCTCGGCGCGTCGTTCGTCACCGGTGCCGGGTGGGAACGCCCGCAGTGGTTCGAAGCCAACCGTGAGCTGGTCGGTGGCGTGACCCACGAGTGGGCGCGCCGCTCGGGGTGGGCGGCACGCGAGTGGTCCCCGATCGAGGGAGGCGAGCATCTCGCGGTGCGCGAGGCGGTCGGACTGTTCGACCTGACCCCTTACGTGAAGCTCCGGGTGCAAGGCCCCGACGCAGCGACCTTCCTCGAGCGCGTGTGCGCGAACCGGATCGACCGCCCGGTCGGCACCGTCGTCTACACAGCGATGCTCACGCCCCGCGGCGGGATCCGCTGCGACCTCACGGTGACCCGCCACGACGAGGACGTCTTCATGGTCGTTACCGGCGGCGGGTCGGGCATGCACGACCTCGCGTGGCTCCGCGCGCAGGTGCGCGACGGCGAGCGGGTGCGGATCTTCGACGGCTCGAGCCGCTCGTTCGTGCTGGGGCTGTTCGGGCCCAAGGCGCGTGACGTGCTCGGCGCCGCGACGGCCGACGACGTCTCGAACGACGCGATCCCCTACATGACGAGCCGCGAGATCGAGATCGGCGAGGTGCCGGTGTTCGCACAGCGGATCAGCTACGTCGGCGAGCTCGGCTGGGAGCTGTACGGGCCGTTCGAGATGGGCACCCGCGTCTGGGACCTGTTGTGGGAGGCCGGCCGCGCGCACGGTCTCATCGCCGCGGGCCTCGGTGCGTTCGACTCGCTCCGTTTGGAGAAGGGCTACCGCCTCTGGGGCCAGGACATCGGCACCGAGTACGACCCGATCTCTGCGGGCCTCGGGTTCGCCGTCAAGTGGGACAAGGAGTTCCAGGGGAAGCAGGCGCTCGAGCGGATCCGCGACGAGGGACCGGCGAAGCGACTGTCGGCGATCACGCTCGACGATCCGCGCGCGGTCGTGCTCGGTAAGGAGCCGATCTGGCACGGCGACCTGGTCGTCAGTTACGTCACGAGCGCCAACTACGGCTTCTCGATCGGGCGGGGGATCGTCTACGGCTACCTGCCGTCGGCGATCGCGCAGGAGGGCACGCCGGTCGAGGTGGAGTACTTCGGCGAGCGGATCGCGGCGACCGTCGCCGCAGATCCGCTGTTCGATCCCAAGGGTGCACGCCTCAAGAGCTGAGTGAAGGGCTGAAGAGCATGAGCGACGACGAGATCGTGTTGGCCGACCTTCCCGACGAGGAGCTCGTCAAACAGATGCACGACGACCTCTACGACGGGCTCGCCGAGGAGATCGCGGAGGGCACGCAGATCCTGCTCGACCGGACCTGGAGCGCCGAGCGGGTGCTGAACGACGCGCTGGTTGAAGGTATGCGGATCGTCGGGATCGACTTCCGCGACGGGATCTTGTTCGTCCCGGAGGTGCTACTCGCCGCGAACGCGATGAAGGCGGGGATGGAGCTGCTGCGGCCGCTGCTCGCCGAGACCGGCGTGGAGCGCGTCGGCAAGGTCGTGATCGGCACGGTCAAGGGAGACATCCACGACATCGGGAAGAACCTCGTCGCGATGATGCTCGAGGGTGCCGGCTTCGAGGTGGTCGACCTCGGCATCAACAACCCGGTCGAGGACTACCTCGCCGCGCTCGAGGAGCACAAGCCGGACATCCTCGGGATGAGTGCGCTGCTCACGACCACCATGCCGTACATGAAGGTCGTGATCGACGAGCTGTCCGCCAAGGGGCTGCGCGACAAGTACATCGTGATGGTCGGCGGCGCCCCGCTGAACGAGGAGTTCGGCAAGGCGGTCGGCGCCGACGCGTACTGCCGGGACGCCGCGGTCGCGGCCGAGACGGCGCAGGCGCTGGTGCTCGCCAAGCGCGCGATGGCGTCCACCTCATAGCGCGTCGTCGAGGATCTGCTCGATCGTTCGACGCGCCAGCTCGACGAAGCCCGGGTTCGTCTCGACGTAGTACGGGATGATCATCGCCGCTTGGTGCAGCGCGATGCCGCGGCCGCGTGACCAGGCGATGTGGTCCGGCTCGAGCATCTCCCGGAGGACCGCCCGCCCGGCTGGTCCGAAGACCGCCCAGGCGGGGATCAGGTCGGTGGCCGGGTCGCCGACCCCGATGGAGCCGTAGTCGATCACGGCGACGAGGCGGCCTTCAAACACGATGAGGTTCGGCCGGAGCAGATCGCCGTGGATCCACACCGGTCGTCGATCCCACGCGGGCGTTCGGAGCGCCGCTTCCCACACGGCCATCGCGGCGGTGCCGTCGATCAGCGTCCCGGCGTTTGCGATCGCCTCGCGCGTGTCCTCATCGAGGTCGGCCAACGGATCACGCCCGCCCTCTGGGGCCCACGGCATGACGTCGAGCGATCGGAGCTCGAGCACGTACCGAGCCAAGGTGCGCGCCGCCTCGCCTTCGTCGTCGACCAGGTCGTCTTCGTACGGTGCTCCCTCGATCCACCGGTAAACCGACCAGACGAACGGATAGGTCTCGTTGGCGCTCCCCTTGAACACGGGCTCCGGGAGGCATACCGACGTGATGCGCTCGGAGAGCCACGGGATCCACTGCCACTCACGCTCGATGCCCTCCGCCCAGTGCTCCTGCAAGGGGAGACGGGCGAGGAGGTCCACGCCGAGTCGGAACAGGGCGTTCACGGTGCCGGTCGACACCACAGGCGTGATCGGGAGTTCGGCGAGGTCCGGTCGCTGCTCGGCGAGCAGTGCTCGGACGATGTCGGCGTCGGCGTCGACCTGGTCGTCGTGCATCTTCACGCGCCTGAGCGTAGAGGCGGTTGCCGGCGCCGCAACGAGGGTTCCCCGACAGGCGAGGTTTCCCATCATCGAGGGGCGAGGCATACTCCCGCCACGCAGGCCGGAAGAGAGCCGTTCGCGAGGAGGGTCCGATGGCAGAGCTGACGCTGATCAAGTGGCGCGACATCCCGATGCAGGTCGTCGTGCGTGACGACGCCGGCGGATCGGCCAGGCGCTTGTTGCCCGACCGCTTCCAGGAGGCGGTCGACGCTGCCGCGATGGTCGCGGGTCTGATCGGCTCGGACGACTACACCGCGCAGATGCGGATGGACCGCCGTGAGGTCGGGGACGACCTCGAGGCCGAGGCGCAGGGCGCCGAGGACGCCGTGCTCGCGGAGTGGACCGAGGACGCGCTGAAGGTCGCGATCCGGGCGGGCGGCTACCAGGGCGGTCCCGACGTCGCCGGTGGCGCGGACGCCGTCCGACCATCGCCCGAGGCTTGACTTAGCTAAGCAGACTAAGCTATTCTTCTCCCCATGGCCACAGCGGAGGAGATCGCCCACCTCGACACGGTCAACGTCCACGAGGCGAAGACCCACCTGTCGCGCCTGCTCGAACGGGTCGAGCGCGGGGAGGAGATCGTGATCGCGCGGGCCGGCAAACCCGTCGCCCGCCTGGTGCCCGCCGAGCCCAAGCCGAAGCGCGGGATGTACGGCAAGTACAAGGGCCAGATCTGGATGTCCGAAGACTTCAACGATCCGCTCCCGTGGGAGCTGTTCCCGGGGTTCCCGATCGAGTGAGGCTGCTCCTCGACTCGCAGGCTCTCCTGTGGTTCTTGCTCGGATCCGACGACGTTTTCCCAGGCCACGTCCGGGACGCCGTAGAGGACACACAGGCGCACGTGGTCGTAAGCGTCGCGTCGCAGTGGGAGCTGATGATCAAGGCGATGAACGGCAGGCTGGAGCTCCCCGACGCGGCGGAGCGGTTCCTGATCGACCTGCCGCGGGAGGCGGGGTTCCGGGTGCTGGATATCCAACCTCGGCATGTGGCCGCTCTGGCGGAGCTCCCGCAGATCCACGGCGATCCATTCGACCGGATGTTGGTCGCACAGGCCATGGTCGAGGATCTCGACCTCGTCACCGACGACCAGATGATCCGGCGATACCCGGTTCGCACGATGTGGTGACGCGGTGACTGTTGCCCTGCGCGCAACGGTCGCGTTGAATGCGCAACACGGCGCGCCATCATCTTCACTGTGGCCGACACCGTCGTTTCCTCCGCGACCCGGGAACACGTCATCGGCTCCGGGCGGCCGTTCACGATCATCGGGGAGCGGATAAACCCCACGGGCCGTAAGAAGCTCGCGGCCGAGATGGCCGCCGGGGACTTCTCGACCGTGATCGCCGACGTCGACGCGCAGGTGCGCGCCGGCGCGCACATGCTCGACGTGAATGCGGGGATCCCACTCGCCGACGAGCCGGGGATCCTCGCCGCGACGATCAAGCTGGTGCAGTCGCTCACCGACCTGCCGTTGTCGATCGACTCCTCGATCGTCGCCGCGCTCGAGGCCGGGCTCGCCGCATACGAGGGCAAGCCGCTCGTCAACTCGGTGACCGGCGAGGACGAGCGGATCGAGGCTGTGCTGCCGCTGGTCGCCAAGCACGGCGCCGCGGTCGTCGCGATCACGAACGACGAGACCGGGATCAGCGAAGATCCCGACGTGCGGTTCGGGATCGCCGAGAAGATCGTGCACGCGGCCGCCGACCACGGCATCGCCGCGCACGACGTCGTCGTCGACCCGCTCGTGATGCCGATCGGTGCGATGCGCACCGCGGGCCAACAGGTGTTCCGGCTGGTGCGCCGGCTGCAGGACGAGCTGGGCGTGAACACAACGTGCGGCGCCTCGAACGTGTCGTTCGGGTTGCCCAACCGCAACGGGATCAACGGCGCGTTCCTGTCGATGGCGATCGCGAGCGGGATGACGAGCGCGATCACCTCGCCGCTGCACGAAGAGGTGAAACAGTCGACGATGGCCGCCGACGTGCTGATGGGCACCGACGCGCACGCGGAGGCATGGATCAGGCGGTACGCGGACCGCGCGGCCGCGGGTGGGGCCGAAGGAACCGGCCGCCGCCGCGGCGGCCGCGCAGCCCGGGTCGGCCCACAGAGCGAGGGATGAGCGCGCCCGCGCACACGATCGTCTTCACGCCGTCGGGCCGGCGGGGCGAGGTGCCCGACGGCGCGAGCGTGTTGGACGCCGCCCGGGCGCTCGGCGTCGACCTCGACTCTGTGTGTGGGGGCCGTGGGATCTGCGGCCGCTGCCAGGTGGTGCCCATGGAGGGGTCGTTCCCGAAGCACGGGCTGACGAGCGCGGCCGACCACCTGATCCCGTTCACGCGAGCCCGAGGAGCGGTACCGCGAGCGCGACGGCCTGGCGGCCGACCGCCGGCTCGGATGTCACGCGAAGATCTGCGGCGACCTGGTGGTCGACGTGCCCCCGGAGTCGCAGATCCACCGCCAGGTCGTGCGCAAGGAGGCCGACGCCCACCCGATCGACGTCGACCCGGTCGTGCGGCTGCACTACGTCGAGGTGGAGGAGCCGACGCTCGCGACGACCGGCGGCGATCTCGAGCGTCTGCTCGCCGCCCTCGAGCGCGATTGGGACCTCGCCGGGCTCGACGTCGATCCCGTCGTGCTGCCCGGGCTGCAGCAGACGCTTCGGGCCGGCGCATGGACCGCGACGGTGGCGGTGCGCGACGGCTCGCTGATCACGGCGATATTCCCGGGGTTCCACGACGTGGCGCTCGGGGTGGCGTTCGACGTGGGCTCGACGACGGTGGCCGGACACCTGTGCGACCTGCACACGGGCGACGTGCTCGCGAGCGCCGGCGCGATGAACCCGCAGATCCGGTTCGGCGAGGACCTGATGAGCCGGGTGAGCTACGTGATGATGCATCCGGGCGGCGAGGTGGAGTTGACCGCGGCGGTCCGCGGGTGCCTCGACCAACTGGTGGGCGACCTCTGTGCGCAGGCAGACGCCGCGCGCGACGACGTGCTCGAGCTCGTCGTGGTCGGTAATCCGATCATGCACCACCTCGTCTTCGGGTTCGACCCGACCGAGCTCGGTGGCGCGCCGTTCGCGCCGGTCACCGACCGTGCGCTCACCGTGCCGGCTCGCGACCTGGGTGTGGGCGCCAACCCTGGCGCGCGCGTGTACGCGTTGCCGTTGATCGCCGGCCACGTCGGCGCCGACACCGCCGGTGTGATCCTCAGCGAGGCGCCGTACGACCAGGATGTCGTCAACCTGCTGGTCGACGTCGGGACCAACGCCGAGATCGTGCTCGGGAACCGCGATCGACTGCTCGCCGCCTCCAGCCCGACGGGACCCGCCTTCGAGGGTGCGCAGATCTCGTGCGGCCAGCGGGCCGCGCCCGGCGCGATCGAGCGCGTCCGCATCGACCCGGCCACCCTCGAGCTCCGGTTCCGCACCGTCGGCAGTGACGTGTGGTCCGACGAGCCCGGCGCGCCCACCCCGACAGGTGTCTGCGGCTCGGGCATCATCGAGCTGGTCGCCGAGCTCTACCTGGCGGGCATCCTCACCACCGACGGCGTGATCGACGCCGGCGCGAAGGATCGCACCCCGCGCGTGATCGAGGACGGTCGCACGTCCGCCTATGTGGTCCACGAGGCCGAGCCCCGGCTCGTCCTCACGCAGAACGACGTCCGCCAGATCCAGCTGGCCAAGGGCGCGCTCTACGCGGGCTGCCGTCTCCTGATGGACCACTACGGGATCGACCACGTCGACCGGATCCGCCTCGCCGGCGCGTTCGGCGCGCACATCGACCCGGTCCACGCGATGGTGCTGGGGCTCGTCCCCGACTGCGAACCCGAGCAGGTGACGAGCGCGGGCAACGCCGCCGGCACCGGCGCACGGATCGCCCTGCTCAACCGCGCCGCTCGCACAGAGATCGAGGACGTCGTCCGGCGCGTCGAGAAGATCGAGACCGCGACCGAGCCACGCTTCCAGGAGCACTTCGTCGGCGCGATGGGCATCCCGCACGCCACCGACCCGTTCCCGCGCCTCGGCGAACACGTCGCGCTGCCCGAGCGCGCCGCGGCGTCGGGACCGCGGCGCCGCCGCACCCGAGAGAGGAGCACCTCATGAGCGAGACCCAAGCCCGCGGCCGGCGCGGTGGCGGCCGCGAAGGCCGGCGTGACAAGCGCATGCACGAGGTCGTCGAGAAGGTGCCGTTCATCACGCGCACGCTCACGCCGTTCGAGGTCCTCAACGAAGAGGGCCTCGCGACGATCGAGTACAACGCCGACACCATCCTCGAGACCGTCGGGATCGACTTCCGTGAGGCTCCGGACGCGCACAAGCTGCTCGCCGATGCCGGCTGCGAGGTCGAGGGTGAGCGCGTGCGGTTCCCGCGCGGCCTCGCCCGCCAGCTGGTCCAGGCGACCGCGCCGCGCGAGTTCGATCAGTTCTCGCGCGGGACGACCGTGCACATCGGTGGCAGCGCCACCGTGCTTGCGCCTGCCTACGGCTCCCCGTTCGTGCGCGACCTCGACGGGGGCCGCCGCTACGGCACGATCGAGGACTTCCGGAACTTCGTGAAGCTCGCCTACTCCACCCCGTTCCTGCACCATTCGGGCGGCACGGTGTGCGAGCCGGTCGACCTGCCGGTCAACAAGCGGCACTACGACATGGTCTACGCGCACATGCGCTACTCGGACAAGCCGTTCATGGGCTCGGTCACGCACCCGCTCCGCGCGCGCGACACGGTCGACATGGCGCGGATCATGTTCGGCGCCGACGCGCTCGAGGAACGCCCGTACGTGATGAGCCTGATCAACGCGAACAGCCCGCTCGTGTGGGACTCGACGATGCTCGGCGCGGCCCGCGCCTACGCCGAGGCGAACCAAGCGGTGATCATGACGCCGTTCATCCTCGCCGGAGCGATGTCGCCGGCGACCGCAGCCGGCGCCGCGACCCAGACGCTCGCCGAGGCGATGGCGGGGATGGCGTACGTGCAATGCGTCCGGCCCGGCGCGCCAGTGGTGTTCGGGTCGTTCGCGTCGTCGATGTCGATGCAGTCGGGCGCGCCGACGTTCGGCACGCCGGAGCCCGCGCTGGTGCTGTACGCGCTCGCGGCCTGCGCCCGCCGACTGGGCGTGCCGTTCCGCAGCGGCGGCTCGCTCACCGCGAGCAAGGTCGCCGACGCCCAGGCCGCCTACGAGAGCGCCAACACCTTGCAGCCCACGATCCTCGGCGGCGTGAACTTCGTGCTCCACGCCGCCGGCTGGCTCGAGGGCGGCCTGTCGATGGGCTACGAGAAGTTCGTGCTCGACCTCGACCAGTGCGGCCAGATGCACGCCTTCGCCAAGGGGATGGACCTGTCGGAGAACGGCCAGGCGCTCGAGCCGATCATCGAGAACGGCCCGGGCCAGCACTTCCTCGGCACGGCGCACACCTTGGCCAACTTCGAGACGGCCTTCTACCGGTCCAGCGTGGCCGACAACAACTCGTTCGAGCAGTGGGAGATCGACGGGTCGCTCGACGCGAACATGCGCGCCAACGCGCTTTGGAAGAAGATGCTCGCCGAGTACGAGGAGCCCCCGATCGACGAGGCCAAGGACGAAGAGCTCCGCGAGTGGATCGACCGCAAGAAGGCAAGCTTCCCCGACTCCAACGCGTAGCTAGGCGTCCCGGCCGCTGACCTGGGGTCCGTCTACGGTTCACACCTGGGGCCGCCGATGGGGCATCATGACCGCCGGTTCGGCCCGGAGAAACGCGCGATGAGCTGGATGTTCTGGAAGAAGAAGCAGGCCCCGCTGACGGACGATCAGCGTGCGGCGCTGCGGCGCCTGGTCGCGTCGGCCAAGTACGAGCTGATCCCGCTGGACTCGATCCTGGCAAAGGCCGAGGCACTCCCAGACGGCGCGGCGGTGACGGTGACCGCGTCGCCGAGTCACGGGATCGAGGCCACCTTCGACCTCGCCGAGCAGCTCGCCGCCCGCGGGCACGACGTCACCCCGCACCTCTCGGCCCACATGATCCGCGACCGCGCACACCTCCAGGAGCTCCTCGATCGTGCTCGCACCGCCTCGATCACGAAGGCCTTCGTCGTCGGTGGCGACGCGCGCGACAAAGGCGAGTTCCACGACGGCGTGATGCTGCTCCACGCGATCGACGAGCTCGGCCACCCGTTCATCGAGATCGGCGTGCCGAGCTACCCGGAGGGCCACCCCGACATCGCCGACGACGTCCTGCTCGCCGCGCTGAAGGAGAAGCAGAAGATCGCGACGTCGATGACCACCCAGATGTGCTTCAACCCGACCGCGCTGTCCTCGTGGCTCACCCGGGTACGGGCGGCCGGCGTCACCCTCCCGGTGCACCTCGGCGTGCCCGGCGTGGCGGAGCTGACGAAGCTCATGGCGATCAGTGCGAGGATCGGTGTCGCCGACTCGGCCCGCTACCTCAAGAAGAACAAGACGATGGTGGGCCACCTGATGCGCGGCGGCTCCTTCGGGCCCGACGCGTTCCTGGAGGCGCTCGCCCCGACCCTCGTCGATCGCGACGCGCACGTCCAAGCACTGCACGTCTTCACGTTCAATCAGGTCGCGAACACCGCGGACTGGCAGCGCCGCATGCTCAACGGCGAACTGACCGCCTGAGCCCGCTCCCGGCTCGGCCCCGTCCGTCTCGTACACTGGGTTGGTGCCCGATTCCTATGGCAAGCGCGCGCGTCGCGATGCGAACGCGAAGAAGCTGGCGGCCCGTCAGGCCCGCCGCGACGAGCGTGCCCAGCGCAACCGCGACCGCGAAGCCGGCCTGATCGAGAAGGGCGTGCCCATCGGCCCCGCCGAGCAGGCCGAATTCCTCCCCGACGCCGAGGAACTGGCACAGATGGACAAGGAGATCGCCGGCACCGAGTAGGTGCCTCCTCCGTTCTGTCGCAGGCCACTGCTAGCCTCGCGTCGATGCCCGACGCCGCCACGATCCTCGAAGGGTTGAACACTGCCCAGCTCGAGGCGGCCGAAGCCATACGCGGTCCGGTCGCGATCCTCGCCGGTGCCGGCACGGGGAAGACCACCACGATCACCCGCCGTATCGCGTGGCAAGTCGCGAGCGGCGCCTTCCAGCCGGGCCAGATCCTCGCGGTCACGTTCACGCAGAAGGCGGCGGGCGAGCTCCGCGATCGGTTGGCACATCTCGGGGTCGAAGGGGTCGAGGCCCGCACGTTCCACGCCGCGGCGCTGCACCAGCTCAGGGGTCTGTGGGAGCAGGCGAGCGGTGAGCGTTTGCCCGAGGTGCTCGACTACAAAGCGAGGCTGATCACGCCGCTCGCGAACGCGCTCCCGCCGCCGCACCGGTTCCTGCCTCGGCGCGAGCTCGCCGGTGAGATCGAGTGGGCGAAGAACCGGATGATCACGCCCGACGACTACGCGGAAGCGCTCGACACCGAGGAGCACGAGCCGCCGATCCCGGTCGAGTTGATGGAGGGCCTCTACCGAAACTACGAGCGACGCAAAGAACGGATCGGCGCGCTCGATTTCGAGGACATGCTCGGCCTCGCGATCCGCATGATCGACGACTACCCCGTGGTCGCCGAACGGATCCGCGACCGGTACCTCGCGTTCACCGTCGACGAGTTCCAAGATGTGAACCCGCTGCAAGCGGCGTTGCTCGACCGTTGGCTCGGCGGCCGCGAGGAACTCTGCGTCGTCGGCGACGACTATCAGACGATCTTCGGCTTCACCGGGGCATCGCCGTCCTACCTGCTCACGTTCCCGGAGCGATATCCGAACGCTCGGATCGTCCGCCTCGAGGAGAACTACCGCTCGACGCCGGAGATCCTCGTCCTGGCGAACCGGTTGGCCCCGCTCCTGGGGGGCTTCGACAAGGAACTCCGGGCGACCCGTGCTACGGGACCCGAGCCGCTCGCGCGATCGTTCCCGTCAGAGACCGAAGAGGTCGCGTGGGTCGTCGATCGGTGCCGCACGGTGCACGAACAGGGCGTCGCGTGGGAGGAGATCGCGATCCTCATGAGGATCAATGCCCGCACGGAGCCCTACGAAGAGGCGTTCGCCGGTGCGGGCATCCCGTACCAGGTGCGGACCGGGGCGTTCCTGCAGCGGCCGGCGGCACGATCTGTTCTCGGGCGACTGCGTCGCCAGCCCGAGGCGCCGGTGCAGGACGCGATCGAGCGAGCGACAGACGCACTCGGCTTCGATGCGGCCGTCACTCCCGACTCGGAGGAGGAACGCACCCGGCAGTCCGACCTCGGTCGGTTCCGATCGCTGGCAGAAGAGTTCGCAGAGGCACACGGCGACGAGGCGACGGTGGGGGCCTTCGTCGCCGAGCTCCCGAAACGGTTCTCGGTGGAGGAGTCGGGGCGCGGCGTGCAGCTCCTGACATACCACCGCTCCAAAGGGTTGGAGTTCGACGTCGTATTTTTGCCGCGGGTGCTCGACGGTGAGGTGCCGTACCGGAGTGGCCGCACCGCGGCTGACCCGCAAGAAGAGCGCCGCCTGTTCTACGTCGGGCTGACGCGAGCGCGGCACTGGCTCGCGATCACCTGGCCGACCGATGGGAAGGCCGGAGCTAGTCCGTTCGTTGCCGAGGCGACGGGGCGTGTGCCGGAGGCGGTCAAGCCCGCCGCGAAGAAGCAGGCGGTGCCGAGCGGTGACCCGTTGTTCGAGCGATTGCGCGCGTGGCGGCGGGACCGGGCGGCGGCGGACGGTGTCCCGCCGTACGTCGTGTTCCACGACAAGACGCTCGTGCTGATCGCCGAGACTCGCCCGACGTCGTCCGCGGCGCTGCGGTCGATCTCCGGCGTGGGACCTGCCAAGGTCGACCGGTACGCCGACGATCTGCTCGCCGTCATCACGTCGGGCTGAGGTCCGCGCTAGGGTGCGGCCCGGTCTCCCGCTGGTGCTGATCTGGGTCTTACGTCGCGGCGAGGAGTCGTTCGACGACGTAGTCGGCGAACGACGGTCGGACGAACAAGCGGGTGGCGCCGGGTAGCTCCTGGAGGATCACCTGCGCTCGGGCGAACAGGGTCTGGGCGCAGACGCCGGGGATCCATCCGCCTGCGGGATCGAGATCGAGCGAACACGCCGAGGCCAGCATCTCGAGCCGATCGATGCCCCGGAGCTCGATCACCGCGCGGTTCGCGCTGACGTCGACCACGGCGTGTTGCGTGCCCTGTAGTGCGGCCTCGACCTCCGTCCGCGACCGCACCGGGATCGCCCGGCTCCGCGACC
Source organism: uncultured Actinomycetes bacterium (assembly GCA_963799625.1). Taxonomy (GTDB): domain Bacteria; phylum Actinomycetota; class UBA4738; order UBA4738; family HRBIN12; genus AC-51. The sequence continues at coordinate 340,396 of CAWCXU010000013.1, read as the reverse complement.
ACGAGCCACTCGTCCGGACCGAGCCACAGCACGCCGCGTGTCATGTTGCCGGTGACGGTGTTCGGCGTCACCGGGAAGCCGAGTCGAGCTGCCTCGGCCTCTGCGCATCGAACATCGATCTGCGTGAGGAGCGCGATCTCGACCGCGTCGAGCGTGGCCAGGTCCGCCGTGCGGTGCGCGAGCGGGGAGTGCACGTCAACCATCGCGCCGCGCCCCTTCCGGGTCGTAGAACACGGAGTCCGCGACCTGGCAGGGGATGGTGGACCGTTCGACCACCGCGTGGATCGTGTCGCCCATCCGGCTGCGACCACGCTCGACGAGCGCGAGCGCGATGCTCCGGCCGAGCGCCTCGCTCCGGTATGAGGACGTGACCCACCCGAGCATGTGCGCCGGGGGCGGCGGGATCTCCGCGTCGTCGATCAGTTGCGTTCCCTCCACCAAGACGTGCTCGGGGTCGGCGGTCAGGACGCCCACGAGTTGGTTGCGGTCCTCTCGCAGGAGATCGCCGCGCACCAGCGAACGCTTGCCGATGAAGTCGCCCTTGCCGGTGTTTACGATCCACGACATGCCGAGATCGTCGGGTGTCTGGGTGCCGTCGGTCTCCTGTCCGACGATCACGTAGCCCTTCTCCGCGCGCAGGACGTGCATCGCCTCGGTGCCGTAGGGCGTGATCTCGAACGGCTCGCCGGCCTTCATCACCGCGTCCCAGACGTGCTGCGCGTGCCACGGCGAGACGTGGAGCTCGTAGCTCAGGTCCCCGGTGAAGCTGATCCTGCAGATCCGCGCGGGGACGCCGGCGACGGTCGCATCTCGGAACGTCATGAACCCGAATGCCTCGTTCGCGAGGTCGGTGTCCGTGCCGGCCGCGGCGACGACGTCTCGCGCGCGCGGCCCGCCGACCGCGACCACCGACCACTGCTCCGTCACGCTCGTGCAGAACACCTGGAGGTCGGTCCACTCCGTCTGGAGCCATTCCTCGAAGCGATCCATCACCGCGGCCGCGCCGCCGGTCGTGGTGGTGACGACGTAGCGGTCCTCGGCCAGACGCATCGCCACGCCGTCGTCGAAGGCCATCCCGTCGAGGCCGAGCATCAGCCCGTACCGGATCGAGCCGACGGCAAGGTTCGACATCCGGTTCGTGTACATCCGGTCGAGGAACACGCCGGCGTCGGGCCCGCACACGTCGATCTTGCCGAGCGTGCTGGCATCGAGGACGCCGACGCTCGTGCGCAACGCCCGGCACTCGCGCGCGACAGCGGCGTCCATGTCCTCCCCGTTCCGCGGGAAGTAGCGGGGCCGCTTCCATTGGCCGACGTTCTCGTAGACGGCGCCGTGCGCGTCGTGCCAGGCGTGGATCGGGGTCACGCGGATCGGGTCGAGCAGGATCGGACCGCTGTCCTGCCCGGCCAACGCGGAGAACGGGACGGGCGTGTACGGCGGACGCGCGTTGGTCGGTCCCTGCGCGCCCGGCGACCACCCGAGCAGGCGGTTCACGATCTCGGCGGTCAGGACGCCGCTCGTGCGCCCTTGGTCGATCGTCGTGCCGATGTAGGTCGCCCGCTTCACGTGTTCGGCGTTCGTGAGTCCGGCCCCGACCGCCTCGGCGACGTCCGCAACGGTCTGGTCGCGCTGGAGCTCCACGTACTTCTCCCGATCGTCCCCCGCGTCGACGACCCAGATCGGGAACGACGCCGGCACGTCACCCGCGGCGGCGCCCACCACCGTGAGCCAGTCCGGCCCGGATCCGTCGTGCACGAAGCACGTCTTCTCCTCGTCGTACCGCAGCCCGATACCGAGACCGCGCGCAAGCTGAACGGCGGGGTTCCAGCCGCCGCTGACGGCGAGCACATCCGTTGGGATCGTGGTGCGTTGGCCGTCAGCGGCGGACACCGTGACGCCGGTGAGCCCGGGATCGCCGTCGGTTGCGACGATCGTGGCGTTGAGCCGAACCTCGATCCCGGCGGCGCGCAGTCGCTCTGTCGCCCGCCCCGCCTTGGGCGCAGGATCGACCACCACGACGACTGCGCCGGCGCCGGCGAGCGCCTCGGCTGCATCGTGTCCCGAGTGGTTCGCCGAGAAGACCACGATCCGATCGCCGACCAGCACGCCGAAGCGCTCGAGGTACGCGCGGGCCGCTGAGGCGAGCATCACGCCAGGGCGGTCGTTCCCGGCGAAGGCGAGGGGGCGTTCGTGGGCGCCCGTCGCAAGGACCACGTGTCGTGCCCGCACGTGGTGGAAGACGTCCGCCGCGCCGTCGCGCTGGTAGCAGAGCACATACCCGTCGTCGTAGATCCCGGTCGCGGTGGTCTTGCTGAGCGTTGTCGCGTTCACGGGGGGATCGAGAACGACCGGTCCTTCGTCGAGGAGGAGTACGCGGCCGGTCGCCTCAGCGGCTGCAGCGCGGCCGGCGGCGCCACCGCCGATCACGAGCGTGTCGACGTGCCGATGGAGGTGCCGGGACGGCCGGGGAGCCACGGGCTCTCTCGGCAGCACGCCGACACCGGCCCGCGGGGTCACGACCAGACCGTCAACTACGTTGACCATCGTTGCGGGGCGGATCGGCTCGAACCACGGGGCCGTGATCTCCACGAACGCGTTCGGTTCCTCGACGCCCGCCGAGTACACGCCACGTGGCCGCCCCTCGATCGGGGAGACGAACCCGGCGGTCTCCCCGCCGGCGAGCAGCGCGCTCGCGACCGTGTCGCCCGCGAAGCACTGGACGTCCCGTCCGTCGGATACGAAGCTCATGGGCCTCGACCGGTCGATCCAGGCGCCGCCGATGTCGAGCCGTCGTCCCGTCACGCCGGGGGCTCCTCGCCCATCCGGTAGGTGCCGACCATCCGGTGGGTCGCCGTGTCGCGGATCGCGTTGAACCACCGGCGGCAGCCCGCCGCGTGCATCCACCGCTCCGCCCACGCGCCCTTCGGGTTGTCCCGCATGAACAGGAAGTCGGCCCACTCGGCGTCGGTCAGCGCCTCGGGGTCGGCCGGGTACGCGAGGTGCGCCTGCCCCCCGTAGCGGAACTCGATCTCGTCGCGGTCGCCGCACCACGGGCACCGGAGCAGCAGCATCAGGCGACCCCTTCGTCGAACGCGGCGACCAGACGTTTGGGCGCGGTCAGCCGCCACGCCTCGGTGAGCAGCTCCTCGACCTCACCGCGCTCGGCCTTTGACACGACGACGCCGATCCATCCCTTCGACCCCACGTAGGACGGGACGAAGAACGCGTCGGGGTTCATCGTGATCAACGCCTGCTGCTCGTCGTGCGTCGACTTGATCCACAGGTGCCGCTCCTTCTCGTCGAACATCACGAAGATCTTGTTGCGCACCCGGAACGTCGCCGTCTCCCACGTCTCGCGCTCTTCCGCCTCAGGCAGGGACAAGGCGAACGACCGCACGGTGGAGGCGCGCATCAGTGGGCGACCCCCGCGGCGCCGTGCTCGTCGATGAGCGCGCCGGTCGTGAAGCGCTCCAGGGCATAGGGCCTCGCGAGCTCGCTCTGTTCGCCGGTGGCGATCGTTTCCGCGAAGACCCAGCCGCTGCCCGGGGTCGCCTTGAACCCGCCGGTGCCCCAGCCGCAGTTGAGGTACAGGCCCGGGACCGGCGTCACGTCGATGATCGGCGACGCGTCCGGGCACACGTCCACGATGCCGCCCCACGTCCGGAGCAGCGCCGCGTGCTTGAACATCGGGAACAGCTCGCACGCCGCCGCCATCTGGTGCTCGATCACGTGGAAGGACCCGCGCTGCCCGTAGCCGTTGTAGCTGTCGATGCCGGCGCCCATCACGAGCTCGCCCTTGTCAGCCTGCGACACGTAGACGTGCACGGCGTTCGACATCACGACACAGTTCAGGACCGGCTCGTACAACGCGCTCACGAGCGCCTGGAGCGGGTGCGATTGCACGGGGAGCCGCAACCCGACCATCGAGGCCAGCACGCTCGTGTGACCGGCCGCGGCGAGCGCCACCTTGTTCGCGCGGATCGCACCTCGCGTCGTTTCGACGCCGGTGACGGCTCCGCCGGGACCACGCAGAAAGCCCGTGACCTCGGCGTGCTCGACGATGTCGACACCACGGTCGCTCGCGCGGGTCGCGAGACCCCACGCCACCCTGTCGTGGCGAGCGGTCCCGCCTCGTCGCTGCAGCGCCCCGCCGAGCACGGGGTATCGCGCATCGGGCGAGATGTCGATGATCGGGCAGAACTCCTGCACCTGCTTCGCATCGAGCATCTCGGCGTCGATCCCTTGCAGGTGGTTGGCCTCGACGCGGCGGGTCGAGCTCCGGACCTCGCCGATGTGATGCAGGATGTTGAGCACGCCCTTCTGGTCGAACTGCAGGTCCCAGTCGAGATCCTCCTCGAGGCCTTCCCAGAGCTTCAGTGAGTGCTCGTAGATCGCCGCCGAGGCGTCCCACAGGTAGTTGGAGCGGATCACTGTCGTGTTGCGCGCGACGTTGCCGCCGGCGAGCCATCCCTTCTCGACGATGCAGACGTCGGTGATGCCGTGGTTGCGGGCCAGGTAGTAGGCCGTGGCCAGGCCGTGTCCGCCGCCGCCCACGATCACGACGTCGTAGGCGTCCTTCGGCTCGGCGCTGCGCCAGTAGCGCTGCGATTCGTCGCTCACGTGACCCGTCCCCTTGGCCTTCCCCCTGGGGCCGAAGTCTGTCCGACGTCTCGGGTTCCGGCAACGCGAGGGTGCGTGGGCCGCAACGTCGGGTTCGACCTCGCAACGGGTCTGGGGCTACGATGCGACGGCACGTCCGAGGGGGTTGCTGGGTGCGCGACGAGACCGGTGGTTCGCTCCAGTCCGTGAACCGGGCCCTGACCGCCCTGGAGCTGGTCGCCGACGCCGGTGAGCTCGGGGTCAGCGAGCTGGGCCGACAGCTCGGCGTCCACAAGGCGACGGCGTCCCGGCTCGCAGCCGTCCTCGCCGAGCGGGGGCTCCTGGAGCGCGATCCGTTGACCGAGCGGTACCGGATCGGGTTCGGGCTCGTCCGGTTGGCCGGCGCGGCGATGAGCGGTCTGGACCTCGTGCGCCTGGCGCGGCCGATCCTGGAGACGCTCGCCGAACGCGCCCGTGAGGCGAGCAACCTCGGCGTCCGCAGCGGCGACGACGTCGTCTACGTCGATCAGATCTCCGGGTCGCGTTCGATCGTGACGGTGAGTTGGGTAGGACGACGGACACCGATGCATGCCACCTCCAACGGCAAGGTGTTGCTCGCGTTCGCGGAGGAGACCGACCGCGACCGCGTCCTGGCGGAGCCGCTCGAGACGTTCACGGAGCACACGATCACGGATCCCGCCGAGCTCCGGCACGAGCTCGACGCGGTGCGTACCCGTGGGTACGCGCAGGCGCTCGAGGAGCTGGAGGAAGGGCTGAACGCGGTCGCGGCGCCCGTCCGGCAGGCCGACGGCCGCGTGATCGCCGCGCTCGGCGTGTCGGGGCCTGCGTTCCGGATGCATGCGGTCGACGTCCCGCGGCTCGGACTCTTGACCGCCGAGGCGGCCCAGGCGGTCTCGCGCCAGCTCGGGCATCTCGAGCGGGGGCGGGCGGTCGGATGACGACCTGGGACGGGAACGCGCGCCCCGCGTCGTCGCTGCTGGATGCCCTCGGCGCCACGCCGCTCGTGCGGCTGTCGCGCGTCGCCCCCGACATCGAGCTTTACGCCAAGGTCGAGTGGTACGGCCCGACCGGCTCGGTGAAGGACCGGATCTACGCGCACATGCTCGGCAAGGCGGAAGCGGCGGGCCGGTTGCGGCCGGGGATGACGATCATCGAGTGCACGACGGGCAACGCCGGGATCGCGTGCTCGGCGGTCGCCGCGATCAAGGGCTACGACTGTGTGATCGTGATGCCGGAAGGGATGAGTCCCGAACGCAAGCGCATGATCGAGGCCTACGGGGCCCGGCTCGAGCTCACGCCGGGCGCGGGCTCCGACATCGACCTCGCGCTGGCGCGGATGCGCGAGGTCGTCGCGGCCGACCCCGACCGCTACTTCTTCCCCGGCGAGTTCGAGAACCCCGACAACCCGGAGGCGCAGCGGGCGAGCGGGCAGGAGATCTGGGAACAGATGGACGGCAGCATCGACGCCGTGGTGGCGGCGCAAGGCACGGGCGGCTGGATCACCGGGGTCACGCGCGTGCTGAAGAAACACCGGCCCGAGGTGCTCGCCTTCGCGGTCGAGCCGGCCGAGTGCCCGCTGATCAGCGAGCAACGGTGGGGGCGTCACGGCGTGCCGGGGATCGGCGACGGGATCATCCCGCGGAACCTCGACCTCGCCGCGATGGACGGGATCGTCACGGTGACCACGGCCGACGCCCTCGCGATGGCGCTGCGGATGGCCCGCGAGGAGGGCTTGCTCTGCGGCCCCTCGAGCGGGATGAACGTGGTCGCGGCGCACAAGGTCGCGGCCAAGCACCCGGAGCTGCGGCGGATCGTCACGGTCGTGCCGGATACGGGCCAGCGTTACCTGTCGGGGGAACTCTTCGGGGAGGGCGTCGAGGTCGACGAGCCCGACCGCGACCACACGCCGGATCCCGACATCCTGGAACAGGTTGCGGCCCACCGCGACCGCTTAGAGTTCATCGCGTGAGCGAACCCTGGGAGCTGACCGCGGTCGACGCCCTCGCGCGGATGCGCGCGAAGCAGCTGTCACCGGTCGAGCTGCTCGCGTCGGTCCAGACCCGAGCCGAGTCGGTCGAGCCGACCGTCAACGCCTTCACCGAGCAGCGGGACGACGCGGCCCTCCTCGCCGCGAACGACTCCGCGGAGCGATACGCGCGAGGCGAGGACGTTCGTCCGCTCGAAGGCCTGCCCGTCGCGCTCAAGGAGGAGGTGCCGGTCGAGGGGTGGCGCATGCGGTACGGGTCGCTCGCGGTCGACGAGATCGCGACCGAGACCGCGCCGATCGCCGAGCGCATCTTCGCGGCGGGCGCCGTCGTGCACGCGCGTACCGCCACACCCGAGTTCTCGTGCACCGGGTACACCCACTCGAAGCTCTGGGGCGTGACGCGCAACCCGTGGAACCCCGACGTCGCGGTCGGGGGATCGAGCGGTGGCTCGGGGGCGTCGCTCGCCTCCGGCACCTCGATGCTCGCGAGCGGCTCGGACATCGGCGGGTCGATCAGGATCCCCGCCTCGATCAACGGCGTCGTCGGGTTCAAGGCGCCGCACGGCCGCGTGCCGACCGGCGCGCCGTACAACCTCGACCGCTATTGCCACGACGGCGTGCTGGCCCGCACGATCGCCGACTGCGCGCTCTTCGAGAACGTGGTCGCGGGCCCGCACCCGGCCGACATCGCGTCGCTGCGGCCGAAGCTCGAGATCCCCGATCGCCTGGAGGGTGTCGACGGGCTTCGGATCGCCTTGTCGGTCGACCTCGGCTCGTGGGAGGTCGAGGACGAGGTCGCCGCGAACACTCGCGCGGCCGGCGAGGCCCTTGTTGAGGCGGGAGCCAAGGTCGACGAGGTCGCGATCCCGTGGAACCTCGAGCTGCTGATGGACACCGCTCGCCGGCACTTCGCATCGATCTTCGGGGCCGACATCGCGGGCGCCGCGGACGCGTATCCCGACCTGGTCAACGACTACGTCCACGCATGGGCCGATGAGGCGCGCGTGCTGATGGCGGAGCCGGGATCGTTCCTCAAGGGTCTCTATCAAGAGGCGGAGGTCTGGGCTCCCATCGGGCAGCTCTTCGAGACCTACGACGCGCTGATCTGCCCGACATGGGCCGTGACGGGGATCCCCGCGGGCGACAGCATCCTGGGGCAGCTGTTCGACGCCGGCGGGGGGAACGACCGGCAGTTCATGTGCTTCATGTCGACGCCGTTCAACATCCTCGCGCCGTGTCCGGTGCTGGCCGTGCCGAGCGGGATCGCTCCGTCCAACGGCGTGCCGACCGGGATCCAGATCGTCGCCCGTACCTACGACGATGTGACCGCGTTCCGGATCGGCGCCGCTCTGGAGCAGGTTCGACCTTGGACCGGCTTGGCGCCCTTCGCCGCATGAGCGACGAGGAACGGTTCCAACCGCTGGTCGACGCCGATCTGGCGGCGTGGCCTGAGATGCCGGGGCGACTGTTGCACGTCCTCGCGCCGGGGCTCGGGGTCGACCTCGAGGTGGCCGCCGGCGTCGAGGAGCTGGGTCGCGACCGGCCGTTGCAGCCCGGGTCGCGGTTCCGGATCGCGAGCGTGACCAAGCCGTTCGTCGCCGCGGCCGCGCTCCGGCTGGTGGAGCAGGGCCGGGTGTCCCTGGACGACACCGTCGCTCGCCTGCTCGAGGGCGAGTACGAGGAACTCCTGCGGCGAGGCGGCTACGAGACCGACGCGATCACCCTTCGCCATCTGCTCACCCATACGAGCGGGATCTACGACTTCGCGGCGGACGCGTACGGCGACGAGCTGACCGACGGGTTCACCGCTCAGGTGGCGAAGGACCCCGGGCACCGCTGGACCCGGCTCGAGCAGATCACGTGGGCGGTGGACTACGGCAAGCCGTACGGACCTCCGGGGACCGTGTTCGCGTACTCCGACACCGGCGCCTGCCTCGTCGGCGAGGTGCTCGAGCGGATCACCGGCGCGACGATGGGCGCGGCGATCCGCGACCTCCTCGACTACGAGCGGCTCGGCATGACGACCACGTGGCAGGAGACGATCGAGGACGAGCCCCCCGACCCGCCGCCGCTGTCGCACCAGTACGAGCGCGACCTCGACGTGGCCGTGATGGACGCGTCGGTCGATCTCTTCGGAGGGGGCGGGCTGATGTCGACCTGCGGCGACGTCGCACGGTTCCTGCGCGCGCTCCTGCGCGACGAGATCTTCGATCGCCCGGAAACGCTCGCGACGATGACCCAGACGCTCGACGGCCTCCCTCGCGCGTCCGGCACCTCGGAGGAGACGGTCTCGAACGCGGCGATGTTCCTGTTCCGAGCGGAGGCCGCCGACGTGACGTGGTGGGGGCACGACGGCTACTGGGGCACGACGGCCTACACGTGTCCGACGCGCGACGTGACGGTCGTGACGAGCCACCAACGCTCGGACATGCCCAAGGACTTCCGGCGGATGGCGCTCGTCGCCGACGCGTTCATCGCGCTCGAGGGCCTGTAGACGCCGCCCGCTATCGCGGAGCCTCATGGGTGCGCTAGCGTCACCGCCCATGACGACCTACCCGCTGTCCGACACCGACCGTGAGATCCAGGAGCGCACCCGGCGCTTCGTCGACGAGGACCTGATCCCGTGGGAGCTGCATGCCGAGGAGCACGGCGGCAAGATCCCCGAGGAGGAGCATCGCCGCCACGAGGAGCGCGCGCGGGAGCTGGGTCTATCGGGGATGAACCTGCCGAAGGACCTCGGCGGTGGCGGCTTCACCACGCTGCAGCAAGTGTTGGTGTCCGAGCAGATCGGCCGGGTCACGAACGCCCTCGGCTGGTGCGTGCACACCCCGGCCGAGTGGGCGCCCGAGGTGATGACCGCCGAGCAGATCGAGCGGTGGCTGAAGCCGGCGATCCGGGGCGAGCGGAGCGAGTGCTACGCGATCACCGAGGCGGGCGCGGGGTCCGACGTCGACGCGATCGAGGCGACCGCGACCCGCGACGGCGACGACTACGTGCTCGCCGGCGAGAAGATGCACGTGACGTCGTTCAACCGCGCCGATCACATCTTCTTCCAGGCGAAGCTCACCGGCGGCGAGCACGCGGGCGAGCACGCGCTGTTCGTGGTCGACAAGGACACGCCCGGCGTCCGGCTCGTACGCGAGCCTCGCTACACGCACACGTACCCCGACACGCACGCGATCGTCGCGTTCGACGACGTCCGGGTGCCGGCGTCGCAGCTGATCGGCGCCGAGGGCGACGGGATGAGCTTCACCTACGCGTGGTTCCGCTACGAGCGCCTGATGATCGCCGCCCGGTGCTGCGGCGCGGCCGAGCGGCTGATCGAGGAGGCGACCGCGTTCGCGAAGGAACGGGTGCAGTTCGGGCGGCCGATCATCGAGAACCAGGCGATCTCGCACATGCTCGCGGACTCCCTCACGGAGCTGTGGGCCGCGCGCCTGATGACCTACCGCCTCGCCGAGAACATCGACGCGGGCGCCGACGTGAAGATCCAACACGCGCAGTGCTCGATGGCGAAGCTCTACGCCAGCGAGATGGCGGGCCGCGTCGCCGACCGCGCGGTGCAGATCTTCGGCGGGCGCGGCTATATGCGCGAGAACGTCGCCGAGCGGTTCTGGCGCGAGGTGCGCGTCGACCGGATCTGGGAAGGCACGAGCGAGATCCAGCGCGAGATCGTCGCGGACCAACTGGTCAAGCGCGGCGCGCAGGCGCTCGTCGGGTAGCCGCGCCGCACCGCGAGTTCCACATACTGGAACCGAGTTCCACTATGTGGACATCACGTCTAGGACATCACGTCTAGGTGGACGTCACGTCGGCGCCGACGCGCAGGATCGCGCTGTCCTCGACCGGCCAAGTCAGCGTGACCTCGTCCCGAGCGTCGATCGCGTCGCTGCCCTCGGTCGACAACTGGTGCACGACGAAGGTCTTCCCCGCGCTCGTATCGACGTGGAACTGGGTCAGCGTTCCCAAGTAGACGACCTGGGCCACCGTGCCCGACAGACGTGAACCGCCGTTCGCCTCGGCGGCGGCGCCTCGGCTGATCGCGATCCGCTCCGGGCGAACCGCCACCAGCGCCGTCGTTCCCGCCACGAGATCGTGTCCCGTCGCCGGCACCACGACCCGGTCCCGGTCGTTGATCGTGAGCACCGCGCGATCGCCGTCGACCGATGACACCGTGAGCTCCGCCGCGTTCAGCACGCCGACGAAGTCGGCCACGAAGGGTGTCGCCGGCCGCTCGTAGACATCGCGCGGCGACCCGAGGTGCTCGATCACGCCGTCGTTCATCACCGCGATGCGGTCCGACATCGACAGGGCTTCTTCCTGGTCATGGGTCACGTACACGAACGTCGTCGCGAGCTCCGCCTGGATCCGCTTCAGCTCGAGCTGCATCTGCTTGCGCAGCTTCACGTCCAGGGCGCCGAGCGGTTCGTCGAGCAGGAGCGCGGCGGGTCGGTTCACGAGCGCACGAGCGAGCGCGACGCGCTGCATCTGACCCCCGGAGAGCTGCCCCGGTCGCCGGTGCTCGAACCCTTCGAGCCGGACGATCTCGAGCATCTCTGCGGCCTTCGCCTCCCGCTCCTCCTTCGCGACCTTCTTGAGCTTGAGGCCGTACTCGATGTTCTCCTGCACGTCCATGTGCGGGAACAGGGCGTAGTTCTGGAAGCACATGTTGACGGCGCGCTTGTTGGGCGGCACCCCGACGACGTCGTCGCCGCGGAGCAGGATCTGCCCCTCCGTGGGCTCCTCGAAGCCGGCGATCATCCGCATCGTCGTGGTTTTGCCGCACCCCGAAGGCCCGAGGAGGGTCAGGAACTCGCCCTCGCGCACGTCGAGGGTCATGTCGTCGACGGCGACGACGTCGGCGAACCGCTTCGTGACGTTGCGCAGGCTGATCGCCGGGCGTGATCGGGTCGCTCATCGGTTCATCCCTTCCCCGACCGCAGCGAGCCGAGATTCGTCGAGCTTGACCCCGGTCTGCGCCTCGAGCCGTCGTTCCGCCAAGAACCGTCCGACCTCGGATGCGACGACCACGACCACCGACACCACGAGGATCACGACGGCCACGGCGATCACCGACGGGCAGCCGCTCGGGCAGCCGGAGCTGGGAGTAGAGGTACACCGGGAAGGTCGCCTGATCGCCGGCGATGAACGACGCGATCACCAGCTCGTCGAACGAGATCGTGAACGAGATCAGGAACGCGGAGATCAACGCCGGCATCAGCAGCGGGAACGTGATCAGCCGGAAGGTCTTCATCGCCGAGGCGCCGAGGTCGCGAGAGGCTTCCTCGAGCGCCGGGGGGATCCGCTCGAGGCGCGGCACCATCGTGAGGATCGCGAACGGCATCGCGATCACCACGTGGCCGATCGCCGCGGTGAAGGGCGACAACGGCACGCCGATCGCGTTGAACAGGATCAGCAGGGAGATCCCGAGCACGACGAGCGGGATCACGAGCGGCGCGAGCATCAACCCCGACACGAGCCCCTTGGCGAAGAACCGACGCCGCACCAGCGCGATCGCCGCCGGGATCGCGAGCGCGGTCGCGACGATCGCCGTCATCGTGGCGACCTGCAGGCTCGTCTTCAGGGCCGTGAGTGAGCGCCGGATTCGCGAGGAACTCGTGGTACCACTTCGTCGTGAATCCCAGCCACGGGAACGACACGATCTCGCTGTCGTTGAACGAGAAGATGATCAACACCACGATCGGCGCGTAGAGGAACACGACCAGGAACCAGAACACGACCCACAGGGTCCGGCGCCCGCCCGTGGAGATCGCAGGGTTCATTGGGCCACGCTCCGCACGTTCAGGTACCGGCCGAAGATCGCGAGCAGGATCGCGACGGCCGCCAGCATGAACACCGACATCGCCGAGCCGAGCTGCCAGTCGAAGCTCGCCGAGAACGAGCTCTGGATCACGTTGCCGAACAGGTACCCGCCCTTGCCGCCCACGATCTGCGGGGTGACGTACTCGCCGATCGTCGGAATGAACACGAACACGAACGCGGCGATCACCCCGGGCATCGACATCGGCAGCGTCACCTTCCTGAACGTGGTCCATCGGCTCGCGCCGAGATCGCTCGATGCCTCGAGCATCTGCAGGTCGAGGCTCTCGAGCGAGACGAAGATCGGGAGCGCGACGAACGGCACCCAGGCGTACGCCAGCACGACGTAGACCGCGAAGATCGAGTTGAACATCCAGGGCACGGTGCTGTCGTGGTTGAGCACCCCGGCTCCGCGAAGGACCTCTTCGATCACGCCCTGCGGATTGAGCAAGACCCGCCACGCGAGCACGCGGAGCAGGTAGGAGGTCAGGAACGGGGTGATGATCACCAGCAGCAGCGTGTATTTCCGGCGACCCGCGACGAGCGCGAGCATGTAGGCGACCGGGTAGGCCAAGATCACGCAGGTGATCGAGACGCCGAGCGACAACTTCATCGACTTCCAGAACAGCCCGTGGCCGAGCGGCCCACCGAGGTAGGTCGAGCTGTGCAAGAAGTCCCGCCACGCCTGGAGCGACAGGTACTGGTCGTAGCTGATCAGCGTGAGCACCCCGACGCTGTACAGACCGACGAGCACGACCGGCACGAGGAAGAACAGCACGATCCACAGCATCGGCGCCGAGATCAGCCCAAGGTTGACCTTCGCGGTCCCCCGACCGCGTCGGGTTCGCGTGGGCTTGAGCTCGACGGGCGCGTGGATCGACATCAGGCGCCTATTGCGACGCCTTCACTTCGTTCCACGCGCGGTTGTACGTGTTGCGCTGGGCCTGATACCGGTCGAGGTAGCTCAGTGGTTCCGACAGGTTCTTCTGCGGGTCGTCGAGCCCGAAGACCTTGACCACGTCCGGGTCGATCTTCGACAGGTCGATGTCGAGGTTCGAGTGGCCGTAGCCCCACGTGCTGATCAACTTCTCACCGACCGTCGCGGCCGACCACGCGTCGGCGAACGCGTGCGCGTGGTGGTAGTTGGGCGTGTTCGCCCTGAGCACGAGCCCCTCGACCCAGGCGAGCGTGCCGCCGCTCGGGCGCACGTACTTCACGTCCACCTTGTCCTTCAACGCGACGTAGGCGTCTGGCCAGGCGTAGGTCGCCCACACGTTGCCCTTCTGCACGTCGTCCCACATGTCCTGATAGTTGACCCAGATGTTGTAGACGTTGCGCCCGTACTGGTCGATGCAGAAGTTCTTGGCGTCCTCGAGCTCGGTCGACGTCATATCGAACGAGTGCCCCGGGTCCATGCCCTGGCTGATCGCCGCCATCTGGAGGATCCACGGGGTGTCGAACCACGAGATGTGCCCCTGGGCCTGGTCAGTGAACAGGTAGGAGTAAGAGTCGAGGTTGGGGTCGATCATGTCGGCCCGGATCAAGGGGGCGGAGTATCCCCAGTCCAGCCCGATCTCGTACTGCTTGCCGTCGATCTGCCCGGACGCTTCGATCACCGGGTTCAGGCTCGAGAAGTTCGGGATCAGCGAGGTGTCCCAGGGCTGTATCGCGCCCATGTTGACGTAGTCCTGGATGTAGCCGCTCTCGGGGTGGGTGACGTCCCACTCGTATCCCGCCGCCGTCTTCGCGAGCGCCCCTTCGGTGTTGACGAAGAAGCTGAACTTCGGGTCTCTCGTAGCCGGCCTTCAGGTAGTCGGCGAAGAGCCAGTTGGTGTCGTAGCCTGCCCACTCGTACGCCTTGAGCACGCCGGGCTCCTGCTCGATCGGCACGATCGACGCCGTGGTGGTGTTCCCGCTTGCACCCGCGTCCACGTTCTTGCGGCACGCGGCGAGCACGCCGCCCGCACCGAGGGCACCGACGCCCTTCAGGAAGGTCCGTCGTGTCGCAGGGTTGCCCAACACCGCATCCAGCTGACCCATCGTGAAGCTCCTCCCTCTCTCGGTGCTGCGTGCGACCCGCGGATGATGGGCCGCTTCGGCCATCCGTGCAACCCGGTGGTCGCCGCTTCGACCGACGGCGACATGGGAACATCTGCGCTCATGACGACCTTTTGGCATCCGTTCGCCGACATGGCCGCGCTGGAGTCCACCGGTGAGCTCACCCTCGTTCGTGGCGAGGGCTCTCACATCTGGGATACGGACGGCACGCGCTACCTGGATGCCACCGCCGGGCTGTGGTTCGCGAACGTCGGGCACGGTCGCGCCGAGATCGCCGACGCGGCGGCGGCACAGATGCGGCGCCTGGCCGCCTACCACACGTTCGGCGACCTCACGAACGAACCGACCGCGGCGCTGACCGATCGCGTCGCGGCGCTCGCACCGATGGCCGACGCGAAGGTGTTCTTGACGAGCGGCGGCTCGGACTCTGTCGACACCGCGACCAAGATGGTGCGTCGGTTCTGGACGCTCACCGGCCAGCCGGAGCGCACGGTGCTGATCCGCCGCGAGAAGGCCTACCACGGGATGCACACCGCGGGCACGTCGCTCGCAGGGATCCCCGCCAACGCCGACGGGTACGGCCCGCTGCTGCACGAGGTGGTCGAGGTGCCCTGGGACGACGCCGACGCGCTGTACGAGACGATCGACCAGCTCGGCGAGGGCCGGGTGGCCGGCTTCTTCTGCGAGCCGGTGATCGGCGCGGGCGGCGTGTACCCGGCGCCCCCCGGCTACCTGGAGAAGGCGCGCGGGATCTGCCGTGACCACGGTGTGCTGTTCATCGCGGACGAGGTGATCACGGGGTTCGGACGGTGCGGCGCGTGGTTCGCGAGCGAACGGTTCGGGCTCGAGCCCGACCTGGTCACCTGCGCGAAGGGGATCACGAGCGGGTACCTGCCCCTCGGCGCGGTGCTCGTCGCGCCCACCGTGTGGGAGCCGTTCTGGCAGGAGGGGGCCGGGATGTTCCGCCACGGCTACACGTACAGCGGGCACGCGGCGGTCTCGGCGGCGGCGATGGCGAACCTCGACATCATCGAGCGGGAGGGCCTCGTCCGGCGCGCGGCAGAGCTCGAGGGCACGCTCGCCACCGCGCTCGGGTCGCTGACCGACCATCGCTTGGTCACCGAGGTCCGCGGCGGGGTCGGGGTGCTCGGCGCGGTCCAGCTCGATCCGGCTCGTGCGTCCGACCCGGCGTGGCACGCGCGGATCCTGCCCTCGCTCCGCGCACGGGGCATCATGGGGCGCGTGCTGGCCGGCGGGGCGCTCCAGATCTCCCCGCCGCTGGTGCTGACGGACGACGAGGTACAGGAGCTGGTGGACGGCGTGCGCGCCGCCCTCGACGACCTGGAGGCGTGACGTGATCGTCGGGATCCCGACCGAGGTCAAGACGCACGAGTACCGGGTCGCGGCGACGCCCGAAGGGGTCCGCGAGCTCGTGCACGCCGGGCACGAGGTGGTCGTGCAAACAGGCGCGGGCGTCGGCTCGGCGATCACCGACGACGACTTCGTGGCCGCCGGCGGGCGGATCGTGCCCGACGCCGACGCGGTGTTCCAAGCCGCCGGGCTGATCGTGAAGGTGAAGGAGCCGCAGCCCGAGGAGTACGAACGTTTCCGCGCCGACCACGTCTTGTTCACCTACCTGCATCTGGCGGCCGATGCCCGGCTGACGTCGTTCCTCGTCGAACGAGGGGTGCGCGCGATCGCCTACGAGACCGTGCAGACGCCCGACGGCAGGCTGCCCTTGCTCGCGCCGATGTCGGAGATCGCCGGGCGGATGGCGCCGCAGGAGGGCGCGAAGTACCTGGAACGCCCGTCCGGAGGCCGTGGCGTCTTGATGGGCGGTGCGAGCGGGGTGCGGCCCGCGCAGGTGGTCGTCCTCGGCGGCGGCATGGCGGGATGGAACGCCGCCGAGATCGCCGCCGGGATGCAGGCCGAGGTCGTCGTCGTCGACAAGAACGTCGACCGGCTGCGCGAGATCGACCGGATCTGGCGGGGTCGCATCGAGACCACGATGTCGTCGCGTCTCGCGGTCGAGCGGCTCGTCCTGGACGCCGACCTGGTGATCGGCGCGGTGCTCGTTCCCGGCGCGAAGGCGCCGCATCTCGTCACCGCGGACATGGTCACGAAGATGCGGCCCGGCGCCGTGATGGTCGACATCTCGATCGACCAGGGCGGCTGTTTCGAGACGTCGCACGTGACCACGCACGCCGACCCCACGTACGTCGTCGACGGCGTCGTGCACTACGCGGTCGGGAACATGCCGGGCGCAGTGCCGCGCACCTCCACCTACGCGCTCACGAACGTCACGCTGCCCTACCTGCTCGCGCTCGCGACCGACGGTGTGGAGCACGCGATCCGCGACGACCCCGCCCTCGCGCTCGGCGTCAACACCTGGGACGGCCGGCTCACGAACCAGGGTGTGGCGGAGGCAACCGGGGTCGCGTTCAGCCCGTTGCCGGCCTGATCGGACCGGTCACTCAGTCGGCGTCGTCCTCGTCTTCGAATTCGCCACCGTCCCGACGACTCAGCCGTCGAAGGAACCCGACCGTGTGCAGCTCCAGCACGATCAGGAGGATCCCCGTCAGCAGCGCGGCGGCGAGGTACAGGCCGCCACCGACGAGCGCGCCGAGCGCTGCCGCCGCCCAGAGCGCGGCGGCGGTCGTCAGGCCCTTCACACCACCGGACGCACGGAAGATGATGCCCGCGCCGAGGAACCCGACGCCGGTCGCCACTCCTTGGACGATCCGGTCCGCCGAGTAGGGGAACATCTCCACGCCCATCGCTACGAACGCCGCCGCTCCCAACGCGACGAGAGCGAACGTACGGTCGCCCGCGTCCTTGCCCCGGAACGCCCGGTCCAAGCCGACGAGGTAGCCGAGGAACGCCGCGAACGCGATCCGTCCCACGATCACCAGTTGCGACTGCCAGTCCATGGCCGAAGCGTAGTCGAGGTGTCCGAGCCGGTGCGCACGGGGTCGCCGACGCGGTACGGTCCGGCCATGACGACGACCGAAGAGCTGTTGCAGCGGGAAGACGCGGCCTGGTCCGCGTTCGTGGACGCGTTCGGCGCGGTGCCCGACGATCGCCGCTCCGAGGAGGGTGTGGTGCCGGGGTGGTCGGTGCACGACCTCGTGTGGCATTGCGGGTTCTGGACCTCCTATGCCGCCGAGGTGTTGCACAAGATCGCGCGGGGTGAGCCCAACGAGGATCCGCAGGATTGGAACGCGTTGGACGCGAACGTGCTCGAGGACGGCCGTGCGATGAGCTGGGACGAGGTCATCGTCCGCTCAGAGGAGAACCGGGTGCGGTGCCGCGAGGCGCTCGAGGCGTTGCCCACACTCACCGTCGAGGCGATCGAGGAGTTCACGGGCGAGACGTTCGAGCACTACGAGGAGCACGCCACCCAGATCCGCGCGTTCAACGTCGGCTGAACGTCTCGTGACGCTCGTGTGGCGAGGTCGTGGCGATGCGCGTGGGTCGTTGACCGTCCTCCCGTGGGTTCCTAGGGTCGAGGGACAACGCCACATGCGCTGACCGGACATCTGGAGGCCGCGACCGACATCCGTCGTCGCGGCTTCGTCGTTCTTCGGGGCTCGTTCCCGCGGTCGGCGCTCGACCCGAAGGAGGTGCTCGGCGTGAAGCTCCCGCTCTATCTGATGGCGCTCCCGCGTGCTGAGGAGGAAGCGCGGCGTTGCTGTGAGGACCGGACCGTGCCACGTGCGACGAGCGGGCCCGTGTGGCCGCTGCGCTGGCCGCGCAAGCTCGCCGCGGCGATCCCGGCGGGGTTCCGCGTCTTCCGTCGTGAGCTCGCGAGACCGGTCGGCGCGCGCATCGACGCCGGCACGCCGGTGCTGAGCAGCTCGGGCAGGTCGCTCGGCGTGATCAGATCGCTGATGGTCGACGTCGGCTCCGGAGGGACCGCCTACGCCGTCGCTCCTGCGGATGGTCCTCGCGCGCGGGTCTTGCTTCTTCCGCGCGACGCCGTGCGCGGCGCGAACGAGGTCGCGGTCGTCGACGAGCGGGTGGTGCGCACGCTCGAGCGGCAGAGCGCCTGAGATTCAGTCGAGGATGACCACGTCGTCGCCGACCGCGATCGCGCCGGGCTGCTCGATTCCGCCGTAGACGCCGAGCAGGAGGTCCGTACCGACCTTGCGATGCTCGGCGAGGGCGTCGAGCACCGGCGCGTTCTGCACGCCGGTGTCCGGATCGAGGGTCGTCATCACGCATCGGGGCATGCGGTCGCCCAGCCGGATCACCACGCTGCCGAACCGAACCCGACGGCCCTGCCAGGCGTCCTCTCCGTACGGCTCGACGCCGTCGACCTCGATCAGCATCCGGAACCGTCGCGGGTCGAGCCCCGCGTCACCCGTGTGCTCGCCGACGTCGGCGACCGAGGCTCTGGAGATGATCGACGCCCGGTGCTTCCCGCCCGCATGCTCGGGTTCGAGCACACGTGCCAGGAACAGCGTGTCGTCGTCGGCGTGTGCGCGGATCGCATCGGTGAAGGGCCCGGTGACGATCCGGGCGGGCGCCGAGCGGTCGAACAAGGCGACCGTCACCGGCTCACCGAGGGATGCGGCATCGCCGTCGACGGCGGACCCGTCCGGGAAGCGGAGCGACAGGCGCTCCGCGGCGGCGTCGTAGCTGGGCCGGATCGGCATCAGGGCGGCCTTCGAGATCCCGCGCAGCCGTTCGCCGTCCTGCCGGACACACACGAACCGCCGGTCGCCGACGGCGCCGAACTCGGAGAGCTCGA
The DNA here is from genome assembly GCA_963799625.1 of uncultured Actinomycetes bacterium. Classification (GTDB taxonomy): domain Bacteria; phylum Actinomycetota; class UBA4738; order UBA4738; family HRBIN12; genus AC-51. Next base: position 321,158 of record CAWCXU010000013.1, on the reverse strand, counting down.
TCCGGTCGGGCCTGGTCAACGCCATCGACTTGACGGGCGTCGTGGTGAACCCGGCGACGGTCGGCATGGCGGGAGCCTATCCGCGCGTCGCCGCTAGGCTGCGCGGGTGCGTCCGTTCACGTTCCTCGGTGTGCCCATCGATTCCGTCGGACGGTCCGGCGGGACCGAACATGCGCCCGCGGCGTTCCGCGCGCACTCGCGCGACGACGACCCGTGGCGTGAGAGCGACGCCGGCGATCTCGACGGTCGGATCCGCGGCGACGTGCGTGATCCGGCGTCCGGGGTGATCGCGATCGACGACGTCCTCGGCGTGACGCGCGAAGCGGCGGATGCGGTGGAGGTCCTCCGTCGACGACCACCGGATCCCCTTCGTGATGGGCGGCTGTTGTTCGTTGTTGCCCGGCGCGCTCGCCGGCGCACAGCGGGTCGACCCGGTCGGTCTCGTGTACCTCGACGGCCATCTCGATCTGTACGACGGCACGACCTCGCCGACCGGCGAGGCCGCCGACATGCCGATCTCCGTCGTGCTCGGGCGTGGGCCGGAGGTGTGGGTGCGCGCCGCCGGCTCGACCACCGAGCCCGAGCGCGTGTGGCTCGTCGGGCCGCGCGACCTGGAGGAGGCGCTCGGGTACGGACACCCGGATCCCGCGGACATCCCGGGGTTGTCGTTCACCGACGCCGACACGATCCGCGCCACCGGGGCGGGCGCGGTCGGACGCGCCACCGCGGACGCCGCCGGCTCGCACCCCTATTGGGTGCACCTGGATGTCGACGTCCTCGATCAAGCGGCGTTCCCGGCGACGGACTACCTGATGCCCGGCGGGCTGCGAGCTCACGCGAGCTCGGAGACCTGCTCAGGCCGCTTCTCGCCTCGTCGTCGCTCGCCGGCGTCTCGGTCGGCTGCTACAACCCGGACAAGGACCCCGACGGCGCGAACGGCGAGGCGCTGGTGAGCCTGTTCCGCGGCGCGCTCGCCGACGCGTAACGAGCGGTCGAGCGCGTCGCTATCCTTCGGGGCCATGACCGTCCCGGAACACCTGGCGAACCGCGACGTCGACAGCTCGATCCTCGAACCGATCGCGGAGCCACCCGCGCGGGCGCAGGTCGTGATCGTCGGGGGCGGGATCATCGGCTCGTCGATCGCCTACCACCTGACGAAGCTCGGCGTGACCGACGTGCTCGTGCTCGAACGCGTGCGGCTCACCGCGGGGACGACCTGGCACGCCGCCGGGCTGGTCTCCCAGGTCCGCGGGCACGCATGCGCTGACCGAGCTCTCCCGCATCAACGCGCAGACGTACGCGGCGCTCCCGAGCGAGACGGGCGTCGAGACCGGCTTCCGGCGCGTCGGATCGCTGACCGTCGCGCGCACCCCAGGGCGGATGCAGGAGCTGCTCACCGGTGCCGACATGCACCGTGAGTTCGGCGTGGAGTGCCGGGTGCTCGAGCCGGCACAGGTGAAGGAATGGTGGCCGATCGCCCACGTCGACGACCTGGTCGGCGCCACGGTCACCCCGACCGACGCGACGGTGAACCCCGGCGAGGCCGCGCTCTCGCTCGCGAAGGGCGCGCACGACCGCGGCGCGGTGTTCGCGTTCGGCGTGACGGTGACGGGGTTCCGGCTCGAGGGCGGCGCGGTGACCGCGGTCGAGACCGACAAGGGCACCGTCGAGGCGGACACGGTCGTCCTCGCCGCCGGCCTGTGGACCTCTGAGCTCGCGAGGATGGCCGGCACGTCGGTCGCGCTCTACCCGGCCGAGCACGTCTGGGTCATGACCGACCCCGTGCCCGGCGCCGAGGAGCGGCTCCCGTTCCTGCGCGACCTCGACGGGTACTTCTACGTGCGGCACCACGGCGGCAGCCTCGTCGTCGGGGCGTTCGAGCCGAAGGGCAAGCCCAAGGCGCCGGCCGACGTCCCGACCGATGGGTTCGCCGAGTTCGGGGAGGACTGGGACCACTTCGCGCCGGTGCTCGCGGCCGCGCGCGAGCGGCTCCCGGTGCTCGAGGACATCGGGTTCCAGCACTACCTGCGAGGCCCGGAGAGCTTCTCGCCCGACGCGAACCTGCACCTCGGCGAGTTCCCCGAGGTGCGTCGGCTGTTCGTCGCGGCGGGGCTCAACTCGCAGGGCATCATCTACGGCCCGGGCGTCGGCAAGGCCCTGGCCGAGTGGATCGTCGAGGGACACCCGACGATGGATCTGACCGAGGTCGACATCGCGCGCACCGGGCGGCTGGGCGAACAACCGCGCGTGGCTCCGCGAGAAGACCCACGAGACCCTCGGCCGGCTCTACGCGATGCACTGGCCCGCGCTGCAGTCCGACTACGGCCGCGGCGTGCGGCGGTCGCCGTTCCTGCCGCAGCTGCGCGCGGCCGGCGCCGCGGTCGGTGAGGCTGCCGGCTGGGAACGCGCCGCGTGGTTCGAGCCCGCCGCCGACCGAGGAGCCGCTGTGGATCTACGACTTCGACCGGCCGTCGTGGTTCGGCCCCGTCGGCGAGGAGATGCACGCGACCCGGACCGGGGTCGCGCTGTTCGACCTCTCGACGTACGCGAAGTTCCTCGTGCAGGGACCGGAGGCCGTTGCCGGTCTGCAGCGGCTGTGCACCTCGAACGTCGACGTCGCGATCGGGCGTGTGGTGTACACGCTGCTGTGCAACGAGCGCGGCGGGATCGAGATGGATCCGACCGTGACCCGGCTTGGCGGAGAACCGGTTCCTCGTGCTCGCGCCGACCCTGTACCAACGTCGGACCGAGATGCTGCTCCGCAACGGCCTGCCACCGGGTGCGACCGTCACCGACGTGACGAGCGGCTTCGCGACGCTGCACGTCGCCGGCCCGAAGAGCCGCGCGGTGCTGGGCGCGCTCACCGATCAGGATCTCTCCAACGCGGCGTTCCCGTTCCTCTCGTCGCGCGAGATCGAGCTTGGGTGGGCGAAGGCGCTCGCTCTGCGCGTCTCGTTCACCGGTGAGCTCGGGTGGGAGCTGCTCGTGCCGACGGAGTTCGCCGCCGACGTGTTCGACAAGATCGTGGCGGCGGGAGCGCCGCACGGGATGCGGCTCGCAGGAGCGTTCGCGTTCGAGGGGCTGCGCCTGGAGCGCGGGTTCCGCTCGTGGGGTCACGACATCGGCTCCCTCGACGATCCCTACGCGGTCGGGCTCGGGTTCGCGGTGCGGTCGGACAAGGAAGACGTTCGTCGGCAAGGAGGCCCTCGCTGCTCTGAAGGAACGGACCCGCGACCGCGAGCTGGTGAGCGTGAAGCTCGACGACCCGGCGCCGATGCTCTGGCATGGCGAGCCGGTCGTGATGGGCAAGGACCGGATCGGATACGTGACGAGCGGCGGCTACGGCCATCATCTCGGCGCCGCGGTGGGGCTCGCGTGGGTCCACGGCGCGCTCGGCGCCGACCTTCCCGTATCGGTCGAGGTCCGCGGCACGAAGGTGCGGGCGACGATCAGCCGCGACCCGTTCTACGACCCCAAGGGCGCCCGCCTCCGCGGCTGACCAGCGAGTCCGGGAAGCTCGCCCAGCGCACCTGCACGCCACCGGCCCGAAGCCACTGCAGCTCCTTGGTGAAGTCGAGCTCCTCCGCCGAGCGCTCGTGCAGGTTCGGCACGAGCAAGATCGTCGTCTCGACCCAGCCGCGTGCGGAAGGCGTCGATGCCGCGGTCGCGGAGCACCGCCACCGCCCGGTTCGCCTGCGTGCCGTGGCACGCCGACGCGCAACGGCGAGGGGCCGACGGCGGGCAGCGACGCCGCCGCGGTGCGAGACGCTCGCTTCCGCCGATCGCCTGCGTCGCCGCGTCCACGCTCGAGCGCGCCGTCGCGGGATCGGGACCGAGCAGCGCGTTCCACAGGAGGCGCCACGTGCCCTCGGTCCATCCGCGGAAGTTTGGATCGATCGAGAACGAGATCAGGCGGCCCCGACCGACATGCTCGTCGGCCACCACCGAGGTGCCGGCGAGGCTCGACGCACCGAGGTCGAGACCGTCCACCTGCTGCGTGCCCGATGGGAACCTGCCGGTCGCGGAGCCGAGCCCGGCAGCTCATCCGAGCGTCGTCGTCGTACATCACCCACACCGAGCTCCCGACGCCCTTGGCGAGCGGGCTGCTCGGATCGAGCGCGACCCGAACCAGGCTCCCCGGCATGTCCGTGTTCGACGTGTTGAACATCGCGGTGCCGATCCCGCTCCTTGCCGCCAGCACGGCGCCGCCTTGCCAGGTGACCAGCCGGCCACCGCCTTCGACCCACTGCGCGCAGCGCCTTCTTGCCCGTCGACCCAAGCGCCTGGAGCCCGTAGTTCGTGTAGCCGTCGGGGATCACGAGCTCGTCGATGCCTTGCAGGCCGCCCGCCTTGATGTCGTCGGCGGTGACGTTCGTGTACGGCAGATGCCACCGGGTGTCGGCGAGCCACCGGAACTGCCCGGCCGCCTCGAACCCGCGGCTCGAGATCGGGATCTCGAACAACCCGATGCTCGGCACGGTGGCCGGGAGCGTCGGCGCGGGCACCGGACCGAGCGGCGCCACGAGCTGCGCCGGACGGATCGATCTCGGCGCCGCTCCAGCCGCCACGCAGGTTCAGCAGCAGCGGGTTGCTCCACGCCGTGACGTCGTAGGTCAGGTCGGTCGCGATGCAGCTTCCTCGTTGCATCATCGACTGGATCCAGTTCTTCTGGCCCTGCGCCAGCGGCACCCAGTACGTGCCCTTCGGCAGCGTCGTCGGCTGGGCGGGCGCGTCGCCGCCGTACGGCGATGGAAGTCGTGCAGCTGCAGCGGCGCGGTCAGCTTGTAGACCGACGACGTCCATCCGCTGCAGACGTCGGACCAGCTCGTGCAGCTCGAGCGTCCTGGTCCGCTCGATGGCAGCAGGAAGTAGTGGCGCACCGTCACGTCGGGCACCTGCTGGTAGCAGCGTCGACTTCGGGTGGAACACGGCGTTCGGCTCGAGCCGGCCGTTCACGCCCTCCTGGTAGGCCTCCACGTAGGACGCGTGCCAGTCGGCGACGAGGTTCGCGCTGCGCCGACGCGCGCCGACAGCGACGCCCATGCGGAGGTGTAGTGCTCGTACATCCGGTCCGCGAGCGGCGCTGCGTCGTTCTTCTCGAAGGTCATGCCGGCCGCCTGGAAGCCCAGTGCCGGCACGGTGTCGCCGAACTCCGTCGCGAAGAAGTCGTAGGGCGCGCCATGATGGAACTTGATGCCGAACCGGTTGAAGGCGCCTTCCATCGCCGGCCCGTAGGTGTCGAAGATCCAGTCGTGCACCTGGTCGGGCGTCTCGGCGTACTCGGGGTCGGCGTGCGGCGGGAACAGGTAGTTCGGGTTGCCGAACTCGTGCTCGTCCATGAACAGCATCGGCGGGTACTGGCGCAGCACCTCCAGCTTGCCGTCGGTCTCGGGCTGGGTGCGTGCGAACCAGTCGCGGTTCATGTCGAACCCGTAGGCGTTGCGGCGCGTCTCGAGGCGCGACCGTCGGGGTTCTGGGTCGGCATGATCACGACCACCGAATCGGACGTGATCGCCTTCGCGGCGCAGTCGGTGCGGTCGGCGAGGTCGTAAAGCACCTGGAGCCCGCGTCGGCGCCGCTCTCCTCCGTGCCGTGCACGTTGCCGGCGAGCCACAGGATGCGGTTGGCGTCGAAGCCGATCAGACGCTGGGCGACGTCGAGGCAGATGTCGTACATGCGCTGCGGCGTCATCACCGTGTCGTTCAGCAGGACCTGGATCGCGAGGCCGTCGGTCATCGCGTTGAACTGCACCGCGACATCGTCGGCGTCGCGCTCATCCGTCGGGAACTCGCCGGTCTGGCGTCCGTAGCGCACCAACTCCGCGATCGTCTGCACCCACCGGCGGTCGAGCACCTCGCGCTCCTTCGCGAGCTCGGGGTCTCGCAGCGCGCGGACCCAGATCTCGAGCCACAACGCCCATTCGTCGAGGAGGTCGTACTCGGGCAGCAGCCCCGGGACCGAGAGCTCGATCACGCGGATCAGGCGGTCGCGCGCCGAGGGCATCTTGCGGAGCTCGCGCGCGGTCCGCAGGTAGAACTGATCGCTCGTGTAGGTCAGCGCCTCGACGAGCAGCCGGTCCTTGGATTCGAAGTAGTAGAGGATCAGGCCGGGGGAGACCCCGCACGCCTCCGCGATGTCTTGGATCCGCGTCTCGGCGAGGCCACGGTCGGTGATCACGCGCGAGGCGGCCTCCAGGATCTCCTGGTGGCGATCACGCTGTGGTTTCCGGGTCTTGGTGGCCATGCAAGCTCCTGAACGCGACGTTAACCCTGGACCCTGAGACCGGCCATCTCTGACCCGCCGTTCAACGCACGATACCCGTCTGACCTGCACAGTCAAATCCGCCGAAGGTCCCGGATCGGATTTGACTCATCATTCAGTCAAGGTTCATGATACGGGCCGACCCGGACGGGAAGGATCGATCCAACATGGCTTCGAACGTCTACGACGCGATCATCATCGGCGGCGGGCACAACGGGCTGACGGCCGGCGCCTACTTCGCGCGCGAGGGCGCGCGCACCGTCGTCCTGGAGGCGCGGAACAAGACCGGCGGCGCCGCCGACACGAGCGCGCCGTTCGCCGATCACCCCGAGATCAACGTCACCACCTATTCCTATGTGATGTCGCTGATGCCCCCGACGATCATCCGCGAGCTGAAGCTCAAGCAGTTCGGCTACGACGTCACCCCGTTCGGCCCGTACTTCCAGGCGTTCCCCGACGGCCGCGCGATCACGGTCTACGCCGACGACCATCAGAAGAGCTACGACTCGATCGCGCAGTTCTCCAAGCGTGACGCCGACACCTTGCCGAAATGGGAGGCGTGGCTGAAGGGCGTGTCCGACGTGCTCGGCCCCCTGCTGCTGCAGGTGCCGCCGCACGTCGGGTCGATGAAGCCGGGCGACCTGCTCGCGACGCTCCGGTCTGCGTGGCAGACGCGCAAGCTCGGTGAGCGCGGGGTCGGCGACGTCACCCGCCTCTTCACGATGTCGGTGAGCGACCTGCTGAACGACTGGTTCGAGTCCGACGCGATCAAGGCGATGCTCACCGTGAACGGTGTGATCGGCACGTGGGCCGGTCCCGACGAACCGGGCACCGCCTACGTGATGCTCCACCACTCGATCGGCGACGTCGGCGACGGGCATCTCGGCTCGTGGGGTTTCCAGCAGGGCGGGATGGGCGCGGTCAGCGACTCGATCCGCTCGGCGGCCGAAGCCTTCGGCGCCGAGATCCGCACGAACGCGCGCGTGAAGCAGATCATCGTGCGCGGCGGCCGCGCGGTCGGGGTGGCCCTCGAGGACGGCACCGAGCTCCGCGCACCGGCCGTCGTCACCACGATCCACCCCAAGATCGCGTTCCTCGACCTGATCGAGCGTCACGAGCTCCCCGCCGACTTCGTGTGGGACATCGAGCGGTGGAAGACGCGCAGCGGCGTGGTCAAGATCAACGTCGCGATCAGCGAGCTGCCGGACTTCGTCGCGATGCCGGGCACCGACCAGCAGGCGCACCACACCGGGTCGGTCGAGCTGTGCTTCTCGCCGCAGTACGCGGAGCAGGCGTTCCAGGACGCCCACATGGAGCGCAAGGGCTCGGTCGCGCCGTTCGTCGACGGCACGATCCCGACGACGCTCGACAAGAAGCTCGCGCCCGAGGGCACGCACGTGTTCTCGATGTTCACGCAGTGGGTCCCCGACGATTGGAACCTCGAGCCCCACCGCGACGAGCTCGACTCCTACGCGAAGCGGATCTTCGACCTCTACGACCAGCTCGCGCCCAACTTCAAGTCCTCGATCATCGATTACCAGGTGATCGGTCCCTACGACATGGAACAGGACCTCGGGCTGATCGGCGGGAACATCTTCCACGGGGAGCTGTCGGTGGATCAGCTGTTCCACATGCGCCCGGCGATCGGGTATTCCGACTACCGGACGCCGTTGCGCGGCCTGTATCACGGGTCGAGCGCGACGCACGCCGGCGGCGGCGTGAACGGCATCCCCGGCTGGCAGGCCTTCAAGATGGCGAAGAAGGACCACGCCCTGGGGAAGAAGTAGGCGTGACCCAGCCGGACGCAGCACTGCCGGCGGTCCGCCGGATGCTGGAGCCGCGCTCGATCGCGGTCGTGGGCGCGTCGGTCAAGGCAGGCTCGCTCGGCGAGTCGATGATGGCCGAGCTCAAACGAGGCGGGTTCGAGGGCGCGATCTACCCGGTGAACCCCGGCTACGAAGAGGTCGCCGGCCTGCGTTGCTACCCGTCGATCGCCGAGGTGCCGGAGCCCGTCGACCTCGCGATCCTCGGGGTCGCGAACCAGCGGGTCGAACAGGCGTTGACCGAGGCCGCGGCGTCGGAGGCGGGGAGCGCGGTGACGTTCTCGTCGCTGTACGAGGAGCCCTCCGAGGGCCCCGATCTGCGCGTTCGGCTGCGCGCGATCGCCCTCGCGAACGGGATGGCGATGTGCGGCGGCAACGGCATGGGCTTCATGAACCAGGCGTCAAAGGTGCGAGCGACCGGGTTCCTGACGCCCGAGGTGATCCGGCACGGACCGGTCACGTTCCTGTCCCACAGCGGGTCGGCGTTCTCGGCGCTCGCGTTCAGCGACCGCGGCCTCGGGTTCAACCTGCTCGTCTCGAGCGGGCAAGAGGTCGTCACGACGATGGCCGACTACATGGCCTACGCGCTCGATCGGGAGGAGACGCGGGTGCTCGCGCTGTTGCTCGAAACGGTGCGCGACCCCGAGGGTTTCCGGGCGATGCTCGGGCGCGCGGCCGAGCGCGACGTCGCGGTGCTGGCCCTGAAGGTCGGGCGCACCGTGGCGAGCCAAGCGATGGTGACCGCGCATTCGGGCGCGCTCGCGGGGGAGCACGGCGCCTACGAGGCGCTGTTCGACGCGTACGGCGTGCACGAGGTGCGGTCGCTCGACGAGCTGGCCGACACGATGGAGCTGTTCTCGTCGCCCCGCCGCGTTCGGCGTGGCGACGGCGTTGCGAGCGTGCACGATAGCGGTGGCGAGCGGGCGTTGTTCGTCGATCTCGCCGCCGATCTCGGCGTCCCGTTCGCGTCGGTCAGCGACGCGACGATCGCGCGGATCGCGGACACCCTCGATCCGGGCATGGAGTCCGCCAACCCCCTCGACGCGTGGGGAACCGGCATCGACGGCGACCGGATCTTCCGAGACGCGTTCGCGGCGTTCGCCGACGACCCCGCGGTGAGCGCGAGCGTGTTCTGCGTCGACATGACGCTGCAGGGCGAGCCCTACGACGAGGGGTACCTCGTGCTCGCGCGCGAGGCGTACGAGTCCACGACGGAACCGTTCTGCGTGCTGTCGAACCTGGCGAGCGCGGTTACGCAAGACGAGATCCGGATGCTTCGCGACGCGGGGATCCCGGTGTTGGAGGGAACGGAGAGCGGTCTTCGCGCGCTCGGGCACCTGTTGGACGACGCCGCGTTCCGTGCGCGACCGCCCGTCGACGCCGGCGCGGAGGTGGATCAAGCCGTCCGGGCTCGCTGGCGCGACCGGCTCGCGACCGGCGTGCCGTTGTCCGAGCTGGACGGGCTGGCGCTGCTAGCCGAGTACGGGCTCGAGACGGCCGCCGCCCGCCCGGCGTCGTCGACGCAGAGCGCGGTCGAGCACGCGATGGCGATCGGCTTCCCGGTGGTGCTGAAGACGGCGGCGCCTGGGATCACGCACAAGTCCGACGTCGACGGGGTGCGAGTCGGGCTCACCGACGCGGATGAGGTGCGGAGTGCCTACGAGGACATCAGTGGACGGCTCGGTCCGGATGTGACCGTCGCGGCGATGGTCCCGGCGGGCGTCGAGATGGCGCTCGGTGTGATCACCGACCCGACCTTCGGCCCGCTCGTCCTGGTCGGCGCCGGTGGCGTGCTCGTCGAGGTGTTGCACGACCGGGCGCTTGCGCTGCCCCCTCTCGACGCTGCGGCCGCGCATCGGATCATCGACCGCTTGGCGGTCCGGCCGATCCTGGATGGCGTGCGCGGCGCCGAGCCCGCAGACGTGGACGCGCTGGCCGACGCGATCGCGCGACTCTCCGTGCTCGCCACCGACCTCGGCGACCTGATCACGGCGCTCGACGTGAACCCTGTGATCGTCGGGGCTAAGGGCTGCGTCGCCGTCGACGCGCTCGTCGAACTCCCGCGCGACTGAGCCACTCTCTCAAGCGGTGACCGCCGGTACCCTGCGAACGATGGTGGACGATCCGTTCGATCAGTACCCGGGGGTCGTCGTGCTCGACGGGGGGCTCGCGACCGAGCTCGAGGCTCGCGGCGCCGATCTCGGCGACGAGCTGTGGTCTGCTCGCCTCCTGATCGACGATCCCGCCTCGATCGTCGAGGTCCACCGTGCATACGTCGACGCCGGCGCCGACGTCGTGATCGGCGCGAGCTACCAGGCGAGCTACGAGGGGCTCGCGCACCGCGGTATCGACCATGACGCCGCGACCGCGCTGCTCGCTCGGAGCGTTGAGCTGGCGCGCGAGGGCGCCGACGGCCGCGCGCTCGTCGCCGCCTCGGTCGGTCCGTACGGCGCGGTGCTGGCCAACGGCGCCGAGTACACCGGCGACTACGGCCTGGGCGAGACGAGCGTCGCCCGCTCGTTCCTGCGCGACTTCCACGGCCCGACGGGCCGAGGCGCTCGTCGGCCGCGGGACCGGATCTGCTTGCGATCGAGACGATCCCTTCGATCGTCGAGGCGGAGGCGCTGACCGAGGTTCTGGACGACCTGCCCGATGTGCCGGCGTGGGTGAGCTTCTCGTGCGCGGACGCGAGCCACCTGAACGACGGGACGCCGTTCGAGTGAGGCCGTCGACCTGGTCGCGGACCACCGTGCCGTCGTCGCGGTCGGGGTCAACTGCACATCGCCGGTGGCGGTCCCGAGTCTCGTCGAGCTCGCGGCCGCCCGGACCGGGAAGCCCCTCGTGGCCTACCCGAACCGAGGCGGTACCTGGGATCCGGCTCGCAAGCGCTGGACCGGGGACGACGCACCCGGCGGGTTCGGACCGCTCGCGCTCGAGCTGCGCGCGGCCGGCGCCCGTCTGATCGGGGGATGTTGCGGCACAGGTCCTTCGGACATCCGGGCGGTCGCCACCGCGCTTCGCCCTGCGGCCTAGGACATCCGCGCCATCGCCGCCACCCTTGGCCGAGGGCGCAACCCCCAATGAGGCGTCCCATAACCCCGGCGCTCGCAGCTGCCGACAACTACGACGTGGGACCGCCAGATCTGATCTCGGACGGCGACCGGAGCGTGCGCGCCGGCGGCGGCGCGCGTGCGCGTGCGCTGCTCCGCAACCGACGGTTCCTCCGACTGTGGATCGCGCAGATCATCTCGAACCTCGGCGACTGGGCCTACCTATTGGCCGTCCAGATCGGGTTCGCGGCGACGTTGGATCCCCATCAATTGGTGCGCGCGACGGCCGTGTTCCTCGGTGTGGAGGGTCTGACGTCGGCGGTGGTCGGCCTCACGATCGCGGGCCCGATCGTCGACCGGTACCCACGGCGCACGGTGATGATCGTTGCGGACCTCGTTCGATGCCTCGCCGTGGCGACCCTCGTGCTCTCGAGCGGTCCGACGTGGCTCCACGTCGTCGCCGTGGCGGCGACGCTCGGCGCGTTCCGGTCGTTGTTCCACCCGGCGATGATGGCGACGGTGCCCGACCTGGTCGAGGGCGACTCGCTCGTCGTCGCGAACGGGTTCCTCACGAGCACCTTCCATCTGGCGATCATGGTCGGACCGGCGCTCGGCGCCGGGCTCGTCGCCGCCGTCGGGACGACCGGCGCGTTCGCGCTCAACGCAGCCTCGTTCGCGGTGTCCGCGCTGCTGCTGCTCGGCCTGCGCCTGCCCCGGCGCACGCGCGAACGCGGCGGGAGCTTCACGCCGCTCGCCGACCTTCGGGAAGGCGCCGCCTACCTGATCCGAACGCCGCTCGCTCGCGGGATCGCGATCGTGATGGCGTCCGTGTTGTTGCTGCTCGCAGGACAGGGCGCGTACCAGGTTGCGCTCGTCCGGGAGGTGCTCGCGCCGGGGGCCGACCAGGCTGCGTTGGCGGCGATCCTCGGCGGCATGACCGCCGTGTTCGGCGTCGGCATGGTCGTCGGGTCGTTGGTGACGCCGTGGTTGAGCGGCCGGTTCTCCGGTCGCACGCTGCTCGTCGGGGCGCTCCTCGTCGTGACCGTCGCGTTCGTCCTGGTGTCGCGGACCGCCCTGGTGCCCGTGGCGTTGCTCGCGTGGGCGTGCAACGGCCTCGCGGGCGGCTGCGTGAACGTGACGTACGAGACCATGCTCCAGGTCGGCACGCCCGAACGGCTCCGCGGCCGTGTCTTCGCGACGGTCGAGTCCGGCTCGGACGGCGCCTACGTCGTCGGGGCCGCGCTGGTCGCCGGGTTGGGAGCCGGCGTCGGTCCCTCGGTGGCGCTGCTGGCGATCGGGGCGTGTTTCCTGGCGGTCGCGGGCATCGCCGCGCTCGTGATCCCGCGCAACGCGCCGATGACGCTGCCCCAAGACGCCGGAAGCTTGCCGGGCTGACCCGCCTCGGGCATCATCGCGCCATGGCGGGGATGTTCGGCAGCAGCGGCAAAGCGGGCGAACCCTTTGGGCTTGGTCGGCGCGGTCGTGGGCGCGATCGGCGCGGGGTTCTCCGTGTTGCTGTGGATCTACCACTTCAATCCAGACGCCACGATCCTCGGGTCGTACTCGGCACAGATGATCCACGGGGGGCAGTTGGCCGACCAGCTCGGCACACTCGCGATCGTCTTCGGAGGGCTCGCTGTCGTGCTCGGGATCATCGGAGGGCTGGGCGGTCGCGGCGCGGCCTCGACGATCCTGTCGATCATCCTCGGGATCGTCGCGCTGTCGTATCCCGTGCTCAACGGGCTGCACCTGATCGAGCGGCACGTGCCGAACCCGATCGGCGGCTAGATCCCTCCGGGCCACGCGGTGTACGCGCGCGTCCCGCGCTTGCGGAGCTCGTTCGTGACGACGAGCCGCTGGATCTCGCTCGTGCCCTCCCAGATCCGGTCCACGCGCAGCTCGCGCCAGTGCCGCTCCACCGCGAACTCGCGCATGTAGCCGCGGCCCCCGAAGATCTGCACCGCACGGTCGGCCACGCGCCCGGCGGTCTCAGAACAGAAGAGCTTGACCGCGCTCGCTTCGGCGTGGAGCTGTTTGCGATCGATCCCACCGCGCGCCGCCTCCCAACACACGCGGTACAGGAGCGACTTCGCGGCCATGATCTCGACCGCCATGTCGGCGAGCATCGTGCCGATCGCCTGGAAGTCCGCGATCGCCGCCCCGAACTGTCGTCGCTCGCCGGCGAAGGCGAGGGACTCGTCGAGGCACCGCTGTGCGGCGCCGACCGTCCGCGCGCCGATCATCAGGCGCTCCTCGACGAACCAGTCCTTCGTGAGGTCGAACCCCGCGCCGATCTCGCCGAGCACCCGGTCGTCCGTGACCCGGACGCCCTCGAACGCGAAGATCGGGTGCTCGAACACGAACGTATGGGTGTACTTCGGGGTCCGGACGAGCCGCACGCCCGGCGTGTCCTTGTCGACCAGGAAGACGGTCGCCTTGGCGGGGTCGCCGTCGACGTGCGCGTGCACCAGGAAGAAGTCGGCGACGTCGCCGCTCGTCACGTGCCACTTCTCGCCCTCGAGCACCCAAGCGTCGCCGTCGCGCCGAGCGGTCGTCGCGACCATCGTCACGTCCGACCCGGCGCCCTCCTCGGTGATCGCGTACGCGTCCCGCCGTTCACCCCGGCACGCCGGCCGCAGGAACCGCTCCTTCTGCTCCTCGGTCCCCGCGGCGAGCGGGATCGAGGGACGCCACGGGACGTCCCAGAGGGCGTTCGTGACGCGGCCCCACTGCTCCTCGACGAGCATCACCTGGAAGGTGTCGAGGCCTTGGCCGCCGTTCTCGACGGTGTGGTTGATCGCCGCGAACCCGTGGTCGATCACCGCCTGCTTCGCCGCCGCCGCGCTCCCCGGGGTCAGGCCGTCGTGCTCCTCACACTCGAGCTCCAGTGGCTGCAGGACCTCGTCGGCGAAGCGCCGCGCCCTGGCCTGCAACGCGGCGTCGTCTGGTCGAAGCTGCAGTTCCATCGTCACCCCCTGGGCGTCGTGTTCGGGGAGCATAGAGGGGGGCCTCATGCGCCGGTGAGTCGGTGGCGCGTGGGCCGCGGTCGGCGGTAGCGTGCGCGTCGGTCCGACAGAGAGGGGGAGCCGGTGACCAGGACACTGTTCCGCGGCGGGAGGGTGTTCGACGGCACGATGGCGCCGGTCACCGAGGCCGACGTGGTGGTCGAGGACGGCCGGATCGTCGAGATCGGCCCCGGGCTCGATGGGGACGAGACGCGTCGACTGCACTGGGCAGACCCTGCTGCCCGGGCTCTTCGACACCCACACGCACGTGATCTTCTCGACGCTCGATTGGGTCGAGGAGCTCGTCACGCCTTTCTCGTTCAAGTTCTACGACGCGATGCGGAACCTCGAGGCGACGCTCGCGACCGGCATCACCACGGTCCGCGATGCGGCCGGCGCCGACGCCGGCATCAAGAAGGCGGTCGACGAGGGGGTGATCGCGGGCCCGCGCATGCAGTATCAGCGTGAACATGCTGTCGCAGACCGGCGGCCACGCCGACGGATGGCTCCGCAGCGGCGTCGATCTCGATCTCGAGTGGCCCGGCAACCCGAGCGGCCGGGTCGACGGCCCCGACGCCGTCCGTCGGAAGGTGCGCGAGATGATCCGGGCAGGCGCCGACGTGATCAAGGTCGCGACCTCCGGCGGCGTGCTTTCACCGACCGACGACCCACGCCATCCGCACTTCCGGCCCGACGAGCTCGAGGAGATGGTCGCCGAGGCGACGGCCGCCGGGATCTACGTGATGGCGCACGCGCAAGGAGCCGAGGGCATCAAGAACGCGGTGCGGGCCGGCATCCGGTCGATCGAACACGGGATCTACCTCGACGACGAGGGCATCGATCTGATGCTGCAACGCGGCACGTGGCTGGTACCCACCCTCGTCGCCCCGCTCGGGGTGCTCGACGCGGTCGATGCCGGCGCCTCGTTGCCGGCGTCCTCGGTCGAGAAGGCGAGGGCGGTGGTCGAGGTGCACCAGCAAGCCGTCGGCGGCGCGATCGCCGCGGGCGTCAAGGTCGCGATGGGTACCGACAGCGGGGTCGCCCCCCACGGCGCCAACCTGCGCGAGCTCGACCTCCTCGTCCGGTGCGGGATGTCTCCGCAGCAGGCGCTCATCGCGACGACGAGCAGCGCCGCAGAGCTGATGGGCCTCGATGAGGAGCTGGGTACGCTCGAGCCGGGCAAGCGAGCGGACCTGGTCCTCCTCGACGGCGATGCGCTCGAGGTGGCGACGCTCCGCGAGCGTGTCCGCCAGGTCTGGAAGGACGGTGCGCTGGTGGCCGAGGACGGGAAGGTGCTGCGATGAGGACGGTGTTCCGTGGCGGGAAGGTCTTCGACGGGACGATGGCGCCGCTCGCCGACGGCGACGTGGCGATCGAGGACGGCAGGGTCGTTGACGTGGGACCCGGCCTGGACGGGGACGAGAGCGTCGACTGCGCGGGCAAGGCGCTGCTTCCCGGTCTGTTCGACACGCACGTGCATCTCACCGGCACGTACGAGGACGACGAGTTGACGGTGCAGCACCGGCCGTTCTCCTACGGCTTCTATCAGACGCCGAAGAACCTGCTGACGACGATCAAGCTCGGCATCACGTCGGTCCGCGACGCCGGCGGCGCCGACGCCGGGCTGCGGATGGCGGTGCGCGACGGGCTGCTCGTCGGTCCGCGCATGCAGGTCTCGGTCACGATGCTCAGCCAGACCGGCGGACACAACGACGAGGTGCTCCCCAGCGGCGGCATCAGCGCCGGGTGGCAGCCCTACCCGGGATTCCCGAGCGGGGTCTGCGACGGGGTGGACGGGGTGCGTCAGAAGGTGCGCGAGGTGATCCGCGCCGGCGCCGACGTGATCAAGATCGCGTCGAGCGGCGGATTCTTCTCGCCCAACGACGACCCGATGCATCCGCACTTCTCGCAGGAGGAGCTCGATGTGATCGTGTCGACGGCGGCTGACCTCGGCCGGTGGGTGATGTCGCACGCGCACGGTCCCGAGGGGATCAAGCGGGCGGTGCGCGCCGGCGTGCGCTCGATCGAGCACGGCACCTTCCTCGACCAGGAGTCCGCCGAGCTGATGGTGGAACGGGGCACGTGGCTCGTGCCGACGATCACGTCCGGCGACACGACGGAGGAGCTCGCGAACGACGAGAAGCTGGCGCCAGAGATCCGCGCGAAGTTCAAGGACCTCGGGCGCCCGGAGTTCGACGCCATGAAGCTCGCGGCGCAGGCGGGGATCAAGGTCGCGCTCGGCACGGACGCCGCCGTGATGCCACACGGCTGGAACCTGAACGAGCTCGCCCACATGGCCAACAACGGCTTCACCCCCGAGCAGGCGCTGCACGCGGCCACGATGTCGGCGGCGGAGCTGATGGGCTGGCAGGACACGCTCGGATCGTTGGAGCCGGGCAAGATCGCCGACGTGGTCGTCGTCGACGGCGACCCGTTCGCGTTCGACACGCTGAAGGAGCGCATCGAGCAGGTGTGGAAGGACGGCGTGCGGGTCGTCTGACCCGTCCGCATGGGCGCGCTCGGCCTCGCGCTGTTCTCCGCGCTGTCGTGGGGAACGGCGGACTTCTTCGGCGGCCTGAGCACGCGGCGCCAGGGGATCCTGCTCGTCGGGGTCGTGTCGCAGGCCGCCGGTCTGGTCCTCACCGGGCTGGTCATCGTGATCGGCGGGTCGCCGATGCCGGACGGCCGCGGTCTGCTGTTCGGGGTCGCCGCCGGGCTCTGTGCGACGATCGGGCTCGGTGCGCTGTACCAGGGCCTCGCGGTGGGGCCGATGAGCGTCGTCGCGCCGATCACGGCGCTCGAGGTGATCGTGCCGGTGACCGTCGGGTTCGTTCGCGGTGACCGGCCCAGCGCCGTGCAGATCGCCGGGATCGTGATCGGCGTGCTCGGAGTCGTGCTCGCGTCGCGGGAAACGGCAGCCGACGCGGACGCGACCGTCGGCCGTCTGCGCGGCGTCGCCTACGGCGTCGTGGCGGCGATCTTCCTCGGACTGCTCGTGACGTTCCTGGCCGAGGCGGGTAAGGAGAGCGCGCCGTGGGCGGTCTTCACGCTGCGGTTGGTCTCGGTGCCGATCTTCCTCATCGCGCTGCTCGTGACGCGGGCCTGGCGAGGGAAGCACCCCACGCGCCGAGAGACCGGCACGATGGTCGGCGTCGGCCTGCTCGACAACCTTGCGAACCTGACGTTCGCGCTCGCGGGGCAGACCGGGCTGCTCGCCTTGATCTCGGTGGTCGGCGCGCTCTATCCGGTCGCGACGGTGCTGCTCGCGTGGACCTTCCTACGCGAACGGCTCACGTCGTCCCAATGGGTCGGGATCGCGATGGCGTTCGCGGGCGTGGGGTTGATCGCCGCCGGCTGACGGGCGGAGGCGGCGACCGCCTCCGCCCGCCGCGGTTGAGCTAGACGCCGCGTTGGACGCAGCGCTTCGACGCGTTCGACCACTCTTCCTGCAGCAGGTAGTGGTGGCCGTTGATCGTCTGGTTGTACTGGCCGGCCACGGTCTGCGTGGTCGGACCCCAGATGTACGCGCACTTGTCGGAGCTCTCGTACCCCTTGTTGTCCCACCACGCGCTCAGGTAGGGATCGTCGATCATCTCCCGATGCTCGTGGCTCGCGCCGTCGATCGTGTCGTCGGCGTCGTTCGCGTTCGGACCGTCGTCCACCCCGCAGCCGCGATGATCCGTGGCCGCGTACGGGATGCTCGCGTACAGCATCGAACGGTCGAACCCGTGGTACGCGCAGTAGTACGTGAACGCGCAGATCGTCCCGCTCGCGTCGAAGCACGAGCCGACGTTCTTCGGCATCAACAGGAAGTACCCATGGGTGCCGTCCACCGGCAGGTTCAGCTGGTGCGTGATCTTGTGCACCTCTGCGATGACCTGCGCGTCGGTGAGACAGACCGTGTATCCGTTGTACGCGGGACACCCGTTCGCTGGGAACGCGCTGTGATCGACGTAACTGCCCGCGAACGTCGACCGGTAGCCGATGTGCCCCGCCGTGTCGTAGTACTGCAGCAACGTCGAGTACGGGTTGTCGCCGCTGCCGCTGTCGGCGGCTACGTTGGCGAAGAAGCCGTTGACGGCGTTCATGTAGCCGCTCTGCCAGGTGCTCCCGGGAGGCGACCAATAGATCATGAACGTCGAGTTCGTGTGCATCACCGGTCCGCCGTGGTAGTCGAGCACGGAGTTGCTGGCGCCGAAGAACCTCGGCTTGGCGCCGTGCACCGGCAAGATGCCCCCTCGCCCGTGGGACGGTGTGCGCTGGATCCCCGCCGCGCCCGCCGTGACGGCGGTCGTGAGGAGCAGCGCCACCACCGCGACACCGAGCGTGACCTTCCGTCCGATCCGCATCGTTCCCTCCCCGGCGCCGTCGTCGGGCCGGCACCTCCCACCAGCATGCCACCCCCTCGTGTTCCGGTCATCGGTCGAGGGTCTAGCCTTCGCAGATGGAGTGGTGGCGCGATCTGTTCACGACGCCGCTGTGGCAAGACGTCCAGCTGTCGTGGGAAGAGGCTGACGACGCCGATGCAGACGCGTCGCTCGTGGTCGACGCGCTCGGGCTCAGGCCGGGCTCGCGCGTGCTCGACGCGCCGTGCGGCACGGGACGGATCGCCAAACGCCTCCGCGCGCGAGGTCACGACGTCGTCGGGCTCGACGCGACCGAGCGATTCCTCGTCGAGGCGGCTCACGCCGGCGTGCCGGTCGTCCGGGCAGACATGCGCACGTCGCCGGTGCGGCGGGCTTCGTTCGACGCCGCGTTCTGCCTGTGGGGGTCGTTCGGCTACTTCGACGACGAGGGCAACCGTGCGCAGGCCAGGGCGCTGGCCGATGCGCTGCGGCCGGCCGGACGCTGCCTCGTCGATACGATCGTGGCCGACACGCTGCTGCCGAGGTTCGAGCCGCACGCCACCTGGGAGGTCGCCGGGATCCGGGTCGACGAGGACCGCCTGTACGACGAGGCATCGAAGCGGATCGAGACCACCTGGACCTTCACGCGGGTAGCCGAGCGAGCGACCCAGGTGACGTCGGTCCGCCTCTACACGGTCGACGAGCTCACCGAGGTGTTCGGCGACGCGGGGTTCGTGTCCTTCCAGGTGCGGGACGGCGCGTTGCTGCCGTTCGGCACGAGCTCGGAGCGCCTCTGGCTCGTCGCGGCGATGCCCGGCTAAGCCGCCAGGTCGCGCCGCCGGAACGCCCACACGGCTACCGCGGTGAAGACCGCGATGATCGCCCCGAGCACCAGGACGTTCTCCGCGTGCAACCCGGTCGTCAGGGGATCGGGCTCGAGGTACCAGCGGAAGGGCGACAGCGGCCTCGCCCACGAGAGCGCGGACACCGTCGGCGCGATCGCGTTCAGCAGGTACGTCGCCACGCCGATCACGCCGGCCACGCCGATCGCCCACGTGCGCCGGCCGGTGAAGCAGCCCACTGCGAGCGCCAACGAGCCGAACGTCAGACCGAGCAACAGGAACATGACGCATGCGGCGGCGACGTCGGCGACCGGCACCGACAGGTCGAACGGCGGGCCGACGACGATGATCACCAGGAACGAGAACACCGTGATCGCGAGCGTCGTCAGCAGCAGGGACAACGCCTTGTCGGCTACGACCCGCCCGCGCGACAGAGGCGTCGAGAGCAGGAGGTCGAGGGAGCGACCCTCCTCCTCGCCTGCGATCGCTTTGGCGCCGCCGCCGATCGTGTAGACGAGCAGCAGGATCGGTCCGAGCAGCGAGAAGAACTCCGCGCGGAGGTACCCGGCCGGGCTCGTGTAGTCGTTCCCGATGATCGTCTTGACCGCGTCCGGGAGGTTCTGCATGTACTTGTTCAGGTCGGCCGCGCTCGACGAGATCGACGGGTAGAACGCCGAGTAGACGACGGCGACCGCGGCGATCCCGATGCCCCAGCCGATGGTCGACCGGCGACCGGTCGTGAGCGACACGCGCAGCAGCGGGCTCATGCCGAGCTCCCGTCCCGGTAGGCACGCAGGAAGATCTCCTCGAGACTCGGCTCCCGCGTTTCGACGTTGACGACGGTGTGCTGCGCGGCGGCCTTGACGATCTCGTCGAGCTCGCCCTGCACGGTGAGGGTGACGGCGTCACCGTGCCCCTCGGCGGCGACGACGGACGGGAGGTGCACGAAGGCGGCGGCCGGGGTCGGCGCCGCGAAGTGGAAGACGATCGTCCGCAGGGCCTTCGCCTTCAGGTCACCGATGTCGTCGACCGACAGCAGCGTCCCGTCACGGATGATCCCGACGCGATCGCAGGTGCGCTCCACCTCCGGCAGGATGTGCGACGACAGGAAGACCGTGCCGCCGCGGGCGCGCGCCTCGTCGAGCAGTTCGTAGAACGTCTGCTGGACCAGCGGGTCCAGCCCCTGCGTCGGCTCGTCGAGCACCAGCAGGTCGGGCTCGTGCATGAAGGCTTGGACGAGGCCGATCTTCTGCTTGTTGCCGTGCGACAGCTCGTGGATCGTGCGATCGAGGTCGAGCCGGAGCCGCTCGGCCAGCGGGCCGATCCGGTCGCGGCCGGCGCCGTGGCGGAACGCGGCGTATGCGTCGAGGTAATCGCGCACCTGCATCCGCTCGTACAACCCGAACTCGCCCGGGACGTACCCGACACGGGCGTGCACCGCGGCCGGGTCGGCGCGCGCCTCCACCCCGAAGACCGTGATCCGGCCGCTCGTCGGGCGTTGGAAGTCGAGCATCGTGCGGATCGTCGTGCTCTTGCCGGCCCCGTTCGGCCCGAGGTAGCCGAACACCTCGCCCGCGTGCACCGAGAACGACAGGTCGGTGACGCCGCGGGTCGAGCCGTAGGACTTCGTCAGCCGTTCGGCGACGATGACATCGTTGGTCACACAGAGAACGTAGCGCGCGTGAGCGCGACCGCGTTGTGGACGCGGTCGACGATGGGCACGACGCCCGCGGGGTCGACGATCGCGGCATAGCTCTTGCCTCGCAGGAGCGGGGCGTCCGGCACGAGCGTCGCCCGGCGGACCTTGCCGGTCGCGCACGACGTGCGGGCCCCCGACGCGTTGAAGCAGCGCAGCGACGCCGCGACCGCGCGACCCTGCGTGGGCCGCAGGACGACGTTGGTCGTCGTCAGGTGGCGCACGGGCTCGTCGAACGACACCCGGAGCGGGTCGGTGCGCCGGTCGGGCGTGTTGAGATGCGCGTGCGCCGGACCGAGGTCGGAGAACGTCGCGGTGACGGTGCGCGGTTGGTCCATCGTGACGCTGCACCCGTTCGGGTCGGTGCCCGTGCAGTCGCCGGACCAGGTCACACCCGTCCACTGGTCCATGGTCGCGGCGAGCGGGATCGTGGCGCCGGGGGCGAACGCGCCCGTGCAGTCGCCCGGGCAGTCGATCCCGGCCGGGTTCGAGGTCACATGGCCCGGGACGTCTCCAGCCACCTTCACCTTGAGGGTGTAGCTGAACGTCGCCGTGACGGTCTTCGCCCCCAGCGTCGTCAGGCTGCATGTCGGGCTCGTCCCTGCGCTCGCGCACGCGCCACCCCACGAGACGAACGAGAACCCGGTGTCGGGCGTCGCCGTCAGCGTGAGGAGATCGGTCGGGCTGTACAGCGCGGC
This sequence comes from uncultured Actinomycetes bacterium, assembly GCA_963799625.1. Taxonomy (GTDB): domain Bacteria; phylum Actinomycetota; class UBA4738; order UBA4738; family HRBIN12; genus AC-51. The sequence goes on along the minus strand of CAWCXU010000013.1, from coordinate 299,437 downwards.
GCACGTCTGCGTCGCGGGACACGCGATCTTGCCGCTGGTGTCGGTGATCGAACCGCCTGTGCCCGGCTGCGCCGTGACCTGCGCGATCAGCGCGGTCTGCAGGTTCGCGCCGACGTAGCGATCCTGGTCGACGTCGCCGTGGATGCCCTTGACCCGTCCCGTCCAGGAGTGCTGCCAGAACGACCACCCTTGGCCCTGCCAGTCGTGGGCCGGCATCGACTTCGGCAGGGGCGTCCTCGGCCATGCGAACCACAGTCGATAGCCGTGGTCCGCGAACCAGGTCGTGTTCCCCAGCATCGTCTGGAACAGGTACTGCGAGCCGTACACCATCGGTCGAACCCCGGTCTTCAGCGTCACCCGGGTGAGCCACGTGCGGGCCCAGGCCTGCAGCACCGACGCCGGCATGCCGTCGGGCACCCGGTTCATCTCCATGTCGAGCACCGGCAGGACGTCCCCGACGCCCGGCTGGACCACGTGGACGAAGTGGTCCGCCTCGGCCTTCGCGTCGTCGGTCGAGCGGCTCGGCGTCCAGACGTGGTACGCACCGACCGGGACCCCCGCGAGCGCCGCCTGCGAGTCGTTGAAGGCGAACGTGGGATCCGTGTACTTGCGGCTCTCCGTCGCCTTCAAGATCGCGAAGTCAACACCGTCGCTTGCCACCGACGACCACGTGATCGAGCCCTGGTAGTGCGAGACGTCGATCCCGTGGACGGGGTAGGCGCCGCTGAGGACGTCGCCGGCGGTGCGGGACTCGGCGAGGCTGGAGGTCATCGAGCTCACGACGAGCACGACGGCGACCACGAAGGCGGGGAAGCGCAAACGCATCAGGAGAGGGTATCGGCCCGTTCGTGGCGAACCTGTCACGGGCCGATCTCGTAGCCCAGCCGCCGAGGCAGGCGCGCGAGGAACCCGGTCAATGGGTTGGGGCGCAGTCCATCGTCTTCTGCCTCGTCTTTCCGGACGATCGCGTGTTGCGTCACGGCGGCGCCGATCGAGAGCAGCGGCTCCGGTGGGAACCGCTGCGGCGCCAGACCGACGAGCGGCAGCGCGGTGTGCTCGTCCTCGACGCCCAGCGCGAGGGCCGACAGGATCTTGCCGCCGAGGTGGCACGGGCCCACGCCGCCGCCGGTGTAGCCGACGCCGTAGTGCATCGAGCCGGCCGGCAGCGTGCCGAACGACGGCAGATGCCTGCCGGTGACGTCCATCGGCCCGCCCCACGCGGCCTCGATCCCCACGTCGGCCCACGACGGGAAGAACCGCCGAAAGTCGTCAACTAACTTGACTATCGACGGTGGATCGTAGCGCAGCCGCGGACCGAGGCCGACGCCTGCGCCGGCCGTCGCCGCGGCGGCGCCGAAGGCGATACGCCCGTCGGGCGTCGTCCGGAAGTAACGGAGGGCGGTCCGCCAGTCCGCCAGTCCCTCGCCGCCGGTCCAGCCGATCTCGGCGAGCCGGTCGGGCGCGGGCTCGGTGACCACGATGTACGTGCCCCGCGGCACGATGGATCGGCGGAACGCAGGCAGGGACGCCGACCACGCGCCGAGGGCGATGACCCCGCGCTCGGCTCGCACGCTGCCGGTGGCGGTCGCGACGTCGACCGGCGGGCCTTCTCGGAACCGCGTCACGGGGCTGGACTCGTGGATCCGCACGCCGCGCGCAAGGAGCGCTGCTCGGAGCCCGAGCGCCAACCGAGCGGGCTGCAGCGTCGCGTTGTCCGGTTGGAGGAGTCCGCCTCGGAACACCGGCGACCGGCACCGCTCCTGCACCGCTTCGGGCGCGAGCTCGACGAATCGCTCGCCGGCGCTGAGCCCGTTCGCGGTCGCAACCAGGGACGCCCACGCGTCGTCCTGTGCGGGCGACGTCGCGATCGTCACGTGCCCGCCGCGGCTGAACCATGCGTCGACCCCGTTCGCGTCGAGCCAGGCTTCGATCTCGCCGACGCTGCGCTGCGCGGTCTCGGCTACCCGCAGCGCGTCCGTCTCGCCGAAGACGCGGACGAGCGCCTGGAGGTCCTCCCACATGCCGTAGCAGAACCCGCCGTTACGACCGCTCGGCCCACTCCCGCAGAGCTCGTCGCTCTCCAGGAGCACCACGTCGCATCCGGGATCGCGTTCCGTCAGGAACCACGCGGTCCACAGCCCCGTGTAGCCCCCGCCGAGGATCACGACGTCGGCGGTCGCGTCGCCCGACAGCGGCGGTTGGGGCTCGGGGTCGAGCGCTGGCCGGGCCTCCTCCATCCACCAGGAGACGCGCGCCTGGCGGGGAAGCGCGGTCATGGACCGAGGTTGTAGCCGAGCCTCCGCGGCAGCTTGGCGACGAAGTCCACGAACGGGTTCGGATCCTCCTCGTCGTCGAGCGATTCGTCGCGCCGATGGATCGCGCGGTTCGCGACGGCCGCGCCCACCGACCGGATCGGCTCCGGTGGGAACCTGCGCGGCTCCAGATCGACGAGCGGCAGCGCGAGCACGTCGTCGTACTTCGCGAGCGCGCGATGGGCGAGGATCCGCCCGCCGAGGTGCGCCGGTCCCACGCCGTTCCCGGTGTACCCGAGCCCGTAGTGCACGGTGCCGGCGTCCAGCGTGCCGAAGAACGGCAGGTGATCGCCGCTGACGTCGATCGGGCCACCCCACGCGGCCTCGATCCCGACCTCACGGAACGTCGGGAACATCCGGCGCAGGTCGGCGATCGCCACCTCGATCGACACGGCGTCGTAGGCGAACCGCGGGTCGATGTGCCGCGCGATGTCGGGCTGCATGCCCCCGATCCCGAACGCGATCCGCCCGTCCGGCGTGTTGCGGATGTAGTGGATCGCGGACCGGTAGTCGGACAAGCCCATCCCGTCGGTCCACCCGATCTCGGCCAGGAGGTCGGGCGCGGGCTCGGTCATCACGATGTAGGAGCCGCGCACCGTGATCGCGCGCCGGAACCGCTTCCAGTGCTGCGCCCAGGCGTTCATCGCGAGCACGCCGGCCCCCGCGGTCACCCGGGCGGTCGGCGTCTCGGCGATCACCGGGTCGCCCATGCCGAACCGCGAGACGTGGGTGTGCTCGTTGATCCGCACGCCGGCGGCGAGCGCCGCGTTGCGGAGACCGCGCGCGAGGCGGGCGGGGTGCAGCGTGCCGCCGAACCGCGAGAACACCCCACCGTGCAGCACGGGGGAGTCCACCCGCGCGCGCACCTCCTCGGTGGTCAGGACCTCGACGTGGTCGAGTCGGAGCCGGTCGGCGGTGATCACCTCGTCGGCCCACTCGCCGATCTGCGAGGTGCTCGAGGCCGCGTTCAGGTCGCCGTCGGGCCGGTACCAGGCGTCGAACCCGTGCTTGTCGCAGAAGGCGCCGATCTCGGTCACGCTCTCCTCGCCGGCCCGGCACAGGCGGAGCGCCGCGTCGTCGCCGAACCGCTCGCAGAGCGTCGTGAGGTCCCCCCAGAAGGAGTTGACGAACCCGCCGTTCCGCCCGCTCGGCCCGCCCCCGCAGATGTCTTGCTCCAGCAGGAGCACGTCGACGCCGGGATCCAGCTCCTTCAGGAACCAGGCGGTCCACAGACCGGTGTAGCCGCCGCCGAGGATCACGACGTCGGCGGTCGTGTCGGCCGTGAGCGGAGGGCACGGGTCGCCGGCGAACTCCGGCTGCGCTAGTGCTTCACGGAGCCACCAGCTCCGTCCATGGTCGGGTGGGATCTCGCTCATCGTTTGAGGGTCGTCGGTCGCGTCTGGCCGAGTCTACGGGTCGCGCCTACCCGGCTCGGTCGACGGGGCGGATCAGGCAGAACTCGTTGCCTTCCGGATCACCCATGATCGCGACGTCGTACCCGAACTCCGTGAAGAGGGGCCGCACCACCGAGCCGCCGAGCTCGCGGACCCGCCCGATCGCGGGCTCGAGCTCGTCCACCTCGATGTCCAGGTGGAGCCGGTTCTTCACGACCTTCGCCTCGGGCACCCGCTGGAACCGCAGCCGCGGCGCGTGGTCGCTCCCGGCCACGTCGACGTACTGCGCCTCGTCCGCCTGACCCTCGTTCGTGATCGACTCGATGTCGGTGTCGAACATCGCGGCCCAGAAGCGGGCGAGCGCCATCGTGTCGTGTCCGTCGATCACGAGCCCGTCGACGTGTCCGATGGCCGCCATCGACGCATCGTACCGAGTCGTTCGCGTGTGCCGGTTGCTACGGTGAGGCCCCTGTCTCTTCCGTGAGGACACGATCCCCATGACCGGTCAGCGCAACCGTCCGCGCAGCTGGGAGGTCACCGACGGCCCCCAGCGGGCTCCCGCGCGCGCATACCTTCGCGCGGTCGGGTTCTCCGAGGAGGACTTCGGCAAGCCGCAGATCGGGGTCGCGTCCAGCTGGAACGAGGTCACTCCCTGCAACTACCACCTGGACAAGCTCGCCGCGCTCGCCAAGGAGGGCGTGCGCCAGGGCGACGCGGTGCCGCTCGAGTTCACGACGATCGCGGTGTCCGACGGCATCGCGATGGGCCACGAAGGGATGAAGGCCTCGCTGATGTCGCGCGACCTGATCGCCGACTCCGTCGAGCTCGTGATGCACGCCGAGCGCTTCGACGCCCTCGTCGGGATCGCCGGCTGCGACAAGTCCGAGCCCGGGATGCTGATGGCGATGGCGCGGCTCGACCTGCCGGCCGTCTACCTCTACGGCGGCACGATCCTGCCGGGCACATATCAGGGGCGCGACGTCACGATCCAAGACGTGTTCGAAGCCGTCGGCGCCCACGCGAAGGGAACCATCGACGACGACGAGCTCCGAGCGCTCGAGCGCGCCGCCTGCCCGACCACCGGATCGTGCGCCGGGATGTACACGGCCAACACGATGGCGTGCGTCGGTGAGGCGCTCGGGATGTCGATCCCCGGCAGCGCCAGCCCGCCGGCGGTCGACTACCGGCGCGAGGTCGCGGCGCGCGAGACCGGTATCGCCGTGACGGACGTGCTCGCCCGCGACCTCCGGCCGCGCCAGATCATGACGAAGGAAGCCTTCGAGAACGCGATCGCCGTGGTGATGGCGGTCGCGGGCTCGACGAACGCGGTGCTGCACCTGCTCGCGATCGCGCGCGAGGCACACGTCGACCTCACGCTCGATGACTTCGACCGCGTGTCGCGCCGCACCCCGCACCTCGTCGACGTTCGTCCGGCGGGCAAGTTCGTGATGAGCGACCTCGACCGCGTCGGCGGCGTGCCCGTCGTGCTGCAGGAGCTGCTCGACCTCGGGCTGCTGCACGGCGATTGCCTGACCGTGACCGGCAAGACCCAGGCGGAGAACCTGGCCGACGCGAGGCCGCAGGCGCCCGACGGCGTCGTCGTGCATCCCGCCGACGCGCCGATCCACCCGTGGGGTGGGATCGCGATCCTGCGCGGCAACGTGGCGCCCGACGGCGCCGTGATCAAGGCCGCGGGCATGGAGGGCACGGTCTTCGAGGGCACGGCCCGTGTGTTCGACTCCGAGCAGGCGGCGTTCGACGCGCTCACGGCCGGCACGATCGTCGCCGGCGACGTCGTGGTGATCCGCTACGAAGGACCGAAGGGATCGCCGGGGATGCCCGAGATGCTCGCCGTGACCGCGGCGGTCGCCGGCGCCGGGCTCGGCAAGGACGTCGCGCTGATCACCGACGGACGGTTCAGCGGGGCGACGAAGGGCATCAGCGTCGGGCACATCGCGCCGGAAGCCTTCGTCGGGGGTCCGATCGCGTTGCTCGCGGACGGCGACCGGATCCGGATCGACGCCGACGGCCGCACGATCGACGCGCTCGTCGACGACGCGGAGCTCGAACGGCGCCGTGGGTCCTGGACCGAGCCCGCACCGAAGTACACCCAGGGCGCGCTCGCGAAGTACGCGCGCACCGTGGGCTCGGCCGACACGGGGGCGACGACGTGGTGACGCCCGCGACGATCGTGACCCCGGCGGCGCTCGAGTGCCGGATCTGCCACGCGCGCTACCCGGTGGAGCCGCTCACGATCTGCGAGGAGTGTTTCGGGCCGCTCGAGCCCGCCTACGACCTGGAGGCGATCGACGGCGCCGCGTTCCGCCGCGAGGTCGAGGCCGGGCCGGCGACCATGTGGCGCTACCAGCCGCTGCTCCCGGGCGGGCCCGACATCGAGCGCGTCGACCTCGGCGCCGGCTTCACGCCGCTGCGCCGCGCCGACAACCTCGCCGCGCGCCTGGGGCTCGAGCGGCTGTGGATCAAGGACGACTCGGTCAACCCGTCGAACTCCTTCAAGGACCGGGTGGTCAGCGTCGCGACGACGATGGCGCGCGCGTTCGGGTTCGAAGCGATCAGCTGCGCCTCGACCGGGAATCTCGCGAACGCGACCGCCGCGCACGCGGCCAAGATCGGCATGCCCTGTTACGTGTTCGTGCCCGACGATCTCGAGCGCGCGAAGATCCTCGCGACCGAGATCTACGGCGCCAAGGTCATCGCCGTGAAGGGGAACTACGACGACGTCAACCGCCTGTGCACCGAGGTCGCCGAGACCCTGCCGTGGGCGTTCGTCAACGTGAACATGCGGCCGTTCTACGCCGAGGGCTCGAAGTCGCTCGGGTTCGAGACGGCCGAGCAGCTCGGCTGGCGCTTGCCCGACCACGTCGTGGTGCCGATCGCGAGCGGCGCCCTGCTCACGAAGGTGCACCGGGCGTTCCAAGAGCTCACCGCGATCGGCGCCGTGGAGGCCAAGCCCTACCGCGTGTCCGGCGCGCAGCCCGAGGGGTGCCGCCCGGTCGCGCAAGCGTTCCAGGACGGCGCGGAGACCGTCACGCCGATGAAGCCCCACACGATCGCCCGGTCGCTCGCGATCGGATCGCCCGCCGACGGGATGTTCGCGATGCAGGTGGCGCGCGAGACCGGCGGCCACATCGAGTGGTGCACCGAGGACGAGATCCGCGACGGGATCACGCTGCTTGCCGAGACCGAGGGTGTGTTCACCGAGACGGCCGGCGGTGTGACGATCGCGAACCTCAAGCGGATGTGCGAGCAGGGCATCGTCAAGCCCGACGAGGAGACGGTCGCCTACATCACCGGCAACGGCTACAAGACGATCGAGGCGTTCGAAGGCCGTGTGGAACCCACGTTCCACGTGGCGCCGGACCTCGACGAGTTCCTCGCGACGCTCAACGCCTGAGCGCGTCACCGTCGTCCCGGCCGCCGCCTTGCCGTCGTGCGCATCGACTAGCGTTCGCGCGGGATGAACCGGCTCCTGTCGCATATCGGCCCGCCCGTCCGGGCGCTCCGGGCCGTGCTCCGCAACCGGGCGATCACGCGGATGCAGCTCGCGTTCCTGTTGTTCAACGTCGCCGAGCCCGCGATGTGGGTCGCGATCTTGATCTACGCCTTCGAGCAGGGCGGAACGCGCGCGGTCGGGTTCGTCTCGATCCTGTTGCTCGTGCCTGCGGGGGTGCTCGCCCCGATCGCCTCGGCGCTCGGCGACCGGTTCCGGCGCGAGCGAGTGGTGCGCGTGGGGTACCTGGCGCAAGGTGTGACCACCGGGATCACCGCGGCCGCGCTGATCGCCGGGGCGTCGCCGGCCGTCGTCTACGCGCTCGCGACGGTTGCCGCGGTCACGTACACGCTGGGGCGGCCGAACCATCACGCGCTGATGCCGTCGCTCGGCGACACCCCGGAGGAGGTCGCCGCCGCCAACTCGGTGTCGTCGCTCACCGAGGGGATCGGCGCTACGATCGGCGGGATCGTGGCTGCGGTGCTGGCAGGCGTCGGCGCGGGCGCGATCTACGCCGTCGCCGCGGGCGCGTTGCTCGTCGGGGTCGTGCTCACCCTCGGCGTGCACACGCCCCGGGCGGACGCGCACCCCAACGGGCCGTTCCGGCCTTGGAGCCTGGCGACCGACGCGGTCAGCGGGCTCGCCACATTGGCGCGATCGCGGAGCCCGCGCCTGCTCGTGATGATCGCATCCGCGTCGGCCGTCGCGACGGGCGCGATCGGGGTGCTCACCGTGCCCCTCGCGATCGACCGGCTGGGTCTCGGGGACAGCGGCGTCGGCCTGCTGACCACATTGATCAGCATCGGGCTGCTGCTCGGGGCCGGGATCTCCGTCGCGTTCGCGACGCGGCGGGCGCTCGTGTGGCCGATGGCGATCGCCGCGTTGGCGTTCGCGGTCGGCGGCGCGTTGTTCGGGGGCTCGTCCACCCTCGCCCTGGCCGCCGTCGCGTCGATCGTCTACGGCGCCGCGATCACGTTGCTCGACGTGCTCGGGCGCACGATGTTGCAGCGCACCACGACCGACGACGTGCTGACGCGGGTGTTCGGCGCGGTCGAGGCGATGTGGCTCCTCGGCTACGCGGGTGGCGCGGCGGTCGCGCCGGCGTTGCAGAGCGTGGTGGGTCTCTCGTGGGCGCTCGCGATCGCCGGCGCCGTGGTGCTCGTCGTCGCGGTCGCCTCGATCGGGGGTCTCCGCGCGATCGACCGGGCCTCGGTCCTGCCGGAGCGTCAGCTCGCGCTGCTGCGGAACATCGCGATGTTCGCGCCGCTGCCGAGCGTCGACCTCGAGCGGCTCGCCCGTCAGCTCGACCGGATCGCGACACCGGCCGGCACCGACGTGATCCGGCAGGGCGACGTGGGCGACCGGTTCTACGTGATCGACGAGGGCTCGTTCGACGTGCTCGCCGACGGGCGTCGGGTCAACACCCTGGACGAGGGCGCGTTCTTCGGCGAGATCGCGCTGCTGCACGACGTGCCGCGCACGGCGACCGTGCGCGCCACCGGCGACGGCGCGGTCTGGGCGCTTGACCAGGAGGAGTTCCTGACGACCGTGACCGGACTGCCGCAGAGCGAGACCGCCGCGCACGCGATCTCGGCGGAGCGTCTCCGCAGCCTGCGCTAACGCTCGGCGAACGCGAAGGCGTCGCCGTCGCGTTCGACGGTGCCCGCGACGGGGAGGTGGCTCGCGGCGAGGACCAATCGCTCGTCCGCGGCGCGCGCGAACAACGCGCGCCGCGTCGCTTCGTTCGCGGCTGGGTCCATGTCGGCGGCGCTCACCCACTCCGGATGCGGGGCGTTGAGCGGCGAGATCACCGCGTCGCCGGCCCACAGGAGCGCGCCGCCGATCACGACGGCGAGGTGCCCCGGCGTGTGCCCCGGTGCATCGATCGCGCGCACCCCCTTGGCGACGTCGAGGTCTCCGCCGATCAGGTCGAGCAGATCGGCCGCGAGCAGCGCGTGCAGGGCGGTGATCGCGGGGTCGCCGGCGTCGTCGGGGAGCGCGCCCGCTGCGTCCGAGGCCCAGAAGTCGGCCTCACGCCGGTGGATCACGTGGCGAGCGTCGGGGAACGCCGGGTCCCTCCTCGGGCCGAGCAAGCCCCCGACGTGATCGGCGTGCCCGTGGGTGATCACCACGGTGCGGATATCCCACGGGCGCACGTCGAGCGAGGCGAGCTCCTCGTGCACGTGCCCGCCGTCGAGCTCGCCCGCGGACGCGCCGAGCCCGGCGTCGACGAGCACGAGCCCGTCGGGCGCGTCGATCAACAGCGCGGCGAACCGTCCCTCGAGCTTGCCGTCGGCATCGAGGTGGGGCCGGACGAAGGGCCCCTGCACGGCGTCGTCGTAGCCACGGAACACGAACCGCGGCGAGACCGTGCGCCCGCCGTCAACCAGGACGTGGCAGGCGATCCCGTTCGCGTCGAGCGACTCGACCATCGGCACACGGTACCGGCCGGGCCCCGGAGGCGCGCCGGGCGGCCCCGAAGGGGCCGCCCGGACCACGCGTGGTGCTCGCCGCTACGGCAGCAGCTGGAACTCGAAGAGGTACCCCCCGCCCTTCGCGACGAGTTTCATCGAGCCGCGAGCGTTGCGGAACTCCTGGGTTCCGCCGGTCACCGCCATCGTGGAATCGCGCTTGTCGAAGAACGCGCCTTCCACCATGATCGCGCCGCGGCCCGCGATGTAGGTGAGCCACCGGCACTCCCACGAACCCGCGTGCGGGCTGATGCGGATGCAGTCGCCCTGGTCATGGCCCAACTTGTGCGAGTTCGTCGCGTCGTAGATCCCGTTGTGGAACGTCAGGAGATCGCCCGACGAATCGCCCTTGTGACCGGTGTTGATCACCTTGTCCGTGACGGGCCGCTCGAACACCTTGAAGCTGATCGGCCGGGTCACCGCCCGGGTGCCTGCGAACGAGATCGTGAGCGCGGCGCCCACGAGCACGACGACCAACGCACCCACGAACAACTGCTTACGCATGGTTCCTCCCTCCCCGCGGGCCTTCGCCGGCTCGCAGGATCCGACCGTACGCCCTTTCCGCGAGGCTCGCTGCGCCGCACGGTTGACAGTCGGCCGCCCCGCCTCCACACTGTCCAGACCATGTCGACAGAAGCTGTGTCCGGACGCAGCGTCCTCGTACTTATCGCGTAGGCGCGGGAGCCCCGCAGGGGCCGCAGCTACCCGCGCCAGATGCCCTCCGCCAGCCGGGGGGTTTTTCATTTCCAGCCTCCGGCACGTTCCCAGACACCCGCCCCACCCGACACGACCCAGAACCCGCCCCACACCGAGAGGAGTCACCCGAGATGCGCTACGAGTTCGAACGAGACGGCACCGTGGTCGCGAGCGTCCTGTGGGAGGGCCCCGGCCAGGTCACGGTGGAGGCGATCGACCACAGCACCCGGGCGACGGTCGACCGGTACCTTTCCTCCGACGTGCAATACCTGGGCGGCGGGTTCGACGTCGCCGAGGAGCACATCGCCGACGTGCTGCAGATGCGGCGCCGCGACTGGACCCCCTGGGAGTTCGAGCGCGCGTGCCGCAACCTGGCCCACCGCCTGCAGGCGCAGGTCCGGCGGGTCGAGACGGGTCCGGTCGACGGCTGGCCGGCCGGTGAGGTCGCGGGGGGACAGGCATGACGATGAAGGGCGCCGACGCGGTCCTCAAGGCCCTCGAGCAGGAGGGCGTCGAGGTCGTGTTCGGCATCCCCGGCGGCGCGAGCATGCCGATCTACGACCCGCTGGTCGACCGCTCGCCGATCCGCCACGTGTTGTGTCGCCACGAGCAGGGCGCAGGCCACGCCGCCGAGGGCTACGCCTGGGCGACGGGCAAGGTCGGGGTGTGCATGGCGACGAGCGGCCCCGGCGCGACGAACCTCGTCACGCCGCTGACCGACGCCAAGATGGACTCCGTCCCGATCGTCGCGATCACCGGGCAGGTGCCGACCCCGGTCGTGGGCAACGACGCGTTCCAGGAGGCCGACATCACCGGGATCACGATGCCGGTGACCAAGCACAACTTCCTCGTGAAGGACCCGGCGGAGATCGTCGAGACCGTGCGCGAGGCGTTCCACATCGCGTCGACCGGCCGACCGGGCCCCGTTCTGATCGACCTGCCCAAGGACGTGCTGAACGCCGACGTCGAGTACAAGTGGCCCGAGAAGATCGGGCTCCCCGGCTACCGCCCGACCACCAAGGGCAACAACCGCCAGGTCACCGAGGCGGTCAAGCTGATCCTCGCGGCCGAGCGCCCTGTGCTCTACGTGGGCGGCGGTGTGATCAAGGCCAACGCCACCGAGGAGCTCCGCCAGCTCGCCGAGCTCGGCCGGCTGCCGGTCGTCACGACCCTGATGGCGCGCGGCGCCTTCCCCGACTCCCACGAGCTGTGTCTGGGCATGCCGGGCATGCATGGCGTCTACACCGCGGTGACCGCGATGCAGCGCGCGGACCTTCTCGTCGCGCTCGGTGCGCGGTTCGACGACCGGGTCACCGGCAAGCTCTCGGCGTTCGCGCCGGGTGCCAAGATCGTGCACGTCGACATCGACCCGGCCGAGATCGGCAAGAACCGCGTGGCCGACGTGCCGATCGTCGGCGACTGTCGTGACGTGATCGCGAAGCTCGTCGCCGAGCTCGGGAAACGACAGGGCGATGCCGGCGTGCGGGACCGCTCCGCGTGGCTCGGCACCTTGAAGGACTGGCAGACCAAGTACCCGTTGCGCTACGGCCAGGAAGGCGACACGTTGAAGCCGCAGTACTGCGTGGAGCGTCTGCGCCAATTCGCCGACGACGACACGATCTTGGTCGCGGGGGTGGGCCAGCACCAGATGTACGCGGCGCAGTACTGGCGGTTCGAGCGGCCGCGCCACTGGATCAACTCGGGCGGCCTCGGCACGATGGGCTTCGCCGTGCCGGCCGCGATGGGCGCCAAGGTCGGCCAGCCGGACAAGCGGGTCGTGGCGATCGACGGCGACGGCTGCTTCCAGATGACCGCTCAGGAGCTCGCGACGAGCAACACCGAGCACATCCCGTTCGTCACCGCGATCTTGAACAACGGCTACCTGGGGATGGTCCGGCAGTGGCAGGAGCTGTTCTTCGACGAGCGCTACTCGGGCGTCTACCTCGATCCGAACGTGCCCGATTACGTGAAGCTCGCCGAGGCTTACGGCGCGGTCGGCCTGCGCGTCGACAGCCCCGAGGAGGTCGACGCCGCGATCGAGAAGGCGTACGCGGTCGAGGACCGCAGCGTGGTGATCGACTTCCGGGTCGATCCGCGCGAGGGCGTGTTCCCGATGGTGCCGGCCGGCTCGTCCAACGACGACATCATCCTCGGGCCCGAGTTCGCGCCCCACGAGACCCCGGGGGAGGCGCCGATCGTATGAACGGCCACCTGCACACGCTGTCGGTGCTCGTCGAGGACCGCCCGGGCGTGCTCACCCGCATCGCGGGGCTGTTCGCCGCGCGCGGGTTCAACATCGATTCGCTCGCGGTCGGCGCCACCGAGAGCCCGGGCGTCTCCCGGATGACGATCGTGGTCAACGTCGAGGAGAAGCCGCTCGAGCAGGTCACGAAGCAGCTGAACAAGCTCGTGAACGTGCTCAAGATCCTCGAGCACGACCCCGGCTCGGCCGTCGAGCGCGAGCTGATGTTGGTCAAGGTGCGCTCCGAGGGCGACAACCGAGCCCGCATCATGGAGATCGCCGACGTGTTCCGCGTGAACGTAGTCGACGTGACGCAGAGCACGCTCACGCTCGAGGCCTCGGGCAAGCCCGAGAAGCTCGAGGCGCTGCTCGGCCTGCTGCGCGACTTCGGCGTCGTCGAGCTGTCCCGCACCGGCCGGGTCGCGCTCGGTCGTGGGGGCCGCGGCATCAAGGATCGAACGCTCAAGGTCGCGAACGACGCCTGAGGCGCGCGTTCGCACGACGGAAGGACTCCCGCACATGGCCACGATCTACTACGAGAAGGACACCGACCCCGGCGTCCTGAGCGATCAGAAGATCGCGATCCTCGGCTTCGGTTCACAGGGCCACGCCCACGCCCAGAACCTGCAGGACAGCGGGTTCGACGTGCGGGTCGGGCTCCGGCCGGGGTCGGCCAGCCGCGCCAAGGCCGAGGAGGCGGGCCTGCGCGTGCTCGACACCGCCGACGCGGTGGCCGAGGCCGACGTGGTGATGTGTCTGATGCCCGACACCTCCCACGGGAAGGTTTACGCGGAGGAGATCGCGCCAAACCTCAAGGAGGGCGACATGCTGATGTTCGCCCACGGGTTCTCGATCCACTTCGGTACCGTCGTGCCGCCCGCCGGCGTCGACGTGACGATGATCGCGCCGAAGGGTCCGGGCCACCTTGTGCGCCGCACCTACGAGCAGGGGATCGGGACGCCGGCGCTCGTCGCGGTGCAGCAGGATGCGACCGGCAAGGCCAAGGAGCGCGCGCTCGCCTACGGCAACGGGATCGGCGGCGCCCGCGCAGGCATCATCGAGACCACCTTCAAAGAGGAGACCGAGACCGATCTGTTCGGCGAGCAGACGGTCCTGTGCGGGGGCATCTCGGAACTGATCCGCAACGGCTTCGAGACGCTCGTGGCCGCCGGCTACCAGCCCGAGATCGCCTACTTCGAGTGTCTGCACGAGCTCAAGCTGATCATCGACCTGATCTACGAGGGCGGCCTCTCGTGGATGCGTTACAGCGTGTCCGACACCGCCGAGTGGGGCGACTATCAGAGCGGGCCGCGCGTGATCGACGCGCACGCGCGCGAGCAGATGCAACAGGTGCTGTCCGAGATCCAGGACGGATCGTTCGCGAAGAAGTGGATCGCCGAGGCCGACGCCGGCTTCCCGGAGTTCCTCCGACTTCGGAGTCAGGCGCAGACGTCCCAGCTCGAGCAGGTGGGACGGCAGCTGCGCCAGATGATGCCCTGGTTGGAGTCCGAGCAGAAGGTGCCGAGCTGAGATGAGCGAGAACGCAGACCCTGACGTAGTACCGGTGGGCTCAAGCAGCGAAGCGGTAGCCCACCCCGATCAAGTACGGATCTTCGATACCACCCTGCGTGACGGGGAGCAGGCTCCCGGGATCGCGCTGACCAAGGCCGAGAAGGTCGAGATCGCCGAGCAGCTCGCCCGGCTGCAGGTCGACATCCTCGAGGCCGGCTTCCCGATCTCCTCGCAGGGGGAGTTCGAGGCGGTCCGTGAGATCGCCGACGGCGTGCGCGGCCCGGTGATCGCGGCGCTCGCGAGGACGGCGACCGGCGACATCGAGCGCGCGGCCGAGGCGTTGAAGGGCGCCGAGCACTGGCGCATCCACACGTTCATCTCGACGTCGGACGTGCAGCGCGAATCGATGCTGCGGATGAGCCACCAGCAGGTGCTCGACGCGATCGAGGAGAACGTCAGCCTCGCGAAGGGCTACACGGAAGACGTCGAGTTCAGCGCGCAGGACGCCACACGGACCGAGCTCGACTTCCTGCTGGAGTGTTTCCGGCTCGCGGTGCGGTGCGGCGCGACGACGATCAACGTGCCCGACACCGTGGGGTACGCCACGCCGACCGAGTTCGGCGAGCTGGTCCGGGTCGTGCGCGAGGACACGCCCGACCACGTCGTGATCTCGACGCACTGCCACAACGACCTCGGGCTGGCGGTCGCCAACGCGCTGGCCGGCATCGAGAACGGCGCCCGGCAGATCGAGGTCGCGGTCAACGGGATCGGCGAGCGGGCGGGCAACTGCTCCCTCGAGGAGATCGCGATGATCGTGCGGACGCGCCGCGAGCACCTCGGCGTGCAGCACGGCCTCAACATCAAGGAGATCACTCGGACCTCGCGGCTGGTGAGCATGACGACCGGCTACAGCGTGCAGCCCAACAAGGCGGTGGTCGGTGCGAGCGCGTTCGCGCACGAGAGCGGCATCCACCAGCACGGTGTGCTGGCCAACCGCGCGACCTACGAGATCATGGACCCGCTCGAGATCGGGCTGGAGGGCAACCAGCTTGTGCTCGGCAAGCACAGCGGGCGCCACGCGTTCGTCGACGCGCTCGAGAAGCTGGGCATCACGCTCGACGACGGCGCGCTGAACCGCGCGTTCACCCGCTTCAAGGACCTCGCCGACCGGAAGGTCCAGCTGACCGACCAGGACCTCTCGGCGATCGTGGCCGAAGAGCTCGGCGCAGCGGCCGACGTCTTCCTTCTCGAATCGGTGGTCGTCGGCGGCGGGACGCACCTGCAGCCGCGAGCCACCGTCCATCTGCGCAAAGGTGAGGAGACGATCGAGGAATCGGCGATCGGCGACGGCCTGATCGACGCCGCGATGGGCGCGATCGCGCGTGCGGCCGGCGTCGAGGCGCGACTCGTGAGCTTCCACGTGTCGGCGGTGACCGGCGGCACCGACGCGCTCGGCGACGTCGTCGTGCAGGCCGACGTCGACGGGCGCCGGGTGACCGGGCGCGGCGTCGCGACCGATGTGGTCGAGGCGAGCGCACGCGCGTACCTCGCCGCCGTGAACCGGGCGATCGCCGTCGCGGCCAAGGACGACGAGGGCTCGACCGAGGCCACGCCGTGACCCACACGATCGGCGTGATCCGGGGCGACGGCACCGGCCCGGAGGTGGTGGGCGAGGGCATCAAGGTGCTCGAGGCCGTCCGCAACGGCTTCGAGGTCGAGCTGGTCGACTTCGATCTCGGCGCCGACCGGTACCTGCGGACCGGCGACGTGCTGCCCGACGACGAGCTCGATCGGCTCGGGTCGTGCGACGCGATCTTCCTCGGGGCGGTGGGCGATCCGCGCGTGCGGCCCGGGATCCTCGAGCGCGACCTGCTGCTCAAGATCCGGTTCGGGCTGGACCAGTGGGTGAACCTGCGCCCCGTCGTGCGGTACCCGGGGGTCCAGACCCTCGTGCCGAGCCAGACCGAGGAGGACGTCGACCTGGTCGTCGTGCGCGAGAACTCCGAGGGTCTCTACACGGGGTCGGGCGGGTTCCATCGCAAGGGCACGCCCCACGAGGTGGCGGTGCAGGAGTCGATCAACACGCGGCACGGGGTGGAGCGGATCGTGCGCTACGCGTTCGAGCTCGCGGCCTCGCCGGCGCGCCGGAACAAGCTCACGCTCGTGCACAAGACCAACGTGCTCACCTTCGCGGGCGATCTCTACCAGCGGGTGGTCGACGAGCTCGGGCCGGAGTTCCCCGAGGTCGAGACGGACTACGTGCACGTCGACGCGGCGTGCATCTACTTCCTGGACGCGCCGTCGCGGTTCGACGTGATCGTCACCGACAACATGTTCGGCGACATCATCACCGACCTCGGCGCGATGATCCAAGGCGGCATGGGCATCGCCGCGGGCGGCAACATCAACCCCGACGGCGTCTCGATGTTCGAGCCGATCGGCGGCACGGCGCCGAGCGACACCGGCAAGGGCACGATCAACCCGCTCGCCGCGATCGGCGCGATGGAGATGCTGCTGCGCCAGCTCGGCGAGCGCGCGGCCGCCGAGCGGGTCGACCGCGGGATCCGCCACGCCACGGGCCGGATGAAGAGCATGCGTGCCGGCGAGATGGGCTTCACCACGACCGAGGTCGGCGACCTCGTCGTCGAGGGGGCGAGCGCGTGAGCGACACCGGCGCGGTACGCGTCGAGCTCTACGACACGACGCTTCGCGACGGCGCCCAGCAGGCCGACCTGTCGTACACCGTCGAGGACCGGCTCCGCATCCTGCACAAGCTCGACCAGGTCGGGTTCCCCTACATCGAGGGAGGCTGGCCCGGCGCGAACCCGCGCGACACCGAGTTCTTCCGGCTCGCCACGAAGGAGACGCTCGAGCACGCGCAGCTCACCGCGTTCGGCATGACCCGCCGCGCCGGGGAGCGCGCCGAGGACTCGCAGGTGCTCCGCGACCTCCTCGACGCCGGCACCGAGGTCGTGTGTCTCGTCGGCAAGTCGTGGGACCTCCACGTCACCGAGGCGCTGCGCACCGATCTCGACGAGGGCGTCGCGATGGTGCGCGACTCGGTCGCGTTCCTGCGCGCCCAGGGCCGGCGCGTGTTCTTCGACGCCGAGCACTTCTTCGACGGGTACGAGAGCGATCCGGTCTTCGCGATGGCGGTGCTCGGCGCGGCCGAGGAGGCGGGGGCCGAGCGCCTCGTCCTGTGCGACACGAACGGCGGGATGCTGCCGGTCGACGTCGCGCGGATCGTGACCGCGGTCAAGGGACAGGCGAGCGTCGCGCTCGGGATCCACGTGCACAACGACGCGGGCTGCGCGGTCGCGAACTCGCTCGTCGCGGTCGACGCCGGCGTGCTCCAGGTGCAGGGGACGGTCAACGGCTACGGCGAGCGGACCGGCAACGCCGACATCGTGCCGATCACGGCCGACCTCGTGCTCAAGATGGGCGTGACCGACGCGCTGCCCGACGGGTCGGTCGCCCTCCTCACGGAGCTCGCGCACTACGTCGCCGAGATCGCGAACCTCGCGCCGGAGCCGCGGCAGCCCTACGCGGGCAGGCACGCCTTCACGCACAAGGCGGGGCTGCACACGAGCGGGGTCGCGCGCGTCTCACGTGCCTACGAGCACGTCGAGCCCGACGCCGTCGGGAACCGGCGCAACGTCGTGGCGTCCGACTACAGCGGCGGCGCGTCGATCCGCATGAAGGCCGACGAGTTCGGTCTGGCTCTCGGCGATGCCGCGATCCCTGCTGCGGTGCAGCAACTGAAGGATCGCGAGTCCCTTGGGTATACCTACGACCTGGCCGAGGCCTCGCTGGAACTGTTGCTCCGCCGCGCCGACGGGTGGGCGCAGCCCTACTTCACGATCGAGAGCTACCGCGTCCACGTCGAGGAGCGATCGGGGGAGTCGCCGCTGGCCGAGGCCACGGTGAAGGTGATCACGAGCGGCACCCGCCATATCGAGAGCGCCGAGGGCCAGGGCCCGGTCGGCGCGCTCGACAACGCGCTGCGCAAGGCGCTGTCGAACGATTACCCGGAGCTCGACGTCATGGAGCTGGAAGACTTCCGCGTGCGCGTGCTCGACCGCTCGGTCGGCACGGGCGCGACGGTCCGTGTGCTGATCGACCTGTCCAACGGCGAGCGGGAATGGACCACCGTCGGCGTGAGCGAGAACATCATCGAGGCCTCGTGGGAGGCGCTCGTCGATGGCTATACGTACGGCTTGCTGCACCCGCGTGCCCGCCCCGAGGAGTGAGCCGTGGCGGTGACGATCCGCCCGGCCGAGGCCGACGACATCGAGGCGTTCGTCGCGATGAAGAACGACGCCTGGCGTTGGGCGTACGCGGACATCCTGCCCGCCGAGCACCTCGCCGGCCTCTCCGTCGAAGCGCAAGCGGCGGGGTGGCGCGCCGCGTTCGCGGCACCTGAGCGCGACGGCTCGGTGCTCCTCGCGATCGACGACGCCGATGCCCGCGTGCTCGGGGTGGCGTCGTGGGGCGCCTCCCGGGACGACGACGCGACTCCGACGACCGGCGAGATCGGCATGCTCTACGTCGCCCCCGACCACATCGGGACGGGGCTCGGCCGGCGACTCATGGAGGGCGCGCTCGGCGGTCTGCGCGGTGCCGGATACGACCGCGCGACGCTCTGGGTCCTCGAGGCGAACGCGCGCGGGCGGGGGTTCTACGACCGCGTCGGGTGGCGCCCGGACGGTGCGCGAGGCGACCACATGCTCGAGTGCGCGAACCACCCGATGGTTCGCTACGCGATCGCGCTCTAGCCGGGCGGCCTCGCCCCGTTCGCCAAGACCTGCACGATCCTGTCCTCCAGATCCTTCGCGGGGTACTCATCCATCCCGCTCGTCAGCAATGAGAACTCGATCCACCCGTCGGTGGCGTCGTTCCAGACCCACCCCGAGAGCGCGGAGACGTGGTCCAGGGTGCCGGTCTTCGCGCGGAGCCGGACCCCGCCGAGCCGGTGGCGAAGGGTCCCGTCGCCTGCGGCCGGCAACGCCATCCGCAGCGCTCCGACCCACGGTTGCCTCCCGGCGTTCCAGAGGAGATGGACGATCCCACGCGCCGTCTGGCGGTTCGCGTAGGACAGGCCGGAGCCGTCGTGACACGTCGCCGTCACATGGCGAGCGGCTTCGTACGCGCAGATCGCGGCCGCCCCGTTCGCGATCGTCCCCGCCTCGCCGTCGGCGTAGGCGAGCGTCTTGCCGAGCACCTCGGCCGAGAAGTTCAGCGAGCGATGATCCATGTGCGCGATGATCGTGCGCAGCGGCCTCGAGGACACCGAGGCGAGGGCTTTCAGGCCCGTCACGCCCGGGCCGGCGGTGGCACGCGACCCGATCGTCACGCCGCGGTCGCGGAGCGCGCGCGTGAGGGACTCGGCCGCGCGGCGCTCGGGGTCCCGGATATGGGCGCCCGACGCCGACACGTTCCCCCGGAACGTCAGCGCCGTGGGCAGCGCCACATAGTCGGCCGGGAAGTAACTCTTCCACCCGGGCGCGAACCAATCCCGACGGAACGGACCCGTCATCCCGACGACGTGGCCGGGGATGTGGCGCACGCCCGCGTTCCAGATCCTCGACGCGAGGACGTCGAGCCGGCCGTCGGCGACCTCGGGGTCGCCCTGCCCGCGGAGATAGAGGTTCCCCGACAGCGTGCCGTCGGCATCGACGCTCGCGCCCATCGCACGCACCGCGAACGTGTGGGAGCCACCGAAGCGGTCGAGCAGCGCCATCGACAGCAGCAGCTTCTCGTTCGAGGCGGGGGGCCGCGCCACCGTGGCGCGGCGCCGGTACCACACCGATCCGTCGTCGCCGACGACGACCGACATCGGGTGCCCACCGACGATCCGGTCGACGTGCCGGATCCATCGCGGTGGCCGGGCCTGCGCCGGCCCGCTCACGAGCAGGCAGCACGTCAGACCAAGGACCAGGCCAAAGGCCAAGGCGCGAGCGAAGCCACGAAGCAAGAAGGTCGCCACGACCGGGGAAGCGCGCCGGACCATGGCCGCTCACGATACCCGCCATGCGGCCCGAGTCCGGCTGTCCGTCTAGGACGAAAGGCGCGTTATCCGTGATTGGGGGTTCACGGAGTAGTCCTTCTTCGCTACCCTCGCCCTCTGGCGCTCGTCGGTCTGAACGACGTTCAGCGGCCGAAACCACCAGGGGTCGAGGAGGGGAAGCGCGTGCGTATGAAGCAGGGCATCCGTCGCCGCGGACGGACGGCCATCGCCGGGTGTCTCATCCTGGCTGCAGCTCTCGTCACGCCCGCGATCGCGGGGACGAGGACAGCCTCCACGTACCACTTGACCGCCCGGCTGTCGCTCAAGAAGGTCCGCGACGCCAAGGGTCCCGAGCAGATCCGAGTGTTGACGCTGTCGCCGGGCGCGAACGTCCCGGACATCGCGCCCGCCACTCAGCAGTACCCGATGTGGGCCCTCACGAGCACGATGTCGGCCAACGCTGGCGCGATCGCCGGCGTCAACGGCGATTTCGGCACGGGGCAGGGTCAGCCGAAGCACACCCTGATGATCGACGGCGAGCTGTGGACCACCGGGCAGTTGGGTGGGGACGCGGTCGCGTGGTCGGCCAACGGGAAGACCGCCTACGTCGGCCATCCCGCGCTCAAGATCCTCGCGAAGGACCTCGACCGCACCGACGCGTTCTTCGTGCAGGGCTGGAACCACGGCTCGCCGTTAGGAGGCGCGATCCAGGGCTACACATCGCGCGGCGGAACGGTGACGCAGCCTCCGGGCAAGGTGCATCCCCAAGCGACCGACCCGCACTACTGTGCTGCGCGGCTCGTGCCGACGGGCCCGATGGGCTGGAACGGCGCGGAGCGCACGTCGATCGTCCGCCGCTACAAGGTGGACGCGCAGCCCGAGCCCTGCCCGAAGACCCCGCTCGGGCTGGGCGGCGCGAAAGACGCCGTGGTCGTCGCCTCGAAGGCGAAGTCGCTCGTCGCGTCCAAGATCCTCGCGCTGCAGCTAGGCGACCACGTCCGGATCAGCTGGACGTTCAAGGGCTGGCGTGACGTGACCGACGTGATGGGCGCCTCCGGGATGCTCGTCAAGAAGGGGAACAACGTGGCGCGTGGCTACAACCCAGGCGACAACTACATCTTCAACTACAACCCGCGCACCGCGGTCGGCATCACCCAGGGTTGTTCCGACGTCGATACGACGACCCACTGCCGGCTGATCTTCTTGACGATCGACGGCCGCCAGACCAGCACCGGCTGGTCCGCGGGCGTGCGATTGCCGTACCTCGCCAACGAGATGATCCGCGCCGGCGCTTATCGTGCCGTGAACCTCGACGGTGGTGGCTCCACCACGATGTGGGCGAAGAGGAGGGTCTCCAGCTATTGCGAATCCTCCCCGCCGGCCGGCGGCTGCCTGGCGCAGCGGCCGTCCCAATCGACCGGCGAACGAGCCACGCGAAGCGCGATCGTCGTGTTGCCCTCCGCCGACGCAGGGACGCCGTCCGGGCTTCGATGAGGAGCCGGGCCGCCATCTTTGCGGCCGGGATGATCGTCTCGCTGACGTTGGCCGCGCCCGCGGCGCGCGCGATGCCGCTCGAGGCCGGCCTGTTCCACGTGTCGCTAAACACACAGCCGCAGCCCGCGACGGCGAGCCGCGGAGGTCCCGTAACGGTCGTCGCGGCCGGCGACATCGCGTGCGATCCCCGCAACACCTTGTTCCATCACGGGCACGGGAGCGGACGGTGGTGCCGTGCTGGTGCCGTCGAGAACGTGATCCAGTCGATCGACCCAACGGCGGTGCTCGCCCTTGGCGACGAGCAGTACGACGCCGGGAGGCTGCGCGCGTTCCGGACGTCCTACGCCCGCAGCTGGGGGCATCAGCTCGCGCGGACCTACGCGGTCCCCGGCAACCACGAGTACTACGTGAGCCGGACGGCGAGGGGGTACTTCGCCTACTTCGGCAGGCACGCAGGCAGGACGCGCAAGGGTTGGTACACGGCGCGCCTCGGCGACTGGCGACTGATCGCGTTGAACTCGAACTGCTGGATCGTCGGGTGCCGAGGTGGGAGCGCGCAGTACGTCTGGCTGCACCGCCTCCTCGTGCGCCGGCGAACGCCGTGCACGGTGGCGATCATGCACCACCCGCTGCTCTCGTCGGGTCCGCACGGCGACGACGAGGCCCGCGCTCGGCCGTTGTGGAAGCTCCTGTACCGGCACGGCGTGGACGTCGCGCTCGTCGGTCACGACCATGACTACGAGCGGTTCGCACCCGTCAACGCCAACGGCATCAAGAACAGACGGCACGGGATCCGCGAGTTCGTCGTCGGGACCGGCGGGGCGGAGCACTACTCCATCGCGTCGGTCCACCGGTACAGCCAGGTACACAACACGACCGCGTACGGTGTGCTCCAGCTCACGTTGCGGTCACGCGGCTACGACTGGCGGTTCCGGCCCGCGGCCGGCGCGACGTTCACCGACCGCGGCTCGGGCACGTGCCACGGCGCGCCGTGACCGGCGTCAGCCCGCGTGGATCCAGAGCTCGCCGGTGAGCCCCCCGCGCTGGACGTAGACCCGCCAACACCCGGCCTTCGGGAACGTCAGGGTGCCCGTCCAGGGCGTGCCGGGCCGATCCCAGTTGAACCGCGGCAGACCCGGCCGGAACCCGAGCACCCGGTCGACGTGACCGTCGGTGCCGATCACACTCACCTGCAGCGCACGCGCCCCTCCGACGCGCACGTAGGTCTTCAGCGCGCTTCCCACGGGGATCGTGTGACGCTGACCGGCGAACAGCACGGTGAGCGGTTCGTCGTCCGTGGTGGCGCCCTGGACCTCGACGCCGTGCTTGTCGTCGCGAGCCGGCGACGGGTTCGTGCAGCTGCCCGCGCCGGGCACCGGCGGCGGGGTCGTGGTCACGCGGGTGGTGCTCGGCGGCGCGACGATCGCGACCCTCGGGGACGTGCCCTGCCGGAGCATCCCCTCCACTATCGGGTCGGCCTCCTGATGGGTTGACGGATCCGCCCGTCTGCCTTGCACGCCAGGCATCGTATGTCGACCCGGGGCGCGGGAGGCAACCACGTAGACTCCTCGCACCCCTGCCACGAGGAGGCGCTGTGACCGAGATCGATCGCACCCGTCTGCGGGCGTTGATGGATCGCGAACGGCAGACGTTCCGGGAGCGCCACACCCGTTCGGGCGAGCTGGCGCGCGACGCCGAGGGCTCGTTGTTGTTCGGTGTGCCGATGAACTGGATGACGCGTTGGCCCGGCGACCATCCCGTGTTCGTCGATCGAGCGGAGGGCGCGCGGTTCTGGGATGTCGACGGCAACGTCTTCGTCGACTTCTGCCTCGGCGACACGGGGGGGATGGCGGGCCACGCGCCCAAGGTGAGCGTCGACGCGATCGCGACCCAGGCCGCCAGGGGCATCACGCTCATGCTGCCCACCGAGGACGCCGCCTGGGTCGGCCGTGAGATGGCGCGGCGGTTCGGCATCCCGTACTGGAACTTCACGCTGACGGCGACGGACGCGAACCGCTTCGCGATCCGCTGGGCGCGGCAGGTGACCGGGCGATCGAAGGTCGTCGTGCACAACTGGTGCTACCACGGCTCGGTCGACGAGTCCTTCGCCACCCTGGACCCATCCGGCGCCGTCGTCGCGCGCCCCGGGAACGTCGGCAGGCCCGTCGACCTAGACGAGACGACGCTGGTCGTGGAGATCAACGATCTCGAGGGTCTCGAGCGTGCCCTCGCCACCGGTGACGCTGCCGTGTGCCTGTTCGAGCCCGCGCTCACGAACATCGGGATCGTGCTGCCGGATCCCGGCTACCACGAGGCGGTCCGCGAGCTCTGTACCAAGTACGGCACGTTGCTGTTGATCGACGAGACGCACACGATCAGCGCCGGCCCCGGCGGCTGCACTGCTGCGTGGGGGCTTCGACCCGACATCGTCACGATCGGCAAGACACTCGGCGCGGGGATCCCGAGCGCGGCGTACGGCTTCACCGAGGAGCTGAGCAGGCGCGTCTACGAGCACACCGACTGGAGGAACGCCGACGTCGGCGGGGTCGGGGGCACGTTGGCCGGCAACGCGCTCTCGATGGCCGCGATGCGCGCGACCTTGGGCGAGGTGATGACCGACGACGCGTTCGAGCGGATGATCGCGCTCGGCGAGCGGTTCGAGGAGGGCGTCCGCGGCGTGATCGAGAGCCATGCGGTCCCCTGGCACGTCGTCCGGCTCGGATGCCGGGTCGAGTACCTGTTCCGCCCCGACGCTGCTCGCACCGGGAGCGAAGCGGCGGCGGGCCAGGACGAAGAGCTCGACCAGCTGATCCACCTGTACCTGCTGAACCGCGGCGTGCTGATCACGCCGTTCCACAACATGGCGTTGCTGTCGCCCGCGACATCGGCCGAGGACGTCGACCGGCACACCGAGGTGTTCGGCCAGGCGGTCGACGAGCTGACGGCCAAAGGGACTAGCCAGGGGATCAGGCGCTAGGGATGCCGGCGCTGCGGTTCGCGTTCGTCACACTGGATTGCGTCGACATCGATCGCGTGGCGGCCTTCTGGGCCGCGCTGCTCGAGGGCTCGGCGGGCGAGCCTATGGACGACGGTCGCTTCGTCTTCATCCGCGACCGGGACGACCTGCCGACGTTCTGCCTGCAGCGTGTGGACGAGCAGAAGACCGCCAAGAACCGTATGCACCTGGACTTCGAGGTGGACGACCTCGACGCGACCACCGCTCGCATCGCCGAGCTCGGCGGATCGTGGCCGGGTGGCGAGCAGACACTAGAGGAGTACCGCTGGCGCACGGTCCAGGACCCAGAGGGCAACGAGTTCGACATCACCACGGTGGGCTGACGGCGAGCTGCCCGGTCAGCGCCCGGCGAACCGTCGCATGAGGTCGGCCAGCGCCTCGACCCCTTCCACCGGCATCGCGTTGTAGAGCGACGCCCGGATCCCACCGACGCTGCGATGGCCGCGGAGCTCGACCATGCCCTCGTCGTCGGCGGCGGCGAGGAACGCACGCTCGTCCTCGGGCGTCGGCAGCCGGAACGTGACGTTCATCACCGAGCGCGACGCGGGCTCCGCATGGCCCCGGTAGACGTCCGGGTGTCCGTCGATCACGTCGTACAGCAGGTCGGCCTTCGCCCGGTTCCTCGCCGCCATCACGTCCAGCCCGCCGATCTCGTCGCGCAGCCAGCGCGTCACGAGCAGCACGACGTAGATCGCGAACACCGGCGGCGTGTTGGACATCGACGCGTGCTCGGCGTAGGTGCGGTAGTCGAGCATCGTCGGGAGCCCGTCGGGGATCCGTCCGAGCACGTCGTCGCGGATCACGACGATCGTGACCCCGGCCGGCCCCGCGTTCTTCTGCGCGCCCGCGTAGAGCACGGCGTAGCGAGCGACGTCGACCGGCCGGGACAGGAAGTCGCTCGAGTGGTCCGCGGCGAGGACGACGCTCGTCGGGGAGCACGGGGGTCGCCGGGAACTCCACCCCCTGGATCGTCTCGTTCGTCGTGAGATGCACGTAGGCGGCCGCGGGGTCGAGGGCGCCCAGCAGCTCCTCGTCGGTCGGGACGCGCACGAACGACTCGGCATCGCCGGTCCACGCGACCCGCGCCCGGCCGACCCGCGCCGCCTCCGTCGCGGCCTTGGCGCCCCACGATCCCGTCACGACGAGGTCGGCGGCGGCGCCGTCGCGGAGCAGGTTCATCGGCACCATCGCGAACTGCATCGAGGCGCCGCCCTGGCAGAACAGGACACGGTGGTCGTCGCCGATCTTGAGGAGCGCGCGGAGGTTGACCTCCGCTTCCTCGATCACGCCCTCGAACCAGGCTCCGCGATGGGAGACCTCGAGCGCGGAAGCGCCGACGCCCGGGAGCGTGGGGAGGTCCGCCTTCACCTGCTCCAGGACGGAAAGGGGCAGGACGCCCGGACCCGCGGAGAAGTTGATGACCCGGCCGTCCGCGCGCACGGAGCCAGGCTACCGGGGGTGTGCAGGGTCTAGATCCCCGGCTTGTACACCATCAGCCACAGCAGGATGGCCAACCCGGCGACGCCGGTGAACGCGATCACGCGCGGCCGGCTCCCGCGCAGGAGCGCCTCGAGCTCGGCGTCGGGCACCGGGTAGGTGCCGTCCGCCCACCGCGTCGTCGCCTCTCGGACCTTCTTCATGAACGGGCCGGCGATCGAGCTCATCAGACCGACGGTGACGAGCAGGACGACGATCGCGCCCCACAGCCACCAGCCGTGCGAGAACCAGTCCCCGTCGATGCCCGCGATCACGCCGAAGAGCACGAGGAGCCCGAGGGAGACGTACATCGGGGTGCTGGCCATCCGCGACTGCTCAGCGCGATCGAAGATCTTCTCGCGATCAGGCAGCGCGGGCTCGAGGGAGAACATCGCCCACATCTGGACGCCGTGGAACAGTAGGAACAGCGCGACGCACGTGATGTGGAGGAAGACCCAGAGATCGATCATGCCCGCGCGAGGACCCGCGTGAGGCACGTGGGCCCGCCGTCGCCGTTGCGACAGACGTGGTCGCCGGGATAGGTCTGGACCTCGACCCCGGCGGCCTCGAGCCGGCTCCGGGTGACCGGGTTCGCGTCGACCGTGATGGCACGGCGCGGCCCCAGCGCGAGCACGTTCGGGCCGAGCGACGGGAACTCCTCCTCGGGCACCTCCACGATGGCGATGCCTCGCGCCTCGAGGAGATGGACGAGTCGCACCGGCAACATCGGCAGGTAGACCACGGCGAGGTCGGCGTCGAGCGGCGAGATGAAGGACATCAGATGCAGGCATTCGCCGGGCCCGTGGAAGTGCGAGAGGTCGAACGTCACGATCTCGACGCCCTGCTCGGCGAGCCGCGGTCGCAGCTGGGCGACGGCGGCCTCGTTCGTCCGATAGCTGAGCCCGACCAGCAGCGTCCGGTCGTCGAGGAAGAACATGTCGCCGCCCTCGGCGGTCGCCGGCGCTTCGAGCGCCGGCAGCACGGTGCAGCCGGCCGCGGCGAGTTCGGCGGCCACGATCGCCGGCTCCTCTCGGCGACCCTCCTTGCCGGGGCGGAGCGGGATCACGCCGGCGTCGGTCACGAGCGTCGGGTCGTACGCGTAGATCGCGTCGGGGTCGCCCGGGACGGGCTCGGTGCCGACCACGACGTCGGGGATCGAGCGCCGCAACGCCTCGACGAACCCCTCGTGCTCCGCGACCGTGGCCTCGGGGTCGGGCTCGGTGTGCCAGCCGTACGCCTTCCACTGCTCGAAGGCCTCGACATGCGGCGGACGCACGTAGATCCGCTGGACGGGATCGAAGGCGTTCATCGGGCGAGATGCTACCGGCGAGCGCGAACTAGCGCTTGTGGCTATGTGCGTCGGCCGACTTGCCGTGCGACCCGGACCGACCGCCGTTGCCGTTGCCGTGACCCGCGTTGGCGTGGGCGCCGTGGCCGTTCGCCTGGCCGTTCCCGTTGCTGTTGCCGTTCCCGTGGGAGTTGCCGCCCCCGTGCCCGTTCCCGTTGTCCCCGCCCTGGCCGTGGTCCTGTCCGGGGGCGTGGCCGGGTGGTCCGCCGTGGGGGTTGTGGTCCCCGCTCCCACCCGGGGCGGGGTCTTGTCCGGGCGCGCCGCCCGGCCTGCCGGAACCGTGGGCTCCGGGAAGGTGTGAAGAGCTGGATCGTGGGCCACCCGGGGTGCCCGCGCCGCCCGGAGCGCCGCCGGCACCGGACCCGGATCCGGAGCCGGACCCGCCGCTGCCACTACCCGTCGAGCCGCTTCCGGTGCCGGATCCATCGCCGAGCCCCTGGATGTTGCCGCGCGGGGTGCTGCCTCCACTCGACCCGGGTCCGGTCTGTCCCCCGCCGTTCGGCGAGGTGCCGCCGTTGCCGTCCGGGTTCGGGGTCTCCCCGCCGGTCCCGGACGCCGGACTTCCGCCATGGGACGTGACCGCGGGGAGGAACGGCTCGGCCGACACGATGCTCGGCGCGCGCCCGCCGCCGAGCGCGAGCGCGATCATCACGGCGCCCGCCGCGGCGGCGCTGCCGAGCGAGACCACACCGAGCCTGCGGTTCCACCGGGACTCCAGGGCGGGCGGAGCGGTCGCGATAGCCGCCGCAGCCTCTTCGTCCTCGTGCCTGGCGGCGGCCACGCCGATCGGCACGACGGCTGCCGCTGCGTCGGCGGACCGAGCGGCGCGTCGACGCCGCCGGGCTCGGGTGCAAGCGGTGGCCCCGCCGTTGGAGTTCCGTGACGCTCGGCCGAGCGGGGAGCGATCCCCCCGCCGCCAGCATCTCGCGAAGCGTCGCCGGGTCCTTCTTCACGCGCTCGATCCACTCGGGGCGATCGGTCGCGCCGAGCCCGCTGAGCCCCGCGGCGAGCGCGACCGTTGCGGTCAGGGTCGTCGCGACCTCCGAGGGCTCGACCCGGACCGCGCCGGCGATCGGCATCACCGCGGCCGGCCAGATCACGACGAGCCGCGCGTCGGGCACGATCTCGGTCACGACCTCCACCGCGTCGACGCCGATCATGTCGTCGAGCACGACGATGTCGGGACTGTTCGTCGGTCAGGACGCGGGCGAGCTGAGATGTCGAAGACGCGTCACCGACGACGTCGAAGCCGTCGCGTTCGAGCATGGCTCGAAGGGATCCCGCTCGATCGGGATCCGCTTGCCCGACGGCGACGCGTACGTTGCGTTGTCCCATCCCCACTCCCGTGCTCGGCCTATCACCGAGCTCGGACGGCCCCCAGGGTACCTGCGGCCCAGGTGGCGTATCTACCGTCCTTCGTCTGCTGTATCGGTACCCGGAACGAGGGACGTTAGACTCCCGCGCGCGATGTTGAGCGAGGTACGGCTCAGCTGGATGGGTGACCGCCTCCAGTACGTCGGCCAGACGGGGTATGGCGCTCTGGTCCAGGTGGGGGGCGATGAGGATGGTCCGGGATCCAAGCCGTCCGACCTCTTGCCGGTGTCCCTCGCGGCCCGCACGGTCTACGACATGGTCGTCATCCTGCAGAAACAGCGGCAGGAGCTGCGGGGGCTCGAGGCGGTGATCACGTCGACGCAGGATCCCGATCCGCCCTGGACCTTCCGGGCGATCGACATCGAATGGGTCGTCACCGGCTCGGTGGATCGCCACAAAGTGGAGCGAGCCGTGAAGATCGCCGAGGGGAAATACTGCGCGGTCGCTGCGACGATCGGGCCTGTCGTCGACCTGTCCCACAGCGTCCGGATCGAGCCGGGCCCGTGAGAGCCGGCCGGCGGAGGACCGTGCGAGGACGTGCCGAGGACCGTGGTAGACGCCGCCGAGCTGCGCGCCCGGGCGCGGGCGCGGCTGATCGCCGACGGCGGCATGGGCACGTCGTTGATCCGCACCGGCGTTGCGCTCGACGCATGCATGGAGGCGTTGAACGAGCGCGAGCCCGAACGGGTCACGTCGATCCACGAGACGTTCGTGGCGGCCGGCTCGCAGCTCGTCCTCACGAACACGTTCGGCGCGAACCGCTACCGGTTGGAACGGCACGGCCTCGCCGATCGCGTCGCGGCCCTGTGCGCGGCAGGGGTCGCGTGCGCGCGTGAGGCGGGCCCCGAGCTCGTAGGCGGCTCGCTCGGCCCGCTCGGCGTGCGGCTCCAGCCGTACGGCCGCGTCGACCCCGCGGAGGCGTTCGACGCGTACCGGGAGCAGGCGGCGGCGCTCGCCGAGGCCGGTGCGGACGTGCTCGTGATCGAGACGCAGACCGATGTCCGCGAGCTCGAACAGGCGGTCGCCGCGTGCCGGGAGGCGGCGCCCGGCGTCGCCCTCCTCGCGAGCGCGACCTTCACGCGCGACGACCGCACCCTGCTCGGGGACACCCCCGACGTCGTGGCGCGACGGCTGCTCGAGCTCGAGGTCGACGCGGTGGGGGTGAATTGCGGTGAAGGGCCCGCCCAGATGCTGCGCCTCATCCGCACCATCGCGCCCGTGGTCGCGCCGAGCGGGACACCGATCATGGCGCGGCCGAACGCGGGCGGCCCCACGGAGGTCGGCGGCCGGTTCCTGTATCCGGCGACGCCCGACTACGTCGGTGAGATCGCGCGCGCGCTCCTCGACGAGGGCGTCGCGATCATCGGCGGCTGTTGCGGGACCGGCCCGGCGCACACGCGAGCGATCGCGGACGCCGTCCGCGATCGCGGGCCCCACGCTCGGGTCGAGCTCCCGGCGCCCGTCGTGGCGGCCGACGCGTCGGCCGCCACCACCGCTCCGCCGACGAAGCTGCAGGCCGCGGTCGCGGCCGGCGACTTCGTCGTCACCGTCGAGATGGAGCCGCCGCGGTCGTTCAACGCGGCGCAGCTCGTCGCCGCGGCCGGAACGCTCCGCGACGCAGGCGTGACCGCGATCGACGTCGCCGACTCGCCGATGGCCAAGATGCGGATGAGCGCCTGGGCAGCCTGCCGCCTCGTGCACGAGCAGGTCGGCATCGAGACGGTGCTCCACTTCCCGACCCGGGGACGCAACATCGTGCGGTTGCAGGGCGACCTGCTCGGCTCGTACGCGCTCGGGATCCGGAACCTGTTCGTGTGCGTGGGCGACCCGGTCACGATCGGCGACTACCCGCACGGGTCCAACGACGTCGACGTGACCGCGACGGGCCTCCTGCAGCTGATCACCGAGCACTTCAACACGGGCGTCGACCGCGCGGGGTCGCCGATCGGGGAGCCGACCGCGTTCTTCGCCGGCGCGGCCGCTTCACCGTCGGCGCCCGACCTCGAGCGCGAGGTCCGGCTGCTGCGACGCAAGGTCGCTGCGGGCGCGGGCTTCGTGCTCACCCAGCCGGTCTACGCGCTCGAGCCGCTCCGCGTGCTCCGGGAGGCGTACGAACGACTGATCGGGGAGCCCCTCGAGGTCCCGGTGATCGCGGGGGTGCTCCCCCTCGTCTCGGGGCGCCACGCGGCGTTCCTGCACAACGAGGTGCCCGGGATCGACATCCCGGGCACGATCCGCGACCGGATGGCGTCGGCCGGCGACGATGCCGACCGCGCGTGGCGCACGGGCCGGGCGTTGGCCACGGACCTCGTGGGCGAGCTCCGCAGCGAGGGGGTGGCGGGCATCTACGTGATGCCCCAGTTCGGCCGGTACGACCGGGCGGCCGACGTGGTGGAGGCGATCCGGTCCGCATAACCGTTCCGTCGCCCCGCCGGTCCGATCGAACCGTTACGATGGTGGACCGTACGGGTTCCACGACAGACGGAACCACCAGCCGACCGACCGAGGCGCCCGAACGTGTCCGAGCCCGCTGCCGAACCCCCCACCCCCGAGTCGCCTCCTATCCCTACTGCCGAGCCCGTCCCGTCCGTCATGGACGCCCTCCTCGACGAGCTCGCGGCCACGGCTCCGGCCGATCGACGCGACGCCCTGCTGGTCTTCGCGAAGATGTTCCTGCGCCGGCTGTCCGATGAAGACCTCGAGTCGTTCGGGCCGCCGCAGCTCCTCGGCCGGGTGCGATCTGCGTTCGCCTTCGTCGACGGCCGCGGCAACCACCCGGCGAGCGTCCGCGTGTTCGTGCCGACGCTGGAGGCCGACGGCTACCTCGTCACCGGCACCGTGATCGAGACGAGCACCGACGACTCGCCGTTCCTCGTCGACTCGGTCACCGAGGAGCTGAACGCCCGCGACCTGCAGGCACGCCTCCTGCTGCACCCGATGATCGGCACGCGGCGCGCCGAGGACGGCCTCATCGCCCAGGTCCTCGCCGGGCGCGACGCGTCGCATCGCGAGTCGGTGATCCACATCGAGCTCGAGCGACGCCTGAACGAACGCGATCGCGCCGACCTCGAGGGCAGGCTTCGCGCGATCTTGCACGACGTCCGGCTGGTGATCCGCGACTTCGAACCGATGGAGGAGCGCGTCCGGCATATGGGCGAGCTGGCACGCCAGGCGTCGGTCGCCTATTCCCCGCAGGAGGTCGGCGAGACGGCCGACTTCATCGACTGGCTCCTCCAGCTGAACTTCGTGTTCCTCGGGTACCGGGAGTACCGGCTGGCCGAGGGACCCGACGGCCGCACGATCCAGGCGGTCCCGGGCTCCGGGCTCGGGATCCTGTCCGACGTCTCGACGAGCTCGTTCGCCGACGCGACCCGCCTGGACACCCTCGACCCGGAGGTCCGTCGCCGGATCGAGGAGGGCGAGCTCCTCGTCATCACGAAGACCAAGGCCTACGCGACGGTGCACCGGCGCGCGCGGATGGACTACGTCGGGGTGCGGGTCGTGAGCCCCGAGGGCGTGATCGTCGGCGAGGCGCGCCTGGTCGGCCTGTTCACCTCGAAGGCGTACATGGAGCCGGCCGCCAAAACGCCGCTGCTGCATCACAAGCTCGAGCTGATCATCACGGCCGAGGACCTGATCCCCGGTTCGCACGACTACAAGGAGGTCGTCGAGCTCTTCGAGTCCTTCCCTCGTGACGAGCTGTTCCAGGCCACGGCCGAGGAGCTCCGCCGGCTCGTCGTCGGCCTGCTGCAGCTCGAGAAGCACGGCGGGATCCGCGTCCTGGTTCGCAAGGATCTGTACGGGCGCCAGGTCTCGATCGTCGTCGCGCTGCCGCGCGAGAAGTTCAGCGGGTCGCTCCGCCGGCGCCTGCAGGAGATGTTCATGGAGCGGTTCCACGGCACGTCGGTCGACTACCACCTGTCGCTCGGCGAGACCGAGTCCGCCCGCATCTTCTTCACGGTCCACGTGGAGCCGGGCACGCAGATCCCGGAGATCCCCTACGAAGCGCTCGAGGCCGAGGTCGAGCAGCTCGCCCGCACCTGGGAGGACGACCTCCTCGACCACCTGGTCGAGGTCTTCGGCCCCGAGCGCGGGCCCGTCCTCGCCGCCGAGTACGGCCCCCGGTTCCCCGACTACTACAAGGTGGTCGAGACCGACTGGGAACAGGTGGGCGTCGACGTCACGATGCTGGAGCGCCTGAGGACCGCCGTCGACGGCTTCGTGATCGGGATCTCCAACGAGGCGACCGGCGAGCGCCTCACGCGGGTCAAGCTCTACAAGACCGGCGGCAAGGTCGACCTGTCCGCGTTCATGCCGCTCCTCGAGTCGCTCGGTCTGCGGGCCGTCGAAGAGGTGCCCATCGCCGTCCAGGGCGAGGGCAAGGTCTACATCCACGACTTCGGCGTGCTCGACGCGCGCGGCGCCGTGCTGAACCTCGAGGCGGAGTCCGACCTGGTGCGCGAGGCGCTCACCGCGATGTGGCGTGGGGAGACCGAGGTCGACTCGCTGAACCGCCTCGTGATCTTCTCGGGACTGTCGTGGCACCAGGTGCAGATCCTGCGCGCCTACCGCAAGTACCGGATGCGCGTGTCGACCCGCTTCACCGAGGAGTACCGCAACGACGCCCTCGCGGAGAACCCCCACTATCGCGGCTCGCTCGTGGAGCTGTTCGAGGCGAAGTTCGACCCGATCCGCGAACACGACGCCCGAGGCGATCGAGGAATGCCGGCAGCGGCTCAGGGATGGCCTGCAGAACGTGTCCTCGCTCGACCAGGACACGATCATCCGTTCGCTCGCTCGGCACGATCGTCGCGACCGTGCGAACGAACGCCTACCTCTCGGACCGCCCGGCGCTGTCGTTCAAGCTCCGTTCGGCGCGACGTGCCCGAGATGCCGAAGCCGTTCCCGCTGTTCGAGATCTTCGTGTACTCGCCGCAGATGGAGGCGATCCACCTGCGGGGCGGCATGGTCGCGCGCGGCGGGATCCGCTGGTCGGACCGCAAGGAGGACTACCGCACCGAGGTCCTCGGGCTCATGAAGGCCCAGAAGGTGAAGAACGCGGTGATCGTGCCGGACGGCTCGAAGGGCGGCTTCATCCTGAAGCGCGTCGGTGACGCCGCGACGAGCTCGCGCAGGAGGTCGTCGACGCAGTACGTCACCTTCATGCGCGGGCTGCTCGACATCACCGACAACCTCGTCGACGGCCGCGTCGATCACCCCGACGGCGTGCGTGTGCTCGACGGCGAGGATCCCTACCTGGTCGTCGCGGCCGACAAGGGCACCGCCACGTTCTCCGACACCGCCAACGGGGTCGCCGAGGAGTACGGGTACTGGCTCGGCGACGCGTTCGCGTCGGGCGGCAGCGCCGGGTACGACCACAAGGCGCTGGGCATCACGGCGCGCGGCGCCTGGGAGTCGGTGAGGCGCCACTTCCGCGAGATCGGGGTCGACGTGCTGCGCCACACGTTCACCGTGCGTCGGGATCGGCGACATGTCCGGCGACGTGTTCGGCAACGGGATGCTCTACACCAACCAGGTGCAGCTGGTCGCGGCGTTCGACCACCGCAACGTCTTCATCGACCCCGATCCCGATCCCGGCGTCGTCGTTCGCCGAGCGCAAGCGGCTGTTCATGCTGCCGGGGTCGTCGTGGAACGACTACGACCGCTCCCTGCTGTCGCCCGGCGGCGTCGTGCTCGACCGCAAGGCGAAGTCGCGTCACGCCCTCGAAGGAGGCCCGGGTCGCGCTCGGCCTGCCCGACGACGCCCCCGACGAGATGACCCCCGACCAGCTGATCGCCCGGATCCTGCAGGCGCCGGTCGACCTGCTCTGGAACGGCGGGATCGGGACGTACGTGAAGGCGAGCGTCGAGACGCACGGCGACGTCGGGCGACCGCACGAACGACCTCGTGCGCGTGAACGGGAGCGCCGTGCGCGCGAAGGTCGTCGGCGAGGGCGGCAACCTCGGCTTCACGCAGCGCGGGCGGATCGAGTACGCGCGAGCGGGCGGGCGTATCAACACCGACTTCATCGACAACTCGGCGGGCGTCGACACCTCCGACCACGAGGTCAACTGGAAGATCCTGCTCGGGTTGGCGATCCAGCGAGGCGAGCTCACGCTGGACGAGCGCAACGAGCTGCTGCAGGACTGCGCGCCCGACGTGGTGCAGCACGTCCTGTACGACAACTACCTGCAGGCGCAGATCCTGTCGCAGGAAGAAGGGGTCTCCGCGCAGCGGATCGAGGCCTACGAGGAGCTGATGCAGCAGCTCGAGGCCGATGGCGAGCTCGAGCGCGACGTGGAGTTCCTGCCCACGACCGACGACATGGCGGAGCGCCGCGCCGCCGGCCAAGGGATGACGCGCCCGGAGCTCGCCGTGCTGCTCGCCTACGCGAAGCGGCAGGTGTACGCCGAGCTCCTCGAGAGCGACCTGCCCGACTCGGAGTACCTGGCGGCCGACCTCGCCCGGTACTTCCCGCCGCGGATCGTCGAGCGGTTCGGCCACCTGATCGCCGACCATCCGCTGAAGCGCCAGATCATCGCGACGATGGCGTCCAACGACGTCGTGAACTCGCAGGGGATCACGTTCGCCTCGCGGATGGTGACCGAGACGGGCGCGTCGCCGTCCGAGGTGGTGCGTGCGTTCCGGATCGCGCGCGATGTCACGGGCGCGACCGCTCGGTGGAGCGACGTCGAAGCCCTCGACGGGCTGGTCGACCCCGCGCTGCAGTCCGAGCTGATGAGCGGCGTCGACTGGCTGGTCGAGACGACGGCGCGCTGGTACCTCGTGCAAGCAGCGGGGCAGCTGCTTGCTGTCGTCGATCGGGCCGTCCCGAGAGTCGTTCGCGGAGGTGTCGGCGGCGATCAGTCAGATCGGCCCCGACGCGTGGCGAGAGGAGCACGAGCAGGAGGCGCAGCGCCTGATCGAGGCCGGGGTGCCGGATGTCGGTCGCGCATCGGCATGCGTTCCAGCCCGAGCTCGTGCACGCGCCGGACATCATCGCCGTCGCGCACGCGACCGGCCGAGCGCCGCTCGAGATCGCGCGCGGGTTCTTCCTGCTCGGCGAGCGGCTCGACATCGACTGGCTCGAGCAGCAGCTCGAGAAGCTGCCGGCCGCCACTCGGTGGCAGCGGTGGGCGCAGCAATCGATGGAGGATGATCTGTTCGCATTGCGCCGCAAGCTGTGTGAGCGGGTGCTCGAACTCGCCGGCGGCGCCGGCATCGACGAGGCGATCGAGCGATTCTTCGAGGACCGCGCCCAGACATGCGAGCGCGTGATGCGGTTCCTGCGCGGGCTCAAGATGGAGGGCGTGAGCGATCTCTCGCAGCTCACCGTCGCGGTGCGTCAGCTCCGCTCGATCGCCGGCTGAGGAGCCCTACGGCCAGCGGCTGATCACGAGACCCAGCGCCAGGGCCACCATCGCGATCCACATGAGCCGCAGCGCTCCCTCGGGCGCGGCCGTGATCGTGGCTTCGGTGATCGGTTCCGACACGTCCCCCTCCGCGAGGACCCCCGACACCGACGTGACCCGGCGGCGGATCCGCCGGACCGGGGTGGACAGGCGCCGCTGCGCCGCGGCGATCAACGCGCACCCCGCACAGACGAACAGCGTCGCCACATCGACCCTCCCCATCTGCGCGAACGCGCCCGCGAGCGCCGGGAACCCGCCCCACATGATCGCGAACCACAGATCGGAGTGGAACGTGCCGTGGAACCATTCGAGGTTGTACGCGGGCACCAGGAACCCGCCGACCCCGATGAACAGCAGGCCCCACCACGAGACGAGGGAAGCACCGTAGATGCCGACGACGGCCGCGCCGAGGAGCGCGAGCGCGGCGAGCCCGACCAAGATGCGGTTGGAGATCCGCGTCCGCAGCGGCCGGCCCCGAAGCTCGTCGAGGGCATGCGCCGCGATCCCGACCGCGAGGAAGAACGCGAGGATCGCGAGCCCGAGGTAGGCCGGGCGGATCACCGGCACCATGCAGGCGCCGATCGCGACGAACGAGAGGTGCCACAGCGTGTAGGGCGGGTGCAGCAGCGTCCAGTAATCGCGCCACCCCCCGCCGTCCAGCGCGTAGAACGCCGGCCGCTGGGTCATCCCTCGCGCACCGCCCACAGCACGACCCCGCCGCCGAGGCTCATCCGCCGGACGCGGACGGGCGACAACCCGGCCGCCGCCCACAGACGCTGCTGTTCGGCGAGCGGGTACCGGCGCCAGAACGCCTCGATGCTCGGCCCGAGGAACCTGCCGACCTCGCGCCACTCACGAGACGCGACCGACCCGATCACGGGCATCGCCAGCCGCGTGTAGGCCCACCACGCGCCGCGCCATACCGGCGAGGGCGGGACACCGAACTCGAGGCTCGCGACGACGCCGCCGGGCCGCACGACGCGTGCGAGCTCGCGGAGCGTCGCCCCGGGGTCGTCGACGTAGCGCAACAGGTACGTGACCGTCAGGGCGTCGAAACTGGCGTCGGGGAAGGGGAGCTCTTCCGCCCGGCCGAGCACGTTGCCGATCGCCGCGCGGTTCGACCCGGAGCGGAGCATCGGCTCCGATCGATCGAGCCCGATCACGCGACCGATCTTCGCGTCGGTGATCTCACGGGCCACAAGACCCGTGCCTGTCGCGACGTCGAGCACGAGCGGCCGCGTGGGCCCGATCCGAGAGACGAGGAAGCGGCGCCACCGGGCGTCCCGCCCGAACGACAAGATCGTGCCCATCCGGTCGTAGTCGGGTCCGATGCCGGCGAACAACGTGCCGGCGTGCCGCGTCCGTTCGGTCGGCTGGCTCGTTCCGGTGTCGCCCACGCACGCACCGTACGACCCCGGAGCGCGAACGGTCGAGCCCGGCCCTAGCCGAAGTAGATCATCGTGATCCAGTACGTCCCGTGGGCGTAGGACACGCCGATGCCCGACGATCGATAGTGGCGTCCGAGCATGTTCGCGCGGTGCTCGCTGCTGTGGACCCACGCCTTGAAGACCTTCCACACGGATGGTCCCATCCCGATGTTCTCGCCCCAACATCTCGGATGTTGTCCGCGGAGCTTCGTCCACATGTTGGAGCTGTGGAAGAGCGTGCGCGTGTTCTTCATCGCGATCGCGTGCCGCTGCGCGGTGCGATCGACGCTCGTGGCTTTCGCCGAGCCGACGGAGCCCGTGGTCGGCGCGGTAGTGGTTCACGAACACGTGGAGCTTCTCGCGGGCGCGCGCGGGTCGGAAGCCGCCGGCATGCGCGACACCCGTCGTGAGGGTGGCGAGAAGCACGGCGATGACCGCGATGGAGGTGGGGGGGCGTCGAAAACGCACGCGGCGTCACCCTAGCCAGTGATCGGTGTGGATCGGCCGGATCGCGTGTGAAGATGCCGTAGATATGACGGCGTCGATCTCCACACGTTTTCCCCAGTTGCCCCCGGAAACGTTGCGGGCCAAAGCAGCTCATCTGACGGTGGCGTGTTGCATGCTCGCATGTGGCGCGCTGTTCCTGATCTCGGCGTGGGACGAGGTCAACTGTGTTGCCGGAGAGTTCACCTCCACCGGTCCATGCGGGATCGCGATCGTGGCCGGTGGATCGCTCGTGACCGTCGCGATCTTCCTGCTGATCATCGGCGCGATCGTGCTGTTCCGCGGTTTGCGCCGACCCGTCGAGGAGTCCGGAGGGGATGGATGGCGCGTCGCGCAGGCGGTCGTCGTGATGATGTGCGGCACGCTGCTCGCCCTGATGATCCCGCGGTTGAAGTGCCCCCCCGGCACGACCTTGTCGCCCGTGTTCCGGTTCTGCGTCTCACCTGAGGTGACGTATCCGGCGCCCTCGCCGGGGTTACCGTGGAAGTACGCCGCATTCGGGGCCGGGATCGTGCTCGGCGTGCGTGATGCTGCGGTGGCGGTCGATGCCGTGGTGGCTCGGCTCGGGGCTCGTCGTCGCGGCATGTATCGGCACCGCGCTGTTCACGGTGTCGCGCTCGACCGGCATCCCCGGGTTCCACCGCTACACGCCCCCGCCGGCGGTCGTCGCGGCCGCGATCGTCGCGCCGGCCCTGGTTCCGGCCCGGCTCAGGCCGGTCGCCAGACGGGGAGCCCGTCGGCTTCCTCGATCGTGACGAACGGCTCTGCGAAGTGGGTCGGCGCCACGATCGTCCCGGGGTGACCGGCGAGCTCCCGTTGCAAGAGTCGACGGGCCTCGGCGGCCCCCGCGTGGTCGTCGTCCGGACCGCTCGGCCACTCCGGGTGCGCGAGCTGTGCCGGGTGGTTCCATGTGTCGGCGCTGATGGTGAGCCGCTCGGCGCCCGCCACCACCCGGAGGATCTGGTGACCAGGGGTGTGGCCGGGCAAGTGGTGCAGCTCGACACCGGCGGCTAGGCGATGATCCCCGTCGATCGGATCGAGTACACCGGCGTCCTCGAGGGGCGCGAGGAGGCTCCACACCGCGCGGTCCTCGTCGCTCTCGGCTGCCAGCTTGCGGAGCCACTCGATGTCCGCACGCTGCACGATGTGTCGCGCGTTCGGGAACGCCGGCGCACCGTCGGCGCCGAGCAGCCCGCCGACGTGGTCGTCGTGCACGTGGCTCAACGCCACGGTTCGGACGTCGCCGGGGGCGACCCCGAGGTCCGTGAGCTCGGCGAGCAAGGCCCCCGGCGTGGCGGCCCAGCTCTGCGTCGGTGAGCCGGGGCCCCCAAGTCCTGTGTCGAACAGAAGCGTTCCGTGCGGGTGGCGGAGCAACCACGCGCGCACCCGGATGCGCCACTGCCCATCGGTGGTGCGGACGGCGGTCGCGTCGTCGTCATCGGAGAGAAGCGCATCCACGGGGATGCCAGGGAACGTCTCCGTGATCGGGCCCGCTCCGAAGTCGGCGTCGATCACCGAGGTGATCTCGACCGAGCCGATCGTCCGCGTGGCATGCATCATCGCCGCGCGACCCTAGCACCGCCTCCCGATCGAGACCGGCTCGGGTCGCCGGGCGGGCACTCAACTGCCGCTGTGCCCGCTGTTCCCGTGCTCTCCGCTGTTGCCGTGCTCCCCGCTGTTGCCGTGGATCTCGCCGTTGCCGTGCGTCGGACCGTCTCCGTGGGCTGCGTCGTGGGCCGCTCGCCGAGCCGCCTTCTCGGCGGCGCGGGCCTCTTTCGCAGCCGCCTTGTCAGCGTCGCGCGCGGCCTTGGCCTGCTCGTTCGCGTACAGGTGCTCGAGCGCGTTGAGGAGCCCAGGTGCCTGCGGGTTCTTGATGCAGTTGGCGAGGACGTGCTGGATCGCGTTCGCGAGCCCGGTCGTGGGGGCATCGCTCGGTGCGGGGGCGTTCGGGTCGATGCCCGCCGCCGCGTTGCAGGCGGCGGTTCGGTCCGCGGTCGGCTGGTCCTTCGGCTTCGGCTCGTCGGTCTGCGTGGGATCGGGTGACTCGGTGTCCGTTCCGGTCTCCGAGGGGTCCGGCGTTTCGGTCGGGTCCGTCGGGCAGGGCTCCGGACTCTCGGTGCCGTGATCGGTCGAGGGGTCCACCGAGGGATCCGCGCTGGGCTCGGCGGTCGGTGGCGCGCTGGGCTCGACCGACGGGTCGGTGCTCGGATCGACGGACGGCACCACGCTCGGTGAGTCGCACGAGGTGGGGGTCGACCCGTCTTCGGACGCGGCGAGCGCGGCGCCGGCGCCGAGGAGCAGTGCGAGCGCGGCGATGGCGGCCGCCAAACGGAAGCGGATGGAGGTAGGCATGCTCGGGGTATCGGACGGAGACGGTATCCCCCTTGAGGACTAGTCGCGGCGACCGACGCCGGCGTGGGGATCGTACGCGCGAACCGAAAGCCCGCCGTTAGCGGTTGAACCAGCGGCGCTTGGACTCTTCCTCGGCGCTCTGCGCAAGCTCGTCCAACAGCTCGTCCGCCGGGTCGATGTCGGCCGACGGGCGCGCCGCGGCATCGAGCTGATCAGTGGGCGGGGCGACGGGCTCGGGCGTGGGCGCGGCGAGGGGCTCGGGCGTGGGCGCCTGCTCCGATCCGGAGAACATCGCCATCATCTCGTCGGCCAGCCGGGTCGCGCCGCCCTCGGACGACGCCGGCGCGGTCTCGGCGATCGGCGGTGCGAGGACCGGTTCGGGCTGCGTCTCGGCTGCCGGGACGGCGGGTTCCACCGTGGCCGGCGTCGAGGTTCGGTCGGGCGGAGGTGCCACGGGGTTCGGTGCTGGGGCGAGCCGTGCGGCGACGGAGGCGGCTTGCGCGGTCGCCCCCCGTCGCTCGAACAGTCGGAGGGCGCGGCGCTCGAACGGCTCGGCCTCGGCCTGCCGGCCGGCCCGGCGGCGAACGTCGGCGGCCCACACGAGCGCGCTCGCACGCAGGTCGGTGGAGTCGGTCTGCTCTGCGATCCCGACCCCCTCGCGGATCAACCGCTCGGCCAGCGCGCCGCGGCCGCGCCGCACCATCACACGAGCACGCGCAGTGCGCCAGCCCACCTGGGTCGTGAGGTCGCCCGCGTGCGCCTCGGCGACGTCGGCCAACGCGAGCGCTTCGTCGAGGCGATCGTCCTCGAGCACCACGTGCGCATAGGACGCCGCGAGGCTCGCGCGCAGCCGGTCGTCGCGGGCGTGCGTCGCCGCGGCGAGCGCGCGCTGCATCAGCGGCTCGGCGGCCTCGGACTGTCCGGCGAGCACCTCGATCTGGGCGGCGCGGTGAAGCGCCACGGCCGCGTCCCCGCTCGCGCCCAGCGCTTCGAGCGCCTCGATCGACGCGGCGGCCGCACGGCGGGCGTCATCGGCGGCGCCGCGGCGAGCCATGAGGACCGCAAGGACGGTCCGGACGTCATGCTCGGCGAGTGGGCCGACGACCCGCTCGAGGAACGAACGGCACCGCGCCTCCGCTTCGGCGACCGACTCCGGGCCGTCGAGCAGCGCCGCCGCGGCGCCGCGGAGCGCGGCCGTTTCGTCGGTGGGGCGGTTCGCCGCCGCCGCGTTGTCGGCCGCACGCTGGAGGTCTTCGGCCACGAGGCCGTGCTGGGCGCGCGCCGCGTGCACGAGGCCGCGGAGCGCCCATGCGTTCGCGAGCGCCCATCCGAGCTCGTCCTCACCGAAGGTCTCGATCGCGTCGTCGGCCGTCGAACGCGCGCCTTCGAGCGCATCCTCGTGGCCCGCGATCGTCCGAAGTCGGGCACGGAGCAAGCGCACCCGCCAGTCCACGTCGTCGCCGGCGACGGAGGCGGCGAGCGCGGCCTCGGCGATCTCTCGGTCGGCCGGGCGATCGGGAGCGGACGAGGCCATGTGCTCGGCGGCGAGGTAGAGGAGTTCTGCGCGCCCCGCGGGATCGTCATCGGTCAACGTGGCGGCGCGTCGTTCCAGTCGGGCTGCGCCGTCCAGGTCGCCCCGGTCGACGGCCGCGGTCGCCGCCCACGAGAGGAACGTGAGCGCGTCGTCGTGATCCGCGTCCGGCGCGTCCGGCCGGAGCCGGCAGCTCGCCTCGAGGTGCGCGCCGATCTCTTCGGCCCAGCGCCACACGCGGGGGCCGGCCGTGGCCTCGAGGTGACGTCCGAACCGTTCGTGCGTGACGGCCTGGGCCCAGTCGGGCACCCCGGTCATCGTGGCCTCCCGCAGGAGCGCGTGGCGGAACCGGTACGTCCCGTCGTCCTCGGCGACGAGGTACCCGCGCGCCGCGAGATCGCTGCAGATAGCCGGGCACGCCGGGCCGCGCGTCGACGGGCACGACCTCGAGCAGAGGAGCGGTCTCGACGCGCTCGCCGGCGACGGCTGCCATGCCGAGGACCGCGAGTTCGTGCGGCGGCAGCGTCTGCAGACGCTGCCTGATCGCACCGATCGTCGTGTCCGGCCACGGCACGCGGGTGAGATCTGCGAGCGGCATCCATCGCCCGTTCCCGGGCGACAGGGTGCCGCTCTCGGTGAGCATCGCGAGCGACTGCTCGATCGCGAGCGGGAGCCCGGACATGCGCGCGGCGAGCGCCGCGCCGACGCCTTCCTCCGAGGCACCGAGGAGTTGGTCGACCAAGGTGTGCACCGTCTCGCGGTCGAGGCCGGGTAGCCGGATCGCGGGCAGACCTTCGGTCTCGCGGGTGGTGGTCACAACGACGAACAGCGGCGTGTCGCGGGTGGCGGTGGCGACGTCGGCGAGCAGTCGCACGAAGCCCGCCCCGGCGCGATCGGCGTCGTCGACGTGCACGATCGTGGGCCGGCCGCCCGCCGTGACCTCGATCAGCCGGCGGAGCGCCCAGCGGACGTGATCGGGATCGCTCGGTCCATCAACGGCGATCATCGAGGCGAGGTGGGGGACCACGTCGTCGCCGTCGGGCTGGCCCTCGAACAGCGCGGCGAGGCGAGCTCGCGCCGGCTCCGCCGGCGCGAGCGGGTCAAGACCGGCGAGCGCTTCCACGAGCGCGGCCAGGGGCCACCGTGCGCCCCCGCCGTCGGCGGGGGCGCACCCCACGTGCAGGACGTTCGCGGCGTCGAGCGACGCCGCGAACTCGGTCACCAGCCGGGTGCGGCCGCTTCCGGGCTCACCGGTGATCAGGACCGTGGCGGGGCTCCCGTCGGCGACCACACGATCGAACCGCGCGCGGAGGTCGGCGAGCTGTGCGTCGCGACCGACCAGCGGTCCGTCCCATCGGGCGGTGGGATGCATCGAGGGCGCGGCGACCGGCTCGACCGAGGCGGCGACCTGCACCGGCGCGGCTGTGACCTCCTGGTCGGGCTCGGGAGCTTTCGGGTAGAGATCGTCGGCCGCAGCGACGGGGCCGGTCTCCGCCGCGAGGATCGGGACCGGCGGTGCGGCCACGGCTTCGACCGGGGCCGCGGCCGCGTGGGCCGCCGCCGCGGCGGTCATCTCCTCTTCGTGCTCGACGGGTGGAGGTGTCTCCGTGGGGGCGACCTCGGTCGTCGCGGGGGCCTCGTTCGGTTCGGATACGGCGGCGGGCGACTGGTCGGGCACGGCGCTCAACTCGTGCATCCCCGTCAACAACAGGAAGGTGTCCTCGCCGACGCGGAGGGCCTCGGTCGCGGCCGCCCCGTGGGTCAGCTGACCGATCGCATCGCCCGCGATCGCCTCACCGGTCCGGGCCGCCTTCTGCAGCGTCACGGCGCTGTCGATCACCTGTTGCCACCGCGCGTCCTGCTCCTTCTTCGCGTGGACCTCGACGGCGTCGACGCCGAGCCTGAGCGCGCCCTCGATCGATTGTGCTTGCAGTCCGAGCTCCACGGCTCGCAGCGCCGCGGCGTCGGAAGGGGGCAGGAGCGCGATCAGCGTGCCCGGGAGCATCGGGTGAGCCCTCGAAGACGGCGCCGGCCGCCTCGAAGATGCCGCCGACGGCGTCGATCACCTGATAGACGGTTCTGCCCGTCATGCCGACCGCCACGGCGGCGAACACGGGGAACACGGGTGCCGTGGGCGGCGTCGCGCCGGCGGTGCTCGTGTTATCCATCCGCGGAGCTCCCGACGCCGACGGCCGCGCCGAGCGCGAGGCTGAAGTCGTGCGGGCTGGTGGCGACCGCGCGCGCGTCGTCCTCGGTCACGAGCCCCTCGCGGACGAGCGTCAGCAGTGATTGGTCGAACGTCTGCATCCCGTCGTAGCCGCTGTCGGCGATCACGTCGTGGATCGGCGGCTCGAGCTCCGGGTCGAGGATCCGGTCGTAGATCCGCCCGGTGGTCAGCATCACCTCGACGGCGGGGACGCGGCCGCTGCCGTCGGCGCGCTCGAGGAGCCGCTGGGAGATCACGCCACGCAGCGCGCCGGCGATCGACGTGCGCACCTGTTGCTGCTGCGCGGGCGGGAACATCTCGACGAGCCGCGAGATCGTCTCGGCCGCGTCGATCGTGTGCATCGTCGACATCACGAGGTGGCCGGTCTGTGCGGCCTGGATCGCGGCGAGCGCCGTCTCGTGGTCCCGGATCTCCCCGAGGAAGATCACGTCGGGATCTTGCCGGAGCGATTGCCGCAGCGCCGCGGCGTAGGACTCGGTGTCGCGGCCCACCTCGCGCTGGCGGATCACCGACATCGCGTCGTTGAACACCACCTCGATCGGGTCCTCGATCGTCACGATGTGCGCGCGGCGGGTCCGGTTGATGAACCCGAGGAGCGCGGCGATCGTCGTCGTCTTGCCCGTGCCCGTTGGCCCGGTGACG
The DNA here is from genome assembly GCA_963799625.1 of uncultured Actinomycetes bacterium. Classification (GTDB taxonomy): domain Bacteria; phylum Actinomycetota; class UBA4738; order UBA4738; family HRBIN12; genus AC-51. The sequence goes on along the minus strand of CAWCXU010000013.1, from coordinate 254,488 downwards.
AGGATCAGTCCACGCTTCGTCTCGGCGAGCGATCCGATCGACCCGGGGAGCGAGAGCTCCTCGAAGGTGAGGTCCTCGGGGCTGACCCATCGGATCGCCAGCCCGACGGTGTCGGACTGCCGCAGCACGTTCACGCGGAAGCGACCGACCCCCGCCATCGTGTAGGCGAAGTCCGCCTCCCGCGTCTTGGCGAACTCCTCCACCTTGTGCGGCGGCATCAGCGCGTCGGCGAACTGCCGCGCGTCGGTCGGGCTCACCTCCGGGAACGGCGTGGGCAACAGCTCCCCGTCCACGCGGATGAACGGGACGTTGCCGGCTTTGACGTGCACGTCGCTGGCCCGCCGCTCCACGGCGTAGCGAAGCAGTTCCGCAGGGTCCATCCCCTCGAGCCTTTCCGGATCGATCCTTGCGGAAGGCTTCGGCCGTTCGGGGGACGTCTTGAGCGACGGGGGGTGGGTGCGCACCCCCCGTCCGGGATCTTTGGGGCGGAACCCCGTGCTACGGAGCCCGGTACGCGGCCCACGCCTCCTGCATCCGGACCGCCTGGTCGGGCGTGAACTTGTACATGCACGAGTCGAACGTGTAGTCCATGAAGTTGTGTGATCGGGTCCGAACCGGGTGCCGTGCACGTGTCGCGTCCGGTCGGGCATTCGAAGGCGGGGGATGCCTCCGCCGGCGTGTCGGCGATGAAGTCGCCGTCGCCGTTACAGCCGCCCTGGAACGTGTGGTACAGGTTCAGCCAGTGCCCGATCTCGTGGGTCGCGGTGTCGCCGCTCGCTGTAGTCCGGCCCCCATGGGCCGCCGGGCAACGAGTCGAAGTGGATCACGACGCCGTCGAGGATGCCGTCGGTGGCGGCATCCTGCGCGAAGTAGGCCCAACCCAGCAGCACCTTGCCCAGGTCGGCCGAGTAGATGTTGAGCGTCTCGGGGCCCCCGACCTTCAGCGCGGCCTTGATCTTCTTCTCCTTACCGCCCTTCAGCTTGAACCAGCCGGGGTTCGTCGTGCGATCGATCGACTGCAACGAGAACTGGAAGCCCGTGTCCGCCCCGCCCGTCGCGCCGCTGTAGGAGTTGTTGAGCACGGTGATCTCGTTCGTGATCCACGCCTTGGGAACGTTGCCGCCTTCGACCGTGGTGTTCTTTCGAACCACGTGGAAGGCGACCGGGATCGTGACCGGTCGCACCGCGGCGACGCGCGCCTCCGCGGCTCGCTCGGCCGCGGGGTGGTGCCGGAGCCAGCCCGTCAGCTTGTCGTGGCCGGTCGTTCGCATCTCGTCGCGCGCCATGTGTCCGGTCGAGCGCGCGACGGGGCCGTGACGCGTGAGGCAGGTGCCGGCGCCGCCGGCCGGCCTGGCGCCGGCGACGGGTGCGGTGAGCGACAACATGAGCACCGCCACGCACAGGGTGGTTGTCGAACGGACGACGCCTCGCATGGCTCTCCCTCCATGGGCCGGGATCCGGGGGTCCGGCTCGATCCGAGAAGTCTACGGGGACGTCCGGAAAGGGGGGCATCGGTCGGAAGGCTCACGATGTCGGGCGACGGACCGATAGCATCGAACCGATGGCCGACGTCACGGTCGATGGAGATGTGTTGCGGGGGAAGCCGCCCGCGTTCAGCGCCGAGGACGCGGCAGCGGTTGCCGCGTCGCTGTTCGACCTTCGCGGCACGGCCACGCCGGTGGGGAGCGAGCGAGACCAGGGGTTCGTGATCCGAGGTCCCGACGGGCCGGTCGGGGTCCTCAAGATCTCCAACGCGAGCGAAGACCGGGCGGTCATCGACATGGAGACGGCCGCGGCGCTCCACGTGTTGGCCGTCGACCCGACCCTGCCCGTGGCGGCGCCGCTCCCGCTCGCCGGCGAAGACCCGGGGAGCGGGCCGAGCGCGTTCGCGACCACCGTTGCGGGTCCGGGCGGGCTCGCGCATCTCGTTCGTGCGTGTGCGCACATGCCGGGTCGCGCTTCGATCGATCCTCCGGAGATCGACGCCGAGGCCGCGTACGACTACGGGGTGACGGTGGCGCGCCTCGGTCGCGCGATGCGGTCGTTCTTCCATCCGTCGGCGGGTCGCGTGCTCCTGTGGGACGTGCACCACGCGGCGGCGATGCGGCCGATGCTCGACGCGATCGCCGACCCGGCCCACCGGTCGCTGCTCGAAGGCGTGCTCGATCGGTTCGAGACGTCGGTCCGGCCGCGGTGGTCGTCGCTCCGGTCGCAGGTGATCCACGGCGACGTCACGGTGGACAACGCGCTCGTCGACGAGCGCGGGCGGATCACCGGCATCGTCGACTTCGGTGACATGAGCCACACCGCGCTCGTCTGCGACCTCAGCTCCTCGATCGAGTCGCTGCTCGTGCGCCGGCCGTTCGCCGATGTGGTGCCGGTCGCGATGCGGATCGTCGACGGGTATCGGAGCGTCACCGCGTTGGAACCCGAGGAGCTCGACGTGCTGCCCGACCTGGTGGCGGTGCGCGCCGTCACCGACGCCGTGCTGTTCGGGTGGCGCGCGGCGCGGCATCCCGACAACGCCTACCTGCAGGACTGGGCCGAGGTGTTGCCCTTGCTCGGCTACCTCGAGGCCGAGGGCGGCGCGGCGTTCCGCGCGCGCCTGCTCCCCGGCGGCAGGTCATCGGGGACCGCGACCCTGACCGAGCGACGCACGCGCGCCTTCGGTCCGGCGCTGTCGCCGCTCACGTATGACCGGCCGCTGCACCTGGTGCGCGGCGAGGGCGTGTGGCTGATCGACGCCGACGGTGAGCGGTTCCTCGACTGCTACAACAACGTGCCGGTCGTGGGGCATGCGCACCCACGCGTGGCCGACGCGATCGCGCGGCAGTCGCGGACGCTGAACACGAACATGCGCTACCTGACCGACGCCCCGGTCGAGCTCGCCGAACGGCTCGTGGCGACGATGCCGGCGGGGTCGGGGCTCGACACGGTGCTGTTCGTGAACTCCGGGAGCGAGGCGAACGACACGGCGTGGCGCCTCGCGACCACGTGGACCGGCGGCGCCGGGGCGCTCGTCACGAGCTTCGCCTACCACGGCGTGACCGACGCGATCGCGGCGATCTCCCCCGAGGAGTGGCTCGCGACGGGCAAGCCCGGCCACGTCGAGACGTTCGCGCCCGTCGATCGATACCGGGACTCGGACTCGGACATGCCGGGGGAGCTCTCGCGGGCCGCGGAGCGGCTCCGCGAGCGCGGGATCCTTCCCGCCGCGTCCTTCGTCGACGGCGGCTTCACGTCCGACGGGATCCTGACGCCGCCCGCCGAGGCGGTGCGTGCCCTCGCGGATCGGACGCACGACGTCGGCGCGCTCTACGTCGCCGACGAGGTCCAGGTCGGCCACGGCCGCAGCGGCGAGCGCCTGTGGTCCTTCGCGGCGCAGGGCGTCGCCGCCGACGTGGTCACGCTCGGCAAGCCGATGGGCAACGGACATCCCGTCGCGGCGCTGATCACCCGGCGCGAGCTGACGGAACGCTTCGCCGAGACCACGGAGTGGTTCTCGACCTTCGGGGGGAACCCGGTCGCGTGCGCCGCGGCCCTCGCGGTGCTCGACGTGATCGAGGACGAGGGCCTGGTCGCGCGCGCGGGGCGAGTCGGGCCCGCGCTCCGCGCCGCCCTCGGGGAGGTGCAGGCACGGCACGAGACGATCGGTGACGTGCGCGGCGCCGGGATGCTCACCGGCGTCGAGCTGATCCGCGACCCCGAGACGAAGGAGCCCGACCCGGAGCTCACCGAGGCGGTCGCCAACGGGATGCGGGCGCGCGGCGTCCTCGTCGGGACGACGGGACGCGCGGGGAACGTCCTCAAGGTCCGCCCGCCGCTGGTGTTCGGCGACGAGCACATCGTGCTCGTCGCCGAGGCGCTCGACGCAACGCTGCAGGGGCTCGGCCGCTGACGCGGCCGAGCCCCACCCCTCAGTTCTTCTGGCCTCAGTTCCAGATCTGGGTGATCGGTGTCGAGGTCGCCGCGGCGCCGGCGTAGCCGAGTCCGAACCCGTCCTCGATCGTCCGCAGTAGGTTGTAGTGGTTCGTGAATCCGGCGTACTGCGCGACGTGGACCTGGTCGCCGATCACGGCGAACGGGGTGTGGCCGCCGTCGAACTTCACGGCCTTGCCGGGCCCACCGTCCTGGCCCTCGTCGTACACCACGAAGATCACGCTGTTCGCGTCCCACGCGGGGGAGGACATGATCAACGGCACCTCACGCGCGAGGAAGTCGTCGAACTGCTTGATCGTGCCGCCGGTCGGCTTGCAGTTGTCGTGGCCGTCCTCACACATGTTGGGCACGACGTAGTTGAACGCCGGCACGTCGCCGACCGACAGGTCGTGCTCGAACACGCTCTTGTCGTTCGGGTCGGTGGTCCCCATCGACACGTCGTGCTGGCGGCAGAACGCGTCGCCCTGGGTGCCCGAGAAATCGGGCCCGACGACGTCCTCGTAGTACGCGGCCGGGTTGTGCTTCACCCGGTATGCGTTGCCGAACCGGTTCTCCCCCGAGTTGACCAGGAGGCACGGGTCTTGCATCGACTCGTTCCAAGCGGTCCAGCTCATGTGCGCGTCGCTCAGCTGCCCGAAGATGTTCGGGACGTCCTGGTTGCAGGTGGCCGGCTTCTCGTCCAGCTGGTGGCACCGCAGGAACTGTCCGCTCGTCATCGCGATGTAGTTCGACGTCGAGTAGTGCGAGATGCCCCAGTAGTCGGTCAGCCAGGCGCTGTTCGGCTTGATCGTGCCGAGCTGGTACGGGGCGTTCTTCGCCGTCAGCTGCGACAGGCTGGTGTTCTCGCCGACGATCACGAACACGTGACTGAACGTCGGCACGCCGCCGACCGCCTGGCCGGGCGCCGGGGCGACCACCGCGAACGCGAGCGCGAGCGCGGAAACGATGAGCTTGCGCATGAGCTTCCTCCCTGCCGGTCCAGACCTCCCTCCGATCGTCGCGCGGAGGGGGTCTCTTTGTCGAATCAGCGTTGGCGGAGCCGAGGGCTCAAGATCTCGTCCAGGGCGAACCCGACCATCGTGAACGCCAGCGTCACAAGCACGATGCAGATGCCCGGCGGGATCAGCCACCACCACCATCCGGCGGTCGCCGCACCCTGGTTGAAGGCGTCCTCGATGATCTTTCCCCACGAGATCGCCGGGCTCGAGAGCCCGAGGATCGCGAGCGTCGTCTCGGACAGGATCGCGAGGGCGACCATCAAGATCGTGTTGGCGAACAACACGGGGAACACGTTCGGCAGGACGTGTCGCGTCACCGTGTGCCAATGGGAGCCGCCGAGCGCCCGCGATCGGTCGATGTAGGAACGCTCGCGGACGGACAGCGCCTGGGCGCGCACGAGACGCGCGCTACTCGCCCACGAGGTGATCGCGATCACGACGATCACGTTCACCAGGCTCGCGCCGAGGATGGTCGCGAGCGCGATCGCGAGCGCCAGCCACGGGATCACGAGGAACCAGTTCGTGAACGCGTTCAGGAGGGTATCGACCTTCGTTCCGCCGAAGTAGCCGGCGGATATCCCGACGACCGCGCCGATCAGCATCGCCCCGATGGCGGCGGTGATGCCGACGGTCAGGGAGACGCGCGCGCCCGCGATCAACAGGTCGAGCACCGAGCGCCCGAAGTTGTCGGTGCCGAGCCAGGCCTGGGCCGACGGAGGCGAGTGCGGCGGCAGGTTCGCGAGCGCCGGATCGAGGTCTTCGGGACTCACGAGCAGGGGCGAGGCGACGGCGAGCGCGATGAAGAAGACCAAGATCGCGAGCCCGGTCATCCCGCGCGGGCTGGCACGGAACGTCGCCCAGTGGCCTGCGAGCGTGCTCCGCCGCCGCGACCACGGGCTGACCTTCTTCGTCGGCCGGACCACCTCGAGGGTGTCCATCAGGCTTCCTTGATCCGGGGATCGAGGTATCCGTACGTGACGTCCGCGACCAGGTTCGCCACGATCACCGCCGCGCTCGCGACCAGGAACACGCCCTGGATCACCGGGTAGTCGAGGGTCTGGATCGCCTGGTAGGTGAGCAGGCCGAGCCCGGGCCACGAATACACCGTCTCGATCACGATCGCGCCGCCCAGCACGAACCCGAAGCTCAGGATGATGAGCGTGAACGTCGGCAGGAACGCGTTCGGGCACGACGTGCTTCTGGCGCACGAGCCGGTCCGGCACGCCTTTCGCGCGGGCGGTCTGCACGAAATCTTCGTTGATCGTGTCGATCATCGAGGAGCGCATCACGATCGAGTACCCCCCGATGTAGCCGAGCGTGAGCGTGAGCAGCGGCAGGAACAGGTGGTCGAGCAGATCGACCAGATGGGCGACGCCGGTCTCGTCCGCGCTCGCGTACCCGCCAGCAGGGAACCAGTGCAGCCATCCCGAGAAGAAGAGCAACAGAAGCATGCCCAGCCAGCCCTCGGGCATCGCGTACAGGACGAGAGAGGTGTACTGCGAGCTCGTGTCGAAGCGGCTGCCGCGCCGCCACCCGCCGCGGATCCCGATCAGGACGCCGCCCCAGCTCGCGAGCAGCGTCCCCAGGCCGACGAGCAGCACGGTCGGCCACATCCGGCCGCCGATGACCTCGCGGACGGGGATGCCGGTGCGCAGCGACTCGCCGAGGTTCCCCGTCAGCGTGTTCTTCAGGTAGACGACGTACTGCTCGGCCATGGGCAGGTCGAGGCCGAGGTCGTGCTGCAAGCGGGCCACGTCGTCGGGGGTGAGCCGCTCGCTCCGCGCGAGCGTGGCGACCGGGTCACCTGGCAAGACTCGGAACAGGAAGAAGTTGAACGTCAGGACGAACCATAGGGTCACGAGGGCCTGCAGGCTCTTGCGCAGCAGGTACCGCCGTGACCCCATGCGCTAGGCCTCGTCGGGCTCGATCTTGCGGCCGCGCCGCATCACGACGAGGACGATGCCGACGATCGCGAGAACCACGACGAGCCACACCCACCCAGGCACGCTGCTCGAGCCGCTGGACGTGGTCTCGCCTGTCGGATGCAGCGACAGCCAGGTGTCGTAGTTGTAGGTCGGGCAGCACGTAGCCACCCGGACCAGGCTGGCCGACCCAACCCGTGAACCGGTCGGTGCGGTAGGCCTCGAGCCAGTTGGGGTACGCGAGCACGACGCCCGGCACCTGGTCGTACTCGTACTGCTGCGCCTTCTTGACGATGGCCTGGCGCTGGGTCTGGTCCATCATCGTGTGCTGCTCTTGGTAGAGCTTGTCGTAGTGCGAGTCCTTCCAACACCCGTCGCTCCACGACCCGCACTGGTCGGAGGTGAAGACGAAGAGCTGATAGTTCGGGTCCGGGTCGCCGCTCCAGTACCAGATGTAGGCGTCGAAGTTCCCCGAGCCCCAGTAGTCGTTCATCTTCGCGTCGGTGGCGGGCAGCAGGTCGACCTTGATCCCGATCTGCTTGAGATAGCCGACGATCAGCTCGCCCGCTTCCTGGGCACCGGTGGTGTCCGTCGAGGCCGGCATATGGATCTCGAGGGGCTGGCCGGTCTTCGGGTCCTCGCGGATCCCGTCGTTGTTCGTATCGACATAGCCGGCCTGGTCGAGCAGATCGCGGGCTCCCTGTGGGTCGTAGGCGAACTCCTGATCGGATGGGATATCCAGATGCCAGAACGCCGAGGCCGGCCGGACGATCGTATCCCCCGGCGTCGCGGCTCCCGCGTACACCTTCTGCACGATCGCGTTCTTGTCGATCGCCATCTCGATCGCCTTGCGGACGACCAGGTCGTGCAGGGCCGGCAGCGGCGTGTAGGTCGAGCCGGGCTGGCCGCCGAAGTTGAACGCGAGGTTCAGCCACCAGTCCGACACCACCTTCTGCAGCGTGATGTTCGGGCTGTTCTGGACCGAGTTGATCAGCGAGGGCTGCAGGCCGTCCAGCGCGTCGATCTCCCCGTTCTTCAGCGCCTGGATCATGGCTTCTTGGTTCGTATAGACCTTGTACTCGATCCGGCTCAGGGTCGGGGTGGGGCCCCAGTAGTACGGGTTGCGATCCATCGTGAAGCCCTGGCCCGGCGTCCAGCTGGTCAGGATGAACGGGCCGCTCCCGACCGCGGGCGTCTGCGAGCACGTCGCGGATCGTCTTCAGGTCCTTGCCGTCGTACGGCGCCCAGACGTGCTCGGGCACGATGTAGACCCACGGGGGCATCGACGGCGCGAACGTGGGCTCCTTCGCCTTCCAGATCAGCGTCGTCGGGTCCGGGGTCTCGAACGTCGGATCGCTCGGGAAGTAGCTCTTGTACTGCGGGATGTTGTTGTCGATCACGAACCGGTAGGTGAAGGCGACGTCCTCGGACGTGAGCGGCTGGCCGTCGCTCCACTTCAACCCGTCGCGAAGGTGGCACGTCCACACCGTGTAGTCGGTGTTGTGGTCGCAGCCGGTCGCGAGGGAGGGCGCGGCGGTCAGGTCCGTCGAGGAGAACTTGAGCAGCATGTCGTACTCGGAGGTCGCGACCGTGTAGTCGCTCCCGGCGCTGACCGCGAAGACGTTGTCGGTGTCGAGGTCGGCGATCACGCCCACGTGCAGCGTTGTGTCGCCCGTGCTCGAGGCGGCGGGGGTGGCGGTCTGTGCGCCCGCGGCTCCCGCGATCGTGACGACGAACATCACACCGATCGCCGGCGCGAGGACGGTGCGGATCCGGCTGCGCATCACGTGCTCCCTTCCGTGAGGACCGCCACGACCTCGTCGTGCACCAGCCCGTTCGAGACCAGCAGGTTCGAGCCCGGCGTCGGGGATCCGCCGTCCAACGTGGTGATACGTCCGCCCGCCTCTTCGACGATGACCTGGGTGGCGGACCAGTCCCAGGCGTAGCACGCCTCGTGCTCGACCAGCGCGTCCACCGACCCCTGGGCAACGAGGAGGTGCGCCCACGCGTCGCTCAGCCCGCGCGTGCCGCGCGCCGCCGCCGCGAGGTCGGCGAGGTGCCCGCCGTCGCCGGAGCGGAACCACTCCTCGACCGGGGAATGCGCCACGAGGGCGTCGACCAGCGAGAGCACCCCGGAGACCACGAGCGGGCGGGTCCCGCACCATGCCCCGCCGTCGCGGGTGGCGTGGTACCGGACGCCCAGTGCGGGCGCGTCGGCGACGCCGACCGTGGGGATCTCGTCGATCGTGAGCGCGATCAGCGTGGTCCACAAGGGGATCCCTTCCGCGAACAGCTTCGTGCCGTCGACGGGGTCGACCACCCACGTGCGGCCGTTGGCGCCGGGACGGTGGCCCTCCTCCTCACCGAGGACGCCGTCGTCGGGCGCGCGCTCGGCGAGCACGGCGCGGATCGCCCGCTCGGCCGCGCGGTCCACGTCGGTCACGGGCGTGGCGTCGTCCTTCAGCTCCACCGGGATCCGGTCGCCGAACCGCGGCAGGGTCACGGCCGCGGCGGCATCCGCGAGCGCTATCGCGAGCTCGAGGTCGCCCGGCGTGGCCGCCCGTCGCATCCGTTCGGCCCTCACCCGCCCCTCGCGCCCGTCCCGCATCACAGGCCGGACCGTATGGAGCGGCCCATAGCCCGACAAGGCTAGTATTGCCCCTAGGGCAACAGCGCCGAGATGTCAGGGGAGGTTCGCCATCCGTTCCACCGACGTCGCCGACCGGGTCGTCACGGTCCTCGATCTGCTTGGCGACAGTCGCGACGGTCTGACCGTCGGAGAGATCGCGCGACGGCTCGACGTCCACCCCTCGACGGCGTCACGGCTGCTCGGGACGATGGCGGCCGGCGGGTTGATCGAGCGCGACGCGACGACGCAGCGGTTCCGGATCGGGGCTCGCGTCGTGGGCCTCGCCGCCGCGGCGGTCGACCGGCTGCCCGTCGTGAGCCAGGCGCGGCCGCAGCTCGAGCACCTGTCCGCCGTGACGTCGGAGACCGCGAACCTCGCGATCCGCGACGGCTTCCACGTCGTCTACGTGGATCAGGTGACGCCGGCGCAGACGGTGGTGATGGCCAGCTGGGTGGGCCGACGCAGCCCGGTGCACGCGAGCTCGAGCGGCAAGGTCCTCGTCGCGTTCGGCGATCCCGCGTTCCGCGAGGAGATCGTGCGGCGTGAGCTGGAGGCCGTCACCCCCCGGACGATCGTGTCGCCGGCGCGTCTGCGACAGGTGTGGGCGCAGACGCGGCGGCAGGGCTACGCCGCGAGCAGCGGCGAGCTCGAGAACGGGCTGGTCACGATCGCGGCGCCCGTGATGGCCGACGGGCGCGCGGTCGCCGCCATCAGCGTCTCCGGGCCGGCGTTCCGGCTGCCGCAGCGCGACATCCCACGCCTGGGCCACGACGTGATCGACGCGGCCCGGGCGGCGTCACTGCGGATGGCCGGGCGGTGAGTCGGAGCCGTCGGCCGCATGGTCGTGCAGGAACCGCCGGTCCGGGATCAGCCAGATGATCGCGACCGCGACGTAGAACGCCACGGACAACCCCGCGGCGGCGGCTTCACCGATCGGGATCCACGCGCTGAGCGTCGCGATCGCGACGCCGGCGGCGAACAGCCCGATCGACACAAGGCCCTTGGTATCGCCGTGCAATGACCGCGCCACGACGGAGTCTCGCCCGTTGGCTCGGATGATCGTTCGCACGAGCACCGAGTACGCGACCGCCGCACACAACGACACGATCCCGAAGAACGCGGCGGGCTTCGCCTCGAAGTCGTTGCGGAGCCACGCCGTGGCGACCGGGATCAACGACAGGAAGAACAGCAACGCCATGTTCGCCCACATCACGGCGCCGTTGATCCGGGTGGTCGCCCGCAGCAGGTGATGATGGTTGTTCCACCAGATCGCGAGGTTCACGAACGCGAGCACGTAGATCAGGAACGGCCCGACGTGGTCGCGGATCGTCGTCCAGGAGGTGTCCGTGGGGATCTGGAGTCCCAGGGCCAAGATCGTGATGATCACGGCGATCACCGCGTCGGAGAAAGCCTCGAGCCGCTCCGTGGTGAGGTCGAACGGTGCGTCGGACCTGGCCGGGTCGCTCATCGCGGCGATGATAGGCCTCGCACCTTGCTGCGCACGATGGAAGGATGGGGTGCATGACCGAAGGCCCGCGCGAGGAAGCGACGCAACTCAGGAAGCGCCACGACGTGTCGCGGTCCTACGCGACCGACCGCATCGAGGTCATCTGGGAGCCGCGACTGTGCGTGCACGTCGGCGAGTGCTTCCAGCGCCTGCCGGAGGTCTTCGATCCGTGGTCGCGGCCGTGGGTGCGGCCCGAGGCGGCCGACCCGGACACGATCGCCGACATCGTGATGCGGTGCCCGAGCGGTGCGCTCCATTTCCGGCGTCTGGACGACGGTCCGCAGGAATCGGATCTGATCGGGGAGCAGGTGGAGCTGATCGCGCTGGCCGACGGGCCGATGCAGGTGCGCGGTCACGCGAAGCTGGTCGGCCCCGACGGGGAGACGATCCGCGAGGACACGCGGATGGTGCTTTGCCGGTGTGGGTCGAGTCGGACGAAACCGCTGTGCGACGGGACACACCGGGTCATCGGATTCACCGACCCGCCGCGCTGATCAGTCGGGGCGAGGAGGCTCGTCGCCCTTCGTGCCGCGGATCGCGGTCGCCGCGTCTTCGACGGTCGAGGAGATCGCGGAGCCGAGCGCGTTGAACGCGTTCTTGAGGTCGCGGCGGGCCTCGTCATCGCGAACAGTGTCGTCCATCGCCTCGAGGGCATGGCCGAGCTGGTTGCCGATCTCGCGGACGACCTCCTCGACCTTGTGCTGGGTCTCCTTGGGGGAGGCGCCCTCGGTCCGGTTGCCGTAGTGGCCGGCGAGATGCCGCCCCACCGCCGTGAACCGGTCGCCGACCTCGTTCCACGCGTCCTTGGAAGCCATGACCCAGAAGCCTACGTCCGTCTGCGGCGAAGTGACGGGGAGGGTTGCTCATCGCGGAGCTGCCGGGCGCGGGCCTGCAGCACGTCGGTGCGGGTGCAGATCCCGACGAGGCAGCCGTCGTCGACCACCGGCACGTGTTCGACGCTCTCGCGCACGATCGTCTCCAGCGCCTCGAGGACCGACGCGGCCGGGGTGAGGACGACGACGTCGGTCGCGGCGATCTCGTCGACCGGCCGGTCGTCGAAGAGGTCGTCGGCGAGCAGGTCGGTGCGCGACACGATCCCGGCGAGCACGCCGTCCTCGGTCACCAGCGGATAGGCGCCGTGGCGTCCGCCGGCGACGACCGCGCGGGCCTCGGCGACGGTCGAGCCGGCGTCGATCGTCACCACGTCGCGCGACATCACGTCGGACACGGGGGTCCGCCGCAAGACGTCGACCTCGGCGTGGTGGTGGATCCGCAGACCGCGGCGGGTGAGCTTCTCGGTCATGAGGCTGTCCGAGGCCAGCGAGGTGGCGACGATCGCCGCCGCCGCCGTCGCGAGCATCAGCGGCACCGCCATCGCCGGCGCGGCCGCGATCTCGATCATGAAGACGATCCCCGTGAGGACCGCCCGGGTGGAGGCACCGAAGACCGCCGCCATCGCGACCAGCGCGAAGGCGCGGGGATCCACCGGGATGCCGGCATGGGCCGCGACCGAGCCGAGCCACCCGCCGAGCGCGCCACCGATGAACAGCAACGGCGCGAGCGTCCCGCCCGACGTGCCCGAGCCGAGCGCGACCCACCACGCCAGGAGCTTGGCGAGTCCGAGCGCGAGCAACGCGCCACCCGCGATCGACCCGACGAGCTCGGCGCCGATCACGTCGTAGCCGACCCCGAGCACGCGCGGCTCGAACATGGCGACCGCGGCGAATCCCAGGCCGCCCAGCACGGGATGCCAGAACGTCGGGATCGGCAACCGGCGGTAGCCGCCTTCGATCCAGAACAGCCCCTTGCAGATCACGACGGCGGCCAACCCGCACACCAACCCGAGCGCGACGTACCAGAGCAGCGCGAGCCCGTGCGGCGGGATGAACGTCACGGGCGGCACGAACGGCTTGCCGTCGAGCAACCCCGAGCGGATCGCGGTCGCCACCGCCGCGGCGACGAACAACGGAACCAGCGACCGCGTCGAGAACTCGAACAGCAGCAGCTCGAGCGGCAACAGCACCGCGGCGAACGGCGTGCCGAAGATGCCGGCGGTCCCGGCCGCCGCGCCACACGCGAGCAAGATCCTGCGCTCGGCGGGCGAGACGGGCAGCAGTTGGCCGAGCAACGAGCCGATCGCGCTGCCGGTGACCACGATCGGCCCTTCGGCGCCGAACGGGCCACCCGTCCCGATCGCGATCGACGCTGACGCCGGTTTCGCGATCGCCGTGCGCGGTTCGATCACGCTCTGCCGTTCGACGACCGCCTCCATCGCCTCGGGGATCCCGTGGCCGCGGACCGTCGGCACCCACCGCGCGATCACGCTGACGGCGAGGCCGCCGAGGGCCGCGACCGCGAACAACCACGGCCCCGGGTGCAGATCGCTCATCGGCGGCGGCCGGGTGGTCACCTGCTGGAACAGAGCGAGGCTGGTGAGCAGGCCGATCAGCTTGACGAGGACCCAGGCGGAGAGCGCGCCGAGCAGGCCGATCGGGGCCGCGATCACGCTCAGCGCGGCAACGCGACCCGTGGACGTGCGAGGGAACGAAAGGGAACGCATCTTCAAAGGATATATCGTGTTACGATACGTCGACATGCGCACCGCTGCTGCTGCCGTCGACTATCCGCAGTTGCTGTCCTTCCGAACCGCACTACGCAGGTTCCTCCGCTGGAGCGACGACGCCGCCGAGGCCGAGGGCGTCGCCCCGGCGCAGTACCAACTCCTCGTCGTGGTGAAGGGCCTCAAGCAGGGCGGGGCCCCGTCGATCGGGCAGATCGCGGAGCAGCTCCTCGTCCGTCAGAACAGCGCCAGCGAGCTCGTTCATCGGGCGGAGGAGTCCGGTCTGGTGCGGACGCGACCCGATCGGCACGATCACCGCTTGATCCGGGTGGCGCTCACCGCGCACGGTGAACGGGTGCTTGCCCACCTGGCGCCGTTGCACATCGAGGAGCTCACGCGGCTCGCGCCGCTGATCGCCGGGCTAGTTCGTTGACGTCGCGCGTTCGGGCGGCGACCAGAGCACGAATTCCCCGTCGCTGACGAACGTCGGCGCGCCGCCGTCGACCCGTTGCACATAGATGCCCGAGCGGCCGTCGATCTCTCCGGCGAACGCGAACGCGCTCCCGTCGGGCGCCCAAGGCGTGAACGCCTGCGCGTACTGATCGAAGAAGGGCAGGTACCGCTGGCCGAAGGTCTGGCTCGGCCGGTACGGATCGGTCGCGAGCAGCTCTGTGCCGGACCAGACGCGCCATCGCGCGATCCGGTCGGCCCCGCTCCCGCTCACCGTGAGCAACAAGAGCTCGTCGCCGGTCGGCGACCAGAAGAACGCGGGCGCACCGGTGTGCGTGACGAGCGTCGGCCGGCCGCCGTCGATCGGACGCACGTACACGCCGTCCTGCGAGGCCGTGCCGCCGTCGACGCGGTAGGCGATCCGCCGACCGTCCGGACTCGCGACGAAGGCGACGCTGCCGGTGACGTCGGCGAGCGCCCGCCGGTGATCACCGTCGACCACCACCAGCCGTTGCTGCGTCCCGTCGAGGCGGTCGTACACGGTCCGCCCGTCGGGGAGCCACACCGGAGCCTGGAACGTCCCGGGTCGGTCGTGGAGCTTGCGCAGCCCGTGCTGCAGGTCGGTGAACCCGAGCTGGTCGGTGCCGACGTGCACGAACAGCCGTCGACCGTCGGGCGACCACGACAGGTAGAACGGGCTCCCGCCACCGACCGCGACGTCGTCGGGGGCGGTCGCGGCGTTCTCGACGACGCCCATCCCGATGCCGCTCTGTGCGTTCCCGAGGTACGCGATGTTCGTCGAGGTCGGGTCCCATTGCAGGAAGAAGGGCACGATCCCCATCGGCACCGATTGCAGCCGCTGGCCGGACCGCGTGGCCGTCACGAGGCTCGGCTGCCCGGAACGGATCTCGACCCACGCGAGGGATCGGCCGTCGGGCGACGCCACCGGCTGATCGATCACGACGTCGGGCCCGGCGTCGGTGGTGAGCGGGACGACGTCGGTTCCGTCGGGCGCCATCGACACGAGGTTCCCGTCCGCGCCGAGGACGATGAGCCGGTCGCTCGTCGTGACGGCCGGCGGCGTCGGGGTTGGTTGCGGACGGTACGGGAGCGAGGTGCAGGCCGCGAGGGCCAGCACGAGGGCGCCGGGCACGAGCCGGCGGAGGCGGGCCATGTCTCGACCCTATGACGCCCGGCCGGTTCGCGCGGAGGAGGCTCGGCGAGGGGGCGCGCTCACCACTTCTTGACGGGCTGGTCCGGCTGCGGTTCGGCCGCCGCGGGCTCGGGGTGCTCCGACGCGACGGGTTCAGCCTCGGGGACCCGGATGATGTTCTGGAGGTTGCGCTGGGTGTGCAAGCGCGCGTTCTCGTCCTGCAAGGTGCGGATGCGCTCCTGGAGCTGTGTGCGGCCGGCATGGCGCAGGCGCCGGATCCCGAGGACGATCAGCACGACGGCGAACGCGCCGGCGGCGAAGGCGATCGCCGCGAGGACGGGAGGCGAAACGTGCTGCGTCGTACCGGCGACGGTCAGCGGCTGCTGGATCGCGGAGCTGACGTCGTTCTCGACCACCACATCCACGACGACGCCCATCAACACCAACCCAAGGACGATCGACAGCACACCCACAACGTGACCTCTCCGGGCGGCCCTGCTCGGGGGTGGGGCCGCGCCCAGCGACCCTACCCCCGGGTTCGCTTCGGCGCCACCCCAGGCTACGTGGGCGCGTAGGGTAGGGCGTCGATGGCCGCTGAGGACGACACGCCGAGGGTCGAGGTTTCGGAGAACGGCCCGTACAAGGTGCGCGGCGGGCCCGCGCTCGTCCGCACCGCGCAGGTCGAGACCGAGTACGGCGAGCCCGTCGATTGGGAGCCCGACGACCCGATCGAGACGCGCACCGCCGACTATGACCTCTGTCGATGCGGCAACTCGTCGAACAAACCCTTCTGCGACGCGACGCACGAACGCATCCCGTTCGACGGCGCGGAGGTCGCCGATCGGAACACGTTCGACGAGCGCGCCTATCCGTATCGCGGCGGCGAGCTCACGATGAACGACGACGTCTCGATCTGCACGAAGGCGGGATACTGCGGCGACCGCTTCCGCAACGTGTGGGCGATGATCGCCGACGCCGCCGACCCCGCCGTTGCGGAACGGATCCGACACATGTCGAAGCTGTGCCCGTCCGGGCGGCTCGTCACGCAGCCGGACGGCGCCGAGGAGCGTGACGAGATCCCTTACCCGCCAGCCGTTGCCGTGATCCAGGACGGTCCGATCTGGGTGCGGGGCGGGGTCCAAGTGGTGGCGGCCGACGGGGAGCCGTACGAGGTGCGGAACCGGCAGACGCTCTGCCGGTGCGGGCACTCGCAGAACAAGCCGTTCTGCGACGGGAGCCACAAGGAGTTCGGCTTCGAGGGTTGATCCGCAAGTGGTCGTCTGCGCCGCCTCCCTCCAAGGCATCTGCCGGGGTCGGCGTCGGCACTAGGCCCTTGGCCCGATGAATCCATCGCCCGGCTGGCCGACGATGGCTGGCTATGGATGGGAGGACTGTCTCCGCTCGGCGTGAGGATGGCTTCACGCTGGTGGAGCTGCTGATCGGGATCGCGATCGCGGGCATGCTGATCGCGGTGATCGGCAGCGCGATGGTGGTCGGTCTGAAGACCACGGATGCGACCACGCCAGCGCTTGTCCGAGAGCCACGACGCGCAGGTGACGCTCCGCCTATCTCGCGAACGACGTCCAGAGCGCCACGGCCGTGAACGTGTCGGATTCCGGCACGCCGTGCTCGGTCACCGGGACGCCGACAGACCTCGTCTCGTTCTCGTATCAAGGCGGGCAGACCGCTACGTACCGATGCGGCACGACAGGCGGCCAGACGCAGGTCACCCGCTCGTTCGGGGGTTCGACGCTCGTCGTGGCGCACTTCGCGGGAACGGCCAGACCGACTGTGAGCTGCACACCCAGTCCGTGTACGTCGACCCCGCTGGATTCGGTGGCGATCTCGTTCGCGGAATCGAGCGGCTTCGCGTACTCGCTCCTCGGTTCACGGCGGGCCTTCAATGTCGGTGGCGGGACTCGGGCGCCCCTTCGATCCCCGATCTCACGCTGCTTGCGACGGGGAGCAGTCCGCTATGGATCGCCGGCGGATGCTCCCAGGGACAGATCAACCAGGGGGATTGCATCGTCGACCCCGACACGCCGAACTCACCGAGCGACAACCCGAGCCTCACGATCAACGGGAACCTGTACGTCAACGCGAACATGAACAACGCGGTGAAACTCACGGGCAAGAAGAACGCGACCAAGCTGTTCATCACGAGCGGCGGCGTGTTCAAGATCCTCAACCCGGGCGGTTGCTCTGGGTGTACGCACAACACGGTCACGTGCGCAGCGTGCACGTGGGTCACGGGGAACCAGCCCTACTCGAACTACTCGCCGGCGTTGCTCGATCCCTTGCGGTTCATGACGTACCCGACGAGCGGGACGGCGGGAAGCTGTTCGGGTGGCACATGCAACCCAGGTGTGTACAACTCGACACTCTCTCTCAATTCGACGACGACGCTCAGTCCCGGGGTCTACATCCTGAACAACGGGATCAAGGTCACGGGGAACAACACCAAGATCACCGGCAACGGCGTGATGTTCTTCGTGAACGGCGGGTCGTTCGATCTCGGCGGGGGGTCGAACACGAGCCTGACGCCCCCGACATCCGGCCCGTATAAGAACGTCTTGGTCTTCCAGTCGCGGACGAACACGAACGCGCTCAAGATCACCGGCGGCGCAAGCGCCGGCTTGACGTTCGGCGGCATCAGTCTACGCCCCGGCCTCCACACAGGTCACCTTGAGCACGGGAGGCGCAGCGCTCTCCGTCACCGCGGTGGTCGCGCAGAACGTGAAGGTCGCAGGGAGCGCGCAGGTGACGATTGGGTGACGCGCCCCCCGACCGTCCCGCCGGGCTCCGAACCGAGGCGGGTTTCTCGCTCGCCGAGATCGTGATCACGATCGCCATCGTGGGGATCACGTTCACCGCGATCCTCGGCGGCATGATCACGGCGATCACGGTGTCGAGCCAACACCGCAAGCAGGCAACGGCGGACACCCTGGTGAGGTCGGCCGCGGAGTGGGTGAAGGATCCTGCACGGAACGCCTACGCGAACTGTGCTGGCGCGAACACGTACAGCCTGTCCGGGCGTCACGGTGCCGAGCGGGTATTCCGTGGTCGATCAGCAGCGTGCAGTACTGGAACGGCGACCTCGCCCTCCGGGGCGGCATATCAGCCCACGTTCCAATCCGGGTGCCCAAGCCCCGACCCTGGCTTGCAGCGCATCACCATCAGCGCAACCGCACCCAACGGTAGCCGCGACCGAGACCGTCCAGATCCTGAAGCGGGCGACGTCATGACTCCGCGGCGAGGACGAGGACGGGCAGGCGTTGCTGCTGGCGCTCGGGTTCTTGATCTTCTTCGGCCTCGTGATCGGTGCGCTCACGACCTTCGTCAGTGCGAACGTTCTCGGGAGCGAGCGGTTCCGCGACCAGCGAGCGACGACTGTATGCGGCCGACGGTGCCTTGGACGCTGGCGATCCAGATCGCCCGGAGCGATCCAGCGATCGGAGCGTTCGGTGCGTCGCCGTGTATGCATGCGACGACCTTCACTACCACCGCCACGACGCACCGACGGGACCGTGGCCACCGTCACGTGTACCTCGCTCGCGGACCCGATCCCGTTGCCATTTTAACGGTGCGGTTCACCGCCTCGGTCGGGGGAACAACCGCGGTGGTTGCCGATGTCTTGAATCCATGACGGGACCGGCCTGCTGAACCCGGGGGTCGAGGTCCTGAAGTGGACGTACTGCGGGCACGACAGCGGGAGTTGTCCTTAGGCCCTTCGGCCCCGGACCGATGGCCTATCCGGGCATCACCCCCCCACTGCGATACTCGGCGGACGATGATCCACGTGGACAGCGGCGCGATCGACTCTATCTCGAGCAGCTCTGGGAGCGCAAAGGAACCGACCTGTTGCTCACCGTCGGGTACTTCCGTCGCCGCGTATCGATGGCGCGATGCTCCCGGCCGAGGTGCCGAGGTGCTCGACGCCGACCGGATCGAGGCGATGCTCATGTCGCTGCTCCCGCCTCCCGTGCTCGAAGAGTTCGAGCGGGAGAAAGATGCCGACTTCTCGTTCAGCTGGCACGATCGGGCTCGATTGCGGGCCAACGTGTTCGTCCAGCGAGGCGCGATCGGGCTGTCGCTCAGGCTGATCCCGATCGAGATCCCGTCGTTCGAGGACTCGGGCTGCCGACCGTGCTCGAGCGGTTCGTCCGTGCTGCCGCGCGGGCTCGTGCTCGCGACCGGTCCGACCGGCGCCGGGCAAGTCCACGACGCTCGCCTCGATGATCGACCCGATCAACCACGAGCGCCGGTGCCACATCATCACGATCGAGGATCCGATCGAGTACGTGCACACCGAACAAGCTGTCCGTCGATCAACCAGCGCGAGGTCGGCGTCGACACGACTCGCTTCGCCGCGCGCTGCGCGCGCGCGCTCCGCGCGGACCCCGATGTGTTGCTGGTCGGTGAGATGCGCGACCTCGACACGATCGCAGACCACGCTCACGATCGGCCGAGACCGGGCACCTCGTGTTCGGCACGCTACACACCAACGACACGAGCCAAGCGATCGACCGCATTGGTCGACGTGTTCCCAACCGGACGTCAGGCGCAGATCCGCGTGCAGCTCGCTGCATCGCTGACCGGCATCGTCAACCAGCAGCTCCTGCCGCGGATCGGCGGGGGTCAGGTGGCGGCGTTCGAGATCCTCGTCGCTACGCACGCGACCCGCAGCCTGATCCGCGAGGGGAAGAGCAACCAGCTCCGCAACGTGGTCCTCACGGGTCAGGAGGACGGGATGCAGACCCTCGAAGCCTCGCTGAGCAAGCTACTCGCCGAAGGGGCCATCACCTACGAGGACGCCCTGTCGCGGAGCCTTTTCCCGAAGGAGATCGTCGTGCCCGTCGGGATGACTCCCGACGTGCTCCGCGTCTGACGTACCGCTCCGAGCCGACACACGGAGAAGGGCCGGGCATATGCCCGGCCCTTCTCCTTGCCTCGCGATCGGTCCTTTAGCAGGCGCCGGTCGCGCTTCCGTTGACCCACACAGCCCCGGCGTTGGCGCCGGTCGGGCCTTGGTAGTCGATCGTGTACCCCTGACCCGTGAGCGTGCTGCCCACCAGGTTCGGCTGCGGCCGAAGGAGCTGGTTCGGTGCAGTCACCAGGGTCGGCTGGAGGTCCGCCGGATAGCTTCCGGTGGGACTCTTGGCCCGGAATGCCTCGACCGCCACGGTGATGGTCGACTGGTCGGTCTTGCAGGCCGCGACGTTGCCGCGGTCCGTGATGCCACCGACCGAGAAGACGACCACTCCGGCGAGGATGCCGAGGATCACGATCACGATGAGGAGCTCGATCAGGGTGAACCCTGACTCCTCACGCGCGCGCTCGATGTACCTGTGCATGTGTACCTCCCTTCGATGCGTCGTGATACGCCTCGTTGCCATTGGTGATGACGAGGTCGTTCCGTAGGGCATCACCCCCTCCGAGCCCTGCGGCGACCGCCGCGGGGACGTTCGAACGATCGCGATATGCGCGCGGCATCAGACCTGCACCTGGTCGATAGATGCCGTACATCGCGGAGACCAGCGCGATCGCGACGAAGCCGACGATGAGGCCCATGAACATGATGACGGCGGGCTCGAACAGCGTGGTGAGCCGCTTGAGCTTGTAGTCGAGCTCCTGCTCGTAGTAGTCGGCGGCCGACCTCGAGCTGCTGGTCGAGCGTGCCGGTCTCCTCGCCGACGCGGAGCATCTGCACGACCGCGGACGGGAACAGCCGGTGTCGGCGATCGGACGCGCCAGGCCCTCGCCGCGCAGCATCGCGTCGCGGACGCTCGGCCAGCCCTTCGGCGTAGCACGCCGTTGTTGCGTCGCCTCGGTCGCGAGCACGGCCATCGCCTCGGGGAGCGGCACGCCGGCGCGCATCATCGCGGACGAGGATCCGGCAGAAGCGCTCGACGATCGCGTAGCGGATCGACCTCGCCGATCACGGGCAGCCGCAGCAGGAGCGCGTCGCGGCGTTGATCTTGCGTCCGCGCTCGGTTCGCGACAGCGCCATGAGCACGCATCGCGATCACCACGAGCGCGCCGAGCGATCACGAACCACCAGTGGCCGAAGAAGTCGGCGATGACCGAGATCAGCATCCGGGTCGGCAGCGGCAGCTCGGCGTCGAAGCCTCGAAGAAGGTCTTGAACTTCGGCAGCACGTAAGACCGCGAGCACGACGACGGTGACGATCGACATGAACGAGGATGACGAGCGGGTAGGTGAGCGCGGACTTGATCTTGCGCGCGCGCCTCGAGGTCGCGCTCGATGTAGCGTCGACAGCTGGTCGAGCACGGTGTCGAGGCTGCCGGTGAGCTCGGCCGACGCAGGATGCCGATGTAGTAACTGCGGGAACATCGTCGCGGTGGCGGTCAGCGCGTCCGAGAACGTGTCGCCCGAGCTGCAGAGCTCCTCGGACTCGGTCATGATCAGCACGTGGCGCAGCGTCTTGTCGTCGGTCCTCGTCGAGCATCGTCGAGCGCCTCGAGGAGCGGGATCCCGGCGCGCAGGAACGCGGCGATCTGGCGGCGAGAAGTGCATGAGGTCGGCCTGCTTGAGCTTCTTCGTGCGTGATCTCGATCTGCAGTGAAGCTCTTCGTTCTCGGTGAGCTGCTGGACGTCGAGCTGCTGGTCGACCGAGCAGCGTCGTCGCGCCGCGCACCGCGCTGACGGCGTCGCTGGACCCCCGGACCTTCTTGCCCGTCGGAGGTCGATGGCGACGTACTTGAACTTGGGCATCGGCGGCTCCTCAGACCGATGTAGATGGTGCGGAGCACTTCGGCGATCGTGGTGACGTCGTCGCTCGACCAGGCGCGAGCGCCTCCGTCGCGGAGCGTGCGCATGCCCTGTGCGACCGCGAGTCGCGCGGATCTCGTCGTGGGTGGCGCTTGCGCGATCACGAGCTCGCTTCATCTCGTCGCGTGACCGCCAGCAGCTCGTAGACGCCGACGCGCTCCAGGTAGCCGGTGTCGGCAGCAGAAGTTGCAGCCCTCGCCGTGCGTAGAACGTCGTCCTTCGGCGTGCCGCCGCCGAGCCTCGTAGAAGCGGCGAGCTCGTCGGGCGCGGGCTCGTACGGCTCGCGGCAGCTAGCGGCAGATCCGGCGCACGAGCCGCTGCGCGACCACGCCGATCACCGACGACGCGACGAGGAACGACTCGATGCCCATGTCGAGGAAGCGGTGCGAGCGCGGCGACCGCGTCGGTGGCGTGCAGCGACGAGAGCACGAGGTGCCCGGTGAGCGCGGACTGCACCGCGATCCGCGCGGTCTCGACGTCGCGGATCTCGCCGACGAGGATCACGTCGGGGTCCTGGCGCAGGATCGACCTTGAGCCCGCCGGCGAAGGTGATGCCGGCCTGCTCGTTGATCTGGATCTGGTTGATCGACGGGAAGACGTACTCGACCGGGTCCTCGATGGTCATCACGTTGCGCTCGGTCGTGGTTGATCTCGCGCGAGCGCCGCGTAGAGCGTCGTGGTCTTGCCGCTGCCGGTCGGGCCGGCGCAGATGACCATGCCGAACGGGCGAGCGGATCAGCTTCG
The DNA here is from genome assembly GCA_963799625.1 of uncultured Actinomycetes bacterium. GTDB lineage: Bacteria > Actinomycetota > UBA4738 > UBA4738 > HRBIN12 > AC-51. Next base: position 231,794 of record CAWCXU010000013.1, on the reverse strand, counting down.
AGAACGTCGTGTGCGTCGCCTCGGGCATGCCGAGCTCGGTCGAGGCCGAAGCAGCGAGCGGCTCTTGTCGAGCAGCCGCAGCACGACCTTCTCGCCCCAGATCGTCGCGGTGGTCGAGACGCGGACGTCGAGCGGGCGCGCCGTCGACCTCCATCTCGATCTGGCCGTCCTGCGGGCGGCGGCGCTCGACGATGTTCATGTCGGCCATGATCTTGATGCGGCTCACGAGCGGCGGGCCCCATGTCGCCGGCAGCGTCGAGCACGTCGTGCAGCGCGCCGTCGATGCGGTAGCGGACCCGCACGCGCGAGTCCTGCGGCTCGATGTGGATGTCGGAGGCGCGGTCGCGCACGCCTTGCTGGATGATCAGGTTCACGACCTGGACGACGGGGGCGGCGTCGGCGTCGTCTTGTTCCTCGCTGCTGCGCTCGTGCAGGGCCTCGGTCGCGAGGAACGCCTCGATGTGCCGCCCGACGGCCGCGAGGGCGCGGTAGGCCTTGTCCATCGAGCGACGGATGTCGGAGGCGGGCGCGATCACCGGCAGCACGGGGAGGCCCGCCGCGCTCTCGAGGTCGGCGATCGCCCTGGCGTCGGTCGGCTCGACCATCGCGACCTGCAGGCCGTGATCGGTGGTGCGCAGCGGGATCGCCGTGTGTGCGCGGGCGATAGCCTCGGGGACGAGCGCGATCGCGGCGTCCTCGGGCACCTCCTTGCGCAGGTCTGCCACGGGGAGGTTCAGGTGGGCGGCGAGCACCTTCGTGAGCTCGGTCTCATCGATCGTGCCGAGCTCGACGAGGAGGGCGCCGATGCGCTTGCCCGACGCCGACTGCTGCAGGAGCGCTTCCGCGAGCTGGCTCGAGCTGATCAGGTTCCGCTCGACCAGGAGCTCGCCGATCGATCGGGCCGCCGCGCGCGGACCGCTGGGGCGGCGGCGCGGCAGCCGGCGGCTGCGCGGTGGCGGGCGGGGGCTGGGTCACCGTGGGTGCAGCCGTCGCGGCGCTGGGGTCCAGCTCGAACCCGCTCGGCGACAGCGCCGCTTGCGCGTCCCTCTCCTTCTTCTTCGAGCGCACCGCCGATTCCCTCTCCAGGCCGACGCAGCGATCCCGCGAGGCCTCAGCGAGGGGCGCGGGGTCACCCATCCGGGGGATGTCGCGCATCCCCCGTTTCACTTCGTGAATGGCGGCTATCGTCGCCCGCCGCCCACCGGCGCTGCACTAGGCCTTCCGGCGATATCCGCAGGACATTCGGCCTTTTCGGGCGGTGACCGGTTGGCGCGCGAACGCGCATCGACGTCGCGATCTGGGCCCTGTTCCGAGAGGTCGCGTGGCGCGAACGGGCTAGGTCGTTCGGGCCATGCGGTGGTGGAGCCGAGCGGGCTCAGACGACGCCGAGCGCGCGCTCGGTCGTGGGGTCGAACAGGTAGAGCCGGCCGCGTTCGACGCCGAACGGCAACCGGTCGCCGATCTGTGTGTGCGCGTCGGCGTCGGTGTACACCGTGAAGCGCTGATCCTCGCCGACACTGACGCCGATCAGCGCCTCGCGGCCGAGCATCTCCACGAACGTGACGGAACCCTCGATGGGGCCCATCAGCCCGTCGCCGTCGCGCCAGACGTGCGCGTGCTCGGGGCGGATCCCGACCGTCACCTCGCCGGGGAGCTGCTCCGTCGCACCGGCCGGATCGACGGAGAGCGAGACGCCGCCGCGGGCAAGCGTGACCGGCCCGCCGTTGCGCGTCGCGTCGAGCGTCGCGAACGTCATCCCGGGGCTCCCGATGAACCCGGCGACGAAGACGTTGGCCGGGTGCTCGTAGACGGTCCGGGTGTCGCCGACCTGCTCGAGCTGTCCGTCGTTCATCACCGCGACGCGGTCGCCCATCGTCATCGCCTCGACCTGGTCGTGCGTGACATAGACCGTCGTGGTCCCGACCTGTCGCTGGAGCTGCTTGATCTCGCTGCGCGTCTGTACCCGGAGCTTCGCGTCCAGGTTCGAGAGCGGCTCGTCCATCAGGAAGGCCTGCAGGCTCGCGCACGAGTGCTCGCCCGAGCGCGACCCGCTGGCGCTGCCCGCCCGACAGCGCGCGCGGCTTCCGCTCGAGCAGCTCGCCGATGTCGAGCAGCCCCGCCGCCCGCTCGACCCGCTCGCGGATCTCGGGCTTTGGGATCTTCCGCATCTTGAGGCCGAACGCGAGGTTGTCGTAGACGGTCATCTGCGGATACAGCGCGTAGTCCTGGAAGACCATCGCGATGTCGCGGTCCTGCGGCGCGACGCGGTTCACGAGGCGCTCGCCGACTCGGATCTCGCCGTCCGTGATCGCCTCGAGCCCCGCCAACAGGCGCAGGGCCGTCGTCTTGCCCGAGCCGGACGGGCCGACGAGCACGACGAACTCGCCGTCGGGGATCTGCAGCGAGAAGTCCTTCAGCGCGACGACCTCGCCGAATTCCTTGCGGACGGACTTGTACGTGACGTCGGACATCGCTACCCCTTCACCGCTCCGGTCAGCATCCCGCGCAGGAACTCCCGCTGGAAGAAGATGAACACGATCAAGATCGGGATCGCGACGATCACGGCCCCCGCCGACACCAGCGCGACGTCTTGCGTGTACCGACCCGAGAAGCTCGCGAGCCCCGCCGGCGCGGTCATGTGGTTGATCGTGAACACCAGCGCGAGGAAGAACTCGTCCCAGCTGTCGGCGAAACACAGGACCGTCAGCGTGAGGATCGCCGGGCGAGCGAACGGCACCATCACGCGCCAGAGCGTCTGCCAGCTGTTCGCACCGTCGATCCGGGCCGCCTCGAGCAGCGACTTCGGGGCCGCCAGGAACGCGGCGCGCATCCAGAAGATCCCGAACGCGACCTCGCCCGACGTCTCGAGGATGATCAGCGCCCAGTAGGTGTCGAGCAGCCCCATCGCGCGCACGTCGTAGTAGAGGGGCACGATCGTCGCCTCGGTCGGGATGATCAGCCCGAGGATGAACAGGTAGAAGATCGTCTTCGACCCCTTGAACCGCATCGTCGCGAACGCGTACCCGGCGACGACGGACAGGAGCACCGAGGCGGGCACCATCACCGCTGCGACGATGAAGCTCGTCTGGAAGCTCGAGGCGAACTTCCCCTGCTCCCAGGCCTCGACGTAGTTGTGCCACTCGAAGGTCGGCGGCAGTCCGAACCCCGACGGCGCGCTGGTCGGTCCCGGGCGGATAGAGGCTCGCGAGGAACACGCCGACGAGCGGGTAGATCGCGACGATCGCGCAGATCGTCAGCAAGACGTAGTTCATGATCACGGTGGTGCGCGACGCCGTGTTCATTCGTCGTCACCTCCGCGTTCCATCAGCTTGTTGATCACGAACGTGACCGCGAAGATGATCAGCATCAGCGTGATCCCGAGCGCGGCGGCCGATCCGACCTGCGAGGTCTGGAACATCCGGCGCCACACGAGGTACGCGGGCACCGAGGTCGCGGTGCCGGGCCCGCCGCTCGTCATCACGTAGATCTCGTCGAACGTGCCGAGCGTGTCGATCACCGACAGCACGACCACCACCTGCAGCTCGTAGCGGAGCCCGGGGAGCGTCACGGCGAAGAACTCGTGGACCGCGTTGGCGCCGTCGACACGCGCGGCCTCGTACAGGCTCGCGGGGATCTTCATCACGCCCGCCAGGAACAAGATCAGACAGAACCCGAACGCCCCCCACAGGCCGAACACGCCGACCGCGGGCAGCGCGGTGTTGAAGTCGCCGAGCCAGCCTTGCGCCGGGACGAGCCGTCCGAGCCCGACCGCGCGCAGGAAGCTGCTGAGCGGGCCGTCGACGTCGTACACCCAGGTCCAGGCCACGGCCGTCGCCACATCGGTGATCACGAGCGGGAGGAACAGCAGGAGCCGGAACGCCGTCAGGCCGCGGATCCGGATCCGTGACAACAGGGCCGCGAGGAACAGTCCCAGCACGATCGGCAGGAACGCGTAGAACACCATCAGCTGGAGGACGTGGACATAGCCCTCGCGGATCAGTGGGTCGGTGAAGAAGTCCGAGTAGTTGGACAGCCCCGCCCAGGTGCCCTCCGTGATGCCGTCCCAATGGAACAGCGAGATGTTCGCGCCCTGGACGAGCGGCCAGAGGTTGAACGCGGCGTACAGGATGAACGCCGGTGCGATGTACAGGTACGCGATCCGCCGCGCCTCACCCGGGAGCCGCTCGGCATCGTGGTCGCCCCGGCCCGACCGGCGGCCGCGCTTGCCGACGGAGGAGACCGCTCCCGACACGACCTCCGGCGAGATATCCATCAGCCGCGCGAGCTCTGGAAGTCTTCGTAGTCGGCTTCGACGTTGGCCACGAACTGGTCAGGTGTTTGCCGGTTCACCATCAGCTCCTGGATATTCGAGGTGAGGGTGTCGTAGAAGGTGGGCGTCGCCCAGTCCTCGTAGGGGACGACGCCGTTGCCGTCGGTCACGGTGCGCGCGGCGTTCACGACGTCGGCCAGCAGCGTTCCCGGCTGGACCGCGGGTGGCTTGCCGTTGTGCAGCGGGATCTCGCCGGTCTGGAGCAGCAGGTCGCTCGCGTGATCGCTCGTCATCCAGTCGATGTAGGCGGCCGCGGCGTCGGGGTGCTCGCTGCCCGCGGCGATCGACAGGGGGAACCCCGCGCCGCCGGTCGCGACGGGCGTGTCGTGCGCGTCCATGGGCGGCATCGGGAAGAAGCCGAACTGCGTGTTGTCGGCGCCGAGGTTCTCGACGATCCAGTTGCCGGTGATCATGAACAAGCCCTCACCCTTCGCGAAGTTCGAGACGGAGTCGTCGTAGCCGCCGCCGCCGAACCCCGGTGAGAAGTAGCCGGCGTTCGCCCAGTTCTGCAAGGTCGTCGCTGCGTCGGTGTTCTCCGGTGTGGCGAACGAGAGCGCCGCGCGTTGCGTGCCGAAGATCAGGTCGGTCAGGTAGGACGTCGGCGCCGTCTGGTCCTGGATCTCGGCGTACTCGTGGATCCCGGGGAACGCGTCGTTGTTGCCGAAGGCGATCGGCACCTGACCCGCCTGCTTGGCCACCGCGAGGTCTTGCTCGAAGTCGTTGAACGTCGTGGGGACGGTGAGCCCGAGGTCGGCCAGCAGCTGCTTGTTGTAGTAGACGCCGACGAGCTCGCCCATCGTCGTGTAGCCGTAGAGGTTGCCCGTGCCGAACTCCTTGCCGTCGGGCGACCAGCTGCTCACGCGCAGGACGTTCGGCGAGACGCGGTCGCGCCATCCGTACGCCGCGGCGTAGTTGTCCAGCGGCAGGAGCAGCCCCGACTTGACGAGGTGACCCATGTCGGGCCACCCCTGGTTCGCTTCGACGACGTCCGGCCCGTTGGGTCCGGACATCGAGAGACCGAGGAGCGTTTTCAGCTCCCCGAAGTCGCGGTTGATCCGCTTGATCGTCACGTCGGGGTAGCGCTGCTCGAACTCAGCGTTCAGCTGGTCCCAGATCTTGCCGACCTGCCCCGACTCCTGATCCCAGATCGTGAGCGTGATCGGGCCGGTGTCGGGGACGCCGGTGACGGCCGGCTTGGGGGGCGCCGTGACGAGGCTGACGGACCCGCCGGGGGTGCAGCCGACCGCCACGGTCGCGACGGCAACGACGGCGAGCGCGATGCGGATCCGCACGCGCGGAGGCGCCACCATCCGACTCCTCTCCCCAAGGAACGCCCCTCGTCGGGTGCGGTGCGGAGGCGCTCGGGCACAGCGACGGTCCGGACTCTAGGGCGGGCCCAGATGCCACGTCAAGCCGTGGTCTGGCTCTGGTCGCACATGGTGTGCTATCGGTCTATAGTGGCTCGCATGTCGGCAACCCCTGATCGGCCGCTCGACGAGTTGCAGCTCCGATACCAGCGGGTCCAGCAGGCGCTCGCGGAGGAGATCCAGCGCGGTGGCCGAACGCCCGGCGCCCGACTGCCGCCGGAGCGAGCGCTCGCCGAGCACTTCGGGGTGAGCCGCGTGACGTTGCGCCGCGCGCTCGACGAGCTTTCGCGCGCGGGCCTCGTGCGCCGGTCGGTGAGCGGGTGGGAGGTGGCCAGCGGCACGGTCGGCGAGCCGCCGAACGAGCTGATGAGCTTCTCGGAGTTAGCGGCGTCACGCGGGCTCACCGCGCGGCGGCCGGATCTTGGAGCGGCAGGTGCGGGCCGCCACGCTCGACGAAGCGGAGGCGCTCGGCCTCGCGCCCGGCGCGTCGTTGTTCGAGCTCGAGCGGATCCGGACGATGGACGACGTGCCGATCCTGATCGACCGAACGCGGATCCCGCTCGCCGTCGCTCCCGGCATCGACGACGTCGATCTGCAGGAGACCTCGCTGTACCGCGTGCTCGAGGAGCGCTTCGGCGTACGGCCTGCCCGAGCGCGATTCACCGTCGAGGCGACGCCGGCCGATCCGCGCCGCGCGCATCTGCTCGGCCTCGAGACCGGTCAACCGCTGTTGCGGTGCCAGCAGCAGACGGAGGACGACGCCGGCCGGACGATCGAGCTCTGCGAGATGGTCTACCGCTACGACCGGTACCGGTTCCGCGCCACGTTGGTCCGCGGAGGCTGAGGCGGTGGGCGACCCACGCGTCCAGGTGGTCGACGACGTGGCGGGGCTGTCGCGCGCGGGCGCCGATCTCGTCACGAGGTTGGTGCACGCCGACGGTCCCGTGACGGTCGTTCCGGCGACCGGCGAGACGCCGGTGGGGATGTATGCCGAGCTGGCGGCGCGTCGCGCGCGCGGCGACCTCGACACGTCCGGCGTGTCGGTCGTGCAGCTCGACGAGTATCTCGGGCTGGCGTCCGACGATCGCCGGACGCTGTTCGGCTGGATGGATCGGACGGTGCTCGAACCGCTCGCGATCGACCCCGGCCGGGTCGAGCGGCTCCCGACGGGAGGCGATCTCGACGAGGCGTGTGCGGCGTTCGATCGGACGCTCGCGGCGCGCGGCGGGATCGACGTCGCGATCCTCGGGCTCGGGGTGAACGGCCATCTGGGGTTCAACGAGCCGCCCTCGGATGCGGCGTCGGGCACCCGAACGGTCGAGCTGACACCAGCCACGATCGCCGCGAACGCACGCTACTGGGGGACCGAGCGTGACGTCCCGACCCGTGCGGTCACGCTCGGGATGCACCCGCTCCTGGACGCACGCGCCATCGTGTTGCTGGTCTCGGGCGCGGGCAAGCGCGAGATCGTGCACCGAGCGCTCGAGGGGCCGGTGCGCGAGGATGTGCCCGCCTCGTTCGTGCGCCAAGCTCGAGGAACCGTGACCGTGATCGTCGACCGCGCCGCCTGGGGGGACGCGTGAGCGCCTACGACCTGTTCGTGGTCGGCCGCCCGTCGGTCGACGTGATGTTCGCCGGGCTCGAGCAGTGGCCCGAGCTCGGCAACGACATCGACGCCGAGGGACTCGGCGTGTGCGCGGGCACCTCGTTCAACACCCCTGCGTCGGCGAACCGGATCGGGCTGCGGGTCGCCTACGTTGCCGAGATCGGCAACGACGTGTGGAGCCGGCTGATCCGCGAGGAGTTCGAGGCGGAGCGGCTGCCCACGGAGTTCCTGGTCGCCGAGGAGCGACCGCTGCCCGCGGTGTCGGTGGCCTTGAACCTCGGCGGCGACCGAGGGTTCGTCTCACACTGGGGCGGCGGTCAGGCGGTCGACGACCGGATCGACGAGCGGGCGCTCGCGCTGCTCGCCACGGTCGACGCGCGCCACCTCCACGCGCAGGTCGACGACACGCCCGCGCTCGAAGCGGCGGCGCGGGCGCGCGGCATGACCGTGTCCGTCGATGCGTTCGACGGCGCGTCGTGGGCCTCGCCGCGCGCGCTCGACGAGCTCTTGCGCGACGCGGACGTGCTGCTCGCGAACGAGGCGGAGGCCTGCGCGATGGCCGGCACGCGTGACCCGGACGCCGCGCTCGAGCTGCTCGCCGCACACTGCGACTGCGTCGTGATCCGGCGCGGCGCGCGCGGCGCCCTCGGGATCGCCGGGGGCGCGATCCGCGCCGTGCCCGCCGACCCCGTGGACGTGGTGGACACCACCGGGGCCGGCGACTGCTTCAACGCGGGGTTCCTCGCCGGCTGGCTGTCCGGCCTGCCGATCGAGGCATCGCTCACGCTCGGGGTCATCTGCGGGAGCGGCGCGGTGACCGACTTCGGCGGCTACCGCGGATGCCCGCACGCCGAGGAGTTCCGGGCGATCGCGGCGGCGCGCGGCGTCGACGTGCCGGAGTCATGGGCACCCGCGGGGGAGCCGGCATGAAGATGACGCTGCTCGGCGCCGGCGTGCGGGCGCCGTTCGTGCTGCGCGGGCTGGCCGCCGGTGCGGCCGATCTCGATCTCGACGAGGTGGTGTTGTTCGACACCGACCCCGAGCGTCTCGAGCTGATGACCGCGCTCGGCGCGCACTTCGCCGCCTCGTGGGGCGCGCCGTTCGCGGTGCGCGCCGAGTCCTCGCCCGACGCCGCGCTCGCCGGCGCGCGGTTCGTGTTCTCCGCGATCCGGCCCGGGCAGGAGGCCGCGCGCGCGGTCGACGAGGAGGTGCCGCTCAAGCACGGCGTGCTCGGCCAGGAGACGACGGGGCCGGGCGGGTTCGCGATGGCGCTGCGCACGATCCCGGCGATGGTCGGCTACGGGCGGCTCATCGAGGAGGTCGCGCCGAACGCGCTGCTCGTGAACTTCACGAACCCCGTCGGTATCGTGATGCAGGCGCTGCACGACCACACGAGCGTGCGCGCCATCGGGATCTGCGACGGCCCGATCTCGATGCAACGCAGCGTGGCCGGGTTCCTGGGGGTGCCGCGCGAGCAGCTGCACGCCGACTACGCCGGGCTGAACCACTGCGGGTGGATCCACCGCGTGCTGGTCGACGGCGTGGACCGCCTGCCGGAAGTGCTCGACCGGTTCGAGGAACTGCAGCGCGCCGACGAGCAGTGGGCGCTGTTCGATCCCGAGCTCGTGCGGTCGATCGGGATGCTCCCGATGGAGTACCTCTACTTCTATTACTACCGGGACGAAGCCGTGGCGCACATCCGCGGCTCCGGGAGCTCGCGCGGCCGGCAGCTCCAGGTGTTGAACGACGCCTTGTGGCCCGTGCTCCGCGCGCGGATCGACGCCGGCGACCTGCCGGGCGCGCAGGCGGCATGGGAGCGCGCGATGGGCGAACGCGACGCGACGTACTTCGCGCGCGAGCGCGGCGAGACGATCGAGGAGGAGACCGAGCTCGACGACGTCTTCGAGGGGGAGGGCTACGAGGGCGTCGCCACCGCGGTGATGGCCGCCGCGGTGCAACGCAGGAAGACGCCGCTGATCGTCGACGTCGCGAACCGCGGCGCGATCGGGGCGCTCGACGACGACGACGTCGTGGAGGTCACCTGTCTCGTCGACGAGCACGGCGCCCATCCGATCGCCCAGGGGCGGCTGCCCGACGCCGCGACCGATCTGCTCACGCAGGTCAAGCTGTACGAGCGGCGGACCGTGGAGGCCGCGATCACCGGTTCCTACGACGCGGCGCTCGAGGCCCTGCTCGCCCATCCGCTCGTGGCGTCCTACCCCACGGCCAAGCGCATCCTCGACGACTACGTGGCGGATCTCCCCGGGCTGCTTCCCGCCCTGCGGTGACCCGGCCCGCGGACGCCACCTCGCCTATCGTGGGGTCATGCCGGAGCGTAAGGAGCTGCTCGACGTGGCCGGCCGCGAGGTTGCGGTGTCGAACCCGGACAAGGTCTTCTTCCCGACGCTCGGGCTGACCAAGCTCGACCTCGTTCGCTACTACCTCGCCGTCGCCGAGGGCGCGCTCGGCGGGATCGACGGGCGGCCGATGGCGCTCAAGCGCTACGTGCACGGCGCCGACGGCGAATTCTTCTTCCAGAAGCGCGCCCCGTCGTCTCGTCCGGAGTGGATCGAGACGGTGGAGCTGCGGTTCCCGTCGGGCCGTTCCGCGCACGAGATCGTGATCCGCGACGAAGCGCAGCTCGCGTGGATCGTGAACCTCGGGTGCATCGACCTGAACCCGCACCCGGTGCGCGCATCGGATCTCGAGCACCCCGACGAGCTCCGTGTGGATCTCGACCCGATGCCGGGGGTCGGCTGGGAGCAGATCGTGGAGGTCGCCCTCGCGACGCGTGAGGTGCTGGCCGAGCACGGGCTCACGTCCTGGCCCAAGACGTCGGGCTCCCGCGGGTTCCACATCTACGCCCGGCTGCAGCGGCGGTGGACGTTCCGCGAGGTGCGGCGTGCGGCGGTGGCGGTCGCCCGAGAGGTCGAGCGTCGCGAGCCGCACCTCGCGACGAGCAAATGGTGGAAGGAGGAGCGCCACGGCGTCTTCCTCGACTACAACCAGAACGCGAAGGACCGCACGGTCGCGTCGGTCTATTCGGTTCGCCCGACGCCCGACGCCCGGGTCTCGACGCCGTTGACGTGGGACGAGGTGCCGGGCTGCGACCCCGCCGCGTTCACGGTCGCGACGGTGCCCGAGCGCTTCGCCGCGCTCGGCGACCCGTGGGCGGGGATGGACGACGAGGCCGGGTCGCTCGAGGCCTTGCTCGCCCTCGCCGAGCGCGATGAGGAGTCGGGGCTCGGCGACGCCCCGTGGCCGCCGCACTACGAGAAGACCGAGGACGAGCCGCCGCGTGTGCAGCCGTCGAAGCGCCGCGCCGGACGCGACGGCGAGGTGCCTCCGCCTGCGCCGGGCAAGCGCAGCGGCCCGACCGGCCGTCGCCGGACGAAGGCGCCGCTCGTGGAGATCGCGCGCGCGGCCACCCAACGCGAGGCGCTCGACGGGCTCGAGCGATGGAAGGCGCGCCACCCCGAGGTCGTGCCGCACCTGGAGCCGGCCGACGTCATGGTCGACGCGATGCGCGGACGCAGCACGACGTGGACCCGGATCCGCGTGAACCTCCGCAACGTCCCGATCGAGGACCGCCCTGCGCAGGAGGCGCTCGAGGTCGACTACGACCCGTGGGAGGGCCTGCGGGAGGGCCTCCCGGAGGGGACCCCTCGCGATGGGTAGGCGGACGCGTGCGTGGGAAAGGGCCGATGCTCGCCAAGCTCGAGCAGACCTTGCCGACCGGGGACGGCTGGACCTACGAGCCGAAATGGGACGGGTTCCGATGCCTCGTGACGGTCGAGGCGGACGCCGTGTCGTTCGTCAGCCGCGACGACCGGCCGATGATGCGCTTCTTCCCGGAGGTCGTCGCGATGCTCGAAGGGTTCGACGCCGGCGCGTTCGTCGCCGACGGGGAGCTCGTGCTCGTGCGCGATGACGGCACCCTGTCGTTCGAGGAGCTGCAGCTCCGGCTGCACCCTGCGGCCTCGCGGGTGCAGAAGCTCGCGGGGGAGATCCCGGCGACGCTGTTCCTGTTCGACCTGGTGCGCGACGGCGACGAGGATCTGCGGCAGCGGCCGCTGTCGGAACGGCGCGACCATCTCGCGAAGGTCGCGGCGCGGATCGGCGCGGCGCCGGTGCCCGAGGAGCCGGGCGAGCTTCGGCCCGGTCCGGAGACGCGGCTGACGCCGTGGACCGACGACCTCGCGATCGCCGAGCGCTGGTACGCCGACGAGGGATGGCTCGGCGAGGACGGGATCCTCGCGAAGCGGTCGGACTCGACCTATCAGGCGGGCGTGCGGGGATGGGTCAAGGTCAAGCACCGCCGCACGACGGACTGTGTCGTCGGCGGGTACCGCGCTGTCGAAGGACGGCGACGGGGTCGGGTCGCTCCTGCTCGGGCTCTACGACGACGCCGGCAACCTGCACTACGTGGGGCACACGTCGTCGTTCCGCGCCGCCGAGCGGCGACAGCTGCGCGAGGTGCTCGCGCCCCTCGAGGGCGGCGCCGGGTTCGGCGGCGACGCCCGCTCGCCGGGCGGCCAGAGCCGGTGGTCCGCCGGGCGCGAGAGCACGTGGGTGTCGCTCGATCCGGTGCTCGTGTGCGAGGTGACGTACGAGCGCGTCCAGAGCGGACGGTTCCGGCACTCGGCGACGTTCGTGCGGTGGCGCGACGACCGCGATCCTCGCTCGTGCACGTTCGAGCAGGTCGGCGCGGAACCGCCGCAGTGGTGGGGCGAAGCGTGAGCACGCCGCACAACGGCGAGCTCGCCGAGCTCTTGCTGCAGGCGGCCGCCGAGCAGGAGGGCCACCGGAAGCTCGCGCTCGAGCGCGCGTCGAAGGAAGCGTGGCGCTGGCCGGAGGAGGCGGCCGACGTGGCGGGATCCGGCCGGCCACTCACGGACCTGCGCTCCGTCGGGCCGTGGGTCGCCGAACAGATCGAGGGGTGGCTGTTGGAGCCCCCGCCGGTCCCGGAGCCTGACCCGACGCGTCGCGGCTACCTCACGTTCGCCCAGGTCACCTCCGCGCTCGCCACCGATCCGACCTGGATCGCGGCGCCCCACGGCGACCTCCAGATGCACACCACCGACAGCGACGGCAGGCTCGCGTTCCTCGACATGATCGCCGCGGCCCAGGCGAGCGGTCTCGCGTACGCGGCGATCACCGACCATTCCGAGAGCCTCACGATCGCGCACGGGCAGGACGCGGTCCGGCTGAAGGACCAGGGCGCGAGGATCGACGCGGTCAACGACGAGCTCGAAGCCCACGGTGCCGCGTTCCGGGTGCTGCGCTCGATCGAGATGGATGTGTTCGACGAGGGGGAGGGCGATATGGACGCGGCGGCGCTCGCCGACCTCGACCTGGTGCTGGGCGCGTTCCACTCGAAGCTCCGGAGCCGCGACGACGCGACCGAGCGCTACCTCGCGGCGCTGCGCAACCCCGACGTGCATGTACTTGCGCACCCGACGACGCGCATGTTCGGCCGGCGCGCCGGGCTCGTCGCCGACTGGCACCGCGTGTTCGCCGAGGCGGCGCGCCTGGGCAAGGCCGTGGAGCTCGACGCGACCCCGCGACGCCAGGATCTGCCCGTCGACCTCGCCCGGATCGCGGTCGCGGAGGGGGTGCGGTGGTTCTCGATGGGGAGCGACGCGCACGAGGCCGCCGAGCTCGGGAACCTGCCGTTCGCGATGGCCACCGCGATCCTCGCCGGCGTGCCGCGCGACCGCATCCTCGCGTATCGCTCGGTTGACGAGGTGTTGGCGTGGGCCGCCGAGCTCAGGGATCGACGATGAAGCGCGGGCCGCGCCGCAGCGCCGGCATCCTGTTGTGGCGGACGCGCGCCGACGGCGAGCTCGAGGTCTTGATCGGCCACCCCGGCGGGCCGTTCTTCGCGAAGCGCGACGACGACGTCTGGTCGATCCTGAAGGGCGAGTACGACGCGAACGAGGATCCGCTCACCGTCGCGCGGCGCGAGTTCGAAGAGGAGAGCGGGCACGTGCCCCCCGATGGGACGCCCGTGCCGCTGGGCGAGGTTCGGCAGAAGGGCGGGAAGCTCGTCGTGGCGTGGGCGCTGGAGGGCGACCTCGACCCGGCCGCCGCGAGTTCGAACACGTTCCCGATGGAGTGGCCGCCGCGCTCGGGTCGCACGATCGACGTGCCTGAGATCGACCGGGTGGGGTGGTTCGACCTCGACACGGCCAGGACGAAGCTCAAGGCCGCGCAGCATCCGTTCCTCGATCGGTTGGTCGAGGCGCGGGCGACCGACGCCTGACGTCAGGCCTCGAGGAGCTCGCGAAGGTTCTGCAGTGCCTGCGGCCAGCTCCGGTCGCTGATCGCCTTCGCCTCTTCGGACGGCAGGTTGTCCTCGGCCACCGTCAGGGTGGTGGTGCCGTCGGTTCCGTCGAGCGTCCAGGTCACGCGCTGGTAGTGCTCGGGGCGGTCGGCGAGACCCGACATCGGGCTCCAGTGGGTGTGGATCAGCAGGCGCGGCGGGTCGATCTCGATGATCTCGCCGGAGTCCTCGTACGGCTTGCCCTGGTACTCGCCGCGATGGACGAGCCGGCTACCGACCCGCCAGTCGGTCTCGGTGTCGACGCCGAAGAACCACCGCTTGATCTCTGCCGGGGTCGTGATCGCGTCCCACACCCGTTGCGGCGGAGCGGCGATGCGCACCGACGCGCTCGTCGTGATGTCGGTCATCCCCCGGTCATACCCCGGCGTCGTCGGCGGTACGCGCGGCCCGTTCCGCCTCGAGTTCTGCCTCCAGCGCGGCCGACTCGGCCTCGGCGTGCTGAGCCGTGAGGCGCTCGAGCGCGTCGCGTTGCTCCGCGAGCTGATGAGCCAGACGGTCGGCGGCCGCGCGCCGGCGCTCCGCGGCCGCGCGCGCGGTGTCTCGTTCGCGACGGAGCCTCGCCGCCTCGGCGCGCGACGGACCGCCGGCCGCCGCCGCGTCCGCCCCGCCGGTCAGGGCCGTCATCGCGGGGACCCCGCCGAACCCCATGTCCCCGCCTGCCGTCGGCAGCTTCTCGAGAGTGCCGCCCGCGAGCTCGGCGCCGAGGTCGGGATCGACCGCGGCGGCTTCCAGCGCGAGCGCGATGGCGTCGGACTGCGCGGCGCCGCGGTGCCCGCCCTCGTCGAGGATCGCGACGGCGGCGGTGGTGAGGCGTCCCACCGCGGCTCGCCGCTCGGCGCCGGCTTCCACCAGTGCGGCGGAGCTGCTCCCCGCGATCGCGTCGGATTGCGCCGCCCGGAGCGCGCGGCCGGTCTCGAACAGGGCCGCCAGCGCCTCCGACTCGCGGTCGGCAAGCTGGTTCAGCGCCCAGACCGTCGCGGTCGGCTTGCGCAGCGCCTTGACCGTTGCCGCGTCGTCGTCGCGCCCCTGCGCACGCAGCTCCTTCACCAGCGCGTCGCGCTCCGCGACGAACCGATCCGGCGGGGTCCGGAACAACGCGATCGCGACCTCGGGGATGGTCCCCATCGCCCGAGCATAGGCTGAGCGCCTGGGACGGGCGACGCATGAGGCAGCGCCCGCCCGGGTAAGGCCGAGCGAGGAGGAGAAGCGATGCAGAAGATCAGTCCATTCCTGTGGTTCGACCACCAGGCCGAGGAGGCCGTCTCGTTCTACACGTCGTTGTTCCACGACGCGAGGATCACGAAGACGCTGCGGTATCCCGAGAACTCGACGGTCGGGACGCCGGGCAGCGTGATGGCGATCGGGTTCGAGCTCGAAGGCCAGGAGTTCCTCGCACTGAACGGCGGGCCGGAACCGGGCTTCACGTTCAACCCGTCGATCTCGTTCTACGTGCATTGCGAGGACCAAGCGGAGATCGACCGCCTCTGGGGGCCGCTCCTCGAAGGCGGCGCGCCCCAGCAGTGCGGCTGGCTCACCGACCGTTTCGGCGTCACCTGGCAGATCGTGCCGACCCGTCTGGACGAGATGCTGACCGATCCCGATCAGGCCAAGGTCGAGCGGGTCACCGACGCGTTCATGAAGATGGAGAAGTTCGACATCGCCGAGCTCGAAGCGGCCTACGCGGGCTGATCGGACGCGGGCGGGCGCGCGAGCCGGTCGTCGGCGAGGCGCTCGAGGCCTGCCTCGACCGACGGCATCGAGGTCTGCATCTCGCGGAAGTGGGTGCCGAACATCGAGAGCACGCGCACGTCGGTGATCGCGACCACGTCGGCGTGCCGGCGCCCGTCGCCGAGGAGCGCGAGCTCGCCGAACGCATCGCCGGGCCCGAGCCGACCGACCTCGGCGCCGTCGTGCTCGATCCGCACCTCGCCCTCGTCGAGCACGAGGAACCCGTACCCGGGCGAGCCCTCGTGCAGGATCCGCGAACCGGCGTCGTGCTCCTCGACCTCGAACCACGCCGCGACCCGGTCGCGCTCCTCGTCAGTGAGGGTCGCGAACAACGGCACGCGCTTGAGGGTGTCCGGTTCGGGGTGCATCACCGCTCCTTGGCGCCGGCTCCGCGGCGCGACCACCCACCCTAGGGCGGATCGACGCCCGGCCGCCGGACGGCTACGAGAAGTTCACCGAACGGTCGCGAGCCCTTCAACGTGGGCGCTCGCGGACCGCCGGAGCAGGTGCTTCACCACGTACCGCGCGTCCCGTCCGACCCCGGGGAGCACGTCCGACGCCGCCGAGAACTGAAAGGGGAGCCCGACGAAGTAGAGCCCGGGCGCGTCGGGCACCACGCCGCGCGCGTGCACGGGGCGGCCGTCCTCACCGAAGATCGGCAGGTCGATCCACGACAGGTCGTGCCGGAACCCGATCGCCCAGATCACGCTCGCGACGTCCAGCGTCTCGCCGTCCTCCGTCACTGGCCTGCCGTCGCGGGCGGCGACGGTCTTACCCACGCGGTGCACACCCGCCGACTCGAGCTGCTTCGGCTTCACCCGGACCAGTGGATCGCCCTTCGTGGCGAGCTTGGCCCGTGCGCGCCGTCCCATCGGGGTCCGCAGGGTCAAGACGTGCACTCCGAGGAACCGCACGATCTTGAAGGCGATGTGTCGTGACACCCAGCCGTCGATGTCGACCGGGATATGGCCGTTGATCGGCCCCGAGAGCCA
Source organism: uncultured Actinomycetes bacterium (assembly GCA_963799625.1). Lineage (GTDB taxonomy): Bacteria > Actinomycetota > UBA4738 > UBA4738 > HRBIN12 > AC-51. The sequence continues at coordinate 215,425 of CAWCXU010000013.1, read as the reverse complement.
GGTGGACCGGCTGCGCGCGAGCTCGAGCGAGATATCCGCGCCGGAGTTCCCGGCGCCGACCACCAGGACCGGGCCGTCGGGCAACTGCGAGGGGTTCCGGTACTCGCTCGAGTGCAGCTGCACGGTGGAGGGGTCAAGGTCGCGCGCGAACGCCGGCACGCGCGGATCGCGGTGCGCGCCGGTCGCGATGACGACGTTGTCGGCGACGAGCTGCCCGTGATCGGTCGCCACCGCGTACCGTCCGTCGCGCTCCGACAGGCCGGTCACCCGCACGCCGAGCCGTACCGGCAGCCGGAGCGTCGCCGCGTACGTCTCGAGGTAGTCCGCCATCTGATCGCGGGTCGGCATCGTCGAGCGCGGTCCTGGATACGCGAAGCCATCGAGGCTGACCGCCGTCGCGGGTGTGAACAAACGGAGCGAGTCGTACCGCTCGCGCCAGTTGTCGCCCAGGCGCTCGTGCGCGTCCACGACCACGAACGATCGGCCCGCCTTGCCGAGGTGGTAGCCCACCGAGAGCCCGGCCTGCCCCGCACCGATCACCACTGAGTCGAACCGCTCCACATCCATCTCGCACCTCCGTGGGTCGTCGTCGCAGGTGACGATAGGGAGGCGCCACGGCCGGGCCATCGCCGGAAGCAACCATCTTCGACCGGGCGCGGTGTGGTGCGAACGCACCACGTGGGCTCAGGCGAGATCGTGCGAATAGGCGAAGGCGGTGGCCGCGGCCCGGGTCGAGACCCCGAGCTTCGCGAACATGTTCTGGAGATGGCGCGCCACGGTGTGTTCGCTGATCACCAGCTCGACCGCGATATCGCGGTTCGTCTTGCCCGAAGCGACGAGCCGCAGCACCTCCGCCTCGCGTGCGGTCAGGCCGGCGGGGAGCTGGGACGGTCCTACCGCCAGCGCACCCGCCTCCGCGGCGTCCGAGGCCGCGCCGAGCTCCTCGAAGGTCGCGCGCGCCGCCTGGAAGGCGCCCCCCGCGCCGTCCTCATCGCCTGCCGCGCGCAGCGCCCGCCCGAAGACGACACGCGTGCGCGCGGTCTCGTAGGGCAGCCGGAGGTCCTGCCAGATCGCCGTCGCGCGGCGCAGCGACGCCAGCGCGCCCGTGATGTCGCCTTCGGCGAGCTGCACCCGCCCGGTGGCGCCCGCGATCATCGCCGCGAACACCGGGATGTCGTCGTCGGTGAGCCCCGTGAGCTCGTCGATCGCGATCCTCGCCTCGTCGACAGCTCCTGCCTCGACGGCGACCTCGGCGAGCGCGGCGAGCAGGCGCGCACGGCGCGCGGGTTGGCGCTCGGCGGTGAGGGTCAAGCGGAGCGCCGTCAGCGCCGTGTCGGGCTTTCCTTGCGAAAGCCGCAGGAGCGCGAGCCCGGGCTGCGGATCGACGCCGAGTTCGAGTGCCCGCACGAACGCCTGCTCCGCGCCGACGAGGTCGCCGGACCTTCGCAGGATCTCGCCCAGCTGGAAGAAGGCTTGCGCGGCGAAGGTGGGATCGACCTCGAGCAGTTGCGCCACCGCGCCGCGTGCCTCGGCCTCCGCCTCGAGCCACGCGCCTCGCAAGCTCGCGACCTCCGCCAGGTTGACCCGGCACATCCCGGGGAACGGGGAATCGGGCGGCAACCTCTGGTACCACGTTCGAGAAGCGTCGCTCCACTCGGCCGCACGCCCAAGATCGCTCAACTCCAGGCACGCGGAGATCACCGAGCAGTAGACGATCCCGGTGAAGTAGGGATCGAGCACCCCCGCGATCACCAGCGCCATCGCCTCGTCGAGCAGCGCGACGCCATCGCCGATCCGGCCTTCGTCGATCATCGCGAGTCCCTCGAGGTGGATCGACATCCCGACCACGTTCGGATCGCCGAAGCGCCGGCCGATCTCGATCGCCTGCTCCGCCTGTTCGATCGCGACGTCGGCGTCGCCTGAGAACCCGGCGATGGCCGCGTGAAGCATCGCGAGGTACCCGAGCTCGACGCAGTTCGACTGCCCCTCCATGTGTCGCTCGGTCCGTTTGAGGAACCCGGTGCCGATCGCGGGCTCGCCCCGCAGGAAGTGCTCGACCGACAGACGTGCAGCGCAGGCGGCCGCGGCGAGGTCCTCACCCTCGCTCTCGTAGGCGGTGTATGCGCGCTGCCGGAGTTCCAGCGACTCGGCGAGCTTCGACCCCCACCAGGCCGCGTCCGCGAACGCCTCGAGGTCAGGCCCCGTCAACGACTCGGAGTCGACCTCGTGGAAGCCGGCGTATGCGTCCGCCCACGCGGCGCGTGAGGCCGCCTCCCTCGCCATGACGATCGTGGCGTCGGTTCCCGGCATCGGTCCCCCCGGATCGGGCAGGCCACCAGGGTAGTCAGCGTGGGGTCAGTCCGGGACGCGGCGTGCGACGACCCCGCGCGGGTCGCCCTCGGCGTCGCGGATGATCTCGGGCTCCTCGAAGCCCGCCCGGCGGAGCGGTTCCCGGAGCGCCGTCGCTTGATCGCCGCCGAGCTCGAGGAGCAGCCAGCCGCCCGGTCGGAGCCAACGAGAGCTGCGCCGAGCGATCTCGGCGAGCAGGTCCGTCCCTTCGGGGCCGCCGTCCAGGGCAGCGACCGGTTCGAACCGCCGGACGTCGCGGGGGAGGAACCGGAGCTCGTCGGTCGGTACGTACGGCGGGACCGCCGTCAGCACGTCGGCCGAACCGGCGAACGACGAGGGCAGCGACTCGTCGAGCGATCCCTCGTAGGTCTCCACGCCGTTGCGTCGCGCGCACGCGACCGCGATCGGATCGATGTCCGTGGCGACGACCCGCGCGTTCGGCCTGGTGGCCGCGAGCATCACCGCGATCGCGCCCGAGCCCGTGCAGAGGTCTATGGCGACGCCGTCCGCGGGGAGCAGTTCCGCGGCACGGCGGGCGAGCGCTTCCGTCTGCCAGCGCGGCACGTAGACGCCGGGCGTGATCGCCACGTCGACGTCGCAGAATCGGATCGAGCCGGTGATCCACGGGAGGGGTTCTCCCTCGATCCGTCGCGCGAGCATCGCCTCGACCGCGACCGCGGTCGTCGCCGGCAGCGCGGAGGAGCGCATCCGCTTCCTCGGCGGGAGCGATGCAGCCGGCGACCGCGAGTGCGTGCGCGATCGATTCCCGGTCGGGATGCATCCGCACCAGTGTGGCGCGTCGCACGCCGGGCGGTACGCTCGGCCGGTGAGCCAGACGGACTCGGTCAATTTCGATCGGGCGGCGGACTTCTATGACGCCACCCGCGACAGGGGTGACGAGGTCACGGCGCGGACGATCGACCTCCTCGCACAGGAATTCCGCGACCGATCGCGGCCGTGCCCTCGAGGTCGGCGTCGGGACCGGGGCGATCGCTCTGCCGCTCGCGGCGCGCGGGGTCCCGCTGGTCGGGATCGACGTCTCGACCGCGATGATGACGAAGCTCGTCGAGAAGGCGGGCGGGCGCCGCCCCTTCCCGTTGCTGCGCGCCGACGCGACGCGGGTGCCGATACGCGACGGCGCTCTCGCAGGCGCCTACGCCCGTCACGTCCTGCACCTGATCTCGGACTGGCGCGCGGTCGTCGCCGAGCTCTGCCGGGTGGTAGGCCGCGGGGTGGTGCTGATCGACGTCGGCAGCGGGGAGGACGGCTGGCTCGAGTTCTGGGAGGCGATGCAACCTGCACTTGGTCCCGAGGCCGATCCGATCGGCCTCGACGTGGTCGACCAGGGAACCGATGTGCTCGACGAGGCGTTCGCGGCCTCGGGGGGCCGGCTTCGCACGGTCGAAGAGATCCCGTCCCGCGACGATGAGACGGTCGCCGAAGCTCTCGCCAGCATCCGGGCCAAGAGCCCGTCGTGGACCTGGCGCGTCGCGGACGGCGACCTCGAGCGGGCGATCGCGCTGGCCACTGTCTGGGCGAAGGACAAGTTCGGCACGCTCGACGTTCGCCTCGTCGAGGAGACGACCGTCCGGTGGCGGATCTACGACGTCGGCGGATCCTGAGCGCAGACCCCTGAACCGCTCGGCCCGGCCGGCCGTAGTTCCGGTCATCTGGGAGGTCCGCGAAGGCATCTGACGCGCCCTCCTCCACAGCTGCCCGGGCGCGGTCGCGTTGCCCGCAAACGCGACCGCGCCCGTGGCATCTTCGGCACCGATCGCTTCCGTACCCATTTACGAGCGCCCACCCCGCGGGGTAAGAATGCGCTCGGCGGTCGACCCGCGTGCAAGAGAGGGGCGGAAGATGAGGCGTCGCATCGGCCTGGTCATGGCTGTCGCGGCCGTGATCGCGTTCACCGGCTGTTCCTCCAACGCAGGCGGATCGGGCCAGGGCGGGGTCCTTCGGATCGGCACCAGCTCGGGCATCAGCTCGCTGAACCCGTTCGTCGGGTTCAACCAGGACGATTACGCGACGTGGATGTACATCTATCCCACGCTCGTCCAGTACGACACGACGACAGCCGACCTACGACTTCGCGCCCAACTTCGCGCAGAGCTGGGAGCTGTCCAAGGACGGCCTGAAGCTCACCTTCCACACGACGCCGAACGCGACCTGGTCCGACGGCCAGCCGCTCACCGCCGACGATGTCGTGTGGACCATCCAGATGATCCAGAAGTACGAGCACGGACCGACCGGCGCGTGGGCGAACAGCGTCAACACGATCACGTCGATCGAGGCGCCCGACGACAACACCGTGGTTGCCACCTACGCGAAGCCGACCGCGACGGCGCTGTCCGACGTCGGCATGACTCCGATCCTGCCCGAGCAGGTGTGGTCGCAGTACGCGACCGGCGACGGCAAGGCGCATCAAGACGTATGCCAACGAGCCCGAGAACGGCCAGCCGTTCGTCGGCGGCGGCCCGTTCATCCTCACCGCGTACACGAAGAACGACATCGCGCTGTTCCAACGCAACCCGCACTGGTACGGCACGCCGCCGCACATCGACGGGTTCGGGCTGCAGTTCTTCCGCGACGAGGACGCGATGGTCACCGCGCTGAAGACGGGCCAGCTCGACGCGATCAACGAGATCCCGCCGACGAGCGTCGACACGCTGAAGTCATCGGGCATGCAGGTGTACGAGGGGCAGGCGCTCGCGATGCGCGACTTCATCTTCAACCTCGACCCGAGCAAGCCCGACCATCCCGAGCTGCTCAACCCGAAGGTGCGCGAGGCGTTCGAGTACGCGATCGACCGCAACGCGATCGTGCAGACCGCGTGGCTCGGGCTACGCGACGCCCGGCTCGACGCTGATCCCCGAGGGCAACGCGACCGGCGGCACGCAGTGGCACGACGACCAGATCCAGCCGCTGCCGTTCGACATCGACAAGGCCAACCAGATCCTCGACGACCTCGGGTACGCGATGGGCTCCGACGGCATCCGCGTCGCGAACGGGGTGCCGATGTCGTACGACGTGATCTTCCCGTTGGACGAGGCCGGCGCCGGCGACCGCGCGTTCCGGATCATCCAGCAGGGGATGCAGCAGATCGGCGTCCAGCTCAACCAGAAGCGCCTGGACTCCAACGCCGCCTGGGACGCGATGTACCAGAACGGCCATTACGTGTACGACCTGGCGATGTGGGACTGGTTCCCCGCGGCCGACCCCGACTTCATCCTGTCGGTGATCACGTGCGACGAGTGGGGCAACTGGAGCGACGGCGGCTACTGCAACCACGCCTACGACAAGCTCTACGCCGAGCAGAAGACGGCGATCGACCCGCAGGATCGTCAGTCGATCATCTTCAAGATGCAGTCGATCGCCTTCAACGACCGGCCCTACATCATCCTGACCTACGACAAGCGGCTGGACGCCTGGTCGCCGCACTGGCAGGGGCTCGTGGAGTCCACGCAGGGGATCTTCAACAACTTCTCGACGCAGAGCCTGCTGTCCGCCCACCAAGCGTGAGGACCGCCGGCCCGCCGATGCGACCGGGAGAGGGCTCGAGGTGCGGCGCTCCGATTACCTGATCAAGCGCGCGCTGTTCGCGATCGTGACGGTGTTCGTCGCGATCACGATCAACTTCTTCCTGTTCCGGGTGCTGCCCGGGGAGCGCCGTGCGGAACCTCTCGCGCGTGCCGCAACGCCACGCCCGAGCTGCAGCAGTCGCTCGAGGCGCAGTTCGGCCTGGACAAGCCGATCTGGCAGCAATACGTGATCTACGTGCAACAGCTGTTCCACGGCAACCTCGGGGTCTCGTTCAGCAACCAGCAGCCGGTGTCGGACAACCTCCGCGAGGCGCTCGCGAACACGATCCCGATGGTCGCGCTCGGCACGGTCGTCGCGATCATCGTGGGGGTGGTCACCGGTGTGTTCTCGGCGTGGAAGCGCGGCACGAAGCTCGACAAGGTCAGCACGAACATCGCGATCGCCTTCTATTCGTTCCCGACGCAGTGGCTCGCGCTGGTGTTGCTGATCTACCTGGCGGCCTGGTTCCCGAGCCACGGGCGTGATCGACGACTTCCTGGTCAACCCCACCTGGTTGGAGCACGAGACGGACGTGCTCCGCCACATGGCGCTCCCGTCGCTCACCCTGGCCCTCACGCTGTACGGCGAGTACACGCTGATCGTGCGCTCGGCGATGCTCGAGACGCTCGGCGAGGACTACGTGTTGACCGCGCGGGCGAAGGGCCTGTCGCAGCGCGCGATCGTGATCAAGCACGCGCTGCGCAACGCCACGCTGCCGATCATCACGCTGATCGCGCTGTCGCTCGGCTACATCGTCGCCGGCGCGATCTTGATCGAGAGCGTCTACTCGTGGCCCGGGATCGGCAACGCCGTGTACCAGGCGGTGATCGAGCGCGACTACCCGATGCTGCAGGGCGCGTTCCTCGTGCTCACGGTGTCGGTGGTGTTCTTCAACTTCCTGGCCGACATCCTGTACTTCTCGCTGGACCCGAGGATCACGGAGTAGCCGATGATCCGACAAGACACCCTCAGCGAAGCGCCCGACGACATCCAGCCCGATCTCGCCGGCGGCCAGCGCAACTGGCTCCGCAAGGTGATCGCCGAGAGCACCCAGGCCAAGGTCGGCCTGATCGTGCTGACCATCTTCGTGCTGATCTCGATCTTCGCGCCGCTGGTCGCGCCCTACGACCCTCGGCAAGCAGGTCGGGCAGCGTGTACGCGCCGCCCTCGGCGCAGCACGTCCTCGGGCTCGACGACGGCGGGGTCGACATGCTGTCGCTGCTGATCTTCGGCGGACGGGTCTCGCTGATCGTCGGGTTCGCCGCCTCGATGGTCGCGATGGTGATCGGCGGCGGGATCGGGATCTTCAGCGGCTACTACGGCGGGACGGACCGACCAGGCGTTGATGCGCATCACCGACTACTTCCTCGTGATCCCCGACCTGCCGCTCGCCATCATCGTTGCCGCGGTGTGGGGGGCGAGCCTGACGCACCTGATCTTCGTGATCGCCCTGCTGTTGTGGACGACGACCGCTCGGATCATCCGCGCGCAGGTGAAGAGCGTCCGCGAACGCGTCTACGTGAAGCGCGCGCGATCGCTCGGGGCGAGCGACTTCCGGATCATCATCGCGCCACGTCCTGCCCCAGATCGGGCCGCTGCTGATCGCGAACACCGTGCTCACGATCGCGGTGGCGATCTTCGACGAGACGGCGCTCGCGTTCCTCGGGCTCGGCCGACCCCACGTCGATCACGTGGGGGACGACGATCGAGTTCTCGTTCCTGCGGACCGCGATCTCCTCCGGCGCGTGGTGGGCGGTGATCCCGGCGGGCCTGTGCGTCGCGCTCGTGATCATGGCGTGCTTCTGGTTCGGACAGGCGATCGAGGACGCGCTGAACCCGCGGTTGAAGGTCTCCTACGTCTCGCCCCGGAGCTTCCGGTTCCGCGCGGCGCCCGGCGAGGAGGCGTGATGGCGCTGCTCGAGGTCCGGGACCTGCACGTCTGGTTCGACCTGCCCGAGGGGGGAAGCTTCACGCGGTCCGTGGGGTGTCGTTCGATCTCGACGCGGGGGAGCGCGTCGGGCTCGTCGGCGAGTCGGGGTGCGGCAAGACCACGACGATCCTGGCGATGCTCGGGTTGCTGCCGCCGTCGGCGACCGTCGCCGGCGAGGTGCTGCTCGACGGTCACACCGTCCTGGCCGTCGACGAGGACACGACGCGCACCCACCGGTGGACCGACATCGCGATGGTCTTCCAGGGCGCGATGAACGCGCTGAACCCGGTGAAGACGGTCGAGTCGCAGATCGTCGAACCGATGACGCTGCACGGGACCGCGTACGGCGCCGAGGCGAAGGCCAGGGCGGGCGAGCTGCTCGAGCTCGTCGGCATCCCGGCGGCGTCGGGGGCCCGGTACCCGCACGAGTTCTCCGGCGGGATGCGCCAGCGCGCCGCGATCGCGATGGCCCTTGCGTGCGAGCCCAAGGTGCTGCTCGCCGACGAGCCCACGACCGCGCTCGACGTGATGGTGCAGGCCCAGATCCTCGAGCTGATGCAACGGCTCACCCGCGACCTGGGCCTCGCGCTCGTGCTGGTCACGCACGACCTGCCGGTGGTCGCGCAGGTGTGCGACCGCGCGGCCGTGATGTACGCCGGAGAGATCGTCGAGGCCGGACGGCTCGACGACCTGTTCCACGAGCCGAAGCATCCGTACACGCGGATGCTGTTCGCCGCCACGCCTGATCTCTACGGGGAGGACGAGGTGCTCTCGATCCCGGGCGCGCCCCCGCGCCTGGATCGCGACATCGCCGGATGCCCGTTCCGGGAACGGTGCGACCGCGCGTTCGAACGGTGCCTGGCCGAGCGCCCGCTCCTGAAGCCGGTCGGCGAGGATCGTGTCGCGGCCTGCCACCTGAACGACGAGCCGGTCGCAGCCGGTGACCGGGGCGACCGATGAGCGCCGAGGCACGCACCACCGGTGGGCCCGCGCTCGAGGTGCGCGACCTCGTCACGCGCTACCCGATCCGCCGAGGGCTGTTCGGCACGATCCGGCGTGAACCCCGCCAGGCCGTGCACGCGGTGGAGGGCGTCTCGCTCACCCTCCGGACCGGCGAGATGCTCGCGCTGGTGGGCGAGTCCGGGTGCGGCAAGACGACGGTCGCGCAGTCGATCGTCCGGCTGGTCGATCCGGTGTCAGGCACGATCGAGCTCGACGGGCAGCCGCTGACGGGCCTGAGCCAGCGCGCCTTGCGTCCGATCCGGCGCTCGGTGCAGATGATCTACCAAGACCCGTACGAGTCCCTGGATCCGCGGCTCCGCGTGCGGCAGGCGATCGAGGAACCGTTGGTGATCCATCACGTCGGCGGCGGGCGAGACGGGCGCCGGCAGATCGTCGCCGACGCGCTCGCGCGGGTCGAGCTGACGCCGCCCAGCATGTTCCTCGAGCGGTTCCCGCACGAGCTCTCGGGCGGGCAGCGCCAGCGGGTCGCGATCGCGGCGAGCCTCGTGCTCGATCCGAAGGTCCTCGTCGCCGACGAGCCCGTCTCGATGCTCGACGTCTCCGTCCGCGCGGGCGTGCTGAAGCTGCTCGACGGGCTGCGGCGGTCGGGCGACCTCAGCGTGCTGATGATCACGCACGACCTGTCGACGGCCGCGCACTTCGCCGACCGGATCGCCGTGATGTACCTCGGCCGGATCGTCGAGGAGGGACCGGCGCGCGACGTCGTGCGCGACCCGCAGCATCCGTACACGAAGGCGCTCCTGTCGGTCGTGCCCAAACGCGACCCGCGCGACCGGTCGGACCTGCAGATCCTCACCGGCGAGCCGCCGAACCCCGTCTCCCCACCGTCCGGCTGCCGGTTCCATCCACGGTGCCCGGTCGCCGAGGACCGCTGTCGCACGGAGGATCCGGCGCTCCGGACCGTGCACACGTCCGCCGCCCATCGCGCCGCGTGCGTCCTGATCGGCGAGGGAACGCCGGCGGCGAGCGGCTAGGGTCCCGACGATGGACTGGACGACCGCGGCGTCACTCGCGACCGCCGGCGGCACCCTCGTGCTCGCCGCGGCGACCTTCGCTTCGGTGCGGTCGTCGAACCGTTCCGCGCGCCTGGCCGAGTACGGGATGCAGGTGGGGATGCGTCCCTCTGCTGATGCCGTCCCGGCTCGAGGACCCGCCGCAGAAGATCCGCTGGGGCGACGATCATCATGCGGCCCTCGGTGGGTCGGCGGCGGACGTCGAGCTCGTCGACGACAACATCTACCTCGCGATGTCGGTCCGCAACGCCGGCTCGGGCATCGCCGTGATCTCCGGGTGGCACATCCGGATGGAAGCGGTCCTCGACGAGCACGGGCACGCCGAGCGTGACGAGTTCCGCAAACAGATCAGGGACCTGTACATCCCGGGCGGCGACGTCGGGTTCTGGCAGGCGGCCATCCGCGACCAGAACGATCCGGACTACGGAGAGCTCGCCGCGCGGGTGCGGGAGCGCGAGATCTTCCTGGTCGAGCTGCTCTACACCGACCACGAAGGTGGGCAGCCGTCGATCACGTTGTTCGTCGTGACACCGCGGGACGACGAGGGATGGTTGTGCTCGGCCGTGCGCCACTGGAACCTCGACCGCCCCGATCCGCGCTGAGGCTCAGGTCTCGGGTCTCGTCCGTCGCGGCGGTTCGCTACCGTTCAGGGATGGCAGCGGACTCGACCTGGCGCGACTACTACGCGGCGAACGAGGGCCGAGCTCCGCGCGAGCAGCTCGTGGAGGTGTTGGATCGATTCGCCACGCCCGGGAGTGCGGTCGACCTCGGGTGCGGCGCCGGGATCGACACCGTCGCGATGCTCGACCGCGGGTGGACGGTGCTCGCGATCGATGCGCAGCCCGAAGCGATCGAACGTCTTCGGTCCAGGGCGGGCAGCCGCGGCGGGCTCCGCACGGAGCTCTCCTCGATGGAGGACGTCGCTCTTCCGCCGGTCGACCTGGTCTGGGCCAGCTACAGCTTGTTCTTCTGCGACCCCGACCGGTTCCCCGCTGTGTGGGGACGGATCGGCGCCGCGATCGGTCCGGGAGGCCGATTCGCCGGCGAGCTGCTCGGCGACCGCGACACGTGGGCTTCCCTCGTGGACCACACCGCGATGCAGCGTCCGGCGGTCGAGAGTCTGTTCGAGGGGTGGATCGTCGAGCACTTCGAGGAAGAGGAGAACGACGGCGAGGCCTTCGATGGGCCCAAGCACTGGCATTACTTCCACGTGGTCGCCCGTGCCCCGGCGCCCTGAGCCACGAGGGGCGAGATGCGTCGCCGCCCACTAGAGTTGTGCGCCCCGGACCCATCGGGCAGATCCATCCGGCAGACCCGCGAGATAGGAGGAGTGATGAGTATCGGCCCCGTCGAGTACATGATCGTGGCGTTCCCCGGGAACGAGTTCAAGGGCGAGATCCTGCCCGAGCTGGCTCGGCTCACCGACACGAACACGATCCGCATCATCGACCTCGCCATCGTCGTGAAGGACGAGGACGGCAAGGCCGAGGCACTGGAGGTCAGCGACCTCGACTCGGACTTCGGCAAGGCGCTGTCGTCCCTGCTCGGCAACGAGGGTGGCGGGCTCTTGAACGAGGATGACCTGATGGCCGCCGCAGACGAGCTCGAGCCCAACAGCTCCGCAGCGCTCCTCGTATGGGAGGACGTCTGGGCTACGAACCTCCGCGACGCCATCGTGAACGCCGGCGGCGAGCTGTGGGACCTCGAGCGGGTGCCCGGCGAGGTCGTGCAAGCCGCGATCGACTTCGCCTCCGCCAACTAAGAGCAACTACGACAACAGTACGGAAGGAACGGTGATCGAACGATGATGCGCAGAGGCCCGGGTCTCGTAGGGATGGCGGCGCGCACGGCTGTCGTTGCCGGCACGGCGACCGCAGTCAGCGGCCGCGTGGGGCGCCGCCAGGCGAACAAGTACGCGGATCAGGACGCGCAATACAACCAGCAGCAGGCCGCTGCGGCGGAGCAAGGCGCCTCGCAGGCCCAGGCCATGCCAGCTCCACCGGCGGGCGAGGACCCGTTCGAGCAGATCGAGAAGCTCTCGAAGCTGCACGACTCCGGCGCCCTCACCGACGAGGAGTTCACGGCCGCGAAGGCCAAGATCCTCGGCACGTGAAGTACCGCATGCGCGAGAAGCTCGCGTCGATCGGCGATGACTCGTGGATCGAGGACGAGCACGGGAACAAGGTCTACAAGGTCGACGGCAAGGCCATGCGCCTGCGGGACACGTTCGTCCTGCAGGACATGGCCGGCGCCGAGGTCGCGAAGATCCAGGAGCGCAAGCTCCACATCCGCGACACGATGGCGATCGAGCGCGACGGCAAGAAGATCGCCGAGGTGCACAAGCGGCTCGTCGGGTTGCGTGACCGGCTGAAGGTCGACCTCGATGGCGGCGGCGAGCTCACGATCAAGGGCAAGCTCACCGACCACGAGTACACGATCAAGGGCGACCACGGGAAGATCGCCGAGATCTCCAAGAAGTGGTTCCGCGTGCGCGAGACCTACGGCGTCGAGATCGCCGAGGAGCAGGACGACGCCCTGCTCCTGGCGATCACCGTCGCCGTCGACTCGCTCTCCGAGATCGTCGACCGGTAGCGCTTACTGCTGCCCGATGCAGGCGTCCGCGTCGTAGGTCGCGGCCAGGTCGCCCCGCAGCATCGTGACCTGGTTGCCGCTCGGGCTCCGCCATTGGAGCTGCAGCTGGTTCACGTGCACCGCCCCGCTCTGGTTCTTCTCGATCCACTGGAACGAGAAGGAGTCCGGTCCGCCGCCATCGGGCACGAAGCTCGCACGACCGGGCTTGCTGATCTCGGTCTGATCGCCGACGTTCGTGCTCTTGAGCCGGAACTCGACCGGCGCGCCGCTCACCACCGCGCTCGCGTTCACCACGATCGGGAAGATCGAGCTCGGACCGTCGCTCATCCCCGGCACGTCGGTGAACGTCGTCGATGTGGTCGATACAGGATCGGTTCGCCACACCGTGTCGATGCACTTCGCCGGCGTGGTGCCGCCGTTCGTCGCCGCGTGCGCGGCCCACACGCCACCGGCCGCGACGATCGCAGCCGCCAGCACGCTCGTTACCCTTCGCATCAGCGCACCCCCTTCGTCACTGTGCTGCTAGGGGCCCGATCGTCGCGAAACCTGTAGGCGCCTCTCCTATACCGACGCGCACTGACCGGTCTTCGCGCCGGTCACGACGTTCAGCGAGCCGCCCGAGTCTCCGGCCTGGGGTGCCGGGTCGTTGCCCCAACACCGCATCGAGCCGTGGATCGTGTTCGTGACGTACTCGTTGCCGTCCGGGTCGATCAGGGTGTTGTTCGACAGGGTCACCGTGCCCGAGACATGGTTGCCGAGGAATCCCATCCAGAAGCCGTCGTAGCCGGAGATCGTCACGGCGCCGTGGATCGTGTTGTCCTCGATCGCGTTCCAGGTGACGTCGAACGGGGGACCGAACGGTCCGCTGCCGCCGTGGATCCGGAGGCCGCCGTTGATCGTCGCGTGGTGGATGTGGACACCCGCGGGATCGGTGGCGTGGACGCCGCCGCTGATCGTGCCGCTGGGAGACGGGCTCTCATCGCTGCCGAGCTCGAAGGTGGCGCCCGGCTGGACCCAAAGGCCGGCGACGATCCGGACCGGCCCGTCGCTCAGGCACACGGCGTTTTGCGGAACCACGACCCGGTGATAGGTGCCGGGGTCGAGCGTGCCGGTGCACGTCGTGGTGCTCCCGCTCGCCTGTGCGGCCGGGGCCGCGAACGGGATCGCCAGCGCGATCATGGCGACGGTGGTGATGCCGAACAGCTTCCGCATGGATCCCTCCCTGGGTCTTGGCGGTGTGCGTACTTTAGCGTAGTCCGCTTGAGGTATCCCCTCGAACCCGCGGCCAAACCTCCGACCATCGGAAGCGGCTGTTCGTTGGGTCACGCTCGACCGCGAGCCGTCGGGATGGCTTCCGTACGAACCACGCCTAAAGTGGACGGGTGAGCGATCCCGAGGCCGTGATCCGGACCGAGGCGTTGTCGAAGACCTACCCGACCGGCGTCCTCGCCGTCGACGACCTCGAGTTGTCGGTCTATGCCGGCGAGATCTTCGGGCTCCTCGGCCCTAACGGCGCCGGCAAGACGACGACCGTGGGCATGCTGACGACCCGCGTGATCCCGTCGGGCGGCTCCGCGTGGATCGCCGGGATCGACGTCGTCGCGCACCCGACGGCCACCAAGCGCGTGATCGGCGTCGTGTCCCAGACGAACACCCTCGACCGCAGCCTGACCGCGTGGGAGAACCTGTTCCACCACGGGAAGTACTTCGGGATGTCGACGCGGGACGCGCGCCAGCGCGCCGACGAGCTCCTGGAGCGGTTCCGTCTGGCCGACCGGGCCTCCGCCGACGTGAACACCCTGTCGGGCGGCATGGCGCAGCGTCTGATGGTCGCCCGGAGCATCGTCCACTACCCCTCGATCCTGTTCCTCGACGAGCCGACGTCGGGCCTGGATCCGCAGAGCCGGCTCGCGCTCTGGGAGATCCTGGGCGAGATCCACCAGGGCGGGCAGACGATCCTGCTGACCACGCACTACATGGAGGAGGCCGACCGCCTGTGCTCCCGGGTCGCGATCATGGACCACGGGAAGCTGCTCGCGCTCGACCGGCCCGATGAGCTGAAGCGGACGATCGGCGCCGAGACGATCATGCGGCTGCGCGCCGACGGAGATGCGCAGGCGCTCCGCGCGCTCCTGGAGGAGGTGCCGGGTGTCGGCCGCGTGACGGTCGTCGAGGACGACGTGATGGTCGCCGCGAGCACGACCGACGGCCTGCTGCCGCGGTTGATCCAGCGCTCCGAAGCGGGTGGGTACCACGTCCGCGACGTCTCGGTGACCGAGCCCACGCTCGAGACCGTCTTCATCGAGCTGACCGGGAAGGAGCTCAGGGAATGACCACGACCGCGGTCCGAACCCGTCCCGCGTTGCACACCACGCCCTGGGTGGCGTTCGTGGCCCTGCTGATGCGCGACTTCAACGTCCTGCGCAAGAACATCGTCGAGTTCATCGTCCGCTCGGTGATGCAGCCGCTGCTGTTCGTGTTCGTGTTCACCTACGTGTTCCCGAAGATCGGGTTCGGGGTCGGCGGCTCGGCTGCGGAGGCGACGTTCTCGAGCCTGCTGGTGCCCGGCGTGGTCGCGATCGCGTGCATGTTCCAGGGGGTGCAGTCGGTCGCCCTGCCGCTGGTCACGGAGTTCGGGTTCACGCGCGAGATCGAGGACCGTGTGATGGCGCCGCTGTCGATCGGCGGCGTCGCGATGGAGAAGATGGTGGCCGGCTCGATCCAGGGCATCTTCGCGGCGCTGGTCGTGTTCCCGCTCGCGGCGTTCATCCCCGCTACGGCCGTGCACCTCGACGTCCAGTGGTTCGAGCTGCTCACGCTGCTGCCGCTGACCGCATTCTGCGGCGCGGCCCTCGGCTTGGTGATGGGCACGCGCGTCGACCCGCGCCGCGTGCCGCTGTTGTTCGGCGTCGTCGTGATCCCGATGACGTTCCTGGGGGCGACCTACTACCCGTGGGCTCTGCTGCACGGGATCTTGTGGCTGCAGATCTTGGTGCTGATCAACCCCCTCGTGTACATGAGCGAGGCGATGCGCGCGGCGCTGACACCGCAGCTCGTGCCGCACATGCAGGTCTGGGTGATCTATGTCGCGCTGATCGGCTTCAGCGTCGGGCTCGCTTGGATCGGGATCCGCGGGTTCCGTGAACGGGTCCTGACCTGACGGGTTGGTCGGGTGGCCAAACTGCGCTACTCCGCGATCACGTCGCTCGACGGATACGTCGTCGATGACGAGGGGTCCTTCGACTGGGCGGCGCCCGACGAGGCGGTCCATACGTTCGTGAACGACCTCGAACGCCCGATCGGCACATACCTGTACGGGCGTCGGATGTACGACGTCATGCGGTACTGGGAGACGGCGCCGACGGACCAGGACCAGCCGGCGTACCTCGCGGACTACGCGCGGATCTGGCAGGCGGCCGGACAAGATCGTGTTCTCGACGACGCTGGAGGACGCACCGACCGCGCGGACGAAGCTCGAGCGCCGGTTCGACCCCGACGCGATCCGTGCGATCAAGGCCGCGAGCGACCGGGACCTCGGCGTGGGTGGCCCCGGGCTCGCCGCCACCGCGATCCGCGCCGGTCTGGTCGACGAGCTCCACAGGTTGGTCGTACCGGAGATCGTCGGGGGCGGCACGTCGTTCCTGCCGCGGGGCGTCCGGCTCGGGCTCGAGCTCGTCGACGAACGACGATTCCCGAACGGGACCGTCTCGCTTCACTACCGGATCGGGACGTGATGACGCACTTCGGGCTCCAGCTGCCGAGCTTCACCTTCGCCGACGTGCCCGACGACCGGCTCTTCGAACGGATCGCCGAGATCGCCGGTGCGGCCGAGGACGCCGGGTTCGATTCGTTCTGGGTGATGGACCACTACCACCAGATCGCGAACATCGGGCCACGGACCGAGCCGATGCTCGAGGCGTACACGCTGCTCGGTGGGGTCGCCGCGCGAACCTCCCGGATCCAGCTCGGCGCGATGGTCACCGGCGTGACGTATCGCAACCCCGCGTTCCTCGCGAAGGTGGTCACGACGCTGGACGTGGTGTCGTCCGGCCGGGCGATCCTCGGGATCGGCGCCGCCTGGAACGAGGAGGAATCGCGCGCCTACGGCTACGCATGGCCGCCGGTGGCCGAGCGGTTCGAGCGGCTCGAGGACGCGCTGCGGATCTGCCGGTCGATGTTCACGCAGCCGGAGTCGACCGTGCCTGGCACCGTGCACCACGTCGAGGGCGCGATGAACGTGCCGCAGCCCGTCCGGCCCGGCGGACCGCCGATCCTCGTCGGGGGCGGCGGCGAGCGGAAGACGCTCCGGCTGACCGCTCGCTACGCCGACATGTGGAACGGCTTCGGCGATCTCGCGATGGTTCGCCACAAGCTCGAGGTCCTGTCCGAACATTGCGCGACCGAAGGCCGCGACCGATCCGAGATCGTCGCCACCCGCCTCGGCACGCTGATCGTCGCCGACACGCACGAGGAGGCCGACCGGCGGCGCCGTGCCTGGCAGGCCGAGCGTGGTGTCGACGACGCGGGGCTCGCGATGCGTCTGACCTGGGGCGACCGTGACGAGGTCGCCGAGCAGGCCGCGGCGTTCCTCGACGCCGGGCTCCAGGGTCTGTTGTTCAACATGCCCGCCGGATCCTCGGCAGATGACGTCGCGCGTGCCGGCCAGGCCCTCGCGACGCTCCGCTGATCCAGCGAACCGCACCACGCCCTCGCCCGTATGCCTAGGGTCCGCGACCCCTGGATCCGGATCCGGTGGTCGAAGCATGCACCGTTCGACGATGGGAGGGCGAACGTGCGGAAGAGATCGGTAGTGATGGTTTGCGTCGTAGCGCTGGTGGCGCTCGGCGCGTCCTTGACGCCTGCGTCAGCCAGCGACAACAGCTACAAGCTCACGCGGCTCATCTCCGACAAACCCGGTGTCGGTCAACAGCAGGACACGAACCTCGTGAACGCGTGGGGTCTCGTCTCCGGGCCGAGCACGCCGTGGTGGGTGGCGAACAACCACTCGAACACCTCGACCCTGTACGACGGGAACGGCAACCCGATCCCGCTGGTCGTGACGGTGGGCGGCGCCCCGACGGGCACCGTCTTCAACGGCGGCTCCGGGTTCCACGTGACAGCACGACGGGGCCGAGGGTCCGTCGGTGTTCCTGTTCGCGACCGAGAGCGGCGTGATCCGTGGTTGGAACCCGAACGTGCCGATGCCGGCGCCCTCGACCAAGGCGTTCAGGATGGTCGACATGCGCAGCGACGGCGCGATCTTCAAGGGTCTCGCGATCGCCCCGACGTCCGGCGGTGACCGGCTCTACGCGACCGACTTCCACAACGGCAAGGTGGACGTGTTCAACGAGCGGTTCCACCTCGTCAACATGCCGGGCGCGTTCGAGGACCCGAACATCCCCGCGGGGTACGCGCCGTTCGGGATCCAGAACGTCGGCAACAAGATCGTCGTCACCTACGCGAAGCAGGACGCCGACGCCGAGGACGACGTGGCTGGCGCCGGCTTCGGGTTCGTCGACATGTACGGCAGGTCGGGGAAGCTGCTCCAGCGGATCGCTTCGACGGGTGCGCTCGACGCGCCGTGGGGTATCGCGTGGGCTCCCGACAACTTCGGCGAGTTCAGCGGCGACCTGCTGATCGGGAACTTCGGCGACGGCACGATCAACGCCTTCAAGCCTGAGTCGAACGGTCCGTTCGACTTCGAGGGCAGTCTGCAGCGCCGAAACGGCAACGCGATGGTGATCCAGGGGTTGTGGGCGCTCGAGTTCGGCAACGGCAACGCTGCCGGTCCCACGAACAGCCTGTTCTTCACCGCGGGTCCGAACGGCGAGAAGCACGGCCTGTTCGGCTCGATCGAAGCGCAGAGCTGACGGGTTCCCGACAGGGACAGGTCCCGGGCCGGAGGGATGCCGGCCCGGGACCTCCCGTCTCACGACGTCGCGTGTGTGGCTGGGCATCGAGAGGGCCACGCGATCGTCACCAGGTGTTCACCCGCGGCATCCGACCATCGGCCGTACGCTGGGTGGGATGACCTACAAGACGCTCGCGATCCCGCGGTTCCCCGACATGACGCTCCGGGATGCGATCGAGCTCGGCACTCGCCGGCTCGAGGAAGACGGCTTCGTCGAGGTGCGGTTCGACCCGACGTCGGAGGTGGACGACGCGGTTCACACGCATGACGGCGATTGGGAGCTGGTCTTCCAGGTGGTCGCTCCGACGCCGGACGTCGCGACCGGCTGATCGCCACACCGCTCCCCGGGGGGTTCTCCTGAAGGGCGACTGTCCACGGCCGCCGGGGTCGACTACCGTGCGCGTGGGGCGAGAGGGGCTCTGCTCCGAGCAGATCGCTCAGTCCCGCGGTGGTTCTCTGGTAGCCAAGCGTACGCAGACGAAACCCGGGGGGCGTGATGGATCGATGACGTGGTCGGTGACGCGCGTCGGATCCGCGCTGCACGTCTCGATCGCCGTGCCGATGACCGGCGAGTGGGACGCCCTCCTCGAGGACATCCGGA
This sequence comes from uncultured Actinomycetes bacterium, assembly GCA_963799625.1. Classification (GTDB taxonomy): domain Bacteria; phylum Actinomycetota; class UBA4738; order UBA4738; family HRBIN12; genus AC-51. The sequence goes on along the minus strand of CAWCXU010000013.1, from coordinate 196,424 downwards.
CGAACCTCACGGATCCGCCCAAGCCGATCGCGATCCACATCCCGTCGAGGGTCGAGGGAGCCACGACGAACGACGAGGAGATGCTCCGCGTCGTGTGGGATGCGCTCGCCGCGGCGGGGGTCCCGTTGCTGCCGCCGGTCTGACCTCAGCCGAAGTCGTAGGTCTGCACGTCGAACGTGTGGCCGTCCGCGTTCGTGGGCGCGACCGTCACCGTGGTTCCGTCGACCGTCACCAGCAGGAAGTGGAACACCTGATCGATCGACGTCGGGCGTGACGCCGCGCCGCAGGCGCTCCCGTGCGTGCGCGATGAGTATGACCAGCCGATCGCATACGCGTCGATCGAGGAACAGCCGCTCACTGGCTCCAGGTCCGCCCCGCCGCCGCCGGTGACGTAGGTGACCGGCATGCCCACGGCTGACGGGCGGTTCCGTTCGTACAGGTGCGCGTGCCCGTTGAAGACGATGTTGACGCCGTGCTCGCCGAGCAGCTCCTCGAGATTGCCGCTCCCGTGCAGGAACGCGTCGGACCCCTCGGTCGCGCTGTCCGCGTACAGCGGGAAGTGGAACACCGCGAAGGCGAGCGGACGGTGGTGCGTCTCGAGATCGTTCTGCAGCCACTGGTACTCGGCGCGAGACGCGGTCCAGTGTGCGTCGTAGTCGTTCTCGTAGAGATCCGCATCCCCGACGTTGCTGTTGGCCCACGAAGCCTCGAGCACGTAGAACCGGGCCGGGCCGGCGTTGAACGCGTACCACGAGCTCGGGTAGCTCGCCGGGTCTGTGTCGTTCGCGCAGCAGTACGTCTGCATCTCGTAGGTGCCCTTCGACGTCGCCACCGCGCGGTCTTGCGGCCAGTTCACCAGGGACGTCGCGTTCATCCCGTGGTTGCCCTGCGCGTTGAACAGGGGGATCTCATCGCCGGCTTTCGTCCAGAACGACGGGCCGAACACCGCGCTCGTGTCGGCGCCGCGCTGCGCCAGATCGCCGTAGTTGGTCTGCGACCCGGAGGGGTACGCGGTGTCCCCGGTCGTGAGCGCGAAGGTCGCGTCGCTCGCGGCGATCTCGCTCATCACGTCGGCCTGCTGGGCGTTGTTCCCGCCGCCGTCCACCTGTCCCCAGTCGCCGAACACGGCGAACGAGAACGGCGCGGTCGAGCGCTTCGCGATCTGCGCTTGGAACGCGGGAGTCGGGTCGGTGCCCAGGAGATCGGTCGAGCCGCCGAAGATCCGGTAGCAGTAGCGCTGGCCACGGCGCAGGCCGGTGAGCTTCGCCTTCCACTGATACTCGGCGGTGGAGCCGACCGTGATCGAGGTGCGGCTCGCGGTCGCCTGGTTCGCTGTGCAGTCGCCCGACGCCGATCCCCACCGGACCGTGCCCGATCCGCTCGACGTCGTGGTCGCCCAGTTGACCGTGACGTCCCGTCTCACGAGATCCGTCAGGTAGGGGTAGCGGCGAAGGGAGCTCGAGACTGATGCGTCGGCGCCGCGCACGTCGACGGCGACGAAGGCGGTCGCTGCGATCAGGATCGGGATGAGGATCAGCCGCAGCCAGCGCATCGTTCGATGGTATCCGTCGCTGAAACCGCCGTCGGGTACACTCGTTCAGTATGGAACGTTCAGTTCTGAACAGACCTGCCGGACCGACCGGACGCGATGAGGAGATCGTCGAGCTGCTCCGGGCCGTGAACCGCACTCTGCGTGAGCGGCTGATGCAAGCGGCGTCCGGCAGGAAGCGCTCCCTGGCAACCCTGTCGGTCTTGCGCGCTGTTGGTGCGGAGCCCGGGATCACGGTCAACGAGGTGGCCAGGCGCCGCTACATGCCCAAGAGCCTGGTCTCGATCATCGTGGCCGACCTCGCCGAGGATGGGCTGGTCCGCAAAGGGAACGACCCGTCGGATCAACGCCTCGTACGGCTCCGCCTTACTGCGGCCGGCACCCGCGAGCTCGAACGCTGGCGCGCGACGTACCGGTCGATCGCCGCGGGGGCGGTCGGTTCGTTGTCGCACAGCGAGGCGCGCGATCTGCTCTCGGGCCTGCGGGCCTTGCACGGCGCCCTCACGGAGGAGGAGGGATCCCGATGAGCGACGCCCCTGCGGTGATCGTCGACGGCCTCCGGAAGTCCTTCGACGACATCGTCGCGGTCGACGGTGTGACCTTCGACGTGGCGGCGGGGGAGTCGTTCGGGTTCCTCGGACCGAACGGCGCCGGCAAGTCCACGACGATCAACATCCTGTGCACGCTGCTCCGCCCGACCGGGGGGAGCGCCTCGGTGGCCGGGTTCGACGTCGCGACCCGTCCCGCCGACGTCCGCCGGCACATCGGCCTCGTCTTCCAGGACCCGACGCTCGACGAGTACCTCACCGCCGAGGAGAACCTCCGGTTCCACGCGGAGCTGTACGGCGTCCCGCGCGAGACCACCGAGGACCGGCTCCGCGACGTGCTCGAGATGGTCGAGCTCTGGGAGCGTCGCAAGGGCATCGTCGCGACGTTCTCCGGCGGGATGCGCCGGCGCCTCGAGATCGCCCGCGGGCTCCTGCACTCGCCTCGGGTGCTGTTCCTCGACGAGCCGACCGTGGGCCTCGACCCGCAGACCCGCGCGCACATCTGGAGCTACATCGAAGAGCTCCGCAAGCGCGAGGAGATCACGATCTTCCTGACCACGCACTACATGGACGAGGCGGAGCACTGCGACCGGATCGCGATCATCGACCACGGCACGATCGTCGCGATCGATACCCCGGAGGCGCTGAAGGCGAGCGTGGGCGAGGACCGGATGGAGTTGCGGACGGCCGACGACGAGATCGCGATGCGCGAGCTCCGCGAGTCCTTCGGCCTCGAACCGACGACGGCCGAGGGTGCGATCCGCGTCTACGTCGCGAACGGCGACCGGTTCATCCCGCGGCTGTTCGCCGAGCTCACCGTGCCGATCGTCTCGGTGCTCGGTGACGCAGCCGACGCTCGACGACGTGTTCATGTCGTACACCGGCCGCACGATCCGCGACGCCGAGGCGACGGCGTCCGAGCGGATGGCGGCCAACCCGTTCATCCGGCGGCGGACGGGGGTGCGCCGATGAGCCTGGCGCAGGTTGCTCCGGTCCGGGTCACGCAGGGGACCCTCGCCGACGACTGGCGCGCGGTGAAGGTCGTGTGGAAGCGCGAGCTGCTGCGCTTCCGCCGGAACAAGCCACGGATCGTGACCTCGCTCGCGCAGCCGATCCTGTTCCTGTTCGTGCTGGGGACGGGGCTGTCGCACCTGATCCCCGGCGACTCCGGGTTCGACTTCCGCACGTTCATGTTCCCGGGCGTGATCTCGATGACGATCCTGTTCACGGCGATCTTCTCGGCCGTGTCGATCGTGTGGGACCGCGAGTTCGGGTTCCTGCGCGAGATGCTCGTCGCGCCCTCACGACGGTGGGCGATCATGGTCGGCAAGGCCGCCGGCGGCTCGACCGTCGCGACGATGCAGGGCGTGATCATCCTGGCGCTCGCGGGCGTGGTGCACGTGCCGTACTCGCCGATCCTGATGCTGACGCTGCTCGGTGAGATGGCGCTCGCTGCATTCATGCTCACCTCGCTGGGCCTGATGCTCGCGAGCCGGATCAAGCAGGTCGAGTCGTTCCAGGTCGTGATGCAGCTGTTCGTGCTGCCCATGTTCTTCCTGGCAGGAGCGATCTTCCCGCTCACCGGCCTGCCGCTCTGGCTCGCCGCGCTGACGAAGATCGATCCATTGGCCTACGTGATCACGCCGATGCGCTCCGCCGTGTTCTCGCACGTGGCGATCCCACCGGACGTGGCCGCGAAGCTGAACGCGGGAGTCACGTGGGACGGGTGGCGTCTTCCCAGCGGGCTCGCGCTCGCGATCGTGGGCGTCGTCGCACTCGTGCTCCTCGGCGTCGCGATCGTTCGATTCTCGAAGACCGAATAGCGACCTCTTCGCGTTTGGGCACGCGGGCGGGCGGGTATCCGTGCCCCACATACCACTTGGGGGGTTCATGTCTGAGCGCGAGAACCAACGGGGCGATCCCGAGACCGCGGTGTGCCACGTGTGCGACCGCCGCTTCGATTCTCAGGAAGCCTTGGGTCGCCACCTGATGGACGAGCATCGCGGAGAACTGCTCCCGACAGATCCAGATCCATCGGAGCTCTCTTCGCAGGACCATCCTCAGGATTGAATGTGACGGGGGCCCCGCCGAAGGCGGGGCCCCCGTTGCGCGTCAGCCTCGACCAGGCCTATCGATCGACGGCCCGCTTCAGCTGCGCCTTCGTCATCTTCGAGCGGCCTCGGATGTTCTTCCGCTTGGCCTCCTCGTAGAGCTGCTCCCTCGTGCGGCCCTTCGGGCCGCTGTGGGAACGGAGGCCGCCGCGCCGGCCCGACGAGATGTCGTCGGTCGAGGTGCGACTGGCTTCCTTCGCCTCACCGTGGCGTGCGCGTTCCTTGTTCACCGTGCGCGCCGCGATCTCCTCGGCGACATCGTTCGACCTGCCCTGCTCCTTCAGGCCGTCCTTGATGTGCTCGTACTGACGCTCACGCTTGTCGCTCCACGCTTGGTTCGGCATCGCGAGCACCTCCTTACAGCTTTTCGTAATACAAGCCGACCCGGTCGCGATCGGCGTCCGTCATCACGTCGGACAGCTCGGGTGAGTCCTTGATCTGGTCCTTCGTCAGCATCAAGAACACCTTGCGGCTGTCGAGATCCACGCGGACCACCGTGGCCGCCGGGATCAAGACCTTCTTCCCGAAGATCCACGGGCCGGTGTCCACCACGATGTAGGACGAACCGACGTCGTAGGTGGCGTCGTCGATCTTGCCGATGTCACCGTCGAGCGCGGCGACCTCGAACCCCTCGAGGTTGGTGATCTCGTCGAGATCTCCGCGATACGTCCAGAGCTCCGTTTCCATCCTGTTCTCCTTCCGACGTAGGCCGCCGTTTGCGGCCACCCATGCTCGACGTACCCGGCGCTCGTCTCAGGAAACGTGACATGCCGCGCGGTTGGCCGGAGGCGTGTCGGGGTAGGCACCGGATCGAGGTTCTGGGAACCGCCGGTCGTATGCGAGCGACGGACACGGTGTGGGAAGGAAGGGTGCGATGGGCAGCGGCGCGACGTTAGCGATCTCGTCGGGCGAAGCGAGGGACACGTTCGTCCTTCGCGGAGAGGTCGACCTGGACACGGCTGCACAGGTCGCGGACATCCCGGTGACCACGACGGGGCGGCGGGCGACGCTGACCCTCGACGTCGCCGACGTGACGTTCATCGACAGCATCGGCATCTGGGCGCTCGTGAACCTCTCGCGCAGGCTAGACGGCGGCAAGCTCGTCATCGCCAACGCCTCCCCGACCGTGCGCCGGACGCTGGACCTGGTCGATCTCTCCGACGTCGCGGGCATCGTCGTGCACCGCTGATCGCCGGGTGGGGCGTTCGACCCGCGGGACGCATAGGGTGCTCGGATGCAAGTCCATCCGTGGTTCCTGGACGCGCGCGAGCGGGCGCATCCCGGGCGCTCGCTCGTCCGCGACCAGGACTGGACCGACGGCAACCACGTGGAGGCGCTGGTTCACGGCGCCACGTACTTCGCGCGGCTCGCTGCGGAGCTCGAGCCGCTCGGTCCGGGCGATCTCGTGTGCCTCGCAGACTGGCGCGGTGACGACGACGAGAAGCTGACCGACGACGGTCCGACGCTCGCGACGGTCCTCACCGAGCTCGCCCGCCGGGGCGTCGATGTCCGCGGGTTGCTCTGGCGCTCCCATCCCGCGGCATTGGGGTTCAACGAGGAGGAGCAGACCGAGCTCGCGCGGATCGTCTCGGCGGCCGGTGGAACGGTGCTGCTCGACGAGCGCGTGCGGCGCGCCGGCTCGCACCATCAGAAGCTCGTCGTGGCGATCCATCGGGACGATCCGGATCGCGACGTCGCGTTCGTCGGCGGGATCGATCTGTGCCATGGACGCCGCGACGATGGTGCCCATCTCGGCGACCTCCAGGCCCAGCACCTCGATCCGCGGTACGGCGAACGCGCACCGTGGCACGACGTCCAGGCGGCGGTCGCCGGCCCCGCGGTCGGGCAGCTGCTCGAGACGTTCCGCGAGCGGTGGAACGACCCGACGCCGGTCGAGCGGCGAAGCTCGCCCCTCGGCGGGGTTCGGATGCGGCTCGCCCACGAACGGACAGTCCCCGATCCGCTCCCACCGCTCGACCGAACGCCGGGGCCGCGCGGGTCGCACGCGGTGCAGGTGCTGCGCACGTATCCCGCGAGGCGGCCGGGCTACCCGTTCGCGCCGGAGGGCGAACGCACGATCGCGCGGTTCTACCGGAAGGCGTTCGCGCGCGCGAAGTCGCTCCTGTACATCGAGGACCAGTACTTCTGGTCACGAGAGGTGGGCGAGGCGCTCGCCGGCGCGCTCCGCGGAAACCCCGAGCTCAGGGTGATCGTGGTCGTGCCACGGTTCCCCGACCGCGACGGCCTGATCACGGGTCCCGCCCACCTATTGGGACAGCACCGGGCGATGGCCATGGTGCGCGGTGCCGGCGGCGATCGCGTCGCCGTCTACGACATCGAGAACGAGCGAGGGACGCCGATCTACGTCCACGCGAAGGTGGTCGTGATCGACGATGAGGTGGCGCTGCTGGGTTCGGACAACCTCAACCGACGGTCGTGGACGCATGACTCCGAACTGTCGATCGCCGTGTTCGACGAGGATCGAGACGATCGCGCGCCGACGGACCCGGGTAGACAGGGCCACGGTGCGAGGCGGTTCGCTCGCTCGCTCCGGCTCGAGCTCGAGGAAGAGCATCTCGGCTCGGGCGACGACCTCGATCCGGCGCCGCTCGCGACCTTCGCGCGATGGCGTGCGTCCGCGGACGCGTTGGACGCCTGGCACGAGGGCGGTCGGCATGGTTCGCGTCCGCCTGGCCGGGTCCGGTCGCACCAGCTCGAGCCCGTGCGCCTATGGCAGCGGTTGTATGCGGTCCCGCTCTATCACCTGCTGATCGATCCGGACGGGCGTCCTGGCCTTCCCGGCTTCCGTCGCGATCTCCGGATCACGAACGTGATCGTGCCGCGCTGATCACCTCTGTCCGGCAAGCGTCGCCGCGATCCGATCCGCGACCGGCGTCGACCACGCGACCACGAGGAAGTTCGTGCCGCGCGGGCCCGCCCGAAGTGAGGTGCCTTCGAGTTCGGCCCACCACCCGGTCGGGTTGTCGGCTGCGTAGGAACCCTGGGGCGCCGGGAAGCCGATGTTCGCCTCATAGATGTCGACCCCGCTCCCGTGGAGGTCGTACGTGAACAGTGTGACCGGCAGCCCGCCGAGGTCGCGGTCGCCCGTCCGGGTCAGGTGCGCGCCGATCGCAGAGAGGTCCGGGGCCGGCCGCGTCGCGGGCTGGAGGGACGGTTCACCGGGGCCGTACGCGTCGAGCGCCGACGTGATCGGGGGCGGCAGGTTCGGTCGGCCGAGGAACTGGCCGATCGCGATGAAGATGATGAAGATCGCGATGATCGCCGCGAACGGCATCCAGATCCCGAAGCTGAACCTCCGGTCGAAGTGGCTGCCGACCTGGATGATCTTCACCAATACGGCGAACGAGCAGAAGAGTGCAGCGACCGACCACGCCTTCCACGACGCATCCTCCAGCAAGGCGACGACGACGAACACGCCGATCCACCAAGCCATGAGGCCGAGCAGCTGGCGCTTGGTCATGTTGACGCGAGGCTTGCGTCCCTCGGGATCGGACATGACCGCGATAGCGAGCAGCGCCGCGCCAAGCGCCAGGGCTGCGTCCAGCGGAACGGGTCGCGCGCCGATCACAACAGGTAGCGGGTACCTCGAAGAGATCGCGACCATGGCCAACAAGACCAGACCCGCGACGACGACCGGAACGACCCAGCGGACCACGTTGGGTCCTGCCTCTGCTCGTTGTTCCACTCGTTCCGACACCGTTCTCAGCTTATCGATGCGCTCCGGACGGGCGTCCTGGTTCCCGTTGTGGCTGAGGGCTTCGCCCCGCGCACGGGTAGGGTCACATCATGACGACGGAGTTCGTTCCCGAGGACTTCCAGCCACCCTCCGGCCTGAGCACGGGATCCTTCTTACTCGAGCCTCTTGGCCCGGAGCACAACGCGGCGGACTATGCGGCCTGGACTTCGAGCATCGGATTCATCCATACGCTTCCGGGATTCAACGATCCCGACTCCGCCGACTCTTGGCCGAAGCCGATGTCTCTCGAAGAGAACCTGGCCGACCTTGAACGCCACGATCGGGACTTCAAGGAACGGAAGGGCTTCACATACACGGTGCTCGATCCCACTTCTCGTGACGTGATCGGCTGTGTCTACATCTACCCCATCGAGGATCCGAACCGCGACGCCTTGGTCGAATCTTGGGTGCGAGCCTCCCACGCCCAACTGGACAAGCCGCTCCGCCACGAGGTCACCACGTGGCTCGAAGACGAATGGCCATTCGAGTCGGTGTCCTACCTCCAGGAGTAGGGGGTAGGACGGGGTGGAGTGGTCGCGGGGCCGGCCTGCTTGTTGACTCTCCAGAGGCGCCGGCGCAACTGGGGAGGAGACGATGTCGGAAGGGCCAGCGGACGCGATCCTTGAACATGCGCGCATCTACACCGGCGACGACGTTCATGCACTCGCGTCGGTCGTCGCGATCAGGGGCAAAGAGATCGTCTACGTCGGCGGGGGCGGAGATGGCTCCCCGGATGAGCTCGTTGGACCGGATACGAACGTCGTAGACGTCGAAGGACGAGCGATCATCCCCGGGCTCGTCGATAGCCACACGCACCCTGAGCTTGTCGCACTGAGTTCATGGCATGTCGCCTTGCCGCGAACCGATGACTTGAACACGATCCTGGACTTCCTCCGCGGATACGCCGCCGACCCATCCCGTGGCTGACGCCCCCTTCATCTACGCGGAGTACTACCCGTCGGACATGGACTGGGGCCCCGAGGGACCTACGGCGGCCGCGATCGACACCGCCGTCTCCGATCGGCCCGTGCTGCTGCAGGACTTCTCGGATCACGCAAGCACGGTCAACTCGAAGATGCTCGAGCTCATGGGCGTGGATGCGCACACGCCGATGCAGGTCGACCCCGAGGATCCTGCGCCTCGGTTCGTTCGAGGCGCGGACGGTGTCAGCCCGACGGGGTTGGTCCGGGAGGACGCGTGGTCGCGTTTCGCCGACACCATGTACGACGCGATCGGCTGGCGACCCCCGGAGGAAGTCACCCCCGCGTCGCTCGAGGGATACACGAGCTTCCTGTCTTCCAGAGGCGTCGTCGCGCTGTTGGATGCGATGACCAGCCGCTCCACGCTCTCTTCGGCGGCGACGTTGGATGCTCAGGGAAAGCTCAACCTCCACTTCCACGGCGCGAGGGTCTTCTCGAGCTTGGCCAACCTGGAGGCGAGCATCGCCGATGTTCGAGACTGGCAAGCGGAGTTCGGCGGTCCGCACGTCAAGGTGGACACGCTGAAGCTGTTCCTCGACGGGACGAACGAGTTCGGCACCGGTGCCGTGCTCGACCCGCTCATCACCAGCGAAGGCGACCATGGCCTGCTGCGGATGAGCGAAGACGATCTGACGACGGCCATGCAGAGGCTGGATGCGGAGGGCCTCGACCTGCATATCCATGTCGTCGGAGACCGCGGCTTCCGAACGGCCTTGAACGCCGTGCAACGAGCCCGAGCGAACCGCGGCGACGCGTGGCGGATCCAGGTGACGCTTGCGCACGACGAACTGATCGACCCCTCGGATATGCCGCGTGTCGCTGGCCTCGGCGTGATCCTCAACTGGTCGCCGCACTGGTCGGGCGGCATGTTCGGTGTGGCGGCCGCGGAGCACCTGGGATGGGAGCGGTTCAACCGCATGTACCAGTTCAACCCGATCATCACGAGCGGCGGGACCGTCACGTACGGCAGTGACGTCGTGACGCAGTACGAAGCCAACCGCGCGGATCCCTTCTTCGGGATACAGGTCGGGCACACCCGTATCGATCCGCAGTATCCGATGCAGCCGGGACCCGGAACGGTGGAGGGAACCCAGATCAGGGAGCCCATGTCGGCCCGGCTGACGTTGGAGGACCTGCTGCACGGCTACACGCTGAACGGCGCGATCCAGCTGCGACTCACCGAGCAGATCGGATCGATCGAGGTCGGGAAGGTGGCCAACCTCGTCGTACTGGATGCCGACCTCTTCGAGTTGCCGGCGGACGAGATCCAGAACGTCGAACCTGTCGCGGTTCTGTTCGAGGGCCGGCTCGTCCACGGCACACTGATGAAGTGAACCGCTGAGGCATCGTCCGGTGTCAAGGGTCAGGTGACGCCGGAGCGGAAAGCATCACCCGGAGCACGACTAACGATGGTGCCCCCGGCAGGAATCGAACCTGCGACACACGGTTTAGGAAACCGTTGCTCTTCTCCACTGAGCTACGAGGGCGGGCCATGTAGAAAAGCTGGTCGAGAACGCGGTTGAAAACCTGTGAAGCGTCCAGGCATGGCTGACACAGCCTATCGATGCCTGACTTGATGCACGAGCGGGTGCGTTTTCGATCGACTGGCGCTGTGCGCACGCCTCCGTCGCAGCCCTTGACCCGAGTTGCGAACAGATTCTTAGGCGCCACCCGTGCTGGCGGGCGGAGGAGTGCCCCTAACGCCCCCGCGCCTCCTCGCGACATACAACGTCACTGAGTTGACGAGGAGCGCATACCCGAGGAGGTTGGCCCGCTGGCCTCATGGCCGACGGAATGTGCCCTTCCCTTGTAGAGCTTGTCCTCGAGGCGCAGGACGAGGACACGCCAGTCGGGCGTGCTGACGAGTAGGCGAGCGGCGTCGCGGTCGACGTGTTCCGTGCGGGATGGGCTCTGGGCGGGCTCGGGCATCGTATCCATTTGGCGGTAGCCCGCAGGGCCAAATCGGCGCTACAGTCCGGGGCTTCACGTACCACAAGCGAGGGGGAACTCGTGTCAGGCAGCCGTGTGGTCCGCGTGCTCGGGGCCCTGCTGGTCGTCGTCGGTGTTGCGTCGATGCCGCCGGTGCCGGCCGCCGGGCATCCCCGGTCGCCGCCTGATCACGACCTGCAGCTCGGGCCCTGTCCGCGCGTCCAGGCCCTCTGCGGGCGCCTCAGCGTCCCTCGATGGTGGTCCCAGCCGCGTGAAGGCGAGCCGCTGTCGATCGCGTTCCGCGTGTATCCGCGCACCGACACGAGCGTGCCGGCTCAGACGCCGATCGTCGCGTTCGAGGGAGGGCCTGGCTACGGGAGCATCGGGTCGGCGGCCGCATACCGATTCCTGTTCGCGCCGCTGCTACGTGATCGCGACCTGATCCTCATGGACCAGCGCGGCACGGGCGGCTCCGACACGATCGATTGCCCGGACCTGCAGAACTACGCGGGGGACTACGCCGTTTCGGTCGGCGAGTGCGCCGACCAGCTGGGTGCGGACGCGAACAGCTACGGGACCGCGGCCGCCACCGACGATCTGGCGGCGATCTTGCGCGCGCTCGACGTGCCACGTGTCGTGGCGTACGGCGACTCTTACGGCACCTACATCGCGCAGACGTTCGCGCTGCGGCACCCGTCCATGGTCCAGGCGTTGGTGCTCGACGGCGCCTACGACGATTCGTTCGATCCGTTCGCGCGCGACGCGGCGGCGGCGCTAAGGCGATCCTGGGCGACCCTGTGTCGCCGCGCCGGCACATGCCCCGGCATCCTCGGGGATATTGCGCGCGTCTCGCGACAACTGGACCGGCATCCGCTCGTGGGTACTGGGGTCGACTCGTCGGGCACGCCGCATCACATCCGGCTGACCGGGGCACGCCTCTCGCAAATGCTCTACGACGCGACGTACGTGTTCACCATCTATCGCGACTTCCCCGCCGCCTTGGATGCCTGGGAGCACGGCGACGCGACCCCGCTACTACGCCTCGCGGCGGAGGACCTGGGCTCGCTCGCCGGCGGCGGCGACCCCCGTGCCTATTCCGAAGGCGCCTACGCCGCGATCGCGTGCCACGACTACCCCACGCTCTGGGAGCGCACCTCGAGCCTCGAGGATCGGCGGGAGCAGCTCCAGGCGTCGATCGAGAGCGTCGCGCCCAACTCGTTCGCCCCGTTCTCGAACGCGTCCTGGCTCGGGTCGCAGTACGAGGACCAGCTGGTGCGTGGATGCATCCGCTGGCCGGCGTTGGCACGCGGCGACGCGCCGACGCCGACACGCGCTTGGCATCCACACATCCCGGTGCTCGTGCTCGACGGCGAGTTCGACGTCACGACGCCGATGTCGAACGCGCGCTCAGCCGCAGAGGCATGGCCGAACGCAACGCTCGTTCCGGTCGCCAACGAGATCCACGTGAGCGCGCTCTACGACTTCGAAGGCTGCGCCTCCTCGATCGTGTTGCGGTTCGTCCAGACGCTCCATGTGGGCGACACGTCGTGCTCGTCGCAGACGCCGACGATCAACGTCGTGCCGGTGTTCCCGGGGCGGCTGGCCGGTGCGCCGCAGGCAGACCCCGCCGACGCCGCCGACCGGTCCTCGCCGATGGATCGCCGCGCCGCGTGGGCGACCGTGCAGACCGTCGCCGACGCATTCAACCGCTGGTGGAATGTCGTGTACGGCGGCCGCGCGATGGGACTTCGTGGCGGCTCCTACACGATGCGCGGACCCTTCTACTCCTACCGGCCGCTCACGATCACGTTCCACGACACGCGGTTCGTCTCGGACCTCGCCGTCACGGGCAGCGTCGTCTGGGACCGCGGAACCTCGGTCGCCGAGGGCACTCTCACGGTTGACGGGGCGGTCTCGGGACATGTCCACATCCGGTTCAAGGCGAACCGGTTTGGTCACGACACGAGCGTTCGCGGGGTGCTCGACGGGAATACGGTCGTCCTCCGGACGGCCCGCGCCTGGACCTCCTGATCGTCGTGGATGTCGATCGACACCATGCGCGAACCCTGGGGGAAGTGGATGCCACCGAGGTAGCAGCCCGCTCCTTCGAGGTCACCCTGCGTCACGGACCATTGGGTCACGTAGGACTCCGGCCGCATGTCGGCCGGCGTGATGGTTGCGTACCCCGTCTGCTTCGTCGCGTAGGTGAAGCTCGGAGCTGTCAGCGACTGCGCGGCACCGACGAAGAGGGATCCGATCAAGATCCCACTGAGTAGCACGACGGCGGTACGTGCGATCCTGCCTGTCCAGTGCACGGACACCTCCTCCTTGGGTGGTGCGCACCACGCTAGGGCCGTCATGCCGAGCTCCGAAAGGGCAGGACGCGACACGTCGCAGGATGTCGCGAGAGATCGTCAGGGGGCCGGAGGGATGTTCTGGTTGAGTCTGAACAGGTTCTGTGGGTCGAATCGACGCTTCAACAGCGCCAAGCGCTGGTACTTCTCGTTGCCGTACGCGGCGCGGATGCGCGCTTCGCCCTCGTTCCCGAGGAAGTTCACGTAGACCCCTCCGGTGGAGTAGGGAGCGAGCGCCGCGGCGAACTCCCGGTTCGTCGTCTCGTGAAGATCGTCCTCGGACGGGTCGGTCCACATCGAGTTCACGTTGTACGCGTAGGCAGCGCGCCGGTTGCCGAACGCCGTCTCGTCCTCGCCGACGCGTGCGACGGCTCCGCCCATGTGGTGAAGATGCAGCTGCGAGAAGGGTGACGGCATCGCGGCGCCGTGCTCGAGCGCGGCGTCGATCAGCCCGTCGCTGAGGTCGGCGAGATATCCCGACCTCGTGTAGCTGCGGATGCCAGGGGGCGCACCCTCGTCGAGCATGCTCTGCAACGCCACGTAGGGCATCGGACCGAACACGTCGAAGGCCGGTTGAAGCTCGCGCAGGGGCCCGAGCGCGGCCTGGCCGGCGTCCGGGTCGTCGCACCAGCATCCGGCGAGGCCGATGACCTTCCGTCCGACGAGCTCCGGCGGGACGAATGGCGCCGGCGGTGCGGTGATCACGGCCGCGATCGTCGTGAACGCGTCGGGGACCTCGGCGGCCCACGTCCGGTAGCGTTGGAGCACCTCGTGGCCGCGATCGATCGGGAACCCCAGCAGCCCGCCCACGACCGGTCCAACCGGGTGCAGTCTGTACTCGAAGCTCGTGACGACGCCGAAGTTCCCGCCGCCGCCGCGCAACCCCCAAAGCAGCTCCGGTTCCTCCGTCGCGTCGGTTCGGATGATGTCTCCCGAAGCGGTCACCACCTCCGCCGAGCTCAGGTTGTCGGCCGCCAAGCCGTACATCCGCATCAACCACCCGATCCCACCGCCCAGCGTGAGGCCGGCGACCCCTGTGTGCGAGATCAGGCCTCCGGTGCTCGCCAGCCCGTGCGCCTGGGTCGCTGCATCGAAGTCGGCCCAGGTGGCGCCCGGATCGACGCGGGCGGTTCGCTTCTCGGCGTCGACGACGACGTCGCGCATCAGCGAGAGGTCGAGCATGATCCCGTCGTCGCACGAGCTGAGGCCGGCGAGGCTGTGACCCCCGCTGCGCACCGCAAGCGGCAGCGCGCTCTCACGAGCGAACCGAACGACCGAGACCACGTCCTTCGTCGTCCGGCATCGAGCGATCACGGCGGGCCGCTTGTCGAACCATCCGTTCCAGAGCGCGCGCGCCTCGTCGTATCCGTCGTCGTCGGGCGTGAGGGCGACACCCGCGAACCCCGCCTTGAACGACGCCACCTCCGGGCTATCCACTGCAACCATCTAGACCCTCCTCCGGGAAGAACACGAGCATCATGGAGCCGAGTGTCGTGGGGCGCTATGTCGCTGCGTCACACCTCGAGCTCGGTCCGACGGTTCCGTCGGATGAGCAACGGCGAGCCGTTCGAGATCTCGGCCCGCAGCCGCTCCAGGTCCGGGAGCACGTAGGTCCCTGCCTCGATGCGGATGACGCCGTCGGCTGCGAGGGTGCTGAGGGCACGATTCACGTTCTCGCGCGAGACCCCCACCATGGCCGCCAGGGTTGCCTGCGAGATCTTCGGGGTCACGCCCGCGCCGTCGTCGCGCCGGGAGTTGGTCTCCGCCAACTCCACCAGGCGGAAGAGCAGGCGTTCCTGCAACGTCCGGCGCGACAGCATCGCGATCAACAAGGTTTGGTTGCGGGCGACCGAGGCCAGCCCTTCGAGCGCCCGGGTGACCACCCGTGGATGCCGCTCGAGGAATGGCTCGAGGGTCGCGCGACCGAGGACCAGGAGCGTCGTCGGCTCGACCGCGACGACGGCCATCACGCGGTTGCGCTCTGTGGCGAAGAAGCCCGGCTCGCCGATCAACATCCCTGGGCCGTAGAAGGTGTGCACGATCTCGTCGCCGTCCTCCGTGACGATCGAGTCCTTCAGCTGACCGGACGCCACGAGGTACAGCTCGTCGGCGGGGTTCCCCACGTGGTGGACGTATTCGCCGCGCGCGGTGTGACGGACCGTGACGGAACGCGCGAGCGGTTCCACCTCGACCGGCGAGAGATCCCCGAAGAGGTACGTGCCGAGGAGCAGCGAAACGCGATCGAGGTCGGATGCGCCCACGTGAGCATTATGGGCATGCGCCTTGGCGTCGTCGGTGTCGCGGTCCGTCGCAAGAACTCCATGCGATGAGCGCTGGTCCGCGCGACGCGCGTCGCGGGCACAATCCAACTCGTGACCGCTCACGCGAGGAAGACGTCCTCGAAGGTTCCCGAGATCACGGCCTACTTCTGGATCATCAAGATCTTGACCACGGGGATGGGTGAGACGACCTCGGACTACCTCATCCATCGGGTCGGTCTTACGAACACCATCGGGCTCGTCGTCGTGGTTTTCGTATCGGGACTGGCGCTCGGAGCCTGCCTCCTTGTGCAGGTGACGGCCGGGGAGTACCAGGCCCCCATCTACTGGCTCACCGTCGTGATGGTGGGGATCTTCGGCACCATGACCGCGGACGGCGTGCACGTGCAACTCGGCGTGCCGTATATCGCCTCGACCGCCTTCTTCGCGGTCGCGCTCGCGGTGCTGTTCCTCACGTGGAACCGCAGCGAAGGGACGTTGTCGATCCACAGCATCCACACGCGCCGTCGGGAGCTCTTCTACTGGGCGGCGGTCCTCGTGACCTTCGCGCTGGGAACGGCCGCCGGCGACATGACGGCGTTCAGCCTGAATCTCGGGTTCTTCGTCTCGGGGCTGTTGTTCGCTGGGTTGTTCGCCATCCCCGCGATCGGCTACCGGTGGTTCGGTCTGAACGGCGTCCTGGCGTTCTGGTTCGCCTACATCGTGACCAGACCTCTTGGGGCCTCGTTCGCAGACCTGTGTCGCCGCGCCCCGTTCGCTCGGCGGTCTCGGGTTCGGGTACGGAACGGTGAGCGCCGTGCTCGCGGTCGCGATCTTCGCGTTGGTCGCCTACCTCACCGTCACCGCCAGGCACGTCCAACGCGCCGACGCGGTCGAACTGTCGTCCTAGAGCGCGGAGGTGCCGCGCGGACTACCGAGACCGGTCGGGGCGTCGTACCCGATCTTCCCTCGGCAGAGGTAGTCGCCGCCGCAGTACCCGTTGCTGCCGCCCACGACGTCGGCGAGACCGCTCCGGTGCTGGTAGATGAAGCGCGCCGTCGTGAGCGCCGGCCGCGTTGCCGGCGAGCCCGATCATGCCCGCGATCAGCGGCGCGGACAGGCTCGTGCCGCCGACGACGATCCACCCGTTGTCGCGACCGAGCCCGTACGTGTCGTAGACGGCGAAGCCCGTGTCGGGATCTGCGACGGCCGACACGTCGGCCACCGTCCGCATCGGACAGTGGGTGTCCTGCTGCCACGCCGGCTTGTCGATCCAGGCGGAGCACCCGCTCCCGGCGCCCCACCACGCGGTCTCGTGCCAGATGCCGTTCTTCGACTTGAGCCTGGTGCCACCAACGGCGATCATCTGGGTCCACGAGGCGGGGAACTGCGCGGGCCCGAAGCCGAAGTCGCCCGACGAGGCGACCTGCGCCACGCCCGGGTGGGTGTAGTAGTTCGCGGCGAGGTTCGCGATGCCGTTGAACTCGTCGCCGCCGTAGGAGTTCGACACGACGTCGGCGCCCAGTCGGACGGCCGTGTTCACCGACTTGCCGATGTTGCGCGAACGTGGGCGAGTCCGCCTCGACGAGCAGGATGTGGCAGTTGGGGCAAGAGGCCGAGACGGCCTGGACGTCGAGGGCGATCTCCACGCCCCAGCCCGGGGTTGCCGTGCGGCGGGGTCGCGCCCCCACGCTGGTTGACCTTGCGGAAGCATCCGTTGGCGGTCGTACAGGGCGGCAGTCCCCAGGTCGCGCGATAGACGGCGAGATCGGCCTCGACGTGGGGGTTGTCGAACGCGTCGACGATCCCGATCGTCTGCCCGGCGCCGAGCGAGGTGTCCAGCTGGTAGGCCGAGGCGATGTCGGCCGGCCCGTATCCGTCGGTCGGCTTGCCCGCGGTTGATGCCGCGAGCCGGTCCGTCGAACCCGCGCGCCAGGTCGCGAAGCATCGCACCTGATGCGCCCGGATCTGACGGCCGCATGCCCGGTGCAAGGCGGGCGACGCGGTGGCCGGCTGACCGCCGGAGGCGAGCATCGTCGCGACGAGGGCGACGAGCAGCCACGCCGAGGCGGCACGGCGCATCATGAACCCACCACGAACGCGCGCGTCACGGTCTCCACGATCGCGTTGCCCTTCGAGTCGGTCGCCCGCACCTGCAGGTCGAAGTCACGGTGCTCCATCCACGCCATCGCCTTGAAGCGAGCCTGGTACGCGCCGGGCCCGACCGAGGTGAGTGTCAGCGGTGTCCACGAGTTGGTGCCGGTGCGCCGGACCGACACCGACGCCTTCGTGATCGGGAAGGGCGTGGCGCCGGCGATGTGGCCGACCGCCAGGTCGAAGTCGTGCACGCCGACCGGCAGGGTGCCGCGGTCGGTCGCGTGCAGGTCGAGGATCGCCGTCGGGACGGGCAGCACCGAGCACGGGCGGCCACTGAAGCAGTACCACGATGTCGGCGCCGGCGCCGCGAGCCCGGAGTCCACGGTCACGTCGGTCTTGAGATCGGTCGACAGCGCCGCACCTTGGTAGCGGCGTGTGACGGTCTGCAGGAACCGGTACGTCGCGTCTCCGTCGGGGATCTTGAACACGGCGCCGAGTCGGTCGTCGCGCTGCAGGAGCTGCACGCCGTCGCGGTACACGGTGAACCGGGCGACGGGCTTGCGCGCACCGAAGAGTTCGGCCGTGTGCCACGGGTCGCTATCGCTCAGGTTCGACACGAACGCCATGCGGTGTGGCGAGACGCAGGCGAAGCACGCAGCGTATCGCGAGGTCGGGTCGACCGGAGGCACGCCGAGCCGGAACGGCTGTCCGAACCAGTGCTCCTGCATCGATCGCGCCGGAGACGAACCGGACGAGCCGCCCGTCCATGAAGCCGGGGTCGCGCGCGAACGCGTCGGCCAGCGTCAGGTTCTGCACGGTGGAACCTCGCGGCGCGTACACGTACTCGACTCGGTGCAGTGGGAACGGCGTGAGGTAGTACGTGGCGCTCGCGAAGTTCGAATGCGGCACGAAGATGAACCGACCCGCGCCACCGAGCGCGAGGGGCGCGGTGGCTCCATAGGTCGAGTCGACCGTGAATGCGGCGGCCGGCCCGCCGAGCGTTCGGGACTGGTCGGCGGGGATCCCTTGCTCCGAGAACGAAGCGTCGTACTCGTAGGCGCCACCGGGCGTTGAAGGGTCGATCTTGATCCACCGGGTGTCGAGTCGGAGCGTCCCGACGGTGGGCGGCGGCGTCGGTGAGAAGCGGATCGTCGCGCCGTTCCCGAGCTCCCAGCCCCACCCGAACGTGGAGTGGTGTGCCTCGTCGCTCATCGTGACCGACGTCGAGAGGTCCTGGACGATCGAGGGCTTCGGCGTCGTGAGCGAGGCGGTCGTCGTCGCATCGCGCGAATCGATCACCATGTGGCCTTGGTGCCCCGTGACGGCGAAGTCGGTCACCACGATCTCGCGGACCGTCGCGCTCCCGTCGGCATCGAACGCGAAGTCGTCGAGCAAGGCGGTGTAGGTGCCGAGCGGCACGCTCGCGCGCGCCTGCCCGTTGACCATGAGGACGAACCCCGCGAACTTCCGCCCGTCCTCGGCGTCGAACAGCACCCCGAACGCGAAGCGCATCGGCCCCCCGGTCTTCGAGATGCCGTCGATGATGAGCGTCGACTGGGGGAAGTTCGGGGTCACGCCGCCGGGGGCGGGGAAGACCGGCGCGATGCCGGTGACGGAGCCGAACAGTGCGTCGGTCGCGGGCCAGTCCGCGAGCGAATCGGTGATGGCCTGATCGGCCAGGGCGGCTCCGAAGGTCCTGGCGGAGTCCTGGGTGACGTATGCCCGCGCGGTGCCGGCGCCGATCTTGGTGAACGTCACCCCCGGCAGCGACGGCTTGGTCCCCGGCTTGAACGTGATCGCGAGCGGGATCCGGTCGCTGTACCCGGCGTGCTGCATCGCCGTTACGTCGAACAGCCGCGGGTCGAGGGTGCGGCCGAGGTATGCCATCGCCGACGCCGGGATCACGTACGTGTGCCCGCGCAGCGTGACGACCTTGAGCTGCGCCGCGGGCCCGCTGTCGGCGGTGCGCACGATCGCAGCCGTGGGGACGTCGGTGACGCTTCGCGACAGCATCACGCGCTCGCCGGTCACGAGCGTGACGACGTGACCGACGCTGGTGTTGGCGGGGAGCGGTGCCGCCGACGTCGCGACCGCGGACCCGACGACCATGACGATCACGCTCACCGCGATGACCGCTGTACGAGGAAGTCGTCGTCCCATCCCGCGCGAACCCTACCCTCGGGGCGCGCGAGCGCGCAACCCCTCGGCGATCTCCGTCAGCGGGGGGTGGCCGTGCCGAAGATGAACTCGTCGCCCGTCGGTGCGATGTCGGCTCGCCAACCGTGGTCGTCGAGCCACGCGGCGAGCGTCTCGGGCGCGTGGCAGACCTTCACGATCGTGAACTCGCGGCCGTCCTGCAGTTGCCGCCGATGCGCCCACGACGGGCCGTCCTCCACGGAGGCTCCGGGGTTCGACGGTCGCCGGTCGACCCCCGGCGCGTCGTCGCAGAACGAGACGCGTCCGCCGGGCGCGAGCCATCGCCCGAGGCGCTCCCACAACCCCTCCAGCAGATGTGGCGGGACGTGCGAGAGGAAGAAGCCGAAGAAGATGTGGTCGTACCGCCGACCGCGCGGAGGTTCCCAGCCGAAGATGTCCGCCTGCTGATAGCGCACGCGCGGATCGCCGACGCGCTCGGCGTTGATCGCCAAGACGGCGGCGGACGCATCGATCGCGGTGAGCCGGTGCGCGGTCCGCGCAAGTCGCTGGGTGAACAGGCCGGTGCCGCACGCGAGCTCGAGGACGTTGCCCGACGTGACGGTCGCATCGACGGCGGCCTCCAACCGGGCGGTCTCGGCGAACCACTTCGCGTTCCCGTCGGGTCCGAGATCGTAGCGCCCGCGTCGGAACCACACGTCGTCGTATTCGGGTGCGCGCGCTTCGTAATAGCCCGACTGCTCATGCAGCACATCTTCGATGTGGATCGGGGGTCGGAGTCCGGCACGAGCTGCCGGTTCGACCGTCACCGAGGCGCCAACGCGTGTCGCTGCGTCGGCGAGGAGTGGAGCCAGCAGGTGGTCGCTGCGTTGTACGTCGACAGGACGGTCTCGCAACCCGGGAACTCGCATCGACGACCGGCTTGCGCTCGTGCTTTCGCGCTCTTGCCCGTGGCCGGCGTGCCGTACCGAACATCGGCACTGTTCGTCCTGTTCATCCTCGTTCCTTCCCTCTGAGGTCGGGATGTGGACGATCCGTCCCTAGGTCGTTCCCGAGGCGATGAGCGTACTACGTGGCAGGTCACCAGGTACAATCCATAACTGTGCCCCGCGGGTCTCGACCCCGAGACACGCGCCGACGTCTCGCGATCCTCACGCACGTTCCAGCCCGCTCCTGTGCGCGGCCTCGCCGGCCCTCGACGCGCCCGCGTGCCGACGACCTCAGGAAGCAGGAGATGGCCGGGAAACCGCTCGACGAAGCGCACTTACGCGAAGCCTTGTCGGCCGTCGAGGGCGGAGACGTGGAGACGGCGATCAAGGAGCTGACGCCGATGGTGGGCCGCAAGCGCTTCACGCGGCCGAGTGGGCGCGTCGCCGAACCGCTCGAGATCGAGGAGGTCACGGGCTGGCTCGCGACGGCGCTCGAGGATCCGACCTCCGACGACGCACCCTTCTTCGTCGAGCGCGCGTACTACAAGCTCCGGCGCTACCGGTCGGGGGGACCCGGCACCGGGCGCTGATCAACCCGGCTCGAGCTCAGCGTCGATGTGGCGCGCCGGGTCGAGCGCCACGCGGACGGAGCGCTGCCCATCCGGCGTTTGAACGCGCGGCTGAACGCCTCCTGCGAGTCGTACCCGGTGCGGCGCGCGACCTGCGCGACGCTCAGGTCGGTCGAGGCGAGCAGCTCGGCGGCGATGTGCATCCGCCACTCCGCGAGGTAGCGGATCGGCGACAGCCCGAGCACGGTCCGGAACCGCTGGTCGAGCAGCGACCGCGACACCGCCGCCTGATGCGCGAGCTCCGAGACGGTCCATGGATGCTCCGGCCGCGAGTGCAGACACGCGAGCGCCGGCGCGAGCGCCGGGTCGTGCAGGGCGCTGATCCAGCCGTGTTCGGCCGACGGTGCGGACGCCAGGTGCAGCCGAAGCATCTCGATCAGCAGGAGCTCGGGCAGACGCCGTGACGCCGCGTCCGACACCACGGTCCCGGAGGAGATCGCGAGCGCGTACTCGATGCTCGCGCGGACCCACTGCGCCGCGGGTTCCTGCGGCCGAACGACGAACACCGGCGGGAACGCCCGCATCCGAGGGTCGAACAGCGGATCCTCGGAATGGAGGTAGCCGCACACGACATCGGTCCGCTCGCCGCCGTCGCCGTGGCGCAGCACCGGCAGCGTCGTCCACGGCGGCGGGGCGAGCAGCGAGAAGATCGGCACGCTCGCCGCCGACGCCGCGCCGCCCATCTCGTACTCGTCGCCGTAGGGGAGCACGATCACGTCGCCTTCGTTCGCCCAGTGACGTTCGCCGTCGGGCCCGGCCACCCAGCACGAGCCGCTCGCGACGATGTGGAACATGATCAGCCGGTCGGCGCCGGGCCGGACCACCTGCGCGAGCTCGCCGCCGGCCGCCGGCGACGCGTACGCCCACGCCTCGGTGAACTCCGACCGGAAGAAGATCGCGCCGTCGAGCTGCAGCCGGTTCAGCGCCTGCTCGAGCGGCACCTCGTGCGTGATCGCCTCGGCTGGCGTTTCGGTCATGGTTCCCGGTGCTCCAGTCATTCTCGTTCGCCGCCTCCGCCCGGAGACTCGAGTGTGCCACCGGAAACGGATCCGGGGTAGACGGAAGGAGGACGCGATGCCGCTGTTCATGGACGTGCATCAGACGCTGCCGGAGGGCGTGACCGCCGATGCGCTGTTCCACGCGCACGAGGCCGACCTGCAGACCCAGGGCAAGTACGGCGTGAAGTACCTCAACTTCTGGGGCGACCCGGAGGGTGGGAAGGCGTTCTGTCTGGTCGAGGCGCCCGACCCCGAGACCGCGGCCAAGGTGCACCGCGAGGCGCACGGGCTCGTGGCCGACGAGATCTACCCGGTCTTCCAGGGCTGAGACGGGAGCGGGCGGCGGACCGATGGTGGTCCGTCGCCCTTCCTTCTGGCGATCAGGCGCTCGAGGCTTCGAGCTTGGCCTTGATGTTCGCGAGGTCGCTGCGGAACCCCTTCGGGACGTCGCGCGAGAGCTTCCAGCTCATCATCTTCCCGAGCGTGGACGGGTCCGTGAACTCCGCCCCCTTCGTCAGGGTCGTCGTGCCGCCGGCGTCGGCGAGCGTGAACCAGTGGTGCGCGGTGCCGAGCGATCCTTTCGAATCCCACGCGAAGGTCGTGTTCGGCGTCATGTCGGTGATCGTGCTGTGTTCCTTCTGGGTGCCGAACGAGCTGGCCGTCGTCGAGAAGGTCGAGCCGACCGCGACCGGTCCGTCGCCGTCCTTCGTGACCGTCAGCCCGTGGCCCGCCCACTCCCCGTGCCGCGTGAAGTCGCTCACGTAGGCGTACACCTTGTCCGCGGGCGCGTTGATCGTGATCTGCTCCTCGTACTGCTTCACTGCGATCCCCCCTTGAGACGGGCCGGCCGAGCCAGCCCGCGCGCCGATACTAGCCCTCGGGGTCGGAACCGGCGCCGGCGGGTCAGGCGGCGAACCAGCGCCGACGGCGCGACGCGCCGAACTCGGCCTTCTCGGCCGTGATCGTCGTCGACGGCTGCGAGAAGACGCCGGTGGGCGACGGACCGGAGAAGAAGTCGACCTTCACCCTGCCGACGAGGTCGTCGCCGAACTCCACGTAGCAGGTCGCGACGCCGTCGTAGCCGGCCGGTTCGGCGCCGCCACGGATCCTCGCGATCAGGTGATCGGCGACCACGCGCGCCGCGCCTTCGGCGAACACCCCTGCCTTCGCGGTGCCGACGTCCGCGACGTCGCCGACTGCGTACACGTCGGGGAACCTCGTCGCGAGCGTCGAGTGGTCCACCGGGACCCAGCCGTCGACGGCGAGCCCCGATGCCTCCACGACATCGGGCGCTCGGTGCACGGGGATCGCGAGGAACAGATCGCACGGGAGCTCGCTCCCGTCGTCGAGCGCGACGGTTTGGCCCGTCGGGTCGTACGACGCGACGCGGTGCTGCGCCACGAAGCGGATGTCGAGCTCCGCGAACCGGCCGAGCAGAGCCTGGGACGTGTCGGGCGAGGGCGGGATCGGTACGCCGAACGGCATCACCAGCGTCACGCTGGTCGCGTCCCGTACGCCACGGTCGCGCAGGTACTCGTCCAGCAGGATCGCGGCCTCGCTGGGCGCGGGCGGACACTTGAACGTCTGGCCGCACACGCCGACCACCGCGTTCCCCGAGGTGAAGGCCGGCAGGCGGTCGCGTGCCCGCATCGCGCCATCGAAGGAGTAGAACTCGTTGCCGCCGGCGTCGAGCCCGGGCGTCGCGCCGGTGTCGTAGTCGGCTCCGAGCGCGACGACGAGCACGTCGGCGTCGTAGGTCTCGAGGTCGGTGACGACCCGCATCGCCTCGGGGTCGATCGACACGATCGTCTCCTGACGGAAGCGCACGCCGGGCTTCGCCATCCCCGCGTACGGGATCCGGATCGCCTCGGACGATGTCTTGCCGAACAGCAGGTCGAGCTTCGCGAAGCCGAAGACGAACGCGTCGCCCTGGTCGATCAGGGTGCAGTCGAGCTCGTCGCCGATCGCGTCGGACAGGCGCGCGGCGAGTTCGAGCCCGCCGAAGCCCGCGCCGAGGATCACGATCCGCACGGCGTCACCCTACGGGCTGGCGCAGAGCGTCACTCGATCGGCCTGGTCAGCCCTCGTCGTCGATCGCAGACGCTTCTACCTCGGCGTCCACCGGCGTCGGTTCCTGCCGCGGTGGGAAGGTCGGATGCCGGACCTCTTCGTCGTCACGGCGCTGGAACTCCTCGGCGAACCGAGCCGCGCCGACCTTCGCGGCCGCCCGAGCGTCGACGAGCAACGACGCCAAGCCGTCCTCGTCGCCGGGCTCATCGGAGGGCAGCGGGGCATCGTCCGGCCAGACCGAACGGTGTTCGTTGCGATCCGCCTCATCGCGCCGCACCTCGCAGGTATCGACACCACCGCCGGAATCCTTATCTACCTGCCGCTTCTTGCGGGTGCTCGGTGCTTCTCGGGGGCTCGCGCCGCCCGACGAACCCGGCATATCGTTGGGCGCGACGCCTCGGCTGAAGGGAAGAACGATGGGTGAGCTCGACGCTGCAACCCCGAAACGGGAGGGGTTCGCGATGCCGGCGGAGTGGTCGCCTCACGCGGCGACGCTGATGGCCTGGCCGCTGCTCGCCGACTACTGGGAGGGTCGCGCGGACGACGCGCGGCGGGAGTGGGCCGGCGTGGCCCGCGCGATCGCGAGCTCCGAGCCGGTGATCATGGTCTGCAACCCGGGCGACGAGGCGAGCGTCCGCGATCACTGCGGCGACACGGTCGAGGTGCTGCCGATCCCGATCGACGATTCATGGATGCGCGATTCAGGTCCGATCTTCGTGCGCGATCACGCCGGCGAGGTCGCGGCCGTCTCGTTCCGGTTCAACGCGTGGGGCGAGCGGTTCCCGTCATGGGTCAACGACGACGCGATGCCCGCGGCGGTGGCTGCGCACCTCGGGGTCCGGCTGTTCGAGGCGCCGTTCGTCCTCGAAGGCGGCTCGATCCTCGTCGACGGCGAAGGCACGCTGCTGACGACCGAGATGTGTCTGCTGAACCCGAACCGCAACCCCGACCTCACGAAGGATGAGATCGAGCGCGGCCTCCGCGACTACCTCGGCGTCGACACCGTCGTGTGGCTTCCCTACGGCATGGCCGGTGACGTCGGGCCGGTCGCGACCGACGGCCACGTCGACGGTGTCGCGGCGTACGTCGCGCCGGGGCGCGTGGCGTTGCTCGTCCCGGATGACGCGCGCGATGCCGACCACGCCTTCGGACGGGCGAACTTGGAACGACTCGAGGCGTCCACCGACGCGCGTGGCCGCTCCTTCGAGGTGGATCCCCTGATCGGAGCCGACGGCAAGAACGCCTACGCGAACTGCTACCTCGCGAACCGGATCGTCGTCGCGCCCCTCACCGGCGCCGAGGCGGACGAGCGCGGCGTCGAACAGCTCGCGAAGCTCTTCCCCGACCGCGAGGTGATCGGCGTGCCCGCCGCCACGATCGCGTTCGGCGGCGGCGGGCCGCATTGCATCACGCAGCAGGTGCCCGCGTGAGCCGAACGCTCGAGCGAAGGTAGGTCTTTCGCCCGGTCCGCTGTCTGCAGGACCGCATGGCAGCATGGGCGGATGCGCCGTGCCCCCCTTCTCGTCGTGTGTTCGCTCCTCGCCCTCGTGGGCGCGCTCGCCCGCCCGTCGGTCGCCTCGGTTGCTCCGACCATGACCCGGGCGCCGTACCTGACCGACCTGGTGAAGCGGCATGTCACCGTCGATTGGGCGACCACGCCCGACGTGGTGCGGGGCCACGTCGCCTACGGCGAACAGGGGGTCGAGGCCTGCGACGCCCATCGGTCCAGCGCGACCGCGACGCCCATCACGGTCGGCTCCGTCGCGGAGATGCAGTGGTCGGCCGACGTGAACGGTCTGCGGCATGACACCTCTTACTGCTACTCGGTCTACGCCGGTCCCACGGACCTGCTCGCGGGTGGTCCCGCGCCCGTCTTCCGCTCACAGATCGGTCCCGCGTCTTCTCAGCCGTTCTCGTTCGCGGTGTTCGGTGATTGGGGCCAGGTCGGCGCGTCGGGCACCAACGCCGACCAGGCGAACCTGATGGCGCAGATCGCCGCGAGTGGCGCCCGCTTCGCGGTCACGACCGGCGACACCGGGTATCCCGACGGCTCACAGCGGAACTACGGCGACCTCCAACAGACGGGAGGCAGCACGAGCGCGGTGTTCGGTCCGGCGTTCTGGCCCGTCCCAGGCGCGTCGATCCCGTTGTTCAACGGGCAGGGGAACCACGGGCTCTCGAGTGCCGCCCTCACGAACTGGCCCGAGTCCCATGCGGTCAAGAGCTCCGGCGGCCGCTACCAGATGGACACCTATTGCTGCGCGAACGGCACGAACTCGGCGAGCTACCCGAGCGAGTGGTACGCCTTCAACGCGGGGCCCGCGCGCTTCTACGTGCTCGACGCGTCGTGGGACAACGGCAACGTCGGGACCGCCGATCTCTATGGGAACGACTACGACGCGCACTGGGCGGTCGGGGCGGCCGAGCGCGCATGGCTCACGAACGACCTCGCGCAGCATCCGTCCCAGGTCGCGTTCGCGTTCTTCCATTTCCCGCTCTACACCAGCAACGCCACCGAGACGACCGACACGTGGCTCGACGGGCCGAGCTCGCTCGAGGGGCTGCTCGCGCAACACGGCGTCGATCTCGTGTTCAACGGACACGCGCACATCTACGAACGCAACGGTCCGTCGGCGACCGGGATGCCGGTGAGCTACGTCACGGGGGGAGGGGGCGCGACGCTGGAGCCGGTCAGCGTCTGCGGTGCGCCGGACCTGTTCGCGATCGGGTGGAGCTCGTCTGCGACCGGTTCGGCGTGCGGCGGTGGGACCGCGCCCCCGAGCGCCGACCGCGTGTACCACTTCCTGTTGGTGACGGTGGACGGGACCAGCGTGACCGTGACGCCGACCGACGAGCTCGGTCGCACGTTCGATCAGCAGACGTACGACTTCGCGCCGTAGCCGACAGCCGTCGGCTCAGCCGGCGGGCACGCGGGTCGCGAACGTGAACGTGCAGCGTTGCTCGAAGCCGATCGCCCGATAGATAGGCTCGCCGAGCCGGCTGGATTGCAGGACGCCCACGCGATACCCGGCCTCCCGGCCCGCCGCCAGCGCGGCGAGCGACACGAGCCTGCCGAGACCCGTGTGTCGGGCGTCGGGCATCGTGCCGACGTTGTACAAGCCCGCGACCCCGGCCTCGGCCATCAGGGTGCTGGTCGCGACGGGCTTCCCTTCGCGGATCGCCAGGAACGTGCGGAGCATCGTTCGGTCCGGCATCCGGGCGAGCGCTTCGACGTAGGGATCCACCGCGCTGGCCGGCAGCCCGTTCGTCGTGAGCGCGATCGTCGCGGCGTCACGCAGCGCATCGGGGGTGTCGTCCACCTCCTCGACGGAGGTTCCCGCCGGGCGTTCGAGCGAGGGCAGCTCGGCGAGATCGATCGTCATGCCGGGGTTCCCGCTCGTGTCGAACCCCCGCGCCTGGAGGATCGAGACGATCGCGGGGTCGTCCGTCGGGAGTATCCACAGGACGGGTATCCGACCGGTGTCGAAGGGTTCGAGCACGGTACCGACCGAGTCGCCGAGGTCGGGCCCGTCGGGCATCCCGATCACGCCGTTGAACAGCGGGAGCTCGACGGAGGACATCCATCTCGCGCAGCCGGCGGCCCGGTCGCTGCGCCCATCGGGGAACCGCTCGAAGACGTGGCGCCACCCCAAGAGGTTCGCTTCGATCGTCGCGGCGGGGTCGACGTCCTCCGGTGCGATGCGCGTCTCCACGGGCGCCGAGTCTAGGCCGTGCGGGTCACGCCGCCGCCGCGGGCTCGGCGATCTCCGCGTGGTGGCTCCACGGCGCGGCGATCCGGTGAACGCGGTGTGCCGCCGACCGGCGCAGCGACGTCGTGCGTGTCTCCGGCGTTCGGAAGAACGCAAGCTTGGCGAGATCGACGGCGACGAGGTACGCAACGACGAATGCCGCCACGACCAGGTAGAAGACACCGGGGATCGCGGAGAACCCCAGCGTGGTCGCGAGCGGCGAACGGGTGATCCAGACGCCGACGCCGAGCACGGCCGCGGCCGACGCGGCGAGCGGCAGCGACGGGCGGCTCCGGAAGAACGGCACGCGCAGGGTCCGGATCGCGAAGACGACAAGGGTCTGGGTCGCGAGCGATTCGATGAACCACCCTGTGCGGAACTCCGGGGCGCCCGCGTGGAGCACGCGACGCAGCACGATGAAGGTCGCGATGTCGAACACCGAGCTGATCGGACCGAACCGGAACATGAACCGCCGGATCGAGCTGATGTCCCAGTGCGACGGACGCACGAGCTGTTCCTCGTCGACGTGGTCGGTCGGGATCGTGAGCTGGCTCACGTCATACAAGAGGTTGTTCAGCAGGATCTGCGACGGCAGCATCGGCAGGAACGGCAGGAACGCCGCCGCGATCGTGACGCTGAACATGTTCCCGAAGTTCGACGACGTGCCCATGCGGACGTACTTGATCGTGTTCGCGAAGGTGCGGCGACCCTCGACGATCCCGTCGGCCAGCACGTCGAGGTCGTGCTCCAGCAGGATGATGTCCGCGGCGTCCTTCGCGACGTCGACGGCCGTGTCGACCGAGATGCCGACGTCGGCGTGGTGAAGGGCGAGCGCGTCGTTCACGCCGTCGCCGAGGAACGCGACCGCCGAACCGGCGCGACGCTGCGATCGAAGGATCCGCGCCTTCTGCTCTGGGCTCACGCGGGCGAAGATCGACACGGCGTCGACCTGGGCATCGAGCGCCGGGTCGTCCATGCCGTCGAGGTCGTCCCCCGTGAGGACGTGGTCGGCCGGGATCCCCAGCGAACCACAGACCGACGCGGCCACCACGGCGTTGTCGCCGGTGACGATCTTCACGCGAAGGCCGAGTTGGGCGAGGCGCCGCACCGAGGCGGCGGCCGACGCCTTCGGCGGATCACGGAACACGAGGAACCCGTTCAGGGTGAGCCCGTGCTCGTCCGATGCGCCCAACTTCTCGAGATCCCCGGCGTCGCGGCTCGCAACCGCGATCACGCGCACACCGCGTTCGAACTGTGCCTGCAGCAAGTCCCGGGTCGCGTCGGTCACGCCGTCGCAGAGGCCGAGCACCGACTCGGGTGCGCCTTTCGTGATCAACGATCGGACACCGCCGTCCTCCACCAGGGCGGTCGTCCTGCGCCGCTCGTGGTCGAACGGGATGAGGTCGAGCACACGGATGTCCCCGTCGGGAGCGCCTTGGGCGTCGCGCAGCGCTTCGTCCAGCGGACCGCCGCCGCCTCCCGCGCCGGACACCGTCGCATCGGTGCAGCGCAGCCCGAGCTTGGTCACACGATCGGGGTCGGCGCCGCTCGTGTCGATCGCCCGTTCGAAGGTGATCCGCCCCTCGGTCAGCGTGCCCGTCTTGTCGGAGAACAGGACGTCGATGTCGCCGAGGTCCTCGATGCTCACCAGCCGCTTCACGAGGACCTTGTGTGCGGCCAACCGGTGCGCGCCGGTCGCGAGGCTCGTCGACACGACCGCCGGCAGCAGCTGCGGCGTGATCCCCACCGCGATCGCGAGCGAGAAGAGCACCGCGTCGATCAGCGGCCGGCCCAGGGCGACGTTGATCACGAGGATCGCCAGGCTCAGGACGCCGGCGACCTTCGCGAGGAGCCCGGAGAACTTCGTCAGACCGACCTGGAACTCCGTCGGCGGCTGGCGCTCCCCGAGGCCGAGCGCGATCGCGCCGAACCGCGTGTCGGCGCCGGTCGCGACGACGACCGCCTGCGCCGAACCACGGTGCACGACGGTCCCCATGAACAGGGCCGGGGACGGTCCCTCCTCCGGGGAGGCGCTCGCCGCCGGCTCGGGGGCCTTGTCGACCGGAAGTGACTCGCCGGTCAGGATCGATTCATCGCACTCCAGGCCGCGAGCGGTGAGGATCCGCAGGTCGGCGGGCACGATCGCGCCGATCCCGAGCGACACGACGTCGCCCGGCACCAGGTGCGTGGCTTCGACCTCGACGGTCTCGCCGTCACGGAGTGTCGCGACCTCGTGGCGGATCTGGGAATGGAGCGCCTCGGCGGCGCGGTCGGCGCGGAACTCGTTCGCTGTGCCGAGCCCGACCGAGGCCGCGACGATCACGGCGATGATCAGCGCGTCGGCGCCCTGGCCGACGAGCGCCGACACCAGGGCCGCCGCCAACAACAGGAGCAGGAGCGGCGACCGGAACTGGGTGAAGAACGTCCGCCAGATGCTGGCATGGTGCGTGCGGACCGCGTTGGGGCCGGTCTGCGCCAGCCGCGCGTCCGCCTCGGCGCCGGTGAGGCCGGTCGCCGACGTACCGAGCGCGGTGAGGACCTCGGTCGCCGGCATCGACGCCGCCGCGTCGAGCGACGGTCGTTCGGACATGGCATGCAGGGTAGCCATGCTCGTCGCCGACGGTGGACGGGAACGGGCCGGGCCCGAAGGGCCCGGCCCGGTTCCGCAGCGTCACCCTCGCAAGGAGGTCGGTCCTCGTACACCGAGGCTTCGTCCGGTGAGACCGGGCCGGAGCTCGCGAGGTCGGTGAGCTGGAGTGGATTCTGCCGGTGCGTCCGGCAACGCGAGCGGGTGCTACCCGGCTCGCAGGGGACGGCTCAGCAGCCAGTCACCTCGAGGGTCTCAAGCTGTATATGCAGTCGGACCACCTCCTTCCTCTCGTGCCAGACATGCTGCCGCAGGACCGGGCGCAAGACAACCGTTCCCACGGACGTTCTCGCCGGGCCGAACGGCCGAGGCGCGAACCCGCAGGTGGGACTAGTCTCGGTCCGAACAGCCGAGGGAGGGGACCTATGTCGAGGCGCAGACGTCGGATGACCGTTGCGAGGCGCGATGGCGCTGGTGGTGGGCGCGATCGGCCTGGCGCTCCCGGCGACCTCGGCGGCCGCCACCGATCCGATCCCGCTCGTCCTCACCCCAACCACGGTCGTGACGATCGGGTTCGACGACGGGACAGCCGACCAGTTCGCCGCGCTGCAGGAGCTGCAGCTGCACGGGATGCACGCGACCTTCTTCATCAATAGCGGCTTCATCGGCGACCCGGACCACATGTCGGTGTTGCAGCTGCAGCAGCTGCAGGCTGCGGGCAACGAGATCGGCGGGCACACGATCGATCACGCGAACATCCAGCCGCTGCCGCCGGCGGAGGCGATGCGCGAGGTCTGCGACGACCGCGCCCAGCTCCAGGCGTGGAACCTCACGGTCACGTCCTTCGCGTACCCGTTCGGGTCGTGGGACGCGAACGCCGAGGGGATCGTCCAGGGATGCGGCTACGACAGCGCTCGGACGGTGTCGGGGGTCTCGATCCACGTCGCGAAGGGAAAGATCGGCGAGACGATCCCGCCGGTCGATCCGTTCGCGACCCGCACACCGCCGAACCCGAAGAAGGCGACCAAGCTCACGACGATGGAGCGGTACGTGACGAACGCCGAGGAAGGCGTGGCGGCGAGCGGGCAGAGCCTGTGGATCCAGTTCGTGTTCCACCGGTACTGCGACGCGCATTGTGGCGCGTACACGATCCAGCCGGCGAAGTTCAAGGCGTTGTTGGACTTCCTGCAGGTCGAAGAGGGGAAGAACCTGGTCACCGTGCTGACGACCGCGCAGGCGATGGCGCTCAGCTGACGCGCTTCCGGTAGCTACGGCAGCACGAGGACACGCCGCACGCGGGGGAGGCCCTCGGCGGCGAGCTCCCACGAGGAGCCCGCGTCTTCGGACACGAATACGCGGCCGTCCTCGGTGCCGAACGCCACGTCGGCGCCGGCCGGCCTGCCGTCCAGGCAGTGGCTGTCGATGTTGCCGTCGAACGAGGAGGGCAGCCCTTGCGTGCATCGCTCGAACGCGCCGCCGGCCAGTGGTGCCCGGTACACGGCGGCCTCGCCGCCGCGCGGGCCGCGCGAGGTCGACAGGAGCACGGTGTCGCCGACGACCGTCACGCCGCGCGCGTACCGATGCGCGAGCCCGTCGGCTCGCTCCTCCCACGTGTCGCCGTGATCGCTGCTCACCGCCAGGCCGTCGGCGCACGCGGCGAGCACGAGCGCGCCTTCGGCCGTCGTCACCTGGTGGACGTCGGCGTCGATGTCGATCGTCGGCGTCCACGACGTGCCCGCGTCGGCGGTCCGCACGATCCCGCCGACGTGCACGTTCACGTAGACGTATTCGTCCCACTCGGCGATCGAGCGGGTGTCGGGCGGGCCACCCCACGGCGTGTACCACTCGTGGCGCCCGGGCGCCGCGTCGAACCGCTCGAGCGCGACCGTCGTGCCGTCCTCGACCTCGAACAGGTGCGCCTCCGCGGAGCCGATCAGCCACCGGTCGGTGAAGGCGAGGCAGTTCCCCCGGAAGCCGGGCAGGGAGGCGACCTTCGCCCACTCGCCGCCGTCGGGACGACCCCAGATCTGGTGCTCGTCGACGATCGCCCGCATCTCGGGGCCGGCCTGCGGCGTCGGCCCCACCTGCGCCATGAAGGACACCGAGTGTTCGGGGAGCGCCACCTCCGCGGTCGGGTCCACCGATGCGGTACAAGCCATCCGACGTCGCAGCCCAGATCGTCGTCACGAGCCGATGTTCCCACCACGTGCCTTCAAGAGTCGAGGGACTGGTCGGACTCGAACATATGTTCTAGCGTGAGAGCGTGGCCAAGGAGCAGCTGTTCGAGATCGCGCGGCGCACGTTCGACACGCCGGAGTTCCGAGGGATCGAGTGCATCGAGGTCGAGGCGCACTCGGTGATCAACAAGGTGCGCGGCTCGTCCCTGCCGTTCGACTGGACGATCAACCCGTACCGCGGGTGCGTGCACGCGTGCGTCTACTGCTTCGCCCGGCCGACCCACACCTACCTCGACATGAACGCCGGACGGGACTTCGAGACGAAGGTCGTCGTGAAGGTCAACGCGCCGGAGGTGCTGCGGCGTGAGCTCGCCGCGAAGCGATGGAACGGCGAGCACATCGCGATGGGCACGAACACCGACCCGTACCAGCGGATCGAAGGCCGCTATCGCTTGATGCGCGGGATCATCGAGGCGCTCATCGATCACCGCAACCCGTTCTCGATCCTTACGAAGGGCACGTTGATCACGCGCGACCTCGACCTGCTACTGCGCGCGGCCGAGCACGCGCCGGTGTCGGCGGCGTTCTCGATCGGCACGCTCGACGAGGACGTCTGGCGCACGACCGAGCCGGGCACGCCGAGCCCGCGAGCGCGGATCGAGGCGCTGCGCACGTTGGTCGAAGCCGGCATCCCGACCGGCGTGTTGATGGCGCCGATCCTGCCGGGCATCTCCGACCGGCCGGAACAGCTGCGTGCCGTGGTCGAAGCCGCGCTCGACGCCGGCGCTTCGCACGTGTCGCCGATCATGCTCCATCTGCGCCCCGGTGTGCGTGAGGAGTTCATGCCGTGGCTCGAGGAGGCCTACCCGGACCTGGTGGATCGGTATGCGGAGCTGTACCGAACGCCGTACGGGCCGAAGGCCGAACGCGAGGCGATCTCGAAGCAGGTGCACACGTTGATCGACCGCACCCCCCGGCGAGCGCGGCGCGCTCGCGCCGCGGTTCCGTCGCCCGCCGGCACGCACCCAGGCCGCAGCCGACCGAGCAGCCTGCGCTCTGGTGAGCTACCCCTCGGCGAGATCGCGCACGGCGCGGTGTGCTTGTGCGATGGCCTCGGACGCGAGCGGCATCCACGCCGCGTCGGCGCTCGCGAACGCGACGTTGCCGCAGCGCGTCCGCGCGAGCTCGTAGGGCCGGCGCGCGTCCTCGTCGGCCGCGTGCAACGGATCGCCGGCGTAGGAGTAGCCGTGACCCCACCGGTTCACCGTGATCGCGGCGATGTCGGCGTCGGGGTCGAACCCGCCGGGCCCGAGCATCCTCGCCAGCTCGTCGCGCACGTGGAACTCGAAGTCCTCGTACGTCGTGTCGTACAGGAGCTGCCGGGCCTGCCGGTTCGCCTCCCGGCGCGGCAGATCCTGGTTCGGCACGGTCGGGACGTGCACGAGGTGGAGCACCATCGGCTCGTCCGGCGAGCTCGGGAACCGGTAGTCGCCGATGCTGACCGGGTAGTCGAGCTTCAGCCGCGAGAAGAACCCCATCGGGTTCGTGATCTCGTGCACGCCGCACTCGACCCACGGCCGCCAGTGGTGCACCGCGACCTTCGTGTAGGACAGCGGCGCCTTGATGTTGCCGCGGAGCGCGCGCGCGCTGGTCGCTGCGGCAGCTCGGGCATGATCCGGCCGGCCATCATGTGGTAGCCGGCGAGGATCGCGTGGCGAGCGCGCACCCCGGCGAGCTCCCCGTCGCGGACGTACGCGACCCGCACCCCGTCGCCGTCGTTCGCCACGTGCACCGCGGTGCTCCGCAACCGCAGCCGGACCGGCTCGCCCGGCCGGTCGAGCGTCCCGTAGTCGAACCGGGCGGTGACGATGTCCTCCATCGTCGAGCCGGGCGCGACCGCCGGGATCAAGGAGCGGACGAGCAGGCGCGCGATCGACGCGTTCCCGTCGGGGAAGTGATAGATGTACGGCTCCTCCATCTCGGCGAGCGCGCGCGGGTCCGACGCGAGCCGCATGCCCGGCGAACCCCGGGTAGCCCGTCTCCATCGCGTCGAACGCCGTGATGCCGTCGACGCCGATCGCGTAGAAATCGAGCGACCGTCCCTGGAACGTGTCGGCCGCGAGGTCGTCGAGCCCCCAGTACCGCTGGACGTAGGCGCGGTAGCTGATCCGCGACAGCGCGTCGTGCTTGGCGTCGGCATCGAGCGACGGCATCGGGTCGCGCTCCGACGTGTACAGGTCGACCAGTGCACGCCGCGACGCCTCGGGCAGCGGGAAGTCCGCGATGAAGTCCTCGGGCGTCCGCTCGTGCATCCGGTCCGCCGGGATGTCGTCGGCGACCATCCGCATCGGGTCCCCGGCCACCAGCCTGTCTTCGCCGAAGGCCTCCTTCGTGAAGAACTGGCCGCGCGACAGACCGAGCGAGGGATAGAGGTCGGTGTCGAAGTAGCGCTCGAACCGATGGTGGTCGACGCCGAGCGCGGCGAGCAGCCCCTTCGCCTCGGGGCCGTAGAGCGCCTCGGGGGACTGCAGCGCCTCGCTCCCGCCGTAGCCGAGCAGGAACCGGCCGTCGACCGTGAACTCGTTGCGCTTGGCGTGCCCGCCGAAGTCGTCGTGGTTGTCGAGCAGCAGGATCGTCGCGCCGGGGTGGTCGCGCCGGTAGAACCAGGCGGCGGCGAGTCCGCTGATGCCGGCGCCGACCACCACGAGGTCGACGTCGTCGGCGTCGGCGAGGCCGTCGACCTCGAACCGCTCGCCGTCGCGCAGCGCGTGCGCGACCTCGAACGATCCCGGGTGGCTGCCGCGCAGGCCCGTGGCCGCGGGAGGGTAGGCGGTGCCGTCGATGAACTGTTGCCGCGTAACCAAGAAGCCCCCCTCTGCTGTCCGCGAGCCTAGTCCGTCACCCGACGCCTCGCGCTCCCGGCTTCTGGGCTGCCCCGGGGGTAGCATCCGCAGGTCGGGCTGCATCGGAACGGCTCGGCAGGGGGGATGGATGGATAGCTCGTCGAAGATGGCGTCCCGGGCCGCGTCCGGCCTGTGGTGGTTGTTCCTCGTCACCGGGATCCTGTGGCTGCTGATCTCGGTGATCGTGCTCCGCTTCAACATCACCTCGGTGGCCTCGGTCGGCGTGCTGCTGGGCGTCGTCCTGCTGTTCGCCGGCGTGAACGAGTTCATGGTCATGGGGCTGCGCGACGTCGGCTGGAAATGGCTGCACGCCGTACTCGGCGTGCTGTTCATCGTCGGCGGCATCTGGGCGTTCGTGCACCCGATCGGCGCGTTCTACGAGCTTGCGTCGATCCTCGGGTTCCTGCTGATCTTGAAGGGCTCGTTCGACATCATCGGCTCGGTGATGCAGAAGGAGGTCAGCGACCTCTGGTGGCTCGGGCTGATCGCCGGCATCTTGGAGCTCCTGCTGGGCTTCTGGGCCTCGCAGCAGTACTTCCAGCCGCGCGCGATCTTGATCCTGGTCTGGGTCGGGTTCGCCGCGCTGTTCCACGGCATCGGCGAGATCGTGATGGCCTTCGAGGTGCGCCGCGCCGGCAAGGACATGATGGTCGCGGCCTGATCCGTCCGGCACGGTCCCGCGGGCTCTGATGCGAGCTCGCGGGGCCACCCGGCCGACTTTGCGACGCAGGCCCCCTCGGCTAGAGTCTCGTCTCGCTGACCTATCGAAGGGGAGGGCAACGGTGCTCGCAACCGAATGGAGCTTCGGCAACGTCTTGTGGACGATGCTGGTGCTGTTCTTCTGGGTGATGGCGATCTGGATCTTCATCGCCATCTTCGCCGACATCTTCCGGCGCAACGACCTCTCGGGCTGGGCCAAGGCGGGGTGGATCTTCTTGATCTTCATCGTGCCGTTCCTCGGCGCGCTGATCTACGTGATCGCGCGGCCGAAGATGACCGCCCAGGACAAGGAGATGATGGAGCAGGCGCAGGAAGCGCAACGGCGCGTCGAGGGCTATTCGAGCGCCGACGAGATCGCCAAGCTCGCGGCGCTCCGCGACAAGGGGGAGATCTCGGCAGACGAGTACAACGACCTCAAGCGCAAGGCGACGATGCAGCTGTAAGACGCACGCGTCGACGTGGTCCGGGCCGGCCCCTTCGGGGCCGGCCCCCTACGTTTCTGGCGTCGCGGTCTCCGACCGTTCGGAGACGCGGTAGACCACGAGCTCGTACGCGCCGATCACGATCGCGAAGAACAGGAACCACCACAGCGACAGGTTCCCGAAGAACAGCAGCAGCGCGGCGACGACGGCGCCACCGACCATCAGCGGATCGCGGTGTGTCGTGACCCAGGTCACGGTCTCGGAGGTCTCGTGGCCACGCACCGCGGTCACGGCCGCCCGCCACACGTCCACGGTCCATCCGCGCAGCTTGACCGCCCACGGGTACGGGCCGGTGATCAGGGTGACGAGGAGCACGATCGCGAGCACTGCGAGGAACCAGCTCGTGTACATCAGCAGGCTCCCCAACAGCCGATCGAGGACGCTGTGGGCGGCGGCCTGGTTCTCGGCGACCACCTTTTCAACGGCGCTGTTCGTCTGCCAGATCGCGAGCCGGCGCTCCACGATCATGATCACGAGCGACGCGGTCGCGAGTTGCAGCAGGGTGCGGCGGCGGCGCGGTGAGGCCCACAGCGCGAGGGCCGAGAAGACTAGGAACAGGACCGCGAGCAGGACGACCGCCCGCTGCGCGAGGTTGATGATGTCTTGGATCTCCGAGAGCGAGCTCGATCGGTAGATCACGATCGAGCCGAAGTCGGTGGGGAGGGTGACGCCGAGCGCGGACTGGAGTTGGCTGAGCGCTGCGGAGGGGATCTCGTCACCCGTGATGGTCGGCAGCGTCACTGGATGGCCGATGAGGTCGGAGATCGTTCCCGAGATCGACTGGAGTGCCTGGTTGATCAACGGGAGCACGTTGAGGACGACGGCGTCGTTCACGATCTGGAGCGTGCTGCTCTTGTTCTCCAGGACGGCGATGATCTGCACCTGGACGGTCCGGTTCAGCGAGGCCCACGTCTGCTGCGAACTCGTCGCTGGCGAAGATGTTCTGCAGCTGTGACTGGATGACACCGCGCAGCCCGTCGGCGAGTGGCCCGGCCAGGAACGCGAGCCGCGCGTCGCGCTGCTGCAGGACCTCCCGCAGGCGATCTTCGACGTCGAGCGCCGTGAAGGCCTGCTCGGTGATCGTCCGGGCGAGGTATTCCTGCACGGCTGGGTCGCTCGCCAGCGGGGCGACCGTCTCGACGTAGCGCTCGGTGTTGAAGATGGTGCGGCGCGCCCACAGGCCGGGGACCGCGACGGTGAAGCAGAGCACCGCCAGGATGACGAGGATCGCCGTGAGGACGGTGCGGACCTTGCGGCGCCGCGCTGGTCTGGCCTCGAGTTTCTCGACCTGTTTCTCTAGAGCGTCGCGTTCGGCGCGGAGCTTCTCGGCGTCGTTCGTGTCGGACATCGTCCCCCCAGGTCGGCCCGTGTTGGGCGAGGATACCCCGCGGGCACAACGGGCCGCCGCCGAGCCGGCGGCGAGGGCGCGGATCGGGGGCGAGGAACGGTGAGCGACGGTACCGGAGGAGACCCGCCCGAGGCGTCCCCCGCCAGGCCGCGCCATCGACTGAGCAGCGCTGATCGTTCGCACGCGCGACCGCGTGGCACATGCGTGGGCGCGGCGTGCTCGCGGCTCGTCGCGCGGATCCCCGCGCTCGATGCCGCATTCGACGTCGGCGAGCGCGACCGCGACGTCGCGGGTGGCCTCCTCGCCGGCGCGGTCGCGTTCCGCCTGTTCCTGTGGCTCGTGCCGTTCTCGCTCGCGGCGGTGACGGTGGCCGGATGGATGGCGGCGGACACCGACCTGTCGACCGGCGACCTCGCCGGCGCGCTTCGGGATCGTCGGCGTCGCCGCCCGCTACGTGAGCGACGCTTCGGAGCAATCCACGACGACGCTGGTGGTCGTCCTCGTGATCTCGCTGTACGCGCTGCTGCTCGCCAGCCGGAGCTCGGTGCGGGCGATCCGCCTGGCGCACCTGATCGCATGGCGGATGCCGATCGTCCGGTTCCGCGGCTCGATCGCCGCCGGCGTTGTGGTTCGCGGGCGGCGCGACCGGGCTCGTGGTGGTGGCCGGCTTGATCAACACCGTCCGCGCGCGGCATCCCGGACCCGGGGATCGTGTTGCTCCTCGCGTTGATGGTCCTGTACGGGGGTGTCTGGTTCGCGGCGTCGCGAGCGCTCCCGCACCCTCCCGAGGTACCGGCGAGGGCGCTCGTCCCGGGTGCGATCTTGTTCGCGATCGGCGACCGAGGTGCTGCACGTGCTCACGGTCGTTTGGTATGCGAAGAGGCTGGAGCACTCGTCGGAGCTGTACGGGGGCCTCGGCGCGGCGGTCGTGCTGCTCGCGTGGCTGTACCTGCT
The DNA here is from genome assembly GCA_963799625.1 of uncultured Actinomycetes bacterium. Lineage (GTDB taxonomy): Bacteria > Actinomycetota > UBA4738 > UBA4738 > HRBIN12 > AC-51. Next base: position 157,141 of record CAWCXU010000013.1, on the reverse strand, counting down.
CGGCCGCCTGACGATCTCGTCGGCGGTCGTGAACGCCAGCCTGTGGCGCCGGTCGCATCCGGTTCCCGACGATGGTCCCGGCGCCGGAGAGCCCGGGGTAGGGTTCGGTCGACATGGCGGATGACGACACCCGGTTCTTCGGGGCGCGGCGAGGCTGGAGCTTGCGGAAACGGTTCTGGGCGCTCGACAGCTACGGCCTGCTGCTCCTGATGATCATGGTGTCCCTGGTCGTCGGGTCGTTCGGCTCGGACTTGAACAAGGACCTGGTGGCCGTGGTGCGGATCGCTTGTCCTCGGCGGCACCTTCCTGTTCGCGCTGCACACGTCCGACGCCAAACGGTCCATGTACTACGCCAGCTTCGTGCTGATCGCGATCGCGATCGCCGCGAGCGTCATCGTCAGTGCGGGCACGAAGACGGGCGACGCCGTCGGATTCGATCGCCGGGTTCCTGGTGGTGCTCGGTGCGCTGTTCACGATCCTGCGTCGGTTCGCGGCCCACCCCGTGATCACGGGGCAGTCGGTGCTCGCCGCGATCTGCGTGTACCTTCTGATCGGACTCGGCTACGCGTCGGTGTACGGGTTCATCGGCGCCGTCGATCCCACCGGGTTGTTCGGCCCGGAGACCGGCGCGGGGAACAGCGTGATCCGGATGTACTACAGCTTCATCACGATGACCACCGTCGGCTACGGCGACTTCGTTCCGTACTCGGATACGACGCGCATGATCGCCGTCACCGAGGCGTTGATCGGCCAGGTGTATCTGGTTACGATCGTCGCCCTGCTCGTCAGCCAGATCGGCCACCAGCGCCCGCGACGCGACGCAGCCGAACCGGTTAGTCCTGACCCGGACTGCTCGATCTCGGTGTCGAGCGCACCTTGCGCGGCGGCCAAACCGGCTCGGTCGCCACCGCGTCCGCGGAGCACGAACGCCGCGCCGACGGCGGCGAGCATCCCGAGCAAGCGGTCCGGCCACGTAGACCCAGTAGTCGGTGAAGCTCGCGCCGACGAGGTCGGGACCGAACGTGCGCGCCGGGTTCATCGACGCGCCCGAGATCGGGCTGCCCCACAGCCCGGCGAGCGCGATGTAGGCGCCGACCCCGATCGCGCCGATGATGCCGATGTTCTGCGCCCCGGACGCCGTGCCCAGGATCACGCTCAGCAGCCCGAGCGTGAGGACCGTCTCCATCCAGAACGCGTCCAGCGACGAGTAGTCCGCCGCCGGGTAGTTCGAACCGTAGCGTCGCCGACACGTGGATCACGCCCTGCAGGAACCACGCGGCGAGCGCGGCGCCGACCAGCTGCACGACGATGTACCCGGGCACCCGCCGCCACGGGAAGTCGCCGCGGAGCGCGAAGCCGATGCTGACCGCCGGGTTCAGGTGCGCGCCCGACACCTTGCCCATGAACAGGATGATCGCGAACACCATCAGCCCCGGCGCGACCACGGCGGCGGTGCGGCTGATCGTGTCCGGGAACGCCTGGCCCATCATCCCGCCGCCCGCCGCGACCAGCACGAGGAAGAAGGTGCCCGAGCAGCTCGGAGAACAACCGGCGCCAAGCGAATGTTCGGATCCTGGAACTCCAGGAATGGGCGGAGCAGGTCGTCCTCGAGCCAGGCGGCAGCCCGGTCCGAACGCGCCGGATCCGCTCGGGCTGCGGCGGATTCCCCTCCATACCGGTGACTATGCGCCCGCGCGGCGGACGCCGGCAAACCGGGCGGCACCGTCGGCCGGAAGCCTCCGATGCCAAAACTCGCGTTCCGTACTACGGTCGCGTGGTAGCCGGGGAACCGGGGGGGACCTGTGGCGCTGCCTATCCAGGATTACGGCATCATCGGCGACCTGCACACCGCGGCGCTGGTCGGCAAGGACGGATCGATCGACTGGCTCTGCCTGCCGCGGTTCGACTCGGCCGCGTGCTTCGCGGCGCTGCTCGGGACCGAGCACAACGGCATCTGGCAGATCGCGCCCGCCGGGAAGGTGATCGGCACCACGCGGCGGTATCCGGCCGCATTCCCTCGTGCTCGAGACCGACTTCGAGACCGCCGACGGCGTCGCCCGGGTCACCGACTGCATGCCGCTGACGCAGCACGCACCCGCGGGTCGTGCGCGTCGTCGAGGGCATCCGCGGCACGGTCGCCGATGGAGATGCTGCATGTCGCCGCGCTTCGACTACGGGAAGACGAAGCCGTGGGTCCACAAGATCGGCGACGCGATCGAGGCAGGTGCCGGGCCCGAGCGCGTGGAGCTCCGTGGCCACGTGCCGCTGCGCGCGCACGACTTCCATGCGAGCGCCGAGTTCTCGGTCCGCGAGGGCGAGCGCGTCGGCTTCGTGCTCACCTCGCACCCGTCGTGGGAGGCGATGCACGAGCCGGTCGACGCCGTTCGCCGACGGTCGAGCAGACCGACGCGTGGTGGCGGGAGTGGGCCGGTCGCTCCACCTACGACGGTCGGTTGGGCCGACGAGGTCGAGCGCTCGCTGATCACACTGAAGGCGCTGACGTACGCGCCGACCGGCGGGATCGTCGCGGCGGCGACGACGTCGCTGCCGGAGTTCCTCGGCGGCGTGCGCAACTGGGACTACCGGTACTGCTGGCTCCGCGACGCGGCGCTCACGCTCGACGCGCTGATGGCCGCCGGCTACGTCGAAGAGGCGACGAGCTGGCGCGACTGGGTGGTCCGCGCCGTCGCCGGCGACCCCGAGGACATCCAGATCATGTACGGGCTCGGCGGCGAGCGCCGGCTCGACGAGTACGAGCTGCCGCACCTCGACGGGTACGAGGGTTCGGCGCCGGTGCGGGTCGGCAACGCCGCCTCCGGGCAGCTGCAGCTCGACGTCTACGGCGAGCTGATCGACGCGATCTACCAGGCGCATGAGCTCGGGATGCCGCCGGCTGCAGCACGCGCAGACCGTCGCTCGGCACGTGATCCGCTGGCTCGGTGAGCACTGGCAGGACCCGGACGACGGCGTCTGGGAGGTGCGCGGCGGCCGCAAGCAGTTCGTGCACTCGAAGGTGATGGCGTGGGTCGCCGTCGACCGGGTCCTCAAGTTCGCGGAGGAGATGGAGCTCGAGCAGGAGGTCGACAACCTCACGAAGCTCGCGACGACGATCCACGAGGAGATCTGCCGCGAGGGCTACGACGCGAAGCGCAACACGTTCACGCAGTACTACGGGTCGACGCAGCTCGACGCGTCGCTGCTGCTGATCCCGCAGGTCGGGTTCCTGCCGCCCGACGACCCCCGCGTCGATCGGGACCGTCGAGGCGATCCAGCGGGACCTCGTCAAGGACGGATTCGTGATGCGGTACATCCCCGACGAGGACGCCGCCGACGGCCTGCCGCCGGGCGAGGGCGCGTTCCTCGCCTGCAGCTTCTGGCTCGTGATCGACCTCGCGATGATCGGCCGGCGCGACGAAGCGGAGCAGCTGTTCGATCGGCTCGTCTCGCTTGAAGAACGACCTCGGGCTCTTCTCGGAGGAGTACGACCAGGTGAACAAGCGGCTGATCGGCAACACGCCGCAGGCGTTCACGCACCTGACGCTGATCGCCGGCGCGAAGGCGCTGAGCGACGGCGCGACGGGACGATGAGCGCCACCGCAAGAGGCGCTGCTCCCCACCGGCGCCCAGTTCGAGATCGCGCACGGCGATCAGCGTGCCGTGGTGACGGAGGTCGGCGCGACGCTCCGGGCCTTACGAGGCCGGCGGGGACGCCGTGATCGACGGGTTCGCGGTCGATGAGCTGTCGTCGGCCGGCCGAGGCCAGGTGCTCGCGCCCTGGCCGAACCGGCTCGAGGACGGCCGGTACTCCTACGGCGGCATCGACGGCGCCGCCGCGCTGGACGAGCCGGAGCACGGGAACGCGATCCACGGGCTCCTGCGGTGGCGGCCCTGGACGCTCGACGATCGCGCCGATGACGCCGTGACGATGCGCTGCTCGCTGCACCCGCAGCCCGGGTACCCGTGGCTCCTCGACGTCGGGGTGCGGTACGCGCTCGGACCCGACGGGCTCACGGTCGAGGCCGACGCGACGAACCACTCGACCACGCCGGCGCCGTTCGGGATCGGGTTCCACCCGTACGTGACGGTCGGCACCGAGCGGATCGACGACGCGCATCTCACGGTCCCCGCCGGCGAGCACCTGGCGGCCGACGACCGGGGGCTGCCCACCGGGCAAGCACGCGGTGATCGGCAGCGAGCTGGACTTCATGGCGGCGCGCCCGGTCGGTGCGACCCGGCTCGACACCGCCTTCACCGACGTTGGTGCGCGACGACGGACGACCGCGCGATGGCCGTGCTCGAGCGGCCCGACCAAGGCCGCGCGGTTCGCGTCTGGGTCGACAAGGCGTTCCGCTACCTGATGGTCTACACGGGCGACACGCTGGAGCCCGCGTCGCGCCGTCGCCGCGGGGTCGCGATCGAGCCGATGACGTGCCCGCCGAACGCGTTCCGCACGGGCGTCGACGTGATCGAGCTCGAGCCCGGCGGGTCGTGGCGCGGGCGCTGGGGCATCTCGGTCGAGGAGGGGTCGTGATGGTGGAGCAGGCGCACGTCGTCATCGTCGGGGGTGGGTTCGCCGGGCTCGGGTGCGCGCACGAGCTGGCGAAGCACCCGCACCACGCGCGGGTCACGTTGATCGACCGGCACGACTACCACCAGTTCCTGCCGCTGCTCTATCAAGTGGCGACCTTCCAGCTCGCCGGCGCCGACGTCGAGGACGATCTCAGCGAGCTGTACAGAGCGGCACGATTCGGTCGAGGTGGTGCAGGCGCGACGTGACCGCGGCCGACCCGGACGCTCGGTCGGTGACGCTCGACGACGGCCGGACGATCGACGGCGACTACCTGGTGCTCGCGGCCGGGAGCCAGGCGAACTTCTTCGGCACGCCCGGCACCGAGCACGCCTTCCCGCTGTACTCGCTCGACGACGCGCGACGGCTGCGCGGCCAGGATCCTCGAGTTGTTCGAGGACGCCGAGCGCGACCACTCGCTGGTGGAGCAGGGCGAGCTGACGTTCGTGGTCGTCGGCGCCGGCGCGACCGGCACGGAGGTGCCGGGCGCGCTCGCCGACCTCGATCCACGAGGTGCTGCCGTCGCGGTTCCCGAGCCTCGCCCCGGCGCACTGCCGGATCGTCATCGTCGACGCGGGCAAGGCCGTGCTCGGGCCGTTCTCGCCGAAGGCACACGACTACGCCTCGAAGACGCTCACCGACCGCGGCGTCGAGATCCGGCTCGGCACGACCGTCAAGGAGGTCGCGGCAGATCACGTCGTGCTGTCCGACGGCGACTCGATCCCGACGCGCTGTGTGATCTGGGGCGGCGGGATCGAGGCCGCGCCGCTCGCGCACGCCGTCGGGCTGAAGCAGGGGCGCGGCGGGCGGATCGACGTGCGCGACGACCTGACCGTCGAGGATCATCCGCGGGTCTTCGTCGTCGGCGACCTCGCGAACATCCCCGGGCCCGGACGGACGGGCGTTCCCGCAGCTGGGATCGGTCGCGCTGCAGGCGGGCCAGTCGCGCGGCGGACAACATCCTGCGCGACGTCGACGGCGAACCGATGGAGCCGTTCGCCTATCACGACAAGGGGATCATGGCGATGATCGGCCACAACGCCGCGATCGCCGAGATGGGCGAGCACCGTCACGAGCTGCACGGAGCGGTGGGGTACGCGGCGTGGATCGGCGTCCATGCCTACCTCATGGGTGTCTCGAGGCAGCGCAGGGACGCGTTCATCAGCTGGGCGTGGGACGAGTTCGGCAAGAGCCGGGTGCTCGACACGTCCGACGAAGCCAGGCTGCACGGGGAGGGGGAGACGGATGGCTGAGCACTACGACGTCATCATCATCGGCACCGGCGCCGGGGGCGGCACGCTCGCGCACACGCTCGCCCCGTCCGGCAAGAAGATCCTGTTGCTCGAGCGAGGCGACTTCCTGCCGCGGGAGACGTGAGAACTGGGACCCGGAGCCAGGTCTTCATCGACGGCCGGTACATCTCGAAGGACACCTGGTACGACGCCGACGGCAAGCCGTTCCAGCCGCAGGTGCACTACTTCGTCGGCGGCGCGACCAAGCTCTACGGCGCCGCGCTGTATCGCCTGCGCCCGCAGGACTTCGGCGAGCTCAAGCACGTCGACGGCATCTCGCCGGCGTGGCCGCTGACCTACGACGACTTCGAGCCGTACTACACGAAGGCCGAGTGGCTCTACCAGGTGCACGGCAACCACGGCGAGGACCCGATCGAGGGGCATTGGAGCAAGCAGTACCCGTGGCCCGCCGTGTCGCACGAGCCGCGGATCCAGCAGCTGTCCGACGACCTCGCAGCCGCGCGGCTACCACCCGTTCCACGCGCCGTGCGGCATCCTGCTCGACGAGGCCGACCGGGCCGCGAGCACGTGCATCCGCTGCACGTGGTGCGACGGCTACCCGTGCCTGGTGCACGCGAAGTCCGACGCCGAGACGATCGCCGTGCGGCCCGTGCTCGGCCTGCCGACAACGTGACGCTGCTGGTGAACGCCGAGGTGGTGAAGCTCGAGACCGATCCGAGCGGGCGCACCGTCACCGGCGTGGTCGTCGTCCGCGACGGCGAGCGCGAGACCTACGCCGGCCGACATCGTCGTCGGTGTCGGCGGGCGCCGTCGAACAGCGCGCAAGATCCTGCTCGCCTCGGCGAACGACCAGCACCCGAACGGCCTCGCGAACGGCTCCGACCAGGTCGGGCGCAACTACATGTTCCACAACAGCAAGGCGGTCGTCGCGCTGTCGAAGGAGCCGAACGACACGCTCTTCCAGAAGACGCTCGGCGTGAACGACTTCTACTTCGGCGCACCGACGACTACGACTTCCCGGTCGGCCACATCCAGATGGTCGGCAAGTCCAACGCCGAGGCGATGAAGGGCGAGGAGCCGGCGCTCACCAAGCTCGCGCCCCACTGGACGCTCGCCGACGACCGCCCGGCACGCGGTCGACTTCTGGCTCACGACCGAGGACCTGCCCGAGCCCGACAACCGGGTCACGCTCGACGGCGACGGCAACGTCCACCTGTGCCTACACGTCGACACAACGACGAGGAGGCCGACCGGCTGTACCACGAGCTCAAGAAGATCCTGAACCACGTCGGGCATGGCCGAGCACCACGTGCTGCGACAAGAACTTCTACATGCACATGAGCATCCCGATCGCCGGCGTCGCGCACCAGGCGGGGACGTGCCGGTTCGGCCACGACCCCGCCGACGTCGGTGCTCGACGAGAACTGCAAGGCGCACGAGCTCGACAACCTCTACGTCGTCGACACGAGCTTCTTCCCGAGCATCGGCGCGGTGAACCCGGCGCTCACGGCGATGGCGAACGCGATCCGCGTCGGCGAGCACCTGCTCGAGCGCATCGGCGTAGCGGCCGGATGGCGACGCGCGACCGAGATCGCGGGTCGTCAACGTGGCCGGGCTCGTGCAGGGCATCGCGCTGGTCACGTTCCCGGCGGCCAGCGACGATCTTCACGAGCCCGGCGGACTACGGCCTGTCGAGCACGCAGTACGGCGCGATGTTCCTGCCGCAGGTCGTGCTCGCGATCGCGGCGTCGCTGCTCGGCGGCCGGCCTGGCGACGCGGTTCGGGTCGAAGCGGCTCTACCTGGCCGGGCTCGCCGCCGACCTCGTCGTCGATGGCGCTGCTCGTCGTCAGCTCGCCGTTCGCGAGACGACGAGGCGGTCGGCGTACGCGTGCTGCTGCGTCGCGACCGCGTTCCTCGGGGCCGGCTTCGGGCTCGACCGTCCCGGCGCTCAACACGTTCACCGCGGCGTTCCACCCCGAGCACGTGGACCGGGCGGTGCTCGTGCTCAACGCGCTGCTCGGGCTCGGCACGGCGCTGGCGCCGGTGTTCGTCGCGATCTTCGTCGGGCTCGGCTTCTGGTGGGGGCTGCCGGTGCTGACGCGCGGTGCTGCTCGTCGGGCTGCTCGTCGTCAGCGTCCCGCTCCCGCTCCGCAGACCGCGGCGATCGCCGCCGACGCGCCGCGGCACGCGGCGCCGGCATCCCGTCGCGGTTCTGGCTCTTCGCCGGGTTCGCGGTCCTCTACGGCATCTGCGAGACGATGAACGGCAACTGGTCGCAGCTCGACATGACCAGCAGCTCGGCGCGTCGGTCGACGCATCGCGTCGCTCGCGCTGACCGCCTTCTGGGGGATGGTCACGGTCGGCCGGGTCGTGTTCGCCGCGATCGAACGACGGTTCCCGACCTGGCGCACCTACCACCTGCTGCCGTTCGTGCTCGCGGTCGCGCTCGTCGCCGTCGTGGCAGCTCCCGCACGACGCCGGCGTGCTCGGGGTGCTCGCGTTCGGCGCTCGCCGGCCTCGGCTGCTCGGCGCTGCTGCCGCTGACGATCAGCTTCGGCCAGGAGCAGCTCGTGGCGATGTCGGCCGCGGTCGCCGGCGGGGTGATCGCCTTCTACCAGGTCGGCTACGGCATCGCCGCGTTCGGCGCCGGCCCGCTGCAGGACGCCGGCACGCCGCTGCCGACCCTCTTCGCGCTGGGCGGCGGTCGTCGCGCTGGCGATGGGCGGTCCTCTCGTTCGTCCTCGCGCGCCGACCGGCGCCGGCCTGATCAGGCTTGGACGTATCCGCCGAGATGTGGTGACGTTCGACCGAGGGAGACCCGAGGAGGGACCATGAGCCTCAAGGGCAAGGTCGCCATCGTCACCGGCGGCAACAGCGGCATCGGCAAGGCGATCGTGCTCGCGCTCGCCGAGCAGGGCGCGAACATCGTGCATCGACTACGTCGCGCAACCGAGAGGCCACCGAGGAGCTCGAGAAGCAGGTCGTCGGCGCTCGGCGACCAGGCGATCGGCGTCGACGCCGACGTCAGCAAGGTCGCCGACCTGCAGAAGACTGGTCGACAAGACGGTCAAGGCGTTCGGCCGGCTCGACATCATGGTCAACAACGCCGGCGTCGAGACCCGCACCTCGGTGCTCGACACCACCGAGGAGCAGTACGAGTTCGTGCTGAACGTCAACCTCAAGAGCGCCTTCTTCGGCACGCAGATCGCCGCCAAGCAGATGATCAAGCAGGGCGACGGCGGGCGGATCATCAACATCACCTCGGTGCACGAGGACTGGCCGATGCCGGGCAACACCGCGTACTGCCTGTCGAAGGGCGGCATGCGCATGCTGACCCGCACCGCCGGCGTCGAGCTCGCGACCGCACGGCATCACTGGTCGTCGGCGTCGGTCCCGGCGCCGTCGACACGCCGATCAACAAGGCGACCGAGGCCGACCCGGCGAAGATGAAGAAGCTCGACGCGGCGATCCCGCTCGGGCGGATGGCCGAGCCGAGCGAGATCGGCTCGGTGGTCGCGTTCCTCGCCGGCGACGGCGCGAGCTACGTGACCGCCACGACGATCTTCGCCGACGGCGGCATCATGCAGGGCAGTCCCGGCCTGTAAGGGTCGCCCGAACATCGTGCCAAGATCGTGCCAAATACATGAAGGACATGGTCGCGGTGCCGGGCGGCACCTTCCTCATGGGCTCCGAGGAGTTCTACGAGGAGGAGCGCCCGGTCCGCGAGGTCACCGTCGATCCGTTCTCGATCGACGAGCACCAGGTGACGGTCGCCGAGTTCCGGCGGTTCGTGAAGGCGACCGGGTACGTGACCGTCGCCGAGGAACCGCTCGACCCGACCGCGTACCCCGACGCTGATGCCGAGCTCCTCGTGCCGGGCTCGCTGGTGTTCCACCCGACGACAGGTCCCGTGGATCTGCGCGACGTTCGCAACTGGTGGTCCTACGTGCCCGGCGCGCAGTGGCGCCACCCCGAGGGCCCGGGCTCCACGCTGCACGGGCGCGAGCGCCATCCGGTCACCCAGGTCGCCTTCGCCGATGCCGCCGCCTACGCCGCGTGGGCGGGCAAGGAGCTCCCGACCGAGGCCGAGTGGGAGTTCGCCGCCCGCGGCGGGCTCGACCAAGCGCGGTTCACCTGGGGCGATGAGTTCGCGCCCAAGGGCAAGATGATGGCCAACACCTGGCAGGGCGAGTTCCCCTGGCAGAACCTGCTACAGGACGGCTTCGCGGGTACGTCGCCGGTGAAGTCGTTCCCGCCGAACGGGTACGGCCTGTACGACATGGCGGGCAACGTCTGGGAATGGACCGCCGACGCGTTCGGCGGGAACGGTGCAGCGGTGGAGCACGCCTGCTGCGCGCCCGACGTCGCGCGCACGATGGACGAAAGCGTGGCGCGCCCCGGCGCCGCCGACGAGATCCCGCGCAAGGTCATCAAGGGCGGGTCGCACCTGTGTGCGCCGAACTACTGCCTGCGCTACCGTCCGGCAGCTCGACAGACGGAGGAGGTCGACACCTCGACCGGCCACCTCGGGTTCCGCTGCGTCATCCGCGCCGACGCATAGGGACTTCCCCGATTCCCTGCTCCGAGCCTCTCCCTACGGTGAGGATGCGCGGCGACGGCGTCGCGCGAGGAAGGAAGGGGGACACCATGCGCAAGGCGCTGCTCGCGACGATCCTGGCGGCGGGATCCGTCGCCACGTTCGGGATCCCGGCGATCGCTCGGTCGAACACCTCCGTGGAGGTCTGGTGCCAGACCGCCGAGGGTCCGCAGATCTGGAAGGTGGTCGACGTCCACGCGATCCAGCCCGACAAGAGCCCGGGCGGGATCGACGGTGCGATCGCGAACTTCAACCGGAACAACCCGTACGGCGAGTTCTGTCAGATCGGGCCGTTCACATAGCCGGGGCGCCGGCTACGGCTGGTCGGAGAGCCAGGCGAAGGCGAGCGGCGACGCGGCAGTGAGGTCGATCGCCGGCTCGACGGTCGAGAACGACTGCACGTTGTCGGTGAACTTCGACCCCGAGCCGTTGAACGCGCCGAAGCGATGCGACCCGTTCGCGGGACAGAGGTTCATGCCCGAGACCACGCCCCGGTAGGTCGTGCCGTTCGGTCCCTCGACCGCGGCGCCGTTGAGCACCGGCGCCGTGCCGTCGAGATGCCCCGCGATGTTCGCGATCTGGTGGTGGATGCAGTCCGGGAACACCTTGCCGTCGCCGACGATCAGCGAGGAACCCCAGGCGTTCGCGCCCAGGATGTTGCCGAGCCACCCGACCGCGCGGTCGGCGTAGGTCGACGTGCCGGTGAGCGCGTCGTACTCGCTCGCCATCACCGACAACCCGGCGCCGTGCGTGGTCGTATCCCACTGCGCCCACGAGAACCCGAACCCGAAGGGATCGGTCGCGCCCTGGGCCACGGCACCGTCGAGCTGTGACTTCAGGTTCGCGAGCAACTGGGCCCGCGTGACCTTGAGCCCGGCGGGGTCACCCGCCGCCTGGATCGCCCGATAGAGGTCGTAGTGCGCGAACCCGCTGACGTCGTAGAGGTTCAGCGTGTCGCCGCCACCGCCGGCGATGTAAGCCTTGGCCCAGTGCGCGGCCCGCGACAGGTAGAACGCCGGATCGGTGTGCGGCAGCCCGGTCGGGAGCCCGCCGGCTGCGAGCGCCATCGCCAGCTCGGTCGCCCCGAGCTCGAGGTCGTCACGCCACTCCGACTCCGGATAGAAGCTGAAGGGGATCAGCGTCAGCAGGTGCCCCGACGGCGAGGTGTCGGCCAGCCCGAAGATGTGCTCGCCGGCGAGCAAGCACTTCGATGCGAGCGTCGGCGCCGAGGTCCGGTACACCTGGAAGCACATCGCGAACGCAGCGGCCATCCGCCCGGCGAGGTTCGGACTCACGGGTGCGCCGGCCGGGGCCGCGCGGAACACCGGGCGGTGTCGGATGTACCGGTACGCGGGGTTCGTCCTGCGGTACGTGTCGTCGGCCTGCGGCAGCCGCCAGATGTCGTGGTCGGACACCGTCTTGGCGTTCCCGTTTCCGATCCCCACCTGGTAGTAGAGCGTCCTGGTCTGGTCGTTCCACATCTTGAGGAGCCACTGCACGCCGAACCGCGCCTCGGCGGTGAAGTTGGAGCTTGTCGAGCCCGACCCCATCCGCGCGGGGAAGTCGCGGACCCCGGCGAGCAGCATGTCGGTGGTGTAGCTCTCGGTCTGCACGGCCTTGAGGTAATCGCCGGCATCGAACCAGCCTCCCGACGCGTCGATCCTCGTGCCGATCGGGTTGAGGTCGCCCTTGAAGTGGCCGTCCATGTTCACGTGCGGCGTCGTGTAGGTCATGGCGTTCTGGTCGTTGAGGTGCGCCGGAGCGGCGCGCAACGGGGAGTGGATGTAGTTCGGGCCCGTCGCGTTCGGTCCTGATAGAAGGACAACGCGTTCCCGAGCGCCTTCTGGTAGAGCGCAGCGTCGGTCCCGATCCGGAATCGCGGCGACGTGGCCGCGGCCGCCCCGGTCACGACGATCTTGTACCGGCCCGCGGCGGTCAGCGCGGAGAAGTCCAAGGGGTGCACGAACCCGAACGCGCTGCTCCAGCTGCCCGCCGACGCAGGCACCGTCGCGGTGAACGCCGGGGTGTTCGTCGCGACGTTCACGACGGAGAACGTCCCGCCCGCGCCGTCGATGGTCGACATCAGGAAGGCTTCCTTCGGGGATCCCGAGAGGTAGCCGAGTTGGTTGATGCGGACGTAGGCCGTCTGCGTCGGCGCAGCGTGCGCCGCCGGCACGAGGACGAACATGATCGCGGCGACGCACAGCGTGATCAGTGAGCGGTGGTGTCGAGCCGAACGGCGCATCGGTCCTCCTACGGCACTCGGGGGCCGGCCGCAGCCGGACGTGAGCAGGCGACGCCTTCCGGTCGATGGTATGCGCGCGGCGCGCCGCAGGTCAACGCGGCCGTGCCCGCGTTACTCCTCTTCCGGACCCGCCAATTCCCGCAGTGCCGTGTTCGAGGGCGCGAAGTAGTAGGCGCCGCTGACCGGCGTCGAGAAGTCGGTGAGCCGGTCGCGCACACCGTCGTTGCCGAACATCCGGGCGAGCATCCGATCGAACCTCGACCGGTCGGCGCTGAACGCGACGAAGTACAGGCCATGTTCGTCCACCGTTCCGTACGGGACGCTCCGACGGAAGATCTCGTCGTCGTCTCCGATCTCGACGCGGGCGATGTGTGCGTCGGGCGGCTTCTCCTCGTCGGACATCTCGATGCTCTCGGCCTTCGATCGCCCGAAGACGCGCTCTTGTTCCGCGATCGGGAGGCGATGGAAGGCATCGAGGTCGTGGACCCAGCGCATCGCCAGCACGTGGCTGCCGGCCTCGCCGGGCTCACCGGGCGGCACGAGCGCCACGTCGGCGGCGCGGCGCACCGGCGGGTTCGCGGTGCCGTCGACGAATCCGGTCTCGTCGCGGCCCTCGTGATAGGTGAACCCCGGTTGCTCGGCTGCCAGCACGGCGACGTCGTCGACAGCAGCGGCGGCGGCCCGCGCGTGATCGAAGGTCACGTCGGGTGCGCTGCCGCTGATCCACATCCACGCGTCGTGCTGGGTCGCCGGCGCACGGTGGCCGTCCGGCCCCGTGACCTCGGCGAAGGGAGTCAGCGACGCCGGGGTCATCGACGGGGCGACCTCGCGCCATGCGTCGGCACCGAACCCGACCACGAGATTGATGCCTCCGGCGGAGACGGCCGGTGTGCGGAGCCTTCGGAACGACGGCACCGCCGCGGTCGCGCGCACACCCGGTCGGAGATCGAACTCCAAGAAGTGATGGGCCTGCGTGCCCTGCGCGAAGATGCCGAACTGCGGGAGCGTGAACCCCATCGGAGCGCGGAGCCTAACGCCGGTGCTCAGCCCCCGCAAACGACGGTCGGAACGTCAGTTGACGTAGCCCTCGACGGTGCGCTCGTCACGAACGTTCGCGTCGTCGGGATCCATGCCTGCCGCGCGCCGCGCCCGGCGTTGGTGCAACAGGTCCCAGCACTGGTCGAGGCTGACGCCGAGATCCTTCAGGCGTTCGCGGTCCTGATCCGAGGCCTCGCCGCGCGACTCCTTCTGGAACAGCGTGTGCTCCTCGTCGGCGAGCTCGTTGATCCGCCCGATCACGTCCTGGTCATCCATCGGTGTCCCTCCGCGGTGTCGGCAGTCGGACACCCATCGTCCCACGGTGCTCGAGAACGTGGGGTTGACAGGGGAGTCGAGGCCGGCGTAGTTTACCGACAGGTTAGATAACCGAGCGGTTGAACAAGCTAGGAAGGATGGGTATGGCGACTGAATTGCTTGATAGGACGTTCTCGGCGCTGGCCGATCCGACCCGCCGCGCGATCGTGGAGCGGCTGGCCGACGGCGAGGCCTCGGTCACCGAGCTGGCGGCGCCGTTCGCGATGAGCCTGCCCGCCGTGTCCAAGCACCTCAAGGTGTTGGAGAAGGCCGGCCTGATCTCGCGCGGCCGCCGGGCCCAGTGGCGCCCGTGCCGGCTCGAACCGGAACCGTTGAAGGAGGCGTCGGACTGGCTCCAGGAGTACCGGCGCCTATGGGAGGAGCGGCTCGACCGCCTCGACGAGTACCTGCAGACGCTGCAGGGGAAGGAGCAGAACGATGACTGAGCTCAAGGCAGAGGTCACGATCTCGCGCATGATCGACGCGCCGGTGGACCTCGTGTTCCGTGCGTGGACCGAGGGTGAGCACCTGGCGAAGTGGTACGCGCCGGAGGGCTTCGGCGTGGCGAAGGCGGAGGCCGATGCGAAGCAAGGCGGCGTCTTCACGATCGTGATGCAGGGTCCCGACGGCGCCGAGTACCCGCTGTGGGGCACCTACACCGAGTTCGACCGTCCGACGAAGCTGATCATGTCGGCCACCGCGGCCGGAGCCGACGGGACGCCGGCGCTCGACGCGGTCACGACCGTCACCCTCGTCGATCACGACGGGAAGACCGAGCTGACGGTGCACGAGAAGGCGAGCGCCCTTACGCCCGAGGCGGCGCCGATGCTCGCCGGCATGGAGGCCGGGCTGCTCCAGAGCCTGCGCCGGCTCGACGACGTCGTCACCGGCGCGGTCGACCGCTCGATCGTCCTCAGCAGGATGCTCCAGGCACCTCGCGAGCAGGTGTTCGAGCTGTGGACCTCGCCGGAGCACCTGGCCAACTGGTGGGGACCGAACGGCTTCACGCTCACGACCCACGAAGCCGACATCCGTCCGGGCGGCGTCTGGAGGTTCACGATGCACGGACCCGACGGCGTCGACTACCCGAACGTGCTCAGGTACGACGAGATCCACGCTCCCGAGCTCATCTCGTTCGAGCACGGGAACCCGAACGAGGAAGACCCGGCGTTCCGAGGCGTCATCACGTTCGACGACTTCCAGGGGATGACGGTCCTGACGATGCGGTCGGTCTTCGCGACGACCGAGCAGCTGCAGCACGTCGTCGACAAGTACGGCGCGATCGAGGGCGGCAACCAGACGCTCGACCGCTTGGTCGGGTACGTCGGGGAGGTCATCAAGGCGCGGCACGACGCGCAGTGAGCCCGCGGCCCGGCGAGGGTGCCCGCTCGGCACCCTCGCCGGGTTGTCGTACCCCGCTGACCTCCCGAGGAGCGATTGGTCGTCGGTAAGACCTCGGCGAACTTCGCCGACCTCGTGGTCCGGCGGCCCTGAGTTTGCCTAGCTCCCGCGCGGGGTGAACGATGGACCCGTTCGCGTCCGAGGGAGGGGCCCATGACACGTCGAACGATCAGCACCGCCGTGGCGCTCGTGTTCACGGCGTCCATCGCGTATCTCGCTGGGACGGCCTTCGGCTCCGGCGCCATCGGTGCGCCTTCGACCGCGCTCCCGGGGTTCACCTCGGCGGTGTTCCTGAGCCACCGCAACGACCCAACCAAGGTGCCGGTGTTCCCCGGCGATCCGTCGTTCTCGTTGACCACCACCTTCACCGTCCCGGCGGATGGCTTCTACCTCCAGTACGTGAAGGAAGGGGAGCACACGGGCACGCACTACAGCGCGCCCTGCCACTTCCACGTCCACGCGCGCTGCGCCGATCGACTGGCGGCGGGTGACTTCCTTCTGCCGGCGGTCGTCGTCGACGTGCGCGCCGCGGTCAATGGCGACGTCGACTATCACGTGACGGTGGCCGACCTGAAGGCGTGGGAGGTCGCGCACGGGGCCTTCCCGAAGGACGCCGCCGTGCTGCTGTGGACGGGCTGCGATCAGTTCTGGGGACCCGAGATCGGCCGCGACGTGCCCACGTACTACAACTGCGGCAGTGCGGACGGACGGTTCCGCCAGCCGGGATTCTCCGAGCACGCCGTCCGCTGGCTGATCGGCCAGGGTGTCCTCGGTGAGCGCGGCGCGCTGGGCACGGACACCTTCGGTCCCGACCCCGGCGATGACCCGGACTTCCTTGAGACGTACCTCACCCTTCGGCACCATCGGTTCACGCTCGAGAACCTCACCAACCTTGACGCGATGCCGACGACAGGAGGCTGGGTCGTGATCGGCGGTCCGCGGAACCGCCACGGCTCTGGCGCGCCCAGCACGATCTTCGGGCTGGTGCCGTAGCCGAGGCGAGGCCTACGCGAGCGCGGCGGCAGGCGCCTGCTTACGCGGATCGACGAACGGGATCGAGGCGATCGTGCCCTGCAGCGTCGTGCCGTGCTCGGTTGCGACCTCGACGGTCGTGCCGGGCTCGGCGAGCTCGATCGGCACCCACGCGTAGCCGATGTTCTTCTTGAGGCCCGGGCGACCACACGGCGTCGGTGACGCGGCCGACCTTCTTGCCGTCCGACACGACGTCCCACACACGGGAGAGCTCGGCGCGGAGCTGGTCGCCGGTGAGCTCGATGCCGACGAGCTTGCGGTCGACGCCCGAGGCCTTGAGCTTCTCGAGCGCGGCCTTGCCGATGTAGTCCTGCGGCTGATCCTCGATGAGACGCTCGAGCCCCATCACGTGCATCGGCGTGTCGTCGAGCGTCATGTCCGAGCCGTAGTTGAAGATCCCGCCCTCGATCCGCCGGGCCTCGCACGGCGCGATCGGCTTGATCCCGAACTCCGCACCTGCGCCGGCCACGGCGTCCCAGAGCGCGTCGCCCTTCGAATAGTCAAGTAGGTTGACTTCGAAGCCGGGGATCGCGGTCCAGCCGGTGCGGCTGATCAGCACGGGGATGCCGTCGATGTCGAAGCGCTCGCACCAGTAGTACTTGATGTCGTAGATCGCCGAGCCGACGAGCTTCTCGAGCGTCTTGGCCGACATCGGGCCCTGCACCTGCATCGGGTGCACGTCGGGCAGCGAGACCTTCGCGTTGAGGCCGCTCGAGGCCGCGACACCGAGCGCGTACAGCCCGGCGTCGGAGTCGGCGAGCTGCATCCACCAGCGGTTCTCGTCGACGTGCAGCAGCACCGGGTCGTTCACGATGCCGCCGTCGGGCGCGGTGACGATCATGTACTTGCCTTGCTTCACCGCGCACTTCGTGAGGTCGCGGCACGTGATCATGTCGATCAGCTTGTCGGCGTCGGGGCCGCTGACCTCGACGGTCCGCTCGACGCCGACGTCCCACATCGTGACGCCCTCGTTCAGCAGCGCGTACTCGGCGTCGGGGTCGTCGTAGTAGGCGGGCAGGTACATGTGGTTGTAGATGTCGTAGGCGGTGCAGCCGGCGCGCCGGGTCGCATCGAAGAACGGCGACCGCCGGTACCAAGGTCCGAAATACAGTGTTGCGCTCTGCTCCAGCATCTCGTCGCGCTCGTTGGTCACCGCGGTGCCCCTTTCGGTCCTGGACGAAGGCCATACCCTACGCCGGACCCGCGGTCAGCCGGTAATTGGTCGGTTGCACCGATCGCTCACGTAGGATGCTGCCGGTTCATATCGAGGGAAGGGAGACCGGGATGGCCGGGTTCGACATGGGGTTGGTCCAGCGGGGAGCGCGCAATAGGCGGACCCCCTATTACGAGGCGGAACAGCGCCACACGCCCCTCGGGTACACCGTCTACAACCACATGTACTTCCCGATCCGCTTCGACACGTTCGAGGCGGAGTTCGACGCCCTGCTGAACGACGTCACGGTCTGGGACGTCGCGGTCGAGCGGTGCCTGGAGATCTCCGGGCCCGACGGGTTCACGTTCGCGCAACTGCTCACGCCTCGTGACCTCTCGAAGTGCGCGGTGGGGCAGGCGAAGTACGTGCTGATCTGCGACAGCGACGGCGGGATCATCAACGACCCCGTGCTGACGCGGATGGACGAGAACACGTTCTGGTTCGCGCTGGCGTCCAGCGACGCGCTGCTGTTCGCCCGGGGGCTCCGCAACGCCTACCCGAACCTGAACGTGACGATCCGCGAGGCCGATGTGGCGCCGATGCAGATCCAGGGCCCGAAGTCGAAGGACCTGATGCAGGCGCTCGTCGGCGACGAGGTGCTCGACATCAAGTACTACTTCTGGAAGCGCTTCGACCTCGGCGGGATCCCCGTGGTCGTGACGCGCACCGGCTGGACCTCGGAGGTGGGCTACGAGATCTACCTCGAGGACACCTCCAAGGGCACCGAGCTCTGGGACAAGGTGATGGCGGCCGGCAAGCCGTTCAACGTGCGGCCGACCGGCCCGTCGGACATCCGGCGGATCGAGGGCGGCATCTTCAACTGGGGCGCCGACATGACCTACGAGAACAACCCGTACGAGATGGGGCTCGGGCGGCTGGTCGACGACCTTTCCGAGGACGCGTGCATCTCGATCGGGGCGCTCAAGAAGCTCGCGGGCGGCAGCGTCGAGCGGCAGATCAACGGGGTCGAGCTCGACGGCGACCCGTTCCCGGCGCTCAACAACGTGAAGTGGCCGGCGCTGGACGGCGACAAGGTCGTCGGCAAGGTGACGCAGCGCGATCTACTCGCCGCGCCTAGAGCGGAACATCGGCTACTGCTGGCTGCCGCCGAGTATGTCGTCGATGGGCTCGACGGTGCAGGTCGATACCGAGTGGGGGAGCCGGACGGCGACGGTCGTCGAGATGCCGTTCGTCGACCCGGAGCAAGCGCATCCCGGTGTCGTAACGTCGCGGCATCGACTCGCCTCAATTCGAGGAGGAACGCATGCGTCGCTCTGTCGTGCGCCGGATCGCGCTGGGCGGTCGGTGGTCTCCTGGTCGCGCTACGGCTATCCCGCTCGCAACGCCGCACCCCGCCGTCGCCGTCACGTTCACGTTCTCGTTCTCGCACGGGACCGAAACCGTGACCGGCACCACCGGCAGCGATCTGATGACGATCACGTGCACCGCTGGTGACCTCCAGGCGAGCGGGATCGACTCGCTCACGGCGTGCGGAAGCATCAAGCACGTCGTGGTCAAGGGCGGCGACGGTGACGACACGATCGACGTATCGGCGGTCACCCACGCCGCGTTCCCGGTGGCGGCCGGCACCACCATGATGGGTGCAAAGGGTCATGATCGCCTGCAGTCCGGCCCGCTCGCCGACGCGCTCCTCGGCGGCCCCGACAGCGATGTCTTGATCCCGTTCGGCGGCCGTGACTCGTTCGATGGCGGTTCCGGCTTCGACAACGTCTACGACATCAATGGCGATGACCAGACGATCACGAACACGAGCTACCGGGGGCTCGGGCGCGCCTCCCTCACGTCGATCGAGATGTGCAGCCTGTCCAGCGGTGCGGGCAACGACACCCTGGACAGCACCGGGTGGACCAAGAAGACGGGCAGTCCCTTCCTGTCGGGCGGCGACGGGAACGACACGTTGCTCGGCGGCCCGGTGCGGGAGAGTCTGCAGGGAGGCGCCGGCGCCGATGTGCTCAAAGGTGGTGGAGGCAACGACACGTTGAGCCCCGACTCATCGGCCGTCCCGTCGGACGACACGATCGACGGTGGAGCGGGGCAGGGACACCGTGTCGGTCTCGATGTACAACGGAGGCGGGATCCACGACACCTCGATCACGCTCGGCGGCACCGACACGATCCACGGGATCGAGGACGTGCTGGCCACGGACAACGCGGCGTTCGCGGGCCCGGCGCTCGTCGATGCCAGCGGGTTCCACGGCAACATCGACGTCACCGGCTCGCCGTTGGCCGACACGGTGATCGGCGGCTTCGGCGACGACACCTTCCAGGGCCACGCGGGCAACGACTCCTTCTCTGGCAAGCAGGGCACCGACGCCCTCTCGGTGCAGCTCGCCGGCGCGGGCACCGTGAACGCCTCGTCGGGGAGCGCGAGCTCGACCACCGACGGGACGGACACGATCGACAAGGTGGAGCGCGTGTTCGTCTACGGGGACTCTGCCGCTCAGTCGTTCGGATCATCTGCCTTCCCCGGGAAGGTGATCATCCAGGGCGGCGGCGGCAACGACTCGGTGAACGGCAACGGCGCCAACACGACCTACGAGACCTCGAGCGCCACCTCGCCGGTGGTCGTGACGGACACGAGATCACGACTGGGAGCAACGACGTCCTCCTGACGAACGTCGGCAACGTGTACGTCGGCGCCAGCACCTCGGCCGCGCCGATCTCGATGGATGCGAGCGCGTTCTCCGGCAAGGTACGACTGTTCGGGAACACGGCGAACGACACGCTGATCGGGTCGCCGCATGCGGACTGGCTGGTCGGGTTCGGCGGCCACGACGTCCTGAAGGGTCTCGGCGGTGACGACATCGTCTGGGGCCGGCCCGGCGAGGACGTCTATCGGGGCGGGCCCGGCTTCGACCGGTGCGACGACGACTCGGGCGACAACGTGACGTCGTGCGAGGGCAAGGCGCCGAAGTTCCCGACGTAGCGGTTCTGGAATCCTTGCGTTGCGAGCCGTATCGTTCGGGCGGCCCGCTCGGCGGGATGCGCGAAAGGGGACCAGGTGATCGCATCGGTTGACGTGGTGATGATCGTGCTGCGGTTCTTCCACATCGTGGGTGGGACCCTGTGGGTCGGCTCCGCGTTCCTGTTCGTTGCCGTGATCGGTCCCTCGGCCGCCGAGGTCGGACCGAGCGCCGGGCCGTTGCTCCAGGTAGCGGTGAAGAAGCGCAAGGTCGCGAAGATGATCACCGGCTTCGCGACGGCGACGGTCGCCGCGGGCTGGCTCATGTGGCTCAAGGACCTGCGCGATTACGACTGGAACGTGTCGAACTGGGTGTTCCACTCCGGCGGGTTCGGTCTCGCGATCACGATCGGCGCGATCCTGGCGACCATCGCCTACTACGAGGGGTACGAGCACGTGGGCAAGAACGTCGAGAGGCTCGTCGATCTCGGAGGGGAGATGGCTGCCACCGAGGGTCCTCCTGCACCGGAGAAGCTCGCGAAGATGCAGTCGGTCCAGGAGACCCTCAAGAAGCACGGCCAGGTCGACATCGTGCTGCTCCTGCTCACGGTCGCGTTCATGGCGACCGCGCAGTATTGGTAGCTCTCTACGCGGGCGGCGCGCTACCCGACGTGGATGTGGTAGGTCCCGCTGAAGTTACCGTCGCCGATGAAGTTGACCGCGGCCTGGATCGTGTGGTCGCCCGGTGTGAGCGGGTGGATCACGACGACGTCGGCCACGAGCGCGGTCCGGATCGATCCGGTTCCCACACCGAGGATCGTGTCGTAGAAGCTCCCCGACTGGGAGATCACGTTGTAGGCGCCGGTCTCGAACTCCCGCAGCGGAACGTTGGCCCCGTCGAGCGTCAGCCAGTTGGTCGATGGGTTGAACCCGGCCCTCGCCACGGCCTCGAGTTGCGCGTCCGTCTGGCCGTCGATGTCCTTCGTCGCGAAGAAGCCTGCGTGGGAGAACACGATCCAGGTTCCGACCGGGACGTCGCAGTCGAACTGCGCGTTCACGTCGATCGGTCCGACCATCATGAACACGCCGTTGCGCAGCTGGCCGCAGTCGCCGCCGAGGCCCGCGATCAGCGGGTTCGAGGCGTCGCCCAGATAGAACTGCCCGACGGCGCGGGTCCAATCCACATACGAGCTGCCCATCGGATGTGCGTTGTACGGCAAGACTGGCGTGGCATTGGCTGCCGGTGCCATCAATGCGAGAAATAGCAATGGCGCGAGCACGGCGGTGACACGTCGCATGTGAAACCCCTCCCCAGGTGCGATCGACAGGTTCGATCGACCTCCATCTCCACCCTAGTCGGGGGTTGCGTTCCACATCAAGGTTTCCCGTGGAATCATCGTCTTTCCTCTCGAGAATTGTCTCGGAGGGCACCCCCCGCGAACAGCGCTCCGTTCGACGACGATCACGATGCGACGAACGCCGCTCGGACCAACTCCGGGGTCCACGGCCCCGTGCCGGAAGGGTGCAGGACGCCGAGGCGGTTGAGCTCGTCGGCCATCTCGGCGAGCGACCGGTGCTCCTTGATCATTCGGGTGACGCGGTCACGCCACGCGAAGTCCTCCCGGTTGCACAACTTGTGCGCGAGCCGCACGTTCCACGGGTCCTTGTGGCCGCCGTTGGACTTGAGGATCGGGTAGTGGTCGAGCGTCGGATCCCAATCGGAGTCGGGGAGCGGCGGCCGCGGGAAATAGTCGCGACCTTGCTCGCAGTAGCACCTCGGCGTCTCGCACTTCAGCTCGAGCAACTGCCCGTCGCGCGCCATCACGTGGAACACGCCGTCTTCGATGCCGATGGCGATCAATCCGTCGACGATCGCCTGGCGTCGCGCTGCTTCTTGGCTGGAGAGTGCGGCCACCGCAGCAGGATAGCGTCGGTGGAATCAGACTGAGGATGCGCGTTTCCGCGGTTCGAAGAGATCGCACGTCGCGGTCGCTTCGATGACGCCGCGCACGTACTTGCATGAGCCGCGCGTGAGCCGCGGGAACATCCACATGCATTCCTTGCACGCCACCTGTGGCTGCGGCGACGGCTTGTAGTGGACCTCGTCCTTCGTCTGTCCCCAGGTCTTCGGCGCCATCTGCCCTCCCGCGAGGCCGTAGTCTACGCCCCGTCGTCGAAGCCTACGCGCGGATGCCGAGCGCGTACCGGAGGGCAAGGTCGAGCTTGCGGAGGTCGTCCGGGCGGAGGCGGCCGACGCGACGTGGTCTGAGGGCATCCTTGGGGATCGTCTGGAGCGAGTCGCACGACGCGACCGAGCGCGAGCGAAGGCCCTGTGGCCGGCCGAGCGGGACTTCGCTCGCGATGCCGCGGATCGTTCGGGTGACCGGAGCAACCGTGACGACCGTTCGCACGTCGATCGCCGGCGAGCGAGTGATCAGAAGGACCGGTCGCGCCCCGACCGGCTTCGGCAGATCGGCGACGTAGATGTCACCGCGTCGCAGCGTCAGGCCTCCGGCCACGCCGATGCTGCGAGGGTCCGTAGCGCGTCGAGCTCCTCGGGATCGTCTGGTACCCGACGGTACGCCTCGGCATATCGAACATCGGCCACGGACTCGTCGACAGCCCCGAGGTAGAGATCGATCGCGCGGCGGATCAGCTCGCTCCGGCTGTCGTCCACCGTCGCGGCGACCGTATCGAGCCGCTCGACCTGCGCGTCGTCGAGCTGCACCAGAACCTGCACACGTGCCATGTCGGTATCATGCCATATGGTCTAGCATATGGCCACGCACCTGGCTTTGTGAAACGTCACTCCCCGGGGTCGACGCCACGCCCGGGATGCAATGCGACTACATGTTGGCCATGAGCTCCATGACCTTGGCGTTGTTGTCGGTCACCATCACGACGCGCGAGTTCGTGGCGACGTAGCACGCACGCACGTTCACGCCCGCGTCGGCGATCTGCCTGGCCATCACGCCCATCGTGCCCGCCTGGTCGGAGCCCGCGACCGGGGGGCCGAGGATCGCTTCGGCTTCGCCCTCGACCTTGATGCCGGCGCCTTCGAGCGCGCTACGGGCGGCTGCGCCGTCCTGCACGCAGAGGTGGATGATCCCGCGACCCTCCATGCCGACGCCGAACAGGCCCTCGATGTTGATCCCGGCTGCGCCGAGTGCCTCGCCGACGCTGGCGAGACCGCCCGGCTTGTCCTCGGTGGAGATCGTCAGGTCCGTAGCCATGTGGCTCTCCTTCCCTCGGGAACCTCCGGAATACGCCGCACCGAGAGTTAGGTCAAGTCGAGGTTGGACTGGGTGGGGCGGCGGCCCGGCCGCGGGCGGTTTGTGGACACAGGCGAACCCGCTCGAGTTGTGCCTCGAGACAGCGACAACGAAGATGCAACGGTGAACCCACCGGATACCAACTACGCGAAGACGATCGACGGGGTTCACATCGCGTACCAAGTCTTCGGCGATGGCCCGGTCGACCTGGTCTACACCGCCGGCCAGGTCTCACACGTGGACCGCGCTTGGGAGTTGCCCGAGGCCGTGAGCCTCTTCTCGCGCCTCGCCTCGTTCTCGCGCGTGATCCTCTTCGACTCGCGAGGGAACGGGTGCTCCGATCGCGACTTGGGCGTCACCTTCGAGTCCGGCATGGATGACGTACGAGCGGTCATGGATGCCGCTGGCTCTGATCGCGCCCTGCTGTTCGGCTATCAGGATGGGGGTGTTTTGTGCGCGCTCTTCGCCGCGTCGTTCCCAGACCGCGCTTCGGGTCTCATCATGATGCACAGCATGCCGCGAGGGCTCCCGGCCCCGGATTGGGAGTTCGGTTGGACCCCCGAGCAATGGGATGAGAACAGCGCCTTGATCGATGCCGGCTGGGGAACCCCGACCTTCATGAGGGAGTGGTTGCATTGGCTCTCGCCGAAGCACCCGCTCGATGACGCCACCATCGCGCGATTCGGGAGGTTCTTCCGGTCAGCCGCGAGCCCTGGCTCGATGATCGCCATGAATGAGGTCCTTCGTGACACCGACGTGCGGGGCATCCTGCACACGATCCAGGTGCCCACACTCGTCTTGCACTCGATCGACAACCAGGTCGAGCCCATCGGTGAAGGGCGATACACCGCGAGCCAGATCCCGGGCGCGAAGCTCGTCGAGCTGCCCTTCGCCGAGCACATGCCTTATTGGGAAGCACTCGACATGGTGGTTGAGAACGTTGAGCGGTTCGCACAGCAGATCCGCAATGACGAGGTGGAGTTCGAGCGCGTCCTGGCGACGGTGCTGTTCACCGATATCGTCGACTCGACGAAGCAGAGCGCCGCGCTCGGCGACCGCGCATGGACAGAGGCGCGTTCCGAGCACGACCAGATCGTCCGCGCAAACCTCAGCCGGTTCCGGGGTCACGAGGTCAAGACGATGGGCGATGGGTTCCTCGCTACCTTCGACGGGCCTGCGCGTGGTATCCGATGCGCCCAGGCGGTCGCCGCGGCAGTGCGGCCACTCGGGATCGAGATCCGGGGCAGGTTTGCATACCGGGGAGATCGATATTCGAGGGCGACGACGTCAGTGGACTCGGCGTCGCGATCGGCGCCCGTGTCGCGGCGATCGCTGGGGCGTCCGAGGTGCTGGTCTCGCAGACGGTGAAGGACTTGGTTGCGGGTAGTTGCCTCGGCTTCGAAGATGCCGGCGAGCACGAGCTGAAGGGCGTCCCAGACCGCTGGCGCCTGTACCGCGTCTTGAACTGATCGTCGCAATCGTGGCCCCGAGTCAAATCGGGTTGCGCTCCTCTGGGGACGGGCGCGACGATGGGTCGATGTCGACGATTCCGGAGACCCACTATGCGAGGTCCTCCGACGGCACCAACATCGCGTACCAGGTGCTCGGCGAGGGCGCGCGGGACCTCGTCTGGTATGCGGGGCTCCTCTCAAATGTCGAAGCGCAGTGGGATATGCCGGAGTTCGCATCGTTCTTCCGGCGCGTCGCTCGCTTCTCCCGCCTCATCTTGTTCGATCGCAGAGGTGCCGGCGCGTCAACCCGATGCCCGGCATACAGGTCCCACCCCTCGAGGTAGGCGTAACCGACATCATCGCCGTGATGGATGCCGTCGGCTCACGGCATGCCGATCTCTTCGGGTCGATCGATGGAGCCCCTTTGAGCGTTCTCCTTGCTGCGACGTATCCCGATCGCGTCGATCGACTGATCTTGTGGTGTCCGAACGACGTGCGCGGTCGCACCAGCGACGAGTTCCCATGGGGAGCCTCGGACCAAGAGTGGGAGGAGTGGATCTAGTGGCACGAGACCTCGTGGGGACCCGGAGTTCACTCGGCGCTGGTTCGACGAGTTCACTCCGTCCTTGCTCGGTGACCCCGGTGCCCCCGAGCGATGGGGCCGATTCTTCCGCCTGTGCGGGAGCCCGCGAACGATGGGCGCGATGATGCGGGTGCTGCGCGATTCCGACGTGATCTCCGTGTTGCCGTCGGTACAAGCACAAACGCTCGTAGTGCAGCGCACGCGCGGGAACGGGAACTACATGCCCGAAGCGGCCGAGTTCGTCGCGGAATTGCATTCCCCGATGCCCGACTTGTTGTGTTGCCGGGGCACCAAAGCTACAGCCGCAGGTGGGTCCCCGATCTCGTCATCGAGGCCGTCGAGGAGTTCCTCACCGGCCATAAGGCTCGGAAGGACACCGACCGGGTGTTGGCGACCGTGCTCTTCACGGACATCGTGGACTCGACCCAGCCGAGCCGCCGATCTCGGTGACGGCCGATGGAAGGAGCTCCTCGCATCCCACGACGAGGCCGCGAAGCAGCAGAATTCGACGAGCACCGCGGAAGGTACATCAACACCACCGGCGATGGGCTCCTCGCGACCTTCGATGGCCCCGCCCGTGCGGTGTGGTGCGCCCAGGCGATGGGACGAGCCGTGTCGACGCTGGGCTTCGAGATCCGTGCAGGCGTACACACCGGTGAGCTTGAGCGGCGGGGAACGACGTGCGTGGGATCGCGGTGCACATCGGAGCGCGCATCGCAGCGCTCTCGAGCGCGTCCGAGGTGTTGACGTCACAGACCGTTAAGGACCTCACGGCGGGGTCGGGCATCCAGTTCGAGGATCTCGGTGATCACGAACTAAAGGGCGTCCCTAATCGCTGGCGCCTCTATCGGGTAAGGGACTAGCGCTCAGCTCACTCGCGGCAGTCAAAGGGATTCCCCTGTATTGGCTGGGCGGGGCGTTTCGGGCCTCGTGTATGTTTGCGGTTTACGCTGTTGCGATGAACATCCCCGTAATCGGACGATCCTCGCCGCAGCTTCGATGCTCCTGCTCGGTTCCGCGATGGTACCGGCCGCACACGCCGGGTCCGGCGCCTCTCGCGTCTCAGCCATCACCGAGTCCAAGCGTACGAAGGATGGGGAGCTTCGCTGCACGGTCACGTTCCCGAGCGCCACCCTTCATCCCGGCGAACAGACCGGCGGGCACATGAAGGTCACGAACACGACGGACCACGACGTGACCCTCTATCTGGGCTTCCGCGCGGCGAGCATCGTCGTCGTGACGGCAACGGCACGACCCTCGTGGACACGGCGAACTCGCCGTTCCCGTCCCCAGCCCCCTATCCGGTCACGTTGCCGGCACATCGGTCGCGCCAGCTCGGCCTGGCCGACACGGTGGTCCGGTGGCCCGGCACGCTGGTCATCACCCCGATCTGCGACCTCGGACAGCGGCACGCGCTCCATATGAACCCCATCGCCTTCGCCGTTTCCGTCCCGCCGGCCCCGCCCGATGAAGGGGCCGCCCTCGACGCCGCGCTCGGAACGACTGCCGGCCTGTTCGACGACTGCTCGCCACAACCGAACGGTGACCCGGTGATCGGGACGCTCGACCCATGGGGTACGTCGGGGAAGGCCTTGCGGGCTGCCTGTTGAGCCACGGTCGAGCAAGAGCCCGGCTTCTCAGTCGTGAACGTCATCCGGGAGTCGCCGGCGAGTCTTCCGACCATCGACCCTCCCGACCTCGGCTACTCCGAGTTGCCCGGCCATCGCTCCGAAGTCCAGCGATATGGCTACGTCGTCACCTCGGCCGATGTCACGAACTACGTAACGGTCGGCGCTTGGAAGACCCCCGTCTCAACCGAGCGCTATCGCACGTTCTCGCTCACCCGCGCCGGGACGTGGAAGCGATCGGACTTCGCCCCTCATTGCGGAGACGCGGCCTATTTCGTTGGCGGCTCTCCGGGACGCCCAGAAGTGGCCATCATCAGCCGCCTGTCCGCTCAACAAGTAGCGGGCAGTAGTCCGATTGGGGGACTTTCGAGGCAACTCGTCTGGAAGGTACGGATAAATTTGGGCGGACGGGGCCGCTCTACGGAAGGGGGGATTGGGATGAACGACGCGATGTCGACGATCACCGCCGACGAGGGACGCGAGATCGAGGCGGCGAACGAGTCCGGGCGCACGCCGGTTGTCTTCGTGCACGGGCTGTGGCTACTCCCGAGTAGCTGGGATCGCTGGGCCGAGTTGTTCGAACACGCTGGCTACGCGGCGCTGACGCCAGGCTGGCCAGACGACCCCGACACGGTCGAGGAGGCCAGGGAGCATCCTGAGGTCTTGGCCGGCAAGTCGATTGGCGAGATCGCGGACCACTTCGAAGCCGTCATCAGCAAGCTCGACAAGAAGCCGGTCATCATCGGGCACTCGACCGGTGCACTGCTCACCGAGATCCTGGCCGGTCGTGGGTTGGCGGCGGCTTCCGTCGCGATCAGCCCTGCACCGGCTCGCGGAGTGCTCCCGCTGCCGTTCTCGTCTCTTCGCGTCGCGTCAGTGGCCCTGCGAAACCCGGCGAACAAGCATCGCGCCGTTCCCTTGACCTTCGAGCAGTTCCGATACGGATTCGCCAACTACGTCGACGAGGACCAGGCACGCCGCATGTTCGAGCAGTTCTGTGTCGCGGCACCCGGCGAACCGCTGTTCCAGGCAGCGGCGGCCAACCTGAACCCGTGGACCGAGGCGAAGTTCGACGCGAAGAACCCGGATCGCGGGCCGATGCTGATCATCGCCGGCGGCATGGAGCACACGGTTCCGGTATCGGTCTCGAAGGCGGCGTTCAAGCGCGAGGAGGACAACCCGGGTACGACGGA
The DNA here is from genome assembly GCA_963799625.1 of uncultured Actinomycetes bacterium. Lineage (GTDB taxonomy): Bacteria > Actinomycetota > UBA4738 > UBA4738 > HRBIN12 > AC-51. The sequence goes on along the minus strand of CAWCXU010000013.1, from coordinate 128,429 downwards.
GTTCGTCGAGCTCGCGGACCGGGGACACGGGATGGTGATCGACGACAACTGGCAGGAGGTCGCCGAGACGGCGCTGAAGTTCGTCGGACGGTTCGTCTCGTAGCAGTGGCAGGGAGGGAGTAATCACATGAGGGAGCCGCTGATCGCGGTGAGCGACATCCCGGAGAGTGGGTCCGTCCCCGCAGACCTGCTTGGGAGAGAGGTTCTCGTCACGATGGTGAACGGGAAGCCAAGGGCGTACATCAACGTATGCCCGCACCAGGGCGGACCTCTCGTTCTGGAGGATGACCACTTCACGTGCCAATGGCATGGGTCACAGTTCGACGTCCGCACTGGCCACGCGCTGTCAGGACCCGTCAATGCCGATGCACGACTGATCATGCTTCCCACTCGCGTGGAAGAAGGGACCTTGGTCTATGTATACGAGAACAAGGAAAGCAACAGGCCTGCGGTCGCGGGTTCAACGACCGATTCTCGACCGGTGAAAAACGAATCATAGCGCGAGACGATCAACGGTCGGCCGCTGACCTCGGCTGACCGATCGGCGTCACATCGCCGGGCCACGCCGCAGCGCGGCCCCTACGATGCTGCGCATGACGCGTGCTGAGGTCCCTCTCGGTCGTCGTGGACGGATGGGCCAACCATCAAGCGCTGTTGGTGCGCGCGCTGCAGGACCTCACCCCTGAGCAGCTCGACCTTCGCACCGCTCCGCATCAGTGGGCCATCTGGCAGCTCGCGGGACACATGGCCGGTGCACGCACCTATTGGTTCTACGACTGGATGGGCGAAGGCGACCCGGCGGTCCGCGACCTGTTCCGGGTCACGAGCACGACCGTTCCCGACCTGCCGCTGGAAGACGCCGGCTGGGAGGACGACGAGGATCACCCTCGCGACGCGGCCGAGCTTGTCGAAGGCCTCAGCCGTGACGTGGGGTGTGATCGACGACTGCCTGCGCCGATGGACCGCGGAGGATCTGGCGGTCGCGTTCACCAAGCACAGACCCAGCGGCGATCGGACGGTGACCCGCGGATGGGTGGTCTGGCACGTGCTCGAGCACGACGTCCATCACGGCGGCGAGATCTCGCAGATCCTGGGAAGCCACGGCCTCCCGCCTCTCGACATGTAGCTGTTGCTTCGGGTCAGGGGTCCCGAAGGATGCCGGACCAATGACCCGGGTCTCGATCGCGCGCCGCCCCCAAGCTGAAGGTAGGTCTCGAAGGAGGCGAGGACGATGAGGATCGAGTACGTACACGCGTCGAAGTTCGGCAACGGAGCCAGGGTCGCCGAGGAGTTCCGCAGGCGGATGGCTGCGCACGATGTCACCGTCGAGGTCCATCACGTGGGCGAGGTTGAGCCGGCCGAGATCCCGCAAGCCGACCTTTACGTGTTCAGCTCGCCCGGTCGGATGGGCCGGCCGATCCGCAGCATCCGCAAGTTTCTGAAGGCCGTGCGGCTGCCGCGCGGAACGAAGTACGGGGTGCTGACCACTGAGATGGCCCCGCAGCCGGACAAGAAGACCGGACGGATCCCAACCGAGGAGGAGATCTGCCGACACCAGCACGTCCGGCCGATCATGATCGAGATCTTGCAGCACAAGGGTCTCGTGAACGTCGCCGAGGAGAAGGTCTACGTGACCGACCTCAAGGGACCGCTCGAGGACGGCTGGGAGGCCAAGGTCGACGCCTACGCCGACGCGATCGCCAAAGCGGGATCCGGGTAACACTGGACCGGTTGCTCACGGCGAGCGAACCGGGAGGTGTCCGCGATGAAGGCGTTGGTGCTGTCGTCGTTCGATGAAGGGCCGTCCGTGCTCGAGGTGGAGGACCCGAAGCCGGGTCCGGGCGAGGTCCTGGTGCGGGTCGCGGCCGCGTCGATCAATGCGTTCGACGTGACCGTCGCGTCGGGAGGCGCTCGCGCCTTCATGACCTATGAGTTCCCCGCGGTGATCGGCGGCGACCTCGCCGGCACGGTCGAGGCGCTCGGCGACGGCGTGGACGGGTTCGCGGTCGGGGATCGGGTCTTCGGCATGATGGGGAAGGGCGCGGTCCACGACGGCTCGTTCGGCGAGCGCGCGACGCCGACCGCCGCCTTCGTCGCGAAGGCGCCCGATGGGCTGCGCGATGTCGACGGCGGCTCGCTCGCGGTCGCCGGCACCACCGCGATGAGCGCCATCGAGGCCGCCGCGCCGACCGACGGGACCACGGTGCTCGTGCTCGGCGCGACCGGTGGGGTGGGCTCGTTCGCGCTCCAGCTCGCGCGCGGCCGCGGGGCGCACGTGATCGCGTCGGTCCGGCCCGGCGACGAGGGGTTCGTCACCGACCTCGGCGCCGCGGAGACGGTCGACTACACGGGCGACCTCGCGGCCGCGATCCGGGAGCGCTACCCCGACGGGGTCGATGCGGCGATCGACGCGGTCAGCTACGGCGACGAGGCCTTCGGCGCGATCGCCGGCCTGGTCCACGCCGGCGGCATCCTCGTGTCGACGCGCGGGGCGGCGGGCGAGAACACCGACCTGAACGGGGTTCGTGTCACCAACGCGAACGGCAACCCCGCGCACCTGCCGGCGCTCGCCGATCTGGTGGTCAAGGGGGAGCTGACGGTCCCGGTCCGCAAGACCTATCCGCTCGCCGACGCCGCGCAGGCGATCGCCGACTTCGCCGAGCAGCACACCGTCGGCAAGCTCGTCATCACGATGTGACGTTCGGGTGCGCTACGCCTCGACGGGGATCCGCCAGGTCGAGTTCGTGGCCCAACCCGTGAGCGCGTCGGCGGGCATCGGCTTCGCGATGAAGAACCCCTGCGCGAGATCGCAGCCGACGTCGCGGAGGAAGGTGAGAGAGGACTCGTCCTCGACGCCTTCGGCGACGATGGTCAGACCGAGGTTGTGGCCGAGCCCGACCGTCGACCGGACGATCTCGCCGTCGGACGAGCTATTCGCCAGACCGAGCACGAACGAGCGGTCGATCTTGAGCTCGTTGACCGGCAGCCGCTGCAGGTACGCGAGCGAGGAATACCCGGTGCCGAAGTCGTCCACCGACAGGCCGACGCCGACGGCGGCGAGCTCCTGGAGGGTCGTCAGCGCGCGATCGGGCTGATCCATCACGGAACCCTCCGTGATCTCGAGGCGCAGGCGATCGGGGGAGACCCCGTGCCGTTGCAGCGTGTCGCCGACCGCGAGCGCGAGCCCCGGCCGTTGGAGGTCGCGGACCGAGAGGTTGACCGACACCGTGAGGTCCAGGCCGGCTTCCTGCCAGGCATGGGACTGCCGGGCGGCCGCCTCGAGCACGTAGGTCGTGATCCGGCCGATCAAGCCGCTGTGTTCGGCGAGCGGGATGAACACGTCGGGGCCGATCGGTCCCTGCGTCGCGTGCGTCCAGCGCAGCAGCGCCTCCACTCCCACGATCGTGCCGCGCTGAGAGATCGATCATCGGTTGGTAGGCCAACGTCGAGCGTTCCGTCGTCGATCGCCTTGCGGAGGTCGGCGACGAGCGCGAGCCGATCGGTGGAATACGTGTCTTGCGCCGGCGAGTAGGACTCGAACGGCTCGCGCGCCGCCTTCGCCACGTACATCGCGACCTCGGCGCGCCGCAGGAGCTGGTCGGGGTCGTCGCCGTGATCGGGGTAGGTGGCGATGCCGATGCTGCCACCGAGCGCGATGTCGATGCCGTCAAGCACGAACGGCGTGTCGAGCGCGTCGGTGAGCTTGCGGGCGACGTCCTCGCCTTCGGTCGGCGTGTTGAGTCCTGCGAGCGCGATCCCGAACTCGTCGCCGCCGAGCCGGGCGACGGTGTCGCTTGCACGCAAAGCACTGTGCAGCCGCGGCCCCACCTGGCGGAGCAGCTCGTCGCCGCGCTCGTGTCCGAGGGTGTCGTTCACCTCTTTGAAGCGATGCAGATCGAGCAGCAGGACCCCGACCCCGGTGCCGTCCCTGCCCGCGGCAGACGATCGCCTGCGAGACGCGGTCGAAGAACAGCAGCCGGTTCGGCAGCTCCGTGAGGTGATCGAACATCGCGAGGCGGCGGTTCTCGTCGGCGCGCCGGGCGAGCTCGTCGCGGTCGCGGCGGATCCGTCGTGATGCGCCGACCACGATCCGGAACAGCACCGCCCACAGCAGCGACGAGCCCGCCGACGAGCACGAGCAGCAACCGCCGGGTGTTCGTGCGGATCTGATCGGCGATCGGCGTCCACGGCACGTAGATCTCGAAGGCGCCGACGTGCTCCTCGCCGAACTGGACCGGGACGTAGACCTCGAGCAGCTCCCCGAACTGGCGCTCGTCGACGTTCTCGGCCTTGTCGAGGTGGCTGACATCGGCGGTGAGCTCGCCGTCGAGGCTCTCCTGCAGATCGTCCTCGATCGGGAACCGCTGACCGATCAGCTCGTGCTGATCCGAGTAGAGGACTTGCCCGTCGGGTGACCAGAGCTTGATGCGGACGAGCTGCCCGTCGGCGAGGCCCGCTTGGAACGCCGAGTCGAGCTGGGCGATCGCATCGGGGCGCAGGCCCGTGTCCATGTCCGAGCGCTGGATGTGCGGCTGGAGGCCGACCTGCACCAGGAGCTGCGCGGACGCGGCGGCGTCCCGCTGGGCGGTGGACCGCTCGTGGGAGGTCTCGACCCCCGCGAGGGCAAGGCCGAGCAGCGCGACGGCGGCCGCGCTGAGCAGGGCGAACGTGCCCACGAACCCGGGGCGGGGAACCCGCAGGCGCCTCATGACCTAGGAGGTATCGCCCGGGCTGGTGCCGCCCTTTATCCCCTCGGTTCGGGAGTGCCCCTACGCGGCGGGCACCTTCTTCTGGGGGTCGATGAACGGGAGCGCCGCGGTCGTGCCGGTGCGAGAGCCGTCGTCGGTCTCGATATCGAGCCGGTTGCCGGGCTCGGCGAGCCCGATCGGCACCCACACGTAGCCGATGTTCTTCTCCAGGCGCGGTGAATAGGTCGCGTCGGTGACGTGGCCGACCTGCTCGCCGCCCGAGAACGCCGGCCAGTGCTGCGACGGCTGATCGGTCGGCGGCCCGTCGAGCTCGATCCCGACGAGCTTGCGCGAGACGCCCTCGCGGCGGATCCGCTCGAGCGCCTCCTTGCCGATGTAGTCGGCGTCCTGCTGTTCGACCAGACGCTCCAGCCCGGTGACCTCGAACGGGTTCGTCTCGAGCCCGAAGTCCGAACCCCAGTCGAAGATGCCGGCCTCGATCCGTCGTGGGTCCGACGAGGGGGTCACGCGGATGTCGTACGGCTTGCCGGCGTCGAGGATCCGCTCCCACAGGTCGTCGCCGCGGCTCGGGTCGCGCAGGTAGATCTCGTAACCGACGACGGCGGTCCAGCCGGTGCGGCTGATCACGACCGGGATCCCGTCCAGGTCGGTCTCGTCGCACCAGTAGTACTTCATGTCGAGGACCCAGTCGCCGAACAGGTCGCGCATCACGTCCTTGGCCTTCGGGCCTTGCACCTGGACCGGGTACACCTCGGGGTGGCCGACGTGCACGTCCATACCGGAATTGACCGCGGCGCCCATCGCGTAGAGGCCGGCGTCGGAGTCGGCGAGCGCGAGCCACCAGCGGTTCTCTTCGACGCGCAGCAGCACCGGGTCGTTCACGATGCCGCCGTCCTGCGCGGTGACGAGCATGTACTTGCCCTGTTTGACCGCGCACTTCGTCAGGTCGCGGCAGGTGAGCAGGTTCGTGAACGCGGTCGCGTCGGGGCCGGTGATCTCGACGATCCGCTCGACGCTGACGTCCCAGAGCGTGACGTCGTTGATCAGCGACCAGTACTCCTCGATGGGATCGCCGTAGGTGTTCGGGTGGTACATGTGCTGATAGACGTCGTAGGCGGAGCATCCCGCGCGCAGGGTCGCCTCGAAGTACGGCGATCGGCGGTACCAGGGTCCGAAGTTCAAGGTGGTGCTGGTGGGCAATGTCACGGTGAGCGGCCTCCTATCCGGTGGAAGGTGAGGCGATGCTAGTGGCAGGCCGACCCGAGGTGGTATCGCCGGTGGCAGGCGGACGGCGAGGTTCGGAGCGAGTTGTGCGTTTCGGCATCGATGGGTGACCCGTCGACGCAGAAAGGTGTCAGGCCGTTGACCCCCAAACGCCGTCGGCCCGCGCAGCCTGACGCCCGATGCTCGGGGTCAGGCGGCGGGGTCGAGCGGCGTAAGGCGGTGCGCGTCAGACGGCGGGGCCGGCGATCAGTTGCACCGTCGCGGTGTGCGAACCGGTCGCGTCCACCCAGGTGACCTGGGCGCTTTGGCCCGGCGTGTGGCTGTGCAGGAGCGGGCCGAGCGACTCGGGGGAGGTGACGGACTTGCCGTCGACCGCCGTGATCACGGCGGGAACGGTCATGCCGGCCTGCGCCGCGGGACCGTCGGGCTGCACGCCGGCCACGAGCGCGCCGGAGGAGACGCCGAGCCGCTGTGCGCTCGTCGGATCGAGCGACTGCACTGCGACACCGAGGTAGCCGCGCTCGCCCATCAGGACGGTGCCGCCGCCACCGGCGTGGATCTGGTCGATCACGTCCAGCGCGGTCGAGATCGGGATCGCGAATCCGACGCTCGTCGCGGAGGCCGACGTCGTTTGCGTGTCGCTGCCGGCGGTGATCATGCCGACCACCTGGCCGTCGGAGCTCACGAGCGCGCCGCCGGAATCACCGGGTTGGATGTGCGCGTTCGTCTGGATCATGCCGGTGAGCTTCTCGGAGCTTCCGTTCGGGTCGTTCGCGGTGATCGAGCGATCCAGGCCGGTGACCGACCCGGTCGCGACGGCGGGGGTGCCGCCCTTGCCGAGGGCGTTGCCGATCCCCGACACGTGGTCGCCGACCGAGACGGACGAGGAGTCGCCGGGGGTGATCGTCTCGAGGTTCGAAGCGTCCTGGAGTTGGATCAGCGCGACGTCGTGCGCGGGGTCGACCCCGACGACGGTGGCCGTGTACGAAGACCCGTCGGGGACCTTCACGGAGATCTTCCAGGCGCCCTGCACGACGTGGTTGTTCGTGAGGACCTCACCGTCGGACGTCAGGACCATGCCGGTGCCGGCGCCCTCGGGCATCAGTTGGTTGGGCGGCGCGTCGATCTGGCGACCGAAGGTGGTCACGTCGACGATCCCCGCGTCGGTGGCGCCGCTCGTGGCGCCGCTCGTGCTGGTGCTGCCGTTCGAACCGTTCGACAACGAGATCGCCGTCACCGAGCCGACCACGAGCGTGCCGACGAGCGCGACCGCAACCATCAGGGGGACCCACTTCGAGGGCTTCTTCGGTGCGGGCTGGTCGGGCCGGGGGGCCCAGCCGACCGGGGAGGGTGTGGCCGGCTGGGTCCATCCGGTCTCCTGGCCGGTGCCGTGCCACCCGGGAGGCGCGGGCATGCCGTGGGTGGCACCGGGCCAGTGGTCTGTGTTCGGGGTTCGTAGGGTCGGACACGTGATCTGCTCCTCGGTCGTTCAACACCGGTAGTTCGGCCCGCGTTCCCGAAAGGCTCGCAACTGCGCCTGGGAGTTCCCTGTGGAAACGGTACGAGATGTGGAGGAACGCATCTCATTGACCGCTCGCAACCCCGCGCGTACGGTTCGGCGAGATCGCCCAGGGAGGACCCATGGCAGACCCACCCGTCTACACCGTCACGATCAACGCGGCACCCGAGAAGGTCTGGCCGCTCGTGGCCGACCTCGACCGCCACGGCGACTGGTCGCCGAAGCCCTACAAGGTCGAGTGGGAGTCGGGGCAACCGAACGCGGTCGGGAGCACGTTCAAGTCGACAGGCTGGCTGCCCCAGGACAAGAACCACGAGATGGCAGGCGTGGTGAAGGTCAACGAGCCGATGAAGACCTTCGAGGTGACGACCCATGACGACAAGGAGGAGTGGACCAACCACTTCGAGCTGACGCCCTCGGGGTCGGGCACGACCGTGACCAAGACGGTGATCTGGCCGCCGATGACGGGGTTCAAGGCGGCCTCGCGCTCGGCCATCTTCGCGCTGTTCGTCAACGGCGCCATGCGCAAGGGCCTGAGCATGCTCAAGGAAAAGGCTGAAGGCGCTTAGCGCTCGATCAGCGAAAGAAAGGGCCGAGGAACGTCGCGAAACTCGCCCTTGCGGGTGAGTCTCCTCGCTCAGCTCCTCGGCCCGATCTCCATCTCTGTTCCGATCGTGCAGCCGTGAGGCGCGCGAACCGGGATCAGAAGATGAAAGTGGTCCCAGGCAACTCCACGACCGGCTTGGTTTCCTCGCGGTACCTTCGCTTTGGGGTCTCCCAGATACCCCGCAAGCACAGGCAGTTCGCTTTCCCACCCGTACTCACAAGTACTCCGAGTCGCCTTACGGCTACAGCCCTGCTCGGTTCCCTGCTTCGATCTGTTCGGCCGCCTGGGACCGAGGTGCAAACTAGCGGCGACACGGGAGCCGGTCAAACACGGCTGACCTGCACGTATGCCGTCTGACCTGCACGTCTGTCGACGATAGAAAGAGTGACAACGACGGTAGAAAGAGTGACAAGACGCGCGCCGTCGGTACGCTCGAAGTGACCACATGAGCTTCAACGACGCGTATCTCGGCACACCGCCGTGGGACATCGGTCGTCCGCAAGGTGCGTTCCGCGCGCTCGCCGATGCGGGGGAGTTGCGGGGACGCCTGCTCGACTCGGGGTGCGGAACGGGCGAGCACGCGTTGATGGCCGCGTCGATCGGTCTGGAGGCCACCGGCATCGACGACTCGCCGCTCGCGATCGAGAAGGCGCAGGCGAAGGCGAGCGAGCGCGGACTCGACGTGCGGTTCGTGGTCGGCAGCGTCCTCGAGCTCGCGGAGCTCGATGAGCGGTGGGACACCGTGCTCGACTGCGGGGTGTTCCACGTGTTCGACGACGACGATCGCATGGCGTACGTCCGGAGCTTGGCGGCCGCGATCGGATCGGGTGGGCGGTACTTCATGCTGTGCTTCAGCGACAGGCAGCCTGGCGGGATCGGCCCGCGCCGTGTCTCGCAGGCCGAGATCCGCGCCGCGTTCGCCGACGGCTGGCGTATCGAGTCGATCGAGCCGGCAGCGATCGAGACGACGCTCGAAGACCGGGACGCGAGCGCCTGGCTATCTGCGATCAGCCGGATGTGAGGCAAAAGCCTTCTGCAGCTGGGCCGCGGACCCTGTAGGGTTGCTCGCTCGCGAACACGCACCAGACCCACGATCCGGAGGTTCAGATGCAACCGTCACCCCCTCTCGCGCCGGCACGGATGTCCGTGCGCGCCGGCCTCGCCGTCCTCGTGATCGCGGGCCTGATCGGGGTCGCGGCCCCGGCGCAAGCCGTCGTGTCACTCACCGCCTTCACGCTCGACAGCGAACAGGGTGACTCGATCGGGGCCGGTCAGAGTCTCGTGTTCAAGAACGTGGCCGTGACGGCGACCGGCGACGACACCACCCTGACGGTCACCGCGGACGACGGCGGTACGCACCACTTCGTGGCCGAACTGGCGGCAGAGACCGGCGGCACCCTGACGGCGGGTACCACCTACGACACGACCAAGGCCGGCGACGCGACCCACGCCGGGCTGGACGTGAGCGGCGACGGGCGGAACTGCACCACGTCGACCGGGACGATGACCGTCCACGAGATCACGCTCGACGTGAGCCTCGCGATCGCGACCTTCGCCGCCACCTACGAGCAGCACTGCGACGCGGCCTCGCCCGCGTTGTTCGGCGAGCTCCGCTTCAACTCCACGGTGGACTACAAGGCGGCCTCGGCCGACCCCTCGAGCATCGACTTCGGGACCGTGCCGCGGACGCCGACGGCGCCCTCGCCGGTCACGATCACCAACACCGGGAGCACGACGCTCACGTTCGGCATGGCGTCGATCAAGGGAACCGCGCGTGCGGACTACTCGATCGACACGGACTCCTGCTCGAACGCGATGCCGGTCGCCGGTGCAACGTGCACGATCGCGATCGTCTTCGACCCCAGCTCCGGAGCGGCCCGCCCGGCCCGCGTGGAACTGCCGGCCGACACCGCGCGCGGCCTCGTCGTGATCGCGTTGACCGGGAAGGGCGAGAAGAAGAAGACGTCGGTGAGCCTCAAGGTGTCCGACACGAGGGTCAACCTCAATGGCTCGGTCACGGTCACCGCGCACCTCGAGGACTTCCGCAAGACGGCCAGCAAGGTCCTGAAGATCTACGCGACGCCATACGGGGGGAGCAGCAAGGCCATCAAGTCGGGCAGGGTCGACCGGCACGGCAACCTACAGGCAAGGATCTCGCTGTCGCGGAAGACGTCGTTCGTCGCGAAGTTCGCCGGCGACGTGAACTACAAGCCGGATACGAGCCCCTCGAGGGTCGTGCTCGTGTACGCGTCGGTCACGGGGAAGATGATCCGCAACTACAGCAGGGCGGGGAAGTACGCCCTGTACCACTACACGAAGAGGTGCACGAGCGCGCACACAGGCTGCCCTCTGTATGGGATCAAGGTGAGTCCGAACCACCGGGGCAAGAAGATCTACGTGGCCCTGCAGGCATTCGTGGGTGGGGCTTGGCGAAACCAACTCTCCGTCAGTGGCCCGCTCACCTCCAAGAGCACCCAGCTCGTGATCTTCTTCTACAACAACTCCGGGGTGATCAACGTCAACCTGCGGACGCACGTGCAGTTCAAGGGTGACGCCGACCACCTCGGGCGAACGTCGTCGTGGTCGTACTTCCGCGTGACGAGATAGCGCGCTGATCAGTCGGGGAGCAGGGGAACCTGCAGCCCTTCGCGGCGGCCGAGCAAGACGCCCCGCGTGACCGACGACGAGCCGAAGCGTTCTCGGAGGCTGTCGAGCGTCGTGTCCATCGCGGCCGCCGACGCCTTGTCGAACGGGAGCGCCATCTGGACGGCGTCGTCGTTCGACAGGTTGCTGAACGTGATACCGATGAGCGTGATCCCGCGTTCTTCGATCATCGGGAGGGCGTCGGTGAGCAGAGCGCGGCCGGCGGTCAACAACGTCACGGTATGTGTCGTGGACTCGTGGAGCGTGTGCGAGCGGGTCGCCCGGCGTGAGGTCGTCGAACCGCAGGCGGAGCGTCACCGTTCGGGTGACGCGGTGCGCGCTGCGCAGGCGCCGCGCGAGCCGGTCGACGAGCGCGATCAGGTCGACGTCCAGTTGATCGGGCGATCGGGCGCGCCGGCCGAGCGCTCGCTGGGTGCCGATCGAATGACGTCGCCGGCCGACCTCGACCGGCCGGGGGTCGCGGTTGTGCGCCAGCGCGTGCAGGTGGCGGCCCGAGGCGCGGCCGAGGATCGCGATCAAGGCGTCTTCGTCGAGCCGGGCGACGTCGGCGACCGTCGTGAGCGACCGTTCGCGGAGCTTCTTCGACGTGACCTTCCCGACACCCCACAGCCGCTCGACCGGCAGCGGGTGCAGGAACCCGAGCTCGTCGTCGACCGGGACGACGAGCAGGCCGTCGGGCTTCGCCACGCCGCTCGCCACCTTCGCCAGGAACTTCGTGCGCGCGACGCCGACGGTCACCGGGATCCCGACGCGCTCACGGACCTGCGTGCGCAAGCGTGCGGCGATCTCTCGGGGCGTGCCGGAGATCCGCCACAGCCCGCCGACGTCCAGGAACGCTTCGTCGATCGAGAGGCCTTCCACGAGCGGCGTGGTGTCACGGAACACGTCGAACATCGCGTCGCTGGCTTCGCTGTACGCCTCCATCCGCGGGCGAACGACGATCGCCTGCGGGCAGAGGCGCCGGGCCTGGATCTCGCCCATCGGCGTGTAGACGCCGAACGCCTTGGCTTCGTAGCTCGCGGCGAGCACGACCCCGCCGCCGACGATCACGGGCTTGCCGCGGAGCGAGGGATCGTCGCGCTGTTCGACCGACGCGTAGAAGGAGTCGGCGTCCGCATGCAGGATCGTGGCTTCCTCGCCCACCGGGCCGATGCTTGCACCGGCCACCGACACGCGGCGGTGTCTAGCGCTTCCGCATGTGGCGCTCGGCCAGGGCCGGTGGGGCGCAGGCGAGCCAGCCATCGGTGAGCAGCTCCTTCAGAGGTCGCTTCCCGACCGCCCGGAGCTCGATCAAGACGGCGGCATAGCCGTCGAAGTGGGGATCGTGAAGACGCCCTTCGTGCCTGCCTGCAGCACCGCCTCCTTCTCGATCAGGTCGTCGGTGCGAACGGCGAGCACCGGCTGGCGAGGTGGCGTCTCCTCGCCGAAACGCTTGAGGTCGGCCTTCGAGTACGACCGCTCCCAGGCGAAGGTCTTGCCGTCCACGGTCCAGGAGCGGTTGCCGTGGTGGTCGGCTTCTGTGACCTCGGGAAGGGCGAGCGCCAGCCGAGCGACGTCATCCAGCGTCGCCATCGCGTCACGGACGATAGACCCGCGCATCAACCGCTCTCAAGCCGACGAGTTGCCTACGCGATCTGGAACAAGAGGAGCGCGCCGATGATCACCGACCCTGCCGCCCCGAGCAAGGCGAGGATCTTCAGCGTATCGCTCGGGTTCCTCGTATAGAGGAACGTGAGGACGCCTGCCGCGATAAGGATCACGCCCATCAACGAGTCGTGATTGAGTTCCACGCCGTTCCCCTCTCCATCCAGACTGTTGTTCGACTGTAGTCCGCTGTTGCGGATGCCGCCCGTCCCTATCGGCGCTCGGTGATACGGTCGAGCGATGGAGTACAGAACGCTCGGCGGCACCGGTCTCAAGGTCAGCACGCACTGCCTCGGAACGATGATGTTCGGGGAGTGGGGCAACACCGACGTCGACGACTGCATCGGCACGATCCGCGCGGCGATCGACGGCGGCATCAACTTCGTCGACACGGCCGACGTGTATTCCGCGGGCGAGTCCGAGGAGATCGTCGGCAAGGCGCTCAAGGGCCGGCGCGACGAGGTGATCCTCGCCACCAAGGTGCACGGGCAGATGGGTCCGGGGCGCAACGACGAGGGCAACTCGCGCGTCTGGATCATGAAGGAGGTCGAGAACAGCCTCCGGCGTCTCGGCACCGACCACATCGACCTGTATCAGATCCACCGGCCGGAGGGCGACACCGACGTCGAGGAGACGCTCGGCGCGCTCACCGACCTGCAGCGTCAGGGCAAGATCCGCTACTTCGGGTCGTCGACCTATCCCGGGTGGCAGATGGTCGAGGCGCAGTGGACGGCCGAGCGGCGCGGGCTCTCGCGGTTCCGCACCGAGCAGCCGCCGTACTCGATCTTCGTGCGGCAGATCGAGCACGACGTGCTGCCGGTCGCCGAGAAGTACGGGATGGGCGTGCTCGTGTGGAGCCCGCTGTGCCGTGGGTGGCTGACGGGCCGCTACCGGCGCGACGATTTCGACCGGTCGCCGGACTCGCGGGCGGTCCGCGGCGCGCAACGCGCCGACTGGCTCGCCGCGCTCTACGACGAGTCGCGCCCCGAGGTCCAACGGAAGTTCGACCTGGTCGAGCAGCTGATGAACGTCGCCGACAAGGCCGGCATCACGATGACGCACATGGCGATCGCGTTCACGCTGGCGCACCCAGCGGTGACGTCGACGATCATCGGCCCGCGCACGCGCGAGCAGCTCGACGACCTGCTGGGCGCGGCCGACGTGCGGTTGGACGCCACGACGCTCGACGCGATCGACGAGCTCGTGCCGCCCGGCACGCTCGTCGACGAGGAAGACCGCGGGTTCGACCCCTGGTGGTTCGAGCCCGAAGCGCGCCGCCGCACGTGACCGACGTGCTGACCGACGCCGAGCTCGATTCCTTGGAGCACGCGGCCTCGAGCATCCCGCTCAGCTCGTTCGAGTTCGTCGCGGACGACTACGTGATCGCGCTGTTCGACACGGTGCTCGACTATCAGAACCAGGCCGCCGCGATCCAGAAAGCGGAGGATCACTACCGCGCGAACCACTACGACGAGATCCGGACGCTCGACGAGCTGGAAGCGGTGCTCGAGCGGTTCCCGGAGGATCGAGACGGCAACGACCAGCTCGCGCAGTACCTCTGGGGGAACCACCATTGGCGGCGAGCGCAGGAGTTGCGCGGGCTCGTGCGCTACTTCCGCGAGCGGGACGTGACCACCTTGCGCAGGCTCCGGACATGGGCCCGGAAGTCCCGGCAGGAGGACTTCGTCGGGCATATCAAGGGCCTCGGCCCGGCGGTCTACCGCTCCCTGGTGATGCGGATGGGCGTCGACACGGTCAAGCCAGACGTCCACGTGTTGCGGTTCGTGTCCGGCGCGGTCGGCCGACGCGCGACCCAGGACGAAGCCGTGGCGTCCCTGGAGGAGGTCGCCGACCGACTCGGTGTGCCTGCACGCGACCTCGACTGGAGCGTCCTGCGGTATCAGAAGGAAGGAGCGAAGAGATGAACCTGAACCACATCATGATCGGCTCGGAGGAGCCGTCTCGACTGGTCGCGTTCTACAAGCAGCTCTTCGGTGAACCGGTCTGGGACGAGGGCGGCTACACGGGATGGGAGGTCGGCAACTGCGGCTTCACCGTCGCGGCGCACGACCAGGTGAAGGGCGACAACGAGCAGCCCGGTCGCGTCATGTGGAACTTCGAGAGCGATGACGTCCGTGGCGACTTCGAGCGGTGCAAGGCGGCCGGTGCGACGGTTATCGCGGAGCCGTACAACCCCGGTGACGGGTCCGACGAGGCGATGAGCATCGCGACGCTCGCCGATCCGGACGGCAACTACTTCCAGGTCGTCTCGCCGATGTCGGAGGGTTAGGCGGAGACGTCGACCACCGGGACAGAGCCCGCCACCGACGTGCCGGCGCCGGGGGAGCTCGTCACCTGCAGCGTGCCGCCGATCGCGTCCAGCCGGTCGGCCATGCCCTGCAGGCCCGTGCCGTAGCTGGTCGCGTTCGTGTCGAACCCGGCGCCGTCATCGATCACGGTGAACCGCAGATGCCCGTTCCGCTGTTCGAGGGCCACGGTCGCGCTCGACGCTCCGGCGTACTTCGCGACGTTGTTGAGCGCCTCGAGCGTGCAGAAGTACACGGCGGCCTCGACGGGTTGCCCGTAGCGTCCGATCCCGTCGGTCTCGACCGACACGGGCACGGCAGCCTTGCGAGCCTGCGCCTCCAGCGCCGCGGCGAGGCCCTTGTCGGCGAGCAGCGGCGGGTAGATCCCTCGGGCGAGGTCGCGCAGGTCGTCCAACGCCTCGGACGCGCGTGTCTGCAGCTGCCCCGCCAGCTCGGCGAGCTTCGCGGCATCGCCGCCGCTCGCGCGTGCGAGGAGCCCGGCCTGCACGTTGAGCGCGACCAGCTGCTGCTGCACGCCGTCGTGCAGGTTCCGTTCGATCTTGCGGCGTTCCTCGTCCTGGGCGGCGACCAGGCGCTGCCGCGAGGCGCGGAGCTCCTCGATCAGCCCCACGTTGCGCAGGACCAGCCCCGCCTGCGACGCGACGTCGGCGAGGAGCTTGGTGTCGGCGGACGTGAGCACCTCGCCCGGCGCCTTGGTGACCGACAGCGCCCCGAGCAGCTCGCCCTGGTAGCGGACGGGCACCGTCGCGCTGGCGCCGGGCACGACGAGATCGTCATCGATCGGGACGTGCGAGACGGTCGCCGATGGCCACGACCCCGCCGTTCGGAGCTCCGATCCCACGCGCACCCAGACGTCGGCGCTCGTGGCGCCCATCCCTTCCGCCAGGATGTGCGCGGTCCGCGGGAGCACGTCGTCGACGGCGTAGGTGCCGGCCACCCGTTCCGCGAAGTCCGACAGCACCTCGTAGGGCGTGGCGCGCTTCCCGTAGACGAGCCGGTTCGCGAAGCGCCGGCTCCGCTCGCGCACCGGCTGGAACGCGATCGCGATCACCGCGGCGGCGACCGCGCTCAGGAACTTGTTGCTCTGACCGCCGACCAGCGTGCCGACACCGACCACGATCGCCGCATAGATCAGCGTGATGAAGACCGCGAGCGTGCCGTACACGACGGCCCGGTTGATGACGACGTCGATCTCGTACAGGCGGTACTTGAGCACCGCGATCGCGATCGTGGAGAACAGGAAGATGAACGCCACGCTCTGGAACACCGAGATCCACACCGGCGTGACCTGCCCTTGGGTGAAGTCGATCAGGAACGACAGCACGACGAACGCTGCGCCCGTCGCGAACCACTTGATCTGGAGCCGCTCGTCACCGGTGGAATAGATCAGCGCGCACGATCACCGCCGCGAGCGACGCGATCAACGACGCGACGAGTGGCAGCAAGAACAGGACGAGGAAGAAGAGCACGGATCCCGTTCCCGCCACCGAGCCCGACTGCGGGAACGGGTCGCTCCAGGTCGTGGTCGCGTAGTAGAGCCCGGCGATCGTCGCCACGCATGGTCGAGACGATCAGGAGCCACCAGACCGGCCGCCACCGCGGCGAACGGACCTCACCGGTCGGGAACAGCAGGAAGAGGAACGTAAGCATGAACAGATCGGGAAGAAGCCGGTCCACGCGGCGAGCCAGGCCGCGAAGTGGCCGCCCGGCCAGGAGCCCGGGTCGACCAGCAGCGCGTGGATCGCATATGCGTTGCCGAATCCAGCTGATACCGAGCGTGATGCCGGCCGCCATGAAGAACCACCCGACCCGGTTGTCCGGGCGTTTGGCCGCGACGACGGTCCCGATCGAGATGCCGACGATGTTGGCGATGATCGGAGAGGCCGTTCGCGAAACTCCAGTCCCACGAACTGGCGCTCGACGGCAGGACCGCAGCCCGATCGACGAACATCACGATCAGGCCGGCGGTCATCAGCGCGATCGCGCTGCCGCCGATCCACCAGGCGGCCCTCGAGGCCCTGCGGCGATCCATCCCGGTGTGGATGATGCCGCCAGCGGGGCCGGCGAGGGAAGGGGTGCTGGCAGGCAGACCGGGCGGGGGTGCTATCTACCCCTCCCGTCGCTCGCTCAGCCGAAGGAGTAGGTCTGCACGTCGAAGGTGCGGCCCAGCTCGTCGGTCGGGGTGACCGTCACCGACGAGCCGTTAACCGTCACCAGCAGGAAGTGGAAGACCCGGTCGATCGTGGTCGGGCGCGGGAGCGATCCGCAAGAGCTCCCGTGCGTGCTCGAGGAGTAGGACCATCCGAGCGCCGCCGCGATCGGCGCACCGCACACGGTGGCCGGCTCGAGCCTCGCGCCGCCGCCGCCGGTCACGTAGGTCACCGGCATGCCGGCCGAAGAGGGCGTGGATCGCGTGTAGATATGCGCGTGCCCGTTGAACACGATGTCGACGCCGTTGTCGGCCAGGAGTCCTTCGAGGTGGTCCGCGCCGTTCAGGAATGTGTCGGACGCCTCGGTGCTGTTCGCCGAGTACAGCGGGAAGTGGAAGAACGCGAACTTCAGGCCGCCCGGGTGCGCCTCGAGATCCTGCACGAGCCACTTGTACTCGCCGCGCGCGGGCGTCCAGTGGTTGTCGAAGTCGTTCTCATAGATGTCGGCGGTCCCGACGTTGGAATTCGCCCACGCGGCATCGAGCATGTAGAAGCGCGCCGGTCCTGCGTCGAACGCGTACCAGGCGCTCGGGTAGCTCTTGGACTGCGTGCCGTTCGTGCAGCAGTACGTCTGCATCGCGTAGCGACCCTCGGAGGTCGACGCCGGCTCGCCCCTCGGGCCAGTTGATCAAAGCGGTCGAGTTCAAGCCGTGGTTCCCGAGGACGTTGAACATGGGGATCGTGTCGCCCGGAACGGTCCAGTACGACGGTCCGAACACCGTGCTGACGTTGGCGCCGGTTTGCGTGAGGTCGCCGTAGTTCGTCTGCGTTCCGCCGTCGTAGGCGATGTCGCCCGTCGTCACGGCGAACCGAGCGCCGCTCGTGGCGACTCGCGACAGGACGTTGGCCTGGTCGGTGTTCGTGGCGCTCGTCGTCTGCTGGCCCCAGTCGCCGATCACGGCGAACGAGTAGGAGGTCGTCGAACCGGCCGGGATCTGCGAGCGGAACACCGGTGAGGGATCCGTGCCGAGCAGATCCATGCCGCCTCCGGCGACGCGGTAGCAGTACGCGGTGTTGGGCAGCAGCCCCGTGATCGTGGCCTTCCACTGGTACTCGGGCGTCGAACCGACGGTGATCGCCGTCTTCGAGGCCGGGATCGAGTGCGCGGTGCAGCTCTCGACACCGGAGCGGCCGTACTTCACGGACCCCGCGGTGAACGCGGTGGTGGTCGCCCAATTCACCTTGACACTGTCGAGGACCAGGTCGGTGAGATACGGGTAGCGACGGAGCGCGCTCGCTGGGGCCGCCGAGACCACCGGTGGGGTGAGCGAGGTCGCGACGACCGCAAGGGCGGCGACGAAGGCCACCACCAGGACGTGCCTCGTCCGCAGCAAAGCGAATCTCGGGTGCAGTGCGGGGGGTTTCGACGCCATCGTTGTTCCGTTACCCCTCGTAGAGACGACATCACACCTCGAGCGGTCCGGATGTCAAGTGGAGGCGCGGCGGACGAGCTCGACGGGGATGTTCAAGGAGCGCCGCTCGACCTTGCCGTGCTCGATCAGGTCGATCAGCAGCCCGACCGCCGCTCGCGCGGTGTTCGCCGGATCGAGCTGGACCGAGGTGAGGGGGAGGCCAGGGAACGACTCCCTGTCCGAGAAGGCGACGACCTTGAGCTCCGTGGGGATGTCGATGCCGAGCTCCACGGCGGCGGCGAACGCCTCGGTCCCCAGGATGTCTTCGAGGGCGATGATCGCGTCGGGCCGGGTGGTTCCGAGCAGCTCGACCAACCCGTCCCTGGGAGCCTGCTCCCACGACGATCGCGGCATCCATACGACCGGCTCGATCGCAATGCTCGGCGCACCACTCGCGGTAGACGCGTTCACAGTCCGCGACGAACGCGTCCATCAAGGGAAACGTCGCGATGGCAGGCCGACGAGCACCCATCTCCCACACGTGGTCGAGGGCGATGCGGGTCGCCATGCCCGCGTCGTTGTCGACGCACGGATCGTCGAAGTCGCCGTTCGGGTCCCGCCCGACGACGACCATCGGGGTCGACCGCGCTCGAAGCCCCGCCGGCACCGGATCGCCGAGCACGGGGTCGAACACGATGACCCCGTCCAACGGCAGCCGGAACCACACGTCACTTTGCGGCGTGGGCGGTCCCACCACGATCGAGTGATCCCGGAGCAGCGCTTCCTCGGTGGCGCCGTTGATGGCGCGCGCGAAGTAGTCGATGTCGGTCAGCGGGAACGGGATCGCCTCGCGGTGGGAGAACGCCAGCGCGATCACCCGGGTCCGAACGCCCGCAAGGCTCCGGGCCGCCGCGTGAGGCGTGTACCCGAGCTCGCTGACCGCCTCCAGGACCCGGGCCTGCGTGGTCGCGGGGAACGTGCCCTTCCCGTTCAGGATCAGGGAAACCGTTGCGGCGGAGACACCCGCGAGAGCCGCGACCGCCCGGATCCCCACCGTCTTGCGCTCAGCCGTCGCCATCGCTTTGACAGGGTAAACCGGTTCACGGTAGAACGCAGTAAACCGGTTAAGTGACCCGGTTTGAGGGGCGCAATCACAGGGAACTTCGCCATGCGAGGGGGTTCCTACAACAGGGGGGAGGGGACATGCCGGGACTCGGCGATCCACTCGTTCGTGAGATGCGGCGACTTGCGGCCGCGCACGCCGACTGGTCGGGCGCACCGACCACCGATCCGGAAGAACTGCTAGCTACGTTCGACGCGCCGGACGAACCCGATGGAGCCAGCCGGTTCACGCGTCGCGACTTCCTGAAGACCGAGCCGTGCGAGGGCAACGCGCTGTTCGCGGGCGAGCACACGTCCACCCACAGCCAGGGCTATCTGAATGGAGGGGTCGAGAGCGGCGAGCGCGCCGCCCGCCAGGTGTTGAACACGTTGGGGTGAGCAAGGTCTGGGCAAGGTCTGGAAGGGAGGCTCCGTCATGAGCGCACGTCGAGGTGGCACGAGGTGGCGGGGCGTCCCCGTCGTCGGAGCGGTGATCGCGGTGGTGGTCCTCGTGTCCACCGCGCTCGCGGGGCCGAGCGGCGTCTCGCCGACGCCGTTCGGGATCCCGAACGACAACGTCCCGAACCCGGCCAAGACGATCACCGCGGTCAGCGGTGACCGGAGCTGGTACTGGACGCAGCAGACCCGGTCGGAGGTGCTTGCGCGCCACGGCGTCGTCGCGACGAGTCAGCCGATCGCCGCGCAGGCCGGTCTGCAGGTCCTGAAGGACGGCGGGAACGCCGCCGACGCGGCGGTCACCACCGCGGCGATGCTCGGGGTCGTCGAGCCCGAGAGCGCCGGCATCGGCGGCGACATGGAGGCGATCTACTACTCGGCCGCGGACCACAAGCTGTACGGGCTGAACGCCGCCGGTTGGGCGCCCGCGTCGGCCACGCCGGCCTTCTACCACCAGAACGGCTACGACGAGGTGCCCGCATACGGCGCGTTCAGCGCCACCGTGCCCGGCGCGGTCGACGGCTGGGCCCGGTTCTTGAACCGGTTCGGCACGATCTCGCTCGCGGACGCGTTGCAGCCGTCGATCGAGACTGCTCGACAGGGCTTCGGATTGACCGAGCGGATCCGCGGCGACTGGGAGAGCTACCACGGCTTCTACGTGGACATGCTCAAGCAGGATCCGGAGTCCAACAAGGTGTTCCTGCGGAACGGGAACGTGCCACCCCTGTACAGCATCTTCAAGAACCCGGATCTGGCGAAGGCGTACGAGCTGATCGCCGAGAAGGGTCCGAGCGCGTTCTACGACGGTCCGATCGGCCAAGCGATCGTGAACCGGATGAACCAGGACGGCGCCGACTGGAAGCTGTCGGACCTCAGCACCTTCAGGTCGCAGTGGGTCGACCCCATCACCACGAACTACAAGGGCTACGACGTCTACGAGATGCCACCGCAGACCCAGGGATTCGCCACGCTCGAGATGCTGAACATCCTCGAGCAGTGTGCGGCGCCCGTTGGGTACGACCTGCGAGCGCTCGGTCCGCGTTCGGCGAAGTTCTGGAGCATCCTCGTGCAGGCGAAGCGGCTCGCCTACGCCGACCTGCTGAAGTACAACGGCGATCCGCGCTTCGTGAACGTGCCGGTGAACAAGCTGATCTCGAAGTCGTACGCGGCATCGCTGTGCGATCAGATCCATCCGAACACCGCACCGCCGCCGCTGACGACGGCGGCGTCGAAGTCGGGAACGTCGGTGTCGATCTCCGCGCAGGAGCGCGGCGACACCGTGTACCTGACCACCGCCGACCGGTGGGGCAACATGGCGTCGTTCATCTACAGCATCTACGACTACTTCGGCGCGAACATCACGATCCCCGGGTACGGATTCCCGATGAACGACCGCGGGTCGTTCTTCGACCTCGATCCGAACTCGGCGAGCGTGATCGCGCCGCACAAGCGGCCGTTCCTCACGATCATCCCGGCATTCGTGATGAAGGACGGGCAGCCGCTGCTGTCGTGGGGCAACATGGGCGGTGATGAACAGGCGCAGGCCCAAGCGACCGAGATGGTGAACTTCATCGACCTGGGCATGAACATCCAGGCCGCCGGCGACGCCGCGCGCTTCCACCACAGCCAGAGCCGAGATCGGGTCGACCTCGAGTCGAAGCTGTACGCGCTCGTGGGCGCGAAGCTGGCGGCGATGGGCTACCACGTCAGACGCGTCCATGGGAACGACGACGTCTTCGGTGGCTACCAGGCGATCCTGTTCCAGGTCGCGCAGGGGCTCGCCCCGCCGACGGGTACGAACATCGAAGGCGATCCGCCGGTGAACGGCGTCTACCACGCAGCCTCGGACTTCCGGAAGGACGGCGAGGCCGTCGGCTGGTAGCGGCCCCTTGGGAGGGGCGGCGGGTGGCCCGACAGCGACCCGCCGCCTCCTTCCTACGCACCACGTTTGACAAGCGCGTGGTCCCGCCGCTCACACTGCGTCGATGGGAAAGACACCTGAGGGCGGGTCACCGGACCACGACGTTCCACATTGCTGCTTCGATGACTGGGCGAATTCGAACGCCGATCGGGTCCGCAAGGGCCAGGCTTCACCGATCGTGGGTGCCATGCTCGATCAACTCGAGGCGGCCGGACTCGACGACCGGACCCTCCTGGATGTCGGGTGCGGCGCCGGTGACCTCGCCCTCGAGGCGATCGACCGGGGCGCGAGCAGCGTCAGAGGCGTCGACCTCGGGCCGGGCGCGATCGACGCCGCCCGTGCGCTCGCCGACGAGCGCGGGCTGTGGGATCGGACCACGTTCGAGGTCCTCGATGCGTCTCGATCGGATCTCGGAACCGCCGACGTCGTCGCACTGAGCCGTGTGGTCTGTTGCTACCCCGATCCGCGGGGTCTGGTGGACAACGCATCGCGAGCGGCTCAGGAGGTGTTGGCCTACAGCGCGCCGGTCGACCGAGGGATCGCCGGCATCGCGAACCGCGTCGTCCTCGCCGTCTCGAACGTCTGGTACAGGATCCGTTCGGGGAGATACCGAGGGTTCAGGGCGTTCGTGCACGACCTCGACGCGATCGATGCTCGCGTGCGCGAGGCGGGCTTCACCGAGCGCCACCGCAGCCGGAGGCGCTTCGTGTGGGAGCTCGTCGTCTACGAACGGTGAGGTCTCCGAGCCCACAACGCATTGAGTTCGGTGGGTCGAGGGCGTACTGTTTCGCGACCATGACACCCCGCTCGCGCAGACTCGGTTTCCTCGTGACCCTGGCATCGATCGTCGGGCTCGTGCTCCTCGGGCCGGTCGTTCCCGCGGGCGCCACGTATCCGGGAACGAACGGCGAGATCGTCTATCTCGGGAGCGACGGGCTCAGGGCGATCGACCCTGATGGGTCGAACGATGGCTCGTATCTGTCGGACGTGTCCATCCACAACCCACAGGCGCTCTCGTTCTCCTCGGATGGCTCGGAGGCCGTGATGGCCGACTACGCCAAGGCGAACCCACGGATCTCTCTGATCGATCTCGCGACCGACACCCGCACGATCGTGCTCCACGCGAAGGACGCACCGAGGGACGAGATCTTCTCGGTCGCGTTATCGCCCGACGGCAGCACCATCGTGTTCTGCGACGGATTCCCCGGGAACCTCTGGACGATCGCGACGGACGGGACGGGGCTGACGGAGATCGCGAAGGGATACTGCCAGGCGGACTGGGGCGTCGACGGCCGGATCGTGGCGTCGAAGGGGATCTTCCACTACGACGGCGACCGGCTGATCACCACGATGGACGCCGACGGTCGCAACAGGCAGGTCATCGCCACGATGCCGCCCGTCAAGCAAGCCTGGCGATCCGTATACGTGTTGACCCCGTCCTGGTCACCGGACGGGACGACCGTCGTGTTCCCTGCGCAAACCACGCGCGTCCAGCCCGACATCTGGTCGGTGAGCGTCCATGGCAAGAGACTCCATCGGCTGACGCGCACCAAGCAGGTATCCGAGTCCAACACCGTCTTCTCGCCCGATGGGACAAGCATCGTGTACGAGAGGGAGGCGAACGGTGCCACCGTCGGCGATCTATGGCTCGTGGACAGCGACGGGGCGAACCGGAGGGAGCTGCTCTCCACCCCGGACGGCGAGTTCCCGCAGGCCTGGCGTCCCACCTAGGGCCACACGGATGGGGTCCGTGCAACCGCGGACTCCCCCCGACGTAGCCTGTGGGCCGGATGAACCCGGCGCTCGAGAAGCTCGATCCAGGCGACCGGAAGCTGTTGCGGCGTGGATCCATGCCGTCGTTCACACAGCCGATGCTCGCCACGCTGACGAAGCAGGTCTTCTCCGATCCCGGCCTGGGTATACGAGCCGAAGCTCGACGGGCAACGGTCGCTCCTGTGGCGGCGCGGCGATACCGTCCGCCTGCTCACCCGCAACGAGAAGGACCGCACGGCGCACTACCCCGACCTGAGCGCGGCGATCCTGCGCGACGAGACGCCGCCGCTCATCGCCGACGGCGAGATCGTGGCGTTCGACGGCGACGTGACGTCGTTCTCCCGGCTGCAAGGGCGGATGCAGAACGCGAGACCCAACGCCGCGAACGTGGCCGCGGTGCCCGTGTACTTCTATCTCTTCGATCTGATCTGGTTCGACGGCTATGACCTGTCCGCGTTGCCGCTCGTCGCGCGCAAGTCGGTCCTGCGCGAAGCCCTCACGTTCGATGACCCCATCCGCTTCTCGGAGCATCTCGACGAGGATGGGGAGGTGGCGTTCGAAGCCGCGTGCGCGAAGGGCTGGGAAGGGCTGGTCGCCAAGCGGGCCGCGTCGCCCTACACCCACGCGAGGTCCAAGGACTGGCTCAAGTTCAAGTGCAGCAACGAGCAGGAGTTCATCGTGATCGGGTGGACCGAGCCGCGCGGGTCACGCTCGGGCTTGGGGGCGCTGCTCGTCGGGTACCACGAAGGCGGGTCGCTGCGGTTCGGTGGGAAGGTCGGCACCGGCTTCAACGAGCAGGAGCTGACGAGGCTGAGCGCGAAGCTCCGCCGGCTGGAACGCGTCGACGTCGCCGCTGGCCGACACGAAGGGGATCGCGGTGAAGGGGGTCCACTGGGTGCGCCCGCAGCTCGTGGCGCAGATCGGCTTCGCGGAATGGACGCCGGACGGCAAGCTCCGACACCCTCGGTACCTCGGCTTGCGCGACGACAAGTCCCCCGACCAGATCGTCCGGGAGCGCGCATGACGAAGGCCGTCAAGATCACGAATCCGGACAAGGTCCTGTGGCCGTCGCTCGAGATCACGAAGCGACGCTACGTCGACTACCTGGACGCGGTGGGCGAACGGATGCTCCCGTGGCTCCGGGACCGGCCGTTGTCGCTGGTGCGAGCGCCCGACGGCGTGACGGGGGAGCGCTACTACCAGAAGGACACGCCGAAGTACGCGCCGTCGTGGATCCGAACGGTCACGATCCCGGCCGCCAAGCGTGATGTCGCGTACACGGTCTGCAACGACGCCGCCACGTTGGCCTGGCTCGGGAACCAGGCCGCGCTCGAGTTCCATCCGGCGCCCGTTCGGCGTGACAAGCTCGAGCGGCCGGACCAGCTGACCGTCGACATCGACCCGCCCGACGACGCCTTCGACGCGGCGGTGGAGGTGGCGCTGCTTGTGCTCGAGGTGACCGACGACCTCGGCCTGCGGACGCTCCTCAAGACCTCCGGCGGCAAGGGCTTGCACATCGTCGCGCCGATCCAGCGGCATGTCTCGTCGGAAGAGTTGCGGCACGCCGCGAACCGATTGACCGCGATGGTCCTGGAGCGGCGCCCCGACCTGGTGACCGCCGAGTTCCGCAAGGCCGATCGCGGCGGCAAGGTCATGCTCGACCCGTCACGGAACTCGACCGGGGCCACGGTGGTCGCTCCGTATTCGCCCCGCGCTCGCGACGAGGCCACGGTGTCGTTCCCCGTCGTGCCGGCAGAGCTCAGACGCACGGACCCGTCGGCGTTCACCATCGAAACGGTGCCGAAGCTGCTCGATCGCAAGGGCCCACGGACCTGGAGTGCGGCGGAGCGCGAGCCGCCGCAGCGGATCCCTCGAGCGCTCCTTCTAGAGCGATAGTACGGGACCAACTCGCTGGGCGTCCTCGCAGCACGGTGGGAACATGCGGTCCATGTCAACGACAGCGGTTCGTGTCACCGGTCTCACGAAACGGTTCGGCGATGTGCAGGCCCTCGCGGGGATCGACTTCGAGATCCCCGAGGGGACGATCTTCGGGTTGCTCGGTCCCAACGGCGCAGGCAAGACCACCGCGGTCCGGATCCTCGCGACGGTGCACCGGCCCGACGCCGGCACCGCGGAGGTGCTCGGCTACGACGTGGTCAACGATCCGCACGAGGTGCGCATGCGGATCGGCCTCGCGGGTCAGTACGCGGCCGTCGACCCCAACCTCACCGGCCGCGAGAACCTCCGGTTGATGGGGCGGCTCGCGCAGGTCGAGCCGGCCTACATCCCGCCCCGGGTCGACGAGCTCCTCGCGAGCTTCGACCTGGTCGACGCGGGTGACCGGCCGGTGCGCACCTATTCAGGTGGGATGCGGCGCAGGCTGGACGTCGCCGCCTCGCTGGTGCAGAAGCCGCCGGTGTTGTTCCTCGATGAGCCGACGACCGGCCTCGACCTGCAGAGCCGGCAGGAGCTGTGGAACACGATCCGCAACCTGGTGCAGGAGGGCACGACCGTCATCCTCACCACGCAGTACCTGGAGGAGGCCGACCAGCTCGCGGACGACCTGGTCGTGATCGACCACGGGCGGATCATCGCCGAGGGCACGGCGGCAGAGCTCAAGCGCAACCTCGGGGGCACCGTGATCGAGCTCACGATGGGCGAGGGCACCGACCTCGACAAGGTGGTCTCGCTTGTCGGCGCCGTGGTCGGGAACGAGCCGGAACGCCAGGGGATGCTGCTGCGCATGCCGTCGCCCGACGGGTCGCACCTGCTGACGCAGATGCTCCGCCGGCTCGACGACGAGGGCGTGCAGCCGACGGCCGTGGCGCTGCGCGAGCCGTCGCTCGACGACGTGTTCCTCGCTCTCACCGGCCACGCGGCCGAGGAGGTCGATGCACAGGGGAACGGGAAAGCCAACGGCAAAGGAAGGAAGGCCTCATGAGCGCGACCACCGTGGGAACGGGCCGCTTGCCGGTCGCCAAACGCTCGGCGCTCGCGAAGGAGTTCAACGACGGGCGCGCGATGATCGGGCGCAACCTGATCGCCTACAAGCGCGTGCCGCAGCTGCTCGTGTTCTCCACGATCCAGCCGATCATCTTCGTGCTGATGTTCACCTACGTGTTCGGGGGCGCTGTGGCACTCTCCCTGCCGCCGGGCGTCTCGTACGTCGACTACCTGATGCCCGGCATCTTCGTGCAGACCGTGGTGTTCGGGTCGCTCGCGGCCGGCGTCGGACTCGCGACCGACCTCAAGAGCGGCTTGCTCGAGCGCTTCGCGTCGCTGCCGGTCACGCGCTCATCGGTGCTGGTCGGCCGGACCGGCGCCGATCTCGCGCGGAACATCTTCGTCGTGATCCTGATGTTCATCGTGGGCACGATCGTCGGGTTCCGTGTGCACACCAACGTGTTCGGGCTGCTGGGCTCGATGGCGCTGGTCGTGTACTTCGGGTTCGCGCTCTCGTGGATCTTCGCGACGCTCGGGCTCGCGGTGAAGGACCCGGAGACGGCGCAGGCGGCGGCCTTCCCGATCCTCGCGCCGCTGGTGTTCGCGTCGGTCGCCTTCGTGCCGGCGACCAGCATGCCTGGATGGCTGCAGCCGTGGGCGAACAACCAACCTGTGTCGTCGGTGGTGTTGGCCGCACGCGCGCTGGTCCTCGGGGGACCGACGGCGCACTACGTGATCTGGGCCCTCTTCTGGTGCACAGCGGTGTTGGTGGCCTTCGTGCCCTTGGGCGTGAGGACATACAGGCGCGCGATCTAACGGGTCGTGGTCATGCGCCGTCACGGGTCGGGGGTGCCGCCGGCGGTAGCCGCCTCGACCTCGGGCAGCCTGATGAAACTTGCGAGCAGCTCCTCGTCGTCGATGGTGCCGGCGATGCGATCGACGATGTCCTTGGCGCTTCGATGGAGCTCGGTCGCTCGTGGCGCGTCGCCGGCGCTCGCGGCGATCCCGCCCAGCGCCATGTCGATCTGCCAGGTCATCGGGGCGAACCCGAGCTGCTCGGCGGACTTCCGGGCCTCGAGCAGGATGCGCTCCGCTTCGTCCGGCCTCCCGAGCGCGGCCAACGACGTGCCCTTCAAGAGCAGCGCTGCGGGATCGTAGGGCCGAACGTCCAGTGGCCGGAGCCAGGCCAGGACGCGATCGGCGACGTCGACGGCCTGGGCGTGGTCGCCACGGATCGCCGCGAGTCGCCCCTTCAGGATCTGTGCGTTGGCCGCCGCCGAGAAGGACAACAGACCGGGGAGTCTGTCGGTGATGCTCCCCTCGATCGCGGTGAGCGCGTCGTCGAGCCGTCCCGCGAGCAGGTGGACCTCGGCCACCGATGCCAGCACGAGCGGGATCGCGAGCGCGTTCAGGTTCTCGGCAGCGGTGAGGCCCTCCGCAGCGAGCTGGGTGCCACGCTCGACCTGGCCTAGGTTCGCGTACAGCACACCCATGTCGGCGCGGGTGGCGGCAAGGGGGATCATGAACCCCGATCTCTCGGCGCACTCGATGCACTCGTGCATCTTGGCCAGCGTGCGCCCGATGTTCCCCTGGGACGCGTCGATGTGGTAACTGTTCAACAGGCTGTACGACTGTCCCCACGGGTTCCCGATCTCGGCCGCGATCCGGCGCGACTCGTCGCTCAGGGCCAATGCTTCCGCGTTGTCGCCGGCGAGCGCGAGCAAGGCGCTCGTGCTCGAGAGGTTCTCGCAGTACATCGGCAGGTTCTCGAGCTCCTGCCAGAGCGGTCGGGCTTCCTCCAGGCCGGCGCGGGCGGCCTTGAGGTCGCCCAACGCCGAGTAGGGTCGCCACAGGTCGTTCAGCGTGAACGCCATCAAGTCGCGCGCACCGAGCTCGCGCGCGATCGCGAGCGACTGCTCGCCCGCCTGCACCGCCTCGTTCGGATCGCCGCCGCTGAAGGTGTTGAGCGTCATCAGGTTCCACAGCGCCTTGGACTCCGCCGCGCGGTCGCCGAGCTCGCGCGCCAGCGCGATCGTCCGCTCGCACAGTGCCCGGCCGGCAACCGCGTCGAACACTGGGGTCGGCGTCGCGTACAGGGTGGTGAGCGCGAGGTCGGCGGCGAGCGCCTCGGCTTTCGCGCCGCTCGCCTCCGCCACCTTCTCCATCTCCACGTAGTTCTCGACCGCCTCGACGAACCGACCGGACAGCTCGAGCCCACGGCCTCGTGTCCGGTAGAGGTCCGCGACATCGGTGCGACCGAGCCGGTTCGCGGCTTCGATCGCCCACGTCGCGTGGGTCACCGTCTCGGCGTTCGCGTACAGCCGCGCGTCGGCCTCGGCTGCGAGTGACGCGTAGCGGAGCGTTCGCTCGTCGTCGCCGCCCTCGCGCGCGTGATGCGCGAGCAGCGGAGCGGAGGACTCGATCCGGTTCGCGTACAGCTCCTCGAACACCTCGGCGACGCGCCGATGGAGCTCTCGGCGCCGCCGGAGCAGGATCGTCCCGTAGGTCGCGTCCTGGGTGAGGCTGTGCCGGAACGCGTACTCCCGCTCGGGTGTGCGCGCGGTCTCGACGATCAAGCCGGCTCGTTCAAGGGTCCGGATCGAGCCCGTCACGTCGTCGCCCGACACCGCCCGGAGCACCGGCTCGGTGAACGATGGTCCGATCACCGACGCGAGCTGGAGCGTGTGTTTCGGCTGCTCGTCCAGCGCGTCGAGCCGGGCGGTGAACAGCGCTTGGAGCGTGGTCGGGATCGCCATGTCGACCTGGTGTTCGTGCACCGCGGCCGTCACCTCTTCGAGGAACAGCGGGTTCCCGTCGGTACGCGAAAGGATCTGCGCGCGGACGTCCGCGGCCTCGTCCGGGATCAGCGCGTCGATCAGTCGCTCGCTCTCGTCGGCGGACAGCGACGTCAGCGTGAGCTCGGTTGAACGGTGGGGGTACTCGGTCTCGAGCCACTGCTTCAGGCGCCACGAGGGCGCTCCTCTGTCCGGGCGGAAGGCGAACACGAAGAGGCTGGGCAGCTCGTCGACCAACTTGGCCGTCTCGATCAGGATGTCCATCGACGCCTCGTCGCACCAGTGCAGGTCCTCGAAGATGAGCATGCGCGGTGCGCCTTCGCCGAACGCCCGGGTCGACGACGTGACGAGCTCGGTGATCGCGTCGCGGAATGCCTCACCCTCGAGCGACTCCTCTCCGGGCTCGGTCACGCCGAACAGCGAGCGCCACACGCGCATGTGCGGATCGAGCCAGTCGTCCCAGCCGTGCTCCATCGTGCCGGCGAGCTTGGTCCGGACCACATCGGGTGGATCGGTGTCGTTGATCCCGGCGACCCCGGCCACTCGCCGCCGGTACTGGGAGTAGGGGCGGGTCGCGTCGTACGAGACGCACTGCCAGACCTCCCACGCCCGGTGGAGCTCGTCGGCGTCGTGTGCGTCCGGCATGCGCCGGTCCCATTCCGAGCGCGTCTCGGCGATCAGGCGCGACTTGCCGAGCCCGGCCTCACCGACGATCGAGACGATGCGGCCGCCCCCCGCTTGCGCTTCCTCGATGGCGCGGGTGAGCTCGTCGAGCTCGCGTTCGCGGCCGACCAGCGGCGAGTCACGCATGTGGCGCGCCGCACCGTGCGCGTGGCGGCGGCGCAGGACCGTATACGCCACGACCGGCTCGGCCTTGCCCTTCACGTCGATCGGGCCGCGGGCTTCGACGTCGAACAGCGACTCGACCAGTGGGTAGGTCTCGGCGGTGATCTGGACGGTGCCGGGCTCGGCGGTCTGTTCCATCCGGGCGGCGACGTTCACCGCGTCGCCCATCGCGGTGTACTCGAGCCGAAGGTCCGACCCGACCTGCCCGACCATCACCGGGCCGGTGTGGATGCCGACGCGGACGTCCAGGTCGAGCCCGTGCCGCGCGCGCACGTCCTCCTTATAGGAGGCGATCCCCGAGATGATGTCCAGGCCGGCTCCGACCGCGCGCTGCGGGTCGTCCTCGTGCGCGATCGGTGCGCCGAAGAACGCGAAGATCGCGTCGCCCATCAGCCGGGCCAGGGTGCCCTCGTACCGGTAGACCGGCGCGATCAGGCGCTCGAAGGCGCCGTTCATGATCTCGGTCCAGTCCTCGGGATCCATCGTCTCGGCCATCGCGGTCGAGCCTTTGACGTCGCAGAACAGCATCGTGACGGTGCGGCGCTCGCCCTCCATCGCGCGGCCGGCGCGGGCGGCCTCGAGCTTGGCCAGCATCTCCTTCGGCAGGAACCGGTCGAGATCGGGGGCGGCGCCGGCGTCCAGCTGCGTGCCGCACGCGTTGCAGAACCGCGCGCCCTCGGGGTTCTCGTTCCCACAGGTTGGGCAGGTCACGGCCGGAACGATAGTCGCGGGCGGCGCGAGCGCGGGTCCGACCCCCTGTCAGTCATGTCCAGATGTTGGAACCGAGTTCCACTCTGTGGATATCGCCGGACCAGGTGGGCGACGGGCGTGTTCGCGAAGGGCGCAACGGCCCGCAACCGCTCTCAGTTCAGTTGGGCTCGCAGGAGCTCGGTCGGGCCCGCGACACCCTTCAGCTCGACCGGGCCGATCTCGTGGAACCCGATGTCGTCCTCCTCCGAGGCGTCGACGACCGAACGGGTGACGAGCACCTCGCCGGGTCGCGCGTAGTCGGCGATCCGCGCGGACAGGTTCACCGTCTGGCCGAAGTAGTCGCCCTCCTGGAACAGGACCGGCCCGCAGGACAGGCCGACGTGCACGGGCGGCAGCCCGGCGGCCGGCAGCGCGTCCGTCATCTCCAGCGCGGAACGCACGCCGGCGCCGGGCCGATCGAAGTAGAACATCACGCCGTCGCCGAGCCATTTGATCGGTTTGCCGCCGTGCTGCACGGAGCTCCGCTGCACGAGCCGCGCGAGGGTCGCGGCCAGCTCGGCCGAGGCGGCGTCGCCGAGCTCTTGCGTGAACCGTGTGTACCCGGTGATGTCCAGGAAGCAGATCGCCGGAGGACGTTCCAGGCGGCTGTGGATCCCCGCCTTGGCCATCACCTGTTCGAACCCGTCGATGATGTTGGCGGTCCACTCGCGCGCTTGCTGTGCGTGGTACATGGAGAGCATCGCCTGCTCCGACAGCGGCGTGATCTGGTCCGCGAACTCGGGATTGCCGATGTCGTCGGCGCTCTTCCCGGCGGTCATCGCCGGCTGGATCACCTCGGATCGCCACCAGGCGGCCTCTTGCTCACTGATCCGGCGGGTGGCATCGCCGGTCACCCGAAGCAGCCGCTCGATCGCCGGCGTGCGGAACCCCGCGGCGATCTGCATCTCGAGGAACGGCAAGACCCCGAGCTCGTCCTCTCGCATCCGATCGTCGGGCGAGGGCTGGGCCATCCCGATCGACTCCCGGATGACCATGAGCAGCTCGAGCGGGACCCCCGTCCGCTCGCTCACCTGGCGGAACGTCTCGTTGCACAGGCCGGCGAACCGTTCGTACGCGGCGCTGTCGAGGAAGTTCAGGTTCAGGTCGCCCGCCTTCATCGCCGCCCCCAACACGTCCAAGGGGATGCCTGCGCCCTCAAGCGACTTGGCGGTGAGCGCGCGGCGCACGTCGCCGTCCGAGAAGCCGTCGCGATCCCCCGGGACGATGCCGAGTTCCCGGAGCCGGGAGAGGTACGAGGGCTCGACCCCCGCTCGTTCCGCTGCCCCCTCGAGCGTGTGCACCGCGGCCATCACGCGAGCGTACAGCCCGCCGCCGCTAGGCTGGGCCGACCGGACCGAGCTCTGTGAGCGCGGCCCAGAGTCCGGGGTCAGGGTCGTCGTCCTTCGGGTGCATCCGGTGAAAGCTTCGGTACACCGCCGTTGGATCGGGGGCGGTCTGCATCCGTCGCACCAGCACGTCGTGCTCTCGCCGAACCCGGTTCGAGTCGTCAGGATCAGATGCGATCTCGGCGAACTGACTCCAGAAGGTCCACCGAGGGATCACGGTCATGTCGAGAGGGAAGATCCCAACACGGGCAGCCAGGAAGCCGGCGAGATCGAACGAATCGAGATGGAGCAGGGAGCCGAACCAATACATGAACACCGGCTGACCCGGCTCGGGAGCACTCGCGATCAGCGAGCGACTATCGAGAGGGATCAGCGGGGGCACCTCGCCGATGTGCTGGTCGATCACTCGGTCGATCGCCGCGTTGTACCTGAATGATCCTCCGGGCGTCTCCAAAACCGTCCATCCATCAGAGCTCTTGGGTGCGGCATCAAGAGGTCTCGGACCCCATTCAAGGGGCCAAGCGCCCTTCTTCTGGATCTCGAAACGCAGGTGATCGAGCTGACGCTGACGCGCGAGCTCCTCCACGAACGCAACGTTGTCCGCCTTCGTGTTGCCCCAATCCACGAACCTCCAGTGCGTGTACGTCGCCTCACGGACCGGGCGGCTCCGAGCGAGCCACCCCGGAATCATGAAGTGACGTCCGCGAACCCTGAGGCTCACCTTCCCGTCATGCTGCCGGGTGACCGGGCCGACGCTGCGCATGTCTTCTTTCCGGGCGGCGACCGGGTAGCCGAGGCTCAGCATCTGACGCATCTCCGGCGGGAAAACGAAGCCGATCCGGGCTTCCCATGCGTCGAGATCGGCCTCTCGCAGTCCGGGAGCGAACCTCCAGCCCTTGGCCTCGGAGAGCGTCTGCACGCGCCGACAGAACGTGTCGAACGTCTCGTCCATCGGGGGCATCCTGCGGCCGGCGCCTCGGAAGTGCAATCGATCGGGCGTGGCCGCTACGCCGGGCCGAGCCGGCCGAGCGCGTCGTAGGCCGCGTATTTGAAGGTTTCGCCGAGCGTGGGGTGGTTAAACACCATCTCGATGAACGTTTCCACGGTTCCTTCGAGGGTGATGATGGCCTGGCCGACGTGCACGAGCTCGGAGGCCCGCTCGCCGATCACGTGGCAGCCGATCAGCTTGCGCGTCGACCGGTCGAACACGAGCTTCACCAACCCGTCGCGGTCCCCGATGATCTGGCCGCGGACGTTGTCGGCGAACCTTGCCCGGCCGACGATCACGTCGAGCCCGCGCCGCACGGCCTCGTCCTCGGCGAGCCCGACGCAGCTCACCTCGGGGATCGTGTAGACGCCGTAGGGGTAGAGCTCCGCAACCTGGCGCTTGTACGTGAACCCGAACGCGTGGCAGACCGCGACGCGCGCCTGTTCCATCGAGACGCTCGCGAGGGCCGGGAACCCGACGACGTCGCCCGCCGCGTAGACACTCGGCACCGCGGTGCGGAAGTCGTCGTCGACCACGACGTAGCCACGACGGTCGACCTCCACGCCGACGTCCTCGAGGCCGAGCCCGGCAGTGTTGCCCGAGCGGCCGGACGCGACCAGCACCGTGTCCGCCTCGATCTCCGCGCCCGAGGTCAGCGTCGTCACGAGCACGCCGCCGACCCTCGCGACGTGCTCGAGCTTCCGCTCGAGGTGGAGCCGAACGCCGAGCGTCGTCATCGCGTCGGCGAGCCGCTCGCCCATCTCGGCGTCGAGGAACGGCAGCAGCGCCGGCCGGGGATCGATCAGGTGCACCTCGATCCCGAGCGCCGCGAACATGCACGCGTACTCACAACCGATCACGCCACCCCCGATCACCACGAGCTTCGTCGGGAGACGGTCGATCCGCAGGATCCCGTCGGCGTCGTACACCTCCTCGTCCTCGAACGGGATGCCTCCCGGCCGGTACGGCGACGATCCCGTGACGAGCAGGACGAACTCGGCCTCCAGTCGGCGCTCGCCATCGGGCTGCTGCACCGCGACCTCGTGAGGGCCGATGAGCCGTCCCATCCCTCGGATCAGCTCGATCTTGTGCCGCTCCAGGTTCGCGTGGATCCGCGCGGTCTCGAGGCTCTCGACGACGTTCTTGCGCTCGAGCAGACGCGCCACCGTGACGTCGGGATCGATGTGGACGTTCACGCCGTACATGTCGCGCTGCCGGTACCCCGACAGGAAGAGCCCGGCCTCCCGCAGCGTCTTCGACGGCAACGTGCCGGTGTGCACGGCGGCGCCGCCGGGCTCGGGCGCGCGCTCGATGAGGGCGACCCGCTTGCCGAAGTACGCGGCCTGGGCGGCGCCCCGCTCCCCGGCCGGCCCGCCGCCGATCACCACGAGGTCGAAGCGCTCGGTCACGCCCCGAGACTAGGGGTTGCAGCTAGATCAGGTCGTTCGCGATGAGGAATGCCTGGGCCACGCTCGCGACGTCCTCACCACTCAGCACCACTTCTCCCACGAGCGTCGTCACATTCTTCGTCGTGAGCTTCGCGCTGACGCCGTCCAGCAGACGCCGGACCTCATCGTTCAGCTTCTCCGTGCGGATCATGGGGGTGATGTTCTCGGCATCCTGCAGGTGCTTGTCATCGATGAGGGGCACGAACCCGTTCGCCCTGATGCTGGGGTCGGTGGAGAACAGCAGACCGATCTGGACCTCGTTGCTCGTGAGCGCGGCGACGGTCTGCGGACCTCCGGCGTCGAGGGGCGTGAAGTCGTAGAACAGGATCCCGTACGTGTCCCGCAGGCCCTCGAGACAGAACGGGCGCTGTGGGCACTCGGGCGGCCCGCCGAACGTCAGTTGGCTCGCCGCTCCCGCGAGCGACGACATCGTGGTCAGCCCGAAGCGCTGGGCGGTCTCGGCGTTCGCCACGAACACGTTCTGGTCCTGCGCCGGCGAGGGCGTCAGCACCGAGACCCCGCTGGGCGCGAGCAGCGCCGCGTCCTGTGCCGCGACCGCGCCGGGATCGTTCGAGTGCGCCGCGCTCGGATCGAGGAATAGCAGCAGCGACGAGAGGTACTCGGGCTTGAGATCGATCTGCCCCGACTCCAGCGCGGATTGCGAGACCTCCCGCGATCGGAGGTCGAACTGCCGTTCCACCGTGTAGCCGGCGTGCTCGAGCACGTCCGCGTACATCTCCGCGACGAGCTGGTTCTCGGCGAACGAGCCCGAGACGCCGACGACGATCGTGCCCTTCCCCGGGCCGGAGGACCGCGCGACGTCCGGGGCCGCCGATGTACACGCCGACCCGAGGCAGCAGGCGAGCGCGACCAGGATCGGCGCAACCCGACGGAGCCACGGGTTCACGACGACTCCAGCTGCGCGGAGGGTTCGACATCGCCGGAGGACCCGGGGCGCATGAGGGCTCGCACGGGTGTCTCGCCCTTGCCCTTGATGTCGACCATCCGGACCGGCCCGCACCCGTACCGATGGATGACGTCGGCCGTCCGCTGCGAGACCAGGACCTCACCGGGATCGCCCGCCTCCTGGAGCCTGCTCGCGAGGTTCACCGTGTCGCCCCAGACGTCGTAGGCGAACTTCCGTTCGCCGATCACACCGGCGACGACCGGTCCCGTCGCGATCCCACCCCGCACCACGATCGGGTCTCCCGACGGCCACCGCACCGACCCGGGATCCGGCGACGATCTCGAGCGCCATCCCGACGGTGGCGTCGGCATGGTCCGCCATCGGGACCGGCGCGCCCGCGACGGCCATGTACGCGTCGCCGATCGTCTTGATCTTCTCGAGACCGTGCCGGTCGGCGAGCTGATCGAACCAACGGAAGAGCTCGTCGAGGGCGTCGGCGAACGCCTCGGGGGAGGAGCGGGCGGCTTGCTGGGTCGAGCCGACCGCGTCGACGAAGATCACGCTCACGTCGTCGAACGCCTCGGCGATCCGCTCACCGGAGGAGTTCTTGAGCTGCTCGACCACGGCCTGCGGAAGGATGTTCAGCAGGAGGCCGTCCGACCGTGTGCGTTCCTGATCCAGATCGCGCTGGCGCAGGAAGAGCTGGCGCGCGAACCGTTCCATCCAGTACGCGGCGAGCGAGCCCAGCACTCCGAACGAGATGAGATACAGGGCCGCCAGCACCGAGCTCACGGGGGCGATGTACTTGGCCGTGAAGACGTACGGGAGATAGACGGCGATGCCGGCCAACGTGGTGAGGACGACGAGGAAGAACCGCAGGCGAAGGAGCGTGTACGTGAACGCCGTGATCAGGATGACGCCGACGTAGCCGTATTCCGCCGGCAGGGTCAGGATCTTCGTGGAATAGAAGACCCAGACCACGAGGGTGGCGACCACGATCGCGAACGAGGTCCACTCCCAGACGCGGCGGAAGAGCCGGGTGTAGGTGAACGCGTACCCGAGGACCAGCAACGGGATGAACACGCCGAACCGGAACTGTGTGTCCAGCTGCAGGTCGCGGATCGACAGCATGTACGGGCGCAAGAGGAGCCCCCACCCGATCCACAGGCCGATGCCGGCGATGAAGCCGAATCGGACGTTGCCCAGGTTGTGGTCGAGCCGGTCCTCCCGGAACGCCGACTCGAGGACAGGGTCGCGGAAGCGCAGGCGGAGACGCGCGAGGCGTTGCCTCACAGACCGCCCCGCTGGCTGGGTGGGTGTCGCGATGCCGTCGATCATCGAGGTTCAGGGTTCCCTGGGTCCCCAGATGATGACGGCCGCGGGCTCTATCGTCAGTTCTACAGCCCGAGGCTGTCCCAATCCCCCGTGATCGCGCAGGTGATCCCCGGCACCTGGATGTTCACGAACAGCCACGTGCCGTCCTGGCTGAAGCGCGGCCCCGCGAACTCCGAGCGGCCGACCCCGTCCTCAACGCCGAAGTCGTCGTCGGGTACCTTCGGGTCGTATAGCTTGCCCGAGGCGTCGATCAACTGCCGGCGAACGTCCACCAGGTTCTGTCCGAGGGTGATCATCGAGCCGTCGGGCAGAAGGCCGCGGATGAAGTTCTGGCGGTCGTCGCCGTCCTCGACCACGACGATCCCGCCGCCGGGGCTCGTGCACATGTTGTCCGGGAAGTCGAGCACGTGCTTGTCGGTCGACTCGAACAGCAGCGTGAGCTCGCCCTCCTCGTCGAGCCCACCGCGATGGGTGGTCGCGCGATAGGACCAGATCTGCCCACGGCCGATGTCGCCGCCGTCCGAGGAGTCGAACACCACGTGATCGTCCCGCCACGTGCACCCTTCGCCGCTCATGAACCTCGCGGCGCCTTTCTTGACGCCCTGCGTCCGCACCGCGCGCGGGTGCTCCTCGGCGTCGTCGGGGTCGGGGTCGTCGATGTCGACCCAGACGGCGGGCAGCGACGCCCCGACCGTCTGCCCGTGGATCGTGTCGTACTCCGGCATCCCCTTGATCTTCAACGCCTGGAGCACGCCGCCTTGCTCGAGATGCCCCGGTGAGTCCGGGATGAACCGGTAGAACCCGTCGGGGTTGTAGTCCTCGGTCATGTACACGACCGACGTGGCCGGGTCGACGGCGGCCGCCTCGTGGGTGAACCGCCCCATCGCCTTGATCGGCTTGCGCAGCACCGGTCCGTCGGCCGACGGATCGACCTCGAAGATGTAGCCGTGCGGCTTGCCCCACCCGCCGCCCGTGCCCACGGTCGTCTCCTCGCAGGTGAGCCACGTGTCCCACGGCGTGGGCGAACCTGAACAGTTCGAGTCCGTCCCGTTCAGCGAGATGAAGTGGTCGAGCAGGTGCGCGCTGTCGTTGAGCACCAGCGTGATCGTCCCGCCGGGCGCCTTCTTGTCGTACGCCGTCGCGGGATCGCCCAGCACGGTGCCCGGCCGGTTGTCGTTCGAGTCGCCGAGCTCGTGGTTGCGGACGATCCGGTAGCCCCCGCCCGGCTGATCGAACACGCCCATCCCGTCGTGGATCGGCGGCGTGATGAACCCGTCGGACATCGGGGAGCCGAACGCGGCGAACGTCTTGTAGGTGAACCCGGGCAGCAACGCGAGCTCGGGTCCCGCCTGCGTGAGCGACGGGGCGATCCTGGTTGCGCGCTTGAACGCCGGTCTCGTGGACGCGACCGCGGTCGCCGGTCGGAAACCGGTCGCGACGGCCCCGGCGCCCACCGCGGCCACGCGCATGAAGCTTCTGCGATCGAACGTCGTCATCGTTCCCCCTCTCATGGACCCGTCTGGCGACGGCGTCCGAGCGACGATTCAGTGTGTCGACTGTCGACAATCCTCCAGGAGCCGCGTCGGGCGGTCAAACCGGGCATCACGAGGGGCCGCGCGCCGCGGCCCGAACCGACGTTCCGACTCGCCCGTACTCCTTGCCATCGAGGAGGACAGAGTCATGCAGAGATACCTAGTGGTCGCGGATCGGGCTGTGGGGGCGCGCGAGCTGAAGGATTTCGTCCGGAGCCGCAACGGCGACGAGCGATCGACGTTCCATCTCGTCGTGCCGACGACCCCCGACACACGACACCTCACCTGGGAAGAGAGCGAGGCGCACCTGGTCGCGCGTCGACGACTCGCGGACGGTCTCGAGTGGATGCGCGAGGTCGATCCCGAGATCGACGGCGAGGTCGGCGACGTCGATCCGCTGTTGGCGATCGAGGACGCCCTCCGAGAGTCCCGGTACGACTCCATCGTGCTCGCGATGCGGGAGCGACCCCACCGACGCCGGGTCAGCGTCGCGGGACGGGTGCGTCAGGCCTTCCGTCTCCCGGTGGTCGACGTCCTCGAGTCATCGCCCGTGCTCTACGCACGAACGGGATCGGCCGACGTCATGCGCCGGACGGCCTGATTCACGCGTGGTGGCCGCACTCGACGCAGGAGTACCAGCCGCCGCCGGCATCCTCCAGGACGAACGTCGTCTCGTGCCCGCATCGGGTGCACATCCGGACCCGGTAGGGCGTGAGCTCGGTGCGTTGGAAGCCGAGCACGCTCGCCTTCGCATGCGTCGGCTTCACCCGCGGGCCCTGGAAGGACATCCTCGTTCTCATCGCACCCTCCTGGGGTCGGCGGCGGACGCGACCCTGGCGGGCATCCCCGGGAGCTTGCGGACGATCGCGAACCCGATGCGCTCGGAGACCATCATGTCGAGATCCGGGCTCTCGTGGTCGAGCGCGATCGCGAAGTAGGTGCCGTGCGCTCGGACCTCCTCGTACTCCATGTGTGTGAGGGAGATCGTCGCCTTGCACGCTCCGTCGCTGCACTCACACACGAACGGGCTGTCTGCGTCCGCACTTAGGCTCTCGTTGGATCCGTCGATCCACTCGTTGATGTCGCGAGCGCTGGTCTCGTTGATGACCTCTTGCTCCCGCCAGTCGCTCATGGGGCGTCCCCCGCAACCCGAAACGGTTCGCCGATCCGCTGCTCGGGGAGGGGGGGCAGCGAGACGGGGGTCCAGGCACCGCCGTCGGACTCGAGGAGGTCTGACATGTCCGCGCTACTGAGGAGGTGGCGGATCCCCGCAGCCTGCAACGCGAGAAGCACCAATCCTTGACTGACGATGAAGAGCCGCGATCCACACCGATCCGCGTGGTGCGTCGCCCCGTCGAGCGCGTGGACACCCCAGCGATCGATCGACCTGAGGCCGCGGAGGTCCAGGATCAGCGCGACCGGGGTGCGCATGATCACGCTGAGCTCACTTTCCAGCATGAGCACGCTCGATCGGTCGAGGACGCCTGCCAGGACCATCCGATCGAACCCGTTGCGCCGGTCGCCACGGATGACGAATCGATCCGTCCCTGCGCTGCTTGGGCTCTGCACCCTTCCCCCTCGGGTCCGACCGTCTTCATCCCTCAGCGGGAGCGGCGCGGTGCTTCGGACCGGGAGCTTGGGCTCGATCGAGGTGACCGTCTTGCTGGGGTAACCTCGCAGCTAAAGTAGCACTCCTACGGAACCGCGGATAGGTGACGAGGGAGGGACTCAACGCGGTGGACGGGGAAGCGAGCAGGCTCCGCGTACTCGTCGTCGACGGCGTGCCCGAACGGTTCCGTGAAGTCACCGCGACGGTCACGTCGCTCGGCCATGTGGTCGTCGCCCGAGAGGCGCATCTCGCCGACGTCGGCCAGGTGACGGCCGCCGAACTCCCCGACGTCGCCCTCGTCATCGTCGGTGAGCACTCGGACCAGTCCCTGGAGCTCATCCGTACGATCGTGCGCGAGGCGGCGTGTCCGGTCATCGCCATCCTCGACGTGCAGGACCGCGCCTTCATCGACCAAGCGGCTCGTATCGGCATCTTCTCCTACATCGCCAACGGTGGAGATCTGCAGGAGATGCAGAGCTCGATCGACATCGCGCTCGAGCGCTTCGCCGAGTACCACGCGCTCGAGGGTGCGTTCGGACGACGGGCGATCACGGAGCGAGCGAAGGGCATCTTGATGGAGCGTCACGGCATCGATGAGCAGCACGCGTTCCAGATGCTGCGCGACCATGCGCGCCGGACCAACCGGAAGATCGTCGACGTCGCTGAGTCGGTCGTGGCGAGCCATCAGCTCTTGTCGGGCGGCAGGGCTCCGATCCCCGTCGATGAGGCGTCGTTCGGGCTCCCGGAGAACGAGGGCTAGGGCACGTATGACCGATGGGGCCATGGATCGCGTAACCGCGCACGCGTTCGCGCACGAACGATGCCTGAAGGAGACGACCTACCGGCACCTGATCTCGGTCGAAGGCGTGATGCGCTCGCTCGCGCGCCGCTTCGACGAGGATCAGGAACTCTGGGGTCTCACGGGTCTGTTCCACGACCTCGATCAGGACCACACCGGTGACGAAGGTGCGCAGCACGCCCGGCTCGCCGCCGAGTGGCTCCGCGAGGCGAACGTCGACGAACGCATCGTCAACGGCGTGCTGGCGCACGCCTACGAGGAGTACCGCACCGACCTGATGTCGAGAGCGGTGGTGAACGCCGACGCGGTCGCCGGTCTCCTGGTAGCGGCCGCGCTCGTCCGCCCCGAACGCGCGACCGGCATGAAGGTCTCGAGCGTGAAGAAGAAGCTCAAGGAGCGTTCGTTCGCGCCGGGCGTGAACCGCGACGAGGTGAACGACGTGGAGGCGAACATCGGGCTTCCCCTGGACGAGTTCATCACCGTCTCGATCGAGGGCCTGCAGGAGGTCGCGGCCGAGATCGAGCTGTAGGGCACCGAACCCGGGAGGTGACGATGGCGTTCGACGACGCGTCCGCCTACGACTCGTTCATGGGGCGGTACGCGGTCCCGCTCGCCCCGCAGCTCGCGGATCTGGCGGGTGTGTCGGCCGGGCAGCGGGCGCTCGACGTCGGTTGCGGCACCGGTGCGCTCACCGGCGAGCTCGTCGGCAGGTTGGGCGGCGCCTCCGTGGCGGCGGTCGATCCGTCGCCGCCGTTCGTCGCGTCGGTCCGGGAGCGGTATCCCGGGGTCGACGCGCAGCAGGCCCCCGCCGAAGAGCTGCCGTTCCCGGACGACTCGTTCGATGCCGTTCTGGCCCAACTCGTCGTGCTGTTCATGTCCGATCCAGTCGCCGGCTTGACCGAGATGGCGCGCGTCACGCGTCCCGACGGCGTCGTCGCGGCATCCGTGTGGGATCACGCCACCGGCGGCGGTCCGCTTTCGGCGTTCTGGGCAGCTGCGAAGGATCTCGACAACCACATAGAGGATGAGTCGGGGCTCGCAGGCGTCCGTGAAGGCGATCTCCCGGAGTTGCTCACCGCGGCCGGGTTGCGCCGGGTCGAGAGCGCGACGCTTTCCATCGACGTCGAGCACTCGAGTTTCGATGACTGGTGGGAGCCGTACACCCTTGGTGTCGGGCCGGCGGGCGCGTACGTCGCCCGTCTCACACAGCAAGAGCGGGCCGCGCTTCGCGAGCATTGCCGCGAGGTGCTCCCGCTCGCGCCGTTCGTCTTGACGGCTCGAGCGTGGGCCGCCCGTGGGCTGGCGTAGATGCGGCGGGTCGCGCTCGTCATCGGGTTGATCCTCGCCGTCTTCCTCGTCGTGCGCGCGGTCGTGGAGCTGATCACGTTCCACTACTCGGAGCCGTCGAGCTATCGGCACGACTGGGGAGGGCCGAGCATGGTCGGGGTGCTGCTCGTCCATTGCCTCCCGGGCGTGCTCGCCGCCGCCGCCGCCGTGCTCTGGGTGCGCCGATCTCGGGCCGAAACACAAGAGCGGTAGTGTCGGAGCATGCAACCGCGTGGCCGGCTCCTCAGCGTGAACATCGCGCACGTCCAGCCCAACCCCTACAAGACGTCTGACGTCACCGGCATCGACAAGCGACCGGCGTCGGGTCCCGATCGCTGTGAGCGCGCCGGGGATGAGGGACGGAGGCGCCGGTAGCGGACTGGCGGGGGACACGATCGGCGATCGCGAGAGCCACGGCGGCGACGATCAGGCCGTCTACGCGTACGCGCGAGAGGACCTCGACCACTGGGAGGGGGAGCTGGACCGCGCGCTCACGTCCGGCTCGTTCGGGGAGAACCTCACGACCGTGGGGATCGATGTGAACGGGGCTCTGATCGGGGAACGATGGACGATCGGTCGTGAGGTGGTGCTCGAGGTGACCTCCCCGCGCGTCCCGTGCTCGACGTTTCGCGGCTGGATGGGCATCCCCGGCTGGCTCAAGACCTTCACGGCGGCCGCGATCCCCGGCGCCTATCTCAAGGTGATCGCGCCCGGAACCGTCTCCGCTGGCGATGAGATCGTCGTGTCGCGCCGCCCGGAACATGAGGTCACGGTCGCGGTCATGTTCCGTGCGCTCACGATCGACACCGACTGATCCTCCTCGACCGCCACCCTTGTCAAAACGGCGGGGTCGGGTGAGCATCGGTCCACAAGCGTGGGAAAGGGGATGGGATGAACCGCTCGGCCGCCCTACGGATGTGCGTGGCCTTCCTCGTGTGTGGCGTGGTCCTGGCAGCCTGCACGAGCAGCTCCAGCAGCACCTCCACCAGTTCCACCGCCCCCACCTCGACGGGCTTTGAAAGCACGGGTTCACCCGTGTCGAGCCCGACATCGGATGGCGGCGGCTCCACCGCTGCCCTCGACGGCAAGTGGAACGGCACCTGGACGGCCAACTCGAACGCAGGCTCGGGCACGTTCTCGGTCACGTTCAACCAGAGCGGCTCCTCCCTAGATGGCAAGCTGTCGATCTCCGTGTCCTGTCTGGACGGCGC
This sequence comes from uncultured Actinomycetes bacterium, assembly GCA_963799625.1. Taxonomy (GTDB): domain Bacteria; phylum Actinomycetota; class UBA4738; order UBA4738; family HRBIN12; genus AC-51. Next base: position 85,087 of record CAWCXU010000013.1, on the reverse strand, counting down.
CAAGGTCACCGGCAAGGTCACCGGTGATTCGATCGACTTCGGGTCCGTGCAGGGCCAGTGCCAGGTCGACTACACGGGCAAGGTCAACGGCGATCAGATGTCCGGTACCTACTCCGCGTCGGGCGTGCCGGGCGGCACCTGGAAGGCTTCGAGGGCGTAAGCGGGACCGGGAGCGCCCCAGGTCAGAGCCAACCTGTAACTTGACGGATACGTAACCCGCCGGTTACGGTGGCTTCGTGGAACCCGCGCTCAAGGCAATCGCAGAACCGAGGCGACAGGAGATCCTTCGTCTCGTGTGGAGCCAGGAGCGCGCGGCGGGCGAGATCGCGCAGCACTTCCAGGTGAGCAGACCGGCGATCTCCAAGCACCTGCGGGTCCTTCGCGAGGCCGGCCTCGTGGAGGAGCGGAGGAAGGGCACGCAACGCCTCTACCGCGCGCGCGCGGACTCGATGCTCGAACTCCGGCGGTTCCTGGACAGCTTCTGGGACGAGGGTCTGCTTTCGGTCAAACAGGCGGTCGAGTCGAGCTCGGGAACGGAAACCGCATGACGACCGCACCTCCCGACATCGTGCGCGAGGTCGTGATCGCCGCTCCGCCCGAGGTGGTGTTCCCGTACTTCACCGAGCCGGAGAAGATGATCGCGTGGAAGGCGGTGGCCGCGACCCTCGACGCGCGACCGGGCGGCATCTTCCAGATCGACGTGACCGGCCACGATGTCGCCCGCGGCGAGTACGTCGAGATCGATCCGCCGCGCCGGGTCGTGTTCACGTTCGGATGGGAGTCGGAGGGGTCAGCCGTTCCGCCCGGATCGACGACCGTCGAGGTGACGTTGGAGCCCGACGGCGACGGGACCCGGGTTCGGCTCGTCCACAGCGGTGTCCCGGACGGGATCCGCGCAGGCAGCACGGAAGGGTGGGACCACTACCTTCCGCGCTTGGTCGTCGCCGCCGAAGGCGGCATCCGCGAACCCGACCCGTGGGCCATGAGCACCTGACGCGCATCGGAAAGGAGCACGCATGGACGCCGGTCGCAACAAGCGGAACCTCCAGCGGCTGTACGACGAGGTGATGAACGAACACCATGTCGATGCGGCCGACGAGCTCGATCACTCCGGACCGGCCGGATCACGATCCCAACCTGCCGCCGGAGTTCACCGAGGGTCGCGACGGGTTCAAGCGCTTGTTCTCGATGTTCATCGAGGCGTTCCCCGACCTCTCGTTCCACAACGAGCACATGGTGGCCGAGGGGGACTTGGTCGCCGCGCACAACCTGATGAGCGGGACCCACCGCGGTCCGTTCATGGGGATCCCACCGACCGGCAAGGCGTTCGCGGTATATGCGTCGGACGTGTGCCGGTTCACCGATGACGGCATGATCTCGGAGCACTGGGGTGTCTTCGACATGGGGTCGCTGCTGGGGCAGCTAGGCGTGTCGCCGCCTGCAGCGCAGCGATGAGCATCGATCCACTCGTCCTGTTCAGCATCCAGTTCACGTTCGCGCTGGTCGCGTACGCGCTCGCGGCGCGGTGGTACCTGGTGCCTCGCCTCAGGCCGCTCCCGGTCGCAGCAGCGCTCGTGCCACTGATCTGGGTGCATGTCTTCCGCATCGCCGGGGGATCGATCCTCGCTCCCGGCTCCGTCGGTCCCGGCGTGCCGGCCGAGTTCCGCGAGATGGTGGGGTACGGCGACATGGTGGTTGCCCTGCTCGCGCTCGGCGCGCTGATCGCGCTTCGAGCCCGATGGAGTCATGCGATCGCGTTCGTGTGGGTGTTCGTTGCGGTCGCGACGCTCGATACGGTGAACGCGATCATCCAGTCGATGCGGTTCAGCGTGTTCGACGATCCGCTCGGTGTGAACTGGGTGATCGTCACCCTCTACGTGCCGGCGCTGCTCGTGAGCACCTACCTGATCGTCGTCCAACTGTTGCGTAAGGACGAGCCCCAGCCCAGATGACGTGATCGTCCGACGCCCTGCATGATGCCTGCACACACCGGCATCACGCGACGAGAGGGAGACGATCAAGATGCGGCTCGAGAACAAGGTGGCGCTGATCACCGGCGGCGGGACGGGGATCGGAGCGGCGACCGCGCGCTTGTTCACCAGCGAGGGAGCGAAGGTGGTCGTCACGGGTCGCCGACCCGAACCGATCGAGGCGGTCGCCGCGGAGGTTGACGGCGTGGCCGTGGCCGGTGACACGAGCGATCCGACCCATGCCGCCGAGGCCGTCGCCGCCGCGGTCGCGGCGTTCGGCGGCCTCGACATCCTCGTGGCGTGTGCCGGGATCGGCGGCGCGGCGGGCTCGGTGGGCGACATGGACGACGGGAACTGGCGACGGACCCTCGACGCGAACCTCACGGGCCCGATGGTGATGACGCGGGCTGCGCTGCCCGCGATGCTCGAGCGCGGGGGTGGCTCCGTGGTGTTGGTGTCCAGCACGAACGCCCTGTCGGCGTCACCGGGTTCGGTCGCCTACGACTCCTCCAAGGCCGGGCTGAACGCCCTGGCCCGGGGGATCGCCGTCGATCACGGCCCGCAGGGGATCCGCGCGAACGCGCTCTGTCCGGGGTGGGTGATCACCCCGATGGCCGACGCGTCGATGGACGGGATGGGCGCCACCCACGGCATCGGACGCGACGAGGCCTACGACCTCGCGACGGCGAACGTACCCGTGCGGCGGCCGGGGACCGCCGAAGAGATGGCGAACTGCTGTCTGTTCCTCGCGTCGGACGAGTCCTCGATCGTCAACGGTGCGACGCTGGTCGCCGACGGCGGCGCCATGGCGGTCGAGCTCACCAGCACGATGTTCGCTGAGTGATAACGCGACCGCGCGGCGCCTCAACCGGCGTTCAAGCGCTGGGCAGAAGATGCCGCACACACGTGGAATGGACCCGCTCCGTCAGACGGCGACCGACTGCTTGGCCCGACGGCCGGGCAGGAAGGAAGCCGCTCCCAGGCCCGCGATCCCGATGACGGCGAGCACGATCATCGAGGCGCCGTAGGCCCGGCTCGTGAGGCCCGAGACGAGGATCGTCCCGGCGATCGCGGTGCCGAGCGACGAGCCCAGGTTCGAGATGCAACGCGACAAGCCGGAGATCTCGCCCTGCTGTTGTTCGGGGAACGCTGACTGGACGACGTTCACGGACGGGGTCAGCATCACACCGACGCCGAGGCCGATGAGCAAGAGTCCGGGCGCGAACGCCCAAGGACTCGGTGACCCGTTCGCGAGCGTGAGCAACACGACGACCCCGACGATCGTGGTGACGAAGCCCGCCATGATGAGGGTCCGCTGTGCGTACTTCTTGGCGAGCCGCTCGGCCGCGAGCGACGACAGCAAGATGCCCCCGGTCGCTGCGGTGAAGATCACGCCCGTCTGGATCGCGTTGTAACCCCGCACGACCTGCAGATACGCGGACACGACGAACGCGGTTCCCATGAGCATGAGCCATTGCGCGTTCTGAGTGACCAGCCCGAAGTTCGAGGTGCGGTTGTGGAACAGTCCGGTCGACAGCAAGGGCTCCTGGTGCCGGCGTTCGCGGGCGCGGATGTGGAGGAAGAACGCGGCGAGGACGACGGCACCGACCGCCACGAGAACCGCCATGAGCGCGAGGTTGTTGTCGGCGGCGAGGACCCCCATCACGACGAGGATGAGGCCGGCGCCCGACAGGATCGCGCCGAGCGTGTCGAAGGGCCGGTCCGGGTCGGGCTCGATGGGATCGACGATGCCGCGGCTCAGCCAGAGGATGACCGCGACGATCAACGCCTGGAAGACGAACGCCGCTCGCCAACTGATGGCGGTGGTGATGAGCCCGCCGATCAGCGGGCCCGCGGCGGCGCCGACACCGCCCATCCCGGTGATGATCCCGAAGGCCCGAGCGCGCGACGTGATGTCCTTGAACAGCAGAGTGGTGAGGATGTAGACGGGCGGGATCAGTAACGCGGTGCCGACCCCTTCGAAGATCGAGTTGCCGAGGATCAGGACGCCGAGGCCGGGGGAGACCGCGCTCATCAACGCGCCGATCCCGTAGATGAGCAGGCCGATCGTGAAGCAGCGCTTGCGGCCCCAGCGGTCGGTGAGCTTGCCACCGGGGATCATGAGCGCGGCCATCACCAACAGGAAGAGGGTGATCGCGATCTGGACACCCTGCACGGTCGTGTGGAGGTCCGTGCTGATGTCGGTGATCATGACGTTCATGTTGGAGCCCGCGAAGCTGCAGATGAACTGCGCGAGAGCGAGCGGCACCAAGATCTTCCGCAGCGCGGCGGAGGGACGTGCGACGCCTTGACCTTCCCCCACCCGTCCCCCTCGTCGTCGGTGCCTTCCCTTACTAGCACAGCCACTCGAACGTCGGCGAGGCGAGCGCGTTCCAGTCGCCGACTCGCCGCGCGTGGATAGGCTGGCTGTTCCGGACGCACAGGGGGAGTCCATGACGGGGAAGGCAGCCTTCAGCGACGAGGAGTGGGAGCGCGTCCGTCGGGCGCCGTTCGTGGTGGGGATGGCGCTCACGATCGCCGATCCGGGAGGTCCGATCGAGATCTCCAAGGAAGGGATGGCGACGATCCGTTCCGCCACCGTTCCGCCGAGTCAGGAGGAGCTCCTCGCCGCGGTCGCGCTGGACATCCAGACGTTGATGCAGCAGAAGCACAATCCGGCGAAGGACTTCAAGCCGACGAGCGCGCCCACCGCCGCAGCGGAGATCCTCGATGAGCTGCGGGCGGTCGACGGGATCGTCGCCGCCAAGGCGACGCCGGAGGAGACCGAAGCGTTCCGGAACTGGCTCATCGTGACCGCCCAGGCGGCCGCGGACGCGGCGAAGGAAGGCGGGTTCATGGGCTTCGGCGCCGAACGGGTCAGCGCCGGTGAGCAAGCGATGCTCGATCAGATCCGAGGCGCTCTCGGTCAGGGCTGAGCCTAGGAGCGCGGTGGCGACCTTTGGCCGTCGACGCCGGGCGCTCTTCATGGGAACATGCCTGCTCGCGCTACCCGGCCGCCCCCGTGGCCTCGCGCAGATCCATAGGAGGGTTCCGTGCGTCGTTCAGTAGTCGTGTTGTTGGCCGGTCTCGCGCTGCCGGCGTTCGCCGCGCCCGCGCAGGCGACCACGCGGGTGCCGTTCGTCGGCCCCGCCCGCAGCTATCAGCTGGACGGTGTCTGCCCGTTCACGATCTTGGCGCAGGAACGCGACGGTCACCCAGGCTTCCTGACCCTCGACGACCACGGCCAGGTCGTGCAGGTGCAGTTCCAAGGGTCCTACGACACGGTCCTGTCGAGCTCGCACGGTGAGCTCACCTTCGGAACGATCGGCTCCACCGAGGTCACCGCCAACAGCGACGGCACGTGGACGATGGTCCAGAAGGGATCGGGTCTCGCCGTCGTCCCGCGCGATGATCCCGAGGGCTCGAAGCTCGTGTGGTTCACCGGACGAGTGACCTCCGTCGGCGACTTCGACCCGAAGACCCTCACGTTCGTCCCTCGCTCGCAGATCCGCTCGGGCATCTCCAGCAACGTCTGCGAGATGCTCGTCACGGGTCTCAAGAGCCGACACGACGCGATGTAGGTGGGCCGGCAGTAAGTCCGTTGGGGGAGCCCTGAACGGCGGACTGTTTCTGGTCGGCGGATGCCCAATCATGACCTGCGGGAAGATGTTCCCCCTTCTCCTCTCCAGGGGGGGTTCGTGGGTTTCCAACGTGGCCCGCGTGTCTTCCCAACAACCATGGGCTCGTCGTACCAGGCGAGCCCATGGCGTTTGCCCCCTCCTAAGCTGACGCCACGAACCATCGCCCGCGGATGGTCTGAGTATCCGCGGCGCCCTTTGGCCTATCGTTGCATTGCCATGCGTATCTGTCCGACCTCCGACCAAGAGGCGCGCGACACCGAGCTCGTGGTGACGTCGGTCAGCGAAAGGCGCGTCACCACCCTCGGGCGCAGGTCGTTCGCGATCGCCGGGCTCGCACTGCTGATGCCGATGCTCGCGTGTTCGGGCGGAGCCCGATCCTCGGTTGCTCCATCCACCGGGCCGGTCGCGATCGCGGCCACCGAGCTCACCGACGGGTGGTCGCTGCGCTCCGCAGATGAGGTCACCGATCCGGGCGACGCGATCGCCACGGTCGGCTATCCGACCACCGGGTGGCATCCCGTCACGCTCCCCTCCACCGTCCTGGCCGGGCTCGTCGCCGACGGCGTCTATCCGGACGTCTACCGCGGGACGAACCTCGCCGACGTGCCCGACCTGACCAAGCAGCAGTGGTGGTATCGCGGGGAGTTCACGGCCCCGGCGGCCGGCGCGGGCCAGCGCGCGTGGCTCCGTTTCGAGGGCATCAGCTACCGGGCGCAGATCTGGGTGAACGGCGTCGAGCTCGACCACGATGCCGTGGGCACGATGGTGGTGCACGAGTACGACGTCACTGACCTCATCCACCCCGGCGCGGCCAACGCCGTCGCCGTGCTCGTCACGCCGCCGCGGCACCGCTGCCGAGATCTGTCGTTCTGCACGGTCGACTGGAACCCGGAGGCGCCGGATATGAACGCCGGGCTCTGGGGCTCCACGGTGCTCGAGATGACCGGCCCGGTCGCCTTGCGCGATCCGTACGTGCGCACCGAGCTCCCGCTGCCGCGGACCAACCAGGCCGACCTCACGGCGTACGTCGACGCCGTGAACGGCACCGACCAACCGGTCACCACGTCGGTCGACGCGACGATCGACAGGGCCGGGCATCCGCCCATCACGCTCACGCAGAACGTCACGCTCGCCCCGAACGAACGTCGCGAGGTCGTCTTCGACCCGGCGACGTATCCGGAGCTGCACGTCGAGCATCCCGACCTATGGTGGCCCTACCAGTTCGGCACGCCCGCCTTGTACCGGCTCGCGACCACGGCTTCCGTGGACGGCATCCCGTCGGATCGGCAGGTCACGCGATTCGGGATCCGGCAGTTCACGGACGCGCGCCAGACCGTGCGCGGCACCTCGTTCGTTCGGTACTTCGTCAACGGCCGCCCGATCCTGGTTCGCGGGGGCGGCTACATGTGGGACCTGCTGCAGCGGCTTGACCCGCGGGACGCGGCCGCCACCGTCGCGTACACGAAGGCCATGGGGCTGAACACGATCCGTCTCGAGGGCACCTTGGGGAACCGGGCGCTCTACGAAGCCGCCGACAAGGCCGGCGTGATGATCATGCCGGGGTTCGTGTGCTGCAGCATCTGGCAGAACGACCAGCGTTGGACCGCGGAGCAGGCCGACGTCGCGGCGGCGTCACTTGATAGCCAGATGCGTGCGCTTCGCGCCCACGCGAGCGCGTTCATGTGGGCGTTCGGGAGTGACTGCCCGGTGGACGGCCCGCACCTGCGCCGGTACAAGCGCATCGCCGCGCGGCTGCACTGGCAGAACCCCACCGTGGATGGCGTGGCGACGTGGTGCGACCCCCACGCCGGGATGAAGATGGACGGGCCGTACGCGTGGGTGCCGCCGGTGCTGTGGTGGGACACCGGGCGCGCGGGCAGCGCGTTCGGCACGACGGCCGAGGAGGGCACGCAGTCGTCGCCGCCGTCTGGAGACGCTCCGGAGGTTCCTGCCGCCTGCGGACCGGTGGCCGATCGGGGACACGTGGAACTTCCACGCCGGGCGGCCGGGCAGCACGTTCGACACGTTCCACTGGACCACCGACGCGATCGACCGCCGGTACGGGCGCGCCACCGGGTTCACCGACTACTCGGGGAAGGCGGAGCTGCAGAACTACGAGACGGCGAGGTCGTTCTTCGAGGCGTGGAACGCGCATGAGTTCGACGGGTGCGCCGGCCGGTGCGCCACCTTCGGGACGATCTACTGGATGCTGAACGGCGCCTGGCCGTCGGTGAACTGGAACCTCTTCCCGTCGACCTTCCAGCCGGGCGGTGCCTTCTTCGGGACGCAGACGGCGAACGAGCCGGTGCACATCGCGTACGACTACGCGACGCGGCAGGTCGACGTGATCAACAGCACGCTCCACGGCCGCTCCGGGCTTACCGCCACGGCGACCGTCTACGACGTGCCCGACCTGCGGGAGCGGTTCACCTTCAGCGTGCCGAACGTCGAGGCGCCCGCCAACGCGGCCGAGACCGTGTTCCGCGTGCCGCCGGTCTCGGGCGGCTCGCGCACGTACTTCCTGCGGCTGCAGCTGCGCGATGCGGCCGGCAGGTCTGTGAGCGACAACCTCTATTGGTACTCGACGCAGCCGGACGTGCTGTCCGGCCATCACTCGTGGTTCCGAACGCCGGTCAACCGGTACGCGGACATGCGCGGTCTTGGGCGCCTGCCGACGAACGCCGACGTCGCGGCCACGGCGCGACGTCGGAGCGATGGTGAGTGGGAGACGGTTCGAGTCACCATCACCAACGAGAGCCAGACCGATATCGCGTTCTTCGTTCGCGCGGCGATCACGGCCGGTCCGGGCGGCAGCGAGGTGCTGCCGATCCGGTACTCGCGCAACGACATCTCGCTGTTCCCGGGGGAGTCGACCACGGTCACCGCGCGGTACCGGCGCACCGATCTGGGCGGTGCGGCCCCAAGGTTGGTGCTGCGTGGCTTCAACGTGCCCGAGCAGACGCTCCCTGTTGGCTAGTCGTCGGCCGGGTTGGCGGTTCGCCGTCTACTGGCTGGCGACGAACAACTCGCAACCCTTGCGTGCATGGTCGCGCGCGAAGGTGATAGCCCGCTCACTCGGCCGCCCGCCACGCCGCATCAGCTCTTCGGTGGCGAGCCTCGACATGGCCTCACGGCAGTCCTCGCGCCGGCAGGCGCGCTCGATCACGACACGGTGAAGCCCGCGCTGGTAGCTGGTGCCGCTTGAATGATCGATCATCTTCCGGGTCCTCCTGAAGTCGGAGAGGTGCTGGTTCACTCGGTCCTAGCGCTCGCGTGACGTCGAAGAGGTCCTACGGACGGGTCCCGTGCGCGGTTCGGGGAAGGTAGAGATCCATCGGCCGGATAGGAAGCCTGCCGAGGGGTCAGCCAGCACCCTGGCGTCGCGGTCGGGTAGGAAGCGTCGTTCCTGCGGCGCCCGGTCAGGCGTCCAGTCCGTATAGGCGGCGGGCGCCAGGAGACATACGCGCCCATTCCGGGGCGCTGATCACAGGCGATGGCGTCGGCGCTTCCACCTGTTTGCGCTCACGTCGCCGCCGCCGCTTCGGCTCGGGTGCCGGCTCCGGCGCGGGCGGCCGGGGAACATGCGGGTGACGTATCACCGGCGGTGCCGGCGTAGGCATCGGTTCGATGCCTAGGCCCTCAGGTGCGCCCCCGACGACATCGTCCTCGACCGAGGCGTCGACCAAGGTGACCTCAGGCGACGATTCCGGAACGGGCTCGTCGACCGTCTCGCGGGGCCTTATCGCGCCTTCACGCTGCAGACGCTCATCCTCCTCGCGGCGCGCGAACTCGGCAGCGAACCATTCCGCACCGACCCGGGCAGCGGACCGCTGGGCGTAGGCGAGCAGCGCGTGTTCCATCCGCTCATCCTCGGGTGAGACACCGAACGTCTCCGGCGTCTCACTCAGGCGCCAAGCGACGAAGCGATCCCCCTCATCGCGCATGGGGGCTCTATCGGCACCTGGAGTGCGAATCTTGCGTCTTGCTCGAATTCCGGTTCGCGCCGGGGGTCAGGGACTCTCGCCGCCACCTCGCCGGCCGGCTATGAGGGCCGCACCGATCAACCCGGCATCCGGCCCGAGCTCCGAGCGCAGCAGGGGCACCTCGCGCGCAACATCCGCCCACGTCCGCTCGCGGGCGGTCTCGATCGCCGCATCCCAGTACGGGCCTCCGACCGACCCGAGCCCTCCCCCGACGACGACAGCCGCAGGATCGAGCAGGTTCACGGCCTCCGCGAGGCCATAGCCGAGGACCCGTCCCGCGGCGACCACCGTTTCCGCAGCGAGCGCGTCTTCACCGACGCGAGCGAGCACATCGTGCGCGCGTTCGGCCTCCCCACCGAGCGCTCGGTAGCGCGCAAGGATCCCGGGGCCGCTCGCGACCGCCTCGAGCGGCGGTCCGTCCGTGTGCTCGACGACGATCCCGCTGCCGAGGAGGATCGCGGCGCCGTGGACGCCCGCCCACGGGTGGCCGTCCCACACGGCGCAGTAGCTCACGCCTGTTCCCACCGACACGAAGACGAACGGATCGAACGTACGGCCGTACCCGAAGGCGGACTCGGCCACCGCAGCCGCCCGTACGTCCGACTCGACGGCGACGACGCCGAGATCGGCCCACGTCGACGTGAGGTCACCCGCGAGGCCAGGTATCACGACCTCCGTCAGCACCAGACCGTCGGGGGAGACGAGCTCGGGGACCGCGACGGCCGCCGCTACGTTCGCGGCCGGCTCGTAGTTGAGCCGACTGCGGGCTCGAGTCGATCGTGAAGCGCATCGGCGCCGAGGTGCGCCTCGGACGGGATCTCTCGCGATGCGAGCACGTGCGCCGCTCGACAGATCCACGAGACCCACGGCCGTCTTCGTGCCGCCGACGTCGACACCGATCGCCTGTCCGCCGGCGGGCATCGCGCTCATTGTTCCCCGGGCGGGCGGGTGTGATCGTGGATGTGTGCCTCGGACACCGTCGTCGCGGGGAGCTACAGCTCCCTGAAGTCGGTTTCGATCTCGACGCGAGCGCCGTCCTCTGACGCCGATCGCCGGCACGCCTCGATCACTTCCAAGACGTGGACGTCATGTGCCAGATCGAACGCGGTCCAACGCCCGGTCCGCAACGCATCGACCGCCGAGCGCAAACCGTCGGTCCAGCTCCATGTGCGATCGGGGCTCGGGTAGGTTCGCCAGTGGCCCCAGTCCTCGCGATACGCCTCGATCCCTTCCGGGTCCCAATCGTCGCCGAGCAGGTTCAGGGTGCCCTCGCTGCCGTAGAGCTCGATCGCAGGACGCCGGTAGGCCCACACCGCGTGGCTCGCCATCACCGACGACGTCGCGCCGCTCGCGTGCCGGAGCAGGAGGTGCGTGACGTCGGCATCGGTCTCGTCGCTCCCGACGATCTCCCGCTCGATCGCGGAGTGTGACTCGACGCATCGGGCCTCCGTGGCGGGACCGAGCAGGCCGGTGAGCGACTTGAGGTTGTAGATCGCGAGGTCTCCGAGCGGGCCGACACCCGACCGGTGGTACCACGCCGCCCAGGTCGAGCCGGGGTTCCCGTACATCGCGCGGGCCGAGTGCACGGTGCCGGCCACACCGTCGCCGACGAGCCCGTGGAGCATCGCGAACGCCGGCGACAGCTGGACGAAGGGCGCGGCGGCGAGCAGCAGCTTCTGCCGGCGCGCGAACGCCACCAACGCACGACCTTCGTCCGGGACCGGCGCGAAGGGCTTCTCGACGACCACGTGCTTGCCCGCCTCGAGCGCGAGGCGGGCAAGTGGCGCGTGGGTATCCGGCGCCGTCGTGATCAAGATCAGATCGACATCGCTCGACAGGACGGCGTCGTCGGTCGCGACGACCTCGGTGCCCGGGCGGCGCGCCTCGAGCTCGCGGCGCACCTTCGCCCGGCGGTCGCAGACGGGGCCGGCCTCCGCCGCGCCGGCGGTGATGAGCGGATCGAGGGTCCGCAGATACGCCCTGGACGCGCTCCCGGCGCCGATCACGCCGACGCGGATCGGTCCTCGCCGCGCGCGCCGTGCCGGCACTACCCGATCCAGATCTGGCGCCAGTTGTAGTTGTTCAGCGGAGCGCCGGTCTTCGTGGGCTCCACGCCGTGGACCGTCGAGGCGACGCCGTCGATCACCGGCGGGAACACCGGGATGATGTAGCCGCCCTGGTCGTAGTCGATCTGCTGCATCTGATGCACGAGGTCCGTCCGCGCGGTCTCGTCCACGGTCTTCAACGCCTGGTTGTACAGGTCCGTGTAGTGGGGGTCGCTGAAGTGGGTCTCGTTGTACGGCGCGTCGGGCACGAAGAACTGGCCGACCGACGGCAGGTAGTACTGGTAGAACGAGAAGTCCTGGGCGAAGACCCACTTCAGATACTGAGGACCGTAGAAGTCCGAGACCGTCACCTTGTTCAGGTTCACCGTGACGCCGGCCGCCTTCGCCTGCTGCGCGAAGACCGTCGCCATCGACGTCGCGCCCTGTGCGAAGTCAGAGGTCACGAGGTCGATCGTCAGCCCCGACACACCGGCCTCCTGCAGCAGGGACTTGGCGTGTTCGGGGTCGTACGGACGCTGCGGGATGGAGGTGTCGTAGGAGGGGTCGTAGTAGGAGCAGATGTCGTTCGCGATCGTGCCGTTCCCGCCGAACACGACCTGCATCATCTGGTCCCGGTCGACCATCAGCTTGAACGCCTCTCGCACCTTGGGATCGGTGAAGGGGTCGGCGTCGACCCGCATCGTGAACGGCACCCAACCGCCGCCGGGGGAGATCACCGAGGTCGCGCCGGACGTGGCGAGCGAGGCGGCGCCGCTCGCGGACAGCTGGTTCACCATGTCGGCCTGGCCGCCCGCCAGGGCGTTCAGCTGCGCGGTCTCGTCGGAGAAGTCGCTGATGACGACGCTGTCGACGTACGGCTCGCCGGAGGTCCAGTAGTTCTCGTTCTTCGAGAACGTGCTCTGCTGTCCGGGCGAGAAACTCTCGTACTTGAACGGGCCGGTGCCGATCGGGTTCTTCGGGTCATACCCCTGCGGGATGATGTTGTAGTAGTAGTTCGCGACGAGCTGGTCGAGGATCGAGTACGGCGTCTTGCAGGGGATCTGCAGCGTCAGGTCGTCGATCTTCTTCATGTTGGCCACGTCGACGGCCGCCATCGGCGCGGCGCCCGGCAGCGGGGCCTTCGGGTCGACGATCCGCTGGAAGCTGTAGATCACGTCGTCGACCGTGAGCGGCTTCCCGTCGTGGAACGTGACGCCCTTCTTCAGCTTGAGCGTCCAGAGCGTCGCGTTCGCGTTCGGCGTGAACTCCTCGGCGAGGAGGTTCTGGAGCTTCGCGTCCGATCCGAAGCCGATGAGCGGCTCGTTCAGCTGAAGGATCCGCGCGAAGTCGATCGTGGTGATCGCCGACTGGCAGTCCAGCGTGTCGGAGCTCGAGCCCCCGCTGATGGCCGCCCGAAGCGTGCCGCCCTTCGTCACGTCGGCGCTCGCGGACACGGTCGCAACGGCGGTCGACGAATCGCTCGTGCATGCGTTGAGGATCGGGATCGCGGCGCCCGCCAGGATGGCGGTGCGCAGCAGATCGCGCCGGCTGATCGTGAAGCGGTCGTGCTCTGACGATGCGTGGTCGTTCATCGGGTCCCCTCCGTCTCGCTGTGGTAGGAGGGCGCCGTCGCGAAGACCGCGCGCACGTCGCCCTCATGGGCCTGATAGCGGTGTTCTACTCCCTCGGGGACGTACCAGCCGTCGCCGGGGTTGAGCTCGAACCATCGTCGGGCGTCGGGTCCGTCGACGGCGAGCGCGAGCGCGCCGTCGAGCACGTACCCGCACTCGTCACCCGCGTGCGTATGCCACTCGCCGCGGGTGCCCGCGTCGAGCCCGAACGTGCCGACCGTCAGATGCTCGGTGCTCGCGAAGAGCCCGACGGCGATCGGCGCCGGCGTTGCGGGCTCGAGCCGCCACCGCAGGTCGGCGCGACGAAGCACGCGCATCGAGTCCGGGGCCGACGGCGCCTCACCGGGCACGGTTGCGCCGAGCGCCCGGTCATCGCCGAGCCGGACCTCCTGGAGCAATGGCTGCGACCGCGCGTAGGACCCCGAGGCGCCCGCCGCCGGCGGCGGCGCGAACATCTCGAGCACACGCAGGGCTTCCCCGCCGCTCGCGTACGCGTGGTGCCAGGTGTCGCGGCGGAAGAAGGCGGCCTCGCCCGTCTCGACGCGGTGGGCCTCGCCCGTGCTTGGATCGGAAAGCAGCATCGTGCCGGAGAGCACGTAGAGGATCTCGTCGGCGGCGAAGATCGTGCGGAATTCGTCCGAGTGCCGGAACACGCCGCCCGGGGGAAGTCCGAACACCAGCTGGTGGATCTTCGCCGAGGAGACGTAGATCCAGTCCTGGACCTCGCCCGAGCCCTCGTCTCCCCACGTGTAGGTGACCACGTCGGTGCGGCGCAATGGAGTGGCTTCGTCGAAGTTGGGGCGTGGTGAGGGGCGGTACGCGCTCATGTCGGCGTCCTTCGGAACCCGCCCTCCCGACAAGGCCGCATGCGGCGAACCTACAGACCAGTTAGTGACCAGTCAAGAGCCAATCGTGCCCGCGAACCGGGGCACGTCGTGCATCAGCGCTCGCGAATAGGGGTCCTGCGGATCGTCCAGCACCGCTTCCACCGGCCCGGACTCGACCACGCGGCCTTCGCGCATCACGACGACCTGCTGCGCGATGCTCCGCACGAGCGCCAGGTTGTGCGTGATGAACAGCAGCGACAGCCCGTGCTCGGTCTGGAGCCGGCGCAGGAGCTCGACCACCGAGGCCTGCACCGAGACGTCGAGCGCGGAGGTCACCTCGTCGCAGACCAAGAGCGACGGCGACACCGCGAGGGTCCGTGCGATCGCCACGCGCTGCCGTTCCCCCCCGGAGAGCTGATCGGGATAGCTCGACACCAGCTCCACCGAGAGCGACACCGACGCGATCGCGTCGCGGACCGCCCGATCGCTGTCCGAGCGGGCGAGCTTCGTGAAGTGGTCGACGGGCTGCGCGACGAGTCCGCCGATGCTTCGCCGGGGGTTCAGCGACGCGTACGGGTTCTGGAACACGTACTGCAGGAGCCGGAGTTCCTCGGTCGATCGGTCGTGGACCCCCGGCGCGAGCTCCATGTCTTGGAAGCGGATCTTCCCCGACCAGCTCCGATGCAGCCCGACGACGCATCGCGCGAGCGTCGTCTTGCCCGAGCCGGACTCACCCACCACGGCGACGCAGGCGCCGCGAGGGATCTCCAGCGAGATGTCGTGCAGGACGGCGGTTGCCCCGTAGGAGGCGTCGAGACCCTCGACCACGAGGATCGCCTCATCCGACGTCGTCGTCGAGTGCGTCCGCTCCGGCTCGGCAGACCTCCGCGCCGATGGCTCCTGCCCGACGAAGATGCAGCGGGCCGCGTGCCCGGCCGCGCTCGCCGCCACCAGCTCGGGCACGGCCGCGCGGCACTCGTCCACCGCGAGGGGACACCGCGGGGCGAAGGAGCAGCCCGACGGCCGCGCCCCCGGCCGCGGCGGGAGGCCCTCCATGCCGACGAGGTGTTCGGCCCGATCCGGCGACGGCACGGCGCGAAGGAGGCCTCGCGTGTACGGGTGCTCCGGCGCGCCGAACACGTCGGCCATCGCGCCGACCTCCACCACTCGCCCGGCGTAGAGCACGGCCACACGGTTCGCGAGCTCGCCCACCACCGCGACGTCGTGACTGACGTAGACCGCGGCGACGCCGTAGTTCGCGCACAACTGCCCGACGGTCTCCAGCACCCTGCGCTGCGTCGTCACGTCGAGACCGGTCGTCGGCTCGTCGAGCACGATGATCGCGGGCCGGCACGCGAACGCCATCGCGATCGTCGCGCGCTGCTGTTGCCCTCCCGAGAGCTGGTGTGGGAACGCGTCGAGGACGTTCGGCACGCTCCCGAGGCCGACCTCGGCCAGGAGCTGGTGCACCCGGTCGGCCGCTTCGGCGTCGTCGCGCCCGTGGAACGTGAGCGCTTCGCGCAGTTGCGGCCCGATGCGGCGCGCCGGGTTCAGCGCCGTGGCCGGGTCCTGTGGCACGTACGCGAGGGTCGAGCCGCGGAGTTTCCGCAGGTCGTCTTCCGGCAAAGCGAGCACGTCGAGACCGTCGAGCCGAACCGCGCCGCCGGCGAACCGTAGACCACGCCTGACGTACCCGATCATCGCGAGCGCCAGCGTGGTCTTGCCCGAGCCGGACTCGCCGACGAGCCCCAGCACCTCGCCGGGGTACACGTCGAGCGAGACATCTTGCAGGATCTCGGCCCCCCGCGCCGTCGCGATCGTCAGGTGCTCGACCTGCAGCTTCGGTGCCGGCGGGACGCTCATGGGGTCGTCTCCTCCGCCGCGCCGACCGCGATCGGGATCTGGGCCGACGCGACGGCCGGCGGGTCGACCTCGCCCCGGTCGACGCCGAGCGCCACGCGCGTGACCGCGTCGGTGAACGTGTTGAGGCCGATCGTGAGCAGGGCGATCATGATCGCGGGCGCGATGGCCGCCCAGGGATTCAGCGTCAGCCCGATCCGGTTCTCGTTGATCATCGTTCCCCAGTTCGGGGTGGGCGGGGGCAGGCCGAACCCGATGAAGGAAAGGCCGGCGATGATCACGATCGAGTACGTCATCCGCAGACCGAGCTCGACCATCAGCGGCGTGATGAGGTTCGGCAAGATCTCGCCGCTCATCACCCGCCGGCTCGAGACCCCGGTGATCTCCACGGCCTTGACGAAGTCGCGCTCGGAGATGTCGAGCGTCGAGGCGCGGAGCACGCGCGCCACCTGGGGCGCGTGCGAGAGCCCGACCGCGACCACGAGCAGCCACGCGCTCGGCCCGACCACCGACACGAGCAGGAGCACGAACACGATCTGCGGGAACGCGAGCAGCACGTCGACCGCCCGCATCACGATGGTGTCGGGCGTGCCGCGCCGGTAGCCGGCGTAGACGCCCGCCACAGCCCCGAGTGCGACCCCGAGCAGCGTTGCCGCCGCGGCCAGCAGGATCAGCTCCCACCCGCCGTCGAGAACCCGGCTCAGCACGTCGCGGCCGAGCACGTCCCCGCCGAGCTTCGCGATCGCCGACGGCTTCGCGAACGGGGTCGTGATGTAGGCCGTCGGGTCATACGGCGTGAAGAACGGGCCGACGAACGCGACGAGCAGGACGAACAGCGTGAGCACGAGGCCGACGCGCCCGCGCCCGGTGCGCATCGCGTTGCGGAGCACATGACCGAACTCCGAGCGACGAACCCGTGGCACGGCGACAGGTTCCGCCGTCATCGCGGCACCCGCCGCCGAGGGCTCGCGAGCAGCGACGCCACGTCCGTCACGATGTTCACGAAGACGTAGAACGCCGCGAGCAGCAGGACGATGAATTGGATCACCGGGATGTCCTTGTCGGTGACCGCGAACACGAGACCGGCCCCGATCCCCGGATACGCGAACACGTACTCGACGAGCACGATCCCGCCGGCGAGGTAGAGGAAGGTGAGCCCGATCGCCTGGATCGTGGCCGGCAGCGCGTTCGGCAGCGCGTGCCGCAGCAGGACCGCCGTCTTCGGGAGTCCCTTCAGGCGAGCCATCTCCACGTAGTCGCTCTCGAGCGCCTCGATGCTCGCGGCGCGCATCATCCGGAAGATGTAGGGCACCACGACGAGGACGAGCGTGAGCACCGGCAACACGAGCATCGAAGGCTCCTGCCACGGCGGGACGCCTGGGGGGATCGGGGAAACAGCCGGGAAGAGGTGGAACACGTTCGTCGCGAACACGAACACCAGGGCGATCGCCACGGCGAACTCCGGGAGCGACGTCACGCCGAGCGACAGCACCGACAGTGCGTGGTCCGAAGGCTTGTCGCGCCGCAACGCCGCGAACAGCCCGAGCGCGACGCCCAGGACCGAACCGATCACGCCGGCGAGCAGGACGAGCACGGCCGAGTTCAGCACCCGCGGCCACACCAGATCGCCGACCGGCCGTTGCTGTCCCACGAGGCTCGTCCCGAGGTCGCCGCGGAGCACACCCGACAGCCAATGCCAGTACTGGACGAACGCGGGCTGGTCCAGTCCGAGCCGGTGCTCGAGTGCGGCGAGTGACTCCGGCGTGGCCGTCTGCCCGAGCACCGCGTAGGCCGCGTTCCCGGGCAGCACCTGCGTGGCCGCGAACACGATCACCGAGACGAGCAACAGGGTGAGCAATCCCAAGAGCGAACGTTGCAGCAGGAGCTCGCGGATCGGGTGGGGGGTCGCCGCGGGGGCGGCGTCGCCGGAGGCCGGCGCGGCGCCGGGAGCCGTGGGCGAAGCGGCGGTCACCGGGGCCCGGTCTCTGGTCCCGAGGACGCGGCCACCGACGCGCGGAACCGGTACCGCTCTCCCGCGAACGTCCCTTCCGACACCTCGATCCGGCGGCCGGCCTCATCCCAGGTGGTCGCCTTGATCAGCAGCACGCTCGCTCCCGTCGGCACATCGAGGAGCTTCGCCCGTTTGGCGTCGATCGTGCCGGCGCGGACGTCGTAGTCGGCGCGCGCGGGGAGTACCCCGTCCGAGCGGAACGCGCGATACAAGGAGTCGGCGGCGTAGTCCTGCGCGACGAGACTCGGTGCGAGCCAGGCCGCCGCCACCGCGCGCTGGATCCCGACGGGCACACCGCCGAGCAGCCGCACCCGCTCGAGCTCGAGGACCTCGGCGCCGGGTGGTGCACCGAGCGCGTCGCCCTCCTCGAGGGTCGCCTCGCGGGCGAGACACGTGAGCACTCGAGACGCGGCATCGAGGCCTCGCTCGTCGGCCAGATCGGTGAACCCCAGCAGCGCGTTGGGCTCGACGAACGGCGTCACGAACCAGCCGCGCGTCGGGTCGGGGCGCACGTAGCCCATGCGCTCGAGTTCCTCGAGCGCATGGCGGACGGTCGTGCGGCTCACGCCGAACCGCTTGCAGATCTCGCGCTCGCCGGGAAGCCGATCGTTGACCTGCAGGACCCCGCCGTCGATCTCGCCGCGCATCAACCCCGCCAGCTGCAGATAGCGCGGCTGCTCCACCTCGCCGATCGTCGCCGTGGGCAAGGAAGACGACACCATGCGTGGACGCTATCGGACCAGTTGGAGACCAGTCAACGACCATTCGCATCGACCGTCCGCTGAGGAGCGGGTATCGTCGCGGCCCGATGGCTGCAACGGTGCGAAGCGTCTTGTGCTTCGGCGACTCCAACACCCACGGCTTCCTCGCGTCGACCGAGGGCCGGCTCGGACGCTGGGAACGCTGGACGGGAGTGGCGCAGCGCGCGCTCGGGGTCGAGGACTGGTACCTGATCGAGGACGGCCTCGGTGGACGCACGACGACCTTCGAGTTCCCGGGCTCTCCCGGCCGCAACGGCCAGGAGAGTCTGCTGCGAAGCCTCGAGCTCCACGAACCGCTCGATGGGCTCGTCATCTTCCTCGGGACGAACGACGTCTGCTTGCCGGGTGTGACGGCGGCGTGGGCCGCCGCGGGCGTCGAGGCGCTCATCGAGGACGTGAGAACCCGGCCCGACCCCGATCCCCGGCCCGAGATCCCCATCCTCGTCGTGGCTCCGCCGCCGTTCCTGCCGTTGCCGGCGATGGAGGCCGAGCTCTCGCCGCACGCGGTCGAGGAGTCGCAGCGATTCTCGGAGTGCTACCGGCTGATGGCTGATCGAGCCGGCGTCGCGCTCCTCGACCTCCGCGGGATCGCCGAACCTACGCCGCTCGACGGGATACATTTCGAGGCGGATGCACATCGCGCGATCGGGACGGCGGTCGCCGACGCACTTCGCTCGTTGCTCGGCACATCCTGACAGCCTTGAGCGAGCGGTTGCGGCCGCGAATCACCGACAGCGAGGGATCCGCCCCGATCGGTCCATGGAGCTCCTCACGCCCGTCGGGCGTACACGTCGCGCGGATGTTGTGCGTAGGGTGCGTGCATGAGGATCCTCCCCACAAGTAGCCGCTTCTCAACGTGGCGGTGCTTGCGCATCGCTGTCGATCGCTGTACTGACTGGTCGCCTTCGCGCCGCAGTTCGCGAGCTCTGCCTCGGCTCGGCCCAGTGCCGTGCTCGAGGAAGTGAGCCACGATCCGTTCACCAACCCCGGCTACGAGCACCGAAGCGAGGTCGAACCGGACGTCGTCGCGCATGGCCGGACCGCGGTGGCGACCTACCAGGTGGGACGGGCCGCCGAGGGAGGATCGGTCGCGATCGGTGTGGCGGTGTCCACGGACGACGGCCGCTCCTGGTCGGACCGCATCCTGCCTGGCTCGGCGGAGGCGGCCGGGGGCCGCTACCAGCGAGCGAGCGATCCGAGCGTCTCGTACGGAGCGGGGGGCAGCGGGTGGCTCGTCGGCTTCCTGGGACTCGACCTCACCGGGCCGTATCTGATCCCGCGCCGCTCCGCCGTCCTGGTTGCTCGGTCGGGGGACGGCAGTTCGTTCTCTGCTCCGGTCGTGGTCGCGCGAGCGCCCCGGGGCATCGTCTTCGATAAGCCCTGGGTCGCCTGCGACGACCACCGCGCGAGCCCTTACTTCGGCCGGTGCTACGCGCTGTGGGACGAACTGGGTCTGCATTTCGGTGGCCCAGACGAGGTCGTCCTGGCGTCCACGTCACGTGATGGCGGCCGGAACTGGAGCGCTCCCGTTCGAACCGCCGACCAGGCGACGCGGGTCCGGCGTGATCCCGCTCGTTCGGCCGAACGGTTCGGTCACGGTCGTCTACCTCAACACCCAGAACCCCTTCCACCCGGCGATCGCAGAGTTCGCGTCGTTGGACGGCGGTCGCTCATGGGGAGGCTCGTCGACGATCTCCAAGGTCCGCCGATCTCCGCGGGAACTTCCCGTCCGCGATCCCGGGTTCCCGTCCGCGGGGATCGGGGAAGACGGCACGATCCATATCGCTTGGTCCGATTGTCGCTTCGAACCGTCATGCGCTCTGGATGACATCGTCGTGTCGAGCTCACCCGACGGCCGGACGTGGACACTAGCCTGCGATCGCGGCGCGCGCCGATCCTGCGACCGCGACGTCGCTCGTGACGCCGGGCATCGCCGTTCGTTCCCGGGGGCGCAAGACCCGGGAGGCGGTCGTCTTCTACGCCGTCGGCGGGACGAGGTGCTCGAAGTTCTCGCGTCCGTCGGCGTGTTCGGTGACCGTCGGGTACACGTCATCGGGTCGTGACGGCTGGGGCGCGCCCGTCGCACTCGGGTGGCGTATGCGGCCGAGCTGGTTCCCGTGCACGCCGGCAGGGTGCATGTGGGGCGACTACATCGCCGCGGTGTTCCTGCAGGACGGCCGGGTCGCAACGATGCTGCCGCTCGCCAGGCGTCCCGCCCGCGCGCTCGACGTCGCGATGTACGCACCAAGGGGCGGTCTGCCGATCCGATCCAAGAGATAGGGGATGAGGAAGGCACTGTGTGTCCTCAGAAGACTCTGTGTAGATAACCGCGTGTCGCTTGGTCCGTGCGGCGAACCGCTTGGTCCGTGCGCCCTTCGTTGGGTAACTCGAACTACAGAGTCGAACCGGTCGAGCGGCGCTGAGACGAACGGGTGCTCCCGCAGCTGAACGCTGCGGGAGCACCCGACCTCGGCCGCCCTACCGGTTACGGCTTTGGCAGGTTCGACATCAGCGGAGCTCGCGCGAACAGATGCGTGATCCCGTTGTCGTCCACCCGGATGATCCGGTTGCACACCGAGAGATACAGCTCGCCGTCGGGTCCGAACGTGTACGCCCCGACCGGCAAGTGACTGACATCGACGCCGACGAGGTTCGTGCACGAGTCGCTCTTGCGCTGCGCAAGCGTCGAGATCGTGCCGTCCGGGGCGATCTCGCGGATGTTGTGGCACTCGTTGTCGGAGACCAACATCGTCCCGTCGGGCGCAAAGCCGACCTCGTTCGGATCCTTGAACGAGGCGTCGACCGCCGGGCCGCCATCGCCACCACAGCCGTATTGGCCGTTCCCTGCGACCGTGGTGATGTCGCCAGTGTGATGATCGACCATCCGGATGCGGCGGTTGTTCTCGTCATCGATGAACATGTTGCCCGCCGCGTCGAACGCGACCGTGAGCGGCCGGTGGAGCTGGGCCTGCGTGGCTAGGCCGCCGTCGCCGCTGAACCCCTTTACCCCAGTGCCCGCCACCGTGGTGATGATGCCGTTGGTGTCGACCTTGCGGATCGCGTCGTGATCTCGGTCCGCGATGTACAGGTTGCCGTGCGAGTCGACCGCCAGGCCCAACGGCTCCTCGAGCACCGAGTGCGTCGCAAGCCCGCCGTCGCCGGCTTCGGGTCCGACGCCAGACGTCCACGTGCCGTAGTGCGGACCGCCGTTGCCCGTGCCGGCGACGGTCTGCACGAACCCGTCGGTCGTGATCTCACGGATCCGGCCGTTCAGATGATCCGCGATGAACATGTTCCCCACGGCGTCGAAGGTGAGCCAAAACGGCGCGCTGAACAGAGCGTCGGTGCCATGCTGCCCATCGCCGCCGTAGGCGCCGACGGTGATCCATCCGTGGTTGGGGATGTTCTTCCAGTGCTGGTAGCCGCCCGCGCCGAGGCTCACGCCGGGTCCCGAGCCCGCCACCACCCTCGTTCGACCCTGGGGACCCGTGTCGGTCACCTTGTAGACGCGCCCGTTCAGCGCGTCGACCGCGTACAGCGTGCCGTCCGGGGAGAACGCGATGTCCGAGTAGCCTGGGCGCCCCGCCAGCCCCCACGTCGGTGGGCTTGCATGGGTTGCATCGATGGCGCCCGTCGTCGACGTCGTCGTCTCTGTCGACTGCGACCCGCGCTGCGCTCGCGCGACCGCAGTGAGGCTCATCCCAACGGCGAACGCGACTGTGATGGTCATCCACTTGCGTGCCGTGCGCGCCTCCGCCGCCTTGGCCAAGAGCCGGAACTTCGTCGTTCGACCGCTCATCGTCGGTCCCCCCTTCGCGCGCCCGATCGGTTCGGACGCCGGCGCGACGATGATGCAGAGGACCTCTTACCGCAGCCCTTACGAGAGGGTTACGACGAGGAAAAACGGATCGCGCGTTGCTCTATCCTCTTGCGCGGACGGGGAGGAGCATGCGGGCTTCGGATCCTCATATCGGCTCCGATCTTCTCGGGTACGAGATCGAAGAGGTGATCGGCCGTGGCGGCATGGGCGTCGTCTATCGCGCGCGCGACCGAGCGCTCGAACGGAACGTCGCGCTCAAGCTGATCGCTCCGGAGTACGCGGGGTTCACCGGCTTCCGCGGTCGGTTCCTTGCGGAGTCGCGCCTCGCCGCGTCACTGGAGCACCCCAACGTGGTGCCGATCTACGGCGGCGGGCGATCAGGACGGCCACCTCTATATCGCGATGCGGTACATCGAGGGCCGCGATCTCAGGGAGATCCTGCGGGACGGCGTTCTGAGCCGGAGCGGGCGATCGCGATCTGTCGTCAGGTCGCAAGCGCGCTCGACGCCGCGCACGAGCAGGGTCTCGTCCACCGCGACGTCAAGCCCTCGAACATCCTGATCGACGCGAGCGATCGGGCGTACCTGGCCGACTTCGGCCTCAGCCGGCTTTCGTCTGATCCCGCCAAGGCTTCGGAAATCGCAGCGTCCCTGGGCACGATCGACTACGTGGCTCCCGAGCAGATCCGAGGCGACGCCATCGACGGACGGGCCGACGTCTATTCCCTCGGATGCGTTCTCTACGAATGCCTCACCGGGAGCGCACCGTTCTCCATCCGATCTGATGTCGCGTTGCTGTACGCGCATCTCGAGGAGGAGCCGCCTGCCGCTCCGGGGCTCGAGGACGTCATGGCCAAGGCGCTCGCCAAGGACCCCGAGGCGCGCTACGCGACCTGTGGGGAGTTGGTCGAGGCTGCGGCCGACGCTCTGGGCGTGTCGCACGAGCGGAGGTCGCGATGGCCGCTGCTCGCGGTCGCTGCGATCGCGGCCATCATCGGCATCGCCGTCGTGGCGGGACTGCTCGCCCGAGGCGAGCCCGCCAACCAAGGCGCGTGCTGGGGCTGCCACCCAAGGCTCGCCCGAACTGACGGGACGATTGATCCAGATCGACCCCGACACCGGAAGCGTCCGCGGCACGTATCCCGATCGGCGACGAGCCGACGGCCGTGGCGGTCGGAGCGGGCGGCGTGTGGGCCGCCTCGTACCCCAGCGACGTTCTCTGGAAGCTTGATCCCGGCTCAGGTGCCGTCACGACGACCGGACACCCCCGTGGGTGGCCTCGCGCTCGCCGCAACGGACCATTCTGTCTATGCGGTCTTCGACGGCGTCGGCATGGAACGCATCTTTTCAGGACCCACGCTGCCGGTGGCCCACGTTGTGACCGGGAACCGCGACCGAGGTCAATCAACTCGGCGATCCGACCCAGGTCGCGACCGGACCGGGAGGGTTGTCTGGGGCATCGCAGGCGACACGGTGTACAAGGTCAAGCCCGTCCTGGGGTATGTCGACCAAGCCGTGCATCAAGTGCCGATCCCAACCATCGACGATGATGAACATGGCCGGGACCAACTCTCGGGTCTGGCGGTCGGCAAGGACGCGGTCTGGGTGATCGGCGATGTGGGAGATCAACGGCTGTGGCGCATCGACACCTCCCGTCCGCCGCTCGTCCCGAGAGCGACGGCGCTCGGGTTCGACCCTGCGGACGTTGCCGTCGGATTCGGTCATGTCTGGGTGACCGGTCAGATCACGAACAAGCTGTACAAGATCGATCCCGCGTCCGGTCATGTCGTGCAGACGATCCCGGTCGGTCGCGAACCGATGGGCGTAACCGTCGGAGACGGCGCTGTCTGGGTCGCGGACGCGATCGACGGGACAATCTCGAAGGTCGACCCTCGAACTGGCACATCGGCCACCTTCGTCGTCGGCGGGAGTCCGACCGATGTCAGCGTCGGCGACGGATCTGTTTGGGCGGTCGCGGGTGCGAGCTAGGCGACCCGGGCCGCTCGTCGCGCCGATCCTTGCGCTGCATCACGCTCGTCGGCTGTTCCGCGCCGCCGCCGCCACCGGCCGCCGGTCCCGATCCGATCCGGATCGGCGTCATCACGATCTGTGAGGGGACCCTCGCGCAGAATCGCGACGCTGAACCTCGCAGGTGCCGAACTCCCGTTCATCGAGCGAGGCGCGCATCCGATCGCCAGCGCGACCCTCGGGACGGCGTCACGAGCATGCCGGTGGGTGGCCGGCCGGTGGAGCTCATGAATGCGTGCGAACGATGGTGGGGATCGCTCGACCACGATCTCGGCGCTGAGCACATTGGTCGAGCGCCGCGGCGCGGACATCGTCATCGGCGCTGATTGGCCGCTCGACGGCGTCGCGGTGCGCGAGTACGCGCGCGCCCATCCCGACGTCACGTTCATCGCCACAGGCATCGAGCAATCGTCGACGCTTTAGCGATCGGTTCCCAACCTCTACCGGTTCGAGGCCGACGCAGTACCAATGGACAGCTCCGCTCGGCACCTACGCGCGGCGGACGCTCGGATGGAACAGCGCCGCCACCTTCGGCGATGCCGACGAACCCGGGTACCAAGTTGGAGGTTTCATCGCGACGTTCTGTTCGCTCGGAGGCCAGGTCGCCGAGGCGGATCGCCTCTTCCTGGACCAGTCGCCGCACAAGGTCGATCCAGGACACTTGGTGTCCAAGATCCCCGGGACGGTCGACGGGCTTCTCCTGACCGGGACGACCGTCTTCGGCCCCGTCGGTGGGACCGGGACGATGGCACCTCGCTGGGAACAGGCGCATGCGCCCCTGAAGCGGCATCTCCTCGTGGGTTGGCAACTGCTATATCCCAAACCGGATCCCGTGCTGCGAGGCGTTGTTGGAGCGAGCTCGGACCCTTTTCGACCAGCGCCGCCCGCGTGGCGCCAGTACTTGAAGGCCTTCAGCGATGCGTTCCCTCGGTTAGACGACCCGTACTTGAGTAATCAGCCCTATTACGACGGGGTCGAGCCCGTGCTCGAAGCGCTCGAGAAGGTGAACGGGGACCTATCCGACGGGCAGCGTCGGTTCTCGGACGCACTCGCACACCTTCGGTATCACTCGCCGGAAGGGCTCATCACCCTCGACCGACGTCACCAGGCGATCGCTCCGATCTACCTCGGCAGGGTTGTCGTTCCCGACCCATGGCAAGCCATACGTGAAGCAGATCCATGTCTTCAAGCACGTCCACCAGACCCTGGGTGGGCTCTTCTCGCGGACGTCACCGCCACCAAGTCAGACACAGCCCGCCTGTCGAGCCGGTTGAGCTATCCCGGGATACGGATCGACCACGTGAATCGCGACAGGCCGTCGGGCGGTGCGAGGCCGCCGGGCCGAAGCCCTCTGTGGACGAGGATCACCGGAGGCACGGCTCGTGCCGCCAACGCCGAGCGCACGGGGCCGAGGCCCTCGGTTCGCCATCGGTCGGAGAGTCCGACCACCACGATCGCCGCCTCGTTCGCGACCTCCACGAGTTCGTCGGCGCCGGGTGGGATGACGACCGGCACCACCGTCACACCGAGCGCGCGCTGCACCGCGATCGACGCGCTGGCCAGCAACCTGCTCGAGTCGCGCTCGTCGTCCGTCGGGCCGACCAGGGTGAGCTTGCCGTCACGCGCGCTCGCGAGCCACGCCCCGAGCTCGACCGCCGACCAATCGTGGTCGGCCCCGATGAACGGCACCAGCACGGTGCCCTCTCTCGGTTCGCCGGCTGATACGACGGCCACGTCGCAGGGCGATGCGTCGAGCAGGTCGGCGACGGCAGCGTCATCGAGCAGCTCGGCCGATCCATCGACGAGCACCAGGTCGACGTCTTGCTCGGCGGCGAAGCCGGCGACGTCGCGCCCCGGCGAACCGGATCTGAACGCAGCCACGCGGGTGGCAGTGCCCCCGGCAACCAACCGTTCGCTCAGCGCGTGAACGCTGCGGTCGCGTCACCGAGATCTCCGTCGGCAGCGATCGGCTGCGTGAGGATCAGTGTTCGCTTCGACCGGCGAGCGAGCGTGTCGGCGATCTCCGCCAGCCCTTCGAGCCGCGTGCCGTCGAACGCCGCGACGAGGATCGAGCGCTCCACCTCGCCAGGCTGGCCGAGATCGAGCGCCGGATCCTGGCGAAGGATCGCCTGCTCGAGCTCCTGCATCGCCGGGTAGGGCTCGATCCCCAGTTCCTCCACCATCGCGGCGCGGCCGGCGCGGTACGACGCGAGCGCATCCGCCTGGCGGCCGCTTCGGTACAAGGCGAGCATGAGCTGGGCTCGCAATCGTTCCCGGAACGGATGGTCCACGAGCTCGGCCTCGAGCCGCCCGACCAGCTCGGCATGGCGGCCGAGTTCCAGATCGATATCTGCGAGTCGCTCGAGCGCGAGCAGCCGCATCTCGTCGAGTCGTGCGATCGCCGCGGTCGCCCAACGCTCTCGCGCGAAATCCGCGAGCGGCGCGCCGCTCCAAAGCGCGAGCGCCTGACGGAGGTCCTCACCGCGCCCGCGCAGGATCAGATGTTCGAACCGTTCGAGGTCGAGCTCACCCGCTTCCACATGCACCACGTAGCCGGGTGCTCGCGTTTCGATCCGATCCGATCCCAACGTCTTGCGCAGCGCCGCGATCCGCACGTGAAGTGAGTTCCGAGCGGTGGCCGGGGCCTCGGACTCCCACAGCGCGTCGATCATGTGGTCCGCCGACACCACCTGTCCGGCGTTCAGCAGGAGGATCGCGAGCGCAGCCCGCTCCTTACCCCCCTGGATCGGGAGGGGGGTCTCATCCCGTAGCACCGAGAAGGGACCCAGGATCCGGAAGTTGATCACGAGGAGCGCAGGCTAGCGCACCGACCGGTCTTCCCTGCTCCCGATAAGCGCCTTCAATCGGTAGAGCTGTCCTCGAACGTCCTTGTCGGCAAGTGCTCCGGTTATCAGTCCATCGATCCGTTTCGCCTGAGCGCGAGCGGCGTTCAGTTTGGACCGCTCAGCGTGTGGGTCCGCGGCCAGTGCGCTGGCGCGATCCGTAGACACCTGCTGGCGCACCAGGGCCTCGAGCAGATCTTTGAGTGTGTTTCCGAGGATGACGAGCTCATGGTCATCGACGTACGTCAGTCCTTCGTCCGGCACCGCGAGATGTCTCTCCGCCCACAGCCGTTCGAGCGGAGGACCGTATCGGAAACACATCCCATCCACGGTCAGACGTTGATCGGCCACCAGATGTGCCCTCTCTGCGGAGGAGCCTTCCCGCCGTTGTCGAGCGCTTCCAGTATCTCTCGGCTCGCAGAGAAGACCGCTTCCATCCGACCTAGGCGAAACCCCGTGTCGGCCTATCGGGGGTCGGGACACTCGGCCGATGCGGGGACACGGTTCAACCGGCACACTCCAACAAGATCACCGATAGGTCAGCAAGAGCCTCTCGCGGTCGCCGGGCTTCCCCATCGGCGGCATCGAGGGTCTCTGCGCCTTCAGACGGTGGGGACATATGGGAGAGGACACGTTGACCCTGAGTTGCGCCCATTGCGGTCGTCGCGTTCCCGTCCGCGATCCAGATGGATCGAGGAACCTGGGACGGGATCCGCGACGATCTGAGGGTCATCGAACGGTGCCCGCACTGTGGATGGTCGTCGGCGTTCTCGAAGTCGGACTACTCCTTCGGACCTGCTTAAATGACCTTCGAGCATTAGGGAGGGGACGCCATGCCGTGGAGGATCGATCGCGACGGAGCCTCGCTGCGGATCTCGGTCGCTTGCCCGGTGGACGATTGGGACATGCTCTTCGAGGAGGCTCTGCGGCAGCTGGAGCACGAGAGCGACCTCGGGTACATCAGGATGCCGAGGAGGATCCCGGGGGCAGGCCCTGTCGACGCTGAAGCGCTGGAGCTTATGAGAAAGGTCCTCGCAGATTTCTCAGGTCTCGAGATCCGGGCCCTCTAGAGAGCCAACCGCTACAGGGTAGGCAGGATGCGCTCGAGGAACTCCTCGAGTCTGCCTTGTCCCTCCGTCGGCCAATCGATGACGAGGTAGCCGATCCCTCCGCCCTGCATCCACTCGTACGCAGCCTTCACTTCGTCCCATGGCTCGGAGATAGAGAGGCTCGAGGCTCGGAGGATCGATGCGGGGTCCCTGCCGGCCTCCTCGGCCGCGCCGTCGATGATCGCGTTCAGTGCCGCGAGCTCGGTCGCATCGGATGCCCACCCGTGCCACGCGTCAGCGAACCTGCCGACGATCGGGAGGGTTCTCTTGCGCCCTTCCCCACCGACCCAGATCGGCGGGTGCGGTTGCTGCACAGGCTTCGGCCGGTAGGTAGCGCCCTCCAGCTGGTAGGTGCGGCCGTCGAAGCTCACGTCTTCTTCGGTGAAGAGGAGGCGAAGGACCTGGATGCCTTCCTCGAGCCGGTCCAGTCGCTCCGACGTCGGAGGGAAGGGGATGCCGAGCTCGCGATGCTCTGGTTCGTTCCACGCCGCGCCGATGGCGCACTCGACGCGGCCACCCGAGAGGTGGTCGACGGTGACGACCTCGGCCGCCAGTACGGACGGGTGGCGGTGCGTCATCCCGGTGACGAGCGTCCCGAGCCGGACGCGTGAGGTCTCGCGCGCCAATCCCGCCAAGAGCGTCCACGCCTCGAGTGACGGCCCTTTCGGATCGCCGTAGAGCGCCTTGAAGTGATCGAACACCCAGACGCCGTCGAGCGCCGCGTCCTCGGCCAGCCGCGCACGTGCCACCAGCTCCTCCCAGCTCAGCTGATGCTGGGAGATGTCGAGTCCGAATCGCATCGCGTTCCTCCTGTCGTTCGCCGGCTGTCAGCGGTCGCTCATCCGGGATCTGAACGCACGGGGCGCCATGGTCCGGTCGCCGGAGCGATCCGACGACCACGGCGCGGTCGGAGCGCCCGCGATGTTCGCGAGCGCGAGCAGGGCCGTGTCGTAGTTCACGCGCCATCCCGCGAAGTCTCGCCACGACTGCTCTCGATCGGGCTTCAGCGGCACCCCTTCACGCTCGAGCTCTTCGACCGCCGCCTGCCATTCCTCACGTGACACGGAGATCGGATCGTCGGGCGCCGGATCGGGATCGAACGGAACCTTGAAGAACCCGGCGATCCTGCGCAAGCACAGGTAGCCGGCGCGCAAGCAGAACTCCGCGTGCACGTCCCTCGGGATGTCGACGGTCGACAGGGTGAGCGCGGCGCTGTCGAGCACGGCGCCCGCCGCGGTCACCCAGCTGTGGTCGGGCTGCGGGGATCGGAAGAAGACGAGCGAGGGCAACGAGGTGTGGCTCTCCTCCACGTCGACGTACCAGCGTTCCCACTCCTGCCAGACCGCGCCCAGCTCGCCCATGCGCTCGAGGGTCCAGTGCCGCCAGACCATCTCGCGTGCCGACGGCGGGGAGCCGGCCCGCACCTCGAGGGCGGTGACGCCGACCTCGCGGCGCGCATACGCGGAGTAGATCGCAGGGAGGTACGTGATCAGGAGCGCCAGCAGGAACAGACCGATCGCCGCTTCGGTGAACACGAGGGTCGTTGCCGGGAGCCCTGACGGATGGGCGAAGCCGAGGGTGAACAGCGACGAGCCCGACAAGGTGAACGCGTCACGGACGGAAAGATCGTTGACCCCGATGAAGATGAGCGTGTAGCCGACGCAGCACCAAGACGAGCCAGACGGCGAGCGTCACGGTGAGGCTGATCGGGGCGTACGTGGCCAGCCGACGGTCGCGGCGTTCGTAGGAGAGGTTCCGCGGCGCGATCACGAGATAGATCCGCCGCATCGTCAAGAAGACCCACCGCGTGATGGACGATGCAGACGCACGGGGCAGGATCACCGTCTTGATCGCAGAACCCAACGTCGCCACGACGATGGCCGCACCCGCTGCCACGGCAAGCACCCGGAGCGCCTCGTCCATCCGTGGATGCTAGCCGCGAGCGCCTCGTCCGTGCGCGCCGTATCCTCGCGCTATGAGCGGCTACCCCTGTAGCTCCCCGGGGTGCGAGAACTCCGCCACCTGGGCTGTGTTGTCCGAGCAGCCACCGGAGGGCGATCCCTCGCAGCGGAGCGTCTGGAACTACTCGGGGACCCTCGCCTGCGACGGACACCGGGACAGGGCCGAGGAAGAGGCGATGGCGTCGGGGAAGCACTACCGGCTCATCTCCGTGTCGGCTTCCTGACGTCCTCATGGGTGAGCACCTGACGAGGGTCTATCGGAAGGGGACCCTCGAGGCCGAGGGGTTCCCCATCGCCGATGTGTCCGAGTACCTGGTGGATCCAGACACGGTCGTGTGGGTCGATCTCTTGAGACCCACGAGGGAACAGCTTCACGAGTTGACCGCTGAGTTCGGGCTGCACGAGCTCGCCGTCGAGGACGCGCTGGAGCCTCACCAGCGTCCCAAGCTCGACAGGTACGCGACGCATCTGTTCCTGTCCTGTTACGCCGTGGGCGTCGACGCCGACGGTGGTCGTCTCGATGAGACGGAGGTCCACGCGTTCATCAACGAGCGCTGGCTCATCACCGTTCGCGAGAACGACCGCTTCCCGATCGATCCGGTGCTCGAGCGGTGGGACCGATCGCCCGACCTCGCCGCCTTCGGCGTCAGCTTCCTCCTCTACGGCCTGCTCGACGCGATCGTCGACACCTACTTCGATACTGTCCAGGCGTTCGATGCGTACTACGAGGAGGTCAGCGACCAGATCTTCGCCGACCGCCCCCTCGATCCGGCGAAGCAGCGCCACTGGTTCGACATGCGCCGAGCGATGGTGCGGTTCCATCGCCTCGTCGTGCTGATGCGAGAGGCGATCAGCAGCCTCATGCGGCGGGAACACTCGCCGATCGCAGAAGAGCTCTACCCCTACTTCCAGGACGTGTACGACCACATCCTGCGCGTGAGTGAGTCGACCGATTCACTCCGTGACCTCGTGAGCACGATCGTCGAGACGAATCTCAGCTTGCGGGACTATCGGCAGAACCTGATCGTGAAGAAGGTCAGCAGCTGGGCGGCGATCTTCGGCGTGCCCGCCCTCGTCACGGGCTACTACGGGATGAACGTTCCCTACCCGGGCTTCTCGCAACCCTGGGGGGTCGTGACCTCGGGAGTTCTGATCATCGGCGCGTCCCTCGGTCTCTACTGGTTGTTCCGCCGCGCCGGCTGGCTCTAGTGGCGATGGACGAACAGGAAGACCGCCCGAGATCGAGCCGACGCCGACCGACGTGTCGGTCGTGATCCGTGCCCGAACACGTCGTTGGTGAGGCACCGCTGTGGGACCCCCCGACGCAGCAGCTGTACCTGGTGGATATCCCAGGGCAGGTGATCCACATCTTCCGCCCGACCGACGGCGACCATCGCACGTTCGACCTGCCGGATTGGGTGACGTCGGTGTCGACCCGAGCGCAGGGCGGGCTGGTGCTCTCGATGCGCAAGAACTTCGCGTTCTACGACGTGGACTCCGGTCATCTCGAGATCTTGGCGGACCCCGAACCGGAACGCGGCGGGAACCGATTCAACGACGGCAAGTGTGATCGTCAAGGTCGGCTCTGGGCAGGCACGATGGGAGCCGAGGACTGGCTCGCACCGACAGGCGCGCTGTACCGATTCGATCCGGATGGGCGGATCACCCGCATGCATGACGAGGTCAAGTGTTCGAACGGGATCGGGTGGAGTCCTGACGGTCGGGTCATGTACCACACCGAGAGCTTCCGGTACGCGATCTTCGCGTTCGACTTCGATCCGGATAGCGGCGAGATCGAAGGACGGCGCCCGTTCGTGCAGCTCGACCCGGAGGCCGTCGGTTTCCCGGATGGGCTCACGGTGGATCGTGAAGGGTTCGTGTGGAGCGCCCAGCCCGTCTACGGCCGCATCGTCCGCTACGACCCGGACGGCGGGATCGACCGGATCGTCGATCTGCCGGTCTCGCGCGGCACCGGCATCGCCTTCGGCGGCCCCGATATGGGAACCCTCTACATCACGAGCGCGACCGAGACGCTGAGCGACGCCGAGATCGCCGAGGAGCCACTTGCCGGCAGCGTGTTCGCATGCACGCCGGGTGTCGGTGGCATCGCCGAGACACCGTTCGCCGGCTGAGAGGGCTCCGGCATCTCCCTGTGTCGACGTGGCCCGAGCGGCTCAGGCGAGATCGAGCTCGGTCGCCACGCGGTCCAGATGCTGGACGATGGCGGTGGCGCCCTTCCGGTCGGCCAACCCGCGGGCTTCGGCGAGCGCCGTCGCGGCCGGTTCGCTACGACCCAGTCGGGCCGAAAGGTCCGCTTTCAACTCCAGGATCATCGCCCGGTCGAGCAGCGCGTCGGACCGCTCGACCCACTCGATCGCCTCGGCGATCAGCCGGTCGGCCCGATCGACCTCACCCTCACGTGCGGAGATCGCCGCCTCAACGCCCCGCCAGAGGTACTGGTTGTACACGTCGTCGCTCGCACCGGTGTCGCGGCACTCCGTCGCGAGTCGACGAGCCTCGTCGAGCCGTCCGAGCTGGTAGCAGGTCAAGGCGCGCTCGCCGGCCGCGGTGGAGGCGTGCGCGATGTCGCCGCGCTGCAGCATCAACGCGTGATCCTCCTGCCCGTGCCGATCCGCGGCGTCGAGGTCGCCGGCCCACATCTCGATACGCCATGACCCCTCCCCGATCCCTGAGGGAACGAACCCCTGGAGATCGAGCTGGATCTCGGTCGCCCGGGCGACCAGGGCGCGCGCCTCGTCGAATCGTCCAAGCATCCCTTCCGCGTGGGCGCGGACGGCAAGGGTCATCGGCAAGAGGGTCGGGAACGTCGCCGCCTCCAGCTCCGCTCGATCCGCCTCCTCGAGGATCTCCACGGCCGTCGCCGTCCCGAGCACGCCCGCCATCGCGCCGGTGATGGTGGCGGTGAGTTCGATCGTGCGATCCCCCGCGAGCCGCGCGTGCTCGACACATGCGTGCATGTCTGTGCGGGCAGCTTCGAACCGGCAGCCCTGCCAAGAGACGTAGCCGCGGGAGAAGAGCGCGATCGCGAGGCCCCGCTGATCGTCCATCGCCGTGAGGCGAGGGAGCACGGCGCCGACCAGGTCGGTGAGGGCCTCGGCGGCTCCCTCGGGGGCCACCAAGAGTGCGGCGTACGCCTGGACCAGCGCGGCGTGGATCGCGAGGCGCTCGTCGGTCTGTTCGTCCGCGATCGCGCGTGCCGTCGCGAATGGCTCGATCGCGTCGCCGACCCGATCGAGGTCGAGCCGAGCCCAGCCGAGACCGATCAGATCCCAGGCGCGATCGGCGGTGTCAGAACCGCGCAGGGCTGCGGCACGACCGAAGAGGTTCTCGGCGGCGCGGAGGTCGGCGCGAGCGGTCGCGTTCGTCGCGGACGCGGACAGGTGGGACGCCGCCCGCTCCCCGAGAGTTGCGGTCCGAGCGTCCGGCGGACCGAGTTCGAGCAGCAGCGCGTGCGCGCGTTCAAGGTGGTAGCCCACGAACTCGTCGGCGTCGACCAGATCGGGCAGACCCTCGAGCCACCCCGCGAGCCGCTCATGGAGATCCGCTCGGACCTCCTTCGGGAGCATGGCGTAGGCGGCGTCTCGGATCGTGCCGTGACGGAACCGGAACGCCTCCTCTCCGACGACGTCGGAGCGATCGGGCCGGATCAGGTCGCGACGCACGAGCTGCTGCATCCTGCCCATCACACCGTCGCGTTCGGTCTGTGGAGACAGCGCTGCGACCGCCCCCACGTAGAAGACCTGGCCGACGACGGATGCGCGGCCGAGCGCCGCCCGGTCGGGTTCGTCGAGACGGTCCAAGCGAGCGTCCAGCAGGGCCTGGATGGTTGGTGGAACCGCCACTTCCTCCAGATCCTCGGCGGCGACCCATCTGCCGCCCTCGGATCGGAGCGCACCCTCATCGACGAGCATCGCGATCGTTTCCTCGACGAACAGCGGGTTCCCCTCGGCCGCAGCGAGGATCCGCGCCCGCACGGCCGTGTCCAACGCGTCGGTTCCGAGGAGGTTGTCGATCAGCGACGCCGATTCCCGCTCCGACAGTGGCTCGAGCGCCGCGGTGGTCGCGTGAAGCTTGCCGCCGCCCCAATCCGCGCGCTGGTCCAGCAGCTCGGGTCGCGCCATGCACACCAGCAGGATCGGCGCATCGCGACTGAGATCCGCCACGCGGTCCAGCAGGTCGAGCAGTCCGGGCTCGGCCCAGTGAAGATCGTCCACGACGACGAGCAGCGGTCGTTCGGACGCGAGCACCTCGAAGAACCGGCGGATCGCCCACGCGATCTCCTCCGCCGGGATCGAGACATCCGAGGTCGTCCCGACGAGCTGGGCGACGCGGGCCGCGATGGCCCCCGCGGCCGGATCCGGCGACAGCATCGTCGCGATCGCGGAGCTCAGATCGGGCTGCGCCTGGGCGCCCGGGTCGAGGGCATCGCGGACGATCTCCATCAGCGGCCGATACGTGATGCCCTCGCCGTAGGAGATGCAACGCCCGCGTAGAACGGTCGCCCGATCGCCGATCCGGTCGATCGCCTCCTGGATCAGCCGGGATTTGCCCACGCCTGCCGAGCCGAGCACCGTGAACAGATGACAGACCCGATCGGCCTCGATCTCGTCGAAGGCCCTCGTCAGTTGGTCGAGCGGGCGCTCGCGGCCGACCATGGGGGAGTCGAGTCGCCGGGCCACCCCTGCCGCTCCCTCGTGAACCCCGACGAGTCGGTGCGCGGGCACCGGCTCGGTCTTCCCCTTCGCCTCGAGGGGGTCGACCTTCTCGACCACGACGGCGTCGCGCACGAGCCGGAGCGTCGCATCGGAGATCAGGATCTCGCCGGGTGGCGCCCCCTGCTCCAGCCTGGCAGCGACGTTGACCGCGTCGCCTGTCACCATCGCTTGCCGGAGCGTGGCGTCGCCGGCGACGACCTCGCCGGTGTGCACGCCGATCCTGCAGGTGAGGGCGGCACCCTGGTCCCGCTCGAGCTCCTTGTTCAGCAGCCGGAGGGCATCCTGCATCCCGGCGGCGGCGCGCACAGCGCGAAGCGCGTCGTCCTCGTGCGTGGTCGGGATCCCGAAGACGGCCATCACGGCATCGCCGATGAACTTCTCGACCGTTCCTCCGTGGCGTTCGATCGTCTCGGCCATGGATGCGAAGTAGCGGCTCATCACACGGCGCAAGGTTTCGGGATCCAGGCGTTCCCCGAGCGCCGTCGAACCGGTCACGTCGCAGAACACCACCGTCACGGTCTTGCGGACCTCGCCGGCGGGTGCACTGACCGCGAGCCTTTCGCCGCAGGCGTTACAGAACCGCGCGTCCGCGGGGTTCTCGGCGCCGCACGCGGGGCACGCGATCATCGTGCGACGGAGTCTAGAGTGTCGCGAGTACGTGCAGGCTGGACGCCGTTCGCTTGCCGCAGGGGGGAAGGATCTGATGGCCACGCCGGAGGAGATGCGCATCACCGTCACGGCGAACGGTCCGTATCGGGTGGCGGGTTCGGTCCCGCTCGTCAGGCGCACGATCGTCACCGACGAGGAAGGGTTCTCGGTCGAGTGGGGTGAGGGAGAGGCCTTCACCACGGAGGCCGAGTACCAGCTCTGTCGGTGCGGCGGGTCGAAGACCGCACCCTTCTGCGACGGAGCGTGCGAGGACAGCGACTTCGACGGGACAGAGACGGCCAGCAGGGAGCCGTATCTCGCCCAGGCCGAGGAGCAAGTCGGCCCGAACCTCATCCTCACCGACGCGGAGGTCATGTGTTCGTTCGCCAGGTTCTGTGACTACGGCGGTGCGGTATGGAACCTGGTCGACGAGCCGGACGAGGCCTCGAAGGAGGTGGCGATCCGCGACGCGAAGCTCTGCCCGTCGGGACGCCTGGTCGCGTGGGACAAAGGCACGCGCGCTCCGTTCGAGGAGGAGTACGAACCCTCGATCGGCGTCGTTCAGGATCCGGCCCAAGGGGTCTCCGGTCCGCTGGCGGTGCGAGGGGGCATCCAGGTGGTCGCGACCGACGGCTTCGCCTACGAGCAGCGGAACCGGCAGACCCTGTGTCGGTGCGGGCGTTCGAGCAACAAGCCGTTCTGCGACGGGACCCACGCCGCGATCGACTTCGACGACGGCCACCGTCAGTGATCGCAAAGGCGCCGTTCGGTGGGACCGGCCACGAGAGCGCTCGCACGATCTTCGGTGCGGCGGCGCTCGGCAGTGTTTCCCACGCAGACGCCGAGCGAACGCTGGATCTTCTCCTGGAGCACGGCGTGAATCACATCGACACGGCGGCATCCTATGGTGACTCTGAGCTGCGGATCGCGTCGTGGCTCAAGCGGAATCCGACCGCGTTCTTCATCGCCACGAAGACGGACGCGCGAGACTACAAGGGGGCGAAGGAAGAACTCCACCGTTCCCTCGATCGGCTGGGTGTCGACCACGTCGACCTCCTGCAGTTGCACAACCTGGCCGACGT
The DNA here is from genome assembly GCA_963799625.1 of uncultured Actinomycetes bacterium. Classification (GTDB taxonomy): domain Bacteria; phylum Actinomycetota; class UBA4738; order UBA4738; family HRBIN12; genus AC-51. Next base: position 48,132 of record CAWCXU010000013.1, on the reverse strand, counting down.
GATCGAGTGGGAGTTCGCGCTGCGCGAAGGTGGCGCCCTGGAGGCAGTGGTCGAGGCGCGTGAAGAAGGACTCGTTCGCTTCATCGGCGTCACCGGGCATGGCCTCTCGATCGCAGCGATGCACCGTCGCTCGCTCGCGCGATTCCCGTTCGACTCGGTGCTGCTCCCGTACAACTTCCGGCAGATGCAGGACGAACGCTATGCGGCAGAGTTCGAGGCGCTGGCTGCGATCTGCGCAGAAAGAAAGGTCGCCTTACAGACGATCAAGTCGATCGCGCTGGCGCCCTGGGATGGCCGCCGGCAGACGGCGTCGACGTGGTATGAGCCACTCACCGATCAGGCGGACATCGACCTTGCGGTGCATTGGGTGCTCGGCCGCGAGGGAGTGTTCCTCAACACGGTCGGCGATGTGAACCTCCTGCCGCTGGTGCTGTCGGCAGCCGAGGAGTTCTCCGGGGAGCGCCCGAGCGACGAACGGATGAACGAGCTCGTGCAGCGTCACTCCCTGACGCCGCTCTTCATCTAGCTCGCCCTCCAGAACGCCACCCGCCCGCCGATACCCCATGTATGGCGACCGCCGAACTCCAGACGGACATAGACCAGCTGGAACGAAGGTTCCGCGAATGGGTTCGCAAGGGGATGGCCGAGCCCTCGCCGTCGTTCGATGCGCTGAGAGATAGCTCGGACTATCTCCCCGCCGACGTGATCGAGATGCTTGCCGCGGAGCGCAGACTGACGTCCTTCTGGACCTACGGCCAGGCCGTGAGACAGCTCGCGGGCGACCCGCCAAGCGCAGACCTGCCTCGATAACAGACGGGTTCGGATCTTCGAGTCTCTCTACACGTTCCCGCCGCGGAAGGCGTCCATGGCTCATGAAGTCGTGACGAGGGCTAGGAGGCCAGACCATGAAGCGCCTTTCGATCTCGATCCTGCTCGTGTCGGTACTGGTCGGTTGCACCTCGAACGCGTCGTCCCCGCCTGGCTCATCGAGCGCAACGCCTCCGACAGCATCCGGCCTCTCTCGCGTCTACGAAAGGGGCGGGACGATCTTCGTCGTCGGGGAGGATGGTTCTCCCGTCGCCCTGACACGTGGACTCCTGCCCAAGCTTTCGCCTGACGGGACCACGATCGCGTTCCTGCGGGACCCCGCCGATCCGAACTACCACGGAGGGGGCGATCCGTTCGTTCTGCAGGTTTGGCTCATCCATCCAGATGACGTTCGGGCCTGAGAAAGCTCGGACAGCAACCCCGATGCTGCCTCGGGGCGAGTGCGCACCTCAACTGGTCACCAGATGGCTCCGGCATCTTCCTCAACGCTATCCGCGAGCAGATGTGGGACGTGGCCACAGGCGAACCGCTGCCGTCCCCGTCGCCGACCGGATAGGTCGTCGACGGAGACGTCCTACGGAACCTACGGGGTTTCGAACTGGGCGGTGTTGGGTTCCGATGTCGACGGGCCGCCTGGATCCGTGGTGGTGGCGGGCAGCACTGCCGATGGGGGCGACTCGCCGTTCGACGTCACGGCGACGACGCGATAGTAGTACGTGGTCGCGGAGGCCAAGCCGGCATCCGTGTAGGAGGTCAGGCCCTGGCCGGTCGTCCCGATCACGGTCCACCCGCTGGTTCCGTCCGGTGATCGCTCGATCCGGTACCCGAGTTCACCGTCAACGTCGCTCCATCCCAGATCGATGGATGTGGCCGAGCTCGTCGCCGGGAGCAACACGGGCGCGGTCGGTGTGACTACCGTCGTCGTGGCAGAGACCACGTCGGAGCGGAAGACGTCCTCGCCGTCCACGAAGGCGGCGACGCGGTAGTAGTACGTCGTCCCCGAGGACAGCTCCCCGTCCGTGAATAGTGTTTGCTTCCCGCCTGTGTGGGCGACAGCCTTCCAAGTCACGGTGTCGGTCGATCGCTCGACGTCATAGCGGGCCGCACCGCTGACCGGCGCCCACTGCAGCTGGATCGCCGTTGCCGACGTCGGGAGAGCGGTCACGGTCGACGGCGCCCCTGCGTCGCTTCCTGCATCCGTCGCATGTGAGGCCGACGAGGCCGGTGATGCCGGGGCACTCCCGGCGCCATGTGTGGTCGCCGGCTCTTCCGATGGGGGGTGCTCGGAGCCGGGGTTCGTGCCTGGCGGGACGACGGGAGCGTGGATCGGCGCGCTCGGGAGCGGCGAAGCGGCGGTCGATGCCAGCGTTCGACCCAATGGTCCGCCGGGGAGCAACGACGTCGCGACGATCAACGCGCCCAATCCGGCGAGCCCGGCTCCCAAACGTGGCCAGATCGGGTGGGTCTCGCGCGCGGAGGGCAAGCTCACCAGGAAACCCATGCGTTCCAGTTCATGACGCGTTCGCCAGATCTGGAACCGGCGGATCAATCCGGCGACCACCAGCCCGCCGATGGACAGGACGATCAGTGCGAGCATGCCGAGCAGAGCCGAGACGATGAGTCTCACGCAGAGAACCTACAACGCGCCGTCCCCTCCTGCTCCTGTCCGCGAGCGGGCGGGCCTAAGCGTTTGACAAGGTCCGAGCATCGTAGATGGTGATGCAGGCAGAGGGTGAGGTCGTGCAGCTTCATGAGGCCACGGGGCGCTCCCGCGACTTACGCACGCTCTACGAGGACGAGCACCGGAGCCTCTATTCACGGCGGATCGGGTTCGCGGGAACCGCTACTCCGGTGCGCGGAACCCAAGCATCTCGATGCCTGCGCCCTGAAGCGCGCCCGGGATTTCCCTCGCGAAGGGGTGCTGCTCGAACGACTGGACGTCCGGGTTGTCCACGGCGAGGAGTACGGCCTCGTGATCGAACGTCGGGACCCTGTGTACCTCGGAGCCGAACGACGCGAGAACCGATCGAGCCGCGGCGGCGTCGCCGGGGGGCACGCTGATAAGCAAGGCGTTGATCGTCGCGTCGTCGATGAGCTGCGGATCCGCCGCGCCACCTCGTTCGCGTCGTACGTGACCGCTGCCGCCGATCTGCGGTGTGGGTCGGGCCCGAACAGGGCGTTCCACAGGATCTTCCGTGAGCCGACCGACTCGTCTCGGTAGTTCGGGTCGAGTGCGGAGGTGATCACGCGCCCGCGGCCCGCCCGCTCGTCGGCCACCACCCCCGTGCCGACCAGCAGCCGGGTGCCTCCGGGGTAGCCATTGACCTCGATGCCGCCGCCCTGGTGCTTGGGGAACCACGCCGCGAGGGCGTTCCCCGTGGGCTTCTTCCACATCAGCAGGTCACCGTCGTAGACGAACCACGCCTCCTTGCCGGCCTTCCTCGTCAGCGGGCTCGACGGGTTCAGATGCGCGCGGATCAGGATGTCGCGAAGCGAGATGCTCGGGAACCCGTATCGGGCGCTCGACAGGCCCAGCGCCCACGGGAGCTGCGAGCCGCCCCATCGCCACCCGATGTAGCGACCGCCTCGGTTGACCCAGTCGACGATCGCTCGCTGGCCCTTGTGGCCCAGACGCCCGAGCATGGCAGGGGCTCCGCCCGCCGGGAAGCACAGCACATCGGTTCCGTGCAGTGCGCCCTGGCGGACGTCCTGCGGGTCGATGACCTGGTACGGGATCCCACCCCACTCGTGGTCGAACAGGTACTGGAGCCACCGCGTTCCCTGCCACGAGTAGAACGAGCCCTCGGATACCCACACGATCTTGATCCTCGGCATGCGACCGGTGTGCTTCGGCGGCGACGGCTGCGGCATCGGCGGAGCGAGCTTCGCGCGCGGATCGAGCGTCGCACCCGACCAGCCGGTGGCCGCGCCGGACAGGAGCGCCAGGCTGAACCCGGTGAGGCCGTAGGCCTGGTTGATCGGGACGAAGGTGTCCTCGTTCATCGCCGCCTGGACCCAGTGCTTCTGACGCTGGGCCATCGGGATCCAGAACGTGCCGGCCGGCAGGGTCTCACGGCGTGGCTTCTCCCGGTGGGGTCGATAGTCGGGCACCGTCAGGGGGTGTGTCAGCCGGTGCACCTGGACGTCCATGCGCTGGAGCTTCCGGACGAGCCGCTTCGACTCGGCGAGCGACTCCGGCCGGTCGGCGCGGATGAAGTAGTGACGTACCGGCGTATCCGGCACCTTGACGCGCACGTTGTTCTCCGGCTCGTAGACACGGTTCGGCAGCAGGTCACCTTTGCGCCCCTGCTGCACCGCCTCCACCGACGCCGTGTGCCGATCCAGATGCAGCGTGCGGCTGCGCGCGGCGGCCGCCGCGAGCGTGACCCACATGACGGTGTGATGGCGGTTCCACCGCTGGTAGATCGGGGCGCCGTCGTAGACCTCGACCGTCATCCCGGCCCCCTGGAAGCCGAACGAGGTCAGGGTGTCGGTGAAGATCGGCGAGAAGAAGTCGTAGCCGTAGCCCTGGTTGAAGTAGTGCCAGCCGCGCCGCTGGAACTCCTTGGCCATGACCGGTCCGTAGACGTTGTAGATGTCGTGGATCTGCCGGTTCGTGACCTCGTGATAGACGGGATCGTCGGTCGGCGGGAAGAACGAACGGTAGTACCCGAACTCGTGATGGTCGGTCAGCACCAGTGGCGGGTACTTGCGCATCAACTGGATCTTGCCGTCCGTCTCGGGCTGCGTGCGGCCGAAGTGATCGCGGTTGAGGTCGAACGCGTAGTAGTTGCTGCGGGTATCGAGCGCTCGCCCGTCGGGGTTCTGGATCGGGATGACGACCACCACGGCGTTCTTCAGGAGCCGGTTCACGACGCAGTCGTCGCGATCGGCGAGGCCGTACACGAGCGAGACGATCGCGTCCGCGCCGCTCTCCTCGTCGCCGTGGATATTGCCGCACACCCAGAGGAACGCCGGTGTCGTCTCGGCGAGGTGATTGACGCGCGCTTGGGTCGTGGACGGGTCGGCGATCTCGTAATGCGCCTGCCTGACCTTTTCGAGACCGGCGTTCGTGACGTGTTCGGGCCGGCCGATGATGGCGTAGCGGATCTCGCGCCCGACCGAGGAGTGACCGACGACGCCGACCCTCACCCGGTCGCTCGCCGCCGCGACGGCGTCGAGGTACTGATAGCACTGAGCGGTCGTCACCTCCCGGCGACCGGCCTCGAAGCCGAGGACTTGCGTGGTGGTGGGAACGATGCCGAGATAGTCGGGCGGCGTCAGGAAGGGCTGGCAGTTGCCCTGCGCCGCCTCCGCCGGGGTGTCGATGCCGGGCAGCACGACCGTTGCGGCGGCCGCGGCAGAAAGCGCCAGGAACGAACGTCGTGACAGGGACCCGGGGTCGGACCCCGTCTCCCGCGCCTGATCATCGCTCGTCATGGAGAGCCCCTCTCGTCAGGTCGGACGTGAGGAATATCACAAGGCCTGGAACGGCGCATGCTCGCGGGAGAGACGTCGATCAGCCCGCGACGTCGCGTCGCGAGAACCGGTAGGCCGCGGCTCCCAGGAGATCACCGTGTTCGCCAGGCTGATCGCGAGCCCTTTGCGCATCGGAGCCTGGTCGACCGGCGTTCGGACGGTTCCGAACGCCGGTGGCGACCGGGCTCGTCCTGCTCGCCATGTGGCTGATCCGTCGACGGATCAACTGAGGGCGGCGGCTCGGGGGTTCGGGCTGGGCGCGGTCCGTCTACGTGTTCTCGGGCTGTTCCAGATATCAGAACCGAGTTCCACTATGTGGAGATCGCTCGTGGGGCCGCGGCAGGGGCATGCACGCCGTTCCTAGGTTAGGGGTGGAGACACCCGTGCGCGAGGGCGCCGATGGGTGCGATGCTCCGAGCCGCAGCGATGTGACGACCGAGGGTGAAGGGGCGGACGGCGATGACGCATGGGTTCCGCATCGCACATCTCGTCGTTTCGTGCGTTGTCCTCGCTGGGATCGTGGTGCAGCCCTTCTTGATCGGGCTCTTCTTGTTCGGGGCCGTCGAAAACTCCGATCTGCACGCCGCCGTGGGCTACTCCTTGTTCGAGTTCGGTATCCCGTTGCTGCTGATCACGGCGCTGCTCGCACGGCTCCGGAAGCGGGAGCTGATCCTCACGCTGCTTCTGATGCTGGACATCTTCGTCCAGGTGTTGCTGGTCAACCTGCGCGACACGTCGTCGGTGCTCGCGGCGTTACACCCGCTGAACGCGTTCGCGCTCCTCCTGCTCTCCGTCGCCGTTGTTCGTGCGGACCTCGCCTGGCTCCGGCGAGCTCGGACGGCGTCCACAGGCTGAGGTGAAACAAGCATCTTTCGAACGGCGCGCTGATGGGAACATCACGAGGATGCCAACCAATATCGGCGTGGATGAAGCGCAGCGGCTCGTCCACGAGGACGATGCCCTCCTCATCGAGGTGCTCCCCCGCGGGTACGAGGGCCTCGCGGACCTCGACGAGGGGGAGCGGCTCGCGAAGGTGCTCGGCACCCACGACGTGATGTTCCTGCGTCACCACGGGATCCTGGTCGCCGGCCGGGAGCTCGGCGCCGCGATCGATGACCTCTACATGCTCGAGAAGGCGGCGCAGCTGCAGGTGCTCGCGTCCGGGCTCGGGAAACCGACGCCGATACCGACCGACACGATCGAGAAGACGCGCGGCCAGTTCTCCGGCGACGGGATGCGCGACTGGGGCCGGATGCACTGGGCGGCGCTGCTCCGGATGCTCGAGAAGAGCCAGCCCGACTTCAAAGACTGAGTTCGGGACCCTCCTGGCAGCGCTGAAGGCGGCCTCCAGCACCGCATGCTTGGATAGCTGCGTCCGACTCACAGGAGGCTCTCGTGCCCACGGCCCGCATAGGTCCCGACATCGTCTCCAAACAGCAGGCGCTCACAGGGTTCGACGTTTCTCCCGACGGCGAAACGATCGTGTTCGCGCGGCGCGAGGTTCGCGACGGCACGTACGTTGCCCACCTGTGGAGGGTCCCAACCGTCGGCGGGCGCCCCGAGCGCCTCACGTCCACGAAGGCGGTTGACGGGGCGCCGCGCATCTCACCCGATGGCTCCTCGGTGCTCTTCGTTTCCGATCGCGAGGGCTCGAAGAAGCCGCAGCCATGGGTGCTCCCGATGGGAGGCGGCGAAGCGCGGAGGCTATCCGAGCTCAAGGACGGTGTCTCATCGGGTGCCTGGTCACCCGACGGCCGAACGATCGCGCTGACGGCGGCCTCAGGCGTCGAGCGGTATCTGATCGGCGAGCGCGCACAGGACAAAGACCCCACCGGTCGCGTGATCCGCGACGTCCTGTGGCGCTACGACGGCACAGGTGTGCTCGACCAACACGACGCTGTCTGGACCGTTCCCTCCGGCGGCGGAACTCCGGTCCGCCGTACGTCGCCCGAACATGGTGCGAGCGGTGTGTCGTGGTCGCCGGACGGGACGCGCATCGCCTTCGTCGGCGACCGCCGCCCCGAGCGGACGATCGCGGACCACCCGCAGGTGTGGTCGATACCGGCCGGCGGCGGGAACCCGTCCCGCGTGAGCCCGGAAGGGCACGTCGTGATCGAAGCCGCTTGGGGACGGCACGGCATCGTCTGGCGCGGGTGGCAGGCACGGGTACCGGCCTGGCAGACCATCGGCGCGTGGGTGCGCCGCGGCCGTGAGGTCGTGCAGCTCGCGGCCGGGCGCGACCTGTTCCTTGCCCCCGCCGGGTACAGCGAGCTGACCGCCGACGCCGACGGGCCGTGCCTCGCATGGCTGGACGACGACCACGTCGTGGCGATCGCGTCCGAACGAGGGATCTCGCTCCCGTGGCGGCTCGGACTCGACGGCTCGGCCGAGTGCCTCGCCCCCGGCGTGTCGGCCGGCTGCGTCATGCTCCGCGTGGCCGACGGCCGAGTGTTCGTCGATCGCCTCGGTGGACGGTGACGTCGGCGAGGTGCACGAGGTCGAGGAGGGCCGCCTCCGCCGGATCCCACGGGGGACCGGCCGGTGGTTCGCCCCGTACCGGCAGGAGGCGGAGCGCGTCACGGTGAAGCGCCGGACGCTGCCCGACGTCGACGGGTGGCTCGTGCGCGCGAAGACCGGCCGGGGTGCACGACCGTTGATCGTGCGTCCTCATGGCGGGCCGTTCGACGCGTTCGGTCCGGTCTCGCGGTTCGAGGATCTCGCTCTTGCAGCACGCGGCTACCACGTGCTCCGGCCCAACCCGCGCGGATCGATCAGCTACGGCGAGGGGTTCGCGAGGGCGCTGGACGGCGTGTGGGGCGATCCGGACAGCGAGGACATCTTCGCGTTGATCGACCGACTCGTGCGCGACGGGCTCGTCGACCGCTCGCGGATGGGCGTGATGGGGCTGTCCTACGGCGGATTCATGGTGCATTGGCTCCTTGCGAACTTCCCGGGCCGGTTCAAGGCCGGTGTGAGCGAGAACCCCTTCACGACCGTGATGGCCGACTACGGGGCCGGCGACTCCGCCGAGGACATCGAGGAAGGCATGGGTCTGCCGCCGTGGCCCGACGTTGCGAAGTGGCATGCCCGGAGTCCCGTGTTCCGGATCACGCGCAGTTCGGCGCCGCTGCTGCTGCTCGTGTCCGAGGGCGATCTGCGGTGCCCTCCGATCCATTCCGAGATCGCGTTCACGGCGCTGCGTATGGCGGGCGTCACGGCCGAGATGGTGCGATACCCGGGGGAGTACCACGTGATGTTCGTGAACGGCCGGCCCGACCGGCGCATCGACCGGCTCGAGCGGATCCTCGACTGGTTCGGAAGGTATCTCTGACTCGGGAGGAGCGGTACGGCACATGAATCCGAGGACCGTGCGCTGGGTCATCATCATCACCGTGATCGCGATGGTCGCTCTGTTCGTGAGCGCGCTCGCGTCCGGGACGACGAGCCCTCAGCCGTCGCAGACGGTCCCGACGGCCGCCCCGTGATCGTAGACACTCGGACTGGAAGACCGTGTGTCGATCCGAATGGGACGACCCGCGGCGCTCCTCAAGGAAGGCGACGCTCGCGCACCACAGAGTTGTTTGAACTGATCGAGAACCACCTGGGCAAAGCGTTCGTGAAGGTCCAGCAGGCGATGCAGGTCCAAGTGCATATGATGCAGCCGCCCAGTCCGAGCAATCCGTAAGCCGGGCTGGCTGCTTCACTCCCACTTAGGTGAACACAGACACCAAGTCAGCGATCGGAGGAACTCGAGTGAGCGAGGCAGCGACACCAGCAGTGGCCGCGGGGAACCGGGTGTCCACGACGCGAATCGTCGGCGCCGCCGCGGTCGCCTTAGCCGCGTCGGTGGTCGTTCAGAACGCGGTGTTTTTTGTGGGCCCTGAAGCGCCCACCTACGCCACGCCTCTTGGTGAGGTCCTCGCCTACCACGCCGAGAACCGGGGCGTCGTGGCCGTCTCCGTGGGTCTGGAGGCCGTGATCCTGCCGCTGCTCCTGTTGTTCGTCACGGGACTGCACGGGCTCGTGCAGCGCCGTGGCGGCGCAGGGGCTGACTGGTCGCGGCTCGCGGTGGCAGCCGGAGCGACACTCGCGGCGGTATCCGCCCTCGTCATGACCACGCACATCGCGGTCGTGCTCGCCGCGGATGGCCTGGCCGAGCCGACCCCCGCCTTCGAGATGGCCTGGCAGCTCCATGCCGCGGCCTTCGCGCTCGCGCTGCCCGCGCTCGGGGCGACCTTCATCGGCGCGGCATTGGCCACCCACGCCAGCGGTTTGACGCGGCCGTGGCAGCGGCTGCTAGGCGTGGCGGGCGGCAGCTTGCTCATCTTGGCCGGGGCCGGAAACCTCGCCATCGCGGATGGCTCGCCACTGCTGTTCGTCGGGCTTCTGGGCTTAGCTGCGTGGCTCGTCTGGCTCGTTGTCACCGGCCTACGGCTCATCCGTGGACAGGGCTGACGTCGCTCTAAGCCTCGCGAACCTTCCGGTTCGCGCTCGAGGGACATTGAGCAACCCTCGCCCAACCCGGCGTGCTCTCTGCTGCGGCTACGCACCAGACGTGGACCGTGCTTACAACGAGTGTGCCTGCATCATCGCGCTCGCATACGATCGAACATATGGCCGAGTCGACGATCTTCCGGGCGCTCGATCGAAGGGCTGCAGCTGGTCGTGTCGATGCCCTCGTGATGCACTGCCCGGTCCGACCCCGTAGGTTGCACGCATGACGACCGAGGAACCGCTCGGCGACGGCGACGTCGTGCTCCGACCTCTCACCGAGGAGAATCGCCCGGCGCTCGAGGCGCTCCGCGTCGCGACTGCGCAACGGGCCTTCGTCAGCAGCGTCACCGACTCGCTCGCCGAGGCGGAGCGGTACGCGGACGCGAACCCGCTCGTCTTCGGGCTGTACGACCGGGAGACGCCCGTCGGGTTCGTGATGATCGCCGACGAGGTCGACGATCCCGACTACATCGCGCACTTCCTCTGGAAGCTCCTGATCGACGAACGGTTCCAGCGACGCGGGTTCGGCACCGCCGCGCTCGACCTCGTCGCGGCGTACTTCCGTTCGAAGGGGGTCCCGACGATGTGGACGAGCGCCGGCGAGGGCGAGGGCAGCCCGATCCCGTTCTACGAGCGGTACGGGTTCGTCCGCGACGGCGTCCACGAGGACGACGACGGGAGCCGCGAGATCATGCTTCGACTCGACCTCGCTCGGGATGCGAGCGCCAGCTCGACGGCGTAGCGTGCGCCCATGAACGCCAGCAGTAGAAAGCAGGTAGGCGGCCCTCCAGGAACATAGCCGCACGCTGTGGCACCACACCGGAGTGTTCTGTCCGGGCTGAGCGGATGTGCTGGGGCACGACCGAGCGCCAACACGGATAGGGTCGGGCCATGGCGGACCTGCATGACGCGATCGCGGCCGAGGCAGAACGCACCGCGTTCTCCGGCGTGGTGCGGGTGGACCGAGGAGCGGAGACGCTCGTCGCGCAGGCATTCGGGCTTGCCGACCGCGGCCGCGAGGTGCCGAATACCGTGGGAACCCGATTCGCGCTCGCGAGTGGCGCGAAGGGCTTCACGGCGCTCGTGGTGATGTCTCTTGTGGAGGACGGCAGCCTCGCGCTCGACACGACCGCGCACTCGGTCCTCGGTGACGATCTGCCGCTGATCGATGGCGCTGTCACGGTCGAGCACCTGCTAGCGCATCGATCCGGGATCGGCGACTACCTCGACGAGGACACGATGACCGACGTCAAGGCGTACCTGATGCCCGTGCCCGTCCACACCCTCGCGTCGACGGAGGACTACCTCTCGATACTCGACGGGCATCCGCAGGTGTCGGCGCCCGGCGAGCGGTTCGCTTACAACAACGGAGGCTTCGTCGTGCTCGCGCTGATCGCGGAGCGGGCGAGCGGGGAGTCGTTCCATCGCCTCGTGGCCGAGCGGGTGTGTGAGCCGGCGGGTGTTCGTGACACCGGCTACCTGCGATCGGACGAGCTTCCGGGGGATGCGGCCCTCGGCTACCTTTGGACCGATCGGCCACGCACGAACGTCTTCCACCTCCCGGTGCGCGGGACAGGCGACGGCGGGATCTACTCGACGGCCGCCGATCTCTCGCGGTTCTGGGAAGCCCTCTTCGCGGGCCAGATCGTGTCGGTCGATGCAGTCGCCGAGATGGTGCGCCCACGGAGCGATTGGCCGGAGGAGAAACGCCGGTACGGGCTCGGGTTCCACCTGCACCCGACGACCGATGTCGTATGGCTCGAGGGCTACGACGCGGGGGTCTCGTTCACGAGTACGCACGAGCCCGATCGCCGGATCACGGCCACGGTGATCTCGAACACGGCCGAGGGCGCGTGGCCGTTCGTCGAGCTGTTCGACCGAGAGCTCGGGATCTAGGGTCCGAACACAGGACGGACCACGGCGATGGTCGGCCCCACCCTCTACGTGGTCCAGGAACATTCGCGAACCCTTGGGCATCTTGGCTTGGTGTATCCCGAGGCAGCCCATACCAGCCAGTCTTCTGCTCATCCGATTGACGTCGTCGAAAGGTCAGGAAATGCTGAGTAGATGACGGACGGGATCACATCGAAGCGGTTCCATGAGATCGGCTGGCGCGTTGTAAGGGATGATGCGTCGACGCGTTTCCATCCAGGAACGTTCGCTGCCAGCCTGTCCCTGGTGGAAGCGATCGGACGCCTGGGCGACGGAGGTAGCCAACGACCCGATCTGGATGTCCGATCCGAGTGGGTGACGGTGCGTCTGAGATGCGACGCCGAAGGTCGATTCAGTGAAGACGACCTGACGTTGGCCGAGCGGATCTCGACGACGGCGCGCGATCTGGGAGCTTCCCTTGACCTGACCGGTCTTCAGGCCGTGCAGGTCGCGATCGACGCGCTCGTGATCCCTGAAGTCATGCCGTTCTGGCGCGCCGTCCTCGGGTACCGACAGGTCGGTGAGGACTTGGAGGACGACCACCATCAAGGACCACCGTTCTGGTTCCAGCAGATGGATGCCCCTCGCCCGCAACGGAACCGCATCCACATCGATCTCTTTGTGCCGCACGACCAGGCGGAAGCCCGTGTCGCCGCCGCGATCGCGGCCGGTGGCCATATCGTGAGTGACGAGAACGCGCCCAAGACCTGGCTGCTGGCGGACGCCGAAGGCAACGAAGTCGACGTCGCCAGCTGGCCGGACCTCGACTGAGGCCATTCCTGCGTTAGGTCGGGGTACATAACCCAACACTCGCGCACGACAGCCGGGGCCCTCGCCTCCGAGTCGTGCCGGCCTAGATGATCGAGGCCGACACGACGATCAGCCAAGTGATGGCAGCGGCGTAATGGGTCCGCTCGATCACTCCGAGCGCGACACGTCGAATCGGTGCGACGACAAGCGCGGTGCCGGTCGCGATCGCCGTTGCCGTGACGACCCATCCGAGTGGGCCTAGAGCGTCGGGCCTGCCCGTCCAGTTCAAGTGCGACGCTGCGACGGCGATCGAGGCAAAGGCCGTCCCGGCGAGAAGCATGTGGATGCGACCGGTACGCGAGAGCGAGCGGAGACTCTCGGGGTTCGCGATCGGTCATGAACCCCGAGATGAGGAGTCGGACGAGGCCATAGACGTAGAGCCAGCCAACGGACTGCACGTCGGTCTCTTGGCGCAGCCCGAATGCGATGAGGATCGCCCCGACGCCCTGCAGCACGACCATCATGCGGTAGCCCAGCTGGTACGAGGTCCAGCCGTAGTCGCTCACGGCGTAGCGGATCGGATCGAGCCCGGTCGGCGCGAAGTGCAGCGCGACCAGGATGACCGCGGACGCGGCGACGCAGATCAGCCCGACAAGCGCGGCGGTCATCAGGCGATCCGTTCCGCAGAGGCCCGCATACGCGGCATCATGCTGCCGAGGATAGGCGCGCAAGACGCACGCTCAATGGACATTCCGTCGAACACTCGGGCAAGCGGGTGAACGCCTCCCTTGGCGATGATTCCGTCACCGATTTGCTCGCCCGTACCCTGAGGATGAGACTAGACCCGGCCTCAGGCTGCGTCGCCTGAAGAGGGAGGTCACCGCATGATCGCGGCAGACATTTCGTTCTGGACGTTCACTTGGTATGCGTTCGCTGGCCTCGTGATCGGTGTGCTAGCGAAGCTACTCATGCCGGGGAAGCAGAACATGAACATCATCGCGACGATCCTGCTCGGCGTGGTTTCCGCCATCATCGGTGCCTTCCTTTGGGATGCGATCTTCAAGGATCAGGAGGGTGTCGCGTGGATCGGTGGGGTCGTGGTCGCGGTGATCCTTCTCTGGCTCTATTCGCGGTTCGCACCGAAGGCGCAGCAGAGCGAATAACGCTGCCTTCGTAGCCTCCCGTTGTCGCTCACTCAGGAGACATAGCCGAACCCTCGGCCACCCCGGGTGCTTGTTCCAGGATCGACGTTTCGGCCGATCGTCGGATTGACCCCGCGAGAAACCGGGGGGAGACTGCCCACCCAGGGGAGGGGTGAGCATGATCGAGACACGCCGATCCACGTCCGGCGGTCGAGTCTGGATCGCCCTGCTCTGTGCGAGCCTTGCGGCGATCTTATGGAGCACAGCCTTCGCGGCTGAAGCGAAAGTGATCGACCGGCAGCGATACTCGTTCACTGATGTGAGTCACGAACGCACCTGCGGCCGTGATCTTACGGTCGAGACGACCACGAGCGGCACCAGCATGACGAAGTCATCACACGGTGGCTTGCCGTCCAGAAGCTACGACAACTACAACATCCATGAGGTGCTCACGGACGCCGCCGGGGAGGGCTACATCATCGATCTCAGCGGTCTCTACAACGAGGTGCGAGTGAGGCACGTTCGCGGATCGTTGTATCGCTACACGGCCAAGAGTGTCGGCCAGGTGTTCACGATCCGGGCGTTGGACGGCAAAGCCGTGGAACGCAACTCCGGGCTCTTGGAGATCACGTTCCTCCTCGACACGAAGGGCGATTCGGATCCCGGCAACGATGTGTACCTCGACACACCACCCGACTCGTGAAGATCGCCGGGACGCAGCCTCTGCAGACCCAAACCGATGCAGAGTTCTGCGCCGTCATCGAGGAGGCCGTCCAAGGTTAGCGTCGACTGCCGCCGCCTAACGGCGCGCTTACGCAAATGCGAAGTCCCCATACGTGTGGGAGATCGTGCGCCGAGCGACAGCGCCCTAGCGTGGGTTCAGGGACATCCGTTCCTGTGCACCCAAGCAAGGGAAGCGGCTCCCCCTCTAGGTACATAGCCGCACCCTGGGGGACCGTAGTGCTCCTCTCCCTGGGGTCGCCCGCGACGAGATGTGAACCGATTCAAACTGCCGCCCGTAGACCCTTCAGATCGTGTGCAGCCAGCGCTGCGCCGTGAACGAGAGGGGGAACGATCATGGCTGAGCCGAGCCTGTACGACCGATTGGGCGGGGTGTTCGCCATCGCGGCGGTGGTTGACCACTTCAGCGATGCGATCGTCAAGAACCCTCTCGTCGGCCAAGGATCGAAGAACCCCGACCTTGATGATTGGCATACGAACCACCTGGACAGGTTGCCGGGACTGAAGTTCATGCGCACGTTATGGGTCTGCGACATCTCCGGCGGACCGATCACGTTCAACGCCACGAAGCCGGGGAGTACACCCCTCGGGCTGGAGGAAGCCCATCGCGACCTCCATATCACCCCTGATGAGTTCGATGAGGTCGCGGCTGAGCTGGGACGGACGCTCGATCACTTCGGGGTCCCTGAGCGTGAGAAGGGCGAAGTCCTTGGGGCGTTCGCGGCACACAAGGGAGAAGTGACCGAGGGATCGATGGCTTCGGCCTAGAGGTCACCGACGAGACCGACGTCGACGAGCTTGGGACTCAGCTGTCGGGCGTGACCGCATCCAATCGGCGCCGAACCTCCGACGTGTTCACGCCGAGAGCGCCCAGCAGCACCGCCGCAGGATCTGGTGGTTGGAGAGTGAGGATCTGGGCCAGCACCTGCTGGGCCGTGACCTGGGTCTTCCGACGGTTGGGCTTGACGCTTCCTCAAGCACTTTCTTTGCCGCGGGCGTCATGCGGAGGCGATCTTTTTGCGTGATGTCTCTGATCCTCGGCTTCTTCGGCACGGCGCGCATCGGCAGTGGGGGAGCGTCGGTGCCGGACCCCATGCCCAGGGCGCCCAGGGCTTCCTGATCGAGCGACTCAAGGGCCTGGCGAGCTTGCTGCAGGCTCACGCCCAACACGACTTCGATCGAGGGATCCTCCAACAAGGCGAGCAAGAGGTGATCGGTGCCAGTTCGGCGATCACCTCGGCGACGAGCCTCCTCACTGGCCCGCAGATAGATGGCCCAGGCGTGAAGCACCTCTGGCGCAACGGATTCGGTGGTCATGATGACTCCTTGTTGTATTTGGTGTGCACGGATTGGCGGGTGACGCCCAAGGCGTCTCCGATCTGCTGCCACGACCAGCCCTTTTCCCGGGCCGACGCGACGTGGTTCGCTTCGACCCTCTCAGCCAGGCGATGGAGCGCCAACGAGGCGCGAAGCCCAATCGCCGGGTCATCCGACGAGAGATTCACGCTGAGTTCTTCGATGTCCATGCCTGTCAGTTTAGACTGACATCCTCGGATTTGTCAACCTAAACTGACACAGCAGATCGCCACACCGGGTTCCCCAGACCTCCGGCGCGGACCCCCGCGTGGGCTCCTCCGAAGGACACCGTAAGGCCCGGTCATGGCGTTGCCGGAAGCAGCCCGGCCCACGGTGGGGCCGGGCTGCTCAGCCGGCGTACTGCCTCCGCACTACGCCGGCGGCGTCGTGAATCCGACGTTCT
This sequence comes from uncultured Actinomycetes bacterium, assembly GCA_963799625.1. GTDB lineage: Bacteria > Actinomycetota > UBA4738 > UBA4738 > HRBIN12 > AC-51. The sequence continues at coordinate 32,007 of CAWCXU010000013.1, read as the reverse complement.
GCATCCGCAGCTCGAGCGTCGGGTTGATGGTCGAGCCGACGACGTTCTCCTGCATCAGATAGTTGATCGTCTCGTAGTGGGCGAAGACGATCGGCGCGTCCTCGAAGACGATCTGCCGGATCTGCTTGTAGAGGCCGAACCGTGTCTGATCGTCGGTCTCCGTACGAGCTTGGTCGATCAGTTGATCGACCTGCGGGTTGGAATACCCGGTGCTGTTGATGTCCCCACCGGTGTGGATCACCAACGCGTAGAAGTTGTCCGGGTCGATCGTGCGCTCCTGGTAGGCCGAAGTGATCTGGTAGTTCTGCTTGATGAACGCGTTGAACCACACGCCGACGTCGACCTGCTTGATGTTCATCTTGATGCCGACGGCCTCCAGCTGTTGCTGCATCACCTCGCCGGTCTTCAACAGCTCCGGATACTGCGGGAGACCGAGGTATTCGACCTCCAAGGGGGTCGTCACCCCGGCCTGCTGGAGTAGCGACTTGGCCATGTCGGTGTTCGGCGTGACGAGCGGGGCGCCGTCGAACCAGCTCGAACCGGTCGGCACCTCCTCGATCCCCGATTCCCCGGCGCCGAAGTACGCGACCTGGCGGATCGCGTCACGGTCGAGCGCCCAGTAGACGGCCTGCCGGACGAGCTTGTTGTCGAACGGCGGCTGCGTCGTGTTCATCGCGATGTAGTCGGGGATCCCGGCCGTCGCCGACGTCACGTAGTTGTACGACGGATCGCTCTTCAGCGTGTTCAGCTGCTGGAGCGGAACCGCGTCGGCCCAGTTCAGATCGCCCGACTGCAGCGCGTCGATCCGGCTCTGGTCGACGAGCAGGAACTTGAACTGGATCCCGTCGAGGTAGGGCTTCCCGGACTCGAAGTAGCTGTCGTTCTTCTTCAGCGTGATGTGGTCGCCCTGCACCCATTCGACGAACTCGAACGGGCCGGTCCCGACCGCGTTGCGGGACGGATCCTTCGATTCGATGGCGACCTGGTTCACGATCTCGCCGTTGTTCGCGATGTTGGACAGGAACGGCCCGAACGGAGTCTTGAGGTGGAACGTCACCTGGCTCGCACCGGTCGCCTCCACCTTCGAGATCGCGTCGTACAGCGGAGCGTAGGAGCTCGCCGTCTTCGGATCGAGGATCCGCTCGAACGTGTAGACGACGTCGTCGGGTCCGAACTTCTCGCCGTTGTGGAACGTGACGCCGTCGACCAGATCGAAGACCCACGTCTTCTCGTCCGCCGCGGTCCACTTCGTGGCGAGCTGCCCGTAGAACTTGTTCGCCTCGTCGAGGTCGATCAGCTTGTTGAAGATGTTGTCGTAGACCTGCGCACCCGTGTAGATCGTCGACGTCGCCGGGTCGATCGTGTCGGGCTCGCCGGTCAATGCCGCCTGCAGCGTGCCGCCTGCCGTCGGCGCGCCCGTGGCCGGCGCGGCGCTCGATCCCGTGGTCGAGCTCGTCGAGCTCGTGCACGCCGCGAGCACCGCGCCCAGGCTCGTTGCGCTCAGCGCAAGGGTGCTGAACCCGGCTGCGCGCGCCATGAACGAGCGTCGCGAGATGTTGCCGGTCAGGAAGCTCCGGGCCAGACGCTCCGCCCGCTGTTCCTCGTCGTTGCGTTGCATGTTCCCCCTCTCTCTCGCTCAGCGATGCTCGCCGAGCCATCCCAGGTACGTGCGGTTGAACTCCGCGGGGTGCTCCCACATCGATGCATGGCCTCCCTTCGACGTCGCCCAGTCCGCCTTGGGGAGGCCCTCGTGCAGCTTCTTCGAGAGCGAGACGGGGATCAGGATGTCCTCCTCGCCTGCCATCACGAGCACGGGGTAGCCCTGGATCCGATCGAGCCGACCGGTAGTGTCGTGGGCCTGGATCACGTTGAGCTGCGCGAGGTAGGCGTCGACCGACATCGGGAGGTCCGCCATCTCCATCTCGAACTCCTTCAGCTCGTCCTCCCGCTCCCAGAAGAACGGCTGGGTGAACGCCCACAGCGTCACGTCGCGCATGATGAACGGGACGCCCGTGATCGTGGCCATGTCGTGCCACATCGAGAACATCCTCGAGCAGAACGGGCCCGGTGCGGCGTAGGTGCTCGAGAAGGTCGCGCTCGCGAGGTCGGCGCCGTGGTTGATCGCGTACTCCTGGGCGATCATCCCTCCCATCGACGTGCCGATCAGATGGAAGCCGGTGAGGCCGAGCTCGTCGACGACGGCCTTCGCGTCGTCGGCCAGCATCCGGCTCGTGTAGGGGCCGGGCGGCGCGCTGGACTTCCCGACGCCGCGGTTGTCGATCCGGAGCACGCGGTAGCCGGCGCCGAGGAAGTCCTCCATCTGGAGCACCCACGTCTCGAGGTCATCCGCGAGCCCGTTGATCAACACGATCGTGTCGGGACCGTCGCCGTCCAGCTCGTAGTGGAGATCGACGCCGTTCGCCGTGGTCATGGGCATGCTGCGTGCTCCTTCCTACTCGGCCGAGCGTTCCAGCTCGGCGCGGGCGACGTGGCAGGCGGCCGTGTGGCCGGTGCCGAACAGGGTCATCTCGGGCTCGTCGGTGGCGCACCGGTCGATCGCGACCGGGCACCGCGTCCGGAACCTGCATCCGGACGGTGGCGAGATCGGGCTCGGGATCTCGCCTGTGAGCGGCGCGCTTGCGATCGGCCGCTCGGGGTCGGGGTGCGGGATCGACTGCAGGAGCGCCTGGGTGTACGGATGCCGCGGGTCGCGGAAGACCCGGTCGGTGGGGCCGGTCTCGACGATCTTCCCGAGGTACATCACGGCGGTTCGGTGGCTGATGTGCTGGACGACCGAGAGGTCGTGCGCGACGAACAGGATCGCCAAGCCGAGGTCGCGCTGCAGCTCCGCCAGCAGGTTGAGCACCTGTGCCTGCACCGAGACGTCGAGCGCGGACACCGGTTCGTCCGCGACGATCAACCGGGGCTCGGGCGCGAGCGCCGCGGCGATCCCGACGCGCTGGCGCTGCCCGCCGGAGAGCTCATGCGGTCGCCGGCGGGCGAACGAGGGGTCGAGTCCCACCCGGTCCAAGAGCTCGACCACCCGCTCGTGCCGGTCGGTCTTCGTCCCGATCTTGAACGCGTCGAGGGACTCCGAGATGCTGCGGCCGATCCGCCATCGTGGATCGATCGAGCTGAACGGATCCTGGAACACCGGCTGGACCTGCTGACGGAACCACCCGAGCTGCCGGCCGCGAAGCGCGGTCACGTCCCGATCGTCGAACACGACCCGGCCGGCGGTCGGGTCGATCAGACGCAGCACGCATCGAGCGAGCGTGCTCTTGCCCGAGCCCGATTCGCCGACGATCGCGAGCACCTCGCCCGGATGGATCTCGAGGTCGACGGCGTCGACAGCGTGGACGACGGCATCGTTCCCGAGGAGCCCCCGGTCGGTGGGGAAGTGCTTCACGAGACCCTCGACGCGCAGGATCGGCGACCCGGGCTGCGCCGGCGCGATCTCGTCGGAGAACGCCACCTGGCTCACGCGGCACCTCCCGCCGAGGCGTGGTCGTGTTGGCCGGCTTGCTTCGTGGCCTCGCTGAGCCAGCAGGCGATCAGGTGGTCGTCCGTCTCGTGCGCGAGCGGCGGCACGGTCGCGCACTCGTCCATCACGTACGGACAGCGCGTCGAGAAGCGGCACCCCGGCGGCGGGTTCGTGAGATCCGGCACCCGTCCGCCGATCACGCGGAGCGATCCCGGCTCCTGCTGCTCGGACGGAAGGGCGGCCAACAGCGCCTGCGTGTACGGATGACTCGGGGACCGGAAGATCTCCGCGACGGGCGCAACCTCGACCAGTTGCCCGGCGTACATCACCCCGACGCGGTCGCAGATCTGCGCGACCACGCCCAGGTCGTGCGTGATCAGCACGATCGTCGTCCGGAGCCGCCCGCGCAGGTCGCGGAGCAGGTCGAGCATCTGCGACTGGATGGTGACGTCCAGGGCGGTCGTCGGTTCGTCCGCCAGGACGAGGGACGGCTCGTTCGCGAGCGCGGTCGCGATCACGACCCGCTGCCGCATGCCCCCGGACAGCCGGTGCGGCGGGTCGTCGTACCGGCGCTCGGCCTCCGGGATCCCGACGTCGGCGAGCAGCTCGAGCGCCCGTTCCCGGGCAGCGTGCTTGGAGACATCGCGATGCGCCGTGATCGTCTCCGCGACCTGCGCACCGATCGGGAACGTCGGATCGAGCGAGGTCATCGGGTCCTGGAAGATCATGCTGATCCGGTCGCCGCGGAGCCGGCGGAGCTCCTCTGCGGGCAGGCCGAACAGCTCGCGATCGCCGAACCGGACCGAGCCCGTCACGGAGGCGTTCCCCGGCAGCAAGCCCATCAACGCCATCGCGAGCGTGGTCTTGCCGCAGCCCGATTCACCGACCAGGCCGAAGACCTCTCCCTCCTGGACGGTCAGGGAGACGTCGCTCACCGCGGACACCGTGCCGTCGTCCGTGGTGAAGCCGACGTCGACGTGCGCCAGGGTCAGCAGGTCGCTCACTCGGTGACCCCCTTCGGGTCGAGCCGCGCGCGGAGCCCGTCGCCGAGGAAGTTGAACGCGAGCACGGTGATCGCGATCGCGAGGCCGGGGAAGACCTCGACCCACGGCGCTTGGGTCAGCACGTCGCGCCCGTCGGCGAGCATCGAGCCCAGCGAGGAGGTCGGCGGTTGCACGCCGAGCCCGAGGAACGACAGCGCCGCCTCGATCTGGATCGCGAACCCCATCAGGATCGTGGCCTGCACGATCGCGGGACCGATCGCGTTGGGCAGGACGTGGCGCGTGATGATCGCCCGCGTGCGGGTCCCGCGTGCCCGTGCCGCCTCGATGTACGTCTGCGCGACCACGACCAGCGTCGAGCTCCGCACCACGCGCGCGAGGATCGGCATGTAGATCACCGCGATCGCGATCGTGGCGATGTTGCTCCCCGGCCCGATGATCGCGATCAACGCCACCGCGAGGAGCATCGCGGGGAGCGCGAGCACCATGTCGATCGGGCGCATGATCGCGGTGTCGACCCAGCCACCGTGGTACCCCGCGTACAGGCCGAGTGGGATGCCCACGAGGAACGCCACCAGCGTGGACTCCGATCGCGACGCCGAGCGACACGCGGTAGGCGAAGATCACCCGCGACAGGACGTCGCGACCGAGCGCGTCGGAGCCGAACGGGTGCGCGAGATCGGGCGGCGCGAGGATCCTCGTGGCGTCGATCGTGTTCGGATCGTGCGGCGCGAGCCAGGGCGCGAGCAGCGCGATCAACGCGAGCACCGTGAGGATGCCGAACCCCCACCGGCCCTTCCGCGAGGCCAGGATGCCGCGGCGCCAGACCGCCTTCGGCCTGCCACCCGCCTCGACGACGGCCACGCTCACGACGCGTCACCCTCCTCGGTCCGGGGGTCGAGCCATCCGACGATCAGGTCGGTCACGAGCGTGACGAGGATGAACAGGATCGCGACGACGAGCACGCCCCCTTGCACCACCACGTAGTTGCGCTGCTGGATCGAGGTCACGATCAGCCGGCCGACGCCGGGCAAGGCGAAGAGGCTCTCGATCACGATCGCACCGCCGAGGAGGACGCCGAACTGGATGCCGATCACCGTCACGATCGGTGGGGCCGCGTTGCGGAGCGCGTGCCGGTAGACGACGCTCCGCTCGCGGACCCCTTTCGCCCGCAGGAAGAGGACGTAATGCGTGCCGAGCACCTCTTCCATCGCGCCGCGGGTCGTTCGCAAGATGTAGGCGGCCTCGCCGAAGGCCAGGGCGAGCACCGGGAGGGCCATGTACCGAAGGTTCTGGACGGGGTCTTTCAGGAACGGGACGTAGCCCGACGGCGGCAGCACCTGCCAGATCCCCGCGAACAGCAGGACGAGCATGATCCCCAGCCAGAAGTCGGTGATCGCGATCCCCGCGACGACGAAGCCTTCGGTCGCCTGCCGCACCGCGCCCGGCTTCGCCGCCGCGCGCACGCCCAGCGGAACCCCGACCAACACCGCGAGCGTCATCGACAGCAGGGTCAGCTCGATCGTCACGGGCAGCCGCTGCGCGAGCAGCGTCGAGACGGGGACGTGGCTGATGAAGTCCTGCCCGAAGTTCCCGTGAAGCGCACCACCCGCCCATGTGAGGTACTGCGCGAGGAGGGGCCGCTCGAGTCCGAGCTGCGCGCGGACGGTCGCGACGTTCTCCGGGGTGGCCCGGAACCCGAGCATCGTCTGGACCGGGTCGCCCGGGACCAGGTGGATCATCAGGAACACGAAGATGCTCATCGCGATGATCACGGGGATCGCCTGGAACAACCGGCGAACGATGTAGCGGGCCCGCGGACTCACCGTTCGGTCCCTTCGGTTCGCTCGATCGTCGACACGAGATCCCGCAGAACAGACTCGGTCAGTCGGAAGTGGCGCTCTGCGATCCGGGCCGCCGAGGTGGCGCGCCCCGCGATCACAGCCTCGGCGAGGGCCGTGTGGTCCTTCACGGCGCGGGCCCGGATCTCGCGGCTGTACGGCTCGGCGCCGAAGCCAAGGCTGATCTGACGACGGATCTGGCCGCTCAGGCTCGCCAGGTACGGGTTCCCGGTGGCGTTGGCGATCGCGATGTGGACCGCCTGATCGGCGGCACGCGATGCCTCACGGTCATCGCCCGCGTCGACGTAGCCAACCAGCGCGGCGCGGATCGCATCCGCGTCTTTGGGTGTGTGCCGGCCTGCGGCGGTCCGGGCGATCAGCGGTTCGATCAGCTCACGGAGGTCGAGCAGATCCTCGAGGTTGTGCCATTCGGGCAGGAGCGTCCGCCGGATCATCTCGGTCGCGCCCGGTCCCGTCGCCTCGAGCACGAATGCGCCGCCGGTGCGGCCACGGCGGACCTCGACGTACCCCAGCGCGGCGAGTCGCTGGATCGCCTCGCGGATCGTCGTGCGGCTGACCTCCAGGGTCGAGGCGAGCTCGCGCTCGGACGGGAGACGCTGGCCGGGAACGAACTCGCCGAGCGCGATCGCCGTCACGAGCCGGTCGGCCACGTGCTCGCCACCGCTGCGAAACTTGACCGGCTCCAGGATCGACAGGGTCGGGACGGTCGACATCTACGAAGCGCCCCCGGCGTACCAGTCGGCGATGAACCGTGCCAGCGTGCGCGCCCCCGCGACGATCGACGACAGCTCAACCGATTCGTCGATCCCGTGGATGTCGTGCGCCACGGGGCCGTAGCACAACGCGGGCACGTCGAAGTCGTTGAGGTAGAGCCGCGCGTCGGTCGTGCTCGCCATCGCGATCGCGGCTGCGGTATCGCCGTGCGCGGATCGATGCGCCTCGGCCAGTCGTCTCGCGAGGGGATCGTCGGCAGGCATCGCGTACCCCTTGGCGCGGAACCCCGCCGGCCGGAGGGTGGGGGGGTGGTCGCGCAGCCACGCATCGTCGATCGCATCGATCGCGCGGCTGACCCGCGAGATCGCGTCGGCGGTCGACCACGACGTCGGATGTCCGATCCGCAGGCCCAACGTGGCCTGCGCCGGCACGCTCGAGCGCCAATCGCCCGCCTCGAACATGCCGATGTTGATGTTGTACGGGTGCTCGACGCCCCGCATCGACGGTTCGATCTCCGCGTTCATCTCGCGCTCCAACCCTCGGAGGGCATCCACGACCGTGAGCGCGAGGTCGACGGGGTTGACGGCTCGGTCGGCGGACTCGGCGTGCGCCGACTTGCCGTCGAGCACGACGTCGAGCCACACGATCCCGACGCCGGCGAGCAACATGTCCAGTCCCGTCGGCTCGGGGAGGATCACCGCGTCGGCGAGCACGGCCGCGCGCGCCGCCGCGAGCGTGCCGTTCCCGGTGCATTCCTCCTCGATCACGGACAGGAACGTCAACGACCCGCCTATCGCTTCGGGTTCGACCGCGAGGAGCGCGTCCAGCGCGAGCGTCGCCATCGCGAAGCCGCCCTTCATGTCGCCCGCGCCGCGGCCGTAGAGGCGATCGCCGTCGCGGCGAGCCTCGAAGGGCGGCGACGTCCACAGGTCGGGTTGGTCCGCGGGGACGACGTCGATGTGCCCGTTCAGCAGGAGCGATGGGCCCTTGTCGCCGCCGAGCCGTCCGATCACGTCGCCTCGGGTGTCGTACGAGGTCTGCAGGACCCCGGCGAGCGAGTCCTCCCCGATGCCATCCGGGATGGGGAGGCGCTCCACCTCCAAGCCGAGGCGCTTCAGCTCCCGCTCGACAACCTCCTGGGCTTCTTGCTCGCGGCCAACGGTGCTGGGTGCCGCCACGAGCAGCTCCAGGAAGGAGAACGCGTCCCCGGCGCGCGCCACGATCTCGGCGTCTAGCCGGTCGGCGTCCAGGTGTCCCCCTAAATGGTCGAATGTCTAGGCCAAAGACCGACCCGACCGTACACCCGTTCCCCGACGTGCGCTAGGGGTCGCTGCCCTTGTCCCCCAAATGAGCGACTCGGTCCATCGGTCAACCTGCCGACAACCCCAGATATGGAGATGGCGCTGTCGCTCACTTGCCCGCAGTGCGGGTCGGAGTTCGCATCGGCGATCCAGATGGACGCACCGACCTGGGCGACCATCAAGATGGAGACCAACATCGAGCGATGCTCGAACTGCGGCTACCGGAAGCGCTACCTCAAGGCCGACTACTTCTACGCCTAGATGTCCGACGACCAGCCGAACAAGAGCGCCTGGCGAGACGTGGCAGGCATCGTCTGTTTCGCAGGCACCATCATCCTTGGCGTCGGAGGCGGCCTTCTCTTCCTATTCGACGTGGTCTCCATCGGCGGGTTCGCGTGGATGGCGGCGATGAGTCTCGTGCTATGTCTGGTCGGGGCGTACTTCGCTGCCAGATCGGCGGATCTGCGTTAGCCGCGTTCCCCTCGATCACGCATCGCGATCGACCGCTAGCGCGAGCCACATCAAGGCCCCTAACCGGCGATCAGAACACGTGTTGATAGGGGGACGATGGCTGGATGGCGAAGATGACTACGACGACGGCTACCGCCGCGAGACTCAGCGTCAGAGCCGCGATGGCTCCGGTTCGTTGGTTGTCTGCCGGATGCCGGAGCAGCGTCACCACGGCCCAGGTGGCGAAGCCGGCGACCAAACCTCCGACGATCGACAGCCCATAGGGCACCGCAGGAGTCTTGTCCCAGGGGACGTGATATGCCCAACCGATCGTGGTCTTGACCCACTCCTCCTCGTCCCCATCGACGACTGACGCGGCCTGGACGGGGAACAGGAGCACGGTAGTGACCACCCCACCGAGCCATCCGGCGAAACGCGCAGTCAGCATCACTCGGTCAGATCTCGAGGGGCGATGAACCGAACGAGCTCGCCGGGCCTCTTCGCCAGGGAATCCCAGGTGCCGTTGCCGAACGTGATCTCGGCAAGGCCCGCGGTCGGATACTTCCGCAGAACGGTGGGCAGGGCGTCGCCGCGGCCAGCTATCCGCGCGACCAGATCCTGCATCGCGGGGTTGTGACCCACGAGGAGCACCGAGATCACATCGGAGGAGATCCGGCCGAGGCGATCGAGCAGCACGTCCGCTTCGAACGTGTAGAGGGCCGGCTCGATGTGGACCTGGAGCTCTTTGCCGAGCGCGGGCAGCACCCTTGCGAGCGTCTGGCGTGCCCGCAGGGCCGATGAGCACAGCACGAGTTGGGGTCCGAGGCCCTCGACGGCGATGTAGTCCCGTATCCGATCCGCCGCCTTCTCGCCTCGGGGTGCGAGCGGACGATCCTCGTCAGGCAGACCCGGATCGCTCCAGCTCGACTTGGCGTGGCGCAACAACCAGAGCTTCATCGCTCGAGTGTCTCGCACGTACGCTCGTTGCGTGAGCGAGCCACCAGGAGCACGTCCGCGCACAGGCAGGGGAAAGCGCTGGCTGGTGGACGGCATGAACGTGATCGGCTCCCGCCCCGACCGATGGTGGAACGATCCCGATCGCGCGGTGCGGCGGTTCATCGACGAGCTCGTTGACTACGCGGAGGCCACAGGTGATGAGGTCGTTGTGGTGTTCGATCGCCGGCCGCCGGACCTGACGCCGGGCACGCGTGGGCCGATCGAGGTGCTTTTCGCGACACGGACGGGGCGCAACGCGGCCGATCACGACATCGTGGAGATCGTCGCCGAGGCCGAGTCTCCGGAGACCATCACCGTCGTGACGTCGGATCGAGCGCTCGTGGATCGGGTCAAGCAGCGAGGCGCCAACGTCGCGTCCGCCGGTTCCTTCCGCCGCCGCATGGATGCCACGCGCGATCCACAGTGACGCTGCCTTAGGCACCCTCCATCGGTATCCGAACCGGTGGGGCGCCGACATCCTGGGCGTCGAGTACCGACGCCTCTGCTTCGGGAACGGCGAAGATGGTCCGACAGTCGCGACACGTCCAGCATGTAAGCCGGTGGATCCAGGTCCCGTGCTCGAACACCCCAGAGGAGATCAGCGACGCTGACCCGCACTCCGAGCACACGATCTGTTCGCTCACGCGCACAGCATCAGCCGGATGGGCGTCACCTATCAAGCCTACAGAGGTCGAATCAGACCTTTGCCAGACGATATCGGCCGTCTTGACGCTTGCACGGGGGATGACGGTTTAGCCCTATGGGCGGAAGAGGTGAGAACGATACTTCTGACACGAGGATCTACGGATGGCCATCTGTGCTGCGGCTGACAAGTGAGGAACTCTGCACGGGCAGAGTCGGGATCAAGACATCGATCGCGATCCTGCTCCTGGTGATGTTGGCCGCCTGTTCCTCCGTATCGACGTCTTCACCACGGATCGTGGCGCGGGCTTCCGGACCTCCAACGTCACCAACATCGACGTCACATCCGAAGCGAACGCATCCGTCATCGAAGCCGCCTCCTTCGAAGCCATCATCCGGGCCTGCTTCGTCGAGGCCGCCCGTCACCGATCGAAACATCCCGAGGGCTGATCTTCCGCGGCACATGCTCACCCCTGGCGTCGCACTGGCGGTTGGCCGAGCCCGTGTCTGTACACCCGGCTACGCGAGCGCAACGCGCGACGTCTCCGATGCGGAGAAGGCGGCGGTCTACAACCGATACGGTGTGGTCTGGGTCCCGTACCAGCATGAGGTGGATCATCTGATCTCCCTTGAGCTCGGCGGCTCGAACGCGATCCGGAACCTGTGGCCTGAGCCCTACGCTGGGCGTTGGGGCGCCCGTACGAAGGACGTTCTGGAGAACCGCCTGCACGACCTGGTGTGCGAAGGGAGACTTTCGCTTCGGTCGGCGCAGCGGCAGGAGGCGGGGGACTGGGTCGCCGCATATCGGAAGTATGTGGGATCGCCGACCTCAGGGGGCAACGGCGTGGCGGCCCCGTCGTCCGGCGGCTTCTACGCGTCCAGGTACCCAACCGCGTCGACCATCTACTGCGCGGACGACCCTGCTTGGCACGGATTGTCACCCGCCTACTTGGTGCATTTCGCCACGTTCGACCAGGCCAAGGCGCGCTTCCCCGGATACCACCTTCACCAACCATGCTGAGGCTTCACCAACCTCAGGAGTGTTCCGTTCCCGCATAGGGGCGGCGGGGGAGGGTAACGGCGAGCTCGGCGCCGGCGAGGAAGATCCACGCCGCGATCCGCAGGAACAGCAGGACGCCGAACACCGTTGCGATCGTCCCGTACAGGACGGACCAATGGGCAACCTGTCGTGCGACGAACCAGCTGCCGATCCCTTGCAAGACCGTCCACCCCACCGCACAGACGAGTGCTGCCGGGACGAAGTCGCGGATCTGCTGACGGCCCGGCACGAGCAGCAGGTAGCACACCAAGAAGAAGCACGCGAGGAGCGCGAGCATCCCCACCTGCGCGACCAGCCAGCCCACCGAGAGACCGTGCGTGTGCAGGAAGGCCGAGATCGCGGCCGCGGCCGTGACGGCCGTCACGAGCAGTGCTCCCAGAACGATCGTGATCGCCAAGGCTGCGAGGCGCCGGTGGATCGCGGTGTCGGGCTTATCGAAGATGATGCCGAGGGCGTTTCTCGCTCGGTTGGACAGCGCAGACGCGGCCCAGAGGAGTCCGACGACCCCCACCAGCCCCGCCGTGAACCGACCGTCGACGATCGTCTGAGCCTGGTTCTGGATCAGCTGATCGAGCCCCGGCACCGTCTGCACGAGCTGCTCGATCGAGGCCATCCCTCGGGCATCGAGGCGGAACCCCAGCACCGACGTGGCCAGCAAGATGAGGGGGAAGAGGGACAGGAATGCGGTGAATGTCAATGCGGAAGCGTGCGTCGCAACATCGTCGTCCAGTGCTTTGCGGTGGAGCGCCCGTACCAGGGCAACGGCCCCGCGGTCGTCTGGTCGAGCCGGGTCCGGCGGAGTGAGCGTTCCCATCCGTCACGCAGGTTCTCACGCGACCGATGGGACTCAGCGCGTTCCTGCGGCGTTGTCAGGCGTCCAGGGTCGACGGGCTGCTCGGGGGCTAGCGGCATCCGATCACTAGCGCGAAGTGCAAACCTATCTCGAGAAGCCGTTAGCATCGGAGGAGGCGCCGGGCTGCGAGCCTCCCGCGCCGGATGGCATCAACCGAGGCTCGGTCGGGAGGGTCAGCCGTGAAGAAGTTCCTCTTCTGGACGACGGTCGTCGTGGGGATCCTCGCAGCGGTCGCCGTATTCATGAAGCGTCGCTCAGACCGCGAGGATGGCTCGTGGCAGGGATACCTAGAGGACTCCATAGGATCCGTGACCAAGGCCGCCAACGACGCGATGAGCGGACCGGACGCGCCGGACAAGGCGAAGGAAACGATCGACGCCGCCGCCGAGGGCACTAAGGACCTCGTCGATTTCACGCAGGACGCGGCGAAGGACGCGGCCGACGAGGCAAAGGACGTGGCCGCGAAGGCTAAGCGCGCTACTTCCTAGCGCGACCGAACGAGCGTTCCTCGTCCCTCTCGGGATATCCCGTGCCAACCGCCGCCGGCGCGCATAGGCCAACCGCATGTCGGCGAGCCGAGGACCATGTGGTTCAGGGAGACGCCCGGGATCCGGCGTGTCTTAGGCACCTGAGATGATCGGGCACCCGTGGAGAAGGACGAACGACGATGGGCATGTGGCAACGACATCGGCAACGCCAAGCAGGCAAGTACGCGCGGCGGTCCTACAGGCTGGCGCGTCGCGAGGCGAACCGTAGAGCGGCGTTGCGGCGTGTGGAGTTGCGCGCGATCCGGACGAACGTGAGAACCCAGCTGCGTGTGGCCGAGCCGCCCCGGCCGGACCTGCCGGCAGGCTCTTAAGCGTCGGCGCCGCGGATCCTTCCGTGACGCCGCTCGGTTAGACGGAACGGGAAGGGAACTCTTCCCAGACGCTAAGGTGCCGCCCATGGCCGGAACCCAGCGGTCCGCGCGCGCCTTCGACCCACGGCTGATGAGGCTGGCGGCGACCGAGCGGCCTACCCTCACCGGATCGGTGGCGCTCGGGCTCGGCGTGGCGGCGGCTCGGATCGCCACTGGGGTCGCGCTGGCGGTCGCGATCGGCCGCGTCTTCGACGGCGCCCCGATGACCGATGTCGTGCCGCCGCTGGTCCTCGCGGTCGCCCTGGTCGGTTTCCGGGCGGTGTGCACCGCTGTCCAGGAAGGCATCATGGCCGGTGCCTCGGTCCGGATCACGGCCGACCTCCGTCGACGGCTGGTCGACCGGATCCTCCGACTCGGCCCGGCCTGGGTGACGGGTGAGCGCAGCGGCGAGCTCGAGGCCGTGCTCGTCGACGGCGTCGAGCGGCTCGACGTGTACTTCAGGCTGTTCCTGTCGAAGGTGATCGTCGCGGGGATCTCGGCGGTCGCGATCGTCGTCGTGATCTGGATCGTCGACCCGGTCGTCGGCGCGCTGGTCGCGCTGTTCGCCGCGGCGCTCGTGGCCATCCCGCCGATCGAGTACCGCGCGCTCGAGACCCATATGCGGTTCTGGTCCGAGAGCTACCGGCCGCTCGCCGCGGAGTTCGTCGACGGGCTGCAGGGGATGGCGACCCTGAAGATGTTCGGGGCGGCGCGCCGGCGCGGGGAGGATCTGTTCCGCCGTGCCCATGACGTGCGCGACTCGGCGATCGGGCTGACCAAGGTGTCGGCCGTCTTCTGGGGCATCATGGCCTTCGTCGCGGGCGCCGGCGTTGCGGTCGCGCTCGCCGCCGGCGCGTTCCGGCTCGCCGACGGGGCCATCACCCCCGCGCAGCTGATGCTGATCCTGCTGCTGGCCGGCGAGTGCTTCCTCCCCGCCCGCGAGATCAACGAGGCGATGCACACGGCGGTGTGGGGCATGTCGAAGTGCGAGCGCGCGTTCGCCGTGCTCGAGACCGAGCCGGCCGTGGGACCGCCGCGCGATCGCGAGCCACACGAGCCCGCGGGGGCCGGCATCGTCGTCGAGGACGTGACGTTCCGCTACCGGCCGGGCGATGCGCCCGCGCTCCAGGACGTGAGCTTCTCGGTCGGGGCCGGCGAGACGGTCGCCATCGTCGGGCCGTCGGGCGCCGGCAAGACCACGCTCGCCTCGCTCCTGCTGCGATTCGCCGACCCCGAGGCCGGGACGATCCGGGTCGGCGGCGCCGATCTGCGCGAGGTGGACCCACGCGCGCTCCGGCGCACGATCGGGCTCGTTCCGCAGGACACCTTCCTGTTCCACGAGACGGTCGCCGGGAACCTCCGGCTGACCCGGCCGGGTGCCACCGACGACGACCTGGGCGACGCGCTCGGATCGGCGGGCGCCTCGGCGTTCGTCGCGACGCTGCCCGAAGGGGTCGACACCGTGGTCGGGGAGCGCGGGTTCCGCCTGTCGGGCGGCGAGCGGCAGCGGATCGCGATCGCGCGTGCCCTGTTGAAGGCCGCGCCGATCCTGATCCTGGATGAGGCGACGTCCAACGTCGACGTCGCGAGCGAGGTGGGGATCCAGGACTCGATCGACGAGCTCCGCCAGGGCAGGACGACCGTGATCATCGCCCACCGGCTCTCGACGGTGCGGGGGGCGGATCGGATCCTCGTGCTCGACCACGGGCGGCTCGCCGAGGCAGGCACGCACGAAGAGCTGCTGGCGGGTGGCGGCCGGTACGCGCGACTCGTCGAGGCGCAGGAGCACGCCGGATGAGCGCCGTGGCGACGCAGACGCCGGTGGGCGAGATCGGTCCGGTGCGACGCCTCGTTCGGAGCCTCCGTCCGGTCGCGGGACTGCTGCGCCCGTACCGGGCCCTGTTCGCCGGCGGGGTGGCGACGAACCTGATGGTGCACGTGTGCACGTTCGGCGCCGCGGTTGTCGGCGCGGTGCTGATCGGAAAGGCGCTGAAGGGCTCCCCGACGTCGGAGCTCTGGCCCCTCGTGTGGGTGATCGTGATCTTGGCGGTCCCGATCGCGCTGTTCGGCTGGCTCGAGGTGGTCGTCGTCCACGTGATGTCGTTCCGGTTGATCGATGACCTGCGCGCCCAGCTGTACGAGCGGTTCCGGGAGCTGTCACCTGCGTACTTCCTCTCGCGTCGCTCGGGCGACGTGGCGCGGGCCTCGATGGCCGACGTCGAGCTGCTCGAGCTGTTCACGTCGCACCTGGCCCCGCCGCTCGTCGTGGCGTTCGTGATCCCCGTGCTCGCCGAGATCGGCCTGTGGATCGTCGAGCCGATCCTCGCGGTCGTGGTACTGCCGTTCGTCGTGGCGGCCGCGAGCGTGCCCTCGTGGCTGCTGGGCCGCGCCCAGAACGAGGGGGAGCGCCTGCGGGAGGAGCTGGGGCAGCTCGGCGCGAACGTCGTCGACGTCGTCCAGGGAACACGCGAGGTCCTGGCGGCCAGCGGGGAGGACGTCATGCTCGACCGGATCGAGCGCCAGCACGAGCAGATCCGCGCCACGAGCATCTCGCACGGGCGCCGGTCCGGGATCGAGCATGCCGCGACCGAGGCGATCATGTCGCTCGCGGCGATCACGGTTGTCACGACGACCGCTGTGCTCGCGACGAACGGCTCGTTCGACGCCGCGTCGATCCCGGTCGCGCTGATCCTCGCGGCCGGCGCGTTCGCACCGCTCGCCGCGCTGACCGGGACGTTCCGCGAGGTCGGCCAGGTGAGCGCCGCCGCCGAGCGGATCGAAGCGTTGATGGCCGCCCGGCCGCTGGTGACCGACCGTGTGGACGAGTCGGCCTCCGCCTCTCGACTGCCCGAGGCAGGGCGGCCGCTCCGGGTGGCGTTCGAGGGCGTGTCGTTCCGCTACGACGATGACCTGCCCGACGCGCTCGCCGACGTGGGGTTCGCCGTCGAGGCGGGGCAGCGGGTCGCGCTCGTCGGACATTCGGGCGCCGGGAAGTCGACGTGCGCCAACCTGCTGTTACGGCTGTGGGACGTGCGCGAGGGCGCCGTGACGGTGGGCGGCACCGACGTCCGTGATCTCACCCAGCGCGACCTGCGCTCGTTGATCGCCGTCGTGCCGCAAGACGTCTACCTGTTCCACGCGAGCGTCGCGGAGAACCTCCGCCTGGGGGACCCCGACGCCTCCGACGACGCGGTGCGCGCGGCCGCGGTCCTCGCGCAGGCCGACCCGTTCATCGAGCGGCTGCCCGACGGGTACGACACCGTCCTCGGCGAGCGCGGCGCGTCGATCTCGGGCGGCCAGCGTCAGCGCCTCGCCATCGCGCGGGCGCTCTTGCGCGACGCGCCGATCCTCGTGATGGACGAGGCGGTCGCCAACCTCGACGCGGAGTCCGAGGCGGCGCTTCAGGCGGCGATGGCCGCGGTCGCGCGAGACCGGACGACGCTGTTGATCGCCCACCGTCCGTCGACGATCCGGACCGCGGACCGGGTGGTCGTGCTCGATCACGGCCGCGTCGTCGAGGCGGGTCCCTTCGACGATCTCATGGCCGCCGGCGGGCCGCTCACGACGCTGCTTGCCGGCGCTCCGGCCGTGATCACTCCCGACGCGTGATCATGGCGTCATCGAGCTCTGCCCGTGCGTCACTCGGGATCGCAACGCTAAGGTTCGGCCGTGCGCATCCGGAGGTACTGGGTTGCGCCCGCAAGGTGACGCTCCACGAATCGCGCGATCGGCGGAGCGAGCTTCAGCTCGGGATCGGTGATCAATTCGGGGTTGAGGAGCTTCAGCGTCTCGCCGCGTGTCTCGATCGTGCAGCCGCCTCCGACGAGGACGTTCTTCACCCACTGCACGTCGGACCCGTACGTGAGGAAGAAGAGAAATGTGTCGCCGCGGCGGAACACGTTCACAGGCGTGCGATACAGCCGCCCCGTTGAACGGCCCCGGTGTTGGACGATCCCGAACGTGGGAAGCCTCCCTGCGAGCGGACGCAGGATCGGATCGACGAAACGCGTCGCGACGCGACGCAGCGGCCACATCCTCGTTCGGTCAGCCACTCAACCGACACTACGCCGCCCACCGGTGAACGCCTGAGGTTTCGGGTCTTTCGACGCGGGTCGGAAACGACCAGTCGTAAACCGAAGGACGGCATACGGCAGGACCGGCGAGCTGTGGTCCTGGCGTTCCGGGCTTGGACTCCGGGCGCTGCCCTGAATCAGAACGCTGCTATCGCGGTCCAGAACATCCCAAGGCCCAGCAGGGCGGACAAAGCCGTTGCGACGAGGAGCCACAAGCGGGTGACACGCGTCGAGGGGAACCGTATGTCAGTTCAACATCCGGCGCGCTGACCGAGTGTCACTCTCTCGAGCATTTGGCCAACTCGGCCGCTCAACGGTCTAAGAACCGCTCGCGTCCGTCGGGCGCGGCGTCGGGGGGGTACGCGATCCCGGCGTGCTCCGGCCAACCGATGCCGATCTCTGTTCCGGGCGCCACGGGTTCGCGCACTCGGAGCCTGCATGGTCCGACCGCCGTCTGCGTTAGCAGCTCGAAGTAGGAACCGAAGAACGAGCAGGTCTCGACGGTGCCGGTGAGCGATCCCTCGTCCGACGACGACACCTCGAGCTCCTCCGGGCGCAGCAGCACCTCCGTCGGTGCCGATCCCGTCACGCCGGCGTCTGCGGCGGAGAACCGCCGACCCGCGACCTCGACCTCGGCCCGGCCGCTACTCGCGGAGCGCACGGTGCCTTGGAAGAACGAACCCGCGCCCACGAATCGGGCTGTGAACAGGGTGCTCGGGGAGTGGTAGATCGTTTGCGGGTCCGCTACCTGTTCCAGATTTCCCTCGTTCATCACGCCGACGAGCTGCGAGATGCTCAACGCCTCATCCTGGTCGTGTGTCACGAACACGAACGTCGTACCGAGTTCCTGGTGGATCCGCAGGAGCTCTTCACGGAGCGCGAACCGGACGTTCCGGTCGAGTGCGCTCAGCGGCTCATCGAGCAGAAGAACGCTTGGCCGGTTGATCAGGGCCCGAGCGACCGCCACGCGTTGCGCCTGGCCACCCGAGAGCTCAGATGGGTAGCGGTCCCCGAGGTGGGCGAGGCCCACGAGCTCGAGCATCGCCGAGATCCTGGATGCGCGTTCGGCATCGGATGGGCGTTCGCGACGATGCGCGGTCGTGAGGCCGAACCCGACGTTGTCCACCACGGTCATGTGCGGGAACAGCGCGTAGTGCTGGAACACCATGTTGAACGGCCGGCGCTCGGGCGGGCGGGACGTGATGTCGACCCCGTCGGCGAGGACCACCCCCGTGTCGGGCGACTCGAGGCCGGCCACGATCTTGAGCAGCGTGGTCTTCCCGCACCCGCTCGGGCCGAGGAGGCTGAAGAACGACCCTGCGGGGATGTCGAGATCGACGAGCTGGAGCGCCAGCGCCTGACCGTAGCGCTTCGTGACCTTGCGGATGCTGACCTCGCCGGTCGCGGTCATGCCGCCCTCGCGAGCGTCTCGGCCGGCGCATCGGCCGACCCTCGCCGCGATCCGCGCCGCTGCCACAGGAGCGCCAGCCCCACCACGATCCACGGCACGAGCAGCAGGATCGTCGCCACCGCGTTCACGGACGGGTCGATCGTCCGTCGGAGCCGAGAGAGCACGAACAGCGGCAGCGTCTGTGTGGTCCCCGACGTGAAGTTCGTGATCAAGACCTCGTCGAACGAGATCGCGAACGCGATCACCATGGCGCCGAAGACCGCCGGGGCGATCAACGGGAGCGTGATCCGCCGCAGCACCATCCTGGGGGTGGCGCCCAGGTCGCGGGCCGCCTGCTCGACGGTCAGGTCGTAGTTCCGCAGCCGCGAGACGACGATCAAGATCACGAACGGCGTCGTGATGATGACGTGCCCGGCGATGATCGTGAGCATCGAGGGGTCGATCGCGAACGTCTTCATGCCGGCGACGAGCGCGATCCCGATGAACAGCGGCGGCAGCATCACCGGCAGTCGCGACCCGCTCTCGAACCAGCGGGTGACTCGGTTCGACCGCCGTGCGATCGCGAAGGCGGCCGCGGTGCCGACCACGACGGCGATCGCCGCGGTGGCGAGGGCCGCGGTGGCGCTCACCCGCAAGCCAGTGCGGAACGCCTCGTCACCGAAGATCAGCCGGAACCACTGGAGCGAGAACCCCTGGGGTGGCCAGCTCAGGTTCGCTCCGCCGTTGAACCCGTACAGGACGACGACCAGCAGCGGGAGGTAGATGAACAGGATCAACAGCGTGGCCATCGATGGTGAGGATCCATGGCCGCCGCCTCATCCCGTGTGCTCCGGCAGCAGCCCGGCCGCGCGCATGGCCAACCGCAGCGCCACGACGACCACGGCGAACAGTGCGAGCATCACGAACGCGATCGAGGCGCCCAGCGGG
This sequence comes from uncultured Actinomycetes bacterium, assembly GCA_963799625.1. Taxonomy (GTDB): domain Bacteria; phylum Actinomycetota; class UBA4738; order UBA4738; family HRBIN12; genus AC-51. Next base: position 12,335 of record CAWCXU010000013.1, on the reverse strand, counting down.
TAGTTCAGCGTGGTGCTCAGCTGATCCGCGATCAACGTCCCGAACGTGCCGCTCGACCCGATCCCCCCGAGGAACACCGGCGTGATGTAGTCGCCCGCCGACAAGAAGAACACGAACAGGGTCGCGCCGAACAGCGCCGTGCCGGACAGGGGCAACACGATCCGCCGCAGGGTCATCGTCCGCGACGCGCCGAGGTCACGCGCGGCCGCCTCGAGGCCCGGGTGGATCGCCGTGAGGCTCGAGAACAGGACGAGGGTGGTGAAGGGCAGGAAGAAGTTCACTTCCGCGATCACGACGGCTGTGCGGGAGAACAGGATCACGCTGAGCGGGTGGTCTGTCAGGTGAGCGGCTTGCAACAAGGAGTTGATGATCCCGTGCTCGCCGGAGAGCGTCCGCCACGAGTAGATCAGGGCGAGGTAGCTCCCCATCAACGCGATCACGATCGCGACCAGCAGCAATCCGCGCGCACGCCCGGCGCGGAACGCGAGGTAGTAGGCGAGGACGTAGCCCGCCGACGATCGACAGCACCGCGGTCGGTCCCGCGATCAGGACCGTGTTGAGCGCGTACGTGCGGTACAGCGTGGTCGTCAGCACCCGGCGGTAGTTGTCCGTCGTGAAGCCCGGCGCGAGCCGCAGGAGCGCGTCGATGTGGAAGAACGAGAACGCGAACAGCATCGCCACCGGCACGGTCACCGCGAGCAGCAGCAGCGCGCCGAGAGGTGTCAGCAGGAAGGCGGCGAGTCGACGGGAGAGGGGCACGCGTTCGCCGCGACCTCAGGAACCCTTGACCGCCTCCCAGGCCGCGATCACCTGGTCGTAGGTGGCCCGGTCGCCGTCGGGTTCGTGCGGCCACCCCTGTGTTGAACGTCAGCGTGTTGTTCAGGTAGTTGTCGATGTCGTTGAACGGGTACAGCGCCTTCGCGTCGGCCGACAGCATCGGGATCGACGCCTCGACACCCGGACCCTGCAACAACGCGCTATTCGCCGAGGCGTTGGCCTGCGGGTCGAGCAGGTGGTTCGCGAACGCGTAGGCGTTCTGGGGGTTCGGGGCCGTCGGCGTGATGAAGGTCGTGTCCGCCCAGCCGATCGCGCCCTCCGACGGCACGATGGTCTTGGTCGTGACGCCCTTCTTGGCCGTCTCGGCGTCCATGAAGGTGAGCCCGCAGACCATGTAATCGACGTCGCCCGAGGCGAGGAGCGAGATCTGGTCGCCGATGCTCGGCGCGAGCGCGCGGATCTGGCCCTTCATCTTCATGAGCCAATCCGTGATCGGGCCGTTCAACTGATCGGTCGTCATGGTGTCGGGGTCGATCCCGACGGCGAGCGAGGCGCTCGCGACGTTGTTCATCGCGCCGTCGATCGTCGAGACCCTGCCCTGGTACTGGGGATCGAGGATGTCGTTCCAGCTCTGCGGCTCCGGGACGTTGTCGACGTTGTAGGTGAGGCCCGTGAACCCCCAGGTCCATGGGACCCCGTTGTAGGTTCCGTCGTCGTTCTTCCACGGGGGCGTCTGGAAGGCGGTCATCAGGCCCGCGAGCCCGGGGACCTGATCCAGGGTCATCGGCGCGATCAAACCGAGATCCTTGTAGTAGCTGAGCACGACGTTGTCGCCGTAGGACATGTCCCACTTGTCACCGCCCGGGCCCTTCAGGACCGTCGGGACCTCTTCGGGCTGGGTGATGTACTTCGTGTGTTCCACGATGTTCTGGGACTGGAGCCACTTCTTGAAGTCGGCGTCCGGGACGTCGTAGCCCTCCCAGACGTACAGGTTGAGGTCACCGCCGACAGGCGGCAGCGAGGTGGGCGCTCCCGTGCCGGGGGCCGATGAGCTGCTGCTGGATAGGCCGCACGCGGCGAGCAGGCCCGCGAACGCTGCGCCGCCGCCCAAGACCAGGAACCGCCTCCGGTCCATGAGGTATCGCTGCAGCTGCCGATCGACCTCGTCGCCCATCGTCTCCCCCTCCGACCGCCTCGTTCGCCTCAGTGGTCAGGTGGCATGATAACCTGCCATCCCGAGGCGTGGTCAACGCGAGATCGTTGCCTCCTCACGAGGGTTCCAGGTATCTCGCACGCTCCCAATCGCTCACGTGTTCGCGGTACGCCGCCTCCTCTCGCCTGCACAAGAGCGAGAACGTCTCCACGAACACCTCACCGAACACGTCCTTACAGAACGCGCTCCGCTCGAAGCGATCCGCCGCCTCCCCGAGCGTGGTCGGCAACCGTTCGAGCCCATCGTCCTTGTATGCATCGCCCTCCGTCGGCGGCGGCGGCGCGACCTTCCGCACGATGCCGTCCGCGCCGGCGGCCACCGTCCCGGCGACGATCAGGTACGGGTTCGCGTCTGAGGACGCCGTCCTGGATCTCGAGCCGCCGGCTCTCCTGCTCACCGGCGGGGATCCTGACCGCGACGGTTCGGTTGTCGAACGCCCACGAGACCCGGTTCGGAGCGAACGTGTAGTCCTTCAGTCGCTTGTAGGCGTTCACGCTCGGCAGGTTCACCGCGGTGAGGTCTGCCATGTGCTCGAGCGTTCCGCCGAGGTAGGCATCGAGCACGGCTTGATCCTCGGCGAAGACGTTCGCCGTCGAGCCCGCGACGCGCAGGCTTTCGTGGAGGTGGTGGCCGCTGCCCTCGACGCCTTGGAAGGGCATCGGCATGAAGGTCGCCCGGACACCGTGCCGCATGGCGACCACCTTGACCACGTACTTCAAGATCGCTGCGTTGTCGGCCGCCTCGACCGGCGAGGCCGGGCCGACGTTCACCTCCCACTGTCCGGGCCCGCCTTCGGTCTGGCTCGACTCGATGGGGACGCCTGCTGCCGACAGCGTGGAGCGGATCTCCCCGAGGATGGCCTCGTGCTCGGCGCCTAGCGTCATCGACCAGCACCGATGGTCGTCGTAGAGCGGCTCCCAGTCGGCGGTCGTGAGGTAGAACTCGAGCTCGGGGGCGACCCACGCCTCGTACCCGGCGGCGCCGAGCGCCTCTGCCGCCCGCCGGCAGATCGCTCGTGTGTCGAGCGGATGCGGATCGCCGCCCGGCTCCAGATACGCATCGAGCAGACAGAACGCCGTCCGATCGGCCCAGGCCGCGGTCCGCAGCGAGGCGAGATCGGGCACGACGTGCATGTTTGGGTAGCCGGTGTCCGCGTTCGTGTACGGCACGGGGTCGATGTCGCCGCGGATGTTCCAGGCGAAGGGAGCGTTCGGCCAGCTGATGCCATGTTCGACGCTGCGCAGGAACGACCGCCGTCGGCATCCGTCGGCCGACGAACACGCCCCACGTGTCGGGGAAGCAGCACTCGACGGTGTCGACGTCGCTCAAGAACCGCTTGGCTTCAGCGAGGTCCATAGGGCTCCCCTGGTCGGGACGCCCGGAGGATACACCGGGGCCTGGTAGCGGGCTGCCCCTTGTTATCATCTGGTCTGCTCACCATACATCTGGACACGGGAGGCCGGGTGGAGGAGGGGACGTTCACGCGGTTGCGGGGGCTCCGGGGCGTCGTGACCGGTGCGGGGCGCGGGATCGGGCTTGGGTGCGCGACCGAGCTCGTCCGGCACGGCGCCAGGGTCGTCCTGGCCGACATGGACGGCGAGGTCGCGGCCGATGCCGCCGACGCGCTCGAAGGTCTCGAGGGTGAGGCGGTCTCCTGCGAGACCGACGTCCGTTCCTGGGGTTCCGTCGAGCATGCGATCGCCTCGTGCACCGAGACGTTCGGCGGTATCGACTTCGTGATCGCCAACGCGGGCATCGGGGACTACAGCTCCCTGGACTCCGGCGACCCCGAGCGGTGGCGGCGTGTGATCGAGACCAACCTGCTCGGTGTGCTGCACACGGTCCGGGCGGCGCTCCCGGCGATGAAGGCCCAGGGCTCCGGCGACATCGTGCTTGATGGCGTCGATCGCCGGGAGGTGGACCTGGGTCGGCGAGCCGGTCTACATCGCGGCGAAGTGGGGTGTCGTCGGCCTCGGATGGACCCTGCGCAAGGAGGCCCTCGACTACGGCGTGCGCGTCACGATGATCGAGCCCGGCATGGTCGACACGCCCCTCGTGCGATCCACAGCGGAGGGACGTTCCGAGCTCGAGCGGTTCGCCACGCTCCAGATCGACGACGTGGCGCGCGCGGTCGCGTTCGCGCTCTCGCAACCCGAGGGTGTCGCCATCTCGGAACTCATGATCAACCCTGTCGGCCCCGAGCTCTGAGCGTGGGCGTGGCCGAACGGAGCCGCCGGTCGCGCGATCCGATCGGGCTCGCCGTGGACGAGTTGGAGACGCCCGCGCTCGTCCTCGATCTGGCTGTGGCGACCGCGAACGCCGCACTGATGGGGGAGCGGATGCGGCAGCTGCCCGCGGCGCTGCGACCCCACATCAAGGCGCACAAGTCCGTGGAACTCGCGCGGCTCCAGCTGGAGCACGGTGCGATCGGGGTGACGACGGCGACGGTCGCCGAGGCGGAAGCGATGCTCGATGCAGATGTGCCCGACGTCCTGATCGCGAACGAGGTGGTCGGCGCGGCCGCGATCGAGCACCTGGTCACCATCGCCGGGGCAGGTGACGTGACGACCGCGGTCGACGATGTCGGGAACCTCCGGGAGATCGCCGCACGCGCGCACGCGGCGGGCGTGACCATCGGCGTCGTCGTCGAGGTCGACGTGGGCATGGGGCGGGGCGGCGCGCGTGACGTGGTCGGCGCGTGCGAGGTCGGGCGCGCCGCCGCGGAGCTCGAGGGCGTCCGCCTCCGAGGACTCCTCGGCTACGAGGGGCACTGCACGAGCGAGCCGGACCGCGCCACGCGTGAGCGCGAGGTAGCACACCGCGATGGACCGGCTCCTGGAGGTGGCGTCGGCGTTCCGCGCCGAGGGCCTCCCCGTCGACGTCGTGTCGGCGGGAGCCACCGGCACGTACGACCTGACCGGCGCGATCGAGGGCATCACCGAGGTGCAGGCCGGGTCGTACATCTTGATGGATCGGTTCCACGAGCCGCTCGTTTCGGGTTTCGGGTTCGCGCTCTCCGTCGCCGTCACGGCGATCAGCGTGCACGGCGACCTGGTGGTCTTCGATGCCGGGCGCAAGGGCGTCGGCGGAGATCTCGGCCCGCCGGTCGCGCCGGGCCCCGGGGGCGAGTTCGCGTTCATCCACGAGGAGCACGTCGGGTTCCGGTACCCGGGTGGTGCGCCGTTCGGGATCGGCGATCGCGCCGTGCTCGTCCCGGGCTACGCGCCGACCGCCGTGAACCTGTACGGCGCCTTCCACGTCGTCGAGGAGGGCACGGTGGTGGATCGCTGGCTCGTGCGTGCGCGCCACGGCGAGCCGTGATCGCGGAGACGATCCGGGTCGGCGACCTCAGCTTCGCCCTCGACGGCGCGGACCTCGTCGACGTCCGGTGGGGTGCGCTCGACGTCGCGAGCCGGATCCAAGTGACGGTGCGCGATCCTGACTGGGGCACGGTGCCCTCGACCGTGCGCTCCGCGACCGTGGCGTCGCTCGCCGAGGGCGAGGGCGTAGCGATCGAAGCGATGCACGATCCGGTCGGCTTCGAGTGGCGCGCTACCGTCGAAGCACGCGAACGCGGCGAGCTTTCGTTCACGTTCGATGGCAGCGCCCGGCGATCGTTCGAGTACCGGCGGATCGGTGTCTGCGTGCTGCATCCGTGGCGCGCGTACGTGGGCGCGACGTACGAAGCCACCACGCCGCTCGGCCCTCGGCGGGGTTCGTTCCCGATGCGGATCGCGCCCCAGGCCCGCGTCGACGGCTCGTACCGGCCGATGATCGAGGCGTTCTCGCACCTCGCGGTGACGTTCACGGGCGGTCAGGTGCTGGAGGCCGACCTCGAGGGCGACCTGTTCGAGCTGGAGGACCAGCGGAACTGGACCGACGGGTCCTTCAAGACGTACCCGACGCCACTCGTGCGCTCGGAGACGCGCCGGATGAGGGCGGGCGAGCACGTTCGGCAGCGCGTTGTGCTCCGACTCAAAGGTGCGGCGCCGCCCACGACCGAGCCGGATGTGCCCAGCGTCTCCGTGGGCGGTCGGACCGGACGAGTGGCTCCGCCGATCGGGATGAGCGTGACGTCCGAGCCGATCGAGGGAGCGCAGCACGTCAAGGTCCCGCTCGTCGCGGCCGACCCCGACCTCGACTCCTTGGCCGAGGCGCATCGGCCGATCGAGCTGGCGCTCGCTCGTCGACCCGGCCGCGCCGTCCGTCGATCGGCTCGCACCACGCCTGCGTGCCCTCCCGATCGCTCGCGTCCTCGTCTCGCGCACCGACGAGGAGACCGCGTCGCGAGATCTCGTCGACGAGGTCCGCGCGCGTCTCGGCTTGGAAGGCGTTCCGTTCGCCGGCGGCACCTCGACCTTCTTCTCCGAACTGAACCGGAACCCACCCGAGCGCGACACGCTCGACGGCGTCGCGTTCGCGATCAGCCCCGAGGTGCACGCCGTCGACGAGCGATCGATCCGCGAGACCCTGGAGATCCAGGCGCAGGTGCTCGCGCAGGCCCGTGACCTCGTCGGCGACTCCACGCTGCACGTGTCGTCGGTGCTTCTCTCGTCCGACCACCCGAAGTCGTTCGCCGACGCCTGGACGAGCGGGTGCCTCGCGACCCTGATCGCCGCTGGCGCTGCCTCGATCACGATCGATGCGTCGTCATCGGCCGCCGCCACGTTCGCGCGCCTTCACGGCGCACAGGTCCTCGGCATGCGGGTCTCCGACCCGCGACGGATCGCCGCCCTGGCGATCGAAAGCGACGACGGGCCGCGCGCCATCGTCGTGAACCTGATGGGTGAGCCGACCCCGTTCGTGCTGAACGGCGTGGAACAACCCGAACTGAGACCCTTACGAGGTGCGCTCCTGCGACGCTTCGGCCGCCTCTTCGTAGTGGTGACTCATCGAGGTCACGTGCTCGAGCATCCGTAGCCGGGCGGCGTCGCCGTCGCCCGAACGGATCGCGTCGCAGATCCGTTGATGTTGCTCGAGCTCCCATCGCGCGTAGCCGTCGGTCGTCTCGTAGAGCTGCGGCCCGCGTTCCAGCATCAACCGGAAGAACGGCCGCACCACGTCGGCCAAGATCTGGTTCTTGGCCGCGTCGGCGACGAGCAGGTGGAACTGCGATGCCTGCATGACCGGCCCACGACCCGCGGCCAGATCCACACGGTGCGTTTCCAGGAGATCCTGCATCTTCGCGAGGTCGGCCTCGGTCCGGCGTTCGGCGGCGAGCCTCGCGAGCTCGACCTCGACGATCCGTCGGGCCTCGAGCAGCTCGTCGGTGACCTCCTTCGACGGCAACGATCGTTCCGCGTCTCCAGCGATCGCCGGCCGGTCGGCCACGAACACGCCTTGGCCATGGCGGATCTCGACGACTCCCATCATGGCGAGCCCGTTCAGCGCCTCGCGGACGGTGGAGCGCCCGACGCCGAGTTGCGTCGTCAGCTCTCGTTCGGGTGGAAGACGCGTGCCCGCCGGCAGGTCGCGGACGGCCTCGAGGATCTGTTGGGCCACCGTCTCGGCGAGCTTGCGGCGAGGAGCCTGCGCGATGTGGACCCCTTGGGCACCCTTCTCGTCCACGGGCTCACCCTACCTTCCGCTCGATCAGCTCCAGCTCGACGCCGTCGGGGTCGAACACGTAGGCGGCCTTGCCGCCCTCATACGCGCCGAGCGGGATGTCCACCGGCTCGTCGGTCCTCGCGCGCACTCCGTGTGCTCGGAGCATCGCCAGCATCTCCTTGAGGTCGTCCACCAACAACGAGACGTGCGAACGCCCCGGTTCGTTCTCCTCACCCGGGGCTACCGCATCGCCGACCGGGCGGTGGTATCGAGAGAGTTCGACCTTCCCGCCACCCGGCAACGCCAGCTCGCACCACTCGATCCGTGTGCCGCGAAGCGCGACCAACCGGTCGAGGTGCTCCCACTCCACGACCCCGCGTCCCGTCACCTCCAGGCCGAGGAGATCCCGCCAGAACCCGAGCGAGCGGTCGACGTCGCTGACGGTCACCCCGACGTGGTCTACCCCGGTGACCTGCGCCATCAGCGCCTCACCGCGAGCGCGTCCTCCACGGCGGCCACCACCGCCTCGGACGTGAGTCCGTGCGTGCGGGCCACGTACTGTTCGACCCGAACGAGCAGAATTCGTCGCGTACGCCGACAGGGCGAACGGGCACCTGTTCGCCGCGGATCGCGAGCGTTTCGGACACCGCCGAGAAGAGCCCACCGATCACCGAGTGGTTCTCGGCGGTGACGAGGACACCCGTCTCCCTGGCGAGCGCTGCCACAGCTTCGTCGTCGAACGGCTTGAGCGTGGAGACCTTCAGGAGGGCGGCGGAGATGCCGCGCTCGGCGAGTGCCGCCACCGCGTCTTGCGCGCGCCGGACCATGATCCCGCTCGCGACGATCCCGACATCGGTGCCCTCGTGCAGCATCTGCGCCGGTCCGATCTCGAACCGGTGGGCACCTCGATCGACGTCGCGGGTCTCCCTGCCCAGGAGTTCGCGCATGTAGACCGGCCCGTCGTAGTCGACGGCGGCGATGATGGCCTCTTGCATCTCGGCGTTGTCGCATGGGTCGAGCACCACTAGGTTCGGCAGGGCGCGCATGTGGGCGAGGTCGTCGATCCCCTGGTGCGTCGGCCCGAAGGTGGAGTAGATACCAGGCAGGGCAGCGACGATCTTCACGTTGGCGCGGTTCAGCGCGCACTGGATCGCGATGAAGTCGAGCGCACGCCGCGTGGCGAACACCGCGAAAGTGGTGGCGACGGGCACGAACCCGGCCTTCTCCAGCCCGAGGGCGACCGCGATCAGGTTCTCCTCGGCCATCCCGACGTTCACGAACCGGTCGGGGAACGCCTGCGCGAACGGGGCGAGCCCCGTCACCCCGGCGACATCGGCGGATAAGGCAACCACGTCCGGGCGTCGACGGCCGATCTCCAGGATCGCGTGCCCGAACGGACCCGACTTCTCGAGCAAGACGGGATCGACCGTGGGGGGGCGCTCACGCCGATGCCTCCAGCTGTCGCGCGACCTCGTCCCACTCGTCGTCGCCCACCCGGACGAAGTGGTTCCGCTCGCGGTTCGCGATCATCGGCACACCCTTGCCGAGCGTCGTCCTGCACACGATCGCCTTGGGCACGTCGGTGACGCCACGTGCCTCCTCGAACACCGAAACGAGTTCGCCGACGTCGTTGCCGTCGACATCGGCGGCCCACCACCCGAAGGAGCGGTACTTGTCCGCGAGTGGCTCGACCTCGATGACGAGGGCCCCGTCCGCCTGGGTGCGGTTCACGTCGATGACGTTGACCAGGTTCCCGAGCCGCTCGTGACCGGCGAACATCGCGGCCTCCCACGTCGACCCTTCCTGCGCCTCGCCGTCAGTGGAGAAGCAGAAGATCCGCGCCGGCCATCCCTTCAGCCGGTACCCCACGGCGAGCCCCGCGGCGACACCCAAGACCATGCGCGAGCGATCCTCCGGTCAGCTCGACCAGATCCGGATGACCCTGGTGCGTGGACATGATCAAGGTCGCGCCATCGGCGCCGTACGTCTCGAGGTCGTACCCATCCAGATGGCCGGCTTCGGCGAGCGCCGCCCAGAGACCGATCGAGTAGTGCCCGGCGGAGAAGATCAGCCTGTCTGTCTCGGGACTTCGGTCGACCGGGTCGTAGCGCATCTCCGATAGGAACAGGACCGCCAAGATGTCGGCCACGTCGAGGCCTTGACCGACATACCCCTCGCCTTTCCCAGAGGCCATCCGGACAACGTTTCGGCGGATCTGCTTGGCTCGTTCGCGCAGCTCATCGAGCGACACCCGTTCGGCAGCGTCGCGTACCACTAGACACCTCCGCGTCAGATGGTGAGCAGATGACCTGCTTTCCGGAGTATACGAGAGGCCTCTCGTGCGCGGGCTTGCGCGCTCCGGTTCGCTCGGCGGACGATGACGCCCTCCGCGAACGAGGAGGGTCTCATGCCGCGTAGAACGATCGCCGTCGCCATCGCCCTCGTGCTCACCGCATCCGCTGCGTATCTGGCGGGTGCGGCCGCAGGCCCCGGAGCCGCCGGTTCGGGCACCGCGCTCCCGGGTTTCTCGAACGTCGTGTTCCTGAGCCACGTGAACAACCCGAAGGTTATCCCAGGGTTCCCGGGTGATCCGGTGTTCAGTCTGACGACCGCATTCACGGTGGCGCAGGACGGCTACTACCTCCAGTACGTCAAGGAGGGCGAGCACACCGGCACGCACTACAGCGCGCCGTGCCACTTCCACGTCGGCGCGGCTGCGCCGGCCAGGACCTTGAACGCGGGCGACTTCGTGCTCCCCGCCGTCGTGATCGACGTTCGCGTGACGGTCGCGGCGACGCCGACTACGACGTCACGGTCGCCGACCTGAAGGCGTGGGAGGCCGCCACGGCCCGTCCCTCGGCGCCGCGGTGCTGCTTTGGACCGGCTGCGACCGGTTCGTGGGGTCCCGCGCCGCCCCGACCGCCCCACCTACTACAACTGTGGCAGCGAGCCGGCCGTTTCCGGCAGCCCGGCTTCTCGAGCGGCGGTGCGCTGGCTGGTCCTCACCGGGCACTCGGCGACCGTGGCGCGCTCGGCACCGACACGTTCGGGCCCGGATCCTGGCCGGACTCGAAATTCCTTGAGACGTTCCTCACGCTTCGCACGCATCGGTTCACACTCGAGAACCTGACCAACCTCGGGTCGATGCCCGCGACCGGCGGTGGATCGTGATCGGGGGCCCGCGGAACCGGCACGGGTCGGCGCGCCGAGCACGATCTTCGGCTTGGTGCCCTGAGGTCGAGATGGAAACGCGTCGCGGTCAGCTGCGAGAAGATCGACATCGTGCGAGGTCACGATTGCGCAGCGATGATCACTGTGCTCTCGCGTGACTACGCTTGCTCGGCACCGGAGTAGGAGGTCGTTGATGAACCCACCTGCTGACGAGCGTGAAGCGAGGATCGAGCTGGCGGCGGCCTTCCGGGTCGCCGTGACGTTCGACTTCCACGAGGGTATCTCGAACCACTTCTAGATGCTGATCCCGGGCACCGAGGATCGGTTCCTGATCAACCCGTTCGGGCTGCACTTCTCCGAGATCAAGGCCTGAGCCTGGGCCCGCTCCTGACACACTGATCAGCCAGACGTCGCTCCGCTGTTCACCGATCGGGTCGTCTACGACGAGCTGTACGAGGGCCTGCAGGCGACGGTGCTCTGCGCCGAGCTCGCGGCCGGCGACCAAGATCCCGTGGTGGCGAAGAACAACACGTCGTGGGTGCCTGATCTCGACCGAGACGATCGACAAGACCTACCGGCGACGGGATGCGTGACTGGGGTCGGATGCACTTGGACCTCGACGAGGGGGAGCGCCTTGGCGGACGGCGTGTCATTTCGACACTCTGGGATGCGGACCGTGTGCCGTCCGTACGCCATTCGGTTGTATGCGCTCGGTCTTCTTCGATTGAGAACTATCGGGCACCAATCACATCGACACGCAGGCTCTGAATGCTGTTCGACGGCGACGATGTCCGTTCTTCCCCTGACATCGTCCGTATGCCCCGTGTCGGTCCCTGGTTCGCCAAGTACGAATCCGGTGCCGCCGTCGTCGTATGACGCTAGAGATCGGCTGATTAGTATGAGCTTGGCCATCCGTCGGGCCCGTTAGAAGCACTGTCTGTGTCTCGGCGAGGAGCGCACTCGCCGAGTACAGCCCGTGGCGTCTCGCGGAGCGCCAAACGTCTGGCTCAGCGACGTGATACAGGTGAGGACGAAGATCAGCCAGCTCGCTCACATTCATCGACCGCATGCTGCCACAGCCCCGTATTCATCCGGCGCTGGCTGCTCATCGCGCCGGCGGGTGAGCGGATACGCCAAGCCTGCAGGAAGTGCTTGAGAGCGTGGTACGGAAGGCTCCCTGGGCGTGCTTCCTCGCAACCCGCGATGCCCGCATGGAAGACATTGACTTGGTTGGTCGAGCGCACAACCGGGCGGAGGATCCACAGTCATGGCCTGGAGGAAGGTAGGACCTACGAGTTGAGAGAGCTCTTCAGGCCGCGTGAATCACGGGGCACCCGGCCGCCTTGGTTCATGTCACGGGAGCTTTAGTCGATTGACCGCCCCGCAATTTGGGCATGATGTCCGTACGCGAAGAACGCCCGGCCCACTACCACTCACATCCAGGAGCTGCTCACAGGCCGCGCACGCGGAGGAGATCTCGACTAGTTCCCCGGGCGAGGACACAAGCCGTCGACCGATCGAGGATCTCGCTCAGATGCACGCTCAACAGGGTTCCCGATGCGAGCCCTCGCCAAACCGCGTCGCTCCGTGAGACGTCCCATCTCTATCTGGACGCGCCGCTGGTAGT
>CAWCXU010000012.1:0-4270 GCA_963799625.1 uncultured Actinomycetes bacterium | reverse complement strand
CCCCACCGTGCTGATGCCCGCGCCGGTCAGCACCACGATGCGGCTCGACGCCGCAACCCACTCCGCCACCTCACCCATCGAGACGCCTCGCATCGGCGGGAACGGCCTCGGGGATCACGATCGGCTCCTCCACCGGAGCCTGAGCCGGCTCCTCGATCGGGATCGTCGTCGGCACCGGTTCCTCCACCGGCACGATCTCGATCCGCTTCTTCGGTTCACCGATCTCCATCGGGCGCACCTCCTTCCGTATGGAACGGGTTCGGCGCGTCGGGCCAAGGATGCACCCACGCGTCACGCAGTTCGAACCAGCACACCCACCAGCCACGTCCGTGCGAATAGGCCACGTCGCTCGGCGTGCAGTCCTGCGCCATCCCGTGCGGAGCCTCCTGCATGCCGAGCCCGATCAGTTCCGCACGCCGGTCGCCACAGCGGCACGAGCTCGACCCGGTCACCGTGCCCGACGCCGCACGGGAACGTGAGCTCCGGGACAGGCGCCGGCAACGGTGTGCCCCTATGGGGCGCTGTCCGATGCCACTCGCGCATCACGAACGGTGCGCTCGACGGTTCGCCCACGACGGACACGGCGGGCGTCGGCGGAGAGGGATCCGACCCGGTCACCAGGCGAACCACTCCCCCGATGATCACTGAAACCACCATCAAGGCGAGGCCGAGGAGCCACAGCATGAACATCGCGGTGATCACGCCTCGGAGCACCATGAAGAGGACGCCCACAATCATCGCGAGTCCGTCCCGCGCGTTGTTCGAGCCTGGGCGACCTGAACCGCGGAAGGGTCGGTCGCGGAAGCAGTTCGACCGCGTAGGTCGACAGAAGCTCAGCCTGGATCTGGTCGGCAGGGACGCGCGGCCCGTTCTTTCCCCGCGCGTGACGGGTGCACAGCGGGCGCAGATCCCGGCTCCCGATCACCACCGTGGGGTCGACCACGGCACCCCGTTCGAGACAGCGCATGCACACGAGACGGAGCCGCGCCGGGTACGCGAACTCCGACCGGGCCCCGCGCGCGTGCTGGATCACCGAGCCCCACATCGCGATCGCCCCGATCACAGCGACCCCGTTCGAGAAGACACGGGCCGACGCCAGCGACTTCACGGAGTCGGCCGCGTAGTAGCCGCACATGCACGTCTTCGACGGCGCATCGTGCCGGTCGGTGCGGTACGGCCGGGCCGCGCACGACCGCCGGCTCGACCGTCTGCGGCGCCCACTCGTGGGAGTGCACGATCGCCCGCAGCCGCAACTCACCGAGTGAGTTGCGCCCGAGCTTCCACACACGCCAGCCCACGAGCGGCTCGATCTCGAGCGGCACGTCCGGGGTCGGGGAAGCAGCAGCCATCGACATGGGAAGGGTTGTCGGCGGGACCTTTAGGGGAACCGCACCAGCGCGGCGCCGTAGCGGTCCTCGGTCAGGTCGGCGTGCGCATCGGCGAAGAACCCGAGCCAGAACCGCTGGATCGCGAGGATCCGCGCGGCCGGGAGCTCGGACGAGCCCACCACGCCGGCACCCACCACGTACACGCGCACGCCGGTGAGGTCCGGGATCGAGCCCTGCGCGGCGAGCCGGTCGAGCGAGTCGGTCGCGGCTCGGTCCCCGAACCCGACCCCGCCTACGTTCACCCGCCGCGTGTGCTCGACCATGTCCGAGAGCACCACCAGCGAGCGCTGCGAGGCCGTCGGGTACGCGTCGAACACGCGCTTCGCCAGCGACACGGCGTCCTGGATGTCGGTCCCGGGCGCCGACTGGGTCTCCGCCAGGATCTGCTGGGCGCTCGTGACCAGACCCGTCCGCACGTTCTGCGCCCGGGCGTCGCACACGAGCCGGTTGTCGGTGAGCGGGTCGCACGCCTCGAACGTCCCGTCGATCGGGTAAGTCGAGTGCGCGAGCGGGTTGTCGTCGATCACGTCGCCGACCACCGTGCCGTTCGCCGCCGCCGACGCGTCGACCACCCGCTCGAACGCGTCCAGGTACCGCGCACGGATCGCGTCGTCGTGCGTGCTCCGCGACACGTCGAACAGCACCACGGTGAGCGGCCGCGACTCGTCCTTCCCGCCCCGCGAACACCCGGTCAGGGCGAACCCAGCCACCAGCGCCAACGCCAGTGCCGCCCTCATCGGCCCGCTCCCGCCACGTGACGCAGCGCCCGCACCGGCTCCTCGGCCGGCGGCTCCTCCTCGACGCGCCCGAGCTCGCGCAGCACCTCGGGCACCTCGATCGCCGGCAGCGTGCGCAGCGCGTCGGGCACCTCCGGGTTGCCGCGAGCCCGCATGTTCGCGGTGCTGTACGCGGCCATCAGGCCTCGGTAGTAGGCGATCACCTGGTCCGCCTGCGCCCGCATCGAGCGCAGCGCCTGCTCGGACGCGACCGCCGACCTCGAGACGCGTGCCTCCTGCTCGCGGACGCGCCGGGTCGCGAACGTGAGCTCCTGCTGCGCGACGGCCATCTGCTGCTTCTGTGCGGCGCGCTCCTCCGCCGCACGGTCCTTCGGCGCGTGCGCGAGGTACGACAGCATCGTCGCGCCGGTGTAGACGAGCAGGTTGATGATCAGGAACGCGGCGCTGCCGACCACCGGGCCGAGCGTGTCGAGCCCGGTGAGCTCGGCGGCGACCGCCAGGTAGCGCGCCCGGATCAGCGCGATCGCGATGATCGCGAGCACCGGCAGCGTGATCAGCACCATCACCCACCGCCGCTCGGCCATGCTCGGGTGCGGCTGGCGCAGGAACGTGCCCAGGCCGTGCGCGCAGAGCACGAGCGTGACCGCCAGGCTCGCGGTCATCACCCACGTGAGCACCTCGGCCTCGCCGAACAACCGGAACGCGATCGCGTTCAGCGGGAACTCGGCGATCAGGATCGCGAAGATCGCGACCGCGTAGATGCGCTTGCCGATGCGAGGCCCGCGCTCCGTGGCCGACGCCATCGCGAACGAGTCGGTGGGCGCCTCGTGCCGCTCCTCGGCGCCGGCGACGGTGCGCGCGGCGAGGTCGACGTCGAGCTCGGCGTTGCGCCGATCGCGCTCGGCGCTCTCGAGCTGGTCGCGACGGTTGGCCTCGTCGGTGGCGATGCCACGGCAGAGCTCGGCGAGCGCCTCGGCGGCGCGCTGGGCGATCTGGACGAGCGCCGGCGGCGGCGAGGGCTCGTGCGCGGTCGGGATGCCGATCACGCCGTCGCGCTTGCCGTCACGGCGAGCACGCCAGTGGTCGCGGAAGCGGCGGATCCGCCCGGGAGCAGGCGTCATGGGTGCCTCCTTCGGCCGAGCGCGCCCTCCGTCAGGGGCAGCGGAGGCAGGGGTCACGCCTCGGCGATATGCCCAAGGTAAGAACGACCCTCTGACACGAACGGTTGTTCGTACCTGATCTTGGTTAGTGGCGAGGCAATGGGACCCACGACGCGGATAACCGTGTGTCGAATCAAGGCCCGAAGGCGTTGGCTGGTCCTGTTCTGATCGATCAGCCGCGAGCGCGATCGCGGCTGGGCTCGCTCAGGTCGTGTCGTCGACCGGCTGCGAGAAGCAAGTTCGGTTGCCGAGGTGGCAGACACCCCGATCCGTCGCATCGACCACGGCGAGAAGGCTGTCGCCCATGCAGTTCGCGCGCATGGCTCGGAGGTCGTAACCGCCGCCGTCGCGACCGGCCATCCAGAACTGCTCTCTCGACCGGCTCCACAACCACATCGAAGCCTCGTCGAGGGTTCTGGCGAGACCCTCCTCGGTCATGTACTGGACCATCAGGACATCTCGCGTCGACGCATCCTGGAGGACGACAGGCAAGTAGTCGAAGAAGTCCCACTGCAGGTCTCGTTCCATATCCGATCTCCTATCAAGCGGAGTACACGTCATGCCCCAAAGCGCGAAGCTCCTTGGCGAGCCACGCTTCCTTCGCTTCCGCCTCGGGGCGGGTCGGCAGCGGGTTGTACCGCTCGTAAAGCTCCGGACGCAAACCGACAGCATGCCCTCGAACGTGTCGCGATGACCGCTCGTGGTTCAGATGCTTCGCGAGTCGCTCCTCTGGCGTGAGCGCAGTCGACCCGACGTACAGCGGCTCCAGCGCGCCAGCCTTGCGCTTCGACTCGTCCAGCTCAACCACATACACGGAGTACGTGCGTCGCTGTGTCCCGCGAGTGGTGGTCCCCTTCTTCATAGACGCAATGTCGGACAGATCGCCCCACTACTTCAGCAACGTCCCCGGCGACCCGCCACGGCGGGCACCTGGTGAAGCTCTCGGTGACGGCGCGATGCCGCGGACGCCTCTCTCCCCACGCCT
>CAWCXU010000011.1:0-26588 GCA_963799625.1 uncultured Actinomycetes bacterium | reverse complement strand
CGACGTCGGACGTCTTCAACGCGATCGCCGAGCCGCAGCGCCGGGAGATCCTGGTGCTGCTGCGGGCGGGTGAGCGGCCGGTGACCGAGTTGGCCCGGAGTGGGGATGCCCAGCCCGGGGCCTCCAAACACCTGCGGGTGCTCCGGGAGGTCGGGCTGGTGCGGGACCGCAAGGCAGGCAAGCAGCGCCTGTACGGCCTTGACGCCGGCGGGCTGCGACCGGTCCACGAGTGGACCGGCGGGTTCGAACGGTTCTGGAACGAGAGCTTCGACCGGCTTGATGCGTACGTGCAGGACCTCAAGCAGGCAGGGCAGGAGGAGTGACCGATGGCAGCGACAGGAGGGGACGCGCCGGCGCAGTCAGCGACGGCCGACCGCGAGATCGTGATCTCCAGGTCATCGGTGCTCCCAGGGAGCTGGTGTTCGAGGCGTTCACCGAAGTCCGGCACCTGTCGCGGTGGTGGGGACCGGAGGGGTTCACCACCACCACGCGGGCGTTCGAGTTTCGCGTCGGCGGGGAGTGGGACTTCGTGATGCACGGACCGGACGGGACGGACCACCAGGAGTTGATCTCTTGGACCGAGATCGCCCCGCCGGAGCGGATGGCGCTGCTGCACGGTGCGTCTCGCGGCGACCCGGACGCCTTCGAGTCGGTCCTCACGTTCGCGCCCGACGGCGGGGCGACCCGGATCGAGATGCGCACGGTGTTCCCCACCAAGGAGCTGCGCGACCAGGCGGTCGAGAAGTATCACGCGATCGAAGGCGGCCGGCAGACGCTGAGCAAGCTGGCCACCTACGTCACCGAGATCGTTCGGAAGGAAGGGAAGGACTGATGACCGGGAAGGTGTTCTTCAGCGTGTCGATGTCGGTGGACGGTTTCATCGCGCCCGGGTCTCTCGGGGAATTGATGGGGAAGCAGTGGATGGAACTGCAGCGGTGGGTATTCCCGACGCGGTTCTTCCGCGAGAACCTGAAGCTCGGCGAGGGCGGCGAGGAAGGGCGCGACAACGACGTCGCGCGGGAGACGTTCGAGCGCACCGGCGCGAGCGTGATGGGCAAGCGCATGTTCGACGCCGGCGAGCAGATGTGGCCGGAGGAGGCGCCGTTCCACACGCAGGTCTTCGTCGTGACGCACGAGAAGCGTGTCCCCTGGGAGAGGCCGGGGGGGACCACCTTCCACTTCGTCAACGACGGCATCGAGCCCGCGCTCGACCAGGCCCGCGGGGCCGCCGGCGACCGGGACGTCCGCATCGCGGGCGGAGGCGCAACGATCCTCGAGTACGTGAACGCCGGCCTGATCGACGAGTTCACGATCGCGCTCTCACCCGTGCTGTTCGGCTCCGGGATCCGCCTGTTCGAGGGCGTGGACGCGAGCCGCGTGGCCCTGGAGCCCGTACGCGCGGAGCCGACGCAGCGGGTGACCCACCTGACCTACGCGATCCGGGAGCGGTAACTGTCTCGACGTCTGCCCCCCGCTCCCACGACGACGGCTTGTCGACCCGGGAGATCATCGCTAGCCTCGTGCTGCGGGGTGGAGCAGTCCGGTAGCTCGCTGGGCTCATAACCCAGAGGTCGTAGGTTCAAATCCTACCCCCGCGACGAACGCGACCCGCAGGCCGGTCCTCTTCGAGGGCCGGTCTTCTGCGTTGCGGCCGAACCCCGGCCGGGTTGGACTCCGCACTGCCATCCCGCGTAGCATCAGCCCACTCGAGGGGGTCGACGTGGCGATCAACGACATGGTGGAGCACCTCGCTGGGGTGCCGATCTTCGAAGGCTGCTCGAAGAAGGAGCTGCAGACGATCGCGCGCCAGGTACGCGAGATCTCCCACGACGCGGGCTACGTGATCGCGACCGAGGGCGACCCGGGCGCCGGTCTGTTCGTGATCGCCGACGGTGAGGCCGACGTCACGATCGGGGGAAAGAAGGTCAACCACCTCGAGAAGGGCGACTTCTTCGGCGAGATGGCTCTCCTCGACGGTGGCCCGCGTACCGCGACGGTTACCGCGACTACCCCGATCACCCTCTACGCCCTCACCGAGTGGGTGTTCCGCGGCCTCTTGGCCGAGCACCCGAGCATCGCGATGCGCACGCTCGAGACGATGGCGTCCCGGCTGCGCGGGGCGACGAAGACCGCGACGACCTAGGTGCCCCGGCGCTCGGCTCTGCGGCGCCGACGATGTCGACCCACGCCACCGACCCGCAACGTTGTCCGACCGACCCGACACAATGAGGAGATGGCTCGCTCCATGAGCATCCCGGGAGCACGAACGGGTCGATGAGCGCCCCCGACGATGTTCGGCTTCTCGCCCAGCAGCGCGCCGACGCGCGCGCCGCGAAGGACTTCGCGACGGCAGACACCCTCCGCGATCAGATCGCCGAGCGCGGGTGGGTCGTGGTCGACGAACCCGGCGGGTTCAGCCTGCAGCCCGCCGAGGCCGACGACCCCGCGGCGGCGCCGATGAAGGCGTCCGACGTTGCGTCGGTCCTCGATCGCGAGCCGGTCTTCGACGTCGCGATCCATTGGGTATGCGAGGGGTGGCTCGACGACATCGACCGCGCGATCGGTGCCTTCACCGCCAACGCCGGTTCACGACGGCTCCAGTTCGTGGTCGCCGACATGACCGGCGACGCGGTCGATCGCTGGGCCGGCCGTGACGACGTGGAGGTCCTGTGGCTCCGCGACGACACCGGATGGGCGGCCGCCCGAAACGCCGGGCTGTCTCGTTCGCTCGCGCCGATCGTCGTCGCGGTGGACGGCTCGATCGAGCCGGCCGGCGATGTCTTCTCGCCGATCGAGACGGCGCTCAAGGACCCCGCAGCGGGCGTGGTCGGTCCGTTCGGCATCGTGACGAGCGACCTGCGTGAGTTCGACGAGGCGCCCGAGCCAGGCCCGTGCGACGCGGTCGAGGGCTACCTGATGGCGTTCCGGCGCGAGGTGCTCACCGACGTCGGCGGGTTCGACGAGAAGTTCCGTTGGTACCGCACCGCCGACATCGACTGGTCGTTCCGCGTCAAGGACGCCGGCCTCGGCTGCAGCGTGGTGCCGCTGCCCGTGACGAAACACGAGCATCGTGCCTGGGCGGCGGCCACCGAGGCGCAACGCACGTCATGGTCGAAGCGGAACTTCTACCGGTTCCTCGATCGGTACCGCGATCGCTGGGACCTCGTCCTTTCGGGCGAGCCCGACGATCACGACCACGATCATGACCACGAGCACCACCACGAGGGGCCGGTGACGATGCCGGAGGGTCGCTGAACCTGAGGCCTGAACCGCTGCGCGGAGGCGCTCAGTCGGCCGGCAGCGGCGGCGCGGGCGGCATGTAGGGCGCCGGCGCGGGCGAACGCTGCGGGACCGGCTCGGGCGACGCGGCCGCGGCGGCCTCATCCGCTGCGCGTTGGTCGAGCGCTCGACGCGCCTCCTCCGGTGTGGGGATCGGCTTCGTCCCCTTCACGTAGGCGATCAGGTCGTCACCCTCGATCGTCTCGATCGAGATCAGCAACGCCGACAGCTCGTTCAACAGCTCGCGCTTGTCCTTCAAGATCGCGAGGGCCCGCTCGTGTGCCTCCTCGAGGAGCCTGTGTACCTCGCTGTCGATCGTCTCGGCGGTCTTCTGCGAGACCTTCGGGGCCGCGAACCACTGTTGCTGCTCGGCGTCGCCGAGCGAGATCGGTCCGAGGTCCTCGCTCATGCCGAGCATCGTGACCATCGCGCGCGCGGTGTCGGTCGCCTTCTCGAGATCGTTGTGTGCGCCGGTCGAAACGACGCCGTCGTAGTAGATCTCCTCCGCGGCCCGCCCGCCCATCGCGAACGCCATCGAAACCTTCAGCTCGGGCTCGGTGCGCATGAAGCGGTCCTCGGTCGGACGCACCCAGGTCACGCCGAGCGCGGCGGTGCCGCGGGGCACGATCGTCACGCGGTGCAAGGGGTCGATGTCCTCGGAGCCGACCGCGACCAACGCGTGGCCCATCTCGTGGACCGCGGTGCGCTCCTTCTCCTTCTCGGACAGGACGCGCGACTTGCGCTCGAGACCGAGCGACGCCCGGTCGATCGCCTCGTCGAGCTCGAGCTCGGTCACCGCGTTCTTGTCGCGCCGCGCGGCGAGCAGCGCGGCTTCGTTCACCACGTTCTCGAGGTCGGCGCCGGTGAATCCCGGCGTCCGCGCCGCGATCGTCTGCAGGTCGACCCGCGGGTCGAGGGCGACGCCGCGCGCGTGCACACGGAGGATCTCCTCGCGGCCCCGCAGGTCGGGCCGGTCCACGACGACCTGGCGGTCGAAGCGGCCCGGTCGGACCAACGCCGGGTCGAGCACGTCCGGTCGGTTCGTGGCGGCCATGATGATGACGCCCTTGGACGCGTCGAAGCCGTCCATCTCGACCAGGAGCTGGTTCAGGGTCTGCTCGCGCTCGTCGTGCGCACCGAACCCGGCTCCCATCGTGCCGGAGCGGCCCTTGCCGATCGTGTCGATCTCATCGAGGAAGACCAGCGCCGGGGCCTTCTCCTTGGCCTGTTGGAACAGCTCGCGGACACGGGCGGCGCCGAGGCCGACGAACATCTCGACGAACTCCGAGCCGCTCATGAAGAAGAACGGCACGTTCGCCTCGCCGGCGACGGCCCGGGCGAGCAGCGTCTTGCCGCACCCGGGCGGGCCGAGCAGCAGCACACCCTTCGGGATGCGGCCGCCGAGCCGCTGGTACTTCTTCGGGTTCCGCAGGAACTCGACGATCTCGAGGAGCTCCTCCTTCGCCTCGTCGACGCCGGCCACGTCGGAGAAGGTGGTCTTCATCTCCTTGCGGTCGTAGATCTTGACCTTGTTCTTGCCCATGTTCAGCGGGTTCGAGCCACCCGCGCCCATCCGGCGGAACAGGAACCAGTACGACAGTCCGATCAGCAGCACGAGTGGAAGCACGCTGTAGAGGAGCCCGATCCATGGGTTCGGCGTGTCGAACTCGTACGCGATGCTGTGCTGCGCGAGGAAGTCCATGGTCTGCTGATCGATCGACACGTTCGTGGACAGCTTCGCCGTGAAGGGCTCGGTGGACCCGTCGTCTTGGAGGATGGCGCCCGAGACGGAGCTGTCTGAGATCTTCACGACCGTGTTCGGGTCGATCTTCCCGTTCTGCACGGCGGTCTGGAACTCGCTGTAGGGGATCTGGTTGCTGTTCGAGATGGACGAGAACTGGTTGAACGCCAGCAGCGCCGTGACCGCCAACGCGATCACGATCCAGGGGGTCAACCTGGGGCGTGGGGGCGTGCCGCCTGCGCCGTTGGGGCGCCGTCCGTTACCGGGGGTGTTCTCGGGCATGTGGCCACCATCTTCGCATCCGGGGTCGCGAATGACAGACAGGGACCTCCGCAGGTTCGTTGCGATGTCGTCCCGATAGGCTGGAGCGATGGCTCAGCCCGCGCCCACACCCGAGGATCCGAAGCTGCGGGAACGGTTCGAGCGCGACGTGCTGCCGTTATTGCCCTCGCTCTACGGGGCAGCGATGCGTTTGACCCGGAACCCGTCCGATGCCGAGGATCTCATCCAAGAGACCTACCTCCGGGCGTTCCGGGGGTTCGCGGGCTTCAAGGAGGGCACGAACCTGAAGGCCTGGCTCTATCGGATCCTCACGAACAGCTACATCAACACCTATCGCAAGAAGCAGCGCGAGCCGCAGACCGTGGAGGGCCCAGACGATGTCGACGAGTGGTACCTCTACGACCGGCTCGGCGGGCGAAGCGTCGAGGACTCGGCGGAGACCACGGTGCTCGACACGATCCCCGACCAAGCGGTGAAGGACGCCGTCGAGTCGCTCCCCGAGCGCTTCCGGCTGCCGGTCCTGCTCGCCGATGTGGAAGGCTTCTCGTACAAGGAGATCGCCGAGATCATGGACACCCCGATCGGCACCGTGATGAGCCGGTTGCACCGGGGAAGGAAAGCGCTCGAGAAGGCGTTGTGGGAGACGGCCAAGGAGCGAGGATTCGTTGATGCGTGAGTGTGGACCCGACTGTACCGAGACCCTCCTCGAGGTCGAGGCGTACCTCGACGGCGAGGTGGATCCCGATCTCGCGGCGCGCATCACCGATCACCTATCGGGCTGCTCCCCGTGCCTGGATCGCGCGGAGTTCCGCAAGCACCTGAAGGAGCTCGTCGCCACGCGATGTATCGAGCGTGACGTGCCCGAGGCGCTGCGCGACCGGATCAAGACGATCATCGCCGACGCGTAGCCTTCGCGAGGTCCCGTCGGGGCTGCGTGTGAGCGTGCGTGTGAGCACGGATGACGGCCGGCTCCGCCTGGGGCATGCTTTCCCCCGACGCGACCGACAGGGGGCCCGGATGCACGACACGGCAGAGCTCGGCACGATCCTCGGGATCTGGGCGCATCCGGACGACGACATCTTCTGCTCGGCCGGGCTGATGGCGACGGCCGTCCGCAGTGGCCAGCGCGTGGTCGACGTGACCGCGACCCGCGGCGAAGGCGGCTCGATGGACGAGGAACGGTGGCCGCCGGAGTCGATGGCCGAGGTCCGCACGAAAGAGCTGCTGCGCTCCCTCGAGATCTTGGGCGTGATGGAGCATCGCTTCCTCGACGGGCCGGTCGACCTCGACATGCAGGCGCACCTCGATGAGGCCGGAGCGGTGCAGGTGCGGGCGATCGTCGAGGAGATCGACCCCGACACGATCCTCACGTTCGGTCCGGACGGGATGACCGGGCACCAGGGGCACAAGGACGTCTCGCGCTGGGTGACCGACGCGTTCCGCGAGGTCGCCAAGCCGAGCGCACGGCTGTTCTACGCGACGCAGACACCGGCCTTCGTGGCCGAGGTCGTGCCCGCGCTCGAGCAGTTCAACATCTTCCTGCCGGGCACACCGCCCGTGACCGAGCCCGCGGATCTCGGCATCGCATTCTCGTGCGACGACGACACGTTGGACCTCAAGACGACCTCGCTCGAGGCGCACGAGAGCCAGATCGAGGGGCTCCTCGAGGTGTTCGGCGAGCCGGGCCTGCGCCGGTTCCTGCGTGACGAGGCCTTCCGAGAGTTCGGCCGCGAGGCGGGACGGGAGGACGTCTGATGGGCGCGGTGTCCGAGCAAACGAAGACGATCATGCGGGCGCTCGGCGCCTTCGGCGAGTTCGGCACCGACCGGGCGCTCTGGGAAGCGCTGCGCCGACCCGAGGCGTGCGACTTCATGTTCGGCAACCCGCACGATGTGGCGCCGCAGGCCTACGTTGACGCGCTCGTCCGTGCCGCACAACCCACCGGCAAGGACCACTACGCCTACACGATGGATCTGCCGGAGGCGGTTGCCTCGATCGGGGCGGATCTGCGTGGTCGGTTCCCCGTCGCGTTCCGCGACGAGGACATCCACCTGACGAACGGGAACTTCGTGGGGCTCGCGATCGCGCTCCGCACCCTCGTCGACCCAGGCGACGAGGTGATCTTCGTCTCGCCCCCATGGTTCTTCTACGAGACCTTGATCGTCGCGGCGGGCGCCACCCCCGTGCGGGTGCTCGCCGACGGCGCGCACGACTTCGACCTGGATCTCGAGGCGATCGAGGCGGCGATCACGCCGCGGACGCGCGCGATCATCGTGAACTCCCCGCACAACCCGTCCGGCAGGATCTACACGCCGGACCAGCTCACGGCGCTCGCCGCGATCCTCGATGAGGCGTCGAGGCGCTCGCGGCCACCGCATCTACCTGCTCTCCGACGAGGCCTACAACCGGATCGTCTTCGAGCCGCACACGTACACGACGCCGGTCGCGTACTACCCGCACTCCTTCCTCTTGTACACGTACGCGAAGACGCTGCTCGCGCCCGGGTCGCGGCTCGGCTACCTCGCCGTGGCGCCCGACATCGAGGGCGCCGACGACCTGCGCGGTGCCCTGCAGATCGGGCAGATCACGCTGGGATGGGCCTATCCGGTGTCGCTGCTGCAGCACGCGATCCCCGAGCTCAACGCGATGGGGCCCGACATGCCGACCCTGCAGCGCCGACGCGACACGCTGGTCGCTGCGCTCCGCGAACAGGGCTACGAGGTCGTCGAGCCGCAGGGCACCTTCTACATCCTGGTTCGCTCGCCGATCGAGGACGACCGGCGCTTCGCCGAGGCCCTGCAGTCACACGACGTGTTCGTGTTGCCCGGCGCGATGTTCGAGATGCCGGGGTGGTTCCGCATCTCGGTGACGGCGAACGACGACATGGTCGAGCGCTCCCTGCCGGGGTTCGGCAAGGCGCTGGCGGAGGTGACTGGATGAGCGCGTACGCGTTCCTCGGGGCAGCGGAGTTCGAGGACTGGCACACCGACATCGACCGGTCGCTGCTGGACGATCGCCCGGGGCCCGTGCTCGTGCTCGCGACGGCGTCGGCCCCCGAGGGCGAGGGCGTCTACCAAGGGTGGGTCGACAAAGGCCTCGCGCACTACGCAGCCGCCGGGATCGAAGCGCGCGCGCCGTCGCTGCGCACACCCGAGGACGCGCACGACCCCGCGATCGTCGCGCAGATCGACGAGGCCGGCCTCGTGTTCTTCTCCGGCGGGAACCCCGCCTACCTGTCGCGCGTGCTCCAGGGGTCGCCCGTGTGGCAGCGGATCCGCGACCGCGTCGCGGACGGCTCGCTCGCCTACGCCGGGTGCAGCGCCGGGGTCGCGTGCCTGAGCGATCCGACCTACGACTCCGCCACCGACGACTTCGAGCGCGTGTGGGCGCCCGGCCTCGGGTATTTCCCCAAGATCTTGTTCGCCCCGCACTGGGACATCCTCGAGAACTGGATCCCCGGCGCGCGCGCGTTCATCACGTCGGCGGCGCCCGCGGATGGGTCGCTCGTTGCGATCGATGAGCAGACGGCGCTCGTCGGCGACGGGGTGCAATGGTCGGTGCACGGCGTCGGCGGCGTGTACGTACACCAAGGCGGGGAGTGGGTGGGGGAGTACCGGGCCGGCGACACCTGGGAGCTCACGATGCCGCTGGCCGGAGCGGCGCCTGCCGCCGGGTAGCATCGGCGGCATGTCCGACGCGGCGCCCAAGGCCCTCACGCGCGCCGACCCGATCGGTCGCCGCGCGCCCGAGGTGATCAGGATCCTCGGCGAGACCTACCCCGACGCCACGATCGCGCTGCACTTCACGAACCCGCTCGAGCTCCTCGTCGCGACGATCCTGTCGGCGCAGTGCACCGACGCGAAGGTGAACGAGGTCACCGAGACGCTGTTCGAGAAGTACCGGACCGCCGAGGACTACCTCGCGGTGCCGGAGGACGAGCTCAAAGCCGACATCAAGCCGACCGGGTTCTTCAATCAGAAGGCGCTGTCGATCCGCGAGGCGTGCCGGCGGATCGTCGAGGTCTACGACGGGCGCGTGCCCGACACGATGGAGGAGCTGACGACGCTGCGCGGGGTCGCGCGCAAGACCGGCAACATCGTGCTCGCGAACGCGTACGGCATCGTGGTCGGCATCCCGGTCGACACGCACGTCAAACGACTCGCGAACCGGATCGGGTTCTCGGCGCAGCACGACCCGGACAAGATCGAGCAGGATCTGATGCGGCTCGTGCCGCAAGACCGCTGGTACGCATTCAGCTATGAGCTGATCGATCACGGACGGGCGTTGTGCACCGCCAAGAAACCCCGCTGCGTCGAATGTCCGATCGAGTACCTGTGCCCGTCCAGCCAGGCGTGACCTACACGGCCGGCTGCAACAGCTGCCCGTCCGCGGCCTCGCGGCGGCGCGCCCGGCGGATCACGCGGCGCTCTTCCTCGTCGAGCCCGCCCCAGACGCCTGCGTCCTGGAACGTCGAGAGCGACCACTCGAGACAGTCGGCTCGCACGGAGCATCCGTCGCACACGGTCTTGGCCTCGGCCACCTGGGCGAGGGCGTCGTCGGTGGTGCCGATCGGGAAGAACAGCTCCGGGTCCTCCCCGATGCAGCGTGCCTCGGGCAGCCACCACATCTCTTCCGGATCGTGTCTGAATCGCCGTTCAGTCATTTGGCCCATTCACCTGCGGTTCTCGGCGAACCTGCAACGTAGGGGCGACGATAGTGTCTGAACGGCCATTCAGTCAAGCTTCCTTGCCTCTGATCGTCGCCCACCGAGGGGCACCCACCGAACGCCCGGAGAACACGCTCGCGGCGTTCGAGGCGGCGGTGGACGCCCGCGCGGGCGCGGTGGAGTTCGACGTCCGGATCACGGCCGACGGCCAGGCCGTCGTGATCCACGACGCCGCCGTCGATCGCACGACCGACGGCGCGGGCCTCGTCCGCGAGCTGACCCTCGCGGAGATGCTCCGCCTGCGGATCGACGGGTGGGGTGACCGGTCGCTCTCGGTGCCGACGCTGCACGAGGCGCTCGCGTCGTTGTCCGGGCGGGTCGCCGTCGATATCGAGATCAAGAACGTGCCCGGCGATCCGGACTTCGATCCCGACGACGAGGTCGCGGTTCGTCTCGTCCACGGAGCGCTCGACGACGTCGCGTTCGTCGGCGACGTGCTCGTCTCGAGCTTCAACCCCCGATCGCTCGCCGCGAGCCTGGACGTCCGTCCGGAGATCCCGACCGGGCTGCTCACCGACGTGGGTGTGGAGGCGGCGGCGGGGCTCCACTTCGCGTCGGAGCAGGGATTCGCGTGGGTCCTTCCGTTCGCCGATCGGGTCGCGGAGGCGGGGGATCGACTCGCCCGGGCGGTGCACGATGCCGGGCTGCTGCTCGGGACCTGGATCGTGGACGAGCCGGCGCGAGCGAGGGCGTTGTTGCTGGCGGGCGTGGACGCCGTCGCTACGAACCAGCCACGGGCGATCGGGGCGGCGTGCCGGGATCTGTTGGCGTCGTGATCGGCCGGAGGATCGGCCGGAAGAAGGAGCTCCCGCCGGAGCTGGAGCCCGCGTTCCACGCGTTCACGGAAGTCGTCGAGGCGATCGAGCCGGCGAAGGCGGCCGTCGCCGACGTGCTCCCGGGGACCCGGCTGCCCGGCCGGCCGCTCAACGACGCCCTGGTCGAGTACCGCGCCGGGATCGAGCGTGCCGGCCACGGGATGGCCGCCTGGCGCCGGCCCGAGGTCGAAGACGAATGGCGGGCGTGCGAAGCGGGGCTCCGGGCCGCCCGGGCCGGGGCCGCGGCGCTCCTCGGCCACGAGGATGAACCCGAGGGGTTCGAGGCGCTCCTCGGGACCGTGCAAGGGCTGATCGAGCCCCTCGACCCCTTCGTGGCTGCGGCCGAGCGCTTCCGCAGCCTCCGACGCCGGCCTCGGCGTTCGGACCAGTCGAGCTGAACACGATCCTCTATTCGACCCGAACGGCGCGGCTCGCTCCTTACTTATGCTCGGCGACGTGAGTGCGCTCGATCGGATCGCCGACGAGGTCGTCGTATGCCGGGCGTGCCCACGGCTGGTCGCGTGGCGGGAGCAGGTCGCGCGTGACAAGGTCGCGCGGTTCGCCGACGAGACGTACTGGGGCCGACCGGTCCCGGGTTTCGGGGACCCCCGAGCAACCGTCGCGATCGTCGGTCTCGCTCCGGCGGCGCACGGTGGTAACCGCACCGGACGGATCTTCACCGGCGATCGCAGCGGCGACTTCCTGTTCGCGTCGATGCATCGGTGCGGCCTCGCGAACCAGCCGACATCCGTGGCTCGTGACGACGGGCTCGCGCTGCGGGGTGCCTATGTCGCAGCCGTCAACCGCTGCGCGCCGCCGGGGAACAAGCCGACGCCCGACGAGCGCGATCGATGCCTGCCGTTCCTGGTGCGAGAGCTCGAAGCGCTGACACAGCTCCGCTCGATCGTGGCGCTCGGGGCCTTCGCGTGGGACGGCGTCCTGCGGGCGATCGCGAGCGCCGGACACGCGATCCCGCGACCGCGCCCGCGGTTCGGCCACGGCGCGCAGGTGCAGGTCGGCCCGTACGTGCTGATCGGAGCGTTCCACCCGAGCCAACAGAACACCTTCACCGGCAAGCTGACGCCCGAGATGCTCGACGACGTCCTGCGGCGGGCGAGCGAACGAGCCGTCGGGCTCGCCGATAGACCGAAGGGTTGATCGTCTCGGCCGGTCGTATCTTCGATCGCATGAGCCGCCACATGCGCTTCTACGCGTCGCCGGCCGACGAGCCCTCGAAGCCCGTCGATCGCGCGACCGTGAAGCGCGTCGTCAACACCTTCCGCCCGTACCGAGGCAAGGTCGGGATCGTCGGGCTGCTGATCGTGATCACGTCGGGTCTTGGCGTCGTGAACCCTCTGCTGATCGTCTTCATCTTCAACCACGGGCTCTTCGGGGTGGGTTCACCGGCCACGTGTCAGGGGGGGCCGTGTCCCGATCTGCACGTCGTCTTCTGGGGCGTGGCGCTGATGATCGTGATCCCGATCATCACGGGGGTCATCGGGATCGGACAGACGTACTACGCCAACCTCGTCGGCCTGCGCGTGATGCAGGACCTCCGCAGTTCGCTCTATACGCACCTGCAGAACATGCCGTTGCGGTTCTTCACCTCCACCCGGACGGGCGAGATCCAGTCGCGCCTGTCGAACGACGTCGGCGGCGTGCAGACGGTCGTCACCGACACCGCGTCGTCGATCCTGTCCAATGTCGTCGTCATCATCTCGACGCTCGTGGCGATGCTGTTCCTGTCGGTGCCGCTCACGCTCCTGTCGCTGTGCCTGATGCCGTTGTTCCTGTGGCTCACCGTCCGTGTGGGGAGGGCGCGTCGCGAGGTCGCCTCGACGACGCAGAAGACGATGGCCGACATGACCGCCGTCACCGAGGAGACCCTGTCGGTCAGCGGGATCTTGTTGTCGAAGGCCTTCGGGCGTCAGTCTTACGAGATCGGGCGGTTCCAGCAGGAGAACGAGCGACTCACCGGTCTCCAGGTGCGACAGACGATGATCGGCCGGTCATTCTTCGCGGTCGTCGGCACGTTCTTCTCGATCACGCCCGCGCTCGTCTACCTCGTCGCGGGGATCTTGAACCACAACACCCCGGACACGATCAACGCGGGGATCATCGTCGGCTTCACCACGCTGCAGTCGCGGCTGTTCTTCCCGATCGGGTCGATGTTGCAGGTGTCCACGGAGGTGCAGTCCTCATTCGCCTTGTTCGACCGGATCTTCGAGTACCTCGACATGAAGCACGAGATCGTCGACGCGCCGAACGCCGAGCCGCTGATCGACGTCCGCGGCCGGGTGACGCTGGATCATGTGCGGTTCCACTACGACGTCCCGGAGGAGATCCCGGAAGGCGAGCAAGGTCGCGAGTGGACGATCGACGAGGTGTCGATCGACATCGCGCCGGGTCAGCTCGCCGCGCTCGTCGGTCCGAGCGGAGCCGGTAAGACGACGATCACGTATCTGGTGCCGCGGATCTACGACGTGAACCATGGCGCCGTACAACTCGACGGTCGCGACGTTCGCGGGCTCACGTTGACATCGATCGCCGACGCGATCGGCATCGTCACCCAGGAGACCTACCTGTTCCACGACACGATCCGCCGGAACCTGTTGTACGGCAGGCCGGACGCGACCCAGGAGGAACTGGAGGCGGCGGCCCGTGCCGCCAACATCCACAACCGGATCGCCGAGCTGCCCGAGCGATACGACACGGTCGTCGGGGAGCGCGGCTACAAGCTCTCGGGCGGCGAGAAGCAGCGGCTCGCGATCGCGCGTGTGATCTTGAAGGACCCGAAGATCCTGATCCTCGACGAGGCCACCTCATCGCTCGACACGACCTCCGAGCGCCTGGTGCAGGCCGCGTTGGAACCGTTGATGCAGGGGCGCACCACGATCGCGATCGCGCACCGCTTGTCCACGATCCTCGCGGCCGACGTGATCTTCGTGCTGGACCGCGGGCGTGTCGTGGAGCAGGGCCGACACGAGGAGCTGCTCGCGCTCGGTGGGCTGTACGCGACCCTGTACGAGCAGCAGTTCGCCGATCAGTCGGACGCGGCGCCGAGTACCTTGCGGTAGCCGAGCAGGACGAAGCCGTCCGGCAGCACCTCGTCGGCCATCCGTTCGTAGCCGAGCGACCGGTACATCGCCTGGGCCGCCGTCATCTCGGCGGTGGTGTGGAGAGTGATCTCGCGCTTTCCCGCCCGGCGCGCCCGGTCCTCCGCCGAGCGCATCAGGGCGGCGCCGATGCCTCGGCCCTGGCGATCCGGCGCCACGCCCAGCATGCGTATGTGCGCGCGGTCCGAGGACAGGGGCTCGTCGCGGGCGTTGACCCGGCGGTCGAGCTCGAGCGTCAGGCTCCCCACGATGCCACGTTCCTCGATCGCGACCAGGACGACCGTGCGCCCGGCTCGGTCGGCGACGTCCGCGATGCGTTCGAGGTAGGCCGCATCGCGGACGAGGCCCCGATACGCCTCGGCCGTGACCCGCCCGGCCGCCTCGTGCTCGCCGCTCGCGGCCTCGCGGATCTCCATGCTCCGAGGCTACCGACGAAGGGTGCAACGCACCCGTGCGACCCGGGTAGATGGTCAATGTCGTTGACCAAACCGGGGCCGTTGGCGAAGATGCCGTGGTGACCGACATCACCCGCCTGCTCCTCGAGGCCCGCCGCTCGCTGGCCTCGGAACTGGACGCCGACCTGGGCGAACGGGGCTATCCGGACCTCCGCCCGGGGCATGCGGCCCTGTTCCTGTCGGTGGACAGGCGTTCGGGATCGCGGCTCACGGACCTCGCCGACCAGACCCGGCTGACGAAGCAGGCGATGATGTCCATGGTCGACGACCTGGAGACGCGCGGCTACGTTCGGCGGGTGCCCGACCCCGCCGACGCTCGGGCGAAGCTGGTCCGGCTGACGGCCCACGGCCGCCGCGCGTCCGCGGAGTGTCGACGAGCCGTGCAGGCGCTCGAGCAACGGACCCGCCGGCTCCTCGGGGATCGCAGCTACGACGCCCTGCGGGAGGCGCTCGAGCTGCTGTCCGAGCCGATCGAGGCCCTCGAGGGATAGCGGCTCACGTCCGTTCGACCTCGACCACGTCGCCGCCCTCGCGCATCCCGACCCACGCGGTGAGGTCGCCCGCGGCCACGCTCGCGATCGACGATGAGGGCAGGTCGGCGGGCCCGGCGATCGTGCGGCCGTCCCGAGGGTCGAACAAGGTCAGCCGTGCCGGCGACGACGGATCTCCGGTGGCGTCGAGCCCGGCCTCCGACGCGACCCACAGCGCCTCGCCCCGGGCGGCGATCACGGCCGGGGCGCGGACGTCGACGCGGCCGCAGCGCCGCAGCGTCTTCGCGACGACGCAGTGCACCGCGTTCGCCGATCCCCACCACAGTCGACCGTCCGCGGCCGCGATCGGGCCGGTGCCGGCGCCCGGCACCGGGGTCGTCGCGCCCAGGACGGGGTCCAGCCGGACGATCGGCGGCTGGCTCGTGTCGCGCGTCGCGACGAAGACGTAGCCCGACGCCGCGGCGAGCTGGTAGGCGCCTCGTCCGAGGTAGTACCGCTGCTGCGTGTTCGCCGTCGAGGGATCGATCAGGGCGAGCGTCCCCCGGGTTCCGTCGGAGCCCGCCAGCCAGGTTCGGCCGTCGGCGTAGAGCACGGCCGAGATCGTGCCCACGGTGGGTGACAGGCGCCTCCCCACCGAGCCCCAGACGCTGACCGGCCATAGGTGGCGTCCGCTCGCGATCCACATCGCGCCGCCGCCGGCGGGCTCGAGGACGGCGTTCCGCGACCACGCGCCGTGGGCGACCACCGTGGCGACGCCGTCGGCGATCACCGAGAGCGTGCCCGGGCCGAGGAGCCACGTCTGCCCGCCGTCGGCCGCCACGAGCCAGCCCTGGCCGGTCACGGACGGACCGATCCGCAGCCGGTGGGGCGGAGAAGAGGAGATCTGCTCGACCGGTCCGGGAGCCGTCGACGGCGGCGCGCCGACCGTGTGCTCCAACGGAGACAGCGTCAACGTCCACAGGCCACCGAGGAAGGCGGTGCCCAGCGCGACGACCACCGCTGCCACCGTCCAGCGGTGATGCCCCGCCACCGGCGAGCTCATCGCTCCGTCCTCCCGACGCCGGGGAAGGGCCAACGGTCGCCGCGGCGTCCCGTAGCATCCGGGTATGCCCCAAGAAGCGACCGGTAAGACCGGCGTCCCTTCGGAGACGCGCCGAAAGCCCGAGCGGCCCCGCGACGAGCTCGGGCGCCCCCTGCCGTGGGGCACCGAGACGCGTCTGCACCTGCCGGACTTCGACGCGATGTCCATCGAGGAGAACGACCGAGCCGCCCGGAAGTTCCTCGCCGAGGGCAATTTCTTCGGCGCGCACGAGGCGTGGGAGACCGCTTGGAAGCGGGCCAAGGGCACCGGCGACGAGGAACTGTTCAAAGGGCTGTCCCAGCTCGGCGCCGGGTACGTCCACCTGCTGCGAGGGAATGCCCACGGGGCCATGACGCTGCTGCGACGGGCCGCCTCTCGGGTCCAGCGGTACCCGGAGGGATCGCGTGGGATCGACACCGCCGCGCTCGCCGGCCGTCTCGAGGACGACGCGCTTGCCGTGGAGGCGGGCACCCTCGTTCCGGGGCCGCAAGAAGCCTTCGTGCCTCCTGACCTGTAATCTTGGGCCATAGCCGCCCGGGCCGGCCCGGGCCATCACGACGCGGAGAACCCATGGCCATCGAGCACACCGAGATCGAATGGAGAGGCCGCACCGGTCCCTTCTCGCTGATGTTGGGCCCCGGGGTGTTCAGCCCGACGGCCACCAGCAAGACCCTCGCCGAGGCGATCGAGATCGAGCCCGGCGACACGGTGATCGACGTCGGCTGCGGCAGCGGTGTGCTTGCGTTCGTTGCCGCGAAGCTCGGCGCCGCCAGAGTGGTCGGCGTCGACCTGTCCCACCGGGCGGTCGAGGCCGCGCGGGAGAACGCCAAGCGCCTCGGGCTCGAGCACATCTGCGAGTTCCGGGAGGGCGACCTGCTCGAGCCGGTGCGCGATGTGCAGGCGAGGGTGCTGATCGGCGACGTGTCGGGGATCCCCGACAACATCGCCGCGGAGTCCGGCTGGTTCGACGAGGTGCCCTCGGGCGGACCGACCGGGGCAGAGCTCCCGACGAAGTTCCTGCACTCGATCGGCGACACGCTCGCCCACGGTGGGCGGCTCTACCTGCCGACCGGGACGATCCAGTACGAGCAGCCGATCCTCGACGCGGCGCACGAGGTCTTCGGCGACCACATGCGTCCCGTGCTCACCCGCGAGTTTCCATTGCCCGACCTCGTCGCGAGGTCGAAGGCCGTGACGCAGATGGTGAAGGACGGCCTGGTGAGCTTCCGCCAGCGGGGGTCGCGCTGGCTCTGGCAGCTGCGGATCTGGCGCTGCGAGCGCGTCTGAGTCAGTCGGGTCGCAGCACCGCGACCGCGCGCACGTCGTAGCCGGCCTCGCGGAGATGGTCGGCGCCGCCCCGGTCGATCGCGAGCACGATCCGGCGCACGTCCGCGCCCGCCTCGGCGAGCACCTCCGCGGCCCGTTGGACCTGGTGACCCGTCGTGCTCACGTCTTCCATGAGGGTGGTGACCGCGCCGGCGTCCACGACCCCCTCGACCTGGGCCCGCGTGCCGTACTCCTTCGGCTGCTTGCGGACCACCGTGACCGGCAGCCCGGTCTCGAGCGACACGGCCGCCACGAGGAGCATGGCGGCGCCCTCGGGGGCCCCGAGCAGCGTCGTACCGGGGGCGAGCACATCC
Organism: uncultured Actinomycetes bacterium; assembly: GCA_963799625.1. Taxonomy (GTDB): domain Bacteria; phylum Actinomycetota; class UBA4738; order UBA4738; family HRBIN12; genus AC-51. Next base: position 8,962 of record CAWCXU010000011.1, on the reverse strand, counting down.
GCGACCGCTTGCGCCACCTCGCGCAGCAGGTCGGCGCGGGTGAGGAACCGGAACTTGTCGAAGTAGACGGTCGAGGTTTTCCCCGAGGACAGGACGAACGATCCGTGCAGCTCGGAGGCCTCGACCATCCGCCGCACCAGGTCGTCGCTCACGGCGCGTGAGCATAATCTCCCGCGATGCCCGATACCGAGCGAGCCGGCCGCCGGGGCTGGTACGACGCGTTCGGCCGACGGGCGTTCTTCGCGCTTGACCCCGAGCGCTCCCACCGCGTCGCGCTCGAGATGCTGGCCCTCCCGCTGCCGTGGCGCCGGATCGGCCACGCCGTGGCCGATCCGGCGCTCGCAACAACGGTCGCCGGGGTTCCGCTCGCCAACCCGATCGGGTTGGCGAGCGGCTTCGACAAAGCGTGTGACCGTCTCGCGCCGCTCGGCGCGCTCGGGTTCGGCTACGCGGTCGGCGGCACGATCACCCTGCGTCCGCGCCGGGGGAACCCTCGCCCGCGGATCGCGCGCGACCCCACACGACGCGCGATCGTGAACGCGATGGGGCTTCCGAACCCCGGCGCCCACGCGGCGGCAGCGGCGCTCGCGCGCCGGCCGCGCACCACCTCCCGCTGGGTCTCGCTCGCCGACGAGGAGCTCGAGGACGCGTGCGCCGCGCTTGACCTCTGCGCGCCGCTCGCGGACGCGATCGAGCTGAACGCGAGCTCGCCCAACGCCGGATGGACGCATCGCGCCGACCACGTCGGCGCGCTCGTGGCCGCGATGCTCCAGCGCACCGGGACGCCGATCTTCGTGAAGGTCCCGCCGTTCGCGACGGACGAGGAGCGCGCCGGCGTGCTCTCGATCGTGGAGGCCGCGCAGCAGGCGGGCGCGGACGGGATCACCGCGAGCAACACCGTGCCGGTGACCGACCCACGGATGTCGACCGGCCGAGGTGGTCTGTCCGGCGGGCCGCTCACCGCGCGCACCCCCGAGATCGTGGCCGCCATCCGAGGAGCGACCGCGGGAGCGCTGCCGGTCAACGCCTGCGGCGGGATCTTCACCGGGGCCGACGCGCAGGCCTGCTTCGACGCCGGCGCCGCGACGATCCAGGTCTACACGGGGTTGATCTACGAAGGACCGGCCGTGGCCGGCAGGATCCTCGCCGGGCTGCGCACCGGGGGTGACTAGCCCGTTGGGACCCTGACGGCCCGGTGCGCCGGGCGGCGAGGCCCGCTGCGCCCCGGCGTGTTGCGGCCCCGGCGAGCCGCCGTCAGACTGTGCCACCATCACCCGCCCGAGCCGAGGAGACTCGTTGGCTGAATCCGCCCCTGTCCCGCTGGCCCCAACCGCCGCCGCCCCCGACCGCATCGGCGTGCGGCTCGACGGCGTGACCAAGCGCTTCGGCGACGTCGTCGCCGTCGACGCGGTCGACCTCGACGTCCGCGAGGGAGAGTTCTTCTCGATGCTCGGGCCGTCCGGGTCCGGCAAAACCACGTGTCTTCGGATGATCGCCGGCTTCGAAGAGCCGACCGCGGGGCGGATCTTCCTGGGTGGGCAGGACGTCTCGCGGCTGGCGCCGTACGACCGTGACGTGAACACCGTGTTCCAGGACTACGCGCTGTTCCCGCACATGACCGTGGAGCAGAACGTCGCATACGGCCTCATGGTGCGCAGGACCGGTCGCGGCGAGCGGCGACAACGGGTCTCCGACGCCCTCGAGATGGTGCGGCTCCCCGAATACGGCGGGCGGAAGCCCGCGGAGCTCTCGGGGGGGCAACGCCAGCGTGTGGCGCTCGCACGCGCGCTCGTGATGCGCCCAAAGGTGCTGTTGCTCGACGAGCCGCTCGGCGCTTTGGATCTGAAGCTCCGCCACGAGATGCAGATCGAGCTGAAGCACATCCAACAGGAGGTCCGCATCACCTTCATCTACGTGACCCACGACCAGGAGGAGGCGCTGACGATGAGCGATCGCCTCGCCGTGTTCAACCACGGCGCGATCGAGCAGCTCGGCACACCCGCGGAGGTGTACGAGCGCCCGGCCACCGGATTCGTGGCGGGCTTCGTCGGCGTCTCGAACGTCCTGTCGGGTGCCATCGCCAAGGCGATCACCGGCGACGAGCACGCGTTCACGATCCGCCCGGAGAAGATCTCGATGGAGACGGGCGAGGGTGCGGTCGACCCCGATCGTTGCACGGCAACCGGACACGTCCGCGAAGTCGTATACCTCGGTGCGGTGACTCGCTACATCGTGGAGCTCGATCTGGGAGGGAGCTTGGTCGTGATGCAACAGAACCTGACCACGAGCTCCATGGAAGCGCTCCAGGTGCGCGGGCGAGCCGTGCGTCTGGTGTGGAGCCGGTCCAACAACCGGCTGGTGGAGGCGCCGAGCGGCGCCGAGGGCAACGACGAGCACGAGGAGGCGATCGCATGACGAAGGCGGTGCGACTGCTCAGCCTCGCTGTGGTGATGGGACTGGTGGCGATCGCGTGTAGCAACAATTCGTCCACCAGCACCAGCGCGGGCGGGAGCACGAGCGGCGGAGCACCTGCGTCGATCGGGCCGGGTGAAGGACACCTGAGCTTGGTCGCGTGGGCCGGCTATACCGAGGATTCGTGGGTCAAGCCGTTCGAGCAGGACACCGGGTGCAAGGTGGATGTGAAGTACGGCACCGACTCCGCCGACATGGTGAACCTGATGACGCAGGGTGGCGGCACCCTGTACGACGGGGTGTCGGCGTCTGGTGACGCATCGAACCGGCTGATCGCCGGTGGAGACGTCGCACCGATCGACATCAGCATGTTCCCTGAATACGCCAACGTGATGCCGTCGTTGCAGAACCCGGCACACAATACGGTGAACGGCGTCCACTACGGCGTTCCCTACATGTGGGGACCGAACTTCCTCCTGTACAACACCGACGTCGTGAAGCCGGCTCCGGACAGCTGGGGATCGGTCTTCGACGCCAACTCGCCGTACGCCGGGAAGATCACCGCCTACAACAGCCCGATCTACATCGCCGATGCGGCGTTGTACCTGAAGGCGACGCAGCCCGATCTCGGCATCACGGATCCGTACGAGCTCACCTCGGATCAGCTCGACGCCGCCGTAAGCCTCCTCAAGACGCAATATGGCCTGATCGGCAAGTATTGGGGCGTCTACACCGACGAGATCAAGGGGTTCGATTCCGGTGACATGGTGCTCGGGACCGCCTGGCCCGTGAACCAGCAGTACATCGAGCTCGACAACAAGGTGCCGGTGCAGTCCGTCGTGCCGAAGGAAGGCGTGACCGGTTGGGCCGACACCTGGATGATGTCGTCGCACGCGCCGGACCCGAACTGCATGCTGATGTGGATGCAGTACACGCTGCAGCCCGACGTCCAGACCCAGGTTGCGGAGTTCTACGGCGCCACGCCGTCGAACACGAAGTCCTGCGCGCAGCTCAACAAGGACCTCGGCAAAGCCGCGGACATCTATCACTGTGGTGACGATAAGTACCTGTCCAGCATCGCGCTGTGGAAGACGCCACAGGCCGATTGCGGCAACGGCAGCACCGATTGCATGGACTACAGCGCGTGGTCCGAGAAGTGGTTGGAGATCCAGTCGGGCGCGTGAGCCTGCGCGGCTGACCTCGGCGGGGCGGCGTGCCGCCCCGCCGAGGCGCCTCCTCCGTCATGGCGACGACCCCGGCCCACGAGGCGGCATCCGTCGGCGTTCGTCGTCGTTCTTCTTCCGACACCCGAAGACGCGGCGCGGCCTGACGCTTGCCGCGCCGTTGACGTGGATGCTCGTCATCTACCTCGTGTCGCTGCTTGTTGCTGTTGGCGAACGCGTTCTGGCGTGTCGACTCCCTGACCAGCACGTGGTCCGCGACTGGGGGTGGCGCAACTTCGACACCGTCTTCTCGGGGAACTGGCGCACGGCGTTCCTGGAGAAGACGTACTACCTGATCTCGCTCCACACGGTGGTCATGGCGGCGTTCGTCACGATCGCCGATATCGTCTTCGCATTCCCGATCGCGTTCTTCGCGGCTCGGGTGGCGTCGCCGCGCGCACGATCGGCGATCATGATCGCGGTGGTGATCCCCCTGTGGGCGAACTACCTGGTCCGGGTCTTCGCCTGGAAGGCGATGCTCGAGGGCGGCGGTCCCGCCGAGGCGTTCCTCCATGCGATCGGACTCACCGACGTGTCGCTCACCGGGACCACGTTCGCGATGTGGCTCACCTTCTGCTACCTGTGGCTCCCGTTCGCGATCCTGCCGATCTACGCCTCGCTCGAGCGCGTCCCGGACTCGCTCGATCGACGCGTCGGGTGACCTGGGAGCACACACCGGGACGACGTTCCGGCGTGTGGTCCTGCCGTTGGCGGTGCCGGGGATCGTCGCCGGCTCGATCTTCACGTTCTCCCTCACGCTGGGGGACTACATCGTTCCCCAACTGGTCGGGAAGGGCTCGTTCTTCGGCAACGCGATCGCCTCGCTGTACGTGAGCAACCCACCGCTCGCGGCAACGATCGCGCTGCTCCCGCTGATCGTGGTCTTCGTCTACCTCGCGCTCGCCAAACGCACCGGCGCGTTCGAGGCGCTCTAGATGGGCGGCCGGGGTCTGCGCTGGCTGTTGCGGATCGTCAGCGCCGCCGTGCTCACGTTCCTCTATGTGCCGCTCGTCGTCGTGGTGCTGAACGCCTTCAACAAGGACCAGGTGGTGTCGTGGCCACCATCGTTGTTCACGACGTCGTGGTTCAGCACCGCCTGGCACAACCCCAACCTCCGCCAGCCGTTCGTGAACTCGTTCCTCATCGGGATCTTCGCGACGCTGATCGCCCTGACGCTCGGGACGCTCGCGTCGTTCGCGATGGCGCGCGCGAGGTTCTTCGGACGCGACACGATCTCGTTCGCACTGGTCCTGCCGATCGCGTTCCCCGGGATCGTCACCGCGCTGGCGCTCTCATCGATGGTCGACGTGATGCCGGGACTCAACTTCGGCATCCCGGCGATCGTCATCGGCCACGCCACGTTCTGCGTGGTCGTCGTGTTCAACAATGTCGTGGCGCGCCTGCGGCGCACCTCGGGTTCGATCATCGAGGCGTCGATGGACCTCGGCGCCGACGGGGTCTCGACCTTCCGCTACGTGACGTTTCCCGCGATCCGAACGGCGCTGCTGGCCGGCGGGTTGCTCGCCTTCGGGCTGTCGTTCGACGAGATCATCGTGACGTTCTACCTAGCGGGCACGACGGCGACGCTGCCGATCTGGATCTTACACGAACATCACCGACCGTTCGATCAACCCGAGGTCTTCGCGGTCGCGACCGTGGTGCTGCTGATCTCGATCGTCCCGGTCTATATCGCGATCAAGCTGGCCGGCGAGCGGGCCCTTGCGGCCAGCGTCGCAGGCCGTCGGTGCGCGGGCCGCCTAGAGGTATTGGCCGGGCCGTCGGCCGTCCTGGCCGTCGGCCGGCGGTCCCGCCGGGCGTCGGGTTCTGCGCCAGCAGCCCGCGGCGCTGCAGCTCCTGGAACTGCGCCTGCGCGGCTGCCTGCTGCGCGAACATCGCCGCCTGGATCCCGTGGAACAGGCCCTCGAGCCAGCCGACGAGCTGCGCCTGCGCGACACGGAGCTCGGCCTCGGTGGGCACGCCCTCGACCGGCGGCGCGAGCTGCCCCAGCTCTTCGCGGAGATCCGGGGAGAGCACCTGGGAGAGCTCGCCGACCGCGCGCTGGTAGATGTCGGCCAGCCGTTTGCGGCCGGGCTCGTCGAGCGACGCCTGCCGCGTTTGCTCCAAAAGCTCGCGGACCATGCTCGCGATCCGCAGGAGCTTCGCGGGCTGGGTGATCGACTCTTCCTGCTCGACACCCTCGGGCGGGGTCATCGGGATCGCCTGCATCACGTCGGGCGCCGGCGTCGTGGCGCTTGGATCTTGCGGGTCGCTCATGGGTCCAACCTAGCAGTGGGTCGGTCTATCGCCCGCCGAGCCGCACGAGGAACGCCGCCTCGGCCTGCGCCATGCGCACGACCTCGCCGAGATCCACGCTCTCGTTGCGCGAGTGGTAGTTCGACGTGTCGTCGGCGGCTCCCCACATCAGGACCTCGATCCCCGGGAACGCGTCGGCGAGGACCGGCACGAGCGGGATCGAGCCGCCCGACCCGATCTCGACGACCTCGTGCTCGAAGACGTCCTGCAGCGCCTCGCGCGCCGCGGTGAACGTCGGCGACGACGTGTCGACGAGATAGCCCGGCACCCGGGTCCTCTTGCTCGATCGCGACCCGGACGCCCCAAGGCGCGGCGGCGCGAAGATGGTTGGCGACGAGCTCGGCCGCGCGGGGATAGTCCTCACCCGGAGCCATCCGCAGGCCGACCACGGCGGTCGCCGTAGGGACGATCTGGTTCGCCACCTCGTTCGTGCGAGGGGCGTCGAACGCGAGCACGTTGATCGACGGTTTCGACAGCGTCCGTTCCGCGATCGATCCGGATCCGAGCAGCCGAACCTCGGGGTAGACGCGCGTCTCGGATCGGAACTCCTCCTCGGTGACGTCGATCCCTTCCCACGCGAACGTGGACAGGCCCTCGACCGCGACCTCGCCGTCGTCGGTGTGCAGCGACGCGATCATGCGCGCCAGTGCGATGATCGCGTCCGGGAGTGGACCGCCGAACGCGCCCGAGTGGACCGCCTGGGGCAAGACGTCGACGCGGACGCGGAGCGCCGTCGCGCCGCGGACGCTCGTGGTGATCGTGGGCACGCCAGTGCGGACGTTCCCGCTGTCGGCGACGACCGCGACGTCGGCCCGCAGGAGGTCGGCGTGCCCGTGGACGAGGTCGGGCAGGTGCTCGGTCGAACACTCCTCCTCGCCCTCGACGACGACCTTGATCGTGACGGGCGGGTCACCGTCTGCCAGGAGCGCCCGGATCGCGGCGGCGTGGATCGCGATCCCGCACTTGTCGTCGGAGCTCCCGCGCCCGAAGAGGCGGTCGCCGGCGATCGTGGGCTCGAAAGGCGGGTGGTCCCAGTCGGCGGCGTCGGCGGCTGGCTGCACGTCGTGGTGCGCGTACAGCAGGACCGTCGGCGCCCCGGCAGGTCCGGGCCGCTGGCCGAAGACCGCGGGGTGCCCGCCGTCGAGCTCGAGCAGCCGGACGTCGGTGAGGCCGGCGTCCCGCAGGATCGTCGCGGTCGCCTCCGCGCTCGCGCGCACGTGCGCGGGGTCGTAGCCGGCGTAACCGATCGAGGGGATCGCGACGAGCCTGGTGAGCTCCTCGACGATCCGCGGCCGGTCGCCGGCGATCCGTTCGCTGAGGTCGTCCATGGCGCCGGAGGCTACCGCGCCGCGCGCGTCGGTTACGGGTACAGCCGGTCGATGCGCCAGCCGGTGCCCTCGCGCGTGTAGCGGAAGCGGTCGTGCAGCCGGAACGGCCGGCCCTGCCAGCACTCGACCTCGTCGGGGACGAGCAGGTACCCACCCCAGTGCGGCGGCCTGGGGACGTCGCCGTCGGCGAACCGGCTGCGCGCCTCCTCCACACGTCGCTCCAGCGTCGCGCGGTCCTCGAGCGGTCGGCTCTGGTCGCTCGCCCACGCGCCGAGCTGCGCGTCGCGCGGGCGCGTCGCGAAGTACGCGTCGGACCGGCCGGCGTCGAGCGGCTCGATCCTCCCCCGGACCGAGATCTGCCGGTCGAGCTCTCGCCAGAAGACGGTGAACGCCGCGCGCGCGTTCTCGGACAGATCGCGGGCTTTTCGACTCTCGAGGTTGGTGAAGAACGTGAAGCCGCTGGGGGTGATCTCGCGGAGGAGCACGTGGCGCACGGTGGGCGCGCCGTCGGCGCCGGCGGTCGCGAGGGCGATCGCGTTTGCAAGCACCACGCCTGCGGTCTCGGCTTCGGCGAGCCATGCCCGGCATTGCGCGAGCGGGTCGGGGTCAAGGTCGGCGCGATCCAGGGCCGGATGCTCGTGATCGGCCGACGGGCCCTGCGTCATCTCGGCATCGTACGGGTCACGAGCCGGCGTGCTCGCCCGGTGTGCCCCCGGCAGGACTCGAACCTGCGCTTCCGGCTCCGGAGGCCGGCACTCTATCCACTGAGCTACGGGGGCGAGCCGGGGGAGTCTAGCAATCGACCCCTCCGCGACTGCCCGTATGCTCACGAGCATGCCGCGCATCCTGCTCGTCGACGACGACCCCGCGATCCTCAGGCTGCTCGACGTGAACTTCCGGATGGAGGGCTTCGACGTCGATGCGGCATCACACGGGGAAGACGCGCTCGCGGTCGTCGCGCAGACGACCCCCGACGTCATCGTCCTGGACCTGATGCTCCCGGGGATGGACGGCCTCGAGATCCTGCAGCGGCTGCGCGCCGACCCGGCGACCGCCGAGGTGCCGGTGATCTTCCTCACGGCTCGGGGGCGCGATGACGCCGCGGCCGGTGAGGCCGAGCGCTACGTCCAGAAGCCGTTCGACACCGTCGACCTTGTGGCGACCGTGCGCTCGCTGCTCGAGGGCGGCCCGGGGTGATCGAAGACCAGCTGCGCGCGTGGCTCGGCGACGGGCTGCAACCGCAGCGCCGGAGCTCGGACTCGACGGCGGCCTGCCCGAGCCGGAGCTCCAGGAGCCTCGGCAGAAGGACCACGGCGACTTCGCGACGAACGTGGCGCTGGCCCTGGCCAAGCGCGCCGGCGTGCCGCCGCGAGGTGGCCGAGGCGTTGGTGGCCGTCCTCGCGCCGGCGCCGTTCGTCGAGAAGGTCGAGGTCGCCGGGCCGGGGTTCATCAACGTATGGACGACCGACGATTGGCTGCTCGACACGGTGCGGACCATCGCCGCCGAGGGCGCGCGGTTCGGCCACGCGCCAGCTACCGGCGAGCGCATCCAGGTGGAGTTCGTGAGCGCGAACCCGACGGGCCCGTTGCACGTCGGCCACGCGCGCAACGCCGTCCTCGGTGACGCGATCGCGCGCCTGCTCGAGGCCGCGGGCCACACCGTGGAGCGCGAGTACTACTTCAACG
>CAWCXU010000010.1:0-18553 GCA_963799625.1 uncultured Actinomycetes bacterium | reverse complement strand
ACCATTTTTGAAAAGCAGCGACTGGCGAGAGCGGGCGTGGACATCAGCGACAGGATCAGCATTCCCGGTGTACCCTCCCTGAGCACTGTGTTTGTGTATATCCCATCGGTACTCGGGCGCGACACGGTCGTTGAAGGTGAGCTCACCACGGAAGACGAGAACCTGACTGTCACGATCCGGACACAGGGGCGGGCGGCGGCTTCGTTTCACGGCGAGCTGAGTGACATCGACCAGTTGCTGCTCAAGGCGGCCGATCACGTGATGTTAAGCGTGCAACCGGCCGTTGCCGCGATATATCGCCGAAATCGCGGCGACACCGGTGCGGCTAAACAAGCCCTACTGCCATGCGCGATGTCATCCAATCCCAGGTTAGTGAGTTGGAGCTCGAATATAGAAGGCCTGATGCTTCGCGCTGCGGGTGACCACGATGGCGCGGCTATCCGATTTGAGACGGCACAGCATTCCGAGCCCACGGAAGGCTGGGGCTATGAAGAATCTGATGGCGCTCCGCATTGATCAGGGCCGCCATGAAGAGGCGGAAAGGATCGCGCGGCGCTTCTATCAACGCACGACGCGCGGCCTGGGGTTCCGGCGTCGCTCCGAGGGCTTGGCGATGCTGGGTCAGGCCAAGTGGCTCACGTGACCAGTGGGATGATGCGAACGCGCTCCTGAACAAGGCGCTTCGCTATGACAGTCGCAATCAGCGAGCGAGCGCACTCAAACCACTGCTGTTGATAAAGCGTCACGACTACGCCACGGCACTCGCGCTCGCCGAGCAAAATCGGAGAATACCCGCCAGTCGCCTTAGTGAACCCGGGGTTATCGCGAATTTGAGCGGTCTTGCCTGGTGCCACATTGCCTTGCGCAATCTCGTTACGGCACACCATTACGTAGATCAGCTGCTGGAGCGCTATCCCGCCACTCATAGTGGTTGGACACGGCTGGGAATGCTTTGCCTCGTCACCCGTCGATACGACGATGCCATTTCCCACCTGCGCAAGGCAATCGACATGGCCGGCGTTTACGCGATGGCGGACACGGAACTCGTGGAAGCTTTGGTTCAAGCGGGGCAAATAAGCAATGCCACCATGTATGTTGAGCACAGCTTAGCTATCAATCCTAAAAACCCGCCCCTGCTTGCCGGTTGGGGTGATATTCTCCTGGCGACAGGACAAACGAAGGAAGCTATCGAAAAATACCGAAAATCCCTTGAGCTTCTGCCGACGCTAGCTGAGGCGCGTGATGGATGGGCGCGGGCACTCGCGTTGTCGGGTGATATCGCGGCAGCGACTTCTCAATTTGAACGGGCCATCATCAATGCTCCGAAATGGTCGGCCCCATATTTGCACTGGGGCAACATGCTGGCCAACCAGGGCGACTATCCCGAAGCAATCGCGAAATTCCGGAAGGCGACTGACCTGGATCCCAAGTGGGCCGAGCCCTATGCGGCGTGGGGCGGCGTACTTGAGCGGACACACGATTTGGATGGGGCTCAGGAAAAGTATCGCATCGCGAACTCTCTTGACCTTGCTGATTTGAGTCGGCCAACAGCGGAACCGGTTGTGACATCTACTGCGAGCCGAGAAAGCCTCTCGTCTCTGACGCCGGCCCGCGACCTTCGGCGTCAAGCCTGACTCCGACCCCCTCAACGTATGTTGAGGCCGCTCTGACAGCGCGGAGGGTGCCTCCGCCTGTATGTGGCGGTTTTGGCGGGTTTCCTGGGCGGACGTGGGGTAGTCCCCGGGTAGATCCCCAATTGGGTGGCCCGGTGGGTCGGCGGTTCGTGGTTGATCGCCGGAGCGCGAAGCACGGACCCTGCCCGTCCAGATGGTTCGTGGGCAGGTTTGGGCGGGGTCCGGGCCAGCGCGGAACCGGTGGAGATTCCCGCGCCCGCGTCCGGGTCAGTCCGCCGCCGCGCCGAAGCGAGGGGCGTTTTCCAGGTCGTCCACCAGCGCTTCCTTGCCCTCGGTCGGCAGCAGCTCGAGATAGTTCAGGCCTTCGTCGATGTCGGCTTCCCACATCTCGCGCGGCAGTTCGTACAGCAGTTCGACACCGTAACCGTTGGGATCGTTGATATAGACGCTGTGGGTCACGCCATGATTGACGCGCATGTTGAATTTGACGCCGAGCGCTTGCAGATGTTCCAGCTTTTGCAACCAGGATTCGCGGTCCGGCATGGCGAGCGCGACGTGGTTGATCGCCTGGGTGCCAAATAATTGCCATTCGGCGGGCGGCGCGGGCAGGTTCGGGTTTTCCACGATCGCGACCTACCTTGCCCTTGACGGCATGTTGTTCGAGGCTGCCGCCAATGCAGGCGTCGAGAAGATCGTGTACGCCTCATCGGGCTGCGTGTACCCCAACTTCCGGGGCCAAGATCCCGAACGAGATGCTGTACCTGACTGAGGACATGGTCGGACCACCGTACGACGCCGACAACATGTACGGCTGGGCGAAGCTGATGGCCGAGATGACCTTGCAGTCCTACGTCCGAGAGCGCGGGATGAAGGCCGCCTCCTGTCGCTACTTCACCGTCTACGGCGAGCGCGGCAAGGAGGACCACGCGGTGATCGCGATGATCGCCCGCGCCTTCATCAAGCAAGACCCATTCGTCGTCTGGGGCAACGGCGAGCAGATCCGCAACTGGACCTACGTCGGCGACATCGTCGAGGGCACGATCCGCGCCGCCGAGACGATCGACGACGGCACAGCGGTCAACCTAGGCACGATGGAGCGAACACGCGTCATCGATGCCGTCCTTGACGTGATGAAGTACACAGGTCATGAGGCCGAGATCGAGCTCCACCCCGAGATGCCGACCGGCCCCCTGAACCGCGTCGCGGACAACACCTTGGCCAAGAAGCTGATGGACTGGGAACCTCGCGTCCCCTTCGTTGACGGTCTTCACCGGACGATCGACTGGTACTTCGCCACCAAGGACCCCAGTGAGGTCGCGTCGAGCCTGGAAGCGTCCCTGACCGAACGCTAGCCAGTGCGAGTCCTCGTCCTCAACCAGTACTTCCATCCGGATCGCTCTGCGACCAGTCAGCTACTGACCGAACTGTGCGACGACCTCGCTCAACACCACGACGTCTTCGTCGTGACGGGCGACCCAGCTACAACGCGGTCACGGAAACGCCGTCACATGGGCTTGTATCGAGGGAACGACATGGCCGTGTTCGTGTGGCGCGTGTGTGGTCCACAACATTCGATCGCGGGAACATGTTGGGTCGGCTCGCGAACTACACCACCTACATGTTCAGTTCGATCGCAGGGGCATTGGCTGTCCGACGACCTGATGTGGTCATCGCCCTCACCGACCCGCCGCCGATCGGACTCATCGGAGCCCTTATCGCCAAGGTCAGACGTGTCCCGTTCGTGCTTGTGACGAAGGACATCTTTCCGGAAGTTGCCATCGAGGTGGGAGTGCTCCACAACGTCGCCTTGATCCGGCTCCTACGCTCGCTGAGACGAGCGCTGTTCTCAGCCGCCGACCGTGTTGTCTCGATCGGGCGGGACATGGACCGACGGCTGATCGAGATCGGCGTGCGCGACGACAGGATCGTTACGATCCACGATTGGGCCGACGGGAAGCTGGTACGCCCGCTCACGCAGGCGTCCCCGTTCCGTGCCGAGCACGGCTGGGCCAACCGGTTTGTGGTCATGCACTCGGGCAATGTCGGCCTGTCCCAGGATCTCGACACCGTTCTTGACGCAGCCGCCATCCTTCAGGACGAGCCGGTTGTCTTCGTCATCATCGGCGATGGGGCGTCCAAGTCTCGACTCGAGCAGCGAGGCATCGATCTGAGGCTCACGAACGTCGACTTCCTGCCGTACCAAGACAAGGCCGATCTGTCAGAAAGCCTGGGCGCGGCGGATGTTCATCTCGTCACGCTCAAGAAAGGACTCGCGGGATACATCGTGCCCAGCAAGGTCTACGGCATCCTTGCAGCAGGCAAGCCATTCATCGCCGCAGTCGAGATTGGAGTGAGCCCGCGCTCATCGTCAGAGAGTATGCGTGCGGCCTGCGGATCGAGCCGGGGGATCCGGACGCCCTGGCAAAGGCCGTGCTTGAGCTACGGGATCATGCCGATAGAGCGGAGATGGGGGCGCGAGCGCGCTGGGCGCTAGAGCAACGCTTCGATCGCCCCATCGCGGTCGCGCAGTATTTGGAACTTCTACAGAGCACGGTGGAATCCCGGGGCTTGTAGGTTCCAGCCGCCGACCTGTCGTACCATCTGCCCCCATGGCAGATGCACCCAGGCCCCAACTCGATCACACAGGCTCGCCAGATAGCTCCAGCTACGCCCGCCTAGGCGACCTGCGCACGTATCTTTCGATCGTCCGGCGCCGCAAGTGGTCTCTGCGTTTGTGGTTGTCCTTACTGTAGCTTTGGCAGCGTTGGTCTCAGCCAGACAGACCCCCATGTACCAGTCGAGCGCAACGGTCCTGGTGAAGCCTCTCAACCCGAACCAGATCTTGCAGGGGTACAGCTACAGCTTCAGCGTGAGTATGCAGACGGAGCAGGCGCTCGCGACATCTCCGGCGGTAGCAGAGATCGCCGCCGGCAACGCGCCAGGGGATGGGGTCGACCGAGCGGCGACACAGGCACCGTGAGCACCAAGTGTTCCGCCCGACACGACCTTCCTCGAGATCGGCTACTCGTCGCCGACCCGAATGAGGCTCAGATCTGGGCTCAGGCCTACGCGGACGGCTACATGGAATATCGCCGGGAGCAAGCCAAACTCCTCTACGACTGCGGCGCAAGCTGGCTTCCAGAAGAAGATCGACGAAGTCCGAACAGCGACGATCGCGATCTCAAGAAGCACAACTCGACGGAGCCGGTCCGAGCGGAGACGGACGCAAATCCGAGAGCAAGATCCGCACCCTGCAGAGCAGCCTCACCGACCTCACGCGGCAAGTCAGGGACGTTTCCCGTTCCCGTCGCCGACACGGCCGCGCAGCTGATCTCGCCCGCGACCGTGCCATCGTCGCCGTACTCGCCCAACTGGACACGGAACCTGCTGATGGCGCTCCTCGCCGGACTTGCGCTCGGGTTCGCTGTCGTCTTCATCCGCGAGCGACTCGATGACCGTCTCGTCGGGCGCGAGGACCTCGAGGAGGCGTCCGGCGCGCCGGTGCTCGCGATCGTGCCCAAGCGTCCACGGCTGGAAGAGAAGAACACGACCAAGCTCGTCGCGCGGGACGCACCGAAGACCGCGCCGGCCGAGGCATACCGGACGCTTGCGGACCAACGTCGGGTTCATGGCCCGCACGAACGAGCTCAAGATGATCTCGATGGCGAGCCCGAGCATGGGCGAAGGCAAGACCACGACAACGGCGAACCTCGCCGTCGCGCTCGCCCACTCGCGGCAAGCGAGTCGTCGCAGTCAGCTGCGACCTGCGCAAGCCCCGCCTCCACCGCTTCTTCGGGCTCACGAACGACGTCGGCGTCACGAGCATCCTTCGCGACGGAGTGACCGTCCCCGAAGCGGCGCAGCGCGTGCCCGGAATCGACACGCTTCGGGTGATCGCGAGCGGCCCGATCCCCCACGACCCCGCCGAGCTGCTCGGCTCCGCCGAGATGGAGGAACTGCTCGCCGGACCTCCGCCGCTTCGCCGACTTCGTGCTCGTCGACACGCGCGCCCGTGCTCGTCGTCTCGGACGCGCTCGTCGCTCGCGCCGAAGACCGACGGCGTGATCCTCATGGTCGACGCGGCGTCGACGATGCGGGGCGCGGTCAAGGCGACCCGGGAGCAGCTCGAGCTGGTCGGCGCGAACATCGTGGGCGCCGTGTTCAACAACTTCGATCCCGTCGCGGGCGAAGATGTACTACGGCTCGTACAAGTATCACTACTACAGCTCCTACCAGTACCAGGACAAGCCGGAGCGCGGAGCGTCGGACCGCAGAAGTCAGGTCGACACCGGCCGATCTCTGGAAGTAGTCCCCTGACCCAGCGGGATTGCTCCTAGCCGGAACCCGTCAGTAGCATCGAGCCCGATGCGGTGTCTGGTGACCGGGGGGGCGGGCTTCATCGGCTCGCATGTCGCCGACTCCTTGATCGGCTCAGGACACCAGGTCACAGCCCTCGACAACGTCTCCACCGGCTCCCGCGACAACGTCGCCCACCTCCTCGATAACCCCGCGTTCTCGCTGGTCGAGGGCACGATCATGGACGCGGCGCTCGTCGAGCGGCTCGCCGCCGACCACGACGTCGTGATCCACCTCGCCGCCGCCGTCGGCGTGAAGCTCATCGTGGAGCGCCCGCTCGAGTCCCTCCTGACCAACATCCGCGGCACCGAGAACGTCCTCGAGGCAGCCGCCCGCCACGGCCGGCGCACCCTGCTCACCTCGACCTCCGAGATCTACGGGAAGAACGCCCGCGGCCCCGTCTCCGAAGACGCCGACCGGATCCTCGGCTCCCCCTTCGTCGCGCGCTGGTCGTACAGCACCTCGAAGGCCGTCGACGAGATCCTCGCGCACGCCTACTGGGAGGACCGAGGCCTCGAGACGATCGTCGTTCGGCTCTTCAACTGCGTCGGCCCGCGCCAGACCGGCGACTTCGGCATGGTCGTGCCGACGTTCGTCCGTCAGGCGCTCCGCGGCGACCCGCTCACCGTCCACGGCGACGGCCAGCAGCAGCGCAGCTTCTGCCACGTCCACGACACCGTCGCCGCGCTCCTGACGCTGATCGACACGCCCGCCGCCGCCGGCGACGTCTTCAACGTCGGCGCGCCCAACGAGATCACGATGGAGCAGCTGGCCAAGGAGATCGTCGCCCGAACCGACTCGAGCTCCGAGGTCCGTTTCATCCCCTACGACGAGGCCTACGGCTCGGGCTTCGAGGACATGGAGCGCCGCGTTCCCGACATCACACGCATCCGCCGTCTGACCGGCTGGTCCCCCACCCGCTCGCTCGACGACATCCTCACCGACGTGATCGCGCACGAGCGCCAGAGAGTGGAAGCCTCGGCGTAGCTCGATGGCGTTCACCGGGGACGAGGGGGCTCGCTACATCGGTGCGTTCCTGATCACCTTCGGCGCCGCCTGGGCGCTCACCCCGCTCGCCGGCAGCTTCGCCCACCGGCACGGCTTCCTGGACCAGCCGGGAGGCCACAGCACCCACTCGACGGCCACGCCGACGCTCGGCGGGCTGGCCGTCGCCCTCGCGTTCGTCGCGGTCGGCGTCTGGGCCGGCGGCGCCGACGGGCAGCTCGTCACCGTGCTGGCGGGGGCCACGATGCTCGCGGTCGTCGGCGCGTTCGACGACCGCCGGTCCGTCTCGCCGTGGCTCCGGCTCGGGCTCGAGGCGGCCGCCGCCGTCGCCCTGTGGGCGGTCGGCGTCCGCGCAGGTCTGTTGGGCCACACGTGGTTCGACCTGCCGCTGACCGTCCTGTGGGTCATGGCCGTGGTCAACGCCTTCAACATGATCGACAACCACGACGGGATCGCGGCGCTGGTCGCCGCGATGTCGACCCTGGGGATCGCGGCGATCTCGATCTCGAGCGGCTACCACCTCGTCGCCGCGTTCTCGCTCGCCGTCGCGGGCGCGTGCCTCGGGTTCTTCGTGCACAACAAGCCGCCGGCGACGATCTTCCTCGGCGACGCCGGCTCGATGTTCCTGGGCTTCCTCGTGGCCGCGTTGGCGTTGAAGGTCGACCTGCCGGAAGGATCGTGGGTCGTGCGGTTGGCCGTCGCCGCGCTGCTCGTCGCGGTGCCCTTGTTCGACGAGGCCTTGGTGGTGGTCGCACGGATCCGCGAACACCGGCCCGTGATGCTCGGCTCGACGGACCACTCGGCGCACCGATTGCGCGCGCTCGGCTGGAGCAAGAACCAGGTGGTCGTCACGATGGGCGGCGCACAGGCGGTGTGTTCGATCGCCGCGTTCGGTGTGGCCGAGGCCGCCACGAACACGTTGGCGTTCTCGGCGCTGTTCGTCGTGGCGGCGTTGTCGCTCGGGTTGCTCGCGATGGCCCTGAAGATGCCGACGCCCCGGCGCGAGGCCGGGGCGGTCGGAACCGTGGGCTTCGCCCGCGGTAAGTAGGTCTGAGCTAGACGCTCGCCATCGAGCCGAGCGAGTTCGCGATCTTCTCCGCGAGCTCCCGCGCCTGCTCCTTGGACGAGAAGGTGATCCCGCGCTGCTTGAGGACCGCCTCGAACTCCTCGAGCGCCGCGCGCTCATCGCCGAGCAGGGAAGCCTCGGAGACGTTCAGCGCCCGCGCGAGACGATTGAGCGTCTGGATCGAGGGCTCGACATGACCGTTCTCGTACCGCGAGAGCCGTGCCTTCGGGATGCCGGAGATGTCCTCCAGGTCTGACTGCGAAAGCCCCGCCCCGAGACGTGCTTCGCGCAAACGATTACCGAAATGACGGTCTTGCTTCACCGGGGTCCCCTTCCCGTGTCGGTTCCGCCGAGCTGGAACGCACGGTAGCACAACCAGTTTTGCTCGGTCATCGAGGCGCGCTGATAGCAACGGTTGCGCTTTACGCCGATGCTCGATGGCTCTACGTGCGAAGACGCCGGCGCATGTTTGGACCGGCTCCACCGCGGGCAATCCCGTCCCGATCGGACGCGGGCCTGGAGCGAAAGGTGGACGAGATGGACGTGCTGCAGCTGCTGAAGGAAGACCACGACAAGATCAAGAAGATCTTGACGCACCTCGAGTCGACGACCGACCGCGGCGTGAAGACGCGCGAGGAGTTCTACACCAAGGTCCGCGCCGAGCTCCAGGTCCACGAGGCGATCGAGGAGGAGATCCTCTACCCCGCGCTCAAGGAGCATCCGAAGGCCAAGGACCTGGTCCTGGAGGCGTACGAGGAGCACAACGTCGTCGACATGGTGATCGCCGAGATCGACGCCCTCCCCTACGACGACGAGACCTGGGGCGCGAAGCTCACCGTCATGCGGGAGAACGTCGAGCACCACATCGGCGAGGAGGAGTCCGAGATGTTCGAGCAGTGCCGCAACGTCTTCGACCGCGACGAGCTGGCGGAGCTCGGCGATCGGATGGAGGCCCGCAAGGAGGAGCTCCAGCGGGCCATGGCCTGAGCGAACCCGTGTCGTCATTGACGTTTCCGCAGGATAAGCGCATGGTGTCACCTGTCAGACGTCAGACAGGTGGACAGGTGACACAACTCAAGATCGATGAAGTGGCAACGAACCGCTACCGGATCAGTGGCGAGCTGGACATGGACTCCGCCCCACGCCTCGAGGAGGCGCTGGCGCCCCTCATCGGGGCGAGTGAGCACTTCGTGCTGGACCTCGGAGACCTGACCTTCATCGATAGCTCCGGGCTCCACGCCCTCGTCAAGCTCTCTTCCCGGATGAACGGCTCCGGTCCCCTCACGTTGGACAACGTGCCCCCGGGGGTGCAACGGATCCTCGACATCGTCGGGCTCGAGTCGTTGCCGGGGATCGTGGTGGAGCACGATGCCTGAGGAAGCGACCGCCAAGATCCTCCCGCTCGGCGAGCGGCTGAAACAGCATCGAACGGAGCGTGGCCTCAGTCAGGCCCAGGCGGCCCGTGAGCTCGATGTCGCGCGCACCGCCTACCGGCTGTGGGAGATGGAGGCGGCCAAGCCCTCCCCCGACCGCTGGCGCCTGATCGCGCGGTGGCTGGGCGTCTCGATCTCGACGATGTTGCTCGCCGAGGATCTGATCGACGCCGAGGGCGCCGGCGCCGCCGACGACATCGCAGGCAGGACCGCCGGCTCCGGCGAACAGGTGTGGGACGACCTCGCCGCCTCGAGCCCCGGGGACTTCTTCGAGCAGGAACGCGCGACGATCGCTCGCCAGACCCGCCGAGGCGTGGTCACGGACGTCGAATCCGAACGGCTTACCGCGTCGCTCGAGCGGCTGCAGACGCACATGAAGGCGGACATCGATCAGCCCCCGCCCGGCACGTTCCGCAAGGAGCTGGTCGGCGACAGCCACGCCCCCGAGCTCGCACGTGCTGCCCTGCTCGTGACGGCGGCGGGCGCGCCCGACTCGATCATGGACGCCGCCGAGCTGCTCACGAGCGGGCTCGTCACGAACAGCGTCAAGCGTGCCAACGGCGGCCCCGTGTGGCTGGCGATCACGCTGCACCCCGACGTCTTGCGGGTGGAGGTCGCCGACGGATCGGTGGCGACCCCCGACCGGCAGCCCGCCGCCACCGACGGCGCGCGATGGAGCTTCATGCTCGCCGCGGCGCTGGCGACGCGATGGGGCTCGGGACGCGAAACCGGTGGGTACCTCGCCTGGTTCGAGATCGATCTCCCGGCCGACGCTTCGGCGCGCAGCCGACGCGTAGCGCTCAGGCCTCGCCGCCGATGATCTCGAACCACACCCGCGTCGGGTCGTTCGTGTATCCCCAACGATCGGTGATCGAGTCGACCAGCCGCAGGCCGAAGTGCGTCGCGTCAGGCGCTGCGGGATCGTCGATCCCGACCCCCTGATCCACCACCTCGACGTGGAGTCCGCCCGGGATCGACCGCACGGAGACGTCGACCTCGTCGGGCGAGGACAGGCCGCTATGCCCGACGCTGTTGGCGACCAGTTCGGACAGGAGGAGTTCGACGCGGTCTCGAAGATCCATGTGGAGCTCCGATCTGGCCGCCAACCAATGACGCGCCGAATACGGCGCTCGGTTGTTCAGTGGGAAGGAAACCTTCCACTCCACGAACTTCTCCATTCGTCTGCGTCTACCAGTTCATGATCAGTGTTTCCCGCATCGCAACCCTGGGAAACCCCTCTTCTTATGCCCGGCTCGTATGCCCGGCGGCCCCCTGAGATGGGTTCCCCCGCGGGCGTTTGCCCGCTTCACGGACAGGGAACCCCCCGGCCATGGAGACCTTGCCGTCGGCCCGAGGGCCACTGACGGAAGCGTTGATCGACCACCTCCGTGGGGAGGGCGATCTCGGGCGTGATCTCACCGTGGAGGTCGATGCCCGGACCGACGACGATCTCCATCTCGCGCTCTACCTCTGCTACCAGCTGCACTATGGAGGTCTGCGGGAGGTTCCCGACGATCTCGAGTGGGACCCCGCGGTGCTCGGCTTCCGCGACGTGCTCGAAGCGGCCTTCGAGAACGCTCTGCTCGCCGACATCGAGTTCGACCCGGCACGCGATGACCGCCCGATGGTCGACCAGCTCCGCGACATCGTTCGCGGCGATCGCGGACCTTCGCTCTCGACGTATCTCGAGCGCGAGGCATCGCTCGACCAGTTCCGCGAGTTCCTCCTGCACCGCTCGACGTATCACCTCAAGGAGGCCGACCCGTTCACCTGGGTGATCCCCCGCTTGCACGGCGGTCCGAAGGCGGCGCTCGTCCAGATCCAAGCCGACGAGTACGGCGGCGGAGACGCCGACTGGATGCACAGCGCGCTGTTCGCCCGGATGATGACCGCGCTGGATCTGGATCCGTCGAGCGCGCCGCCGCTGGAACGGATCCCAGGCACCACGCTCGCCGTGACGAACCTGCTGTCGCTGTTCGGGCTGCATCGACGGCTCCGCGGCCAGGCCGTCGGGGCGCTCGCGCTGTTCGAGATGACGTCGTGCGTGCCGAACCGCCGATACGGCGACGGCCTGCGGCGGCTGGGCTTCGATCCCGACGCGACGCGGTTCTTCGACGAGCACGTCGAGGCAGACGCAGTGCATGAGGCGGTCGCAGCCACCGACCTCGCCGGCGCGCTCGCAACCGACGAGGACCTCGGGTGGGAGATCCTGTTCGGCGCCCACGCGCTCCAACAGACGGAGGGCCTGGCAGCGACCCAGCAGCTCGAGGCTTGGACGGAGGGGCGGCCGTCGCTGCTGGCATCGTCGGTGCCTGCACACGATCTCGCGGCGAGCTCGTGATCACGTACGTCGTACCACTTCGGTGCGAGTCGTGTCCGGCGGGCGCGCACGACGAGCTGGTCGCGTACCTGCGGAGCCTCACGGTCGGGCGCGCGCGGGAGGTGACGGTGATCGTGGCCGACGGGTCCGCGGCGACCGTCTTCGCGGCGCATCGTCAAGTGTTCGAGCTCGTCGCCCGGCACATCGCACTCGACCCCGACGTCGCGAGCTTCGCGAACGGGAAGGTCGCGGGCGTGACGACGGGGATCAGGGCCGCCGCGACCGAGCGCGTGATCCTCGCGGACGACGACGTGCGCTACACCATCGCGTCGCTCGGGGCTGTCGCTCGCGCGCTCGACGGCGCCGACCTGGTCGTCCCCCAGAACGTGTTCCCACGTGACGGACAGCCGTGGCACGTGCGCTGGGACGGTGCGAGGAGCCTGCTCAACCGGGCGATCGGGAGTGATCCGCCCGGCACCCTGGCGATCAGGCGGTCGGCGTTCCTGCGCGCCGGCGGCTATGACGGCAACGTCTTGTTCGAGAACCTCGAGCTGATGCGCACGATCGCGGCGACCGGAGGCCGGGTCGTCGTCCGGCGGGACCTTGCGGTCCTGCGACTCCCGCCCACGACCCGACGGTTCCTCGAGCAACGCGTCCGGCAGGCCTACGACGAGTTCGCGCGCCCGGAGAGGTTGGTCGCGAGCCTCGCGATCGCACCGGTGGCGGTCGCCGCCATGACGCGTTCCCGGTGGGCGCCCGTCATCCTCGCGGCCGCAGGGATCGGCGCCGCGGAGTTCGGTCGTCGACGCGACGGCGGCACGGCGATGTTCCCCGCGTCGACGTCGGCCTTCGCTCCCCTGTGGCTCGCTGAGCGCGCCGTGTGCAGCTGGCTGGCCGTCGGCTCCCGAGTCGTGCGAGGCGGGGTCCCCTACCGGGGCCGGATCCTCAGTCGGTCGGCGACTTCGCGGCGGGCGCTGGAGCGGCGCGCGACGACACCGCTTGATGCGACCCGTCGCAAAGCGGCTTCGTCTTCGAGCGCCCGCACCGGCACAGCGGCACGATCGCTCGGCGGATCGTGAGCTCGGTCCCGTCCTCGTCGACGACCCGGATCGGCCCCCGCACGAGAAATGGCCCCGAACGATAGGCGGTGATCGACGGCAGCGGCGTTCCCATCTCGACGAGCGAGATACCCGCACGAGGTCCGGAGAAACTAATGGATCAGGTCGCCGGCGTTCGGAACGCGAAGGGCGGGCCGCCGAAGGCGGCCCGCCCTGTGCGAGCGCTGCGAAGCGCTTGTGGGCTACTTGACCTCGACGGTCGCGCCCTCGGCCTCCAGCTGGTCCTTCGCGCTGTCGGCAACGTCCTTTGTGACCTTCTCCAGGACCGGCTTCGGCGCGCTGTCCACGAGGTCCTTGGCCTCCTTGAGGCCCAGGGGCGTGAGCGCGCGCACCACCTTGATCACCTGGATCTTCTTGTCGCCCGCCGCGTTGAGGATCACGTCGAACTCCAACTGCTCCTCCGGAGCCTCGGCGGCGGCGCCGGGGCCGGCAGCCATCATGACGGGCGCCGCAGCGGCCGCCGTGACGTCGAACGTCTCCTCGAACTGCTTGATGAAGTCCGATAGCTCGAGAAGGGTCATCTCCTTGAAGCTCTCGAGCAGGTCCTCTGTCTTTACCTTCGCCATCGTCACTCCTCCTCGGTCGTCGCTTCGGTCTCTTCAGCTGCTGGTGCTGATGCTTCCTCGGTGCTCGCGTCGCTCGCCTCGGCCTCGGGCTCGGCTGCCGCTTCAGCTTCCGGTTCCGCTGCCGCTTCGGCTTCCGGTGCCGCTGCTGTCTCGGGCTCGGCCGCCGGCGCTTCCGCGACGGGCTCCTCGCCCGGCAGCTTCTCCTTGTAGGCCTCGAGCAGCGACAGGAACTTCGACTGCGTCGCGATGAACGTCGCGGCCGCGCGGGACATCTCGGACTTCAGCAACCCGGCGATCTTGGACAGCATCACCTCGCGGCTCTCGAGGTCCGCGAGGGCCGATGCGCTCGCCGCGTCGAGCGGCGCGCCGTCCAGGTAGCCACCCTTGATCACGAGCGCGGGGTACAGCTTGCTCGCGTCCTTGAGCTTCTTCGCGACCGCGACCACGTCGCCGTTCACGAACGCCACCGCGCTCGGCCCGGCGAGCAGCTCGTCGAGCTCGGCGATGCCGGCGTCGTTGGCCGCCCGCTGCATCAGGGTGTTCTTGATCACCGCGAGGCTGGCGTCCACGTCCCGCAGGCTGCGACGGAGCTCGGTGATCTCTTCCACCGTCAGGCCGCGGTACTCGGTGAGCAGCAGCGCGTTGGCGCTTTCGATCTGCTCTTTGAGCTCTGCGACCCGCTCGATCTTCGTTGCGTTGGGCATCGCGCCTCCTCGGATGAAAAACGCGCCTCCGCAGACAGCGGAGACGCGCGCGGGCGCTTGCCTCGATGCTGCCTCGGCAGGTACCCCGGAAGGGGATTACGCGCTTGTCGGTGCGCCCCTGCTGTCTGTGGCGACCGGGAGAGGATACGGGCCGGGGCGGGCGGGTGTCAGTCGGGCACCGCCGGGGCCACCGCCTTATCGCTACGACCGCGACTCCAGCCGCGCGTACCGCTCCAGCTCGTGATCGCCTACCAACGCCCGGCCGTGCAGCGACAGCCACGCGTGCGCCTCGAACGCCCCTCGATCCGTCGCGACCCCGATGTGCAGCTCCGGCCGCTCCCCCGCCCGCGACAACATCACCTGCGCCGCAAGCGCCTGGGTCAGACACGTCGCCTGCGGGATCGAGCCCGCCACCGTCTCCACGCTCCACGCCACACGCCCAGGCGCCACGCCGACGGTCCCCCGCCGCGCGCCCAGCCGCGCTACCAGCTCCTGCACACGCGCGAACGGCAACGTCCACAGCGCCACGCGCGCGAGCAGGAGCCACCACGCGGCGCGCACCGCCAACGCGCGGTCCGCGGCCGGCAGGCCCACGAAGCTGAGCACCCGGTGCACGGCGACCGACTGTAGCCGAGCGACACGGGCTCGTACCTCCCCGGAGGTACCGCGACTTCACGCCTCCGGGTATCAGTGCGCTGCAGCGCGAAGCCGATGACCAGAGCAACGTTTCACATCCCCCCTGGAGGCCCGCTTGACCCGAACCACCCGATCCATCGCGACCCTCGCCGTCCTCGGCATCCTCATCACCCTCGCTCCTTTGGCCACGGCGCCACCCGCTTCGGCCGCCAAGGTCAAGACGATCAAGATCGCCGACGCGTCGATCGTCGAAGGCGACGCGGGCTCCAAGGCGCTGGCGTTCCGTGTCACCTGGACCGGCGCCAAGGGCGGCGGAGTGGCGTCCGTCTCGTACGCGACGGCCGACGGGACGGCGACCGCCGGATCCGACTACACGGCGAAGAGCGGCTCGGTGTCCCTGCCCGCCGGGTGCAAGTGCGGAACGATCTCGATCCCGATCCTCGGCGACACGATCACCGAGGGCACCGAGACCTTCACCGTCAACCTGTCCGCCCCGGTCAACGCGACGATCGGTGACGCACAGGCCGTGGGAACGATCTACGACAACGAGGGCCCGCCCGCCCTCGTCGTGCTGGACGGAAGCGCGACGGAGGCCGCGGGTCCCGTCTCCCTCAGCGTGATCATGACCAGTGGCTCCCTGACCACCCAGACGGTCGACTACGCGACGTCCGACGGTTCGGCGACAGCGGGAAGCGACTACACGGCGACGAGCGGCACGCTGACGTTCACGACAGGACAGACATCCAAGACGATCCCCGTCCCCTTGGTCGACGACGCCTTGAACGAGGCCGACGAGACCTTCACTCTTACCCTGAGCAATGCGACCGTGGCGCTGACCGACGCGACCGCGACCGGCACGATCTTCGACGACGATCCCGAACCCTCCGTATCGATCGCGGACGCGAGCGCCTCAGAAGCGGCCGGCCAGGTGGGCTTCACCATCTCGATCTCGGCCGTCAGCGGACAAGAGGCCGACGTCGATTACACGACGACCGACGGCACGGCGCTCGCGGGATCCGACTACACCGCCACCACGGGCACTGCGGTCATCCCAGCAGGCCAGACGTCTGTCGAGGTCGATATCCCCATCAACGACGACACGACGTACGAGGCCGATGAAGGGTTCACCCTGGATCTCTCCTCGCCCTACAACGCATCCATCGTCGACACACAGGGCGCCGGCACCATCACGAACGACGACGCGCTCCCATCCGCGTCGATCGCGGACGTCAGCGTCGCGGAAGGCTCGAGCGGGACCACGCCGGCCAACTTCACCGTCTCGCTGTCGAACCCTTCCGCGTTCTCGGCGACGGTGCACTGGACGACCGCTGACGGCACGGCGACGGCGGGCTCGGACTACACCGCAGGCAGCGGCACCTTGACGTTCGACCCCGGTGTGACGTCGATGCCGGTGTCCGTGGACGTGACGGGCGACACCGCCTACGAGCCCGACGAGACCTTCTCCGTGACGCTCTCGAGCCCGACCGGATCGACGGTCGGCACGCCCTCTGCGACCGGCACGATCACGAACGACGACAAGGCGGTCACGACCCTGACCCTGAAGGTCACGAAGACCGCGAAGAAGCTCGGCGGGAAGGGCGTCCTCGAACGCGCCACCGCCGACGCCACGGTGACCGTCACGCTGTACCACAAGCATCACGGACACTGGACCAAGCTCGCGGCCAAGACGGTGGGGGTCAGGTCGCTCGGTGACCGCGACGGCGACGGCATACCCGACGCGACGTACCGGACCGCCTTCCCACGGCCACGCCGGGGCGCCTACCGGATGCGCGCTCGCTTCGCCGGGAACGCCGCCCTGCTCCCCTCGGCGTCCAAGACGATCTCGCTCACGGTCTAGAGGAGGCCGCCCGCGGGCGGCTCACCCACCGCCCACGGCCTAAAGACCCCCCTCCCATCGGACGAAAGCCTTAGCGAGCGGGGTGACCGGCACCACTGCCGTCACTGGCCACGGGGAGAACCACGCATGAGCAGCGACATGGACGAGATCGTCCAGGAATTCCTGGTCGAGAGCTACGAGGCGCTCGATCGCCTGGACGGCGATCTATTGGCGCTCGAACGCGACCCCAACTCCCCCGACGTGCTCGCGAGCATCTTCCGCGTGATGCACACGATCAAAGGCACCTGCGGCTTCCTCGGCTTCCAGAAGCTCGAACGCGTCGCCCACGCGGGCGAATCCCTGCTCGGTGGCCTCCGCGACGGCACCTTGGCGGTGAACCCCGCGATCACCAGCGCCCTCCTGTCGACCGGCGACGTCTTGCGCAATCTGCTCGGCAAGGTCGAGCGCTCCGGCAACGACGGCGACCAAGACTTCCTTCACCTCGTGGACACGCTCGAGCGCCTGCGCAGCTCGGGCGGCACCGACGCCCCCACCCACGTGCCGGCCACCCCCGCGGCGCCTCGCAAGCGCGCGACCGCCAAGGGCGACGTCCCGAAGCAGGCGATCCCGGCCCGCCCCGCTCCCCCCGGCCGCGATGCCGACCCTGCCGAGAAGGCCTCCGTCGCCGAGACCAACATCCGTGTCGACGTCCAGGTGCTCGACAACCTGATGACGCTCGTCGGCGAGCTCGTGCTCACCCGCAACCACATCATGCAGCTCACCGCGGGCTCAACCCACGACGCGCCGCTCCTGTCGGCTGCCGCGCACCTCAACGGCATCACGTCGGAGCTGCAGGACGGCGTGATGCGCACGCGCCTGCAACCGATCCACACCGCGTGGGCGCGCTTCCCGCGGGTCGTGCGCGACCTCGCGATGGCGCTCGGCAAGCAGGTGCGCGTGCGTACCGAGGGCGACGACACCGAGCTCGACCGCTCGATCATCGAGGCGATCAAGGACCCGCTGATGCACCTGGTCCGCAACGCCGTCGACCACGGGATCGAGGACCCGGCCGAGCGCGAGGCGGCCGGCAAGCCCGCCGAGGGCGCGATCGTGATCCGCGCCTCCCACGAAGGCGGTCAGGTCACGATCGAGATGCAGGACGACGGCCGCGGGATCGACCTCGAGAAGGTCAGGGACCGCGGGATCGAGCGCGGCCTGATCGACGCGGACACCGCCAAGACACTCAGCGCGCGCGACACGATCGAGCTCATCTTCCAGCCCGGCTTCTCGACCGCCGACAAGGTCACGAACCTGTCGGGCCGCGGCGTCGGCATGGACGTCGTCAAGACCAACGTCGGACGGATCGGCGGCAACGTCGAGGTCACGACCGCGCCCGGCAAAGGCACCACCTACACCCTGAAGATCCCGCTGACGCTCGCGATCGTGCCGGCGCTGCTCGTCACCTCCGGCGGCGAGCGCTACGCGATCCCCCAGATCAACCTGGTCGAGCTCGTGCGCGCGACGCCCGAGCAGATCGAGAACGTCCACGGCGCGCCGGTCTACCGGCTGCGCGACAGCCTGCTGCCGCTCGTGTCCCTGGCGACCGAGCTCGGCGTCGAATCGCACGCCCAGACCGAGGCCGCCCCCTGCCCGATCGTCGTGCTCCAGGCCGACGACCGGCGCTTCGGCCTGATCGTCGACGGCGTGCACGACTCGGCCGAGATCGTGGTGAAGCCGCTCGGCGGCTACCTGAAGGGCGTCGACACGTTCGCCGGCGCGACGATCCTCGGCGACGGCCGCGTCGGCCTGATCTTGGACGTGCTCGGGCTCGCCCGGCGCGCCCACGTACTGACGAGCGAGCAGGAGCGCGAGCTCCGT
>CAWCXU010000009.1:0-7629 GCA_963799625.1 uncultured Actinomycetes bacterium | reverse complement strand
CGCCGGAGCTTACTCCTCTCGCCTGAGGCCCGTCTCACGTAGACTGTCGACCGTTCACCACCTGGGGAGGGTCGTTGGCCGGAGGCGATTGGGACGCGATCGTCGTCGGCGCCGGTCACAACGGCCTCGTCGCCGGCTTCTACCTCGCACGCCGCGGCCTCCGGACGTTGATCCTCGAGCGGCGCGACATCGTCGGTGGTGCGTGCGTCACCGAGCAGTTCGCGCCGGGGTTCCACGCATCGCCCGGCGCCTACGTCCTGTCGATGCTGCGCGATCCGATCTGGCGCGACATGAGGCTCAAGCAGCGGGGGCTGCGAGTGCTCCAGTCGGGTCCGTCGCGCAACATCTTCCCCGACGCAAGCACGTTCACCCTCTACGGCGATCCAGGCGAGGCGATCGCCGCGATCCGGAAGCGCTCGCCCAAGGACGCAAGCGCCTACCCACGCTTCGAGTCCTACCTGGAGCACGCAGCGCGCGCGCTCATGCCGCTGTACGACCGCCGGCCGCTCGACCCCGAGATGCGTCGTGCGGAGGACCTCCGCGAAGCGGCGTTGGTCGCGTGGCTCGCGCTGCGCAACCGGAGGTCGCTCGCAGATGTTGCGTACCTGTTCTCGACGTCGGCCACCCAGTTGCTCGACGAGTTCTTCGAGTCGCCGGAGCTGAAGGCGGCGCTCGGCTGGGAGTCGATCAGCAACACGCTTTCGGGCCCCTCGACCCCGGGCACCGCGTATCGCCTCCTGCACGAAGCTGCCGTCTCGGGCGGCGCGGGTGGGGGCGTCGGGTGGGGGTTCGTCGAGGGCGGGATGGGCACGGTGACGGCGCTGATGGCCGACGCGGCACGCGAGGCCGGCGCGGTGATCCGCGTGGACGCGCCGGTCGCGCAGGTGATCGCCCGTGACGGACGAGCGGTCGGTGTCGCCCTCGAGGGCGGCGAGGAGCTCCGCGCGAAGGTCGTGGTGTCCAACGCGGATCCCAAGCGAACGTTCCTCGGGCTCGTCGCGGAAGGGGACCTCCCTGCCGAGTTCCTGAGCAGGATCCGTGCGTACAAGTCCGACGGCGCGAGCATCAAGATGAACCTCGCGGTGGGGGAGCTCCCGCGCTTCCGCGATGACGCGGCGGGCGACGCCGTCCTCGACTACCACCGAGGGCTCGTCCAGATCACCAAGCCCCTGGAAGACCTCGATCGGGACCAGCACGACGCATCGGCGGGCGTGCCGGCCGAACAACCGCACATCGAGCTGTGCATCCCCACCGTGCACGACCCGTCTCTCGCGCCCGAGGGCATGCACATCCTCACCATCGGCATCCGATCGCAGCCGTACACCCTGGCCGGCGAGGGATGGGACGAGATCAAGGACAAGGTCGCCGACCGTCTGATCGACCAGCTCGGCGTCTTCATGCCGAACCTCCCGGGCGCGATCCTGCATCGCGAGGTGCTGACGCCGCTCGACCTCGAGCGGCGCCTCGGCTTGACGGGCGGCCACCACATGCACGGCGACATGTCGCCCGACCAGCTCTTCTTCCTGCGGCCGGTCCGCGGCTCGGGTGGCTACCGGACGCCGCTGCGCAACCTCTACCTGTGCGGGGCGGGAACCCATCCGGGAGGGGGCGTGAGCGGCGCGAACGGCAGCAACGCCGCGCGGGTGGTCCTGAAGGACCTCAAGGCACGGCGCCGGTGACACGACTCGAGGACTTCCGCGAGCTCGCCGACGGCCTCAACCACCCGGAAGGCGTGGCGTGGGATCCATCGGCGAAGGTCTTGTACGCGGGCGGTGAGGGAGGCGAGCTCTACCGCGTCGATCCCGGCGCCGGCACCGCGGAGCCGCTCGGGTCGACCGGGGGTTGGATGCTCGGCCTCGCCGTCGACCGTGACGGGCGCGTCTACGCGTGCGACCACGGGCGAGGGCGGATCGCTCGCTACGACCCTTCGACGGGTGCGATCGAGGCGTACGGTCACGGCCGGGACGAACCGTTCGATACCCCGAACGTCGCGGTCTTTGACGCCGACGGAAATCTCTACGTCACGTGTTCCGGTGAGACCGGACGGCCCGAGATCGCGTTGCTCGATCCGTCCGGCGCGATCAGCTCGTGGACGACCGAGGTGCCGGCGTACCCGAACGGCGCCGTCGTCACGCCGGACGGCGAGGCGCTGCTGGTCGTCGAGGCGAAGGCCGAGCGGGTCGTGCGGATCCCGATCCGTGCAAACGGGTCGCCCGGGCCGGTCGAGACGTTCGTGGAGCTGCCCGGCACCGACGCCGACGGTCTCGCGCTCGACGTCGAGGGCCACCTGTGGGTGACGCTGTTCCGGCCCGACGGTCTCGTTCGGGTCGCGCCCGACGGCCGGATCTCCGAACGCATCGACGACCCGCTCGCCACGACGATGAACGCGCCGACGAACATCGCGTTCTACGGCGACGGCCTCGAGCGGGCGGCCGTCGCGACGGTCGGGAGCCGGCACCTCCTCGACGTCGACCTCGGCGTCGCCGGCCAACCCCTCTTCTATCCCGAGGTGCTCGGATGAACCGGTTCCAGGACAGACACGTGGTGGTCACCGGTGGGGCGCGTGGCATCGGTCGCGCGATCGTCGAGGCGTTCGTGACCGAGGGTGCGTCGGTCGTCGCGCTCGATGTGCTCGCGGAGGAACTGGACGTGATGCGGAGCGAGCAGGCCGAGCCCGAGCGCGTCCAGGTGCTCGCCGTGGATCTCGCAGATCCTGATGCGGCCAGGACCGCGGCCGGTGCGGCGATCGAGCGGTCCGGCCGCGTCGACGTGCTCGTGAACTGCGCCGGGGTGATGCCGAGCGGTCCGATCCTGGACATCCCGATCGAGACCTTCGATCGCACCCTCGCGATCAACACGCGAGCGGCCCTCGTCACGATGCAGGTGATCGGCCGGCACATGGCCGAGCGCGGCGGGGGAGCGATCGTGAACGTCGCCTCGGCGAACGCCTTCAAGAACGAGTCGCCGGAGGCCGCCTACAACGCGTCCAAGGCAGCCCTCGTCGCGCTCACGAAGGCGTTGGCCCACGAGCTCGGACACCGCAATATCCGCGCCAACTGTGTCGCGCCGGGACAGACCATCACCAAGGAGAAGGGCGCCCGCACCGAGGTCGACGCCGAGCAGGCCCGGATCCAGCGCGAGTACGTTCGCAGGATCCCGATGCGCCGCGCCGGGCGGCCGAGCGAACAGGCCGCCGCGGTCCTGTTCCTCGCCTCGGACGACGCCTCGTTCATCAACGGAGAGACGCTGATCGTCGACGGTGGGGAGCTCGGCGGAGGCGAGTGGTACGACCACGCGCTCGAGCCGCCCATCCTCGAGGGCTAGTGATTTCGTATGGGTTGTAGACGGTTGACAGTCTGTCGAGCGCTCACATAGCGTCGCGGCAAGAGCACGCGGGGGCCGGGGAAAGCGAGGATCAAACCGAGATCGACCGCCACGCACGCACCACGGGACAGGGACACCGCAGCTCGAATACGAGGGGGACGGAATGGGTTCGAGTCCACGGCGTGGCGTGTTGGTTCTCGTGTCGCTGCTGTTGATCGCGGCGGCCGCTTGCAGTTCGTCGAGCAGTTCAGGAGCGAGCCAGTCCGGCTCGCCCGGCGCGTCCCCCGGGGAGCTCTCGGGCGACCTGCGCGTCTTCTCGTTCGAAGACGAGCTCGTGCCGCAGGTCCTCGGGCCGTTCGAGGACGCCAACCCCAACCTCAAGGTCGACACCGCGACGTTCACGAGCTCGGACGAAGCGGTCACCAAGCTCCAGGCGGGCTTCCAGGCAGACGTCGTCAACGTGTGCGTCCGAGACACCCAACGGCTGGTGGACCTCGGACTGATCCAGCCGATCGACACGAGCCGGATCACCGACTGGGACAGCATCATCCCCGCCTTCAAGGACTTCGCCGGCGTCAAGGTGAACGACCAGGTCTACATGGTGCCCAACGAGGGTGGCGTCGCCGGCCTGATCTGGAACCCCAAGCTCGTGCCGGACGGCCTCACCTCCTGGAAGGATGTGTTCGAGAACCCGGCGCTCGCCGGTGCGGCCACGATGGAGGACTCCCCGTATTACTCGATCGCGATCGGTGCCCTTGCGCTCGGGTACACAGACCCGTACAACCTGACCCAGGACGACCTCGACAAGGTCCGCGACTACTTCCTCGCCCACAAGGATCAGTTCCGGACGTTCTACGAGGGCGACAGCCAGTTCCTCAACCTGTACAAGAGCGGCGAGATCGCCGGTGGGATGGGCTTCAACGACTACCCGATCACGCTCGCGCAGAGCGGTGAGAAGGCCGACTTCCTTCCGGTGCCGAACGGCACGCTGACGTGGACGTGCGGCTGGGCGATCCCGAAGAGCGCGCAGAACCTCGACGCCGCCTACGCGATGATCAACCACTACCTGTCGCCGCCGGCGCAGGACTACTACGCGGAGAACTACAACTACTGGATCTCGAACCAGAAGTCGATCGACCAGCTGCCGGCCAAGACCGTGCAGGCGCTGAGCCTGGACCACCCGGACGTGATGTCGAGCGCGATCGCGACCCAGATCGCGCCGAACTACGACGAGTGGTTGAAGACCTGGGCCGAGATCAAGGCGGGGATGAGCTAGGAGCCGGACGGCCATCCTTGATCGCGTGAGCGAGCGGACGTGACGGCGGAAGCGGTCGACGTCGAGCTGGTCGCCGACCGCCGGGCGGGGGCGTCCACGCGGCGTCGTGAGCTCGCGGGCACGACCCTACGGATCGTGTTCCTGGTGTTCATCGGCGCCGTGCTGTACGGGCCGCTGCTGATCCTGGTGGTCTTCTCGTTCAACGACTCGATCATCATCGCGTTGCCCCTCGAGGGCTTCACGACCAAGTGGTATCAGCAGGTCTTCTCAGACCCGCTGGTGATCGAGGCGCTCAAGAACTCGATCATCATCGCGCTGGTCGCGACCCCGGTCTGCATCGTCCTGGGGACCCTGGCGGCCGTGGGGATCAGCCGGTTCCGGTACATCCTGCGTGCGCCCGTGGCCGGGCTGGTGGGTGCGCCGCTCGTGGTGCCGTGGCTGTTGATCGGCGTCGGCGGCCTGCTGTTCTTCAGCCGGCTGCACGTGCCCCTGTCGCTGCAGACGATCGGGGTGATGCAGGTCGTGTCGATCTTCCCGTTGGTCACGGCGATCGTGGCCGCGCGGCTCGTGCGGTTCGACACGAGCCTCGAGGAGGCGGCGCGCGACCTCGGCGCCACGCAGTGGGAGGTGCTTCGGTACATCGTGCTGCCGCTGATCGCGCCCGCCCTCGCAGCGGCGGCGATCTTCGCGTTCAGCTGGTCGTTCAACAACTTCACGATCAGCTACTTCACGGCGGGCTTCCAGTCGACGTTCCCGATCTGGGTGTTCTCGACGCTGAACCACGCGAAGAACGTGCCGATCGTGAACGCGATCTCGACGCTCGTTGCGGCCGTGCAAGTCGTGATCCTGTACGCGGCCTGGCGGCTCAGCCGCCACTGGCAGTCGCGGACCGGTGACGAAACCCTGACCCCCGAGATGGTGATCTGAGCATGCACGAAGTGCTCGATGAGGAGCCGAAGGTCCGTGGCGGCTCGCACCAACGCGGACGCGTGATCGCCTACGTGACGAGCCCGGTCGTCGTGCTGCTCGTGTTCTTCGTCGGGCCGATGGCGGTGCTCGGCTACATGAGCTTCCTGAAGTTCGGGATCGCGGGCGTGGGCGGCTTCACCGGGTTCGACAACTACAAGGACGTGCTGAGCGACTCGACCTTCTGGGATGTCTTGTGGACGACGTTCACGATCGCGACGGTGGCGATGGTCGTGATGCTCGTGTTCGCGTTGCCGCTGGCCTCGGTGCTCGCGTTCAAGGTGAAGCGCTACGAGCTCCAGCTGCTGCTCCTGCTGGTGCTCGCCGATCAGCTCAACCCGCTGATCCGCGTGTACGCGTGGCGCATCCTGCTGGGCAAGCAGGGCATCATCAACTCGACGCTGATGTTCCTCGGGATCACCAACCAGCCGATCGAGTCCCTGTTGTTCAGCAAGACCGCCGTCGTGATCGTCACGTCGGCCGAATACCTTGCGATCGCGACGATCCCGATCTACGCGGCGCTGAAGGCCGTCGATCCGAGCATGCTCGAGGCGGCCAACGACCTTGGCGCCGGCACGTTCACGCGCTACCGGAAGATCCTCATCCCGCTTGCGGCGCCGGGCATCTTCGTGGCGCTGATCCTGGTCTACATCCCGCTGTTCACCGAGTTCCTGACCCCGGCGCTGGTCGGAGGCACGAGCGGCTTCATGATCGGGAACTACATCGAGCAGCAGATCCTGAAGACCGGGAACTGGGGGGTCGGGTCGGCGATGAGCTTCCTGCTGCTGGTCTTCTCGGTGGTCTTCGTTGCCATCATGTATCGATTGGGTCGGATCGGCCGGTTGCAGACCGCGACCACGACGAGCGGATGACGAGCAGGGAGGAGGCATCGGTGCGGGTGGGTGAGACCCAAGACACGGACCCGGTCGCTCGGGACGAGACCCCGGCGATCCTCGTCGAGCGCGTCACCAAGCGCTTCGGCGCCGGGACCGTCGCGGTGAACGACGTCTCCTTCACCGTCGGCAAGAGCGAGTTCTTCTCGCTGCTCGGCCCGAGCGGCTGCGGCAAGACGACGACGTTGCGGATGCTCGCGGGCTTCGAGACCCCGACCTCTGGACGGATCTCGATCGACGGGCGCGACGCCGCCACCCTCCCGGTGCACAAGCGCAACACGAACCTCGTCTTCCAGAACTACGCGCTGTTCCCGCACATGACGATCCAGCAGAACGTGGCCTTCGGCCCCGAGCGCAAGCGGCTGCCGCGGCGCGAGGTCCAGGAGCGGGTCGCCGAAGTGTTGGATGCGGTGCATCTGCGCGACTACGCCGCTCGCTACCCGCGGGAGCTGTCGGGCGGGCAGCAGCAGCGCGTGGCGCTGGCACGGGCGCTCGCGAACCGCCCCGCCGTGCTCCTGCTCGACGAGCCGCTCGGCGCGCTCGACCTGAAGCTCCGCGAGAACATGCAGTTCGAGCTCAAGCGGATCCAGCGCGAGGTGGGCATCAGCTTCGTGTACGTCACGCACGACCAGGGCGAGGCGCTGACGATGTCGGACCGGATCGCCGTGATGAATCGGGGCCGGATCGAGCACCTCGGCGGGCCCGAGGAGGTCTACCTGCGGCCGAAGACCTTGTTCACGGCCGGGTTCATCGGGCAGGCCAACCTGCTTCCAGGCACGATCGAGACGCAGGACGCGTCGGGCCTGGGCGTGCGGCTCATCGACGGGAGCCTGCTCCGGGCCGAGACCGCCGCCGAAGGCTGTGCGGTCGGCGGGAAGGCGATGTTGATGATCCGGCCCGAGCACCTGCGACTCGAGCTGGATCGCCCGGCCGCGGACGATCCGTCGATCCCCGTTCGTCTGCAGGACGAGACGTTCCAGGGGTCGTGGGCCCGGTACGCGGCCGAGACCCGAGAGGGAACGCGGATGGTCGTGCTCGTTCCGTCGGACGCCCGTCCCGCCGCCGACGCCTTCGACCGCGAGGTGTGGGTGTCGTGCAAGGCCGAGCACGCGTACGCGCTGCCGCACGACGAGGAGGGCGACGACCTCGGTGAGGTCGCTGACGGGGAGC
>CAWCXU010000008.1:0-10941 GCA_963799625.1 uncultured Actinomycetes bacterium | reverse complement strand
GTACCGCCGCCGGTACGAGTGCCTACCCGAGCGCGACCACGGTCGAGCTCCAGCACGCGGACTACTCGTTCGAATCCCTTCCGAGTTTCGCGGCCGCCCTCAGGACGGCGTTGTCGGCGACGGGAGGCGTGATGGACGCTGCCGCCCCCGAGGCCGCGGCTACCCCGACGCAGGTTCCTGCCGTCTCCGGTGCGGCGACGGACTTCGCGGTGGACCCGAGCCGCCTCCCGTCGGCCACGGAGTGCCTCGATCGTGCCTTCCACCCTGCGGGCACCCTTTCGCGCGTGATCCTCGCGCGCTTCAAAGGCGAGCCCGCCTACCTCGGCGTCTACCTGATCGGACCGGGCGCCGAGCTCCCGCCGACCCTCCTGCAGTTGAACGTCGCGTCGGTGCACGGCTGCAACCCGGTGGGGCAGACGACCGCCCGGCTCTGACCAACGGTCGCCCGCGGTGTTCGCCTGCGGCCCACCCTCGGGTGCACGGAATAGGCGGGCGTTGCGCCCTATGGGAGGATGCCCACGATGCCTGACGACGTCCGCAACGTGATCGTGATCGGCTCGGGGCCCGCCGGCTACACGGCGGCCCTGTACGCAGCGCGCGCCGATCTCGAACCCCTCGTCGTGAAGGGCCTCGAGGCCGGCGGCCAGCTGATGCTCACCACCGACGTCGAGAACTACCCGGGCTTCGCCGACGGGATCATGGGCCCCGAGCTGATGGATCAGATGGAGAAGCAGGCGCAGCGGTTCGGCGCCGAGATCCTCGCGATCCACGTGACCGAGGTCGACCTGTCCTCCCGGCCATTCCTCGTGAAGGCGGGCGACCAGGCCTGGCGCGCCAAGACGGTGATCATCGCCACCGGCGCCACCGCGCGCTGGCTGGGGATCCCCGGAGAGGAGAAGCTCCGCGGACGCGGGGTCAGCGCCTGCGCCACCTGCGACGGCTTCTTCTTCCGAGACCGCGAGCTGCTCGTGGTCGGTGGCGGCGACACGGCGATGGAAGAGGCGATGTTCCTGACGAAGTTCGCCTCGAAGGTCACGATCGTGCACCGGCGCGACGCGTTCCGCGCGTCGAAGGTGATGCAAGATCGCGTCTTCGCGAACGACAAGGTGGAGGTCGTCTGGAACACCGTGCTCGACGAGATCGTCGGCGACGACGCCGTCACCGGCGCGGTCGCACGCGATGTCGTGACCGGCGCGACGCGCACCATCGCGGCCGACGGTGTGTTCATGGCGATCGGGCACGACCCGACGACGGCGCTGTTCCGCGATCAGCTGCCCGTCGACGAGGACGGCTACCTGATCGTGCACGAGCCCTCGACGGCGACCGAGGTGCCCGGTGTGTTCGCCGCCGGCGACGTCACCGACCACACGTACCGCCAGGCGGTCACGGCCGCCGGCCAGGGGTGCAAGGCCGCGATCGACGCCGAGCGATTCCTCACCGAGGAACACCACGAGGAGTAGCGAGGGCCAGCCCGGGGAATGTCCCAGGCGGACGCTACGTTCTGGGAACCTGGTGGCGGCGCTCGAGGGCGGCCGCCGCGAACGACACGAAACCTGAAGGAGCACAGACGATGGCGAACATCGGTTCGGTAGGCGACGCGGACTTCCAGAGCACGGTGCTGGGGTCCGACACCCCGGTCCTGGTTGATTTCTGGGCGGAGTGGTGCGTCCCCTGCCACATGGTCTCCCCCGTCGTGGAGGAGATCGGGAACGAGCGGGGCGAGGCGTTGAAGGTCGCGAAGCTCAACATCGACGAGAACCCCGAGGCCACCCGAACCTACGGCGTGATGTCGATCCCCTCGCTGATCCTGTTCAAGGACGGCCAGGAGGTCGCCCGTGTGATCGGCGCCAAGCCGAAGGACGCGATCCTGCGGGACCTCAACTCGCATCTCGTCTAGCCATCCGCCGGCGCGTTGCCGGTCCACGGGGCTGGGCGCACACTGACCGGGTGCGCGTCTACCGCCGGGGCGACGAGGGCCCCGAGATCCTCGACATCCAGCAGCGGCTGATCGAGCTCGGCCACGAATTGGCTCCCGGCGAGACCGGAGGCGCGTTCGGTCCCCTCACCGACACCGCCGTGCGCGCGTTCCAGGCGGAACGGCACCTGCACGTCGACGGGCTCGTCGGGCCCGACACCTGGGGTCAGCTCGTGGAGGCGAGCTTCCGGCTCGGCGATCGCACCCTGTTCATCCACGCGCCGCTCCTGCGCGGCGACGACGTCCGAGCGCTGCAGCGCAAGCTCGATGCGCTCGGCTTCGATCCGGGCAAGCAGGACGGGATGTACGGTCCCGAGACGGAGGCGGCGGTGCGCGATTTCCAGCGCAACGTCGGCGACGAACCCGATGGCGTAGCCGGGCTCCACACGCTCGCGACGCTCGAACGGATGCGTCCGCTCGACGACGTGCCGGGGCGTGGGATCGTCCGCGAGACCGAGGAGCTCCGTGCGATCCGCGGCAAGGTCAACGGCGCGGTGATCGCGATCGACGCCGGCGGCGGATCCGGCATCGAGCCCGGTGACGTGCGACAGGCGCTCGCGCGCGCGCTCGCCGCGGAACTGTCGCGCATCGGCGCGGAACCCCACGTGATCCATGTCGACGACGGCGCGGCGTCGGCGCGCGCAACCGATGCGAACGAGATCGGCGCCGCGACCTGCGTGTCGCTCCACCTCGGCGAAGGTTCGCCCGAATCGAGCGGCCCGACGTGTTCGTACTTCGGCTCCCAGGTCACGTACTCCCCGGCGGGTCGGCACCTGGCGGAGATGATCCTGCAGGAGCTCGAGCGCGAGCTCCGGGTTCGCGGGCGGTTGCAGCGCCTGTCGATCGCGATGCTCCGCGAGACGCGGATGCCTGCGGTGCAGGTGGAAGCGCTGGTGGCCGCGAACGAGGCAGAGGCCGCGCTGCTCCAGGCGCCCGACGTCGTCGTGGGGATCGGCCGAGCGATCGGCGAGGGCGTCCGCCGGTTCTTCGAGGGCTAGCGGCGGCGGCCGACGATCGCGAGCACGATCCCGAGGAGCGCCCCGAGCACCGCCGCTCGTGCGCCGCGCTCGAGCTCGGTGAGGTAGGGCCTGTCGGGAGCCGGTTCCATCGCCGCTAGGCTAGCGCCGTGCGGGCGTGTTTGATGATCGAAGGACAGCAGGGGGTCACCTGGTCGGACTGGTGCGCGCTCGCCGATCGTGCCGAGCGCACCGGTCTCGAGGGCCTGTTCCGATCCGATCACTACTTCAGCGCCGGCGGTGTGTCCGGCGTCGGCGCGACCGATGCCTGGGCTGTCCTCGCGGCGCTCGCGGCGCGTACCTCACGCCTGCGGCTCGGCACCCTCGTGTCACCCGTGACGTTCCGCGCACCGGCGGTGCTCGCCCGATCCGCCTTGACCGTCGATCTGATCAGCGACGGGCGCGTCGAGATCGGCATGGGCGCTGGCTGGTGGGAAGAGGAGCACACGCGCTTCGGCCTGCCGTTCCACGACGTCGAGCACCGCTGGCAGTTGCTGGAGGAACAGGTGCCGATCGTCCACGGGCTGCTCACGGAAGACACGTTCTCGTTCGAGGGCAGGCACTATCGGCTGGACGGCGCGGATCAGCTTCCCAAGCCGGTGCAGCGACCCCGGCCGCCGATCATCCTCGGAGGCCGCACGGTCGGACCGCGGATGCAGGCGCTGATCGGTGGCTACGCCGACGAGTTCAACACCGTCGGCGGCACCCCGTCGGACGTCGCGACGCGGTTCGCGCGAGCGCGCGCGGGCGTGAAGGCGGCGGGTCGCGATCCCGACGCGTTGGTCACGTCGCTGATGACGTGGTTCTTCGTCGCCCCGACCGAGGAGGCCTACGTCGAGAAGCTCCGGCGGGCGCACGCCCTCGACCCGACCGCCGGTCCGTTCGACGCGTACCGCGCCGACATCGAGCACGACTGCATCGTCGGGACGCCGGGGCAGGCGATCGAGCGGCTCCGCACGTACGCCGCCGTCGGCGTGCAGCGCATCTTCCTGAACCACGAGCTGTACGACGACCTCGAGATGCTCGACGTCATGACCACCGACGTCCTGCCGGAGGTGGCGTGATGGAGTGGCTCCTGCCCGGCGCGTTCGGCGTGTTGCTCGTCGCCTTCTTCGTGAGCACGATCGGGCTCGTGATCTGGACGCTCGTCGACGTCGTGCGGATGCCGGGCGACGCCAGCGTCAAAGCCGGAACCCAGCTCGTCTGGGTGATCGTGATCTTGCTCGCAGGGTTGATCGGCGCGATCATCTACCTCGCCGTGGGAAGGCCACCCGGGGGCGCGACCGCTGCGCGGCAACGGCTCCCGGTCGGGACGCCGCCTCCTCCTCCTCCGAGTGGGGCGCTGTAGCGCTGCTACGCTGACGCCCTTCCCGACCGACCCCGCTGCTCGATGGCCGAATTCTCGATCGATCGTTTCGTCGACCGCTACGCGGCACGTGCCGCCGGCATGACCGCCTCCGAGGTGCGCGCGCTGTTCGCGGTCGCCTCCCGACCGGAGGTCGTCTCGCTCGCCGGCGGTATGCCGTATGTCCAGGCGTTGCCCGGCGCCGACGTCATGGCGGTGGCCCGTACGGTCCTCGAGGAGCACGGCGACGTCGCGCTGCAGTACGGCGGCGGCCAGGGGTCGACGG
Source organism: uncultured Actinomycetes bacterium (assembly GCA_963799625.1). Taxonomy (GTDB): domain Bacteria; phylum Actinomycetota; class UBA4738; order UBA4738; family HRBIN12; genus AC-51. Next base: position 6,319 of record CAWCXU010000008.1, on the reverse strand, counting down.
GCCTGCGGGAGCGGCTCGTGATGCTGATGGCCGAAGAAGGGATCGTCGCCGACGCCGAGGACGTGGTCGTCACGACCGGAGCGCAGCAGGCGCTCGACCTGCTCGGCAAGCTCTTCATCGATCCGGGCGATGTGGTGGCCGTCGAGGCGCCGGCTTACGTCGGGGCGCTCACCGCGTTCGGGGCATACCAGCCTCGCTTCCTGCCGATCGAGATCGACGATGACGGCATGCTCGTCGATGAGCTCGAGCAGGCCCTCGTGCGCGGCGAGCGGCCGAAGTTCGTGTACACGGTCCCCAACTTCGGGAACCCGGCGGGGGTCACGATGTCGGCCGAGCGCCGCCGGCACCTCGTGGCCTTGTGCCGCGAGGCGTCGATCCCGATCGTCGAGGACAACCCGTACGGGCTGCTGCGCTTCGAGGGCGAGGCTGAGGCGTGTCTGCGGAGCCTCGACCCGGAGAACGTGATCTACCTGGGCACCGTCTCGAAGACCTTCTCCCCCGGGGTCCGAGTGGGTTGGGCGCTGGCGGAGCAGTCCGTCGTGCAGCGGCTCGTGCTGGCCAAGGAATCGGCCGATCTCTGCAGCTCGAACCTCACGATGCTGATGACGGAGCACTGGTTCTCGAACGACGAGCGATGGAGAGGCACGTTGGCCGGCTTCGTCGACACGTATCGATCGCGGCGTGACGTCATGCTCGAGGCGCTCGACGAGCACCTCGGCGACGACGCGACATGGACGCGTCCGGGCGGCGGGTTCTACGTGTGGGTCACCGTGCCCGCGTGGCTCGACACGAAGGCGCTCCTCGCGGCCGCCGTCGAGCGGCGCGTCGCGTACGTGCCCGGTACCGCGTTCTATCCCGACGGTCGCGGCGCGAATCAGATGCGCTTGGCGTTCTGCTATCCCACGGAGGATCGGATCCGCGACGGCATCGAGCGACTCGGCTCGTTGGTGCACGACGAGACGGAGCTCTTCAGGAGCATCCAAGGGTGACGTCGATGCGTGTCGCGATCGTCGCCGGTGGCAGGACCCCGGAGCGTGACGTGTCGCTGCGCGGTGCACATCGCATCGAGACGGCGCTCGCCGAGCTCGGGCACGACGCGTGGACGGTCGACCCCGCCGAACGCAAGCTCGTCGAGGCGCTCCACGAGCGCGCCCCGGATCTCTGCTGGCTTTCCTTGCACGGCAAGGCAGGTGAGGACGGAACCGTCCAGCGGCTGCTCGACCTGGAGCAGATCGCGTACACAGGCACACGCGCGCTCGACTGCGAGCTCGCGTTCGACAAGGTGCTCGCGAAGGACGTGTTGCGTCGGGCGGACGTACCGACACCCGACTGGGTCGTGATCGAAGGATCCGCGTTGCGCGACCTCGGCGCGGGCGCGTCGCTGCCGGCGGCGCTCGACCGCGTCGGGTTGCCGTGCGTCGTGAAGCCGTCGCGCAGCGGATCTGCCCTCGGCGTCGCGGTCGTCGAACGCGCCGCCGACCTCGCCGGCGCGGTGATGGGCGCGCTGTCGTACAGCGACGCCGCGATCGTGGAACGAAGGGTCCTCGGGACGGAGGTCGCGGCCGCCGCGATCGGCGACCCGCTGGAGTTGCTGCCGCTCGTCGAGATCGCGCCGAAAGATGGCGTCTACGACTACGGGGCTCGATACACGGCGGGCGCGACCGACTACTGGGCGCCCGCGCGACTCGACGCCGCGACGGCCGCCGGCGTGACGAGCGTCGCCGACGACGCGCTCACCGCGCTCACGATCCGGTCCGTGGGGCGTGTCGATCTGATCGTCGACGTCGACGGCCGGCCGTGGGTGCTCGAGGCCAACGTCTCCCCCGGCATGACGGACACGTCCCTGGTGCCGATGGCGGCGGCGGCGGCGGGGCTCTCGCTGGCCCAGATGTGCGACCGCATCATACAGACCCAGGGCTCCCGTTGAGCCCGAGCGCACGGCGCGGGCTCGCCTCTCTCCTCGTGTTCGCGGTCGCGGTCGGATGCACGGGCAACGGGACCCCCGCGGCCACGACACCCGCTCCGACCGTGGCCTCGGCCCGCGGCATGCCGTCGACGGTGAGCGTCGGGCCCATCACGTTCGACGTGTCCTGCACCCCGGTGGCCGAGGCCCTCATCGACATCGAGCTTCCGCACGCGGGCGAACCCAAGATCCGAGCCGTGACCGGCCTCTGGGACCATCAAGCGGTCGCCGTGCTCGCCAACGACCCGAAGGGGTGCGGCCTGTGGGCCCTGGGGCTCGCGCGAGGGCTGAGCCCTGAGGCGACCGCGCAGATCCAACAGGAGGTCGCCGACGGGGTCAAGGACTTCGGTGTGACGGCGTCACCCGTACCGCGGGAACCCTAGTCCGGGGCGAGACCAGGTCCCGACCCGACGATCTCGGAGACGATGCGCTCGAGGTCGTCCGTCGAGCCGAACTCGATCATGACCTTCCCGCGCTTGGCGCCCATCTGGATCGACACCCGGGTCGCCAGCTGCTCGGACAGGATCTCTTCGACCTCGGCGAGTGCGGCATCCGCGGGGGCAGGCTCCGGCGCCTGTTTGCGAGGAGCCTTGGCGTCGGCCGGCGCCTCCACGAATCGACGGACCGCCTCCTCGGTCTGCCGCACCGAGAGGTCCTGCGCCGAGACGCGGAGCGCGAGGGTCGACATCGCCTCCTTGTCGCCGAGGGACAGGAGCGCCCGCGCATGGCCCGCGGCGATCTTGTCGTCGGTGAGGAGCTGCTGGACGTCCAGCGGGAGGGCAAGCAGGCGGATCGTATTCGCTATGTGTGACCGCGACACACCGACCCTATCGGCGAGTTCCTCCTGCTTCAGCCCGAGATCTCCGAGGAGCGCCTTGAACGCCTCGGCCTGCTCGATGGGGTTGAGGTCCTCTCGGTGGATGTTCTCGATCAGGGCGTCTCGCAGGAGCTCCTCGTCGCCGGAGTCGCGCAACACGACGGGGACGGTGGGGAGCCCCGCCGCCTTCGCCGCTCGCAGGCGCCGCTCCCCCGCGATCACCTCGTAGCGGCCGTCGTCCGCCCGTCGCACGACCAGAGGCTGCAAGATCCCTACCTCTCGGATCGACGCGGCCAGGCCCGCGAGCGCCTCGTCGTCGAAGTGGGTACGCGGTTGCTTCGGGTTCGGCGCGATCGCGTTGACCGGCACTTCCATGAACCCGGTGGCGGCGTCAACCCCCTCCGGTGCCCCGGGGATCAGCGCGGACAGCCCCCTGCCCAGACCGCCTCGCTTGGACATCATTCCCCTCCCTTGCGGAACAGGCGCCAGCGTCGGCGCGGTCCTTCGTCGTCGTGCAGCGTTGCTCCGATCGCCTCGGGTCGTTCACTCACCGACCCACCGCCCTTCGGCGATACGTCGGTGCCGATCACGGCAGCTTCCTCATCGATCACGACCACGCGCCGCTCGGGGAGCGACCCGGGGGTCGACGGCGGCACCGGCCGGACCCTGTTGGCGGCCTCCGGCGCCTCCCAGATCTCGTCGTCGGCATCCGGCTCGGTCAGAGCCGGCGCGCGTGCCGCCTGCGACGCGGGGGAGGACGTTGCAGCCTTCGGTGCGGGCGGGGCGGCGGGCGCGGGAGCGACGACCGGGGCGGCCTCCGCGACGACCGGGGCGGAGGCCGCGTCCGTGGGCTCGGTTCGGACAGGCTTGGACGCCTCGGCCGACGATTCCTCCGACTTGGGCGACTCGGCGGGTACGTCCTCCGGGGTCCGGTCTGCCGCCTCGTCGGTCACGTCGGCCTCATCGCCCTCGTCCTCGGCGACCGGGGTCGAGATGGGGCCGGCGAGGTTCGGGACGGTCATCGTCGGGATGTCGTCGAACGACGGCATCGGGCTGTCGGGTGGCGGACGCAGGGCGACCTCCCGAGCGAGATCACGATAGGACTGAGCTCCCTTGGACTTCGGGTCGTAGACGGTGATCGGGAGGCCGAACCCCGGCGCCTCGGACAGCCGGACGGTCCTCGGGATGATGTTGTCGTACACCAGATCTCCGAAGAACCGCCTGACCTCGTCGACGACCTGTTGGGACAGCTTGGTCCGAGGGTCGAACATCGTCATCACGATGCCGGTCAGGCGAAGCTCCTGGTTGATGTTCTGCTGGACCAAGCTCACGTTGCGCAAGAGCTGGCCGAGCCCCTCCAGGGCGTAGTACTCGCACTGGATCGGCACGATCAGTTCCTCGGCGGCCGTCAGCGCATTGATCGTGATCAGGCCGAGCGACGGGGGACAGTCCAGGAAGATGAAGTCATACGAACCCTCCCGGATGGGCTCGAGGGCGCGCTTCAGGCGGCCTTCGCGAGAGAACTGGCTGACCAGCTCGATCTCGGCGCCCGCGAGGTCGATCGTAGAGGTGATGGCGTCCAGCCCTTTGATCGGGGAGTGCACGATGGCCTCGGTGACAGGCGACTCGGCCACGATCACGTCGTAGCTCGTCACCTGGCGGTCGTCGTGACGGATCCCGATCCCCGTGGAGGCGTTCCCCTGCGGGTCCAGGTCCACAACGAGGATCCGGAACCCGAGATCCGCGAGGGCGGCGCCCAGGCTCACGGCTGTCGTGGACTTGCCCACCCCGCCCTTCTGGTTCGCGATCGCCATGATCCGGGCGGTCCCGGGAGTTTCGGGCACCACCAAGCCATCCTTGGCCTTGCCCTTGGTCTTGGTCGCGTTCGCCCCGGAAGGAGGGGACGCCGAAGGAGCGGCGGAAGAAGACTTGCTCACTGCGGGCCCATGATAACGAGGGGTCCCGTTCGCGCAAGGTCCAAGCGGGTGGAAAGCCGGATCGGAACGCCCAGCTCGTCCAACGGAGTTCGGTCGAAGCCTTCGCCCGCCCAGTAGACGAGCACCCCCCGGGGGTCCAGGAGCGGTTGGGCTGCTTCCCAGGTCGCCGAGGGCGACGAGAAAGCCCGGGCCACGCAGGCGTCGTAGGCGCCGTGCACGTCCTCAACCCGCCTTCGCACGATCTCGACGTTCGTGAGGCCGACCTCGTCGGCGACCGCTTCCAGGAATGCGGCGCGGGCCCGCCTCGGCTCGATCAGGGCGAAACGTGACGTGGGCAACGCGATCGCGAGCGGAACTCCCGGGATCCCGGCTCCGCTCCCGATATCCGCCACCACGGCCTCCGCGGGCAGCTCTATCGCCCCTCGGAGACCGTCCGCGACGTGACGCTCCCAGAGTCGGTCCGCATCCGAGCGGGCGATCATCCCCCTAGGGACGGCCAGCCGGGTCAGGAGGCCGGTGTAGGCAGCCAGGGCGTCCAGTTGGGCCGCATCGAGGGCGAGACCGAGGGCGGTGAGGTCCCGAACCCAAGCCTCATGTTTCACGTGAAACATCGTAGCCGGGGCCGACGGGCCGGTAGCCGGGCAGGGCTTAGGCCCAGGGGGCGGGTCGTGCCGGCCTACTCGGGGAAGACAACCACGTACCGGGCGGGCTCCTCGCCCTGGGACTCGGTACGGACCCCTTCGATACCTGCGATGGCGTCGTGGGCGATCTTCCGCTCGAGCGCGTCCATCGGCTCCAGCGCCTGCTCCTGTCCGGACTCCAGGGCGCGCTCGGCGGCCTCCCGGGCCGTCTCCTCGACCTCCGAGGTGCGGCGCTTGCGGTAGCCCTCCACGTCCACCAGGACGCGGATCCGCTCGTCGAGCCTGCGGCCGACCACCTGGCGGGCGAGCTCCTGGATCGCGTCCAGGGTCTGCCCTTGCTTGCCGATCAGCAGCCCCATGTCCGCGTCGTCGCCGTCAAGGATGTCCACGTACATCCGCCCGCCCTGCTCACTGGGTTCGGCGATCGCGTCGATGTCCATCCGAGTGAGGAGCTCTTCGACGAAGTCCGCGACGGCGTCAGCCTGCTCCTCGATATCGATGTCGTCGTCCCGGCGCTCGCTCAACGGTCCTCCTCTGCACCCTCTGGCGCGCTGCTCGGCTTGCGCTTCGGCCTCAGCTTGTTACCGGGCTGTGCCCCCTTGGCCGGCTTCCCGGTCTCGCCGTTCGGCGACGCGTCCTCGGGCACGGGGTCGACCGGTTTGCCGGCACCCGAGGACTGCTGCGGCTTCTTCTGCTGCTGGGTCGGCCCCGGCTTCTTCTGCTGAGGCTTCTTCTGCTGACCCTTCTGCTGCGCCTGGGGCTTCCGGGGTCCGCCCTTGCCGTCCTTGCGATCGTCTTGCCCGGGACGCTGCTCCTTGACCTCTTCCTGCTTCCCCTGGGCGGCCTGGGCCTTCTCGTTCATCCAGGTCATGAAGCCCTTCTTCTTCGGCCCGCCCTCCTCGGCCCGGCGCCGCTGCTCGGCTTTGGCTCGCTCGAGCGCATCCGGTCCGATGTGGCCGGC
>CAWCXU010000007.1:0-4415 GCA_963799625.1 uncultured Actinomycetes bacterium | reverse complement strand
GGCGGCTTGAGTCTGCTCCGACGTGATGCTACGGTCCAACGACGCCGCTCCTCGTGAGTGGCCCGACCCGCACAGGAAGGAGGCGACTGATGACTGCCACGGAAGTCTGTTCGGCGCCTCCTGGCGTCGGTCGGTTCTGCAGCGGCTGATTCCCGCTGACCTCCAGGGGCGCCCTTTGGTTTCTCGCGCCTACGTGGAGGTCATGACCCATGTCCGATCATCGACGCCGCGGCGATCGACGACGAACCGGCTCGTTCCGGTGCGTGCACTGTCGACTCGACGTGTCCGACGACGCACCTGGAACCGCACATAGGAATCACTGCCCGACCTGTCTGTGGAGTCGTCATGTCGACGACGACACACCCGGCGACCGCGACGCCGACTGCGGTTCGCAGATGGAGCCGATCGGCATCACGGTCCGCGGCGGCGGCGAGTGGGTGCTCGTGCATCGCTGCACGGGTTGCGACGACGTTCATCTGAACAGGACGGCGGGTGACGACAACCCGTTGATGCTGCTTCGGATCGCGGTGCTGCCGCTCGCGCAGCCGCCGTTCCCGCTGGAATGGATCGGTCAGATATGAGCCGTCGCCGCGCGCACGGCAGCCGCCACGTGGTCCAGGTTGGCCTGCCAGACGTCGTCGGGCGTCGGCGGCAGGATGTCGTCCCAGATCGCCGCGAAGCTGCCGATCAGCTGGGGGATCCTTGCCGGCCGCGCCATGAACCACCAGTGCAGATGCTCGCTGCCGTCGCCCCAGCGACAGACGTGCACGCGGCCGATGTCTCCCGAGGACCGGACCGCCCGTTCAACGCGCGCGATCATCACGCCGAGGTCCGCGGCGAGCGCATCGGGCAGGTCGCCGGGGTCGGCGTAGTGCTCGCGCGTCTCGAGCAGCACGACCACGGGCAGCCCGTTCGGCTTGGCGGGCAGCAGACGCCACTGCTCGTTCGTCCAGATGTATGCCTCCTCGGGCTGCGCGCAGCTCCAGCAGTCGACGCCACCCTCCCCGTTGCGCGGCTCCTCGGCATCGACCGGCGGCAGGAGCGCGCGCGGCCGCATCTCGCCGTCGAACGGAAACTCCTCCCACTCCTCGACGGGCGGCATACGGAGTGCGTCGACGGCGCGGGCGTGCAGCTCTTCCGGTGTCTCACTCATCGCGACATCGTAGGGCCGGAGTAGGCTCGCGAGCCATGGAGTGGCCGGAGGAGTTCTACGAGATGCGTCGAGGCGTCGGCTGCCCGATGTGCGCGGAGGGGCGACCCGACGCGACCCCGCACGGCATCCGCTTCTTCGCCGGCGAGGTCGCGGACGCCTATCTGCGGCGAACGTCGATCCAGCGAGGACTCTCGGTCGTGGTCTGGCGTGGGCGGCACGTCGCCGAGCCGAGCGAGCTCAGCGACGAGGAGGCCGCGACGTACATGCGGGAGGTCTTCACGGTCGGGCGGGCGATCGAGCAGGTCATGCAGCCCGTCAAGATGAACTACAACCTGCTCGGGAACTCGCTGCCGCATCTGCACACGCACGTGGTGCCGCGCTACGCGGACGATCCGAAGCCCGGATGGCCATTCCCGTTCCCGGAGGTCGAGCCCGAGGCGTTCCCCGAGGACGAGTTGCAGCGCGACGTCGACGCGTTGCGGGCGGCGCTCGCGACATGACGGTCATCTACACCTGGCGCGGCGACTTCGAGAACGAGGAGGTCAACGCCCTGCACGCCGAGGCCTTCGATCATCCCGTGTTCGACAGTGACGGATGGGATTGGCGGGCGCAGGTGCAGGACCACAGCCTCGGCTGGGTGAGTGCGCGGGACGGGACAGATCTCGTCGGCTTCGTCAACGTCGCGTGGGACGGGGTCGTGCATGCGTTCGTGCTCGACACGATGGTGGCGATGCGTGCGCGTCGGCGCGGTATCGGGACGGAGCTGGTGGCGATCGCCGTGACCGAGGCGCGCAACGCCGGCTGCGAGTGGCTCCACGTCGACTTCGAGGACCATCTGCGCGCCTTCTACTTCGAGGAGTGCGGGTTCACGCCCACGAACGCGGGCCTGATCCAGCTCTCGTCGGGTTGACCTCTCTGAGTCTTGAGCGTATGCTTTGAGCATCTGCTCAGGAAGGAGAGAGTCATGAGTAGCGAAGGGAACGTGGTCCTGGTCTACACCATCTACGTCGCAGTCGCTGTGGGCCTCACGATCTGGCTCGCACGCACCCTGTTCCGCAACGGCACGGTCTTCCTGGAAGACGTCTTCACCGGGTCTCCCGGGCTTGCCGAGGCCGTGAACCACCTCCTGGTGGTCGGCTTCTACATGTTGAGCCTGGGGTACGGGCTGTACATCCTGCGGGCGACCGACGGGATGGACGGACTCGAAGCGGCGCAGTTCCTGGTCAACCGGCTGGCGGTGCTGCTGGTCAGCCTGGCCGCCATCCACTTCGTGAACGTCTTCGTGTTCTGGCGGATCCGCGTGCACCGCGAGCGTCGCGACCTGCCGACGCCGGTCACCGCGACGGGTGTCATCCCGCCGGCGCCGACCGACACGGAGTGGTGAGACCGATGGAGCGCACGAAGCTCACCGTCCTGTACGACGAGCAGTGCGCGTTCTGTCGCCGCTGCCGGGACTGGCTGGCTGCCCAGCCGGTCCTGGTGGCGGTCGAGCTCCTGCCCTCGGGCTCGCCGGCCGCACAGGCGCGGTTCGGCGACACACCGTGGATCGGGAAGGAGCTCGTCGTGGTCGACGACGACCGGAACGCGTGGGTCGGTCCATCGGCGTTCCTCATGTGCCTGTGGGCGACCGCGAAATACCGCTCGTGGGCGTTCCGATTCACGGAGCCGGGCTTCGAGCGGTTCGCGGAGCGGTTCTTCCTGCACGTCTCGAAGCGCCGCGGCTCCTACGCCGCATGGCTCGCGAAGTCCGATCCCGAGTGTGCGTACTGCGACGACGTGCAAACGAGGAGGGGCGCATGACGCCGGCGTCGAAGCGAGGCTCCGAGACGCGCGACCGCATCGTGACAGCGGCGCTCGAGACCGTGCGCGAGGAGGGGTTCGGGAACACGACGGCTCGGGCGATCGCCGCGCGCGGCGGCTTCAACCAGGCGCTGATCTTCTATCACTTCGGGTCGGTGGACGAGCTGCTCGACGAGGCGTTCGGACGCGTGTCCGAACAGCAGGTGGAGCGGTACCGGGACGCGGTCAAGGAGTTGGGTTCGTTGACCGACCTGGTGCAGATCGCGCGCCGGCTGCACGCCGAGGACCTCGAGTCGGGCGCGACGACGACGGTGACGCAGATGATGGCCGCGGCGAGCGACCCCGAGCGCGGCGGCGCGCTGCTCGATCGTTTCGATCTGTGGATCGGCCTGGTCCAGGAAGCGCTCGAGCGCGCGGCCGCGCAGTACCCGATCGCGGCCGTCGTGCCGCCTCGCGAAGCGGCGTACGCGATCTGTTCGATGTTCCTCGGGATCGAGCTGATGTCGCGGCTCGACCCCGAGCGGTCCGAGGCCGAGGCGGTCTTCGACATGATGCAGACCGCCGCCGGTCTCGTGGAACAGTTCGCGCCGATGATGCTCGCTCTCGAAGAGGGCACGCCGTGACGCGGCCTCAGGGCCCGACGTGGACGGGTTTCGTGCTTTGGGTGCTGGCCGGCGCCGGGCTCGCGTTGGCGACGATCTCGTTCAGTGTCTTGATCCTCGTGGCGGTCGCGATCGGGGTCGTCGTGCTGGCGACCCGCCGGACGGTCGTGCAGTCGGCGTTCGGGCTCGTGACCGGTGTCGGTGTCCTCGCGCTCTACGTCGCGTACGTGCAGACGGCGAGGGCCCGGGCACGGTGTGCTGGCAGACGGCGACGGCTTCGGGCTGCGAGGACTACCTCAATCCGTGGCCGTGGCTCGTGGCGGGCGTGGCGCTCGTGTGCGTCGGGGTAGCCGCGCACATCGGCCAGATGCGGCGGGCGCGCGAACGCATGACGAACGTGTGAGAAGGGGCCTCGTCCTTTCCGCGGATTCGCGCTAGGTTGGAAAGATCCGAGGGAAGGGGGAACCCCATGGACAAGGTTCTGCATTTCGAGATCACCGTGGACGACGAGGAGCGGGCCAAGGAGTTCTACGGCTCGATCTTCGACTGGGAGCTGAACTCCGCCGATATGGGCGGCGGGATGGCCTACACGACCATCACCACGGTGCCGATCGACGATCAGATGCGCCCCAAGGAGCCTGGAGCCATCAACGGTGGATTCACGAGCAAGGGCAAGGAGACGCCCTCGCCCGTGATCACGATCGGCGTTGACTCGATCGACGACACCTTGAAGAAGATCGAGGCCGGCGGCGGCACCACCGTCACACCGCGGACCCCGATCCCGAACATGGGCGCCTTCGCCTACTTCAAGGACAGCGAGGGCAACACGATGGGCCTGTTCGAAGGCGGCATGTAGCTGG
>CAWCXU010000006.1:0-7005 GCA_963799625.1 uncultured Actinomycetes bacterium | reverse complement strand
AAAAAAGGTTCAGCGGCTCGCCGCCGGCGAGGCCGTAGCGCAGCTCCAGCACCCGCCGCGTCCGCGGCGAGAGCCGGTCGAGCGCGGAGCGCAGTGCATCGGCCCTGAGGGACACGGCAACGACATCGTCGATCGGCTCGGCGTCGGCGTCGGGGAGCAGGTCCCCGAGCTCCGTCTCGCCGTCGACCGCCGCCGGCTGGTGCAGCGAGACCGTGCTCGTCCGCACCTCGTCCAGCGCGTCAACGTCCTCGACGGCCACCTGAGCCTGCTTCGCGACCTCCTCGATCGTCGCCGCCCGGCCGAGCCGCACCTCCGCCTCACGGCGGGCACGGTCGACCTTGCGCATCCGGTCGTGGATGTGCACGGGCAGCCGGATCGTCCGGCTCTGATTCGCCACGGCGCGCTGCACGGCCTGGCGGATCCACCACGTGGCGTACGTCGAGAACTTCAGGTCACGCTGCCACTCGAACTTCTCGACCGCGCGCACGAGACCCAGCGTGCCCTCCTGGATCAGGTCGACGAACGGCACGCCGTGGCCGCGGTACTTCTTCGCGATCGACACGACGAGGCGCAGGTTGGCCTCGACCATGTGGCGCTTGGCGTCGTCGTTTCCCTGCTCGATCAGGCGGGCCAGACGCTGCTCCTCGGACTTGGTGAGAAGCGGCGTGCGGCCGATCTCGGCGAGGTACAGGTCAAGGCCGTTCGTGGTCGCCGGCGTGTGGTACCAGCGCGGTGACGCCTCGACGATCTCGGGCTCGGAAGCGCGCACGCTCACGACCTCGACGTCGAGCTCGTCGAGCTGTCGCCGGAGATCGGCCTCGTCGTCCTCTGTCAGGTCGAGGCCCGCGATCGCGGCCTCCACCTCGTCTGCGTCCACCGACCCACGGGCCTCCGCATCCTCCAGAAGCTCTCGCAGCGGTGTGTGGTTCATCACATTCATTCTCATCATCCTCTTGGCGCATTGCGCCCGCGCAACCCGACCGGGTCCCGGACGCTGGGGGTATTTCGATTTGACCCGGATGGAGGCGGGCGTCGGGGGCCGTCAGAAGCCCCACCGCTCCATCCACTAGGTCTAACGATTGTCTCGTTCTGGGTATTCCCGTTTGGACGAACGGAAACACGCGAACCTTGACGCGGGATTGGACGGTGTGCTCGAATCTCCCCGGATGGGGACGCGGAGCAGCGGCTGGACGAGGCGCGGGCGGGCACTCGTTCTTGCTCTGATGCTCACCCTCTGCGCCCTCGCCGGGCCCGCCGTCGCGCCGCAACCGGCGGCCGCCGGACAGAAGTCGACCGACTGGAAGATGGCATTCTCCGACGCCATCGACTTCCAGTCGAACATCTTCGCGTCGTTCGACTCGACCCCGTACTTCATCTTCACCGAGGTCTACGACACCGCTCCTGAACTACAACGTGAAGCACCGGCGCGCCGGACCTCGTGAACTCGCCGACCTACCTCGTACCACATCTCCAACGACGGCCTCGTCTATCACCTTCCACCTGCGCCCGGGAATGCGTGGAGCGACGGCAAGCCGTTCACGTCGGCGGACGTGGTCTTCTCGTACGAGCACGCCGCCGACTCGAACGTCAACTCGACCTACACCGAGAACATGAAGAGCGTCGTCGCGCTCAACCCGACGACGGTGCGGATGACCCTCTCGCGCTTCGACGCCCGGTTCCTGACGGGATACGTCCCGATCGTCCCGGAGCACATCTGGGCGCCGCACGCCGACACGCCCGCGCACCTCACCAACTTCAATCCGTGCTGCCCGATGGTCGGATGCGGCCCGTTCAGGGTCACATCGCTCGACCCGAACGGCACGATCGTGCTCAAGCCCAACAAGTACTTCTACGGGCACCCCGGCAAGATCCAGCGGATCCTGCTCATCAAGTACCAGGACGACGACGCGGCGCTCCGCGACCTCGAGCTCGGGCAGGTCGACGCGATCAACACGGGCAAGACGACGTGGGCGGTCCAGTTCCGAAAGCAGGTGAACGCCAAGATGTGGGCGTCGCCGGCCCCGGGCTTCGACGAGATCGCGATGAACTCGTGCCCGCTCCAGGGCTCGCCGACGTGCACCGGGCCGGGCAAGAACGTGAACGTCAAGGTCGTCCAGGACCAGGCGATCCGCCAGGCGCTGAACTGGGCGATCGACCGCCAGGCGCTGGCGAGGATCATCTACAACGGCCTCTACACGCCCGGGACGGGCATCATCTCGTCGTACTACAAGAGCCGCGGCTACTACACGTCGTACGCGAACGACCCGGAGATCGGGTACACGTACGACCCCGAGAAGGCCCACCAGGTGCTGGAGCAGGGCGGCTGGGACTGCCCGGCCGTGGGCTCGGACGGGATCTGTACCAAGGACGGGACGAAGGCCGAGTTCACGCTCGACCTGCGCTCGTCGGACTCCCAGCAGCAGAACGTGGGCCTCCGCGTCAAGGCCTGGGCGGCGGAGGTCGGAATCAAGATCGACCTCGACACGATCACCGAGGACGCGCTCAACGCCAAGATCTACAACCCGACGAGCTCCAAGGCCAAGGCCGACGCCGACAAGTACGAGCCCACGTTCGACGCGTTCATCTGGGGCTGGTTCGGCGACCTGACGACGCCCGACTACGACTTCGAGGTGCTGGCCTGCGGGAACCCGTCGTCGGACTCGTTCTGGTGCGACAAGCGCTACACCGACCTCACCAAGCAGGCGCTCACCGAGCAGACCCCAAGAAGCGGGTCGACCTGCTGCACCAGGCCGAGCGGATCGAGCTCGCCGCGTCGCCCTACATCATCTACGACTTCGGGCCCTACCTCTCGGTGACGCGGACCGACACCTGGACGAACTACCAGCCCTCGCCGCAGCCCATCGGCCAGCCGTTCGGCGTGAGCTGGATCCAGCTCCAGCTCATCAACCCCGGAGCGAAGGCGGGCACGAGCTACGCCGGCACGACCTGGGTGATCGCCTTCCTGGTGGGGACGACAGCGCTCATCGTGAGCGTCGGGTACATCCGCCGCAGGCGCGAGGAGCGCCAGCCGTTCGAGCTGCCCGCGCCGACGGCCCCCCGGGCGGCGGGCAGATGAAGCCCGTCTCCGGAAGAAGGTCGTGTTCGCGTTCGGGACGCTGGTCTTCGTCCTCATCTTCAACTTCTTCCTCTTCCGCATCGCCGGCAATCCGAAGAACGACCTGATCCGCGGCAACCCGCGCCTGAGCGAGGCCGGCCGCGAGCGGCTGATCCATCAGCGCGGGCTCGACCAGGGCCTCGTGACGCAGTTTCGGATCTACCTCGACGACACCCTCCACGGCGACTTCGGCACGAGCTTCCAGACCAACCAGCCGGTCTCGACGATGATGTGGGAGGCGCTGCCGAACACGCTGATCCTGGTCGGCATCTCGACGCTTCTCGCCACGCTGATCGGGTCGTGGCTCGGCATCTACGCGGCGGCGAACCGCGGCTCCCCGGGCGACACGGGGGTGGTCCAGAGCTCGCTCTTCTTCTATGCGATGCCCGACTTCTGGGCGGGCATGATGCTGATCTGGTTCTTCGCCGTCGAGATCGGCCTCTTCCCGACGGGCCAGAAGTCCGAGCCCGGGGCGTCGTTCTCGACGATCGGCTACATGTGGAACGTCGCCCAGCACGCCACGCTGCCGATCATCACGCTCACCATCGGAATCCTCGGGCAGTACGTGGTCATCATGCGCTCGTCGCTCGCCGACGTGATGGGAGAGGACTTCGTCACCACCGCCCGGGCGGTCGGCCTCCCCCGCCACCGTGTGCTTCGCCGGGCGACGCGAAACGCGATCCTGCCCGTGGTCGCCCTCTCGGCGATCAGCCTGGGGTTCGTGGTCTCGGGCGCGACCGTCGTCGAGACCCTCTTCTCGTGGCCGGGCATGGGGCTCCTGTCGTACAACGCGATCCTGAACAAGGACTACCCGGTGATGCAGGGGGTCTTCCTGGTGGCGTCCGCGGGCGTGATCATCGCGAACCTGGTCGCCGACCTCGCCTACACGTACCTCGACCCGCGGGTGAGGACGTCGTGAGCGCCGAGGGCACCACCGTCGAGCGGGCCGAGCTCCCGGCCGAGCGCGGGTTCTTCGGCCGCATGGTCGCGGGCACGGTGCACTCGCTCGGTCTCCTGCGCGGCAGCCCGAGCGGCATGGTCGGCCTGTTCATCCTGGTCTTCTTCACGCTCATCGCGATCTTCGGCCCGTGGATCGCCCCGCAGGATCCCGCCGCCGCGTCGTCCTACTCGGACCACATCCTGGCCGCGCCGTCGTCGGCCCACTGGCTCGGCACCGACGAGAACGGGCGCGACGTCCTCTCGCTCCTGATCCTCGGCACGCGCATCTCGATGATCGTCGGCATCTCGGCCGCGCTCGTCTCGGCGGTGATCGGCGGTGTCATCGGCATCTCCGCGGGCTTCTTCGGGGGCTGGATCGACCACACGCTGACGGCGATCGACGACTGGTTCCTCGTCATCCCGTTCCTGCCGCTCGCGATCGTCCTCGTGTCGCTCCTGGGGGCCCGCGCGGGCAACCTGCCCTTCGGCAAGCTTTCGATCGTCATCCTCGTGATCGGCGTCACCGGCTGGGCCGGGACGTCGCGAATCATCCGAAGCCAGGTGCTCTCGGTGAAGGAGCGCATGTTCGTCGAGCGATCGCAGGCCCTGGGGGCGTCGACGTTCTGGATCATGCGCAAGCAGATCCTGCCCAACGTCCTCCCGCTGATCTTCGCCAACACGGTGCTGATCATCGCCCTTGCGATCCTCTCCGAGTCGACGCTCTCGTTCCTCGGCCTCGGCGACATCACCCATCCCTCGTGGGGCACGATGCTCGACACGGCGAACGAGTCGGGGGCCGTTTCGGCCGGCGCCTGGTGGTACTTCATCCCGCCCGGCCTCTGCATCTGCCTCCTCGTCATGGGCTTCACGCTGGTCGGCTACGCGATCGAGGAGATCATCAACCCACGGCTCCGGGAGCGCCGCTAGTGGCCGCCGAGCCCGTGCCCTCGACGAGCGACGTCCTGCTGGACGTGCGCGACCTGGCCGTCGCATACCGCGACCGGGAGGGGAAGGAGGTGCGCCTGATCGACGGCGTCACGCTCCAGCTGAAGCGCGGTGAGGCGCTGGGCCTGGCCGGCGAGTCGGGCTGCGGCAAGACGACGACCGCGCTCGCCCTCCTCGGCCTCCTCCCGACCAACCTCTACCGGGCCGAGGGCACGGTCGACATCGCCTCGTCCCGGGGCGTGATGCACGTCCACCGGCGCACCGAGCGCGGGCTGCGCGACCTGCGCTGGAACACCGTCTCGATCGTCTTCCAGGGGGCGATGAACGCGCTCGATCCGGTGATGCGCGTCTCCGACCAGATCTCGACCGCGATCCGGCTGCACGAGCCGGGCATCGACCAGAAGCAGATCGACACGCGCATCAAGGAGCTCTTCGGCTACGTGGGCATCAGCCCGGGGCGGGTGCGGCAGTACCCGCACGAGTTCTCCGGCGGGATGCGCCAGCGGGTGATGATCGCGCTCGCGCTGGCGTGCAACCCGGAGCTGATCATCGGCGACGAGCCGACCACGGCGCTCGACGTGATGATGCAGGCCCAGATCCTCGAGCTGCTTGAGCGGCTGCGGGCCGACTTCGGGCTCTCGATGATCCTCATCACCCACGACCTCTCCGTGCTCGCCGAGACCTGCGATCGCGTGGCGATCATGTACGGCGGCGAGATCGCCGAGACGGGCCCGATCGCCGACGTCTTCGGCCAGCCGCACCACCCGTACACGCGCCGCCTGCTCGGGGCGTTCCCGACGGTCGGCGGGCCGAGGGAGCTCGCGCCGGCGATCCCCGGGATCCCGCCCGACCCGACCTCGCTGCCCGACGGCTGCCGGTTCGCGCCGCGCTGCCACGCCGCCCAGGCCGATTGCGTGCGCGACCGGGTGCCGATGCGCCCGGTGAGCGACACGCGCGCCGCGCGATGCCTTTTCGCGCCCTGGCCGGAGGGCGCGCCGCTGTGAGCGCCGTCTCGGCCTCGACCACGCTCTTCGACGTCCGCGGGCTCAAGGTGCACTTCCCGGTGCGCGGGACGCGCGGGCGCCTCGCGGTGCGGGCGCTCGACGGCGTCGACCTGGAGTGGCGCCGCGGCGAGGTGCTCGGGATCGTCGGTGAGTCGGGCTGCGGGAAGTCGACGCTCGGCCGCACCCTCATGGGCCTCCAGCCGCCAACGGAGGGCGAGGTGCGCTTCGAGGGATCGCTGCTTCGGCGGTCGGAGATGCGGCGGCTCAGGCGCCGCATCCAGATGGTCTTCCAGGACCCGTACCAGTCGCTCAACCCGCGCATGAGCGTGGGCGCCCTCGTGCAGGAGCCGCTCCAGATCCACAAGGTCGGAAAGCGCGGGCACGACCGGGTCGAGCGCGCGCTGGCCGCGCTCGAGGGGGCCGGCCTGCGCCCGCCGGAGCGGTTCTGGGAGCGCTACCCGCACGAGCTCTCGGGCGGGCAGCGCCAGCGGGTCGTGATCGCCGCCGCCCTCGTGCTCGAGCCGGAGGGCCTGGTGTGCGACGAGCCCGTCTCGGCCCTCGACGTCTCGATCCGCGCCCAGGTGATCCACCTCCTGATGGACCTGAAGCGCGAGCGCAACCTCGGCCTCATCTTCATCACCCACGACGTCGGGCTCGCCTGGGCGCTCTGCGACCGGGTCGCGGTCATGTACCTGGGCCGGATCATCGAGCAGGGCACGACCGAGCAGGTGCTGAGCGACCCCCGCCATCCGTACACCCAGGCCCTGCTCTCGGTCGTCCCGTCGCCGGTGCCGCGGGCGGACGGCGACCGGCGGACGATCCTCGAGGGCGAGCTGCCCGACGCATCGCGCATCCCGTCGGGATGCCGCTTCCATCCTCGCTGCCCGGTCGCCTTCGACCGCTGCAAGACCGACGACCCGGAGGAGCTCATCCAGGTCGGCGGCGGCCACGTGGCGGCGTGCTGGAAGGTCGGCGGCTGACGCAACAACGGGGTCAGACCCC
>CAWCXU010000005.1:0-39286 GCA_963799625.1 uncultured Actinomycetes bacterium | reverse complement strand
TGACGTGCGTTGCGCCTCGGTGGCCGCCGCCCACGCACGGATGCTCGTGTTTCGTCACGGGCAGCGGCACCACGCTGCAGCCGAGGCCGGCATCCTTGACGCGGAACGACCAGTCGATATCGGCGGTGCGGTACCAACGGAACTTCTCGTCGAACCCGCCGACGTCGGTGAGCACCTCGCGCCGGAACGCCATCAAGTAGCCCTCGACCGCGTCGCACGGGCCTGGCTCGGGCGCCTCGTCGAACTCACGCAGGTCGCTCGTCACGATGCCGAACGGACCGACCACGCCCGCTGCGGGGTCCTTGAGCGCCGTCTCGATCGGTGAGAAGACATCGCCGGCCGGCTCGATCGAGCCGTCCACCGCGACGACGATCGGCGCGAGCGAACGAGACAGCCCGGCGTTTCGGGCGGCCGCCCATCCGGTGTCGTCGCGGAGCCACAGGACCTCCACGTCGTCGCGGCCGGCCCAGCGATGGACCGCATCGCCGCTCATGTCGGCAACCACGAACTGGAGCCGTCGTGACCCGGCGTTGGCGGTGAAGGCGCCGATCGCGCGGTCGATGTCGTCGAGCCACCCCTCGCATACCCAATGGATCGCGACGTCGAAGACCGGCTCGCGATCGAGGACCGACGCAACGTCGGACGCCTTCATCGGCGCCGCCGCGGGGTCGTCGGCCTCGGCTGGCTGCAGGCTGAACCCGCCGGGTTCGTCGACCACGACCCACCCGCGCTCGGCGATCTGATCGCGGAGGGTGTCTGCCGTCGCGAAGTCCTTCGCGGCGCGCGCGTCGGCGCGCTGCTGGGCGAGAAGCCGAACATCGTCGGGGGCGCTCATCGACCCGTTCGTGCTCCCGGGATGCTCATGGAGCGAGCCATCTCCTCATTGTGTCGGGTCGGTCGGACAACGTTGCGGGTCGGTGGCGTGGGTCGACATCGTCGGCGCCGCAGAGCCGAGCGCCGGGGCACCTAGGTCGTCGCGGTCTTCGTCGCCCCGCGCAGCCGGGACGCCATCGTCTCGAGCGTGCGCATCGCGATGCTCGGGTGCTCGGCCAAGAGGCCGCGGAACACCCACTCGGTGAGGGCGTAGAGGGTGATCGGGGTAGTCGCGGTAACCGTCGCGGTACGCGGGCCACCGTCGAGGAGAGCCATCTCGCCGAAGAAGTCGCCCTTCTCGAGGTGGTTGACCTTCTTTCCCCCGATCGTGACGTCGGCCTCACCGTCGGCGATCACGAACAAACCGGCGCCCGGGTCGCCCTCGGTCGCGATCACGTAGCCCGCGTCGTGGGAGATCTCGCGTACCTGGCGCGCGATCGTCTGCAGCTCCTTCTTCGAGCAGCCTTCGAAGATCGGCACCCCAGCGAGGTGCTCCACCATGTCGTTGATCGCCACGTCGACCCCCTCGAGTGGGCTGATGCTACGCGGGATGGCAGTGCGGAGTCCAACCCGGCCGGGGTTCGGCCGCAACGCAGAAGACCGGCCCTCGAAGAGGACCGGCCTGCGGGTCGCGTTCGTCGCGGGGGTAGGATTTGAACCTACGACCTCTGGGTTATGAGCCCAGCGAGCTACCGGACTGCTCCACCCCGCAGCACGAGGCTAGCGATGATCTCCCGGGTCGACAAGCCGTCGTCGTGGGAGCGGGGGGCAGACGTCGAGACAGTTACCGCTCCCGGATCGCGTAGGTCAGGTGGGTCACCCGCTGCGTCGGCTCCGCGCGTACGGGCTCCAGGGCCACGCGGCTCGCGTCCACGCCCTCGAACAGGCGGATCCCGGAGCCGAACAGCACGGGTGAGAGCGCGATCGTGAACTCGTCGATCAGGCCGGCGTTCACGTACTCGAGGATCGTTGCGCCTCCGCCCGCGATGCGGACGTCCCGGTCGCCGGCGGCCCCGCGGGCCTGGTCGAGCGCGGGCTCGATGCCGTCGTTGACGAAGTGGAAGGTGGTCCCCCCCGGCCTCTCCCAGGGGACACGCTTCTCGTGCGTCACGACGAAGACCTGCGTGTGGAACGGCGCCTCCTCCGGCCACATCTGCTCGCCGGCGTCGAACATGCGCTTGCCCATCACGCTCGCGCCGGTGCGCTCGAACGTCTCCCGCGCGACGTCGTTGTCGCGCCCTTCCTCGCCGCCCTCGCCGAGCTTCAGGTTCTCGCGGAAGAACCGCGTCGGGAATACCCACCGCTGCAGTTCCATCCACTGCTTCCCCATCAATTCCCCGAGAGACCCGGGCGCGATGAAACCGTCCACCGACATCGACACGCTGAAGAACACCTTCCCGGTCATCAGTCCTTCCCTTCCTTCCGAACGATCTCGGTGACGTAGGTGGCCAGCTTGCTCAGCGTCTGCCGGCCGCCTTCGATCGCGTGATACTTCTCGACCGCCTGGTCGCGCAGCTCCTTGGTGGGGAACACCGTGCGCATCTCGATCCGGGTCGCCCCGCCGTCGGGCGCGAACGTGAGGACCGACTCGAAGGCGTCCGGGTCGCCGCGAGACGCACCGTGCAGCAGCGCCATCCGCTCCGGCGGGGCGATCTCGGTCCAAAAGATCAACTCCTGGTAGTCCGTCCCGTCCGGTCCGTGCATCACGAAGTCCCACTCCCCGCCGACGCGAAACTCGAACGCCCGCGTGGTGGTGGTGAACCCCTCCGGTCCCCACCACCGCGACAGGTGCCGGACTTCGGTGAACGCCTCGAACACCAGCTCCCTGGGAGCACCGATGACCTGGGAGATCACGATCTCGCGGTCGGCCGTCGCTGACTGCGCCGGCGCGTCCCCTCCTGTCGCTGCCATCGGTCACTCCTCCTGCCCTGCCTGCTTGAGGTCCTGCACGTACGCATCAAGCCGGTCGAAGCTCTCGTTCCAGAACCGTTCGAACCCGCCGGTCCACTCGTGGACCGGTCGCAGCCCGCCGGCGTCAAGGCCGTACAGGCGCTGCTTGCCTGCCTTGCGGTCCCGTACCAGCCCGACCTCCCGGAGCACCCGCAGGTGTTTGGAGGTCCCTGGCTGGGTCATCCCCAACTCCTGGGCCAACTCGGTCACCGGCCGCTCACCCGCCCGCAGCAGCACCAGGATCTCCCGGCGCTGCGGCTCGGCGATCGCGTTGAAGACGTCCGACGTCGTCGCCGCTCGCGCCATGGGCGCCATCATATGCCGATATCGGCATGCGTCAAGCCGGAAGAGACGGCATCGTCGCGCGAGGGGCTCCTCCTCGGTGTCAGCATGCAGGGGTGAGCCAAGACGGGGGCGCGCTCGCCTGGGCTGAGGCACAGATCGCGGCCGTTCGGGATGATCCCGCGGCGCGTATCGCCTTGATGGCTCGCGTCTTCCGCGGACCAACCGGGCACGCACCTCGACACTTGCCGTTCCGACGAGCGGCGCTGTCGTTCATGCACTGGCAGGCGCGCCGAGGTGTGCTCAACCCGCTCGATGGGTCGCCGCCGGGCAGCGAATGGTGGCGGGCGGGCAACGAGCGACTGCTGCGCGACGGATGCGAAACGATCGCGCTGCTCGGTGGCCGTGCCGGCGAGCCCTCGTCGCGTGCCGTCCGGCTCTGGCTGGAGTTCGGCGCGAGACCGACGGGACGCAGGTGGTACCGAGCACACAACGCGAGCATCGTGGGCGCCTACTTGGAGCACCGGCGACTCGCAGAAGCCGAGAGTGCACCCGAGCGCTTCTTCATGAACGTTGCGCTGGCTCGCGTGCTCTACGCGCACGCGTTGAATGCGGAGCCGCGGCTCGCGCTGGGACGACTCGCCCTCCTCGGGCGCGTGGTCGGCGATCCGCGCCTCGGGATGGCGGGCGTGTTCCTCTCGCTCCGGCACATACTGCCGCACAGCTACCCGCTCACCCTCGGCATCGATCGTTACGTCGCGGACGAGCAACGTCTCGGGCGGATGCTCGACTACGCCGTGATCGTGCCTCGTCTGCAACACCTCTACGAGTGGTCTGCGGACGAACTCGGCGAGCCGCGCCTGCGAGAACTCGTTCGCGACGGCAGCCCGATCTACGCGTGGCCGTACGAGGAACGACGCGTGTGGCGCGCCCAGCGCATGACATTCCTGGCTTCGGAACTCGAACGCGTCACGCGAGCTCGGTGAGGCCGCTGGAGATCGCACCACCTTGACCTGTTGACCCCCGCGCGGTAGGTAGGTGAAGAGTCTGCATGTCACCGGGAGGGGTCCCATGGGGAACCGACGGCACCGCGTTCCGCTTCTCGCGATCGGAGCGCTCCTCGCGAGCACCACGGTGGTCTTCGCGGATCCACCGACACCCGCGGCGGGGGTCACACCGACGATCGTCACGATCGAGTGGCACGACGGCAACGCCGATCAGATCGACGTGCTCCCGATCCTTCAGAACCACGGCATGCACGCGACCTTCCTGGTGAACACCGGACCGATCCTCGCGGGAGACCCGGCGAAGCTCACCGTGGGCAACCTGGACACGCTCTTCGCCGCGGGGAACGAGATCGCCGGGCACACGCTCGATCACGTCAACATCCAGCCGCTGTCGACCGCGGCGGCGAGGAACGAGGTCTGCACCGACCGCAACAACCTCCTCTCGATCGGGAGCCCGGACAGCTTCCAACCGACCTCGCTCGCCTACCCGTTCGCATCGTTCGATGACGCGAGCGAGGACGTCGCGCACTACTGCGGGTACAACGGCGCCAGCGCGACGGCCGGCCTCACCCTGAAGGGCCCGGTCGCGAACACCGTCCCTCCGGCCGACCCGTACGCGGTGCGCACCGTGCCGGCGATCAAGAAGTCGACGAAGCTCGCGACGATGGAGCGGTTCGTTCTGGGGGCCGAGTCCCAGGCGCAGACGGATGGAAGCGCGTGGACGGTCTTCGTGTTCCACCATCTCTGCGGCGCACACGCGCACTGCGGGCCCTACGTGATCTCCGGGTCGAAGCTCTCCCTGTTCCTGGACTTCCTGGACGCGGAGGCCGCGAACGGCGTCGTGGTCCAGACGATGCAGCAGGTGATCGGGGGGCCGGTGCGCGGTCCGTGCGACCCGGCCACCGGCATCGGGTGTGACACGACGCCTCGGTAACAGCTCGTCGTGGCGGCGGGTTGGTGACGAAGGTCAGGGCGACGCGCTCGGCGACGGGGTCACCGTCACCGGAGGCGAGCCGCTCGGCGTCGGAGTGGGGCTGACCGAGCCCGGCCCTCCCGTTCCGCTCCCCTGCGCCGCGAGGGCCAGCTGCTGTGCCTGCTGCACCAGCGCCTGGGCCTGCGCCAGCTCGGACTGGTACGTCGCGAGGTCGCCCAGCTTCAAGGCCGCGTCCGCCTTCTGGAAGTGTGAGAGCGCCTGGTTGAGCAGGTCCTGGATCTGCTGATCGGTGTTCCCTGCCGGCGGCTGGGTAGGCCCACCCGGGTTGTTCCCACCCGAGACGCCGTTCGTCGCGAGGCCCAACGCATCGGGCAGGCTCGTGCCGAGCGACACGTCGCCGTTGCTGCCGTTGACGACGATCACGCGCTTCAGCTCCGGGATCTCCGAACCCTCGCTCGCCTGCACGTACACCGGCACCACGTAGAGGAACGACTCATCGATCGGGATCACGAGGAAGTCGCCGAACGACAGCGTCGAACCCTGCTGACCGACGAGCGTGCGGAACGACGAGAACGCGGGGTCGTTGTTTATCCGGGCGAACACCTGCGGCGGCCCCTCGATGTTCTGCCCCTCCGGGAACCGGAACATCGTGACGTGTCCGTAATCCGCCGGGTCGGAGGACGCCGCCATCCAGCCGACCATGTTCGGACGGCCCGCCGGCACGAACGGGATCACGAGCTGGAACTCCTCCGTCTTCGCGCCCGGGACCCTGATCAGCTGGTAATACGGCCGCATCGGCGGTGGCGACCCATTCGCGCCGGCCGACAGCGTCGGGTCGGGCGAGATCTGCCAGAAGTCGCGCCGCTGGTAGAAGGCAGCTCCGTCCGTCACGTGGTAGTTCGCGAACTGATAGGCCTGCACCTGGAACAGGTTCTCCGGGTAGCGGAAGTGTGCCGAGAGCTCCGACGGGGCCTCGTCGATCGGGGTGAAGAGGGTCGGATAGGCCTTGGCCCAGACCTGGATGATCGGCTCGGTCAGGTCCGCGTAATACGTCACGGTGCCGTCGTAGGCGTCGATCACGACCTTCACCGAGTTACGCATGTAGTTGAAGGTGCCACCGAGCAGCCCGTCGGTCGCCACGGTGCCGCTCACCGCCTGCGAGTACGGATAGCCGTCCGACGTCGTGTACGCGTCGAGGATCCAGACCGGGCGACCGCCGACGATCGAGAGATAAGGATCGCTGTCGAACGTCAGGAACGGGACGGCTTTCGCGGCTCGCTGCTCGATGTTGCGATAGATCATCAGGCGGCTCGAGTCGGTGATCTGGTTGGACAGCAGCAGGTTGATATCGCGGAAGTTCCACGCGAACAGCGCCCGCCGGAGCAGATTGTCGACCGGGATCCCGCCCTGGCCGCTGTAGGGCGCGATCGGAGGGGCGCCGTCGTAGTCGAGCTCGCCGTTGGCGCCGGCGACGACGAAGTTCCCCTGATCGGTCTCGCCGTAGTAGATCCGGGGCTGGGTCATCGTCGGCACGCCCGTCGGCGGCAGATCCTTCAGCGTGAGCACCGGCTGGCCTTGGATGGTGGCTGTGTTCACCTGCGCCGCGACCGCACCGAACCCATGCGTGTAGACGAGGTGCGTGTTCTGCCACGTCTGTGCGGCCGCGGGGATCCCCGCCTGGTTCATCTCACGCGCCGACACCATGATCACGCGCGGCGTCCCGCCCGGGCCGAGCGGGTACCGGTCGACGTCGACGTCGAGGAAGTCGTAGTACTCGCGCACCCTCTGGAACGCGGCGAAGTTCTTCTCAAGGGTCGAGGGGCGCCACAGCCGGATGTTCGACACCGTCGTGCGGTTGTCCTTCAGCTGGCCGGCCGACAGCGGCAATGCGGGCGTGTCGCGTACCTGTTGTTCGATCTGGCTGAGCCCGAACGCGTTCGAGGTCGCCGTGATGTTGTCGTCGATGTAGGGCAGTTCGAGCTGTTGCTCGTTCGGCTTGACCTTGAACTGCTGGACGAAGGCCGGGTAGGCCGTGCCCAACAGCACGGACACGATCGCGAGCAGCCCGACCGCCGCGATGGGCAATGCCCATTGTTTCGTCCGGATGTTCATGAAGAACAGCACCGCGCAGATCACCGCGACGATCGCGAGGAAGTTCAACGCCGGGAGCTGCGCCTTCACCTCGGTATAGCTCGCGCCCTCGACGACCCCGCGCTGCGAGGTCAGTAGGTCGAACCGACCCAGCCAGTACCCCCAGGCCTTCACGAGCATCACGAGGCCGAGCAGCACCGACAGGTGTGCGCGCGCGGCCGGGGTCACCTTGTCGGCGAACGCCGGCGCCTGCGGCCGGATCCCACCCCACAACACGTGGCCGATCGCGACCAGCAGCGTCACGCCGATCAGCGACGAGAACAGCCACCCCTGCATGAACCGGAGCCACGGGAGCGAGAACACGTAGAAAGCGGGGTCGCGGCCGAACAAGGGCTCGGGGTTCCCGAATGAAACCCCGCTCGCGTTGCGCCACAACAGGTACGTCTGCCAGTTCCCGCTGACCGACAGGCCGACGAGGAACGCCAGGGCGCCGGCGCCCAGCGGCAGGAGCCAGCGAAGGTACGGCTCGGTCGCGTCGCGCACGCGCTCGAGGGGGTCGAGCGGGTTCGGTACGACGGTCTCCTCGGGGCGGATCCGCCGTGCGATCACGAGGTTCACGTACAGGAGCGCGAAGAACAGCAACCCGAAGACGACGCCGAGCCAGATCTTGGTCCACAGCGTGTGCCAGAAGACCGGCGACTGGTGGACCTCGTTGTACCAGAGCACCTCGACCACGAAGCCCGAGAGCACCGTGAACAGGAGGATCGCGACCAGCACGCTGACGATGACGACCGACAGCCATCGGCGTCTGCGCGGGGCGATCGAGATCGTCGACATCGCGCCCGCCAGCCTACCTTCAGCCGGTGGAACCGCTCGGTTGCAACGCGTGGAGGGCGTCGTCGAACGACGAGACCGGGATCACCTGCATATCGCCCGTATCGACCCCCTGGAGGTCGGGCATGTTGTCCTTCGGCGCCAGGAAGATGGTGGCGCCCGCGCGCTGCGCGGCGATGACCTTGTCCTGGATGCCCCCGATCGGATAGACGGTGCCGTCGGTCCCGAGCTCGCCCGTCCCGGCGATCGTCCGCCCGGCGGTGAGGTCCCCAGGCGTGAGCAGCTCGTACAGGCCGAGGGCCCACATCAGCCCGGCCGAAGGCCCCCCGATCTCATCGCTCGTGAACGTCACGTCCAGCGGGAGCGCGTCGATCATCGAGATGCCGACGAGCTTCTCGCCGTTCGGGCCGCACGGGGCGCGGGTGAAGGTCTCCTGCACCGTCTGCCCGTCGACGTCGAGCTCGAAGTGCAGCGGCTGGCTCGCGGGGATCCGATCGAAGACCTTGGAGGCCTGCGCGGCGTCGTGCACAGGGGTGCCGTCGACCGAGGTGATGATGTCCCCGGGGAAGAGCTTCCCGTCGGCCGGACAGTCCTGCCCGACGTCCGCGATCAGCGCGCCGTCGCCGTGGTCCTTCGGGTATTCGTGGAGCGCATGCAGGGCCACCGCTGTCGCCGCGATCTGGCTCTGGTCCATCTGCGAGACGCCGCGCTGCTGGGTCACGGCCGCGGGGACGTCGGGCGGATAGACCACATCGGACTTCACGACCGTGAGGGTGTCGTCGAGCGCCGCGCGTACCAAGGTCAGCCCCGTGAGCTGTTGGTACCGCACGGTGGTGAGGTCGAGCTGTCCCGTGGGGTCGTATCGTTGCGGGCCCTCGAACATGATGCGCTGCAAGACATCGCGCGCCGGGCCGGGGCCCTCGGAGTAGTACGGCAACGGCCACATGATCGCCGCCACGAGGAGCACGAGGAGCCCCACGCCGAGGCCGAGACGGATCCATCCACCCCGTGTGCGTTGCACGCCCAGATGCTACGGGGGGAAGGAGGGAACGCTCGTTCGCGGCGCGGGGGCGCGGGTAGGCTCGCTGGGCATGCCGTACCTCACGGTCATCATCCTCGCGGCCGCGGCGGGCGGCGCCGTCGCCGCCTTCACGCTCTGGGAGGGACGCCCGCGCCCGACGCAGCCGGTCGGCGCTGCCGGCTCGTCGGCATCGCAGGCACAGGTCCTGCCATCGGCGCCGACGGCCCAAACGCGGTTGATCGGCGCCCTCGGGCTCCTCGTCGCGGTCCTCGCCGGGGCGGGGGTGATCGCCGCGGTCTGCTACCTGGCGTACGCGGCGGTGAAGCACATCGTCGGCTGAGTCACG
Source organism: uncultured Actinomycetes bacterium (assembly GCA_963799625.1). GTDB lineage: Bacteria > Actinomycetota > UBA4738 > UBA4738 > HRBIN12 > AC-51. Next base: position 29,948 of record CAWCXU010000005.1, on the reverse strand, counting down.
ACACGTCCGGGGTGACGTCGCGGAGCTCGGCCACGAGATGGCTGCTCAGCATCCCGTCGTCGCGGAGCCGGCCCTCCAGGTTGTACCGGCCGGCCCACTCGGCCAGCGCCTCGGTGGTGGCGTCGTCGAACGCGCCCGAGGCTTCGGCGTGGAAGGCGCCGACGGCCGCCAATCGGCGCTGGACCTCGCCGACCAGCTCGATCGACGCCGCCAACGGCTCGTCGGTGCGCACGAGCATCGTCGTGTCCCACACGCCGAAGAGCCTCGCGAGCTCGGCCGGCGCGTCGGGGTGGTCGTCTACGCGCAGATCGATGTAGCGGTCGTTGCGGCCCTCGTAGCCGCCACCGTCTCGCACGACGAGCAGGGCCGCCGACTGCTTGCCCCGCCGGTCCCCGCCCGCGGCGTCACCGGCGAGCAACGCCGCGAGCAACCGGTCGCAGAGATCGCCGTCGGTCCGCACGAACACGTCCGCCAGCGACGCGACGACGTCCTCCCCCGCCAGGATGTTCCCCTGTACGGCGAAGCCGTCGCCCGTGCGACCTCCGGCCCAGTCCATGCAGTTGGCGCCCGTGAACGTCGCAACGCCACCCTCCGCGTCGACGAAGCCCACCTGCCGCTCCTCGCGATCGGCGTCGGGTTCGAGGACCGCGTCGAGCGCGGCGCCGGCTGGCAGGCCGCCACCCATCAACCCGAGCCCGTCGGGGCCGAAGTCGGTGTTCGCCCACGACTGCGTCGCGACCGCGCCGACCCCCGCCCGCGCCCACGGCACCACCGCGCCGACGCACGGGAACTTCGAGGCGACGGCGACCCCGAGATCGCCGGTCGCCGCGTCGAACGCCACGATCGAGAAGGTCACCGCCGCCCCGATCGCTCGAGCTGGAACGACGTCCGATAGCGCTCGAGGTGCTCGAGCATGTGTCCCGCCCCGCGGACGACGGTCTCGCGTGGGGACTCGGCGACGTGCACGGGCACCTCGCACTCCTGCGACAGCAGCAGGTCCAGACCGGTGAGCATCGCCCCCCCGCCCATCAGGAACATCCCGGTCTCGAGCACGTCGTGGGTGAGCTCGGGCGGGGCCTCGGCGAGCGTGCGGCGTGCGGCGTCCACGATCCGCCCGATCGGCTCGGCCATCGCTTGACGCACCTCGACCTCGTCGAGCCGCACCTCCACCGTGTTGCCCGACGAGAGCTCGCGACCGACCACGAGCGCCGCCTTGCCGCTGCCCATCGGGAACGCCGAGCCCACGGCGCGCTTCACCTCGTCGGCGGCACGCTCCCCGATCGCGACGCCGTACGTGTCGCGCACGTGATCGTGGATCGCCACGTCGAGATCGAAGCCGCCGACGCCGACCGACTGCCCCGAGATGATCCCGCCCATCGACACGACCGCCATCTCGGAGCGAGCGCCGCCGATGTCGACGATCAAGCTGCCGATCGGCTCCTGGATCGGCAGGCCCGCACCGATCGCCGCCGCGAGCGGTTCCTCGACGAGGGTGACCTGTTTGCCGCCACTGATCGAGACCGCTTCCTCGATCGCGCGCCGCTCGACGGGAGAGCTCCCCGACGAGACCGTGACGAGCACCCGGGGCCTGGGGTAGCGCCCCGGCGCGGCGCGGCGCATCACGACCTCGATCAGGCGCTGCGTGATCTCGAACTCGGTCACGGTCCCGTCGCGCATCGGACGGACGCCGATCACGTCCCCCGACCCGCTGCCGATGATGCGCCACGCCTCTTCGCCCACGGCGACGACCTCGTTCGTCACGGCGTTCAGCGCGACCACCGCGGCGTCGTCGAAGACGATGCCGTCACCGAGCCGGTAGACGAGGACGCTCGCGGTGCCGAGGTCGATCGCGAGATCGCGCGCCACGCGTCAGGCCCCCATGACCCAGTCGGCGTCGCCCGTCGTCAGGGCTTCCTTCTTCCAGATCGGGACGTCGCGCTTGAGTTCCTCGATCCCGAACCGCGCGGCCGCGAACGCCTCCGCGCGGTGCGGGGCCGACACCGCCACCACGACGCTCACCTGGCCGACCGCCAAGGTGCCCGTCGCGTGCAGGAGCGCGACGGCGCAGACGGTCCAACGCTGATGGATCGCCGCAGCGATCTCGTCTAGCCGCTCCTTCGCGAGCTCGTCCCAGGCCTCGTAGGTGAGCTCGGTCACATCCTCGCCCCCCGACGAGCGGTCGCGAACGGTCCCGACGAACACGCAGGTGCCGCCGGCCGCCGGGTCGGCGACCGCCGCGAGGCCCTCGTCCGCCGACGGCGGAGCGGGCTGGATGCGCACGAGTGTGCGACCGTCGGTCATCGGCCCATCGTAGCCCCCGGGTCCCCGTGTCTCGCGGCCGTTCCCCCGTCAGGTCGTACGCTGGCTCGCATGTCGACGCCGCAGTTCCCCTTCGGGATGGATCCGGAGTCGCTGCGTGACGCGCCGTTGTTCCGTGAGCTCCAACGGGTGATGAGCAGCTCGTCGGGGCCGGTCCAGTGGGAGCTCGCGCGCCAGCTCGCCGTGGCCGGCGCGGCGGAGGCCGGGGGCGATCCCGAACCCGACCAGGCGGCCCGCCCGGCGATCGAGGAGGCCGTCCGGCTCGCCGAGCTCCAGGTCGTCGATCTGACCGGGCTCGAACCCTCCGGCGACGTCGTTCGGGTCGAGCTCGCGCGTCGCGCCGACTGGATCGCGACGTCGATGGAGGCCTACGGGCCGCTCGTCGAGGGCGCGGCGACACGCCTGGCCGCGTCGCTCGAACGAGCGATGGTCGACCGGCCGCCGCTCGAGGACGAGCAAGCGGACGCGCTCGCAGCCCTCGGGATGGGCTCCCCCCAGGCGATGCTCAACCAGCTCGGACCGCTCCTGCAGGCGAGCCAGGTGGGGCAGGTCTTCGGGTTCCTCGCCGCCCGCGTGCTCGCGGACCATGACGTGGGCATCCCGCGGCGCGCCACCGAGCCGATCCGCTTCGTGCTGACGAACATCGCGCAGCTGGAACAGGACTGGTCGCTCGACCCACGCGAGTTCCGCACCTTCGTGGCGCTGCACCAGGTGGTCCATCGGTTGCAGTCCCAGCGGCCCTGGCTCCCGGAGCACGCCTCACGACTGGTCGACGACTTCCTCGCCACGATGACGATCGACGTCGACGCGATCCAGCAGCGGTTCGCGTCGCTCGCGCCGACCGACCCCGAGTCGCTCCAGGCCGCGTTCGGCGGGGAGGACGAGGGCGCGATGTTCGGTGTCGTGCTCGACGACGAACAGCAGCTGAAGCTCGACCGGATCCGCGCGCTGATCGGCGCGATCGAGGGGCACGGCGACCACGTCGCCACGACGATCGGCGGCCGGCTGCTCGGCACGTACCCGCAGATCGCGGAGGCGATGCGCCGGCACCGCGACGACGAGGAGCTCGACCCGCTGTTCGCACGGCTGCTCGGCGTCGACGTCGGCCGGGAGCACGTAGAGCTCGGCCGGCGGTTCTGCGAGACGGTCGTCGAACTGACCGATGAGGCCACGCTCACGCTGATGTGGGCCGACGCCGAGGCATTGCCCGGGCTCGCCGAGCTCGAGGAGCCACGGCTGTGGCTCGCGCGCACCGTCTGAACCGAGACGTCCGGTATCCTTCGCGCCATGCCGGAGCTGATCGCAGGCGAGCTGGTCGCCGCGGCCGTCGTCGACGCACGCGTGTGGGAGTCGCAGGGTGACATCTCCCCCGACGGGATCTACCTCACCGGGCAGCCCGGGCCCGCGCTGCCGTTCATCCTGTTCCGCGCCTGGAAGATCCCGGTCGGGATCGTCCAGGAGGAGGTGCGGTTGTTCGGTCCCTCGGGCCGCATGATCTTCCGCTGGGGTCCGGAGTACCGGCGGATGGCGGGCATGTTCGACCTGACGACCGAGGTCGACCGCGTGCCGCACGCCGTGTTCGACGAGTCCGGCACCTACGTCGCCTCGTTCGTCGTCGACGGGCAGGTGCTCGGCGAGATCGAGGTTCCGGTCTACGTGCAGGCCGAACCACCATCCCTGGACAAGAGCGTCGAGGAAGGGCTGAAGAAGTCCGACGTGATCTGGGTCGGCGCCGATCTCAACGGGCGACGCAAGACCGTGCCCGCGTGGTTCGCTTACAAGAACGGCAAGGTTTATGTCCTGTCGCGGCGGGAGCCGGGGCCCGACGAGCAGACGATCCCCGGGGCGGGCACCGCACGCGAGTTCGTGGTGATCACCCGTCGGAAGCTCCGCGACACAGCGTTGAACGAGCTCACCGCCGCAGGCAGGCTCCTGGAAGGGCCCGAGTGGGAGGCGGCCGCGGCGGCGCTGGTCGACCGGCGACGGTCACGCAACGGCCCGCCGAGCGACGCGATCAAGCGCTGGCGCGGCACCTGCGACATCCTCGAGCTGACGCTCAACGCCCCGACGGGCTGACGCTCAACGGTTCACGGGCCGGCCGAGCGCGTCGGCGATCGCCTGGAGCTGCTTGCCGAGCGCGATGACCTCGTCCGGCACCAGCGCCTGGGCGCCGTCCACGAGCGCGTCCTCGGGACGCGGGTGGATGTCGATCATCACGGCGTCGGCGCCGGCCGCGATCGCCGCGCACGCCATCGGCGCGACGAGCGAGCGCTTCCCGACCGCGTGCGACGGATCCACCATCACGGGCAGGTGCGACTCCTGCTGCGCCACCGCCATGCCGGCCAGGTCGAGCGTGTTGCGCGTCGAGGGTTCGAACGTACGGATCCCACGCTCGCACAAGATCACCTCGGAGTTCCCGCGCTGGGCGACGTACTCGGCGGCCTGGAGCCACTCCTCGATCGTCATGGCGAGCCCGCGCTTCAGCATCACCGGCTTGTTCGTGAGGCCGACCTCCTTCAGGAGCTCGAAGTTCTGCGCGTTGCGGGTGCCGATCCGGATGCAGTCGGCGACGTCGGCCACGTGCGCGACCTGCGAGACGTCCACCACCTCCACGACGAACGGCAACCCGAACCGGCGCCGGGCCTCTTGCAGGATCTCGATCCCCTGTTCGCCCAGCCCCTGGAACGAGTAGGGCGAGGTCCGCGGCTTGTAGACATCGCCGCGCATCACCGTCGCGCCGGCGTCCTTGGCGGCCTTCACCGCGGCCATGGTCTGCTCCTCGTTCTCGACCGCGCACGGCCCGGCGATGATCGTGAAGGAATCGCGGCCGATCGGGACGGTTCCGATCTTCACCACGGTGGTCTCCGGGTGGAGGTCGCGCGAGACCATCTTGTAGGGCTTGCCGACCTGGATCACATGATCGACGCCGTCCATCTGGCGCCAATCGATCGACTTGAACCGCTCCGTGTCGCCGACGAGCCCGATGATCGTGTGCACCGTGCCGCGGGAGACGAACGCCTCTCCGCCGTTGGCACGCACGCGTTCGGAGACGGCTTCGATGTCGCCGTCGGTGGCGCTGTGCTCCATCACGATGACCATGTGGTCGAACCTCCGCGTTCGGCCGGGTCGCCCAGCCCGGGAAGTCGAAACCCCGGGCGGTTCGGCCCGGGGTCGCTGGCTGCTCGGTGCGGCTGGCGACTACGCCGGGGCGAACCCAGCGTAGAAGAACCACGAACCGATGGCGTGCTGCATCTCGCCAATGCTGTCAGACGGGTGCAGGGGTGGCAAGGGTCGCCCACCCCCCATGATCCACGACCTGGCGCACCGCCCAGGCGGGATCGGGCGCCGGGTGATCGACCCGGAAGTGCCCGCCGCGGCTCTCGGTCCGGCGCAGGGCGGCGTGGGTCATGAGCCATGCCACGAGCGTGGCCGCGCGGCCACCGCCGGGGTCCGCCGCCGAGACGAGCTCGGCCGCGAGCTTGTCGAGCTCAGGCCCGTCGCGCCGGACGCCCAGGAACCGGTCCGTCCGGTCGCGGATCGCGGCGAGCGCCATCGCCCCGCCCGGCTCGGCATCCAGCCCATCGACCGGTGCCGGAGGCCGGAGCACACCGTCGTCGGCGATCGCCGCTCGCCGGCCGAAGACCAGCGCTTCCGCGAGCGAGTTCGACGCGAGCCGGTTCGCGCCGTGGACCCCGGTGCTCGCGACCTCGCCGGCGGCGAACACCCCCGAGACGCTCGTCCGGCCCCACAGGTCGGTCAGGACCCCGCCCATGCAGTAATGGGCTGCCGGCGCGACAGGTACGGGCTCGGTGGCGATGTCCAGCCCGACCTCGCGGCACTGCTCGTCGGCCGTCGGGAACCGCGTGGCGACGTCGGGCACCGCGGTCGCGTCGAGGTACACCGGCGCGCCGGTCTCCTCGCGCATCTGCAGCACGGCCCGCGCGACGACGTCGCGAGGCGCGAGGTCACCCTGCGGGTGGAAGCGGTCCATGAAGCGCTCGCCCGCGGCGTCGCGGAGCACGGCGCCCTCGCCGCGCAGCGCTTCGGTCAGCAGGCGCGCCGGCCGGCCCGGAACGTCGAGCGCGGTCGGGTGGAACTGCACGAACTCCAGGTCGGCGAGCGCGGCGCCGGCGTGCCAGGCGAGCGCCATCCCCTCGCCCACCGACGTGTCGGGCCCGGTGCGCCGGCCGAAGATGCCGCAGGCGCCCCCGGTCGCCAGCACGACCCGGTCGGCGGCGACGAGGGCCCCGCCCTCGATCCGGACACCGCTGGCGACGCCGTCGCGCATCTCGATGGCGACCGCCCGTGCATCGACGCGCACGATCCGGGCGTGCCGCTCGACCTCCTCTTCGAGGAACCGGTGCAGGGCGCGGCCCGATCGGTCGCCGCCCGCGTGGTGCACCCGGCGCCGCGAGTGCCCCCCTTCCAACGCCGAGTCGCTCTCATCGAACCGCATGCCCATCGCCCGCAGCTCGGCGACGGCCTCGGGCGCCTCACGCACGAGCACGTCGACCGCCGCCGGATCGCACAGGCCGGCGCCGGCGGCGATCGTGTCGGCCGCGTGCCGCTCCGGCGAGTCGTCGGCAGCCGCGACCGCGGCGACCCCGCCCTGTGCCCATGCGGTGGCCGTCAGCTCGGCGGCGCCTGGCGCGATCACCGTGACGGCGCTCCGCTCGGAAGCGTGCAAGGCGCACCACAGGCCCGCGGCGCCGGCGCCGATCACGACGGTGCCTGCGCTCACTCGCTGAACACCGGGCCGGCCGGCACCGTCCGCCCGGCCGTGGGACCGATCGCGACCATGCGCTCGACCGAGGCCCGCGCCCGCTCGGCGATCGCGGGGGGCACATCGATCTCGAAGATCCCGTCGCGCAGCGACGTGAGCAGGTTCTCGGGCGTGATCATCTTCATGTACTTGCACTCGGCCTTGGCGTCGATCGGGACGAACTCCTTGCCGGGGCTCGCGCGCCGCAGCTGGTGCAAGATGCCCGTTTCCGTCGCGACGAGGAACCGGTGGTGCGGCGAGGCTTCCGCCTCGCTCACCATCCCGCCGGTCGACAAGACCTTCGTGCGGTCGGCGGGCAGCTCGCCCTCGCCGAGGAGCCACATCACGTTGGTCGTGCACCCACACTCCGGATGGACGAGGAGCTCCGCGTCGGGCTCGGCGGCGAGCTTCGCCTTCAGGTCTCCTGGCTGGATGCCCGCGTGTACGTGGCACTCCCCCATCCAGACATGCATCTTCCGGCCGGTCTGCCGCTCGACGTGTGCGCCGAGGAACTGATCGGGCAAGAACAGGATCTCTTGGTCCTCGGGGATCGAGGCGACCACATCGGCAGCGTTGGAGGATGTGCAACAGATGTCGGACTCCGCCTTCACTTCGGCGCTCGTGTTCACGTAGGCCACGACGGTGGCGCCGGGATACTCGGCCTTCCACGCGCGGAGCTGGTCGGCGTCGATCGAGGCCGCGAGCGAGCACCCCGCCTCGAGGCTCGGCAGCAGGACGGTCTTGTCCGGCGACAGCAACTTGGCGGTCTCGGCCATGAAGTGGACCCCGCAGAACACGATCGTCGACGCGTCGGTCTCGGCGGCGATCCGCGACAGGGCCAGCGAGTCACCGACGTGGTGCGCGACGTCCTGGATCCACGGCACCTGGTAGTTGTGCGCGAGGATCACGGCATCGCGTTCCTCGGCGAGGCGATGGACCTCGGCCGCCCACGCATCGAACGACATCGTCGGGTGCGTCTCAGGCATCGGTCCCGATCACTTCCAGCGACAGGTCCAGGGCGGGTGCTGAATGAGTGAGCCTGCCGACCGACAGGACGCGGGCGCCGGCATCGACGAACGCGCGTACGTTGTCGAGATCGACGCCGCCCGAGATCTCCAGGCGTTCCGGGTCGCCGACCGCGGCGATCGCCCGGCGCACGCGGTCGGGCGTCGGGTTGTCGAGCAGGATCCGCTCGGCCCCGAGCGCGAGCGCCTCGTCGAGTTGCTCGAGCGTCTCGACCTCCACCTCGATCGGTAGGCCGGCGGTGCGTGCGCGCCGGATCGCCTCGGTGACGCCGCCCGCGATCCGGACGTGCGTGTCCTTGATCAAGATCGCGTCGGAGAGCGAGGCGCGGTGCAGCGTCCCGCCGCCCGCCGCGACGGCCTCTCGCTCGACCGCCCGCAGGCCGGGCAGCGTCTTGCGGGTGCATAGGATCGCCGCGGGGGCGGCCGCCTCGACGTAGGCACGGGTCAGGGTCGCGATCCCCGAGAGATGGCCGAGGAGGTTGAGCGCCGGCCGCTCGGCGCGGAGGACCGTGCGTGCGTCACCACGGAGCAGCGCGGCGTGGTCGTCGGCCCGAACGTGATCGCCGTCACCGGCCTTGCGGTCGATCTGCATGTCGGTGCCGTCCTGGGCCGCCGCGAGCTCGAACACGGCAACGGCCGCCTCGAGGCCCGCGAGCACGCCGTCCTGCTTGACGACGAGCTCGGCCTCGCACGACGTACCCTCGGGGATCGTCGCGCGCGACGTGAGATCGCCGCTCGGCGCGTCTTCAGCCAGGGCGATCCGGGCGAGCTCTTCGTGTACGTGTGCCATCGGCTCCCGTCGTCCATCGTAACGCGGGGCCCGGACGTGCCCGGCCGGTCTCTGCCCCATGCCAGCCGGGCCACTGCCCCATGAGAGACTCGCCCGGTGCCGGACCCGACCGAGGACCTCGCCGCGCTCGTCGAGGGGTCGGCCTTCTATCGATGGAGCGGCATGCGGGTCGTCGCCTCCGAGCCGGGCGCGGTCACCCTCGCCCTCGATCTCGACGAGCACCATGTCAACCTGCAGGGGTTCGCGCACGGTGGCGTGCTCGCGACGATCGCGGACGCCGCGATGGGCCTGAGCGTGCGCAGCGCTCTGGAGCCAGGACGGCGCCACGTGACGGTCGAGCTCAGCGTCCACTACCTGCGACCGGCCACACGGGGCACCGTGCACGCCGCGGGCCACGCCGTGCGGATCGGCCGGGAGATCGCCTACGCAGAGGCCGTCGTCACGGACGACCGCGGTTCCGACGTCGCGAGGGCGAGCGGCACCTACAGCGTGACGACGGCGCGGGCTTAGTACGCGACGTCGAGCGTCGCCATCGTGTCCGCGAGCTTGCCCAGCGCACCCGCCAGGCCCATCAGCATCCCCATGTTCCCGTCGACCTTGACCTTGCCCATCATGAACGCGGTCACGGGGTTCGCCTGTCTCGTGGCGAGCGCGACCGCCGTCGCGTAGCTCTGCGTGATCGTCGCGTCGACGTTGTCGATGTCGCCGGTGCCGAGCTCGATCTTGCCGTCGTGCACGATCGTCCAGTAGTGCGCGGGCTCGGCGCCGTCGCGCGTGATCACCTGCTGGATCCGCGCTGCCTGCGTGCCGGCCGCCTGCGCGAACTCGTCACCGGCGTTCACGGCCTCCATCACTGCGGCCGCCCACTCGTCGGTCAGGAACGGGATGCTCACTGGTCGCCCTCCTCGATGAGGCCACAGCCTACCGCTGATCGGGGAACAGCTCGGGGGACGTGTAGTGCGTGTCGTCGCCCAGGAACCACATCGTGCGCCGGTCGCCGTCGACCTTCACCGTGTTGATGCTGGTGTTCGGCGGCAGGAAGAACATCTCCTGATCCTCCACCCCGAGCACGTGGCCGATGTACGCGTTGATCACGCCGCCGTGGCACACGATCCAGACGTCGCCGTCGGGGTTCGCCGCAAGGGCGCCCTCGACCGCGTCGATCACCCGCCGCCGGAACGCCGACACCGGCTCGGAGTTCGGCGCGAGGACGAACACCGGGTCCTGGAACAGCACCCGCGCCGGCATCTCCGGGTGCTCGGTGATGAGCTCCTCGAACTCCTTCAGCTCCCAGTCGCCCGCGTGCCACTCGGCGAGGTCGTCCAGGTACGTCGCGGCGCGTCCCGTGGCCTCGAGATAGGGCGCGATCGTCTGGCGCGCTCGGGTGAGCGTCGAGCAGTAGACCGCAGCCGGGTCGGGCATCATCCGGAGGCGCCGGGTGAGGGCGGCCGCCTGCTCGAGGCCCGTCGCGTCCAGGGGCGGGTCGGCGGCATCGCCGCGCGGCGTCGGGGTGTGCGCGGTGGACCGATGGTCCGCCTTCCCGTGACGGATCAGGTAGATCCGGCGCTCCGTCACCGTGCGATCGAGTCCGGATGTCGGGCGCGCCAGTCCTCGGCGTACGCCTCGATCTCTTCGCGCAGCCAGATCCGGCCGCCCGCCAACGCGGCGATCGGTTCGGGGAAGTTCCCGCGGTCGATGTAGGTGATCACGCGGCGCTTGTCCCAGCCCATGATGTCTGCCGCTTCGGAGACGCCGACGAGCTCGGGCACGACCTCGACCGTGAGCACGACGTCGTCGCCGATCGCCTCACGGAGCTCGTCGAGGCATCCGATCCGCGACGTCCCCGTGACCTCGACGTACATCGGCGCGTCGAGCACGCGGGCGTACCACCGCCCGCCGGACCGCCACAGCCGTGCACGCACCGGGTCCGCCACGATCGGAGGGTATGACAGCGTCCTGCAACAGGACAAGGCGGGGCGGCCGGGTCACCAGCCGCAGCAGGGAAGGATGTAGCCGCACGCCGGGCACTTGTAGTGCGCGTGCTCCGGTTCCATCGGGTGGCCGCACAGGTCGCACGGCAAACGCTTCGACGCGGTGACAAGGAGGCAGGGAGACGCTTCCGTGGTCTCGGCGTTGGCCATCGTCGCGATGCTACCTGTGGTCGGCGGGTTCAAGGAACATCCAACGGTGCCCGGCCGGGTCGGCTGCGGCGTACAACCGGCCTGGCGGCACCTCCTCGAGATCTCGGATGATCTCTGCCCCTGCCGCAGCAGCCCGCGCCCGGTGCGCGTCGACGTCTTCGACGGTGACGAGCACACCATCGATCACGAACGGGGTGGACAGCCAGGCCGCCGCATCGGCGCACGTGCCCGCGTGCCTCCGGGGATCTTGGTATGCGGGGCCCGGCCAGCCGAACATGACGGTGGCCCCTCGGTACTCGAGTTCGACGTGCGTCACCCGGCCGGCGCCGTCGGTGAGCCGCTCCCCCCGTTGTGCGAATCCGAACGCCTCGATCGCGAAGTCAGCGGCCGCCTCGACATCCTCGTACGAGACCATCGCAGTCGCGCGCTGCTTCATCGCTTCCCCCTCATCCTTCCCCCGACCCCTGGCTCACCTCGCACCGAGCTGGCCGGACCTCCGCAATTCGGTTCGCCAGCACTCGGTGTGCCAGTGGCGCCGCTCGTCGGCGGCACCCTTCGGCACGACCACCAGATGCCGGAGACCGGGCCGCACGGTGTGGTCGCATCCCGGGCAGCGGTACGCCTTGTCGCTCGCCACCTCGCGCACGTCGAAACCGTCGACGATCGCCCACGCGGGCGCGCGTGGTCCTCCGACCGGCGCGGGCGACGGCAGGTACTCGATCGGCGCGCGCTTGTTCTTCCGGGGCATCAGCTGTGCTCCTTGACGAAGTCGACCACGAACGGCACCAGCGCCGCCGCGTTGTCGCGGGCCTTGTCCTTGCGCGATCGCTCGAACGAGTGTCCGGCGTCCTCGAAGGGTACGTACGTCGCACGCTTCCCGAGCTTGCGAAGCACGCCGGCGAGCACGTCCTGGTCGGCGAACGGGTCCTTGGTCCCCTGCAGGAAGAGCATCGGGATCTTCAGGCCGTAGAGGTGCTCGTCCCGCGGCTGGTCGGACCGGCCCGGCGCGTGCAGCGGGTACCCGAGGAAGACCAGGCCGGCGGCCGGCATGCCCTCGGCGGCGGCCATCGAGGCCATCCGCCCGCCGTAGCTCTTGCCGCCGGCGAACACCGGCCGGCCGCCGGTGCGAGTGGTGGCCGCATCGACCGCGGCGACCACCGCGGCGGTCGCGTCCTTCGGCGAGCCGGGGCTCTTCCTGCCCGCCTCCAGGTAGGGGAAGTTGAACCGCAGCGCCGAGACGCCCGCGGCGGCCAGCTCCTCGGAGAACCCCGCGATGAACGGGTGATCCATGCCGGCGCCCGCGCCGTGCGCCACGACCAGCGCGGATGCGCGCTTCCCGCCGTCGTGCCACGCCGCGGCGACCTCGCCCTTGGGGGTCTCGAGCCGGAACCGTTCGTCCATCGCGTGCCATGATGCAACGCATGGCCGGTCGCTTCTACCTCGGCACGTCGGGTTTCGCCTACGACGAGTGGCGCAAGGGCGTCTTCTACCCCGAGGACCTCAAGAAGGACGACATGCTCGACTACTACTCGACGCAGCTGTCCTCGGTCGAGGTCAACTACACGTTCCGGCGGTTCCCGACCGAGAAGACCGTCGAGAAGTGGCGCGCCAAGGCCGCGCCGGGCTTCGTGTTCACGCTGAAGGCGAACCAGCGGATCACCCACTGGAAGAAGCTCGAGGACGTCGGCGAGGACGTCCGCGACTTCGTGGCGCGGGGCAAGCTCCTCGGCGATCGGTTCGGCTGCGTGCTGTTCCAATGCCCGCCGTCGCTGAAGTACGACGCGGCGTTGCTCGACGCGTTCCTCGCGACGTTGCCGGCCGGGGGTCCGTCCTACGCGATGGAGTTCCGGCACGATTCGTGGGCCGCGGCACGCGACCGCCTGCTCGACGCCGGCGTCGGCTGGTGCGTGGCCGAGACCGACGAGAACGACCCCAAGCCCGAGGATCTGTCGTGGGAGCCGGTCGGATATCTCCGGCTCCGCAAGACCGAGTACTCCGACGAGGAGCTGCGCGAGTGGGCGGGAAGGATCCAGCCCGCGCTCGACGGCGGCGCGACGATCTTCTGTTACTTCAAGCACGAGGACGAGGGCGCGTCGCCGAAGATGGCGAAGCGCCTCGAGGCGATGCTTCAGGTGCCTCCGAGGGCGACGATGCCGGTGGCCGCCGTCGAGACCGCGTCGACGGCGCAGGCGGCATCGGAGGTACCGGCGGCCGCCGGAAAGACGCAGTACTTCACGGCGACCAGCATCGACGGGTACATCGCAGACCAGGACAACTCCCTCGACTGGCTCTTCCAGGCGCACGACGACGCGCACGGCGAGGGCCGGTGGGAGACGTTCATCGGCGCCGTCGGTGCGATGGCGATGGGCGCCACCACCTACGAGTGGATGCTGGAGCACGAGAAGCTGCTCGACGATCCGGCCAAGTGGCACGAGTTCTACGGCGACATCCCGTGCTGGGTCTTCACCCACCGAGAGCTCCCGGCGATCCCGAACGCCGACATCCGGTTCGTCGACGGCGAGGTGCGCGCCGTCCATGAGGAGATGACCGCCGCCGAGGGCGGCAAGAACATCTGGCTCGTCGGCGGTGGCGAGCTGGTTGGCCTGTTCGCGGACGAAGGACTCCTCGATGAGATCCAACTGCACGTCGCGCCCGTCACCCTCGGCGCCGGCGCGCCACTGTTGCCGCGCCGGATCGACTCGCAGCGCCTCACGCTCGTGAAGGCCGAAGAGGTCGGAGGGTTCGCCTACCTGACGTACTCGGTATCGGGTCCGTAAGGTCCGAGGTCTCTGGACCGATCGCCGGCACCGCAACCGTCTGTCGGTCTCGCGATTTCACCAACCTTCGACCTACGTCGAAGGGCGGGGTGTTTCCTTGACACCTCTTACGCCGCACGACGACCATGGCACATGCACTGGCCTGCGCGGATGCGCGACGAGGATGGGTTCACCCTTCCCGAATTGATGATCGGCATGGTCATCATGTCATTGCTCATCGTTGCCATCGCAGGTGCACTCATCGTCAGCCTCAAGACGACGGGGGCCACAGAACAACGATTGCACGAGAGCCAGGACGTCCTGATCACGTCCTCCTACGTGGCCAACGACGTGCAAAGCGCGGCAAAGGTGGAGGTCGCCCCGGGTACGGCCAACTGTGCAGGCTCGTTCATCACGCTTGTCACGTTCCGGTACTCCTCGAGTGCGCCGCAACCAGCGGCGGTCTACGAGTGCGGAACGGCGTCGAACGGCGAGACCCAGGTGACGCGGTCGTTCAACAACGGGCCCCCCATCGTGGTTGCCCATTTCGCGGGGGCGGCGAGGCCCAACGTCAGCGTCGCCTACGACTCCTCGACTCCACCGGTCCCGTTGTCGGTGACGATGAGGTTCACCAAACCGAGCGACTGCACGCTCGATTGCACGTACACGCTCTTCGGCTCCAGGCGGAGCTACAACCCGGCCTCCGTGACAACCGGTGGGAACCCGCTCCCAAGCGACGTGGTGCTTCTATCGACCGGCGCTGCGAGCCCACTCTGGGTGCAGGGCAGCTGCCCGGATCCGGGCACGACGACCGGCTGCATCATCGATCCGACCAAGACGGCTCTGCCGATCTCCGACGTGGCGACGACCGATTGGTCACCGACCCCGTTGTGGACACCATTGAGTGACGCCGACACCACAACCTTCGTTTCGAGCGCGGCCGGGAAGAAAACTGAGGCGAAGGTGCGTCTCGGCAGTGTCGATCCACCGGACGCCGGCGTCACGCCGACCGTCGAGTTCCACGCGAGCTCGTTGTCCGGCGCCCTGAAAGTCGCCGTGTCCATCTACGACGCCAACACCAACGCGCTGCTCGTGTCGAACGCCAACATCGGCAACGTGAACCAATCGAAGAACTACGACTGGACGCTCAGCGCCGCCGAGGCGGCCCTTATCCCGGCGGCCGCGTACGGCCATCTGGCGATTGGTTTCTCGGCCCCGAACGCGAAGAGCACCGACAGCCTCCGGGTCGACGGGCTTGCATTCGACACGCTGGATCTCTCGGCCGTCGGCCTCCTCACGGTCAAAGGACCGCTCTACATCAACTCCCAGCTCTCGAGCGCCGTTCGCTTGACCGGTCAGAAGACCGCGACCAAGATCTCGATCCTCAACGGCGGCGACTTCCGGATCTGGAGCCCGGGGTCGTGCTCCGGGTGCAACCACAACACCGTGGCGTGCACAGCGTGCGGCTGGGTCGGGCAGCAGCCCTGGACGAGCTATACGACGAGCATCCCCGATCCGCTCAGGTCGCTGCCCGCACCCGCGACCCCGAGCGCAGGAAGCTGCTCGGGAACCCCGCGGGTCTGCACGCCGGGTTCGTACAACAGCTTCGCCTGGACATCGGATACGCAGCTGACACCGGGCGTGTACTACCTCACGAGCGGCATGTCGATCACCGGGTCGGCGTCACTGACCTGCCCAACCTGCACCGGCGGGCAAGGGGTTCTGCTCTACATCGCCGGTGGTGCGGTCACGTTCGCCGGCAGCGCGAAGGTCAATCTCCCGGCGGCCACCACCGGGCTCTACAAGGGCATCCTGATGTTCCAGGCGCGATCCGACACGAATGAGGTGAAGTTCGCGGGCAATTCGGGGGCTCGCCCTTCTGCACGATGAGCGGAACCCAGTTCGGGAACTGTCTCAATGGCATCGTGTATGTCCCGAAACTCAATGCAAGTCACGCTCGCCACCGGCAGCGCCTCGCTCGCGACCAAAGCGGTAGTCGCGCAGAACATCAAGGTCTCTTCGAGCGTCACGATCGGCTAGGACAAGACCGTGCGCCTTCCCCCCCGCCTCGCCGATCAGGACGGATTCTCGCTCCCCGAATTGCTTGATCACGATCGTCATCGTCGGGATCACGTTCGTGGCGATCCTCACGGGTCTCATTACGACGATCCGCGTATCGGCGGTCCATCGCACCGAAGCGACGACCGACTCGGTCGTCGCGCTCCGCAGCCGAATGGGTGAAGGACATCGCCCACAACCCTTACGCGAATTGTGCTGGCACGGGGATCTACTCGTTCAATGGGCTCCCGGCGCCGAGTGGGTACGTGCCCACGATTGCCGGTGTGAGGTATTGGGACGGCGCTGCCCCAGCAGCGACCGGAACCTACGTGCTCAGCTCGCACTGGCAGAACTCGTGTCCTTCGGCTGGAGACAAGGGTCTTCAACAGATCACGATCAGCCTCACGGCGCCGGATGGGCAAGCTACCGAGACGGTGCAAGTCCTCAAGAGGAAAATCTCATGAGCGCGCGCGACGAGAAGGGCCAGGCGCTCATCCTCGCCCTCGCGTTCCTGATGTTCTTCGGTCTGGTGATCGGCGTGATGCTGTCGCTGGCGAGCGCGAGCGTGTTGTCCAGCTCGCAACTCCGCGAGCAGCGCTCAACTGCTACGCGGCCGACGGCGCCACCGACGCCGCGATCCAGATCGCCCTAAAGAACACGGACGTCGGCGCATACGGCGATCCCCGATGCACGTCCGAACCCCACCACTCTCGCTCGCCGATCCTGCTCACGAGCTCGGCGACAACCCCTGACGCGACCGTCGCCAAGGTCGTGTGCACGTGGTCCCAAGAACCCTTCCAGCCAGACCGAACCGTTACCTTCACGACCTTCGTCGGCAACGGAACCGCTCCCATTGTTCAAGCGACAGTCTTCTTTCAGGATAGCTGGTCACCGGTGACAGCCGAGGTGACCAGTCGTGGGTCTATTGCGGGCACGGAGGCGCATGCTGAGGGCTGTAGCCGTTCGGCCGTAGCTTGCCGTTCGACCCCCTTGCGATACTCGCGCGATGGCTGAGATCACCCCGACCGAGATCGAGAGCTTCCTCTGGCAGCTGTGGGAAGCGAAGGGCACAGACCTGCTCTTCACGGTCGGATTGCCGCCGATGCTCCGCGTCGATGGCATGATGCGGCCCGCCGAAGGCGCTCCCGTGCTCTCGCGCGAGGACACCGAACGGATCGTGACGTCGCTCCTGCCCGCGGAGGTGAAGGAGGAGTTCCTCCGCGAGAAGGATGCGGACTTCTCCTTCGGATGGGACGACCGCGCGCGGTTCCGCGCGAACGCGTTCGTCCAACGAGGTGCGATGGGACTCTCGCTTCGGCTGATCCCGTTCCGGATCCCGTCGTTCGACGAGTTGGGACTCCCCGAGGTGATCGAGAAGTGGGTCCGCGTGCCGCGAGGCCT
Source organism: uncultured Actinomycetes bacterium (assembly GCA_963799625.1). GTDB lineage: Bacteria > Actinomycetota > UBA4738 > UBA4738 > HRBIN12 > AC-51. The sequence goes on along the minus strand of CAWCXU010000005.1, from coordinate 12,696 downwards.
GGTCATCGCGACCGGCCCCACCGGTGCCGGCAAGTCGACCACGCTCGCCTCGATCGTCGATCGGATCAATCAGCAGCGACCCTGCCACATCATCACGATCGAAGACCCGATCGAGTACGTCCACCAGCACAACATGGCGGCGATCGAGCAGCGCGAGGTCGGGCTCGACACGAGCTCGTTCGTTCGCGGGATCCGTGCCGCCCTTCGAGCCGACCCCGACGTCCTGCTCGTGGGCGAGATGCGTGACCTCGACACGATCCAGACCACGTTGACCATGGCGGAGACCGGCCACCTCGTGCTTGGCACGCTGCACACCAACGACACCAGCCAGGCGGTCGACCGACTCGTCGACGTCTTCCCAACCGGTCGTCAGGCACAGATCAGGGTGCAGCTGGCGAACTCGCTCACGGGCATCGTCTACCAGCAGCTGCTCCCGAGGATCGACGGCGGTCAAGTGGCGGCGTTCGAGGTCATGGTTGCGACCCACGCGACGCGGAGCTTGATCCGCGACGGGAAGAGCAACCAGCTCCGGAACGTCTTGCTGACCGGTCAGAGCGACGGGATGCAGACACTCGAGCAGGCGCTCTCCGATCTCGTCACCCGAGGCGTCGTCACCTACGACGAGGCGCTGGGGCGCAGCCTGTATCCGAAGGAAGTCGCGAAGCCGATCGCGCCAGGTCTCCAAGCTTCGGCGTGAATCGAGCACAAGAAAGAACCCGGCCGCTATTAAGCGGCCGGGTTCTTCTGTGAGCGCTGTCGACTAGCAGACGTCGGCAGCGACATCACCAGCGGTGTGGCCACCACCAGCTGGTCGGGTAGTACGTGACGCTGTACCCGGTCCCAGTGTGCACGTCACTGGTGGGACCAGTCGCGTCTGTCGACCCCGTGAAGCCCGCGTCCCACTTCAGGAACTGGTCGTTACCAGCGGGGTCCGTCAGCGTCGGCACCAGGTGTGGCGGGTACGATGCCCTTCTTCGCGTAATACGCCTCGACGCCCGTCTGGATCGTGCTGAGGTCCGTCTTGCAGGCGGCCGTCGTTCCACGGTCGGTGATACCACCGACCGCGAACAGCACGATCCCGGCGAGGATGCCGAGGATCACGATCACGATCATGAGCTCGATGAGGGTGAATCCACCCTCCTCGCGAGCTCGCTCGATCATGCGATGCATGTTTCCTCCTCTCTAACTGCACAACGTTGGACATCTACATCTGACAAGCGCACATGCGTGAGACATCCCTCCCTTCGTCACCCAGGTGCAGCCTCGAGCCGTTCATCAGAACTGCACCTGCTGATAGATGCCGTACATCGCCGAGATCATCGCGATGGCGACGAACCCGACCGCGACGCCCATGAACACGATCACGGCCGGCTCGAACAGCGCGGTGAGGCGTGCGATCTTGTACTCCAACTCCTGTCCGTAGAAGTCGGAGCCGACGGTCAACTGCTCGTTCAACGTCCCCGTGTTCTCGCCCACCTTGATCATCTGGGTGATCGCACCGGGGAACAGCTTCGTCTCGGCCAACGGACGTGCGAGGCCCTCGCCGCGCATCATCGCGGCGTGCACGTCGGCGATGCCTTGCCGAAAGACGACATTGTTCGTGGCGTCCCCGAGGACGTTCATCGCCTCGGGCAGCGGGACGCCCGCCTGCATCATCGCCGCGAGCAGGCGGCAGAACCGCTCGATGATGGCGAACAGGATGACCTGCCCGACGACGGGCATCCGCAGGAGCATCTTGTCCTTCGCCCGTCGGCCCCGGGTCGTCCGCACCAGCGCCATCGGGATCACGATCAACAGCACGATCGCGAGGACGATGAACGGCCAGTACGAGGAGACGAAGTTCGTGAAGGAGATCAACATCCGCGTCGGGAGCGGAAGCGTCGCGTGGAATCCCTCGAAGAATGTCTTGAATTTCGGCAGCACGAAGGTCGACAGGACGATGACCGTCCCGATCGCCATGACGAGGACGATCGCCGGGTACATGAGAGCGCTCTTGATCTGGTTGCGAGCTTCGAGGTCGCGCTTGATATAGCCGGAGAGCTCCGCAAGGACATCGTCGAGGCTCCCGGTGAGCTCGGCGGCCCGCACCATGTCCACGTAGAACTTCGGGAACAGGCTCTCGTACGGGCGGAGCGCGTCGGAGAACGTCTCTCCGGTGGTCAGAGAGTCGCGGACCCCGATCAGCACTTCCCGGAGGACCTTGTCCTCGGTCTCCTCCTCGATCACCTCGAGCGCCTCGATCAAGGGGATGCCCGCGCGAACGAACGCCGAGAGCTGCCGCGAGAAGTGCATCAGCTCGTCCTGCTTGAGCTTCTTCCGAGTGATCTCGAACTGCAGGACGTTGCGCTTCGCCTTCAGCGTGGAGACGTCGTAGCCCTGCTCGACGAGGCCAGCCATAGCGGTCTTGATCGACGTGGCCTGGGCGACACCGTGGATGCGTTGCCCCTCCTCCGTCGTCGCGTGGTACCTGTACTTGGCCATCTCGTCCTCAGATCGAGTAGATGTTCCGAAGGACCTCGGAGATCGTGGTCGCGTCGTCGGCCACCAGCTGGATCCCGCCGTCGCGAAGCGTCCGCATCCCCTCCGCGATCGCGAGCTCTTGGATCTCGTCGTGCCGCGCCTTCCGCGCGATCAACTGACGCATCGGTTCGGTGACGGTCAGCAGCTCGTAGACGCCGACCCGGTCCTCGAAGCCCGTGCGGAAGCAGAAGTTGCAGCCCTCGCCCCGCCAGAACTCTTCCTTCGCAGGACCTCCCGCCCGCCGGTAGAACTCAAGCTCCTCGTCGCTGGGCCGGTACGGCACGCTGCAGTAGCGGCAGATCCGGCGCACGAGCCGCTGCCCGACGATGCCGACGACCGACGACGCGACCAGGAAAGGTTCGATCCCGAGATCCAGGAACCGCTCGAGTGCGCCGGCGGCGTCGGTACCGTGCAGCGAGGTGAGCACGAGGTGTCCCGTGAGCGCCGACTGGATCCCGATACGCGCCGTCTCCACATCGCGCATCTCGCCGACGAGGATGATGTCGGGGTCCTGGCGGAGGATCCCCCGCAGACCGCCGGCGAACGTCATGCCGGACTGGTCTTGGATCTGGATCTGATTGATCGAGGGGAGGACGTACTCGACCGGGTCCTCAACCGTCATGATGTTGCGCTCGCTGTTGTTGATCTCGGCGAGCGCCGCGTAGAGCGTCGTGGTCTTGCCGCTTCCCGTCGGGCCGGAGCAGATGACCATCCCGAAGGGGGCGCGGATCAACCGAGAGAACTTGTCGTGCGTCTCATCGGGCATCCCGAGGTCGCCGAGCCGGAACAGCGACCGGTTCTTGTCGAGCAGCCGCATCACGCACTTCTCGCCCCAGATCGTCGTCGTGGTTGCGACACGGATGTCGAGCGGGCGGCCGTCGACCTCGACCGCCATCTGCCCGTCCTGGGGTTTGCGTCGCTCGACGATGTCCATGCCGGCCAGCACCTTGATGCGGCTGACCACGGAGGGACCCATGTTCGCGGGGAGGGCGAGGACGTCGTGCAGGGCGCCGTCGATCCGATACCGGACGCGGACGCGTGTCTCCTGGGGCTCGATGTGGATGTCGGACGCGCGGTCCCGCGCGCCCTGGGTCACGATGAGGTTCACGACCTGAACCACGGGCGCGTCCCCGCCGGCGTCCGACTCCTCGACCGTCCGCGCGGTGATCGCCTCGGCCGCCAGGAACGCGTCCACGTGTCGCCCCACACCGGCGAGCGCGCGGTAGGACTTGTCGATCGCGCGGCGGATGTCGGACGGCGGCGCGACCATCCTGATCACGCTCGTCCCGGCCGCATCGGCCAAGATCTGCACCGCCGCGTCGTCCTGCGGATCGGCCATCGCCATCTGGAGCCCGATCTCGGTCTTCCGCACCGGGATCGCGACGTGGGCGCGCGCGAGCGATTCGGGGATCAGCGCGATGGCGTCGTCCTCCGGCGTGTCCTTCCGCAGGTCGGCGATCGGGAGGTCGAGTCGCGACGCGAGCACTCGGGCGAGATCGAAGTCGTCGATCGCGCCGAGCTCGACGAGGAGCTCGCCCAATCGCTTGCCCGAGGCCGCCTGCTGCAGCAGGGCCTCGTCCAGCCGGCTCGAGCTGACGAGCTGGCTCTCGACCAGGAGTTCACCGAGTCGCGGGACGCCGCCGCTGGCTACGTCTTCGACCGGATCGACGGACGCAACGGTCGGCTGTGATCCCTCTGTTGATCCCTTGATGGCGAGCACACCTGCCCTCTCCGCGTGGCTCGACGGGAGACGAACCCGCTTGGAGGGCGGGGAAGTCGCCCGGATGGGGGATCCCTTCCCCCCAGAACGTCCGATGTAGGCGGTATCCTCCTCGCCCCCTTGTCGGGCGCGCATCGTCCAGACGGCTAGGTCTTTCGGCCTACCTCTGCGCTTCCCGACTCCGCCGAACGGGGAAGTCGGCGGCGACGCGGCTAGAGTCGCCACGAGCCGTTGACGCTTGACCAGGGGGGTTCCGATGCGTCGTTCGTTCCGTGCGACCGATCATCGCGGGGATCTGTCTCGCGATCGCCGCGACCGCCACGCCCGCGTTCGCCGGACCCGGCGACCTCGACACGACCTTCAGCGGCGACGGCGTCAAGACCGTCGACTACGTCGGCTCGAGCGACACCTTCTACGGCGTCGCGGTGCACGGGAACGCGCCCACCACCTGCGGCGTCAGCGCGAGTCAGGCGACCCTCACCGCATCCACCGCCGGCGGCGGGTTCGACATGAGCTTCAGCGGCGACGGCAAGTGGCGGCAGAACGTCCTGGGCCACGGGTACAGCTATCTCGAAGCGTGCCGCTTCCTGCGGGACGGACGGCTGGTCGCCGTCGGTGGTGCCCAAGGAGCCGACGGGAACGACCGGATGATCGTGGTCGTTCGCCGTCCGAACGGGAAGCCCGACACGAGCTTCTCGGGCGACGGGCTGGCGGTCATCCGGTTCTCCGGCATCGCGAACTCGGATGCCTACGACCTCGCGATCCAGCCGAACGGCAAGATCGTCGTGGCCGGTGAGGGATACGACGGCTCGGTCTCCCCGGCGAAGGGCTTCTTCGAGGTCGCGCGGCTGCGTCCCAACGGGGCGCTCGACAAGACGTTCAGCGGCGACGGGCTCGCCAAGGTCAACTTCGGCCCCAACGACGAAGGCGTCTGGAAGGTGCACGTCGTGCACGACGGGACGATCGTGCTGGCCGGTTGGCTACGCAACTCGGCCAACACCGAGTGGAACACCGCCGTCGCCGAACTGAAGCCCAACGGGGCCCCGAACGCGGGCTTCAGTGGCAACGGCCAGGCGACGTTCAACTTCCTCAAGGGCGGCGACGACTACGCGCTCGGCCTCGACGTTCGGTCCGGCGGCGCCCTGGTCCTCGGTCTCTACGGGTACGACGGCGCCTACCGGGCTCGGATCGCGCAGCTGAGAGCGAACGGCCAGCCCGACGGCTCGTTCGGCAACAGCGGACTCAAGGCCGGGATCGCCCCCGACTTCAACCTCCAGGACCTCACGATGGCCGGTGGCAAGATCCTCGTCGCCGGCCGCACGAACGGCGGCAACAACCCGATGATCATGCGCCTGCGTGCGGGCGGGGCGCCGGACCCGACGTTCGGTTCCCACGGGATCGCGGGGCTGAGCGCTGTGAACGGCTACCTGTTCGACATCGCGCGCGACGCGCACGGCAGGATCGTCGGGGCCGGGAACGCGAACACCGACGCGCTCATCCTGCGCGTGCACGCATAGCTAGCCGGCCTCACCGGCCGCGCGGCTTCGTGCGCTCAGATTGACACGTCCACGGGCAGAGCCATACCGTTCGGACACGAACGATTCGGAGGAGACAACGGACGAGCGCGCCGTGGTCGAAGGGGTCGGGGTCTCGACCGACCACCTGGTTGGCGGCGAACGCCTCGGCTCGCCAGATCGGTTCCCCGACGTGTCTCCGATCGACGAGCAAGTCATCGCAGACGTCGCGCGCGGCGACGCCACCACGGTAGGCGCGGCGGTCGACGCCGCGGGCCAAGCGGCCGCGGAGTGGGGGCGCACGCCACCGAAGGATCGGGCCGCTGTCCTGCATCGGATCGCCGACGGGGTCGAGGCGCGGATCGAGGAGCTCTCCGCGGTCGAAACCCGCGACAACGGATCCCTCCTACGCTCACACCGGTCCTCCGTGATGCCTCGTGTGGCTCGAAACTTCCGGTTCTTCGCCGACAAGCTCCTGGACCTGGAGGGTGCGGGCGACGCGACGTTCAACGGGAACCGGGAGCGATTCACATGGGATCCGTCGGGCGTGACCGCGGTGATCGGGCCGTGGAACGCGCCCCTGATGTTGGCCACCTGGCGGATCGCACCGGCCCTCGCCTCGGGGAACGCCGTCGTGCACAAGCCCCCGGAGTGGGCGCCCCTGACCGCATCGCTCCTCGGAGACATCGCACTCGAGGCGGACCTCGTCCCCGGCGCCTACAACGTCGTCCAAGGGATCGGCGAGGAGGCGGGCGCTGCCCTCGTCGGCCACCCGGGCGTGAGCCGGATCGCGTTCACGGGGTCGGTGGAGACGGGGCGGCTGGTTGCCGCAGCAGCGGCGGCGAACCTGACGCCGACATCGCTCGAGCTCGGCGGGAAGTCACCGTTCCTGATCTTCGCCGACGCGGATCCGGATGCAGCGCTACGGCAGGCGATCGGGCAGTTCGACAACGCGGGACAGGTCTGCCTGGCCGGCACCCGCTTGTTGATCGAGTCCTCGATCTACGACGACTTCCTGAAGCGCTTCGTCGAGGCGACGGCACGCGTCGTGCAGGGAGATCCTCGCGACGACGCGACCGACATCGGTCCGCTCATCAGCAGAGAGCACTTCGATCGGGTCGATGGGTTCGTCCGCGCCGGTCACGCCGAAGGAGCCCGTGCGGTCGTCGGCGGCGGCCCGAACGATGCTCTGGGTGGGCTCTACTACCGGCCGACCCTGTTCGTGGATGTGCCCGCAGGCTCCCCGCTGCTGACCCGAGAGATCTTCGGCCCCGTGATCACGGCGCAACCCTTCCGCGACGAAGCGGAGGCGATCGCGCTCGCCAACGAGACGGACTACGGCCTCGCCGCCACCGTCTACACGGGCGACGAGGCACGGGCTCGGCGGGTCGGCGAACAGCTCGTCGCGGGCACCGTGTGGGTCAACTGCTTCTTCGTACGCGATCTCGACGCACCGTTCGGTGGCTCGCGGAACTCGGGGATCGGCCGTGAGGGAGGCAGGTGGAGCTTCGACTTCTACGCCGACGTGAAGAACGTCGTGACGGCACCATCGTCCGGCGAGTGAGGAGGATGGATGGGTGAGGTGGTTGGCGCAGCGCTGGTCGCGCACGTCCCGACGATCATGCTGCCCGAAGATGTGCGGCTCGAGCTCAACGACGGCGAGGAGATCACGCTCGTCCCCGGCCTGCGCCGGATGAAGCGTGACTGCATCGACCGACTGCGACCGGACACGGTCATCGTCTTCGACACGCACTGGGAGTCGACGTTCGAGCACATCGTGACCGCGCAGGAGCGGCGGCAAGGCTTGTTCACGAGCAGCGAGCTTCCGCGAGGCATGCGACAGGTCCCCTACGACATGCCGGGTGACCCCGATCTCGCGAAGCGGATCGCCGCGCAGGCCAAGGACCGCGACGATTGTTGGATCCTCGCGAGCGACGATCCGTACCTGCCGATCTTCTACGGCACGGTGAACATCTGGACCTTCCTCGGCGATCCCGACACGAGATGGATCAGCGTGGCCCTGAACCAGACCTGCGATACGGACGACTTCCTGTTGTTGGGTTCGCTGATCGGCCAAGCGATCGCGGAGAGCGATCGTCGGGTCGTGTTGCTGGCATCGGGCGGGATGACGCACCGGTTCTTCGGGTTCAAAGAGCTCCGGCAGCGGGAGGCGCAGCGAGCGCCCGACAACATCTACGACCGGGCGTACTACGACGCGGACATGCACGTGCTCGATCTGCTCCAGAGCGGAGACCACGCCGGGGTGATCGAGAACATGCCCACGTATCGGAAGGCCTACCCCGAAGGCCATTTCGGCCACTACCTGATGATGGCCGCCGCGATGGGCGGTACCAGGTGCAACGCTCCGGGCGAGCTGTTCAGCCGGTACGAGGCCTCGGTCGGCACCGGGCAGGTGCACGTGTGGTTCGAGCGGCCGAGCGCCGGATGGACGGTGGGTTCGGCGGCCTGACCATGTCCGAGCGGCCACTCCACCTCGACGCGACGCGCGAGGAAGCGCTCGAGCACGCCGCTCGGCTCGTGGCGGAGGCGTGGGGCTCGTTCGACCGGTTCCGGCCCGAGGAGCCGCCGCTGGACGAGCGGGTGCGGGAGCTGATCCGCGCCCGGCTGCCGGAGCGACCTTCTCGCGTCCACGAGGTGCTCGACGATGCGGCTCGGATCCTCGACGAGTCGATCGCCCAGCCGCGGCCGCGGTACTTCGCGTTCATCGGTTCCAGCGGCCTGCCGATCGGGACGATCGGTGACCTCCTCGCGCACACGTACGACATCAATCTCGCGGTCGACGCGCGAGCGGCAACGGTCGTCGAGCAGCAGGCCGTGCGCTGGATCGGCGAATTCATCGGCTTCCCGGTGGCATCGGGCGCCTTCACGAGCGGCGGCACGATCAGCAACCTGACGGCGCTCGCCGCTGCGCGGGAGCGAGCGATGCCCGGGTCACGGCGCACGGGCCTGAGCGGTGCGAACGCCATCGTCTACTGCTCGCAGGAGGTGCATTACTCCGTGACGAGAGCGGTCGAGCTGCTGGGGATCGGTTCGGACCGGCTGCGGACGATACCGCTCGATCCGTTGCGGCGGATCCGGGCGGACCTGCTTGCAGAGGCGATCGCGTCGGACCGTGCGGCCGGCGCGACCGCCGTGGCGGTGGTGGCGTCCGCGGGCACCACCCTCACCGGCGCGGTGGACGACCTCGACGCCGTCGCCGACGTCTGCGAAGACGCCGGCGTGTGGTTGCACGTCGATGGCGCCTATGGCCTTCCCGCCGCCGCGGTTCGCCCGGAGCTGTTCGCGGGCCTCGCTCGCGCCGACTCGTGCTCGGTGGACGCCCACAAATGGCTCTACCTGCCGAAGGCATGTGGCGTCGTCATGAGCCGTCACGAGGATGTCTTCGTGGAGTCGTTCTCGCACGAGCAGGGCTATCTCCCGCACCAGCAGCACGAGCTGCACGCCGCCGACATCACATTGGAGTACTCGCGGCCGTTCCGCGCGCTCAAGGCGTGGCTCGCCTTCCGGGTACACGGGGCGCGCCAGTTCCGCGACGCGATCACTCGCAACCTCGACGAAGCCGACCTGCTGTACCGTCGCGCGCAGACGAGCGAGGACTTCGAGGTGATGGACGCTCCTCCGCAGCTGTCGATCGTGCCCTTCCGGCACGCGCCGGCGGGGGTCGAGCTCGACATGCACAACCAACGACTGGCGGAGGCGATCCAGGCCGACGGCCGCATCTACCTCGCCTCCGCGCTGATCGACGGTGAGATGTGGCTCCGCCCGTGCTTCGTGAACTTCCGGACGACGGACGAGGACGTCCTCGCCATCCTCGACGTCGCCCGCGAGCTCGGCGACCGCCTCATCTCGGGAGCCGCGTGAGCGAGGATCTCCTGCCGGCGGAGCGCAAGGTGCTGGAGGCGCTCGGCGATCGTCCGTTGGACTTCCGAGCGATGTGGGCGATCTCGAACCTGTTCCGCAGCGCCGCCGCCGTCCGGAGGCACATGGAGTCGAAGGTCCTGGCCACCGAGCACATCTCGTGGACCTCGTTCGTCGGGCTGTGGGTGCTCTGGGTGTGGGGAGAGCTGGGCGCCAACGCGTTCGCCGAGGCCATCGGGATCAGCCGCCCGACCGCCACCGGCGTGTTGCGGACCCTCGACGCGCGGGGATGGATCAGCCGCCGGCCCGACCCGAACGATGGCCGCAGCGTGCTCGTCTCGCTCACGGCGAAGGGCCGCAGGACCATCGAACACCTCTTCCCGCGGTTCAACGCCGAAGAAACTGCCATCGCCGGCGCACTCGGCGAGCGCGATCAGGACCGGCTGGCCTCGATGCTCCGCTCGCTCTCCCGGAGCGTCCAGGATCGCGACGGCGCCGAGCGTCGCTGAGTCGCTCGGCCGCAGTGCTAGGAGGTCACGATCCGCACGGGCATCCGCTTGATGCCGTTCACGAAGTTGGAGCGGATCCGCTCGGCAGGTCCGGCGAGCTCGATCGACGCGATCCGGGGTAAGAGCTCCTCGAACAGGATCGTGGCCTCGAGCCGCGCCAGATGCGCCCCCAAGCAGAAATGAGGGCCTCCCGGACCGAACGTGACGTGGTCGTTCGGCCGCCGCGTTACGTCGAACCGCTCGGCGTCGGCGAAGACCTCTTCGTCCCTGTTCGCGCTCACGTACCAGGTCACGACCTTGTCGCCCGCGCGGATCGTCTCTCCCCGCAGCTCCACGTCGCGGGTCGCGGTCCGTCGGAAGTGCAGCACCGGCGTCGCCCACCGGAGGATCTCCTCGACGGCGACGGCGATGCGCTCGGGCTCCTCCTGGAGGAGCTGCAGTTGTTCGGGATGCTCGATCAAGGCGAGCATCCCGGCGCTGATCGTGTGGCGCGTCGTCTCGTTGCCGGCGATCATCAACAGCGAGAAGTAGTTGTGGAACTCGCGCTCGTTCAGTACGCCTTCTTGCTGGGCGGTCACGAGCGCTTGGATCACGTCGTCGCTGGGTTCGTCCCGTCGCCGATCCGCCTGCGCATCCGCGTAGTCGAACACGTCGCGCGCGACGGGAGAGCGGAACGGCAACAACCGGTAGGCCTCGGTGTCGACCTTGTCGATGACCGCGGCCGACAGCTCGTGATCCTGGTTGGCGATCATCTTGTCGCCCCACGAGATGAGCTGGGGTGCATCCGCTTGCGGGACAGTGAAGATCGAGCAGAGGAACCGGATCGGGAGCTCTCGGCTGATAGCGCCGACGAAGTCGAAGGTGTCGTCACCAACGAGCGCAGCGTCGAGGACATCCCGCGCGACGTCGCGGATCCAGTCCTCGTACCGCCCCACCCCGCGGGCACTGAAGCGCTTGGCGCAGATCGATCGGAGCTTCGTATGGCGGGGAGGATCGGTCTCGAGCATCGAGCGCCGGATCTCGAGCTGTTCGGGATCGAGCTCCTCGAGCGAGACCGCGCCTATCTCCGAGGAGAACGTTGCCCAGTCCATGTGGATCGACACCAGATCGTCGTATCGCGTGACTGCCCAGAAACCGGCATTGGGTTCCGGTTCGGGGTGCCATGCGATCGGGGCTTCCTGCCGCAGGCGCCGGAACCACTCGAACGGAACGCCGTCCACGAAGTTGTCGGGGTCGGCGAGATCGATCCCATCGATGACGGCCGTCACGGGCACTCCTTCAGAAGAACGGGGAGTAGTACTCGAGCTCCCACGGTGTCGGGTCGGGGGTCGTCGGATCGTCCACCGCTTCGGTGTAGCGCTTCCATTCGGCGAGCTTCAGCTGGGAGAAGGCGTCGACGAACGGGGAACCGAGCGCTTCGCAGAGGCGTTCGTCGCGCCCCATGGCCTCGACGGCGGCCTCGAGGGTCGAAGGAACGTGTGCGTCGCCGGACGGCTCGGCGGCGACGAGCTGCGCAGGGGGCAGCGTCATCGCATCCTCGAGGCCGAACCGGCAGGCGTGCAGAAGCGCGGCCGCCGCGAGGTAGGGGTTGCACGCGCCGTCGGGGACCCGGTTCTCCAGGCGCGTGGCGTCCCCGCGATCGGGGCCGATACGGATCGCCACGGTGCGATCGTCGTGCCCCCAGTTGGCCCAGTAGCCGTTCATCATGTTGGGGAGCAGCCGCTTGTAAGCGTTCACGGTCGGCGCAAGGATCGCCGCCGTCCCTTCGTGGTGGGCGAGCATCCCGGCCATGCAGCTGCGAGCGAGGTCGCTCAGACCCTCGGGATCGCTCGGATCGTGGAGCACGTTCGTGCCGGCAGCGTCCCAGAAAAGCCGACGTTCACGTGCAGGCCCGAGCCACCGCGGTCCGCGAGGGGGCGGCCGATGAAGGTGGCCCGATGCCCTCTCGACGTGGCGATCTCGTGGGCCAGCACCCGGAACAGGAACGCGTCGTCGGTGGCGGGGACGGCGTCGCGATAGCGGATGTTGACCTCGAACTGCGAGTCGTCGAACTGGCATGAAGCCTCGACGTCCAGGCCCGACGCGCAGGCCGCGTCGACGATCTCGGCGACGACCCCGTCGGGATCGACGGCCGTGCCGGTCCCGTAGACCCGTGAGCCCGGTGTCTTCAGCGGCAGCCAGCCTGCCTCGCCGTCCGGCCGCAAGAGGAAGAACTCGAACTCGAAGGCGATCTGCGGGGTGAGCCCCCGAGCGATCCACGACGCGACGGCCTCTTCGAGGAGGTGCCGGGGATCGACGGGCACCGCCCCCCAACGGCCGAGGCGCCCGATCCCGACCGTCGTGGCGGGTTCCCACCCGGTCCGCAGCGTGTCCTGCTCGATGCTCGCCTCGAGGTCGGGAAGTCCCACGTCGAACGCGAGCCCTTCGATCGGCAGGATCTCCCGGTCGAAGGTCAGCGGGAGCGTCGCGAGGCAGAAATTGGCGCGTCCGCGTTCCCGCCAGTTGCCGTAGAGGTACTTCCCTCGCTCGATGCCGTGGATGTCCGACCACAGCA
>CAWCXU010000004.1:0-14736 GCA_963799625.1 uncultured Actinomycetes bacterium | reverse complement strand
CGCGGGGAGTCTACTCCTCAGAGTCGCGAGGCGTGCAAACAGTCGACCGTTCACCAACTCGGAAGGGCTCACCCCGAGCTCTTGATCTCCTGGATCGTGTTGCCGCCGTCCACGATGAGCGATTGCCCCGTGATGTAGCTAGCCCGGTCGCTCGCGAGGAAGGCGACGGCCTCCGCGATCTCGTCCGCGGTCCCGGAACGGCCGAGCGGTGTGGCGAGCCCGTGGTCCACCTCGCCTTCGTCCAGGGGCGCGGTGGCGATCCACCCCGGCGCGACGGCGTTGGCGGTGACCCCGAACGGACCGAGCTCCAACGCGAGGCCTCGCATCAAGCCCTCCATGCCGGCCTTCGCCGTCCCGTAGCCGGTCGAGCCGGGGTTCGTGACGACCGTGCCGGTGACCGACGAGACCATCACGATCCTGCCCCCGCGCCGCTCGACCATGCCGGGCGCCACCGCGCGGGTCACGTTGAACGCGGTCGCGAGGTTCATCGAGATCTCGAGATCCCACGTCGCGTCGTCGATCTCGAGGAAGTCCAGGAACGCGAAGTCGTCGAGGCCGACGTGCATCATCCCGGCGTTGTTGACGAGGACGTCGATCTGCCCGAGGTGGTCGGTGACTGCCGCGGCGAGGTCGTGGACCTGTGCGCGGTCGGTGAGGTCCGCGACGAACCCACGGGCATGATCGGCGCCGAGCTCGTCGGCCCGATCGTGGATCCGCTCGCTCGTGGAGGTGACCGCGACCCGTGCGCCCTCCCTGACGAGCGCCCTGGCGCAAGCGAACCCGATGCCGGTCGGGCTCCCGGAACCCGTGACGAGCGCCGTCTTGCCGGCGAGCTCGTCGATCATCTGCGGGGTGTCTCGGTCCTCATGCGGGCTGCATCATGCCAGGCGGCGACGGGTCACGACGGGAGGGTGACGATACGTCCTTCGGTGCGACGCGAAGCCCAGCCGACGACAGCCGGGTTGATCGTGATCGAGAGCAGCGCGACGGCGACGATCACCTGGAACGCCTCCTCGGGAAGCAGGCCGAGGGTAGTCGCCGTCGTCGCGAGGATGAACGAGAACTCGCCGACCTGTGCGAGACCCGCCGCGACCGCCAGCCCGGTCGTCATCGAACGCCTGAGCGCGAGCACGATGCCGAGCGCGGCGGCGGACTTCCCGATCACCACGATCGCAAGCATCACGACGATCTCGAGCGGATGATCTCGGATCACGGTGGGGTCCAGGAGCATCCCGACCGACACGAAGAACAGAACAGTGAAGATGTCGGTCAGGCCGACGACGTGCTCGCCGCTACGGCGTCCCACCGACGACTCGCTCAGGACGGCGCCCGCCAGAAAAGCGCCGAGCGCGAGCGACACGTCGAACACGGCGGAGGCCGCGTAAGCGATGCCCAGCGCGACGGCCACGACCGCGAGCGTGAACAGCTCGCGGGAACCGTCGCGCTCGACAAGCGCGAGGGCCCTCGGCAGGACGCGTGCGCCGACGACGAGCATCACGCCGGTGAGGACGGCGGCCTTCAGCAGCGCGATCGCCACCTCGGCCGCAACGTTCGATCCCGTCGCCGCTCGGGGCGAGCACCGGCAAGATCACCAGCACGAGGACCGTGACGAGGTCCTCGACGATCAGCCAGCCGATCGCGACGCGGCCCGGCTCGGATGTCGTCATCCCGCGATGGTCGAGCGCGCGGATCAGCACGACCGTGCTCGCGACCGACACGGCGACACCGAGAACCACGGATGCACGGAGATCCCAGCCGAACATGAGGCCGGCGGCGGTGCCGAGGCCGGTCGCGACCACGATCTGCCCGAGGGCGCCGGGTATCGCGATCCGTCGGACGGACCAAAGGTCGCCGATGCTGAAGTGCAGGCCCACGCCGAACATCAGCAGCGCCACGCCGATCTCGGCGAGCTGGAGGGCGATGTGCGGATCGGCGGTCAGCCCAGGCGTGAAGGGCCCGACCGCGACGCCCGCGAGCAGATAGCCCACTATCGCCGGCAAGCCGATCCGGCGCGCGACGAACCCGGCGACGAACGCGGCGGAGAGCGCGATCGCGAGGGTGGAGATCAGTGCCGTGCCGTGGACTTCCACGGGTCCTCCTCGGACGAGGGACGGCACTTGATGCTACGAGAGCGAGCCGCTAGGGATGCTTGTCGCCGCGCTCGTGCTCGACGTCGTCGATCAACCGGCGGAGGGTGAAGTTCTTCGACCGGTCGGCGGGCGGACGGCCGATCCGCGGATCAGACGCCCAATCGCAGACGCCGCAGACGTAGGCGGTCACGTCGCCGTAGATCCCCACCGCTCGGGTGGTCTGGCGGATCTCGTCCGACCCGCATTCCGGGCACGTCGACGGCGTATCCACGACGCGAGCATAGGACCGAAGTATTGGGTGTCCGAGCATGTCTGGGCAGACGGGTAGACTGACCCGCGCCCGGGGAACCCGGGCTTTCCTACGGCGGGGTGGCCGAGTGGTTAGGCAGTGGCCTGCAAAGCCGCGCACACCGGTTCGATTCCGGTCCCCGCCTCTCCCCACCGCTACAGTAAGGCGGAGTAACGGGCGCTTAGCTCAGGGGGAGAGCGCTTCCTTGACACGGAAGAGGTCAGAGGTTCAAATCCTCTAGCGCCCACCAGATACCGAAACGGCTACCCCTCTCGTGTAACGCCGATGTCACGAGGAGGGGTTATGGCATCGATTCAGAAGGTGCCGGCCGCGCGGTTCAACGAAGGCAAACCGCGTTGGCGAGCGCAGTACCGCGACGCGGCCGGCCACCAGGTCGTCCGCCAGTTCAAGATCTCGCAATGAGGCGGTCCCCGGACAACAACGGCCTGGGCCTTGGTCACGGTGCGTCAAAGGGCCCGTCGTCTGAACCATGCGTCATCTGCGGACGGCTCCGATCAACCTGACGGACCGGCATCTTTAGCTAGATCCTAAGCAGGGGTCGCATCCCAGGTGTTCCTCTATCACGATGAGGGCATCCGCACGAGGTGCGCACGATCGACAGGAACCGAGCGTGCTGGCTCCGATGACGTTCGATGAGTTCTTCGAAGACCACCGGAACCGGTTGTTCGGCGTCATGTGTCTAGTGACCGGGAACCGCTCCGAAGCTGAGGAGATCACACAAGAGGCGTTCTTGAAGGTATGGGAGCGATGGGAGCGAGTGTCGAGGCTCGAGTCCGCGGAGGCCTACCTCTTCAAGGTCGCCATGAACGTGTTTCGGAATCGATTTCGACGCGCAGCCCTCGCAACGCGGAAAGCGTTCGCCCTCGCACCGAAGAGCGACGACCTCGCCGACGTCGAAGACCGTGATGAAGTTGTCCGAACGTTGAG
Source organism: uncultured Actinomycetes bacterium (assembly GCA_963799625.1). Taxonomy (GTDB): domain Bacteria; phylum Actinomycetota; class UBA4738; order UBA4738; family HRBIN12; genus AC-51. The sequence continues at coordinate 11,409 of CAWCXU010000004.1, read as the reverse complement.
GTCGCTGCCTCCGAGGCAGCGCGCGGCGCTCGTGCTGACAACATTGCTGGATCTCTCTTCCGATGAAGCCGCGAAGATCCTCGGCATCCAAGCATCCACGGTTCGCGCCCTTGCGACTCAGGGCCGAACAGGCATCCGTGATGCAAGGGGAGAGCAGACATGAAGCTACGACGAGACGAACTGGAGCGGTCGGTTGCGCTGTTCCGGATGCCGGAGCCGGCGATGGATCGGTTGGTCGCGCGTCGTCGTAGGCACTCGCGACGCCAGCGCGCCGCGGCGGCCGTTGCGGCCATCGCTGTGGTTGTCCTCGTGTTGGCCGCGTTCGGTCGTTCCTTCACGACGACGAAGCCCGCCACCGGAGCCAACTACCCTGCTCCATCCTGGCGCTCAGCCGACGTGGACGGAACCGAGTTCACGAATCCCGGGGGTTGGCATTTGACGGGGTACTTCGACGGCACTGCCCAGCTCGTCGCACTCGGGAACTTCGCCCCGAATCTGTCGGGAAGCAACCCGTGTGAGGGGATGCCAAACGACGGCGCGATCCTCGTGATCGACCCGCAGGCCGATGGCCGAGCGCCGGTGTGGCCAACCAGCCTCACCGGCCCCGACGCCTCGGGCCTCACGTGCAAGACGGACGCGCTCGGAGCGAGGTGGTCCGCGCACGGCCGGACCTACCACGCGGTCGCATCGTTCGGGGATTCCGTGGCGCCTGCGACGAGAGATGCGCTCATGCGAGCCTTCTCTGGTCTCTCCTTCGTCGGGGCAACGATTGCCACCAGCACATCGAGCTCATGCTTCGTCAAGGACGGCTACTCCACGCTATCCGGTGAAGTGATCGCCGGTGACACGACGAGTGATCTGCCATGGACTGTCTATCAGCTGGGCATGGGATCAGGATGTCTCCCTGACGGTGGCATCGCGCTCGTAACGGCCGACCCGGGATATCAGTTCGCGACATTGCCACCTCCCATCGCTGGCGGATCGAGCCTCGATGTCCACGACACCAAGGTGGGCGAGAGCTCATATGTCGCGGGCATCGTCGGCACCGACGTGTCATCGGTTGATGTTTCGCTCGCTGATGGATCCCGAGACCGGGCGGCGCTCGCGCCACTCGCACCCTTCTTCCCCGATTGGCAGGTGTACTTCGCGCCGATGAAGACCTTCCAACAAGGTCTCGTCACGACGGTGGCCGCCGATGGATCGCCGTTGCTGCGGGCGGGCTTCCGGCCGGGGATGGATTGTTCGGACGGGAGTATGTGCGGAGTCGGCGTCGGCCCGGGAGAGACGATCGCTGAGAACTCGGATGCCTCTTCGCCCTATCGACTCGTGGAGCTGGGCGGGAACATCGAGCTGCAAGACGGTATGGGGATAACGCTTGCCTCGGTGCCGGTCCGCTCCGACCTACTCACGTTGCGTTCAGCGCCCATTGGTGGTCAAAGGAGAGTGCTCTTCGGCGTCGCGCCGTCAGCGACCGCGATTGTCGTCCAAGACCTGCCCTGGCCCGAAGGCTGGGACCTGACACAGTGGGCGCGCCTTCGCGACGGCACCGTGGTCTTCTGGAGCCAGACCAGCCCAGGCGAGCTCGGCGCCAGCGCGATCGCCGCCTTCGACGAGGGGTGCGATCAATTGTCGGCGATCGATGGCGACTCTGCGCCCCTCCCTCCGCCCGATCGATCGGCATGCGTGGGAGCGACCGGATCCGGGAGCGTGTCATAACAAGACTGATCGCCTTAGCAACAGTGATCGCCATGAGCCGAAAGTCAGGAGGGCATCCCGCGTCGAACGAAGCGCCCAACCTCCCCACGGGAACCGTGACGTTCCTCTTCACGGATATCGAAGGGTCCACCAGGATGCTCGAGGGGTATCCCAACGAGTACGCGGGGATCCTTCACCGGCATCGGAGCCTGATCCGGGCCGCCGCCGTCGATGAGGGGGGCGTCGAGGTGGACACCACCGGCGACGCATTGTTCGTGGTCTTCCCGAGCGCGTCGGGCGCCACCCGCGCGGCGGCGGACGGCTCAACGGGCTCTCGCCGGTGCCGAGTGGCCGGACGGGGTCTCGGTGCGGGTCCGGATGGGGTTGCACACCGGCGAAGGCCGGCGGGGCGTCGAAGGGTACGTCGGCCTCGACGTGCATCGAGGCGCCCGGGTCGGCGCCGCGGCCCACGGCGGTCAGGTGCTGCTCAGCGAGGCGACGCGTTCGCTCGTGGAGCATGATCTGCCTTCCGGGTTCGCCCTGAAGGATCTCGGTCACCACCGCCTGAAGGACATCGATGCGCCTGAGCGTCTGACGCAGCTCGTCGTGCCGGGCTTGGAGACCGACTTCCCTCCGCCACGCGGTGTGGTCAAGTCGGCGGGACTGCCGGTTCGTCTATCAAGCTTCGTCGGTCGGGAGACCGCGATCGCGGACCTGCGGGACCAGCTCGGACGCCATCGGCTGCTTACCCTCACAGGGCCGGGTGGCACAGGGAAGACGCGCTTGGCGCTCGCGGTCGCCCTCGCCGAAGCGGACGACTACCTCGACGGGGCGGCCTTCGTCGATCTGGGCCCGATCGTCGACCCTGAGCTCGTCCCGTCAACGACCCGAGAGAGACTTGAGGCTGCCGCGATCCCCGGTGGTTCCCCGACCGACGCGGTCGTCAAGCACCTGACCGAGCGACAGGAGCTCCTAGTCTTGGACAACTTCGAGCAGGTGCTGCCCGCCGCGCCGTTCGTCGCCGAACTCCTGGCGCGCTGTCCGGACCTGCATCTCCTCGTGACCAGCCGGGCACCGCTCCGTCTGGAAGGTGAGCAGGAATGGCCGGTCGCGCCGTTGGGTCTGCCGGACTCAACCACGGCGCCGACGTTGACATCGCTCGGCACGTCCGAAGCGATCCAGCTGTTCGCGGATCGTGCGCGCTCGGTCCAACCGGAGTTCGCGCTGTCGGAGGCCAACGCATCCTCGGTCGTCGATGTTTGTCGTCGGCTCGAAGGCATCCCCCTTGCGATCGAGCTCGCTGCCGCGCAGGTCAGGCTGATCCCGCCGTCGATGCTTAGCGAGCGACTAGCCAACTCGATCGACCTGGAGGGCGGCGGACGTGACGTCCCGGAGCGCCAACAGACCCTGCGGAACGCGATCGCCTGGAGCGTCGACCTGCTGGATGATGCCGATCGGCGCCTCTTCCAACGCCTCGCTGTGTTCCGCGGTGGGTGGACGTTCGAGGCGGTCCAACGTGTCGCCGCTGACGCCGGCGGACCTGACGTCATGAACGGCCTCCAGCGCCTGCTCGAACACAGCCTGATCAAGAGCGAGCGAGGTGACGACCCTCGAGGCTCGATGTTGGAGACGATCCGGACGTTCGCCGCGGACGGACTCCTCGAGAGCGGCGAGCTTCCCGCGATCTCGAGGCGCCACGCGGACTACTTCCTCGCGTTGGCCGAGGAGGCGGCTCCGCAGCTGCTCGGGCCGGGTCGCGACGCGTGGCTCGATCGTCTCGGTCGAGACCACGACAACATCCGGGCCGCTATAGGTTGGGCGACCGCTGTCGGTGATATCGGGACGGCGCTCCGATTGAGCACCACGCTCATGACCTTCTGGCACCTACGGAACCAGATGACCGAGGGGCGGGCCGTCATCGACGCACTGCTCGAGTCGGATCTGAACGACGTCGATCCTGCCGTCGTCGCGGGAGGCTTGGCGGCGGCAGGTGAGCTCGCGGTCTATTCGATGGACTTCGCCAGGTCCATCGGCTACGTGAGTCGCAGCCTGGGGCTCTACCGGGAGATCGGTGATGTCCTCGGGGCGGCGCGACAGCTCAACAACCTCGGGTGGGCCAACTCCATCCACAACGCTGACGCGGCCCTCGAATTCTTTGAGGAGGCCTTGGCGATCTCCAACAATACGGGCGTCGGAGACGTCATCGGGAACGCCTATCTCGGGGCGGCCACTATCCACATCAGGAACGGAATGATCGACGAAGGCAGACGAGACTCGCTGGCTGCAAGGGATGAGTTCGAAAGGGCAGGGGAGCGCTATATCTACGTCTACGGGCTTATCAATCTCGGACGGATCGAAGATCTGACCGCGCATCCGGAAGCCGCCCTCGCTCTGTTCGCGGACGCCCTCAGGATGGCATCGGAGGCCGGCGAAGCGGGCGTAATCTGCACCAGCCTCGCCCATATCGCCGACCTGTTGCTCGATCACGGCGACCCAATTCTGGCGGTCGGGCTCGCCGGGGCGAGCGACCGACGCCTCCGCCAGGTCGGTGGCGCCACGACCACCGAGATGAGCGGGCTAGAGCCCCCATTGCAGAGGGCCACGCGGATCCTGGACGCACCGACGTTCGCTCGTATGTCCAGCGACGAAGAAGCCCTGACCATCGATGACGCGGTCCGTGAGGCTCTGGCATACGCACGACGGGTTGAGACCGGGCGCGAGAAGTTACATGTATGACCATCTCCTATCCCGTCCGTGGCGTGACGAGTATTTGGATAGAGGCCTCCGAGACCCATCACCTGTCACTGATTCCGGACGGGATCGAAACGCCTAGGTGGTAGCAGCAGCCTCGCTCGGAAACATCATAGGGTTCGGTCAGTGGCGCTGAGGTCGATGTTCGTTCGACCGATGATCCGACGTCGAAGTCCTCGACCGTCTCTCCGGGTTCCGCGTATGGCGCGATCAAGCGGACCGCTCCTTGCCCAGTCATTGAACCTCGACCCAGACGTTCAGAGAGGGACCGCGGGACCGCTTCGAGCTGCCCCGACTGGCCGATGTCGGGACCCTTTGAGAGGGTGGCCGCATGGATTCCTACGACGGCCCTGTGGTGTTCAGGCAGAACGAGGCGGACATCGAAGTTGGTCGGTGTGCCTATGTCACTCGAGGCGGGGGGATGGAGCAGAAGGAGTGGCAAGGGGAGTTCGAAGACCCCACCCCCGAACACATCCTCGAAGTTGGGGAAGCTCTCCTGATCCTTCCCTCGGGTGAGCAGGGGACGATCATCATCACCGAGTACGCCTACCGACTCACGGGCTCGGGCCGAGGCACCTTTCAGGGGACCGGGCCGGCACCCGCCTAACCTCTGTGGCGGCAACGGATGAGGCCGCCCCTAGGGAGTCAGTCCAAGTTCGGAACGCAGCGAGGCTAGATCTCGTCCCAGGAGATCGATCCGTAAGCCTCGACCAACGCCTCGACTCGGGCGGCTGGGGTACCCAGCTCGACCTCGTCGATCGCCGACACGAGTCCGATGCCTCGGGCGCTTGAGACGAACGCGCCTTCCATCGTGTCGACCTCTGAAAGGTGGATCGGACGACCGCGCATCGGGATGCCGAGATCGGGACCTGCCCGTTCCAGGAGTTGTTTCGTGATGCCGTCCAGCATCGGCGCGTCGGGCCAGACCACGCCGCCTTCGTCGAAGAAACCGATGTTGGCCATGGTCGTCTCGGAGATGCGGCCGTCGCTCGTTGTCAGGAGCGCGTCGTCGAACCCCTCGCGCTGCGCCGCCTCCCGGTAGAGCCCTTGATCGGTGTGCACGTGCTTGATGTGCGGGTCCGGCCGGAGATACGACGTCGAGCGCAGGCGTTGCGGGCTCGCGATCTCCGCCGGCGGTCTTACCGTCACCATGGTGACCGGACCCTCTTCCGCGCGGTGGATGTAGACGCGGACGGAAGCGTCCTGGGTTTCGCCGAGCGCGTGGCGGATCAGCTCACGCACGCGTTCCGGTTCGAAACCCGCGTCGAACGCCTCTCGGTTCGAGGCCTCTAACCGTGCGAGGTGCAGCTCGAGCCCTCGGGTCTTCCCGCCGCGCACCTGCATCGCCGTGAAGTGCCCGTAGGCGGAGGTCGTCGCGAGCAGTTCCTCAGGGCTCGGCTCCGCGCCCTCGATCTCGACACGTTCCATCGAGACCAGGATGCGCCGCGAGGTGGGCTTCGTCGAGAAAGCTACTGCTCGGGGTGGTTTCGCTTGGTGGTGGAGACCGCGTACCCGAGCCACAGGACGATGGGAATCGCCAACAGGACGGTCAGGAAGACCATGTAGACGGCGATCTCGGCGATGTGCTGCAGAACCTGGGGCAACCAGTCCACCAGACCGTTGACGAACTCCTCCATCGACTGCGCGAGCATCGTGCCTCCCCGTCGAACAGAGGCCCACCTACCGCCGGCTCGGCGTGATCAAAGAGTGCGGGCGACCAGGACGACCCCGACGAGGCACACCCCGACGGCGCTCGCGACCGGCGCCCACGTGGCCACGCGGCGGGAGAACCGTCGGTCCAGCGAGGACCGCGCCTTGATCGTGCCGAAGCCGACCGCGACGAGGACGGCGGCGAGCCCGATCCCGAAGGCGAGCACCAGCGCGAGACCGAACACGACGCGTCCGATCGCGACCGCGGCCAGCAACGCGATCAGCGCCGAGGGGGAGGGGAGGATGCCGCCGACACGGCGAGGGTCGCGAGGCCGAACTTGCCGGCGGGACGTTCGTGGGTGTGCCCGTGCTCATGGTCGTGCCCATGCGCGTGCGCGCGTGCGTGGCGGGCGCCGCGGAGTCGCGTGATGAGGAGATACAGACCGAGCCCGGCGACCAGTGCGCCCGACGCGATGGTCGTCCATCGGTACGCGACCTCGGGGGTGAACGCCCTGCCGGCGAGCAATACGGTGACCCCCAGCAACACCACCGAAGCCGTGTGCATCACCGACACTGCGGCGCCCACGGCGACCACCTGACGCGGCCGGGCGTCCGATCCGACGAGATAGGCGGCCATCAACGTCTTCCCGTGCCCCGGGCCGAGCGCGTGCAGGCCGCCGATCGCGAACGCCGTGGCGAGAGCGAGCGCCCAGAGCAGGGGCGTGCTTCCTCCCGTCGTGACGAGGCCGGCGAACGCGGTGGTCAACATGTCGCCGAAGCCACGAGTGATCGGCGCCGATGCCGCGGACACCGGTGCGGCCGAGATCGACGTCGGGCCGCCCACCTGGAAGGAGGCCGTTCGTTGGTCGAGCGGCGACTGCAGGAGGTCCGCGGGATACGACGTGAGACGCGCGCTCAGGCTTTGTGCCGGCGCGTCGCTGGCGAGCACCGCGAGCCGGTCGCCGACGACGGTCACCTCGTGCCATCCGATCCTCCCGGCGAAGTTCCCGTCGCGATAGGCGATCTGCTGGCCCTCGCGGAGCTGCGCCTTGCCGTGTATCGGGCACTCGAGGCGCATCGTCGACAGACCGCCGGCGCCGGGAGGGAACGAGACCGAGCCGTCGCCGTCTGGTCGCACCGGGAGGCCGCGACCTGCGACCGTCACCGTGAGCCCGTCGGCAAGGTGTCGCACGTCTGGTCGACGTAGGCGGCCGTTTCCGTGGGGTCGAGCGTGCCGTCCCCGTTCACGTCGATCGTCTGGCGCTCCTCGAAGGCGGGGATCTCGGCCATGTCGACGACGTAGTCGACGTCGAGCCCGTCGGTGCGGACGATGAGCCCGTCGTAGAGGTTGATCGTGAAGTTCCCCAGGGGATGGGCCTCCGCCGCGCCGCTGCCCGCGAGCAACAGGATGCCCGCCAGCCCGACCACCACCGCCAGGCGGACGAACACCCTGGTCACGCGGGGCCTGGCGGACCCTCTTGGCCTGGACGCCATCGACCGGACCCTCCCTGGTGGACGTGGACGGCTGCGGTTCGCGGCCCAGGAGCGGTCGGATCACTCGAGGTGGTCTTGCCCTGCGGCGGATGGCATCATCCCCCGGGGTCGATCCGAGGGAGGGGGGAGCGCGAACCGTCCTATGTCGTGTTCACATCCGCCCTGGATCGCCGCGTCGCCGCGCGCCCACGAGGCCTCCGCGACCCGGGGGTCGTCGTCGTGAGCGTCCGCGACATGGAGGACGCCCGTGATCGGGAGCTGCTCGGTCGTGTCCGCGAGGGTGACCCGGAGGGCGCCGCGTTCCGCGAGCTGTTCCGCCGGAACGCGGCCGTCGCCAAGTCGGTCGCGCTGCGGGTGACGAGGAGCGACCAGCTGGCCGAGGAGGCCGTGCAGGAAGGGTTCCTGCAGCTGTGGCGGGCGCCCGAGCGGTTCGACGAGGCGCGGGCGACCGTGCGCCGGTGGCTGCTGACGATGGTGCACGCGCGGGCGGTGGATCTCGTCCGCCGGGAGCAATCGCAGCGCCGGCGCACCGAGGAGGTTGCGGCCGAGCCGGTGGTGGTCCTGGACCCGGCCGACGACGTGGTCGCCGACATCGCGCGGCCCGCGGAGGCGGCGTCGGTCCGCGCGGCGTTGGCGTCGCTGCCCGACGCCCAGCGCCAGGTGATCGAGCTGATGTACTTCGCCGGCGTGTCGCAGACCGGCGTCGCGGAGCGGCTCGGCCTGCCGCTCGGCACGGTGAAGTCGCGGGCGCTGTTGGCGATGCGGAAGCTCCGCACCGCATTGGTGGAGACCGAACGATGAGCGACCACACCGAGATCGAGGAGCTGCTGGCGCTCGAGGCGCTGGGCGGCTTGGAGCCCGAGGACCGGGCTCGCCTCGACGTGCTCCTGGCGGAGCATGGCGCGGATCTTGAGTACGCCGAGCTCCGCAGAGGGTTCGCCGACACGGCCGCGATGCTCGGCACCGGTTTGCGACCCACCGAGGTATCCGCCGGCCTCGAGGACCGCACGGTCGCGGCCGCGCTCGCCGGGGTCCGGCGACGATCGCGCCGACCCATCGCCGCCGCAACGCCCTCATCGCGATCGCCGCCGCGGTGGTGCTCGTCGCTGTCGGCGCGCTCGGCGGGTATCTCGCGGCGCCGCGCAACGCTCAGCAGCCCACCCTGAGCCAACCGGTTCGGGTCGTTCCCTTCGAGCCTAGCGATGGCACCGGTGGCGCGATGACGCTCGCCATCGGGTCGGACGGCACCAACGGCTATGTGCTGGGCTCGGGCCTAGCCGAGCCCCCGGCCGGTCAAGACGTATGAATTCTGGACGATCAAGGGCGACACCCCGACATCGCTCGGCTGCGTGGTGCCCACGGACGGCCAGGTGGTGGTGCCGGTCAGCGGCGCGTTCACGACCGCAGACGTTGCGGCTGTCACGGTCGAGTCGAGCGCGTGCCCGGCGGCCCCGACCACGTCGCCCGTGATGGTCGCCACGCTCTGAGCAGGCCAACCACCAGGTTTCGGCTTGCGCTCCCTGGGCCATCCGGGCAAGATGCGCGAGGGTTCGGGCTCGCCCGGATCCGACGGCGGCACGGCGCGGGCACGTGCCGCCGTCGCTATCTGGGCCGTTGGTAAGGTGGCTCACTCCCGGGCGCGTAGCTCAGCGGGAGAGCGCTCGCCTCACACGCGAGAGGTCGCTGGTTCGATCCCAGCCGCGCCCACCGGCTGACCTTCGGGAACCTCACTGCCGAGCCCTTGATGCGAAAGGAGCTGCACCATGAGCAAGGTGGTCGCACTCATGTCGATGTCTCTCGACGGGTACGTCGCCGACGCGAACGACGGGGTCGATGAAGTGTTCGACTGGTACTTCTCGGGCGATGTCGAGGTCTCCATGCCGAGCACGACATCGGACATGACGTTCCACGTCTCGCCGGAGAGCGCAGAACACGTGAAGGGCTTGATGGCTGAGGTCGGCGCCTTCCTCACTGGTCGGCGCACGTTCGAGGTCGCCCACGGCTGGGACGGCCAGCACCCGTGGGATGTGCCCGCCTTCGTCGTCACCCACCACGTGCCCGACGGCTGGCCACGGCCCGGCTCGACGGTCCAGTTCGTCACCGACGGCATCGAAAGCGCTGTTGCGCAAGCGAGATCGGCTGCCGGCCCGAAGTCGGTGGCAGTGCACGGCGCCCAAACGATCCAGGAGTGCCTAGACGCCGGGCTGCTCGACGAGATCCACATCGATCTGGCCGCCGTGTTGCAAGGCGCAGGAGTGCGGTTGTTCGATCACCTCGCGAACACACCGGTCGTCCTCGGGGATCCGACGGTCGTCACGGGTGTGGGTGTCACGCATCTGCGCTATCCCGTGCACACGTCATAGACCACCAGGGAGTTCTGATCATGCGGAATCTGATCGCGACGGTGTTCAACTACTCGCTCGACGGCCTTCTCGCCGACGAGGGCACCGACTTCTGGGAGTTCTGCTTCAGCCTGCCGGAGAACAGTGAGCCCGACGACCCGGCGCAACTCGACTTCCTGCGGAGCGCGTACGCGCACATCATGGGCCGCACCGCCTACGAGTCCATCTCCAAGTCCATGACCACGGCCACCGACCACCCGTTCTCCGACATCCTGAACGCCGGTCGCAAGGTCGTCTTCTCCCGGACCCTGAAGACGGCCGAGTGGGCCAACACCACCATCGCTGCCGGTGACACGAAAGAAGAGATCGACAAGCTCAGACAGGGTGGCGACGGCCACATCGTGGTCTGGGGCGGCGTCGGCCTCTGGCGGTCGCTCATGCAGCTCGACCTGATCGACGAGCTCCAGGTGAGCATGTTCCCTTACGTTGCGGGCGAGGGAACGCGGCTGTTCGACGGCGTCCCCTCGTCCTACGGGCTCGAGCTGGTCTCCACCACCGCCTCCAGCAACGGGATCGTCGAGCTGCAGTACCGCCGACAGCGCTAACCCGGCGGCCCGGTCCGCGGGCCGACCCTCAACCTGTCGTCGACGCGGCGGGGGCGGCTTCCTGTTCGCGAACCCGGCGGGCGTGCTGGAAGCCGAGCAGAGCGAGGATCAGGAATAGGATGGCGCCGGAGAAGGCGGCGATCGCGGCGTATCCGGCGATCGTGCCCATCGTGGCGAACGCGGAGCCGTAGAGGAGCAAGCCCCGGAGCGTCTCGCCTTGGAACAACGTCGCCTTCTGGCTGGCGAGCTGCTCGCAACTCGTAGACTTCGCGGCCGCCGGGTCCGAGCACTGTGCGAGGTACTCCCCGCTGACCTCGGAATAGGTCTTGCCCCCCGCCGCCTCCTCGAGATGGACGGCGATGAAGTGATCGGCGTACGCCTTGGCTTGCTGCCCCGTCGTCATCTGCTGCCCGGCGTACGGGTCTAGGGCCGCCTTGTCTTCCGCTGGAAGCTGCGCGAGCCCCGTCTCGTCGGTCGGCATCGTGATCTTCTGTGCCGCGAGCTGGTCGTGAACCTCGTTCTCGATGAACACGTTCCCCCAGACGAGCAGGCCGCCCGCCACGAGCAGGACGACCGCCAGGAGCAGTCCGACGAACGAGATGAGTCTGTCCAGCGTGGCGCGCATCACGGATCCCTAACCCCGAACACTAGACGAGGAGCAGGGCCGCCGCCTTGCTCACTGAGCTGGCCACGAGACCTGCACACGAGGGACACCGATCGTTCATGCGGCCGTTGCTAGACTGCCGCGCCTGAGGCCGCGCCGGAGGCTCGCCCACGCGAGTGGCCCTCCGATCGAGCGGTCCGCGTGCTTCGCGGTCGGTCGCAGACCGGCCGATCCCACGAGCTGGAGGGAGCTGCTGTGGCGACGACGA
>CAWCXU010000003.1:0-591218 GCA_963799625.1 uncultured Actinomycetes bacterium | reverse complement strand
ACCTTTGGCTCGGGTCACACCTGGCGTAGCCAACGCAGAGGTACTCCGAGGTCATGTCACGCGCAGGCCGACGAACCCCTGGCCGCGCGCTCGGCGTCGACGTCCTCTCGGTACGCTGCTCCGATGAAGGATCGCTCGATCTGGCCGGAGTGCCGGGAGGCCGGTACGCACGGGTGCGCCGGGTCGAACGCGACCTCGGAGTGCATCTGCTGGCACCACGTATTGCAGCAACGACACGTCGGGCACGCGCTCGAGCTTCTCGTGCAGATCGAACGGGAACTGGAGTGGATCGGTGGACGCTAGGCGACGTGCAGCCGCGTAACGCTTGACCCCAGAAGCAACATCCAGTTACGGTTTCAAGCCCCGATCTTGGAGAGACGATGCGCAAGTTCCTTGCTCTGCCGGCAATCTTGGTCGCCATGTTGTTGCTGCAGGCTCCAAGCGGCTGCAACCGAACGGGAAGATCGTCGTCGTGGGCACGTCGCAGGGACGACCTCCGCGGGGCTATGCCGTCGCGCGCTACCTGCCCTGACCGTCGTCGTCGCAGGTCTCAGAGGCGTCTAGGGTCCGAAGTTTGGCCACCTCGAACCGCGGGCTAGGGTGCGCTTACGCTCGTCGCAACAGCCACAACACCACAGCCACGACGCCGATGATGGCGAGGATCGTGATGACGATACCCATTGTCTATCCCCCTTGTTCCGTCTGAGCTTCGGCAAGATGCATACCAGCCCTCATCGACTCGTATGCACTGGAGTGCAGGCCGGGTCCGAGTGATCCCGGGCGACGACCGACTGTTACTTCGTGACCTTCCGGGCGGCCTTCCCGGCGGTCTCCTGGACCGATCCCTTGCCCTTCTGCGCCGCGCCCTTGGCCTCGAGCTTGCGGTTCTTCGTGACGCGGCCGACCTCCTTCTTCACTCCGCCGACCGCCTTGTTCTTCTTGCCCTTCGCTTCGGTCTTCTTCCCCGCCATCGCTGGCTCCTTCCGTCGGGTCATCGAGCGGACAGAAGTGCGATTCCCCATCGGAGCGTTGCGTAAACGCCCCAACAACCGCCCCTGAGTTGTCGACTGGGCACTCGACCGCTTCTACGCGCTCGGTGGCACGATGGGGCCATGGCTGGGCGCCGGACGAACCTCGCTCTGCTCGCACTCTTGCTGCTCGCGTTCGTGACTGGGGTGGCTTCCTGGATCGTCGGTCCGGGCCTCGTACGGTGGATCGTGATCGCGCACGGGATCGTCGGTCTGAGCATCGTCGCGCTTGCCCCGTGGAAGAGCACGATCGCGCGACGGGGTCTCCAGCGCCGCCGTCCCGGGAGAGGCACTGCGATCGCGTTCGCCGTCCTGATCGTGACCTCGACCGTGGCGGCCCTCGTCCACATCACGGGGGTCGTCGGGTCGGTCGGGACCTTGTCACCGTTGGGGATCCATGTCGCGACCGCGGTCGCCGCGATCGTTGTCGGCGTCCTGCATGTCGTGCAGCGACCGGTACGCCCCCGTGCAACCGACCTCTCACGGAGGAGCCTGCTCCGGAGCGGAGCCGTCCTGGGCGCCGGGGCGGCCGGCTTGTTGGCGCTCGACGGCGTGCTACGAGTCGCGGGCGTCCGAGGAGCGTCTCGACGGGACACCGGCTCGTTCGAGACCGGCTCAGGCGTCCCGGCGGACATGCCGGTCACGCAATGGCTCAACGATCAGGTGCAGGAGGTGGATGCGGCGTCGTGGAGTCTGCGCATGTCGGGCGGTGCGCGCACGTACTCCGTCGATGACTTGGCGGCGTTCGGCGACGCCTTACGCGCGACGCTCGACTGCACAGGCGGCTGGTACGCGGAACAGGTGTGGCGAGGCGCTCGGCTTGACCGGCTGCTCGACGGCGCCGATGGCGGGTCCATCGTCGTCCGATCGATCACCGGCTACGGCCGGCGGTTCCCCCGCTCAGACGCGGCCGGGCTCCTCGTGGCGACGCACGTCGGAGACGCTCCGCTGTCGGCCGGGCACGGCGCTCCCGCACGTCTCGTCGCGCCCGGCCGCCGCGGGTACTGGTGGGTGAAGTGGATCACGGCGATCGACGTCGACGACGAGCCGTGGTGGTGGCAACCTCCCTTCCCCCTCACGTAGGGCGAAGGGCAGATGGTTCTCGCCTGGTTGACGACCACGTCAGCCAACGTGCGACCGGTTCAGTCTTCGCGGAAGCCGCTGATGAAGCGCCACGACGGATACCGTGCCGCCAGAACGTCCAGATGGTGATCCCAATCCGAGGGTCCGAGCTGCGTCGGAGGTACGAGATGTATCTCCTCGTCGCGGATGCGGAATCCCCAAGTGAAACCGAGCAGGGCTCGGACCTCGAGCCCCGCGCCCAAGCTGCCGTCCGGAACACAGAGGAAGCTTTGCGCTACCCAGTCCAGGTCACGCCTCGGCGACCGTGAAGGGGCGTCGAACATACGGGGATTCAGGCCGATCCAACAGAAAGGATGCGGCAGGTCCCCGAGGATGTCCAGCGGGTCGATCTCGAAGGCGCGACCCTGACTCGTGTTGTCATCGGAGCGGACGAGTTGGACCCAGCCCAGCAGCGCGTCGTAACCCTGAGCGGGGTACTCGACTGCGGCGTGACACAGAGGGAACCCCGAAGACTCCACGCCAGAACCCACAAGGTCGGGTCGACTGTTGCGCGAGTACGTGACAGAGACGTGCCCTTTGATCCCGCGGAGCGCGAACGTGATGTCCATCGGAGCAGGTTATCCGTGCCGCCCCAGACTCCACGTCGATGGCCCTTGTGCGCCGATATCAGGTGTCACCCCGGCGACCCAGTAGCCTCGTCTCCGCGAACGATGTTGATCGCGCTGCCGATCGCCAGCCCGAGCGCCGATCCGCCGACCAGATCGAGCGGCAGGTGCGCACCGACGTACATCCGGCCGAACGGGACCAGCCCGGTGAGTGCCGCGAGCCGGAGCCGCCAGCTCCTCGAAGCGTCGGGCCACGTGACGACCGTGATGGCGGTGGACACCGCGGCATGACCGGACGGGAAGCCCTGATCGCCTTCCTCAGTGCCTCGTAGCTGCACACCGTCGATGATGTTCGCGGGCCGACCCCGGTCGACGACCCGTTTCACTGCCTTCGCCGTGAACCACGCGGCGGTGCCGCCGACGGCGATCGATGCGGCGAGGCGGGGCTTCCGAGCGCCGAGGGCCACCGTGGCGGCGACGGGCACCGCACCGAACGTCCCGTATTGCATGACGGTCCAGATGGGAGGGAACGCGCTGTCGGGTAGGTCGTTGGCCGAGCGGAAGATCTCGATCTCGGTCTCCGACCGCGCTCGCCGTGCGAGCACTGCCGACCCGCCCAAGACACCCAAACCGAGCGCGAGCCCGGCGACGTCGCGCCCGCGTGTCCGACCTCGACGCGTCACCCGCGCGGCACCGTTGCCCATATTGACTCGGACCCTATCCAGTTCCAACAGGTCGTCACTCACTGCCAAACCAGATGGGGGCGTGCTTTGATGATTCCTGTGAAGAGGACCATCGGGGTCGTGCTGCGTCTCACTGTTCTCACAGCTCTGTGGCTCGCCGTCCTGCCAGCTCTGCGATGGCTCTGGCTGAAGGTCTCAGAGCCCTGGACGATGAGCGAGTAACTCAGCGCGTGGTCAGGGGAACGGTGGTGGCGGTGTGGGCGGCGATCGGTGCCGCCATCGGTGCTGTTGCTTTCCTGCCGGTTGGGTACGAGATACGGGACGGAACCCCCGACTGCACGACGTGCGGCGAGTTCACCGTGGTTCTGGTCGGTGCGCACTTCCGCCAGCCCTACAACGGCCTGCTGATGGCCGCGGTCGGTGCTCTCGTGCTCGGGACGGTGTTCGCGCTAGCGGGTTGGGGCCTGTCCCGGATCTTCAGCGGCTAGCTTCGTGCGTGTCGCATAGCGGGCTACGCGAGTGCCGTGGCAAGAGCAACGATGTCGTGCTCGTCGTTGTAGGGGGACAAGGACACCCGCAGCCGGTCCCCGCGAAGGCTGCACACGATCCCCGCCCTGGTCAGCTGCTCCTGGACGCTCGCGGGATCCGTACCCGGACGTCCCAGGGAGACGATGTGCGATGCGGCGGCGGGGTCGCCCTTCCGACGGAACGGCAGCCAGCCGCGATCTTCGACCGCATCGAGCAACAGGTCGTGCAATCGCGCTGCGTGGTGCTCGACCCGGTCCAGGCCGATCGCCAGGAGCTGGTCCATCGCCGTGGTCAAGCCGGCCACCGAGACGTAGGACATCGTCGACTGCGTGAACCGCCGAGCACTCTCCGCCTGAGCGATCCGTGTGGCGTCGAACGCGAAGGGAGAGGGGGCGCCCATCCACCCCGGCAGCGGCGGTATCTGGTCGATGACATCGGGAGCGAGCGCCCCGATCGCCACACCGCCGGGGCCGCCCAGCCATTTGTACCCACTGGACACCAAAAGGTCGGCACGCCAGGTGCCCCCATCGCACCTCATCGCACCCGCGCCCTGGGTGACGTCGAGGACGAGCCTGACGCCGGCCTCTGCAGTGGCCGCTCGTAGCCGGGGGACATCGATCGTCGTCCCCGTCGCGTATTGGACCCACCCGACCGCAACCACGGATGTGAGTGGGTCGATCCGGGCGACGAGATCGGCCGTGAGGTCGGATCCAGGGCGATCCTCGACGAACTCGACGCGGCACTCGCCACGTTCTTGTAGGCGCAGCCATGGTCTCGTGATCGCAGGGAAGTCCGTCGCCACCGCGATCACCTTCGAGCCCTGCGGCGGCGCCAGCAGGAAGGGCGCCTGGCCCAGCAGCTCGCTCGCGCCGGACAGGATCGCGATCTCCGGGTCGCTCACCGACAACATCCTGGCGGCGCGCCGACGCAGTCCGTCGAGGAAGCCGGCCTCGTCCTCGTCGGACATGTGGAGGTTGCCGTGGCGCACGACTCGATCCAGCAGGTCGTGCATGGCTTCGACGGCCGGGTCGGCGATCAGACCCAGGGAGGCCTGGTTGAGATAGACGCATCCCCGCAGCGTCGGGTACCCGCCGCGGTCGATCAACGATGAGACCATCGAGGCATCCGCTCAGACGCGGTACGCGACCTCGCCGTGCTGCGAAGCGTCCAAGCCGGCGTCTTCGTGTTCCTCCGTGACCCGCAGACCGACCGTGAGATCCGTGATCTTCAAGATCGCCAGGGTTGCGAGGAACGAGAAGGCGACCGTGACGCCGGCCAGAGTCGCTTGCTTCCCCACCTGGGTCAGGCTCGCGGCCGCACCTGACGCGTTGATGGCGAGGCTGGCGAACGCGCCGGTGAGGAGCACCCCGATGACGCCGCCGACCATGTGCACACCGACGACGTCCAATGAGTCGTCGTATCCGAACCGACCTTTCAGGCTCACCGCCCAGAAGCACACCAGGCCCGCGGCGAGGCCGATCGCGAGGGCAGCGAGCGGTTCCACGTAGCCCGCGGCCGGGGTGATGGTCGCGAGCCCTGCGACGGCCCCCGTCGCGGCGCCGATCACCGTGACCTTGCCAGTGAGCAGTCGCTCTAGGGCGATCCACCCCAGCACCGCGGCCGCGGCACCGAGCTGTGTATTCACGAACGCGCTCGAGGCGAGTGCGTTCGCGCCGAGCGCGCTGCCGGCATTGAACCCGAACCAACCGAACCACAAGATCCCCGCGCCGAGGACCACGAACGGCACGTTGTGCGGCGACATATCGTCCAACCCGAAGCCGCGTCGCCTCCCGATGTAGATCGCCGTGGCCAGCGCGGCCGCGCCCGCGTTCGCGTGCACGACCGCGCCACCGGCGAAGTCGAGGGCTCCCACACCGCTCGCGCCGAGGAAGCCGCCTCCCCATTCCCAGTGCGCCACCGGCGCGTACACGAAGATCGACCACAACCCGATGAGCATGAGATAGGCGGAGAACTTCATCCGCTCGGCGAACGCGCCCGCGATCAGCGCTGGCGTGATGATCGCGAACATCATCTGGAAGACCATGTAGGCGGTCGCCGGGATCGTCGGCGCGTACGCGGTGGGTGCTGCGCCGACGTTGTGAAGGCCGACGAAGTCCAACCCGCCGATCAGCCCTGCCTTGTCAGGTCCGAAGGCGAGGGAGTAGCCGACCAACACCCAGAGCACGGTGACGACCGCGAGGGCGATGAACGATTGCATGATCGTGCCGAGCACGTGCTTCGCCCGCACGAGGCCCCCGTAGAAGAAGGCTAGCCCAGGGGTCATGAACATCACCAGGGCCGCGCAGACGAGAACCCAAGCGGTGTCGCCGGTGTCGATGCCGGGCACGGTTCGCCCCCTCTCTGCGACTGGGCAACGGCCTGAGCGAGCACCGCAATCTACGTTCGCCCGGACCACGGGTCAAGAAGCTCAGTTGGATCCGATCGTTCTCCGTTCGGAAACGACCCGCTCACAGGATCCCGAAGCCGCGTACACGACGCGGACCACGGTGTCGTGTTTGATCCGCACGTTGAACGCGTAGCGACCGTCGCTCGAGGTGGTCGCCGTGCGGCCAGGGATCCCCGCCGGTCGGAGCACCTGAAGGGTGACGGTCTGCGAGGCGATGCAATCGGGATCGATCGAACGAAGGTGTCCCGTGACAGCCGCACGCGAGCCCATGGGCACGGCTCTTGGTGCAGAGATCGTCAGTCGTCGCCCCAGCTGTCCGTCGCGGTTGTCGCCCCAACAATCCGTGTCGCCCGAAGAGGTGATCGCACACGTGTGGTAGCTGCCGGCCGAGACCTCGACGTACGGCCCCGGCTGATCCACTGCCTGACCGAAGTCGTTCCGTCCCCAGCACTCGACGGACCCGTCGGGCCGCAGCGCGCAGTTGTGATGGTCGCCGGCAGACAGCTGCGTGAACGGCCCGGGTTCGTCCTTCGACTGTCCGTGGTCGCGGACACCCCAGCAATCGGCGGCGCCGCTCGTGGTGAGCGCGCAGTTGTGGCCGTCGCCGGCCGACACTTGCATATACGGTCCGGGGTGATCCTCGGCGAGGCCGGCGTTATTACGACCCCAGCAGTCGGCGACGCCGGCGGGCGTCAGGCCACAGTTGTGCGAGCCGCTGATCGTCAGCTCGGCGAAAGGCCCCGGTCGATCCCGTGACTGCCCGGAGTCGTTGCGACCCCAGCAGTCGGCGGCGCCGTCGGTCGTGAGCGCGCATGTGTGCATCCATCCGGCAACGACTTGGATGTACGGCCCGGTGTGATCGTTGGACTCGCCGTAGGTGTTGGCTCCCCAACAGTCGGCGCCACCGCTCGTCGTGAGCGCGCAGTTGTGGAGACCGCCCGCCGAAACCTGCGTGTAGGGTCCCGGTTGGTCCTTGGACTGCCCCGCGTCGTTCTGTCCCCAGCATTCCGCGGCGCCGGCAGGCGTGAGGGCGCAGGTGTGGTCGACCCCCGCCCAGATCGAACCGAGATCGGTGGCCGCGAGGCTCGTGGTCGGAGGCGCACCGCACGCGATGAGCATCGCGATCGCCACCGCACGCAGCGCGTACCGAAGGCGGAAACGTCGCATCACCAGAGGGTAGTCGTGACGGCAGGGCGAATGGCAGCACCGGTCATGTTTGGGACTCCGGTTGCCTTGTGGCCTGTTGAAGGGAAGGATGGGTGACATGCAGAAGCTCTCGCTCGATGCACTGGCTCGCCAAGAGCTCAAACGTGCTGCCAACACCGACAGCGGGCGGAGCGCGGTCACGATCGTGGGTGGGCACGAGAAGGTGTTACGTCAGACCGTGATCGCCATGTTGAAGGGTGTCGTGCATAACGAGCACGAGTCCCCGGGCGAGGCAACGGTGCAGGTCCTCGACGGACGCGTCAGGTTGTCGGCCGGTGATTCCTCCTGGGAGGGCCGCCGGGGAACGGTCCTCATCGTCCCCGACGCCCGCCACACGCTCGAGGCGTTGGAAGACGCCGCCATCCTGATGACCGTGGCGAAGCCAGGTTGACGCAGCCTCCCATGTAGCTTCGAGGGCCCCTCTATTCACCTCAGCGAGTAGCATCGATCGATACCGCTGATCGAACGACCGGCGAACGCGCGACCGTATCCGGCTTCGGCCCGACCTGTCGGGACAGAGGGGAACCACCGATGCGAGCTGAACTTTGGCGAGACAGTCACTACGTCGGGTTCTTCATCGTGTCCGCGGGCGGGAAGGTGACCGAGGACTTCGTACCTTCCGAGCGGGAGCGGATCGTGCCTCTAGTCGCCGAGGTCCGTCGCAAGCTGCTGAAGCCGGATGCATGGGCGGGCTCGGGTGCGCCCACCGACGTCTCGACGCACGAGCCGGGCGATTCTGCATGGCTCGAGCGGGTCCTGGGGGAGCTCTCGGTGAGCGGCTACGAGTCCCGCCTTCTGGAGGACGATGGTTTCGGGCGCGACGGCGCCGGCAGCTACTGACCGGGATCTGTCGGGTGGTCCAGCTTCGGGTCTAGGCTTTCGAGGCGTTCTCGGCCAGCAAGAGGTTCACGAACCACTCGAACGACCCGTCTTCCTCGACTGGAACCTCCGTCGCGATCACCTCTTGCGTAGCGACGTCCGAGCTGCGAGCCGCGAGCGGCCGCGCCTCAACTCGGGTTGACTGGACAGACGGGTCGACGCGGGAGCTGGCCTCCACGGCATACACGCTAGGCGTTTCTCCGGCCAGTTGGTGTCCGCTGTATGAAGGATTCATGGGGAGGATGTGACAGGTCGGGCGTCTGGCCTATCTATGGCAGTTGCCGCTACCAGTCGAGACCCGACGCGTGGCCGATCACCCGATGCAGGCGCGATCCATCGGGCCGCATGATCCACAGGGACGCGTGCAACCCTTTGGACACCAGGAGCGCGATCTGCCGTCCGTTCGGCGAGAACCTGGGCTCATACAGGCCGTAGTAGCCCTTCGGCGGGAGCGCGATCACGTGCGCGCCGCTGCCGTCCGTCGACATCCGCCATATCTCGCCGCAGGCGTGGCACGTGCGGCTCCACCCTCGGTACGCGACGCGTCCACCGATCGGGGACACGTCCACGTCGCTGGCCAGCGTCTTCGCAACGGTCTCGAGACCGGAGCCGTCGGGTGCGAATGAGATCACGCCGAGCGGGGTGTGACGGTGCCACAGGATCACGCCGTTGGGCCACTCCGTGCTTGCGAACACCCGCGAACCGTCGGGCGTGAAGGCCAACCCGGTGACCAGCCCTTGCCCGCTCAAGGTCTTCCGGAGGCCCGTGCCGTCGGGCCGGACCGTCCACACGGTGCCGTTCAGTCGGAACTTCCCGTTCCTACGGAAGTAGTTCGTGGCGCCGATCTCGATGGTGTTTCCACCGGGCGACCAAGCCAGCGCGCCGATCTCGTCGAACCGGTCCGGGAGGCGGGCGATCACCCGGCGCCGTCTGTCCGCGAGGTCGAGCACGCCCACCGCCCGTCGCCCTACTGCGAAGGCGACCCTGTCTTGATCCGGAGACCAGACCGGTGTGTGCTCATGCGCCAGGGTGTTCGTCAGCCGCACCGAATGGTGACCGAGTTGTAGAGCGTAGAGGTCGCCGGCCCGCTCGAACACGATCCGGTTGGGACCGGACGTCGCGAGGGCCGCCGGGGCGAGCGCCACGAGCCCAACGAGCGACAGGACGGCCAGACGAACGAGACGTGTGAGGCGCACAGAACCTCCCCGCTCACCCTAGGACGGTCCCTCGGAAAGGGGAAGAGCAACGATGGAGGCTGAGCGGTCGGGGATCGTGGACAGGGCGCTCCACACCAGACCGGTCAGTCGGGTGCAGGTCGCTTGCCGCGCGGTCGTTCGCGGGTGAACATGCGACCGATGGACGCCCCCGAGATCCGCTACGCACGGACCGCCGACGGGGTGCACATCGCCTACCAAGTTGCCGGCGACGGTCCGGTCGACCTCGTGGTGGTGGCGTCGGGTCTGGGACTGGGAAGGATCTGGGAAGCGGGACGACCGTCGATGTTCCCGGCGGCGTTCGCCGCGTTCAGTCGATTGATCCTCCTGGACCGGCGCGGCACCGGGCTGTCCGATCACATCATCGAGCGGGAACAGCAGCTCGCACTCGAGTCGCAGATGGAGGACGTGCGGGGGGTGATGGATGCTGCTGGATCCGAACGCGCGGTGCTGGCGGGGTTCGAGACGGGCTTCGCCGTGGCGGCGATGTTCGCCGCCACCTACCCCGAGCGGACCGCGGGCCTCGTCGCATACTCGGCGAAGGCGCGCGAGTTGTGGGCTCCCGACTACCCCTTCGGGATGTCGGAGGCCACCGCGACCGCCGACGTCGAGGAGATCGAGCGAGCCTGGGGGACCCCGGAGCTGGCGACGGAGTACCTGTCCTACATCAACCCTGCCGCGAAAGACGACGACCGGGAAGTGGCGGACCTCGTCGGGTGGATGCAGTCGATCGGTGGACCCGGCGACGCCGTCAGATGGGCGAAGGTAGATCATGAGCTCGATCTACGCGACATCCTCGGATCGATCCGTGTCCCGACCCTCGTGCTCCACTCGCGGGACGATCTCGTGGACACCATCGAGCACGCGCGCTACCTGGCTGCGCATATCCCGGGGGCGGAGCTACGAGAGCTGCAGGGAACCACGCACCAATGGGACCGTCGCGAGGACCTCCCGCGCGAGGTCGAACGCTTCCTCACGACGATCAGGGACGAGGAGATCGAGTTCGACCGTTACCTCGCCACCGTGTTGTTCACCGACATCGCAGGGTCGACGGAGATGGCCGCTTCGGTCGGCGATGCTGCATGGCGGACCTTGCTCGAACGCCACCACCACGTCGTGCGCGGAGGGCTCGCACGGTATCGCGGCACCGAGATGGACACGGCGGGCGACGGGTTCTTCGCCACCTTCGACGGTCCGGCCCGCGCCGTCCGCTGTGCGATCGCGATCGGCGAGGGGGTTCGAGAGCTCGGCATCGACATCCGGGCGGGTGTCCACACCGGGGAGGTGCAGACGATCGATGGCAAGGCGGGCGGCATCGCAGTCACGATCGGTTCGCGGATCATGGCGACGGCCGGGAGATCCGAGGTGGTCGTGTCGCAAACGGTGAAGGACTTGGTGGCCGGAAGCGGTCTCGCCTTCGAAGATGCCGGGGAACAGGAACTGAAGGGCGTCCCCGACCGGTGGCGTCTCTACCGGGTCGTGAGCTAGTCCGGCTTGGACTCCTCTTCGTCGGCCGACGCGGCCTGGACGACCGCCTCCGCCGCTTCGGCAGCCTTGAGGGCTGTGACGGCCAGGAGTTTCGTGACCCCGGCCGCCACCTGCACCATCCCGCCGAGGATGCGCAAGCCCCCGCGCACCGCGCTGAGCACGGCGCCGCTGACTTGAGATCGAGCGGGCGTCGGATCGGTCATCTCGGCCATGACCCCATCTTGGCATGACTACGATGTCGATGAAGCTGCCCTTTCACTCAACCGGAGTCGAGATGACGGACATCCAGCCCGAGCTCTGGGTGGACACCCCGCGCGAAGCACTCAGGTTCTACGAGGCCGCGTTCGGGGCTACGGTTCTTCACTGTGTGGGGGAGGGGGACGACATCGTCGCCCAGCTGGGCGTCGGTGACGCGGCGTTCTGGGTGGCGCCCACATCATCGACGATGAAGCGGCTCAGTCCCCGCGCTCTCGACGGCGCCGCGACCAGCCGTACGTTGTTGGTGGTCGAGGACCCGGACTCGATCGTGGGCAAGTCAGTGGCCGCTGGGGCAACCCGGACGTCTGCCGTCGCAGACGAGCACGGCTGGCGGCTCGGCCGGATCGTCGACCCGTTCGGTCACGAATGGGAGATCGGCCGGCCGCTGGGATCCTGGCCGCTTCCCTGACGCCGTGCCAGGAGCTCATGGGACGAGTGGGGGGGGGGGTGGTTTGAGCGCTGACAGTAGCCGCGGCGGCGCGCGGGACGGCGGTCGGGTCTCCCCAAGGTGTGGGCCCGGTCAGTCGAGCTGGCGCTGGCGCCGGCGCCTGAGCACCGTCGCCGTGATCAGGCCGAGGGCAACGAGCGCGAGCAGCGCCAGGCCCGCGTGGCTCGCGTCGGCCGCGACGCGCTCCCACGCGTTCCTCGCGACGTAGCCGAGCACCGCGAAGGCTGTTCCCCACAGGACCGCCCCGAGCACGTTGTAGAGCAGGAACGTCGGGTAGGGGAGCTCCGCCATCCCGGAGAGCCCGGGCACGAGTACCCGCAGCGCTGCGGTGAACCGGCCGATGAACACCGCCTGCGGGCCGCGCTTGCGCACGAAGGCCTTGGCGGACGTCAGATGGCGCTCGAGCTCGCGCCGGACGATCGGCAGCCGGCCGATCGTGCCGTGGAGCATCCGTTCCCCCCAGCGCTTGCCAACCGCGTACCCGATGCTGTCGCCGATCACGGCGCCGAGGATCGCCGCGGCGATCATCACGGGCAGCGGCATCCGGCCCGCGGCCGCCGCGACACCGCCCAAGATCACCGCGATCTCCCCTGGGAACAGGAACCCGATGAACGCCGAGGATTCCAACGCCGGGAGCAGGAAGACGGCCAGCAATGCGGCCCAGCCCGGCAGCGCGAGCAACAGGTCGGGGATCGAGCCCGTCATCGTGCCCGCAGGGTAGCGACCCTCGCCCCGGACTTCAGCTCGTCGCCGGGATCGCCTTCTTCGGATCCAGGAAGGGGATCGAGGTGATGGTCGCCGACATCGGTCCCTCGGGTGACTCGATCTCAAGCTCGGTGCCGGCCTCCGCGTGCGCGATCGGTACCCAGGCGTAGCCGAGGTTCGCGTCCAGACGGGGGGAGTGGCCGGCCGATGTCAGACGCCCGACCTCTGCGCCCTCGACGCGCACCGGCCAGAAATCCTCCAGCCACATCCCGAGCGGCGGGCCTGCGATCGTGACCCCGACGAGCTTGTTGGTGACGCCCTCGCGCCGGATCCGCTCCAGGGCGGCCCGTGACACCACCTCGTTGTCGTTGTCGAGCTCGACGAGCCGCTCGAGCCCCGTGATCTCGTACGGGTTGTTCGTGACGTCCATGTCGTTGCCGTAGTTGAAGATCCCCGCCTCGAGACGCCGCTGGTCGCTTGGCGCCGTCACCCGGAGGTCGAACGTCTCGCCGGCGGCGATGATCGCGTCCCAGAGCTCGAGCGCCCGGCTCGAGTCGCGCAGGTACACCTCGTAGCCGAGCTCGGCGGTCCACCCGGTCCGCGAGACGACGACCGGGATCCCGTCGAGCTCGGTCTGCTTGTGCCAGTAGTACCGCTGGTCGGCCACCTCGTCGCCGAACAACGCGCGGACGAGCGGCTTCGATCTCGGCCCTTGGATCTGGAGCGGGCTGACGTCGGGCTCGCCGAGCTCCACGTCCATGTTCGCGAAGGCCTGCACCCCCTTCGCGTAGAGCAGCGCGTCGGAGTCCGCGAGCGACAGCCAGAAATGGTCCTCCGCCAGCTTCAGCAGGATCGGATCGTTCACGATCCCGCCGTCCGGCGCGCAGATCAGCACGTACTTGCACTGCTCCGGGACCGTCGCGGATAGGTCACGCGGGGTCAGGAGCTGGGTGAACCTCGCCGCGTCGGGGCCTTTGATCTCGAGCTGGCGTTCGACCGCGACGTCCCACAACGTGACGTGGTTGACGAGGTGCCAGTACTCCTCGACGTCGTCGTCGTAGAGCGTCGGGATCAGCATGTGGTTGTAGAGGTCCCAGCTCGTGCACCCGGCCTCGACCGCTCGCCTGTGGATACGGCGACTTCTTGTAATAGGTCGCGTAGTAGAACTTGAACCAGTCGTTCTCGCGCTCCTCGATGGCCATCCCTGTCTCTCCCATCCGGCCGACGTTCGTGCCTTATACACCGGCGGGCACCGCGGGAGGGAACCGCGCGGTCGCTCGGCACGGAGCGGGGTCAGGGATGGGTCGGCAGGATCAGCGGCGGCAGCGGCTTCTGCGTGAAGTTGAAGTCGGCCAGCAGGTTGCCGACCCCGGGCGTCGTCTCCGCCACGAACGGCCTGCTGTCGGGCCTGCCGTCCGTCGCGGGGTCGAGCCGCTGCCCGTCCAGGAAGTCGTCCTCGATGAACCGGAGCGTGGAGTCGGTCGACAGCGTCTGGTGGTCGATCATGCCGCTCTGTGCGTACGGGCTGATCACGAGCCCCGGGACGCGGAGCCCGAGTCCCTGGGCGTTCAGCGAGGGCGGCACCACGTGGTCGTAGAAGCCGCCCCAGTCGTCCCAGGACAGGAAGATCGCCGTGTGCTTCCAGTCGGGGCTCTTCATCGCGGCGTCGACGATGCGGGTCACCCACGCCTGTCCGTTCGCGATCGAGGCCGGTGGGTGCTCGCTGTTGCGGCCGTTCGGCACGATCCACGACACCGAGGGGAGCCGTCCCTTCCGCGCCATCTGGAAGTAGTTGCTCGGCGAGGTGACGTCGTGGAGCTGTCCGTCTTGCTGGACGGTCTGGAACCCCGGGAGCGGGTTCCAGAAGTCCGGGGTCGAGTGCGACTGCCACTGCGGGGGGCAGATCATGTCGGCCGGGTTGGCGCAGTCCGGCTGTGCGCCGGCCTGGACGAAGTAGCGCCAGCTGATCCCCGCTCGGTCCAGGAGGTACGTGAGATCGGTCCAGGCGTAGGGCGGCGGCTGACCCGACGGGTCGGTCGCCAGATGGCCGGGGCGGTCGATGTTGGTGGTGCAGCTCATCGGGTCGGTCGGATCGCTGCATCTCGCGCTCCACCCCGACACCATGTCGAGGTGCGACGGAAGGCTCCAGCCGTTGACGCCCTCGAACATGTGGTCCTGCAACACGAAATGCCGCGCGTAGGCCCAATAGTTCGGGATCTCGGCCGCGGTGTGATACCCGAGCGCGTCGGGCACGGCGCCCGGCGTGGTGGCGGCGGTGCACACCGGGTTCACGGTCGCGTGGTCACACGCCCGCATCCGGCCGGCCCGGGCAGACCGCGCGAACCCGTCCATGGCCCCGCCGTCGATGTCACGCTCGGCCGCGACCTGGTTGTGCGGACCGCCCCCGTCGATCAGCGACGTGTCGTGGTACGGGCGCACGCATCCGCCGACGCCGGGAACGGGCACGCACACGGTCGGCACGCCGCTACGCATCGGGATCCCGTCCGCCCCGGGGAAGGTGCCGAAGTAGTTGTCGAAGGACCGGTTCTCCTGCATCACGACGATCACGTGACGGATCTTGTGGATGCCATCGGTGCTGTAGACGGACGGTGCCGACGAACCCTGCAGCTCACCGGCGGGGTCGACGTGGGCGCCCGTGCCGCTGCTCGAGCACGCAACCGCGATCACCGCGAGCACCGACGCGAGCGCGATCGCCGTACGCGAACCGGTCCTCATGCAGGCGATGCGGCGCGCCCAGGGGGCCGGTTCGACAACGCCACGACAACGCCACGTTCGGTGGCATGCCGTGGGACGACCGCGGCGAGCGGGTCAGGCGCGCTTGACGCGCAGCGTGTACCGCCCGCGCGAGTACCAGCTGTTCACCTGGAAGTAGTACGTGCCGGTCTTGGTCGCGCGGAACACCGCGTGCTCGTCGGAACTCGGCGATGCCGATGCGGCGGCCAGCGCCGGGCAGGCACCGCCTTTGCGGAAGCACCCGATCGTGAACTGGAAGATGTCCTTGGTGCCCGGTCGCCACACCCACAGGTCGAGGTCGGAGCCGCGGGAGCCGTCGACCGTGACGGAGTACTTGTGGCCCTTCACCAGGCGCCGCTTGTAGACGTCGTTGTCGTCGGCGGGCCACACCAGCTTGCCGGCACGGCGTGTGTCGATCGAGCGTGCGCCGTCGATGTTGCCGTCGGTGGTCGGCGTGGCGCTCGTCGTGGCGCCGGTGAGGGCGCCGAGCGCGTTCACCCGGCCCTGTGTGCGCGTGAAGTGCCCGTGCAGCGCCGACGTGCCGACCCCGGTCGCCTTCCCCCACATCGTGTAGAGCGTTAGCGCCGAGGGGTGGTCGACGGAGTTCATGATCGCGTTCTTCACCTGGACCGGCGTGTCGGCGGGGTTCTCGGACAACACCAGCCCGGCGATCCCGGCGACCATGGGCGTCGCCATCGACGTGCCGTCCCAGACGTCGTAGTTCGGGTAGGCGGTGCCCGATGCGCCGACCTTCACCGTGCTGAGGATGTCGACACCGGGCGCCGCGACGTCGACCGAGTCGTGACCCCAGCTGGTGAACCCGCATCTCCATAGCGGCACGTTGCCCTGGCATTGCGAGAAGTAGGCGTAGTGATCGCGGTCGTTGCTCGCCGCGACCGACAGGATGTTCGACAACGAGTAGCTCGCCGGGTACGACGGCGCCCACGCGCCGTGCCGCGGGTCGGCGTAGAAGTCGATGTCGTTGTCCTCGCCCGCGTTGCCCGCGGCGACCACCACCAAGATCCCTGCGCGGCCGGCCTTCGCGATCTCGGTGCGCTCCGCCGTGGACCAGACCGGCGAGCCGAGGCTCAGGTTGATCACCTGCGCGCCGTTGTCGATCGCGTACTCGAAGGCGGCGATCTGCCGGCCGAGGGTGAGGCTCGACGCCGAGCCGACCCGCAGCGCCATGATCTGGCAGTCCGGGCAGACGCCGCTGATCCCCTCGCCGTTGTTCTGCTCGGCCGCGATGATCCCCGCGACGTGGGTGCCGTGGGAGTTCTCGAGCCCGTTGCTCGGGGTCGGGTTCTTGTCGTGGCCCGCGAAGTCCCAGCCGTGCACGTCGTCGACGAACCCATTGCCGTCGTCGTCGACCCCTGGAGTGCCCGCTTGCTCGGCGGCGTTCGTCCACAGGCTGTTCTGCAGGTCGGGGTGGTTGATGTCCACGCCGGTGTCGAGCACCGCGACGACCGTCGGGTCGTGGACGGTCTGGGCAGCCCACGCTTCGGGTCCGTCGACGTCGGCATCGGCCGTGCCGGTGTGGTTCGTGCCCGGGCCGCCCTGGTCGGTCATCCGGTGGGACTGGCCGGTGTTGTTCAGCGCCCATTGCTGATCGAAGTGGGTGTCGTTGGGCAGCGCCATCAGCGACGCGATCCTGTCGGGCTCGGCGGACCTGACGAGCGGCGACCGCTCGAGCCGATGGATCGCCGCGCCCTCGGACGCGCCGGGCGGGAGCTGCACGACGTCGATGTCACTGGCGGGCCGCGACGTGGTCGTCGCGTCGAGCTGCGCCGACAGCGCGCGGCTTTCGACGTTCGAGGCGCCGTGGCGCCAGACGACCACGATCCGCCCGGGCACCGACGGGGCCACGCCCGAGTTCCACGGGAACTTCGCCGCCTGCGCGTCGGGTGCGGCGTGCGCCGGACCGATCGGGGCGGACCCGATCGCGGCGGGGGACGACATCACCAACGGAACCGTGATGAGGGTCGCGAGGGCGAGGCAGGCGGCGATCCGTGCGCGCAACGACGTCTCCTTCTTGTGGGCGCCCGGCGCGGTCCTCCGAGCCGGATCGCGGCACACGGTACAGGAGGGATGCGCTCTATGGCATCACCTTGGGCCATCAGCTTGGGGCATCACCCTGGATGCGCCACGCGAACGGACGGCCTAGCCTGCCGATATGGCGTCCGATGCGTGGGTCGCGGTGATCACCTCGGGCGAGCTCCCCGCGAACCAGCTGACGCGTGTCGACGTCGGGGCGGACCCCGCTCTGCTGTACCGGCTCGGCGACGCGATCTTCGCGATCTCGAACCGCTGCACGCACGCCGGGATGGTGCTCGACCGCGCGCCGGTCGAGTCGCTCGGCGCCGACGCGATCCTCACCTGCCCGGCGCACGGGAGCAGGTTCGGCCTGCGCGACGGGAAGGTCAGGCGGGGGCCGGCGACCCAGCCGCTCGTCTCGTACGAAGCGCGTGAGGTTGACGGGCGGATCGAGGTGCGCCCGCGGTCGTCTTAGCCGCGGATCGTCGGGCCGTGGTAGCCGTCGACGAAGCCGGCGGCGTACAGCGCGTCGGCGGCGGAGTGGGTCGTCGCAGGCTGCCCGTCGATCTGACGGAGTTCGACCGTGCGGAGCCGGCCGTCTTTCGCGAGCGCCGCGAGGGCGGCGGCCCAGGTCGATGGGTCGGCGTCGCCGAACGTGATCACGGTCTTGGCGCCGCGTTCGAGGTAGGCGGCGGGCGCGCCGTCCACGAGCACGACGAAGGCGCCGGCGGTGCGTGATGGCCGCCGTGCGGACGCCGGCCAGGGGAGCGCGGCGCCGTACGGCTGGGCGGGGTCGGCGGCCGCGAGGGTGCGCACCTCGGGCTCGGCCGGGGGTTCGCGGAGGTCGCGGAGCCGGTCGACGGCCCCGGGCATCGCGAACTGGGCCGCGCCCAGACCGGCGACGAAGTAGCCCCGGCGAGCCGACCCCGACTCCTCCATCGCCCGCAGGATCGGATAGACGCCTGCGAACCCGCCGGGCGTGCCCTCCGCGAGGACGGCCTCGCGACTCACCACGCCGTAGCGGTCGAGGAGACGTTCCGCGCGCTCGAGCGCCTGCTCCGTCGGCGAGGCGTCGGCGGCGAGGTCCGCGACGAGCGACCACCGTCCCGCGCCGGCGGGCGGCCCGGCTCGCCGCAGGGACCCGGGTCGCGGCTTCGCGCCGCGCTGCGCGACCCGGCGTGTCGACCGCTCGTACGCGCGCAGCGGGGACAATGTGTCGTTCGTGACCTCGCCCGCCCACACGAGCTCCCAGAGCGCGCGCAGCACCGTCCGTTCGTCCGCTGTGCCCGCCGCGGTCACGAGATCCGGCCAGAACGAGGCGCCGCGCCGGGCGAGGTGCTCGCGGATCGCGTCGTGCACGCGTCCCTCGGGCGGGTCGCCATCGCGCGCCGGCACCAGGGTCGACGCGCGGTCGCGGAACACGAGCGCGACGCGACCGTCGTCGGCGCCGATCGCGCCGCACCCGACCCACACGAGGTCGCCACTGGCCGTCAGCGCGTCGAGGTCGGCCTCGCGGTAGCCGAGCACCCGCGCGGGGAGCACGTCGCGCTCCAGGATCGAGGCCGCGATCGCGACCCCTTGCAGGCGTGTGAGCGCCTCGGTCAGGGCGTGGCCGCCGGCGGCGGGGCGATCGAGGCCCTGCCACGCCGGCAGGAACCGTCCGAACGTGGCGGCGTCGACGGGCTCGACCTCGCGCCGCAGGGCCGCGAGCGAGCGCCGGCGGATCCGCCGGAGCACGTCGACGTCGCACCACTCCCGCTCGACGCCGCCCGGGCGGAACTCGCCGTGAACGATCCGGCCGTCCGCGGCGAGCGCCTCGAGGGCGGCGCGCACCGCGCCCGCATCCGCGCCGAGCCACCGGACGGCGTCTTGGGTGGTGAAGGGCGCGTGCGTCCGTGCGTACCGCGCTGCGAGATCGTGCAGGGCGTGCGGAGCGGGCTCGGTGAACGCGGCGGGGACGTCGGCGGGGATCAGGACGTGGAGACCGTCGCGCAGCCGCCCGGCGTCCTCGACGGCCGCCACGTGGTCGCGGCCGGCGACCGGCAGGCGGAGCACGCGGCGCTCGCGCTCGAGCTGTTCGACCGCGGCGGCCGGATCGCCGTCGAACCGCGCCGCGATCTCGTCGTTCGTGAGCGGGCCGAGATCGCGCACCAGGTCGTGCACGCCGTCGACCGATCGCGCATGCCGACCGTCGGCCAGCCGTTGCAGCTCCAGCTCCACCTCGTCGAGCGCGGCCGGGTCCAGCAGCTCGCGGAGGTCCTCGGACCCCAGGAGATCGCGGAGCAGGTCGCGATCGAGCGACAACGCCGCCGCGCGCCGTTCGGCGAGCGGCGCGTCCCCCTCGTACATGTAGACCGCGATCCACCCGAACAACAACGATTGCGCGAACGGTGACGCACGCTCGGTGTCGATCGCGACGACCCGCGTGCGTCGCGCTGCGATCGACGCCATCAGCTCCCGCAAGGCCGGCACGTCGAAGTGGTCCTGGAGGCACTCGCGCGTCGCTTCCAGCAGGATCGGGAACCCCGCGTAGCGCCCGGCCGCGCTGAGCAGGTCGGCGCTGCGTTGTCGCTGCTGCCACAGCGGCGTGCGCGACCCGGGCCGGCGCCGCGGCAGCAGCAGGGCACGCGCGGCTGCTTCCCGGAAGACGCTGGCGAACAGCGCTGTGCCCGGGAGCGTCGCGATCACGGCGTCCTCGATCTCCTCGGGGGAGAACAGCAACGTCTCGAGCGGGATCGCGTCGACCGCTTCGGGCAGGCGCAGCACGATCCCGTCGTCGGTCCACAGGACCTGCGCGCCGGGACCGAACCGGGCGATCAGCCGCTCCTGGATCGCGAGCGCCCAGGGGGTGTGGACCCGAGCGCCGAGTGGGGACAGGATGCAGATCCGCCAGTCGCCGAGCTCGTCGCGGAACCGCTCGACGACGATCGTCCGGTCGTCGGGGACGACGCTCGTGGCTTCCTGTTCGTCAACGTAGTTGACCAAGTTGTTCGCGGCCCGCTCGTCGAGCCCAAGGTCGTGCTGCAGTGACGCGAGCGCCTGGTCGGCGTGCGTCGAGCGGAGCTCGCGGGTGAACCGGCCGATCGCGCGGCCGAGCTCGGCCGGCCGGCCCGGCCCCGGCGCCTTCCAGAACGGCAGCTTGCCGTGTTCCCCGGGGGCCGGCGTGACGATCACCTGGTCGCGGGTGATCTCCTCGATCCGCCAGGCGCTGGCGCCCAGCAGCATCACCTCGCCGGTACGCGACTCGTACACGCACTCCTCGTCGAGCTCGCCGACCCGCGACCCCTCGGTCGTGAACACCCCGAACAGGCCGCGGTCCGGGATCGTGCCGCCGGAGGTGACGGCGAGTCGCGCGGCGCCCTCCCGCGCGCGGACGACGCCGTTCGTTCGGTCCCAGACGACTCTGGGCCGGAGCCCGGCGAACGCGTCACTCGGATAGCGGCCCGCCAGCATGTCGAGCACCGCGTCGAACACGTCGTCGGAGAGCTCCGCGAAGCAGGCGGCGCGGCGCACCACCGCGCGGAGATCGTCGACCCGCCACTCGCGCACCGCAGTCATCGCGACGAGCTGCTGCGCCAAGACGTCGAGCGGGCTCCGCAGGTAGTGCGTCGCCTCGATGTCGGCATCGAGCATCCGTTCGGCGACGACGGCCATCTGCAGGAGATCGCCCCGGAACTTCGGGATCAGCTTGCCGACGCTCGGCGCGCCGACCTGGTGCCCGGCGCGGCCGATCCGCTGCAGCCCGCTCGCGACCGACAGCGGGGCCTCCACCTGGACCACGAGGTCGACCGTGCCCATGTCGATCCCGAGCTCGAGGGACGACGTGGCGACGATCGCGGGCAGCCATCCGCCTTTGAGCGCCTCCTCGACGCCGACCCGCTGCTCGCGCGCGAGCGAGCCGTGGTGGGCGCGCGCGATCTCCTCGCCGGCGAGCTCGTTCAGGCTCGACGCCAGGCGCTCCGCGCTCCGACGGTTGTTGACGAACACGATCGTCGTGCGGTGCGCGCGGATCAGCTCGAGCAGCACGGGGTGGATCGAGGGCCAGATCGACGAGCGGTCGACGCCGCCGGCCGGCGTGTCGCTCGGCCGGGAGAACTCCGTCATGTCCTCGACGGGCACGATCACCTCGAGGTCGAGCTGCTTGCGGACGCCGGCGTCGACGATCGCGACCTCCCGCTGGCGGCCGGGCTCGGCGAACCCACCGAGGAACCGCGCGATCTCGTCGAGCGGGCGCTGGGTCGCCGACAGCCCGATCCGCTGCACCGGCCGCCCGGTCTCGGCCTCCAGACGTTCGAGCGACAGCATCAGGTGCGCGCCGCGCTTCGTCGCGGCGACCGAGTGGATCTCGTCGAGGATCACGGTCTCGACCCCGCGGAGCGTCTCGCGCGCCGAGGACGTGAGCAGCAGGTAGAGCGACTCCGGCGTCGTGATCAGGATGTCTGGCGGCTGGCGGATCAGGCGACGCCGCTCGGTCTGGTCGGTGTCACCGGTTCGCACCCCCACCGTGGGCACATGGGGCAACGGAGCGCCGAGCTCCTCGGCGGCGCGCTGGATGCCGGCCAGGGGCGCGCGCAGGTTCTTCTCCACGTCGACGGCGAGCGCCCGCAACGGCGAGACGTACAGGACCCGCGTGCGCCGTTCAGGCTCCGGCGGCGGCTCGGCCGAGAGGCGGTCGATCGCCCACAGGAAGGCTGCGAGCGTCTTGCCCGACCCGGTCGGCGCCAGCACGAGCGTGTTCGAGCCTTCGGCGATCGGCGGCCAGGCGCCCTCGCTGCGCGTCGGTCGGCGCGTCGAACGACGCCTCGAACCAGGCCCGGGCGGCGGGGGAGAAGGTCGCGTGGTCCACGGATGAACCACGCTACCCCCTCGTTCGGACACCGTTCGTGCCAGACCGGTTTGCCCGATCTCGGCAACGGTGTTGATATGGAAGGGTCGGCCGCGCTCGACGCGGCCAAACCCCCGGGAAGGGAGGAGCCGCATGCTGCCGTCGGCCTTCGAGTACCACCGGGCGGACACCCTCGACGAAGCGCTCTCGTTGCTCTCCACGCACGGCGACGACGCGAAGGTGCTCGCCGGCGGGCAGAGCCTGATCCCGATGATGAAGCTTCGCTTCGCCTCGCCGGGGCATCTCGTGGACATCAACCGGATCCCGGGGCTCGACGGGATCGAGGAGCGCGACGGGGAGCTGCACGTCGGGGCGCTGGTCCGCCACAACAGCCTTGGCCGCGTCGGACGTGATCACGCGCGGCTACCCGACGATCGCGGCGACCGCGCCGCAGATCGCCGACCCGCTGGTCCGCAACCTCGGCAGCATCGGCGGCTCGCTCAGCCACGCCGATCCCGCCGGCGACCTCGGCTCGACGATGCTCGCGATGGGCGCGTCGGTCGTGCTGCGGAGCACGCGCGGCGAGCGCGTCGTCCCGATCGGGGAGTTCCTCGTCGACACGTTCACGACGAGCGCGGAGCCCGACGAGCTGCTGACCGAGATCCGCGTGCCGACGCCGCCGCCGAGTTCGGGCGGCACCTACCTGAAGCTCGAACGCAAGGTCGGCGACTGGGCGACGGTCGGCGTCGCCGTCGCGCTGACGCTGTCGAACGGCTCGATCGGGCGCGCGGGCATCGGTCTCACCGGCGTCGGCCTCAAGAACCTCGAGGCGAGCGACGCGGAGCAGGCGCTCGCCGGCGCCGAGCCAACGGACGAGGCGTTCGCCGACGCGGGCCGCAAGGCGGCCGCGGTCGCGACGCCGGTCACCGACGTCCGGGGTCCCGAGGACTACAAGCGTCACATGATCGAGGTCTACGTCCGCCGAGGGCTCGCGCAGGCGCGCGACGCCGCGAGCGCGGCTTAGGGAGGAGCACAGCGATGCAGATCACGGTCACGGTCAACGGCACCGAGCACACCCTGGACGTCGAGCCGCGCGAGCTGCTCGTCCACGTGATCCGCGAGGACCTGCGGCTCACGGGCACGCACATCGGGTGCGACACGTCGGGGTGTGGCGCGTGCACGGTCCTGCTCGACGGCCAGCCGGTGAAGTCCTGCACGCTGTTCGGCGTGCAGGCCGACGGACGCTCGATCACGACGGTCGAGGGCCTGATGGCCAACGGCGCGCTCAGCCCGATGCAGGCCGCCTTCAAGGAGGAGCACGGCCTGCAGTGCGGCTACTGCACGCCGGGGATGATGCTCGTCGGTTCGGCACTGATCGAACGCAACCCCGACCCGTCCGACGAGGACGTGCGGTGGGCGATCTCGGGCAACGTCTGCCGGTGCACCGGCTACATGAACATCGTCAAGGCGATCCAGACGGCGGCCGCCGAAACGCGCGACGCCGCGGTCCCCGCGAGCGCCTAAGGGACGAGCTGAAGGACGAGCCGAGGAGGCTGGGATGGCGCAGACCACCGACGAGATCCGTGGGATCGGGCACAGCGTAAAGCGCAAAGAGGACGACCGCTTCATCCGCGGGCGGGGCAACTACATCGACGACATGCAGCTGCCGGGCATGCTGTACATGTCGATCCTGCGGAGCCCCTACGCCCACGCGAAGCTCAACAGCGTCGACACGTCCGCGGCCGCGGCAGCGCCCGGCGTGATCGCCGTGGTCACGGGGGAGCTGATGGCCCAGCACAACCTCGCCTGGATGCCGACGTTGTCCGGCGACACGCAAGCGGTGCTCGCGACCGACAAGGTGCGCTTCCAGGGCCAGGAGGTCGCCGCGGTGATCGCGAACGACCCGTACGTCGCGCGCGACGCCGTCGACCTGATCCAGGTCGACTACGACCCGCTCGGCGTGATCATCGACCCAGAGACCGCCACCGCGGCGGGCGCGCCCGTGATCCGCGACGAGAAGGAAGGCCAGACCGACAACCACATCTACCACTGGGAGTCCGGCGACAAGGACGCCACCGACAAGGCGTTCGCCGACGCCGAGGTCGTCGTGAAGCTCAACACCTTCTACCCCCGCTCGCACCCGTCGCCGCTGGAGACGTGCGGGTGCGTTGCCGACGTCGACCCAGCGACCGGCCAGGCGACGATCTACATGACGTCGCAGGCCCCGCACGTGATCCGCACGGTCTTCGCGCTGGTCACGGGGCTGCCCGAGGAGAACATCCGGATCGTCTCGCCGGACCTCGGCGGGGGCTTCGGCAACAAGGTGCCGGTCTATCCCGGCTACGTCGTCGCGACCGCGGCGTCCCTGCTGCTCGGCCATCCGGTGAAGTGGATCGAGGATCGCAGCGAGAATCTGATCTCGACGGGCTTCGCGCGAGACTTCCATATGCAGGGCGAGATCGCCCTCAAGAAGGACGGCACGATGCTCGGCCTGCGCACGTCGCTCCAGGCCGATGAGGGCGCCTTCTACGCCGACGCGCAGCCGTCGAAGTTCAAAGTGGGGCTGTTCCACATCGTGACCGGGTCCTACGAGCTGCCGGCCGCTCACGTCGTGGCCGACGGTTACTACACGAACAAGGCGCCCGGCGGCGTCGCCTACCGGTGCTCGTTCCGGGTCACCGAGGCGTCCTACCTGATCGAGCGGCTCGTCCAGAACGCGGCTTACGAGCTCGGCATGGACCCCGCCGACCTGCGCAAGAAGAACTTCATCCCCGAGGACGCGTTCCCCTACGAGTCGGCGACCGGGTTCGTCTACGACTCCGGCAACTACGCCGGCGCGATGGACAAGGCGCTGCAGATGATCGGGTACGACGACCTGCGCGCCGAGCAGGCGCGGATGCGCGAGCAGGGCAAGTACTGGGGGATCGGCCTCGCGTCGTTCACGGAGGTTGTCGGCGCTGGTCCGCACAAGGACTACGACATCATCGGGATCAAGATGAACGACGGCGCCGAGCTCCGGATCCACCCGACGGGGAAGGGGATCTTGAAGATCTCGTCCAAGACCCAGGGGCAAGGGCACGAGACCACGTTCGCGCAGATCGTTGCCGAAGAGATCGGGATCCAGCCCGAGGACATCAAGGTGGTGCACGGCGACACGGACAACACGCCGTACGGCGTCGGCACCTATGCGTCGCGCTCGACCCCGACGGTCGGCGCGGCGACGGCGATGGTGTCGCGCCGGATCATCGAGAAGGCCCGCAAGATCGCGGCGCACCTGCTCGAGGTCGACGAGGGCGATGTCGAGTTCACCCGGCCGAACTTCACCGTCAAGGGTGCGCCCGAGAAGGCCGTCACGATCCAAGACGTCGCCTTCGCCGCCTACACCAACTTCCCCGACGGGATGGAGTCCGGGCTCGAGGGAGTCTTCTACTACGACCCGCCGAACCTGACGTTCCCGTTCGGGACGTATGCGGTGGCGGTAGAGGTCGACCCCGAGACCGGTGTGTGGGAGGTCACGCGGATGGTCGCGGTCGACGACTGCGGGGTGCGGATCAACCCGATGATCGTCGAGGGGCAGATCCACGGCGGGCTCACGGAGGGATACGGGATCGCCGCGATGGAGCAGATCACGTTCGACGAGAACGGCAACTGCATCGGATCGAACTTCACCGACTACCTGCTGCCGACCGCGTGGGAGACCCCGCACTTCGAGCTCGGCGAGACGGTGACGCCGTCGCCGCACCACCCGATCGGAGCCAAGGGCGTGGGCGAGTCAGCAACCGTGGGATCGCCCGCCGCCTACGTGAACGCCGTGATCGACGCCTTGCAGCCGCTCGGGGTGAAGAACATCGACATGCCGCTCACGTCGGCGAAGGTGTGGCAGGCGATCCAGGACGCCCAAGGCACCGCGTGAAGCCGGACCTCCTCGAGCTCGGCGCCGCGCTCTCGAGGCGGGGCGAGCCGTTCGTGCTCGCGACCGTCGTGTGGAGCCGCGCGCCGTCCTCGGGCAAGCCCGGATCGACCGCGCTGATCACGCGGGAGGGCGCGATCCACGGGTGGCTGGGCGGGGCGTGTGCCGAACCGACCGTCATCCGTGAGTCGCTGAAGGCGATCGCCGAGGGCTCCCCGCGGGTGCTGTTCCTCGGGACACCCGAGGAGCTCGAGGCCGCGGAGGCGCGCGCCGGCATGATCCGCATACCGATCGCCTGCCAGAGCGAGGGAGCCTTGGAGGTGTACGTGGAACCCGTCCTGCCGTCGCCACACCTCGTCGTGATCGGCCGGTCGCCGGCCGTCGACGCGCTCGCCCGGATGGCGCACGCACTGGGCTGGCGCGCCGCGG
Organism: uncultured Actinomycetes bacterium; assembly: GCA_963799625.1. Taxonomy (GTDB): domain Bacteria; phylum Actinomycetota; class UBA4738; order UBA4738; family HRBIN12; genus AC-51. The sequence continues at coordinate 564,734 of CAWCXU010000003.1, read as the reverse complement.
TGGTCGACGACGGCGGGAGCGTCGAGGAGCACGACGCGCCGACGGTGGTGACCACGCTCGACCTTGAGGCGACGGGGGTCGGCCCGGGCTCGTTCGTGGTGGTCGCCACCCAGGGGCACTACGACGAGGACGCGCTCGCGCGCGCGCTCGAGACGCCGGCGGGCTACATCGGGCTCGTCGCATCTCGCAAACGCGCCGACGCGGTGCTCGGCTACCTGCGCGATCGCGGTGTGCCGGACGACGCGCTCGCCCGCGTGCACGCGCCCGCGGGGCTCGACCTCGGCCACATCCCGAACCAGGAGATCGCGGTCGCGATCCTCGCCGAGCTCGTGCAGCTGCGGGCCGCCGGCCGGCTCGAGCCGCCGCCGGTCGCCGAGGCGCGGCACGAGGCGATCGACCCGGTGTGCGGCATGACCGTCGACGTCGCGACCGCCCGGTACGCCACCACGCACGACGGGCGCACGTACTACTTCTGCTCGGCGAGCTGCCTCGAGCGGTTCACCGCCGACCCCGCGGCCTTCCTGCCGGTCGCGTCGGAGGCGTGATCCGATGCTGATCGAGAACCAGTTCACGGTCGCCGCACCGGCCGACGACCTGTGGCGCTACCTGCTCGATGTCGAGCGCATCGCGCCGTGCATGCCGGGCGCGGAGTTGACCGACGTGGTCGACGACCGCAATTGGAAGGGCACGGTCCACGCGAAGTTCGGCCCGGTCTCGATGTCGTTCGCGGGCACCGTGACGATCCAGGAGCGCGACGACGCCGCGCACCGGGTGGTGCTCAAGGCCAAAGGCATGGAGCAGAAAGGCAAGGGTGCGGCGGACGCGTCGGTCACGTCGTGGCTCGAGCCGGCCGAGGAGCCGGGGAGCACAACGGTCAAGATGCAGGCCGACATCACGCTCACCGGCGCGGCGGCGCAGATGTCGCGCGGGCTGCTGCCGGAGATCTCGAAGAAGCTGACCCAGCAGTTCGCAGACTGCCTGCAGGCGGGGATGGCCGCCGAGGCCGAGCCGGCGGCAGCTGCCACGAGCGCTTCGGATCCCGACGCTCCGGCCGCGCGACCCGCCGCCCCGGCCGCCGCCAAGCCGGTCGGTGGGATCGGCCTCGGGTTGTCCGCGCTCTGGGCGACGATCGTGGGGTTCTTCCGGCGACTCTTCGGCGGGAGCGAGACGACCTGACCGGCGTCAGCCGGCCGCGTGTGCCTTCATCAGGTCCAGCAGCTTCCTCGTGGTGCGCAGGTTCCTGATCGTGAGCTCGCCGTAGTCGGGGTGGGCGCTCAGCTTGACCATCGCGGTCTTCGTCGCCGTCGCGAACGGCGCCGACCAGTACAGCGCGTAGGTGCCGGCCGTGACGGCTTCGATCTCGGGCTTGGGGTTGACGCGGCCGCGGAGCTCCTTCGGGGTGATCGCCGCGGTCGTGAAGATCACGTTGTAGCGCATCGCGGCATCGTCGACGTCCCAGTCTTTGGGGATCTGCCGCACCACCGTGCGCATCCGCGGCAGGTCGAGCACGACGACCCTCGCCTCGTAGTCGAACGCGCCGGAAAGCCCTCGCTCGATCGTGCGGACCAGCGCGGGGCCGTTCGCGCGGGGTGAGCCCGCGATGACGTTGCCGCTCTGGATGTACGTCGCCGGCTCGACGAAGCCGAGGTCGGCGAAGGTCTGTTGGAGGTCGCGCATCGCGATCTTGTTGCGCCCGCCGACGTTGATGCCTCGCAGGAGCGCGACGATCGTGTGCATCCGGGCATCCTAAGGTGTGCCCGTGACGCGCACCGAGGGATCGCCCGACCTCCGCGAAGGGCCCGGCTTCCGGTCGTGGCGCCGCGGTGCCCCTGTCGACGGCCGGTCGAACCCGGTGGGCGGGGCGATGCTCGAAGGAGGCGCCGAGGATGTCGAACAGGCGTGGCGCTGGTTCCTGGAGCGCGCGGGGTACGGCGACATCGTGGTGCTGCGCGCGACGCCCGACGAGGGGTACGACGCATGGATCCGGGAGCTCGCGCCGGTCCGCTCGTTCCAAACCCTCCAGCTCACCGATCGAGCGGCGGCAGACGATCCGTTCGTGCTCGGATCGATCGAGCGAGCCGACGGCGTGTTCATCGCCGGCGGCGACCAGTCCGACTACGTGCGCGTCTGGACCGGCACGCCGATCCAGCATGCGATCAACGCCGCGATCGCGGCGGGCGTGCCCGTGGCCGGGATCAGCGCGGGCCTCGCGGTCCTCGGAGGGTTCGCGTTCACGGCCGAGCGCGACACGATCACCGCCGAGCAGGCGCTCGCCGATCCGTTCGACGAACGGGTCTGCCTGACTCGCGGGCTCCTGACGGTGCCCGGCCTCGCGGCGATCGATCACCGATTCGCACTTCTCCGAACGCGAACGCCTCGGGCGACTGCTGACCTTCATGGCACGGATCCTCGCCGACGGATGGGCGTCGGAGGTCGGTGGCATCGGGATCGACGAGGAGACCGCCGTGCTCATCGAGCCGAACGGCACCGCGACGGTCGAGGGCGCCGGCGCCGCGTGGTTCATGCGGATGCACGTGGCCGACGTGCGGACGTGCGAGCCCGCTTCGCCCCTGGAAACCGGGCCGGTCGACGCGATCGGGATCCGACGCGCCGGCACGTTCCACCTGCCGACCTGGACGGGATCAGGGGTGAGTCAGACCGTCCGCGCGACCGCGGGCTCGGTGCGCCGGACGGACGCTTAGTTGCGGAGCACATCCACGGCGAACGGCCGACACTCAGCACCTGCGTGACTTCTTCGACTCCCGATGGCTAGCGCCTCCGTACACTGCGCGGCGTGGACCAACGCACGGTCTTCGACGCCGCCGGCGGCATGCCGTTCTTCGAGGCCTTGGTCGACCGGTTCTACGAGGGCGTCGCCGCCGACCCGGACCTGTTGCAGCTGTATCCGGAGCCCGCGGATCTCAGCGGCGCACGGCACCGGCTGACGCTGTTCCTCGCGCAGTACTGGGGCGGGCCCGACCGCTACAGCCAAGAGCGCGGTCATCCGCGGCTGCGCATGCGGCACGCGCCCTTCGCGGTAGGCCCCGACGCGCGGGACCGGTGGCTCTCGCACATGCGCGAGGCCCTCGATGCGCTCGACCCTCCGCCGGAGCTTCGCGCCCGGTTCGACGAGTACTTCGCGTTCGCGGCCGAATCGATGCGGAACCGCGACTGAGCGCGCTCAGGTCCGGCTGAGCTCGGGCGGGATCGTGCCCATCCGGCCGGACTGGTAGTCCTCGACCGCCTGGATCAGCTCGTCGCGAGTGTTCATCACGAACGGGCCGTACCACGCGATCTGCTCGCGGATCGGGAGCCCGCCGAGGAGCAGCACGTCCATCCCGGCGCTGTTCGGCGCGTCCTGCGTCGCGTCGGCGTGCACCTCGAGCGCGCCCCCCGGACCGAGCACGGCGATCTGTCCCTCGTGGATCGGCCGATGCTCGGCGCCGATCGAACCGCGACCCGACACGACGTAGACGAGTGCGTTGAACTCGGGGCGCCAGGCCGTGCGCAGACGCGCGCCGGGCGCGAGCGTCGCGTGGGCGTACGTGATCGGCGTCTGGGTATCACCGGGCCCGCGGACGCCGCCGAGCGATCCCGCGATCAGCCGGACGACGGCGCCGGCGTCCTCCGACGCCGCGAGCGCCAGGTCTGTTGCCTCGAGGTCCTGGTAGCGCGGGTCGAGCCACTTCTGCGCGGACGGCAGGTTCACCCAGAGCTGGAACCCGTGGAACAGGCCGCCGCCGTCAAGGAGCTCCTGGGTAGGCATCTCCGAGTGGACGACGCCGGAGCCCGCGGTCATCCATTGCGTGGCGCCGTCGGTGATCACACCGCCGCCGCCGTGCGAGTCGAGATGCCGGAGCCGCCCGTCGAGCATGTACGTGACGGTTTCGAAGCCGCGGTGCGGATGATCGGGCGCGCCCTTGGCCTCACCGGGCGCATACTCGACCGCCCCCATGTGGTCGAGCAACAGGAACGGATCTGCCCACGAGAGGTCGAGGCCGGCGGTCGCTCGCCGGACCTTGAACCCCTCGCCCTCCAGGAAGGACGGCGCGTCGGCGATCTCGACCACGGGACGGGTGACGGCGTCCTCGGCCGGGTCGACCCTTTGAAGGACGGTGGCGTCGGCGGGCGTGATGGCGGGCATGCGTCAGCCAACGACCGCGGGCGCGTCGCTATTCCCTCGGCGGTCGCGGACGAGGAGCACGACGCACCCCACCATGGCGATCGTCGCGAAGGAGAACCATTGCACGGCGTAGGACAGGTGCGGTCCGTTGTCGAACCCCGGCGGCGCGACGATCTCTGGCGACGCTTGCGCGGGCGCCTGGCTCTGGAGCAACACATACACCGGCAGGAGCCGGTAGGGCAGGTCGCTCCGGCCGAGGTCGATGCGGGTCACGATCGCGGGGGACACCACCGCGGGGTCGGAGACCTGGTCGGGCGGCAGCGCGAGGCCGGTGACGGTCACCCTGCCTGCCGGGGCGGCCGCCGCGCCGGTCACGGGGGGTGTCGTGGTCTCCAACGGCACCCAGCCGCGGTCGACGATCACCGCGGTCCCGTCGCCGAGGAGGAGCGGCGTAAGCACGTGGTTGCCCGGGTTCTCGTTCTGGCTGCGGCCCGACAGGATCTGTTCGTGCGTCGGGTCGTACTCCCCGGTCGCCGTGACGTGGTGGTAGGGGAGGGCGTCGGGCGCGAGAGATCCGATCGGCACGGTCGGCTCGGCCCCGCGCGCCTCCAACATCGTGTTGACATCGCGGCGGCCGTGGAGGCGGTGCAGCTGCCAGAACCCGAGCCGGATGCAGGTGCCCGCGACGATCACGGCCACCACGATGAGGATGATGTGACGCTCCCGCACGGACACCGTCGGAGGATAGCCACGCCGCATGCGCGAACGACCAGGTTCGCCGCGGCTAGCCCTTGATCTCCTGGATCGTGTTGCCGCCGTCGACCACGACGGTGGTGCCGGTCACATAGCTCGCGCGGTCGCTCGCGAGGAACCCGATCACCTCGGCCACTTCCTCGGGTGTTCCCGAGCGCCCGATCGGTGTGTGCAGTCCCGCCTCGGCCTCGTCGGGGAGTTGCGACCCGGTCGCGATCCAACCCGGTTGCACGGCGTTCGCGGTGACGCCCGCGCCGCCCACCTCGAGTGCGAGCGCCCGCATCAAGCCGTCCATCGCCGCCTTGGCCGCGCTGTAGCCGGCCGACCCCGGCGCGGTGACGACCGGGCCGGTGACCGAGGAAACCATCACGATCCGTCCCCGCCCTCGCTCGACCATCCCGGGAACGACCGCCCGGGTCACGTTGAACGCCGTGCCGAGGGTGCGATCGATCTCCTGGTCCCAACGGCCGGGGTCCAGGGACGTGAACGGCACCTCGTCACCCTGATCGGCGTCGCCGACGGCGACCATGCCCGCGTTGTTGACCAGGATGTCGATCCTGCCGAACCGGTCGAGCACGTCGGCGACAACCCGGCCGACCGCGGCACGGTCCGTGAGGTCCGCCACGTAGCCTTCGGCGGTGTGACCGCCGGCGCGGAGTTCACGCACCCGGTCGAAGATCCGATCCGTGGTCGAGCACACGGCCAGCGAGGCGCCCTCGCGGCCGAGGACATGAGCTGTGGCGGAACCGATCCCGGTCGGCGAGCCCGCGCCGGTGACGAGGGCGATCCGGCCCTGCACCTCCCCGAGCATGCGCGAGAGCCTACCGAGGCGCGCTCAAGCGGAAGGAGGTCCGGCGCCGATGTTCGTGGTAAGACGGCGCGGTGGGGTCGCTCGCCCGGTGAGACGGGCGATCCCCCACGACCGGCTCGGGGGATGGAGGTGACGGGTGATGCAGCGTGTCCGCGTGCGACTGCGCGTCGTGACGGCCCTGCTGGGTGATGAACGAGGGGCGACGGCGATCGAGTACGCGCTGATGGCGGCACTCATCGCGATGGTGGTCTTCGTTGCGGTGCAGTTCCTAGGTCAGTCGACGAGCAGCGCGTTCAACAGCATGTCGTTCTCTCCGTAGGTCGTTGCGACGGCCTCGGCAGCGTGACAGGGTTCCCTCGGACCTTCTCGGAAGGGGGAACGAGGATGCTCCTCGCGCAAACGACGACGAGCACCGGTGGTAGCGGGGCGAGCGCCGGTGTATGGATCCTGTACTTCATCGTGCTGTGGGTCATCATCGGGATCCCGACCTACTTCGTGTTCAAGAAGGCAGGCCCGAACGGTGATCCGGCCTGGGCCGCGTTCGTCCCGATCTACGGCTTCTACATCCTGCTGAAGGTCGTCGGGCGACCCGGGTGGTGGCTGATCTGGATCTTCATCCCGATCGCCAACTACATCGTGATCATCATCGTCTACAACGACCTGTCGAAGAGCTTCGGCCACGGGGTGGGCTTCACCTTAGGGTTGATCTTCCTCAGCTGGATCTTCCTCGCGATCCTCGCCTGGGGGAGCTCGACGTACCGCGGCCCCTCGGCGGGGACGGGCGCGATGGTCGCGTCGCCGCCGCCACCACCACCGGCCCCGGTGACATAGCACCGCTGTCCGCGCCCCCATCGGCTAGGCTTGCCCGCCGATGGGGGCGACGGCACATCTCCTCGAGCTGCAACGGCTCGACCTCGCGATCGACCGCCTCCGTTCCCGCATCTCCACGCTGACGTCCGGGTCCGAGCTCACGAGCGCCGTCACCGACGCCGACGCGGCGGAAGCGCGGCTCGGCGAGATCAAGCTGCAGCTCGACGCGCTGGACCGCGATACAGGGAAGCTCGAGCACGACGTCGATTCGCTGTCTCAGAAGGCCGCGGCCGAGGAGCAGCGGATGTCGAGCGGGTCGGTCGCCAACGCGCGCGAGCTCGAGGCGATCGGCCACGAGGTCCAGAACCTCCGACGCCGGATCGCCGACCGTGAGGACGAGGAACTCGCGATCATGGAGCGTCGCGAGACGCTGGCGGCTGCCGAGAAGGAGGCCACGGCCGAGGCGACCACCCTGCGGGAGACCGCCGGCCGTCTGCGCGCGGCGGCGGGCGACGAGCTGTCCACCGCCGAGGCGGAGCTCGCGGCGCGGCAGGCCGAGCGGCCGTCCGCGGTCGCCGCCGTCGACCCCGAGGTGCTCGAGCTCTACGAAGAGCTCCGCCCGCAGAAGAAGGGTGTGGGCGCGGCGGCGCTCGTGGACGACGTGTGCCAGGGGTGCCACGAGCAGCTGTCGGCCGTCGAGTTGTCGAAGATCCGGCACATGGACGGGGTCCCGCGCTGCGAGTACTGCCGGCGGATATTGGTCCTGTGACCGACCCGACGCGCCGCGTGGTCGTGAACTGCGACGGCGCCGCCCGGGGCAACCCCGGGCCGGCCGGCGCCGGCGCGATCGTCGTGAGCGAACAGGGCGATGTGCTCGCCGAGGTCGCCGAAGGGCTCGGGGAGACCACGAACAACGTGGCGGAGTACACCGCGGCGATCCGTGGGCTCGAGGCGGCCGAACGTGTGGGCGCCCGCGAGGTGTTGCTTCGGTCCGACAGCCTGCTCCTCGTGCGCCAGCTCACCGGCCAATACCGCGTGAAGTCGGAGCACCTGCAGCCTCTGCACCGGCAGGTGAAGCAGGCGGCGGCCCGGTTCGATCGCGTCACCTACGAGCACGTCCCGCGCGAGCGCAACGTCGAAGCGGATCGTCTGGCGAACCTCGGCGTCGACACCTGGCTGGCCGACCGGTAGCGTTGCCCGCCGGAGGAGCCGGCCGGGCGGCCGCGGGCGCTTCGGCGCTCGAGGAAAGTCCGGACTCCGCAGGGCAGGACGCTGGCGCGAGCCAGGCGGGGGCGACCTCGCGAAGGGGCAACAGAAAGGACACCGCCGCGCGCGGCGACGCGCGCGGTAAGGGTGCAACGGTGGGGTAAGAGCCCACCAGCGCGGCGGGCGACCGCCGCGGCTCGGCAACCCCCGTCCGGAGCAAGGTCGAGCAGGAAGCGTTCGAGGGCGGCCCGCCCGAGCTTCCGGGTAGACCGCAGCGGCCCGGCGAACGGGCCGCCGCCGGCGCATCGCGCCGGCGAGACAGATGGTCGCCGGCGGGGCAACCCGCGCACAGGATCCGGCTTACAGGCCGGCTCCTCCGCTCACGCTCGTCACGCGACCCGCCGACGCGACCTACGCGCCGGCGTTTGCGAGCCGACCGGCCTCGACCGCGCGGCGGAGCTGTTTGCCCGCGTGGTAGCTCGATCGGACGAGCGGTCCCGCCTCGACGTGTCCGATGCCGAGGGCCTCGCCTGCGGCGGCGTGCGCCGCGAACTCCTCCGGCGCGACCCAGCGGTCGACGGGCAGGTGCGCCGGTGTCGGTTGCAGGTACTGACCCATCGTCACGATGTCGACGCCGGCGTCACGGAGATCGGTGAGGGCCGGCGCGACCTCGTCGGGCCGTTCGCCCATCCCGAGGATCAGGTTGGACTTCGTGATCTGTCCCGGGCGATGGCGCTTGGCGAACCGCAGCACGTCCAGCGACCGGTCGTAGCCGAACGCGGGCCGGATCCGGCCATGGAGCCGGGCCACCGTCTCGAGGTTGTGCGCGAACACCGTCGGCGCGGCGTCGAGCACCGTCGCGAGGTCGCGCTCGCCTCCCTTGAAGTCGCTCGGCAGGACCTCGACGTCGATCCCCGGCACCGCCGCGCGGCACGCCCGGATCGTCTCGGCCCAGACCTCCGCCCCACCGTCGGCCAGGTCGTCGCGCGCCACTCCGGTGACCACGACGTAGCGCAACCCCATCCGCGCGACCGTCTCGGCGATCCGCGCGGGCTCGCCCTCGTCGACCGCGTCGGGCTTGGCGGTCATCACGTCGCAGAACCCGCAGCGACGCGTGCACTTCATCCCGAGCAACAGGAAGGTCGCCTCGCGTTCCTCCCAGCACTCACCGATGTTCGGGCACATCGCCTCCTCGCACACCGTGTGCAGCTCCGCGCCGCGCATCAGTTGCTGGAGCTCGTGGTACACCGGTCCGCCGGGGAGCTTCACTTTCAGCCACGGCGGCTTGCGGACGCCCGGTTGGTTGACGCCCGCTTGGTCAACCCCTGGGCCGTTCGTCACGCCGACGATGGGCAGGTGCAAGCGTCGTCCCGAGGGGTTGTGTGCACGTTCGGCCATCCGCACCGAGTGTACGCTCGCGCGATGCGTCGGTCCGTCGGGTTCGTGCTCGTATGCGTCCTGTGCGCGGCGTGTGGACGGTCGTCCGCGGCGGACAGCGCGGAGATCTGCCAGGACCTCGTCAACCTGCAGGCCACCGTCGACTTCCTGGCGGCGCCCGGGCCTGCGGTCACCGTCGGGGAGGTGCGCGGCGCGCTCGACAAGCTCGACCCGACGCTGCAGGCCGTCCACGACGACGGCGCGGTGCCCGATGCCGAGGACAACGCGCTGCTCGACGCGCAGGAGGCCTACCGCGACCAGATCGAGAACCTCGGCGACGACACGGCCTTCGCGCCGACCGCGGCGGCGACCGCATCGATCGCGCAAGGGCTCCTGCACGGTTACGACGCCGTACGGCAGCGGCTCGTCTGTCCCACCGATCTCGAGCCCGGCTAGCGCTCAGGCCGTGTCGGCCTGCGGCGGTGCGGCGGGTTCCTCGGCGTCCGTGTCGGGGTGGTCCAGCACCTTGCCGGGGATCACGACGTGGAAGGCGGCCCCCCCGCCCTCGCGTTCGTCGACCCACGCGCGGCCGCCGTGCAGCTCGGCGAACCGGGCGACGAGCGACAACCCGATCCCGGTGCCGGGCGCGTGCGGCGATCGGGTCGGGCCCTGCTGGAACGGCTCGAAGATCGCCGAGCGGAGCTCCGCCGGGACGCCTGGCCCGTCGTCCTCGACGCTGATGCGCACGCCGCCCTCATAGGGCCCGACGAACAGCCAGATACGGCGGTCCGACTCGGTGTGGCGCACGGCGTTCATCAGGAGGTTCTCGACGATCCGCTCCACCTTCGGCGGGTCGACGGGGATCACGACCGGATCGGTCTGAACGAGCACCTCCCGTCCGACGAGCGCGTCGAGATGTTCGACCGTGCGGCGCGCGAGGGCCCCGACGTCGGTGACCCGGTACTGCGGCTCGACGATCCCGCGGTTCAGCCGGTCGATGTCGAGCAGATCCTTCAGGAGCCGATCGAGCTTCTTCGCGTTGGCGGCGAGCCGCGACAAGAGGTCGTCGCGGTCGGGCCTCTCGATATCGGGCGCACGCTCCAGCGTCAGCGCCAGTCCGAGGATCGATGTCAGCGGGCTCCGGAGCTCGTGCGACACCGCCGCGAGGAAGGTGTTCTTCATGTCGTCGAGCGCACGCAGGCGTTCGGCGGCCTCTCGCTCGCGTTGCTCGCTCTCCCGCAGCGCCTGCTCCGCGAGCTTGCGCTCGGTGATGTCGAACACCACGCCCTGCACGAACTGCGGCTTGCCCTCCTCATCGGTCAGGAACGTCGTCTCGTCGTGGATCCAGACCGTGCGTCCGTCGGGGGTGCGGACGCGGTACTCGGCGCGCCAGTTCTCGCCCGCCTCGAGGGCCTCGAGGAAGGTCGCGAGCGTCGGCTCGCGGTCCTCGGGCACGACCAGGCGGCGCCAGAGGTCAGGGTCGCCGATCCACTCCTCGGGCGTGACGCCCATGATGTCGGCGATCTGCGGGCTGACGTAGATCGTCTCGAGCGCGTCGGTCGGACGGTCGAGGTAGATCGCGGCAGGGATGTGCTCCACGATCGCCCGGTAGCGCTGCTCGGCGTCGGCCAGGCGGTCCTCGGCGAGGTGGGCGTCGGTGACGTCTTGCAGGACCCCCTGCCACCGGCCTCGCCCCTCGGCGTCGAGCACCTGCACCGCGTGGTCGTGCAGCCACACGATCCGTCCGTCGGCCGCGACGATGCGGTACTCGATGTCGAACGGCTCGCCGGTGCGGTTGGTCTCATCGGACTCCGTCAGGACGCGGTCGCGATCGTCGGGATGCAGCATGTGGACCCACAGGTCGGGATCCAGCAACCGCTGCTCGGCGGTGTAGCCCGTCAGCGCTTCGTACTGCGGGCTGATGTACAAGGCCGTGGACACGTCGTCGACCGCGTCGGTGTAGATCGCGACCGGCAGCTGCTCGACGAGTGTCCGGTACCGTTCCTCCGCGTCGCGCACGCGCTCCTCAGCAACCTTGCGCTCCGTGATGTCGTAGACGGCGCCGAGCCAATACAACGGCGCGCCGTCGGGGTCGCGGATCAGTCGCGCTTCGTTGTGCACCCAGAGCATCCGGCCGTCCCGGGTGAACGAGCGATAGTCGACGCTCCAGATGCCGTCCCCGTCCTCCTCGGCGTTGGAGGCCACGACCCAGTCGTGGTCGTCGGGGTGCAGCCGCCGCTCCCACAGATGCGGGTCCGCCACCCATTCCTCGGGGGTGTAGCCGTACATCGTCTCGAGCTGCGGGCTGACGTAGATGTCTGCGCCGGTCACCGCGTCCTCGATGAACGTGATCGCGGGGAGCTGCTCCACGAGGGTGCGGAACCGGCCCTCCGCCTCCTCGAGGGCGGCCTCGGCCGTGCGCCACGCGGTGATGTCCACGAACGCACCCTCGACGACGCGGCTGCCGTCGCGGATCGTGCACGTCGCGCGGTCGTGGACCCAGAGCGTGCGACCGTCGCGGCTGACCATCCGGTACTGCTGATCGAACGTGCCGGTCTCGTGTTTCATCCGCTCCCACGCGTCGAGCACCGCGGCGTGGTCGTCGGGGTGGATCAGGGCGTCCCATGTGTCGACGTCGGCGAGCCACTCCTCGGGGGTGATCCCGAAGAGGCGCTCGACCCCGGCCGCGACCCATCGGTCGGCGACCTCGCCGCGGTCGTTCACCGCGATCTGGTAGGCCACGAGCGGCAGGTGTTCGAGCAACAGCCGCCAGCGCTCTTCCGCGTGCCGGGCGTCCTCCTCGGCGGCGTGCCGCTCCGTGATGTCGATGATCACCCCTTGGTAGAGGAGTCCGCCGTCGGAGCCCGGTCCGATCGGGGTCGCCTCATCGCGGACCCAGAGCCACTCGCCGGCCGAGGTCCGCAGGCGATACTCCTCGGAGAAGGGCGCGCCGGCGTCGGCCGCGACGCTCCACGCCTCGGTGACCCGTGCCTCGTCGTCGGGGTGCGCGTGCGCCGACCACGCCATCGGGTCCTCGAGCCACGCCTCGGCCGACACCCCGAGGAGCTGCTCGATCTGCGGACTGATGTAGAGCGCGGGCGCGGACCCCTGGTCGAACGACGAGTCCCACGCGTACGAGATCGCCGGGACCCGCTCCACCAGCGTGCGGTACCGCTCTTCCGCGGCGGCCGCCCGGTCTTCGGCTTCCTTGCGTTCCGTGATGTCGAACATCACGCCCTGCGCGAGCGTGGGCCGGCCCGACGCATCGAGGTCGTAATAGTGCGACTCGTCGTGGATCCAGCGCACCCTGCCGTCGGGCCGGATGATGCGGTATTCGGCCAGGAAGGTGGCGCCGTCCCGGTCGGCCACCCGTGAGGTCTCCTCGACCCGAGCTCGGTCATCCGGGTGCACCTGTGCGGACCAGTCCCGCATGTGCTCCTCGACCGTGACGCCGAGAAGCACCTCGACCTGGGGACTCACGTACCGGTAACGGTGTTCCCGGGGGAGCCAGGTGAACGAGACGACCGGCGACTCGGCGACCAGGGCGCGGATCTGCTCGTCGGCGTCGGCGCGGAGGGCGGCTTCGCGTTCGGCGCGCCGAGCCTGGCGCACGGCGAGCACCGTCACGCCCACCGACAGCAGGAGGAACCCCGCGACGAGCTCGTCGCCGACATCGGTGCGCGCGATCAACGGTTCGAGCCGGTCGAACGACCCCGAGACCCACCCGAGGACGAACAGCACGGCAACGGCCGCCGTGACGACGAGCACGTCACGGCGGCCCGAGCGGCTCGCTGGCCCACGGGTGCGCGCTGGTTCCCCCACTCTGGTTGTTGGTATCGGACGGGGGCCGGCCGGCTGTACCTATGGCCAGGATGGGTCGCGGTGGCTCAGAAGCGCGCGAGGTCCTGCATCGCGCGGTAGAGGTGGTCGGGGGTGGGCTCGGTATAGAAGTGCTCCAGCGCAGCCGCATACGGCATCGCGGGGATGTCCGGTCCGCCGATCCGCACGACGGGCGCGTCCAGGTCGAACATCGCCTCCTCGGCGATCGTCGCGGCGATCTCGGCGCCCGCGCCGTACGTCCGATTGTCCTCGTACACCACCATCGCCCGCGAGGTCTTGCGGACGGACGCGACGATCGTGTCCACGTCGAGCGGCGCGAGGGACCGCACGTCGACGACCTCCGCCTGGATCCCTTCATCCTCGGCGAGCCGGTCGGCCGCCTCGACGCAACGGTGCCGCTCGTAGCCGTACGTGATCACGGACAGATCGGTGCCCGGACGCGCGACGACGGCGGTGCCGATCGGCTCGATGTGGTCGCCGGCGGGCACCTCGCCCGTGATCGCCCGGTAACAGCGTTTGTGCTCGAGGTACAGCACGGGGTCCGGATCGCGGATCGACGCCCGCAGCAGACCCGCTGCGTCGGCGGGCGTGGACGGCAGCACCACCTTCAACCCCGGCACGTGCGCATAGAAGGCTTCGATCGACTGCGAGTGGTACAGCGCCCCGTGGATCCCGCCGCCACAGGGCGCGCGGATCACGAGCGGGCACGCCCAGTCGTTGTTCGTGCGGTAGCGCATCCGAGCGGCCTCGGACACGATCTGGTCGAACGCCGGATGGATGAAGTCGGCGAACTCGATCTCCGCGATCGGGAGCATGCCGTGCATCGCCATCCCGATCGCGACGCCGACGATGCCCGATTCGGCAAGGGGCGTGTCGATCACCCGGCCCTCCCCGAACTCGTCGAGGAAGCCCTGCGAGACCTTGAAGACGCCCCCGCGCACGCCGACGTCCTCGCCGAGCAGGACGAGCCGGTCGTCGGCCGCCATCTCGTCGTGCAGGGTGTCGCGGATCGCGGTGACGAGGTTCGTCTCGCTCATCGTTCCTCGCCGGCGTCCGGTTCCGCGAAGACGTAGCGCATCGCGGTCGCGGGGTCGGGATCGGCGGCGTCCCAGGCGGTCGTGATCGCGGCCTCGACCTCCGTCGTCACCTCCGCTCGCATCGCATCCAGCGCCGCCTGGTCGGCGATCTGGTGCTCGAGCAGATACGCCGCGGAGCGGTCCAGGGGATCGGAGTGCCGATGCTCGTCCACCTCCTGGCGGGATCGGTAGGACTTGTCGTCGTCGTCGGAGGTGTGCGGAAGGAAGCGGTACGTCTTGCACTCGATCAGGGTCGGGCCGTCGCCGGCGATCGCGCGGTCGCGCGCGGTCCGCATCGCGGCATAGCACGCGAGGACGTCGCTGCCGTCCACGACGACGCCGGGCATCCCGTACCCCTCGGCCCGGCTCGCGACGTCGCGCACCGCCATCTGCTTGTCCTGGCGCACGCTGATCGCGTACTCGTTGTTCTCGCACACGAACAGCACCGGCAGCTTGTGGATCGCGGCGAAGTTCAGCCCCTCGTGCCAGTCGCCCTCGCTCGTCGCGCCCTCCCCGAACCAGCACCCGACGACGGCGGCCTCGCCGCGGTACCGCATCGCGTAGGCGATGCCCGCGGCGTGCGGCACCTGGGTGGCGATCGGCGAGGAATGGCTCACGATGGCGAGGCGTCGCGATCCCCAGTGACTCGGCATCTGCCGGCCGCCCGAGGACGGGTCGTCCGCCTTCGAGAACACCCCGAGGAAGACCTCATACGGCGTCAGCCCCGCGACCAGGACGATCCCGAGGTCGCGGTAGTAGGGGACCCACACGTCGACGCCCGGCACCATCGCCGATGCCGTTCCGACCTGGCATCCCTCGTGTCCGGAGACCGGCACGACGAAGGGCGCGCGGCCCATCCGGTTCTGGCGGAAGGACGCCTCGTCGATCAGACGAGCGGTGACCATGTGACGCTGCATCCGGAGCAGGTCTTCGGGCCGCAGCCCGAGCGCTTCGTGCGGCGCCTGGCTCACCTGCGTGGACACGTCCACCTTCCTCGCACCTGTCGCGAGTGTACCCACCCCGCCGGATGCGGGTGGAGCGCCACCACCTATACCCCCTAGGGGTATACTTCGGGCATGGAGATCGACCCGGTCTGCGGGATGTCCGTCGACCCGTCGACGGCGGCGGGGGCATGGCCCTATCTGGGCTCGACGTACTACTTCTGCTCCGTCGGGTGCCTCGAGCGGTTCAAGGCCGATGCCGAGGGCGTCCTCGCGACGCGGGCCGAGGATCGCTCGATGGAGGATCGGTCGTTGGATCAGGACCCACGGGGGTGAGCATGTACGGCTACGCATCGAAGAAGGACGACCTGGGGTCGCGCCTGCGCAAGATCGAGGGGCAGGTGCGCGGGCTGCAGCGGATGGTCGACGAGGACAAGTACTGCATCGACATCCTGACGCAGGTGAACTCGGTCACGGCGGCGCTCAGAGCGGTGGGGATGGGGTTGCTCGACGACCACGTCCGCCACTGCGTCGCCGAGAGCATCGCGACCGGTGAGGGCGACGAGAAGATCGAAGAGCTCATGGCGGCCGTCGGGAGGTTCGCCGGCAAGTGACGGCGTCGGCCGAGCTCGTCCTCGACATCGAGGGGATGACCTGCGCCTCATGCGTGGCGAAGGTGGAGCGCGCGCTCGACCACGTTCCGGGCGTCGACGCGGTTGCCGTCAACCTCGCCACCCGGACCGCGACGGTGCAGGGGCGCTTGGACGGGACAGACCCGCTGGTCGGCGCCGTGGCCGGCGCCGGGTACGGGGCGCGGCCGCACGACGAGCATCGTGACCCGGCGGAGGAGGAGCGGTCGTGGCGCCGCCGGCTCGTGGTCGCCGTACCGTGCACCTTGGCAACCCTCGTCCTGGCGCTGGGGCTCTCGGATCGGTCGTGGTCGGTCCTCGCGGCGTGGGCGCTGGCGACCCCGGTCGTGTTCTGGGCCGGCGCGCCCTTCTTCGTGCACGCGCTCCGCGCCGCGCGCCATGGCACGACATCTATGGACACGCTGATCGCGCTCGGCGCCACCGCCGCCTATGGGTACTCGGTGTGGCAGGTCCTGTCGGCGCCACCCGGGATCGTGCCGATGGCGTACTTCGACACCGCCGCCGTGATCGTGACGCTGATCCTCGTCGGCAAGACCCTCGAGGCTCGCGCGCGCGCGACGGCCGGCGATGCGTCGCGGACGCTCTTGTCTCGCATGCCGGCGCAGGCCGTGCGCGCGACCGACGACGGGGAGGATCCGATCGCGCTGGACGAGCTCCGACCCGGGATGCACGTGGTCGTGTACCCCGGCGCGACGGTGCCGGCCGACGGCGTGGTCGTCGAGGGTGTGTCGTCCGTCGACCTTTCCCTGCTGACCGGGGAATCGGTGCCCGTCGACGTGGCGCCGGGCAGCGAGGTGGTCGGGGCCTCGGTCAACGGGCACGGCCGGCTGGAGGTGTTCGTGTCGACGGTCGGCGGGCAGACACGGTTCGGCGCGATCGTGCGGGCCTTGCAAGCGGCGCAGGCGACGAAGGCCCCGGTCCAGCGCCTCGCCGACCGGATCTCCTCGGTCTTCGTCCCGGTCGTGCTCGCCCTCGCCGCAGCGACGTTCCTCGGGTGGATCGTGCTCGGCGCCGCGTCGCCGGGCGCCGCGTTGGTGCATGCGACGGCGGTCGTGTTGATCGCGTGTCCGTGCGCGCTCGGGCTCGCCACGCCCGCGGCGATCGTGACCGGCGCCGGACGGGCCGCCGAGCTCGGGGTCCTGCTCAAGGGCGGCGCGGCGGTGGAAGCCGCGAGCCGGATCGACAGCGTCGTCCTGGACAAGACCGGCACGATCACGCAGGGGCGCATGACCCTCGCCGACGTCCGACCGATCGATGCGGCGTCGGCCGAGGAGGTGCTCGGGCTCGCGGCAGCGGTCGAGACGGGCTCCGAGCACCCGATCGCGCGCGCGGTGGTCGCGGGGGCGCGTGCGCGTGGGCTGGTGGTTCCGCCGGCGAGCGAGCGTCGGGTCACACCGGGCGCCGGCGCGAGCGCGCTCGTCGAGGGTGTAACCGTGGAGGTGACGCGTCCGGAGGGTCTCGGCGCGGACGCCGACGCGATCGTCGAGGAGCTCGCGTCGGGCGGCGCGACACCGTTCGTCGTGCGACGAGCCTCCGTGCCGATCGGCGTCGTGGGTGTCGTGGACCGGGTCAAGCCCGACGCAGGCCCGGCGATCGCCCGGCTGCGCGAGATGGGGATCCACGTCGCGATGGTCACGGGCGATCGGCCCGCCACGGCCCGCGCGGTCGCCGGCCAGGTCGGGATCGACGATGTCACGGCGGGGGTCGACCCCGTCGAGAAAGTCGATGCGGTGGACCGCGCGTCCGCGTCGGGCGCCGGCGTCGCATTCGTCGGTGATGGCCTCAACGATGCGCCCGCGCTGGCGGCGGCCTCGGTGGGTATCGCGATCGGCTCGGGCACCGACGTCGCGCTCGCCGCCGCCGACGTCAACCTCCTCGGGCCGGGGCTGATCGGGGTTCCGGTCGCGATCGAGCTCGCCCGGCGAACCTACCGGATCATCCAGCAGAACCTCTTCTGGGCGTTCGCCTACAACGTGGTGATGATCCCCCTCGCCGTCGTCGGGGTGATCGAGCCGATGTGGGCGGCGGCCGCGATGGCCGCCTCGAGCGTCAGCGTCGTCGCGAACGCGCTGCGGCTGCGCCGTTTCGTACCGCGAGCGAGCCCGTAGCATGGATGCGATGGAACACGTGATCGAGGTCACTGACGAAACCTTCGACCAGGTCGTCGTGGAGGGGTCCAAGACCGCTCCCGTGGTGGTGGACCTGTGGGCGGACTGGTGCGGGCCCTGCCGCACCCTCGGGCCGATGCTCGAGGAGGCCGCGACCAAGCGGGCCGGGGCGTTCACGCTCGCCAAGATCGACGTCGACGCCCAGGGGGTGGGCAACGCGCTGCTCCAGGCGGTGCGCTCCCAGAGCATCCCGACGGTCGTGGCCTTCCGCGACGGGCAGCCGGTCAGCATGTTCATCGGCGCGATCCCGTCAGACGAGATCGACCGGTTCCTCGATTCGATCCTGCCGACCGACGCGGAGATCGAGGCGAAGGAGGCCGCCGACGAGCTCGCCACCGGCGACGTCGCCGAGGCCGAGCAAGGGTTCCGTGACGCGCTGGCGAAGGAGCCGGACAACCGCGAGGCGGCCCTCGGGCTCGCGAAGATCTTGTTGGAGCGTGGCGCGATCGACGAGGCGCGTCCGCTGATCATGCCGCACCTGCCCGACCCGGAGGCCGAGCACCTCCATGCGAGGATCGAGGTTGCGGAATGGGCGACGCTCCCGGCCGACGGCCGGCTCGGCTCCGCGCGGCACGCCGCCGCGCACGGCGACTGGACGCAGGCGCTCGAGGGGATGATCGCGGCGCTCCCGGAGCAGCGCGACGACGCCCGGCAGGCGCTGGTCACTTCGTTCGCGGCGCTCGGCGACGACGATCCGCTGGTGCCGGAGTTCAGGCGCCGGCTCGCCGCGGCACTGTTCTGATCCGATGGAGCCCCACGACACGATCCGGAGCTGGTGGGACGCCGACGCGTCGGTCTACGACGACAGCGCCGGCCACGCGATCTCCGACCCGGTGGAGGCGGCCGCGTGGCGTCGGGCGCTCGAGTCCACGCTGCCCGATCCCGTCGCGCGGGTCCTCGACGTCGGCACCGGCACCGGCTCGCTCGCGCTGCTGATCGCCGAGCTCGGGCACGCGGTCACCGGGCTCGATCTGTCCGAGGGGATGCTCGCACGTGCGCGTGCGAAGGCCGACGAGGCCGGCGCCTCGATCGTGTTCGTCCACGGCCGCGCCGAGGAACCGCCGGCCGGACCGTTCGACGCCGTCGTCGAGCGCCACGTCCTGTGGACCGTCCCCGACCCCGCTTCGACGCTGCGCGCGTGGCGGTCGGTCACGCGACCGGGCGGGAGGCTCGTGCTCCTCGAGGGGTCATGGGGTGGCGACGGCCCGTTCGTCGCGCTCACCGATCTCGCGACCCAGGTCCTGGAGCGGGTGTACGGGATCGCCGGACACCATCACGCCGAGTACCCCGACGACCTCCTGTTGCCGCTCGAGGGTGTGTCGTCGCCCGCGCCGTTCCTCGATGCGGTCGCCGAGGCGGGCTGGGAGCGGCTGCGGCTCGGACGCCTCCGGGACGTCGAGTGGGCCATCGAGCGCCGGCAACCTTGGCCGCTCGGCATGCTGACCCACCGGCCGCGCTACGCGATCGTCGCCGACGCGTCCGCCTGAGCCGACGTCAGGCGACGGCGCTGGCCCGGAAGGGCTCTGCGATCGCCTCGGGAGCCGGGGAGAACGTCAGGGCGAACACCTCGCTGAGGTGCCGGATCGCGATGGGCTCGACCTCCTCGACCCGCACCTCCCGGTCGAGCAAGCGCGTGAGCGACGTGACCCCGTGGTCGGGGAGGCCGCACGCGACGATCCCGTCGAACCACGCCAGGTCGGTGTCGCAGTTCAGCGCCATCCCGTGCAGCGTGACGCGTGTGCGCAGCAGCCTGACCCCGATCGCGCAGATCTTGTCGTCGCCGGCCCAGACCCCGGTCTGCACGTCGGCGCGCCGGTCGACGGCGACGCCGAGGTCGGCGCACGTCAGGATCGCGACCTCCTCCAACCGCCGCAGGTGCGCTGCGGCGTCGGGCGTCGTCCCGAGGCCGAGGACCGGGTAGACCACGAGTTGACCAGGGCCGTGGAACGTGAAGGAACCGCCGCGGTCGATCTTGCGGACCGCCCCGCCGCGCGCTCGCACGGTCGCCTCGTCCCACAGGAGCTCGTCGTCGGACGCGCGGCGGCCGGCGGTGAACACCGGCGGGTGTTGGAGCACGATCACGGTGTCGGGGATCTCCTCGGCCAGGCGCCGACGGGCGAGGGTGTGCATCGCCTCGTTCGCGACGTCGTAGTCGACGAGTCCCGGCGGCGTGAGCAGCCACGCGGGGCGGCGCTCGGTCACAGCCCGAGGTCCTCGGCGAAGTCCCAGGTCTCGAGGTTGTGTTTCACGCGCGCGAGGAACCGGGTCGCGAGCTCACCGTCGATCAGCCGGTGATCCCACGACATCGAGATGTAGACCATGGAGCGCACCGCGATCGCGTCGTCCTCGACGACGACGGGCCGCTTCTGGATCGCGTCGAGCGACAGGATCCCGGCGTTCGGCTGGTTGATGATCGGGACCGACAGGAGCGAGCCGTACGGGCCGGGGTTCGTGATCGTGAAGGTCGCGCCTTGCACTTCGTCGGGTTGCAGCTGGTGCGACCGCGCCCGCGCGGCGAGATCGGCGATCGCCCGCGCGATCCCGATCGTGTTCATCCCGTCGGCGCCCTTCACGACCGGCACGATGAGCCCCGCGTCGTAGGAGACGGCGATCCCCATGTTCACGAACCGCGGGGTGACGATGTTCTCGGCGTCGAGCCGCGAGTTCACGAGTGGGAACTGCTGCAGGGCGTCGACCGTCGCCCGCGTCACCATGGGGAGGTAGGTGAGCTTCACGCCGTAGTTCGCCTGGAACTTCTCCTTGGTGTCCTCGCGCAGTCGGACGAGGCGATCGACGTTGACCTCGACCGTCGTCCAGGCGCGAGCGGTCTGCTGGGTCGAGGCCAGCATGTGCGTCGCGATCGCCTTGCGGATGTGCGAGATCGGCTGGGCGTCCTCGCCCTGACCCGCCGGCATCGACGGCGGCGTCACCACCACGGCAGCGGCCGCCGGGCCGACGGACGGCATCGGCGTGACCGTCGCGCCGCCTGCGGCCGGTGCGCCGGGCGACGCCGCCAACACGTCGGCCTTCGTGATCCGTCCGCCCTCGCCCGTGCCGACGACGGTGCCCAGATCGATCCCACGCTCCTTGGCCAGCCGCCGCACGATCGGGGACAGGATCTGCGAACGCGGGCCGCGGTCGGGCATCGCGGCGATCGGCGGCGCGGGCGTCTGCGGCGCTGCCGGCGGCGCGGTCGCGGGAGCCGGTGCAGCGGCGGCGGGCGCCGGCGCCGCAGCCGGCGCGGACGCGGCCTCCACGGGGATGGCGGCGGGCGCCGAAGCGCCGTTGCCGCCCGTGCCTGCGGATCCGTCGTCGATCTCCATGACCGCGGTGCCGACCGGCACCGTCGCGCCCTCGGCCACAAGCAGCTTCGTCACCGTGCCCGCGACCGGCGAGGGGACCTCGGTGTCGACCTTGTCGGTCGAGATCTCGAACAGTGGCTCGTCGGCCTTGACCGCATCACCCTCGGCCTTCAGCCACTTCAAGATCGTGCCCTCGACGATCGTCTCGCCGAGCTGCGGCATCTGGATCGACGTCACGACTGCCTCCTCACCACGCGGACAGACGGTCGACCGCGGCCTCGATGTCGGCGACCTGCGGCAGGAACGCGTCCTCGAGCGGGGGCGAGAACGGGACGGGATGGTTCGGTGGGGCCAGGCGCAACACCGGAGCATCGAGGTGCTCGAAGGCCTTCTCGGCGATCACCGAGGCCACCTCGGCGCCGATCCCGAGGAAGTGGAAGGACTCGTAGAGCACGAGCGCGCGCGACGTCTTCTCGATCGACCCGAGGATCGTGTCCTCGTCGATCGGGTACACGGTGCGAAGGTCGACGACCTCGACCGACACGCCGCGCCCGGCGAGTGCGTCCGCGGCCTCGAGGGCCTTGTGCACCATCGCTCCGTACGTGACGATCGTCACGTCATCGCCCGTCCGCTTCACGGCCGCGGAGCCGATCGGGACGAGCACCTCGGGATCCTCGGGCACCTGCTCCTTGATCCGCCGATACAGCGCCTTGTGCTCGAGGAACAGGCTCGGGTTGTCGTCGCGGATCGCCGACTTCAACAGTCCCTTCGCGTCGGACGGGAACGCGGGGCACATGATCTTGATCCCGCCGGCGTAGGCGAACCAGGGCTCGGGGTTCACGGAGTGGAAGTTCGACGCCCGGACGCCGCCGCCGCTCGGGGCGCGGAGCACGACGGG
This sequence comes from uncultured Actinomycetes bacterium, assembly GCA_963799625.1. GTDB lineage: Bacteria > Actinomycetota > UBA4738 > UBA4738 > HRBIN12 > AC-51. The sequence goes on along the minus strand of CAWCXU010000003.1, from coordinate 542,779 downwards.
GAGCTGCACGCCCGACCGGTAGTGGTAGCGCGCGAGCACCGTCGTGATCTCGTCGAACCCGCTCGTCATGAAGTCGGAGTACTGGAACTCGGCGATCGGGCGCCAGCCCTCCATCGCCGCGCCGACCGCGAACCCGACGATCGTCTCCTCGGCGATCGGCGTGTCCTGCACCCGGTCGGGGCCGAACCGCTCGAGGAACCCTTCCGTCACCTTGAAGGCGCCGCCGTACGCGCCGATGTCCTCGCCGAGCATGAAGACGCGCTCGTCGCGCTCCATCTCCTCCCACAGCGCCTCGGCGACCGCGACCAGGTAGGTGGCCTGGCCGTCCTCGGACCGCTTGCCCCGCGGCTCGGCGCCATGGCCCGCCGCGCCGGACTCGACCGTCGTGCTCGCCATCAGCCGGCCTCCGTCCCGCCACCCCGGCCGGGCTCCGACCGCCAGTAGCCGTCCTCGACCCACACGCCCTTGTTGACGTCTCCCGGCTCGGGGAACGGCGACGCGAGCGCGTACGCGTGGGCTTCTTCGAACGCCTGCTCGACCCGGGCCTGCAGCTCGGCGACCGCGACGTCGTCGACGACGCCCTGCCCGCGCAGCCGCTCCTCGAAGTTCTTCACGGGGTCCTTGGACAGCATGTAGTGCTCGAGCAGCTCGGTCGGCACGTACTTCGCGGGGTCGTGGCCGGCGTGACCGCGCCACCGCAGCGACACGCACTCGAGCAGCGTCGGACCGCCGCCGCTGCGCGCGCGCTCGACGGCATCACGTGCGGCGTCGAACACCTCGAGGACCTCGCCGCCGTCGACGCGCATGCCCGGGATCCCGTATGCGGACGCGCGCTCGGCGATCGTCGGCACGGCGAACTCCTTCTCGTTGGGTGTCGAGTACGCGAACTGGTTGTTGTTCACGACCCAGATCACCGGCAGGCGTTGGATCGCCGACCAGTTGATCGCCTCGTGCCAGCGGCCGTTCGACGTCGCGCCGTCGCCGCAGATCGCCATCGCGACGCGACCGTCCCCCGCGCGCTGGTACGCCCAGGCGGCTCCGACCGCGACGGGGTAGGCGATCGGCAGATGCGACATCACGGCATAGGTGCGGTTGCCCTGCCAGTCGCCGATGTGGCTGTTGCCGTCGCGCCCGCGGAGGTAGCCGTCGATCCGGCCCCAGAACTGCGCGAGCACGCGGTTGAGATCGAGCCCCTTCGCGAGCTGCGCGGTCAGATCGCGGTGCGTCGGGAACAGCGAATCCCGCGGCTCGAGGGCGAACACCGTGCCGACGTGCGTGCCCTCCTGTCCGCGGCCCGAGTAGATCGCGCCGGGCAACCGACCCTGCCGGTACAGCGCCTCGAGGCGTTCGTCGACGTAGCGCGCGAGCTTGAGCAGGTAGAGCATGTCGCGCAGCTGCTCGTCGGGCAGCGGCCGATCGTTGGCCGTCGCGTCCGATCGCACGGTGGTAGCCAGGGTCTTCCTCCTCCTACGGCGTGTGCAGGGCCTTGCCGGCGAGCGCGAGCATCGCCTCGCCGACGCCTTCGGACAGGGTCGGGTGCGGGTGGATGTGCGCGGCGACGTCGCTCGGCGACGCCTCCCACGCGGTGATCAGCATGCCTTCGGCGATCAGGTCGGTGACGTGGGGGCCGATCATGTGGACCCCGAGCACCGGACCGTCGTTCGCCTCGGCCACGACCTTCACGAGGCCGCCCTCGCCCACGATGTTGGCCTTGCCGATCGCGCGGAGGTCGAGCTTCTCGACCACGATCTCGCGGGCCGTGCTCGCGCGCCTGTGCCTCCGTGAGCCCGACGCTCGCGATCTCCGGGCGAGCTGTACGTGACGCGCGGGATCTGCGTGTAGTCGATCGGCGGGACGTCGATCGCCGGCGATCCGCTCGGCGACCGCGATAGCCCTCGGTGAAGGCCACGTGCGCGAGCTGCAGCGGGGTCGCCGCGACGTCGCCCACCGCCCAGACGCGCGGGACCGACGTGCGGAGCTGGTCGTCCACCTGGACGTAGCCCTTCTCGTCGAGCACGACGCCGGCCTCGGCGACGCCGAGGCCTTCCGTGACCGGGCCGCGGCCGATCGCGACCAGGCAGATGTCGGCGGTCACCGTCGTGCTCGTGCCGTCGGTGTCGTAGGTGACCGTCGCCTCGGTCTCGCTCGACACGATCGAGGTGACGGCCGCGCCCGCTGCGGTCGTGATCCCGCGTTTGCGGAACGCCCGCGCCACGGCCTTCGAGAGATCGTCGTCCTCCAGCGGGGCGAGCCGGGGGAGCGCCTCGACCATCGTGACCTCGGCGCCGAAGGACCGGTACATCGATGCGAACTCGAGGCCCACCGCGCCGGCGCCGATCACGACGACCGAGCCCGGGATGCGGTCGGCGCGCAGCGCCTCGTCGCTCGTCATCACGCGTGCGCTCACCTGCAGCCCGGGCAGGAGCCGGGGCGCGGAACCCGTCGCGAGGATGATGTCGGTCGCCGTCGACTCGCGTTCCCGCCGACGGTGAGCGATCGGTCCGGGCCGAGCGTGGCGGTGCCGGTGCAGCACCTCGATCCCGCGTTGCTTCACGAGTCCCGTGACACCCTTGACGAGCTTGTCGATCGAGGCGTCCTCGAAGGCCTGGATCGCCGACCAGTCGGGCTCGCCCGCCGCCTTGATGCCCCACTCGGACGGAGCGTTCGACGGTGTCCATCACCTCGGCGGACCGCAGGAGCGCCTTCGTCGGGATGCAACCCCGGAGCAGGCAGGTGCCGCCGAGGCGATCGTCTCGTTCGACCAACGCGACACGTTTGCCCAGCTGCGCGGCACGCAGGGCGGCTGAATACCCGCCGGTGCCGGCGCCGATCACGACTACGTCGTAGGGGTCGCCCATGCGGAACCCAAGTCTACTGCCGTTGGCCACTGCGACCGGCGCGGCGAGTGCGCCTGCGGCGTAGCATCACCGCGTGTCCGACGAGATCGAGCTGAAACGCTCGCCGCTGGAGGCCGAACATCTCGCGATGGGTGCCAAGCTCGGCCCCTTCGCCGGCTGGAACATGCCGATCGAATACGCGGGCGCGCTCGCGGAGCATCAGGCCGTGCGCGAGCGCGTCGGGCTCTTCGACCTCACCCACCTGGGGAAGGTCGAGCTCGCCGGAGCGGGCGCGCTCGCGCTCCTGCAAGGGGTCGTCACGAACGACGTCGCCACGGTCGAGGTCGGTGAGGCGCAGTACAACCTCGTGCTGAACGAGGGCGGCGGCGTGATCGAGGACCTCATCGTCTACCGGCTGGAGCCCGCATGCGCTACTTCGTCGTCCCGAACGCGGCGAACACGAACCGCGTGCTGCAGATCCTCGCCGACGCCGAGAGTCCCGAACAGGTGCACCTGATGTACCACCAGGATTGGTGCTTCCTGGCCGTGCAGGGGCCAGACGCTCCGGCCGTCGTCGAGCAGCTCTTCCCCGAGGCCGCGGATCTGGCGTTCATGCGATGCGCCGAGTCGACGTTCCGCCGCCGTCCCGTGATCGTCACCCGGTCGGGCTACACGGGCGAGATCGGCTACGAGCTGTTCACGTATCAGGACATCGCGCTCGACCTGTGGCGCACGTTGGTCGACGCGGTGGCACCGTTCGACGGTGCGCCGTGCGGGCTCGCCGCGCGCGACATCTTGCGGCTGGAGATGGGCTACCCGCTGTGCGGACAGGATCTGTTCGAATCCTCGACGGCGTTCGAGGCCGGGCTGTCGTGGGCGGTCGCGTTGGACAAGGGCCCGTTCCGCGGCCGTGAGGCGCTCCGCCGGCAGCGTGACGAGGGGCTGCCCAGCCGACTCCGGGGGCTGCGCATGCACGAGCGGCGGTACATCCCGCGCGCCCACTACCCGGTGTTCGTCGAGGACCGGGTGATCGGCGAGGTGACGAGCGGGAGCTTCTCCCCGCTGCTGCAGACCGGGATCGCCTTGGCGTACCTGTGGCCGGGCGACGTCGTCGACGTCGGCGCCGAGGTGATCGTCGACGTCCGCGGCCGCCGCGGGGTGGCCACGGTCGTGCGACCGCCGTTCGTGGACCGGAGCCCGCGCTAGACGGGCGTCTTCGCGACCGCCCGCACGAAGTCCGCGGCGCCGTCCTGCCCGAACCGGACGTTGCGGACGAGCCGGTCGAGCACCCGGTGCGACCCCGGGGCCATCGCCGTGGCGGCCATGATCACGTAGAGGCCCGATCCAGGGATGCCCCGTTCCTGGGCGGGGCCGAAGCCGGGCGCGGCGACGAAGTACGACCACCGGGTCTTCACGTGGTGCATCGAGCAGGTGCCGCCTGCCGAGGCCACGAACTCACCCAACGACGACGCCCGTCCGGTGATCGCCGTCGGCGCGTCATCGGCGTACACGTGGTGGTCGGTCACCGTGCAGCGGCGGTTGCTCCGTATCCGGTCCATCACGGGACCCTTCGCGGCGAGGTAGTAGAGGTCGCTGGGCGCGCCGACCTGGGTCGCGTCGACACGGGTCGCGAGCAGCCCCTGCTCGCCGGGGACCAGCCGGCCGGGGCCCGGCGATGCGCTCACACCCGTGGCGAACGCCTCGTCCTCGGCAGGCGACACGACCCAGTCATCGGGTATCTCCGCCGAGACCCCGTACGCCGAGATCTGGGTGAACCGGGGGTCGTTGACGCTGATGGGGCGTCCCGTGGCCGCCGTCGACGGAACCCCGCTGCAGCTGATGGCGCCGAGCGCGAGTGCGGCGAGCAGGGCGAACGATCGAGCCAGGGGTGAACCTCCGATCGGAGGATACGCCTGCGAGCGTCCCGATGCTCGAACGGCCGTTCAAGACGTTCAGGCGGCGTCGACCGGTGGAACCGCGAGGCGCTCGCCCTCGTTGATCGGGATGCAGAACGAGATCCGTGTGCCGCCGCCGGGCAACGGGTCCGACCACATCACGCCGCCGTGCTCCCAGACGATCTGCCGCGCGAGGTGCAGGCCCACACCGACCCCCGCCTTCTCCTTGCGCAGGGTCGCCTCCCCCGTGGAGAAGGGTTGCTCGAACGCCTTCATCGCGATCGAGCGGTCGAGGCCGTCGCCGTGGTCGGTGACCGTGACGACGACCCCTTCGTCGAGCATCCGGGCGGCGAGCTCCACCCCGCGCCCCGCGGGGGAGTAGCGGCACGCGTTGTCGAGCAGTTCACGGACCACGCCGCCCACGCGGGGGCCGTCGGCGACCGCCTGCAGCTCGTCGGGCACCGCGGCGACGATCGGCGTGTGCGGATACTCGCGGCTGACCTCGTCGACCGCGTGCCGGATCAACGGCGCGAGGTCCATCGGGGCGACGTCGAGCGCGAACGTGCCCCGCTCGAGCTCCGCGATCGTGATGATCTCGTCGACGATCCCCATCAGCTTGTCGAGGGACGCTTGGAGCTGGCCGAGGAACTGCTCCCGCTCGTCCTCGGGCACCGCCGGGTTCCGCAAGACGTAGGCGATGCCCTTCGCAACGGTGACCGGGGTGCGCAGCTCGTGGGAGATGTTTGCCAGGAAATCGGCCTTGGCCGATGTCCCCTGTGTGACCGAGGACCGCAGGCTCTCGAGCTCGTCGCGGACCGCCCGCTCCTCGGCGATCGCCCTCGCCACCTCGCCGCCGAAACCGCTCGCGACGACCGGCGACAGCACCACCGCGCCGGTCAGCGCCGCGCGGATCGACGCGAGCAGCCCGTCGGGCCCGTCCTCACGCAGCACGTACCCCGCGGCGCCGGCGCCCAGCACCTCGGCGACGACGGTCGCGTCCCGCGAGGACGAGCGCGCGATCACCCGCGTGCCGGGCGTCGAGGCGCACAGACGCCGCACCAGCTCCGCCCCGCCCAGCCCCTCCAGCCCGAGGTCCACGGTCACCACATCGGGGCGCACCCGCGCCGCGGACTCGACGGCTTGGAAGGGGTCCGAGGTCACGTCCACGACGAGATCCGGCGCCTCCCGCAACAGGTGGTACTGCAGGTAGGCGACCTCGTCGACGGCGTCGCACACGAGCACGGTCGATCCCATTCTTGTCGGGGTATCGGCCCTGCCCGCCTCGGGTTGAGATGCGTCGGGCGGATGGGGGATGCGGGCCGGTCGGCCTAGTGCACGATCCCGGTCCGGATCGCGATCGCGACCGCCTGGGCCCGGTCGTTGGCGCCGAGCTTCTCGAAGATCCGCTCGAGGTGGGTCTTCACCGTGTGGGGCGAGATGCCGAGGTCCGAGGCGACCTGGCGCGTGGTCGCGCCGTCGGCCACCTTCTGCAGGATCTCCCGCTCGCGCTTGGACAGCGGGGTCGCGCGCGGCTCGTCGCCGGCGGTGGTCGCCTCCTCGATGAAGGTCCGGGTGAGGTGCGGGTGGATCACGGCGTTGCCTTCGACGGCGTTGCGCGCTGCGTCCACCAGGGCGTCGGGCGTGGCGTCCTTCAACAGGTACCCGGAGACACCGGCCTGGATCGCCTCCGAGACCGCGCCGCGCGATTCGTCGACGGTGATCAGGATCACCTTGGTCTCGGGGGCAGCGTCCTTGATGCGCCGGGTCGCCTCGATCCCGTCCATGCCGGGCATCCGGACGTCCATGAACACCACGTCGGGCGACAGCGAGCGCGCCTGCTCGACGGCCTCCTCGCCGGAGGCGGCCTCTCCGACGACCACGATCACATCGTCGGAGAGCTCGAGCGCCGTCCGGAGACCCTCCCGTGTGACCGGGTGGTCGTCCACGATCAGCGCGCGGATCGAAACCACGTCGTCGTTCCTTCCCGTTGGCGTACGCTGTCAGCAAGCATATGCCGGAAGGACGGCCCGAGGCGGCATGACCGACGACATCCAGACCCAGATGCAGACCGAGGACGCGCCGACGCCCGCGGCCGGTCCCGTGACCGAGGAGCGGATCCGCCAGGCGCTGATGCAGGTGTTCGACCCTGAGCTCGGGATCAACATCGTCGACCTCGGGCTCGTCTACGACATCGACCTGCAGGACAACGGCGACGTCGACATCCGCTACAGCCTGACCACGATGGGGTGTCCGATCGGGCCGCTGATCGAGGACCAGATGCGTGCGTTCCTCGCTCCGATCGAGGGGCTCGGCGAGGTCCGTCCGGAGCTCGTCTTCCGGCCGGCGTGGAGCCCCGAGATGATGTCCGAGGAATCGAAGGCCGCGCTCGGCATCTTCTGACGTGACGGCCGGCTCCGCCGGCCGGCGTGGTGCACCTGCGACGACGAAGGGGGCGACGGTGATCCGGACGCGGTGTCGCGGGCTCGTGGCCGCGATGATCCCTTCACGCCTGTGCTGTCCGGCTCCGGTCTGAGCGAGCCGACCAACCCATCCATCCTTCGAGGAGGAGCACACGATGACCGACTACGCCAATCCCGACGCCCTCGTGGCGACCGACTGGCTCGAGGAGCATCTCGACGACCCCGACGTGCGCGTGATCGAGGTCGATGAGGACACCACCGCCTACGAGAAGGGACACATCCGCGGCGCGGTGGGCTGGAACTGGAACACCGACCTGCACACCGCCGTCGGCCGCGACTACAAGGACCAGGACGGGTTCGCCGAGTTGCTCGCCGCGGCGGGCGTCGGCGACACGACCACGGTCGTGCTGTACGGCGGCAACAACAACTGGTTCGCGGCCTACGCGTACTGGCTCCTGAAGCTCCGTGGGTTCGAGCAGGTCCAGCTCCTGAACGGCGGCCGCAAGAAGTGGGAGCTGGAGAGCCGCGAGCTGGTGGGCGACGTCCCGAGCTACCCCCGCTCGGAGCACGTCTTCCTCGGCGAGGAGCGGCCCGAGATCCGCGCGATGCGTGACGAGGTGATCTCCAAGCTCGGCTCGGTCGGGCTGGTCGACGTGCGGTCTCCGGAGGAATTCCGCGGTGAGAAGCTCGCCCCGGACCACCTTCCGCAGGAGCAGGCGCAGGTACCCGGCCACATCGCCGGCGCGGCGAACATCCCGTGGGCCAAGGCCGCCAACGACGACGGCACCTTCAAGAGCGCCGACGAGCTCAAGGCGCTCTACGAGGCCGAGGGCATCTCGGGCGACCGCGAGGTGATCGCCTACTGTCGGATCGGGGAGCGTTCCTCGCACACGTGGTTCGCGCTGCAGGAGCTGCTCGGGTACCCGAACGTCAAGAACTACGACGGCTCGTGGACCGAGTACGGCTCGCTCGTAGGCGCCCCGGTCGAGATGGGCTGACCCGCAAGGCTCTGCCCGCGCCGCCGGAGCGCTGCGGCTCTCCGGCGGCGAATCCGACCCATCCGATAGACTTTCAAGCACACGCTCGCCCGCGACCGCGGCGCGAAGGGGGAGTCCGCAGTGGTCATCAGCCAGCAAGAACACCTCAAGGAGCTCGACAAGGGGTATCGGTTCGACTGGAAGGATGCGTCCCACTCGGTCTTCGAGCCGAAGCGGGGGCTGTCGCCGGCCGTGGTCGAGGAGATCTCGAGCCTGAAGAGCGAGCCGGACTGGATGCGCAAGCGGCGCCTGAAGGCGTTGGAGCACTTCGAGGCTCGCCCGATGCCCTGGTGGGGCGCCGACCTGTCCGAGATCGACTTCAAGAACATCTTCTACTTCATCCGCTCGACGGAGAAGCAGGCGGGCAACTGGGATGAGCTCCCCGACGACATCCGCGGCACCTGGGACAAACTCGGGATCCCCGAGGCCGAGAAGAAGTACCTCGGCGGGGTCAGCGCCCAGTACGAGTCCGAGGTCGTGTACCACAAGATCAAGAAGGAGCTCGACGACATCGGGGTGCTGTTCACCGACATGGACAGCGCGCTGCGCGACCACCCCGACCTCGTGAAGGAGCATTTCGGCACGCTGATCCCGTCCAACGACAACAAGTTCGCGGCGCTGAACACCGCCGTGTGGTCGGGCGGGTCGTTCATCTACGTGCCACCGGGTGTGCAGGTCGATATCCCGCTGCAGGCCTACTTCCGGATCAACGCCGAGAACATGGGCCAGTTCGAGCGCACGTTGATCATCGCCGACGAGGGCAGCTACGTGCACTACGTCGAGGGGTGCTCGGCGCCGATCTACTCGAGCGACTCGCTGCACTCCGCCGTCGTCGAGATCAAGGCGATGAAAGGCGCGCGTGTGCGCTACACGACCATCCAGAACTGGTCGACGAACGTCTACAACCTCGTCACGAAGCGCGCGGCCGCCTACGAGGACGCCGTGATGGAGTGGGTCGACGGCAACATCGGCTCGAAGGTCACGATGAAGTACCCGTCGATCTACCTGCTCGGCGAGGGCGCGCGCGGCGAGGTGCTGTCGGTGGCCTACGCCGGCAAGGGCATGCATACCGACGCCGGTGGCAAAGCGATCCACGCGGCGCCGCACACGACGAGCGTGATCACCTCGAAGTCCGTGTCGAAGGACGGCGGGCGCACCGGCTACCGCGGCCTCGTTCGCGTGGAGCCCGATGCGCACCACGCGAAGTCGAACGTGCGCTGCGACGCCCTGATCCTCGACGACGAGTCCCGCTCCGACACGTATCCCTACATCGAGGTCGAGGACGAGACCGCGTCCCTCGGCCACGAGGCCACCGTCTCGAAGGTGGGCGAGGACCAGCTCTTCTACCTGATGAGCCGTGGCCTGTCCGAGGTCGAGGCGACCGCGATGATCGTGAACGGCTTCATCGAGCCGATCACCCGTGAGCTGCCGATGGAATACGCCGTCGAGCTGAACCGGCTGGTGGAGCTGCAGATGGAGGGCTCCGTCGGATGACGACGTTCGATCGTGCTGCGCTCGATGCGCTGCCGATCGCACCCGGTTCCACCGGCGCGATCCGCGAGCGCGCCTTCGCGCAGTTCCAGGTGCTGCCGCTGCCGTCGCACGAGACGGAGGAGTGGCGCTACACCGACGTGTCGGACTTCGCGTTGGACTTCGTCCCGCACGCACCCGGTCACGGCCGGGGAGCACCGGCGCCCGCCGAGGCGGGCCTCGCGGCGTCGATCCTCCAACACAACTCGAGCGTGGTCATGACCACCTCCGGTCAAGATCTCGAGACGAAGGGCGTCATCTTCTGCGACCTGGATGTCGCCGCCGAGAAGTACCCGGACCTGGTCGACGAGCACCTGCACTCGCTGGTGCCGACCGACCGCACGAAGTTCACCGCGCTGCACGGCGCCTTCCGGACCGGCGGAACCTTCCTGTACGTGCCGGCCGATGTCGCAGTCGAGATGCCGCTGCAGACCGTGACGTATCTCGATGCCGACGGGGCCGCGGTCTTCCCGCATACCTTGCTGATCGCCGAGCGCGGCGCGGAGGTCACGTTCATCGATCGGTACGTCTCGCCGGATCTCGGGCGCGGACTCTCCGACGCGATCGCCGAGATCGTCGTCGGCGACGGCGCGCACGTGCGATACGCCTCGATCCAGGAGTGGGGCGACGGGGTGACGCATCTGTCGGTGCAACGGACGCGCCTCGGTCGCGACGCCGACTTCCGCTCACTCGCGGTGGGGTTCGGTGCCTCGCTCGCGCGCGCGGAGGTCGAGGCCGTGCTCGCGGAACCGGGAGGGTTCAGTGAGTTGCTCGGGGTGTTCTTCGCCGACGAGCATCAGCATTTCGACCATCGGTCCCTGCAGGACCACGTGGCGTCCAACTGCACGAGCGACCTCCTCTACAAGGGGGCCTTGCTCGACGAGAGCCGCGCCGTCTACAGCGGGTGGGTCCACGTGCGACCCGGCGCGCAGAAGACGAGCGCGATGCAGACTTCGCGCAACATGGTCCTGTCGGAGCACGCGAAGGCCGACGCCATCCCGAACCTCGAGATCGAGGCGAACGACGTGCGCTGTGGGCACGCCGCCAGCGTCGGCCCCGTCGAGGAGGAAACCCTGTTCTACCTGCAGAGCCGGGGCATCCCGCGCGACGAGGCCGAGCGGCTGGTCGTGACCGGCTTCTTCCAGGAGGTGCTGGACCGGGTCACGCTCGACGAGGTGCGCCACGGCGCCGAGCTCGCGATCCAAGAAGAGCTCCGGAAGGCGATCTGATGGGGGACCAGCGCGTGTGCGCCGTCGTGGACGTGCCGGCGGGTGAGGCCCGTCGGTTCCCCGTCGAGGGCCGCGAGGTCGCGGTGATCAACCTCGGCGACGACGGGTTCCGCGCGCTCGACGCCGTGTGCTCGCACGAGCATTTCTTCCTCGACGAAGGTGAGGTCGACCCGGAGGAGGGCACGATCGAGTGCCCGAAGCATGGATCGCTGTTCGACGTGAACTCCGGCAAGCCGCTCGGGCTGCCGGCGATCAAGCCGGTCGCCAGCTACCCGGTGACCGTGACCGAAGACGACGTGTGGATCGAGGTGTGAGGACGAGATGACGAACGAAACCCCGGCGACCCTCGAGGTCCGTGGGCTGCACGCGACCGTGGAGGGCAAGGAGATCCTGCGTGGGATCGACCTGACGGTGCGCCAGGGCGAGATCCATGCCCTGATGGGCCCGAACGGCTCGGGGAAGTCGACGCTGTCCAATGTGATCATGGGGCGCCCCGGCTATGTCGTGACCGAGGGCACGGTGCTGCTGAACGGCGAGAACATCACCGCACTGACCGCCGACGAGCGGGCCAAGCGAGGCCTGTTCCTGGCGATGCAGTACCCGACCGAGATCCCCGGTGTATCGGTCGTGAACTTCCTGCGCACCGCGTACAACTCGATCAAGGGCGGCCAGGTGAGCGCGCTCGAGTTCCGCAAGCACATGAAGGCGCAGATGGAGCGGCTGGGCATCGAGGACTCGATGGTGCAGCGGTACGTGAACCAGGGGTTCTCGGGTGGGGAGAAGAAGCGGAACGAGGTGCTGCAGCTCGCGGTCCTGGAGCCGGCGATCGCGCTGCTCGACGAGACCGACTCGGGGCTCGACATCGACTCGCTCAAGCTCGTCGCCGAGTCGGTGAACGATCTCGCGGGACCGGACCTCGGCGTGCTGATCATCACGCACTACCAGCGGATGCTGAACTACATCACGCCGGCGTTCGTGCACGTGATGATGCAGGGCCAGATCGTCCGCTCCGGCGGTCCCGAGCTCGCGCACCAGCTCGAGGACAAGGGCTACGAGGGCATCCGGCGCGAGCTCGGGCTCGACGAGAGCGCCGTCGCGGAGGAAGCGCAGGTCTGAGGTGAGCTTCGACGTCGACGCGATCCGCCGGGACTTCCCGATCCTCGCTCGTGAGATCGAGGGGCGTCCCCTCGTCTATCTGGACTCGGCGGCCACGAGTCACAAGCCGCAGTCGGTGATCGACGCCGAGCTCGACTTCTACCGGCTCCACAACGCGAACGCCCACCGGGGGATCTACACCCTCGCCGAGGAGGCGACGGAGCTCTTCGAGGGCGCGCGGACGACCATCGCTGGCTTCCTCGGCGCGCCCTCGCCCTCGACGATCGTGTTCACACGCGGCACCACGGAGTCGATCAACCTCGTGGCGCACGGCTGGGGCCGGAAGTTCCTCGGGCCCGGGGATGAGGTGCTGCTCACCGAGATGGAGCACCACTCCAACATCGTGCCCTGGCAGTTCACCGCGGAGGCAACCGGGGCCGCGTTGCGGTACATCCCGCTGACCGACGACGGGCTCCTGGATCTCTCCGACCTCGGGTCGCTGCTCACCGAACGCACGAAGATCCTCGCGGTGACGGGCATGTCGAACGCGCTCGGCACGTTCCCGCCGCTGCGTGAGCTGATCGACGCGGCCCACGCCGTCGGCGCGATCGTGCTGGTCGACGGGGCGCAGTTCGTGCCCCATCACGCGGTCGACGTGGTCGACCTCGGGTGCGACTTCCTCACGTTCTCGGGGCACAAGATGCTCGGCCCCACCGCCTCGGGCGGTCTGTACGGACGCGCCGACCTGCTCGACGCGATGGATCCGTTCCTCGGGGGCGGCGAGATGATCCTCGAGGTGTTCCCCGATCACTCGACGTTCAAGGAGCCGCCCTACAAGTTCGAGGCCGGCACGATGAACCTCGCCCAGCAGGTGGGGCTCGGCGAAGCCGTTCGCTACCTCGAGGGCGTCGGGATGGACGCGATCCGCCGCCACGAGGAGGAGCTCACGGCCTACGCGATCGACGGACTGCTCGAAGCCGGGGCCCGGATCATCGGGCCCAAGGACGTCGCGGTGCGCGGCGGGGAGATCTCGTTCTGGTACCGCGACGTGCATCCGCACGACATCGCGACGATCCTGTCCGAGGAGGGGGTCGCGGTCCGTGCGGGTCACCATTGCGCGCAGCTCGTGATGCGCCGGTTCGAGGTGCCAGCGACGACCCGGGCCTCGCTGTACCTGTACAACACGAAGGAGGATGTGGATGCCCTGCTCGACGGGCTCGAGCGGGCGGGGGCGATCTTCGGCCTCTAGGCTGAACCGGACACGACGGAGGACACGCGGTGGCGCTGGACGACATCTACAAGGAAGTGATCCTCGATCACTACAAGAGCCCGCGGAACAAGCGCGAGCTCCCGGGCGCGACGGCGACGTGCAGCCGGAACAACCCGCTGTGCGGCGACGAGATCGAGGTCGCCGTGACTGTGGACGACGGCGTCGTGACGGCGGCGACCTTCCAGGGCGCCGGCTGTTCGATCTCCCAGAGCTCGGCCTCGATGATGACCGAGGCCGTCACCGGCGAGAAGGTCGGCGCCGCGCTCGACCTGGCGGCCTCGTTCCGCGGCATGATGGCCGGCGAGGTCGAGCCCGACGAGGACTCGTTCGGCGACCTGGTGGCGCTGAAGGGCGTCGTGAAGTACCCGATCCGGATCAAGTGCGCCGTCCTCGCATGGGACGTGCTCCAAGACGCGCTCCAGGGCGACGGCGCCGCCAGCGGCGCGCACACGCACTGATCGGACGGCATCCCGTTGGCGGCGCAGGGGTCGCATAGGCTTCGCTCGTGCGTCGCGTCCTCGGTTCGCTGGTGGTCGCGCTGACCTTGGGGTCGGCGTGGGCGGTCGTCGTTGCGCATCCCGCCGCCGCGCAGTCCTCCGAGACGATCCGGAGCTACGACGTCGACCTCACGGTGCAGCCGAACGGGGATCTCTCGGTCGTCGAGACGATCGTCTACGACTTCGGCGCCGAGCAACGGCACGGCATCTACCGGGAGATCCCGACGCGGCTGCACTACGACGACACCTACGACCGGGTGTTCCCGCTGCGTGTGGACAGCGTGTCGGGGTCACCGGGCACGCCGGTCGGGTACACGACCGAGGATGCCGGGGACGGCAAGACCGGGATCAAGATCGGCGACCCCGACCAGCTGATCACCGGGGTCCACGAGTACGCGATCGCCTACACGGTGCAGGGGGCGCTGAACGCATTCCCGAACCGTGACGAGCTCTACTGGAACGCGATCGGCGACGAGTGGTCGGTCACGATCCAGCGAGCCAGCGTGCGCGTGTCCGCGCCGGGACCGATCACGGGGGTCGCCTGCTTCCAAGGACAGGGCGGGTCGACCGACGCGTGCCAGGTGTCGGCGTACCAGGGAAGCGCCGCCCGGTTCGGTGAACCGCGGATCTTTCCGGGCCAGGGCCTCACCGTGGTCGTCGGCATCACGAAAGGCGCGGCGGCCGTGCAACCGCCGATCCTCCAGGAACGGTGGAGCCCAACACGGGCGTTCTCGCTCACTCCGGTGACCGGGTCGGCGGCGGGCGGCATCGCGTTGGCCGGTATCTGCGGGTTCGGCTACCTCGTGTGGACCCGTGGACGCGATCGCCGGTACCAGGGTTCGCAGGTCGATCAGATCATGGGGAACCCGGACGGAACGTCCGAGCCCGTGCCGGCCGGTGACGCCGACGCCGAGGGGCCGGTGGAGTTCGCCCCGCCCGACGGGATCCGTCCTGGCCAGATCGGCACGCTGATCGACGAACGGGCGAACACGATCGACGTGAGCGCGACGATCGTCGACCTCGCGGTCCGCGGGTTCCTCCGGATCGAGGAGATCCCGAAGCAGGGGCTCTTCGGCAAGCCCGACTGGCGCTTGACGCGCAGCGATGCGGACGACGCCTCGCTGCTGCCGTACGAGCGGATGCTCCTGCAGGGGCTGTTCCGCGACGGCACGGACACGACCCTGTCGGCGTTGCGCACGACCTTCGCCGAGCGGCTGTCGAAGGTGGAGGACAGCCTCTACGCGGACGCGCGCGACCAGGGCTGGTTCGCGATCCGCCCCGACAAGGTGCGGACGCGGTGGCGGCTCCTCGGCTTCGGCTTCACGGTGCTCGCGATCGCCATCACGGTCGGCCTCGCCGCTACCACCCACCTCGGGCTGCTCGGCGTGGCCGCGCTCGTCGTGGGCCTGGTCTTCTGGTTCGGCGCCGGGCGGATGCCGGCGCGCACGGCGAAGGGGACGGCGATGCTCCGGCGCGTGCGCGGCTATCGGCGGGTGATCGACACGGCCGATCGGTACCTCGCGCGCTGGGCCGAGCAGGAGAACGAGTTCCCGAAGATGCTGCCGTACGCGATCGTCTTCGGGCTCACGGACAAGTGGGCCGAGACGTTCCGGGCGTTGTCCGCGCAGACCCCGTCGACGTTGGTCGTGCCGTGGTACGTGTCCGCGAACGCCTTCAGCGTCGACGGGTTCGCCCACGCGATCGACGGGTTCACCGTGGCGACGAGCGGCACGATGACCTCGACGCCCGCGGGCTCCGGCTCCAGCGGCTTCGGGGGCGGCGGGTTCTCGGGTGGCGGTGGTGGCGGTGGCGGCGGCGGGTCGTGGTAGCGGCGCTCGCTCCGTAGCATGTGGGCGCCATGCGGATCGTGTTCTCGGATGATGCCCAGGATTTCCAGCGCCGCAACTGGTCCGGGCTCGTCCACGAGGACCCCGCCGGCACGTTCTTCCACCAGCCCGCGTTCCTGAAGCTGTACTGGGAGGAGTTCGGCGAGACGCTCGACGATCTCCTGCTGGCGTTCGGCGAGGACGACGCGGGCGCGCAGGTCGGCGCCGTGGCGTTCGAACGCAGCGGCGACACGCTTCGATTCCTCGGGGGCGTGGAGATCACCGACTACCTGGGTCCGGTCGCGACGCCCGATGCGAAGCCTGCGTTCGTCGGCGCGCTGTGGGAGGCCCTGCGCGGGCGCGAGGAGTGGGCGACGGCCGACCTGTGGGGGATCGCGGCGGACTCCGGGTGGTGGGATCTGCTCGGTGACGCCGCCACGGCGCGTGGGCTCGCGGTCGAGGAGGCGCCCGACCACGACGGCGTCGCGCCGTTCCTCGAACTGCCGCCGACGTGGGACGGCTACCTCGGGGCGCTGCCGGCGAAGCTCCGCCACGAGATCCGCCGGAAGGCCAAGAAGCTCGAGGCGGACGCGGGACCGTTCTCGATCGTGACCGCCGGCACGCAGGACCTCACCCCGCTGCTGGACCGGTTCGTCGAACTGCACCACCTGAGCGAAGGACCGAAGGGCGTGTTCATGGTCCCGGGGATGGAGATCTTCTTCCGGCGGCTCGGCGAGGCCTTCCTGTCCTCCGGGGCGTTCCGGCTGAACTTCATCGAGGTGAACGGGTCGCTCGCGGCCGGCACGATCGGGTTCCGATGGGGCGACCGGTCCTATCTCTACAACTCGGCGTTCGACCGTTCGTGGGGCGCGCTCGCGCCCGGGATGGTGCTCGTCGGCGAAGACATCCGGCTCGCGATCGAGGACGGCGCGACCGGCTTCGACCTGCTGAAGGGCGACTACCCGTACAAGTACCGGTTCGGCGCGGTGCCGCGACAGGTGCGGCGCATGATCGTTCGGCGCGAGGCCTAAGGGTAGGCGCGGATCGTCCGCAGGACGAGCTCGGCGATGGTGAGATCGCCGCCGAGCACGAGGATCCCCGACTCGAGCAGGGTCTCGGGGACGATCCGCTTGCCGGCGACGAGGGCGAGCTGCGGCGCGCGGCCCACGATCGTCGCGTCGGGGTGGGACGTCGGCCCCGGCACCTCGCCGGCGCCGAGCCCCCAGTGCCACGATCCCTCGCCGGCCCCGGTGACCTCGATCCGCACCGAGCGGCCCGACAGGTCGTGGCCGGCCTCGGCGAGCGCCCACGGCAGCATGCGCACGCCAAGGTCGATCGTCAGGTAGACGGGCCAGTGCTGCCAGCCGAACTGCCAGCCGGGCCCGACCCCGTTGGTCGCCCGCATGTCCTCCCCGTGCAGGAACCATTCGACGACGCGGGACTGCACGAGGTAGGTCGGCGCGATGTCGCCGGCGAGCCAGGGGAGGCGCACGTCGCGCCACCGCTCCTCGCTCATGCGCACGGCGTGTTCCAGCAGCGACTCCGCCGCCGCACCCCACGTGTCGAGGAGCACGCGGGTGTCCATCTCGGAGCGACGGTTCACCGTCCACGCGTTCCACGCGTCGGTGGTGAAGAGCTGGCCGTTCAGCTGCGCCCGGAACGTGTCGAGCTCTTCGGCGGGCTGGCCGGCGACCAGCTGGGCCGCGGCGGTGTCGGCGGCGGCGAGGTGTGCCATCACGTCGCGGTTCCACCAGCCCGCCGCCGCGCTGGGCTCGTCCCATGAATCGGGCTCGGCGAACTGGATCATGCGGCCCAGCCGTTGGCGCTCGGCATGCGCGATGCCTACCAGGTCTTCTCGACTGATCGTCACCTGTCGCGTGGGCCTTCCCGCTCCGTTCCGGGCGGATTGTACAGTCGCCGCCATGCGCGTCCTGGTGTGTCCCGACAAGTTCCGCGGCACCCTCACGGCCCGGCAGGCGGGTGAGGCGATCGAGCGCGGCTGGCGGCGAGCGCGCCCCGACGACGTCATCGACGTGCTCCCGCTGGCCGACGGCGGAGAGGGCACGCTCGACGTGCTCGCGCCGTCCGAGGACGGCCGGGCGCGGCGCGTGATCGTGCGGGTCGCCGGGCCGCTCGGCGATCCGGTCGACGCCGCGTTCGGGCTGCGTGGTGAGACCGGCGTGATCGAGATGGCGCGGGCCTCGGGGCTCGAGCTCGTGCCGCCGGACCGTCGCGACCCGTCGCGGACGACCACGCGAGGAACCGGGGAGCTCATGGCCGCGGCGATGGCGGCCGACGCCCGCCGGCTCCTGGTCTGTCTCGGGGGGTCGGCGACCAACGACGGCGGGGTCGGGATGGCGGCGGCGCTCGGCGGGCGCTTCCTCGACGCGTCGGGCGAGCCGATCGGCAACGGCGGCGGCTCGCTGGTCGCGCTGGACCGGATCGACGCCGGCCCGGTCCTCGAGGTCGTCCGTACGGTCGAGGTGATCGGGGTCACCGACGTCGACAATCCGCTGTGCGGACCGGTGGGAGCGAGCGTCGTGTTCGGTCCCCAGAAGGGCGCGTCGCCCGACGATGTGATCGTGCTGGACCGGGCGCTCGCGCACCTCGCGGCGGTCGCCGCGCGCGACCTCGGCGCCGACCGGTCGCGGGAGCCCGGCGCGGGCGCCGCCGGCGGGCTCGGGTTCGGGCTGCTCGCGTTCGCGGGAGCCCGGCTCCGGCGTGGGGTCGAGGTGGTGATGGAGGCCGTGGGGTTCCAGGAGCGGCTCGCGGCCGCGTCGGTGGTGGTCACGGGGGAGGGCGCCTTCGACGCGGGGTCGCTCCACGGGAAGGTGCCCGCGGGGGTCTTGCAGGCGAGCGCGCTCGCCGGGGTGCCCGTGGCGGTGCTCTGCGGCGTCGCGAGCGCCGACGCCCCCGGGGCCGTCGTGCGGTCCCTCGTGGACCTCGTCGGCCGGGGTCGAGCGCTCGCCGATGCGCCCGGGTCGCTCGAACGTCTCGCCCAGGAGCTCGCCGAGGAGGCACCCGGGCGCTTCGGAGTTCAAGGATGACTCCGGCGCAACCGATACGGTCAGAGCGTCGAACCCGACCTCGCGGAGAGGGTTCGCAGCCATCCCCGGTTACAATCTGACGCGTAGGAACCCCCAACGGAGGATCGATGATCACACTGACCGAGACCGCTGCGACCAAGGTCAAGCAGCTCCTTGCCGAAGAGGGCCGCGACGACATCGCGCTCCGCGTCGCCGTGTCGCCCGGTGGGTGCTCGGGCCTTCGCTACGCGATGTACCTCGACGACCAGACCTCCGAGAAGGACACGGTCGGCGAGCAGCACGGCGTGCGCCTCGTGATCGACAAGATGTCGGTGCCCTACCTGTCGCAAGCGACCGTCGACTTCATCGACTCGCTCGAGCAGACCGGCTTCACGATCGACAACCCGGCCGCGACGGGCGGCTGCGCCTGCGGCAACTCGTTCCACTAGTCACGCGACGCGAGCCGAAGCGGCGGGTTCGTCCCGCTAGCACGCCGTCGCGTCGGTCCCCTCGAGGCGGATCTCGGTGCCGGTGTTCACCACGGTGTGCCGGGTGATCCCCCACACGCGGAACGTCATCGGTTCCTCGTACCACGCCGCGAACGATCCCTGCATGTAGCAGACGTCCGCGGCGACGTGGACCTGCATCGTGAGCCCGGCGACCTCGCCGGGCGCGAGCCGGAACGGCGCGGACGGACCGAACCCTCCCGCGGGCCCTGACGGCACCATCAGTACGGGCTTGGCGGCGACCAGCTTGGTCGAGATCTGCTTCGGGTCCTCCGATCCGACGTCGACGACGGTGATGGGCACCGGTCCCGTATTCGCGATCGAGAACCGGTAACGGAACGTCATGTCCCGCTGCATCGGCACGGTCTGGACCGAACCCTGGACGCCGAGCGCATCGACATCGCGGTGCGTGACGTGGAGGCCGTGACCCGCGATCGCGTAGCCGACCGGGCCCGTCGACACCGGTTCGATATTGGCGATCCAGACGCCCACGACCGCGGCGACCAACAGGACGACGAGCACAGCGATCACGGCGAGCCGACGGTGCCAGCGACGAGGGGCCTCCGCGACCGCGCGGGGTCGCACCGGCGTCTGGGGATGACGCGCGAGGGTCTTCACGTCGAGCACCTTAGCGGGGGCGGTTGCGGTGCGCTATCCGTTGCCCGGCCTACCGCTCCATCGCGCGCGCGACGCACGCGGCCGACCGTGGAGTCGCCGGCGCTCGACGAAGATCCGAGGGATCGATCGTTCAGTCGGGGTCGTACGCGAGGTTGGGGCGGAGCCAGCGTTCGGCCTCGAGCGCGCTCTCGCCGAGGCGTCGCGCGTAGTCCTCGACCTGATCCTTGCCGATCTGTCCCACGTTGAAGTACCGCGCCGCGGGATGCTGGATGTACAGCCCGCTGACGCTCGCGGCGGGCAGCATCGCGCCGTGCTCCGTGAGGTCGATCCCGAGCTCGCGCGCCCCGAGCAGGTCGAAGACCCGGCGCTTCAGCGAGTGGTCGGGGCACGCCGGGTATCCGAACGCCGGACGGATCCCCCGGTAGCCCTCGCCGATGAGCTCCTCACTCGTGAGCGCTTCGTCGGGTGCGTACCAGGAGCGCCGGACCTCGCGATGCAGCCACTCCGCGGCAGCCTCCGCCAGCCGGTCGGCGAGCGCCTTGACGATGATCGACCGGTAGTCGTCGTGCTCGGCCTCGTAGCGCTTCACCAGGTCATCGACGCCGAGCCCGGCCGTGACGGCGAACGCGCCCACGTGGTCGGCGAGCCCGGTCTCGACCGGCGCGACGAAGTCCGCGAGCGAGCGGTTCGGCTCCTCGCCGCGGTCGGCCTGCTGCCGCAGCATCGGCAGGGTCACGCCGTTGCCGAGCACGATGTCGTCGCCTTCGCTCGAGGCGGGCCAGAGCCCGTACGCACCCCGGATCTGCAACGAACCGTCGGTCTCGATCTCGCCCAGCAGCTCCTGGGCATCCGCGAACAGCTCGCGCGCCTGCTCGCCGTACCGATCGTGGTGCAAGATCTGCGGGAAGGAGCCCTTCAACTCCCATGCCGCGAAGAAGAAGGTCCAGTCGATCACGTCGCGGACCTGGGCGATCGTCGGCTCGACGACCCGTGTCCCGGTGAACGGCGCCGCGGCGACGTCGTCGGCCCGCCACTCGATCGGGGTGCGCCGCTCGGCGGCGAGCCGCAACGGCAGCAACGGTGTGCGCTGTCGCTCCTCGTGCTGAGCGCGGAGCTTGGCCTGGAGCTCGCGGTTCTCGGCGTCGAAGACCGTGCGTCGCTGCTCGTCGAGCAGGGACGACGCTACGCCGACGACGCGCGACGCGTCGACGACATGGACGACGGGTTGCGCGTAGGCGGGTGCGATCCGCACCGCCGTGTGCTGTCGCGAGGTGGTCGCACCGCCGACCAACAGCGGGGTATCCAGCCCGCGGCGCTGCATCTCCTTGGCGACGACCACCATCTCGTCCAGGGACGGGGTGATCAGCCCCGAACAGCCGATCAGGCTCGCGCCGACCTCGGCCGCGGTGTCGAGCAGCGTCTCGGCCGGCACCATCACGCCGAGATCGATCACTTCGTAGTTGTTACACCCGAGCACGACGCCGACGATGTTCTTGCCGATGTCGTGCACATCGCCCTTGACGGTGCACAGCACGACCGTGCCCTGGTGCGAGCCGCCCGCCTTCTCGGCCTCCATGTACGGCTCGAGGTAGGCGACCGCCTTCTTCATCGCGCGAGCGCTCTTCACCACCTGGGGAAGGAACATCTTGCCCGCGCCGAACAGGTCGCCGACGATCGACATCCCCACCATGAGCGGGCCCTCGATCACGTCCAGAGGGCGCTCGGCCTTCGCGCGCGCCTCCTCGGTGTCTTCGACGATCCAGCGATCGATCCCGTGCACGAGCGCGTGCGCGAGCCGGTCCTCGACCGGGGCCTCACGCCAGGTGAGGTCCTCCTCCTTGGCACGCAGCGCCCCGCCCTTGACCGTCTCGGCGAACGTCACCATCCGCTCCGTCGCGTCGGGGCGGCGGTTGAAGATCACGTCCTCGACGTGTTCGAGCAGCACCGGCTCGATGTCCTCGTAGACGTCGAGCTGACCGGCGTTGACGATCGCCATGTCGAGACCGGCGGCGATCGCGTGGTACAGGAACGCGGAGTGCATCGCGCGGCGCACCGTGTCGTTGCCTCGGAACGAGAAGCTGAGGTTCGACACCCCACCGGAGATCTTCGCCCCGGGGCAATGCCGTTTGATCTCGCGCGTGGCGTCGATGAACGCCTTCGCGTACTCGTTGTGCTCCTCGATCCCGGTCGCGACGGCGAGGATGTTCGGGTCGATGATCACGTCCTCCGGTGCGAACCCCGCGCGGTCCACGAGCAGCCGGAACGACCGCTCCGCGATCGCGACCTTGCGGTCGACGGAGTCGGCCTGGCCGGTCTCGTCGAAGCACATCACGACCGCCGCGGCGCCGTAGCGGCGGACCGTCGCCGCCTTCGCGAGGAAGTCCTCCTCGCCCTCCTTCAGGCTGATCGAGTTGACGACGCCCTTGCCCTGGATGCAGCGGAGCCCCGCCTCGAGGATCGACCACTTGGAGGAGTCGATCATGATGGGCACCTTGGCGATCGCGGGCTCGGTCGCGACGAGGTTCAGGAACCTCGTCATCGCGGCCTCGCCGTCGATCAGGTCGGCGTCCATGTTGATGTCGATCAGGTTCGCCCCGTTCTCGACCTGCTGGCGGGCGACGTCGACCGCGGCGGCGAAGTCGCCGGATTCGATCAGGCCGGCGAAGATCTTCGAGCCGGTGATGTTCGTGCGCTCGCCCACCATCACGAAACCCGTCTCGGGCGTGATCCGGAACGGCTCGAGCCCGGAGAAGGTGGTCGTCGCCGTCGTGACCGGCAGCTCGCGCGGGGCGACCCCACGGACCGCCTCCGCGATCATCCGGACGTGCTCGGGCGTCGTGCCGCAGCAGCCGCCGACGAGGTTGACCAGGCCCGCCTGCGCGAACTCGCCGAGCAGGGTGCTCGTGATCTCGGGGGTCTCGTCGAACCCGCCGAAGGCATTCGGCAGGCCCGCGTTGGGGTAGCTCGCGACCGGGACGCTTGCGACGCGCGCGAGGGCCTCGACCGACGCGCGCATCTCGCGGGCGCCGAGCGAGCAGTTCACGCCCACGATCACGGGGTCGGCGTGCGCGATCGAGGTCCAGAACGCCTCGACCGTCTGCCCCGACAGGGTGCGGCCGCTCTTGTCGACGATCGTGACGGAGATCCAGCGGGGGAGCTCCGGCGCGACGTCGAGCGCGGCGGCCACGGCTGCCTTCGCGTTCAACGTGTCGAAGATCGTCTCGATCAGCAGCAGGTCGGCGCCGCCGTCGCGCAGGGCCGCGATCTGCTCGGCGTAGGACTCGTACACCTGCTCGAACGTGACCGTCCGGAACGCGGGGTCCTCGACCTTGGGGGACAGGCTCAGCGTCACGTTGAGCGGTCCGACCGAGCCGGCGACGAGCCCGCCGTGTCGCTCGGCGGAGGCCTTGGCGAGCCGCGCGCCCTCGAGGTTCATCTCGCGAACCGCGTCTTGCAGCAGGTAGTCGCCCTGGCCGATCGACGTGGCGGTGAACGTGTTCGTGGTGGTGATGTCGGCGCCGGCCTCGAAGTAGGCGTCATGGATCGAGCTCACGATGTCGGGACGCGTCAGATTCAGCAGGTCCGGGTCGCCCTTGACGTCGTGGTCGTGTGCCGCGAACCGCTCCCCGCGGAAGTCCGCCTCGTCGAGCCCCCAGCCCTGCAAGAGCACGCCCCAGGCGCCGTCGAGCACCACGATGCGCTCGGCGAGGAGCTGCTCCAACCTGCTGCGGACGTCGTCGGCCATGTGTATCGAGACTACCGGAGGGGTCCACGCATGCTGGGGTGGAGGGCGTACGCGGTGCGCAGCGGGGTCGAGCCGCCTGGCGGCGCGTCGGCCGGCCGGGGTAGGCTTCGCGCTATGAGCCAGGGGGCGGCGGACATCCTGGGGCGCGGCCCCGGCCGACTCGGGGGTGCGCTCCCGGAGCAGCTCCCGCGCCGCACCGTGCGCCAGAACGCGCAGTCCCTCGGCGCCGTCCCACTGTTCACGGGGTTCTCGACCAAGCACCTGAAGCGACTCGCGAGCCAGAGCGACGAGCTGTCGTTCGAGCCGCGCGAGCCGATCGTCGAGGAGGGGATGCTCGGTGAGACGCTGTTCGTGGTGCTGAACGGCCGCGGCAAGGTGACCCGGCGAGGCCGGAAGGTCGGCGAGGTGCTCCCGGGCGACTTCTTCGGGGAGCTCTCCGCCCTCGACGGCGGGCCCCGGTCTGCGACGGTGACCGCCGAGACGCCGATGCGGGTGCTGCGGCTGTTCCGTCACACGCTCCGCGACCTGCTCCGAGACGAGCCCGGGCTGACCTTGAAGCTGCTCGACGGGATCGTGCGGCGGATGCGCGAGGTCCAGCGCCACGGCGCCGACGTTCGCGACTAGGCGAGCAGCGCCTCGATCTCGTCGAGCACGTCTTGTTCCACCACCCGGTCGCCGGCGGCCGCGTTCGCGCGGAGGTGCTCGCCGCTGCGGCTGCCCGTGATCGCGGCGGTTACCCCGGGCTGTGCGATGTTCCAGGCGAGCGCGAGCTCACCCATCGAGAGCTCCTCGCGCTCGGCGATCGGCCGCAGCCCGTCTACCACGCGGAAGACCTCGTCGAGCTGATCGGGCGCCGTCCAGCCCTCGCGGCTGCGCCAGTCGTCGATCCGTTCCGCCTCGGCGCGCGTGTAGCGCCCGCTGAGGAACCCGACGCCGAGCGGCGAGTAGGTGACCACGCCGATCCCCGCCTCGCCGCACCAGCGGATCAGGCCGCGGTCCTCCAGCGCCAGCATCGAGAACTCCTGCTGCAGGGACGCCACATGATGGATCGGCAGGCAGCGCTCGAGCAGGTCCTGGTCGAAGTTCGACACCCCGATCGCGCGGACCTTCCCCGCCGTGACCAGCTCCGCCATGGCGCCCCAGGTCTCCTCGACGGGGACGCCGGTCTCGTCCGGCCAGTGCAACTGGTACACGTCGATCGCGTCGATCCCCAGCCTGGCGAGGGATGCGTCGCACGCGGCGCGCACCTGCTCGGGACGGAACCCGGTGCCCTCCGGCGAGGGTCCGACCTTCGTGGCGACGATCAGGTCCTCGCGCCGCCCGACGAGCGCGGCGCCCACCAGCCGCTCCGAGACCCCCTTGCCGTAGACCTCGGCGGTGTCGACCCACGTGATGCCCGCGTCGAAGCCCGCATGGAAGGCCCGGACGACCTCCTGGTCGGCCGGATTCGCACCCCACGCGTCTCCGCCCGCCTCCCACGCGCCGAGGCCGATCACCGAGAGCTCGGGGCCGTTCGCGCCGAGCCGTCGCATCCGCATGTGGTGATACAAGCACAGTTCCGGTCGTTCGACCTGGGGCGCAGTACGCTGTCGGCGCGACGGCAGCACACCCCCGAGCCGAGGAGCACACCGATCCGCACCAGATGAGCACGACCGTCGAGGAACGAGAACGCGTCGTCGTCCGGTTCGCCGGCGACTCCGGCGACGGGATGCAGCTCACGGGAGACCGGTTCACGAACGCGACCGCGCTGGTCGGCAACGACCTCGCCACGCTGCCCGATTTCCCCGCCGAGATCCGCGCTCCTGCGGGCACCGTCCACGGCGTGTCGGCGTTCCAGATCCAGTTCGCGTCCACCGACGTCGCGACGCCCGGTGACCACGCGGACGTGCTGGTCGCGATGAACCCTGCCGCGTTGAAGGCCGACCTCGGGACGGTCGTGCGCGGCGGCACGTTGATCTTGAACGAGGACGCGTTCCAACAGCGCAACTTCGACAAGGCGGGCTACGCGGCCGACCCGCGCACCGACGGCACGCTCGACGGCTACCAGGTGTATTCGGTCCCGATGACCTCCATCACGGTTCGGGCGGTCGAGCCGGTCGGTGTGGGCAAGAAGGAGGCGGAGCGCGCCAAGAACATGTTCGCGCTCGGGCTCGTGTCGTGGATGTTCGACCGGCCCACCGCGCCGACGCTCGAGTGGCTCGAGCGGAAGTTCGGGAGCAAGCCCGAGATCCTCGATGCCAACGTCGCGGCGTTCAACGCCGGATACAACTTCGGCGAGACGACCGAGCTCTTCGCGCATCGCGTCGAGGTCAAGGCCGCGCCCGCCGAGCCGGGGACCTATCGCAACGTGGCGGGCGCGCAGGCGCTCGCCTGGGGCTTGATCGCGGCGTCACGCGCCAGCGGGCTGCCGCTGTTCTACGCGAGCTACCCGATCACACCGGCATCCGACCTGCTCCACGAGCTGTCCCGGCACAAGCACTTCGGCGTCATCACCGTGCAGGCGGAAGACGAGATCGCCGCGGCGAACATGGCGCTCGGCGCCGCGTTCACCGGGCTGCTCGCGGCCACCGGGACGAGCGGCCCCGGTCTTGACCTGAAGACCGAGACGATCGGCCTCGCGGTGATCACCGAGCTCCCGATGATCGTGGTGGACGTCCAGCGAGCCGGGCCGTCCACCGGGATGCCGACCAAGACCGAGCAGGGCGACCTTCTGGCCGCGATGTTCGGACGGCACGGGGAGTCGCCGATCCCGATCGTCGCGGCGTCCTCGCCCTCGGAGTGCTTCGAGGTCGCGCTCGACGCGGCGCGCGTCGCGATCCGGTACCGCACGCCGGTCATCTTGCTCTCGGACTCGTTCCTGCAGAACTCCTCCGAGCCGTGGCGGCTGCCCGACGTGTCGGCGATCGAGTCGATCGACCCACACTTCGCAGAGCCCAACGGCGGGGCGTTCCATCCGTATGCGCGCAACGAGGACGGTGCGCGGCCGTGGGCGATCCCCGGCACGCCCGGGTTGCAACATCGGATCGGCGGGCTCGAGCGCGAGGACGTGACCGGATCGATCAGCTACGACGCCGAGAACCACGAACGGATGACCGACCTCCGCCGCGAGAAGGTGGCGGGGATCGCCGCCTCGCTGCCGCCGCTCGAGGTGGACGATCCGACCGGCGACGCAGGACTGCTGGTGCTCGGCTGGGGATCGACGGCCGGTTCGATCCGCGCCGCGGTCCGACGCGCCCGCGAGGGCGGCGAGCGCGTCGCACACGCTCACCTGCGGTGGATGAACCCGATGCCGGCGAACACCGGCGATGTCGTGCGCCGCTACCCGCGCGTCCTGATCCCCGAGATCAACGAGGGGCAACTGGCGCTGCTGATCAGGGGCCGGTTCCTGGTCGACGCTCGGTCGTTCTCGAGGGTGCAGGGACGTCCGATGTGGGCCGACGAGCTCGACGACGCGATCGTGGAGGCGCTGCGTGGCTGACACGATCGAGCGCACCAAGAAGGACTTCACGTCGGACCAGGAGCCGCGCTGGTGCCCGGGGTGCGGCGACTACGCGATCTTGGCCGCGGTCCAGTCGTTCATGCCCGAGCTCGGCGTCGCGCCGGAGCGCACCGTGTTCGTGTCGGGGATCGGCTGTAGCGGCCGGTTCACCTATTACATGGACACGTACGGCTTCCACGGGATCCACGGTCGCGCGCCGGCGATCGCGACCGGCATCGCGACGGCGAACCCCGAGCTCACGGTCTGGGTCGTGACCGGCGACGGAGACGCGTTGTCGATCGGGGGCAACCACCTGATCCACGCGCTCCGCCGCAACGTCAACCTGAAGATCCTGATGTTCAACAATCAGATCTACGGACTCACCAAGGGCCAGTACTCGCCGACCTCCGAGGTGGGCAAGGTCACGAAGTCGACACCGTTCGGGTCGGTCGACCGCCCGTTCGACCCGGTCGCGCTCGCGCTCGGCGCCGCCGCGACGTTCGTCGCGCGGACGATCGACAACGACCGCAAGCACCTGACCGAGGTGCTCCGCCAGGCCGCCGAGCACCCCGGCGCGGCGTTCGTCGAGATCTATCAGAACTGCAACGTGTTCAACGACGGCGCGTTCGACCTGCTGCGGGACAAGACCCAGGGTCCGCACAACCAGATCCGGCTGGTGCACGGCGAGCCGATCGTGTTCGACGAGGGCACGCGGTGCGTCCGGCTGGCGGCCAACGGGCGACTCGAGATCGCGGCGGTCGCCGATACCGACCCGGCGCACATCATCACCCACGACGTGCACGGGCCGCCGTCCCTTGCGTTCACGCTCGCGCACCTGTCACAGGGGCCGACCGAGCCGACCTGCATCGGGGTGTTCCGCGAGGTCGAGCGCACGAGCTACGCCGAGGCTGTCCACGAGCAGATCGCCAAGGCGCGCGAACGCTCCGGCGACGGCGATCTCGAGGCCCTGCTCACCGGCGGCGACACGTGGACCGTCTGACGCCCGCCTGAGGACCGTCCCGGCTACTGCGGTTTCCGCCCCCGGATCAACGACACGGCGCCTCCGAGCGCGGCCCCGATCACCAGCCCGGCGGCGAAGCCCACCGCGTTGCGTCCGCCGCCGGACCCGACCGCCGCGCCGATCGCGCCGCCGAGTACGACCAGAACCGGCGTGGGCAAGATCCCGCGCCCCTCGCTCACGAGGCGACCCCCGGGTCGGGTGGCTGGAACCGTGCCATCGCGGCCGCCGCGCCCCGCGCCACCTGCCGGAGGTCTCCGGCCACCTCGGCGAGCACCTCGACGCAGCGGTCCAGCTCCCGATCGGTGGTCGCCGGACCCACCCCGATCCGGAACGACGGGGTCTCGGGGAGCCCCAGCTGCTCGAGCACATCGGAGGGATCCTCGGGACGCCCGGTGCCGGGCGCGCCCGCCCCGATGTGGACCCCGCGATCGTCCAGCGCCATCGCGAACGTCGCCGCGTCGAGCCCGGCAACCGAGAAGCAGACGAGGTGCGGCACGCGGTGCGTCGGATGCCCGTGGATCGTGGCGCCGGGCACCATCTCAGCGATCCGATCGCGAAGGGTCGCGGTCTGCGCCCATGCGCGCGCCGCCGTGTCGGCCATCGTCGCGTGGGCGGTGGTGAGCGCGGCCGCCATCCCCGCGATCCCCGGGAGGTTCGGCGAGCCGGCGCGCCGGGAGCGCTCCCGGTCGTCCCCGGCGAGCGTGGGCGCGATCTCCACGCCGCGGCGCACGTACAGCGCGCCCACACCGGGGGGGCCGCCGAAGGTGTGTCCCGCCATCGTCAGCAGGTCGACCTCCAGGGCGCGGACGTCGATCGGGAGGCGGCCGGCGGTCTGGACCGCATCCGTGTGGAACGGCACGCCGGCCGCGCGGGCGACCCGGGCGGCCTCGCCGATCTGCTGCATCGTGCCGATCTCGTGGTTCGCGTGCTGGACGGTCGCGAGCATCGTCCCCGGGGCGCGGACGGCGGTCGCGAAGCGATCGAGGTCGAGGCGGCCGCTGCGGTCACCGCCGATCGCGACGAACGCGACGCCCCGTGGCGCGAGCCTCTCGACCGCCCCGGCGACGGCGGGGTGCTCGATCGCGCTCGACACCACGGTCCCCGAAGCGGCCCCGGCGATGCCCTCGACCGCCAAAGAGATCGACTCGGTGCCGCCCGACGTGAACACGATCTCGTCGGGTTGCGCACCGATCGCCTCCGCTACGGAGCCCCGCGCATCCTCGAGCAGCGACCGCGCGGCGCGGCCGGGCGCCGTGATCTGCAAGGGGTCGCCGAAGGCCTCGAGCGCGGCCAGCATCGCCTCGCGCGCCGCCGGCACGATGGGGGTGGCGCCGCCGGCGTCGAGGTCCAGGTCCGCCATCTCCGTTGGCCCCGGTGGGGCGGCTCGCGCGCTCAGGGGGTCGCCGGCTCGCGACCCCGCAGGAACAGGTACCAGTACCCGACCCCCGCGATGATGCCGCCGGCGATCGGTCCGACGATCCACACCCACCAGTTCGTGTAGTCGCTCGTCGCGACGGCGGGTCCGAACCAGCGCGCCGGGTTCATCGCCGCCCCGGTCAGGTTGGCGCCCACGAAGATGTCGATCGTGATCACGAGGCCGATCGTGAACCCGGCCGTCTTCGCGAACGGTCCCCGGTCATCGACCGCGGTCCCGAACACCGCCCACACGAGGAAGAACGTGAGCATCGCCTCGAGCACGACCGCTTTGCCGACCGCGAACCCGTCACCGACGGCGGGGATGCCGCCCTTGACGGCATCGAAGGCGGGCGTCGGCCCGATGTACTTGAGGAAGAACGCGGCGGCGACGCCGCCGAGCAGCTCCGCGACGATGTACACCGCGGAACGACCGGTCGGCATCTTGCCCGTCACCCACAAGGCGATCTGGATCGCGGGGTTGAAGACCCCGCCCGAGATGTGGGCCATGATCGAGACCATGATCGCGATGGCGAGCCCGTGCGCGAGGGCGATCGCGACCAGGTCGCCGTTCTGGGTCATGATGATCGCGCCCGCCCCGAAGAAGATCAGCGCGAAGGTTCCGATGAACTCCGCGACCGCGGCCTTCCCGAGGTTTTCCACCCTGCTCCTCCTTGATGGATGTCGTGCGGCCCCCACCGTAGCCGAGGGAACGTTGCAGGGCAAAGACGCGCAGGCCGCATGGTAGCCTCGCCGCGTGGAAGCGCTGCTCATGTCGCCCGATCCACGGACGCGGGAGCTGATGGCCCTCACGATCCGCAGCATCGAGCGCCGATTGGGCGCAGACCTCCGGTTCCGGGCCGCGGCCAATGGTGAGCTCGCCTTGCGCGCGGCCCTGCGCGATCGCCCCGACATCGTCGTCGCCGACGAGCTGGCGTCGCGGATGGGGGCGTTCGCCCTCGTCCGATCGCTCCGTGATGACCGGGATCCCTACACCGGGGTCGTCGTCGTGCTGCTGGAACGCAAACACGACGCCTGGCTCGCGTCGTGGTCGGGCGCCGACGCGTGGTACGTGAAGCCGGCCGACCCCTTCGCGGTCGCCGACCGCCTGTGGGAGCTGCTCGTCGAGCGCGGCCGGGTGCGGGTTCCGGAGGAGGAACTGGCCCAGAAGGAGCGGGTATGAAGATCAAGGGGACGTGCAAGCGCTGCGGCCGAGAGTTCTTCTTCGAGCAGGCGATCGCGACGGGCGGACGCTGCCCGTGGGACGGCGAGCCGTTCAACGCCGACTACGCGGTCGTGTTGATCGAGGCGATGCGCGACGCCGAACGAGCCGGCACGCGACTCGAGCAGACGCTCGAGGACATCGCCAGCTTGCGGCCGGCGTTCACGCTCGACGGATCGTCGGTGCTTGCGAAGACGCAGGCCGCGATCGCCGAGCTCGGGAAGAACCTCATCACGCAGGGGTGATGACGTGGGCTTCAACGCGATGCAGCCCGGCAAGATCAAGCGCGGCGACCTCGTGTTTCTGATCGCGGCGATCGTCGTGATCGGGGCGTTGCTCGCCTGGGCGTTCTTCGGCTCGTGACGCCGATCGACGCGCTCGCGTCGATCGAGTTCTGCTACCTCACCACCCGCGGGCGCCGGACGGGCGAGCCGCACCGGATCGAGATCTGGTTCGTCGCGCATGACGACGGTGCGTACCTGCTATCTGACAGCGACCGGTCAGACTGGTACCGCAACCTCGCCTCGGATCCGTCGGTGACCCTGGAGATCGCGGGGGAGAGGCGGCAGACGCGCGCGGCGCCGGTCGATCGCGAGGACGCGGCGAGCGCGCCAGTGCGCGCCGCGATGGTCGCGAAATATCAACCGGGCTACGGCGAAGACCTCACGCGCTGGAGCCAGACCGCCTGGCTCGTCCGGATCGACTGGCCGCCGGAGGGCTAGGCCCGCTCGAGGACGACCGCGAGTCCCTGCCCACCGCTGATGCACAGCGTCGCCAGGCCGAGCGCGGCGCCGACGTGCCGCATCTCGTAGGCGAGCGACAGGATGATGCGCGCCCCGCTCATCCCGATCGGATGCCCGACGCTGATGCCACCGCCGCGCACGTTGACCTTGTCGCGGTCGAACTTCAGCTCCCGCTCGCAGGCGATCACCTGGGCGGCGAACGCCTCGTTGATCTCGATCAGGTCGATGTCGGCCATGGTGAGCCCGGTGCGCTCGAGCACCTTCTGGGTCGCGGGCACGGGGCCGATCCCCATGATCTCGGGGGGCACGCCGGCCCAGCTCCAGCCGATGATCCGTGCCAGCGGCGTGCGCCCCTCCGCACGCGCGCGCTCCTCGTCCATCAGGACCATGGCGGCGGCGCCGTCGGTCAGCCCGCTCGAGTTGCCGGCGGTGACGCTGCCGCCCTCGCGGAAGACCGGCGGGAGCTTCGCGAGGCTCTCCATCGTGGTTTCCGGCCTCGGGTGCTCGTCGGCCGCGACGGTCCGCGCCTGTTTGCCGAGGCGGACCTCGACGGGGATCATCTCGTCGCCGCGCCGCTCTTCGGCCGCCGCTGCCTTCTGCTGGGACTCCAACGCGAAGGTGTCCTGTTCCGTTCGCGTCAGGTCGTAGCGGTCGACGAGGTTCTCGGCCGTCTCGCCCATGATCAGGTCGCAGAGGGGATCGAGCAGACCGTCGCGATACATCGCGTCGACCACCTCGGTGTCGCCGATCCGGTGGCCGAGGCGCATGTCGGGCAGCAGGAACGGGACCCGCGTCATGTTCTCCATCCCGCCGGCGAGGACCACGTCGCTGTCGCCCAGAGCGATCTGCTGCGCGCCCAGCTGCACCGCCTTCATCCCGGAGCCGCAGGCGATGTTGACGTTGTAGCCCGAGACCTCCTGTGGGACGCCGGCGCGGATCGAGACCTGGCGCCCGGTGTTCGGGCCGTTCCCGGCCTGGCGGGCGTGCCCCATGATCGTTTGGTCGATCTGCTCGGGCGCGACGTCTGACCGGCGCATCGCCTCGACAGCGGCGATCGTCCCGAGCTCCACCGTCGTCGTCTCGGCGAAGGAGCCGAGGAACTTCCCGATCGGCGTGCGGGCGCCTTCGAGGATCACCGCCGTGCGCATGGAGCCATGTTACCGGCGGGTCCGCCGTCGGCGGGCCGGCACGGGCGCAGCCACCGTGCGGCGCGCGCCACGGCGGCCGGTGCCCCGTGCCGTCGTGGGGTCGTCCGCGGCTCGGATGCGCTCCATGAGGCGGGCGAGCTCGCGGCCGCCGTCCACCGGCTCCGACGGCGGCTCGTCGCAGGCGAGCACCGGGCCCGGATGGCGCCGGATCCACGAGCGCACGACGGCGAGCTCGTCGGCCCGGTCGCGGGGGGCGGGCGATCCGATCGGGTCCGCCGCGGCGAGGCCGTCTGGCTCCGCGCAGCGGAGCGCGCCGCCGATCAGGTCGAGCGCCTCGCCCGTCGAGCTGTCGATCACCAGCCGGCCGGCGGTGAGCCACCGATCGTGACGGGCGCGCTGCAGCGCCTCGACGAGCGCGCGCAAACGGTCACGGGCGTGCGCCGCCTCCTCGAACCGCTCCTGATCGGCGAGGACGGCCATCCTCGACTCCAGCAGCCGGACGAGCTCGCCGGGGGTTTGGAGGTCGGCGAGCATCGCGGCGACCACCGCGCGGTAGCCGTCCTGCCCGACCCGTCCATCGCACGGGGCCAGACACCGGCCCATGTCGGCGAGCGCGCAGGGTGCGAAGCGCGTCTTGCGACCCATCGACCGCGTGCACCTGCGGACGGGGAAGGCCTCCTCGAGTGCCTCCTTCGCGAGGACCGCGCGCCCGGACGAGCCGAACGGCCCGAGGTACACGGCGCCGTCGGACGGATCGCACGCCCGTGCGAGCTTCCAGCGCGGCCACGCCTCGGCGGGGTCGAGCTTCAAGAAGGCGTAGCGGCGCCATCGCTTGCCGTGCGCGTTGAACCGCGGAAGGTGGCGGGCGATCAGTCGGCTCTCGAGGACGAGCGCCTCCAGCTCGCCGCCGGTCGCGATCGCGTCGATCCGGGTGACCGACGCGACGAGGTCC
Organism: uncultured Actinomycetes bacterium; assembly: GCA_963799625.1. Classification (GTDB taxonomy): domain Bacteria; phylum Actinomycetota; class UBA4738; order UBA4738; family HRBIN12; genus AC-51. The sequence continues at coordinate 509,271 of CAWCXU010000003.1, read as the reverse complement.
TGCACCTTCTTGCGTTCGTCCCCGTAGAAATAGGACTTCACCCGGGCGCGCACGTCCTTCGCCTTGCCCACGTAGAGGATCTGGTCGTTGCGGTCGCGGAAGACGTAGACCCCGGGCGCGTGGGGCAGCTCCTCGGCGAGCGCGATCTTCGCGAAGTTCGGCCGCCCCCGCGCGCTGCAGGCGTGGTACAGCTCGCCGAGCGTGTGGATGCCGAGGTGGTGGCCGACGTCGAGGAGTCCCTGGAACACCTCGCCGGTGGCTTCGGCGTCTTGCAATGCGCGATGGTTCGGCTGGACGCGCGTACGGAAGTAGCTCGCGAGCGTGCGCAGGCGGACGTTCGCGACCTCGGGCCACACCAACCGCCGCGCGAGCTTCGCGGTGCACACCGCCGGTGACGGCAGCGTCGGGTACTCCAGCCGCAAGAGGTTCGCGTTCAGGAAGCCGACGTCGAACGACGCGTTGTGCGCGACGATCACGGCGCCACGGGCGAACTCGAGGAACGACGGCATCACGGTCGCGAGCGACGGGGCGCCGGCGACCGCGCGATCGCTGATCCCGGTGAGGTGCGTGATCGCGGGCGGGATCGGCCGCTCGGGGTCGACGAGGGTCTGGAACGTGCCGACCCGCTCGGCCCCCTCGAAGCGGACCGCGCCGATCTCGGTGATCGCGTCGTCGACCGGCGAGCCTCCGGTGGTCTCGAGGTCGACCACCACGAACGAGACCTCGTCGAGAGGGATCGCCTCGCCGAGGACGGTTTGGACCGGCTCACCGAGGACCAGTGGGGGCGTGAGGGACGTGGGCAGACCAGGACGATATCGAACAGGTGTTCGGTCGTCCAGCAGCGCTGGAAGGGGATCGCCGGCCACCATGGAGGCCATGGTGGCCTTGGGGACCGACACGCGAAGGGGGCGCCCTTCGGGCGCCCCCTTCAGCTCCAGACGAGCCCGTCTGGGGTCTCAGGTCACAGCTTGAAGCGCAGCACCTTGTTCGTCGCGGCGGTGTTGCTATCGCCCGCGAACGACACGGTGAAGCGATACCGGCCGTGCTTGGGGCGTGGGAATCGTGCCCCGTACTGGGCATCGGCCAAGCCGTCACTGTCTCGGTCGGCCAGCTTCTTCACCGTGACGACCTTCATCTTGACCGTCTGCCATTTGTGGTGGCGGTACTTGGCCAGGACCACCGTGACCGTGTTGCCGCTCGACGCGGGCTCGAGCAGACCGCGGGCGCCGACGTTCTTGTGGGTCTTGCTCACCCTCGAGCTCAGCGTCGAGGGGTGGTTGTCATCGTTGGTGATCGTGCCGGTCGCGGTGTCGTTCGTGATCGACCCGCCGCCCACGAGCGCGGAGAGTGTGACCGCAAAGGTCTCGTCCGGCTCGAACGAGGTGTCGCCCTTCGCGTGCACGGTGATCGTGCCCGTCGTGCTCCCCGCCGGGATCGTCAGGGTGCCGGAGGCCGCCACATAGTCGGTACCTGCGGTGGCAGTCCCGTCCGACGTTGCGTAGTCCACCGACACGTCCGAGGAACTCGCGTTCGACAAGGTCACGTCGAACGTGAGGTCGGCCGTACCGCTGTTGCCCTCCAGCACGTTCGCGTCAGCGATCGAGACGTCGGGCGCCGGGTCGTCGTCCGAGATCGTCGCGGTGCCCGACGGTGTGCCCTGGCCGTTCACTGGGTTCGACAGGTCCAGCGAGAAGGTCTCGTCGGACTCGTGCACCGCGTCGTCGAGGACCGGCACGTCGACCGTGGTGCTGGTCGAGCCGGCGGTGATCGTCGCCGTCCCGGTCTGACCCGTGTAGTCCTGGCCGTCGGTGGCGGTGCCGTCGCTCGTCGCGTAGTCGACCGACGTGTCGACCGCCGCCGCGGCGTCGATCGAGACGGTGAAGGTCAGCGTGCCGCCGCCCTCGGCCACCGATGGGCCGTCGACCGAGATCGTCGGCGCGGGGTCGTCCTCGGTGATCGTGCCCTGGCCCTGCGCGTCGACGACCGACCCGTTCACAGAACCAGTCAGGTCGAGGTTCAAAGTCTCATCGCCCTCGTAGGTGCTGTCGTCCAGGACCGGGACGTCGACCGTGGTGGTCGTCGCCCCAGCGAGGATCGTCGCGGTGCCGGTCTGACCCGTGTAGTCCTGGCCGTCGGTGGCGGTGTTGTCCGAGGTGGCGTAGTCGACGGAGACGTCGACCGCCGCGGCCGTATCCAGAGAGATCGTGAACGTCATCGTCCCGCCGTTCTCCGCGACGGTCGGATCGTCGACCGTGATGCTCGGCTGGGGGTCATCCTCGGTGATCGTGCCGAGGCCCTGCGCATCGCCGATCGTCACGCCGGAGACCGCGACCAGGTTCACCGTGAGGGTTTCGTCACCCTCGTAGACCGCGTCGTCGAGGACCGGGACGTCGATCGTGCCCGTGGTCGAACCCGCGGGGATCGTGAGCGTGCCGGTCGTCGTGGTGAAGTCGGAGCCGGCCGTCGCCGTCCCGGCCGCGGTTGCGTAGGTCATGACCGCGTCGGTCGGCGATGACACGTCGAGCGACACGGTGAAGGTCATCGTCCCGCCGTTCTCTGCGACGGTGGGGTCGTCGATCGAGGCCGACGGGAGATCGTCGTTCGTGATCGTGCCGATCCCCTGTCCATCTGTGATCGTCTTGCCGACCGGGTTCGACAGGTTGACCTCGAAGGTTTCGTCTGCCTCCACGGTGGTGTCGCCGAGGATCGGGACGTTGACGGAGGTGCACTTGCAGCCGCCGCTCGGCAGCGCAGCCGTGCCGCTCGTGGCCGTGTAGTCACTGCCCTCAGTGGCCGTCTCGTCGGCGGTGGCGTAGTCGACCGACACGCCCGGCGTGCCCGGCCCGGCGTACATGATCGTGAACGTCGCGAACGAGGTGCCGGCGTTGCCTTCGGTGACGGTCACGTCGTTGACCCGAAGCTCGGGCGGGGCCGCATGCGCCGGAAGCCCGGCGCCGAGCGTCAACGCTGCGATCGTACTGGTGGCGACGGCGACGCGGAGCAGGATGGAACGTGCGCGCATACGAGGTCTCCTGTCATGTGTGCCCCCGAGTTAGGGGACGGCGTTACGCCCTACATCGGCCGGTGGGAGCCGGGACCGTATGGTTGCGGGAGGGGGGAATCCCCTACCCGACACCGGGTAGGTATCGGCTCAGGCGGGATCCGGGTAGAGGGCACGCTCGGCGATCAGCGCGAGCAGCTGTTCGATCGCCAGGTGGCACTCCTGGATGTGGGCCGTCGTCGTGGACGGCACACGGATCGCGACATCGGCGAGCGGGGCGAGCCTGCCACCGGCGGCGCCGGTGAGCGCGATCACGCCGATCCCCGCATCGCGGGCGACCTCGGCCGCGGCCAGGATGTTCGGGGAGTTCCCACTCGTGGAGATCGCGAGCAGGACGTCGCCCCCGGTGCCGATCGCCTCCACCTGGCGCGCGAACATCCGGTCGGCCCCGTAGTCGTTCGCGATCGCCGTCAGCGCGGACGTGTCCGTGGTCAGCGCGATCGCACGCATCGCGGGGCGTGGATGCTCGAGCGTGAGGGCGCTGACGAACTCGGTGGCGAGATGCTGCGCGTCGGCGGCGCTTCCTCCGTTGCCGCAGATCAGCAGGGCGCCGCCGGCGCGGAACGCGTCGATCAGCATCGCGCTCGCGGCGACGATGTCGTCCAGGCACGCCGTGCGCACCTCGGTCAGCAGCGAGGCAGCGTCGGCGAGGTAGCTCCCCGCGCGCTCGCGCGCTCCATCCTGTCCGTCGGCCGGTCCCACCGTTCGGTCCTCCCGTGCCACGAGCCCGGCGATGATAGTCACCGCGCCAGCGAGATCGTCGGCGACGTGGTCGGCGAGACCGTCGGCGTCCGCCTCCGCGGCCGCGCCGTGTCCGGTCCGCACGAGGATCGTCGTCGCGCCGATCGCGCGGCCCAACCCGAGGTCGGAGACGTGATCGCCGATCACCACGCTGTCGGCCGGGTCGAACCCCAACCGGTCGGCGGCCCGGAGTGCCATCCCCGTGGCGGGCTTGCGACAGTCGCAGCGGTCCTCGGGCCGGTGCGGGCACACCTCGATCGCGTCCAGCGCGGCGCCGTCGGCGGCGAGCAGCGCCCGCAGCCGTTCGTGGATCCGCTCGAGTTCGGCCGGGTCGAGGTTCCCGCGCCCGACCTCGGCCTGGTTCGTGACCACGACGATCCCCATGCCGAGGTCGCGGAGCCGGACGAGCGCTTCGGCGGAGCCAGGGATCAAGGCGATCTCGTCCGCGGTCGCGAGGTGGTGGCGTTCCTCGTTGATCGTCCCGTCGCGGTCGACCAGGGCGTAGCGCCGCGTCACGGTGTCGGGGCCCACCTGGCGTCGCCCCGGGTCGCCCGCACCCCCGACGCCGTGAACGTGAACGGCGCGAACTCACCGCCCATCCGGGTGAGCGCGGCCCGCACGGCCGGGTGTGCCGGAGGGGGCGCGGCGAGCAACAGGTACCCGCCGCCGCCCGCGCCGCACACCTTCCCGCCGTACGCCCCCGCGTCGCGCGCCGCCGCGAGCATCGCCTCGATCGGCGTGCCCTCGGCGATGTGCGGGTTCATCTGCTGCTTGGCCAGGAAGGCGTCGTGCAGCAGCCCGCCCACCGTGGCGAGGTCGGCACGCGCGACGGCGTCGCGCATCGCATACGCCATCTCCTGGAGACGCTTCATCCCGAGCAAGGTCTCTTCGCGACCCTCGGCGTGCAACGCGATCTGTCGGTCGATCAGCCCGACGTTGCGGCGGACGTGGCCCGTGTAGCACAGCAGCAGCCCGTCGGCGAGCGTGGCGAGCCGCTCGGTGTCGACCGGCTCGACGCGGACGCCGGTGCGGGTGAACACGAGCAGGTTGCAGCCGCCGAACGCGGCGGCGTATTGGTCCTGCCATCCGCCGGCGATCCCGAGGTCCTGGCGTTCGATCCGGTACGCGGTGCGCGCGAGTTCCGACGCGCCGAGCCGGCGCTCGCCGAGCATCGCGAGCGCAGCGACGACCGCGGACACGAGCGCGGACGATCCCCCGAGCCCACTGCCGGGCGGCGCTTCGCTGCGGATCTGGACGTCGAGGCCGATCGAGAGCCCTGCGTGCGCGATCGCCGCCTTCACCAGGTCGAGCGCGCCGTCGTACACCGGCCCCTCGTCGAGGTGGTAGGCGACCAGTTGATCGAGATCGAGGGAGCGCACCGCGACCACGCGGTCGGGTCGTGTGGTGATCCGCACACGCACGACGTGGTCGATCGTCGCGGAGAGCACGGCGCCTCCATGCTCCTCGTACCAGTGCGGGAAATCGGTGCCGCCGCCGACGAAGCTGATCCGCAGCGGCGCGACGGCCTCGATCGGCGCGTCGGCCGAGGGCTTGGGTGCCATGGCACCCAAGTCTAGGGGCGAGGAGTCAGGCGACGTGGCGCTGGAGCCGGCGGCGCTGCTGCTCGGTCGTGCCGCCCCACACGCCGTAACGCTCGCCGTTCTTCAATGCCCAGGAGAGGCACTCCTCGCGGATCGGGCAGGCGCCGCAGAACGCGAGCGCGGGCCCCGCCTCCTCCTCCGAGATCGGGAAGAAGACGTCGGGCTCGACGCCGAAGCACGCGGCGCGCTCCTGCCAGAAATCGGGTGGTGTCGGGTGGGTGGGGAGCGATGCAACGTCGACGTCAGGCAACCGCTCGATCCTCACAACGCCCCCCTCGTGGCCCCACCGGCATCACCGCGGAACCGTTTCATAGCAGAAGTGCTGGCGCGAACGGAAGGGGTACGCGGCCCTCCATCGCCCGATGGCGGCGTTCCTACGCCGAAATGACACGGAAGGACTAGCCCTCTGTCGCGACGGCATCGAACGGATGACCGACAGCGTCGGTCAGCCGGGCCGCGACCGCAGACCATGCGATCCGCACGAGTCCCACGCAGGCGTCGGCGAGCGGAGCCGCGCTGGTCACCTCACCGACCGCTTCGCCGTCGACGAACACGGGTGCACCCGGAACGAATGCTGCCGCGCAGCGCACATGCCGTAGGACGCGCGGCGGGTGTCCGAGGTTCGCGATCCGCGCGACCGACTCCTGCCCGAGGAAGCAGCCCTTCGTCGTATCGATCGTCGCCTCGAGCCCCGCTTCGGCGGGGAGCGATCGCTGGCCGAAGTCAGGTCCCATCCGCGGGATGCCGTGGATGATGCGCCATGCCTCCGCCGCGTCGGCGCTCGCCTCGACGAGGGCGGCCTTGACGAGCGCGTCCTGGACGCGCCAGGCGGGCTTCCCGATGCCGGCGAGCAGGTCCAGGCCGGGTCCGAGGCTCGAGGGTTCGTAGCCGGGAAGGCCGATCGTCGCGGCCGCGGCGTCGGGCACCGCGAACAGTGCGAGCTCGCTCGTCGTGTCCTCGAGCGAGACGTCGGAGGACAAGACGTAGGGCCCCAGCAGCAGGCCGATGTGGTCGGGCTGTTCCGGCGACTGCGTCAGCACGAGGTCCTCGTCGCGCCGAACCACCTGGACGTCGGCGCGGATCCGTCCCGTCGGGGTGAGCAGCAACGACCGGCATGACGCCCCCGGCGCGAGCCCCGCGACGTCGGCCGTCAAGAGATCGTGGAGCCACCCGACCGCATCCGCGCCGTGCACACGGACCTTGCGATAGGCGGACAGGTCGACGAACGCGCGCCCGGTCAGCAGCGCCGCTAGGTCGTGCGCGAAGGCATCGTGGTCGGCCATCCCTCTCGTAGGCCATTATCGGCGGCGTGCAGGTTCCCGCCACGCTGCTCGTGACGAACGATTTCCCCCCGCGGATCGGCGGGATCCAGCGCACCCTCGAGGCGCTGTGGCGGGAGCTCCCGGCCGATCGCGTCGGGGTGTTGTGTCCCGACTGGGACGACGCCGAGGCCTACGACGCGGCGGTTCCCTTCCGGGTGTTCCGACAGCCGGAGCGGTTCCTGTGGCCGACACGTGGTGTGGCCGACCGGGTGGAGGCCGCGGCGCGAACGCTCGGCGCGGAGGTGGTGCTGTTCGGCGCCACGTACCCGCTCGCGCTGCTCGGACCGCGCCTTTCGGCGCGCGGCCTGCCCTATCTGAGCGCGGCGCACGGCTTCGAGTACTGGCTCTCGCTCGCGCCCGGAACGCACACGCTGATGCGACGCGCCACCGGCGCGGCGACGCGCGTCCCGGTGCTCTGTTCGGCCTTCATCGCGCGCACCGTCCGCACCGCGGTGCCCGCGCAGGTGCCGGTGTCGGTGCTGTACCCCGGTGCGGACGTCGAACGGTTCCATCCCGACCTCGTGACCGAGGACCTCCGCGCCGCGCACGGGCTGGAGGATCGGCCGGTGGTCGTGTGCGTGAGCCGGCTCGTGAAGCGCAAGGGGCAGGACACGTTGATCGACGCGCTCCCGGCGATCCGCGAGCGGGTCGCGGGGGCGAGCCTCGTGATCGTCGGCGGCGGGCCCGACGAGGACCGGCTCCGGTCGCGCGCCGCGGGCCTCGGCGACGCCGTGGTCTTCACCGGGCAGGTCGCGGAGGACGACCTGCCGCGGTACTACGCGCTCGGTGACGTGTTCGCGATGCCGTGCCGCACGCGTCTGGGGGGGCTCGAGGTCGAAGGGTGGGGCAACGTGTTCATCGAGGCCGCGGCCTGCGGGCGGCCTGTCGTGGTCGGCGACTCGGGGGGCGCGCGCGAATCGCTGGTCGACGGTGAGACCGGGATCTTGGTGGACGGACGCCGGAGCGCAGCGGTGGCCGACGCCGTCGCCACCCTGCTCGCCGACCCCGCGCGGGCGTCGGCCATGGGCGCGGCCGGCCGGGAGCGCGTGCTGCGCGACCACACGTGGCCGCAGATCGCGGCGCAGCTCGCTGCCTGGCTGACCGAGGCGGCCGAGACCGGCTGAGCTTCGTTCCCGGCGGTGGGAACCGGGGGTACCCTCCGGGCGTGAGTGCCGACCGACGCTGCCCGAACTGCGGCGCGCTCGTCAGCGGCGACGCCGATTGGTGCGGGCAGTGCTTCACCAGCCTGCGCGAGCCGGACCCGCCGCCCGCGCCGCCGAACGCCGCGCCGGCGACGGCGGAGGCCACGATCCCGCCGGCCACGATCCCGCAGGCCACCGGGGCGCCGTCCGAGGAGCCGGTCGGTGCGTTCTGGCCCTGCCCCGTGTGCGGGGCCCGCAACCCGATCGTGCTGGAGGCATGCGAGATCTGCGGGACCCCGTTCGCCGCTGTGATGCGCGGCGACACGCGCCTCGCGGCCGACCCGAAGAAGGCGTTCGCGCGTTCGCTCATGTACCCCGGGCTCGGGCACGCGATGCTCGGCTACTCGATCGACGGCTTCGCGCGCGGTGCGGTCTTCGCACTCGGCGTGTTCATCGCGATCTTCCTGCCGTTGTCGGTGCCGATCACGGGCCTGGTCGTGCTCGCGGTCGTGCTCGCGGTGGCGACGGCGGTCGGCGTGTACGTGCTGTCGGCGGTGGAGACGAAGCAGCTCGCCCAGCGTCGTGGGTTGCTGCTCTCGTCGAAGGTGTTGTTGTGGGGCGGGGTCGGGCTGATGTTGGTCACCGTCGGCGCGATCGCGCTGTCCGTTGCCTCCGAAACCCGACGGTAGTATCCGCGCATGGAGCACGCGGAGGGCACGATCGTGATCGACGCGCCGCTCGACGACGTGGTCGACGTGATCGAGGACTACGAGTCCTACCCGGAATGGGCGGAGGTCCGGCGCGTCGACATCCGGGAGCGCGGCGAGGGCGGGCGCGCGACAGAGGTGGCGTTCGAGGTCGACGTCCCCGTGCTCGGGAAGGCGTCGTACACGCTGCGCTACCGCTACGCGCCGGGGGGCACCGCGATCTCGTGGGACTCGATCGAGGCGCACGGCGCGGTCCGCGAGATCCGCGGGGAATACCTCCTGGACGAGCTCGAACCCGACGTCACCACGGTGACCTACCGCCTGGCGGTCGAACTCGGACCCTTGGTGCCGGGGTTCCTGCGGACCGAGGGCGCCAAGCGCGTGATCGAGAACGCCCTGGAACGGCTGAAGCGCCGGGTCGAGATGGGCTAGTCGCCCCGCCAGGCTAAGCTCTCCCGGATGCGGGTCATCTTGTTCACGGGGAAGGGCGGGGTCGGCAAGACGACGGTCGCCGCGGCCACCGCGATCCGAGCCGCGCGCGCGGGCCAGCGCACCCTCATCATGAGCACCGACCCGGCCCACTCGCTCGCGGACGCGTTCGAGGTCGTGATCGGCGACACGCCGCTCGAGATCACGCCCAACCTGTGGGCGCAGCAGATCGACGCGCAGGAGCGCCTCGAGGACAACTGGCGCGAGATCCAGGACTACATGGTGCAGGTCATGAACTGGGCCGGGACCGAGACGATCCAGGCCGAGGAGCTGACGGTGATCCCGGGGATCGACGAGATCTTCGCGCTGATCGACGTGAAGACCCACGTCGAGTCCGGGGCCTACGACGTGGTCCTCGTCGACTGCGCGCCGACCGCAGAGACCCTCCGGCTCCTGAGCCTGCCCGACATCATGAACTGGTACATCGAGCGGATCTTCCCCGTACAGCGGCGTGTGGTGCGGGCCGTGCGGCCGCTCGTGTCGCGGACGACGAACCTGCCGATCGCGGGGGACAAGGTGTTCGCCGCTGTCGAGCGGCTGCACCACAACCTCGAGGCCGTGCGTCACATCCTGGCCGACGAGGCGATGTCGTCGGTGCGACTCGTCGTGAACCCCGAGAAGATGGTGATCGCCGAAGCGCGGCGCACCTATACCTATCTCGGGCTGTTCGGCTATCGCGTGGACGCCGTCGTCGTGAACCGGATCTTGCCCACCGACGTGACCGACCCGTACTTCGGCAAGTGGAAGGACATCCAAGCCGAGCATCTCGCGACCGTCCATGAGTCGTTCGAGCCCGTGCCGATCCTCGAGGCGCGGCTGTTCGACCGCGAGATGGTCGGCGTCGGACTGCTCGCCGAGATGGCCGACGAGGTCTACGGCGAGCGCGAGGCCACCGCCGTGCTGTACGTCGACGATCCGATCCAGGTCGAGAAGCGAGGCGGCGGCTACGTGCTGCGGATGAAGCTGCCGTTCATCGCGGGCGGCGACCTCGACGTGCATCGGCGCGGCGAGGAGCTCGTCGTGCGCGTCGGGCCGTACAAGCGGAACCTCCTGCTGCCACAGACCCTCAAGCGCCTGGCGGTGCGCGGCGCCTCGCTCGTGGACGAGCACCTGGAGATCGCGTTCGAACGCTCGCCCGAGGGTGAGCCTGGGGAAGGAGCCGAGCGATGACCCAAGACACGCCCGCGAGCGAACCGGAGCACGGGCCCGAGCGCTGTCCGGTCGCGTGGTGCCCGGTCTGCATGACGTTGTCGGTGTTCCGTCCGGTCAGGCCCGAGATCGTCGGGCACCTGCTCCGCGCCGGATCGGAGCTGTTCCTGGCGATGCAGGCGGCGGTCGACGCGCGCGGGGAAGAGCTCGGCGGCCCGGCGCGTACCGGACCCGTCCGTCTGGAGAAGATCGACATCGGATGACCGAGCCGACCGCCGTCGGCATCGATGTCGGAGCCACCAAGGCGGAGGCCGTGCTGGTCACCGGCGAAGGCACGATCCACGCGCGGGCGCTCGCCGACACGCCGGCCACCGACGGCCCCGCGGTGCTCGAAGCGATGCGCTCGGTCGCGGAGCAGGTGCGCGACCCGAACGCGGTCGCGATCGGTGTCGGCGCGGCCGGGCTCGTCGAGCTGGGCACCGGGCGCATGCGCTTCGCCCCCAACATCGCGTGGCGTGACGTCGACCTGCGCGAGGTCCTCGCACCGCTCGGCCTGCCGACGGTGGTCGACAACGACTGCACCGTCGCCGCGGTCGGCGAGCGGCTCGCGGGCGCCGGCCGGGGCGTCGACGATCTCCTGTACGTCGGGATCGGGACCGGGATCGGCGGCGGGCTCGTGCTCGGCGGCGAGGTCCAGCGCGGAGCCCACGGGTTCGCCGGCGAGATCGGGCACATCATCGTGGAGCCGGGCGGCGTCGTGTGTGGCTGCGGCAACCGCGGATGCTGGGAGACCGTCGCGAGCGGTTCGACGATCTCGCGCCTCGGCCGGGAACGGCTCGGGCTCGACGGGCACGGCGTCGTCGCGGCGGCCGGGCGCGGCGACGAGACCGCGCACGCGATCCTCGAGGAGGTGGGCGCCCGGATCGGCCAGGGGCTCGCCGGACTCGCGAACGTGCTCGATCCCGCGCTCGTGATCGTCGGCGGGGGACCGACCGCGGCCGCGGGCGACCTGCTGCTCGATCCGGCGCGCCGGGCGTTCGGCGATGCGATCGAGGCGGCCGCCTATCGGCCGGAGGTGCCGATCGTCCCCGCGTCACTCGGGGCCGACAGCGTCGCGGTCGGCGCCGCCCTGTGGGCGCTGCGGGAGGCATCGTGAAGCTCGGGCTGTTCCTGTCGGCCTTCACCTCGGAGCCGCGCAAGCCGCTCGCGGTGGCCGAGCGCGCCGCCGCCGCCGGCTACGAGGCGGTCTTCGTCTACGACCACCTGTTCCCGCCCGGCGGACCCGAGCGCCCGTCGGTCGAGCCCTTCACGCTGCTGGCGGCCGCGGCCGCCGCCAACCCGGGCCTGGGGGTCGGGGTGCTCGTCTCGCGCGCGGGGTACCGGCCGCTCGGGATCCTCGCGAAGGAGACGTCGGGCCTCGCGCACCTGGCCGGTGGCGACACCGTGCTTGGGCTCGGGCTCGGGGACAAGTTCGGGCGCGCCGAACACGAGGTGGCAGGGCTGCCGTTCCCGCCGATCGAGGAGCGCACCGTGCTGCTCGAGGAGACCGCGCTCGCGACGCGCGCGCTCTTCGCGGGTGAACCCTGGCCCGGCGGGTCGATGACCCCCGCGCTGCGCGGCCCCCTGCTGCCGCCCGCCACCGCGGAGGTGTGGCTCGGGGGAACGTCCGAGCGGGTCGCGCGCGCGGCCGCCCGGACCGCCGACGCGTGGAACGGCTGGGGGATGCGAACCGACGCGTTCCTCCAGCGGTGTGGGCAGCTCGCCGGCTGGGCGCGGGAGGCGGGCCGCGACCCCGAGGAGGTGCCGCCGACGTGGGCCGGGATCGTCTTGGTCGGTCAGGATGCCGCTGAGCTGGCCTCGCTCGAGGAGCGCAGGGTCGAGGCCGGCGGGTCGCTCGACATCTGGCGCGGGACGGTCGATGACCTCCGAAGCCTTCGCGACCGGGTCCTCGCCGCCGGTGCGACGTGGATGGTTCCGCTCGCCGCGGGTCCCCCCGACCGGCTCGATCTGATCGCCGATACCCTGCGGTCGTGACGTCGGGCGAGCTGAAGCGCGCCAAGCGGGAGGTGCGCAGGCGGGTGTTGGCCGCGCGCGACGCGACCGATCCGGCCGATCGTGCGCGAGCCGCAGTCGCGGTGGCCGATCGCCTGCTCGCCCTCCCGGAGGTGGTCGCCGCGACCACGGTGCTCGGCTTCTCATCGTTCGGCTCGGAGCTCTCGACGATCCCGCTGATCGACGCGCTCGTCGGGCGCGGAATGGTGATCGGGCTGCCGGTGATCGACGGCGCGGACCTCGTGGCCCGCTCCTGGCGTCCGGGCGAGCCGACGACGGAGACGTGGTTCGGCGCTCGCGAGCCCGCCGGTGGCGCCGTGATCGACCCGTCGGCCTTCGACGTGATCGTCACTCCTGCCGTCGCCGTCGACCCAGCGGGCCGCCGGGTGGGGTACGGCGGCGGCTTCTACGATCGCTTCCTGCCACGAACGCGCGCCGACGCGTTCCGGGTGGCCGTCGTGCTCCCCCAGCAGCTGGTACGGCAGGACCTGCCGGCGGGCGCCTTCGACCTGCGTGTGCACGCGATCGTGACGCCCGATGAGGTGATCCGGTGCGCGCCCTAGGCGGTCGCCGGCCGGCCGCGCCGCATCCGCGCCGCGGCCTCGCGTGGCGCTCGACGCCGATGGTGGCGCTCGACTTCGAGACGACCGGCCTCGATCCCGACACAGACCACGTGATCGCCTACGGCGCCGTGCCGATCGAACGGGGCAGGGTGTTGGTGGGGTCAGCACGCGGCCAGCTGATCCGGCCACCGACCCCGCCGTCGCCGACATCCCAGACGATCCATCTCCTGCGGACCGTCGACCTGGCGGAGGCGCCCGAGACACGCCCGGCGGCGGCCGGTCTCCGAGACGCGCTCGCGGGCCGGTTCCTGGTCACGTGGTTCGCCGATGTCGAGATCGCATTCCTGCGCCGGTTGTTCGGCGGATCGGTCGCCTCGTGGCGCCGGCGAGTGATCGACGTGCGCGACATGACGATCGTGGTGGACGGATCCCCGAGGGGCGCCCGCCGCGCTCGGGGGTACGCGCTGACCCAGACCGCCGAGCGGTTCGGGGTGCCGGTGAGCGATCCACACGACGCCCTCGACGACGCCCTCGTCACGGCCCAACTCTTCCTCGTGCTGGCGGGCCGGCTCCCCGGCCGGCCGACGCCCACCGCGCGCGAGCTCGCCGCGCTGCACGCCTCCCTGACTTGAACCGACGTTCAGCCGTGGGGTACAACGGCTTCCATGGCGAGGGAGACCGCGTTCCACCCGATCACGTCGCGGACGGCCGCGGGCTTCGGCGACGAGGCCGGGTGGCTGTGGGTCACGAACTTCGGCGACGTCGACGCGGAGTACCGCGCGATCCGCGACGGCGTGGGGATGTGGGACCTGAGCCCACTGAACAAGTGGGAGTTCCGGGGCCCCGAGGCGAGGGAGGCAGCCCAGCGCGTCCACACCCACGACGTGATGGGCGCCGAACCGGGCCAGGTGCGCTACGGCGGCTTCGTCGACGAGGACGGCATGCTCGTCGACGACGGCACGGTCTTCACGTTCGCCGACGACCACCTGTGGGTGTGCACGAACGGCGACGACCGTGCCGAGTACTTCGCCGACGCGACGAAGGGGCTCGACGTCTCGATCGCCTACATCGCGCCCGAGCTGCCGAGCATGCAGATCCAAGGACCTCGCAGCCGCGACCTGCTGCAAGGCTTGACCGACGTCGACCTCGCCGCGCTGCGGTACTTCCGGTTCCTGCCGGAGCAGGTGCAGGTCGGCGGCGTGCCCGTCTGGCTCTCGCGCACCGGGTTCAGCGGCGAGCTCGGCTACGAGGTGTTCCTGCGGCCCGAGCACGCGCTCGCCCTCTGGGAAGCGATCGAGGACGCCGGCGCCACGCCGTACGGGATGGATGTGATCGAGCCGATCCGGATCGAGGTCGGGATGATCGTCACCGACTACGACTACGAGCCGCACGAGCGCTCGCCCTTCGACGTCGGCTTGGACCGGTTCGTCCGATTCCACGAGCTGACGATGGGCACCGAGGCCCTGCGGACGATCGCGGAAGATCCGCCCAACCGGTTCGTCACCATCCGGCTCGACGAGGAGGGCGCCGACTACGGTACCCCGATGCGCACCACCGACGGCGGCGACGCCGGGGTGCTTACGTCGCCCGCGATGAGCCCGGTCTTCGGACCGATCGGCCTGGCGATCGTGCCGGCCGCGCTGGCCGCCCCCGGAACCGCCGTCGAGGCGGTTACCCCCGACGGCGCGATCCCCGGTACCGTCGACGTGCTATCCATCTATGACCCCACGAAAGAGCGTCCGCGCGGTTGACCGCGCGGCGGGAAGGAGCACCGCATGACCGAGGACGTTCGCTCGCCCCTGCACGACTGGCACGTGGCCCACGGCGCCGAGGTCGTGTGGGAGGACGGCTATCCCTGGGCGATGGACGAGGGGACCCCCGTCGCCGACGAGTACGAGGCGATCCGCACCGGGACCGGCATCTGGGATCTGTTCTCGACGTGCAAGTACGAGGTGACCGGCCCGGATGCCACGAGGCTGATCCAGCGCCGGTTCACGAACTCGCTCGCCGGGATGGCCGATGGGTCGGTGCGCTACGGCGCCTTCGTGAACGCGGACGGGAACATGATCGACGACGGCAACGTGTACAAGTTCGCCGACGACCGGTACTGGGTGCTGATCAACTCGGCGGGGTTCGAGGATTGGTTCCGGGAGACGGCCGGCGACCTCGACGCGACGATCACCCACAAGACGCAGGACCTCGCGATGATCGCGGTGCAGGGCCCGACGTCGCAGGCGACGTTGCAGCCGCTCACCGAGCGCGATCTCGGCGACCTCGGATACTTCCGGTTCTGGCCGGCGATGACGACCGTCGCCGGCGTGCCGGCATACGTGCTGCGGACCGGGTTCAGCGGCGAGCACGGGTACGAGGTCGTGATGGACCCGTCCAACGCTCAGGTCGTGTGGGACGCCCTGATCGCCGCGGGCGGAACGCCGTTCGGGTTGAACGCGATCGACCTGGCGCGAACCGAGGTGGGGCTGATCATCATCGCGGTCGACTACGACCCCGGCACGACATCACCGTGGGACGTGTCGTTGGACCGGTTCATCAAGACCGACACCGAGAACGTCGGCGCGGAGGCGCTGAAGGCCTACGGTGCGCACCCGCCGAAGCGTTTCAAGACCCTGCGGTTCGAGGGATCGGCGCCCGAGGCGGGGACGGTCGTAACCAAGGACGGCGCCGAGGTGGGCGTCGTGACCTCCCCGGCCGAGAGCCCGCGGGTCGGCCCGATCGGGCTCGCGATCCTCGACGCGGCGGTCGCGGAGGACGGCACGAAGGTCGAGGTCGGTGGCGCGGTCGCGACCGTCGCGACCCTGTCGATCCTGGACCCGGAGAAGAAGAAGCCCCGCGCCTGACTGCGGACTATCCTGCGGCTCGTGAGTGAGCCGATCTACGGCGTCGTGCCCAACTTCTCCGAGGGCCGGCGCGTGGACGTGATGGACGCGATCTGCGACGCGCTGCAGGTGCCCGACGCACATCTCGTCTATCGCCAGGCGGACGCCGACCACAACCGGCTCGACACGACGGTGCTGGGGAGCCGCGCGGCCGTCGGCCGCGCGGCGGTCGCGGCAGCCCGCGTCGCGGCCGCCCTGATCGACATGAAGCACCACCGCGGCGGGCACCCACGGATGGGGGCGACCGACGTGATCCCGTTCATGCCCGTGCGCGACGTCGCGATGGCCGACTGCGTGGAGCTTGCGCGCGAGGTGGGCGCGGAGCTCGCCGACCTGCTCGACCTCCCGGTCTACCTCTACGACCAAGCGGCCCTGCTGCCCGAGCGCCGGTCGCTCGCCGAGGTGCGCAAAGGGGAGTACGAGGGTCTGCGCGAGGCCGTCGCGAAGGGGGAGCGGCTGCCCGACCTCGGCCCGCACGTGATCGGCTCCGCGGGGGCCACGGCCGTTGGGGCTCGTGTGCCGCTCGTCGCGTTCAACGCCTACCTGACCGCAGACGAAGCCGCCGCGAAGGACATCGCCCGCACGATCCGGGAGTCCAACGGGGGGCTGCCGGCGCTCCGCGCGATCGGCTTCGCCGTGCCCGAGCGCGGCTGCTCGACGGTCTCGATGAACCTCGTCGACTTCACGACCACGGGGGTGCGGGCGGCGTACGATGCGGTCGTCGCGCAGGCGGGCGCACGCGGCGCGGAGGTGCTCGACACCGAGATCGTCGGGCTCGTCCCCGAGGCGGCCTTACCGCCCGAGGACGCCGAGTACGTCCGGCTCCGTGGGTTCGATCGAGCGGCCCAGGTGCTCGAGCGTTTGGTCCAGGAGGCGTCGTGAGCGATCAATGGGGCGGCCAGCGGGAGTCCGAGGCATCCGCCGGCTCGGCGCCCGGGCTCGGCGCGTCCGATCCGACGAGCGGCTGGGCCGGGGAGGCCAAGACCGCAGCGGCGGCGCCGGTCAAGGTCCCGATCGACCAGATGCCGACCGCGGGCACGCGGATCGGGGCGTACCTCGAGGAGCTCGCGTCCGATCAACCCACGCCGGGCGGAGGCGCGTGGGCCGCGGTCTCGGCCGCCGCCGGCGCGGCGATGATCGGGATGGTCGCCCGGCTCACGATCAAGAAGAAGGGCTACGAGGCCGTCGTCGACCGGATGCGCGCGATCGCGGACGAGTGCGACGACGAGCGGTACACGCTCCTTGCCCTGGCCGACCGCGACGCCGAGGCCTACCGCGAGGTGATGGCCGCCTACAAGCTCCCGAAGGCGTCCCCGGAGGAGCAGCACACCTGGTCCACGACCCTGCAGAAGGCGCTCGAACGCGCCGCGGACATCCCGTTGGAGGTCGCCCGCCGCTCGGTCTATCTGATGGCGCTCGCCGAGGAGACGCTCACCTCGGGGAACCCGAACGCGGCATCGGACGCTCTGAGCGCCGCGACCTCGCTGCACGCGGCGGCGCTGTCGGCCCTCGCGAACGTGGACATCAACGCGATCACCTTCCTCGACAAGACGCGGCAGCAGGAGCTCAGCGATTCCGCCAACTCGCTGCGCCACCGGGCACAGTCGCTCCTGCGCGATGTGAGCGAGGCGTTCTTCATCGCGTTGCACGCCTAAGGGTCCCGGCCGCCGGGACTTGCGCTCCGCGGCCCGGCGGGGCAGGCTCCGGCCGTGCGGATCGACGCGATCGTCTTCGACTGCCGTGACGCGGCGCCCCTGGCGCGGTTCTGGGCCGAGGCGCTCGGATGGTCGGTGGGCGCCTACGACGAGGTGGAGCTGGCGCGGCTGGCCGCGAAAGGGATCGCCGACCCCGAGGACGACCCGACCGTGATGGTCGAGCCGCCCGAGGACTCCGAGCTCCCGGTGTTGTTCTTCACCGAGGTGCCCGAGGACAAGGTGACGAAGAACCGCGTGCACCTGGACGTGCTCGCCGACGAGGATCTCGAGGCGGAGGTGGAGCGTCTCGAGGACCTCGGCGCGACGATCCACAACTGGGCCGAGGGCGACGGCGGCGTGTGGTGCGTGATGCGCGACCCGCAGGGCAACGAGTTCTGCGTGATGCCGCCCGAGGACGAGGTCGCCTAGAACAACCCGCCTAGAACGGGCCGCCTAGAAGAGGCCGACCGTGCGGCCCTCGGCGTCGATGTCGACGCCCATGAAGTTGGGCGTCGTGCCGAGCCCGGGCATCCGCTGCATGTCGCCGCAGAGCACCACGACGAACCCCGCGCCGGCGCTCGGCACGACGCCGCGCACCGGCAGGCGGAACCCCGTCGGCCGGTTCAGCAGCAGCGGGTCGTGGCTGAGCGACAGGTGGGTCTTGGCCATGCACACCGGCACCGTGCCGAACCCGAGCTCGTCCATGCGCGCGAGGTCCTTCTCGGCCTGCGGCAGGTAGTCGACGCCGTCGGCGCCGTAGAGCTTCGTCGCGATCGCCTCGATCTGCTCGCGCAGCGGCGTGCCGTCGGGGGTGAGCTGGTGGAAGGTGTTCGGCCGCTCGCACGCCTCGACGACCGCCTCGGCGAGCTCGGTCGCCCCGGCGCCGCCGTCGGCGAACCCGCGGTTCACCACGACCGTCTCGGCGCCGGCGCCGACCGCGAGCTCGCCGATCAGGTCGATCTCGGCGTCGGTGTCGGTCGGGAAGTTGTTGATCGAGACCACGCACGGCAGGCCGTACTCCCGAAGGATCTGCACGTGCGCGGTGAGGTTGTCGATCCCACGCCGCAGTGCGTCGAGGTCCTCGGTCGCGAGGTCGTCGAACGCCATCCCGCCGTGCGATTTCGTCGCGCGCACCGTGGTGACGAGCACGCCGGCGCTCGGCGCGAACCCGCCGAACCGGCACACGATGTCGCAGAACTTCTGGAAGCCGAGGTCGCTCGCGAACCCGGCCTCGGTGATCGACGTAGTCGGCGAGCTTCAGCGCGATGCGGTCCTCGATGATCGAGTTGTTGGCGTGGGCGATGTTGCCGAACGGCCCGGCGTGCAGGAAGACGGGCTGGTGCTCGAGGGTCTGCACGAGGTTGGGCTCGATCGCGTCGCGCATGATCGACCGTCATCGCGCCGGCGACCCTGAGATCGTCGGCGGTCACCGGGCGTCCGTCGCGGGTCGAGGCCACGATGATCCGGCCGAGCCGTGCGCGAAGGTCCTGCAGATCGCTCGCGAGGGCGAGGATCGCCATGATCTCCGACGCCGCGGTGATCACGAAGCCTTCCTGCCGGGGGACGCCGTGGACCTTGCCGCCGAGCCCGATCACGGTGTTGCGGAGCTCGCGGTCGTTGACGTCGAGGGTGCGGGGCCAGGTGATCGTCTGGGCGTCGATGCTCGAGCGGGTTGCCGTGGTAGATCGACGCGTCGAGCGCGGCCGACAGCAGGTTGTGCGCCGCGGTGATCGCGTGGAAGTCGCCGTTCAGATGGAGGTTGATCTCTTCCATCGGGACGACCTGGGCGTAGCCGCCGCCGGTGCCGCCGCCCTTGATCCCGAAGACCGGCCCCATCGACGGTTCGCGCAGGGCGAGCATCACGTCCTTGCCGATCGCCCCGAGGCCCTGGGTGAGCGAGACGGAGGTCGTGGTCTTGCCCTCGCCCGCCTTCGTCGGTGTGATCGCCGTCGTGATCACGAGCTTGCCGTTCGGGCGGTCGGCGAGGCGGTCCAGGATCGACAGCGACACCTTGGCTCGCGTCGTGCCGTAGGGCCGGAGCTCCCCGGGCTCGATCCCGGCGTCGGCCGCCACCTCCGCGATCGGGCGCAGCTGCGCGGCCTGGGCGATCTCGAGTCCGGACAGCATGTGCGAACGCTCCTTGGGGACGGCGGGGTCACCGGACACTAGCGCAGGGCGGTCGTCGCCCGAGAATCGGGACGCTCACGGTGTGACTGCAGGTCAGGCCTCGCGCGGGGCCATACTGGAGGGTATGGCCGCCCCCGAGCAGGTTCGTCGCAACGTCACGCCCGTGCGGGTCGTCACGGTGCACGGAGACGCCCGGTCGGAACGGGCGGACGCGCTCGCCACCGAGGAGCCCCTCGAGATCCGCGCGCAGGGCCCCGGCCAGGACGCGCAGCGGGTCGCGGTCACGATGCGCACGCCGGGGGGTGACTTCGAGCTCGCCGCCGGGTTCCTGTTCACGGAGGGTCTCGTCGCGGTCCACGACATCCGGCGCGTGGCGTACTGCGACGACCTCGACGACGAGGAGCAGCGGTACAACGTGGTGACGGTCACGATCGAGAAGCCCTTCGACGCCGAGCGGCTCTCGCGGAACTTCTTCGCGACCTCGTCGTGCGGGGTCTGCGGCAAGGCCTCGCTGGACGACATCGCGGTGCGGTGTGACGTCGTGCCGCCGGGGTTCGCGGTGCCCGCGGACGTCCTCGTCGGGCTGCCGGATCGCCTCCGCGAGGCGCAGCGGGTGTTCGATCGCACCGGGGGGCTCCACGCGGCGGGTCTGTTCGACCGATCGGGGGAGCCCGTCACGGTCCGCGAGGACGTGGGGCGTCACAACGCGGTCGACAAGGTGATCGGGGAGCAGCTCCTCGCCGGCCGCGTGCCGCTCGCCGACCACGTGCTGCAGGTGTCCGGCCGAGCGTCGTTCGAGATCGTTCAGAAGGCCGCGGTCGCCGGTATCCCCGTGGTGAGCGCGGTCAGCGCGCCGTCATCGCTGGCCGTCGACGCGGGGGAGCGGCTCGGCGTGACCGTCGTCGGGTTCGTCCGCGACGGTCGTTGCAACGTCTACACGCACCCCGACCGCGTCGCCTGACCCAGTGACCGGGCGCGAGCCGCCCCAGTCGTAGACCACGTGCGTCCCGACGATCAGGTCCTGGACGCTGCGCTGCTGGCGGCTGAACGCCACCCAGATCAGCAGCAGCGGCGCGATCGCGCAGAGCACGGCTCGGAGCACGGCCCGGACCCCGCGCACCTCGCCATCGTCGATCGTGCGGACCCGCAAGTCCGAGTAGCTGGTCGCCGTAGGTTCGCCCGTTCGTCGCCCACCCGACGGCCATGTAGACGATCCAGGCGGCGAACCCGACGGCGTAGCCAACCCGAAAGCCGACGATCGGGAACGAGAAGTCCGGCGCCGCGGCGCAGGAACAACACGCCGGCGACGGCGAGGTATCCGGCGGCGAGGAGGGCCGCGACGACGATCAGGTCGACCACGTTCGCGACCGTCCGGGTCACGAGCCCCGCGGGCTGCCCGTGGAAGCTCCTCGCCTCCTCCGGGCACCGTGTCGAACGACACGTGCTGGGCGCTCATCGCTTCGCACCGTCCGAACGCGACAGCAGCCGGTCGACAACGCGGCGGATCGCCCGGTCCGCCTCGACGCCGCGCAACCGCGACGTCGCGAACCCCCTCCGAGGTGGTGTCGGCGCTGACGGCTCGGATCATCTGCGGCAGGTCGAGCTCGTCGATCACCTGGGCGGCGATCGTCGGCACGTCCAGCCGCGCGAGGAGGGCCTCGACGTCGAGCCGCGCGACGAGCGCGTCGATGTCGATCCGGTCGGTCAGACGGCCCATATCGATCCGGATCGGTCAGCGCGTCCATGTCGAGATCGGCGACCAGCGCGCTCGATGTCGACGGTCGAGCCGACGCGCTGGATGTCGAGGTGGTCGAGCACCAGCGCGGTCAGGTCGAGCTGGTCGAGCACCGTGTCCACGGTCGCGCTGGAACGCTCGGCGGAGCTCGTCGTCGGCCGCCCGCTGCTCGTCGTCCTCGCGGCGCTCGTCCCACGTCGCGCGCCAATGCTCCATCAGCTCGCCGACGGTCTGGGCGGCACCGGTCGAAGCCACCGCGGGCCCGGCGGTCCGCTCGACCGAGCTGAGAACGGGCCCCGCGGCCCGCAGTCCCTCGAGCAGGAGCCCGGCCCCCGCCTCCACGACCGACGCCAACCCCGCGGATCGATCGTCCTCCTCGCCGTCGAGGGCCGCCACGACCATGCTCGCGCCGAACGACACCATCCCGGCGAGGAGCTCGACCGCTCGCTCGGCCGCCCCCGGGCCGTGGCCCGCGGCGCTGTCGGCCTCGGCGTCGTTCGGGAGCTCGTGGATCGGGATCGCTTCGGCGTCGGGCATCCGCGCATCATGGACCGGTCCGAGGTGCGTCGGTCCACCCGGCTAGGCTCGGGGCCGTGCCGAAGCGATGCGCCTGGGCGCCGGTCGACGACGAGCCTCTACCTCGCCTACCACGACGAGGAATGGGGCGTGCCGAGCCACGACGACCGCCACCTGTTCGAGATGCTCACGCTCGAAGGGGCGCAGGCGGGCCTGTCCTGGCGGACGATCCTGCACAAGCGCGAGGGCTATCGGCAGGCGTTCGCCGGCTTCGATGCGGCGAAGGTGGCCCGGTTCACGCCGGCGAAGGTCGACCGTGCTCCTCGCCGACCCAGCGATCGTGCGGAACCGCCTGAAGGTCGAGTCCACGGTCGCCAACGCTCGAGCGATCGTCGAGCTCGACGGATCGCTGGATGAGCTCCTGTGGTCGTTCGTCGACGGCACGCCGAAGGTGAACCGCTGGCGGACGTCTCGGATATCCCCGCCGAGACCAAGGAGTCACGCGCGATGTCGAAAGAGCTGAAGCGGCGTGGGATTCCGGTTCGTGGGCCCCACCGTGTGCTACTCGCTGATGCAAGCCATCGGCCTCGTGAACGACCACGTCACGACGTGCTTCAGGTACCGCCAGGTCTGAACGCGGGTCAGCCTCGGCTTCCTCACGCCGCCGCCGTCGGCCCCGGTCGGCGACGTACGATGGGAGCGTCGGATGTACCAGAAGGAAGGAGTTCGATGTCGGCAACGATGACCCGGCTCACCGAGCCGATGGTTCGCGACAACGGCGTGCTGCGCACAGCCACTTGGGATGAGGCCCTGGACCGGGCCGCCGAGGGCCTGCGCCGCGCGATGGATCGCAACCCCGGTTGGGGAGCGGGGATCTTCAGCTGTTCGAAGGCCACGAACGAGATGAACTTCGTCGCACAGAAGTTCGCTCGTCAGGTCCTCCGGACGAACAACATCGATAGCTGTAACCGCACCTGACACGCACCCTCGGTCGTCGGTCTGGCGACCGTCTTCGGTGCCGGTGGCGGTACCAGCTCATACGAAGAGGTCGAGCACACCGATCTCATCTTGATGTGGGGTTCGAACGCGCGCGCCGCGCACCCGATCTTCTTCCACCATGTCCTGCGGGGGATGGAGAACGGTATGGGGCTGATCGTGGTCGATCCGCGTCGGACGGAGTCGGCCGAGTTCGCTGATCTCTGGTTGGGGCTCGATGTCGGCACCGACATCGCGTTGTCGAACACGATCGCCCGCGAGATCATCGCGAGCGATCTGCACGACCGCACGTTCATCGAGCGCGCCACGGAGAACTTCGAGGAGTACGCCGAGAGCGTCGCCGATTGGACGCTGGAGCGGGGCGCGGAGGTCACGGGGATCCCGGCCGACGTGATCCGCGAGGTCGCCCATCGCTACGCGACGGCGAACCGCGCCATGATCTGCTGGACGCTTGGCATCACCGAGCATCACAACGCCGTCGACAACGTCTTGGCCCTGATCAACCTCGGCCTCCTGACGGGCCACGTCGGACGGTACGGGAGCGGGTTGAACCCCCTGCGGGGTCAGAACAACGTGCAGGGCGGGGGCGATATGGGAGCGATCCCCAACAAACTCCCCGGGTTCCAGGACATCGTGCGCGACCACGAGGCGCGAGGGAAGTTCGATGCCGCGTGGGACACCGAGATCATGCCGCGCTACGGATGGCATCTCACGGAGATGTTCCACGCGATGGAGAGCGGAGAGCTGACGGCGATCTACTGCATCGGCGAGAACCCGGTCAGCTCGGAGGCCGACAGCCAGCACGCGAGGAAGCTGCTGGAGAACCTCGACACGCTGATCGTCCAGGACATCTTCATGACCAAGACGGCCGAGATCGCGGACGTCGTCTTCCCGGCCACCAACTCCTCGTTCGAGTCCGAGGGAACCGTCACGAATTCCGAGCGCCGCGTCCAGCGGGTCCGCAAGGCCCTGGAGCCGCCGGGCGACGCGAAGGACGACATCTGGATCATCGCCAAACTCGCCGGGCGCCTCGGCTCTGACTGGGGGGACCTCACCCCTCACGAGGCCTGGGACGAGCTCCGCTCGTTGTCTCCGATGCATCAAGGCATGTCGTGGGAGCGGCTGGACGCGATGGGCGGCGCGCAATGGCCGTGCTGGGACGAGGACCATCCGGGCACGCAGTACCTGCACGCGCGCCTGTGGTCGGAGAACCCCGACGAACGACTCCGGGCGGCGCCGTTCAGCGTCGTCATCGACGATCCGCCGGTGGACGAACTGACGGCGCAGTACCCGATCCGGCTCACGACCGGTCGTCGGCTCGACTCCTACAACACCGGGGTCCAGACCGGAAGCTACTCGTCCCCGCTGCGGCGTCCCGAGGCGATCGAGCTCTCGCAAGAGGACGCGGAAACGCTCGGTTTGACCGAAGGCGAGCAGGCGCTCGTGTCGTCTCGACGAGGGGAGGTCGTCGCGCCCGTGCACGTCACTAGCGCCCTGCGACCGGGGCTCGCGTTCATGACCATGCACTTCCCCGATGAGGTCGAGACGAACCGGCTGACGATCGAGGCGACCGACCCGAAATCCGGGACGGCCGAGTTCAAGGCGACCGCGATCCGCGTGGAGAAACTGAACGGGCAGGGCTCGGAGGTAGCCTCCTAGCGTGGATCTCCACCTCATGACGGCGGAGGCGACCGCCGCCGAGCGCGCGGCCGTCGACGCGGTCCTCGGCCCTCCTGAGACCAGCTGGGAGGGCGGCGCCCGCACCGCGGTCGACCTCAGGATCTCTCGCGCCCCGGCGGACCGTCGGACGCAGCTGTTGCCCGTACTGCACAGGCTCCAGAGCGCGGTCGGGTGGATCAGCGAGGGCGGCCTGAACTACGCGTGCGAGCGTCTGACGGTGCCACCGGCCGAGGCCTACGGGGTCGCGACGTTCTACGCGATGTTCAGCGTGGAGGAGCAGCCCGCGAATGTCGTGCACGTCTGCGACGACCTCGCGTGCCGGGTCCAAGGCGGCCGCGAACTGCTCGACGCCTGCCGGAAGGAGTTCTCCGACGCGACGGCGAGCGTCGTCGCCAGTCCCTGTCTCGGTCAGTGCGAGAAGGCGCCGGCCGTGCTGGTGCAGCGAGCGGGTGAGGATCGAGACGACGTCGTCCTGACCGATATCGCGGCCGCGCCGCACCATGTCGCACAGGCGATCGGCGACGAACCGGTCTCGGGAGCGGTCGGGTTCACGAGCGTGCCCGCGGAGCCGACGTACCAGGGCGACCGCCTGCTGGCGCGCGTCGGTGCGGCCGAGGTCGCCACCCTGGACGGGTACCGTGCACGTGGCGGCTACGCGGCGCTCGCTCGTGCGCTCGAACTGGGACCCGACGAGGTGATCCGGCAGATCACCGACGCCAAGCTGCTTGGTCGCGGCGGCGCCGCGTTCCCGACTGGGGTGAAGTGGCGCGGCGTCGCGGATCAGCCGGTACGCGACCGCTACGTGATCTGCAACGCCGACGAATCGGAACCCGGTACGTTCAAGGACCGGGTCATCATGGAGCGCGACCCCTTCGCGGTGATCGAGGCCCTCACGATCGCGGGCTTCGCGACCGGTGCGAACCAAGGGTTCCTGTACATCCGGGGCGAGTATCCGCTGGCCACTCGCCGTCTCGAGGACGCGATCGTCGAGGCCCGGGCCGCAGGCTCGCTCGGCCCCGAGGCGCTCGGTGAGGGAGGGGCCTTCGACATCGAGCTCCGTCGCGGGGCCGGCGCGTACATCTGCGGCGAGGAAACCGCGCTGTTCAATTCGATCGAAGGCAAGCGCGGTGAGCCGAGGAACAAGCCGCCGTTCCCGGTGACGAACGGGGTGTTCGGCAAGCCGACGGCCATCAACAACGTCGAGACGTTGATCAACGTGTTACCGATCCTCACGCTCGGCGTCGACAGATACGCGTCCGTCGGGACGGCCGACTCCACCGGGACCCGGCTGTTCTGCCTATCCGGGCACGTGGAGCAGCCGGGCGTCTACGAGCACCCGCACGGCGTCACGCTCGGCCAGGTGATCGATGCGGCCGGCGGCGTCCGCGACGACAAGACGCTCAAGGCGGTGCTCCTCGGTGGCGCGGCGGGCGGCTTCGTCGGCCCCGACCGGCTCGACGCACGACTGACGTTCGAGGACGCGCGCTCCGGTGGCTACACGCTCGGCTCGGGCGTCGTCATGGTCTTCGACGAGGACACCGACCTGGTCGACCTGTGCCTGCGGATCGCGCGGTTCTTCCGTGACGAGAGCTGTGGGCAATGCGTGCCGTGCCGGGTCGGGACCGTACGCCAGGAAGAGGCGATCCACCGGCTCGTCACCGGACGGACGATCGGCTCCCGCGAGGACGAGCTGGCGCTGCTCACCGACGTCGCCGGGGTGATGCGCGACGCGTCGATCTGCGGGCTCGGCCAGACGGCGGCGAGCGCGGTGCAGTCGGCGATCGAGACGTTCGGTCTGTTCGACGGGGAGGCGACGGCGTGAGCGCGATCCCGGTCGACATGCCGCGCAAGCTGATCGACATCGAGATCGACGGCGAGATCGTCCGAGTGCCCGAGGGCGCGACGATCCTCGACGCGTGCCGCGCGACTGGCGTCGACACGCCGACGATGTGCTACGCCGACAACCTGACCCCGATCAACGCGTGTCGCGTCTGCGTCGTGGAGGTGGAGGGCTCGCGCGTCCTCGTGCCAGCGTGTTCCCGCAAAGCCGAGCCCGACATGAAGGTCTCCACCGACACCGAGCGGGTCCGCCATTCGCGGAAGCTCGTGATGGAGTTCCTCGGGTCCAGCGTCGACACGTCCCTCGCGAGCGCCGACTGGCACCGCTGGCAGGACGAGTACGCGGCACATCCCGACCGGTTCGGCGCCGCGATGGAGCCGATGCCGGCGGGGGAGCGCGATACCCGAGCGCCCGGTCACCACCACGATCCCGATCCGGCCTTCGCCGAGACCGTCGAGCAGCCGGTGAAGATCGACAACGACCTCTACGTGCGCGACTACGGCCGGTGTGTGCTCTGCTACAAGTGCGTCGAGGCCTGCGGCACCGACGCCCAGCACACCTTCGCGATCGCGGTCGCCGGTCGTGGCTTCGACGCTCGCATCTCGACCGAATACGCCGTGCCGCTGGATGCGAGCGCGTGCGTCTACTGCGGGAACTGCATCGGCGTCTGCCCGACGGGCGCACTGATGTTCAAGAGCGAGCACGACATGCGCGACGCCGGCACGTGGGACGCGTCCGCGCAAACCGTGACGAACACGATCTGCCCCTATTGCGGCGTCGGGTGCGAGCTCGAGGTCCATGTGCAGGACAACACGATCGTGACGGTGTCCTCACCGGCCGATCACTCCGTCACGAACGGGCACCTGTGCGTGAAGGGCCGCTTCGGGTTCCAATTCGTGCAGCGCCGGCGCCGCCGGGACGATGCCGCCGCTCGTTAGCGGCGTCGTGCTTGCCGGTGGACGCGCGACCCGGTTCGGCTCGGACAAGATGGCCGCCGCCTATGAAGGTGTGCCGCTCCTGCGACGCGCGATCGATGCCGTGTCGGCCGTCGCCGACGGTGTGATCGTGGTGCTTCCGCCGGGCGTCGAGCGCGAGGATCTTCCCGCAGGGGTGACGGTGACGCACGACCTCCAGGAGGGCGAGGGGCCGCTCGCGGGGCTGCACACCGGCCTGCTCGCGGCGATCCGATCCGACGTCGTCCTCGTCGCGGGCGGCGACATGCCGGAGCTCCAACCCGACGTCCTCCGCCTCCTGCTGGCGTCGCTGGATGAGGCATCCGTCGACGCCGCCGCGCTCGCCGACGGTGACCGCCCGCGGCCGCTCCCGATCGCGCTGCGCACCTGGCCCGCCGCCGACGCGGCGCACACCCTGTTGCACGCCGGCCGCCGGCGGCTCCGCGACGTGCTCGACGCGCTTCGTACGGCGGTGATCGACGAGGCGACGTGGATGGCGCTCGACCCCGATCGTCGGACCCTGCGCGACGTCGACGAGCCCGGCGACCTCCCGGGGTAGGCTCCACGGTCATGACGCACGTGGCCTCGGCGCACGTCGGCCGATTCGAGATCCGCACGATCTGCGAAGGGTTCGCCGCGCTCAGCCTTGCCGAGGAGTTCCCGGGGGAAACGGTCGACTGGGCCGCCGAGCGCCGCACCTACCCCTGGGCGTACCACGGGCTCGACGCGTGGGCGTGGCACGTGCACGCGTTCGTGGTCGAGACACCCGACGCGACGGTGGTCGTCGACACGGGCGCGGGGCCGTTCGGTCCGTACCGACCGTGGGAGCACTGGAACGCGGACGCGTGGGCGAAGGAGGACCTCGGCGCCGTGACGCACGTCGCGCTCACGCATCTGCACGCCGACCACGCAGGTGGGATCGAGGCTGCGGAGCTCCAGCCGCGGTTCCAGAACGCTGCCTACCATCTGCACCCGGCGGATCTCCGGTACTTCGAGGGCGCCCACGACGACGCGTACGTCGCGATCCGGCCAGCGGAGCGGCTGGAGTCGCTCGGTGTGCTCCGCACCGAGGGAACGAACCACGACATCGTGCCCGGCGTCCGGTTGATCTATGCGCCTGGTCATACGCCCGGGCATCGGGCCGTGCTGCTGCGCGACCGCGATGAAGGCCTCCTGCTCACGGGCGACCTCCTGCATCAGCCGATCCAGATCGCCGAGCGGCAGTGGTTCTCCGAACATGACGAGGATCCGCTGCTGGGTGTGGGGTCGCGGCGCGTTCTGTTGTGGCGAGCGGAGACGCATGGATACCGGGTCGGCGTGAACCACTTCGCGGAGCCGTTCGGCTCGATCGACCGCGGCCGGTGGGTCGGCGACCCCGGGTAGCGATCGGCGCGGCCGTTGCCGCCTCGCTCGTGCTGGGCGCGGCGGTGTGGACGGCGGGCCGCCCGGCCGGCCCGCACGCCGTGCCGGCGGCGCCCACCTCGTCATCCCCTACGTCGTCCCCGTCGACGGGACCGGCCGGAGGTCTCGTGCTGTTCGCTGCGGGCGACATCGCATGTGTCCCCGGAGCCCGGCCCTCGGCCACGACCTGCCATCACGCGGGGACCGCGGACCGATTGGCGCAGCTCGCCTCGGCCGATCATCCGGCGGCCGTGCTCCTGCTCGGCGACATCCAGTACGAGCAGGGGCGGGCGGCTGACTTCCGCTCGTTCGACTCGACCTGGGGCCGGGCGATCCGCGCGGCCGGCGCGACCGTCATCCCGATGCCCGGCAACCACGAGTGGTACGACCCCGACCCGCCGCCCGCGGGATGCCCGTTCGTCGTGGGCGACCACAACGCGTGCGGGTACGCCACGTACTTCGGGGCCGCGGCGCTCGACGGCGCCGTCGCGCCGGGCGTCCACGTCGCATCGTTCGGCGCGGGACGCCATCCGGTCGTCGTGGTCGCGGTCGACGCGGGGCGATGTGAGTCCCATCCGGACGCGTGTGCGACGGGCAGCGCGCTCGCCGACGGACTCCGCACCGCGCTCGCCGCCCCGGCCACGAACCCTCCCGGCGCGTGCACGATCGCGGCCTGGCACCAGGCGCGGTGGTCCGACGTCGGTCACGGGAACGTCGGTGTCGTCGACGCGCTGTGGCGTGGGCTCTTCAACGTGCCGCGAGCGCAGCGCCCCGACCTCGTTCTGAACGGGCACGACCACCTGTACGAGCGCATGCCGGCGCTCGGGGCTGATGGTCAGCCCAGCCCGGCGGGCATCCCGGAGATGATCGTCGGCACCGGCGGCCGCGAGATCGCGAACGTGCCCTACGTCGGCCCGTCTCTCGGCAAGGCGGCGTTCCTCGACATCGCCCACTTCGGGCTCCTGGAGGTACGGATCGACCAGGCGGCTGGCGCCTTGGCGACGACGTTCGTGAGTGAGGAGGGAGCTCAGATCGACCCGACCCGTCTCGCGTGTCGAACCTGAGCCGCCGCCGAGCGCTCGTCTCGTGGCTCCAGGCATCGGGCCGGACCGCCGATATCGTGACCTTCGTCCGTAGACGCGACGTGCAGGAAGGACAGCGATGCACCGGGTCGTGATCGCCCTCGGGGGGAACGCGCTGCTGCGCCGGGGCGCGCCCGACACCTACGAGGAGATGTACGCGGCCGCCCGCACCGCCGCCGAGCGGATCGCCGACATCGCGGCGGCCGGGTGGGAGGTGGTCGTCACGCACGGGAACGGCCCGCAGGTCGGCCGGATCCTCCTGCAGCAGGAGGCCGCCGCCAAGCAGGTGCACCCGATGCCGCTCGACGTCTGCGGCGCCGAGAGCCAGGGTCAGATCGGCTACCTACTTCAGGTGACGATCGGCGACGTCTTCTTCGAGCGCGGCACCGAGCGGCCGGTGGTGACGATCCTCACCCTGACCCGCGTGCGGCCGCAGGACCCGGCGTTCCGCAACCCGTCGAAGTTCGTGGGCCCGTTCCTCACCGAGGCGCAGGCGCATCGCCGCGAGGAGCAGCTCGGGTGGGCCGTCAAGGCCGATCCCCACGGTGGGTGGCGACGGGTGGTCGCGAGCCCGAAGCCGTACTCCATCGTGGAAACGCCCGTGATCCGCCAGCTGATCGCCGACGGGGTGGTCGTGATCGCCGCGGGCGGCGGCGGGGTCCCCGTGATCGAGAAGGGACCGCGGCTGATCGGTAAGGAAGGGGTCGTCGACAAGGACCTGGCCGCGGCGATCCTCGCGCGCGAGGTCGAGGCCGAGGTGCTGTTGATCCTCACCGACGTGCCGCGCGTCCAGCGGGGGTTCGGCTCGTTGATGCCAGAGGACATCGAGCGGATGGACGTGGCCGAGGCGAGGCGGCTGCTGAAGCGCGGGGAGTTCGGTGGCGGCTCGATGGGACCGAAGGTCGAGGCCGCGATGCACTTCGTCGAGCAGGGCGGGCGGCGCGCGGTGATCGCAGACCTCGCGCAGGCGACCGAGGCGCTGGCGGGAGCCGCGGGGACCGAGCTCGTCGCCGAGGCGGACTAGCGGCGGTCGGAGCGCCCGGGGTTGCGGAACTGCTGCCCGACGACGTACAGCGCGAACAGACCGACGAGCGCGGTGAGCAGCGCGAGCCCGCCGAGGAAGATGCTCTCGAGGATGCCGAAGTGCTCCGGGAGCAGGCGCGCCAGCATGCCCGACATGCTACCGCCGCGCCGGACCTGCCTCCCCGGTGGGGCCCCGGTCTGCGGGTAGGGTGCAGCGATGCGGTTGGGGGTGCTCACCGGCGGCGGCGACTGCCCCGGGTTGAACGCGGTGATCCGCGCGATCGTGCGCACGGGCGCCGGGCGCGACGTGACGTTCGTCGGCTTCCGGGACGGATGGCGCGGGGTCCTGGAGGACGCGACCAGCACGCTGGACCCCGTGACGGCCCGCGGGATCCTCCATCGCGGCGGCACGATCCTGGGCAGTTCCGGCGTGGACCCGATGCGCACCGACGACGGTCCGGACCGTGTCCGCGGGGCGATCGAGCGCCACGGGCTCGACGGTCTGGTCGCGATCGGCGGCGAGGGCACGCTCAGCGCGGGGGCGGCGCTCGCGGAGCTCGGGATCCCCATCGTCGGCGTGCCGAAGACGATCGACAACGACCTGCCGGGGACCGACGTCACGGTCGGGTTCCACACGGCGGTCCAGGTGGCGAGCGACGCGATCGACCGGCTCCACACCACCGCGGAATCTCACGACCGCGTGATGGTGATCGAGGTGATGGGGCGCCACGCCGGCTGGATCGCCCTGTACGCGGCGCTGAGCGGCGGCGCCGACATGTTGCTGATCCCCGAGAACCCGTTCGACATCGAGGACGCCTGCGCGCACCTGCGGCACCGGCACATGAACGTCAGCTCGTTCTCGATCGTGGTCGTCGCCGAGGGCGCCGTGCCCGAGTCCGGCACCATGGCGGTCCCGGACTACCCGCTGGACGAGAACGGCTACCCGCGCCTCGGTGGGATCTCCAACGTGATCGCGCCCGAGATCGAGGAGCGCACCGGATTCGGGACACGGGTCACGATCCTCGGGCACGTCCAGCGGGGCGGCACCCCCGTGGCGTTCGACCGCTTGCTCGGGACGCGGTTCGGGATCGCGGCGGTGGAGCTCGCGGCCGCGGGCGGCTGGGGCCGGATGGTCTCGCGCAGGGGCCAGGAGATCGCCGACGTGCCGCTCACCGAGGCGACCGGCGCCCGCAGGGTCGTGCCGCAAGATCTGTACCGCGAGGCCGAGATCTTCTTCGGATGAGGCGCGGCTAGACTGCCCGCCATGCCGCGGTTCCGGGTGGATCTCCGCTCCGACACGGTGTCGATGCCGTCGGAGGCGATGCGCGCCGCGATGGCCTCGGCCGAGGTCGGCGACGCGTGGTACGGCGACGACCCCACCGTCAACCGGCTTCAGGACCGCGCCGCCGAGCTCACGGGGATGGAGGCCGCGCTCTACGTCGCCACCGGCACGATGGCCAACCAGATCGGCGTGCGGCTGCACGCCGGCGGGCAGGGCCACCTCGTGGCGTGCGAGACCTCGGCGCACGTCGGCACCACCGAGGTGATGACGAGCGCGGTGCTCGCGGGGATCGCGTACCGCACCGGGCACGAGCACCCCCACGGGTACATGACCGCGGCGCTCGCCGAGCGGCTGCTCGAGCCCGACGACTACTTCGACGTCGAGGTCGTCGACGCGCTCGCGGTGGAGAACACCGTCGGCAGCTACGGCGGGACCATCTTGCCGAGCGAGGAGCTCCGCGGGGTGCGCGCCGTCACGTCGCGCGCGGGCGTGCCGGTCCACCTCGACGGCGCGCGTGTCTGGAACGCGGTCGCGGCGACCGGCGAGGAGGTCACGGCCTGGACGGGGTCGGTCGACACGATGATGTTCTGCCTCAGCAAAGGTCTCGGCGCGCCGATCGGCTCGGTGCTCTGCGGCCCGGCCGAGCTGATCCGCGAAGCGCGGAGGATCTGGATCCTGTACGGCGGCGCCTGGCGTCAGGCGGGCATCATGGCCGCCGCCGGGATCGTCGCGCTGGAGACCGGGCGAGACCGCCTCGTCGAGGACCACGTTCGCGCGCGGCGCCTCGCAGAGGCGATCGCCGACCTCCTGCCGGGCAGCGTCGATCTCGGCCGGGTCGTAACGAACATGGTGTTCGTCGACACCGAGGCCGTGGGGCTGCGGACCGGAGACGTGCTGGACCGGCTCGCGGCCGCCGGCGTGGGAGCCGTTCCCGTCCCGACGGGCGTCCGGATGGTCACCCACGTCGACATCGATGACGAAGGCATCTCGATGGCGATCGACGCGTGGAGGTCGATCGCCGGAGACGTTGCGAAGGAGGCTTCGTGAGCCTGTTCCAGAAGAGCTATCCGCCCGAGATCGCGAGCCGCGTGCCGCCCGGCCAGCGCCTCGTGAAGACCTGGCCGGTGCTGCACTACGGGCCGATCCCGTCGTTCGACGGGGCGAACTGGGACCTCGAGGTCTCCGGGCTCGTCGAGCACCCGTTCACGCTGAGCTTCGAGGAGCTCCGCGCGCTGCCGTCCGTGACGGTCAACGCCGATATGCACTGCGTGACCGGCTGGTCCCAGCTGGACAACGCCTGGGAGGGCGTGCCGTTCACGACGCTCCGCGACCGGGCGCAGCCGAGCCCCGAGGCGAAGTGGGTGATCGCGCATTGCGCCTACGGCTACACGTCGGACCTGTCGCTCGAGGCGATGAACGACGAGGACGTGCTGGTCGCCTGGCGCAAGGACGGCGAGGACCTGACTCCCGAGCACGGCTGGCCTCTGCGGCTGGTCGTTCCGAAGCGCTACGCGTGGAAGAGCGCGAAGTGGCTGACCGGTCTCGAGTTCTCCGCGAAGAACACCCGCGGGTTCTGGGAGGTCCGGGGATACCACATCCATGCGGAGCCGTTCGCCGAGGAGCGGTACAGCTACCAGGAGGGACCCGGGGCCGAACTCGAGCCCTGAGCGCTGATTGACACCGGCGCGGGCGCTGGGGAACGATGCCTCTCATGCGTGTCCGTCGGATCCTCGCCGCCGTTGCGTCCCTGACATTCGTCGCGGGCCTGGCCGCGGCGCCCATCGCCCCAGCCGCCGCGTCGCCGAAGACGGTTCGGATCGCGGCCGTCGGAGACATGGTCTGCTCGGGTCCACCGAACCGGGGCGCAGATCCGACCTCGACCGACCGCCGGTACATCCGCGGGTTCTGCCAGTACGGCAAGGTGGCCAACCTGGTTGCGAACGGGGACTACGACCGGTTCCTCACGCTCGGGGATCTGCAGTACTACTTCGGTGCGTATCGGGACTTCCAGCGCTGGTACGACCCGAGCTACGGGAAGGTCATGTCCATCACGATGCCCTCGCCGGGCAACCACGAGAGCTACACCTCGGACGCCAAGGGCAACCCGTACGCGGGCTATCGGAAGTACTTCGGCGCCCGTGCGCACTGGAAGAACCGGCTCGGCGGGTCGTACTCCTACAACCTCGGCGCATGGCACATCGTGTCGCTGAACTCGCAGTGGTGTTGGAGCTACACGTCTGTATTCGAAGGCGGGCGGTGGCACACCGTGCCCGCGTGGGGGAGCGGATCGCCGTGGGGTTGCCATAAGGGCGACCCGATGTATGACTGGTTCACGCGCGATCTGAAGCAGCATCAGAACGACTGCACACTCGTGTACTTCCACCATCCATCGTATTTCGGAGTCGGGAGCGGCTGGCCCGGCGGGACCGGTTCGCTGGTCCATGGCGTGTATTCGCACACGCGGCCGCTCTACCGCGTCTTCTACCGCAACGGCGGCGACGTCGTGCTGAACGGGCACGAGCATTACTATCAGCGCACCGTGCCGATCAACCCCCTCGGCAAGGCCGACCCGGCGCACGGATTCACGGAGTTCATCGTGGGCACCGGCGGGGACACGCTCCAGCCGATGCCGCCGGTAAGCAAGCTGCCGAAGGAGATCGCCGCGGCCAGCAACAGCGCGTTCGGGATCTTGGCGATGACGCTCGAGCCGCACGGCTACAAGTACCGGTTCGTCCCGGTCCAAGGGAGCCCCGGCCGCTGGGTGTACTCGCAGCGTCGCGGCTACAAGATCTTCAAGAACGGCACCGGGACCGCGCCGGTCGACTCGGGCACGGGCACGTGCCACGGCGCTCCGTAGGCGCTAGGCGACGAACAGGGTGATCGAGTCGCCGGCGTGCACCGTGGTGCCCGCCGCCGGGTTCTGTGAGATCACGGTGGTCTGGGGCGTGTTCGGCACCTCGAAGAACGAGACGTGCAACCCGTAGTCCTTCGCCTTAGCCTCCGCGGCCTGCGGTGAGAGCCCCGTGAAGGACGGCACCGGGAAGGTCTCGGGCCCCTGGGAGACCGTGAGGGTGACCGACGAGCCGTAGGGGGTCTTCGTCGCCTCACCGGGGTCGACCGAGATCACGTCGCCACGCTGCACGTCGTTCGAGTACGCCGTGTGTACGACCGGCGAGAACCCCGCTGCGCGGAGTGCCTTCTCCGCGTTGTGCTGGGACGTGCCGATCACCGCCGGGATGGGGACGGGCGCGTGACCCTTGCTCACCCACAGGTCGACGGCGGCGCCCGTGGGCGCCTTGCCGTCGGCGGGGGACTGTCGGACGACGCTCCCCTCCGGGATCGTGTCGTCGTAGACCTGCGTCACGCCGCCCTTGGTGAGGCCCTGACGCTCCAGGGAGGCCACCGCGTTGTCCAACGTCATGCCGGTCACCGTCGGCACCGCGACGGGCGGCGGCCCGAGCGAGGGCAGGAGCGTCACGGTGCCCCCTTCGCGCAGGCTTGTGCCCTCGGCCGGATCAACGCTGAGCACCGTGCCCTTGGGCTTGGCGTCGTACTGACCGTGCGCGACGACGACCGTGAACCCGAGATCGTTCAGTTGGCCGGTGGCGTCCCCCACCGACATCCCGGTCACCGTCGGGACCGGGTGGTGGTGCGGGATCACATAGGTCCAGGCGCCCCACGTCGCGGCCGCCACGAGTGCGATCGCGAGGAGCACGACGACGACCGTGCGGCCCCGGCGCCGGCGGCGGTGCGTGCCGGGCTGCGGGATCGTCTGCGTGATCGCCGCCTGCGGGAGCGCGGCGGTCGCATCCGCGTCAGCGTCGGCCCCCGTCTCGTGCACCACGCGCGGCACGTCGCTCACCAAGGAGGCGAGGGTCCGCGCACGTTCCAGGTGCGGGGCGATCGTCGTGAGGTCGCGGCGCATCGCGGTCGCGGACTCCGGGCGAAGCTCTCGGTCCGGGTCGGTCGCGCTCGCGATGAAGGCATCGAGGTCGACGGGGACCCCGGCGGAGGCCGCCGAGGGCGCGGGCACCCGGTCCGACAGGTGCTTGTAGGCGATCGCCATCGGCGTCTCGCCGGTGAACGGCACCCGGTCGGTGAGCAGCTCGTAGCCGACGATCCCGAGCGAGTAGAGGTCGGAGCGCGGATCCGCGGGCTCGCCGCGGATCTGCTCGGGCGAGAGGTACTGGACCGTGCCGGTCACCGCGCCCGCGCGCGTGCTCTTCGCGTCGGCGAAGGCCCGCGCGAGCCCGAGGTCGGTGAGCTTCACGACGCCCTCGGTCGTGATCAGGATGTTCTCCGGCTTCAGATCGCGGTGAACGATCCCCTTCGCGTGCGCGTGCTCGAGCGCCGCCAGGGTCTGGTCGAGCACGGCGACGGCCTGGGCGGGGGCGAGGGCGCCGCGCGCGTTCAACACCTCGCGCACGGACCGGCCGTGCACGTACTCCATCACCATGTAGTAGATGCCGTCGACGGCGCCCCAGTCGTAGACGGTGACGATGTTCGGGTGGTTCAACGTCGCGGCCGCGCGCGCCTCGCGGCGGAACCGGTCGACGAACCCCTGGTCGCCGGCGAGCGATCGGTGCAGGACCTTGATCGCGACCTCGCGGGCCAGCACGGCGTCGTGCGCGAGGTAGACCTCGCCCATCCCGCCGACGGCGATCCGCTGGGTGATGTGATAGCGGCCGTCCAGCGTCACCAAGGCGTCCGTGCGCGCGGCGGCGGCAGCCTTGGCCTGTGTCATGCTCTTCGACATCGAACTCCCATCGGGGAAGCGCTCGAGGGCAACGGGAGCGCGTCGAGAGGAATCCTAGACCGGAGGAAGGGCCCAACCGTGGAGCCGTTGCGACCAACCGCCGAGCAAACCCAGGTCGCCGAGCTCGGAGACGAGCTCGACCGGATCGGGGCCGCGGTGGCAGCGGGGAACCGCAACCTTCGGCAGCTCGGCTTCTGGCGGGTGGTCGGGCGGATCAAGCGCGATCAGGTCGCGATCGGCCTCTATGCCGAGGCCGTGGCGCGGATCGACACGCGCGTGTTCCGTGCCGCCGTTCGAACCCGTGTTCGACCGTGGGTCGGCGTCGCCGCGATGCTCCTGCTCGCGGCCGGGGGCGTCGCGGCGGTCGTGCTGGCCGGTGTCTGGACGGGGTTCTGGGCCGGACTGGCGCTCGTCGCGGCCGGCGTGGCGTGGTCGGTCGGGTGGCACCTGCCGGCGCACGCCCTCGCGGGCTGGCTCGCAGGGATCTCGTTCACCGATGCCTTCCTCGGCGGGCCGCCGCCGCCCCGGCCCGGACTGAAGACCGACTACGCGACGTACCTGCGCGCCGAGCCCTCGATGCGCGTGGTGTTCCACGCGAGCGGGGCGATCGCGACCAAGCTCGCGCCGTTCGTCGCGCTCGCCCTGTGGCCGGCGACGAACGCACCGGGGTGGGCGGCCTGGGTGCTCCTCGGGCTGGGCGTCGTGCAGATCGGGACCGACGTCGCCTTCAGCCGCCGGTCGAGCGATTGGAAGAAGGTCGCCCGCGAACGAGCCGTGGCGCGGGAGATCCGAGACCGGTGGAACCGGGGGTAACCCTCAACGCAGCCAGGTCTGGATGATGACCTTCGAGAACTGCCACCCGTAGCGCAGCGGCGCGGGCTTCTTGGTGGTCCCGCTCGCGCGCGCCACGATCGTCACCGGCACTTCGACGACCCGCGCACGGTGCCGAAGCGCCTCGATCAAGATCTCGCTGGTCCAGAACCGGTCCTGCTCGAGCACCAGCCGCTCGAGGAGGTCTGCCCGTGCGGCGCGGTATCCGCTCGACGGGTCGGTGATGCGGCGGCCCGTCAGGACCGAGACAACGCGGGAGAACACGTGCACACCGATATGGCGGATCAGGCTGTCGCGCTCGAAGTCGCCGAGCAGACGCGACCCGTTCACGTAGTCCGCGGTGTCGGCGACGATCGGTTCGAGCATGACCGGGAGCTCGCTCGTCAGGTGCTGGCCGTCGGCGTCCATCGTGACGACGACCTCGGCGCCGAGCTCCAGCGCGATCTCGTAGCCGACCCGCAGCGCCAGCCCGCCGCCCCGATTGATCGGCAGCTCCGTGACGAACGCGCCCGCCTCTCGGGCGACCGCCGCGGTGCGGTCGGTGCTGCCGTCGCTGACCACGACCGGGACGATCCGCAGCCCGTCCACGACGTCGGGCAGCGACCGCACGACGTCGCCGACGTTCTCGGCCTCGTTGAACGCGGGAAGGACCACGACGATCCGACGGCCCGACGGCAGCGCGGCGGCCCGCACCCAGTCGAACCGCTCCCGCCCGAGCGCTTCGACCAACAGGCGGATGCTCCGATCGTTCGTGTCGCTCGCGGACTGCACCCGCAGCACCAGGAAGAACAACGCGATCACGGCGAGGATGACGATGAACAGCTCCCGCCGCTCGTTCCCGGGCGCGATGTTGAACCATCCGAACAGGGGTCCGTACGACGAAGGCCGGACCGCGAGGATCGTCACGCCGATCGACAGCGCGCCGGCGATCAGGAGCGTGAGCCTGCTGATATGGCGCCGATCGTACGCGCGTGCCGCGAAGTACAGGACCACGAGCGCCGCGACGACCCCGAGGAACCGGATCGTCGTCACCGCGTGCTCATGTGGCCGGGCGCCACCGGTCGCGGGGTTCGATGTGCTCGACGATCACGCGATCGCGGAACCGGTCGATCACCGACAGCATCGATCCGACGAGCTCCGACGACAGCAGGTGCGGTCGCAGGCCGAGGTCCAGGAGCTTCGTATGCGCGGGGTTGTAGTAGTGCGACTCGGCCTCCACACGCGGGTTGTCGAGCGGCTGGATGTCGACCTCGAGGCCCGCTTGCACGCCCGCCTTCTGGACGAGCTCGGCGAGCTCCATGACGGAGAACGACTCGGTGAACTGGTTGAACACACGGAACTCGCCGGGGTCGGCAGGGTGCAGCACCGCCAGCTCGATGCAGCGGAGCGTGTCGACGATGTTCAGGTAGCCGCGGGTCTGTCCGCCGGTGCCGTAGACCGTGAGCGGGTGGCCGATCACCGCCTGCACGCAGAAGCGGTTCAGCGCCGTCCCGAACACGTCGTCGTAGTCGAACCGCGTGGCCAGCCGGTCGTCCACGCGCGTCTCGTCGGTCTGGATGCCGTAGACGACGCCCTGGTTCAGGTCGGTCGCCCGGAGCCCCCACACCCGGCACGCGAAGTGGATGTTGTGGGAGTCGTGGACCTTCG
The DNA here is from genome assembly GCA_963799625.1 of uncultured Actinomycetes bacterium. Taxonomy (GTDB): domain Bacteria; phylum Actinomycetota; class UBA4738; order UBA4738; family HRBIN12; genus AC-51. The sequence continues at coordinate 469,987 of CAWCXU010000003.1, read as the reverse complement.
ACAGGTGGTACATCGACCCCGGCACCTTCGGGAACGGGAGGTAGTCGGAGCGTCCGTTGTGGACGATCTCGAGGAACCCCTCCTCGATGTCGATGTCGGGCGTGCCGTACTCGCCCATCGTGCCGAGCTTCACCAGGTGGCACTCCGGCGCGAGGTCGCGCATCGCCCACAGCACGTTCAGCGTGCCGACGACGTTGTTGGTCTGCGTGAAGACGGCGTGGTGGCGGTCCTTCATCGAGTAGGGCGCGCTCGGCATCTCGCCGTAGTGCACGATCGCGTCCGGAGCGAACCCGCCGATCACGTCGTGCGCCACGTCGGGGTCGGTGAGGTCGCCCTCGGTCACCCCGACCGTGCGACCGGACACCTCGGCCCACGCCTCCACCCGCGCCGGGAGGTCGGCGAGGATCGGGGTCAGGGAGTCGGTGCCCGCCTCGGCGTGTGCGCGCCGGCGCAGGTAGTTGTCGACCACGTGCACGTCGTGGCCACGTTGCGAGAACCGCATCGTGGTGGGCCAGCCCAGGTATCCGTCACCGCCCAGGATGAGGATGCGCATGTCAGAACGTCCTTACGCTCGGGGGAGAGGTCTCGATGGTACCCGGTGCCCGCCGCATCACCTCGCAAGGTCGGCCAGGCCCTCCAGGACCCTATCGACCTCATCGGCAGCGTGGTAGTGGCAAAAGCCTATGCGTAGGGCCCCGCCGCTCTCGAGCAGGCCGAGCCGCTCGAACACCTCGATCGCGTAGTAGTGCCCCTCCCAGGTGAAGATGCCGCGCTCGCCGAGCCTCCGGGACGTCTCGATCGGGTGCTGGTCGCGAACGCGGACGGCGAAGGTCGGCGTACGCTCGAGCACCCGCGCCGGATCCGAGATGCCGATCAGACGGACGCCGGGGATCGTGGCCACCCCGTCGAGGAACCGGCGCGCGAGGGTCTGCTCGTGGGCTTCGAACGCCTCGTATCCGCGGCGGATCGCCGTCCGCCGGTCGCCGCCCCCGCCCACTTCGGCGATGTAGTCGATCGCCGCGATCGTCCCGGCCAGCGCCTCGTGGCTCTGCGTGCCGGACTCCCACCGGTCGGGGTCCTCATCGGGGGCGGCGCGGAGCTTGTACGGCTCGAGTGACGCGAGGAGGTCGGCCCGCACCGCCGCCATGCCCTGGTGCGGACCGAAGTACTTGTACGGCGACGACGCGACGAGATCGGCGCCCAGCCCGTGCAGGTCGATCGATCGGTGCTGGGCGAGGTGGACGCCGTCGAGCGCGACGAGCGCGCCGGCTTGCTTCGCGAGCGCGACCACCTCGGCCGCGGGCGGGATCGTCCCCACCGCGTTGGACGCGAGCGTGCACGCGACGATCTTGGTCCGCGGGCCGATCGCCTGTTCCAGGTCGTCGAGGTCCACCGTCACATCGTCCTCGCGCACGTCGACCCAGCGCACGGTCGCGCCCGCGTCGCGGGCGGCCAGGACCCACGGACGCACGTTGGCGTCGTGGTCGAGCTTCGTGACGATGATCTCGTCGCCCGGTCCCCACGTCCGGGCGATCGAGCGCGACAGATGCAGGAGCAGCGACGTGGCGTTCTGCCCGAACACGATCTCGCCCGCGTCGCAGCCGAGCAGGTCGGCCCCCGCGCGGCGCGCGTCGGCGATCAGCGCGTCGATCTCCTCGCTGACCGGGAACACACCGTGGGTGTTCGAGGCGCCGGCACGCATCCGCGACGCGACCGCCTCGATCGCCGTGTCCACCATCTGCGAGCCGCCGGGCGCGTCGGCCCACACGCAGGGTCGTCCGTCCGGGCCGGGGCGCGCGAGCGCAGGGAACCGCGTCCGGATCCGCGTGACGTCGAACGTGTCGGTGACGGCCACGGATGGAGCCTCCCACATCCGGATACACGAAGGGCGCCCCGTCAGGGCGCCCTTCGGAGTGGTGCGGATACGGTTCAGGCCTGCGCGGCGTCCAGCTCCGTGCCGAGCTGCGCCGACGACAACCCTTCGTGGCGGGCGCGCAGGTCGACGTACAGCAACACGTAGACCAGCGCCACCCACGGCGCGGTGATGATCTGCGCGATGCTCGAGAAGATCCACGAGCCGATGAACGAGCTCCCGCCGATCGCGGTCAAGATCCCGTTGACGATGCCGGCGAGGATCGACGCCACGAAGATCACACCGAGCGTGTGCCACCAGTTGCCGCTCACCAGCCGCCACGAGCGCTTCATCGAGTCGACCGCGCCGAGGCGCTCGACGATGAAGGCCGCGACCGACACCGACAAGAACACCAGGAAGATGATGCCGGGGATGATCAGAAGGATGAACCCGATCCCGACGATCAGGCCGATCAACAGGGCGAGTCCGATCAACCCGCCGATCCGCGAGAACGCGTACCGGTAGCTGGCGCTCACGTCGACCTCACGGCCGAGCGTCGCGGCAGCGCCGCCCCTGGTGACCGCGCCAGCGAGGAGCTGCTGGATCGAGATCGCGATGAAGAACGTGATCGCGGACAGCAACGCTCCACGGGCGAAGCCGCCCGTGCACTTGTTGACGACGTCCTGCACGGTCTGGGCCGTTTGCAGATCCGCCGTCGTGCACGTCGGCTTGAAGATCACCTTCGTCAGCAACGCGGACACGAACGTCAGCGGGATCACCACGATCGCGACGATCTGGATCAGCTTCGCGGCGTTCGCCCGGTACAGCTCGAACGCGGCCGTCAAGATGTCGCCGAGACCCCGCTGGGGGATCGCCCCGCCGCCGCCGGCGCTCGGGGGTGGTGGTGGCGGTGGTGCCATACCGCCGTCGTCGAACCCGGACATACCCAACCCTCCTCAGGTGCATTGGGGAACGGCCGGATAGTACGCCCCTCGCGGGCGCGATGTGGGGAGGTCCGGGGTCCGCCTCAGGCGGGCACGAGATCCCAGCCCTCCGGCAGGACCGGCTCGGGCCAGACGGGGTCGGGGCGCCACGACGACCAGTCGTCGTCGAACGGTGGCTCTCGCAGGAGCACGTGCTCCACGGCACGCTCGCCCCAATAGTGGAACCACGAGGCGTCCTCGTCGGTGAACAGGCCTCCGTCGATCGCGTCGGCGAGCTCTTCCTCGTCCTTCCACGCCCAGGACGAGCGGTCGGGCGGGATCGTGACGTCCAGGAGGTGCTCGACGAGGTCGAAGCCCGTGGAGGTCCTCGCCAGCGGTGTCTGCAGGTTCACGTAGTACTCGCGGAGATCGCCGGTCGCCCCGTAGCCCAGGATCACCGCGTACGGGGTGTCGGGGAAGGCGAAGGACAGGTTCCAGGTGTCGCCCCGTTCCGCGTCCTGCAGCGTCCAATCGGTGGTCGGGATCCGCAACGGGGCACCGGCGGCGTCGACCGGCTCCTTCGCGGTCACGTGCGGCGGGACGAGGAGCATCGTCAGGTTGGGCTCGTCGCGGACGACGGTGGCGGGGCGGGCGTACCACACCCGGCCGTTCCAGATCTCACGGATCGCGACGGTCGCGCCGGGTTCGAACAGGGCGACGGGCTCGTCGATGCCGGTGCCGTTCGTTCCCCCCATGACCCGAGCGTACCGTCGCCGATGCGGTTCCTCGGCGCGCCGGCGTGGAGGTTCGGTGGAGCCGATCCGCGTCTTGACGGATGTCGGACGAGGGGAGTAGCGTCGTCTTCCCTCCTCGAACATACGTTCGATTCAAGGGAGGGTCGGAGCAGCGAGAACAGCCGGGGAACAGATGACCAAGCGCTTCGACGAAGAGGTCCTCGTCGAACGCGATGCCGGGATGCCGGCGGCGTTCGAGTGGCGCGGGCGGCGCTACGAGGTCGCCGATGTGATCGGCAAGTGGCGGATCGAAGGGCAGTGGTGGTCCGACGGGCGCGACCGAGAGTACTGGCGTGTCGAGGCGCGCGGTGGCGCGGTCTGGGACCTCTACTTCGACCGTCAGCGCGACCGCTGGCACATGGAACGGCTGTGGGATTGAGGGCGGATGGCCGCCCGTTCGTTCGTTCACCTCGACGTGCGCTCCTGCTTCTCGTTGAAGGAGGGCGCGTTCACGCCGGAACAGCTCGTCACCCGCGCGGCCGCGGTCGGCATGCCGGCGGTCACCCTGACCGATCGTGACGGTCTCTACGGTGCGGCGCGGTTCGTCGCCGCGTGCGCGCGTGAGGGGGTCCGGCCGGTCCTCGGCGCTTCGATCACCGTGCGCGCCGAGCGCGCGCCCGATGCGCACGTCGTGCTCCTCGCCGAGGATGACACCGGGTACGCGAACCTCTGCCGGCTGCTGACCGATGCCCACCTGCTCGGTGCGCGCGGCGATCCATGGGTCGCGACCGAACAGATCTGCGCGCACGCGGCGGGGCTCACCGTCCTGCTCGGCCCGCGGTCGCACCCCGGGCGGGTCGCTGCCGCCGGCCGCATCGACGCCGCGGCGACGTTGGCCGCCGACTACCGTGAGGCGTTCGGGCGCGACCGATGCGTCGTGGCGGTCGAGCACCGGGTCGAGGCGCGATCGACGCGTGAGATCCACGCGATGCTGCGGTTCGCCGACCGGCTCGACGCGACCGCGGTCGCCACGAACCCGGTCCGCTACCTCGAGCCCGCCGACGCGTTCGTCGCCGACGCGCTGGAGTGCATGCGGCGGATCGTCCCGATCGCGTCAACCAACGTCACCCGCACGAACGCCGAGGGGTGGCTGAAACCGCCGGAGCGGATGCGCTTCTTGTTCGCGGAGCGCCCGGATCTCTGCGACCGCACGCTCGAGCTCACCGAGCGATGCACGTTCGACCTCGGGATCGAGCGGATCCACTTCCCGGACTTCCCGACGCCGGCGGGGCGCAGCGCCGACGCGCTGCTCGCCGAACGGAGCTGGCGAGGGGTGCACGAGCGCGGCATGCGCGAGGACGATGCGGTGCGCGACCGCCTGCACCTCGAGCTGTCGATGATCCGCCAGATGGGGTTCGCGGCCTACTTCCTGACGGTGGCCGACATCGTCGCCGACATCAAGGCGATGGGCATCTTCGCTGCGTGCCGGGGGAGCGCGGCGGGCTCGCTCGTGTGCTACCTCACCGGCATCTCCGACGTCGACGCGCTGCGGCACGACCTGTCGTTCGAGCGGTTCATGAACCCGAAGCGCGACGAACCGCCCGACGTCGACATCGACGTCGAGTCGGCGCGCCGCGAGGACGTCTACGACATGATCCTCACGCGACACGGACACGAGCGCGCCGCGTGCGTCGCGATGATCGACACCTACCGGGCGCGCTCGGCGGTCCGCGAGGTGGGCAAGGCGCTCGGCCTTCCGGAGGTCGAGGTGGGCGTGGTGGCCAAGGCGTTCCCCCACATCTCGGCGCGGCACCTCCGCGCCGGGCTCGAGGAGCTGCCGGAGCTCCAGGGCCTCAACCTGCCGATGCGTCAGCTCGACCTGCTGTTCCGGGTCGCCGAGCGCCTCGACGGGTTCCCGCGGCACATCGCGCTACACCCGTGCGGGATCGTGCTCGCGAGCCACGATCTGGTCGAGCGGGTGCCGCTTGAGCACAGCGCCGGCGGCCACCGGATGATCCAGGCGGACAAGGACGACGTCGAGCTGCTTGGTTACCTGAAGCTCGACGTCCTCGGCGTGCGGATGCTCTCGTCGATGCGCCACGCGATCGACGAGATCGCCCGGACCACCGGCGAGAAGATCGACCTCGAGGGGATCCCCCTGGACGACGAGCCGACCTTCGAGCTGATCCGTGCCTCCGACACCCTCGGGTGCTTCCAGATCGAGTCGCCCGGGCAGCGCGAGCTGCTGCAGCGGCTGCTGCCCATACGGTTCGAGGACCTGATCGTCGACATCTCGTTGTTCCGTCCCGGCCCGGTGAAGTCCGACATGATCCGGCCCTACATCCATCGACGCAACGGCTTCGAGGAACCGACGTACGCCCATCCCGATCTCCGGCCGGCGCTGCAGGAGACCCACGGGGTGATCGTCTATCACGAGCAGGTGATCCGCACGCTCGCCGCGATCGCGGGCTACGACCTCACCACCGCCGACCACGTGCGCCGGCACCTCGACGACGACGAGCTCCTGCCGGGGTTCCGCGCCGACTTCCTCTCGCGGGCAGCCGCGCGTGGCGTCGACGCCGCCGCCGCCGAGCAAACGTGGGACGACGTCGCCCAGTTCGCGAGCTTCGGGTTCTGCAAGGCGCACGCGGCGGCGTTCGCGGTGCCGACCTACCGCTCGTCGTGGCTGAAGACCCACTATCGGGCGCAGTTCTTCGCCGGGATCTTGACCCATGACCCGGGCATGTACCCACGCCGGGTGCTGCTCGACGACGCACGACGTGCCGGGGTGCCGATCCTGCCGCTCGACATCCACCGCAGCGAACCTGAGTACGTCGCGGAGGAGACCGGCGAGGGCACTGCCAACGGTGCGATCGGCATCCGGATCGGTCTGCAGGACGTCCACGGGATCTCGGCAGCCGACATCCGCTCGATCCTCGAGGCGCGGGCGGCGCACGCGTTCCACGACGTCGGCGACGTCCTGCGGCGCACCACCGTGCCGCGCCCGGTGGTCGAGGCGCTCGCGCACGCCGGCGCGTTCGACGCCCTGCCCGGCGGCCGGCGCGGGCACCTGTACGAGGCGATCACCGTCGAGGCGCCGCGGGAGGGAGACCAGCTCGCGCTCGCCGACGCGTCGGTGTCCCATCACGCGTTCCCGGACTACAGCGACGCAGAGGTGGTCCGCGCCGAGCTCGAGGTGTTCGGGATCGACGCGACCCGGCACCTCGTGAGCTTCTACGAACCGTTGCTGCACGACCTCGGCGTCACCCGTGCGTGTGACCTCCGGCGCAAGCGACAGGGGACGTGGGTGATGGTCGCCGGGGTGAAGATCGCCTCGCAGACCCCGGCGGTGCGCAGCGGCCAGCGGATCATCTTCGTCTCGCTCGACGACGCGACCGGGCCGATCGAGGTCACGGTCTTCCCGTCGGTCCAGCACAAGACCGCGCGCACCGTCTTCCACGCCTACGCGATGGCCGTGTGGGGACAGCTGCGCCGTACCGGGAAGGAAGGGATGACGGTGATCGCCGACGACGTGTGGGACCTCCTCGCGTTGCAGCAGGCGCGGCGTGACGGCAGCCTGCGCGAGGCGATGACGGCCCCTGTCCAGCCGGTGGCGCCGCAACCCGGCAAGCATCTGTGGCACGCGAGTCCCGGCTCCGCGGGCTAGGGTGGCGACGATGCCCATCCGCCCGCCGGAGCCGATCCTGCACGTCGATCTCGACGCGTTCTACGCCGGGGTGGAGGTGCTCAAGGATCCGTCCCTGCGCGGCAAGCCGGTCGTCGTCGGCGGGACCGCCGCGCGCGGCGTCGTCTCGAGCGCGTCGTACGAGGCTCGGCGGTTCGGGGTGCGCAGCGCGATGCCGACCGTGCGAGCGCGGCGCCTGTGCCCCGACGCGGTGTTCCTGCCGCCGGACTTCGAGGCCTACCGGCTGCACTCCAACCGGTTCCGCGAGGTCCTGCTCGCCCACACCCCGCTCGTGGAGCCGATCTCGCTCGACGAAGCCTTCCTGGACGTGGCCGGCGCCACACGGCTGTTCGGTGACCCGGTGACGATCGCGTCGAAGATCCGCGACGACGTCGCGCGCGAGGTCGGCGTACGGTGCTCGGCGGGGGTGGCCGCGACGAAGTTCGTCGCGAAGCTCGCTTCGGACCACTGCAAGCCCGACGGTCTGCTGCACGTGCCCGCCGACGGGACGCGCGCGTTCCTGGAACCGCTGCCGGTCGGCCGGCTGTGGGGGGTGGGAGAGAAGACGGCGGAGCTGTTGTCGCGTCTCGCGATCCGCACCGTCGGCGACCTCGCGCAGACACCGCCTGCCGTGCTCGAGCGGCTCCTGGGGGAGGCGGCCGCGCAGCACCTGACGAAGCTCGCGCACGGCGAGGACGACCGCGCCGTGATCCCTTACGAAGCACCGAAGTCGATCGGCCACGAGGAGACGTTCGAACGTGACCTCGACGACGTGGACGAGATCGTGCGCGAGCTGCTGCACCTGTCGGGTCGGGTGGCGGCACGTCTGCGGGACGACGGCTATCGGGCGCGCACGGTCACGCTCAAGGTGCGACTGGCGAACTTCACCACGCTGACGCGGTCGCGCACGCTGCCCGACGCCACCGACGTCGGCGCCGACCTGTACCACATGGTCGCCGAGCTCTACCGGGGGCTGCCCGGCGCCGGCAGGCGGGTGCGCCTGCTGGGCGTGCAAGCGTCGGGGCTGCAGGCGGCGGGCGCCGAGCAGCTCGCGTTGCTGCGCGGCGAGCGGTGGGGCGACGTCGAGCGAACGCTCGACCGCATCGAGCTCCGGTTCGGGAAAGGCGCTGCGACGCAGGCGACCCTCCTGGACCGCCGGCACGAGCGGGTGCAGCCGCCCGAACCGAAACCGACGAGGACGCAAGAACCCGTCCCGCCAACCGCAGGTCCTTCCTATAATCGTCGATGAAGGTCGTGTTTCCCCGGCGGCCGGAGGGATCGATGCCACTCAGCGACCACGAACAGCGCATCCTCGAAGAGATCGAGCGGCGGCTCGCCGAAGACGATCCGGCATTCGTGGAGCAGGTTGGGCGCACAGACCTCTACACGCACCTGGCGCGCCGCATCCGGCTCTCGTCGATCGCCTTCTGCATCGGTCTCGTCATGATCATGCTGTTCGTCTGGTCGGTCGTGGTCGCCGCGATCGGGTTCGTCGTCACCGTGCTGTCGGCGGTGATGCTCTACCGCTACGTCGGGCAGCTCGGTCGCGATCAGCTGCGCATGATGCAGGACGAAGGCTTCACGTTGTCCGGGTTGCTCGGACGCATCGCGGCGCGGTTCCGTCGACCGTGACACGCGCGTGAAGCAACGCGTGGAGACACCCCACTAGCTCGACGCTTGCCACCACGTGAACGCGGGGTGTACAACGAGCACTCCCCCTTCCCCGGGGGCGCGCGACCGCAGCGAACGGATGGTGCTCTTCCTCTCCGAGCCAGGCGGCGCCCGCAGCGCGTGGAGTGAGGTCGATCGGAACGGAGGACGGGCGTCCGCATGGAGGGGTTCACCGCTCATCAAGCAAGCAAGTTCACCGCGTGTTCCCCCCGACAGCTTCGGTATTGGGATCAGATAGGGCTGGTATCGCCTTCGGTGCAGAGCACCGGCGGCAGGCCCGGCGTCCCGCGTCTGTACTCGTTCCGCGATCTCGTCGCCCTCCGCGTGGTGAAGTCGTTGCTCGACGGGGGCATGTCCCTGCAACGCGTCCGGCGCTCGTGGGCGTTCCTGAACAAGCGCGCCGGGCTCGACCAGCATCTGTCCGAGGTGCAGCTCGTGACCGATGGTCAGAGCATCTTCAAGATCTGTCGGCACGACGGCGAGGTGATGGACGCGTTGAAGGAGGGTCAGATGGCCTTCTTCGTGGCGATCGACGACATCGCGACGGGCGTCGACTCCAACGTCCGGACCTTCCAGGAGGATCGGGAGAAGTTCGTGCGGGCGCTGCGGGAGGCCGCGGCGGTGACCGCGACGGGCTCCTAGGTCAGCCGCTCCGGTAGCGGCCGATCACCCGTTCGCGCATCGGCGTCGCGGCGCGCATCGCGTGCAACACCTCGTCGGCATCGTGGCGCACCGACGCGGCGGTGTCGGCGTCCGGTTCCTCGGCCGCATACGCCGCGCGCACCACCTCGGTCGTCATCCGGGTCAGCGATGCCGCAGCGCCGTCGAGCTTGTCCGCGCCGGCGAGCTTGCGTCGGAACTCCTCGGGCGTCTCGCCCGGGGATCGACCCACCCCGAGTTCTCGCGCCCGGTCGGTGAACACGTCGTAGGTCGCGAGGATCAACCCGCGGGGATCGTGGGCGGTGTGCAGGCGCCTGCGCCGCCGGAGCCAATGCAGGAGCGGGATCCCGATCGCGAGCAGGACGCCCAGCACCCCCGCGATCGTGACGAGGTTCGGCAGGGTGATCCCACCGAGCGCCCGCCGCGGTGTGCTCTGCGACCCTCCCTGGATGCCGTTGGTGATGCCCGCCTTGACGTCGCCCACGTGGATCGGACCCGGGCGGTTCGTCCTCGTCCCGTCGCCCTTCGAGCCACTGCAGTTGTGGCCCTGCGCGGGAGAGCACTGTTGGACCGCCGAGGTGAACTTCGCGTAGCTGAGGCTCGACGGATCGTCGAATCCTGGCGTGGGGTCGAAGGTCAACCACCCGTAGCCTTCGAACGGTACCTCCACCCAGCTGTGGTAGTCGTGCCCGTGCACGATGTAGGTCCCGGTCTCGTTGGCGACCGGATCGCCCTGCGTGAACCCCAACCCGATGCGCGCGGGGATCCCGATCGACCGGAGCATCACGGCCATGAGACTCGCGAACTGCTGACAGAACCCCTTCTTTTGCGACAAGAAGTCCGCGAGCGCCTGGGAGTTGTCCTGGAGGTCGATGTTCGGGTCGTAGGTGAACAGAGGCGACTTGAGGTGTTGCATGATCGCCATCACCTGGTCGTAGGGGGTTTGGGCGCCCGCCGTCCACGCCAGAGCCCTTTGCTTGATGATCGGTGGGATCGGCGGGAGATCGGTGTACGGGACGCCGACGCTCATCGTGTTCCGGGCCTCAAGGTCGGCCGGCTTCGGGCTCGGGTAGACCGAGGTGACCTGATAGGTCTCGCCCTTATCGGGCCACCCATCCATCGTCAGGGACGACGAGAGCGGGTGCCACCAGACATCGTGGTTGATCGCGATCGAGGTGGGGTCGCCGCCGGCGACGAGCCAGCTGTAGCCGAGGTCGTCCAACATCGTGAAGGTCTGCTGGACCGTGTCCCCCGGTGTCGACGCCAGCTGGATCGACCCGTTCGTCACCTGGTTGCCGTCATCGGCCTGTGCCTCCCAGGTGTTCCCGTCGAACGTGTCCAACGCGACCATCTGCCAGTAGGACAGCTGGTTCGAGGACACCTGCACCTCGAAGAACGGCGGGTTGTGGTCCTCGGTATCGCGCAGGATCGAGCCCATCTGGACGAGGGGGCTGACCCGGATCCGGTTGTCGCTCCCGAACCGCGAGATGTCCAGGACAGACGTCGTCCCGAACCCGGGCACGAACAGCGGGGCGAGCGCCGCGACCATCAGCGCGGTCGCACCCACCCGGCGGGCGTTGCTCCCGGCCACGGGGAGCAGACGGTCTTGCCCGGCTACCGGCGACCACACGGGACCCCAGGCGCGGATCCGGCGGAGCGAGTCGGCGAACAAGACGGCGAGCGCGGCGACCAAGAACAGCACCCCGTAGACCGGCTTGGTCACGTCGTCCAAGACGCTGTCGGCGAACACGACGAGCGCAAGGGGTGGGACGAGGGAAAGCAGCGGGCTCTGCGCCCGGAAGGCGAGGGCGTAGCAGGAGAACACGGCCGCCCACACCGCGATCGCGCCCGCCATCACCAGGGCGGGCGTCGCCGGCGCGGGGGACACGTACTCGCGGGCCTGCTGGCCCACCAACGTCGCGAGCGTCCCGAGCGACCGGACCGTGGTCAACGTCGGCAGCGCGTGCCACGTGGCGTGGGGGACCGCGAGCCAGGTGACGGCGAGCAGCAAGGCCGCGGCGCTCACGAGCGTGGCCAGGAGCATCCCTCGGCGCTCCGTCGCCCAGGCGAGCACACCCGAAGCGAGCCCGACCGCGATCATGCGGTACGTCGCGCCGTGCCCGACGAGGATCCGCCCGAAGGCGAAGCCGACCGCGATCGCGACGAGCGCGATCGCGACGAGCGCGCTCAGGCGCTGGAGGCGGGGCGTTGTGCCCTGGGTGTGTGCCATCGCTCTCGCAATCGCATGGTCGGGGACAGGACCAAGCAATCCCATCCGGCGCGGACGAGCGTGAGGTGCGCCTGGGTCGCTCGAGACTGGAGCTGGGTCCGGCGAGCTTCGGGCTCCGCGTCCGGGTCGCTCGGGTGCACCAGGACGGCAAGGCGTGGACCGAACGACCCGCCCGCCCGCACCAGGGCGGGGAGATCTTGCGGCGGCGGCGGCGCACCGATGAACACGAGCGAGGTGTCTTGCGCGCCGGCGAGCCGGAGCCCGGTCATCACGCGGCCGAGCGACCGCCCGCGTCCGGGGCGCACACCGGCCAGCAGGTCCAGGAACGTCTCCTCGTCGACCGCCGTGATCGGGGTCTCGTCCATGCCGAGCCGCAGCGCGAACCCGTTGCGTGTGAACAGCGCGCCGATGCTCGCTGCGTAGGACACGGCGCGCTCGAACGCCTCGCCGCGCTCGGGCCCGAGCATCGACTCTCGGTTGTCGAGGTAGATCAGCCCGGCCGCCCGGCGGGACGCCTCGTCCTGACGGATCATCAGCGTGCCGGTCCGCGCGACCGAGGGCCAGTGGATCCGGCGGAGGTCGTCGCCTTCCTCGTAGCCGCGCATCGTGTAGTACTCCTCGCCGCTGCGCAGCAGCTGGCGCGCCCGCGCGCTGCCGATGTTCGTGATGCTCGTCGACTCGGCCGGGGCACGGAGGTCCTCGACCTCCGGCGTCACGAGGAGCTCGTCACGGCCGTCCAGGAGGACGCGCCGCCGTGTCAGGCCGAAGGCGTCGGTCCGGTCGACCGCCATCGGTCCGATCACGTAGCGGCCGCGGGCGTGCGGGACGACCGTGTAGGACACCCGCTGGAGCGCCCGCGCCGACCCCGCCACGACCACGCGCGCAGGCCTGCCGAGGGCGGCCGGCAGCCGGTCCTCGAGCAACAGGAACGAGGGCTTGGTGGGGCCTTCGTGCGTCACGTCGAGCCGGACGGTCACACGGGTACCGGGCGCCACGCGCGGCTCGGACAGGTGGCGTTGCACGTGGATCGTGCGCGTCCCCCAGCGGACGAACGCCCCTGCGATGAACGGCAGCAGCAGGAGCCCGATCGCAACGGTTTCGAGGCCCGGCGACCCGAGGATGCGTGCCGCGACCCACATCCCGACGCCCGCCAGGGCGACCGCGATGCCGCGAGGGGTGAGCATCAGTCGCGCTCGGCGACCGGGACCTCGACCGTCGCCAACAGGTCAGTGATCACCGACGACGTGTCGCGCCCCGCCATCGCCGCGTCGGCGGTCACGATCAGCCGGTGCGTGAGCACCGGCGCGGCGAGCGCCTTCACGTCATCGGGGATCACGTAGTCGCGTCGGGCGGCCGCGGCGTAGGCGCGGGCGGCGCGCAGGAGCATGATCGAGGCGCGGGGGCTCGCTCCCAGGTAGATGTCGGGATGCGCACGCGACGCCTCCACGAGCGCCACGATGTAGGTACGGATCGCCGGGGCGACGTGGACCTCGCGGGCGAGCTCGATCAGCTGCGCGACCGCCAGCGCGTCGCAGACCGGCGTGAGCTCGTCGAGCGGCTGGCCCGAGCTGTGCGTCGCGAGGATCTCGGTCTCGACGTCGCGGTCCGGGTAGCCCACCGACAGCCGCATCATGAACCGGTCGAGCTGGGCCTCGGGCAACGGATACGTGCCCTCGTGCTCGACCGGGTTCTGGGTGGCGATCACGATGAACGGCGTCCCGAGGCTCCGGGTCTCCGCGTCGGTCGTCACCTGCCGTTCCTCCATGCACTCCAGCAAGGCCGACTGCGTCTTCGGCGATGCGCGGTTGATCTCGTCCCCGAGCACGACGTTGGCGAACACCGCGCCGGGGCGGAACTCGAAGTCGCCGCGCTCCTGGTTGAACACGTTCACGCCGGTGATGTCGGTGGGCAGCATGTCGGGGGTGAACTGGATGCGACGGAACGAGCAGTCGATCGACCGGGCCATCGCCTTGGCGAGCATCGTCTTGCCCACCCCGGGCACGTCCTCGATCAGCAGGTGGCCTTCGGCGATCAGCGCAACCAGGGCCAGTCGGATCTGGTCGTGTTTGCCGCGGACGATCCGCTCGATGTTGTGCTCGAGGGAGTCGAACTGCTCGGCGAAGGCCTGTGGATCGCGCGCCTCTTCGCGAAGCTCCACCACGACATCCTCCGTCCGTTCGGCCGTCGGTTCGGCCGTTCCCTGGGTCGGTTGCGTCACATCGTACCCCCGCTGCACGCTTCGGCTCTCCGTACATGGACGCGCGCAACCGTCAGACGCTGATGCCGGCGTCCGGGTTCCTGTCCGAGGGGACCGGTGGGACGGCTCGGGAGACGGTGATGGGTCGGTCCGGCGGTTCCGACGCCTCGCGCGGCCCCTGTTCGCAACTCCAGGCATCCCGCCGGACCGACCCGCACCCAAGGTTACACGCTTGTGATTCCAGCCGCGAGCCGTAGACTTCCGTCATGGGTAGGGCGCTGGTGCTCAACGCCACCGATGTGCCGCTCGCCGTCTTATCGGCGCGCAGAGCCGTCGTGCTCGTGTTGAAAGAGAAGGCCGACGTCATCGAAAGCAACGGCGCGATCTTCCGCAGCGAGCACGTCCATTTGGATGCCCCGTCGGTGGTCCGCCTGCGCCGGTTCGTGAAGGTGCCGTACCGCCACCAGGCGCCGCTGACCCGCCGCGGCGTCTTCGCCCGCGACGCCTACTCGTGTCAGTACTGCGGGTCGGGCGCGGAGAACCTCGACCACGTCCTGCCGCGATCGCGCGGCGGTCTGCACGTGTGGGAGAACGTCGTCGCGGCGTGCCGCCGGTGCAACGCCAAGAAGATGGACCGAACACCCGCTGAGGCGGGCTTCACCCTCGCCCGCACCCCGTTCGCTCCGTCGGACGGCTTCCGGCTCACCCTCGGGACGCTCGAGCCCGGCTGGGACGCCTACCTCGCATAACGGCCTCGGCCGACGCAACCGCGGTTCCTGATCTATTCCTCTTGTTCCGCTCCCATCCTTCTGGTCCCGACCCTTCTGGTCCCGATCCCGCAACCCCGAACATCAGTTCGGGGGCAACGCGTGTTGACGTGGTGGAGCGGCGGTGGCATAAACAGGGACCCAAATGGAGGAAAGGGGAGGACGCGTGGCCGAACTGCTCGGCGCGCATAGCTACCAGCTCGACCCGAAGGGACGGTTGTCGCTGCCGACGAGGTTCCGCGAGGCCTTGGCCGACGGCGTCTGGCTGACGATCGGCCAGGACGGCTGTCTCTTCGCCTTCCCCAGGGTCGAATGGGAGCACCGCGCCGACGAGGTCTCGTCGTCCCCCCTTTCCGACGCGGAGGGGCGCGCCTATGCGCGTTTGTTCTTCGGGTCGTCGGACGAGCTCCGGTTGGACGGGCAGGGGCGGCTCACGCTCCCCGGCCGGCTGCGTGAGGCCGTCGGGATCGACAAGGACGTGGTCGTGCTCGGCGTGCGCGACCGGATGGAGATCTGGGATCGCGTGAGCTACGAGCGCTACGAGGCGACGTACACCGGCGCGTACCAGGCAGGGACCTTGCAGCCGCGTCGCGGATAGCGACGGCTGCCGACAAACGGAGGTGCACGGATGGCGGACAGGGTGGCGGCGACGACCGAAAAGCTCGGCGCGGAGGTGCGGCAGAGCCTGTCGTTGATCGGGATGACGGCGCTCACGCTGGCGGCCTCGATCGCGTTCGGACTGTTCGTCGGACACCTGGGGTGAGCGACGCGGGACATCGTCCGGTCATGGTCGCGGAGGTGGTGGAGCTGCTGCAGGGCGCGCGGGTGGTGGTCGACATGACGGTCGGCGCAGGCGGCCACACCGCGGCGTTGCTCGACGCGGGCGTGCACGACGTGGTGGGGGTGGACCGCGATCCGGCCGCGCTGGCACGCGCGGCGCAGGCGCTTGCCGGCTACGGGGATCGCGTGCGGTTCGTGCGGGCGCGGTTCTCCGAGGTGGATGAAGACGTCGTCGGCGGCACCGTCGGCGGCGTGCTCTTCGACCTCGGCGTCTCGTCCATGCAGCTGGACGAGGGGGAGCGAGGCTTCGCGTTCCGCGTCGACGGTCCGCTGGACATGCGGATGGCGGGGGCCGCGGACGACGAGGCGAGCGCGCGAGACCTGGTGAACACCCTGCCGGAGGGCGAGCTCGCCGACGTGCTCTACCGCTACGGCGAGGAGCGGCGGTCGCGCCGGATCGCGGCCGCGATCGTGCGGCACCGACCGATCGAGACCACCGACGAACTCGCGGGCGTGATCGTGAGCGCCGTGGGACGGCGTCCGGGGGGCCCCCACCCCGCGCGCCGCTCGTTCCAGGCGCTCCGGATCGCGGTCAACCGGGAACTCGAGGAGCTCACCGCGTCCCTGCCTCACGCGGCGGGGCTCCTCGATCCCGGTGGCCGCGTCGTGGTGATCGCCTACCACTCTTTGGAAGACCGCGTGGCGAAGCACTCGCTCCGAGACGACCCACGGCTGCGGGTGCTCACCCGCAAGCCCGCGGTGTCGACGGATGCCGAGCGTGCCGAGAACCCTCGCGCGCGCAGCGCCAAGTTGCGGGCTGCGGAGCGGATCGAGGACGCCGCGTGAGCACCGCCGCTCCCAAGCTGTCCTCGCCGGCCACGACGCCGGCTCCGCGTGTGCGCCCCTCGCGCACGACCGCGGCGCGCCCCCCACTCCATACCCCTCCCCATCCTCATGGGCGGGCGCGCCGCGGTTCCCCCGTCGCGTTCTGGATCCTCGTGGCCGCTCTCGCCACCGTGCTGATCATCGGGATCGCGTCGCTGTCCGCGTTGTTCGTGCAGTCCAGTTTCTCCGTGGACGAACTGCAGACGAACCTGAGCGGGCTGCAACAGCAGCGCGACGTGCTCCGCGAAGAGGTCGCGCAGGCCTCCTCGCCGCAACGCGTGATGGAGTGGGCGCGTGCTCGGGGGATGCGCACCCCCGATCACGTCGTGATCTTGCCGCTCCCCCCGCCGGCGGGCGACGGCGGCGCGTGACCCGTCCGCCGGCCGGCCGGCTCCTCGCCCTGCTGATCGGGATGGCCCTCGCGCTCGGGGGGATCGTGGTGCGCCTCGCGGTCCTGCAGGTGCGGGAATCGGGTACCTACGAGGCCCTCGGCGTGGAGCAGCGCGTCCGCACCGAGCAGCTGAGCGCCCACCGCGCGGAGATCCTCGATCGCAACGGGAGCCCCCTGGCGATCACGCTGGATGCGCGCGACGTGTACGCGAACCCGACGCTCGTCACCGACCCGGTGGGGGAGGCGGGCACGCTCGCGCCGATCCTCGGGGTGCCGCGGGCCGATGTGATGGCCGCGCTGCGCACCGCCGGCACCACCTTCGCCTACGTGGACCGCGGCGTGCCGGTCGATGTCGCCACGCACGTCTCGGATCTCGCGCTGCCGGGCATCGGCGTGCTCCCGTCGGAGCGGCGCATGTACCCGAGCGGGTCGATCGCCGCCCAGGTCGTCGGCGTGACCAACGTCGACGGGACGGGGATCACGGGCCTCGAGCGCCAGTACGACGGCCCCCTCGCGGGGACCCCGGGCGAGCGGACCGTGGAGCTGTCGGCGATGGGGCAGGAGATCGCGGGTGGTGTCCAGATCGACCAGGAGCCGCAGCCAGGCCCCGACCTCGAGCTGACGATCGATCGCCAGATGCAGTTCCAGACCCAGGTCTACCTGCGGCAAGCGGTCGCAGCGAACCACGCGAAGGGGGGAACGGTGATCGTGATGGATCCTCGCACCGGCGAGATCTACGCGATGGCGACCTATCCGAGTTTCGACCCCAACGCCTTCAGCACCGCCGACCCGAGCCACCTCGTGAACCGCGCGGTGACCGATACCTTCGAGCCGGGCTCGGTGAACAAGACGATCACCGCCGCCGCGGCGCTGTCTTCGGGGGTCGTGCGGCCGACCGACACGTTCCAGGTGGCGGGGACCCGCTCGATCGAGGGGTACACGATCCACGACGCCGAGTCGCACGGCACGGAGACGATGACGCTCGGCGACATCATCGCGCACTCGAGCAACGTGGGGATCTCCCTCGTCGCGGACCGGGTCGGCAACCAACGGCTCGAGCAGACGTTCCACGCGTTCGGGTACGGGGCGCCGACCGGTGTCGGCTTCCCCGGCGAGGCGGCGGGGATCATGCAGCCGAGCGACCAGTGGAGCGCGATCACGCGGGCGACCGTCTCGTTCGGCGCGGGCGTCGCGGTGTCGCCGCTGCAGATGGCGGCGGTGTACGCGGCGATCGCGAACGGCGGGACGTACGTGCAGCCGAGCCTCGTGCGGGCAACCGTCGGCACCGACGGCGTTGCCACGCCGGTGCCAGCGGCGCCACACCACCGCGTCGTGTCCGCCGCGACCAGCAAGCAGTTGACGGAGATGCTCGCCTACGCCGTGCAGGACGGGACGGGCTACGCCGCGCAGATCGCCGGGTACCAGGTGGCGGGCAAGACGGGGACGGCGAAGAAGGTCGACAGCGCCGGCAAGTACATCGATCGCTACGTGGCCTCGTTCATCGGGTTCCTGCCGGCCTCGCAGCCGAAGGTCGTGATCGCGGCGATCCTCGACGAGCCCGACACGGTGTACGGCGGCGTCGCGGCGGCCCCTCTGTTCCAGCACGTGGCGCGGTACGCGATCCAGCGGCTCGGGATCGAGCCGAGCGCGCCCGTCGCGCTGCCGCCGCACCGGCTGGCCGCTCCCTGAGTCGCCACCCGGGGCGTGTAGGCTCGCGCGCGGTGAACCCGACCTTCCCCCAGGTGCGGCTCGCCGACGTCGCCGCGACCGTCGGCGCCGAGGTGCGCGGCGACCCCGACGCCACCGTTCGCGACGCGTCGAACGACTCGCGCGACGTCCCGCCGGGCTCGCTCTTCTTCTGTATCCCCGGGGACGTCGTCGACGGGCACGCCTTCGCCCAGCAGGCCGTCGACGCGGGGGCGAGCGCCCTGGTGGTCGATCACCCCCTCGCGGTCGCGGCGCCGCAGCTCGTCGTCCGCTCGGTCCGAGAGGCGATCGGTCCGATGGCCGCCGAGGTCTTCGGGCGCCCCGCCGAGGGACTCACCCTCGTCGGCGTCACCGGGACGAACGGCAAGACGACGATCACCTTCCTGTTGGAGGCGGTGTTCCGAGCCGCCGGGTGGCGGCCCGGCGTGATCGGTACGACGGGCCTCAGGATCGACGGCGAGCCGTCGCCTCTCGCGCACACCACGCCCGAGGCGCCCGAGCTCCACCGTGCCCTGGCCCGGATGCGCGCGGCCGACGTGCGCGCCGTGGCGATCGAGATCTCGTCGCACGCGCTGGCGCAGCACCGGGTCGACGGGCTCGTCGTCGACGCCGCGGTGTTCACGAACCTGTCCCAGGACCATCTCGACCTCCACGGTTCGATGGAGGCCTACTTCGACGCCAAGCGCCTGTTGTTCACCCCGGCGCACGCGCGCCACGGGGTCGTGAACGCGGACGATCCCTGGGGGCGCCGGCTCCTCGAGGCCCCGCGGATCCCCGTCACGAGCTTCGGTGTGGACACCGCGGCCGACGTGCACGCGACCGACGTGGTGGTGGACCGGCGCGGGATCGCGGCGACGGTCGACGGGGTGGTGGTGCGAAGCGACCTTCGAGGGCCGTTCAACGTCGAGAACGTGCTCGGCGCGCTCGCCGCGGCCCGGGTGGTCGGGGTGGGGCTCGACGTGGGCGCGCGCGGCGTCACCGACGTGCGCCGGGTCCCCGGGCGGATGGAGCCTATCGATGCAGGGCAAGACTTCACCGTGGTAGTGGACTACGCACACACGCCGGATAGCATCCACAGCGTGCTCCGGGGCGCACGTGCATCGGCCGACGGCCGAGTGATCGTCGTGTTCGGTTGCGGGGGAGACCGCGACCGGGCGAAGCGACCGATGATGGGGCGCGCGGCGGCCGAGGATGCCGACCTCGTCATCGTGACCAGCGACAACCCCCGGTCGGAGGACCCGCTGGCGATCATCGAGCAGGTGACGAGCGGGATCCCCGACGACGCCGCGTCGATCGTCGAGCCCGACCGGCAGACAGCGATCGAGCGCGCGATCGACGAAGCGCGGTCCGGAGACGTCGTGGTGATCGCCGGGAAAGGGCACGAGACCACGCAGGAGGTCGACGGTGAGTTCGTGCCGTTCGACGATCGCGAGGTCGCGCGCGCGGCGCTCGCCCGGCGGAGCTCGACCTGATGCGGCCGAGGACCCTCGGCGAGGTCGCTGCGGCGGTCGGTGGCGCGGTGCGTGAGGGCGCCGACACGACGATCGGCGGCGTCGCGACCGACTCGCGTGCGGTCCGGCCCGACAGCCTCTTCGTGGCGTTGGTGGGCGAGCGGCTGGACGGGCACGACTTCATCGCCGACGCGCTCGAGCGCGGAGCCGCGGCCGTCATGGTGCGGTCGGGGTTCGCCGTCGAGGCGCCCGCCGTGCACGTCCGTGACACGGGCCAGGCGCTGCTCGACCTGGCGGCGGAGGACCGGCGCGCGTTCGAGGGCACGGTCGTCGCGATCACCGGCGCGAACGGGAAGACGTCGACCAAGGACCTGGCCGGCGCCGTCGTCGCGTCCCGGTGGCGGACCCACGTGAGCCCCTCGTCGTTCAACAACGAGGTGGGTCTGCCCCAGACGCTGCTCGGCGCCCCGCCGGACACCGACGTGATCGTCGCGGAGCTCGGCGCACGACATGTCGGCGACGTGCGACGGCTGTGCGATGTCGCCCGCCCGCAAGTGGCGGTCGTGACGAACGTCGGGCTCGCGCACATGGAGGTGTTCGGATCGTGGGAGGCGATCGTCGAGGCCTCGGCCGAGCCGGTCGATGCGCTGCCCGACGACGGCGTCGCGATCCTCGCGGCCGACGACCCGGTCGTCGCGGGGTACGGCGTACGGACCCGTGCCCGTGTGGTGACCTTCGGCCGGGCGTCCGACGCGGATGTCCGTGCCGAGACGATCACGGTCGATCGCGATGGGCGGGCGTCGTTCGAGCTGCGGCGCGGTGACGAACGCGCGCACGTCCGGTTGGCGGTCCCCGGGGAGCACATGGTGCCGAACGCCCTCGCCGCCGCGGCCGTCGGCGCGGAGCTCGACGTGCCGCTCGAAACGGCGGCGGCCGTGCTCGCCGAGGCACGCATCACACGCTGGCGGATGCAGACGAGCGGCACACCGGAGGGGATCCGCGTCGTGAACGATGCCTATAACGCGAACCCCGAGTCGGTCGCGGCGGCGTTGAAGACCGGCCGGTGGATGGCGGCGCACGGGCGATTGATCGCGGTCCTCGGACAGATGGCGGAGCTCGGCCCGATCGCCACCGCCGAGCACGAACGAGTGGGCGAGCTTGCCGCCCGGCTCCCGGTCGACCGGCTCCTCGCGATCGGACCGGACGCGAAAGCGATCGCGGTCGCCGCCGTCCGGGAAGGGGTGGAGCCCGATGCGGCCGTGGCCTACGACGACCCCGACGCCGCGATCGCCGACGTGCTCGCCCATGCGGCGCCCGGCGACGTGGTCGTCGTGAAAGGGTCCCGGGTCGCCGGCCTGGAGCGGGTCGGGGAACGGCTCGCGGAGGCGCTCACGTGATCTCGATCCTGCTGGCCGCCGGGACCGCCCTCGCGGTCGCGCTCCTCGGGACGCCCGTCGCGATCCACGCGTTCAACAGCTGGGGATGGGGCCAGCGCATCCGCGAGGACGGGCCCCATACGCACATGGAGAAGATGGGCACGCCGACGATGGGCGGCATCGTGATCTTGATCGCGCTCATCGCGGGCTACGTCGCATCGCGGATCACGGCGCAACGGGTCACGCCGACGGGGGTCGCACTGGTGGTCGTCGCCGTCGGGTTCGGCGTGGTCGGGTTCCTCGACGACTACGCGAAGGTGAAGCGCCAGCGCTCGCTCGGGCTGACGAAGGTGCAGAAGTTCGCGGGGACCGCGGTCGTGTCGCTCGCGTTCGCGTGGCTCGTGATGCACAGCGGCGACGACGCCGGCATCAGCACGCACGTCTCGTTCGTGCGGCCGACGGCGATCGCCCTCGGCGGGTTCTTCGTCGTGTGGGCGTTCATCGTGCTGACCGGCTCGTCGAACGCGGTGAACCTGACCGACGGGCTCGACGGGCTGGCCGCCGGCGCGTCGATCCTCGTGTCGGCCGCCTACATCTTCATCAGCTTCTGGCAGTTCCGGCACACGTGCGAACTGCTGGCCGGCGCGACGGGCTGTTACGCCGTGCGCGGCCCGGACCTGCAGGACGTCGCGATCGTGTCGGCGGCGATGATGGGCGCCGCCACGGGGTTCCTCTGGTGGAACGCCGCCCCGGCGCGCATCTTCATGGGTGATACCGGGGCGCTCGCGATCGGCGGGCTGTTCGGTGCCCTCGCGCTCGTCACGAACACGGTGCTGCTGTTCGTGATCATCGGCGGGCTGTTCGTGCTCGAGACGCTGTCGGTGATCATCCAGGTGATCTCCTATCGTGGGTTCGGCCGGCGGGTGTTCCTGATGTCGCCGTTCCATCACCATTTCGAGCTCGCGGGCTGGCCCGAGTTCACCGTGATCGTGCGGTTCTGGATCATCGCCGGTCTGTGTTCTGCGGTCGGGATCGGCTTGTTCTACGCGGACTTCATCGCGCGGGGTGGTCTCGGGTGAGCGCGCTCACGGGGCGGCACGCGGTCGTGGTCGGCGCGGGCGTCGCCGGACGGGCGGCGGCCGAGACCCTCGCCGCGGAAGGCGCGCATGTGGTGCTCACGGAGCGTCGCGACGCCGACTCGGTCGGCGACGTGTCGGCGCTCGAGCGGCTCGGGGTGACGGTGCGCACCGGCGGCCACGACCCCTCGCACCTGGACGGCGCCGACGTGATGGTCGTGAGCCCGGGGGTGCCGCCGACGGCGCCGCCGCTCGCATGGGCGAAGGAGCGAGGGATCGAGGTCTGGGGGGAGCTCGAGCTCGGCGCGCGCCTCGCGCGGGCGCCCTACCTCGCCGTCACCGGCACGAACGGGAAGACGACGACCACGGGGATACTCGGCGCGTGCCTGCGCGCGGCCGGCATCGACGCCGTCACCTGCGGCAACATCGGTTTCCCGTTCACGACCGCGGTCCGCGGCGATCACGAGGCGCTCGTCGTCGAGGTGTCGTCGTTCCAGCTCGCGGTCCAGGAGCGGTTCCACCCGCGGGTGTCGGTCCTCGTGAACCTGGCGCCCGACCACCTCGACCATCACGGCTCCTTCGAGGCCTACCGTGACGCGAAGGCGGCGATCTACCGGAACCAGCGCGACGACGACGTCCACGTCGGGAACCGCGACGACCCGGAGGCCGCGGCGGTCTCGCGTGGCGCGCCCTGCGCGCAGCGTTGGTTCGGCGCGGGCACGCCGGCCGCCGGGGGCCCGGACGTCGGGTTCGAGGGCGACACGTTGCTCACCCGCGGACCCGCCGGCCCGGTCGAGCTCGGCTCGGTCGACGGCGAACGCGCAGGGCATCGCGAGGACGCCGCGGCCGCCGCGACGGCCGCGCTCGCCTACGGCGTCGCGCCCGAGGCCGTCCGTGACGGGCTCGCCGCGTTCGAGCCCGCGGCCCACCGCGGCGAGGCCGTCGCCGAGATCGACGGCGTCCGGTTCCTCGACAACTCGAAGGCGACGAACGTCCACGCGGCGCTCGCGGCGATCGCGGCGGTGGACGATGCCGTGCTCATCGCCGGCGGCCGCGCGAAGGGTCAAGATCTCGCCGCGCTGGGCACCGTCGCCGCCCACCTGCGCGCCGTGGTCGCGATCGGCGAGGCAGCGGCGGCGATCCACGCAGCGTTCGGCGGGCTCGTCCCGGTGCAGGACGCGAGCTCGATCGAGGACGCGGTCGGCGCGGCGTTCGCCGCCGCCGAGCGGCCCGGCGTCGTGCTGCTCGCGCCCGCGTGCGCGAGCTGGGATCAGTTCGCCTCCTACGTCGAGCGCGGGGACCGATTCGCCGCCGCCGCCCGCGGACTCGCGGAAGGGGTGCGGGCGCATGGCTGAGCGCACCGGGCAGGGCACGGCGCGCGCGAAGGCGGCGCCGGCGAGTACCCGCTCGACGCGTGCGCCCGGGCAGCGCCGCCTTCGGCTGGTGCCCACCCCGCGCCGGCGGAGCCCGGCCGAATCGCGACGGATCGCGCGCCGCGACCTCGCCCTGCTCTGCGGGTCGGCCGGCGCGCTGACGGTGGTCGGGCTCGTCATGGTGCTCTCGGCCGGGTCGGTCTCGGCGGCACAGGGCTACGGCGGGAACAGCTTCTGGTACTTCCAACGGCAGGTGCTGTACGCGGCGGTGGGGATCGGCGCCGCGATCGTCGTGACGCGGCTGCCTCCGCGCATCTGGAGGCACCTCGGGATCTGGGTGCTGGGCGGCGCCACGGTCCTGATGGTGATCGCCGCCCGGCCCACCTCCGGGACGTCCCTCTACGGCGCGTCACGCTGGATCGACCTCGGGCCGGTCACGATCCAGCCCTCGGAGTTCGCCAAGCTCGGGCTCGTCGCGGTGGCGGCGACGATCCTCACCAACAAATGGAGCAAGCTCGACGAGCCGATGCAGCTGCTGATGCCGCTCGCGCCGATCGTGCTGGTGGTGGGGTTGCTCGGGATCGCGCAACGGGATCTGGGCACGACGCTGATCCTGTGCGGGCTCGTCCTCGTGATGCTCTTCGCCGCCGGCGTCAGGATGCGCTACCTCCTCATCGCCACGGCGACGGGCCTGCTGGGCGCCACCGTGCTGATCGTCGGCGAGACCTACCGGCGCACGCGGTTCTTCGACGCCTGGCTCAACCCGTGGGCCGACCGGCAGGGCAACGGCTACCAGCTGATCCAGGGCCTGATCGCGATCGGCTCCGGCGGGTGGCTCGGCACGGGGCTCGGCACGAGCCGTGCGAAATGGGACTTCTTGCCGAACGCGCACTCCGACTTCATCTACGCGGTGATCGGGGAGGAGCTCGGGCTCCTCGGCGCGCTCGCGGTGCTCCTGGCGTTCGGCGTGCTGATCTACGCAGGGGTGCGGATCGCGATGCACGCCCGGGGCACCTTCGAGCGGCTGCTCGCCGCCGGGGTCATCGGCTGGATCGGCCTCCAGGCGATCGTCAACATGGGCGCCGTGACCGGGTTGTTGCCGATCACCGGTGTGCCGCTGCCCCTCGTCTCGTTCGGGGGGACGGCGTTGGTGGTGACGTTGGTGGGGATCGGGGTCTTGGCGAGCGTCGCGCGCGACACGGCCGCCGCACCGTCGCGGTCGCGAGGACCAGCCGCGCGACGATGAACGTCGTCGTCACCGGTGGCGGCACGGCCGGGCACGTCTTCCCGGCGCTCGCCACCGCCACGGCGCTCCGCGATCTGCACGGCGCCTCGATCGTGTTCATCGGCGCGGAGGACGGCCAGGAGGCGCATCTCGTCCCCGATGCCGGCTTCCGATTCGTCCCCGTTCAGGTGGCGGCCGCGCAGGCGCGGCTGTCCACGGCAACCGTGCGCGCCGTCGCGCTGGCGGTCCGCGGTTCCTCGTCGTGCCGCCCCCTGGTCGCCGGCGCCGACGTCGTTGTCAGCATCGGCGGGTTCGCGAGCGGACCCGCCGCGCTGGCCGCGCGCCGCACACGCACGCCGCTCGTCTTGATCGAACCGAACAGCGTTCCCGGCGTGGTCAACCGGATCGCCGCCCGCTGGGCCGCCGCGGTCGCGACCACCTTCGAGGGAACCGCCGCCCGCCTGCCCTCGGTGCGCGTCGAGCGGACCGGAAACCCGATCAGGCGCGAGATCGCGACCGTGCGGTCGCACCGCGACCGGCTCCGCACGGAGGCGTGCGAGGCGTTCGGGCTCGAGCGCGACCGCACGACCGTGTTCGTGTTCGGGGGCAGTCAGGGCGCGGTCCACCTCGATCGGGTGGTGGCCGACGCGCTGCCGGCGCTCGCGTCGCGCGGGGACCTGCAGCTGCTCGTGAGCGCCGGACCCGGCAACGACGGCGACCTCGCGCGAGCGGTCGACCGCGGCGCCGCGTTGCGGGTATCCGTCGTGCCTTTCATCGACCGGATGGACCGCGCGTTCGCGCTCGCCGACGTGGTCGTCGCGCGCGCGGGCGCGAGCGTCGCCGAGATCACCGCGTGCGGGCTGCCGTCGGTCCTCGTGCCGTACCCCTATGCCACCGAGAACCACCAGGAGGCGAACGCCCGGGAGCTGGTCGCCGCGGGCGCCGCCCGCATGGTGCTCGACGCTGCGTTGTCGTCATCCACGCTGGTGCCCGCCATCCTGGACCTCGTGGAGGACGGAGCGACGAGGGACGGGATGAGCCGAGCCGCGCTCGCGTGGGCGCGCCCGGACGCGGCCGAGCGCATCGCAGCGCTCTGCGTCGAGATCGCGGAGGCGCGTTCGTGACCGAGGGCGACGCGCTGTGGTCGTCGCCGCCCGGGTCGATCCCGACGCTGCCGGTGCCCCGGATGGCGGGGATCGGGCGCGCTCACCTGATCGGGATCGGCGGGGCGGGGATGCGCAACCTGGCGCGGCTGTTGCTCGCGCGCGGGGTCGCGGTCCAGGGCTCGGACCTGAAGCGGTCGCGCCCGCTCGAGGACCTCGAGGGCGCGGGGGTCGCGGTCACCGTCGGTCATGCGGCGTCGAACGTGCTCGACCCGCCACGCCCCGACGTCGTGATCACGTCGAGCGCGATCGCGTCGGACAACCCGGAGCTGGTGGCGGCCGCGCAGGCCGGCATCCCCGTGTGGCGGCGCCAGCAGGCGGTCGCCGCGGTCGCGGCGGGTCGTCGCGCGATCGCGATCGCCGGCACCCACGGTAAGACCACCACGACGTCGATGCTCGCGCACGTGCTGGTGGACGCGGGCCGCGATCCCTCCTACCTGATCGGTGGCGACCTGCACGAGACCGGCGGCGGCGCCCGGCACGGCGAGGGCGACGTGTTCGTCTTCGAGGCCGATGAGAGTGACGGATCGCTTCCTGTTGGGGTCGCCGTGGATCGGCGTGATCACGAATATCGAGGTCGACCACGTGGATTTCTATCCGGGTGGCGCGCCCGAGATCGAGCGCGCCTTCGCGCGGTTCGCGGCGGGGTGCGAGCTCGTGGTCGCGTGCGCGGATGACCCCGGGGTCGCCCGCGCGCTCGCGGCGGCGGGCATCGAGGCCGTGACGTTCGGCCTGTCGACCGACGCGCGGGTCGCCGTCCGTGTCGATCATCTCGGCTCGGACGGCGCACGGGGCACCCTGACCGTCGACGGGAGGGACATCCCGCTGGCGCTCCGGGTGGACGGCGGGCACAACCTGGTGGACGCGGCCGCGGCGATCGCCGTCGCCGCCGAGGTGGGGGTCGATCCGGCCGTCGCAGCGCGGGCGCTCGCCTCGTTCGACGGTGTCCATCGCCGGTTCGAGCTCCGCGGTCGGGCACGGGGCGCAGAGTTCTTCGACGACTACGGGCACGTCCCGACCGAGATGGCGCTCACGATCGACACGGCGCGCCGGCGCTCTCCGCGCCGGGTGGTCGCGATCGTCCAGCCGCACCGCTACTCGCGGGTGCAGGCGTTGTGGCGCGAGCTCGGCGCGAGCGTCGTCGACGCCGACCTCGTCGTGGTGACGGACATCTACGGGGCCGCGCAGCCCCCGATCCCGGGCGTGACCGGCCAGCTCGTCGCCGACGGGGTCGCGACCGCGGTGTCGGAGCGGGCAGACGGGGCCGATCCCGAGGTCGTGTACCTCCCGCATCGCGCGGACGTCGTGACCTTCCTCGCCGACGAGGTGCGCGAGGGCGACCTCGTCGTGACGATGGGATGCGGCGACGTCTGGATGCTCGGCGACGCGGTCCGGGAGCGCATCGAGGAGCTGGACGGATGATCGATGTGATCGCCGAGGCACGCACCATCTTGCGTGCGGCGTGTGGCGATCGCGTCCGCGACGACGTCTCGATGGCTCCGCTGACCACCTTCCGGATCGGCGGTCGTGCGTCGCTGTTCCTCGAACCGGACGCCGTGGCCGATCTGCACGCGGTCGCCCGAGCGGTCGCGAAGACGCAGATCCCGGTCGCGGTCTTGGGCAAAGGGTCGAACGTCCTCGTGGCCGACGAGGGGTTCGCGGGCCTCGTGGTGCGCCTGGGGCGAGGGTTCCGTTGGTCGGCGCGCGAGGGCGATGTGGTGACGGCGGGCGGCGCGATGCCGTTGCCCGCCCTCGCCGGGGTCGCGCAGCAGCACGGCCTCGCCGGGCTCGGCTTCGGGGTGGCGATCCCGGCGAGCCTCGGGGGCGCGGTGCGCATGAACGCGGGCGCTCACGACGGGCAGATGAGTGACGTCGTCGGAGCGGTGGACGTCGTCGAGCTCGCCGCCGGCACGGAACGGACGGTGCCCGCGAGCGAAGTGGGGTTCGCGTACCGGGCGACGGCGCTCCCCGGCGACGCGATCGTCGTGGCCGCCTCGCTCACCCTGCGCCCCGGAGACCCCGGGGAGATCCGGGCGGCGATGGACGCGGCGCGCCGGTGGCGGCGTGACACGCAACCGATCGCCGAGCCCAACTGCGGCAGCGTGTTCACGAACCCGCCCGGCGAGCACGCGGCCGCTCTGATCGACGCCGCCGGCCTGAAAGGGGTCACGGTGGGCGGCGCGTCCGTGTCGACCAAGCACGCCAACTTCATCGTTGCGGCGCCCGGCGCGACGGCTGCGGACGTCCGGGCTCTGATCGAGCTCGTCCGCGCGGGCGTCCACAGGGCGAGCGGGATCGAGCTCCAGACGGAGGTCCGGATGATCGGTGGTGCCGGTGCCTGAGGAGGCGCCGAAAGGTTCCGTCGGGCGCCGGCGCGTGCTCGCGCTCGTCCTCCTGGTGCCGATCGCGGTCGCGACCGCCGCGTGGGCGATCACCTACACCCCGTTGTTCGAGGCGCGCCACATCCGTATCGAGGGGGCGGTGAGCCTCCGGCCCGACGCCGTGCGGAGCCTGGCCGGGATCGAACCCTCGACGAACGTGTTCCACCTGCAGACGCAGGCCGTCACGGCGAGCCTGCTCGGCGACCCGTGGATCGCCTCGGCGTCGGTGCAGCGCGACCTGCCCGACACGATCGTGCTCTCGATCGTCGAGCGCGAGCCGGTCGGGATGATCGACGCCATGGGGGAGGCGTCGATCCTCGCGAGCGACGGGACGATCCTGCCCGCCTCCGCGGCCACGACGTCGGCGGTCGATGCGCTCCCCAAGGTCCAGGCCGCGCTCGGCGCCCCCGACGTGGCGCAGCGGACCGCGGCGGCGGTCTTCCTCGGCGCGCTCGACCCGGTCGTGGCCCAGCGCGTCAGCGAGGTGTCGGTGGGCCAGGACCTCAGCACGTCGCTCACGCTGCGCGACGGGGTGACCGTGGACGCGGGGATGCCCGGCGATGAGGCGGAGAAGGCGGTGGCGCTGCGCGCCGTCTTGCGTTGGGCGGCGAGCGGCGGGCACGACTTGTCGTCGATCGACGTGTCCGCTCCCGGTGCCCCGAGCGCGACGCTCGCGGACGGCTCGACCCTCACCCCTTGAGTCCGAAGGTACGCCTTCGGTAACTGTCATCCCGACCACGAACCCGATGGTCGCTGTGCGGATACCGTGGCTTGACGGGCATAGTTGCCGCTAGTAATGTCACGACCTCGACTGTAGATAGATATGACAATCACTATCAAGTTGAGCGTTAGTGTTCGTGGCGGAACGCGATGCCACGGAGGGCCAACGCGGGGCTAACGTAGGGGAAGAGAACGATGCAGCTGACGTGTCGGAGAGGGACCGAAAGCATCCGGCCGCGAGCGTCCTCGCTCGTAGGCCCGGGACGGTGACCGCAGCGGTCGCCCGGAGGACTGGACGAACGATGGACGCTCCCCAGAATTATCTCGCCGTCATCAAGGTCATCGGGATCGGCGGGGGCGGCGTGAACGCGGTGAACCGGATGATCGAGGCAGGCCTCCGGGGCGTCGAGTTCATCGCCGTCAACACCGACGCGCAGACCCTGTTGATGTCCGACGCGGAAGTGAAGCTCGACATCGGACGAGAGACCACCCGCGGCCTCGGCGCCGGCTCAGACCCGGTCGTGGGCAAGAACGCCGCCGACGAGCATGCCGACGAGATCGAGGAGATCTTGAAGGGCGCCGACATGGTGTTCATCACCGCCGGCGAGGGCGGCGGGACCGGCACCGGTGGCTCGCCCGTCGTCGCCGAGATCGCCCGCAACCTCGGGGCGCTCACGATCGGCGTCGTCACACGGCCGTTCGGCTTCGAGGGCCGCAAGCGCGCGACGCAGGCCGACGTCGGGATCACCGATCTGAAGAAGGCGGTCGACACGTTGATCGTCGTGCCCAACGACCGGCTGCTGCAGGTGGCCGATCCCACGATGCCGATGGTCGACGCATTCCGGATGGCCGACCAGGTCCTCTATCAGGGCGTCGACGGCATCACGTCGTTGATCACGACGCCGGGGCTGATCAACCTCGACTTCGCCGACGTGAAGTCGGTGATGTCGGGCGCCGGATCCGCGTTGATGGGGATCGGGATCGGCTCGGGCGCCGACCGGGCGACCGAGGCGGCGAAGTCCGCGATCTCGAGCCCCTTGCTCGAGTCCTCGATCGACGGCGCGAAGGGCGTCCTGCTCTCGATCGCCGGGCCGACCGACCTGTCGCTGCACGAGGTCAACGCGGCGGCCGACGCGATCACCCGCGTCGCGCACCCGGACGCGAACATCATCTTCGGCGCGGTCGTCGACGACATGCTGGGCGAGGAGGTCCGCGTCACGGTCGTGGCGGCGGGCTTCGACAAGGTGGCGCTGTCGGCCGACAACCGGTTCGAGAGCCGTCTGTCGCGGCTGCTCGAGGAGCCCGTGCGCACGGGGGAGGACGAACCGTTGCCCTCCCTGCTGCACGACGACGACGCCGACGTCTTCGCGGCCGAGGGGGAGCAACCCGCCTCGGTCTCGTTCGACGCCGAGGAAGACCTGGACATCCCGGACTTCCTCAAGAGTTAGCGGTACCGACACGCCCCGCGCGGCCCCGCGCGAAGCTCGGGGGCGGGCGGCCCGGTGACCGGAGGCGACCTTCCCCCGCCTTCGGGAGCCCCGGGCTCGCCCGCCCCCTTCCGTATGCTCGCGCCGGTGAGCGCGCGTGCCGAGGAGATCGCGAGCAACCTGCAGGGCGTGCGACGCGGGCTCGACGAGGCTGCGGCCGCAGCCGGCCGCGACCCTGCCGAGGTCCGCCTGATCGTCGTGACGAAGACCGTGCCCCTCGCGGGGATCCGCGACGCGATCGCCGCCGGCGCGCGCGATCTCGGTGAGAACTACGTGACGGAGCTCCGCGAGAAGCAGCCCGCGATCACGGATCCCGGCGTGCGGTGGCACTACATCGGGGCCCTGCAGACCCACACCGCGCATCGCGTGGCCGATCTCGCCGACGTCGTGCACACCGTCGCGGGGGAGCGCGCCGCACGCCGGCTGGCCGGGCGCGCGGCCCGCGCCGGCCGCACGATCGAGGCGCTCCTCGAGGTCGACTTCACCCTCGGCAGGGCAGGGGTCCCGCCCGAGGACGCAGCCGCGGCGGCCGACCTCCTCACCACCCTCGACGGGGTCCGCCTGCACGGCCTCATGACGATCGCGCCCCCCACCTCCGATGCGGAGGGCGCACGGCCGTGGTTCCGCCGTCTCCGGGAGCTCCGCGACGGCATCCAGGAACGGCACCCGGCGGTGCTGGAACTCTCCATGGGGATGTCGTTGGATTACCAGGTCGCGGTGCAGGAAGGCGCTACGATGGTTCGGATCGGGACGGCGGTGTTCGGTGCCCGGACGCCGTGATCGGCCGGGTCGGTGAGGTTCGCGGCCGGATCGTGAGCGAGAGGAAGCGAGGATGGCCGGCGTGTGGAAGAAGACCCTGAACTACCTGGGGCTCGTCGAGGAAGACGAAGCCTTCGTCGACGAGATGCCCGAAGCGGAGCCTGCGAGCGTCCGCCGGATGCGGCCACAGCCGGTGGCCGACCAGTCGGCGGAGGCCGAGGGGGTCGTCCGGACGATCGCCGCGCCGCGCCCGGTGTCCGCGCCCTCCACGATCCATCGATCCGAGCCGAAGCGCTTCAACGAGGCGCGCGACGTGGCCGACCGGTTCAAGAGCGGCGCGGCCGTGATCATGAACCTCCAGAGCACCGAGGACGCGACGGCGCGCCGGTTGGTCGATTTCGCCTCGGGACTCGTCTACGGGCTCGACGGCAAGATCGAGCTGATCGCGAACCGGGTCTACCTGCTGAGCCCCCCCGATGTCGAGGTGAGCGCCGAGGACCGCGAGAAGCTCGCGGGGAGCGCGTTCTACAACCAGTTCTGACCCTCCCGACGAACCCGCACCTTCCAGCTGGCGATCCACGCGCGCTGGCCGCCATCGGTGGGCTGCTAGCCTTCTCGCCCGATGCTCGCGGCCTCGAACCCGATCGGCTCCCTGTTCTGCCTGGCGCTCTTCCTGGCCTGGCTGCTGCTGTTGGCCCGGGTGATCCTCAGCTGGATCGAATTCGTCGGCTGGCACCCGCCGGCGACCGGTCCGCTGCGGTCGGCCTGCGATCTGGTGACCGACGTCACGGAGGTGGCGATCAAGCCGCTGCGGCGTATCGTGCCGCCGGCGGGCATGCTCGACCTTTCGGTGCTCGTCGCGTTCATCATCATCTTCGTGTTACGACTTGCGTTCTGCTAGTGCGGGGGGAAGCTCCATGAGCGAGGAACGGACGGAACAACCGGCGACGAGCGGCGGCGCGATCTCGCCGGGTGACATCCAGAAGCAGGAGTTCGGGGTGTCGCGCTTCGGGGGATACCGGATGCGCGACGTGGACGAGTTCCTCGACCGGCTGACCGAGTCGACCGAGGCGTTGGTGGCCGAGAACGAACGGCTGCGTGCGGGCGGCGCGCCGATCGTCGGCACATCGGACCTGGACGAGGTGAACCGACAGGCGGACGAGATCTTGCAGCGTGCCCGCGAGCAGGCGGCGCGGATCATCGCCGAGGCGAGCGCCGTCGCTACCCCGGCCGTCTCGGAGGGGGCTGCCGACCGTCCCGCCGTCGACGCGTTCCTCCACCAGGAGCGCGCCTTCTTGCAGAGCCTCGCCGGGCTCGTGCAGGGCCACGCGGAGTCGGTCAAGGCGATGGCGAGGAAGACCAGGCAGCCGGCGCCGACGGCGCAGGAGGCCACCGAGCCGGTCGCTACGGAGGCCATCGAGGCCACGACACCGATGACCCGCGAGCCCGAGCCCCCCGAGGAGACGGAGCAACGGGGTGGTGATGTCGTCACCGACGTGGCCGCGCCCATGGAAGAGGGAACCGGCGACGAGACCGTCGTGATCGAGGTCCCGCAGCCCGCCACCACGCCGGGTGGGGATCGTGATCCGGACGCCGGCGACCCCTCGCTGAAGAAGCTCTTCTGGGGCGAAGACCGCTAGTCGGTCGCGACCCGACGCACGGAGACCTGGACGGGCATCCCGTCGATCTCGGCCGTCAACGACGCGTCCGCGTCCTCTGGAGGATCGGACCGTAGCTCGGTCGCGAGCGTCTCGCCCACGATGAACGCCGCGTGTGCATCCTTCGCGTCGGCGAGCTCGCCGGTCGCGACGATATGCAGGACGATCCGATCTTGCACGGCGAGGCCGGCGGTGCGTCGCGCATCCTGCGCGACGCGGACGAGCTCGCGGGCGAGGCCCTCGGACCGGAGCTCGGGCGTGAGCTCGAGCTCCAGCGCGACCGTGACGCCGCCGTCTGATGCCACGCCCCATCCGGCGAGGACATCGCGCGTCAACACGACGTCGTCGTGGCCGATCTCCACGGCCCCGCCGTCGAGCTCGATCGTGACCGGGCGGCCTCCCGCGAGGGTCTCGGCAAGGGTCCCGTCGTCCTCGGCGAGCGCCGCCGCCACCGCCTGCACCCGCGAACCGAGCCGCGGACCGAGCGCCTTGAAGTCGGGCTTCGCGCGCCAGGTGCCGAACGCGTCGGCGGACGTCGCCAGCCGCACGTCGTGCACGTTGAGCTCCTCCGCGACGATCGGCAGGAGGGCCTCGACGCCGGGGTCGTGCCCCGAGACGTGCGCCACGGCCTCGGTGAGGGGCTGACGCGTCCGCATCTTGGTGTCGGTACGCACGCGCCGGCCGAGCTCGACGATCTGGCGCGCCGTCGCCATCGCGGCGTCGAGCGAGGGATCGATCGCGCCCTCGTCCGGTTCGGGGAACGTGGACAGGTGCACCGAGTCGGGGCGTCCCACGCGCCCCGCAGCGAGGTTGCGCCAAAGCTCTTCGGCGATGAACGGCGTGAACGGCGCCAGGAGCTGGCTCAGGGTGACGAGGCACAGGTGCAGCGTGGCGAAGGCTGCCTCGCCGCCGGCGTCCCCGCCGGCGCCGGGGTGCCAGAAGCGGCGGCGTGAACGCCGCACGTACCACCCCGACAGATCGTCGAGGAAGGTCTGGATCCTGCGCCCCGCGGCCGTCGCGTCGTACCGCTCCATCCGGTCGCGGACGACGCCGACGGTCTCGGCGAGCTGCGACCGGATCCACCGGTCCATCGGGTCGGTCGGGGTCGCGTCCACCTCGTCGGCGTCGACCCCGCTCGCGTTCGCGTACGTCACGAAGAAGGCGTAGACGTTCCACAGCGGCAGCAGGAACTGGCGCACGTGCTCGTCGAGGATCTCGTGCCCGATCCGGCGGGACTCCCAGGGGGAGCCGTTCGTGAGCATCCACCAGCGCAAGGCGTCGGCGCCCTGGCGGTCAAGCGCCTCCCACGGATCGAACTGGTTGCCGAGCGACTTGGACATCTTGCGGCCGTCCTCGGCGATCAGGTGGCCGAGGCACACCACGTTGCGATACGCCGTCTCGTCGAACTGCAGCACCGCCTCGGCCAGCAGCGTGTAGAACCACCCCCGCGTCTGGTCGATCGCCTCGGAGATGAAGTCGGCGGGGAACGACGCCGCGAACTCCTCGAGCCCGCGATCGAGCTCGGGGTGATAGCCCCACTGCGCGAAGGGCATCGCGCCGGAGTCGTACCACGTGTCGATCACCTCGGGTACACGCGTCGCGGTGGTCGCACACGCCGGACAGCGGAACGTGACCTCGTCGATGAAGGGGCGGTGCGGGTCGACGCCGGTAACGTCGCGCTCGGCGAGCTCCGACAGCTCCACGAGCGATCCGACCGCGGTGTCGTGGCCCTGCGCGCAGCGCCAGATCGGCAGCGGCGTGCCCCAGTACCGCTCGCGCGAGATCGCCCAGTCGACGTTGTTCGCCAGCCAGTTCCCGAAGCGGCCGTCCTTGATGTGGTCGGGGATCCACTGGATCTGGTCGTTGACCTCGAGCATCCGATCCTTCACGGCGGTGGTCCGCAGGTACCAGGAGGTGCGGGCGAAGTAGAGCAGCGGCGTGCCGCACCGCCAGCAGAAGGGGTAGGCGTGCTCGTAGGCGCCCGCGTCGATCAGGAGCTCCCTCGTGCGCAGATCGTCGACGATCGCGGGGTCGGCGTCCTTCACGAACCGGCCGCGGACGAACGCCGGCGCGTCGTCGGTGAACGTGCCGTCGTCCGCGACGGGGCGCCACACGGGCCAGCCCTGCGCACGCCCGACCGCGAGGTCGTCGGGGCCGAACGCCGGCGCGAGGTGCACGATGCCGGTGCCGTCCTCCATCGAGACGAAGTCCGCCGCGACCACGGTGTGTGCGCCCTCGACGTTCGGGTACGGCGGCTCGTAGCGTGCCCCGACGAGCGTGGAGCCGTTGAAGCTGTCTCCCTGGGTCCAGCCGTCCCCGAGGACGTGCGCGAGGTGCACGGCCACGATGAGGCGATCGCCGTCCCGCTCGTAGACCGCGTACTCGCCGTTCGCCAAGACCGCCGCTCCCTCATTGGAGGGGAGGGTCCATGGTGTGGTCGTCCACACCACGAGTGACGCACCGATCACTTGCGGGAGCGTCGACTCCACGACGGGGAAGCGGAGATACACGCTCGGGTCTGCGACGTGCTGGTAGCCCTGCGCGACCTCGGCGTCCGACAGCGCCGTCCCGCAGCGCGGGCAGTACGCGGTCACCTTGTAGTCCTGTTGCAGGAGCCCTCGCTCGTGGAGCTGCTTCAGCGACCACCAGACCGACTCGATGTACGTCGTGGACATCGTCCAGTAGGCGTCGGACATGTCGATCCAGAAGCCGATGCGCTCGGTGAGCCGCTCGAACTCGCCGACGTAGCGCTGCACCGACGCCCGGCACAGGGCGTTGAACTCCGCGATCCCGTAGGCCTCGATGTCGCGCTTGCCGGTGGTACCGATCTCCTTCTCGACCTCGATCTCCACCGGCAGGCCGTGGCAATCCCAGCCGCCTTTGCGGCGCACGAGGTGGCCCGTCATCGTCTTGTAGCGCGGGTAGACGTCCTTGAACGTGCGCGGCTCGACGTGATGGATGCCCGGCTTACCGTTGGCGGTGGGTGGCCCCTCATAGAAGAGCCACGTGGGCGCGTCGGCGCGAGCCTCGAGCGTGCGCGCGAAGACGTCGGTCTCCCGCCACCACGCGAGGATGCGCTCTTCGAGCGCGGGGAACGCGACCTTGGGGTCGACCGGCTGATACGGCATCGGGGCCTCCGTCTCCTCACTCGTCCTCGGTGCGAGGACGAGGCCGGGGCCCCGCGGTACCACCTCGCTTGCCGCCCGTGCCGGCGCGGCCGCTCGTCGGTCGCCTGCCGCGATCCGGTCGCAACCGGACCCTCACGACCTGCCGCGCTCACGGGCGGCTCTCGCCTGCGTCTACTGCGGGAGCGGACCGTCCGCGCCCGGTTGGGGCAGGGGCTCGGGGAGGATGTTCACCGGGACCGCGGCGCCGGCTTCCACCATCCCGGCTCGCTCGTGCCGCGGCGCTCCCGGGTACTCGTTCCCGTCGACGCCGATGCGGCGATGCTACACCCGCCATCCGGGCCCGGAGCCGCGCCCGGTCGCGCGCCCGAGGTCTTCCACGGGAAGCGCTGCAGCGCAGGTTGTGACATGAGTCATCGCTCTGCTGCGAAACCCGTCCTGCTATCCTTCGCCGACCATGGCGGCCGCGAAACTGACGACGCAGGAGATCGGTGATCTGCGCTCGCGCCTGGAGTCCGAGCGCGAGGAGCTCAACGCGCAGCTGACCACGATCGAGGACCAGGCGTTCGCCGCGACCCAATCCGACATATCCGGCGACGTGGGCGTCGACGACGAGTCCGCCGACGCCGGCACCGCCACGTTCGAGCGGGAGAAGGAGCTCTCGATCGAGCAGAACGTCCGCGACCTGATCCAGAAGATCGATCGTGCGCTGAAGCGGATCGACGACGGCACGTACGGGATCTGCGAACGATGCGGCAAGCCGATCGAGAAGGCGCGCATCAAGGCGTTGCCGTACGTCGACCTGTGCATCAAGGACGCACAGGCGCGGTCGCGTCGCTGAGGGCTCCCGTGGACGCGGCCCGCCGGCGTGGCGGCCTCACCCTCTGGGTCACCGCCGGCATCGTCCTGGTCGTGGACCGTGTGACCAAGCTCTGGGCGGAGCGGGCGCTGCCCGACCATCCTCGCGAGGTGCTCGACGGAGTCGTGCGGTTGCGGTACACCACGAACAGCGGGGGAGCGTTCTCCCTCGGCGACCGGGCCCCGTTGCTCTTCGCGATCGCCGCGATCGTCGTGTGTCTCGCGATCGCGGCGACGTCGTTCCGCGCGCGTCCGATCGCGCACGCCATCGCGCTCGGGCTGGTGCTCGGCGGCGCGGCGGGCAACCTGATCGATCGGATCGTCCGCGGTCCCGGCCTGTCCGGCCGGGTGATCGACTTCGTCGACCTGCGCGTCTGGCCGGTGTTCAATGCGGCCGACGCCTCGATCGTGATCGGCGCCCTCCTGCTCGTGGTTCTGGCCGTGCGGGAAGGGGCGGCGGCTCGGGAGGCTCCCGCAGCCGGCGACGGCGATGGCTGATCGGTTCGTCGCGACGCCGGGCCGGCTCGACGCGGTGGTGGCGGCTGCCGTCGGCGCCTCGCGCGCCGACGTCCAGCGCGCGATCACGGGTGGCGGGGTCACGGTCGACGGACGCCGCCGTCCGCAGTCGTTCCGACTGGTCGGCGGCGAGACGGTCGAGGTCGAGCTCCCCGAGCCCGGCGCCATCGTTGCGGGCGGCGCCCCGGTCGAGGTTCGCTACCGGGACGACGCGCTCGCGATCGTGGTCAAGCCCGCCGGCGTGCTCACGCACCCGACGGCCGCGCATCGTGACGACACCCTGGTGAACCGGCTACTCGCGATGGGGATGCCGCTCGCGCCCGCCGGGGGGCCACTGCGGCCCGGGATCGTGCACCGCCTCGACGCCGGGACGAGTGGGCTCCTGATCGTGGCGTGCACGGATGCGGCCTACAAATCCCTGCAGGCGATGCTCCGCCGCCATGCGGTCGACCGCAGGTACCTCGCGCTCGCGCGCGGAGCGCCGACGCACGACGACTTCCAGGTCGAGGCCCCGCTCGGCAGGCGAGAGGCGCGCATCGTCGTGGACCGGGTCGGCGGGCGCGACGCCGCGACGGGGTTCACGGTGCGTGAGCGGCTCGGGCGCACGACCCTGCTCGAGGCCGCCCCACGGACGGGCCGCACCCACCAGATCCGGGTCCACCTCCAGGCGATCGGGCACCCGATCGTCGGCGACGCGCGCTATGGCGGCGGCGGGGACGAGGCGCGCAGGCTCGGTCTTGACCGCCCGTTCCTGCACGCGTGGCGCCTGGCGTTCACCCACCCGCTGACCGGTGCGCCGCTCGCCGCGGAGGACCCGCTGCCGCCCGATCTGTCCGAGGCGCTCACCCGCGCCCGGGCGGACCAGCAACCTTGACGCCCATCCGGCCCCGGCGTACCTTCGAGCTTCGTCGAATCACATGCGTGTAAGTTGTCCACAGGCTCAGGGCGTCCTGTGGAAAAGGTGCATGAGGGGGCTGGGCGCAACACGATGACGGAGCGGTTCGTCCACCTCCATACCCACACCGAATACTCGTTGCTGGACGGCGCGGCACGGATCGAAGCGCCGAAGTCCAACCCCACCGCCCCCACGGTGTTCACCGAGGCGTTGGCGCACGACATGCCGGCGCTCGCGATGACCGACCACGGCGCGATGTTCGGCACGCTCAAGTTCTACGAGGCGGCCCGGGCCGTCGGGATCAAGCCGATCATCGGCGTGGAGGCCTACGTCGCCCCCGGATCGAGGTTCGACCGCACACCGGGTGAGTCGGAGGAGAAGTACTACCACTTGACCCTGCTGGCCGAGGACGAGACGGGCTACCGCAACCTCCTCAAGCTCGTCTCCCAGGCCTACCTCGAGGGCTTCTATCACCGCCCCCGGATGGACAAGCAGCTGCTCGCCGAGCACGCCGAGGGCCTGCTGTGCCTGTCCGGGTGCCTGTCCTCCGAGATCGGGGTGCAGCTCGTCGCGGGGCAGCGGGATCGCGCTCGCGCGACGGCCGCCACCTACCGCGACATCTTCGGCGCCGACCGGTACTTCATCGAGCTGCAGGATCACGGCCTCGCCGATCAGCGGGCGATCCTGCGCCACCAGGTCGAGCTCGCGCACGAGATCGGCGTGCCGGTGGTCGCGACGAACGACCTCCACTACACGCGGCCCGAGGACGCGAAGCCGCACGACGTCTTGCTGTGCATCCAGCAGCAGAAGCTCCAGTCGGATCCGAAACGGCTCAAGTTCGACGCCGAGGACTTCTACCTGAAGAGCGCGGCCGAGATGCGCCGCGTGTTCGCCGAGCTCCCGGAGGCGTGTGATGCCACCCTCGCGATCGCCGAGCGTGTGCAGCTGCTCCCTGAGTTGGAGCGGGTCTTGGTCGAGGGCACGACCGAGTACCGGCTGCCGCGGTTCGAGACGCCGGCCGGCGAGCCGCTCGAGAGCTACCTCCGCGAGCTGGTCGAGCGCGGCGCGGTCGACCGCTACGGCGATCCGCTGTCCACCGAGGTGATCGAACGCACCGACCACGAACTGTCGATCATCTCGAAGATGGGGTTCGCGGGGTACTTCCTGATCGTGTGGGACCTGATCCGGTTCGCGCGCGAGCAGGGGATCCGCGTCGGCCCGGGCCGGGGATCGGCGGCGGGGTCGGTCGTGTCGTACGCGCTGCGGATCACCGACCTCGATCCGTTGCGCTACGGGCTGCTGTTCGAGCGGTTCCTGAATCCGGACCGGATCGAGATGCCCGACATCGACATGGACTTCGACGAGCGCCGTCGCGACGAGGTGATCCGCTACGCGACCGAGAAGTACGGCTCGGACCACGTCGCGCAGATCGTCACGTTCCAGACGATCAAGGGCAAGCAGGGGATCCGCGACGCGGCGCGCGTGCTCGGGTTCCCACCGCGGGTGGGCGACGAGCTCTGCAAGATGTATCCACCGGCGATCATGGGGCGCGACGAGCCGATCGACTCGGCCCTGCAGACGAGCCCGGAGCTCCGCGAGGCCTACGAGCGCCAGCCCGAGGCCCGGGAGATCATCGACACAGCCCGCGCGCTGGAGGGCTTGCGCCGCGAGGACTCCGTGCACGCCGCGGGCGTCGTGATCGGCGACCGGCCGCTCGTCGAGTACCTCCCGCTGAAGCTCACGAAGGACTCGCGGGACGACGCCAAGAAGATGGTCACGCAGTTCGACATGAACGGCGTGGCCCAGCTCGGCCTGCTGAAGATGGACTTCCTCGGTCTTCGGAACCTCTCGGTGATCGAGGAGACGCTCCGCCACCTGCGGACGCGCGACATCGATCTCGACATCGACCACGTGCCGCTGGACGACGAGCCCACCTACGCGATGCTGCGGCGCGGCGACACGATCGGCGTGTTCCAGATGGAGTCGCCGGGCATGAAGAACCTGATCAAGCTCCTCGAGCCCGACCGGTTCGAAGACCTGATGGCGTGCAACGCCCTCTACCGCCCCGGGCTGCTGTCGATGGGCCAGCACACCGAGTACGCCGAGCGCAAGCACGGCCGCAAGAAGGTCACCTACCTGCACCCCGACCTCGAGCCCGTGCTCAAGGACACGTACGGGATCATCGTCTACCAGGAACAAGTGATGCAGACCGCGGTGGCGATCGCGGGCTTCTCGTTGGGCGAGGCCGACACCTTGCGCAAGGTCATGGGCAAGAAGATCCGCGAGAAGGTCGCCGCCCAGCGCGATAAGTTCGTGGCCGGCGCCGTCGCGCGGGGTCACGATCGCCGGTCGGCCGAGGGGATGTTCGAGTACATCGAGCCGTTCGCCGACTACGGGTTCAACGCGTCACACGCGTGCGCCTACGGCTACGTCGCCTACCAGACCGCCTACCTGATGGCCCACCACCCGGTCGAGTACATGGCCGCGATCCTCACGTCGGTCAAGGACGAGAAGGATCGCAAGCCCTATTACCTGTACGCGTGCCGCGGGATGGGGATCGAGGTGCTCCCTCCCGACGTGAACGAGTCCGACATGGACTTCGCGCCCGCGCCCGGCGACCGCCGGGCGATCCGATACGGGCTGTCGGCCGTCCGCAAC
The DNA here is from genome assembly GCA_963799625.1 of uncultured Actinomycetes bacterium. Classification (GTDB taxonomy): domain Bacteria; phylum Actinomycetota; class UBA4738; order UBA4738; family HRBIN12; genus AC-51. The sequence continues at coordinate 428,784 of CAWCXU010000003.1, read as the reverse complement.
GTCGGCGGCGGCGTCGTGCAAGGGATCCTCGAGGCGCGCGCGAACGGCGGGCGGTTCACGTCGTTCGCCGACTTCTGCCGGCGTGTCGAGCCCACCTCGCTCACGAAGCGCGTGATCGAGTCGCTCGTCTTCGCCGGCGCGTTCGACTCGCTCGGGTACACCCGCGGCGGCATGGTCCAGCAGGTGGGGGAGCAGCCCGCCTTCGAGAAGGTGTCGGCCCCGATCATCGCCGAGCGCAAGGCCGAGGCCGCCGGCCAGTTCTCCCTGTTCGGCGGATCGAGTGACGGCCCGGCGATCGCGGAGGTCGACATCGCGGTGCTCGAAGGGCCCGAGCTCGACAAGCGGCTGCTCTTGTCCAAGGAGAAGGAGATGCTCGGCCAGTTCGTGACCGATCACCCGCTGCTCGGGGTCGAGGCACAGCTCGCCGCGCAGACGACCGCGCAGATCCCGGAGCTTGAGGATCGCGACGACGGTGAGCTGGTCGTGCTCGGCGGGATCATCGGCGCGCTCGCCCGCAAGTTCACGAAGCGCGGCGAGCCGTACGCGCAGTTCCGGTTGGAGGGCCTCACCGGCGGCGTCGAGGTCGTCGCGTTCCCGAGCGTCTACGAGGGTGTGCCCGATCTGTTCGAGCCGGATCGGATCATCCTCGTGACCGGGCGGATCGACCGGCGGGGCCGTGAGCTCCAGATCCGCGCGAGCGATGTGAAGGAGCCGCTCCTCGACACGAGCGTCTTCACCGACCCGGGCGTGCTCGTGGTCGACCTCCCGGCCGCCGTGTGTTCGCCCGGGGTGCTCGAGAAGCTCAAGACCCTGCTGGAGGGCTCGCCCGGCGACGTGCCGGTGCGGTTGCGGTTCCTGTCCTCCGGCGGGGTGCAGCCGTTGTCGCTCGGGGCGTTCACGGTCAACGGGCAGGGGTCGTTGCTCGACGAGCTTCGTCACCTGCTCGGGCCGACGGCGGCGCGCCTCGAACACGAGCCCGTCTGAGGGCGGTCGACTCCGCCGCCGCGGGTATCGTGCGTCGATGCCGTTCTCGGTGCTGCCCGCGATCGACGTGTCGGGGGGCCGGCTCGGCGCTCCTGACGGCCGACGGGCCGGCGCCGACCGACGCGTTCGGCGGTGATCCGTTGGCCGCCGCCACGGCCTTCGTCGCCGCCGGGGCGCGCTGGCTGCACGTGGTGGACATGGACCTCGCCTTCCGAGGAACGCTCGCGAACGGCGAGGTCATCGCCGCGCTGGCGGCGATCCCGGGGACGCTCGTCCAGGCGAGCGGCGGGGTGCGGACGGCCGAGCAGGTCGAGGCCCTCCGGGCGCTGGGCGCCAGCCGTGTCGTCGTGGCCTCCGCCGCCCTGGCCGACGAGGACGCGGTGACCGAGATCATCGAGCGATCACGGCCGGGCGAGACGGTGCTGGGGATCGAGGTCGTGGACGGACGGATCCGCGCTCGCGGCGCCTCGGTCGACCTGGAGCTCGCGTCGACGCTCGGATGGCTCCGCACGGCGGGGGCCGAGCGCCTGCTCGTCACGGCGGTCGACCGCGTCGCAACCGTCCAGGGTCCGGACACGGCGCTCGTGCGCCGCGCCGCGCGCGCCGGGCTGCCGGTCCTTGCCGCGGGCGGGATCCGTTCGCTCGCCGACCTCGAGGCGGTGCGCGCCGCGGGCGCGGACGGCGCCGTCGTCGGCCGGTCGGCGCTCGAGGGGCGTCTGGATCTCGCCGAGGCGCTCGGCTGGGCGGCGGTCTGAGGTCCGAGGATGCCCGGCTCGTAGACTGCGCGGCCTCATGGGTTTCCTGAGCGACCTGGTCGCCGAGCTCCGGCTCGACCTCGCGGCGCACCCGCTCGACCGCGACGCCCTGCGACGCGCCGCCGACGATGCCCCGCCGGCGCGCGACCTCGGGGTGGCGCTCAGCGACGCGGTCCGAACCGACGGCGTCGCCCTGATCGCCGAGGTGAAGCGCGCGTCGCCGTCGGCCGGTTCGATCGCCGCCGACGCCGATCCGGCCGCCCAGGCACGGGCCTACGCCGCCGCCGGCGCGGCCGCCGTCTCGGTGCTCACGGAGCGGATCCACTTCGGCGGGTCCCTCGAGGACCTCGCGGCGGTCCGGAACGTGGTCGACGTCCCACTGCTCCGCAAGGACTTCCTGATCGACGCCGACCAGGTGCTCGCCGCCCGGGCCGCCGGCGCCGACGCGGTCCTGCTGATCGCCGCGAGCCTCGACGACGACGAGCTCCGGGCCTTGATCGCGGCGGCGCGCGACCTCGGGATGGAGCCGCTCGTCGAGTCGCACACGGACGAGGACCTGGACCGGGTGCTCGCGACGGACGCGCGGATCGTGGGCGTGAACGCGCGCGACCTGGAGACCCTCGAGGTCGACGTCGCCGCCGCTCGCATCCGGATCGGGCGGATCCGGGACCGGATCGCGGTGTTCGAAAGCGGCATCCGTACCCGCGCAGACGTGGAGGGCGCGGTCGCCGCCGGTGCGTCTGCCATCCTGGTGGGCGAGACGTTGATGCGCGCGGGCGATCCTGCGGCGACGGCCCGTGCGCTGCTCGGCAGGGAGGAGCGATCGGCATGAGCGTGGCAGCGGTGCCCGATGTCCGGGGGCGGTTCGGGGCGTTCGGCGGGCGGTACGCGCCGGAGGTCCTGATACCGGCGCTGGAGGAGCTCCGCGACGCGTGGTCGTCGCTCCGCGACGATCCTTCGTTCCAAGCCGAACTCGGTGGTCTCCTGGCGGACTTCGTCGGGCGCCCGACGCCGATCACCCATGCCGCGCGGCTGTCCGACGAGCTCGGCTACGACATCTGGCTGAAGCGAGAGGACCTCGCGCACACCGGCGCGCACAAGATCAACAACGCGCTCGGCCAGGTCCTCGTGGCGCGCAGGCTCGGCAAGGAGCGCATCATCGCCGAGACCGGCGCCGGCCAGCACGGCGTCGCCGCGGCCACCGCCTGCGCGCTGCTGGGCCTGCCCTGCGTCGTCTATATGGGCGAGGAGGACACCCACCGCCAGGCGCCGAACGTCGCGCGGATGCAGCTGCTGGGCGCCGAGGTCCGGCCCGTCACCGCCGGCAGCCGCACGCTGAAGGAGGCGGTCAACGAGGCCCTGCGTGACTGGGCGGCCAGCGTCCGCACCACCCATTACGTGATCGGGTCGGTCGTCGGGCCGCACCCGTTCCCCACGCTCGTGCGCGACCTGCAACGGGTGATCGGCGACGAGGCGAGGGTCCAGTACGCCGAGCGGCTCGGCGCCGATCCCGCGTTCGTCCTCGCGTGCGTCGGCGGCGGGTCCAACGCGATCGGCATGTTCACCGCCTTCGTCGGCGCGCCGGGCGTCGAGCTGATCGGCGTCGAGGCCGGCGGCACGGGCTCCGAGCTCGGACGCCATTGCGCATCCCTCACGCAGGGGCAGCCCGGGATCTTGCACGGCGCGCTGAGCTACCTGCTGCAAGACGCCGACGGGCAGGTCGTGGAGACCCACTCGATCTCGGCCGGGCTGGATTACCCCGGCGTCGGGCCCGAGCACGCCTACCTCAAGGACAGCGGCCTGGCCCGGTATGTGAGCGCCACCGACGACGAGGCGCTGGCCGGGTTCCAGCTGCTCGCACGCACCGAGGGGATCCTCCCCGCGCTCGAGCCCTCACACGTGCTGGGGTGGCTCGCCCGCCGCGAGCTGCCGGCAGGCGCGAAGATCCTGGTGTGCCTGTCCGGTCGGGGCGACAAGGACCTCGACACGGTCCGCGCGGCGCTCGGGACGTCCTGAGTGGGCGAGCTCGAAACCGCGCTGCGCACGGTCCGCGACGCCGGCGGCCGTGCCTTCGTCCCGTACGTCACCGGGGGCTACCCGGGCGTGGACGCTGCGCTGCTCCGCGCGCTCGCCGATGCGGGCGCGGACGCGATCGAAGTGGGCGTCCCGCACTCCGACCCGATCATCGACGGCGGCGTGGTCCAGGAGGCCTCCCGCGTGGCGCTCGAGCGTGGCACCCATCCACGCGATGTGCTCGCGACGATCGCCGAGGCCGACCTCGACGTGCCGGTCGCCGTGATGACCTACGCGAACATCGTCACGCGGCCCGGGCTCGCGACCTTCGTTGGGGAACTCGCGGCCTCCGGCGTCCGTGGGGTGATCGTGCCGGATCTCCCCGTCGACGAGGGCGACGAGCTCGAGATCGCGGCCGCGGCACACGACATCGACGTGGTGCTCCTGGCCGCGCCGGGCATCAAACCGGAGCGCTACGCGGCGATCGGCGCCGCGGCCCACGGGTTCGTCTATTGCGTCGCCACGTACGGCGTGACGGGCGCGCGCGAGGCGCTCGCTACGACCGCGCGCGAGGTCGTCGACGCGATGCGGCCCCATACCGACGTGCCGCTGCTCGTCGGCGTCGGCATCGCGACTCCGCAGCACGCGGTGGAGGCATGCGGATTCGCCGACGGGGTGATCGTCGGGTCCGCGTTGATGGCGAGACTGCTGGACGACGACCGCGCCGGCATGCTGGAGCTCGCCGCCGCCTTCCGCGAAGCCGTGCGCGCGGCATGATGCGGGTCGTCGGCGCGGAGGAGCTCCGCGAAGCCCTGTCGATGACGGCCGCGATCGACGCGCTCGACGCGGCCTTCGCCCGAGAGGACCCGTCGCTGACGACGCCGTCGCGCACCACCCTGGCGACGCCCGCCGGCACGCTGTTGAGCATGCCGGCGGCGGGCGAGGGCGGTGTCGGGGTCAAGCTCGTCACGCTGTCGGAGTTCAATCCACAACGGGGCCTGCCGTTCACCCAGGCCGTCTACGTCCTGTTCGACGCGGTGACGCAGGCGCCCCAGGCCGTGATCGACGGGACCGAGCTGACGGCCCTGCGGACCGCGGCGGTGAGCGGCCTCGCCACCCGGCACCTCGCGAACCCCGATGCCGCGATCCTGGTGATGTTCGGCGCAGGTGCCCAGGCGACCGCGCACGTCGAGGCGATGCATGCCGTCCGTCCGGTCCGCGAGGTGGTCGTCGTCGGCCGCGACCCCGCGCGGACGGATGCCCTCGTCGCCCGCACGCACGCGCTCGGGATGGACGCGAGGGTCGGCACGCCGAGCGACGTCTCGACCGCGGACCTCGTCTGCACCTGCACCACGTCGGCGGTGTCGGTGTTCAGCGGGCACGAGCTCGCGGAGGGCGTGCACATCAACGCGATCGGCGCCTATCTCGCCGATCAGCGTGAGCTCGACACCGAAACGATGCGCCGGTCGAAGGTCGTCGTCGAGACGCGCGACATGGCGCTGCGCGAGGCCGGCGACGTCGTGATGGCGATCGACGAGGGCGCGCTCGATCCCGAGGCGCTCGTCGACCTCGCCGAGGTCGTCCAAGGTCGGTCGGTGCGAACGGAGCCCGGCGACATCACCGCGTTCGTCTCGGTCGGGTTCGCCTTCGAGGATCTCGTCGTCGCGCGCGCCGCGCTGCGGGCGCTCTCCTGACCAGGAAGTGCCGGGAGCGGGGGTCGAACCCGCACGTCCTTGCGGACACGGGATTTTGAGTCCCGCGCGTCTGCCAGTTCCGCCATCCCGGCCCGGGACGCAGAGCGTACAAGCAAGGGAAGGCGACGGGGCTTCCAGCCGCGTTGCCCGGGGCAGAGCGTGGGCGTAGAGTCCGCGCGAACGAGGGTCTGCACCGCAGACCGCCTAAGGAGGGATCGATGCGGAACGCGCGAACACGGGTCCTCGCGGGGCTCGCCGTCCTCGCGGTGATCGGGGCCGCATGCGCGAGCAATAGCTCCAGCAGCTCGGCGCAAGGGGCCGGAACCTCGAGCGGGCTGTGTGCCTCGATCGACACGTCAGCGGCAGATGCGCTGGCCAACGTGTGCTCGAGCGGCACGCTCCGGGTCGCGACGGACGCGAAGTATGCGCCGCAGTCGTCGTTCAACGTGCAGACCGGGCAGTGGCAAGGGTTCGACGTGGACGTCGCCAACGAGATCGCCAGCCGCCTGGGCGTCACGCCCGAGCTGCAGGACCAGAAGTGGGGCGTCATCACCGCCGGCTCCTGGAACGACCGGTGGGACGTGAGCGTCGGGTCGATGACCGACACGATCGACCGCGAGAAGCTCTTCTACTTCACGCCGGCGTACTACTACACGCCCGCGGCGATCTCGGTGTCCACGGACAACACGTCGATCACAGGCCCCGCTGACCTCACCGGCAAGACCGTGTGCGTCGGTGTGTCCACCACCTACCAGGACTACGTGCAGGGCACCCTGAAGCTCGGGGCGGGAGCGCCACCGTTCGACTTCCAGATCCATGGAGCGAACCTCCAGACATACACAACGGACACGGACGCCCTGGACAACCTCGCGCTCGGCGACGGCGTGCGCTGCGACGCGGCGATCAGCGCCCAGCAGACGATCCAGGCGTACATCGACGACGGGGGCAAGGTCAAGCTCGTCGGCGACCCGCTCTACTACGAGCCGCTGTCGGTCGCGTTCGACAAGAACGACCCAAGCGACGCGCAGAGCCTGAGCGAGGCCGTTGGCAACATCATCGACGACATGCACGCCGACGGAACCCTCTCGGCGCTATCGAAGAAGTGGTACAACGGCGTCGACTGGACGGTGTCGTCCGCTTCCAAGGGGTCAGCGTCGCCGTCCGCCTGATCGAACGGAGCGGTCGCGCGTGAGCGCAGCGGTGAGCACGACGGGAGCCGAGGGTCCTCGGCTCCCGTCGGCGCATCTGGAGGAGCCGCCGCGCGCCGTCGCACTCCTGCTCGCCTCCTGGGTGATCCTGCTCCAGGGCGCGCTGATCGTGATCTTCGTGCCGGTCCTCGTCTTCACGACGAAGGACGTCATCCCGCCCAGCGACATCGCGACGGTTGGGCTCGTCGGCGTGATATGTCTCACGGGCGGGGGGCTCGTCTACGTGCCCAGGCGTTGGACATGGTGGACGGCGCTCGCCTCGACCGTCGGGTGTGCCGCCTACCTACTGGCGGTCGGGGGGCTCGTTTCGGCCCGGGAGGGCTACGTCGTCGCGGCACTCAGCGCGATCGCCGTCGTGCTGCTCGTCCTCGGATCGCCCGCGGCGGGCAATACCGAGGCCCTGTCGTTGGCGAGCGCGAGGATCCCGTTCCGGGTCAAGGTGACCGCCGTCTGGATCGCTATCTTCCTCATGCTCGGGCTCTTCCTCGCCTTGTCCGAGCTCGATTTCGGCTTCATACGGGAGTTCGCCTGGTACATCACCAAGGGCCTCGGGTGGACGATCGTGCTGTCGGTCTTCGCCATCGTGCTGGCGACGATCCTGGCGCTGTTCGGGGCTCTCGGGCGCCTCTCCCGCAATCCGGTCGCCTACGGCGTGTCCGGGTTCTACACGTCGTTCTTCCGGGGAACCCCTCTCATCGTGCAGCTGTTCCTGATCTACCTCGCCCTGCCCGAGATCGGGGCGAACCTCGAACGGCGGTCACTCGTGGACTTCCTGACGCTGACGGTCTTCGTCGCCGGCGTCATCGGTCTGGGCCTGAACTACGGGGCCTATATGACCGAGATCTTCCGCGCGGGGATCCAGTCGGTTGGGCACGGCCAAGCCGAGGCGGCCGACGCGCTCGGCATGACGTATACCCAGCGGATGCGTCGAGTGGTCCTTCCGCAAGCGATCCGCGTGATCATCCCCCCGACCGGCAACGAGTTCATCGCGATGATGAAGGACACGGCGCTCGTGAGCATCCTGGGCGTGCAGATCACACAGACCGAGCTCTTTGGGCGTGCGACGCTCGCGTTCAGCGCCAACCTTACGAAGCGGCTCGAGACGCTCTTGATGGCCGCGGCGCTCTACTGGCTGCTGACATCGATCTTCACGTTCTTCCAGAGCCGGCTTGAGCGACGGATCTCGAAGGGATACGTGCGCGCCGCGGTGCAGACGGCGACCGGCCGCAAGCGCACGCAGTTCTTGCCAGTGGCGGCCGGCGGCGGACAGGGCGGCGGCGCGGCGATGGTGGAGATCGAGATGCCTGACGACGAGGAAGGTTCGTGAGCGAACCGGTCGTCCGCGTCGAGGCGTTGCACAAGTATTTCGGTCCGCTCGAGGTGTTGAAGGGCATCGACATGGTCGTGGATCGCGGCGAGGTCGTCGTGATCTTCGGGCGATCCGGCTCCGGGAAGTCCACGCTCCTTCGATGCATCAACTTCCTTGAAGACCCGACCCACGGGACGATCGAAGTGGCCGGCGTTCGGCTCGAAGGCGGGTACCGCACCCGCCGCAAGCGGGAAGAGATCCGTCAGATCCGCTTGCGAGCCGGGATGGTGTTCCAGCAGTTCAACCTGTTCCCCCAGATGACTGCCCTCCAGAACGTGATGGAGGGGCCCGTGACGGCGAAGGGCCAGAAGCCAGATATGGTGCGGCCCATGGCATCGGAGCTGTTGGCCACGGTGGGGCTCGCCGACAAGGCCGACGAGTACCCGATCCGCCTGTCGGGGGGCCAGCAGCAGCGCGTCGCGATCGCCCGGGCGCTCGCGATGCAGCCCGACGTGATGCTGTTCGACGAGCCGACGTCGGCGCTCGACCCGGAGTTGATCGGCGAGGTGCTCTCGGTGATGCGGTCGCTCGCGACCGAGCTGCACATGACGATGATGGTCGTGACGCACGAGATGGGGTTCGCGCGCGAAGTCGCGAACCGCATGTGCTTCTTCCACGACGGCGTGATCTTGGAAGAGGGAACGCCCGATCAGATCTTCAACCACACGCGCGAGCCCGAAACCAAGAAGTTCCTCGACGCGGTGTTGTGACATCGATCGTCGTCGCACAAGCGACGGGCCGCGGCTCTCCTCGGTGTCGGTCGCGCCTTCCCCATACGCGATCGTCACCTATCGAGGGCCACGGCCCGTGACGCTTCGACCCCTCTCAGGGCCGGGGCGGAATCTAGACGCAAGGTTGAGGCCTGTCAACCTGGCCATGACGACGTGTCGTGCAACGCATGCGCATGTGCCGCACGGCGATCTCGGCGGTGGTGGCGCGGCGATCGATGCCGTTGTGATCGAGGGTTCGTGCCAACCCTCAAGCGGTGCGCGAGCGTTGCGACGCGCGCGTCAGGCTCTCGCGGGCGATGGCTCGACGTTGGGTGCACGTCGCTGTTCGGGCGTTCGTCCGTGCGGCCACAGCACGTACAGACTCATCGGGATCGCGTACGCGAGCCACAGCGTGACCTCGATCACCGTCGGCGTCGGCTGCAACCCGAGCATGCCCGTGATCAACGACGCGCGGACCGTGCCGGGCGCGATCAGCCACGTGAGGTCGAGCGCGCTCGTCTGCCCGAACGTCAAGATCCCGGCCTCGGCGGCGGCGTGCGCCATCGAGGCGAGCAGTCCCGCCGCGACGAGGACGAGCACGAACCCGGTGATCCGGAAGAACCGAGACAGGTTGATCCGGACCCCGCCCTTGTAGATCCCGTACCCCAGGACCGACGCCACCAGGATCCCGAGGACGGCGCCCGTCCCGGTCGCCCGGGGGTTCAGGGAGTTCTCGAATGCCGCGATCAGGAAGACCGAGGTCTCCAGGCCCTCCCGGATCACGGCGAAGAAGGCGAGGCCGACCAGGGCCAAGGTCGAACCGCGGCCCAGGGCCGTCTCGGCATGGGCCTCCAGGACGTGCTTCAGGCCCCGGGAGTGCCGGCGCATCCACACGATCATGTAGGTCACTCCGGCGACCGCGAGCAGCGCCATCGCGGCTGCCAGGGCCTCCTGCTGCTTGTGGGGGAGCGAGCGGTCGACCGCTCGGAACAACAGGGCGATGCCCAGACAGAGCACCACCGCGAGCGCGACGCCGACCCACATCCAACGCAGCGCGCGACGCTCGTCGTTCTGGATCAGGAACGCGGCGATGATGCCGATGATCAGCGCCGCCTCGAGGCCCTCCCGGAGCCCGATCACGAAGGTGGGGAGCACGAGCGAATCCTACCCAGGGGGTCGGATTCACGACAACGCGCCTGCGCATCCCGCGGCGAAAGCGGGGCCGTCGGCGACGCCAACTAGGATGGCCGCGTGAGCGCACCCCCTCGTCGGCTGTTCCTGCTCGACGGTCACAGCCTCGCGTACCGGGCGTTCTTCGCACTCCCGCAGACCCTCGCGACGAGCTCCGGGACCGTGACGAACGCGGTGTACGGGTTCACGTCGATGTTGATCAAGCTCTTCGGCGACGAGCACCCCGACCTGATCGCGGTGGCCTTCGACATGGGCGCCCCCACCGTGCGCCTGGAGCTCGACGCGGAGTACAAGGCGGGGCGCGCCGAGGCGCCGACCGACTTCCGCCCCCAGCTGGGCCTCATCGAGGAGGTGCTCGACGTGCTGCGGATCCCGGTGATCCGGATGGCGGGCCACGAGGCCGACGACGCGATCGGCACCCTGGCGATCCAGGCGAGCGAGGCGGGGCTCGACGCGGTGATCGTCACCGCCGACCGGGACTTCTTCCAGCTGGTGCGCGACCGGGTGCAGGGGCGGGGCGCGATCAGCGTGCTGTTCAACCGGCGGGGCATCTCCGAGATCGACCGGATGGACCCGGCGGCCGTCGAGGCTCGCTACGGCATCACGCCCGAGCAGTACCTCGACTTCGTGGCGCTCAAGGGCGACACCTCCGACAACATCCCGGGGGTGCCGGGGATCGGCGACAAGACCGCGGCCAAGCTCGTGAACACCTTCGGATCCGTGGAGGAGCTGCTCGCGCGCACCGACGAGCTCAAAGGCAAGCAGAAGGAGAACATCGTCGCCGCCACGGACCGGCTGGCGCTGAACAAGCAGCTCGCGCGGATCGTCACCGACCTCGAGCTGGACCTGTCGCCCGAGGACTGCGTGATGGGCGCCTCCGACCCGGAGCAGGTGCGGTCGCTGTTCGTCTCGCTCGAGTTCCGGTCCCTGTTGGATCGGCTGGCCGAGGCGATGGGCACCGCGAAGCCGATGGCCGAGGTCGCCGAGCTCGATCTGCGGCAGGTCCCCGCCGCGGAGCTCGTCGCGGCCTTCACGGGCGGGGCCGCCGCCGTGGCGGTCCGGGTCGACGAGGGCGCGATCCGCGGCGCGGCCGCCTCCGCCGGCGGCGCGCAGGCCTCCTACGCCGATCTCGACGACGCCGGCCCGCTGCTGGCGGCGCTGGCCGACGCGGCGATCCCGAAGCAGACGCACGACGCGAAGGCGCTCGGGCGGGTCGCGACCGCGCTCGGCGCCGGTCTGGACGGCGTGACCTTCGACACGTTGATCGGGGGCTACCTGCTCGACCCCGGCACCACCGAGTACTCCCTCGACAAGCTGACCGAGCGCTATCTCGGCACCGACCTGTTCGCGGGGATCGAGGAGGGCGACGACGCCCAGCTGTTCGCAGAGGACCCGTGGCGGCGCACGGCGGTGGAGGCGGCCGCCGTCGGCCTGCTCGCCCCCGTGATGGACGAACAGATCGACAAGCAAGGCCTGCGATCGCTGCTCACGGACGTCGAGCTTCCGCTGTCGTCGGTGCTCGCGCGGATGGAGGCCCACGGCATCCGCCTCGACGTCGCCTACCTGGAGGAGATCGGCCAGGGGGTCCGCGACCGGATGGCGACCCTGACGAAGGAGATCTACGGGATCGCCGGGCGCGAGTTCAACCTGAACTCACCGCCGCAGCTTCGCGAGGTGTTGTACGGGGAGCTCGGGCTGCAGCCGGGCAAGAAGACGCCCAAGGGGGAGCTCTCGACCGACGCGAGCGTCCTGGAGAAGCTCCGCGAGGAGCACCCGATCGTCGACGCGCTGTTGTCGTGGCGCGAGCTCGACAAGCTCAACTCGACCTACCTCGAGGCGTTGCCGAAGCTCGCGGGCCCCGACGGCCGGGTACACACCACCTTCAACCAGGCGGCCGCGGCGACCGGGCGGCTCAGCAGCACGAACCCCAACCTGCAGAACATCCCGGTGCGTTCGGAGGTCGGCCGCCAGATCCGGCGGGCGTTCGTGCCGGGCGCCGATGACCAGGTGCTGCTGGTGGCCGACTACAGCCAGATCGAGCTGCGCGTGCTCGCGCACCTGTCGGGCGACGAGGGCCTCCACGAGGCGTTCGCCGCGGGGGCCGACATCCATGCCGCGACGGCGGCGAAGGTGTTCGACCTGCCGATCGAGCACGTCGACGGGGAGCTCCGCCGCCGGGCCAAGGCGGTGAACTTCGGCCTCGCCTACGGGATGAACGCATGGGGTCTCTCGCAGCGCCTCGACATCGCGCCCGACGAGGCGCAGGAGATCATCGACGGCTACTTCGAGGGGTTCCCGAAGATCAAGGCTTACCTGACCGCCCAGGTCGAGCGCGCGCGGCTGAACGGGTACACGGAGACGCTGCTCGGGCGTCGCCGCTACATCCCCGAGCTCACGAGCGACAACCGCCGGCTGCGGGAGCTCGGGGAGCGCCAGGCTTTGAACGCCCCGATCCAGGGGGGCGCCTCCGACGTGTTCAAGCTGGCGATGATCAAGGTGGACCGGGCCCTCCAGGAGCAGCCGAAGCTCGGCTGCCACATGCTCCTCACGGTCCACGACGAGCTGGTGTTCGAGGTCCCGAAGAAGCATCTGAAGGCCGCGTCGACGCTCGTCCGCGAGGGCATGGAGCACGCGATCGAGCTCGACGTGCCGCTCGTCGCGTCGATCGGCTCGGGGCCCGAACTGGGCCGACGCCGCCCCCGAGGGCCACTGACGCCTCGACGTTGACGTCGTTTCCGCTGGTCACCTACCATCCTGCCTGGTCGTCGGGCTCCTGCGCCGCTCGCAAATCCAAAGCCGCGAGCGGTGAGCCCCGCGTGCCAGCGAGGAGAACCAACGCATGAGTGATGAGACGTCGGTCGCCGAGGCGACCACGACAACCGCTGCCCAGCCCGACCTCACCCCCGACGAGCTGATCGCCGCGATGGAGTCGTCGTTCCGCGACTTCAAGGACGGCGACATCGTCGAGGGCGACGTGGTCAAGATCGACCGCGACGAGGTCCTGCTCGACATCGGCTACAAGTCCGAGGGCGTGATCCCGTCCAAGGAGCTGTCGATCCGCCACGACGTGAAGCCCGCCGAGGTCGTCCAGGTGGGCGAGCACCTCGAGGCGCTCGTCCTGCAGAAGGAGGACAAGGAAGGCCGCCTGATCCTGTCCAAGAAGCGCGCGCAGTACGAGCGCGCGTGGGGCCGGATCGAGGAGACGATGCAGTCGGGCCAGACGATCAAGGGCCCGGTGATCGAGGTCGTCAAGGGCGGCCTGATCCTGGACATCGGCCTGCGCGGGTTCCTGCCTGCGTCGCTCGTCGATCTGCGACGGGTCCGCGATCTGCAGCCGTTCGTCGGCACCGAGCTCGAGTGCAAGATCATCGAGCTCGACCGCAACCGCAACAACGTGGTGCTCAGCCGCCGCGCCTTCCTGGAGGAGTCGCAGTCCGAAGGACGCAAGACCTTCCTGCAGAACCTCACGAAGGGGGAGCGGCGCAAGGGCACCGTCAGCTCGATCGTGAACTTCGGCGCGTTCGTCGACCTCGGTGGGGTCGACGGGCTCGTGCACGTGAGCGAGCTCTCCTGGAAGCACGTCGATCATCCGCAGGAGGTCGTGAGCGTCGGCCAGGAGGTCGAGGTCGAGGTGCTCGACGTCGACCTCGAACGCGAGCGCGTCTCGCTGTCGCTCAAGGCCACGCAGGAGGACCCCTGGAAGGAGTTCGAGCGCACCTCGCAAGCCGGCGCCGTGATCGACGGCACGGTGACGAAGCTCGTCCCGTTCGGCGCGTTCGTCCGCGTCGCGCAGGGGATCGAGGGTCTCGTCCACATCTCCGAGATCAGCCACGAGCACGTCGACGCGCCGGAGTCGGTGCTGTCGGTCGGGCAAGAGGTCAAGGTGAAGGTCATCGACGTGGACGTGTCGCGCCGGCGGGTGAGCCTGTCGATGCGACAGGTGACGTCGGCGCCGCCCAAGCCCAAGGAGATCGAGGTCGAGCCGGAGGTCGAGCGCGACGGCCCCGAGATGTCGACAGCGATCGAGGTGCCCGCGGAGATCCTCGCGGCCGTCGCCGCAGCCGAGGAAGCCGCACCGGCAGCCCCGGCAGCGGCAGTGGCGACACCGGCACCGACGGCACCCGCACCGGTCGCCGAGACCGTCGCCGCGACGCCCGGGCCCGAGTCCGCCGCGGAGCCGGTGCCGGAGCCCGAAGTTGCGGCTGCGGCGCCCGAAGTGGTGGCGGCGCCCGAGCCGGTAGCGGAGCCGGTAGCGGAGCCCGAGCCGGAAGTTGCGGCCGCGGAGCCCGAGGCCGCGTCTGAGCCCGAGCCCGCGAAGGCAGAGGAGCCTGCGGCGGAGGAAGAGGTCTCGCTCGAGGCGATCCTCCAGGACCTGAAGCGGCGCGAGGGCCGCGACGAGTGACACGTGGTCAGGGGCGGCCGCCTTCGGCGGCCGCCCCACCGCGTGACGCTCGCCATCCATGCTGCTGGTCGGTCTGACCGGCGGGATCGGCTCCGGGAAGTCGACGGTCGCCGGCCTGCTCGCCGCGCACGGCGCCGTGATCTTGGACGCTGACGCGTTCGCTCGCGATGCGGTCCGCGCCGGAACCGAGGCGTTGGCCGCCGTGGTCAAGCGGTTCGGCGATGAGGTCGTGGGACCCGAGGGCGAGCTCGACCGCGCACGGCTCGCCTCGGTCGTCTTCGCCGACCGCGAGGCGTTGGGCGATCTCGAGGCGATCATCCACCCGGAGGTCCGGCGCATGATCGCCGACGGGATCCAGTCGCACCTCGACACCGACGACGTCGTCGTGCTCGTCAATCCGCTGCTGATCGAGATGGGCACGCATCGCGACTGCGATGTCGTCGTGGTCGTGTCCGCGTTGCCCGAGACACAGGTGGCGCGGTCGGTCGCGCGCGGGATGGATGAGGCGGACGCGCGCGCTCGCCTGGAGGCGCAACTGCCCCTTGACGACCGCGCCCGCGCCGCCGACGTGCTCTTGGACAACGAGGGGACGATCGAGGAGCTCGAGACCGAGGTGGACGTGCTGTGGCGCGGTCTGGCCTCGCGAGCCGTCGGCGCCCGCTAGCATCCAGGCGATGCCGCTGCGCGCCGTCCTGTTCGACGTCGGCGAGACGCTGGTCCACCCTGCGCCGTCGTTCCCGGAGTTGTTCAGCGATGTCGTGGCGCGGGCCGGACACGCCAGATCGCCCCAGGACGTCGTCGATGCCTCACGAGCCGTCTTCCATCGATTCTCGGAGGCCGCGCGCGACGCCGAGCTCTGGACCACGTCGCCCGAGCGTTCGGCTCGCTTCTGGAAGAGCGTGTACGAGCGGATGCTGACGGAGCTCGGGATCGCCGACGACGGGCGACTCGCCGATGTCCTGTACGTGACGTTCACCGATCCTGCGAACTACTCGCTGTTCGACGATGTGGTGCCGGCCCTCGACGAGCTGGAAGGCTCGGGTCTGGTGCTCGCGATCGTGTCCAACTTCGAGGCCTGGCTCGAGGACCTGCTCGGCCTGCTCGGCGTCCGCGATCGGTTCCCGGTGCGCGTGATCAGCGGGCGCGAGGGCGTCGAGAAGCCGGACCCTCGGATCTTCGAGCTCGCGCTGGAGCGGCTCGCGCTCGACGCGGCCGACGCGATGTACGTCGGCGACAACCCCGAGTTCGACGTCGTGCCCGCGACGGCGCTCGGGATGACGGCGGTGCTCCTCGATCGCCGCGAACGGTTCCCCGACACCGACGGCATGCGGATCGTGGACCTTCGCGAGCTGCCCGGCCTGGTGCGAGCGGTCGCATGACCACGGATCGGGTCTTCACCGTGGAGGAGGCCAACGGCGAGCTTGCCGAGCTCCGAGACCGGCTGCCGAGGCTCCGCGACGCGCGGCTCGGCCTGATCGCATCGAGCGAACGGATCACCGATGCGGTTGCCGTCGACGGTGGCGGGGTCGCGGGGTCGGACTGGTTCCGGCACCAGGAGACGCTGAAGACCGAAGTTGAGTACCTCGCCGAGCGCGGCATCCTGCTGCGCGATCCCGACACCGGCTTGATCGACTTCCCGGCCGAGCACGACGGAGAGCAGGTGTTCCTGTGCTGGCGGCTGGGTGAGGACGACGTCGCCTACTACCACGGCATGCACGGCGGGTTCAGCGGGCGGAAGCCGCTGTGACGGCTTCGCGGATGCCGATCGTCGCCGTCCTCGGCGCGACCGTGGACGAGCGGCCACCGGGGATCGATCCGGCCGCAAGCCTGGCGGAGCTGCGGTACGCGGGGACGGCCGAGGAGGTCGCCGGCGCGATCGCCGAGGCGGACGCCGTCTTCTCGTGGGGTGCGCCGCGTGCGTGGCTCCGTGACGCGTTCCCGACGGCCGCCAAGCTGCGGTGGGTGCAGTCCGCCAGCGACGGGGTCGACGGGTTGCTGTTCCCGGAACTCGCGTCGAGCGAGGTCGTCGTCACGAACGCGCGGGGTGTGTTCGACGACCCGATCGCCGAATGGGCGATCGGCGCGATGGTCGCATTCACGACCGGCTTGCAGGCGTCGATCGTCGATCAGATGGCCGGTCGTTGGACCGACGGGCGCCGTCGCGACCCGGTCGCCGGTCGCAACCTGGTCGTGGTCGGCCCGGGTCCGATCGGCCGCGCCGCTGCTCTCCGTGCGCGGGCCCTCGGGATGACCGTCGAGGCCGTCGGCCGTGCCGCCCGGACCGACGACGCCCTCGGCTCGGTCGCCGGACCCGATGGATTCCACGAGGCGCTCGGTCGCGCCGACCATGTGCTCGATGCGCTCCCGCTGACCGCGGCGACGACCGCGATCTTCGACGCGAAAGCCTTCGCCGCGATGCGACCGACCGCGTTCTTCGTCAACGTGGGCCGGGGCCGCACCGTCGACGAGGGGGCGCTGATCGACGCGGTGCGCGACGGCACGATCGCCGGGGCGGCGCTCGACGTCTTCGTGGAAGAGCCCCTGCCCGACGATTCGCCCTTGTGGTCGATGCCCCAGGTGGTGGTCTCGCCCCACGTTTCCGGCGACCTGCGCGGGTGGGAGGAGACGGTGGTCGCGGTATTCGTCGACAACCTCCGCCGGTTCGTCGCGGGCGAGCCGCTGCGCAACCAGGTCGACGCCGAGGCTGGTTTCGGGGTCGGGTAGGCTCGATCCGTGGCCGAGCGCGTGATCGAGATCGAAGGCCTGCGCAAGTCCTACGGCGAGGTGGAAGCGGTCGCCGGCATCGATGTTCACGTCGACCGCGGCGAGGTGTTCGCGCTCCTCGGCCCCAACGGGGCCGGCAAGACCACGACCACCGAGATCCTCGAGGGGTATCGACCGCGAACGGCGGGAAGCGTCGAGGTCCTGGGGCGCGACCCTGCGAAGGGCGAACATGCGCTGAAACAGCGCATCGGGATCGTGCTGCAGTCGACCGGCGTCGACCCGTTCCTCACCGTGCGTGAAACCGTCGAGATGTATGGCGGCTACTACCCCCACCCGCGTCCGACCGACGAGGTCATCGACGTCGTCGGCCTCACCGAGAAGATCGACGAGCGTGTCCGTCGGCTGAGCGGCGGCCAGCAGCGCAGGCTCGACGTCGCGATCGCGCTGGCCGGCGACCCGGAGCTGCTCTTCCTCGACGAGCCGACCACCGGGTTCGATCCGAGCGCGCGACGCAATGCCTGGGAGATGGTCAAGAACCTCGTGACGCTCGGTAAGACGGTCTGGCTCACGACCCATTTCATGGACGAGGCGCAGTACCTCGCCGACCGGGTCGCGGTGATCGCGAAGGGGGCGATCGTGGCCGAGGGACCACCGTCGTCGCTCGCGGGCCGCGACCAGATGCAGACGACGGTCCGGTTCCGACCGTCGCCCGGCGCGCCGGCGCCGCCCGAGCTGGGGCAGGTCCCCGACGGGAACGGGTCGCTCGTGGTGCGCACCGACGAGCCGACCCGCATCGCGCACGAGGTCACAGGTTGGGCACTCGAGCACGGCGTCGAACTCGAGGTGTTCGAGGTCGCGCAGCCCTCGCTCGAGGACGTCTACCTCGAGCTCACAGGTGCCGAACAGGGAACGTCGTGATCCGCGAGGTCGCCCGACAGTTCCGCTTCACGAACAAGGCGTTCTGGCGGAACCCCGCGTCGGCGTTCTTCACGTTCATCTTCCCCCTGTTGTTCCTCGTGATCTTCACGTCCTTGCTCGGCAACGGCACGTCTGCGCTCTACCCGGGCGGCCCCATGATCAAGACGTCGACGTACTACGTCTTCTCGATGGCTGCGTTCGGATTGATCTCGGCCTGCTACACGAACATCGCGATCTCGGTCGTGTTCGCGCGAGAAGGTGGGATCCTCAAGCGTTTGCGCGGCACACCGTTGCCGGCGCGGTCGTACCTGACGGCCCGGGTGCTCCACGCGACGTTCGTCGGCTTCTTGCTGGTCGCGATCACGGTCGTGTTCGGGCGGATCGCCTACCAGGCACACATCCCGGGGACGACCGACGCGCTGCTCTTCATCCTCACGCTGCTCGTGGGTGCCGGGTGCTTCGCGGCGATCGGGCTCGCAGTGAGTGGGATCGTGCCGAACGAGGACGCCGGCCCGCCGATCGTGAACGCGATCATCCTGCCGCTCCTGTTCCTGTCCGGCATCTTCATCGCGTCGGACAACCCACCGGGGTGGGTGAACTTCGTCGGACGGGTGTTCCCGGTGAGGCACCTCGTCGACGCGATGCGGGCCTCCTACCTCGGGGTGCCGTTCCACTGGTCCGACATCCTCGTGATGGCGATCTGGCTCGTGGGGGCCGTCATCGTCGCGTCGCGGACCTTCAAGTGGGAACCGAGCCGCTGAGCGTCGTGCAGCGCAACCTGCGTGCTAGGCTCGCGCCGTCCCGATCGGCAACGCGGTAGGGAGGTCCAACGGATGCGCAAAGGTCTGCTCGTGTTCGCGGTGCTGGCGGTCGTCGCCACCGCCTGCGCACCCAAGACGTCGACGTCCACGAGCGCGGCCGCCGGCGACTGCACGCCGGACACCATGAATCTCAACACGCCGGGCGAGCTCACGATCGCAACGGGGAACCCGGCCTACAAGCCGTGGTACGGCGGCAACAGCATCCCCGACTCCGACTGGAAGTCAGGGAAGTACACCGGCGATCCCCACACCGGCGAAGGCTACGAGTCGGCGTTCGCGTACGCGCTCGCCCAGCAGTTGGGGTTCACGCAGGATCAGGTGCAATGGCTCGGTATCCCGTTCGGCAAGTCGTTCGCGCCGGGCCCGAAGGACTTCGACTTCGCGATGCAACAGATCTCGATCACGCCGCAGCGCGCCAAGGCGGTCGACTTCAGCGACGGGTACTACGACGTGAACCAGGCGCTGATCGCCGACAACGGCTCGCCTGCGATCGGTGTGACCACGCTCGCCGGCCTGAAGGATCTGAAGCTCGGCGCGCCCGTGGGGACCACAAGCCTCGAGGTGATCCAGCAGGAGGTCCAGCCCAACGTCGAGCCTGGGGTCTACCCCGATCTCGACACGGCGCTGAAGGATCTCCACAACGGGCAGCTCGATGGCGTCGTCGTGGACTTCCCGGACGCGTTCTACGGGTACGCGGATCAGATCGTCGGGCAGTTCCCGCCGCTGAGCGGTGGCCAGGAGCAGTTCGGTCTCGCGTTCGAGAAGGGCAACTCGCTCGTCTCGTGCGTGAACCAGGCGATCGCTGCGCTGAAGTCCAACGGCACGCTCAAGCAGCTCGAAGATAAGTGGCTGCAGACCGACGCGAGCGTGCCGGTCTTCTCCTAACCGGGAGGGGCGATGGGGACACCCAGCGGGGGCCCGAGCCCGAACGTCTACTTCCCGCCGGGCGGGGAGAGCGACCCCCGGATGCCTCCCGGGTCGGGTAACCGACGATCGCGCCTGCTCGGGGGCGGCGACACGAGCGCCCGGAACGTATGGATCGCCGTCGCGAGCACGTTCATCTTCTTCGGTTTGCTTGCGCTGATCGTCGTCCGGTCGCCCGGCTGGCCCGAGATCAAAGAGTCGTTCTTCAACGTCGCGGAGTTCAAGGCGTCGTTCCCACTGATCCTGCGCAAGTTCGTTCGCAACATCTTCATCTTCTGCGTCGCCGAAGTGCTCGTCTTGATCTTGGCGCTGTTCATCGCGGTGCTCCGGAGCCTCCCGGGACCCGTCTTCACGCCGCTGCGGATCCTCGCAGCGGGCTATACGGATCTGTTCCGCGGCGTCCCGACGATCCTCGTCATCATCCTCTTGGGGTATGGGATGCCAGCGCTCAACTTGCAAGGGATCCCCGACTCAGACTACGTGTGGGCCGTCTTGGCCCTGACCCTCGTGTACTCGGCGTACGTAGCCGAGGTGTATCGCGCGGGCATCCAGTCCGTGCACCCGAGCCAGGTCGCAGCGGCTCGCTCGCTGGGGTTGAGCCGCTGGCAGTCGATGCGCCACGTCGTATTGCCGCAAGCGGTGCGGCGCGTGATCCCGCCGTTGTTGAACGACTTCATCGGGCTGCAGAAGGACTCCGCGCTCGTCTACGTGTTGGGCGTAGTTGAGAGTCTGTCCCAGGCGACGATCATCCAGCAGGGCGACTTCAACTTCACGCCCCTGGTGGCCTTGTCCGTGATCTTTATCGCCATCACCATCCCGCAGGCTCGGTTCGTGGATTGGTTGATCGCACGGGACCAGCGCAAGCGTCAAACGGACGCGGCCGTATGACGAACGCGATAGACATCCGAGGACTGCACAAGTCCTTCGGGGAACTCGAGGTGCTGAAAGGGATCGATCTGGCTGTCGATACGCACGAGGTCGTGTGCTTGATCGGCGCCAGCGGGTCGGGCAAGTCGACGCTTCTGCGGTGTATCAACCTGCTCGAACCGATCGACGCAGGAACGGTCGCGATCGCGGGCGAGGAGATCACGGCCCTGGGCGTCGATGTTGACGCGACCCGTCGACGAGTGGGGATCGTGTTCCAGGCGTTCAACCTGTTCCCGCATATGAACGTGCTCCGCAACGTCACGCTCGCACCGCGCGAGGTGACGGGTCTGAAGCGCGCTGATGCCGACGCGCAGGCGATGGCGCTGCTCGAGCGGTTCGGGCTCGACGACAAGGCGACGGAGTATCCCGATCGGCTGTCGGGCGGGCAGCAGCAGCGGGTCGCGATCGTCCGTGCCCTCGCGATGCAGCCCGACATCCTCCTACTCGACGAAGTCACGAGTGCGCTCGACCCTGTGCTCGTGGCCGAGGTACTCGACCAGATCCGGGAACTGGCCGCGCAGGGGATGACGATGATCATCGCGACGCACGAGATGGGGTTCGCCCGCGACGTGGCGAAGCGGGTCTGCTTCCTGTATGAGGGCCAGATCTTGGAGGAAGGGCCGCCGGACCGGATCTTCTCGGAGCCGGAACAAGAAGAGACCCGCCGGTTCCTCGACCGGATCATCGCCGCCGGGAGGATGTAGCCGAACGGTCGTTGCGACGAAGCTCGACCTCGGGCAAGCTCCCCGCGTGAACACGCTCCCGTCGCCACCTGGCCCCCCGGATACCTTGCCCGCGCCGCCGTCTCCGCCTCGGAGAAGGAAGGGATGGACCTTCGGCGCGGTCGGGGTCGCGATCGTGACCGTTGCGTCGGTGGCGGTGCTCTCGAACGTGGATCGCGTGAGAGGTCAGGACATGCCGGAGGCGACCTCGGGAGCGACCTCAGCGTCCTCGCCGCCCGAAGTTGCCGCCGTACCAGCTGATGGGTTCCCGGACGGGTGGGTGACGGTGTCGGCAACGGATGGTTCGTTCGCGGTCAGTGGTCCGGGACCGGGCACGATCGCTCGGCCGAGAACGGGAACTGGTCGATCGACATGCATCAGTGGACCGGCGCTACATGTGTCGTCTATCTCTATCGGACGGGGCCAGAGTCGAGCCCTCTCCAGTACACGAAGGGTCGCCTGTTGGCGTGGGCCGCAGAGATGGACCCTCACGACAGACCGATACAGCTGAAGCTCGGTACGGCCGTCGGTTGGCGTACGCAGCTCAACTACGAGGACGGTCAGTACCCGGTTGGTGCGTTCCAAGTCGTGTACTCGGATGGTTGGGAGTACTCGATGGGATGCGGCCTGCCCTTCACGCACCCGAAACGAGACGATCAGCTCGTCCTGCGTTTCCTGGATTCCTTCTCGACGGGCTGAGACTCGTTCGCAACACCAGCAACCCATGTCGGAGGCCAGCCTTAGACTGGGCCTCGTGCCCCCGTTCCGTATCGAGTCCGAGTTCGCGCCCGAAGGGGACCAGCCCGCCGCGATCGACCAGCTGACCGCCGCCGTCCAGGCGGGGGAGGAGCACATCACGCTGCTGGGGGCCACCGGGACCGGTAAGACCTTCACGATCGCGCACGTGATCGAGCGGGTCCAAAGGCCGACGATCGTGATGGCGCCCAACAAGTCCCTGGCCGCGCAGCTCGCCAACGAATTCCGGGGCTTCTTCCCCGACAACGCCGTCGAGTACTTCGTCAGCTATTACGACTACTACCAACCCGAGGCGTACGTCCCCCAGACCGACACGTACATCGAGAAGGACAGCTCGGTGAACGAGGAGATCGAGCGGCTGCGGCACTCGGCCACCGCCGCGTTGCTCAGCCGCAACGACGTGATCATCGTCGCGAGCGTGTCGGCCATCTACGGACTGGGGTCGCCCGAGGAGTACGAGGGGCAGCTCCTGCGCGTCTATCGCGGCACCGAGGTGCCGATGGAGTTCGCGATGCAGCGGCTGGTCGACATCCAGTACAAGCGCAACCAGGTCAGCCGCGCCCGTGGCACGTTCCGCGTGACGGGGGACACGCTCGAGGTCTTCCCGCCCTACGAACAAGCCGGCTACCGGATCGAGTGGTGGGGCGACGAGGTGCAGAAGATCAGCATGTTCGACCCGTTGACCGGCGAGATCGTGAAGGACGACATCGTCGACCACACGACGTTCCCGGCGTCGCACTACGTCGCGTCCGACGACCGGATGAAGCAGGCGATCGTCACGATCGAGGAGGAGCTCCACGAGCGGCTCGCGTACCTCGACTCGCAAGGCAAGCTGCTCGAAGCCGAGCGCCTGCGGATGCGCACCACCTACGACCTCGAGATGCTCCGCGAGATGGGCTTCTGCAGCGGGATCGAGAACTACTCGCGCCACATCGACGGCCGCGAGGCGGGCACCGCGCCGTTCACACTGCTCGACTACTTCCCCGACGATTACCTCGTCGTGCTCGACGAGTCGCACGTCACGGTGCCGCAGCTCCGCGGGATGTACGAGGGCGACGTGTCGCGCAAGACCACGCTCGTCGACTTCGGGTTCCGCCTGCCGAGTGCGATCGACAATCGCCCGTTGCGGTTCGAGGAGTTCCGCGGGCGTGTCGGCCAGGTCGTCTACATGTCGGCGACACCCGGGCCTTACGAGCTCCAGCACTCCACGTCGATCGTCGAGCAGATCGTGCGACCGACCGGTCTGGTCGATCCCGAAGTGCAGATCCGCCCGACCAAGGGCCAGATCGACGACCTGATGGAGGAGATCCGCGGCCGGGCGGAGTCCGACCAGCGCGTCCTCGTCACCACCCTCACCAAGAAGATGGCCGAGGACCTCACCGACTACCTCGTGGAGATGGGGATCCGAGTCCGGTACATGCACTCCGAGGTCAACACCGTCCAGCGGATCGAGATCGTCCGCGACCTGCGCCTGGGGGAGTTCGACGTTCTGGTCGGCATCAACCTGCTCCGGGAAGGGCTCGACCTGCCCGAGGTGTCGCTCGTCGCGATCCTCGACGCAGACAAGGAGGGGTTCTTGCGGTCGGAAACCTCCCTCGTACAGACGATCGGGCGGGCCGCCCGTAACGTCGACGGCACCGTGCTGATGTACGCCGACAGCGTCACCGACTCGATGCGCGCCGCGATCGGCGAGACCCAGCGCCGCCGGCAGATCCAGCTGGCCTACAACGAAGAGCACGGGATCGACCCGCAGACGATCCGCAAGCAGGTCACCGACATCCTGCTCTCGCTCCGGGGGGAGGAGGCCGCGATCTCGACCCGCGAGCAGCGGGTGTTCGAGACGCCGGAGGGCATCCCCACCGAGGAGCTCGAGCGGCTGATCCAGGGCCTCGAGGAGGAGATGCACCAAGCGGCCCGCGACCTGCGGTTCGAGTACGCGGCAAGGCTCCGCGACGAGGTCCACGAGCTCCGGAAGGAGCTCCGCCAGCTGCGCGAAGCCGGTGTGGCGTAAGCCCAATCCGGGCCAAGGCCCGGGGCATGTCCGTGGTCGTCGTTACACTCGGGAGCGGTGGGCACCGACTCCCTCGTCATCCACGGCGCGCGCGAGCACAACCTCAGGAATCTCACCCTTGAGCTGCCCCGCGACGCGCTGATCGTCTTCACGGGCTTGTCCGGTTCGGGCAAGTCCTCCTTGGCGTTCGACACGATCTACGCGGAGGGCCAGCGCCGCTACGTGGAGTCGCTGTCGTCCTACGCCCGGCAGTTCCTGGGCCAGATGGAGAAGCCCGACGTCGACTTCATCGAGGGGCTCTCGCCGGCGATCTCGATCGACCAGAAGTCGACGTCGCGCAACCCGCGCTCGACGGTGGGCACGATCACCGAGATCTACGACTACCTGCGCGTCCTGTTCGCGCGGGTCGGACACCCCCACTGCTACAACTGCGGCCGCCCGATCGGTCGCCAGACCCCGGAGCAGATCGTTGACCAGGTGATGGAGCTGCCGGAGGGCACGCGGTTCCAGGTGCTCGCGCCGATCGTCCAAGGCCGCAAGGGCGAGTACGGCAAACTCCTGGAAGAGCTGGCCCGCAAGGGGTATCCACGAGCGCGGATCGACGGCGAGGTGCGCGAGCTCGCCGAGCCGATCCGGCTCGCCAAGACCTACAAGCACACGATCGAGGTCGTGGTGGACCGGCTGGTCGCCAAGCCCGACATCCGTCGGCGCGTCGCCGACTCGATCGAGCAGGCGCTGACCCTCGCCGAGGGGATCGCCGCGATCGCGGTCGTCACCTCGGAGGGCCACGAGGAGATCCAGACCTTCTCGCAGAAGCTCGCCTGTACCTACTGCGGCCTCTCCTTCGACGAGCTCGCACCGAGGAACTTCTCGTTCAACTCTCCCTACGGGGCGTGCCAGACGTGCGACGGCCTGGGCACGCGCCTCGAGGTCGATCCAGAGCTGGTCGTGCCCGACCCCGACCTGACGGTGAACGAGGGCGCGCTCGCGCCGTGGGCGTCGGCGACCCTGGAGTACTGGTACCGGGTCCTCGAGGCCGTGGCCGACACCCACGGCTTCAGCCTCGACACCCCGTGGAAGAAGCTCCCGAAGGCGATCCGCGAGGTCCTGCTGTACGGCTCCGACGAGGACATCCACGTCCGCTACAAGAACCGGTACGGCCGCCAGCGCGCCTACTGGACGACGTACGAGGGCGCGATCCCGAACATCGAGCGCCGGCACGATGAGACCGACTCCGATTCGGCGCGCGACCGCATGGAGCAGTTCATGCGCGAGATCCCGTGCCGGGCGTGCAAGGGCGCGCGGCTGCGACCCGAGACCCTCGCGGTCACGATCGGCGACAAGAACATCTCGCAGATGACCGACTTGGCGATCCGCGACGCCCTGGCGTTCACCGATGAGATGGGGCTCAGCGAGCGCGAGGAGATGATCGCCGAGCGGCTCCTGAAGGAGATCCGCGCGCGCCTCGGGTTCCTCGTCGACGTCGGGCTCGACTACCTGAGCCTCGGCCGCCCCGCGGGCACGCTCGCGGGCGGTGAGGCCCAGCGGATCCGCCTCGCGACCCAGATCGGCAGCGGCCTCGTCGGCGTCCTGTACATCCTGGACGAGCCGTCGATCGGCCTGCACCAGCGCGACAACCGCCGGCTGCTCGACACCCTGATGCGCCTGCGCGACCTCGGCAACACACTGATCGTCGTCGAGCACGACGAGGCCACGATGATCGAGGCCGATCACATCGTCGACATCGGTCCGGCGGCGGGGGAGCACGGCGGCGAGGTCGTCTACTCAGGCGACCTGAAGGGGCTCATCGAGTGCGACGAGTCGATCACAGGCGCCTATCTCGCGGGCAGGCGCGTGATCCCGTTGCCCCTGATCCGCAGGCCGACGGGGAAGCGCAAGCTGGTGCTTTCAGGGGCGCGTGAGCACAACCTTCAGGACGTAACGGTCGAGATCCCACTCGGGCTGTTCGTGTGCGTCACCGGGGTCAGCGGGTCCGGGAAGTCGACGCTCGTCCAAGACGTCCTGCTGCGAGCGCTCGCCCAGAAGGTGAGCGGATCGCGGCAGCTCCCCGGGCGGCACAAGCGGCTGACCGGATGGGATCAGGTCGACAAGGTGATCGACATCGATCAATCGCCGATCGGCCGGACCCCGCGATCCAACCCTGCGACCTATACGGGCATGTTCGACCACATCCGCAAGCTGTACGCGCAGGTGCCCGAGGCGCGCCTCCGCGGGTTCCAGCCCGGGCGGTTCTCGTTCAACGTGCGCGGCGGGCGGTGCGAGAACTGCGCCGGCGACGGCCAGATCAAGATCGAGATGCACTTCCTGCCCGACGTGTACGTGACGTGTGAGGTCTGCAAGGGCAAGCGCTACAACCGCGAGACCCTCGAGGTGAAGTACAAGGGCCGCACGATCGCCGACGTCCTCGCGATGAGCGTCGATGAAGCGCTCCTGTTCTTCGAGAACATCCCGCCGATCCGACGACACCTGCAGACGTTGTCCGACGTCGGCCTCGGCTACGTGAAGCTCGGCCAGCCGGCCCCGACGTTGTCGGGCGGCGAGGCCCAGCGGATCAAGCTCTCCTCGGAGCTCCACAAGCGCGCGACCGGCAATACCTTCTATGTCTTGGACGAACCGACCACCGGGCTGCACTTCGAAGACATCCGCAAGCTGCTCGAGGTGTTGCAACGACTGGTCGACACGGGCAACACCGTGCTCGTGATCGAGCACAACCTCGACGTGATCAAGACCGCCGACTGGATCGTCGACCTCGGCCCAGAGGGCGGTGACCAGGGAGGAACGGTCGTCGTGGCCGGGACGCCCGAAGACGTAGCGGCGCACCCCATGTCGTACACCGGCCGGTTCCTCCAGGAGGTGCTCGAGGGCGTCCCGTACGCCGCCGCCGTCGCCGGGCGCGCCTGAGCGGGCTTGCTAGTATCCCCGCCGACATGCACAGGCGTGCCTTGCTCATCCTCGCGACCGTCGGGCTCATCGCGACGGGATGCAGTTCGATCACGACCCCCGCGGTCAACTACGGAACGGGCACATTTTTCCCCTACGTCGTCGATTCGCAGGACGACATGGGCCAGGGCAACGCGGTCGCGTTGACCGCCGAGGGGTTGCCGTTCGTCTCGTACTTCGGGTTCGCGGCGAAGGTGCCGGAGGGCGCGATCTCGATCCCACGGCCGTTCGGGTCGCCGAACGTGCCGGGCGTGATGCTCTCCACGTCGTCATCGGACGGCCTGTGGCAGCGGGGCGCGGTGCAGATGCAGGCTGCGCCTCCGCCGGGCTCAACCCGACGGGCGTGACCGTGCCCTTCGGCCCCGTAGCCACGGACAAGTTGGACCTGACCGCGAAGAACGCGAACGGCACCGCGGTGACGGTCGACGCGCAGGGCGCCGCCTACGTCGCGTGGACATCGTCGAACACGGTGAGCTACGGAACGTCCTCGCTCGGGAGCACCGCGACGGTGGACACGGTGTACACCCTGGGCAGCAAGGTCTCCGAGGCCGGCCCGATCGGACGGCCTGATATCACGTTGGACGCCTCCGGCACCCCATGGATCGCCTTCACGGTCGAGACGAGTAAGGGCGACGAGGTGCACGTCGCCGACCTGCAGGGCAGCAAGTGGACCGATCAGGTCGTGGCCTCGTTCCCGAGTTGCAACGGGTGCCCGTCGCCGCAGCCCACCGGGATCGGGATCGTCGGAGGCGCCGCGACAGTCTTGTATGCGGATGTGTCTGCGAAGCAGGTCGTCGCGCTTGCTCAGAAGGGCACGACCTGGATGCCGACGACGGTGGCGGCGGGTGTGTCCGGATACGGGCTTTCGTTCGCGGCTGCCGCGTCCGGCGACGCAGCGATCGCGGCGTACTACACCGGTAACGGGGCAGTGGACGCGGCCACGTTCGCGAAGGGCGCGTGGACGACGGACAAGGCGGGTGATGCGCCCGACCCGGATGAGTCCGTGAAAGGCTCCGACGCATCGACGACCGCGGCGGCGATCGCGGGCGACGGCACACGCTATGTCGCGTGGGACGACCGGGGGATCAAGATGGTCTCTGGCGCCGACTCCTTCTCGGCCGTCGACCTCGGCCCCACGGTGAGCACCGGAATCGATCCCTCGTTAGCCGCAACCGATCAGGGGGCCGTGGCGCTCGGCTGGTACGACACCCTCGCGGCGAACCAGATGATCGGCTACCTCGGCAACGTGACCGACATCGTCGTCGCGCGGCCGAGCCCTTCGCTGACCACGTCGCAAGGCCCGACCGGTGGCGCCACGTGCGGCCAGGACAAGACGGTGCAACTCGATCAGGCCGCCGTCGGTACCACCTTCACGGAGTCGTGCCTTGTCGCGGCCCCCGGGGCATTCACGGTGAACTTCGATAACCAGGCGGCAGGGATCACGCACAACTTCGAGGTGCTCGACAAGGCGGGCGGCAAGCTCATCAAGGGCACGGACGTCGCGGCGGGGCCGATCAAGCAGACCCTCGACCTGGACCTCAAGGCCGGCGACTACTACTTCCAATGCGTGGTTCACCCGACCACGATGTTCGGCACCCTTGCAGTGGTGGACGGCGCCAAGTAAGACCCGGCTATCGCAGAGGCCCGCGTTAGCATCGCGGGCGTGACCGTCCCTCGCCCTCAAACCTCCTCGATCCCCGACGCTCCGGGCGCCTACCTGTTCCGCGACGGGGACGGCCGGGTGATCTACGCCGGCAAGGCCTCGTCGCTCCGCAAGCGCCTCGCCTCCTATTGGGGGAAGCCGCTGCACGCGCGAACCGAGGCGATGGTCGAGAGCGCGCGGTCGGTCGAGTGGATCGTGGCCTCGACCGAGGTCGACGCGCTGATGCTCGAGTACAACCTGATCCAGCAGCACAAGCCCCGGTTCAACATCCGCTACCGCGACGACAAGTCCTACCCGTACCTCGCCCTGACCGTGGGGGAGAAGTGGCCACGGGCGCAAGTGCTCCGGGGCACGAAGCGCAAGGGCGTGCGCTACTTCGGCCCGTACGGCCACGCCTGGGCGATCCGCGACACCCTCGACGCGCTGACCAGGGTGTTCCCCGTCCGGACGTGCTCGAACGCGTTCTTCGACCAGCGCGCGCGCGCCAAGCGGCCGTGCCTGTACTACGACATCGGACGCTGCGCCGGCCCCTGCGTGCCCGAAACGACGGGCGTCACCGACGAGTCGTACCGAGCCCACGTCGAGGCGATGGGCGAGTTCCTCGCCGGGAACGCGCGGCCCGTGCTCCGCCGGCTGGAGACACAGATGCGCGCCTCTTCTGAGGGCCAGGAGTTCGAGCAGGCGGCGCGCTTCCGCGACCAGCTCTTCGCGGCACGGCGAGCGCTCGAGTCCCAGGAGATGGTGCTCACGCCGCCCGAGGATCTCGACGTGGTGGCGCTCGTCGAGGACGACCTCGAGGCCGCGGTCCAGGTCTTCTACGTCCGTCGCGGCCGGGTGCTCGGCCGGCGCGGCTGGGTCGTCGACCGGGTCGAGGACCTCGATCGGCCCGGTCTGATCGCCTCGTTCCTCGAGCAGCTGTACATGGAGCGCCAGGAGGTGCCGCCGCGGGTGCTCGTGCAGGCGTTGCCCGCGGGCGCGGAGCTCCTCGAGGCATGGCTGACCGCCCGCCGGGGCAAGCCGGTCCGGATCGCGGTCCCGTCCCGCGGGGCCAAGCGGCGCCTGATGGAGGTCGTCGAGCGCAACGCCGCCGACGCCTTCCAGCGCCACAAGCTCCGGCGCGCCTCCGACTTCGGCGCGCGATCGCGCGCGCTCGCCGAGCTCGGGGAGCAGCTCGGCCTGGACCAGGCGCCCCTGCGGATCGAGTGCTACGACATCTCCAACCTCGGCGCGACCGACAAGGTCGGCTCGATGGTGGTGTTCGAGGACGGGCTGCCCAAGCGTCAGGACTACCGGAAGTTCAAGATCACGGGCGTGCAGGGGCAGGACGACTTCGCCTCGATGTACGAGATGCTCCACCGCCGGTTCACGCGCTTGCTCGAGGAGCAGGCTCGCCCGCCGGAGGAGCGCAGGCGACGGTTCTCCTACCCGCCGGCGCTCGTCGTCGTGGACGGCGGCCGGGGCCAGCTGACGCAGGCCAGCGCGGTGCTCGCCGAGCTCGGGCTGTCGATCCCGCACATCGGGCTCGCGAAGCGTCTGGAAGAGGTCTACTTCCCCGACCGTCCCGACCCCCTCGTGATCCGGCGCGGCTCGGAGGCGTTGTTCGTGCTCCAGCACATCCGCGACGAGGCGCACCGTACCGCCGTCGCCTACCACCGTTCGCTCCGCGAGAAGCGCGCGCTCCGCTCGCCGCTGGACGACATCCCGGGCGTCGGCCCCGCGCGGAAGAAGGCTCTGCTCAAGCGGTTCGGATCCCTCACGAAGCTGCGCGCCGCGTCGGTCGAGGAGATCGCCGCCACGCCGGGGGTGGGGCCGCAGATGGCGGCGACCGTGCACGACCACCTGCACGCACCCGTCGACGGGCGGGCGAGCGCATGAATGACGACACGACCGCGAGCAACGGCTTCACCCTGATCACCGGCCTGTCGGGCGCCGGTCGTTCGGAGGTCGCACGATCGCTCGAGGACCTCGGCTTCTTCGTCGTCGACAACCTGCCACCGGCGTTGCTGCCGAAGATGGCCGAGCTGACGATGCGCCCGGGCTCGCCCACCCGCGTCGCGATCGTCGTCGACGCGCGGGGCGGCGTCTTCTTCAGCGAGCTCTCGAAGGCGCTGGAGGACCTCCGCGCGCTCCAGCGCGAGGCCCGGATCGTGTTCCTCGAGGCCTCCGACGAAGATCTGGTGCGACGGTACGAGGCGACCCGCCGCCGGCACCCGCTCGCCCCGGCGGACCGGGTCGTCGAGGGGATCCGCAAAGAGCGCCAGATCCTCGCGCAGCTGCGCGGCGACGCCGACCTCGTGATCGACACGTCGGGGCTCACCCCTCACGAGCTCCGCGACCGGGTGCGCGACGCGTTCGCCGGCGGGCCGCCCGAGGCCGGGCTCCAGGTCTCGATCGTGTCGTTCGGCTTCAAGTACGGGAGCCCGCGCGACGCCGATCTGGTGATCGACGTCCGGTTCCTGCCCAACCCGCATTGGGTGCCGGAGCTCCGTCCGCATCCGGGCACCGACCCGGCGGTCCGGGACTACGTGCGGAGCAGCGACCTCTACGCGCCGTTCCTCGAGCGGCTCGAGGCGCTGCTCGAAGTCACGCTGCCGGGTTACGTCGCCGAGGGCAAGAGCTACCTGACGATCGCGATCGGCTGCACGGGCGGGCACCATCGCTCGGTCGTCGTCGCCGAGGAGCTGGCGGCTTGGATCGGCGCGCGGGGGCTCCAGACCTCCGTCGTGCATCGCGACGTCGGACGCGGGTAAGCCCGCAAGGGCGGCGCCGGCAGGACGCCCGATAGCATGGGGTCCACGACCCCGGAGCGCCCGCGTATCAGGCCGACAACCAGGAGGTTCACGACCCATGACCGTGAAGATCGGCGTCAACGGCTTCGGCCGGATCGGCCGCAACTTCTTCCGCGCCGCGAAGCAGGGCGGGGCCGACCTCGACTTCGTCGCGGTGAACGACATCACCGACGCCGCGACCCTCGCCCACCTGTTGAAGTACGACTCGGTGATGGGCACCTACGACGGGCAGGTCGGCACGTCGGCGAACGGCATCACGGTTGACGGCGACGAGCTGCGGGTGCTCGCCGAGCGCGATCCCGCGAACCTGCCCTGGAAGGAGCTCGGCGCCGAGATCGTCATCGAGTCGACGGGCCTGTTCACCGACCGCGAGAAGGCGGCGAAGCACCTCGAGGCGGGCGCCCAGAAGGTCGTGATCAGCGCCCCGGCCAAGGGAGAGGACCTGACGGTGGTCCTCGGCGTGAACGACGACCTCTACGACCCCGCGACCCACCATGTGATCTCGAACGCGAGCTGCACGACCAACTGCGTGGCGCCGATGGTCAAGGTGCTGGACGACGCCTTCGGGGTCGAGCACGGCTTCATGACCACCATCCACGCGTACACGAACGACCAGCAGATCCTCGACCTGCCGCACAAGGACCTGCGGCGGGCGCGCGCCGCGGCGATCAACATCATCCCGACCTCGACCGGCGCCGCGAAGGCGGCGGCTCTGGTGCTGCCCCACCTGAAGGGCAAGCTCGACGGGATCTCGATGCGCGTCCCGGTGCCCGACGGCTCGGTGACCGACCTCGTGGCGACGGTGCGCAGCGACGTCACCGTGGAGCAGGTGAACGAGGCCTTCCGTGCGGCGGCCACCGAGGGCAGCCTCGCCGGCAAGCTCGTCTATACCGAGGACCCGATCGTCTCCTCCGACATCGTCGGCACTCCTGCGTCGTGCACCTTCGACTCGCTGTTGACGATGGTGTTCGAGGACACGGTGAAGATCGTCGGCTGGTACGACAACGAATGGGGCTACTCGAGCCGGCTCGTGGACCTCGTCGAGCTGGTCGCGAGTTCGCTCTAGCCCGTGACGATCCGAACCCTCGACGCGCTCGGCGAGGTCGCCGGAGCGCGTGTGTTCCTCCGCGCGGACCTGAACGTCCCGCTGCGCGACGGCGCCATCACCGACGACGCGCGGATCGCCGCGACGGTCCCGACGGCGCGTGAGCTCCTCGACCGGGGCGCGCGCCTCGTGATCGCGTCCCACCTCGGCAGACCCAAGGGGCAGGTGGTCGACGGTCTCCGGCTCGCCCCGGTCGGCCGAGCGCTCGCGGCGCACCTCGAACGGCCGGTGACCGCGCTCGACGAGGTGACCCCCCGGTCGCTTCCCGACGACGACGTGATCCTCCTGGAGAACCTCAGGTTCGACCCGGGGGAGGAGGCGAACGACATCGCGTTCGCCGGCCTCCTCGCCGAGCACGCCGACGCCTACGTCGACGACGCCTTCGGGGCGGTCCACCGTGCGCACGCCTCCGTCGTGGCCCTCCCGGAGCTGATGCTCGCCTCCGGCCGCTCGGCCGTCGCCGGTCGTCTGGTCGCGCGTGAGGTCGAGGTGCTCGGCACGCTGCTGCACGACCCCGCGCAGCCGTTCGTGGCGATCCTCGGCGGAGCCAAGGTGAGTGACAAGCTCGGGGTGATCGCTTCGCTGGCCGAGCGCGTCGACGCGCTCGTGATCGGGGGCGCGATGGCGTTCACGCTCATCGCCGCGGAGGGCGGCAAGGTCGGCGCCTCGCTGGTCGAAGAGGACAAGCTCGACGAGGTCCGCGATGCGCTGGCCGCCGCGCGGTCGCGCGGCGTCCCGGTGCACCTCCCGGTCGACGTGGTCGCGGCCCCCGCGATCGACGCGGACGCGCCCACCGAGATCGTGGCGGCCGACGGTGTGCCCGAGGGGTTGATGGGCCTCGACATCGGCCCGGCGACGGTCGCGGCGTTCACCGAGGCGCTCGCCGGCGCCGGCTCGATCCTGTGGAACGGCCCGATGGGGGTCTTCGAGCTCGAGCCGTTCGCCGCCGGCACCCGGGCGGTCGCCCGTGCGTGCGCCGAGAGCGACGGGTTCACCGTCGTCGGCGGCGGCGACTCCCTCGCGGCGATCAGACGCGAGGGGCTCGCCGACGCGTTCGACCATCTGTCGACCGGCGGGGGAGCCTCGCTGGAGTACCTGGAGGGGCGCCGTTTGCCCGGGCTCGCGATCTTGGAGGACAACGCATGACCGATCGGAAGCGGATCATCGCCGCGAACTGGAAGATGCATAAGACGCACCTGGAGGCGATCCAGGCCGTGCAGAAGCTCGGCTACCTCTTGGACAAGGACGACACCGACCGCGCGGAGGTCGTGATCGTGCCGCCGTTCACCGCGCTCCGGTCGGTCCAGACGCTGATCGACTCGGACAAGCTGCCGTTCGCGCTCGGCGCGCAGGACGTGTACCCGGAGGACCAGGGCGCCGTCACCGGCGCGATCTCGCCGCTGATGCTCGCCGCGCTCAAGGTCGAGCTCGTGATCGTCGGGCACTCCGAACGGCGTCAGCTGTTCGGTGAGGACGACCTGTTCGTCAACAAGAAGGTGCGGGCCGTGTTCGCCCACGGGATGACCCCGATCGTCTGCGTCGGCGAGACGCTGGAGGAACGGGAGGCCGACGGGACCGAGTCGAAGGTGACGCAGCAGGTGCGCCGCGCCTTCGACGGCGTCGAGGCGGAGCATGCCGCGACCGCCGTGATCGCCTACGAGCCGATCTGGGCGATCGGCACCGGCCGGACCGCCGAACCCGGTGACGCCGGCCGGGTGGTCGAGGTGATCCGACAGACGCTCGCCGACCGGTTCGACGACGGCGTCGCGAGGGCCGTGCGTGTGCAGTACGGCGGCAGCGTCAAGCCGGGGAACATCCGCGGCTTCCTAGCGCACCCCGAGATCGACGGCGCGCTCGTCGGCGGGGCGAGCCTCGATCCCGAGGACTTCGCGTTGATCGTCAGGGTGTGACCTCGGTGAGCGACTCCCTCCTCTACGTGTGCCTGGACGGCCTGGCCGATGACCCGAACCCCGTCCTGGACGGCCGCACGCCGCTCGAGGCCGCGGCGACGCCGAACCTCGACGGTCTCGCCGCACGGGGCCGCACCGGGACCGTGATCACCGTCGGGCCCGGCATCGCACCCGAGTCCGACATCGGCGTCTTCGCCATCCTCGGGTACGACCCCAGCGAGGAGCACCCCGGTCGCGGCGTCCTGGAGGCGCTGGGGATCGGGATGGACGTCCGCGACGGCGACCTCGCGTACCGGATCAACTTCGCCAGCGGGGCCTGGCCGGAGATCGCCGACCGCCGGGTCGGGCGCAACCTCACCTCGGACGAGGCCCACGCCCTGGCCGACGAGGTGAACCAGCACCTCCGGCTCCCGGGCGCTACCTTCGAACTCCGTGCCACGATCGAGCACCGAGGGGCGCTCGTGATCCGGGCCGACGACGGTTCCTTGTCGGCCGACGTCAGCAACACCGATCCCGCCTATCGCCGCCAAGGGCACCTCGGGGTCGCGCTCGAGACGTTCGACCCGGTGGTCGTGCGCGCCGAACCGCTCGACGGGTCCGACACCGCGCGCCGCGCCGCCGACCTCACGAACGCGTTCGTCGAGGGCGCGGCCGCAGTGCTCACCGAGAGTCCCGTGAACGCCGCGCGCCGCGCCGAGGGGAAGCTCCCGGCCGACCTGATCCTCACACGAGACGGCGGCGACCGTCTCCCCACGCTCCAGCCGATCCGTGATCGGTTCGGGTGGGCCTGGGGCTGTTTCGTCGAGATGCCCGTCGAGCGGGGGATCTCGATCGCCCTCGGGATGGAGGGCGTCGACGCGCCCCGCCTGGATCCGATCGGGTTCGGCCCCGCCGCCGAGGAGGCCTACGCCACGTGGGCCGGGCTGGCGGCCGACGCGATCGACAGCTACCAGGCCCTCTACGTCCATATCAAGGGCCCAGACGTCCCGGCCCACGACGGGCGGGCGGAGGACAAGCGCGACGTGATCGCCGCGATCGACCGGGCCTTCTTCGGGGAGCTGCTCCCACGGCTGGACCAGCGGCGCACGATCGTCGGGGTCCTGGCCGACCACGCCACATCCTGCGTCCGCAGGGCGCACACGGCAGATCCGGTGCCCCTGGTGCTGGCCGGCGGGGGGCTCACCCCCGACGCGACCACCTCCTACGGAGAGCACGCGTGTGCGGACGGGTCCCTAGGTGAGCTGCGGGGCATCGACGTTTTGCCCACCGTCGCTCGGGTAGCCCGGTGACGGAATCCACAACGGAGGAAACTTCCGTACACCGATTTGTCCGGTGGAAACGCTTGCCCTACACTCGCCGCGTTCATGAGGGGGAGAGACTGACTTCGTGAGCCAGGTTCAGCAGAGCGAGCCAGTCGTCGACGAATCTCTGGCGCCGCTCATCGGGGACGAGCAGAAACGCGTCCAGGGGCGCACACCTTGGCAACTCTTCTGGGGGCGGTTCCGCAAGGACTGGGTCGCCCTCGTCGCGCTCGCGTGGGTCATCATCCTGATCGTCTCGGCGGTGCTCGCGCCTCTGTTCGTCCGGTTCGTCTCGCATAACGGCCCCAACGACATCCGGCCCGAGCTGTCGAACGAGTTCAACATCCCGGTGATCGGCCCGAGCTCGCAGTTCTGGGGCGGGGTCGATGCGCTGGGTCGCGACGTGTTCGTGCGTACGCTCTACGGCGCGCGCACCTCGATCCAGGTCGCGCTGCTCGCGACGGCGATCTCGGTCGTCATCGGCCTGGGGCTCGGCTTGCTCGGAGGCTACTTCGGCGGCAAGACCGACACGTTCACGTCACGCCTGACCGACATCTTCCTGTCCCTGCCGGTGTTCCTGCTGGCGATCGGCATCTCGGCGAGCTGCAGCGTGAGCATCAACGGCTGCCTCGGCGGCTTGCTGAAGCCGGGCGTGTGGCTCGTCACCCTCATCATCGCGCTGTTCGGCTGGACCTACATCGCAAGGATCGTCCGCGGGCAGACGCTGTCGCTGCGAGAACGCGAGTTCGTCGAGGCCGCCCGGGCGACCGGGTTCGGCCGCCTCCACATCATGTTCCGGGAGATCTTGCCCAACCTCGTCGCCCCGCTGATCGTGTACACGACCCTGCTGATCCCCGTGAACATCATCTTCGAGGCGTCGCTGTCCTACCTGGGCGTGGGGATCCCGTCCGAGACACCGTCGTGGGGCAGGATGATCGCCGACGCGACCGACGGGCAGCTCTACCGCTACGCCTGGTGGATGCTGTTCTTCCCGGGGGTGATGCTCGTGCTGACCACCCTCGCGTTCAACCTCGTGGGCGACGCGCTCCGTGACGCCCTGGATCCCAGGTCGAACCGATGACGGAGCCGGCACGCGAGCCGCCGGTGCAGGAGGAGGAAACCTGACCCACGTCAGTCCACGTAGACATCGATGGGACGTTTCAACCCGAGGAGGAGGGACGATGCGGAAGAGATTGGGAACCGGGATCGCGATGGTCGCCTGTTTGGCGATGGTCGCGGCGGCCTGTTCGAGCAACAGTACCGGCGCCAGTGGAGGGCCGACGGGGTCGCCCGCGCCGGGCGGCACCTACCGGACCGCCACGCAGACGCTCAGCAACACGTCGAACTTCGACCCGACGGGTGAGTACTACGGCTACGCCTGGGCCATCTTCCAGAACATGCTGATCCGCGGGCTCTACAACTACAACCACGTACCGGGCGACGAGGGCAACACGCCGCAGCCCGACCTGGTCACCGACTCGAAGGTCTCGAGCGACGGCCTGACGTACTCGTTCACGATCCGCGACGACGTCAAGTGGGGTCCACCGCTGGACCGCACGGTCACCACGGGCGACATCGAGTACGCGTTCGAGCGCATCAACAACGCGAACCTCGCCGCGTACTACGGCAACTACTACTGCGGCGTGATCAAGGGCATGACGTGCGATCAGACGACGACCAAGCCGGTCTCGGGGATCGACGTGCCCGACGACACGCACATCACGTTCCACCTGGAGAGCCCGACCGGTGACTTCTTGTACCGGCTGGCGATGCCGGCGACCTACCCGCAGCCGAAGGAAGTTGCAGGTTGTTTCGACTCGGCCGGCGGCTACGGGTCCGACCTGGTGTCCAGCGGCGCCTACATGTACTTCGGCGCCGACAAGCTCGATATCTCGGGCGGCTGCAAGACCCTCAAGCCCGTCGCGGGCATCAACCCCGACAAGGGCATGACGATCGTGCGCAACCCGAACTTCGATCCCGCGACCGAAGACCCGGCGATGTTCTCGAACTACCTGGACGGGTTGCAGGTCGAGATCAACTCCAACGTGGACGACATCTTCCAGAAGATCCAGGCGGGTGAGCTCGACGGATCGTTCGCCGACACCCCGCCGGCCACGGTGGAGCAGCAGTACGTCACCGATCCGAACCTGTCGCAGTACATCCACTCGGATCCGGGCGACCGTACCTGGTACATCACGATGAACCTGCTGGCGCCGCCGTTCGACGACCCGGCCGTGCGCAAGGCGGTGCAGTACATCGTCGACAAGGACGCGCTCGTCAAGGGATACGGAGGGTCCCTCCACGCCGATCCGGCAACCACGATCGATCCACCGTCCGTGTTGCCGGCGACCGCGAACTACAACCCGTACAACCAGAACGGGTTCGCGGGCGACCTCACCGCGGCGCAGGATTCGATGAAGCAGTCCGTCTACGACACGAACCAGGACGGGATGTGCGACGCACCGGAATGCAAGTTCCTGCTGCTCGCCAACAACACGTCGCCGTGGACGAACATGAACCCGATCCTCGTGCAGGACCTGGCGAAGATCGGCCTGACGGCGCAGCTGAGCGAGGTCAAGCCCGACGTCGTGAACTCGCAGACGGTCACCGTGGACAAGTTGATCCCGATGTCGTTCGGACAGGGATGGGCCAAGGACTTCGGCTCGCCCTACGGGTTCGACTTCTTCGTGTTCAACGGCACGACGATCAGCTGCACCGGCTCCTACGACCAAGGTCTGCTCGGCATGACCGCGGACCAGGCCAAGGAGTGCGGCGTCACGGACGCGTACAACAAGGCGATCACGTTCTACCCGGACCACAAGCTGCCATCGATCGATGCTGATATGGCCAAGTGCGTGCAGGAAGAGGGTGACGCGCAGCAGCAGTGCTACGCCGACATGGACAAGGTGATCATGGAGCAGGGCATGACCTGGGTCCCATGGTCCTGGGGCAAGAACCTCATCATCACCAGTCCGACCGTCACGCAGTACGTGTACGACCAGAACGCCGGTGACCCGGCCTGGGCGCACATCGCTGTGAACAACGGCGCGGCGCCGCGAGAACGTGGCCTAACGGCCACCGAGGGTACGGACCAGGGGGGAGCCCGCGCGGCTCCCCCCTGGAGCCCGTACATGAGGCACCGGGATGCTCAGGTACATCATCAGGCGGGTCCTGTGGGCGATCCTCGTCCTGCTGATCGTGGTGTTCCTGACGTACATGATCTTCTTCCTGCTCCCGTCGGGAGACCCCGCGGTGCGCCTCGCGGGGAAGAACCAGACCCCGCTGTTGCTCGCCCAGATCCGGGCGCAGTTCGGCCTCGACCACCCGTGGTACATCCAGTACCTGTTGTTCCTGAAGCACGCGGCGCTGGGCGATCAGTACGGCTGGCCGGGCCTCGGCTTGTCGTTCATCTCCAAGGTGCCGCTCAAGGGCATCATCTTCAGCCGGATCGCGGTGACCGCACAGCTCGCGATCGGCGCGGCGATCGTGTGGCTCCTCGTGGGCATCTCGGTCGGGATCTTGTCGGCGCTCCGCCCGCACACCGTCGCGGACCGCAGCGCGATGGGCATCGCGGTCCTCGCGATCTCGATGCCGGTGTTCTTCCTCGGGCCGCTCGCCCTGTACATCTTCTGGTTCAAGCTCGGATGGTTGCCCGGGACCGGCTACTACGCGCTCGGGCGGTACGGGTTCGGGACGTGGTTCAGCCACTGGATCTTGCCGTGGGTGGTGCTCGCGGTGCTGTACGCCGCCTTCTACGCGCGGCTCTCGCGATCCAACCTCATGGAGACGATGTCGGAGGACTACATCCGGACCGCGCGCGCCAAGGGCCTCACCGAGAAGCGCGTCGTGCTGAAGCACGGCCTTCGGGCCGGTCTCACGCCGATCGTCACCGTGTTCGGACTCGACCTCGCCGCCCTGTTGGGCGGGGCGATCATCACCGAGTCGATCTTCAACCTGCCGGGGATCGGGCAGCTCACCGTGCAGGCGGTCGGTGGGCAGGACCTGAACACGATCGCCGTGATCACGCTGGTCGCCGCCGTGTTCGTGGTCGTGGCGAACCTCGTCGTCGACATCCTCTACGCGTTCCTCGACCCGCGGGTCCGGTTCGATTGAGAAAGGTCCTCCGTGCCTGAGCCGCTGTTGGAGGTCAAGGACCTCAAGGTGCACTTCCCGACCGAAGACGGCGTCGTGAAGGCCGTCGACGGGCTCAACTTCTCGCTGCAGGCGGGCGAGACGCTCGGTGTGGTGGGGGAGTCCGGCTCGGGCAAGAGCGTCTCCTTCCTCACCGTCATGGGCTTGATCAACAAGAAGTCCGCGATGGTCGAGGGGCAGGTGTTGTTCCAGGGCCAGGACCTCGTGCAGATGTCGAACGACGAGCTCCGGGAGATCCGCGGCGCCAAGATCGCGATGATCTTCCAGGACCCGATGACGTCGCTGCACCCGTTCTACAAGGTCGGCGAGCAGATCTCCGAGATGATCCTCGCCCACGAGGACATCTCCAAGAAGGAGGCGTTCGACCGCTCCGTCGAGATGCTGAAGCGTGTGAACATCCCCCAGCCCGAGGAGCGGGCGAGGCAGTACCCGCACGAGTTCTCCGGCGGGATGCGGCAGCGCGCGATGATCGCGATGGCGCTGTCGCTCAACCCCGACCTGCTGATCGCCGACGAGCCGACCACCGCGCTCGACGTGACGGTCCAGGCGCAGATCCTCGACCTGATCGACCGGCTGCAGTCCGAGTTCAACACCGCCGTGGCCCTGATCACGCACGACCTCGGGGTCGTGGCCGAGCACTGCCACCACATCCAGGTGATGTACGCCGGCAAGATCGTCGAGGAGGGCACGGCCGACGACATCTACTACCGCCCGATGATGCCGTACACGTGGGGCCTGCTGCGGTCGCTTCCGCGCCTCGGCCACGACACCGACCGCCTGACGCCGATCTCGGGCGCGCCACCGTCGCTGATCTTCCTGCCCGACGGGTGCTCGTTCTCACCGCGATGCCCCTACGTGTTCGATGAATGCCGGATCGTGGAGCCGGACCTGCTGCCGCTCGACGGACATCATGCGGCGCGCTGCCACCTGAGCCTCGAGGACCGAGAGCGCATCGTGGCGCAGGAGATCCTGGCCACCTCATGAGCGCGGTCGAAGCGACGCCGATGCGGGAGCGGCCGCGCTCCGGCGAGCCGCTGCTGCGCCTGAGCGGGATCGTGAAGCACTTCCCGATCACCCGGGGGATCATCTTCCAGAAGAAGGTGGGCGCCGTGCACGCGGTGGACGGCGTGGATCTCGACATCTACCCGGGCGAGACGCTCGGCCTCGTGGGCGAGACCGGGTGCGGCAAGAGCACGCTCGCGCGGGTCGCGATGCGTCTGCACGACGCGACTGACGGCACGATCATCTTCGACGGCAAGGACATCACCCGGATGAAGGGGGAGAACCTCAGGGCGATCCGCCGCGACATGCAGATGATCTTCCAGGACCCGTACGCCTCGCTGAACCCTCGCAAGACGGTGGGGACGATCGTGGGCGCGCCGCTCCGCCTGCACAAGACGGTTCCCAAGAACCAGATCAAGGCCGAGGTGCAGAACCTGATGGAGCTCGTCGGGCTCAACCCGGAGCACTACAACCGGTACCCGCACGAGTTCTCGGGTGGACAGCGACAGCGGATCGGCGTCGCCCGGGCCCTAGCCCTCCGGCCGAAGATGATCGTGTGCGACGAGCCGGTCTCGGCGCTCGACGTGTCGATCCAAGCCCAGATCCTCAACCTGCTGAGCGACCTGCAGGACGAGTTCAATCTGACATACCTGTTCATCGCGCACGACCTGTCGGTCGTGAAGCACATCTCCGACCGGGTCGCGGTGATGTACCTGGGGAAGATCGCCGAGGCCGCCGACGGCGCCGAGCTCTACACCGAGCCGAAGCACCCGTATACCGGGGCGCTGCTGTCCGCGGTGCCGATCGCCGACCCCAACCTCGCGAAGACCAAGCGCCGGATCATCCTCGAGGGCGACGTCCCGTCGCCGATCAACCCGCCCACCGGGTGTCGGTTCCACCCCCGCTGCTACAAGGCTCAGGATCTCTGCAGCGTCGAGGAACCCGAGCTTCGCGAGCACGGTCCGGGGCACATCGCCGCCTGTCACTTCCCGCTGGAGGCCCGTATCATCGACGCGCTCACCGAAACGGACCCTGGGAGTTCCGGATGATCAATGCCGTCGCCGTCGTACTGCTGGTGCTGTCGTCGATATTCCTGATCGTGACCATCCTCATGCACTCGGGAAAGGGAAGCGGCCTGTCCGACATGTTCGGCGGGGGCAACAACCTCTCCGGCGGCACGTCGCTCGAGCGGACGCTGGACCGCATCACGGTCGTGACCGCGATCGTGTGGGGTATATCGGTCTTCTGGCTCTCC
Source organism: uncultured Actinomycetes bacterium (assembly GCA_963799625.1). Lineage (GTDB taxonomy): Bacteria > Actinomycetota > UBA4738 > UBA4738 > HRBIN12 > AC-51. The sequence continues at coordinate 386,517 of CAWCXU010000003.1, read as the reverse complement.
TGGAAGTGGTACTAGACCGGCCTCGCCCAACAGCCGGCCACAGGGCCATTGGTAGGATGCCCCGCGCGACGTCGGAGTGGCGGAACTTGGTAGACGCGCTAGGTTGAGGGCCTAGTGCCCCTTACGGGGCGTGGGGGTTCAAATCCCCCCTCCGACACTTTCCGCCGGTAGGGATCCACCTGCCGAAACCCCAGATGCATCGAGCCCGAGCCTTCCGGTTCGACGAGGTTCGATCGTGAGCTTCCGACGAGGAACCAGCGGCGTTGCACGATCGTCGGATGGGGATGAGGTTCCTCTCTCTCACAGCCGTGTGTCTCGTCGTTGCGGCGTGCCTCGTGGCGTGCACCGGTGCAGAGCCCTCCGCACCAACCGGTCTCTTCTTCCCCACGGTCCGGCGGCTGGACGCGTATCCGGCTGCCGAGTTGTCCGGTCAACTCGTGGAGCGCTCGGGGTGCCTGGTCGCGCCCGGCGGAAAGGGCTCGGTGCTGCTGTGGCCAGATGGCTACACGGCCAGGACCGCGCAGGACGGACGGACGCAGGTGCTCGATGAGAACGGCACGATCATCGGCACCGTGGGCGAGGAGGTGACGCTGGGTGGCGGCCAGGTTGGCGGGAGCTTCGACGCGCGAGTCTTCCAACAGACCCCCGAGGCATGCGGTCACCACTATTGGCTCGTCGCGCCGTCGTAGCGGCGACCCCTAGATCGTGATGCGGCTCTCGGAAGAACAGTCCGGCGACGAGTACGTCGTGAACGATGGGTCGCCCTGGAGGTAGTAGACCGGGATCTCGCTGTTGGTGCCCGCCAGCTGGACGCAGGGCCCGAACGGTGCCGGCTCGTGATTCCGGAACCAGATGAACCCGGCGATCAGGAGGCCCGCGAGAACCACGACGACGATGCGCTCCGTCATCCCGCTCATGACACGAATCCTCGACCATCACGACACGACTCGCAACCTTCTTGACGGCGCCTCCGTCGCTCTATCGCAAGCCATCCAGGAGCCGGAAGAGGTCGCGCCCTGAAGAGGGCCCGGCTGCGTTCGTTCATGCCGTGTAGCCTCGGTTCGTCCCGTTTCTGCTGCCCGTGACCGGGTAGATAGCGGGGTCGAGGACAAGGGGAGGGCATGAAGCGTTTCGTGATCGGCGTGGCTGCACTGCTCGTCGTCGTGCTTCCGACGACGGCCTCTGCGGCGACTCCGCTCACGTGGGTCGCCGGGTCCGGGTTGGGTTCGGACGCGGTTCCGTGCGCGGGTGCGGAGCACTGGCTCCTGTCGGATGCGACGCAGGTGTCCAGCGCTTCCATCCTGGTCGGCGGGACGACCTACGCGATGCAACAGGACAACGGCAACCAGTGGTCTGCCGACACGGACGCCCCCATCGTGGTGGGCGACGTGGCGGTGGCGACCTACGAAGGTGACGGCACGCCGACCCTCAGCCTCGGCTCGTGCACCGCGGCTTCTTCACCGACCCCGACGCCGACCCCGTCTCCCACCGACCCGCCGGGAGGCGTGCCCGTCCGAGGGGCTGGCGGAGGTGCCGGCAACGGCAACGGTACGAATGGGAATGGCGGGTCGTCTCTGAATGGATCCGCGTCGACGACCTCGCACACGGCGCACGCCTCAGGACGCGGGGCCACCTCGGCGGTCGCGCCGAACGTCAAGAGTGGCGCGGGCCCCCGGGATCCCGGCCAGCAACCGAAGCAAGCCGCGGCGGCGCCCAGCTCGACCGCCGCGCCGTACGTGACCGGGGGACTCGAGCCGGCGATCGGCGACAGCAGCATCACGAGCGGGCTGCCGGATCCCCGCAAGCCGCCGCTGCTGTTGGTGATCGCGGTCCTGGCGATCATCGCCTCGTTCACCGCCGTAGCCGCGAAACGCAAACTCTGGCACGCGTCCGTCTGATCGCTACGCGCCGAGCGCGTCCAGCAACATCGCGACGTGCCCGAGCGTGAAGGGATCCTCCGAGAACTCCGCGAACCAGGTCTCAGCGAAGGTTCGATCTTCCGCGCGAGTCCTCGGCCGTGTATCCAGTCGCTGCACGCCCTCGCGCCGATGTGACCGAGCTGCGCGATCACCATCGAGAAGTCGCTCGGGGAGCGGACGCGACCCGGTCCAGCCGGCATCGACGTACGCCGCGTGCAACATCCGCGCCCGGCCGGGATCGGTGCGACCGAACTCCCACAGGACGAGCGCGAGCTCCTTGGACGGATCGGCGAGTCCGCAGTCCTCCCAATCGATCAGGCACAGCTCACCCGTCGTCGTCACTCGGAGGTTGTCGGCCCACAGATCACGATGGCACGTCCGGACGTCGGTCGGCGGCACGATCAGGGCGTCGAGCGCCACCAGGTCGTCGCGCAGCGACCGGAGCCGGTCGGCGAACGGCGCACGCGCCGCGTCGAGCTCGTCGATCAGCGCGTCCCATCCGTCGGCCCCGATCGGATCCGTGTACCAAGTGTCGACCGGTTCTCGCCCCTCGAACGGCACCTGATGGAGCATCCCGACGAGGCGACCCACGGCCTTGGGATCCGCCATCGGGTCGCGGTCGCGCAGGTCCACCCACCCTTGAACCCGGACCGCCGTCCCGTCGAGGTCCGCCAGCCAGGCGCCGTCCGGCGCCCGCGCGGTGGGAGGCGACGGGATCCCCGCGGCCGCGGCGGCCTCCTGGAACGCCACCCCCTCGGCGAGTTCCTCGACCGCCGGCGGCTCGAACCACTCCTTCACGGCCCACGACCCGCGGTCGGTCTCCAGGCGCCAGATCTGCCCCACCACCCCGCGTGCGACGGGGCCGGTCATCCCGCCGGCGACGCCGAGGGCGAACCGATCCGCGATGCGCGGCCCGTGGGCGGGGGAGAGCATCGCGCGAGCCTACGGGGCCGGCCTTCCGACCCACCTCTCGCTGACCGTCGTACCATGGGCGGCAGATGAGCTAGCGGGACTCCTCGCCGACCCGTCGCGCCCGCGACCGTGGTCACCCCACCCCGAGGAGTCCGTCATGTGCACAGCTCGTTCCCGCAGCATCAAGCCCGGAGCCACCCGATGATCGCCCTGGAAGCGCGCGACCTGGTGATCGAAGTGGGGGGCAAGATCGTCGTCCGCGATCTGTCGTTCGACCTGCGCGCCGGCGACAAGATCGGCGTGGTCGGGCGCAACGGCGCCGGCAAGACCAGCACGATGAAGGTGCTCGCCGGCGAGGAGGAGCCGGGCGGCGGCACCCTCGTGCGCAGGGGAGCGGTGGGCTACCTGCGCCAGGACCCGCGGCAGCACCGCGCCGAGGACGACGACCTCGCTCTCGAACACGTATTGGAGGCGCGCGGGCTCGTCGACCTGTCGCGCCGCCTCGAGAAGGCCCGGGTCGGACTGGCCGAGTCGCACGACGAGCGCTCGATCCGCCGCTTCTCCCGTCTGGAGGAGGAGTACACGATGCTCGGCGGCTACCAAGCCGAAGCGACGGCGAAGACGATCGTGGCCGGCCTCGGGCTGGCCGAGGACCGGCTCCGCCTGCCCGTGAAGACGTTGTCCGGCGGGGAGCGCCGACGGCTCGAGCTCGCGAAGATCCTCTTCGGTGGCTCGGACGTGCTCCTGCTCGACGAGCCGACGAACCACCTCGATGTCGACGCCAAGACGTGGCTGATGAAGTTCCTCGCGAGCTACAAAGGCGCGCTGATGGTGATCAGCCACGACATCGGGCTGCTCGACGCGTCCATCACACGGATCTTGCACCTCGACGTCGAGGGAGTCGTCGAGTACAAGGGCACCTACACCCAGTACCGCAACGCCCGCGCCGTGGACGAACAGCGGCTCACCAAGCTCGCCGCGCGTCAGACCGCCGAGATCAAACGGCTCAAGACGCTCGCCGACAGCATGCGTGGGCAGACGGTCAAGCGTGCGCGCGTGGCGAAGTCGCTCGACTCCCGTGTCGCCAGGCTGGAATCGGCGAAGGTCGAAGGACCGGCCCGCGAGAAGCGCGTGCGCTTCCGGTTCCCCGAACCGCCCCACTGCGGCCGCACCGTCCTGGTCGTCGAGGACCTGGCGAAGTCCTATGGCGGACCGCCGGTGTTCACCGACGTCTCGTTCTCGATCGGACGGGGGGAGCGCATGCTGATCCTGGGGCTGAACGGCGCCGGAAAGACGAGCCTGCTGCGGATCTTGACGGAGCAGACCGTCGCCGACGCTGGCACGTTCGCGTACGGCTACGGGGTGGAGCCCGGTTACTACGCGCAGGAGCACGAGCAGATCCGCGACGGCGTGTCCGTGCTGCAGCACATGAAGGACTTCTCGATGGCGGAAGATCTGACGCTCCGATCGCTGCTCGGGATGTTCGGACTGCACGGCGACATCGCGTTCCAGGACGCGGGGACGCTGTCGGGCGGGGAGAAGACGAAGCTCGCGCTCGCGCAGCTCGTCGCCGGCCGGAAGAACCTGTTGCTGCTCGACGAGCCGACGAACAACCTCGACCCGCCGTCACGGACCGCGATCGCGACGGCCTTGCAGGAATGGCCGGGCGCGATGGTGATCGTGAGCCACGATCCCGAATTCGTCGAAGCCCTTGCCCCGGAGAGGGTCCTGTTGATGCCTGATGGAACCCTCGACTACTTCGGTGTCGATCACCTGGACCTCGTCGAGCTCGCCTGAGGTGTCGCCGACGCGACTATCCTGGCGCGACCCAACGAGGAAGGACCGACGTGAGCGCGAACGGCACCGCCGACCTGATCTTCGTCAACGGCGACGTCTACACGGTGGACGCCGCGCGCTCGTGGGCCCGAGCGGTTGCGGTGCGCGACGGGGCGATCGCGGCGGTCGGCACCGACGACGAGATCCGTGACCTAGCCGGCTCCGGCACGGAGGTGATCGACCTCACCGGCAAGATGCTCGTGCCCGGGTTCCAGGACGCACACGTGCATCCGGTCGGTGGCGGACTCGACATGTTGCAGTGCGACCTGAACGAGTCGGACTCCCTCGAGGACTATCAGCGGATCATCGCGACCTATGTCGCCGCGCACCCCGGCGAGCCGTGGATCCTCGGCGGCGGCTGGTCCCAGGACGCGTTCCCGCGCGGCTGCCCACCGAAAGAGGCGCTCGACGCGGTCGTGTCGGACCGGCCCGCGTACCTGCCGAACCGCGACGGCCACAGCGTGTGGGTGAACTCGAAAGCGCTCGAGATCGCGCAGATCACGGCCGACACCCTCGATCCGACGGACGGGCGCATCGAGCGCAACGCCGACGGCACGCCGCAAGGCACCCTGCACGAGGGCGCGGGGTCGCTCGTGCTCCGACACGCACCCGACCCCGACGACGAGCTCACCTACCAGGGTCTCCTAAAAGGGCAGGCGTACCTCCACTCCTTCGGGATCACCGGGTGGCAGGACGCGATCGTCGACGCCACCTCTCACTACCGTAATTACGACGCGTACCTCACCGCCGCGGGCCGCGGGGACCTCACCGGTCGGGTCGTCGGCGCCCTGTGGTGGGACCGGGCGAAGGGTCTCGAGCAGATCGACGACCTGGTCGCGCTCCGGGCCGGGGGGCAGGTGGGCCGGTTCGCGGCCACGAGCGTCAAGATCATGCAGGACGGCGTCTGCGAGAACTTCACGGGCGCGACGCTCGACCCCTATCTCGACGAGCACGGCCACCCGACCGACAACCGCGGGCTCTCGATGGTTGAGCCCGAGCTCCTGAAGGAGGCGGTCACGCGGTTGGATGCGCTCGGGTTCCAGGTGCACTTCCATGCGCTCGCGGACCGCGCGGTGCGCGAGGCGCTGGACGCGATCGAGGCGGCCCGCACGGCCAACGGGTTCAACGATCTGCGCCATCATCTGGCGCACATCCAGATCGTCCATCCGGACGACCTGTCGCGGTTCCGCACCCTGGGTGCGCTCGCGAACGCACAGCCGCTCTGGGCGGCGCATGAGGCCCAGATGGACGACCTCACGATCCCGTTCCTGGGAGAGCCACGGTGGACATGGCAATACCCGTTCGGCTCGCTCGTGCGCCACGGCGCGACCCTCGTGATGGGGTCGGACTGGTCGGTCTCCTCACCGAACCCGCTGGAGGAGATGCACGTCGCCGTCAACCGCCAGATGCCGTCCTCCTACCCGTTCCGCGTGGACAACACCGAGGTGTTCCTGCCCGACGAGCGGATCGACCTCGCGACCGCGCTTGCCGCGTTCACGATGGGCTCGGCCTACGCGAACCACCGCGAGCACGACACCGGCTCGGTCGAGGCCGGCAAGCGGGCCGACCTCGCGGTGCTCGACCGCAACGTCTTCGCCCACCCCGTGGACGAGATCGCCGGCGCCCGGTGCCTCCAGACCTACGTCGACGGGGCGCGCGTGTACGCGGCCGACGACGCCTGAGCCTGAGAGCTTCCTGAGAACCACCGATGGCGGTGAGCCGTTCGCGCGGGCCGGTCGCATAGTGACTGGAGCGAGGAAACGCCCCCGTGGCTCCGCCGCGGGCCGTCGCGCACACAGGAGGGCATCTCCCACGATGAAGATCCGCTCGTCCGCAACGCTGGCACTGGTCGTCCTCGGCCTCGTCGCGAGCGCGTGCACGATCCAGGCCGGCCAGCAGAGCTCGCCCGCCACGGGCACCGCGTTCACCGGGAGCACGACGCCCGCGAGCGACGAGCCTGTCGCGCAGGTGGTTGCGGCGACGCTGCCCGCCGTCGTGAACGTCACCACCGACATCCTGTCGCAGTCGGGCCAGGCCGGCCAGGGCGTGGGATCGGGCTTCATCGTGCGCTCCGACGGGATCGTGGTCACGAACTGCCACGTGGTCGAGGGCGGCACGAAGATCACCGTCTCGACCTCCGCCAAGAACCCCCAGAGCTACGACGCACGCGTGATCGGCGGCGACTGCGAGCACGACCTCGCCGTCTTGAAGATCGACGGGAACGACCTGCCCACCGTCCCGCTCGGCAACTCGTCGGATCTCGCGCTCGGCCAGCGAGTGATCGCGATCGGATACGCGCTCGCGTTGGAGGGCGGCCCCACGGTGACGACCGGCATCGTGTCGTCGCTTGACCGCGTCGTGCAGGTGCAGGACCCCAACTGCACCGTGTGCAAGAACTTCTCGCGGACCTACTCGAACGTGATCCAGACCGACGCCGCGATCAACCACGGCAACTCGGGTGGCCCGCTGCTCAACATGCAGGGGCAGGTCGTCGGGATCAATTCGGCGGGCGACGACAACGCGCAGAACATCGGCTTCGCGATCGCGATCGACGCCGCCAAGGACGCGATCGATCACGCGATCGCCTCACCGCTCGCGCCGACCGGGTACATGGGTATCCAGACGGCCGACCTGACCCCGGGGATGGCGCAGCAGCTCGGCACGACCGCGCAGAGCGGCGCGTACGTGATCGACACCACCAAAGACGGCCCCGCCGACAAGGCCGGGATGAAGTCCGGCGACGTGATCGTGTCGGTCGACGGCACAACCGTCTCGACCGCGACCGACCTCGGCAGCATCTTGGACGGGCTGCAACCCGGCACCACGGTGCCCGTCGTCGTGGACCGTCACGGCCAGCAGGTCACGCTCAACGTGACCCTGGACGCGCGGCCGCTCCCCACCCAACTTCCGTAGCCCTCCCACGGAAGGGGCGGAGCGGCTGCGCTAGCCTGTCCCGCGTGAAGGTCGTCCTGCGCAATCCCGACCGTGAGGTCGACGTCGCCGGCGACCGGCTCGTGCGCGACGTCTTGTCCGACCTGGCGGTCGACCCCGACACGGTGCTCGTCATCCGGTCCGGCGAGCTGCTCACGCGCCAGGACCGTGTGCGCGACGTCGACCGGCTCGAGGTGCGACCGGTGATCTCGGGGGGCGCCGCGTGAGGTGCACCCGGTGCGGCGGGCACGCCGTCGTCGAGCTCCGGCGGCACAACGCCGCGTTCTGCGCCGACTGCTTCCAGGGTGTGTTCCGCAAGCAGGTCGCGCGCGCGATCGACGACCACGACATGTTCGATCGCGACGACCGGATCCTCGTGGCGGTCTCCGGCGGCAAGGACTCCCTGGCGCTGTGGGACGTCCTGCTCGAAGACGGCTACCGGGCCGAGGGTCTGTACCTGGGCCTCGGGATCGGGGACTACTCGGATCGGTCCCACGATCGCACGGTGGCCTTCGCGGCGGCACGCGGCGCGACGCTCCGCACGGTCGACCTCGCCGCCGAGCAAGGCTTCGACATCCCCCTCGCGGGGCGCACAGGGTCGCGCTCCTCGTGCGCGGTCTGCGGTCTGTCGAAGCGGTACCTCTTCAACCGCGCGGCGCTCGAGGGCGGGTACGACGTCGTGGCAACGGGACACAACCTCGACGACGAGGCGGCGACGCTGCTCGGCAACACCCTGCGGTGGAACGTCGAGTACATCGCCCGCCAGGCGCCGGTCCTGCCCGCGGCGGATGGGTTCGTGCGCAAGGTCAAGCCGTTGCACCGCCTGACGGAGCTCGAGACCGCCGCCTACGCGTTCCTGCGCGGGATCGACTACGTGGTGGAGGAGTGCCCGCTCGTGGCCGGCAACACGCAACTGCGCTACAAGGAGTGGATGAACGCGATCGAGGCACGCTCGCCCGGCGCGAAGACCCAGTTCTTCCTCGGGTTCCTCGACCGGGGCATGCCGATCTTCCGAACGGCGGGCGCGCAGGTCACGCTCACCGCGTGCGCCCGGTGTGGCCAACCGACGACGGGGACCTACTGCGCGTTCTGCCGGGCGCGGGCGCAGATCCTCGGGGAACGGCTCACTCCGGCGACGTCGCCCGACGATCCGCGCGAGCTCGCCGGCGAGCTGTCCGAGGAAGTCCTGCCCGAGGAGATCTTCGGCGTCGAGGCGCAGGCGCGATGAGCGCGCCGTTCGAGCCCGGGGAGCACGTGCTGCTGCTCGATCAGCGCGACCGCACCTATCTGTTCCGGTTGCAGGCGGGCGGCACGTACCACACGCACTCGGGCACGCTCGCGCACGACCTCTTGCTCGGCAACCCGGAGGGCACGCGTGCGGAGACGTCCGGCGGCATGGTCGTGACTGCGTTCCGGCCTCGCTTCGCCGACTTCGCCCTGAAGATGAAGCGGGGCGCGCAGGTCGTCTATCCCAAGGACCTCGGTCCGATCGTCACGTACGCCGACGTGTTCCCGGGCGCTCGGGTGCTCGAGGCCGGGACGGGCTCCGGGTCCCTGTCGATGGCCTTGTGCCGGGCGGTCGGGCGCGACGGCAGCATCGTGTCCTACGAGCTCCGCGAGGAGCATCACGCGCAGGCCGTGCAGAACCTCGAGGCCTTCTTCGGGAAGATCCCCGAGATGCTCGAGCTCCGGATCGGCGACGTCGAGGATGTCGGCCGAACGGGGGAGCGGTTCGACCGGTGCATCCTCGATCTCGCGGCGCCGTGGGAGCCGCTCGCGGCCATCGCGAGCGTCCTCGAGCCGGGCGGGGTCCTGTGCGCGTACCTCCCGACCACGATCCAGATCCAACAGCTGGTGCTGGCCCTTCCGGCACAAGGGTTCTTGCACATCGAGACGTTCGAGGTGCTACGCAGGAGCTGGCACGTCACCGAGCGGAGCGTCCGACCCGACCACCGGATGATCGGGCACACCGGGTTCCTCACGGTCGCGCGCCGGATCGTCCCAAGTTCCGGGTGATTCCTTGCCGGTGGTCCTAAGCCATCCGGCCGCCCGTGCCGTAGATACCTTCAGGAAGCGTTCTGACGTCGCCTCCCGGTAACGTCAGAAGGTGGGAATACACTCCGGCACTGCACAGGAGGCGACCCCGATGGCAGGGCACGACCAGGTCGACCGGTACGAGGAGCAGGCCAACGAGCTCCGCTCCCAGGTGAAATTCCTGGAAGAGGAGGTCGGCTTGCTCCGCCGCCGTCTCTCGGGCTCGCCGCGCCAGGTCGCCGTCCTCGAAGAGAAGCTGGTCGAGACCCGCAACCAGCTCGCGCGCGCCACCCAGCAGAACCAGAAGCTCGCCGACGCCCTGCGGGGGGAGCGCGAGCGGATCGGCGCCCTCGCCGAAGAGGTCGAGAAGCTCAGCCAGCCGCCCGCGACGTTCGGCGTGTTCCTCCGCGCGAACGACGACGGGTCGATGGACATCGTCACCGCGGGGCGCAAGATGCGCGTCCTGCCGGCGCCCGACATCGACCCGGAGAAGGTGCAACCGGGGTCGCAGCTCCTGCTGAACGAATCCCTGAACGTGGTTGAGATCCTGGCGCCCGACGGCGCCGGCGAGGTCGTGAAGGTCAAAGACAGGCTCGGCACCGACCGTGCGATCGTGCTCGGTCGCGGCGACGACGAGCACGTCGCCTACGTGGCCGGAGAGCTCCTGGACACGGGCCTGCGGGCCGGCGACGCCGCGCTGTTCGACCCGCGGTCGGTCGTGGTCACCGAGCTGCTCCCGCGCGAAGAGGTCGAGGAGCTCGTCCTGGAAGAGATCCCCGACGTCAGCTACGAGGACATCGGCGGCCTCGAGGGCCAGATCGACCTGATCCGCGACGCGGTCGAGCTGCCGTTCCTCTACGCGGAGCTGTTCAACGAGCATCAGCTCGAGCCGCCCAAGGGCGTGCTCCTCTACGGACCTCCCGGGTGCGGCAAGACGCTGATCGCGAAGGCGGTCGCGAAGTCGCTCGCCGAGAAGGTCGCCGAGCGCAGCGGGCGCGACGACGCACGCAGTTACTTCTTGAACGTGAAGGGCCCCGAGCTGCTCAACAAGTACGTCGGTGAGACCGAGCGGCAGATCCGCGAGATCTTCATCCGCGCCAAGGAGCGCAGTGAAGAGGGCCTGCCCGTGATCGTGTTCTTCGACGAGATGGACTCGATCTTCCGCACCCGCGGCTCGGGCATCTCCTCCGACGTCGAGTCGACGATCGTGCCGCAGCTGCTCTCCGAGCTCGACGGCGTCGAGACCCTCAAGAACGTGATCGTGATCGGGGCGTCGAACCGCGAAGACCTGATCGACCCCGCGATCTTGCGGCCGGGCCGCCTCGACGTGAAGATCAAGATCGAGCGGCCCAACGCGCCACAGGCGATGGACGTGATGACGAAGTACCTGCACCCGTCCGTGCCGATCCACCCCGACGAGATCGAGCGCTACGGCGGCGACGTCCTCACGACCTGCCACCGCATGATCGAGAAGACGATCGAGCGGATGTACGCCGACTCCGACGAGAACCGGTTCCTCGAGGTCACGTACGCCTCCGGCGACAAGGAGATCTTGTACTTCAAGGACTTCAACTCGGGCGCGATGATCGAGAACATCGTTCGGCGCGCGAAGAAGGACGCGATCAAGCGGTTCCTGTCCAAGGGCGAGAAGGGCATCAAGGGCGAGGACCTGTTCCACGCGATCCGCGACGAGTTCAAGGAGAACGAGGACCTCCCGAACACGACGAACCCCGACGACTGGGCCCGGATCTCCGGCAAGAAGGGCGAGCGCATCGTCTACGTGCGCACGCTGCTCGGTCTCGACGGCGACGGGCGGCAGGTCGAGCGGGTCAGCGCCGGGCAGTACCTGTAGCCCCGGGGTACAGTGCCCTGATGGCCATCCCGAAGGTCATGGGGACCGAGACCGAGTACGGCATCGCCGCATCCGGTCAACCTGACTTCAACCCCGTGTTGTCGTCGTCGATGCTGATCTCCGCCTACGCGGGGAGCCTGCGCAAGATCCGGTGGGACTACGAGGACGAGTCGCCGATGCGCGACGCGCGTGGGTTCGAGCCGCAGCCCGGTCGCGAGATGTCCGACGAGGATCTCGGCCTGGCGAACGTGATCTTGCCCAACGGCGCGCGCTACTACGTTGACCACGCGCACCCGGAGTACTCGACACCGGAGTGCCTCACGCCGCGCGACCTCGTGATCCACGACAAGGCGGGGGAGCGGATCCTCGAACGGTCGCTCGACGTGCTCGCGGCCGACATGCCCCAGACGCCGGCCCTGTCGATCTACAAGAACAACTCCGACGGCAAGGGCAATTCGTACGGCACCCATGAGAACTACCTGGTCGACCGCGCGACCCCGTTCGCAGACATCGTCCGCGACCTGACGCCGTTCTTCGTCACGCGACAGGTGTTCACCGGCGCGGGCAAGGTGGGGTTCGAGGGGTCCTGGGACGACCGCGCCGCGGCCGGGTACCAGCTCACCGCCCGGGCGGACTTCTTCGAGACCGAGGTGGGCCTCGAGACGACCTTGAAGCGCCCGATCATCAACACCCGCGACGAGCCGCACGCAGACCCCGAGAAGTACCGGCGGCTGCACGTGATCGTCGGAGACGCGAATCGCTGCGAGGTGGCGCAGTTCCTGAAGATGGGCACGACGGCGATCGTGCTGAAGATGATCGAGGACGGCTTCCTGCCCGACTTCTCGCTCGTCGAACCGGTGGCGGCGATCCACGCGGTCTCGCGCGACCTCGACCTCGCCGTGGAGATCGAGCTCACCGACGGCCGGCGGATGACGGCCGTCCAGCTCCAGAGCGAGTACCTGGAGCTCGCCCGGAAATATGTCGACCGCGAGGACGACACGCCCGCCAACCGCGAGGTGATCGCGCGGTGGGAGTCGGTGATCGACGGCCTGGTCGCCGACCCGATGTCGCTTGCGGGCCAACTAGACTGGGTTGCCAAGCTCCGCGTGCTCGAGGGCTACCGCGAACGCGACGGGCTCGGGTGGGGCGACCCCAAGCTCCGCGCGATCGATCTGCAGTACCACGACGTCCGCCGTGGCAAGGGGCTCTACGACCGTCTCGCCGCCGCCGGGAAGGTGGAGCGGCTCGTGACCGACGAGGAGATCGAGCGCGCCGTGATGGAGCCGCCCGAGGACACGCGCGCGTTCTTCCGCGGTCGCTGCATCTCGCGGTACCCCGACGCCATCGCCGCGGCATCGTGGGACTCCGTGATCTTGGACGCCGGGCGCGAGACGTTGCAGCGGGTGCCGATGCGCGAGCCGCTCAAGGGCACCCGTGCCCACGTCGAGGAGCTGTTGGAGGCCTCTCCGACCGCCGCCGACCTGGTGGATCGACTCCAGGCCTGACGATCGTCCTGCCGGGCCGATCCGGCCCCGGCGGTAGGATGTCGCCCGGAAAGGAGCCACCGTGCCCGAGCAGGAGCAGAAGCGCATCCAGAAGAAGGGCGGGTCGGACGACGCCGCCACCGAGGACGCCGGACAGGTCAGCGCGTCCTCCAAGGCTGCCGAGCTCAAGGACGAGATGGACGACATCCTGGACGAGATCGACTCGGTCCTGGAAGAGAACGCCGAGGAGTTCGTCAAGTCCTACGTGCAGAAGGGCGGGCAGTGAGCGACCCGTTCCAGCTGTCCCTCGGGGGCGCGCCGTTCGGCGCGAGCCCGAGCTTCGTCGATCTGCTGCGCGCGGAGCACCCCGGTACGGTGCCCGTCGCGCGGGGGGAAGGCTCGCCGTTCCCCGTGCCGCACGGCACGACGATCCTGGGGTTGAAGTTCGCCGACGGCATCGTGATGGCGGGGGACCGTCGGGCGACGTCGGGGAACCTGATCGCCGACGCGAAGATCCGCAAGGTGTTCGCCGCCGACAGCCTGAGCGCGATCGCGATCGCGGGGGCCGCCGGCCAGGCGGTCGAGATGGTCAAGCTGTTCCAGCTCGAGCTCGAGCATTACGAGAAGATCACCGGGGACCGGCTCTCCCTGGAGGGCAAGGCCAATCGGCTGGCCCAGATGATCCGCGGGAACTTCCCGCTCGCGATGCAGGGCCTCGTAGTGGTGCCGTTGTTCGGCGGGTTCGACGAGCGCCGCGAGGAAGGACGGATCTTCTACTACGACGCGACGGGCGGCCGCTGGGAAGAGGACGACTACCAGACGACCGGCTCGGGCGGGCAACCCGCGAAGAACTCCCTGAAGAAGCGCTGGAAGCCGGGGCTCACGCGCGATGAGGCCCTCCGGGTGGCGGCGGAGGCGCTGATCGACGCCGCGGACGACGACGCGGCGACCGGCGGACCCGACCTCGCGCGCAGGATCTGGCCCGTGATGGTGGTGGTGACCTCCGCCGGGTCGAGCGACGTGCCCGAGGCCGAGGTAACGGCGGCCGTCGACGCCGTGGTGGCCGAGCGCGGTGGTACGCCTTGAGTTTCATGCCGTACGTGGCGCCCGAGCAGTTGATGAAGGATCGCTCCGACTACGCACACAAGGGGATCGCGCGCGGACGATCGGTGATGGGCCTCGAGTACGCCGACGGATTGCTGTTCCTCGCCGAGAACCCGAGCGCCACCCTGCACAAGATCAGCGAGGTCTACGACAAGATCGCGTTCGCGGGTGTGGGCAAGTACAGCGAGTTCGAGGAACTGCGGATCGCGGGGATCCGGCTCGCCGACCTGCGCGGCTATCAGTACGGGCGTGAGGACGTGAAGGCGCGCGACCTGGCGAACGCCTACTCGCAAGCGCTCTCCACGATCTTCACCCAACAGATGAAGCCCTACGAGATCGAGCTGCTGGTCGGCGAGGTCGACGGAGACGCCAACGGCACGTCGATCTACCACATCCTGTTCGACGGATCCGTCTCGGACGAGGATCAGTACGTGGCGATGGGTGGCCACGCCGAGGAGCTCACCGACGCGCTCAAGGACCGTTACCAGTCGGGCTGGGACCTCGCGACCGCCGTGCGGACCGCTGTGCAGTTGCTCGCGACCGTGCCCGAGACTCGTGACGTCCCCGGCGAACAGCTCGAGGCAGGGGTGCTGGACCGCTCGAGCACGCAACGGCGGACGTTCCGCCGGCTCCCGACCTCCGAGCTGACCTCGTTCCTCGGCTGATCGCGGCCCGGCCGCCAGCTCCCGGCGTTCCCGCCGGCGGCCCGTACGCTTGAACGCGATGGAACGGCGGATCTTCGGGATCGAGAACGAGTACGGCGTGACCTGCACGTTCCGCGGGCAACGCCGGCTCTCGCCCGACGAGGTGGCCCGCTACCTGTTCCGGCGGGTCGTGCACTGGGGGCGCTCCTCGAACGTCTTCCTGGAGAACGGCGCCCGCCTGTACCTCGACGTCGGCTCGCACCCCGAGTACGCGACGCCCGAGTGCGACCTGATCCGCGAGGTCGTCGCGCACGACAAGGCGGGGGAGCGGATCTTGGAGCACCTCCTCGCCGCCGCCGAGCTCCGCCTGCACGAGGAGGGCATCGCGGGCGACGTCTACCTGTTCAAGAACAACACCGACAGCGCGGGCAACTCCTACGGGTGCCACGAGAACTACCTGGTGGCGCGGCACGGCGAGTTCGCCCGGATGGCCGACGTCTTGATCCCGTTCTTCGTGACCCGACAGATCTGGTGTGGCGCGGGCAAGGTGCTTCACGGGCCACGGGGCGCGCAGTACTGCATCGCCCAACGGGCCGAACACATCTGGGAGGGCGTGTCGAGCGCGACCACCCGGAGCCGGCCGATCATCAACACGCGCGACGAGCCGCACGCCGACGCCGAGCGCTACCGCCGGCTTCACGTGATCGTCGGGGACTCGAACATGAGCGAGTGGACCACCTTCATGAAGGTGGGGATCACCGACCTCGTGCTGCGGATGGTCGAGGCCAACACCGTGATGCGCGACCTGTCCCTGGAGAACCCGATCCGGGCGATCCGGGAGATCAGCCACGACACGACGTGCACGCGCACCGTGAAGCTCGCGAACGGCCGGGAACTCTCGGCCCTCGAGCTCCAGACCGAGTACCACGAGAAGACCGCGCGGTTCATCGAGCGCCGCGGCGCCGACGACACCTCGACCCTGTTGCTCAACGAGTGGGGGGCGGCGCTGGATGCGCTCCGCGCCGGCGAGCCCGAACGGCTGGTCCGCAAGGTCGACTGGGTCACGAAGCGCGTGATGATCGAGCGCTACATGGCCAAGCACGATCTCCCCTTGGGATCGCCGAGGATCGCGTTGCTCGACCTCGCCTACCACGACGTGAACCGAGACCGTGGCCTGTTCTACCTGCTGGATCGATCGGGCGCCGTGGACCGCGTCGTGACCGACGAGGAGATCGAGGTCGCGATGCGCCAGCCGCCGCAGACGACCCGGGCGAAGCTCCGTGGGGACTTCATCCGGCAGGCGAAGGCGAAGCGACGCGACTACACGGTCGACTGGGTGCACCTCAAGCTGAACGACCAGGCGCAGCGGACCGTCCTGTGCAAGGACCCGTTCCGCTCGGCCGACGAACGGGTCGAGCAGCTGATCGCGCACATGTGACTCAGGGCTCGAGCGCGGCGCGCCACCTGCGGTTGCCCGCCGCGATCCTGCCCGCGAGCACCCCGGCCGAGCCCGCGGCGAGCTCCGCGACCGAGGCTTCCTCGGCGCTCCTGCCGGCCGCGTCGAAGGCTGGCGACGGGTCGACCTCGACGAGCTGATGCACATCCTCGAGGTGCAGGGGGCCGATCCCTTGCCGGACGGCATCTCGAGCCCCCACCGGGATCGGGATGTCGGCGTCGAGCTCGGGGGCGCCCAGCCACGACCGAACGACGCCGGGGTCCGCCGACGGGAGGGCGAGGACCGCGCGCCCCCCGAGCACCCTGACGAGGTCCAGGTGACGACCGTCGGCGGGCGAGACGACCACCACCTCGGCGCCCTCCGCACGCGCTCGCAGGAGCGCGAGCCCGAGCGCGGGACGCGACCCATCGAGGCGAACGACGGTCGGGTCGCGGCCCGCTCGCTCGATGCCCGCGACCGCGATCGGTGCCGCGCGGCCGTCGGACAGCAAGACCACCGGGGTCGATGCGAGCCCCGTCGGATCCGAGAGGTCGGAACCCCGGGGCCACCCCCCGAGCACGACGGCGAACCCGTGCGCGGCCACCCCGACGTGCACCGAGGTGACCGCGACGAGCACCTCCTCGCCGGCCTCGACAGGTTCGATCGGCACGAGCGCGCGAGCGTGGATCCGCTCCCGCGGGGTCTGGACCCAGACGGCGTCGCCCTCCGGCCATGTGTCCACCCGGCCTCGGAGGTACACGATCATCGGCGCTGCAGGGGGCCCGGCATGCGGCGGCTATCATCGCGCACGATGCCCGGCCCGGACACGATGGAGCCCCTGGAGCGGTTGCTGAACCTCGTCGGCTTGCTCCTCGAGACGCCGACGCCGCTCACCTTCGACCAGATCCGCGAGACCCTCGACGCCTACCAGGGCGACAACCTCGACTCGATCAAGCGGAAGTTCGAACGCGACAAGGACATGCTCCGGGCCTACGGCGTCCCGCTGGAGATGACCGGGACCGACGCCTGGGACGTGGAGCAGGGCTACATCATCCGCAAGGACCGGTATTACCTGCCCGACATCGCCTTCACGCCGGAGGAGATCACCGCGCTGTACCTGGCCGCGCAGAGCGGATCGGCGACGGCAGACGCCGTCACCGGCGTCCGGAAGCTGCTGTACGGGGCCGAGGGGGGCATTCTCACCGGTTCCGGCGGGGGACCGCTCGCGATGGAGTCCGACACGGACCAGGACCGGCTGATGGCGGCCGCGGGCGCGGCGAGCGATCGCCACGCGGTGCGGTTCGGCTACCGCACGGCCCAGGGCGCCGTCTCCGAGCGCACGGTCGACGCGTTCGGCGTCGTCTTCCGGACGGGGCGCTGGTACTTGGTGGGGCATGATCGGGAGCGCGACGCGGTGCGAGCCTTCCGGCTCTCCCGGGTGATCGGCGAGCTGACCGACGCCGGCCCCGGGGTCGATCCGCCGGAAGGGTTCGTCGCGATCGACCACATCGACGCGGCGCCGCGCGACGCGACCGACCTGCCTGTCGCCCGTGTGGCCTTCACGCCGGAGGCGGCGGTCCTGGCGGAGGGCAACATCGCGGGTGCACTCCGGGAGCGGGTTCGCGACGACGGCTGGGTGGTGCTCCAGCTTCCCGCCGCCGACCCGGACACGCTGGGGCCCCTGGTGCTCGGCTACGGGCCCGAGGCGGAGGTCCTCGAGCCTGCAACACTGCGCGCCGACGTGATCGGGCGCCTGGAGGCGGTGACCGGTGGCTGAACACGCAACGCGCGAGCGTCAAGGTCGAAGAGCGTCTCGCGCGGATGCTCGTGGTCGTGCCGTACCTGATCCAGCATCCGGGCACGACGTTGCAACAGTCGTCGGATCTGTTCGCGATCCCGGTGCCGCAACTCCGGCGCGACCTGGAGCAGCTGTTCCTCGCAGGCTTGCCGCCGTACGGCCCGGGGGACCTGATCGACGTCGACATCGACGAGGACGGCGGGATCTGGATCTCGATGGCCGATCACTTCGCCCGGCCGCTGCGGCTCACCCGGCAAGAGGCGCTCGCCGTCTACGTTCGAGCGACCGAGCTGGCGGCGACACCCGGGATCCCGGTCGCACCGGCGCTCGCGGCGGCGCTCGCGAAGCTCCGCGACGCGCTCGGCCCGGAGACGCTCGGCGAGGCGGCCGGCATCGCGGGCGCCGATCCCGGCGCGGCGCCACCGCAGCTCGAGGCCGTGCGCGCGGCTCGGGAGGCACACGAGCGCCTCCGGCTCACGTACGTCGCGCAGAGCACGGGCGAGCGCACGGACCGTGTGGTCGAGCCCGAGGAGGTCTTCGCCAGCGCGGGCCACTGGTACGCCGCGGTGTGGGACGTCGACGTCGACGACGAGCGCCTCCTGCGGGTCGACCGGATCGCATCGGTGGAGCCGACGGGGGAGGGCTTCGAGCCTCGGGGGCTTCGGGGGGCGGGGAGGCCCCTTTACACCCCGAGCGACCGCGACGTCGCGGTGCGCGTGCGGTTGCATCCCGCCGCCCGGTGGGTCGCCGAGTACTACCTCGCGACCGATGTCGTCGAGGGTCCGGACGGCTCGGTGGACGTGACCCTCCCGACGGGGACGATGGGTTGGATCGCCCGCTTGTTCTTGCGGCTCGGGCGTGACGCAGAGGTCCTGGAGCCCGCCGGACTGCGCGACGAGATCGCTGCACAGGCGCGGGCGACGCTCGCGATCTACCTGTCGGCGACTGCCTGATTCCGGGTAGTCCACCTGGTCCGAAGGTCTCTCAAGCCCTCTTGGGTGCTCGCCGATGCTTCCGGGGAGATGACCACGATCCGGACAACCTGCCCGCGGTGCGGCGAAGTGGACATGGGTCCCGAGTCGATCCTGCTGTCCGTCCGTTCGAACGGACGCGAGGGCAGCTACCGCTTCACCTGCCCCGAGTGCGAGGACGCGGTTGAGAAGCGCGCCGACCGCAAGATCGTGGCGCTGCTGGTCTCGGCGGGCGTGGACATCGACCGTGACGGCGAGGCCGCGCAGATGCACCCCGAGCTCTTCGACCTCGAGACCTCGGTCCCGCGGGGCCCGAGCCCGGACGCGCCGTCGTTCACCACCGACGACGTGATCGAGTTCCACTACCTGCTCGAAGACGACGCGTACATCCGCGAGTTCTTCGCCAAGCGCGGCTGAACCGGCATCGGTCGGCCGGGGTAGCATCCCCGTATGAGCACCTGGCTCCTGGTGTGGATCATCGCGTCCGGCGTCTCGATCGCGGCGCTGTGCGTGTTCCTGGCCTCGATGGGGTCCCAGTTGCTCCAGCTCACCCGGGCCGCCAGGCGCTTCCAGGAGGAGGTCGCCCCGCTCGCCGCCGAGATCTCCCGAGGCTCGAGCAGGGCCGGCGACCGGGTCTCGAGCCTCCAGGCACCCGGCCAGAGATCTCGGAAGACCCCGTCAGCCTGAGCCCCGGGGTACGATGGGGTCTGCCCCCATGTTGAACATCGGCCCCCAGGAACTCCTCCTCGTGCTCATCATCGGGCTGCTCGTGGTGGGCCCCCAGCGGCTGCCCGAGATCTCGCGCCAGATCGGTCGCGGCCTGCGCGAGTTCCGCAAGATCCAGAGTGACGTCAAGGGTCTCGTGAACCTCGACGAGGTCACCAACCAGGTGAAGGGCATGGTCCGGTTCGACGGCGACGCCGGGAACGGTTCGACGCGTCGTCCTCCGACCACGGCGGCCGCGCCCTCCGTGCACCGGTCGGGCCGGCCCGCAGAGCCGCCGGCGTCGTCGGGGGAGCCCACGATCGATCGCGACGGCGCGCCGCCGGACGAGCGCCCCACCGCCGTCGAGTAGCCCGCCCGGAGCCGGCATGAAGCTGATCCCTTCCCGCAAGACAGACGCCGAGCGCACCGGCGAGATGACGGTCGTTGAGCACCTACAGGAGCTCCGGCGACGCTTGTTCATCTGTGTGTGGGCGGTCGGGATCGCCGGGATCGCCGCCTGGTTCCTCTACGGACCGTTCAAAGACGCGCTGCAGAAGCCGTACTGCGCGTTCGTCGCGCAGAACCCACAGAACAGTTCGACCAACGGGTGTGACCTCGTCGTGACGGGCCCCGTGGATCCGATGCTGGTCAAGCTGAAGATCGTCCTGTTCATCGCGATCGGTCTTGCGCTGCCGGTCCTGCTGTATCAACTGTGGGCGTTCATCGTGCCCGGCCTGACGTCGCGTGAGAAGAAGTGGTCCGTGCCGTTCGTGCTGTCGTCATTCTTCCTGTTCCTGATGGGGGCGCTGTTCGCCTATTACACGTTGCCGCGCGCGTTGGCCTTCCTGCTTGGGTTCGCCGGGCCCGGTGTCGTCTCGCTGTTGACGTTCGACCGGTACGTGTCGTTCGTGATGCTCGTCGCGCTCGCGTTCGGGGTGTCGTTCCTGCTGCCCGTCCTCCTGGTGTTCCTGGAGCTGGTCGGCGTCGTCTCACCCCAATGGCTCGCCAAGAATCGGCGCTACTCCTTGTTCCTCATCTTCTTGTTCGCGGCGATCATCACGCCGAGCTCCGACCCGTACACGATGACCGCGATGGCGGTCCCGATGTACCTCTTGTACGAGGCGGCTATCATCATCGGCCGCTTGGCCAAGCGCGGCCAGAAGACGAGCTAGAAGGCGGTTCCGATGGCGATCAAGGGCAAGGGCAAGACGAAGACGAAGCAGGCTGCGCGAGCACCGCGGCGCGCGCCGGTGGCCGTGAAGAAGCCGTTCGCGCAGCGGGGCTGGGTGCGTGCGTTCGCGGCCTTCATGGTGGGTGTGCTCGTCCTGGCGGTCACGTGGTGGGCATACGAGGGCATCGACAAGCAGCGCAACGCGTCGAACGCCGCGTCCGCGCAGGCGCAGAAGCTCGCAGCGGTGGAGGCGTGGAAGGGGAACCTCGAACCGACCCTGCAGACCGTCGGCACGGTCTCCGGCGGAGCCACGCCCCAGATCGCGACCGACGTGGGCACCGCGCTGGCCGCGCTCGCGAAGGGCAAGGACGTGGGCGTGAAGCCGGCCCAGCTCGTCTCGGAGGCCGACAACCTCGACAAGGCGGCGAAGATCCTCGCGGGGTTCAAGCTCGCCGACACCATCGCGAACCACGGGTTCGACGAGATGGAGACCGACCTGATCACCACGATCCAACCCGAGATCATCGCGGGGCTCCACTCGCTCGCGGTGGCGGCGCGGATGACCGCGCTCGCGATCCAGGACCCCTCCAAGGCCGACACCTTGATCCCCGCGGCGCAGAAGGCGAGCAGCACCGGCCAGGACCTGCTCTCGCGCGCCTGGGCGAGCTACACGAACATCACACAGCTCGCGGGGATCCCGCCACAGCTGCCGCAGCCGGCGGGCGCCGGTGGGGTCCCGCCGGGACTCGGGGGCTAGGGGAGCTCCCGCCGATGGGCGTCGCGCCGATCGTCGTCGTCGCGAACCCGGCGGCGGGTAGCGGCAAGGCCGGGAAGATCGTCGGGAAGGTCGACCACCTGCTGGGCCAGGCCGGCATCCCGCACGAGATCGTCTTGTCGACGTCCGGGCCGGATCTACAGGAGCGCGTCCGCGCGGCGGCGACCGGCGGCGCGCCCACCGTCGGCTGCATCGGCGGGGACGGCACCGTCGGCCTTGCCGCCAACGGCCTGATCGGCACCGACACGACGCTCGCGGTGTTCCCCTCGGGCACGGCCGATGACTTCGCGCACGCGATCGGTCTGCGGAACCTCGCCACGACCGTCCACGCGCTCGCCGCCGGGCCGACGGTCCGGATCGACACGGGGAAGGTCACCACATCCGAGGCCACCCGGCGGTTCGTGGCGATCGGGAGCTGCGGGTTCGACTCCGAGGTGAACGAGGCAGCGAACGCGATGACGGTGCGGCTCGGGAGCACCGGCACGTACGTCGCGGCCGTGGTCAAGACGCTCTCGCGGTTCACCCCAGCCTTGTTCACGATCGACATCGACGGGGTGATCCACACGGGGGCGCACATGCTGGTCGCGGTCGGCAACTCGACCAGCTACGGTGGCGGGATGAAGGTCACGCCCGACGCCTCGGTGGTCGACGGCCAGCTCGACGCGTGCCTGCTCGGGGCGCTAGGCAAGGGCGCGTTCCTCCGGGCGTTCCCACGGGTCTTCCGGGGGACCCATGTGACCCATCCGGCGGTGACGATGGCTCGAGGCAAGCGGATCCACATCGAGACCGACCGGCACGTGATGGTCTACGCCGACGGGGAGCGGGTCGGCCCTACCCCGGCGACCTTCGAGGTCGAGCCGGCCTCGCTGTCGGTGCTCGTCGGCCCCAACGCGCGAGCGGTGCGATGAGCGACGGCCTGCTGCTGATCCACGCGTTCCCGCTCGACGGCCGGATGTGGGAGGGTCAGCGGCTCGGCGCGACCACGCTGGCGCCCGACCTCCCCGGGTTCGGCGTCGCGGCCTCGGCCGGTCACACGATGACGATGGCGGCGGCCGCTGCGCACTGCCTGCGGATCGCCGACGCGGCCGGGCTCGAGCGTTTCGTCGTCTGCGGGCTCTCGATGGGGGGGTACGTGACCTTCGAGCTCTGGCGCCAGGCGCGTGACCGCATCGCGGGGCTCGTGCTCGCGAACACGCGGGCGGGCGCGGACACGCCCGAGGCGGCTGGCGGCCGGCGTGACCTCGCTGAGCGCCTGCGGAAGGAGGGCAACGTCTTGGCCGCGAACCCACCTCCGCTACTCGCCGAGGATGCGCCCGAGGAGCTGCAGCAGCGGGTGAAGGGCTGGATCGCCGACCAGTCGGCCGAGGCGATCGCGGCGGCGGCCCTCGGGATGGCCGAGCGCCCCGACTCGACCGCGGACCTCGCCGGGATCGACGTGCCGACCTTGGTGATCACCGCCGAAGGCGACCGACTGATCCCCGCGGACCTGACCACCCCGATGGCCGACGCGATCCCCGGTGCGCGACTCGAGGTGCTGGGGCAGGTCGGCCACCTGAGCAACATCGAGGCGCCCGAGCGATTCACCGCGCTGCTCCGCGAGCACGTCGCCGCGTGTGGCATCCGCCTGTGAGGCGGTCCCTACACTGGGGCGTGTGACCTCCCCGACCGCGTTCGCCGAGCGCTACGCCTTCCCGCTCGACGTGTTCCAGGTCCGCGCGATCGATGCCCTCGACGCGGGCAGGTCCGTGTTGGTGGCCGCCCCGACCGGCGCAGGGAAGACCGTCGTCGCCGAATTCGCCGTGGCGCGTGCGCTCGACGCCGGCAGGAAGTGTTTCTACACCACGCCCCTGAAGGCGCTGTCGAACCAGAAGTTCGGCGACTTCGTGAGCGCGTACGGCCGCGACCGCGTGGGTCTGCTGACCGGCGACAACACGATCAACGGGGAGGCGCCGATCGTGGTGATGACCACCGAGGTGCTCCGCAACATGCTCTATGAGCGGAGCGACACCCTCACGGGCTTGCAGACCGTCGTGATGGACGAGGTGCACTACCTCCAAGATCCCTACCGCGGCGCCGTCTGGGAGGAGGTGCTGATCCACCTCCCGCCGTCGGTGGCGGTGGTGTGCCTGTCGGCGACGATCAGCAACGCGGAGGAGTTCGGCGAGTGGATCGCGACGCTCCGAGGCCATACCGACGTCGTGATCGAGGAACAGCGTCCGATCCCCCTCGAGCACCACTACCTGGTCGGTGATCGGCTGCATCCGATGCACGTGCGAGAGCACGGGGCACTGGTGCCGAACCCCTACGTCGTCGCCCTGGACCGCGAGGAGGTCCGGTACCGATCCACGGGCCGCCGCCACGGGCGTGGGCGCCCGGGGGGCCGCGCGTTCGTGCCGCGGCGTGAGGACGTCGTCGAGGTGCTCCAGGACGCGGGGATGCTCCCGGCGATCTACTTCGTCTTCAGCCGCGCCGGGTGCGAGCGGAGCGTCCGGTGGCTCGCGGAGTCCGGGATCCGCCTGACGACGCGCGAGGAGGCCCGCCGGATCCGCGACCGGGTGGAGGAGCGCGCGGCCTGGATCGACGACGCCGATCTCGCCGCCCTGGGTTTCCCGATGTTCCTGGAGGCGGCCGCCTCGGGCGTCGCCGCGCACCACGCCGGGATGCTGCCCGTGTTCAAGGAGGCCGTGGAGGAGCTGTTCGAGGCCGGTCTGATCAAGGTCGTGTTCGCGACGGAGACCCTGTCGCTCGGGATCAACATGCCGGCCAAGACGGTCGTGATCGAGGACCTGTGGAAGTTCCAGGGCGAACGGCACGAGCTCGTCACGCCCGGCGAGTACACGCAGCTGACCGGGCGTGCCGGCCGTCGCGGGATCGACGCGCTCGGCCACGCGGTCGTCGTGTATCAACGGCAGGTGCCCTTCGAGCGCGTGGCGGGGCTCGCCGCGACCCGGACCTACGACCTGACGTCGTCGTTCCGGCCCTCCTACAACATGGCCGTCAACCTCGTGCGGAACTACACGCCGGAGCAGGCGCACGAGATGTTGAACAGCTCGTTCGCGCAGTTCCTCGCCGACCGCGGGGTGGTCGCGCTCGAGCGGGCGCGAAAGCGCGATCGCGAGGCGCTCGAGAGCTATCGCGAGCACCTCGTGTGTGACCGGGGCGACTTCGACGAGTACTGGGCTCTGCGACGAGAGGCCCGGCAGCTGCGCGCCGGCGACCAAAAGGGACGGACCGCACGCAGCGACGGTGTGCGCCGGGCCCTCGGCGCGCTCACACCGGGCGACGTGATCGCGGTGCCGAAGCGCCGCGACGGCGGATCGCTCGCGGTCGTGCTCGCGGTGCGCGAGGGCCGGCCGACCGTGTTGACCGACGACCGCTCCTTCTTCCGGCTCGCGGCGCACGACTTCACGGAGCCGCCCGCCGCGCTCACGCGGATCGCCCTGCCACGCTCGGGTTCGACCCGGAGCGCCCGCTACCGTCGCGACGTCGCCGCCCAGCTGACCGCACTGCACGTGCGCCCGCCACGGTCGCGGTCGGGTCCGGCGACCGACCCCGAGGTCGAGCGGCGCGCGGCCGCGCTTGACGCCGAGGCGAGCGCGCACCCGTGTCACGGGTGCCCGGACCGGCGCGCGCACGAGCGGTGGGCCGAGCGGGCGGACAAGCTCGCGGGGCAGATCGCGGGCGTCGAGCGGCGGATCACCGTCCGCACCGAGACGTTGGCCCGTCGGTTCGATCGCGTGCTCGGGGTGCTCGGCGAGTTGCAGTACCTCGATGGCTGGAAGCTCACCGACAAGGGGCGGCGGCTGACACGGATCTACGGCGAGG
This sequence comes from uncultured Actinomycetes bacterium, assembly GCA_963799625.1. Classification (GTDB taxonomy): domain Bacteria; phylum Actinomycetota; class UBA4738; order UBA4738; family HRBIN12; genus AC-51. The sequence goes on along the minus strand of CAWCXU010000003.1, from coordinate 361,121 downwards.
GCGATCTGTTGGTGGGGGAGGCCCTGGCCGCCGGCGTGCTCGCCGACCTCGAGCCGAGCGAGATCGCGGCGCTCGTCTCGACCGTGGTGTACGAGGCACGCGAGCGCACCCCGCTGTCGGGGACGCTGCCCACGCCGGGGCTCGAGGCCGGTTTCGAGCGTCTGCAGCGGCTCTGGCGGCAGATCCGGCGGGCGGAGGACGCCCACGAGGTCCAGCTGTGCAGGGAGCTCGAGCCCGGGTTCGCGGCCACCGCGCACGCGTGGGCCGAGGGCGCGGCCCTCGAGTCGGTCCTCAACGAGACCGAGATGGCGCCGGGCGACTTCGTCCGCAACTGCAAGCAGCTGATCGACCTGCTCCGCCAGATCGAGGACGTCTCCGAGCCCGCGGTCGCCTCGGGCGTGCGTGCCGCGCGCGAGTCGGTCGCACGCGGCGTCGTCGGGTACACGGGCGTGTCGCTACGATGACCGTCCGATGAGCCCGACCACCAGCCCGTTCGGTCCGCTCGCCGTGCTATTGGATCCGCGAGCGGGTCACGGCGTCGTCGCCCGCGAGGTCGATGCGGTTGAGCACGCGCTCGAGGCGCGCGGGCTCGAGTACCGGCTGCACGTGGGCGGCAGCTCGCAGGAGCTCCGCGACCTGAGCGCGGCGGCGCTGGACGAGGGCTACCGGTTCCTGGCCGCGGTCGGGGACGACGGGACCGTGCAAGACGTCGTGAACGGGATGTTCCGCGAGGGCCGGCCGATCGTCGAGGCGCCCGTCCTTGGGGTGGTGGCGGCCAACTCGGGATCCGACCTGCCGCTGAGCTTCGGGCTGCCGGGCGACACCGAACGCGCGATCGGTCACCTGGCCGGCGCCGACACGTACCCGTTCGACCTGATGAAGATCGCGGTGACCGGGCCCCACGGGGCGCGCGCGATCCGCTATGCGCACAACGTGGCGGAGATCGGCTTCCACGCGGCGGCGACGATCGCGGCCTCGCGCGGCGGGGCTCGGTTCCAGAACCTGAAACGGTTCGCGGCGTTCTGGCGCGCGTATGCACGGACGAGGGTCGGACCGGTGACGATCGGCACGGACCGGCGGAGCGTCGAGCTCGACGCGTGGAGCGTCGTGATCGGCAACGGCCAGTTCTCCGACGGCGGGATCAGGCTCTCGCCCCGGTCATTCCCGGGCGACGGGGTGCTGGACGGGCTCGTGTTCACCGGGCCGAGATCCAACGCCTACCGGCTCCTGCCGCGGGTCTTCCGACACGGCGACCACGTGCCCGACCCGTCGATCACGGAGGTCCACGCGAAGCTGAAGATCGACGTCACATCGACGCGCCCGCTGCCCGTGGTCGCCGACGGGTTGGCGCTTGGGACGACGCCCGTCACGTTCCAGGTGGTCCCGCAACAGATCCTCCTCAAGGTCTGAGCCGTGGACGCCGCGATGTACGCAGACCGCCTCCGCGGTGCGGCGAGGCGGCTCGCCGACGCCGGTGGCGGCGCGTTGCTCGTCGCACCGTCGCCGGACCTGCGCTACCTCGTTGGGTACGAGCCGATGCCGCTCGAGCGCCCCACCCTGCTCGTGATCACGGCGGACGCGCCCGTCTTGCTGGTGCCGAGGTTGGAGCGCCCGCTCGCCGCCGCGGCGCCCGCGGCCGGTGACCTCGAGCTGCTCGATTGGCGCGACGATGAGGACCCGTACGCGATCGTAGCGTCGTGCATCGTCGGCGCGGGGACCGTCTTCGTGGGCGATCGGATCTGGGGGTCGCACGTGCTCGCGCTGCAGCGCGCGGTCCCTGGCGCGGCGTGGGCGTCGGCGGCGCCCATCGTCGGCGCGATGCGCGCGCGCAAAGACGATGTGGAGTTGGCCGCGCTCCGCCGGGCCGGGGCGGCCGCCGATGCCGCGCTCGCAAACCTCCTGTCCGGACCGCTCACCGGACGGAGCGAACACGCGATCGCGCAGGAGTTGGGCGAGCTGTTGGTCGCCCACGGCCACGACCAGGCCGCGTTCACGATCGTCGCCTCGGGACCCAACTCCGCGTCGCCGCATCACGAGGCAGGGGAGCGCACGATCCGCGACGGCGACGCGGTCGTGCTCGACTTCGGTGGGACGGTCGATGGCTATTACAGCGACACGACACGAACGGTGGTCGTCGGCGAACCCGCGGAGCGCCTCTGTGAGGTCTACGTGGTCGTCGCGGCCGCGCAGCGCGCGGCGACGGAGGTCGTCCGTCCGGGGATCGAGATCGAGACCGTCGACCGAGCGGCCCGATCGGTGATCGAGGCCGCCGGCTTCGGCGATCGATTCATCCACCGGACGGGGCACGGGATCGGACTCGAGGTGCATGAGCCGCCGTACGCGGCGGCGGGGGATCACACGGTGCTCGAGCCCGGGATGACGTTCAGCGTCGAACCGGGGGTCTACCTCGACGGCGAGCTGGGCGTCCGGATCGAGGACATCGTCGAGGTCACCGACGATGGCGTCGAGTCGCTCAACACCACGTCGCGCGATCTCCGCGTCGTCGACTGACTCAGTCTCGGGGTCGCACCCGCGTGCCCTCGGGTGTGTCCATGACCTCGAGGCCCATCGCTTCGAGCCGATCGCGTATGGCGTCGGCCTTGGCGAAATCCTTCGCGGCCCGTGCTTCGTCTCGCTCGGCCATCAGCGCGAGCATCTCGGGAGTAGGTTTCCAGTCGCTCGTTGCGTCACGTTCGATATCGAGGCCCAGCACGTGGTCCCAGTCCACGAGCAGGGCGTACTTCTCGCCGTCGGGGACCTGGGGGTCCCGATCGAGCTCGTTCACGATCGCGACGACGCCCGGCATGTGGAGGTCGTTGGAGAGCGCCTCGCGCACGCGCGCGTCGTAGGCCTTGGCGGCGTCGCCGCGCTCGGCCGACGCCGGAGCCCAGTCGGCCATGTGGTGACGGAGCTGCTTGACCCGCTGGTCTGCGGCCGCCATCGCGTCCCAGGTGAAGTCCATCTCCGACCGGTACTGCGTCTGGAAGCACAGCCACCGGAACGACAGCGGGTCGAAGCCGCGGTCGCGAAGATCCTGGACCAAGATCACGTTGCCGGTCGACTTGGCGATCTTCTGCCCCGACTGACGCAGGTGGCCGGCGTGCACCCAGATCGACACGACCTGATGCCCGACGGCGCCCTCGGACTGCGCGATCTCGTCCTCATGGTGTGGGAAGCGAAGGTCGGTGCCACCCGTATGGATGTCGAAGCGCTCGCCCAGGTACTTCATCGACATCGCCGAGCACTCGATGTGCCAACCGGGGAACCCTTCACCCCATGGGCTCGGCCAGCGCATCAGCCGGCCGGGGCCTGCCGCCTTCCACAGCGCGAAGTCGGCCGGGTTGCGCTTGCGCGGGTCCGTCTCGAGGTCACGATGACCCTCCCTGAGGTTCTCCAGGGTGTTGCCGGAGAGCTTGCCGTAGCCCTCGAAGCTCGCGACGTCGTAGTAGACGGACCCGTTGTCCACGACGTAGGCGTGGCCCTTGTCGATGAGCGTCTGCGGTGAGGTCGAGCATCTCCTGGATGTGCTCGGTCGCCCTCGGATAGCGGTCGGCGCGCCGGATACCGAGTGCGTCCGCGTCCGTGAACACCGCGTCCGTGTATTTCTCGGCGATCTCCTGCGGGGAGAGCCCTTCGTCCTCGGTGGCGAGCTGCATCTTGTCGACGGCCTCGGCTGAGGACTCGTCCGTCATGTGCCCGACGTCGGTGATGTTCATCACCTCTTCGACCTCGAAGCCCTCGAGCTCGAGAGCGCGGCGGATCAGGTCGTAGAGCATGAAACTCCGGAGGTTCCCGAGGTGGGCGTAGCGGTAGACCGTCGGCCCGCAGGCGTACATCTTCACGCCGCGCCCGGGCTCGACCGGGTCGACCTCACGAAGGGTACGGGTCAGCGAGTCGTAGAGCCGCATCGAGCCAGGATATGGCATCCGGGTCGATGGCCCGTCACAGGCTCACGGGGCGACCCTCGAAGGGGATCGACAGCACGATCGTCGTGCGGGTGCTCACCCCTGCCTTCTCGCGGAGACGCCGGATCAACTCCTCGAGGTGGTTCGTGCTGCGCGTGCGCACCTTCAGGATGTAGTTGGCCTCACCCGCGACGCTCAGGCAGTCCTCGACCTCGGGGAGGTCCAGGAGCCGGTCGGGGAGATCGTCGGGCTGCTGGGGATCCAGCGGGGTGACGGCGATCAACGCGGTGACGAACAGGCCCATCGCCTCCGGATCGACCACCGCGCGGTAGGCCGTGATCACGCCGTTCGCTTCGAGCTTGCGCACCCGTTCGTGCACCGACGAGGCCGACAGGCCGACCCGCGCGGCGATGTCCGCATAGGTCGCGCGGGCGTCCTCCCGCAACGCGGTGACGATCTCGAGGTCGCGCTCGTCGAGCACCGGCCCATCCTAGCGGGGGAGTCCAGGCTCCCCCGGTCCGGGGATGGCTCTCGCACGTGCGATGTGGTCTGCTGCGGGCCGGCTCGTACCTCCCTCCGAGCGGCACGAGGAGGTGACGGATGCGGCTCGAGGAGTGGACGTCCCCGGCGGGGAAGCGCCGCATCCTCACACAGATGGAACCCCACGAGCGGCGCGTCTACGCGCTCGCGGTGGCGCTCGCCTTCCCCCGCCCGCCCGAAGGACCGGCGTCGTTCGGCTCGCCGCGTCCGGGTCGCCGATCGACGTGGATCGCCGAGCGCCACCGGTGGAGGGCCGCGGTGCACGCCCGGACGAACGGCGCCGCGAGCATCGTCGTCTCCGACGTGGCGGCCTGCTACCCGTCGATCGGCGAGACGGCGATCCGGTTGGCGGCTCGCCAGGCCGGCGGGGATCCGGGCGCGTTGCTCAGAGCCCTCTCGCGCTATCGGGAGGCCGGTGGCGACGGGATCCCGATCGGCCCGGCGGCGTCGGGTCCGATCGCCGAGGCGGTGCTCGCGCTCGCCGACGAGCGAGCCCGGATCGCCGGGTGCCTGCCGGTCCGCTGGGTGGACGACGTCGTGTTCGCCGGGGATCCCGGGGCCATCCATCGGGCGTGGCGCGCGTGGGCGGCCACGCTCGGCGAGCTCGGTCTGCGCGAGCACGAGGGGAAGCGGTCGACTCGCCTCCCAACGCTCGCCGGAAGAGGATCGTTCGCCGGCGTCGATCGCCGTGGCATCATGCGCGGGTCGTGAGGTCCCTGTACCGCGCCCAACGCGTGCACACGTTCGGTCACCCGCCCTCGGGAGAGTGGGTGTTGGTCGACGGCAGGCACGTCGAGCGCGTGGGCGTCGGCGACCCGCCCGGCGCCGACCGTGTCGTCGACCTCCCGGGCGCGACGATCCTGCCCGGGTTCATCGATGCCCACGTGCACCTGACGAGCCTCGGGCTCTCCGCTGAGAACGAGGACGTCGCGGCCACCAGGTCGGCCGCGGCGCTGCTCGAGGTCGCGTCGACTCGGGCCCGCGGTGCGACCGAGGGTGTCGTCTCGCTCCAGGGATACGACGAGACCCTCTGGGACGATCCCACCCTGCCGACCGTCGATGCGCTCGACACGGTGACCGCGACGCCGCTCGTGATCCGTCGCACCGACGGTCACGTGGCACTGCTCAACACCGCGGCGCTGACGCTGGCCGACGCCCTGGACACACCCGGCGTCGAGCGTGACGACGCGGGCCGCCCAACCGGCCTCGTCACCGGCACGGCGAACCGTCTCGTCGGCCGCTGGGTCGCGACCGCCCGGTCCGACCACGAGATCGAGGCCCTGCAGCTGTCCGGTGCGGCGCGGGCCGCCGGCTACGGCGTGACGACCGTGCACGAGATGTCGCTGCCATTGGAGTTCGGGCAGCTGGATCTCGACACCCTCCTCGCGCACCGCTCCGATCTGCCGGTGTCCGTGGAGGTCGTCCTTGGCGTGATGGACGTGCCCAAGGCTGTGGAGCTCGGCCTCCAGGCGATCGGTGGCGACCTCGCGGCCGACGGGTCGATCGGTGCCCGCACCGCGGCCATCGGCGACCCATACGTCGACGGCCCCGGCACCGGCGAGCTCGCCTTCGACGCCGACATCCTCGAGGGCTTCTTCCGCGACGGGCACGACGCCGGCCTGCAGGTCGGCATGCACGCGATCGGGGACCGTGCGATCGAGCAGGTGCTCGGCGCGTGGGAACGGATCTACCGCCGCCTGGACTCCCGGGAGCGTCGGCACTTCCGCGCGCGGCGACACCGGATCGAGCACTTCGAGATGCCGACCCTCGCGCAGATCGAGCGCGCCGCGATGCTCGGGATCGGGGCCTCGATGCAACCGACGTTCGACGCCACGTGGGGCCACCCGGGTGAGCTCTACGAGCGACGGGTCGGCCCGGATCGTGCGTGGACGATGAACCCGCTGCGCACGGTCCTCGAGCGCGGGCTCGAGCTCGGCGTCGGGTCCGACGCCCCGGTCGTGTCCGTGGACCCCTGGGCGACGGTCCGGGCGATCGAGCACCACCACGATCCCGAGCAGCGTCTGCCGCGCGCCGACGCGATCCGGATCCACACGACGGGGAGCGCACGCCTCGCGCACCACGAGGAGAAGAAGGGCGTCCTCGAGCCGGGGATGCACGCGGACCTGGCCGCCTACGACGTCGACCCGCTCGCCGTCGACGACGTCGCCGGGCTCCGCCCCATCCTCACGGTGTCGCGGGGACGCGACGTCTGGCTCGCCTGATCGCTCCGCCGCGCGGGTCCTGTCACTCTTTCGCGCGCCTCGACCTTGACCCTTCGCCGCTGCGTTGCGTAGCGTCCGGGGATGCGTCGCCGCCCCGGCGGTGGCGCCGGACCCAAGAGGCGAGCGCCACGACCGCGGCGCCCCGGCGCAGCGGACGGGAGCCGTCTCTTGGGTCCCTTTTCCTTGTGTCGCCGGCCCTCCCATCGTTCGCGCGCACCCGTTGTAGGATGCGCAGCTGCCAGGGAGGCAACCCCCGCCTCCGAACGCGGACGGAAGGCTCGATCCCGCTCATGCCAGACGACATCGAAGACCTCGCCGAAGAAGAAGAGGAGCTCGCGACCGACGACGAGGAAGAAGGCGAGCCGACGGCCGAAGACCTCGAGGACGCGTCGGTCCCGCCCGAGCCGGGCCTGGAGAACGTCGAGTCGATCCAGGACCTGCTGGCAAAGCAGGAGGCCACCGAGACCGTCAAAGAGGCCGCGGACGAGGACGAGGAGGTCGTCCCGCTGGACCTCGCCCGGGACGACCGCTCCGAGGCGATCGACACTAAGGTCGTGCCGATGCAGGAGACCGAGTTCATGTGCCGGAACTGCTTCTTGGTGAAGCACCGGAGCCAGCTCGCGGACAAGAAGAAGATGCTCTGCCGCGACTGCGCATGATGTGACCCCGCGCCCGCGGCCGTCGCTGGGCCTCGGGTGCGCCGCGGCGCTCGCCGCCGGCCTCGTCACCTCCCTCGCGTTCCCGCCGGTCGGCGCGTGGCCGATCGCCTTCATCGGCGTCGCCCCGCTGCTTCTGCTCGTCCGCGAGCGCACCGTGCCGCGCGCGATGCTGCTCGGCCTGTGCTTCGGGTTCGGGCTCTTCGGCGCCACGCTGTACTGGATCTTCCTCTTCGGAGCCCTCGCGTGGACCGGGCTCGTCGGGCTCTCCGCCGCCTCGATCGCGGTCTTCGCCGCGATCGCCACGCTGATCGAGCGCCGGGGTGGGGTCGTGTGGACCGCGGTGTCGATCGCCGCCGCGTGGACCGCGGTCGACTGGATCCGTGGGATGTGGCCTCTGGGTGGCTTCACGTGGGCGTCGCTGGGGACCTCCCAGGTCGATGACCGGGCTCTCCTGCGACTTGCGTCGGTGACCGGTGTGTGGGGCGTGACGTTCGTGGTCGTCTTCGTGAACGCGGTGCTCGCGGCCTGGGCCGCCCGGCGGGGGAGGGGAGCGGTGCGGATCGGCCTCGCGGTTGCCGCCCTGGCGGCGATCCTCGCGCCGGCGCTGATCGCCCTGCCCGCGGCGACCGGCGATCCCGTCACGATCGCCGTCGTGCAGGTCGACGTCCGGGTGCCGGCCGACACCTCGCCGGTACAAGAGGACCTGACCGTTGCGCGCAGGAACCTCGAGGAGTTCCGGACGCTGCGGGGCCAGACGCCGCCGCCCGACCTGGCCGTGTGGGGGGAGGGGTCGCTCGACCCGGGCGCGCTCGCCGATCCCGCGACCGTGGCGGAGGTCCAGGCCGCGATCCGAACGGTGGGCGTCCCGACGACGGTCGGCGCGGTCGTGAACGACCCCGACGGCACGCAGCGCACGAGCGTACTCGCCTTCGACGCCTCCGGGCAGCTCGTCGACCGCTACGACAAGGTGCATCTCGTCCCGTTCGGCGAGTACGTGCCGTGGCGGCGATACCTCTCGTGGGTGAGCGCGATCAAGCAGATCCCGGTCGATCGGACGCCGGGCAGCAGCATCCACACGATCGACGCAGCCGGGCCTGCCCAGCTACGGCACGCCGATCTGCTTCGAGAACGCCTTCCCGTCGATCGAACGGACGATGGCGCGCGAAGGAGCGAGCTTCTTCGTCGTCCCGGTCAACAACGCCTCGTACCGGTTCACCGCGGCGGCGGCTCAGCATCTGGAGATGAGCCGGATGCGCGCGGTCGAGACGGGGCGGTGGGTGGTCGACGGGGCGGTCTCGGGGATCAGCGCGTTCATCGACACGGACGGACAGGTCGTGAGCAGCACCGACCTGTTCGTCCCCGGTATCCTGCGGGGCCAGGTCCGCCCGTCGACGGCGTGGACCCTCTACGTCCGGTACGGGGATTGGCTCCCCGTCCTGTGTCTGGTGATCGTCGGGATGACCTTCGTGTTCGCGCCACGCCGCTCCGCCGCCCGCCCGGCCCCCGGCCCGCTGCCGGAGCCGTCGCGTGGGCTCGCCGTGCTGCCCACCTATGAGGAGCGCGGCACGATCGAACAGGCGCGTCCGCGGTGTGCTCGCGACCGAGGGCCTCGACGTGCTGGTCGTCGACGACTCCTCGCCCGACGGCACGGGAGAGGTGGTCGCCGCGATCGCGGCCGACGAGCCCCGGGTGCGGTTGCTGCGTGCGGCCCGGCCAAGTCGGGCTTGGCGAGCGCCTACCTCGCCGGCTTCCATGCGGCGATCGAAGGCGGATACGACCTCGCGATCGAGATGGACTCGGATCTCTCCCACGACCCGGCGGAGCTCTCGACCCTGCTGGGAGCCGCTCCAGCACCACGACCTCGTCGTCGGGAGCCGCTACATCCCGGGCGGATCGGTGACGGATTGGAGCCGATCCCGGGTCGCCCTGTCGCGAGGCGGGAACGCCTACGCGCGATTCATGCTCGGCTTGCCGATCCACGACGCCACGAGTGGGTACCGGGTGTACCGCCGTGACCTCTTGGCGGAGCTCCTGCGAGAGCCGTTCGGATCGGACGGGTACGGGTTCCAGATCGAGCTGGTCTGGCGGGCGGACCGGCTCGGCTATGACGTCGGCGAGGCGCCCATCACGTTCCGTGAGCGCGTCTACGGCACCTCGAAGATCTCCAACACGATCGTGGCCGAGGCGTTGTGGAAGGTCACCCGCTGGGGCTGGAACCTGCGGTTCCGAACTCGCCGGCCTGCCTGACGAGGCAGCCATCATCTCAACGCCCATAATGCACGTTATGTAACGTTACCCTTCGACCACCTCACCCCCTCCGATCGGCCCGCCGACCCCAACCCCTTCAGGCGATGGTCGATCTTCTCGGGACGTTTGAACCGGTGCGTTCCGCCTGCCAAGGTGACCGCTGGGACCGAACGCCGATCAGCGCGTTCCTTCGACCGATGGCGTAGGCCGCGGCCGGCCCGTACGGTGCGGTAGGTGCTCGGCCGTTCGCGGAACGGCCTCGAGGCAAGGCTCGGGGAGGCAGGTCGGTGAGGGTCCATACGCAGAGCTCCGCAGCGCGACGGGCCATCGGCGCCGCGATCGCGACCGGCGTGGTGGGGCTCGTGTCTCTGGGGATGGTCTCCCCCGCGATCGCCGCGGACGCGCCGGACGTCACGATCGCGAAGGTGTCCAGCGCGGGCGGGGCGCTCGCGGCCGGCGACGACCTGACCTACACGATCACGGTCGCGGATGCCGGCGCGGCGACCGCCCACGACGTGCAGGTGCAAGACGACCTCCCGGTCGGGGTGAGGGTCACGACCCTGGTGCCCGCGTTCCCCGGCGGCCAGTGCACGGTGGTCTCCTCGGTCGCCCCGCCCGCGCCCGAACACTGGTCGGTCAGCTGTACCCGATCCTCCCTCGCGGCCGGTGCGAGCGCGGCGGTCTCGTTCGATGTTCGGCTCACCGATGACGTCGCGTGCGGAGCGCTCACCAACACCGCCTCGGTGGAGGCCTCGGACGAACCCGCCGGACTGCGAGGCGACGACGAGGCGTCCGTCACCGACGCGGTGACCTGTCCCCCGTCGATCTCGCTCACGAAGACCGCGCCGCGATACGGACACGTCGGGAAGCCCGTGCCCCTGCGGATGCGGGTCCAAAACGACGGCCACACCGACCTGCACGGCGTCGCGGTGACCGACCCGGGCTGCGACGCGCCGCCCATCGTGCGATCCGACGGCAACGGCGACGCCACCCTGTCCCCCCACGAGACCTGGACCTACGGGTGCACCCACGTGGTGCGGGCCGACTCCGCGACGTGGTTCGCCACCACCGCCCGGGTCGCGGCCGCGTCGGCCCACGGCAGCGTCCACGCGAGCGCGCGGTCGGCGACGCGGGTCCTGCGGCCGTCCCTGACGATCACGGTGCGCCCCGAGCCCATCAGCGGGACGCCGGGCGATACGGTGGCCTACCGCTTCGTCGTACGCAACGACGGGAACGCGACGCTGACCCACCTCGTCGTGATCGACGATCAGCTGGGACACGTCGGCACGACCGACACGCTCGCTCCGGGACACACCGTCACCTTCTCCGTGGATCGGGTGCTGTCCGCGCGGCACGTCTGGGTGATCGACACCGCGACGGCGACCGCCCAGGACCCGAGCGGGCACCCCGTCTCCGACCACGCTCGGGCGAGCGTCACGATCGTCAGGTCGAGCGGAGGCGGCAGCGGCACTGGTGCGACCGGGGGCGGCGACGGCACCGCGTTCACCGGCAGCGACGCGACCGTCCCGGGGTTGGCCTCGATCCTCTTGGCCGCGGTGGGCGTCGCATCGCTCCTCGTCGCCGCGCGTCGTCGCAGCTGAACCCAACCGGCGCAGCGGGTTCCAGCCATCTGCCCCTGATGGAGATGACCTGCACGGTCGCCCGATGCCTGCGCTCCCGCCACACCCCTGACACACCAAGTCCGAACGGTCTACGACCCAGGGAGGGGTCTCGGGTCACACCTTTCGCCCGATGATGTCCCCCGGGTGTCGGCGTAGCTTCTGACGTGGGGAGACAGGTTCGAGACGTCTGACGTCCCACCCCTGTCTCCGGATCATCCGCTTCGGAGGAGAACATCTTGAACCTGGAGGGTACCCAGATGGGATCGCACCGTAGGACCTCGCGCGGACGCAACGTACGCCGCGCGCTCACGACCGCGTTCTGTTCGCTGCTCGTCTTCGCGGTGGGCTTCGGCCAGGCCGCGCTGCCGGCCAACGCCGGCGGGCCGGGCCTGACGATGGGTCAGGTGTCGACGGGCAACTCGTCGTCATCCGGCGGTCCCCAGACGACGCGCCAGATCACCCAGCACGTGCTCGCGGCGGCCGCCGCGACCGTCGTCCCGAACCACGTCGGCATCAACCTCGAGGGCTGCCGCAACGGTGGATCGATCACCCTGCCGATCGCGGGCAAGTTCATCTGTCCCGACGCCGCCTACACGAGCGGCAACCTCGGCAAGGGCTGGAACGAGCTCGACCTCGTGCCGCACCGCGTGACGACCTCGTCGGGCACGCAGGCCGGCACCACGACCGACTACGACTTCAACATCACCGCCGACGGCGAGGACGGCGGCCACCCGGGCTACGACCTGCTGACCGTGCCCGAGGTGAACGCGGCGAAGTCCGACGCCTCTTGCACCGTGTCTTCCTCCGCACAAGGAGCCAAGACCCCCGGGATCGGCGGCACCGACACCTCGATCTACCGCACGCTGCACGTGCACCAGGACAAGGGCACGACCTGCGTGATCGACTGGGCGGAGCGCCTGGCGCTCGGCTCGCACCTGTATCCCGGCTCGTCGCTGCACTCCAACCTCACGCAGGCAGACTTCTCGACCGGTGGCATCGGCGCGCAGGATGTCTCGATCCCCGTGAAGGAGATCTCGCCTCAGGAGCTGTCCAAGACCGAGACGGCGACCCAAGGCGCCGGCAACGTCTGGCGGGTGAACAAGCAGGCGAGTCCCTCCTCGCTCGATTTCCCCCGGACGTGCAACCCGGACAACCCGACCTCCAAGACCGTCCAGATCGACGTGACGGTCACGAAGACGGTCCAGCAGACCGGGAACACGATCGTGCACGCCGAGATCACGGCGACGAACCCGGCGCACCGGATCGTCGACGTGACGATCAGCGATTCGATCTTCGAGGGCGCGATCGGTTCGTCTACCCTCGCGACCGCGCTGTCCGGGACCAACCCGAAGACGTTCCCGCTCACCTCGGTCAACCCGGAGAGCAGCGTCACGCTCGTCCACGAGATCGAGGTCGCGAACGGGTCCGCCAACATCTACAGCGACAAGGCGACCGCGAAGTACACGGACCACGCGTTCCCGGACGTGACGATCCCCGGCCAGACCGAGGCGACCGCCCAGGCGAACGTCGTGGTGAACACCTCGAACGCCAACAGCTCCGTGGTCGTCACTGACCTCGAGTCCATCTCGGGGAACCCCGACGTGCAGTACCGGATCGACACCGGATCCGCCGCGGGGACCTACAAGTTCAACGACGGCGCGCTGGAGACCTACACGCCCGGCACGACCGGCTACACGACGCGGCCGGTGCTGTGGACCTCAGGCTCGGTGAGCCAGACCACGACGTTCCACTTCTTCAAGACGGTCCGTGTGGCCAAGCCGACGAGCGGTGACGCCACGCTGGCCGACACGGCGACCGTGCTCGGGGACCAGGGCGCGACCCTGTCGACCGCCGACGCTTCGGTCGCCATCTCGACCGACCTCAACTGCCCGGACGTCGTCGTCACGAAGACCGCCCCGAAGGACACGATCGACGCCGGTGACACCGCCTCGTTCACGATCACCGTGACGAACAACGGCCCCGGCATCGCGAAGAACGTGACCCTGAACGACCCGCTCCCCGCGGGGATCGCCTGGCAGGACGACAGCGCGGACTGTTCGATCACGAACGGCACGCTTTCCTGCCAGTTCGGCGACCTCGATCCCGGGGAGAGTCGGACCGTCCACGTGAGCGGCACGACCGACGCGCAAGACTGCGGGGTTCTGCTCAACACCGCGACGGTGTCGGCCTCGAACGAGCCGCAGGAGAACCAGGGGAACAACACCGACAGCGCCGACATCACCGTGCTGTGCCCCAGCCTCAACATCACGAAGATCGCCGACGATCAGTCCGTGAGCGCGGGCGACACGGTCGGCTACACGATCACCGTGACGAACAACGGCCAAGGCACGGCCAAGAACGTCGTCGTGAGCGACACGCTGCCGACGAACGGTGGCCTGAACTGGTCGATCGACGGTGGCACGGGTGCGCAGGACTGCTCGATCACCAACGGCGTCCTCACCTGCACCTTCCCGTCGATCGCACCCGGTGCCTCGGTGACGGTCCATCTCACCTCGCCGACGACCGCCGCGACCTGCGGCGAGGTCGTGAACTCGGCGAGCGCAACCAGCTCGAACGACGGGAGCCCGTCCACGGGACCGGTCACGATCACGGTCGACTGCCCCGACGTCCAGGTCGTCAAGACTGCCGACAACGGGACGATCAGCGCGGGCGACACCGCCGCGTTCACGATCGTGGTCACGAACAACGGCCCCGGTGTCGCCAAGCACGTCACGCTCGACCGATACGCTGCCGGTCGGCGTGGACTGGCAGCAGGACAACGCCGACTGCTCGATCACCGCGGGCGTGCTGAGCTGCGACTTCGGCAACCTCGCCTCGGGCGCCTCGCGCACGATCCACGTGACCGGGAAGACCGACGCTGCCGACTGCGGCACGCTGCACAACACCGCCACCGTCTCGGCGACGAACGAGTCGTCCGACGACCTCGGCAACAACACGAGCAGCGCCGACATCACGGTCAACTGTCCCGGGATCTCGGTGACGAAGACCGCGGATGACACGACGGTAGACGCGGCCGACCAGGTCGGGTTCACGATCACGGTCACGAACGCCGGTCCCGGCACGGCGACGGACGTCCACCTGGATGACCCGCTGCCGACGAACCCCGGCTTGGACTGGTCGATCGACGGCGGCACCGGGCAGCAGCTCTGCCAGATCAAGCAAGGCGACCTGGTCTGCGACTTCGGCGACATGCCAGCGGAGACCAGCTACACGGTGCACGTCACGTCGGATACCGACGCGACCACCTGTGGGGAGATCGACAACACCGCCACGGTGACGATCTCGAACGGCGACGGCGACGAGGCGAGCGCTTCGATCACCGTGAATTGCCCTCCGCTCGGGATCGACATCGAGAAGACCGGGCCGACCCAGGCGCACGTGGGTGACACCATCACCTACAACTTCTCGGTGCAGCTCACGACGCCGGAGACCCTGTTCAACGTCACGGTGACCGACCCCAACTGCAACGAGGGCGCGCCCGTGTACCTGTCCGGTGACGACGGCGACAACGCGCTCGAGCAAGGCGAGGTGTGGCTCTACCAGTGCACCCACGTCGTACTCGACACCGACCCCGACCCGCTGCCGAACACGGCGACGGTACAGGGCACCGCGGATGACGGCCGGACCACCTCGGATGAGGACAGCTGGAGCGTCGACCTGATCCACCCGGCGATCAAGATCGTGAAGACGGTCGACCCCATCTCGGGGAGCCCGGGCGACACCGTGACCTACACCTACGTGGTCACGAACACCGGCGACACGACGCTGTTCAACGTGAGCGTCGACGACGACGTGATCGGGCACATCGGCGACATCGACCAGCTCGACCCGGGCCAGTCGGTCACCCTGACGAAGGACTACGTCCTGCCGGCGGGCCAGCTCGGCGTGACCAACGTGGGCACGGCGACGGGCACGGACGTGCTCGGCAAGACCGTGACCGATGACGACGACGCTTCCGTCACGATCGTGAAGGCGGCGCACAGCCCGCCGACGCCGCCGAAGCCGACCGCCTTCACGGGGTCCGACGCGGCCCGGCTCGGCCTGATCACCCTGGTGCTGCTGGGCCTCGGCGCCCTGGCGCTCATGATCGGGCGTCGCCGCCGCGACGACACGGCGTAGCACCCAACCGACACCACGCACGAGGCCCGGGCCGAAGGCCCGGGCCTCGTGCGTGCCAGACCGAGCTCGGGGCTCAGCCGTAGAAGATCAACGTGGACCACAAGATCCCGTCACGCTCGATGAACGAGATCCCCACGCGGTCGAAGTTGGTGCTGAGCATGTTGGCGCGGTGCTCCGGGCTCGCCATGTAGGCCTTGAACAGCCCGTAGGGCGTGACCCCGGCGCCGACGTTCTCTCCCCAGGAGTGCCAGTCGACGAAGCGGAGCCGGTCCCCCAGGTCCGAGGTGTGGAACAGGCGGCGCTTGCGCGCCATCGCCTCGTTGTGGTCGTGCGCGAGGCCCACCACGGGCCGCACCATGCTGAGTTTGTGCACGTGGTGATCGGTGCGGGCGTGGTTGACCCACGCGAGCATCTTCGTCCGCCGCATGGCGGCGCCCGCCGGTGGCGCCGCGCCGAGGCTCGTGGCGGCCAGCCCGATCGTCAGGGCGCCCACCGCCACGATCCGTACGAAAGCCCGTCGCATCTCTCATCCCCCGGTGCCGGGGCGGCCCCATCTGCCGCCCGCTCCCCCGGTTCATCGGTCCGGGTCCGTGGGGCTTGAGGGTTCTCTGGTCAAAGATGACTAGACCCAAAGGATTTCGATACGAGACACGCTGCGCTGCAGGATCTCACCAGTGGAGGATCAGATGTCGGGCAGCCCGGGCCTCGTCGAGCCGCCCCACAGGGGTCGTGACGGGGGCCTCACGAAGGTCGTCGGGGGCGGTCGTCGCCTCGCTCGCCGCCTGGAGCAGCGCGGCCGCGAAGGCGTCCAGGGTGGCCTTCGACTCGGTCTCGGTGGGTTCGACCATCATGGCCTCATCCACCACGAGCGGGAAGTACACGGTCGACGGATGGAACCCGAGGTCGATCACCCGCTTCGCGACGTCGACCGCGCGGATCCCCGTCTCGCGTTCCAGCGGCGCCGCCGTCGCGACGAACTCGTGCATCGGGGCGGTGTCGGGGTACGCGAGCGGGAACACGTCGCGGACGAGCGCCGCGAGGTAGTTCGCGTTCAGGACCGCACGATCGCTCACCTCGCGCAGCCCGTCGCTCCCGTGCAACAAGAGGTACGTATAGGCACGGACCAAGATCCCGACGTTGCCGTGGTACCCGTGCACGCGACCGATCGACCGGGGGTCGTCGTCGACCAGTACGAAGCGGTCGCCGTCGCGCTCGACCCGCGGCACCGGGAGGAACGGCACGAGCTCCCCGATCACACCGACCGGGCCGGCGCCCGGCCCGCCGCCACCGTGCGGGGTCGCGAACGTCTTGTGCGTGTTGATGTGCACGATGTCGAACCCCATGTCGCCGGGGCGCGTGTGGCCCATGATCGCGTTCAGGTTCGCGCCGTCGTAGTAGACGTAGCCGTCGACGCGGTGGATCGCGGCCGCGATCCGCGCGATGTCGCGCTCGAACAGCCCGAGGGTGTTCGGGTTCGTGAGCATCAGGCCCGCGACGTCGTCATCGACGAGCGCTTCGAGCGCCTCCACGTCGACCAGCCCGTCGGGCCCGGACGGCACCGGCACCGCGTCGTAGCCGCCCAGGTGCACGCTGGCCGGGTTCGTCCCGTGCGCCGAGTCGGGGATCAGCACCGTCCGCCGCGCGCGCCCCGCGGCGGCATGCGCCGCGCGCATGATCAGCACCCCCGTCATCTCGCCGCACGCCCCGGCGGGCGGCTGCACCGTCGCGCGCGCCATCCCCGTGATCGCGCAGAGCGCCTGCTCCAGTCGCCACAGCAGCTCCAAGGTTCCTTGCACGGTGGCGTCCGGCTGCAGCGGGTGGACGTGCGCGAACCCAGGGGCCATCGCGACCGTCTCGGCGACCTTCGGGTTGTACTTCATCGAGCACGAGCCGAGGGGGTAGAAGCCGGTGTCCAACCCGTAGTTCTCCTGGGAGAGCCGGGTGTAGTGCCGCACGATGTCGACCTCCCCGACCTCCGGGAGCGCCGCCGGTGTCCGTCGTGCGAAGGCCTCGGGGACAACGCGCGGCGGGACGTCGAGCGGCGCGAACGCCGATGCGCGCCGCCCCGGGTGCGAGCGGTCCATGATCGTCCCAGGATCCGGCGGTCCCTGCCGACGGACGGGCGCCCCGATGTCGCTCACGCGAGCACCGCTCGCAGCGCCTCGGCGAACGCGTCGATCTGCGCGCGTGTGCGCCGTTCCGTCACAGCCACGATCAGCGCGTCGTCGCCGAGCCACGGCGCGGCGACGCCGGCCAGCACACCGCGGTCGAGCAAGGCGTCGCGGACCGCGCCGGCCGGCCGGGGCAGCCGCAGGGTGAACTCCTTGAAGACGGGCGCGTCCGGGAACGCCGGCTCGACGCCGGGCACCCGCGTCAACGCGTCCAGGGCGTAGGCCGCTTTGGCGACGCACCGCTCCCCCAGTTCGCGGAGACCCGCCGGCCCGAGCCACGCGAGGTGGATCGTCGCGGCGATCGCCATCAACGTCTGGTTCGTGCAGATGTTGGACGTCGCCTTCTCGCGCCGGATGTGCTGCTCCCTCGCTTGCAGCGTGAGCACGTAGCCCGTACGGCCGGCGGCGTCGACCGTCTCGCCGACGATGCGTCCGGGCATCCGGCGGACGTCCGCCATGCGGGCGGCCACGATCCCGAGGTAGGGCCCGCCGAAGGCGAGGTGGTTCCCGAGCGCCTGCCCCTCGGCGACCGCGATGTCGACATCCAGCTCGCCGGGCGGCGCGAGCACGCCGAGCGAGGTCGGGTCGAACACCTGGATCAGCCGGGCGCCCGCCGCATGCGCCGCGTCGGCCCACGCTTGCACGTCCTCGAGGACGCCGTACACGTTCGGATGCTGGACGACGACCGCGGCGACATCGACGCCGATCGGGCCGGGGAGGCCGCCCGCACCGTCGGGTGCCGGAAGCTGATCGACCAGCACGCCCGGACCGGCGCCGTAGGTTCGCACCGTCGCCGCGAGCCGCGGGTCGACGCCGCCGGCCAGGACGACCCGGGGTCGGTCCGCCCCGAGGCTCATCCGCACCGCCTCCACCAGCGCGGTCGCGCCGTCGTACAGCGACGCGTTCGACACCTCGAGCCCGGTCAGCGCGCAGATCATCGACTGGAACTCGAACAGGGTCTGCAGGACGCCCTGGGAAAGTTCCGGCTGGTAGGGCGTGTACGACGTCGAGAACTCCGAGCGAGCCGCCAGCGCCCACACGACCGACGGGATGTAGTGGTCGTAGGCTCCCCGGCCCGCGAAGCACACGAGCTCGTCCAGGTTCCGGTTGCGGGCGCCCAGCCGGCCGAGCTCGTCGACCACCTCGTGCTCCGCCATGCCGGCGGGCAGGTCGAGCGGCTCGGCGAGCCGAAGGTCCTGCGGGATCGAGTCGAACAGGTCGTCGACCGCATCGGCGCCGATCGTCGCGAGCATCTCGCGAACCTCGTCGTCGGTGTGGGGCGTGAAGTTCACGCGTCGAGTCTACGGAGGCTCGCCGTCACCGCCCCCGTTCAGCCCGACGCGTCCTCGAGGCCGTACTTGGTCACCAAGGACAGGTAGTCGCGCTGGTAGAAGACCTTGCACCGGATCTCCGGATACCGCTCTCGCAGCCGCCGCACCTTCCGATTCTTCTTCGTCACGAGCTTCTGGTTCAAGGTCGTGATCTCGATGTAGAGATCGAACTCCGGCAGGAAGAAGTCGGGCGTGAAGCGCTGCACCGGCTCTCCCTCGCGGTCCCAGGCGATCGGGAACGACGTCGGCTCATAGGCCCAGGCGATCTGATAGAAGTCGAGAAGCCGGGCGAACTGCCGCTCGGAGGCGTGTGCGAACCGGACCTCGTCGCTCGGCAATGGTTCCATCGCCGGTTGTGCGCTCATGCGCCTCCTGCAGCGCGGCGGCCCGTGCGTGCCTTCGACTTGGGGACCGCCTTCTCGACGTCGCTCCAGACGCGGTCGAGCGCGATCGCGAAGACCCCTTGGCCGCTGCGCAGCAGGTCGACGACCGCCTCGGGCGAGTGCGCCTCGTACACGCCATCGCCGTCGGACATCAAGGTGACGCCGGTGAGGGGCTCCTCCATGTCGCGCAGGTGCTCGACGGCGACGCGGACCCGCTGGAGCGACACCCCGGTGTCGAGCAGGTTCTTGATCACCCGGAGGGTCACCAGGTCTTGGAACGAGTACAGCCGCTGGGTCCCGCTGCCGGACGCGTCGCGGATGGATGGCGTGACAAGCTCGGTGCGGGCCCAGTAGTCCAGCTGGCGATAGGTGATCTGCACGATCTTGCAGACCTCGGGTGCGGCGAACCCTTGCTCGACCATGACGGCACGCTCCGTTCGGGGAAGGCGAATCACGACGGTGTGATTCCGCAGCGTACGGGGGTGCTCCGAGGTCGTCAAGACGCCCGAGATGGCCGTTGCGAACGCCCTGGCCCCGCCCCGGATCCGGACTCAAGACTGCCCCCCGACCGGCCGATGTCTCCACTAGTCAACCGGGACTACACGACCGGGCTACAGCACCGGGAGAGGGACAGGGCAGATGCCGAGGTTGGGACGCTTCCTCGCGACCCTCGCGATCGTCGCGACGTTGTCGACAGCTGTGGCCGCGGTGCCCGCACACGCGGGGGCCGGCCGGTGGGCCGACCGCCACTCGATGTACCGGGCGACGAACGGAAGCCGCGGGCGGTTCGGGCGGGGCGACGTCTGGATCAACCGGGCGATGTCCAAGGTCGCGCTCCAGCACTCGGGCTGGATGGCCCGTACCGGCCACCTGCGCCACACGACGGATCCGGCGGCCGCCTATCTGAAGGGCATGTCGTGGCACTGCTGGGGCGAGAACATCGCCGTCTCCGGCGGGTCGATCGCCGACGTCGAGAAGGCGTTCATGGCGAGCCCGGAGCACCGCGCGAACATCCTGAACACCTGCTTCAAGCACGTCGCGATCGGCGCCACACGCGTCGACGGGGTGCTGTGGGTGACGGTCTTCTTCTACGGGTAACCCCGGGCGCGCGGACCTAGGACGCGAAGTCCTCAGGACTGATGTTGTCGAGGAACTCGCGGAACTTCTCGACCTCCTCGTCCTCCTCGCCAGGGATCAAGATCGCCGCCTCGTCCAGCACCTCCTCGGCCGCGTAGATCGGGACCGACATCCGGACGGCGAGGGCCATCGCGTCGGAGGGTCGCGCCGAGATCTCGAGCTGGTCGCCGTTGCGTTCCAGCGTGATCACGGCGTAGAACGTGCTCTCTCGGAGTTCGGTCACGACGATCTGCACGATCCGCACGGTCAGATCGTCGAGCATCGTCTTCATCAGATCGTGGGTCATCGGGCGCGGGGTGGCCACGCCTTGCAGGGCCATCGCGATCGAGGCGGCCTCGGCCGGCCCGATCCAGATCGGCAGGTAGCGCTCCCCCTCGCGTTCACGGAGCAACGCGATCGGTTGGTTCGTGGGCAGCTCCACCCGCACGCCGGTCAGCTCCATCTCGATCATCGCACCGCTCGCCAGCGTAACCAGGGCCCTGAGGTCGGGCAACCTTGCGGAGGGAGCGCGCTCACGCGGCGGGCGACGCACGGGACGCGAGCGCGTCGGGGTCCATGCGCAGCGCGGCGAGGTCGTCCACCTGCAGGATGTCGGGGAGGTTCCGATACCGCTCCTGGAAGTCGAGGCCGTACCCGACGACGAAGCGGTCGGGGCACTCGAACCCCGCGTACCGCGGGTGCAACGGGACGATGCGGCGCACGGTCTTGTCCAGCAAGGTGCAGAGCTCGACACTTCGGGCCCCGCGCGAGCGGAGGACGGAGAGCAGGTATCGAGATGTGAGCCCGGTGTCGACGATGTCCTCGACGAGCAGCACATCGCGCCCGGCGAGGTCCAGCTCGACGTCGAGCAAGATCTGCACGCGGCCGAGGGACTCCTCTGCGTCACCGTAGCGGCTGATCGCCATGAACGAGACCTCGAGCGGAAGGTCGACGGCGCGCACCAGATCCGCGAGGAACACCGCGCCGCCCTTCAGCACCGTGACGAGCACGGGATCTCGCCCCACATAGTCCCTGGTGATCGTGCGGCCGAGCTCTGCCACCCGGCGGCGAACGTCCTCGCGCCCGTACAGGACGCGTCCGACCTCCGCCATCGGCTGGAGGCTACCAGGGGGTGTCGATCAGGAGGATGAGGATCGGACGTGCGGCGCTCACGCGGCGACGGCACGCACCGCGTCGGCGACCGCGCCCGCGACGGCGTCGCCCGCACGGAGCCACCACGGCCCGGCGGTCTGTGGCGGCGGCGGCACGACGGGGACGATCAGTGGCACCTGGCCGAGCACCTGGTCGCCCGACGAGAAGACGAGCGTCGCGACGCGTTCGTCGGTGGCGGGCGGGAACGCGGCGCCCGGGTCCACCACGACGCGCTGGGTTCGATCGTCCGCGTCGTGGATGGGGACGAGCGCGGCCAGGTCCGACGCCGCAACCACGGGCACCGTGCCCCCACGGATCGCCGCGTCGCCGGCGGGATCCCCCGCGGTGACGAGCGTGGCGGGCTGCCACCCTTCGAACCCGTAGTTCAACAGCGCCGCGGCATCCGAGAACGGTTCCTCCGCGGCGTGCAGGACGATCGCGACAAGCCGGCGTCCGCCATGACGCGCCGACGCGACCACACAGGACCCGGCGCCGGCTGTGGTCCCGGTCTTGGTCCCGAACGATCCCGGGTAGAGCCACAACAACGCGTTGCGGTTCTGGATCACGCGATCCGGCCCCTTCGGTGCCGGGATGCGGCGGAACCGGGTCGCCGTGATCGTCCGCAACGTCTCGTCCTCGTTCACCGCCCGCGTCAACCGCAACAGGTCACGCGGCGTCGAGTACCCGTCGTCGTCGAGGCCGCTCGCCGACGCGAAGTGCGTGTCGGTCATCCCGAGCCGACGCGCCTGCACGTTCATGTGCCGCACGAAGGCCGCCTCCGATCCGTCATCGGCGATCGCGAGCGCGACCGCCGCATCGTTGGCGCTGCCGAGCAGCATCGCGTAGAGAAGGTCCTCGACCGAGATCCGCTCCCCCGCCTGCAACCCGAGGACCGACGACGCGCCGAACGCACGCCGGTCGAACACGGCCTCCGGGTCCACCGTCACGGTCGCGTGCAACGGCAGGTCGGCGCGCACGAGCAACGCCGTCATCAGCTTCGTGATCGAGGCGATCGGCCGGCGTGTGCGCGGATCCTTCGCGTAAAGGACCTGGCCCGTGTCGGGGTCGGCCAGCAGCGCGGCCCCCGCATCGATCGTCGGCGCGACCGTCGTGTCGTGGGGCGTGGCGAGGCTCGTCGGGAACGGCGATGGGCTCCCGTGGGGCGGCACGGGGGTGGGCGGCGGCGCGGTCGCCCGTTCGGCAGCCCCGGCGTTGATCGCGACCGCGACGAGCAGGAGCGCGCTCGCGACGGCCGCGACGCGCAGGCGGATCGAGGTCACCCCGTTGCGAGGTTGTCGCGCAGGGCGTTGCGGAGCAGCGCTTGCTTGAACTTCCGCGACGTGGTCGTGAGCTCCCCGAGCGTCTGCGTGGCGGCCCGGCGCGCATCGGGGTTCTTCTGGCGAAGGGTCGGCGCCACGAGCGCCTCGAAGAAGGCCGACTCACGGTCGGCGAAGTGCTTGTACATCGTCAGGTGCCGCGGCTCGATCCCGAACCGCAGGAAGTCCTTCACGATCGACAGGGTGACGTAGTCGTCACCGTCGTAGTAGCGACCGCCCTCGGGCCCGTGACTGCAGACGATGCCGAACTGCTCCAACTCTTTGATCCGATCCCGGTCAACCCCGGTGGCCGCCGCCATCTCCTCCAGCGACATCTGCAGGCCCGTCGGCGCTTCCGCGAGGTCCTCGCCACCACCCTCGGCGTCGACCCCCGAGGTCGCCTGCTCGAGCGTCTGCTGGTCCTCCTCGTCGCCCGCGTCCGCCTTCAACAGCCGTTCCTTGATCACCTTCAGTGGCAGGTACTCGTCGCGCTGCAGCCGCAGGATCGACTTGAGCCGCTCGACGTCTTCGGCATAGAACTTCCGGTAGCCGGACGGGGTGCGCTCGGGGGTGATCAACCCTTCCGACTCCAGGAACCGGATCTTCGAGATCGTGATGTCGGGGAACTCGGTCTTGACGTTGACGAGGACCTCTCCGATCGACTGGTAGTTGCGCGTGCCGGCCATGGGTGTCTCCTGCTCCTATCGATCCGCCGCGAAGAACGTGAGCTTGAACTTGCCGATCTGGATCTCGTCCCCGGTCGCGAGCTTCGTCTGGTCGACCTGCTCCCCGTTGACGTAGGAGCCGTTGAGGCTCCCGCGATCGACGACGAACCACTCCTCGCCGCGGCGCTCGACGACCGCGTGTTTGCGCGACACCGTGACGTCGTCTAGGAACACCGCGCTATCAGGCTCGCGACCGACCGTCGTCTCGTCGCCCTCGAGCAGGAAGGTGGACCCCGCGTTCGGGCCACGCTTGACCAACAGGAGAGCCTGGCCCGGCAGGAGCGCGTCGCCCGGGAAGGGGAACTCCTCGGAACCTTCCTCTTCGGGTTCGATCGCCGGCAGGGTCACCGTGACGTCCTCGTGAAGTGGACGGCCACACTCGACACAGAACCGCGCGTCATCGCGGTTCGGATGTCCACAATGGCTGCAGAACAACCTGCACTGCTCCTTGGTCCACGGGTCCCCTGACGGTCGAGGCTTCGGTGCAACCCTCGACCCTGAGCCTCGGCGCGACGCTATCGTACGGCACCACCAGGGTCAACGCGCGGTCGCATCGACCCTCAACCTGTCCCGTGCCGGACGCTCAAGTGCGCATCGACGGCGGGATGGAGCCTTGAGGGTTGCCCCGGCGAGGGCTCAGCTCGGGTCGACGAACGCCCGGTACGCGGTGGCGTCGAGAAGGCCTTCGATCGCATCGGGGTCGGCCGGCTCGATCACGACGAGCCAGCCGTCGCCGTACGGCTGCTCGTTCACGAGCTCGGGACGGTCGTCGATCAACGGGTTCTTCTGGACGACCGTGCCGCCGATCGGGCTGACGATGTCGGAGACGGACTTCGTCGATTCCACCTCGCCGAGTGGTTGGTTCGCCGTCACGGACGTACCGACGTCCGGGAGGTCGACGTAGACCACGTCGCCGAGCGCGTCCTGCGCGTAGTCGGTGATCCCGACCTTGGCGAGGGAACCCTCGACCCGTACCCACTCGTGGTCGTTCGTGTATCGAAGCTCATCGGGGAACTCCACCTCTACCCTCCTGTCTCTGGCTATCTCTGGATCGATCGGGCCGCAACGTCGACCGAGGTCGGTCGCGCGCCACGATATCGAGGTCCGGCCTCATCGCGACGCCATGGCCCGTCGCACGTCCCGCGCGTACACCACTGCGGCCACGTAGTACTCGACGATGCCCACCGCGAACGACACCCAGCCGACCGCGGTCGCGGCCGCCGCCAAGGGGAGGCCGAGCGCGCCCCAGGAGATCGCCGGCACCGCCACCATCAGGGAGAAGGTGGCGACCTTGCCGATCCACCGGACCTCGATCGTCACGTGACGGCGCGTCAGCACGACCAGACCGACCACCAGGACCACCACGTCGCGGACCAGGATCGCCGCCGCGGCCCAGACGGGGAACACACCCCGGAAGGCGAGCGCGATGATCCCGGCGGCGATCGCGAGCCGGTCGGCCACCGGGTCGAGCACCTTGCCGAGATCGGAGACCTGCCCGGTGCGTCGTGCGATCGTGCCGTCGACCCAGTCCGTCGCGACGACGACCCCGAACACGATCAGCCCGGCTGTGGTCGTGTCCTCGTCGAGGATCAGCGCGACGAACACGGGGATCATGGCGATCCGGAACGCCGAGATGACGTTGGGAACGGTCAGCACACGGCGACTGGAGCCCGCGTGCGGGGTCCCCTCGCTCGTGTTCATCCGTCGGGCCGGCCGGATTCGAACCGGCGACCTTCTGACCCCCAGTCAGACGCGCTAACCAAGCTGCGCCACGGCCCGTCGCGGCCCAGAAAGGAAGGCCGACCCGCACAGGATAGCCAACCGCTTCGACCGCGAGGCGCCGTCAACGACGCCCGCGCGAGCGAGCTCGGAACCGCAGGCGGATCGGGACCCCGTCGAGCCGCAGCTCCCGGCGCAGTCGGTTCTCGAGGAACCGCTGGTAGGTCGGGTTCGGCGGCCGTGCGCCGCCGAAGATCACGAACGACGGTGGTGCGGTCGAGACTTGCGTCGCGTAGTGCAAGGTCCCCGTGCGCATCGGCGTCGGCTGCTCGCGCTGCGCGGCCTGGACGATCTCGTTCACCTGTGAGGTCGTGGCGCGCGAGCTCCACCTCGCATGGAGGTCGAGCAGCAGCGGACCGAGCCTGTGCACACCCTGTCCCCTCGTCGCGGACGTCCGCAGGACCGTCGCCCTCGCGTACAGCTCCACCTCATCCTGGAGCCGCTTGAACCAACGGTCCTTGTCCTCGACGAGATCCCACTTGTTCGCGGCGAGCATCAGGCCGCGGCCTGCGTCCATCACGAGGTTCGCGATCTTCTTGTCCTCGGCCGAGAGACCTTCCGGGGCCTCGAGGACCAGCACGGCCACGTGCGCCGCCTCGATGGCATCGTGGGCGCGGAGCACGCTGTAGTACTCGACGCCGCGCACCTTGGTCCCCCGCCGCATCCCGGCAGTGTCGATGAATCGCACCGTGCCGTGCTCGGGCCAGGTCACGAGCGAGTCGACGCTGTCGCGCGTCGTGCCGGCGACCTCGGAGACGACGCTGCGGTCGGACCCGACGAGCCGGTTGAACAGTGTCGACTTCCCCACGTTAGGTCGGCCGACGATCGCGAACCGAGGCTCGGGGGCCTGCTCGGTCGCATCCGGCGCGTCGGGCAACAGCTCGAGCAGGCGGTCCATCAGATCGCCGATCCCCTGCCCGTGCAGGGCCGACACCGCGAAGGGCTCGCCGAGCCCGAGCCGGTACAACGCGGTCACGTCCGCGTCGTCGGCGGGGCCGTCCGCCTTGTTCGCGACGACCAGCACCGGCGCCGGGCTCGTGCGGAGGCGTCGTGCCAACGCCCCGTCCTCCTCGGTGATCCCCGCGTGCACGTCGACGACGAGCACGACGAGATCCGCCGCGCCGATCGACCGTTCCGCCTGCGCTGCGGCCAGCGCCTCGACACCGGTCGCTCTGTGGAGGTACCCGGCGGTGTCCACCAGCCCGAACCGCCGCCCGCGCCACGTCGCCTCGAGCTCGATCCGATCGCGGGTGACGCCGGGCTGGCCGTGCGCGATCGCCGCGCGCTTGCCGAACATGCGGTTCACGAGGGTGGACTTCCCGACGTTCTGGCGGCCGACGATCGCGATCTGCGGGACGCGCGCGCTCACGACGCGTCCTCGGGCCAGATCCGACGGGCGTGGTGCAGGGCCACGTCGAGCGTCGCGTCGATCGAGAGGTCGCTCGTGTCGATCACCACCGCACCCGGCGCCGGCTCGAGGCGATTGGTCCGGGCGTCCCGGGCGTCGCGCTCGCGGATCGCCTCGCGCACCGTGGTGGCGTTCGCCGATCCGCGCTCGCGCGCTCGGCGGTCGCTCCGCTCGCGCTCGGAGGCCCGAAGGAACACCTTCAGGGGTGCGTCGGGGAACACGACGGTCGCGATGTCTCGACCCTCCATCACCGCGCCACGTGCACCGAGCGTCCTCTGCACGTCGCGCATCAGCGCGCGGACCGCCGGGTGGCGGGAGACGACCGACACCCTCGACTCGACCTCGTGGGTCGTGAGCTCTTCGGTGACGTAACCCTCGACCTCGAGCTCGGGTGGGTCCTCGCCCCCGACGGTGAACCGTAACCCTCGCGCGAGGTCGACCAACGCTTCGGCATCATCGGCGTCAACCTCCGCGCGGATCGACGCGGCCGCCAGCGCTCGATACATCGACCCCGTGTTGACGTAGGCGACCCCGAGCGCCCGCGCGAGCCCACGGGCGAGCGTCGACTTGCCGCTCCCGGCCGCACCGTCGACCGCGATGATGACCGCAGGGGCCGTCATGGCGCCTCCAGCCGCACACCGAGCCGCGCCAGCGTCCCCACGAACCCCGGGAAGCTGACCTCGGCGGCATCCATACCGTCGATCCTCGAGGGTGATCGCGCACCCAGCGCCGCGACCGCCATCGCCATGGCGATCCGATGGTCGCCCCCCGCGCTGGTCCGGCCGCCCTCGAGCCCGCCGCCCGCGATCACGAGGTCAACCCCCTCGTCGGCGGCCTGGCCCCCCAGGTCGCGGATGCACCTGGTGAGCGCACCGAGTCGGTCGCTCTCTTTGACACGGAGCTCCGCCGCCTCCAGGAACCAGGAATCCGCTCGAGCGTGGATCGCGAGCGCGGCGAGCACGGGCACCTCGTCGATCACCAGGGGGAGCTCGTCGGGCTCGACCCGCACCGCACCCACGCCGGCGCAGGGCTCGACCTCGATCGTTCCGACCGGCTCCCCGATCTCGGTCCGCTCGACGGCGTGCCGCGTGACGATGCCCATCCTCGCCATCACCTCGAGGAAGTGCAGACGGCTCGGGTTGAGACCGACGCCGGTCACGGTGAGCGCGGACCCGGTCAGCGCGGCCGCGGCGATCAGGAACGCGGCCGACGAAGGGTCGCCCGGCACCTGTCCGGAGAACCCCTCGTGTTGGAATCGTTGCACCTGAACCTCGCCGTCACGTCGTTCGATGGGGGCTCCCAAGGCCTCGAGCGCCCGCTCGGTGTGGTCCCGGGTGGCGACGCGCTCGGCGACCACGGTCGTCCCCGCGGCGGCGAGCCCCGCGAGCAAGATCGCGCCCTTGACCTGTGCGCTCGGCACCTCGGGCGCGAACCGTGCACCGTGCAGCGGCCGACCCTCGACCCGGACCGGCGCATGGCCGTCGGTCGTCTCGACCGAGGCGCCCATCGTCCGTAACGGGCCGGCCACCCGCTCCATCGGGCGGATGGACAGGCTGGCGTCGCCGGTCAGGACCGACCCGAACGGCGCCGCGGCGAGCACGCCCGCGAGTAGCCGCATCGCGGTCCCGGAGTTCCCGCAGTCGAGGTCGAGGGAGGGCCCGACCAGTCCGTCTCGACCTTCACCCTCAACTTCAAGCGGGGCTGCAGCAGGAACCTCAACCCCTGCGTTCCACGTGGAACCGCCACCCTCCACGAGCGCGGGAGCGTCCCGAGCGAAGACGTCCAGCGCAGGTCGAGCCTTTCCGGCAACCCTCGAGAGGCAGGCGGCGGTCGAGCGAACGTCGAGGGACGGCGGAAGGCCGATGAGACGGCTCGAGCCTCTGGCCGTCACGGACAGGATGAGCCAACGGTGGGCGATCGACTTGTCCCCTGGCACCGACGGTGTCCCGTCCAGGGTGCCGCCCGGCGAGATCACCACGTCCATGGTTCACGCCAACCTGGTGGGGTCGTAGCCGGCCCCGGTGAGCACGCCGGCCGCCGACGCTGCTGTCTCGGCGGCGACCGTCACGTGCACCGTGCCTCGTCCGCCCTCGGTCGAGTGCACGATCTGGAGGTCCTCGATGTTGACACCGCCCTCCCCCAGGACGGCGGTGATCCGAGCGAGCGCGCCGGGCTCATCCGGGATCTCGACCTGCCAGACCGCGATCCCTGCACGAACGGTCGGCTTCGCCGCCAGACCGAGCCGGGCGCGCTTGGCCGCGTCGAACGTCTCCTCGACGCCCGCCGCGTCGGCGTCGGCGATCTGGGCACGGAGGGCTTCCAGGCGCTCGACGAACAGATCGATCGCCGAGGCGACCTGCTCGCGGTTGGCGATCAAGATCTCGCTCCACAGGGCCGACTGCGACGCGGCCAGGCGGGTGAGGTCACGGAACCCGCCGGCGGCCAGCAAGAGGACGTCCTGCTCCCCCGCCTCCCGGTGCGCCGCGGTCCCCATCAGGGTCGTGGAGGCGACCTGCGGCAGATGGCTGACGACCGCGACGAGCCGGTCGTGCCGCTCCGGGTCCATCACGACGGGCCGGGCGCCGAGCCGATCCGTCCACGCGCGGACGGCGTCGGTCGCCGCCGGGTCCGTTTCCGGCACCGGCGCGAGGACCCAGACGATCCCGTCGACGACGGAGGCCGAGGCGTGTTCGGGGCCGGCGCGCTCGCTGCCGCCCATCGGGTGACCCGGCACGAATCGGGCCATGCGCTCGACGGGCGCCGAGCCCCGGACGTCGCCGATCACGCGGCTCTTCACGCTCGCAGCGTCGGTCACGATCGCGTCGGAGGTGGCCGCGAGCGCCTCAGCGACGCTCGCCGGCACGGCGCCGATCGGGGTCGCCACGACGACGAGGTCCGCGTCGGCGACCGCGGCCTCGAGTGAAGGTGCGGGCGTGAGCCCGCCGGTGGTGGCGGCGGCCTCGAGAACCGCTGGATCGAGGTCCCACCCGGTGACCTCGTCCCCGGCCCGGTGCGCCGCCAGGGCGATCGAGGTTCCGATCAAGCCGGTGCCGATCACGGCGATCCGCCGGATCGAGTGCGACCGGTATCCGGGGTCCTCAGGAGGTGCCATCGATGTCGTCCCGCAGCCGCTCGGCGCCGTCGAGGTACACGTGCGTCACCTCGCGCAGTCCCAGCTCGGTGTGGAAGTGCATCAAGATCCGCACCACCGACGTCATCGAGCCGACGACGGGGATCTCGCGGGCGCACAGCAGGGGGATGTCACCCATGCCCATCCGGCGGGCCGCCTCCGCGGGGAAGGCGCTCGAGAGGTCGTCCGTGGCGGTGAACAGGATGCTGATCAGGTCGTCGTGGGCGATCGCGTTGCGGGCGAGCAGCGCGTCAAGGAGCTTCGACGTCGCCGTGCGCATGCTCTCGGGATCGTCCGCCGGCACGACGATCGCCCCTCGGGCGGCGCGCACGTTCACGGTGCATCCCTCCTGGTCGTGTCGATCGCACGGCCCCGGTCGGGCCGCGACGCAAGGCTACAGGGCGTCGGTGGCCGAGCCCCGCAGCCGACGCTCGGCGCGAGCCACGAGCTTGCCGAGCGCGAGCAACTCGTCTGCGGTGAGGTCGCGCCGGGCCCCCGGCGTGAGGTGCCCCAGGTGCACGGGGCCGATCCGAACGCGGAGCAGCCTTCGCACGGGCAGCTCGAGCGCCTGCAGCATCCTGCGGACCTCTCGCTTGCGCCCCTCGGTCATCACGAGCGCGAGCTGCGCGCGGCCCGGACGCGCGTCGACGATCCGCACCGATCGCGCGCGGGCCGGACCGTCGTCCAGGTCGACCCCGCGACGCAGCGCGGCGAGGTGGCGGCCGCCGGGCGAGCCCTCGACCTCCACGAGGTACTCCTTCTCGATCCCGTAGCTGGGGTGGGTCAGCGCGTTCGCGAGGTCGCCGTCGTTCATCGCGAGCAACAGGCCCTCGCTGTCGCGGTCGAGCCGCCCTACGGGGAACACGCGGGGGCCGTCGTCCGGGAGGAGCTCACGGATGTCCGGGCGGCCCTGCGGGTCCTGCATCGTGGTCACCACCCCCGCCGGCTTGTGGAGGGCGAAGTACCGAACGCTCGGGTCGAGGTTCACGGTGGCACCACGCACGGTGACGGTGTCGGCCTCGGGGTCGACCTTGTCACCCAGGGTGGCGACCCTCCCGTTGACCTTGACGAGACCGGCGGCGATCAGCTCCTCCGAGGAGCGGCGAGAGCCGAACCCCGCCCGCGCGAGCGCCCGCTGGAGCCGCTCCACGGGCACCGTCAACCCTCCGGCGTGTCCGGCCCGCTCTCGTCGGGGTCTGCCGTCGGTTCGGCGGCATCTTCCTGACCCTCCGGCTCGTCACCCGGCTCGTCCTCGGGATCGGCCGCGCGGTCGGCGGCGTCGGGCGGACCAGCAGACGCGTCCAGCAGCGGCGCGAGCGACGGCAGCGCCGCCAGCGACGCGAGGCCCAGCCGCTCGAGGAACGCCGGGGTCGTGGCGTACAGGAGCGGACGCCCGGGGCCTTCGTCGCGACCCGCCTCCTCGATCAGCCCGCGGTCGACGAGGGCGCGGAGCACGCCGTCGGCGTTCACGCCTCGGATCGCGCTCACCTGGTGCCGGGTGACGGGTTGCTTGTAGGCGACGATCGCGAGGGTCTCGAGGGCCGCCTTCGTCATCCGCGCTTGGCGCGAGGACAAGACGAACCGCTCGACGATCGGCTGGGTCTCGGGGTCGGTGAAGAGCCGCCAGCCGCCCGCGACGTTGCGCAAGACCAAGCCCGAGCTGCGCTCGGCGAGTTCGCTCTGCAGCCGGGCGCACAGGTCGTCGACCGTGCGCCGGTCCACGTCGAGCGCCTGGGACAGCACCGCGGGGGTCAACGGCTCGTCGGACACGAACAGCACAGCCTCGAGCGCCCGTGTGTCGACCGCCGCTCCCGTTCCGCTCAACGCCCCTTCACCGTTTCCACGCCACCTCGATCTCCCCGAATGTCGCCGCCTGCTGCAGCTCCACCTTGCCGTCACGGTACAGCTCGAGCAATGCCAGGAACCGCACCACGACGTGCATCCGGTCCTCGCAGTCCGCGGTCAGCTCCCGGAACGTCGCCTGCCCTTGTTCGATCCGGGTCAGGTGCGCTTCGACCGCCTCGATCGCGTCGGTCACCGTGAACCGGATGGGCGTCACGTGCGACAGGTCGACCGCCGGCGGCGGGCGCAGGAGCTGCGCCGCGAGGGCCGCGAGATCCTTCCCGGTGACCGACGTCATCGGGTCGGGGTACAGGTGCGCGAACTCCGGCCCCGGGCCGATGTCGCGCGCGAAGTAGCCGGCCTCATCCTCGAGACGGCGTGTGAGCTCGAGCGCCACCTTCCGGAACGCGCGCAGCTCGATCGACCGGGCGTAGGCGAGGTCCGGCGAGCCGCCGAGCAGGTCCTCTTCGTCGAGCTCGGTCTGCTTCGGGGTGAGCCGCGAGACCTTCAGCTCCAGCAGGACCGCGCAGATCGCGAGGAACCACGTCGCTTCCTCCAGGTTCCAGATCGCGCTCTCCTTCGCGTAGCGCAGGAACCCCTCGGTGACGGTGGCGATCGGCACGTCGCAGACATCCACCTTCTGATCCAAGATGAGGTCGGCGAGGAGTCGGAACGGACCCTCGAACCCCGGAACCTCGACCGCGAACCCGGTCGGTGCCGATCCCTGCGACGTGGCGTCCACAGAACTCATCGCAGATGCATCGCGTCGCGGACGGTCTCGAGCGTGGACCGCGCGATCGGCCGGACGGTGTCGGCGCCGGCCGCCAGCACCTCGCGGACGAGACCCGGCGTGGCTTCCAGCGTGGCTCGGCGTTCCCGGAACGGGGCGAACCGCTCGACGAGATGGTCGGCAAGGATCGTCTTGCAGTCGACGCAGCCGAGCTCGCCCGTGCGGCACGTCGCCTCGATGCGGTCGACGTCGTCGGGCGAGAACTTCCGGTGCAGCGCGAAGACCGGGCAGATCTCGGGGCGGCCGGGGTCGCCCTTGCGGAGCTTCTGGGGGTCGGTGATGAACGATCGCACGGTTGCCCGCACCGCCGCCTCGTCCTCGCGGACGCCGATCGTGTTGTCGAGGGACTTCGACATCTTCCGGCCGTCCGACCCGGGGATCAACGGGGAGTCGGACAGCAGGGGTTGCGGCTCCAGCAGCACCTCGCCGTAGAACCGGTTGAAGCGCCGGACGATCTCGCGCGAGAGCTCGAGGTGCGCGACCTGGTCCTCCCCGACCGGGACGAGCTCGGCGCGGACGATCGAGATGTCGACCACCTGCAGCACGGGGTAGCCGAGCAGTCCGAAGTTCGAGGTCTCGCGCTCGGCCATGTCGCGCAGCCGTTCCTTGTACGAGGGCACGCGCTCGAGCCAGCCGAGCGGCGTGATCATCCCGAGCAGGAGCGCCATCTCCGCCACCTCCGGGACGTCGGACTGGCGGTAGATCACAGCGCGCTCGGGATCGAGCCCCGCGGCGAGCCAATCGAGGGTGAGGTCTTCGACGAACCCCCCGAGCTCATCGGTGCGGTCGTAGTGCGTCGTCAGCATGTGCCAGTCGGCGATGAAGAAGAAGCACTCGTAGGCGTCGTCGGCTTGCAGGGCAAGCATGTTCTCGATGTTCCCCGCCCAATGCCCCACGTGGAGCGCGCCCGTGGGCCGGTAACCGGTCAACACGCGCTTCGTGCGCGTCGCGAGAGCGGGTTCGGTGACGATGGCCGCGATGATAGCGCGGGGTCCCGGCGCGCCTCGGATGCTCGGGCACTACCCCGGCGCGCAGCGGAACCCCGATGACGCCTGACACAGGGCGTCGACGAGGCCGTACACGAGCCGACTGATCGGCCCCGCCAGGACGAAGATCGCCACGAGCACGAACAGCGGGAGGTACTTATCCCCGTTGCGGTAGACACGGGCCGCGTCGGGCGGAAGTGCCAACCCCACCAGCCGCGCACCGTCGAGGCCCGGGATCGGAAGCAGGTGGAAGATCGCGAGGCTGAACTGGGTGAGCTCGAACGCGACGAGGACTTCGATCGCCGTCACCGCCCGGGGGCTCGCCACCAGCCGCAATCCGATGCCCGCGACCACCCCGAGGACGACGTTCGTGGACGGCCCCGCCAGACCGATCAGCACCTGGTCCCGGACCGGGCGCTTGAGATAGACAGGGTCCACGGGCGCCGGCTTCCCGTAGGCGGCGGGCGGCGGATACAGGCCGCTCGCCGTCGCCCACAACACCAAGATCAGGCCGGGGACGAGCCCCGAGCCGAACGGGTCGAACCAGGAGCGGGGGTTCCACGTGAGCCGCCCCCACAACCGTGGGGTCGGATCGCCCAACCGGGTCGCGACGAACGCCCGCACGTACTCCCGGGCGATCATGCCGACGAGCATCGCGCCCGCGATGTACGCGGCGTACCGGATCGACTCCCACCCGATCGCCGACCACCTCCTCGCCGTCCGTCACCCCGGACCCCGCCGGGTTGGGGGGCACGATACCGGCCGACGAGCCCCCGCGCCGGTTACCCGAGCCCGAGCGCGCTCGCGAAGCTCTCCCCGACGGGCAGGTCCGTGCCGACACCCAGGGCATCGAGCACGGTCGCGCCGAGGTCGGCGAACGATGCCCGTATGCCGAGGTCGACCGGGCCACCACGCGATCCTGCGACGAGCAGCGGCGTGCGCTCTCGCGAATGGTCGGTCGACGGTGTGGTGGGATCGCAGCCGTGGTCCCCCGTCAGGACGAGCAGCCCATCGCCGGCCGCGTCGAGCAGTTCGGGCAGGCGTCGGTCGAGCGCCTCGATCGCGGCGGCGTACCCACCCGGGTCGTTGCGGTGGCCGTACTTCGAGTCGAAGTCCACCAGGTTCGTGAAGACGAGGTCATGGCCGCCGTCGCGGAGGGCGGTGATCGTCCGGTCGACGCCGTCCTCGTTGGAATCGGAGTACGTCGCGTCGGTGAGGCCTCGGTGCGCGAAGATGTCTTGGATCTTGCCGATCCCGAGCACGGTGCGGCCGGCTGCGACGAGGTGGTCGAGCACCGTCGGGCCGGGCGGCGCCACGCTGTAGTCCCGCCGCTCCGGTCGCCGGACGAAGGCCCCCGGTTCCCCGTCGAACGGCCGCGCGATCACCCGCCCGACGCGGTGGGGACCGACGAGCAGTCCCCGGGCGATCTCGCACCAGGCGTAGAGCAGGTCCAGGGGCACGACGTCGACGTGGGTGGCGACCTGGAACACGGAATCCCCGCTCGTGTAGACGATCGGCTCGCCGGTCGCCAGGTGCGTCGCGCCGAGGTCGGCGATGATCTCCGTGCCCGACGCCGGGGCGTTGCCCAGCACCCCGCGGCCGATCGCCGCCGTGAACGGCTCGATGATCTCGGGCGGGAACCCGTTCGGGTAGAGCGGGAACGGCGTGTCGAGCCGGACCCCCATCATCTCCCAGTGGCCCGTGATCGTGTCCTTGCCGGCGGAGACCTCGGTGGCGCGTCCGGCGGCGGTCCCGGCGTCCGCGCGCGGCTCGATCCCGTCGATCGCACCGAGCGTGCCGAGCCCGAGGCCCTCCAGTGAGGGCACGCGCAGACCCCCGACCGCTCGCGCGGTGTGCGCAAGGGTGTCGGAGCCGCCGTCGCCGTAGGCCTCGGCGTCGGGTGCGTCGCCCACACCCCACGAGTCGCAGACGAGCACGCACACGCCTGCGACGAGCCGCGACGGCACCTCAGCCGACCAGCTTCTTGCAGTCGATACACAACGGCGCCCACGGGATCGCGTCGAGACGCTCGTCGCCGATCGGGTTGCCGCAGCGTTCGCACCGGCCGTAGGAGCCGTCGTCGAGTTTGCCGATCGCGCGCTCGACCTCGCGCAGGTTCGTGCGGAGCGACCGTGCCATCGTCATCACGCGCTCCCGCTCTTCCGTGCTGTGGGAACGGTCGGCGAACCCCGTGTCCGCGTCGAACGCGACCTCGTCGGCGTTGGGATCCGCGCCGAGCTCGTCGATCTCTCGGCGGAGCGAGCGCTCCTGGTCGAGCAAGGTCGAGCGCCGCGCGTCCGTGGCGGCGGCGCTCACGACGCGCCCCTTCGCGCGCCCGCGGTCCGCCGCGCGCGTGGGTGCGCCGTGTAGTAGGTCGCGCGCAGGTGCTCCGTCGTGACCAACGTGTAGACCTGCGTCGTCGCCACGCTGGCATGGCCGAGGAGCTCCTGCACCACCCGCACGTCGGCCCCTCCCTCGAGCAGATGCGTCGCGAAGGAGTGTCGCAGGTCGTGCGGCGTCACGACCCGTGGGATGCCCGTCCGGCGACGGTGCGCGTCGAGCAGCCGCGAGCAGGACTGGCGCGTGAGCCGTCCGCCGCGAGCGTTCAGGAACAAGGCCCCGCGCGATCGTCCGGTCGCGAGCGCCGGTCGCCCGCGCGTGAGGTAGGCGGCCACGGCGTCGCGCGCCATGCGCCCGACCGGCACGAGCCGCTCCTTGCTGCCCTTGCCGAGCACCCGGACGGACGCGTCTTGGAGGTCGACGTCGTCCACGTCCAAACCCACGAGCTCCGACACGCGCAGGCCCGCACCATAGAGGAGCTCGAGGATCGCCCGGTCGCGCGCCGCCGCCGGGGTCGCGTCCCCGGGCGCCTCGACGATCGCCGTGACTTCCTCGACGGTGAGCGGGTGCGGCAGCGCTCGGGGGAGCCGGGGACGCACGACGCCCGCGGTCGGGTCGTCGTCCACGACCCCTTCGCGCAACGCGAACCGGTGGAAGGTCCGCACCGTCGACAGCATCCGCGAGACCGTCGTCGCGTGATACGGCTCGGCGTCGGGCCCGTGCGTCGATGCCGATACCGAGGCGATGAACGCGCGGATCGTCTTCGCGTCCACGTCGTCGAGCGCACGAACCTTCCGCGTGCGGAGGAACCCGATGTAGCGCTCCAGATCGCGCCGGTACGCCGCCAGGGTGTTGTCGGCGAGCCCGCGCTCCACCGTCAGGTGCTCCAGGTAGCGGCGTGCCACGGCCTCAGGGTCCGCCATTCCGCCAGCCTACGGCGGGGATGCTGCCACGTCCCGCAAGGCGGGCTCGGCAGCGGCCAACAACAGCGCGAGGGCCGACGTCGCATTGCGCACCTTCCCCGTCCGGGCCGACGCCACCGCCTCGTGCAGCGGCCGGCACACCACCTCGATGCCGTCCTCGGAGACGCCCTCGGGCTCCGCTCCGGTCCAGGCCCAGAACAGATGCATGTACTCGTCGGTGAAGCCCGGCGACAGGTACGTCCCCCCGAGGAAGGCAGCGCCCGCGCTCCGGTAGCCGGTCTCCTCATACAGCTCCCGCTCCGCGCAGGTGCGGGCGTCCTCTCCCTCGATGTCGAGGAGCCCGGCCGGAACCTCCAAGAGGGAATCGCGCACCGGCGGACGGAACTGCCGCACGAGCACGACGTCGCCGTCGGGCGTGACCGGCACGATCGCGACGGCGTCGTGCTTGTGGATCACCTCGTAGTCACCGATCCCGGGCCAGGTCTCGACCTCGACGCGAAGGTAGTCGCCGGCCCAGGCGACGCGGGACGCCGTGGGCTCGATCACGGCCGGCCTCAGCTCGGGACGGCTGCGGTTCGTTCAGTGGCTCGCCGCGCGCGTTGCTCGGCGGAGGCGCCGACGAAGTCGCGGAACAGCGGATGCGGCCTCGTCGGGCGCGACCGGAGCTCGGGGTGGAACTGCCCCGCGATGAAGAACGGGTGGTCGGGCAGCTCGATGATCTCTGCGAGCCGGCCCTTCTGCGAGGAACCGCTGATCACCATGCCGCCCGCTTGCAGCGCCTCGTGGTACGTGGGGTTGACCTCCCAGCGATGGCGGTGGCGCTCCTCGACGACGTCGACGCCGTAGGCCGCGGCTGCCCGCGTGCCGGGCTCGAGGTAGCAGGGCTGCGCGCCCAGACGCATGCTCGCCCCGAGATCGGTGACGTCCTTCTGTTCGGGCAACAGATCGATCACGGGGTGCACCGTCGCGGGATCGAACTCGGAGGAGTTGGCACCGTCGAGCCCGCACACGTTTCGTGCGAACTCCACGATCGCGCACTGGAGACCGAGACAGATCCCGAGGAACGGCACCTTGCGCTCGCGCGCGTACCGCACCGCGTCGATCTTTCCCTCGACGCCCCGCACCCCGAACCCACCGGGGATCAGGATGCCGTCGACGTCGTCGAGCACCGCGGCGGTCTCGTCCCCACCGAGGTCGTCGGAGGCCACCCACCGGATCCGGACGTCGACCCCGTGGTGGAAGCCGCCGTGGTACAGCGCCTCCATCACCGACAGATAGGCGTCGCGCAGCGTGACGTACTTGCCGACGACGGCGATATCGACGGGCTCGACGGCGGCATGCACGCGCTCGACGAGCCCGTTCCACTCGCTGAGGTCGGGCTCCGCGTCGATCCGCAAGTGTTCGGACAGCAACCCGTCGAGCCCCTCGCGGTGCAGCACGAGCGGCACCTCGTAGATCGACGCGACGTCGGGCGCGCTCACGACGCCGGCGATCGGCACGTCGCACAGCAGCGAGATCTTCTCTTTGAGGTTCCGGCCGATCGGGCGGTCGGACCTGCAGACGATCGCGTCGGGCTGCAGGCCGAGCGACCGGAGCTCCTTCACGGAGTGCTGGGTCGGCTTGGTCTTGAGCTCACCCGAGGGCCCGATGAACGGCATCAACGACACGTGCACGAACGCGCAGCGGTCGCGGCCGACCTCGTTGCGGAGCTGGCGGATCGCCTCGAGGAACGGCAGGGACTCGATGTCGCCGACCGTGCCGCCGATCTCGACGATCTGCACGTCGGCCTGCTCGGTCTCTGCCAGCGCGAGCACCCGCGCCTTGATCTCGTCGGTGACGTGCGGGATCACCTGGACCGTCTTGCCCAGGTAGTCGCCGCGTCGCTCCTTGGCGAGGACCGCGGAGTAGACGGCGCCGGTGGTGAAGTTCGACCCCCGGTGCAGGTCGGCGTCGAGGAACCGCTCGTAGTGGCCGAGGTCCAGGTCGGTCTCGGCGCCGTCGTCCAAGACGAACACCTCGCCGTGCTCGAACGGGTTCATCGTGCCCGGATCGACGTTGACGTACGGGTCGAGCTTCTGCAGGACGACCTTCGATCCGCGCGATGCGAAGAGGCGTCCGAGGGAGGCTGTGGTGATGCCCTTGCCGAGACCGGAGGCAACACCACCCGTGACGAATACGTACCTGGTGTGCTCCTTCACCACGGGACCCGACTGTAGCAGACGTCGTCGGATGCGCTTCGATGCCGAGCCCGGTTCGTGCCGGCGCGGCGTGGCGGACGGGTGACCTCAGCGGACCTCGGCCCGCACACGCTCGGCCTCATCCAGCAGCTCCTCCGCATGCGACAGGGCGTGTTCGGACGCCTCCATCCCGGCGAGCATGCGCGACAGCTCCGCGACCCGGTCGGAGCCCTCGAGGACCCGCGCAGAGGCCACGCCCTCACGCTTGCGCACGCCGACATGGAGATCGGCGAAGCACGCGATCTGCGGCAGGTGGGTGACCACGAGCACCTGGTGCGTGGTGGCGAGCCTCGCGAGCCGCCGCCCCACCGCGAGCCCGGCCTCGCCTCCGATCCCCGCGTCGATCTCGTCGAACACGAGCGTCGGGACGTCGTCGAGCGCCGCCAGGACGCTCCGGCACGCCAGCATCACCCGCGAGAGCTCCCCGCCGCTCGCGACCTTCGCCATGGGGGCGTACGGCTGTGCCGCGCTCCCCCGGAACCGCAGCTCCACCCGGTCGCGACCCGCCGGCCCCGGCTCGTCGATCGCCCCGACCGAGACGTCGATCGAGGCGCCCGGCATCCCGAGATCCCCCAGATGTTCCTCGAGCGCCGCGGCCACGGGTGGCGCGGTCGCCACCCGGACGCGGTGCAGCTCGTCGGCGAGCTCGCTCACGGTTGCCGCGGCCTCGTCGACCTCGGCGGTGAGCGTCGCCAGGCGTTCGTCGGCGGTCTGGAGCGCCGCGAGGTCGCCCCGCGCTTGCTCGAGGAACGCGACGACCTCGTCGTCGGTCGCCCCATACTTGCGGTGCAAGCCCTTCAGCGCGGCGACCCGCTCGCGGACCTCGGAGAGTCGTTCGGGGTCGAGCCCGACCCGGTCGCGGTAATCGCGGAGCTCGGCGGCGAGGTCGCCGATCTCGGCGGCCAGTGCGGCCGCGCGCTCCGACAGCTCGGCCGCATCCGGGTCCAGGGCGGCGATCGCGCCCACGTCCCGCGCCGCCGTCGCCAGCAGGTCGGCCGCGCCCTCGTCATCGCCGAGCACCCCGCTCGCTCCCTCAGCCAGGTCGCGTAAGCGCTCGGCATGGCCCAGCCGAGCCTCCTCGGCCCCGAGCGCGAGCGTCTCGCCCGGGCGCGGACCGACGGCCTCGATCTCCCGCACCTGGTAGGCCAGGAGATCGATCTGACGCTCGCGATCGCGGGCCGCGTCGACCAACGCGGCGAGCGCGCGGCGGCGCTCGAGCAGCCGCTCGTACGCCTCGCGGTACGCGGCCGCCCGATGCACCTGCTGCGGCCCCGCGGCACGGTCCAGGAACGTGGTCTGGGTGGCGCCGTCGAGCAGCCTGAGGGACCCGTGCTGCCCGTGGATCTCGGCGAGACGGGCGCCCATCTCGCCGAGCGCCGCGGCGGTCGTGAGCTGGCCCCCGATCCGCGCAGAGCCGCGCCCGTCGGCCGCGATCGAACGGGCGAGGATCACCTCGCCGTCTTCGGCCCACTCCTCCGCGCCGTCGGGCGCGTCGAACCGGGCCTGCACCATCGCGGCGCGCGCACCCTCGCGAACGAGGTGCGCACCGCCGCGCGCGCCGGTCGCGAGCGAGATGCCGGTGGCGATCATCGTCTTGCCGGCGCCCGTCTCGCCCGTGAGGACCGTGAGACCTGCAGCGGGCTCGACGTCGAGCTCGTCGATCACGCCCAGACCGGTGATGTGCAGCTGGCGGAGCACGCGCGCATCCTATCGGGCTGCTCCGACACCACCTCGCCGGCTACCCCGCGTGATCGGCGGGGTCGCCGGGCAGTCCGAACTTGTCGCGCACGCGCGCGATGAACGGCGCGGCATCTGGCCGCCGCACGAACCGCGCCGGCGCATCGGCCTTGCGGATCCGAACCGCGGCGCCGACCGGGAGCTCGATCGAGTCGCGACCATCCGCGGACAGGAGTCCTGGCTCGTCGCCCACGACCTCGAGCCGCACCACCTGCTCGGGCCCGAGCACGAACGACCGGTCGAACACCATGTGCGGCGCGACCGCCGTGACCACGAGCACGTCGACCGACGGCGCGACGATCGGCCCACGTGCGGAGAAGGAATACGCGGTCGATCCGGTCGGCGTCGCGACGATCACGCCGTCGGCGGAGAACGTCGTCAGGTACTCGCCGTCGAACTCGACGCGCAGCCGCACGAGGCGGTGCCGGGCGCGCTTCTCGATCATGATCTCGTTCATGCCCCACTGACGATCGAACGCCGCGCCGTTCACCGGCTCCGCAACGACGGCGAGCCGGTCCTCGACGGGCGCGCCACCCGCGAGGGCTCGCGCGATCAGGCTCGCGGCGTCGCCGGGCTCAACCTCCGTCAGGAACCCGAGCCGGCCGACCTTCACCCCAAGCACCGGCACCCCGAGGCCCGCCGCCGCGTGCGCGCCGCGCAGGAACGTGCCGTCGCCACCCACCGCGACCACAAGCGCCACCCCTGCGGTCACGTCGTCACGGCACGCGATCCCCGCTGCATCCAGCTGCGCCCGGAGCGTGTCGGCCGCCTCGACCGCAGCCGCCCGGCCTTCGTGGACCACGAAACCGACCGTGGTCACCGCAACCATCTCGTCCCCTCCGCGACGGCCGCGTCGACGTCGGCCCCTCCTCCTGGCCCCGGCCCGAGCCGGAGCATGAACTCGACGTTGCCGGCCGGTCCGGGCAGCGGGGACGCCATCACCGCATGCGCACCCAAGCCCAGCCCGCCGGCCGCGGCGATCACCGCATCGAGCACGCGCTTCCATACCGAGGGGTCGCGCACCACTCCCCCATCTCCGACGTCGGTGCGTCCCGCCTCGAACTGTGGCTTCACCAAGACCAAGAAGGCCGCGT
The DNA here is from genome assembly GCA_963799625.1 of uncultured Actinomycetes bacterium. Taxonomy (GTDB): domain Bacteria; phylum Actinomycetota; class UBA4738; order UBA4738; family HRBIN12; genus AC-51. Next base: position 319,326 of record CAWCXU010000003.1, on the reverse strand, counting down.
CGGGGGTCGCCACGCCGACCAACGACGGCAGCACCGCGCGCAGTGAGATGAAGGAGAGGTCGGCCACGACGAGGTCGGGCACGTAGGGGAGGTCCTCGGCGGCGAGGTCGCGCACGTTCGTCCGTTCCAGGACCGTGACGCGTTCGTCGGTGCGGATCGACCACGCCAGCTGGCCGTAGCCGACGTCGACGGCGATCACGTGCGCCGCGCCGCGTTGCAGCAACGCGTCCGTGAACCCACCGGTCGAGGCCCCGGCGTCGAGGCATCGGCGTCCCCCCGGGTCGACCTCGAACCGGTCGAGGGCCGCGACGAGTTTGCCGCCGGCGCGCGAGACGAACGGGCGAACGTCCTCGCCGGTCACGTCGATCGCCACGTCCGGCGTCACCATCGTCGTCGGTCTGGTGGCGACCGCGCCGGCGACGCGCACCCTCCCGGCGTCCACGACGTCCTTGGCTGCCGCGGGGCTCACCGCCAGACCCCTCCGCACGAGTTCCGCGTCCAGCCGCCTCCGCGTCACGCGCCGCCGGAGGTGGTCCTCTTCGCCGTGGTCTTCGCCCCGGAACTCGAGGTGGACTTCGTGGCGGCGGACTTCTTCTTCGCGGAGGCGGACCGTGCGGCCCCGGAACGCTTGGCGGCGCGTTCGAGATCGCGGACGCGCTTGCGCAGTGCGTTCAGCTCCTCCTCCGTCGCGACGCCCGACTGTTTAAGCTGCGCGCGCACCTCGTTGCGGATCATCGACGTGATGCGGTTGCGGTTGCGGTTGGACCACTCCATGAGGTCGGCGGCGGTCTTCGCGACCTGCTCCTTGGCGGCATCGCGATCGAGCATGCCTTTCGCGATCTCCTGGGCTCGGGTCGTGGTCAGGTTGCCGAGCGACCCTTCGATCGTCTTGCGCACGTCCTGCAGCTTCGCCATGGCTCGCTCCCTGGGCTTCGGATGCGCTTCAGCATAGCCCCGACGGTCCGGGAGCCGGCTGGCGTGTCACGCCAGGAGCCCTGCGAGGTCGTCCAGCACGAAGGTCGGCCGGTGCGGCGCCGCGTCCGCCTCCTCACGGGTCGAGATGCCCGTCAGGACAAGGGCGGAGTCCCACCCGACGTTCTCGGCGCCCTCGATGTCGGTCACGAGCCGGTCGCCCACCACGAGCGGGGTTACGCCTCCGGCACGCGCCAGAGCCGCCCGGAGGATCGGCGCGTTCGGCTTGCCGAACACCTCGGCCTCGACCCCGGTGGCGACCTCGATCGACGCCAAGATCGCACCCGCCCCGGGCCACGTGAAGCCATCGGGCGCGGGGTAGGACGCGTCGTCGTTGGACGCGAACAGCGTGGCGCCCCGCTGGATCGCGAGGCATGCCGCGCGCAGGTCGTCGTAGGTCACCCTTCGGTCCCAGCCGACGACGACGGCGGCCGGCCGCGCGTCGGCGTCGACCAGCTCGATGCCCGCGGACGCGAGCGCCGTGCGGAGCCCCTCTTCACCGATCACCGCGGCCGACGCGAACGACCGCTCTCGGAGGGCGCTCGCGGTCGTGAGCGCCGAGGTTTCCACCTCGTCGATGCCCGCGGCGACCCCGACCGAAGCGAGGTGGGCCACGACCGCCTCGGGGGTGCGCGAGGAGTTGTTGGTGACGAACGCGAGGCGCTTCCCGAGCGCTCGGAGCCCGGCGACCGCCTCGGCAGCCCGGGGAACCGAGTGGTCCCCTCGGTACAGGACCCCGTCGAGGTCGAGCAGGAACGCGTCGTAGGCGTCGGCGATCACGGGAACCGTGGGCCGTCCGGAACGGCGAGCCCTGCGCCCGAGCCGTGCCATGTCGTCACCGTCGCGAGACGTCGCGCGCTGCTATACAGGCTGGATGCCACGGGTCGCTCCCTTCGTCGGTCTCCGGTACGACCCCGCAGTTGCCGGACCGATCGCGCAGCTGACCGCACCGCCGTACGACGTTATCAGCGAGCCCCACCGCGACGGGTTCCACGGGGCGAGCCCGTACAACGTGGCACACCTCGACCTGGCGGTCGGGTCGCTCGACCCCGACCACGAGGAGAGCAGGTACGCGCGCGCCGCCGATCTGCTGGCCTCGTGGCAGCGCTCGAGGGTGCTCCGCGCCGACGAGGAGCCGACCTACGACGCCTACGAGCTTTCGTGGTCCGACGCCGCAAATCGTCCCGCCGGTCGGATCCGCGGTGTCTTGGCGGCGCTCGCCTTGGAGCCGTGGGGCGGGTCGGTGATCCCGCATGAGGAGACGATGCCAGGCCCGATCGAAGACCGCCTCGCGCTCTTGCGGGCGACCGGCACGCACCTATCGCCCATCTACGGGACGATCGCGGGACCGAGCGAGCCGCTCGCCGCGCTCTTGGACCGCGTGTGCGACGACGATCCGCTCGCCGACCTCGTCGACGAGGAAGGGGTGCGCCATCGCGTGTGGCGGGTCTCCGGAGCCGAGCCGATCGACGAGTGGCTCGCCCCTGCAGATCTCTTGATCGCCGACGGGCATCATCGGTACACCACCGCGCTCGCGTACCGCGACGAGCGGCACGCGTCGAGCGGTCGGGGACCGTGGGACGCGATCCTTGCCCTGATCGTCGACACCGGAACCCAACACGTTCCCGTGCTTCCCTACCACCGGGTGCAGCTGTCGGGGCGGACGCCGGCGCACGACGCGCAGGCCGCGGAGCTGGGTGACCTGCTCGCAGGCGTCGACGACGACCGGTGCCGCGTCGGTGTCATCTCGCGGGATCGGTCCGGTGTCGTGTCGTTCGGCTTCCTGACCCTGGCCGGCCCTCCCCCGGTCGTCCGCGCGCTCCACGAGGAGCTGCTCGACCCGATCGCGCCCGGCGACGCGCTCCGCTTCACGCACAACGCGAACGATGCCGAGCGAGCGGTTCGCTCGGGCGACGCGGTGGCCGCCTACATCCTGCCGTCCACCACTCCCGAGCGCGTGGTGGCCGCGATCGCGCGTGGCGAGCGCCTCCCGCGCAAGTCGACGTTCTTCTGGCCCAAGCCCCGCACGGGGCTAGTGCTCATGCCCGTGCGCTGACCTCGGGCTCACCCCCACGCTCGCCCTCCGCAGGATCGAGCCGTTTGATACCCGTGGCGACCACCTCCGTGAGGCTCCGCGCCCCGGCTCCGCTCCGGTAGAAGCGGCGGACGAGCTGTCCGTGCACGAGGACCGAATCACCCTTGGCGATCGGGTCCAACACCGCACGACCGACCGTGGCGTGCCACGCCGCGACCGGGAGGGGGAGCAGGCGTCTGCCTGTCTCCGGAACGGAAACGCGAAGCTCGGTGACCTCGTCCCCCGACGGCATGCGCCGGGTGACCGGATCGGCCGCCACGGTCCCCGCCAACACCACGACGTTGACCGTGAGCATGTGCGCCCCCTTCCTGACGCGAACCCTATCGAGAGGGTCCGACATCGCGGTCGGGTGACAGACTCCGTCGGATGGACCCGAGCGATCGGATCGCGCACCTGATCGGTGAGATCACCGCGATCGACACGGTGATGGCCGGGGAACGCGAGCTCAACGCGGTGTATCTCGTCGAGGCTTCTGAGCCCGCCCTGATCGAGGCCGGGCCCGGGGCGGATCACGACCGCATCGTCGCGGCGCTCGATCACCTCGGCGTGCGACCGGACGACCTCGCGCACATCGTGGTCACGCACATCCATATGGACCATGCCGGGGGCGTCGGCGCGCTGCTCGAACGCTACCCGCGCGCGACCGTGTGGGTCCATGAGATCGGCGCCCGGCACCTCGTCGATCCGGAGCGGCTGGTGGCGAGCACCGCGCGCACCTATGGCGAGGGTCGGATGCGCGCGCTCTACGGCTCGATGATCCCGGTGGCGCCCGAGCGCCTGCGTGCGATCGGCGGCGGTGACCGGATCGATCTGGGTGACCGCGCGCTGACCGCCGTGCACACGCCCGGCCACGCGTCCCACCACGTCGCCCTGCACGACGACCGGTCGGGCGCGATGTGGACCGGAGAGGCGATCGGCTCCTACCTCCCCTGGGCCTCGTGCTTCCGCCCTGCGCTCCCCCCACCCGAGGTCGACATCGAGCGCGCGCTGGCGTCGATCGCCGCGATGCGCTCGCGCCGGCCGACCGCACTCCTGACGTCGCACTACGGCACCGTGCCGGACATCGACGAGGCGTTCGATCGCGCGTCGGCGCGGATCCGCTCGTGGGCCGACGTGGCCGAACGGGTCCTCCGCGACGACCTCGACGCGTCGGAGGACACCGTCTACGCCGCCCTCGAACGCCTGGCCCGCACGGAGTTCGAGACCGACGCACACCGGCCGTTCGAGGAGCAGCGTTACGACGTGCTCGGCTCGATCCGGATGAACGCGCAGGGGCTCTCGCGGTACTGGCGCAAGCGCTGGGAACGAGAGGCCGTGAGCGAGGCTCAGCCCAGCGCCGCGAGCCGCTCCGCCGCGTCGAACGCCGACGGGTCGTGACGCATCACCTTGCGGAACTCCGCCGCAGCCTCGTCGAGTCGCCCCGCGCGGGCGAGAACGTCACCGCGCACGTACCACAGCCGCAGCGTGTAGTCCTGCGCCACGTCCGCACGCGTCCGGGCGCGCGCCAGCAACGCCAGCGCCTCGGCGAACCTGCCCGTGTCGGCGAGCGCCGACGCCGCGACGATCACGGCCTCGGCCTTCGCCTCGGCCGGCGCCCCTCGGTCGCGCAGCATCTCGTCGGCGAGCGGCACCGCGTCGATGGGGCGCCCCAACCCGCGCAGGCTGTCGGCGATCAGATGGTTCTGGTCCGCACGGCCCGTGATGCGTTTGTAGGCCTTGAGCTCCGTGATCGCGTCCTGCCAGCGCCCGACGCCGTAGTAAGCCATCCCCAACACCTCGCGGGCGGCGGCTGACCGGGGCGCCATCGCCTTGGCCTTCTCCGCTTCCGGAACGGCGCCCCGCGGGTCGTCGCGCTCGAGCAGCTCGATCGCTCGGGCCAGCCGCGACTCCACCTCGCGTTGCAAATTCGGTCGCGCGGTCCGGCGGATGTCCTCCTCGATCTCACGAGGCAGCTCCGCGCGCTTGGGCGGCGTGCCCTTGGGGCGCGCGCCGGCCCGGGGCTTCAACGACTTCGGCATGGCTCCGTCTGCATCCTTGGCTCGAGGGTAGTGGATACGGAACGGGCCGCCCGAAGGGCGGCCCGTTCGCACGATGTTCCGGCAGCGACCTACTCTCCCACCCAGTCACCCGGGCAGTACCATCGGCGCAGGAGGGCTTCACTTCCGGGTTCGGGATGGGACCGGGTGTTTCCCCTCCGCCATAGCCACCGAAACCTGGTGTCCGCCATCGATGTTGGCACGGACGTTGGTGAGGGTGCGGCCCTCGAGCGATCCTCGAGAACCACGATAGCGAGCGCGAGCAAAAGGAAAAGAGTCAAGTCCTCGGGCTATTAGTACGGGTCAGCTCCACACGTTGCCGTGCTTCCACTTCCCGCCTATCAACCTGGTGGTCTTCCAGGGCCCTTACCTGGTTTCCCAGTGGGAGACCTCATCTCTGGGCGAGCTTCGCACTTAGATGCTTTCAGCGCTTATCCCTTCCGAACGTGGCCAACCAGCCATGCCGCTGGCGCGACAACTGGCACACCAGAGGTTCGTCCGCCCCGGTCCTCTCGTACTAGGGGCAGCTCCCATCAAGTCTCCTACGCCCACGGAGGATAGGGACCGAACTGTCTCACGACGTTCTAAACCCAGCTCGCGTGCCTCTTTAACGGGCGAACAGCCCGACCCTTGGGACCTGCTCCAGCCCCAGGATGAGACGAGCCGACATCGAGGTGCCAAACCCTGCCGTCGATATGAACTCTTGGGCAGGATCAGCCTGTTATCCCCGGGGTACCTTTTAGCCGTTGAGCGACGACCTTTCCACACAGCGTCGTCGGATCACTAGGCCCAGCTTTCGCTCCTGCTCGATCCGTCGATCTCGCAGTCAAGCTCCCTTGTGCCCTTGCACTCGACGCCTGATTGCCAACCAGGCTGAGGGAACCTTTGGGCGCCTCCGTTACTTTTTGGGAGGCAACCGCCCCAGTTAAACTCCCCACCAGACGCTGTCCCCGACCCGGTTAACGGGCCTGGGTTAGGGTCCCAACAAACGAAGGGTGGTATTTCAAGGTTGGCTCCACGATGCCCAGAAGCACCGCTTCGATGCCTCCCACCTATCCTACGCAACGCATGTCAAGACGCAACATCAAGCTAGAGTAAAGGTCCCGGGGTCTTTCCGTCCTTCCGCGGGTAACGAGCATCTTTACTCGTATTGCAGTTTCGCCGAGTCCCTGGTTGAGACAGTGCCCAAGTCGTTACGCCATTCGTGCAGGTCAGAACTTACCTGACAAGGAATTTCGCTACCTTAGGACCGTTATAGTTACGGCCGCCGTTTACCGGCGCTTAGGTTCAAAGCTTCGCGACCCCGAAGGATCACTAACCTCTCCCCTTGACGTTCCGGCACCGGGCAGGCGTCAGTCCGTATACATCGTCTTGCGACTTCGCACGGACCTGTGTTTTTAGTAAACAGTCGCTTGGGCCTGGTTTGTGCCACCGTTTCGAGCTCGGGACGCAAGGTCCTTCACCCTACTGCGGTCGTCCTTCTCCCGAAGTTACGGACGCAATTTGCCGAGTTCCTTAACCAGGGTTCTCTCGATCGCCTTCGTATGCTCTACGTGTCCACCTGTGTCGGTTTGGGGTACGGGCACCTTGATCACTCGCTAGAGGCTTTTCTCGGCAGCATAGGATCACTCGCTTCACCTGAACGGTTCGGCGTCGTGCCTCAGGATGATGACCTCCCGGATTTGCCTGGGAGGTCTCCCTACGCACTTGCCCCAGGACAACCAACGCCTGGGTCGAGCTACCTTCCTGCGTCCCCCCATCGCTGGCCTACTACCAGGTTGGTCGGTAGCCCCCGAAGGGGTTCCCTTAGTGCCCTGGATTGGGCCGGGTCGCGATCAAGGTGGTACTGGAATATCAACCAGTCGTCCATCGCCTACGTCTGTCGACCTCGGCTTAGGTCCCGACTAACCCTGGGCGGATGAACCTTCCCCAGGAACCCTTGGACATACGGCGGAGGGGTTCCTCCCCCCTCTTTCGCTACTCGTGCCGGCATTCTCACTTCCGATGCATCCACGGCTGGGTTACCCCGCCGCTTCACACGCATCGGAACGCTCCCCTACCGATCGCTCGGTCTGGACGCATGCGGCCTCCCGCATGCGCCGAACCATGTGAGCGATCCCGCAGCTTCGGTGTCGTGCTTGAGCCCCGTTACATCGTCGGCGCAAGACCACTTGACCAGTGAGCTATTACGCACTCTTTCAAGGGTGGCTGCTTCTAAGCCAACCTCCTGGTTGTCTCTGCGATCTCACATCCTTACCCACTTAGCACGAACTTAGGGACCTTAGCTGGCGATCTGGGTTGTTTCCCTCTCGGACACGGAGCTTAGCCCCCGCGCCCTCACTCCCGGGCTCTGGTCCAACGGCATTCGGAGTTTGACTGAGTTCAGTAAGCTTGTAGGCCCCCTAGCCCAATCAGTGCTCTACCTCCGTCGGAGAACGCCCGAGGCTGCCCCTAAAGGCATTTCGGGGAGAACCAGCTATCACCGAGTTTGATTGGCCTTTCACCCCTACCCACAGGTCATCCCCCCAGTTTTCAACCTAGGTGGGTTCGGTCCTCCACGAGGTCTTACCCTCGCTTCAACCTGCCCATGGGTAGATCACTCGGCTTCGGGTCTAGAGCACGCGACTGTTCGCCCGTTTCAGACTCGCTTTCGCTTCGGCTACCCCAGAAGGGTTAACCTCGCCACGTACCGCTAACTCGCCGGCTCATTCTTCAAAAGGCACGCCGTCACCCCCACTGGAAACCCAGCGAGAGCTCCGACTGCTTGTAGGCTCACGGTTTCAGGTGCTCTTTCACTCCCCTCCCGGGGTGCTTTTCACCTTTCCCTCACGGTACTGGTTCACTATCGGTCGCCAGGTAGTGCTTAGCCTTAGGGGGTGGTCCCCCCAGATTCACACGGGATTCCAGGAGTCCCGTGCTACTCGGGATCCCTACGCGGAGACCGATCGCCTTTCGACTACGGGGCTGTTACCCCCTGTGGCGGCCCTTTCCATGGCCTTCGTCTAGACGTCGGTTTTGTCACTCCGTACACCCTCCGACGAGGGTGCGTGTAGGTCCCACGACACCGGGACGGCAACGCCGTCGGGCTTGACACCGCCCCGGTTTAGGCTGATCCCCGTTCGCTCGCCGCTACTTGGGGAGTCGCTTTTGCTTTCTCTTCCTCGCCCTACTGAGATGTTTCACTTCGGGCGGTTCCCTCCACGTGCCCTATGTGTTCAGACACGGGTGACTGGGCATGACCCCAGCCGGGTTTCCCCATTCGGACACCTGCGGATCAAAGCTCTCTCGGCAGCTCCCCGCAGCTTTTCGCAGCCAGACGCGTCCTTCATCGGCTCCTGGCGCCAAGGCATCCACCGTAAGCCCTTCATAACTTGACTCTTTAGATGCTCGCGCTCGCTATCGAGTTCTCAAGGTGCCCGAGGGTTCGCACCCTCAAAGCTGAACAGCGTGTGCCTCGATCCCCGAGGGGAACGAGGCGCCAGTGTCATCAACCTGGAGTCTTCCGAACGTCGCCGAACGATCGCCGGCGCGTCGGAGTGCCAAGAGGCTCCTTAGAAAGGAGGTGATCCAGCCGCACCTTCCGGTACGGCTACCTTGTTACGACTTCACCCCAATCGCGAGCCCCACCTTCGACGGCTCCCTCCACAAGGGTTAGGCCACCGGCTTCGGGTGTTGCCCACTTTCGTGGTGTGACGGGCGGTGTGTACAAGCCCCGGGAACGTATTCACCGCAGCAGTGCTGATCTGCGATTACTAGCGACTCCAACTTCACGGGGTCGAGTTGCAGACCCCGATCCGAACTGAGCCCGGCTTTCTGGGATTCGCTCCCCCTTGCGGGATCGCAGCCCTTTGTACCGAGCATTGTAGCATGTTTGCAGCCCTGGACGTAAGGGGCATGATGACTTGACGTCATCCCCACCTTCCTCCGGTTTGGCACCGGCAGTCTCCCTAGAGTTCCCGGCATGATCCGCTGGCAACTAAGGACAGGGGTTGCGCTCGTTGCGCCACTTAAGGCAACACCTCACGGCACGAGCTGACGACAGCCATGCACCACCTGTGCAGGCTCCGAAGAGCGCCCGCTTTCACGGGTTTCACCCTGCATGTCAAGCCCAGGTAAGGTTCTTCGCGTCGCATCGAATTAAGCAACATGCTCCGCCGCTTGTGCGGGGCCCCGTCAATTCCTTTGAGTTTTAGCCTTGCGGCCGTACTCCCCAGGCGGGGTGCTTAATGCGTTAGCTTCGGCACGGACGGGGTTGATGACCGCCCACACCTAGCACCCAACGTTTACGGCTAGGACTACCAGGGTATCTAATCCTGTTCGCTCCCCTAGCTTTCGCACCTGAGCGTCAGGTAAGGCCCAGAGATCCGCCTTCGCCACCGGTGTTCCTCCTGATATCTGCGCATTTCACCGCTACACCAGGAATTCCGATCTCCCCTACCTACCTCTAGTCGGGCAGTTTCGGATGCAGGCCCGAAGTTGAGCTTCGGGTTTTCACATCCGACTTGCCAAACCGCCTGCGTGCTCTTTACGCCCAATGAATCCGGACAACGCTCGCCTCCTACGTCTTACCGCGGCTGCTGGCACGTAGTTAGCCGAGGCTTCTTCTGCAGGTACCGTCACTATCGCTTCGTCCCTGCCGAAAGGGGTTTACAACCCGAGGGCCTTCATCCCCCACGCGGCGTCGCTGCGTCAGGCTTTCGCCCATTGCGCAAGATTCCCCACTGCTGCCTCCCGTAGGAGTCTGGGCCGTATCTCAGTCCCAGTGTGGCTGGTCGTCCTCTCAGACCAGCTACCCGTCGTCGCCTTGGTGAGCCGTTACCTCACCAACAAGCTGATAGGCCGCGGGCCCATCCCTCACCGGCGGACCTTTCCCGAGCGGCCCATGCGGACCGCGCGGAGTATCCGGTATTAGCTCCGGTTTCCCGGGGTTATCCCAGAGTGAGGGGCAGGTTGCCCACGTGTTACGCACCCGTTCGCCACTGATCCCCGGGCCGAAGCCCGGATCACCGTTCGACTTGCATGTGTTAAGCGCGCCGCCAGCGTTCGTCCTGAGCCAGGATCAAACTCTCCGTAGAGATTCCGACCGAACGTTCCGCCCGAAGGCGACCCGATCGGCCGTGTTCTGTTTCGGAGTCGGCCGGCATCGAGAGGCACCTCGAGCCGACCTGTCCGACCGCCCGTTGCCGGGCGGCGTTTTGGAATGTCAAGACCGAGACACGGCGAACCGAACCTCGGTCTGACGAGGCACTGGCATTCACACGCTGTTCAGTTCTCAAGGTGCGAACGGCGCACGTATCCCCGCACGGGAAAGTGAACTCGCGCGGAGCGCGCGCCGACAGGAGATGCTAGCAGCCTCCCCCCTGCCGTCAACCCGACGCGGCGTGAGGCGCCGCTGCCTGGGGGAACCCTACCCTTACGCGGTAACCGGTCCCACGCGCGCGAACTTGCGCCTCCCGACCTGCCAGACGGAGCCGGCGTAGTCGCCGAGGTCGTTGCGCTCGAGGGGGATCCGATCGCGTGACTCCGTCTCGCCGTTCACCCGGACCCCGCCTTGGGCCAGCATCCGGCCGCCCTCCGAACGGCTGGCGACCAGCCCGAGCGCTTCCAGGAGCGCCGGCACGTACAGGAAGTTCGAGCCGTCGTCGACGCGGATCACCGAGGCCGGCACGGGCAGCTCCGGGATCTCTTCGGGGAGGTCCCGCTGCTTGTGGACCCGATCGAACGCCTCCTCCGCCGCGACCGCGGCGTCGTGGCCGTGGTAGAGCTCCACGATCGTGCTCGCCATCCGACGCTTCTCCTGGTTGGGATGGATCGACCCGTCCGCCAGACCGGCGACGACACGGGCGTTGTCCGCGGCGCCGAGGTCGGTGCACAAGAGCTCGTACTTCGGGATCAGGTCGTCGGAGGACAGGCTCATCAGCCGCTCGAACATCTCGTTCGGGGGATCCGTGAGCGCGACGTAGTTGTCGAGCGACTTCGACATCTTGCGCACCCCGTCGAGACCCTCCAGCAGCGGCGTCGTGAGCACCGCCTGGGGCTCCTGTCCGTAGGCGCGCTGGACCTCACGGCCCATCAGCAGGTTGAAGGTCTGATCGGTCCCGCCGAGCTCGAGGTCGGCGCGCACCGCCACAGAGTCGTAGCCCTGGAGCAACGGGTAGAGGAACTCCACCACGCTGATCGGCTCGTTGGCCTGGTACCGCGCGCGGAAGTCCTCGCGCTCGAGCATCTGCGCGACCGTCGCGACCGATGCCAACCGCGCGATCGCGCCGGCATCGAGCTCGGCGAGCCACTCGCTGTTGCGGTGCACCTCGGCTCGGTCGACATCGAGCACGAGCCCCGCCTGTTCGAGGTAGGACCTCGCGTTGTCCTCGGCCTCGTCGGCCGTGAGCATCGGGCGGGTCTCGGAGCGTCCCGAGGGATCGCCGACCCGCCCCGTGAAGTCCCCGACGATCAACACCGCGACGTGGCCCGCGTCGAGGAACCGCTGGAGCGTGCGCAGCACCACGGCGTGGCCGAGCGTCAGATCGGGTCGGCTCGGGTCGATCCCGAGCTTCACCCGGAGCGGCCGGCCGAGGGCGAGCTTCTGCGTCCAGGCCGTCGCTGGGGATGATCTCGGCGGCGCCGCTCCGCAGCTCATCGGGGTCGGCGGCCATCGCGCGGATGCTACCAGCGCCCTCTCCGCCGGGTGGCTGCCACAAGATCGCCGCATATCCCCTCCGAGAGAAGCCGCACGAGCTCCCAGGGGCGAAGGAGACCAGGGGTACGCTTCGCGCCGATGGTGAAGGCCCGGTGCCTCGCCCTGTTCGTGGTGCTCGCGTTCCTTGCCGGCGCATGCGATCTTCCCCGCCTCGACGAGCAGCGGGAGCGTCCGCTTGCCCAGACGTCGTCGGTCTACGCGAGCGACGGGTCCCTGATCACCGACCTGCACGCCACCGAGAACCGGGTCGTGCTGACCGCCGACCAGATGCCGCAGTCGGTCCGGGACGCCACCGTCGCGATCGAGGACCGGAGGTTCTACGACCACGGCGGGATCGACCCGTACGCCCTCGCCCGCGCCCTCGCGGTCGACATCGCGCACGGTCGTGTGGTGGAGGGAGGCTCGACGATCACCCAGCAGCTCGTGAAGAACCTCTATACCGGGGATGCGCAGGACCTCCGCCGCAAGATCGACGAGGCGGCGCTCGCCCTCCAGATGGAGCAGCGGTTCACGAAGGACGAGATCCTCACCGACTACCTGAACACGGTGTATTTCGGCGAGGGCGCCTACGGGATCGAGGCCGCGGCCGAGACCTACTTCGGGGTCCACGCGAGCGATCTCGACCTGTCGGAGTCCGCAACCCTCGCCGGGCTGATCACCGCCCCGAACCATTTCGACCCCTTCGTGCGGCGTGACTCGGCCGTGGGGCGGCGCGACGTGGTGCTGCGGATCATGGATGAGATGGGCACGATCACGCCGGCGGAGCATCGGCAAGCTCGCCGGGAGCGGATGCGCGTCGTGCACAACGACACCACCGATCGGTATCCCTTCCCGTACTTCGTCGACTACTTCAAGCGGTGGTTCCTGTCGAACCCGGCCTTCGGCAAGACCTACGACGACCGCTACCGGCTCCTGTTCACCGGCGGCCTGCGGATCACGACCACCCTCGACCCGACGGTGCAGGCGGCGAGCGAGAACGCGGTGCATCAGATCCTGCACTACCCGGGCGACCCGGACGCGGCGCTGACGGTGGTCGACCCCCGGACGGGATTCGTCCGGGCGATGGTCGGCGGCAAGGACACGGAGTACTGGGCGAACACCGGCGCGGGGCGCGTGAACCTCGCCACCGACGCGGGCGGCTCGGGCCGGCAGACGGGCTCGGCGTTCAAGGCGTTCGCGCTTGTCGCCGCGCTCGAGCACGGCTACTCCCCCGACTCGACGTTCGCCGCGCCGGCGTCCATCACCCTGCCGCTGCCCGGCGGCGGCACCTGGCAGGTGACCAACGCCGACGGTCAGGGCTACGGCACCCTCAGCTTGCGGACCGCGACCGAGGACTCGGTGAACACGGTCTACGCCCAGCTGATCCAGCAGCTCGGCCCCGACACGGTCGTACGGACCGCCGAGACGATGGGGATGCGCTGCTGCACCGACGTGGGCGAGCCGACGCAACCGCTGCTCGCGGTCGACAGCGCAGTGCTCGGCTCCAACGAAGCGAACACGCTGGAGATGGCGAGCGCCTACGGCACGCTCGCGACCGGAGGCAAGCGCGTCGACCCCGTCCCCGTCGAATCTGTGGTCGGTCCGGACGGGTCGATCCTGTGGCAGGCAGATCCGAAGCCTCAGCAGGTCGTCGAGCCCCAGGTGGCCGCGGCCGCCGACGACATCTTGCAGGACGTGGTCCTGTACGGGACCGGCACCGCGGCGAACATCGGCCGGCCGCAGATCGGCAAGACGGGCACGGACGACAACCACGACAACGCGTGGTTCGTCGGCGCCGTCCCGCAGCTCTCCGCCGCCGTCTGGGTCGGCTTCCACGAGGGACAGATCCCGATGGAGCCGCCGCGGACGAGGATCACGGTGTTCGGCGGCACGTGGCCGGCGCAGATCTGGCGATTGTTGATGGAGAAAGCGACCGCCAGCCTGCCGGCCGACGCGTTCCCGACTCCGCAGGTGAGCTACGTCACGGTCGCGGTCGACCACACGCAGGATCCTGCGTGCCTGCCGAACGAGTTCACGCCGCCGAACCACATCGAGTCGCAGAACTACGTGGCCGGCACGGAGCCGACCCAGACGTGCACCACGCCGACCTCGCTGCAGAACGTGCTCGTGCCATCGGTGATCGGGTTCGATGAAGCGCGAGCGACGACGGCGCTCACCCAGGCGGGGTTCTACCTCAAGACGGTCGCCGAGGCCTCGACCCAGCCACCGGGCACCGTGATCTACCAGGACCCCGCGGCGGGTACCTCCAAGGAGCAAACGAGCACGGTCACGATCACGGTCGCGCGCTCGCCCTCCGGCGGGTAGGCGTCGCCCACCGCGACCCGGCCTCGACCCAGCGCCACGGCACGTCGGTCGCGACCGAGATCCCCACCCGGGGTGTCACCTCGAGACGCGATCGCGGCACCGCGGTCCCCGGTTCGATCCAGAGCGCATCGCCGCCGAGCAGATCGACGCCGTCGAACGTCCGATCGATCGCGAGCGCCTGCGCGAGCCGTCCGGGGCCGCGACACAGCGCGCGTTCGTCGTCGACGCCGCGGTTGCGCGCGAGCCGTGCGAGGTTCTCGAGCGGTTCGGCGGCGCGCAGCAGCACCGCGGCGCCGTGGCCCGGTTTGCCCGTCACGACGTTCAGGCAGTGATGGATGCCGTAGCTCAGATACACGTACAGGTGTCCGCCCGATCCGAACATCGTGGCGTTGCGAGCGGTCGGCCCCCCGAACGCGTGGCTGGCGGGGTCGTCGGGCTCGTAGGCTTCGGTCTCGACGATGCGGACCCGGCAGCGTGCTCCGTCGGCGAACCGGCGCACGAGATGACGTCCGATCAGGGCCGGCGCCACGACGCTCGCCGGACGCTCGAACCACCGGCGCGACAGCGCCGCGCTCACGCCGAGCCGAGCAGGAGGACCAGCAGCGACTTCTGTGTGTGCAGCCGGTTCTCGGCCTGATCGACCACGACCGAGCGATCGCCGTCGATCGCGCCGTCGGAGATCTCGTCGCCTCGGTGCGCGGGCATACAGTGCATCACGAGGACGTCGGGATCGGCCAGAGCGATCAGCGCCTCGTTCAGCTGGTAGGGCCGGAAGATCAGCGCGCGCTCCTCTGCCTCGGCCTCCTGACCCATGCTTGCCCACACGTCGGTGTACAGGACGTGCGCCCCGGTGGCCGCCGCCGCCGGGTCGGTGCCCACCTCGATCGAGCCGCCGGTCTCCGCGGCGATCTCCTCCGCGCGTTCGACGACCTGCGGGATCGGTTCGAAGCCGACCGGCGTCGCGACGCGCACGGTCATCGCCGCCTTGGCGCCGGCGAGCAACAGCGAATGGGCCACGTTGTTCCCGTCCCCCACGAACGTGAGGATCCGACCCTGGGGCGACCCGAGGCGTTCCTCGATCGTGAGCAGGTCGGCGAGCGCCTGGCACGGGTGCTCGAAGTTGGACAACGCGTTGACCACCGGCACGTCGGCCGCGCCGGCCAGCGCCTCGAGCCGCTCCTGTTCGAAGGTGCGGAGCACGATCGCGTCGACGTAGCGCGACAGCACGCGCCCGGTGTCCTCGATCGTCTCACCCCGGCCGAGCTGAAGATCCGCCGACGACAGGGTCACCGGGTGACCGCCGAGCTGCGCCACCCCGACCTCGAACGACACGCGGGTCCTCGTGGAGGACTTCTCGAAGATCAGCGCCACGGACCGGCCCGCCATCGCATCCGCATGCAGCCGAGGGTCGATCTTCATCCGGGCCGCCAGGGACACCACGCCGCGGAGCTCCGCCGCGGACAGGTCGTCGACCGACAGGAAGTCACGGGCCATGCCGCCGGAGTGTAGCGACGGGACCGCGACGACCGTCATCCGGTGCGCAGGCTTCCGCCGAAGCCCTCGGCGATCGCGGCGACCATCCGGTCGACCACCGTCTGAGCCTCGTCGTCGGTGAGGGTCCGGTCGGGAGCACGCAGCTCGACGGCGAAGGCGAGCGATCGCCTCCCCGGCTCCAGGGGCGGCCCCTCGAACACGTCGAACAACGTGCAGGCGTCGACCTCCGGTGTGCCGGCCGCCATCAGCGTCTCGCGCACCCGCCCGGCGGCAGCCTCTGCCGGCAGCACGAACGCCAGATCGCGGCGCACCGGTGGGAACCGCGGCACGTCGCGGAACGTGAACATCCTGCGAGCGACCGCCTGCAACGGGGCGAGCCCGAGCGCGCAGACGGCGACCCGGCCCTCGATCTCGACGGAGGCCGCCACGCGCGGATGGATCTCGCCGACCAGTCCCAGGTGCGTCCCGTCGAGCGAGACCTTCGCGGATCGGCCCGGGTGGAACGGCGGCCCGGCGTCGGGCTCCAGCTGCCAGCCCTCGACCCCGAGATCGTCGAGGACCGCTTCGAGCACGCCCGTGGCGTCGAGTATGTCGAACGCCCGCCGGGGCGAGGACCAATCGGTCGTGGACGGACCAGCCAGGGCGAACCCGAGCTTCGGCTGCTCGCGGAACGGGTCGGCCAGCCGGAACGTGGTCCCGACCTCGAACACCGCGACCTGCGCGACGCCACGCGCCTGGTTGCGGGCGACCGCATGGAGCAAGCCCGGCGTGAGGCGGGTCCGCAGGAACCCTTCTTCGGCGCGCAGGGGGTTCGCGATCGCGATCGCATCGTCATCACCGAACATCGCCAGGTCCTCGGACGACACGAACGGGGTCGGACGGATCTCGCGGAGACCGGCTCGGACGAGCGCGTCCTTCATGCGATCGAGGAACGCGAGATCGTCGGGCGCGCCGCCGGGGTGCGGCGCGCGCGGGAGCTCCGCCCCCACGCGGTCGTACCCCTGGATCCGGACGACCTCCTCGATCAGGTCCACCTCGAGGTCGAGGTCGGTGCGGTACCCGGGGATCTCGACCTCGATCGCGTCGTCGGCGTCTCGGTGCGTCATGCCGAGCGTGTCGAACACCGCGACGGCGTCCTTCGGCTCGACGGGATAGCCGAGCAACGCGGCCGCACGCGCCGGCCGCATCGACACCCAACGTCGGCTCCCCAGCGAGCCCGCTTCGGTGACGCCGCGGGCCACCGATCCACCGGCCCAACTTGTCATGAGCTGCGCGCACCGCGCAGCCGCCCGTTCGAGCCCCTCCGGGTCGGTGCCGCGCTCGAACCGGTGCGACGCCTCCGAATGCAGATCGAGACGACGCGCGGTCAGGAGGATCCCGCCCCGCGTGAAGGTCGCGCTCTCGAGCAGGACATCCCGTGTCTCGGCGGTCACTTCGGACGTTCGGCCGCCCATCACGCCCGCGAGCGCGATCGGACCGTCGGCATCGCAGATCAGCAGGTCGGCGTCGGTGAGCGTGCGATCGACGTCGTCGAGGGTGCGCAAGTGCTCCCCGTCGATCGCGCGCCGCACGACGATCGCGGGGCCCGCCAGACGCGCCAGGTCGAAGCCGTGCAGCGGCTGCCCGAGCTCGAGCATCGTGTAGTTGGTCGCGTCGACGACCGCGTCGATCGGACGCATGCCCGCGGCGACGATGCGCGCCTGGGCGAGCAACGGCGAGGGTCGATGCTCCACCCCGCGAACGATCCGCGCCAGGTACCGCGGACATGCATCGTTCGCCTCGATCCCCACGGGGACGACCTTCGCGGCAGCCTCGTCGGTCTCGGTCACCGACACCTCGGGCTCGCGCAGCGGCACCTGGGTCGCGGCGGCGATCTCCCGCGCCACGCCGAGCACCGACAGGAAGTCGGGCCGGTTGGGCTCCACCTCGATGTCGAGCACCGCGAGGTCCAGCTCCAGCGCGGACGCGAGATCGGTCCCCAGCTCGAGGCCGGCATCGTTCAGGAGCAAGATCCCCTCGTGCTCGGTGCCGATCGCGAGCTCTCGAGGCGAGCAGAGCATGCCCTCGGAAAGGACACCGCGGATCTCTCGGCGCCCGAGCGGCTCGTCGAGCACGGGGACCCGCGCGCCCGGCGGCGCCCACGGCACGAGGTCGCCCGCCGCCATGTTCCGCACGCCGACGACGAGCTCGGCCTCTCCGGACCCGTGCTGGATCCGCGCGAGACAGAGCTTGTCGGAGCGTGGATGATCGCGGACCTCCAGGACCCGGACGACGACGACGCCCTCCAGGCCCGCCCACGGGTACAGGACCGCCTCCACCTTCACGCCGCGGTGCGTGATCAGGTCGGCGAGCTCCGACGGCGCCAGATCGGTCGGCGCGAACTCGCGGAGCCAGCCGAGCGGCGCCCTCATGGGGTCACCCCGAACTGGGCGAGGAAACGGACGTCGCCATCGATCAGCATCCGCATGTCCGGGATCGCGTAGCGCAGGAGCGCCACGCGCTCGACGCCCAGCCCGAAGGCGAACCCGGTGTAGCGTTCGGCGTCGTAGCCGCAGTTCTCCAGGACCGTCGGATGGACCATGCCGGCGCCCAGCAGCTCGATCCAACCGTTGCCGCACACGCTGCAGCCCACCCCGTCGCAGCGGAAGCAGCTCACGCCGACCTCGGCGCCCGGCTCCACGAACGGGAAGTACGCGGGCCCTAACCTGATCCGGCGCCGCTCCCCGAACAGCGCCTTCGCCATCACCTCGAGCGTGCCCTTGAGGTGGGCGAAGGTGATCCCCTCGTCGACCACGAGCCCCTCGACCTGGGTGAAGACCGGAAGGTGTGTCGCGTCGGAGGTCTCGCGCCGATAGACGCGCCCCGGCGACACGATGTAGACGGGCGGCGGTTGCGACTGCATCGTGCGGATCTGCGCCGCCGATGTCTCGGTCCGCAGCAGGAGCTCCGGGTGACCCGGGATCGCGACGTACAGCGAGTCCTTCATCGTGCGCGCGGGATGATCCGGCGGGATGTTGAGGGCCTGGAAGTTGTGCCAGTCGTCCTCGATCTCCGGGCCGCCCACGACGCGGAACCCGAGCGATGTGAAGACGTCCACGATCTCGCGTTCGACCAGCGTGAGCGGGTGCAGGGATCCCGGGCGCGGACGCCGGCCGGGGAGCGTGACGTCGATCCGGTCGGCGGCGAGCTGCGCCTCCTCCGCCACCGCCCCGAGCTCGGCCCGGCGCGCGTCGAGGGTTTGCTGGAGGTCCGCACGGATCTCGTTCACGCGTGCGCCGACCTCGCGGCGATCGTCGTTCGGCAGCGTGCCGAGGGCGCGCTGGAGCTGGCCGAACGCAGACTTGCGGCCGAGCACCGCGACCTGCGCTGCGTCCAGCTCCTCCACCGTCGTCGCGGCCGCGAGCGCCGCGCGACCCCGCGTGTGCTCGTCATCGAGCGCGCGTATCAGCTCCGCGGCGTCCATGGCGCGCGAGTCTAACAACGGCCTTCGTGGCGCCCTGCGCTATGAGACGGGCAGGCTGAGGTGCAGCGTCAGGCGGCCGTCGTCGACCGTCGCCCACGCGCGACCGTCCTGCGCCTCGGCCACCGCGCGCACCACGAACAGGCCGATCTTCGACCCGCCGCCGGTGCCGGGGCGGCGCGCCTGGAACAGCGACTCGGCCTCCTCGGCATCGAGCGTCGCGCCGTCGCGGGCCGAGGTCAGTTCGAGCATGCCGTCGCGCACCGCACCGTCGATCATGATCGGACCGTCGGCCGCCCACCAGACGAGCGATTCGTCGAAGGCGAGCACCGCCGTCTTCAAGCGGACCGGGTCGAGGAAGACCGGGCCGAGATCGCCCGTCCAGACGATCTCGGGGTGCTCGGGATCGCGGCGCTGGAGCTCGGCGATCGAGGCCACGAGCTCGCCGACGTCGCACCGGTCGGGGTAGGGCTCGAGCGTGCCGCCGGAGACCCGCGCCGCGTCGACCAGCAGGTGCAGGATCTGATCCATCCGGTCGGCGTCGTGGACGATCCCGGTGAGCATCAAGCTCCGTTGCTCGTCGGTCATGTCGGGCCAGCGCTTCTCGAGCGCGTAGCCGAAGCCCTTCATCGCAGTGAGGGGCGACCGGATGTCGTGGGCAGCGGCGGCGATCAGCGTCTCGAGGGACTCCCCCTTGCCACCCCGGCGGCGCGCGTGCTCGAACAGGCAGATCGTCGCGGCCGCGGCGAGATTGAGCGACTCGGCCGCGCCCGCGTGTGGCACGCGCACCGTCGCGTCGGCGACGGCCACGACCTCCTGCGGCAGGCCGTGCGCCTCATTGCCGAACACGAAGGCCACCGGGCCGCTCACGTCGGTCGTATACAGCGAGTGCGAACCGTGCGCGTCCATCGCGAGGATCCGGTGCCCGCTCGACCGCAGCGCCTGGACCGCGGCGATCGTCGCGACGTTGCGGACGATCGGCAGATGGAAGATCGACCCCGCGCACGCGCGCACCGTCTTCGGGTTGTACACGTCGACCGAGGCGGCCCCGAACACGACGGCATCCGCGCCGGCGGCGTCGGCCGACCGGACGATCGTGCCCGCGTTCCCCGGGTCGCGGACCTCGTGCAAGACGGCGACGCATCCGGAGGCCGGGAGCGTCTCGAGGGGGACATCGACGTAGGACGCCACACCGACGATCCCTTGCGGAGTGACGGTGGAGGTCAGCCGGCCGAGGACGGCGCCCGCCGCGTGCACGACCTCGACCCCTCGCTCCCGGGCGGCGACGGCGAGCTCGTGCACCTCGTCGTCGACGAACAAGACGTCGATCGCCGGCGGGTCCGCCGCGAGCGCCTCGCGAACCCCCTGCGCGCCCTCGACGAGGAACCGGCGATCCGTGTCACGGAAGGTCCGTTTGCGCAACCGGGCGGCCGAGGCGACCTTCGGGTTCTTGGTGCTGGAGATCACGACACGCCCCCGGGCTCCGGACGGCCGGAGTCTAGCTCGGGGGGGTTGCGCGGCGGTTGTGGGATCAGGCGGCGGAGGCCTCGGGCAGGGCGTCCTTCGCCTGCTGCACGATGGCCGCGAAGGCCGCCGGGTCGTGCACCGCGAGATCGGCGAGCACCTTGCGGTCGAGCTCGATGCCCGCGGCCTTCAACCCGTGCATGAAGCGCGAGTACGACAGCCCGTGCGGGCGAACGCCCGCGTTGATCCGTGCGATCCACAGGCGGCGGAACTGCGCCTTGCGGTCGCGGCGGTCGCGGTACGCGTACACGCCGGAGTGGTGCACCTGCTCCTTCGCGGCGCGGTAGCGCACCCGGCGGCTGCCGGTGTAGCCCTTCGCCGCCGCGAGCACTTCGCGACGCTTCTTCTTCGCGTGGACGGATCGTTTCACTCGTGCCATCGGGTTACCTCGCCAGCAGGCGCTTGAGCTTCTTCTGCTCGCCGGTGGACGCCACCTCGGCCATGCCCTCGACGCGGCGCCGGCGGCTGCCGCTCTTCTTCGTGAGCATGTGGTTGCCCGTGGCCTTGTGGTGCAGGACCTTGCCCTTGCGCGTCACGCGGAACCGCTTCGCGGTCGCGCTGTGGGTCTTCATCTTCGGCATCGTGGTTACCCTTCGTCTGCTGCGGGGGCGACGGCCTCGGCCGTCGGCTCGAGCGCGGCCGCGTCTTCGGCGGTCGGCTCGAGGATGGCCGGGTCCTCTGCGTTCGGCTCGAGCGCGGCGGCCTCCTTCGCGGCCTCGCGCGCGGCGCGCGCTTCCTGCTTCGCCAGATCTTCCAGGTGGCGCTTGTTGGGCCCGATCACCATGATCATGTTGCGGCCCTCTTGCTTCGGCATCGCCTCAACGATGGCGAGCTCACCGAGGTCTCCGACGAGACGGTCCAAGATCTTGCGACCGAGCTCCGTGTGCGCCATCTCGCGCCCCCGGAACATGATCGTGATCTTGACCTTGTTCCCCGCAGAGAGGAACCGCGTGACGTGCCCCTTCTTCGTGGCGTAGTCGTGCGGGTCGATCTTGGGGCGGAACTTGATCTCCTTCAGGCCGGTCCGCGACTGCTTCTTGCGGGCCTCCTTCAGCTTCACGTCTCGTTCGTATTTGTACTTGCCGTAGTCCATGATCCTGCACACCGGCGGATCGGCCTGCGGCGCGACCTCGACGAGATCCAGATCGAGCGCTCGGGCCTGGTTCAGCGCGTCGCGGGTATCGACCACGCCGATCTGTTGACCGTCCGCCCCAACGAGGCGGACCTGAGCCGAACGGATCCTGTCGTTGATCCTGGGATCTGTCGAAACCCCGCATCACCCCTTCGTGGAAAAAGGCACCGGCCCCGCCGGTGCACGTCGAACACGCGTGCGCATCTGCGCCCGGGCAGTATAGGTGGCGGGACCGACCCCGTCGACCGATCGCTCAGGCATCGCCGCTGGGGGCGCCCTCGACCGGAAGGCGATCGTCTTCGCTGGCGTATCCGAAGGCGATCTGGAGCACCCGTCCTGGAGCGTCTGGACCGCAGCGGATCCGATGTGGCTCCTCGGCCGGCACCTGGAGCTCGTCCCCGGGCTCCGGCTGGACCGTTCGGTTCCCGATCTCGATCGTGAGACCGGGGTCGAGCACGATCCACAGCTCGTCGCGCAGCTGGTGGTAGTGCGCCCCGGTGTCGCCGCCCGGAACCACCGTCACGAGGCGGGCGGTCGCGGGCTGGTTCAGGGCGTAGGTCTGGGTCCGGCCCCAGGGACGATCGACGATCATCGGGCGACCCTCTCGGGCAGCGCGCGCAGGAGGCGCGCCATCTCGATCGCGGCCATCGCGGCCTCCCAGCCTTTGTTCCCGTGGGCGCCGCCCGCCCGCGCCTGCGCCTGCGCGAGGTCCTGCGTGGCGAGCACCTCGAAGATGCACGGGACCCCCGTCGTACGGGTGACCTCGGCGATCCCACGCGCGGCCTCGTTCGCGACGAGGTCGAAGTGGGCCGTCTCGCCGCGGATCACCGCGCCGAGGCACACGACGGCGTCGACGTCGCCGGCAACACGACGGGCGACCGCAGGGATCTCGAAGGCGCCGGGCACCCATACGACCGTGACGTCGTCGTCGGCGACCCCGGCGTGGGTGAGCGCCCGGACCGCACCGTCCAGGAGGGCGGTCGTCACGACCTCGTTGAAGCGCGCGACGACCACCGCGACGCGAAGTCCGGTCCCGTCGGCCCCGCCGCGGACCACGTTCACGCCGGCACCTCAGGCTCGACGTCCAGCAGGTGGCCCATCTTCTCGGCCTTCGTCCGCAGGTAGTCGCGGTTGTGCACGGTGGGCTCGGTCTGCAGCGGGATCCGCTCCGCGATCGACAGCCCGTAGCCGTCGAGGCCGGCTCGCTTGTCGGGGTTGTTCGTCAGCAGCCGCATCGAGCGCACCCCGAGGTCGAACAGGATCTGCGCTCCGATCCCGTACTCGCGCTGGTCGGCCGCGAACCCGAGCTCGATGTTCGCCTCGACGGTGTCGCGGCCTTGGTCCTGCAGCTCGTAGGCGCGGAGCTTGTGGGTCAGGCCGATCGCACGACCCTCGTGCCCGCGCATGTACAGGACGACGCCCCGGCCGGCCTCGGCCACCTGTTCGAGCGCCGCGTCGAGCTGGCGGCCGCAGTCGCACCGCAGCGACCCGAACACGTCGCCCGTGAGGCACTCGGAGTGGACACGAGTGAGCACCTTGTCGCCGTCGCCGAGGTCGCCGTGCACGAGGGCAACGTGGGTCCGCCCGTCGACGGTGCTGTCGTAGGCGTAGGCGCGGAAGTCCCCCCATTCGGTGGGCAGCGTGGCCTCGGCGACCCGCTGGACGAGCACCTCGCGCCGTCGCCGGTACTCGATCAGGTCGGCGATCGAGATCAGCTTCAGGTCGAAGGCCCGCGCGACGCGGACGAGCGCCGGCAGCCGGGCCATCGTCCCGTCCTCGTGCATCACCTCGCAGATCACGCCCGCAGGGAAGAGCCCGGCGAGCTGCGCGAGGTCGACGGCCGCCTCGGTGTGGCCGGCGCGCCGGAGCACGCCGCCCTCCTTCGCGCGGAGCGGGAACACGTGGCCGGGGCGATGGAAGTCCTGCGGCCCGACGCCCGGATCGACGACCGCCGCCGCGGTGACCGCGCGGTCGTGCGCGCTGGTGCCCGTCGTGACGCCGGGCCGGTAGTCGATCGACACCGTGAACGCGGTGTCGTCCCCGCCGTTGGTCGACACCATCTGCGGGATCTGCAGCTCGTCGAGGCGCCAGGCGGCACACGGGCAGGCAGACGATCCCACGGCCGTGGGTCACCATGAAGTTCACCGCCTCGGGCGTGCACTTCTCGGCCGCGATCACGAAGTCGCCCTCGTTCTCGCGGTCGGCGTCGTCGACCACCAAGACGACCTTGCCCTCGCGGATGTCGGCGATCGCCGCGTCCACGTCGGCGAAGACCGGCTGATCCATCAGGTGCGTCCGACTCGGGAGGCGTCCGTTCGTTCATCTCTCAGCCCTTTCCATCAGTCGAGCGACGTACCGGCCGATCATGTCGACCTCGATGTTCACGGGGTCACCCGCCGCGGCGGCGCCGAGCGTCGTCACGGCAAGGGTGTGGGGGATCAGCGCGACGCGGAGCTCGGGCCCGTCGATCGCGGCGACGGTGAGGCTGATGCCGTCGATCGCGATCGACCCCTTCTGCACGACGAGCGCCTCGAGCTCCTCGGGGATCCGGACGGTAAGCGTCGCGCCACCGTCCGGGGAGCGGTCGACGGCGGCGACCCGTCCGACCCCGTCCACGTGCCCCTGCACGAGGTGGCCGCCCAGCCGCGCCGCCAAGGTCACCGGCCGCTCCAGATTGACCTGGTCGCCCGCACGCACGGAGCCGAAAGCGGTGCGGTCCAGGGTCTCGCCGCTGAGGTCGAACGCCAGGGTGTCGCCGGCGCGCTCGACCACCGTGAGACACGTGCCGTTCACCGCGACCGACGCGCCGAGCGTGCTGTCGGTCACGACGAGCGGGCAGCCGACGACCAGGCGCCCCTCCTCGAACGAGCGCACCGCGCCGAGCTCCTCAACGATCCCCGTGAACATCGGCCTCCACCCGGAGATCTGGACCGACACGGTCGACTCGCACGAACGTCAGCGCCTGCGCCGCCGCGATCGGGGCGAACCCCTCCCCCATCACGGCGCCCGGTGCGGCGGCGCCGCCGATCGAGGCGGGGCGCCACGTACTGCACGATCCGGTCCACGGCGCCGTCGCGCAGGAAGCTCCACGCGAGGGTCGCACCGCCTTCCAGCACGACACCCTTGCACGTCGCGCTTCCCGAGCTCGTCGAGCAGGGCCGCCGGCGCCACGCCGCCGGTTCCGTCGGCGGCGCACACCGCGACCTCGACCTCGGCCGGAAGCGCGCGGGCGAGGGCTCGCTCTCCGCGCGACGGTCGTCGCGACCAGTGTGGGCGCGCTCCCGTCGAACACCGCTGCGGTCGCCGGCACACGGCCGGCGCCGTCCACCACGACGCGGAGCGGCGGCCGGGCGTCGGGCAGATCCGGATGGCGGGCCGTGAGCGCCGGGTCGTCGGCGATGACCGTGCCGGCGCCGACGACGATCGCGTCCGCCCACGCACGCAGGCGGTGCGCGTCGCGCCGTGCCTTCTCGGAGGTGATCCAGCGCGATGAGCCGTCGCGCGCGGCCGTCTTGCCGTCGAGCGAGGTCGCCACCTTCCAGATCACGAACGGGGTCCCGGTCATCACGTGCCGCTCGAACGCCAGCGTTGAGCCGGTGCGCCTCGGCGGCCAACACGCCGTCGCGCACGTCGAGGCCCGCCGCGCGAAGACGCGCCAAACCCGAGCCGTCGACCAGCGGGTTCGGGTCGGTCGCACCGACCACCACGCGCGCGACGCCCGCGTCGATCAGGGCCTCGGTGCACGGGGGGGTGGCGCCGTGGTGGTTGCAGGGCTCCAGGGTGCAGACGATCGTCGCGCCACGCGCCCGGTCCCCCGCCTCGCGGAGCGCGCGAACCTCGGCATGCGGCGCACCGGACGGTCCCTCGTACCACCCGCGCCCGACGACCTCGTCGCCGGCGAGGACGAGCGCCCCCACCATCGGGTTGGGCGACACGTGGCCCCATCCGCGCACGGCGAGGTCGAGCGCCACTCGCATGTGATCGGTGTCGGTGTCGTGTGCGTCCATCGTCCCTCGACCGCTCGATCGGGGCGTGGACGCGACACGCGGACCGCCGCCGCGGACGCGGCGGCGCTGCGTGCCCGTTCCCTCTCATCCCGACTCTCACGGTCGGTCCCGGGATCGCACCGGGTCCACCCGTCGCTGGCGGCGACGGGGTCGCGGACTGTCACCGCCGGTGGGGACTTCCACCCCGCCCCGGAAACAGGTTGGGGGCCAGTATAGGCCCGAGGGGGGGTTTCCGGGAATCCGGGTCGGCTGTCAGACCTCGGTACGGCGGTCGACCGCGTAGCTCGATCCGCCGTCGCGTTTCGCGAACGACTTCATCTCGGTGGCCACCGCCACCGCCTCGCCGTAGTGCGCGAACTGGCGCTTCGACGTGCTCGCGATCCCGATCGAGATCGCCACGAGCGGGATGTCTTGGAGCACGCCTTTGCGGTCCTCCATCCGGACGAACCCGCGGTCGAGGTCCTCGGCCTCGTAGAACTCGGCGCGGGCCTCGTCGAACCGCTCGCAGATGCTCTTGGCGATGTCCTCGGCGCCGTCGGGGATCACCACCGCGACGAAGTCGTCACCACCGACGTGTCCGACGAAGCCCTCGGACCCCGAGCCCTCGACGACGGCGTCCTGGATGATGCGCGCGGTCGCCTGGATCAACCGGTCGCCTCGGACGAACCCCTTCTGGTCGTTGTAGGTCTTGAAGTTGTCGAGGTCGCAATACAGGACGGCGAACTCGCGCTCCTCCCGTACCTGCCGCTCGATCTCCTCCTGGATCCGGATGTTGCCCGGCAGGCCGGTGAGCGGCGAGAGGTTCCGCATCTCCTTGGCCCGGCGCAGCGTGCCCTTGACCCGGGCGAGCAGCTCGATCGGGTCGAACGGCTTGATGATGTAGTCGTCGGCGCCGGACTGCAGCCCCGTCACCTTGTCGGCCGACAGCGCCTTGGCGGTCAGCATGATGATGCTCGTGTTCGCGGTCTGCGGATTCTTCCGCAGGCGCTGCGCGACCTCGAACCCGTCGATGCGCGGCATCATCACGTCGAGCAGCACGAGGTCGGGGCGCAGCGTCGCGGCCCTCGTGAGCGCCTCCTCGCCGTCGGCGGCCACCGCGACGTCGTAGCCCGCGGAGCGCAGGTTCACCTCGACGAACCGGGCGATGTCCGGATCATCGTCGACGACCAAGATCGTCTCTGGCACCCCGCTACGCTCCCTCTGTCCCTGCGACCCGGCCGTCGGCGGCGATCTCGGCGAGACCGCGTGCGGCCTCCGCCGGGTCCGGCTGCGCGAAGATACCCGATGCGGCGATCAGGACCGTGGCGCCGGCATCGACCGCCCGCCGTGCGTTCTCGAGCTTGACCCCGCCGTCGATCTCGAGGTCCACGTCCAGGCCGCGCCGGTCGATCTCGGCCCGGACGCCCGCCAGGCGCGGGTAGACCTCTTCGTTGAGGGTCTGGTAGGACCACCCGGGCCGGATGCTCATCAGCATCACGTCGTCGATCGTGTCCAGGTACGGGAACACGGCCTCGATCGGCGTCTCGAGGTTCATCGTGAGGCCCACGCCGAGCCCCGCGCCCCGGGCCTTCCCGATCGCCGGCCCCGGCTCGGGCACCGCTTCCAGGTGGAAGCTCACGATGTCGAGTCCCGCCTCGCGGAGCTCGTCGAAGAAGCCCTCCGGCTGGTCGACCATCAGGTGCCCGTGCAGCGGGCGGGCCGTCACGGGGCGAAGGCTCGCGACGATCACCGCGCCCAGCGCGATCGGCGGCACGAAGTGGCCGTCCATGATGTCCACGTGGAACACGCCGACATGTGGCTCGACCGCTGCGACCTGCGCCCCGAGGTTCGCGAAGTCGGCGGCCAGGATCGACGCAGCGACCGTACCCATCGCGGGCAATGGTACCGGTCGAGGGGGCACGAACCTACAGGCCGAGGACCTACGACGCCCGCTGGAAGGCGGCGACGAACATGCCGTCGCACCCGTGCCGATGGGGCCAGAGGCGGTGCCGATCGGCGGGCCCGTCCGGACCCTCGGTCATAACCGGACGGAGGTCGTCCCGGGCGCGGAGCAGGGCGTCGCACACCGCGTCGGTCTCAACGCGGGTGAACGTGCAGACGGCGTACACGAGCCGTCCCCCGTCGGCGGTCGCATCTGCCGCGGCCGAGACGATCGCCAGCTGCCGGGCGGCGAGCCCGGCGAGCGCGTCCTTCGGCACTCGCCACAGGAGCTCGGGCCGCCGGCGGGCCGACCCGAGGCCGCTGCAGGGTGCGTCGACCAGGACCCGGTCGAACGGACCCGTGACCGCGGGCGCCGCGGCGTCCTGGACGACGAGCAACGGCCGGCGTCCGAGCCGCCGGGCCGTCTCGGCGATCAGACCGACCCGCCGCGGGGCGATGTCGGCCGCGATGACCGCCCCGCCGGGCTCGACCCGCTCGGCGGCGAGCAGCGACTTGCCCCCCGGCGCGGCGCATGCGTCGTAGACCCGTTCCCCCGGTGCTGGATCGAGCGCCGCGACCACGAACGCCGACGCTTGATCCTGCACGGTCCACCGGCCCTCGGTGAAGCCCGGGAGCGAGCGAGGATCCCCACCGCCGACGAGCGAGAGACACCCCGGATCGATCGTCCCGGGTGACGCGTCGACCCCGGCATCCGCGAGGAGCGCCCGCACCTCGGGAACGGCTTCGGCGCCGCCCACCACGCGGATCGACAGCGGCGCCTTGGTCGCGAGCGCCGCCGCGGCGACCTCCGCGTCCGGCCCGACGAGACGCATGAGTTCCTCGACGGCCCACGCCCGCAAGCCGGTTCGCGCGGCGATCGCCTCGGGGCCGGTCTCCGTATCCGCCTCCGGCGTCGCGCCCGCGAGGCGACGCAAGACGGCGTTGACGAACCCCTTCGCACGTCCCGGCACGAGATCCACCGTGGCGGAGACAGCGGCGTGCGCCGGGACGCCGGAGCTCAGTTGGTAGGCCCCGAGCCGCAGGGCGTGCCGCGCCTCGGTCGGCGTCACGCGGTCGAGCGGCCGGCTCGCCGCGCGCTCGATCGCCGCGTCGAGCGGGAGCCGGCGACGCAGCGTGCCGAGCGCGAGCTCGGTCGCGAACGCGCGGTCACGAGGTTCCAGGCCCGAGCGCGCCAACAGAGACGGCAAGAGTCGGTTCGAGTACGCGCCGTCGTCGATCACGCGGCGGATCACCTCGAGGGCGACCGACCGCGCGGTGGCCGGGGTCATCCCAGACGCTCGCCCTCGGCGAACCGGACGCCGCGCGCCCACGCGGATGCGTCCATCCGTTTGCGGCCGGCGGGCGCGACCTCGACGAGCCGCACCCCGCCGCCTCCCGCGCGCACGAGGACGCCACGCTCGTCGACCCCGACGACCGTGCCCGGGGTGCCGTCGCTGCGCTGGTGATCGATCGCCGCTGCGAGGACCTTCACGTTGGTCCCACGCAGGCTCGTCGCCGCGCCGGGCCGGGGCGAGAGGGCCCGCACCCAGCGCACGATCTCGTCGGGAGGGCGCTCCCAGTCGATCAGGCGCTCGTCTGCTCCGATCGTCGGCGCGTTGGTCGGCGCACCCTCCTGCGCCCGTTCGGGGACGCCGCCCTGCGGCAGCATCCGCAGCACGCCGACCAGCAGCAGCGCGCCGATCTTCGCCAGACGCGCACCCAGCGAGCCCGCGTCGTCCTCGGGACGGATCGGTTCCTCGAGCTGGTTCAGGATCGGCCCGGTGTCGAGCCCCTCGTCGATCCGCATCACGGTCACGCCGGTCCGGATATCGCCCGCCGCGATCGCACGCTGGACGGGCGTGGCTCCCCGCCACCGGGGCAACAGGGAGAAGTGGAGGTTGATCGCGCCGAACGGCGCGAGGCCGAGCGTCTCGCGACGCAGGATGCTGGCCGTACGCGACGACCACGATCACGTCGGGGGCGGCCTCGGCGAGCGCCGTGGCGCCCGGACCATCCAGGACCCCGCCGACCTCGAGCATCGGAGCGGCGTGCGCGGTCGCGGCCTTCGCCACGGCCGTCGGGGTCAGCGCCGCGCCGCGACCGGCCTCCTTCGGCGGGTTCGTGACGACGAGCGCCAGCGACAGCTCGGGCTCCGCCGCGATCGCGTCCAGCGACGGCACGGACCACGGATCGTTGCCGAGGAACGCGACCCGAAGCGTCATCGGCGCAGGATAGTCGCGGACGCTCGCGCGCGCCCTACGGCCGTTTGCGCGGGCGCGGCTCGGCGAGCCCCAGCTCGATCCGGCGGAGCTCCGCGAGCACCGAGCGGCGCCCGGCGTCGTCGAGCCGGTCGATGTACAGGGTGCCGCTGAGGTGGTCGGTCTCGTGCTGGAGGATCCGCGCGAGCAACCCTTCGCCCTGCACCTCGGTCGGGTTGCCCTTCAGATCGAAGCCACGGCAACGGATCGTGCGGTACCGCGGCGTCGGGTGGTAGGGCCCGGGGATCGACAGGCACCCTTCCTCCTCGGTCACCTCCCCGTCGCCGTCGTACAGCTCGGGGTTCGCGAGGAACGACGGCCCACGCTCGCCGTCGTCGAAGACGAACACCTGCAGCGTCACGCCGACCTGCGGGCCGGCGAGGCCGACGCCGGGGGCGTGGTACATCGTCTCGATCATGTCCTTCGCGAGGCGGCGGAGCGTTCGATCGAAGTGCTCGACCGGCTTCGCCGGTTCGCGCAGGACCGGATCGCCCAGCGTGCGGATCGGTAACAGCATCGGGGCCCCTCACAGATGCGGTTCGGCTTCGACGCGCTCGACGACCCCCGCGGCGGCCAACCGCCGCATCGCGTCCCCGAAGGCCGGGACCCGGTCGGGCTCGAGCGCGAGCAAGCATACCGTCCGCCCTCCGAGCGACGTGACGAGCGACGTGATCGGCTCGTGGGCCGCCACCTCGCGCTCGACCTCGTCGGTCCCGACCACCCGGAAGACCGGCGCGCCCACCGGGAACCCGGCTTCCGCGCGCCGTGCACGCTCGCGTTCATGGAACCGGTCGGGACGGCCGCGGACCAACGCCTGCACCGCGGGATCGCCGGGGTGCGCGGTCTGCACGATCGCCGATCCGGACGGGCGCGCCCAGCCCACGGCCTCCATCCAGATCGCGAGCGCGTGCTCCCGGGCGGTCAGCCCGGGCCGGGCGGCCGCCAGGTCTACGTCGAGGATCGCGACGAGGTCGAGCCCGGCGACACCGAGATCGCGCACCACGTCGGGGCCGCCGACGAGGACCTCGCCTGCCGCCGCCGGGAGCCGCGGACGGTCCGCCGCCCGAACGGGCACCGTCGCTGCACGGGCGGCCCACTCCTCCACCCGCTCCACCCCGCCGCGACGCACCCCGAACGACGACCCACCGCAGGTGGCGCACCTCCCCGGCGCCTCGCAGACGACGCACCGGATCTCGCCGCCGGACGCACGCAGTGTTCCGCCGCAGGTCGCGCACGCGGCCGGCGCGCCGCACGTCCGGCACACCTGCGCCACCCCGTAGCCGGGAAGCGGCGAGAACAGGAACGCCCGTCGGACGTCGCCGAGCGCCCGGACGAGCCGCGGGGCCCGGCCCTCGGCGCCCGGGCGGACGACCTCCACGTTCGGCCAGCGTTTCGTTGCCGACGCCACCGTCGGCAGTCCGAGCGCCGCGGTCTCGGTCGACGGGCACGCGGCAGCGAGCACCGTCACCGCTCCGACGAGCGCGCCGCGCCGCAGCGCCACGTCGCGGACATGATGGTAGGGAGCCCGCTCCTCGCGGTGGGCCGGGTGCGACTCGCGCGCGACCCAGAGCAACCCGATCTCGGACAGCGGGGCGAAGACCGCCGGACGGGTCCCCACGACGATGTCCACGTCGCCGGCCTGGATCCGGAGCCACGTCCGGTACCGCTGCCGCGCGTCGCCGCCCGCGAACACGACCACGCGGTCATCGAAAGCCGCTCGCAGAGCCGACACCGTCGCGGGAACGGGCGACGCCTCGGGCACGATCACCACCGCGCGCCTGCCCGACCCCAGGCACGCCCGCACCGCCTCGACCGCGAGCGTCTGCTCGTCCTCGGGCGCCGGACGCACGACGAACGCGCCCCCGCGGCCGGTCGCGATCGCACCCGCGAGGCTCGCGCCGTTCGTGTAGGTCCGCCAGACCGCCGCGGCGCTTCGGCCGTCCTCCGCGGGCGGCAGCCGCGGGGGCGACGCGGGGATCGCTCCTTCTTCCGAGGCGACCCGGGGCGGTGACAGGGCGCCCAGCGCCTCCGCGAGCGGCGTGACGTAGCGCGCCGAGATCCACTTGGCGAGCTCGAGCAGCTCGGGGTCGAAGAAGCGCACCGGCGACACGGCGCGTTGCACCGGCAGGGTGCGCGACGGGATGTCGTCGGTCGGGCCGAGGACCCAGCCCTTCGTCAGCTTCCCGTGGAACCGGAAGCGGACGTAGGACCCGATGCCCGCGCCGAGCTCGGCGGGGAGGTCGTAGGTGAACGGCTTGTCGAGCGCGAGCAGCGGCCGGTCGATGCAGACCGCGACCGGCCCGGCGAGGACCTCAGGCGCCGACGGCGCTGCGGAGCGCGTCGACGCGATCGGTGGCCTCCCAGGGGAACTCCTTGCGCCCGAAGTGGCCGTAGGCTGCCGTCTCGCCGTAGATCGGGCGCGCGAGGTCGAGGTCGCGGATGATCGCGGCGGGCCGGAAGTCGAAGATCTCCCACACGGCCTTCTGCACGATCTCTGGATCGACGGTCGCGGTGTCGAACGTCTCGATCATCAGCGAGACGGGGTGCGCGGTGCCGATCGCGTAGGCGACCTGCAGCTGGCACCGATCGGCGAGGCCCGCGGCGACGACGTTCTTCGCGACGTACCGCGCCATGTAGGCCGCGGACCGGTCGACCTTCGTCGGGTCCTTGCCCGAGAACGCGCCGCCGCCGTGCGGCGCCATCCCGCCGTACGTGTCGACGATGATCTTGCGGCCGGTGAGCCCGGTATCGGCCTTCGGCCCGCCGATCTCGAACCGGCCAGTCGGGTTGACGAGGACACGGACGCCCTCGGTCGACAACTCCGGGAACTCGCGCAGGACGGGGTCGATCACCTCGGCCTCGATATCGGGGCGCAGGAGCGTCTCGACGTCGACCTCTTCGCGATGCTGCGCGGAGATCAGCACGGTGTCGATGCGTACGGGCTTGCCGTCGACGTACTCGACCGACACCTGGCTCTTGCCGTCGGGCCGCAGATACGGAACGACGCCCGCCTTGCGGACGTCGGAGAGTCGCTTCGACAAGCGATGGGCCATCGCGATCGGCATCGGCATCAGCTCGTCGGTGTCGCGGCAGGCGTAGCCGAACATCATCCCCTGGTCGCCGGCGCCCAGATGGTCGAGGTCGTCGCTCGAGTGCTCCTCGCGCTCCTCGAGCGCATGGTCGACACCGACCGCGATGTCGGCGGACTGCTCCTGGATCGCCGTGATGACGCCGCAGGTTTCGCCGTCGAGCCCGAACTTCGCGTCGGTGTAGCCGACCTCGGTGATCGTGCGACGCACGACCGAGGGGATGTCGACCCACCCCCTCGCGAGCGTGATCTCGCCGGAGACGAACACGACGCCGGTGGTGACGAGGGTCTCGCACGCGACGCGACTGCTCGCGTCCTGCTCGAGCATCGCATCCAGGACGGCGTCGCTGATCTGGTCGGCGAGCTTGTCGGGATGGCCCTCGGTGACGGATTCGGACGAGAAGAGGTAGCCCGTGCTCATGATCGGCCGAGTCTACCGGCGCCCGGGGACACCCGCCACGACCGCTAGAGGCGTTCCCACACAACCGCCACCCGGTCCCACAGGGCGGCGGCAAGCTCGGCCTTGGTCCAGGTGCGCAACGGCGTGTCCTCACCCGAGGCGGCAACGATCGCGGCGTCGTTCGTGTCGGCGCCGAACCCGGTCGCGGGCCGTCCCACGGCGTTCGCAACCAACAGATCGAGGCCCTTGCGGGCAAGCTTGTCGCGCCCGGCCGTCACGACGTCGTCGGTCTCGGCCGCGAACCCCACAAGCACCTGCCCGGATCGCCGGCCCGCCGCGAGCTCGCGCAGGATGTCCGGCGTCGGTTCGAAGACGAGCTCGGGGACCCCGTGCTCCTTCTTGAGCTTGCGATCGGCGGCGACCTTCGGCCGGAAGTCCGCGACGGCCGCGGCCATCACGATCGCGTCGGCGTCGGCGCGGGCGAGCACGGCCTCGCGCATCGCGTCCGCGGTGTCCACACGGATCGACGTCGACACCGACGGGCGGCGCGACCGTGCCGGGTCCCAGCACCAGCGTCACCGTGGCGCCACGAGCGAGCGCTTCGCTGGCGATCGCGATCCCCATCTTGCCGCTCGAGCGGTTCCCCACGAACCGGACCGGATCGATCGGCTCGTAGGTCGGCCCCGCGGTGACGAGCACCCGGCGACCGGCAAGCGGTCCCTCGACGTCGGGGAGTTCCTCAGTGGCTGCGCGAACGGTCTCCACGATGTCCTCGGGTTCAGCGAGACGCCCGATGCCTTCGTCGCCGTGCGCGAGCGCGCCCTCCACGGGACCGGTGAACCGGACGCCACGCGCGGCGAGTGCGGCGACGTTGGCCTGGGTCACCGGGCTCGTCCACATCCCGGCGTGCATCGCCGGCGCGACCACGATCGGGCCGCGGAACTCGAGCGCGGTTGCGCTGAGCAGGTCGTCGGCGAGGCCGTGCGCGAGCTTGGCGAGCGTGTTGGCCGTGGCGGGCGCGATCACCAGCACGTCGGCGTTCTGCGCGAGGTCGACGTGAACCACGGTGCCGTCGGCCCCCCACAGCGCCGCGTAGGCCGGGTTGCCGGTGAGACCGGCGAAGGTCTCGACGCCGACGAACCGTGTCGCGGACGCCGTGAGGACAGCTGTGACGTCGGCGCCCTCGGCCCGGAGCTCCCGGGCGAGGAAGGCGGCCTTGTACGCGGCGATGCCGCCGCAGACACCGAGCAGGACGCGGCGGCCGCGTAGGCCTGGCACGTCAGTCGACCTCGACGATCTCCTCGGGACGCTCGTAGGAGATCTTGCCCTCAGCGATCTCTTCAAGGGCGATCGACAGCGGCTTGTTCCGCAGACCCGTCTCGACGAGCGGCGGCACGAAATCGCCGCGGCCCTCGCCGAGCTGGCTGTAGTAGGCGTTGATCTCTCGTGCGCGCTTGGCAGCCACGATCACGAGGGTGTACTTGGAGTCGACGGCGGCGAGCAGATCGTCGATCTTGGGTTCGATCATCGGGGATGCACTCCTGTCGCTGGATCAGCGGGTGCGGGACCTCTGGATGATAGCAGCGACCTCGTCGGCGGCCCGCCCGACCTCGTCGTTCACCACCACGTGGTCGAACCAGCCGGCCTGCTCGAGCTCCCGGGCGGCGGCCGCCAGCCGTTCGGCGATACTCGCCTCGTCCTCGGTCGCCCGGCCCCGCAGACGCGCCTCGAGGGCCGCCATCGAGGGAGGGGTCAGCAGGATCAAGATCGCTCTCGGCGCCTGTGCCCGAACGAGCGCGGCGCCCTGGACGTCGATCTCCAAGAGCACGTCCCGCCCGTCGGCCAGGGACCGCTCCACGAACGTGCGAGGTGTGCCGTACCGGCGTCCTTGGTAGACCTCGGCCCACTCCAGGAGCTCTCCGGCCTCGATCATCCGGTCGAACCCGGCGTCGTCGACGAACAGGTAGTCCGCGCCGTCGACCTCGCCGGGCCGCATGGCACGGGTCGTCGCGGAGGTGGAAAGCGCGAGCCCCTCCGGATCTCGGGACCGCAAGCGTTCGACGACGCTTCCCTTCCCGACCCCGGAGGGGCCCGCGAGGACGATCAGCGTGCCGGTGCGCACGCGCCTCGTTACTTCTTGCCGAACTTGGTCAGCAGCAGCTCCCGCTGTTTGCTGCCCAGCCCGCGGATGCGGCGCGTCGCGGAGATGTCGAGCTCCTCCATGATCTTCTGGGCCCGGACCTTGCCGACGCCGGGTAGCGACTCGAGCACCGTCGACACCTTCATCTTGCCCAGGGTGTCGTCCTTGTCGGCCTTCTTGAGCAGATCGGCCAGCGTGCGCTTGCCGGACTTGAGCTCCCCCTTGACCTCGGCGCGCTTCTTACGCGCGGCTGCCGCCTTCTTGAGTGCATCGGCACGCTGCTCCGGGGTAAGCGTCGGAAGCGCCATGAACGATCTCCTTCGGTGTCGAGGGACGGTGCGAGAACGCGGGGAGTATACGCACGGCCCCGGAGACGGGACAAACGCTCCGGATACCGTGACCTGCAGGTTTCATCGCGCGGCGCGACCGATGGCCCGCGCCGCACCGACCGGGTCGGGGGACGCGGTGATCGCGCGTCCGACGACGAGATAGTCCGCACCGCGCTCGATCGCCTCGCGCGGGGTGAGCACGCGCACCTGATCGTGCCCGTTCGTGCCCGCCGGCCTGATCCCCGGCACGACGAGACAGAACGCCTCGCCGCACACCTCGCGCACGTCGCGCACGTCCTCGCCCGACACGACCACGCCGTCGAGTCCTGCCTCCTTCGCCTCCCACGCGAGCGACGCGGGGGTCGCGAGCGCGTCGGCGCCGATCGACGACAGCACCGTCACCGCGACCACGAGCGGGGTGGCGACACCAGCCTCGTCCGCGCCACGGCGCGCTCCCTCGACGGCGGCGCGCATCATCGCGTCGCCGCCGAGCGCGTGTACGTTGAGCATCGCGACTCCGAGCCGCCCGACGTTCGCGCTCGCGCGCTCGACGGTCGTCGGGATGTCGTGGAGCTTGCAGTCGACGAACACCGGCCCGTGCGCGCCGATCCGTCGCACGGCCTCGGGACCGCGGGCCCAGAACAGCTCGAGCCCGATCTTCAGCAAGCCGACCTCGCCGGCGAGATCGGTCGCCAGCCGCTCGGCGACGTCGAGGTCGGAGACATCGAGCGCGAGCGCGATCGGGTCCTTGGGCCTCGGGATCACGTGCGCTGCTCCTCGGGGGCCGGCTGGTCGTCGCCCGCGCCGATCGTCCCGCGCAGCGCCTCGGGCGACGCGAGCGCCCGGCGCTGGAGCTCGGCGACGATGCCCTTCGCGATCGTCACCGGAGCGGCCGGGTCGACCAGGGTCGCGGTGCCGACCTGCACGGCGATCGCCCCGGCGAGCATCGCCTCGATCGCGTCGGTCGCCGTCGCGATCCCGCCGCTCGCCACGAGCGGCATCCTCGGGAGCGCGCGATGGACGTCCGCGACGGCGCGCAGGGTGAGCGGCTTCAGCGCGGGGCCCGACAACCACGCCGTCGTGCCGCCGAGCGCGCGTCGGGTCGCCGGGGCGTCGATCGCGAGCGCGGGGGGTGAGGCGCACAGGGTGAGCGCCGCGGCGCCGGCCCGCGCGGCGGCCACCGCCAGCGGCACCACGTCGACCCCGCCGGGCAGCTTCGCGAACACGGGCACGAGGGACATCCGCGCCACCGCGCCGACCACTTCGGTCACGCGCTCCGCGTGCGCCCCCAGCACGGGCCGCTCGAGCTCTCGATCGGGCCCCGACAGATGCACCTCGATGCCCGCGACGCCGGCACGTCCCTGCAATACGCCCGTCAGCCGGACGTACTCCTCGAGCGATCCGCCGGCGATCGACACGACCACCGGCGGCGAGGCGTTCGCGAGCGCGGGAAGCTCGGCCGCGACGAACGCGTCGATCCCGGGGTTCTGCAGCCCGGTCTCCCAGACCACGCCCGAGGGCGACTCCACGACCCGTGGCGGGGACGATCCCTCGCGCGGCTCGACGGTGATCGTCCGCGAGACGATCCCACCGAGGCGCTTCAGTTCGACCAACCCGTGGAGCTCCTTGCCCGTCCCCGCGCAGCCCGATGCGACCAAGACCGGCGTCGGGAACGCGAGGCCCGCGATCTCGACCCCGATCGACCGGGTCCGCGCCATCACGGCTCCTCCGGCGACGCCGACGATGCTTGCGGGGCCTTCGGCGAGATGTCGGGTGTCCCGACGGCCGGCCACCGGTCCCAGACGACACGTGCCGGGTTGAACACCGGCCCGTCCACGCACGCGCGGACGTGACCCCAGGTGCTACCGTCCCTCGAGGCGACCGGCACGGCGCAGGTGCCGCACAAGCCGTAGCCGCACGCCATCCGCTCCTCCACGGCCACCTGTGCGGGGAGCTTCCGCGCACGGCAGATCGCAGCGACCGCCGCGAGCAACGGCACCCTGCCGGCGGCGTAAACCACCTCGATCGACGCCCGGTCGATCGCCGGCTCGACCGAACCGACCACGGTGCCCGTCTCGCCGAGCGTGCCGTCGTCGGTCACGACCGTGACGAGCTGGGACAACCGCTTGGCCTCGATCGGCTTGAACACGGTGTCGAGCGTCGACCCACCGATCACCATGTCGACGCGCTTGCCACGCGCGACGAGCTCTTGCGCGAGGAAGTACAACCCGGCGACCGAGCGCCCCTCCCCGATCAGCAGGCAGTTCGTGAGCCGCTTCGGGTAGGAGAACGGCTTGCCCAGCGGTCCGATCACGTCCAGGAACCCGTGGGCTGCGAGGTTGGACAGCCAAGCCGTGCCGGGCCCGGCGCCCGGATCCACGACGAATTCGAGCGTGCCCGCCCAGCCGCCCCGGCGCGACGATTGATGGATCGTGAGGTGCCGACGCAGCAAGAAGTCACGGTCCTCGGGCATCGCCACGGCGACGAACTGGCCGGGACGGGCACGCTCCGCGATCTCGGGCGCGACGAGCGTGAGCGATTGGTAGGCGCCGAGGCGGCGGGTGGACAGGATCTCGGCGCGGACGCGCTTCACGCCGCCGGGCCTTCCGCCTCGGCCGGCGACTCGGCCGCCGCGGCGGCATCGAACGTGAGCCGAACCTGGGAGGGACGATCGGCGGCCGCAGCGTGGTGCTCCTGGATCGACCGGGGTTCGGTCGGGTCGCCGCTGAGCGTTTCGATCCCCCGGACGGCGGCGAAGACCCCGGGCAATGTCGTGATGCACGGGACCCCGGCCGCCGCCGCGGCGGTGCGGATGAACGAGCCGTCCGAGCGGGGCGCGCGGCCGAACGGCGTGTTGATCACGAGGTCGACCGCGCCGGTGCGGATCAACTCGACGACGTTGTCGGGACCCTCGCTCACCTTCGCCACCCGTTCCACGGCGATGCCCGCTCGTTCCAGCACGCCCGCGGTCCCGCTCGTCGCGAGGAGCCGGAACCCGAGGTCGGCGAGTCGCCGCGCAGGGAAGACGATCGCGCGCTTGTCGCGGTTCGCGACGCTCACGAACACCGATCCCGCCGCCGGCAGCGCGTGTCCGGCGGCGATCATCGCCTTGGCGAGCGCCATCCCGGGATCGGCGTCGATCCCCATCACTTCGCCGGTCGACTTCATCTCCGGCCCGAGCACGGTGTCGACGCCGGGGAACCGCCCGAACGGCAGCACGGCAGCCTTCACGCTCGTGTACGGCAAGCGCCGGTAGTGGTGCAGGTCGGCGGGCACGACACCGGTGGCGCGCAGGCCGGCGATCGTGCGCCCGGTGAGCACGAGCGTCGCCACGCGCGCGAGCGACACCCCGACGACCTTCGACACGAACGGCACGGTCCGCGAGGCGCGTGGGTTGGCTTCCAGCACCCAGATCCGCTCGTCCTTGACGGCGAGCTGGAGGTTCAGAAGCCCGACGACGCCGAGGCGTCGTGCGAGCCGTGTCGCGATGTCCTCGATCGTGTCGAGCTCCTCATCGGACAGGGTCGCCGGCGGGATCTGACAGCTCGAGTCGCCGGAGTGCACGCCGGCCTCCTCGATGTGCTCCATCACCGCGCCGATGAACACGCCGCCGTCGGCGTCGCATACCGCGTCCACGTCCACCTCGATCGCGCCCTCCAGGAACCGGTCGATCAGCACCGGATGGTCGGGCGAGGCGTCGGCGGCGGTCCGGACGAACCCCTCGAGCTCGTCGGCGTCGTAGACGATCTCCATCGCGCGACCCCCGAGCACGTACGAGGGCCGGACGACCACCGGGTACCCGATCTGCTCGGCGATCCCACGCGCTTCGCCGATCGTGCGCGCCTCGCCGTGCGGCGGAGCCGGGATCTCGAGCTCGTGCAAGACCTCCGCGAACTTCCCCCGGTCCTCCGCGAGGTCGATCGCGTCGGGCCCGGTCCCCAAGATCGTGAACCCTTCCTCCTGGAGCGTCCGTGCGAGGTCGAGCGGGGTCTGGCCCCCGAACTGGGCGATCACGCCGACGGGCTGCTCGGCGCGCGCACACTGCGAGCACGTCCTCGGCGGCGAGCGGCTCGAAGTACAGGCGGCTCGACGTGTCGTAGTCGGTCGACACCGTCTCCGGGTTCGAGTTGAGCATCACCGACTCGAAGCCCGCCTCCTCCAGCGCGTAGGCCGCGTGCACGCAGGTGTAGTCGAACTCGATCCCCTGGCCGATCCGGTTCGGTCCCGCGCCCAGGATGACCACGCGCGGGCGCGCCGCGGGAGAGACCTCCGTGGTGGGCTCGTACGTGGAGTAGTGGTACGGCGTGCGCGCCGGGAACTCCCCGGCGCAGGTGTCGACCGTCTTGAACACCGGCTGCACGCCGAGCGCGTCGCGGTGTCGGCGGACCGTGGCTTCGGTCGCGCCCGTGAGCGCACCGATGCGCGCGTCGGAGACGCCGGCACGCTTGGCCGCGAGCAGCTCCGCCGCGCCGAGGGTGTGCAGCGGCTGGTCGCGCAGCGCGCCGTTGCGCTCGACGATCTCGGCGATCCGGTCGACGAACCACGGGTCGATCGCCGACTCGGCGGCGACCTCCTCGATCGTCGCGCCGGCCGCGAGCCGGTCGGCGACCGCGTGCAGCCGCGTCTCGCCCGGTGTGGCGACGTCGGTGAGCGAGCCGCCGCCGCCCCACGAACGGTCCAGCGCCCGCTTCTCGATGCCGCGCCACGCCTTGCCCAGCGCCTCGGTGA
This sequence comes from uncultured Actinomycetes bacterium, assembly GCA_963799625.1. GTDB lineage: Bacteria > Actinomycetota > UBA4738 > UBA4738 > HRBIN12 > AC-51. Next base: position 278,742 of record CAWCXU010000003.1, on the reverse strand, counting down.
ACGTCCGCCCGATCGCCATCGTCTCCCCGACGGACTTCATCGTGGAGGAGAGCACCGGCGAGGCCTCGGGGAACTTCTCGAACGCGAACCGAGGGATCTTCACCACGACGTAGTCGAGGGTCGGCTCGAACGCCGCCGGCGTCTCGCCGGTGATGTCGTTCACGATCTCGTCGAGCCGGTAGCCGACCGCGAGCAGGGCGGCGATCTTCGCGATCGGGAACCCCGTGGCCTTCGACGCCAGGGCGCTCGACCGCGACACGCGCGGATTCATCTCGATCAGGACCTGGCGGCCGGTCGTCGGGGTCGACGGCGAACTGGACGTTCGACCCTCCCGTCTCGACGCCGATCACCCGCAGCACCTCGATCGCCGCGTCGCGCATCGTCTGGTACTCGCGGTCGGTCAGGGTCTGCTGCGGCGCGACGGTGATCGAGTCGCCGGTGTGCACGCCCATCGGGTCGACGTTCTCGATCGAGCAGACGATCACGGCGTTATCGGCGCCGTCGCGCATCACCTCGAGCTCGAACTCCTTCCAGCCGACGATCGACTCCTCGACGAGGATCTCGGTCACCGGGCTGCTCGCGAGCGCGTGGGCCGCGACCGACGCCAGCTCGGTCCGATCGTGTGCGAAGCCGCTCCCGCCCCCGCCCAGCGTGAACGACGGCCGCACGATCAACGGGTAGCCGAGCTCGTCGCCGAGCGCCAGCGCCTCCTCCAGGGTGCGGGCGATCCCGGCCTTGCGGCACGTCGAGCCCGGCGGCGAGCATCGCCTCCTTGAAGCGGCTGCGATCCTCGGCGGTTCGGATCGCCTCGAGCGACGCGCCGAGCATCCGCACGCCGAGGCGATCGAGCTCGCCGGCCTCCGCGAGAGCCACGCTGACGTTCAAGCCCGTCTGCCCCCCGAGGGTGGGCAACAGCGCGTCGGGCTTCTCGCGTTCCAGGATCTGCAGCACCGAATGCCGGCGTGAGAGGCTCGATGTAGGTGCGGTCGGCGAACCCTGGGTCGGTCATGATCGTCGCGGGGTTCGAGTTGACGAGGGAGACCTCGAACCCGTCGGCGCGCAGCACCTTGCACGCCTGCGTGCCCGAGTAGTCGAACTCGCACGCCTGCCCGATCACGATCGGGCCCGAGCCGATCACGAGGATCCGCTGGATGTCGTCGCGCCGTGGCATCAGGCGCTCCCGCCCATCGCCGCGCGGAACTCGTCGAACAGGTACCGCGCGTCGTGCGGTCCCGGCGCGGCCTCCGGGTGGTACTGCACCGCGAAGGCCGGCACGTCGAGGCAGCGCATCCCCTCGAGCGTGCCGTCGTTGAGGTTCCAGTGGCTGAGCGACACGCGCCCGTAGTCGGTCGAGGCCAGTCCGTCGGCGTCGCGCTCCCACGAGGCCGGGTCGACGGCGAAGCCGTGGTTGTGGCTCGTGATCTCCACGATCCCCGTCGCGAGGTCGCGCACCGGTTGGTTCACGCCGCGGTGCCCGAACGGCATCTTGTAGGTCCGCCCGCCGAGCGCGAGCCCGAGGAGCTGGCTCCCGAGGCAGATCCCGAAGATCGGCACCTTCCCGAGGAGCTCCCGGGTCGCGGCGATCCCGTAGGTGGTCACGGCCGGGTCGCCCGGCCCGTTGGACAGGAACACCCCGTCGTAGCCGCCCGCCGCGACCGTCGCCGCCGGGGTCTCGGCGGGGAACACGGTCGTCGCGATCCCGCAGGCGGCGAGCCGGCGAAGGATGTTCCGCTTCATGCCGAAGTCGTAGGCGGCGACGCGGAAGATCCGGCCCGCCGACGCGTCCGGCGGCCCGACCAGGTCGCTCGCCTCGTATGCGGCTCGGGGTGCTGACGGTGCGCGCGAGATCGGCGCCGGCCATCCCGTCGGCGCGCGCGGACGCGCTCGACGAGCGACGCCGGGTCGAGGTCGACGGTGGACACGCCTGCCCGCATCGCGCCCGCGGTGCGCAGGCGCACGGTGAGCGCCCGGGTATCGATGCCTTCGATCGCGACGACCCCGGCATCGCGGAGCGCGTCGGCGAGCGTCGCCTCGGCGCGCCAGCTGCTCGCCCGGCGCGATGCCTCGCGCACCGCGAAGCCGGCCACCTGCACACGCCAGCTCTCGGCGTCCTCGTCGTTCATCCCGTAGTTCCCTTGCTGCGGCGCGGTCATCGTCACGATCTGCCGCGCGTACGAGGGATCGGTGAGCACCTCCTGGTAGCCCGCCATCCCGGTGTTGAACACCGCTTCGCCGAACGACTCCCCCTCGGCGCCGAAGGCCGACCCCCGGAAGACCGTGCCGTCCTCGAGCGCGAGGAGCGCGGGCGGACCGCCGATCATCGGCCACTCATCGCGTGGCCTTCCCGTCCGCGACGGTGAACGCGCCTCGCAGCATCGTGAAGCGCACCTTCCCGCGCAGCCGCGCGCCGAGGAACGCGCTGTTGCGCGCCTTCGAGACGAACGGCGCCTCCACCGTCCACGCCGCCTCCGGGTCGAACACGACGAGGTTGGCGGGACGGCCCGGCTCGAGCGGCCCGCCGTGGTCGGCGGCGCCGAGGATCCGCGCGGGCGTGGTCGCGATCGCCTCGATCGCGCGCGTCAACGGGAGCACGCCCGGGCTCGACGAGATAGGTGAGCACGACCGCGAGCGCGGTCTCGAGCCCGATCGTGCCCGGTGGCGCGAGGTCGAACTCCATCTCCTTCTCCTCGACGGCGTGCGGCGCGTGATCGGTCGCGATCGCGTCGATCGTGCCGTCGGCGAGCCCCGCCCGGAGCGCGTCGCGGTCCTCGGCCGTGCGCAGCGGCGGGTTCATCTTCTTCAGTCGTGTCGTAGGTGACGAGGTCGTCGTCGGTGAAGACCAGATGGTGCGGCGTCACCTCCGCGGTGACGCGGACGCCCTCGGCCTTCGCGCGCCGCACCAGCTCCACCGCCCGCGCGGTGGATAGGTGGCACAGGTGCAGACGCCCGCCGCAGGCCCGCGCGACCGCGAGGTCGCGCGCGACGATGATCTCCTCGGCCTCGGCGGGCCGGCCGGCGAGGCCGAGCGCGGACGAGCGCACCCCCTCGTGCATCTGCCCGCCCTCGACCAAGGAAGCGTCCTCCGCGTGCTCGGCCAGCACGACGTCCACCGGGAACGCCTTGGCGTAGGTGAGCGCGTTGCGCAGCAGCCGCGCCGTCGGCACGCGAGCGCCCGTCGTCGCTGAAGACCCGGACGCCGGCCTCGACCATCTCGCCCATCTCGGCGAGCGTCTCGCCCCGCGAGCCCGCGCGTGATCGCCCCCACCGGGAACACGTCGCACGAGGCCGGCGGCCGCCGCGAGGTCGCGGACCGCCTGCACGATCGCCGCGTTGTCGGCCGGCGGGTTCGGTGTTGGCCATCGGACGCGACGGCCGTGTAGCCGCCCGCCGCGGCGGCCCGCGTGCCCGTCTCGACCGTCTCCTTGTGCTCGAAGCCCGGCTCCCGCAGGTGCGTGTGCAGATCGACCAGCCCGGGCGCGAGCACCAGGCCACGGCCGTCGATCCGCTCGGCCCCGCTCGGCGTCGCTGCCGATCACGCCGTCGGCGACGATCACGTCGCGCACCTCGTCGACGACCCGCCGCGGGGTCGACCACCCGGACCTGCTCGAAGACGACCCGCTCGCTCATCGCCGCCTCCCCCGCGCCGGTGGCCGCCGAGCAGCAGGTACAGCAGCGACATCCGGATCGCGATCCCGTTCGTCACCTGCTCCTCGATCACGGCGGCCGGTTGGTCGGCGACGTCGGAGTCGATCTCGACCCCCCGGTTCATCGGCCCCGGGTGCATGATCAAGGCGGCCTCGGGCAGCATCGCGGCGCGCTCGCTCGTGAGCCCGAACAGCCGCGCGTACTCGCGCACGCTCGGGAAGTACTCGAGCCGCTGACGCTCCGTCTGGACGCGGAGCATGTAGCAGACGTCGAGCTTCGGCACGACGCCGTCGAGGTCGTAGCTCACCTGCGACGCCCCACGTCGGCGCCTCCGGGCGGGATCAGCGTCGGCGGGCCGACGAGCGTCACCTCGGCGCCCATCTTCACCAGGCCGAACGAGAGCGAGCGCGCGACCCGCGAGTGCAGCACGTCGCCGACGATCGCCACGCGCAGCCCCTCGAGGCGCCCGAGCCGCTCGCGCATCGTGTAGAGGTCCAGCAGCGCCTGCGTCGGATGCTCGTGGGTGCCGTCGCCGGCGTTCAGCACGTGGCCGTCGACCCACCGCGTGAGCTGCAGCGGGGATCCGCTCGACGAGTGCCGGATCGACGATCGCGTCGGCGCCCATCGCCTGCAGCGTGAGCGCGGTGTCCTTCAGCGACTCGCCCTTCGCGACGCTGGAGCCGCCGGCGCTGAAGTTGATCACGTCGGCCGACAGCCGTTTGGCGGCGAGCTCGAAGCTGATCCGCGTGCGCGTGGAGTTCTCGAGGAAGAAGTTCACGACGGTTCGGCCGCGGAGGGCCGGCACCTTCTTGATCACCCGGGTCCCGACCTCGCGGAACGACTCCGCGGTGTCCAAGATCCGGATGACGTCGTCGGCCGTCAGGTCGTGCATCGACAGCAGATGTTCGTTCATCAGGCTCCGCCCCCTCCTGCTCCCCTGGCCCCTCCTCGACGCGGCGCACCGTGACCGCGTCCTCGCCGTCCACCTCCTGCACCAGGACCCGGACGTCGTCGCCGCGGCTCGTGGGGACGTTCTTGCCGACGAAGTCGGCACGGATCGGCAGCTCGCGGTGACCGCGGTCGACGAGCACGGCGAGCTGGATCTTGCGGGGACGCCCGAGGTCCATCAGCGCGTCCATCGCCGAGCGGATCGTGCGGCCCGTGAAGAGCACGTCGTCGACCAGGACGACGACCTTGCCGCTCACGTCGAAGCCGATCCGCGTCTCGTGGACCTCGGGCGCCTCGGCATTCAGACCGATGTCGTCGCGGTAGAAGGTGATGTCGAGCACGCCGACCGGCACCTCGGTCTGCTCGATCCGTGCGATCTCGGCGGCGAGCCGCCGGGCGAGGTCGTCGCCGCGGTCGGCGATCCCCACCAGGACGACGTCGTCGGCGCCCTTGTCGCGCTCGATCACCTCATGGGCGATCCGGGTGAGCGCTCGCCGCACGTCGTCGGCGGTCATGACCGTGGCCGTCATACAGCAACGCCTCCCCGGGCATGCGAGGAGGCGAAGTGGTTGTGGCCCATCCGATGCTCCCTTCCCGGCCTCACGGGACCGGCGTTAAAGGGTGGCTCGTTCCCCCGGAGGATACACGCCGGATGGAGGTGGCGCTGTGCGCAGGCGCTCCGGCGGGCTATCCTGGGCGCTGGACTTCTCCTCGAAAGGGACGGACATGGGTACGGACGTATGGGTCGTCGCGCTGATCGGCATCGTGCTCATCTTCGGCGCGACGAAGCTCCCGCAGCTCGCACGCAACCTCGGCAAGGCGCAGGGTGAGTTCAAGAAGGGCCTGAAGGAGGGCAACGTCGAAGCCGACGGCTCGACCTCGACGCCCGCGGCCTCACCGACCCCGCCGGCGGCCTCACCGACTCCTCCCGCGCCTTCATCGACCCCACCCGCCCCGGCGTCGAGCGACCAGCCGGAGGGCGATCAGCCAACCGCCTGAGCTCGGCCTCAGGCGACACCCTCCTCGCGGGCGATCCGGCCGAGCACCCCGTTCACGAATCGCTTCGCGTCCTCCGCCGACAACTCGGCGGCGGCTTCCACCGCCTCGGAGATCGCGACGGACGTCGGCACGTCTTCGCGCCACAGCAGCTCGAAGACCCCGAGCCGCAGGATCGTCCGGTCGAGCGCGGCCATCCGCCGAACGCTCCACCCCTCGGCGTGGGTCTCCAGCAGCAGGTCGATGTCGGGAAGCCGCTCGGCGACCCCCACCGCGAGTTCTTCGGCGAAGACCGGAACCGGGCGATCGGCCGTCGCGCCAGTCGGCCATCACCGACTCCGGGGCCTTGTCGGTGATGTCGGCTTGGTACAGGATGTCGATCGCGACACGCCGGTCCTCGCGGCGGGTCACGCTCAGCCCTTCACGCGCTCGATGTAGTCCCCCGTCCGCGTGTCGACCTTGATCTTCTCGCCCTCTTCGACGAACAGCGGCACCTGTACGACCGCGCCCGTCTCGACCGTGGCCGGCTTCATCGCCCCGGTCTTCGTGTCGCCCTTGGCGCCCGGCGCCGTGTCGGTGATCGCGAGCACCACGGAGGCCGGCAGGTCGACCGCGATCGGCGCGCCCTGGTGCATCGCGATCTGTGCCTCGGCGCTCTCGGCCAGGTACTTGCCTGCCTCACCCATCACCTCGGGCCCGACGTGGACCTGGTCGTAGGTGTCCGGGTCCATGAACACGTAGTCGCTGCCGTCGGTGTACAGGTACTGCATCCCCTTGCGCTCGACGATCGCGAGGCCGATCTTGACCCCCGCGTTGAAGGTTCGCTCGATCACCGCGCCGGTCTTCACGTTCCTGAGCTTCGTGCGGACGAACGCGCCGCCCTTCCCGGGCTTCACGTGCTGGAACTCCACCACCTGGAACAAGACGGTGTCGAGCTCCAGGGTCATGCCGTTCTTCAGGTCGTTGGTCGAAACGCTCACGCGGTTCCTCTCCTCAGAGCTCGATCAGCTCGCGCGCGGAGGTGCCGACCACGACGCACCCGTCGTCGGTGACCTCCACCATGTCTTCGATCCGGACGCCGCCGAGCCCCGCGAGGTAGATCCCCGGCTCGACCGTCACGACGGCGCCCGCCGGGAGCGGGTCGTCCTGCTTGCGTCCGAGGCTCGGCGCCTCGTGGATCTCGAGCCCGACGCCGTGCCCGAGGCTGTGCACGAAGGCGTCGCCGTAGCCCGCTCGCTCGATCACCTCTCGGCTCACGGCGTCGACGGCCGCGCCCGTCACGCCCGCCCGCACGGCGTCGATCCCCGCCTGCTGCGACTCCCGGACCACGTCGTGGATCGCGCGGAGCTCCGCCGGCGGCGACCCGAACGCGATCGTGCGGGTCATGTCCGCGTGGTAGCCGGCCGCAAGCGCGCCGAAGTCGAGCTTGATGATGTCCCCCTCCCCGAGGGTGCGATGCGTCGGCTCATGGTGGGGCTCGGCGGCGTTCTCGCCGAACGCCACGATCGAGTCGAACGCGAGCCCGTCCGCGCCCTCATCGCGCATCGCGCTCTCGAGCTGCCGCGCCATCTGTTGTTCGGTCACCCCGACCGCGAACCGGTCCAACACCGCGGTGAACGCGGCGTCGGTGATCGCCTGCGCCGTGCGGATCGCGGCTCGCTCGTCGTCGTCCTTCACGGCGCGCAGCGGCTCGACCACGTCGGTCGTCGGCACCAGTTCGACCTCGTCTCCGAGCGCCTCCGCATAGCGATCGCGTGCGGCGACGGTCACCTCCTCGGCCTCGAACCCGAGCCGCCCGACCCCGTCGAGCAACCCGGGGAGCTCCTCGCGCAGTGGATTCGTATACGTGTGCCGTTCCAGGTCGGGCACCTCGCGACGCGACTGCTCCGTGTACCGGCCGTCGGTCAGGAACAGCGCGCCGTCGCGACGGATCAGGACCTGTCCGTTGGATCCCGTGAAGCCGGTGAGGTACCGCGTGTGCAGCAGCCGGGTGATGAACAACGCATCGACACCCAACTCGTCCAGGCGCGCGGCGAGCGCGCGCCTCCTCATGTCGTGATCCACTGCATCGCCTCCAGCGCCAGATGATAGCCAGCGGCCCCGAGGCCGCTGATCGTGCCCCGGCACACGGCCGACACCACCGACGTGTGGCGGAACGACTCGCGTGCCGCGATGTTCGACATATGGACCTCGATGACGGGGACCTCGCACGCCTCGATCGCGTCGCGCAACGCGTAGGAGTAGTGCGAGAGCGCGCCGGGGTTCAGCACGACGGCTTCGATCCCGTCGCCGCGCGCGGCGAGCAGCCACCCGATCAGCTCTCCTTCGTGATCGGATTGGCGCCACGTCACGACGTGGCCCGTATCGCCCGCGCGCCCCTCCAGGCCCTCCATGATCTCGGGCAGCGTCTGCGCGCCGTAGGTCTCGGGGTCGCGAGTGCCCAGCGCGCCCAGGTTGGGACCGAACAGGTACAGCACGTTCATACGGGAGCCCCCATCTCGCTCAACACCGTCCGCAGCTCCTCTGTGGTGACGCCCTCGACGACGGTCGGCTCGCCGACCGCCCGGAGCAGGACGAACCGCACGCCGCCGTGGAACTTCTTGTCCATCCGGAAGGCCGTCAGGATGTCATGCACGGCGGGCAGCGGCCCGTCCGTCTCGAGCCCGAGCGACGCCAGCACGCGCACGGTGCGCTGCGACAGCTCCTCGGTCGCAAGCCCTCTGGACTCGGCGAGTCGCGCAGCGAAGACCATCCCGATCGCGACCGCCTCGCCGTGGGAACGCCCGGCGAATGCGTCGAGCCGTTCCAGCGCGTGGCCCAGCGTGTGCCCGTAGTTCAAGGAGAGCCGCCCCGCGGCGTCGCGCTCGTCCGCGGCGACGATCGCGGCTTTGATCCGGACGCACCGAGCCACGAGCGCCTCCAGGCCCGCCTGGTCTCGCGCGAGCACCGGACCCGGATCGAGCTCGAGGCCCTCGAGCAGCTGCGGATCCAGCGCCAACCCGTACTTCGCGATCTCCGCGAGCCCCGACCGATAGTCGCGGTCGGGAAGCGTCGCGAGCGCCTCGACGTCGCACAGGACGGCGAGCGGCTGATGGAAGGTGCCGACGAGGTTCTTGCCCTCCGGAAGATTGACCGCCGTCTTGCCGCCGATCGCGGCGTCGACCTGGCCGATCAGCGTCGTCGGCACCTGGACGACGCCGAGCCCCCGCATGTACGTCGAGGCGACGAACCCGGCCAGGTCGCCCACGGTCCCACCGCCGAGCGCGACGACGACATCGTCGCGATGGGCCTCTTGGGAGGCGAGCTGGTGCAGGAGCGTGCCGTACACCTGCATCGTCTTGGCCGCCTCGCCCGACGGCACCGTGAGCGGCACGACGTGCACGCCGCGGGACTCCAACGAGCCCGTCACCCGCGCGAGCCATGGGTCAATGACCGCGGCGTCGACCACGACGAAGGCTTGCGCCGCCCGGCCGAGGTCGGGCAGGAGGTCGCCGGCCCCGGCGACCACACCCGAACCGATCGTCACCTCGTAGGACCGCCCCGGGATCGGGACGGTCACGCGTTCCAACGGAGCTCCTCCACGATCGCGTCCGCGACCTCGCCCGGGTCGCCCGCGCCGTCGACGACGTGCGCGGCGAACTCCCGGTACAGCGGCTCGCGCTCGGTGAGGAGGCGCTCGAGGTCCCCCGCCGCCCGGATCAACGGCCGGCCGGCGTCGGGCTGCACCCGCGTCGTGAGCACCGCCAGCGGCACGTCGAGGAACACGCACGTGCCCGTGTTGCGAAGGGTGATGCGGTTGGCCGGCTCGAGCACCACCCCGCCGCCGCACGCGATCACCGCGGGGTCGTGGGTCGAGGCGTCGAGCAACTCCTTGGCCTCCCGCGCGCGGAACCCGGACTCCCCCTCGGCCTCGAAGATGTCGGTGATCGACCGCCCCTCTCGCCGCTCGATCTCGACGTCGAGGTCGATGAACGGCACCCCGAGCCGGCCGGCGAGCTCGGCGCCGACGGTCGATTTGCCCGCCCCGGGCATGCCGACGAGGTAGACGATCACGGCAAGGCCTCGAGGTAGGCGGCGAGGTTCCGTGAGGTCTCGACGAGCGCGTCTCCCCCGAACTTCTCCAGGGTCGCGTCGGCGAGCGTGGCCGCGACGGCCGCCTCTCCCACCACCCCGCCGGCGGGGACGGCGCAGACGTCGGTGCGCTGCTTGATCGCGACCGCCGGCTCTCCGGTGACGAGATCGACCGTTCGCAGCGGCTTGGGCACCGTCGAGAACGGTTTCATCGCGGCCCGCAGGCGGATCGGCTGGCCGGTCGACATCCCGCCCTCGATCCCGCCGGCGCGAGCGGTCGCGCGCGCGAGCCGGCCGCTCCGCACCACGATCTCGTCGTGCGCCTTCGACCCCGGGCGGGCCGCCGAGGCGAACCCGTCACCGATCTCGACCCCCTTCACCGACTGGATCGACATCACCGACGCCGCCAGGCGGGCGTCCAGCTTGCGATCCCAATGCACGTACGAACCGACCCCGGGCGGGACGCCGTAGGCGAGGACCTCGAAGACGCCGCCCGCGCTGTCCTTGGCTTTGCGCAGCCGGTCGATCTCGGCGACCATCGCGCGCGCCGCGTCGGCGTCGGCGCACCGCACGGGCGAGGCGTCGATCCGCGGGACGTCTTCGGGGGTGGGCGGCGCCCCTCGCCGGGCCTTCACCTTCCCGATCTGGACCACGTGCGACAGGATCTGGACGCCGAGCTCGGCGAGGAACGCCTTGCAGAGCGCCCCCGCGGCCACCCGCGCCGCCGTCTCGCGAGCGCTCGCCCGCTCCAAGACGTTGCGGACGTCGTCGAACCCGTACTTCAGCGCGCCCACCAGGTCGGCATGACCCGGCCGGGGACGGGTCAGCGCCTTGGACGGATCGTCCTGGCCGTCGGCGGCCATCAGCTCCGCGTACTTCTGCTCGAACTCGACGTTCGGGATCGTGATCGCGACGGGGGCCCCGATCGTGCGCCCGTGGCGGACGCCGGCCTGGATCTCGAACGCGTCGGCCTCGAAGCGCTGGCGGCCTCCACGCCCGTAGCCGTGGCGTCGGCGCGCCAGCTCCCCCGCGATGGCATCGCCGGACACAGGCACGCCCGCCGGCAGTCCCTCGACGATCACGACGAGGCCGCGGCCGTGCGATTCACCGGCGGTCAGGAAGCGCAACACCGCGCCAATCATAGGGAAGCGCCGGAGACCCCCGAGCGCCGGTCGTTGATGGCGGGGGCGGCCGAAGCCGCCCCCGCTCGACCGGCGACCGCTCCCCCCGTGGGCGCATCGCCGGCGTCGGTGTCGGCCGCTACTTGTTCTGCGGCACGCAGAGCGTGAACGACTGGTCCCCGAACAGGAACGTGGCGCAGTTCCCCGAGACCGATTGCAGTCGGTACTGCTTGTTCGGACCGAACGTCTCGCCGGCGGCGACGCTGTAGGTCGTGCCGTCGACCTCGACGGTCGCCCGCTCGACCCCGTTGGTCGTGAACGTGTCGATCAGGGTGACCTGGTGACCGCCGACGTCTTGCGTGGCGCTGCTCGGCTGGGTCGGCGTCCGCGTCCCCGGCTGGGTCGACGTCGTGGTCGTCGTGGTCGTGGTCGTCCCGCCACTGGTTGTCGAGGTCCCGCTCGAGGTCGACCCGCTGGAGGTCGAACCCCCGGACGGGGCGGGGAACCCGGCCGGGATCGCGAAGGGGTCACGCACCGGCAGGACCAGGACCGGCGAGGGCGCGAGGCTCGGGGACTCGCTCCCCTGCGCCGCCGCCGGTGCCACCGGGCGCCGAGGTCGTCGACCGGGGCGAGAAGCTCGTCGCGGCCTCCTCGCCGCCTCCACCGCCGAGCAGCTTGAGCGCCACGAAGATCACCGCGAGCACCCCGACGACGATCCCGCCGATCTTCAGGGTCCGCTTGTCACGGTCGCTGATCGCCATCTCAGCCCGCCTCCGTGGGACCGGGCTCCGAGCCGGGTCCGGCGCTCGTGTCACTGGTGTAGGCCTCGATCGTCGCCGTCATCGTGAGCAGGGGCGATGTTCCCGTCGTGGTCGGGGTGGCGCCGGGCGAGAGGCTGAGCGCCGTGATCTTCGCCGCGCGCGGCAGCGTCTCGATCCGATAGCTGAAGGCGGTGACGTCGCTGTAGGTCCCGACGGCGCTCACCTGGAGCACGATCGTGCTGAGCCCGGTGTTCTCGTCGAAGGTTGGCGCGCTCGGCGTGATCGCCGCCAGGTCGAGCCCGGAGTCGAGCGCGGCACCGTTGACGTGCTGGAAGAGCCCCGCTTCGTCGGCCGTCGGCGGGATCTGGTGGTGCACCTGCTCGATGATCTTCCGGTTCTCGGGCTCGTTGGCCTTGGTGTCCTCCAAGGCGTTGCGCTGGACCGTCAGCGTCTGTTCCTTCGCCTGGGAGGTCGCGAGGTCCTCCTTCGCCTTCGACACCTTGCCCATCTCCGGCAGCACGACGAACACCACGAGCAGGACGGCGAGCACGACGGCGCCGATGATCGCGAACAGGGGGGCGCGTTGGTTATCCACCCGAAGCCTCCGCTCCGGCCGCGCCGCGCTGGGTCAGGGCGTCTTGGGTGAGGTCGACCGACGTGTCGAACTGGTAGGCCCCGGCGACCGCCGAGTCGGCGGTGACGTTCGAGGTCCACGGGTTCGCCCACCCTTGGACCGACTCCAGCCGGTTCAGCCAGGTGCTCAGCGATGCGAAGTGCAGGGTCTCCCCCGAGAACGACATCGTGCCGACGAACGTCGTGGTCGTCGTGCTGGTGCTCGAGGATGACGTCGACCCGGCCGCGGCGGTCGGCGGCGCCAGGGTCGAGGCGAAGTTCGTGAGGTAGGTGTCGGACGGGATCACCTTCGAGACGTCGAGCAACATCCCGGAGAACGACACCTCGTTCGCGTAGGCGGTGTCGAGCAGCTGCTGCTCCTGCTGCGCCTCGGTCTGGAGCTGCTCGTACTTCTGCAAGCCGTTGATCTCCTGTTGGAGCGACGCGTTCGTCTGTTCCTGGGCGTCGATGTCGGACTGGACGTCGCTGAGGCGCATGGACTGGAAGAACCAGAACGCGATGACCAGCAGGATCAGGGCGATGCCCGCCAGCACGAACAGCACGAACCGCCGCCGGGTCTCCTGACCCTTCTTGATCTCGCTGGGAAGCAGGTTGACGCGACTCACGAGTCCACCTCCGGCAGGCCCAACCCGATCGCGACGGCCAGGAGCGGCTCCGCGGCCGCGACGTCGGCCTGGTCCAGCTGGTGCGCGACGTTGCCGAACACCGCGCCCGGTTCGACCGGCACGGGGATCCGCTGGCGCATCAGCTCGAACAAACCCTCGAGCCGCGACCCGCCGCCGGTCACCTTCACGCGACCGATCTGCACCTCTTTGGCCTGGGCCGTGTAGAACTCGAGCGAGGATCGGACCTCGTCGACGAACGCGGCGGCTCGTTGCAGCGCCGCCTGGCGCACCTGCTGCGGGCTCGGCGCGTCCTCGACCTCCTGGCCGCGCTTCAGACGCTCGGCGACGTCGTCCTCGACCCCGGCGGATCGCGCGATCGCGACCGTGATGTCGCGGCCGCCGCTCGGCAGGATGCGGACGAACCGGGTCTCGCCACGGCCGTGCACGACGATGTTGGTCACGTGCGCGCCGATGTCGACGATCGCCTCCTCGACCTGCCCTTCCTCGAGGTCGAGACCACGGTCGGACGCGCCGATCGAGCGCACGAGCGCGAACGGCACCAGGTCGATCCCGAGCGGCTCGAGCCGAGCGCCGGACACAGCTTGCACGACGAGGTCGACCATGCTCCGTTGCGCCGCGACCAGGAGCATCCGGAGCATCTTGCGGTCGTCCTGCTCGAACTCCCCGATCGTGTGGTAGTCGAGCACGGCGTCGTCGACCGGCATCGGGATGAACTCCTGGACCTGGAACCCGAGCGAGGAACGCAGTTCCTTCTCCGGCAGGTACGGGAGTGAGATCTCACGCACGACCACGCGCTGGTTGCCGACGCCGAGGTAGACCTGCCGGCCCTTGAACCCGCCCTCTGACCACAGCTTGTGCAGGGCGTCGCTGACCGCACCGGGGTCGCGCACCTCGCCGCTCTCGACCGCGCCGGCCGGGAGCGCGACCTGGCTCGCGCGCACCACCGTGGGAGGCGAGCCGAGGAGCTCGACGGCGCGCACGGCCGTCGAGCCGATGTCTAGACCGATCCGACCCTTCTTCGCCATCAGGAACCGTCCACCTGTACCGACCGCGACGTGAGGTATTGCTCGACGGCGGTGCCTCGGACGCGATAGCTCCGGCCGACACGCACCGCGGGGAGCTCCCCGCTCTTGATCAACCGGTAGACCGTCATCGTCGAGACCCGCATCGCCGACGCGACCTCGGCGACCGTCAGGAGCGACGTGCCGTCGCCCAAGAAGCTCCGAGCCCCACCGGTCGCCATCGCGTTCTCTCTCCTAGCGACCCCCGAGGGTCGCGAGCCACATGTGCCACACCTGCCACAGGATGCTCAGTAGGGCCTCTTGGCCCCGGGAGCACGCAAAGGACACATCAGGGAACAAGGTGAGTCAAACACCTCAGAGGACCATTTCCGCAGGTACGAACGGGTGTTCGAGCCCCTGGAGGCGGGTCAGACGCGGGTCAGAGGTGGATGAAGGTCCGCTGGTACCAGTCGGCGATCTGCACGCCCCACAGGGCGCCCACCACCGCGCCGGCGGCAAGGAACGGACCGAACGGGATCGCGCCCTTGCGACCCGCTCCCCGCGCGAGCGCGACGACCGCGCCGAGCGCGCCCAGCACGATCGCCGCGCCGGCGGCCACACCCACCTGTCCGAGGCTCAGCGACCCCAGCACGAGCCCGATCAGGCCCGCGAGCTTCACGTCACCCATGCCCATCCCGCGCGAGACGAGCGCCACGATGAACAACACGCCCCCGTAGGCGAGGAAGCCGATCACCATGCGGACGAGGTCCACCGGCGCGCCGAACCGGTTGGCCACGACGAGATAGATCGGGAACGCGATCAGCGCCGGGTAGACGATCTTGTTCGGGATGATCCGGTGCTCGAGATCGATCACCGAGATCACCGGCATCAAGCGCCAGGAGCGCCGCCACGCCGCACGCGACCCAGATGCTCTCGTAGACGAAGAACGGAGCGGCCATCAAGATCGCGGTGCTCAGCTCGAGGATCGGGTAGCGAACGGGGATCCGTTCGCCGCAATCCCGGCATCGGCCACGAAGGAGCAGCCAGCTCAGGACCGGGATGTTGTCGCGCATCCGGATCGTCGCGCCGCACCGCGGGCATCGGGACCGGGGCGCGACGACCGACTCGCCCGCCGGAACCCGCGCGGCGACGACCGTCATGAAGCTCCCGATCGCGAGACCGAAGACGGCGGCGACGGGCGCGAGCCAGACCGTAGGCACGAGCAGAACCCTAGATGTTCAGCTCCTGCCAGAGCGTCTGCTCGTAGGAGGCGCCGAACCCGAGCACGCGCTCGACACGCGAGTTGTAGATCACGTTGAAGCCGTTCTTGAAGTCCATCGACTGCGCGTAGAGCGCGCCGTCGCCGACGTCGGCGATGTTGTTCGAGGAGTTCACGAAGGCCATCTTGCCGGTGGTGTAGAGCAGGCCGACGACCCCGTCGTTCGGGTCGGACTGCACGCCCGAGTCGAACTCGACCGAGTTCTTCCCGTAGATGCTGCAGTCCGCAGCCGCCGGTGTTCACCAGCGCCGCCGTGCACGACCCGGTGGGCTGGTAGGTCGAGACGACGAAGAGGTCCGCCGAGGCGGCGGTCGTCGTCACCGTGCTCGTGTTCCCGAACGTGACCGGTGCGTTCGTGATCAGCGTGAAGTCGCCGCCGAGCGTGATGCCGTCGAGGTTGATCGCGGTCGACGACGAGGCGCGAGCGCTGCCAGACCGCGAACGTCCCGGTCAGGGCGTTCTTGTGCGCCGTCACGTAGGTGTTGAAGTCGCTCACCGAGGTCGTCGAGTCGTTCGCGCCGCAGTTCGTGATCGGCGTCGTGGTCGGGTAGCACTGCAGGTGCAACGGGTCCGACACGCTGCTCGGGTAGTTGTTCGGGTCGAACGTGAACGCCGGGAAGGTGACCGGCGTCGGCTGACTCGTCGAAGACCCGGCGGTCTTCGTCGCCGCGGTCGAGGCCGACGCGATGCTGCCGCACGCCGTCGCCGTGCCGGTGACGGTGAACGAGCCCGTGATCTTGTAGCGTGGCGCCCGTCGCGCCGCAGGTCGCCGTCGACGGGTTCGAGGCCTTCACCGAGCCCTGCGACGGTTCCGGTCGTGCCGACCCGCGATGCCGTTCGTACCGCCGGTCCACACGTTGCCGGACTTGCCGGAGCACCCGAGCGCGCGAGTACGTCTTGACGATCGATGCGCCGTTCTGCATCGGTGACGCCGCCGCCCGACGAGAGCACGCTTCCGCAGACGGTCGCGCTTGGTGCCCACCGTGATGTCGCCCGCCGAGTAGATGTCGCCCATCACGGTCATGTTGTTCGCGACGGAGAGCGCGGTCTGGGAGAAGATCGCGTACTTGAACGACGGGATCGGCTCGTACGTGATCTGCACCTCGCGCGCGAACTGCGAGTTCGCCCTCGACGGGTAGTAGCCCACCGACGTGACCACGATCTTGGAGCCGGTGGTCGTCCACCGGACCTGGTACTGGCCGTCGACACCGTTGCAGACGTTGTTCGTGCCGATCGCGCAGCTGTTCGTCGCCGCCCGGCTCTCACCGAGCGAGCGTCACGGCCGCGTCCGCCCCGCCCTCGGCGACGGTGAGCGCCTTGCTCCACTCGAGCGACAGGCTCGACTGGTGCAGCGACGACGAGCCGGCATCGAGGGAGACCGCGAGGAGCACCATCATGATCGCCATCAACAGCATGGAGATGACGAGGGAGTAGCCCTCCTCGCGGTGCATCGCGCGCAGCAGTGCGTTCCTCATCGGCTCCTCAGCTCTCCACGTTCCGCAGTTGGACGTCGGACACGAGGTCGACGGTCGACGTGTTCGTCTCGAAGGTCAGGTCGATCGTCACCTGGTCGACCACGCCCGCGTGTTGCACGTAGGTGAACGGGTCGGCGCGAGCAGCCCGGTGTCGCTCGCCGTCTTGCACAGGACCGGCGAGACCAAAGGCGCGAAGTGCGCACCGCCGTCGCGCGACTGCTCGAGCGTGTACGGGAGCGCTCGTCCCGGTGACGCGCCACACGATCGTGGTGTCGGTGCCCGTCGATGTAGCCGCTGAACTTCAAGGTGGATGCGTCGCTCGCGGTGAGGTCCACCGACTCGCCCTGCCGCAGCTGCTTCGTCATCTGGTCGATCGCGACCCGTCCGTCGACGAGGACGTCGCGGCGGTTCGTGATCGTGCTCGTCGTGGTGAACGACCGCATCGCCACGGCCATCATCGCCGTGGCGACGATGCTCATCACCGCCATCGTGACCACCAGCTCGACCAGGGTGAACCCGGCCTCGCCGTCAGCCGGTCGGGTTCGGCGTCGCAGAGTTCGGACTGACATTGGTCGCAAGGTCATAGGCCACCACGTAGTACTCGTAGGTGTCGGTCTTCTTGTGGGTGTCGCTGCAGGTCGTCGACGACGTGTCGCACACGAGCGTCCACGCGCCCGTCGAGGTGATCAAGCGCTTGTACATCCGGTAGCCCGCCGAGGTCGGTGACGCCGACCGGGGCGGTCCACCCGAGGTACGACGGTCGTGTTCGCCCCGGAGATCGATCGCGCTGATCTTGTGGAACGCGGTCGGGGCGCCCGGGCGCGATCGTGTCCAGCGTGATCGTGTCGCTCGCGATCGCGCCGTACTGTCCGCTGGAGTTGAAGTAGCGCGCATAGACGGTCTTCGTCCCGTCGCCGCTGGGGATCGTCCACGTGTACGATGGTCGCCCACGCGAACGGGCCGAGCCACGTCGAGTTGTCGTTCGAGAACTTCATCGTCGCGGGGTTCGGGCCACCACCGCTCTTGGCGAGCGTGAGGGTGACGGTCGTCGAGTTCGTGTAGGCGGCGTTGCCGTTGATCACGACGGTGCCGTCCGGTCCGCCGTTGCCCGCCGTGGGGTTGGTCGTCGTGACGTGGCACGACGACGCGCTGTTGTTCGCGGTCGATCCGCCGTTGTCGACGACCGTGTTGACGACCGTGTAGGTCCCGAACGCCGCGTACGTGTGCGTGATGGACGCTCCCGATCCCGGTCGTGCCGTCGCCGAAGTCCCACGACACGCTCGCGATCGAGCCGTCCGAGTCGGACGCCACCGCGGTGAACGTGACCGTGTTGCCGCAGATCGAGCTCGTCGGGCAGGACGACGGTCGGTGCCGCGTTCGCGCGTCGGGGCCTTGTAGGCGATCTGTCCGTCGGAGAACAGCGAGGACTCGCTGAGGCTCGAGCTCTGACCCGTCACGATGTTCGTCCAGACGACGACGACCGTGACCCGCTTCGCGTCGTGGCCGTTGGCGTCGCTCACGCCGTTGCTGTTGCCGTCCGCGGCGTCGCCGGCGCCCGTGCCGTCCTGCGGCGAGTCGTACCACGTGACGTACCGGTAGACCTCGTAGGTCGTGCCACCGTTCGAGTACGGGTTCTGGTAGTGCTGGAGCGCCGGCGAGGCGCCGGCGACGCGCACGATCGGCTCGGCCGCCATGGTCCCGGCGCCGTCGGGGTCATAGGTCTGTGCGACCTGGTTGACCCAGTAGTCGGGGTTGTTGGGTTCGTGTCGAGTGGGTGAGGTTCGTCGCGTCCGACAGGACGAGGTTGTCGTAGTTGAGGGCGCGGGCCTGTTCCATCTGCTGGTCGAGCGCCGCGCGGGAGGCGAGCCGCTGGCGCGACAGGCCGGTGCTGCCGAGCCCGAAGATCATCGCCTGGGCGATCGTGAAGGCGCCGACGGCCAGGATGGTGATCGAGACCATCGCCTCGACCAGCGTGAAGCCCATCATCGCCATCGAGCCGGCGGCGGAGCTTCTGCAAGATGCGCATCATCGAACGGACCTCCAGCCCTTCCTCGTAGGTGTCGGCCGTGTGGCGCAGTCCGCCTTGAGGTGCCCGGAACGCCGGAAGGGCGGCCCGGAGGCCGCCCTTCAGCGGTGCTACAGCTGGACTCGTGACTACCAGCTCGCGCCGCCGTACGGCGTCGCTCGGCCGGCGTCGCAGGGCGCCGGCGTTGACCGCGTGGCCTGAACGGGTTCCGGCGTCGGACTCGTCGCAGCAGCCCGAAGCAGTTGCCCGCCTTCGACCACGCCGCCAGTCGAGATCGCACCGTTCACGACGCCGACCGGCGGTGTCACCGACCAGAAGGCTGATCTCGGTCGGGACCGGCCGAGCGCGTCGCCGGCGTACGTCAGCGACGGCTCGGTCGCCGTCATGCGCGGCCGCGTCGTCACGGTCGAGTAGTCGTCCGTGTCCGTGAAGATCGTCTTGGCAGCGGCCAAGGCGTTGCGGACGCCCGACTGCGGCCGCCTTGTCGTTCGCCCGGTTACGGGCACCGAGGAACGTTGGCAGAGCGATGGCGACCAGGATGCCGATGATCAGAACGACCACCATCAGCTCGATCAGGGTGAAGCCCGCGTCGTCTTCACGAACGCGCTTCAAGAGTCCCTTGAGCATTCTGCCTTCGCCTCCTTTCCGTGAGCAAGCACACCCCATCGGTATGCGTTCCAGGGAGGTTTCGGTCGTGTCCCGCGCCCGCTGAAGCCCGATCCCGCGGGTTGCCCGGAAATCCTCCGAGTTGGGTAGATACCCGGTTCCGGGTAGCCGACGGGCCCCCGCGCTCGCGAGGGCCCGTCGCTTCCCGCCTGCGGATCAGCTCGACGGGATCAGCTTGATGATGTTGAACATCGGCATGTAGAGCGCGACCACGGCCGCACCCACACACGCCGCCGATCACCGCGATCAGGAGCGGTTCGATCAACGAGGTCAGGGCGGCGACCTGCGCCTCGACCTCGGAGTCGTAGAAGGACGCCACCTTCTCGAGCATCGTGTCGACCTGACCCGTCTCCTCACCGACCGCGAGCATCTGCACCACCATCGGTGGGAAGACGGCGTGCGTCGACAACGGTTTGGCCATCGACTCACCTTCGCGGACCGACTGCTGCACGTCTTCGATCGCGATCGCCACGACCCTGTTGTTCACGGTCTCACTCACGATCTCGAGGGCCTGCAGGATCGGCACGCCCGATTTCAACAGCATCGCGAGCGTCGATGCGAATCGCGACAGCGCCACCTTCTGGAACAGCGGGCCGAAGATCGGGACGCGGAGCTTGATCCGGTCGACGGCCGCGCGGCCGGTCGGGGTCTTCTTCCACCGCTTGAAGAAGAAGCGGCCGACGAGGCTGCCGATCAGGATGATGTACCAGAGCTTCTTGAAGATGTTCGACACGAAGAGCAGGACCCGCGTCGGCAGCGGCAGGGAGCCGCCGAGGCCGGCGTAGATCGACTGGAACTGCGGCACGACGAACAGCAGCATCGCGGACATGATCAGCGTGACGAGGGCGACGACGGCGACCGGGTAGGTCATCGCCGACTTGATCTGGCCGCGCAGCTTGACGTCGTTCTCGATCATGTCGGCCAGCCGCAGCAGCACGTCGTCGAGCGACCCGCCGGTCTCACCGGACTTGACCATCGAGACGAACAGGTCGTTGAAGACCTTCGGGTGCTTGACCATCGCGCCCGACAGCGAGGCGCCTTGCTCCACGTCGGTGCGCACGACCCCGAGCACGCGCTGGAGCTCCGGGTTCTCCGTCTGGTCGGACAAGATCGCCAGCGCACGCAGGATCGGCAGGCCCGAGTTCACCATCGTGGCGAACTGGCGCGAGAAGACGGCGAGCTCCTTGAGCTTCACCTTCTTCTTGCGTGACAGCTCGATGTTCATGCCGCGGCCCTGCTTGCCGACCTCCAGCGGGACGAACCCCTGCTCGCGCAGGCGCGCGAGCACGAGCGCCTCGTTGTCGGCCACGATCGTGCCGTTCAGGACGTTCCCGCCCTTGTCGCGCGCCTTGTAGGTGTAGGTGTCAGGCATCGATCCTCACCGCCTCACATGCCGCCGCTCGAGGACCAGCCGCCGGCGCCGGAGCCCTGACCGAAGTCGCTCGTGTCGGTGTAGCTCCCGCCGTCGGAGTAGGCCGACAGGCCGCCGGTCGACCCGATCAGCCGCTGGAGCTCCTCGGGGTCGTGGCACCGCTCGAACGCCATCTGCTGGTTGATCCGGCCCGCCTTCACGTGGGAGGCGAGCGACATGTCCATCGTCTGCATCCCGTAGCGGCCGCCGGCCTGCATCGCGGAATAGATCTGGTGGACCTTGCCCTCGCGGATCAGGTTGCGGATACCGGGCGTCGCGATCATCACCTCGGCCGCCACGACACGGCCTTGGCCGTCGGTGGTCGGCACGAGCTGCTGGGTGATCACGCCCTGCAGGGTCGTCGACAGCTGCACCCGCGTCTGCTGCTGCTGGTGCGGCGGGAACACGTCGATGATGCGGTCGACCGTCTGCGGCGCGTCCTGCGTGTGCAGGGTCGCGAACACGAGGTGGCCGGTCTCGGCCGCGGTGATGGCGGTCGAGATCGTCTCGAGGTCACGCATCTCACCGACGAGGATCACGTCGGGGTCCTGGCGCAAGACGTGCTTGAGGGCCGAGGCGAACGAATGCGTGTCCGCGCCGATCTCGCGCTGGTTCACCACGCAGGTCTTGTGCTTGTGGAGGAACTCGATCGGGTCCTCGACCGTCATGATGTGGCCCGCGCGCTCGGTGTTGACGACGTCGACCATGCCGGCCAGCGTCGTCGACTTGCCCGATCCGGTCGGGCCCGTGACGACCACGAACCCCCGGGGGAAACGCGCCAGGTCGGCGCACACCGGCGGCAGCCCGAGCTCGTCCAGCCCCTTGATCTCGAAGGGGATCACGCGGAAGACGGCGCCCACCGCGTCGCGCTGCATGTACACGTTCACACGGAACCGAGCGCGGCCCGGCAGCGAGTACGACATGTCGAGCTCGAGCTCCTGCTCGAAGCGCTCGCGCATCTTCTGCGGCAAGATCGCGTAGATCATGCCCTGCAGGGCCCGCGGGGTGAGCAGCGGGTAGTCCTGCAGCCGTTCGAGCTCACCGTGGACCCGCACCGTGGGCGGCGTGCCCGCGGTGAGGTGCAGGTCGGAGCCCTGCACCTCGAGGAGCTTCCCGAGCAGTTCCGGGATCGGTACCTGAAGATCGTCCTCGGGAGGAGCGACCGTGCTCATCTCACTTCACCACCCTTGCAACCTCTTCCAGCGACGTCAGGCCCATGCGGACCTTCTCCAACCCGTCGTCGCGGAGCGTCATCATCCCCTGCTGAACCGCGACAGCTTTGATGGCATCGGCAGACGCACGCTCGACCGTTAGCCGTTCGATCTCTTCGGTCATCGGCATCACCTCGTACAAGCCGATCCGGCCCCTGAACCCCGTGTTCGCGCAGGTGGGGCACCCCGTCGACTTGTGGAGTTCCTGGATCTCCGGCCAGAGCCAGTCGGGATAGCCGGCGGCATAGAGTTCGTTCTCATCGGGGCGATAGGGCGACCGGCAGCGTTCACATAGCTTGCGCGCCAGCCGTTGTCCGACCACCGCGTCGATCGCGGACGCCACCAGGAACGTCTCGACCTCCATCTCGACCAACCGGGAGATCGCGCTCGCTGCGTCGTTCGTGTGCAGCGACGACAGCACGAGGTGCCCCGTAAGGGCGGCCTCGATCGCGATCGTGGCCGTCTCCTTGTCCCGGATCTCACCGATCAAGACGATGTCGGGGTCGGCGCGGAGGATCGACCGCAGGGCCGCCGCGAATGACAGACCCGCCTTCACGTTCACCTGCATCTGATTCACGCCGGGAAGGCGATACTCGACGGGATCCTCGACCGTGATGATGTTCTTGTCGATCTGGTTGAGGATGTTGAGCGTCCCGTACATCGTCGTGGACTTGCCCGACCCCGTCGGCCCGGTGACCAAGATCGCGCCATAGGGTTTGCTGAACGAGGCCGAGTACCGTTTGTAGGCGCCCTCGAGGAACCCGAGGTCCTCGAGGCGCAGGAGGGCGTTGGACGTATCCAGGATCCTGAGCACGACCTTCTCGCCGAAGACCGTGGGCAATGTCGCGACACGCAGATCGATCTTCTTGCCGCCGACCTTCATCGAGATCCTGCCGTCTTGCGGCACGCGCTTCTCTGCGATGTTGAGGTCGGCCATCACCTTCATGCGGCTGATCAGACCGTTCTGGATGTTCTTGGGCGCCGGAGGCATCGGCTCCATCAAGACGCCGTCGACGCGGAAGCGGATCCGCAGATCATGCTCGCGCGGCTCGATATGGACGTCGGAGGCTCGGTCGGCCACGGCTTGGGTCATCACGGCGTTGACCAGCCTGACGATCGGGGCATCCTCGACGGCGGCGTCGAGGTCGCTCTCTTCGTCCTCGTCGCCGGCGGCGTCGACGATGCTGGCCATCGCCTCAACGCCCGAGTCCATGCCCGAGTGCTTCTGGATCGCCGCCTCGACGTCGCGCGGCGGTCGCGACGACCGGCAACACGTCTCGGCCCGTGATCGTTCGGATATCGTCGAGGGCATAGACGTTCGCGGGGTCCGACATCGCGACCAGGAGACGCCCGTCGCGTTCGCCGATCGGCAAGGCCCGATACCGGCGGGCGAGGGCGTCGGGCAATAGCGACGCTGCGATGGTGTCGATCTGGAAGTCGGAGAGGTCGACGAATTCGAGTCCGACCTGCTCGGCGAGCGCCCGAACGAGGTCGGACTCTTTGATCATCCCGAGATCGATCAGGACGCGGCCGAGCGACTTCGGGGTCTTGCGATGTTCCTCGAGGGCGGTCTCCAATTGCGCAGCCGTGATGTAGCCGAGCTCGATCAAGATCTGACCGAGCTGTTTCGACTTCCGCTTGACCTGCGACATCGATTCCCCGGGGTCCGTTCGGGCTAGGTCGTTCAGGAACTAGTCTTCGTCACCGTCCCCATCCAGCTGAAGCAACCCCGAGAACTCCTTGGCGAGCATGACGCGGTCGACCTCGCCCGGCTCCTCCGGCTCGTCGGCGGCAGGTGGGCCGTCGCTCGGCGAAACCAACCGCTGCGGCTCACTCCGGAAAGCGCCCGCGTCCTCGTCGGCGGCCCCTGTGACGGGCGCCTCGGCGGCGGCCGCGGGCGGCTCCGGCCGAGCCTCCGTTGATGCCACCTGCTCCGGCCGGGCCTCGGCGCGCTCTGCGGCCGCGGCGGCCTGCTCGGACTCGAGCCGCGCGAAGGGGGAACTCTCCGACCCGAACGGCGCCGGTTGCTCGTCGGCGAGCACCG
This sequence comes from uncultured Actinomycetes bacterium, assembly GCA_963799625.1. Taxonomy (GTDB): domain Bacteria; phylum Actinomycetota; class UBA4738; order UBA4738; family HRBIN12; genus AC-51. The sequence continues at coordinate 254,828 of CAWCXU010000003.1, read as the reverse complement.
ACTCGTACGGCGACCCCTCGATCGACGGACGGGCGCCGCCGAGTTCGGCTCGAGGTGCCTCGGCGGCCGTCTCGGCTGGGGGCTCGGCCGCGGCCGGAGGCGGCGTCGCGGCCGTCGCCGGCTCTGAAGACTCGGGTCGGCGGTAGCCACTGAGCGGCTGCTGGGACGCCGGCGCCCCGGCCGGCGGCGACGCGGGAGGAGCGGCTGCGGGGGGCGCCTGGGTCGCCGGGGCCGGAGCGACCGGCGCCGTTGTGCCCGCGCCCTGTTGGAGCGCCTGCTGCTGCAACTGTTCCTGCATCGCCGCCATCTGCTCCTGCATCGCCTGCATCTGCTGCAGTTGCGCGGGATCGGCGCCGGCCCATTCCTGGGTATCGCCCGATCCCTCGGCCGGCCCTGTGGGCGCGGCGAAGGACGGCATCTCCTCTGCGGCGGGGATCGCACCGACCGGCGCCGCTGCGGGACGATCGGCCGGTGGGTGCAGGGAGGTGCGCGGGCGACCCGACGGGGCGCCGGCGGCATCGGGCACCTTGAGGGTGACCTCCTTCTGCTTGGCGCGCGTCTCCTCGGCCGCGATCACGGCCTGCTCTAGCTGGTCGAGCATCACGCCGGGACGCACGCTCGTGCCGGTCACCACGAACGCCGCGTAGGGGCCCCGGTGCACGAACGCCCAGAGCTGATCGGAGAACTCCACGAACCCCTTGCGCGCCTCGCCGACGTGCACGAACCGGAGCCACGCGGGCTTGAGCTCGGCCTCCTGCTCCTCGGGGAAGGCGCCCAAGACCAAGCCATCGCGAGACAGCACCAAACAGCCTCGCACGTCGTCCATGGTCAAGACGACGCGCTGCGCGAGCGCGGCGAATTCATCCATCCGGGGACCTCTCTGCGTCAGGCATCGTCGGGCGAACAGGTGCTCTTGAGGCGGCGGCCCGAACGGGCGGCCTAGGCCTGGTCGGCGAGGGCGGCCACGGCAGCGGCCGACATCACCTCGAGCGGCGCGGGGCGACCCGTCCACACTTCGAACGAGAGGGCGGCCTGGTGCAGCAAGAGGCCGAGGCCGCCGAACGCGTTCGCGCCGGTCGCCCGCGCGGCCTGTTGCAGCGGAGTGGTCGCCGGCCGGTAGAGGAGGTCGACGACCAGCGCGCCGGGCCCGACCGTGGGCAGCGCGATCGCCTCGCCGTGCGCACCCAGCGGCGTCCCGTTCACGACGAGGTCGGCCTCGACCTGTACCGCGTCGTCGAACCCGACCACGTCGACGACGGTGGGGTACCCGTCGAGGGCCTCGGCGAGCGGGCGGGCGCGCGCGGGCTCTCGGAGGGCGACCACGATCCGGGTCAGGCCCGCGCGCGCCAGCGCCAGCGCGCACGCCCTGGCGGCGCCGCCGGCGCCGAAGAGCACCGCGGTGCGGCCGGCAGGATCGAACCCGGCGTCGCGCTCCAGGAACCGCGCGAACCCCGGCGCGTCCGTGTTGTGGCCGACGAGCGCGCCGCCCCGCAACTCGATCGTGTTGACCGCGCGCAACCGCGTGGCGTCGTCGGTCAGCTCGTCCATCACGTCGGCGACGGCTTCCTTGTGCGGCATCGTGACGTTGGCCCCCGCGAGGCCGAGCGCGCGAAGCCCGGCGACCGCGGCAGGCACCACGCCGGGCTCGACCGGCAGCGCGACATAGGTCCAGTCCATCTCCAGCGCGGCGAACGCCGCGTTGTGGATCACGGGCGACAGGCTGTGGGCGACCGGCATCCCGAGCACCGCGGCGACGCGTGTCGCGCCGCCGATCCGGCGCTCACCCACCCAGGCACTCCCGCACGTTGGTGAGGTGCTCCTGGTAGGTGACGGCGAACCGGGTGACGCCGGGCCCGTCGGGGGGGCACGCAACGTAATAGAAGTAGTTGGTCTGGGCGGGATGCAGCGCTGCCTCCAGCGACGCCTCGCCCGGGCTCGCGATCGGTGTCGGCGGCAGCCCGGCGTGCACGCGGGTGTTATACGGCGTATCGGCCGCCAGGTCTGCGCTCGAGAGCGTCCCGTCCGGCGTGGGGTCGTCGTAGAGCAGCGTCGCGTCGATCCCGAGCGTGTTGTTCGCCGCGAGCCGGTTGTAGATCACGCTGGCGACCAGAGGCCGGTCCTTGTCCACCTGGGCCTCGCGCTCGATCATCGACGCGATGGTCACGACCTGGTACGGCGTGTAGCCCAGCTTCTTCGCGCCTCCGACGAGATCCAGCTTCGTGGCCTCGGTGTCGAACTGGCCGAGCATCTCCTTCACGATCTTCCGCGCGTCGATCCCGTGCTTGACGAACTGATAGGTCTCAGGGAACAGGAAGCCCTCGGCGCCTTTGCCCGCAGGCAGGTACGGCGCCAGCGAAAGCTTCGGGTTCTGCGCGACCTTCGAGAACGCCGCTGCCGGCACACCGGTCTGCCGTTCGACCTCGCTGGCGATGCTCCGCTCCCCCGGGTAGGTCGAGCTGATCCGGAGCCCTTCGGGGACGGTGACACGGACCGTCGGGACCTTCGCCGGCGGGGTCGTCACGATCTTGACGATCTGGTCCAGGGAGCTGCCCACGGGGATCTTGTACGTCCCGGCCAGGATGCCGTTCGCGTTGCCCGCGGTCCGCAGGAGCATCTCGCCGATGAACCCGCCGCACCGGATCAGACCTTGATCGGCGAGCGCCGCGATGACGTCCTTGCCGGAGGCACCGTCGGGAACCTCGAACGTGACCGTTCGGCCGTTCGCGGCGGGCGGCTCCTTGCAGCGTTGATAGGAGCTGTTCGCGACCCCGATCCCGATCACGGACACCGCAAGGACGACCAGGACGACCACCAGCGCGATCCGGCGGCGGCGGCGGTCGTGCTCGGGGTCGGTCTGGCTGAGGTAGGAGGGGCGAGGCTCATCCACCGGAGATGCCGTCTGGGGTGCCACGGAGGTGCAGGATACCGGGCCGGTCTCAGCCTTCGTCGATGCGCGTCGCGTCGAGCCAGGACTGGAGGATCACCTGCGCGGCGGCGGCATCGACCACGCTGCGGCGGCGCTTGCGGTTCACCCCGGCGTCCCGCAACGACCGCTCCGCCTCGACCGTCGACAGGCGTTCATCGTGCAGCGCGACCGGCACGTCGAGCAGACCGCGCATCGCCTCGGCGAAGTTGGCCGCGTGCGTGGCGCGCTCGCGCCGGACCCCGTCGAGCGAGACCGGGTCGCCGATCACGACCAGGGTGACCTCGTGCTCGCGGACGAGGTCGGCGATCGCCCGCATCTCCCCCGGCGGACGCCCGACCTGGACCGTGCCGAGCGGCAGCGCGAGCCGCCGATCGGGATCGCTGATCGCCACGCCGATCCGGACGTCGCCGAGGTCCAGCCCCAGGACGCGGCCGCCCTGGACCCGATCAGGCACCGGCGAGGAGCGCGCGCGCCCGGTCCGGGATGGTCGCGAGCGCCGCCGGGAGCTCGTCCGCGCGCGGACCGCCCGCGTTCGCGATGTCGTCCTTGCCGCCGGCGCCGCCGCCGATCACGGTCGCGGCGTCGGCGAGCAACGCCGGCGCGGTGACGCCACGGCCGATCGCGGACTGCGTGGCCGCCGCGACGAGGATCGCCTTCCCGCCGCCGTCGCCGTTGCCGACCACCACCGCGGCGGGTCGTTCCTGCAGCCGGTCGCGAACCTTGATCGCGAGCTCCCGGAGCTCCCCCGGGTCCAGCGCCGGGACGTCTCGCACCACGAGCGCGAGACCGTCGACATCCGCGGCCTGCGCCGCAAGGTCGTCGATCATCGCCGCCCGGTCCCCGGCCCGGAGCTTCCCGAGCTCGTTGCGCAGGCGCTTGTTCTCCTCGACCACACGGCGTGCGCGATCGATCGCGGCGTGCGGGTCCTTCGCGTCGAGGGCACCGACCAGATCGCGGAGCAGCGCCCGCTCGACGTTGATCTCGCGGAGCGCGTCGGGGCCGACGAGCGCCTCGATCCGGCGCATCCCGGCGCCGATCGATCCCTCACGCAGCAGCCGGATCACGGCGACCCTGCCGGTGCGGTCGACGTGCGTGCCGCCGCACAGCTCGCGGGAATAATCGCCGATCTCGACCACCCGCACGACATCGCCGTACTTCTCGTCGAACAACGCCGTCGCGCCGAGCGCCTTGGCCTCGTCCATCGACATGCGCGACACGAGGACGCTGTCGTCGGCCGCGAGGTGCCGGTTCGATTCGAGCTCCGCCTCCTCCAGGACCTCGATAGGCACGGCGCTTGGGTGCGAGAAGTCGAACCGGAGCCGCCCCGGCTCGATCAAGGAGCCCGCCTGTCGCGCGTGGTCGCCCAAGATCCGCCGCAGCGTCGCGTGGATCACGTGGGTCGACGTGTGGGCACGAGCGGTGCCGTCGCGGAACAAGCGGTCGATCTCGGCGACCGCGTCCTGGCCGCGTCGGACCTCGCCGGCCTCCACCACCCCGTCGTGGACGATCGAGAGGTCCCCGGCCTTCTGGGTGTCGGTGACACGGATCGCGCCCGTCGGCGTACGGATCACACCGCGGTCGCCGACCTGGCCGCCGCCCTCGGCGTAGAACGGCGTCCGGGCGAGGAACAGCCGAACCGGCTGACCTTCTTCGGCGACCTCGAGCTCGGCGTTGTCGTCGTCGAGCAGCAAGCCGATCGACGACTCGGCCTCGGGCCGCTCGTAGCCGACGAACTCGGTCGGCGGCACCGCGCCGGTGTCCAGGCCGATCTCGACCTTCTTCGCGGCTCTGCGGGCGCGGTCCCTCTGCTCCTGGAGCAGCGCTCGGAACCGGTCTTCATCGACCTGCAGCCCTTCGTCGGCGGCGAGTTCGATCGTCAGCTCCACCGGGAACCCGAACGTGTCGGACAGCTTGAACGCATCGTCGCCGGACACGACCCCGCCGCTGGCCCGGCCACGCGCCTCGCCGAACAGCACCATGCCCTGGCGAAGGGTCGCCGCGAACCGCTCCTCCTCTGAGGCGACGACCTCCTGGATGAAGGCCGCGTTCTCCCTGAGCTCGGGGTACGCGTCGCCGAACCCCTCGACCACGCTCGCAACGACCGGCGGCAGGACCTCGTGCTCGATCCCCAGCCGCCGCGCGTGCGCGATCGCACGGCGGAGCATGCGGCGCAAGATGTAGCCACGTCCGTTGTTGGCGGGCAGCACCCCGTCGCCGATCAGGAACGCGGTCGCGCGGCCGTGCTCGGCGATCACCTTCAGCGAGATGTCGTCGCGGGGGTCCGCGCCGTGCCGCTTGCCCGACAGGCTCTCCGCCACCTCGAGCGTCGGCAGGAACAGATCGGTCTGGAAAACGTCGTCCACGCCCTGCAACACGGTGGCCACGCGCTCGAGCGAGGACCCCGTGTCGACGTTGCGGCCCGGAAGCGGCGCGACGACGGTGCGCTCGCCGTCGACCTGATCCTGCATGAACACGAGGTTCCAGATCTCCATGAACCGCTCTTCGTCCACGTCGGGGCCGCCGTCGCGTCCGTAGGCCGAGCCACGGTCGACGAAGATCTCGCTGCAGGGCCCGGCGGGGCCGGCAGCGTGGGTCCACCAGTAATTCGCGGGCTCGCCCTCGGCGTCGACCGCGCCACGGGTGACGATCCGCTCTTTGTCGATGTGACCGATGTCGAGCCACGCCTCGGGGGTCTCATCGTCGTCCTCGTAGACCGTGACCCACAGGCGGTCGTGCTCGATGCCGTAGACCTCGGTGACCAGCTCGTACGCCCACGCGACCGCGTCGGCCTTGAAGTAGTCGGCGAACGAGAAGTTCCCGAGCATCTCGAAGCACGTGAGGTGGCGCGCGTCGTGCCCGACGTTGTCGATGTCGTTGGTGCGCATCACCTTCTGCGCGGTGACGGCGCGCGGGTACGGCGCCTGCGCCTGTCCGAGGAAGTACGGGATGAACTGATTCATCCCCGCGTTCGTCAGCAGGAGGCCGGACTCGGCCGGCGGCACGAGCGACGAGGAGCGGACGCGTGTGTGCTCGCGCTCCTCGAAGAAGCGCAGGAAGGTCTCGCGGATGTCGGCGCCGTTCACGGCGGGGAGTCTACCGGTGGGTCTCGTCGACCCCGTAGCGTTCCCGGAGCTCGTGCTCGCGCTCGTCCCTCGCGCGTCGGCCTTCCTCCATCGAGGCGGCGACGAGCTTGCTCAGATCCAGCAGACTGCCGCGGGCCTCGCGCGCGAGGGTGGCCGGGGCTGCGCGCTTGGCCTGCCGCCGGGTCCAGCGCGTCGTGACGATCGCGGTCGCGGCGCCGAGCCCGACCCCGAAGGAGACCCAGAAGAGCCGGCGGATCACGCCTGTGGGTCCCGGCCGCCCTTGCCGGCCGCCTTCGAGAACCCCTTGCGGATGCCCGCCCCGAAGCTGATCAGCTTGACGAGCGGGCTGCTCGCCGCCTCCTCCACCAGGCCCGACAGCTTCTCGACGCGCCCCACGATCTGGTTCGCGCTGTCGAGCATGATGTCGACGCGGTCGATCTCTCGGTTCGTCTTCTCGACCGAGGTCTTGACCTCTCGGAGCAGCGGGATCGTCTCCTCCCGCATCGCGTCGATCGTCATCTTGGTGCTCTCGAGGACGCGGAACGTGTTGAGCAGCACGAAACACAGGAACAGGACGAGGAGCACCCAGCCGACGGCAAGCACGATGAGGGCGATGTCACCGCCCGTGAGGGCAAGAACCGGCATCCCAGAGCTCTCCTTGGTCCGTGGTGAAGTGGCTAGCCTACTCGACTCCCCCGGCCGGCTCATCCTGCGCGGGACCGGCTCCGGGGGTCCAGTCGGAGACGTCGTCGCCCATGTCCGAGGGCTCGTAGTAGCGGTGGTCCTCGTAGCCATCCGGCCGGTACCGCTGTGCGACCCAGTGGCCGGGCTCGTCGTGCGGATAGACGTAGCCCTTGCCGTGCCCGAGGGCCCGCGCGCCGCCGTAGGAGGCATCGCGCAGGTGCGCGGGCACCGGCTCGGCACCGAGCGCGTCCTGTTGGGCCGCGGCGAGCGCCGTGTAGACGCTGTTGGACTTGGGCGCCCGAGCGAGATAGATCGTGGCCTGCGCGAGGTTCAGCCGGGCCTCGGGGAGCCCGACGTGCTCCACGGCGTGGGCGGCGGCGGTCGCCTGGAGCAACGCCATCGGATCGGCCAGCCCGATGTCTTCGCTCGCGTGCACGATCAACCGGCGCACGATGAAGCGCGGGTCCTCCCCCGCCTCGAGCATCCGCGCGAGCCAGAACAGCGCCGCGTCGGGGTCGGAGCCGCGGATCGACTTGATGAACGCGCTCACGACGTCGTAGTGCGCGTCGCCCTGGCGGTCATAGACGATCGCCTTGCGCTGGACCGCATCGGCGATCAGGTCGAGCGAGATGGTGGTGACGCCGTCCTCCTGGGCGGCGATCGAGGCAGCCTCGAGCCCGGTCAGCGCCATCCGCGCATCGCCGCCGCTGATCGTGACGAGGTGCGCAAGGGCGTCGTCGTCGATCGACAGGCCGAGCTCGCCCAGGCCGCGTGCGTCGTCGTGCAACGCCCGATCGACGAGGGCGCCCACATCCTCCGCGGACAGCGGCTCGAGACGCAGCAACAGGCACCGCGACAGCAGGGGCGTGTTCAGCGAGAAATAGGGGTTCTCCGTGGTTGCGCCGATCAGCGTGACGGTGCCCTGCTCGACGGCGGGCAGCAGCACGTCCTGCTGCGCCTTCGACCAGCGGTGGACCTCGTCGACGAACAGGACCGTCTTGAACAGACCGTCCGACGCGCCCGCCATCACCTTGCGGGCGTCGGCGACGCCGGAGGACACCGCCGACAGGGGTACGATCTCCGCGCCCACGGCGTCGGCCAGCAGGTAGGCGAGGGTTGTCTTGCCGGTGCCCGCGGGACCCCAGAGGATCAGCGACGGCAATGCCTTGCGGTCCAGGAGCTTCTGCAAAGCGCCACCCGGTCCGACGAGGTGGCGCTGCCCGACGAACTCCGCGGGGGTCTGGGGCCGCATCCGGGCGGCCAGGGGCTGCTCGCGCACGCCCGCCACGCTACCCGCCGTAGCGAACGATGCGGACGGGGCGGACGCGCCACCGGACGCGCTGCTGGCCCTCGACCGCGGTCCACGGCTCGCCGTCGTAGGCGCGTGCGAGCGCGTCGATGTGTGCGTCGGCCGCCGGGCCGAGCTCGCGTTCCTCGACCACGCCCTCGACCGAGATCCACCGGTATGCGTCCGCGCCGCGTTGCACCGCGATCGCGACGTGCGGATCGCGCACGACGTTGCGGTCCTTGCGCCGCCCGACCGCGGTGTTGACGAGCACGTGGGTGTCGTCCGCGCCGATCCAGGTGACGGATGCTTGCGGCGACCCGTCGGGGTTCAGCGTGACGATCCACGCGTAGTTCGGCGCCTGCAGAAGCGCCCGGTCCTCAGCGGTCAGGTCGGCACTCATTCGTCCTCGTCCTCCTCGGGCACAGTCACGGCGATCCCGAGGTCGGCCAGCTGCGCCTCGTCGGCCCGCGCCGGGGCGCCGGTCATCGGGTCGAGCCCCGACTGCGCCTTCGGGAAGGCGGTCACGTCGCGGAGCGAGTCCTTGCCCGCCAGCACCATCAGCAACCGGTCCAGGCCCATCGCGACCCCGCCGTGGGGCGGCGCGCCGTAGCGGAACGCCTTCAGCATGTGCCCGAACTTCTCCTGTTGCTCGTCGTGGGAGAGCTGGAGCACGTCGAACACCGCCTGCTGCACCTCGGGCTCGTGGATCCGGATCGACCCACCGCCGATCTCGAACCCGTTCAAGATCAGGTCGTAGGCTCGCGCCTTGGCGGTCGCCGGGTCGAGGTCGTCGGTCAGCGGCGCGGTGAAGGGGTGATGCTGGGCGACCCACTTCTTCTCTTCCTCGCTCCACTCGAACAGCGGCGGCTCGAGGTACCAACAGAACTCCCAGCGACCCTCGGGGATCAGCTCGAGCCGGACCGCGAGCTCTCGCCGCAAGCCGTCCAGGGCGACGTGCACCCGGTCCGGGCGATCGGCGACGATGCAGATCAGGTCGCCCGGCTGGGCTCCCGTCCGCGCGAGCACCTCGCGCACCTCTTCTTCGCTCAGGAACTTCTCGACGGGCGACCGGATCCCATCGGGCTGCACGACGATCCAGACGAGGCCCGCCGCGCCGCGGCCCTTCGCGTCCTCGACGAGCTTGTCGAGCTCCTTGCGGCTGAGATCGGCGCCGCCCGGCGCGGCGAGCGCCTTGATCAGCCCACCGTCGGCAGCCACCTTCGCGAACGCGTTGAACCCCGACCCGGTGAAGAGGTCAACCAAGTTGACCAGTTCCATCCCGTAGCGGAGGTCCGCCTTGTCCGACCCGTAGCGGTCGACCATCTCGTCGAACGCCATCCGTCGGAACGGGGTGGCGACCTCGACACCTTGCGTCTCGGCGATGATCCGCGCGTACAGCGGCTCGATCACGGCGAAGATGTCCTCCTCGTCCACGAAGGCCATCTCGATGTCGAGCTGGGTGAACTCGAACCCGCGATCGGCTCGGGTCGCCTCGTCACGCAGACACTTCACGATCTGGTAGTAGCGGTCCTGCCCGCCCACCATCAGCATCTGCTTCAGCTGCTGGGGCGACTGCGGCAGCGCGAAGAAGCTGCCCGGGCGCACGCGGGCCGGGACGAGGAAGTCGCGCGCGCCCTCGGGCGTGGCGCGGCCGAGCAGCGGCGTCTCGACATCGACGAACCCGAGCGCGTCGAGGTGCTCGTGCATCAGGCGTGTGACGTGGTGCCGCAGCCGCAGGGCGCGCGTCATCTCGGGTCGGCGCAGGTCGAGGTACCGGTACTCGAGCCGGAGGAGCTCCTCCGCTTCCACGCGGTCCTCGATCAGGAACGGCGGCGTTTCGGAGCGCGACACGATCGCGAGCTCGGTGGCGACGATCTCGACGTCGCCGGTGGCGAGCGCAGGGTTCCGCATCCCCTCGGGCCGTTCCCGCACGGTGCCGGTGACGCGCACCACCCACTCCGCGCGGAGGTCCTGGGCGGTCGCGTGCGCCTCGGCCGCCTCCTCGGGGTGGAACACGACCTGGACCGCGCCCTCGCGGTCACGCAGATCGATGAAGGTGACCCCGCCGTGATCGCGGCGGCGCGCGACCCAGCCGCAGAGCGTGACGTCGGCGCCGGCGTGCTCGGCGCGGAGCTCGCCGCACGCGTGCGTGCGCATCGCGGTCGCGTACGTCGATCGATCGCTCATCGGGCCCCGCTGTCCGCCGCGAGGCGCCGGGCGACCTCCGCCAGCGCGACGGTCTCCTGCGAACCGTCCTCGAGCCGGCGGAGCGAGACGGTGCCCGCCGCCAGCTCGTCGGAGCCGATGATCGCCGCGAAGCGCGCGTCGCCTCGGTCGGCCATCTTGAGCTGAGCTTTCAAGGGACGTTCCTCGTAGGCGGCGTCGGCCGACACCCCCGCGCGGCGGAGATCGGACACGAGGGTGGTCCCGGCCGACCGGGCCTCGTCGCCGAGCGCGACGACGAACACGGCGAGCGGCTCCTCGGCGGGCGGCGCCAGCCCTTCGTCGGCGAGCGCGAGCAACACCCGCTCGAGGCCCATCCCGAACCCGACCCCGGGCACCCGCGGGCCGCCGAGCGCTTCGGCCAGCCCGTCGTACCGGCCGCCGCCGAACAGGGTCGACTGCTGCTGGTTGCCGGTCTCCTGCATCGCGTCCGACACGAACTCGAACGCGGTCCGCGTGTAGTAGTCGAGACCGCGGACGAGCGTCGGCGTACGGACGGCGGCGATCCCGGCGGCCGCGAGGCCCTGCTCAACCGCCTCGAACGCGGCCCGGCAATCGTCGCAGAGGTGGTCGAGCATCGCGGGCGCGCCCGCCGCGACCGCGCGGCAGGCCTCGTCCTTGCAATCGAGCACCCGCAGGGGGTTCTCCTCGAACCGGTCCTTGTGCTCGTCGCGGAGCTCGTCGCGATGCGCCCGGAGATACGCGACGAGGGCATCCCGGTACGCGGGGCGGCAGGTCTCATCGCCAAGGGAGTTGATCTCGACGTGGTAGCGCGACAGGCCGAGCGACCGGAGCAGCGCGTCGCCGACGACCATCACATCGACGTCCGCGCCCGGCGCGTCGGTGCCGAGCACCTCGACACCGAACTGCCGGTGTTCGCGGTAGCGACCCGCCTGCGGACGGCTGTATCGGTACATCCGCGTCAGGTAGTAGGCCTTGAACGGCGCCCCGAGGCGTTGCTGATCGCCGAGGTAGGCGCGGACGACCGGTGCCGTGCCCTCCGGGCGCAGCGTCAAGGACCGGTCGCCGCGATCGGCGAACGTGTACATCTCCTTGGAGACGACGTCGCTCGTCGCGCCCGAGGTCCGCGCGAACAGCTCGGTCGCCTCGAACCCCGGCGTCTCCACATAGCGGAACCCGTGGAGGCGCGCGATCTCGGCTGCGCGGTCGTAGAGCGCGCGCATCACGCCGCCGTCCGGCGGCAAGAGGTCGCGCGTCCCCCGGCTCGGGGCGAAGTCGCTCACCCCGCCTCCCGCAGGAACGGGTTCGACGCGCGCTCGGTGCCGACCGTCGTCTCCGCCCCGTGGCCCGGCAGCACGCGCATGGCGTCGGACAGCGTCAGGAACCGGATCAACGACCGGCGCATCGCCGCGGGATCGGAGTTCGCGAAGTCCGAGCGCCCGATCGTGCCCGCGAACACGAGGTCGCCCGACAGGACGACCACCTCGTCGTCGATCCGGAAGCACGACGACCCCGGCGTGTGGCCCGGCGTGTGCAGCACCTCGAGCGCGAGGCCGGCGAACCGCAGGACGTCGCCGTCGACGAAGGTCCGCAGGTCACGGACCGGATCGAGGACCGCGGGGCTCATCCCGCCCCACGCGCTGTAATCGGAGAACGCGGGGACGTCGTCGGGGTGCACGTAGACGGGCACGTCGGCGGCGAAGGACCCGGCGCTGCCCGCGTGATCGAGGTGTGCGTGGGTCAGCAGGACGGCGGCCGGACGCTTGCCTGCGGCGTCGAGCACGGCGCGTACCGCCGCCGGCTCGAACCCCGGATCGACCACGACCACCTCGTCGCTGCCCTCGGCGGCCAGGAGCCAGCAATTGGTCCCGTACGGGTTGCGGTCGAAGACGTCCAGGTACATGAGGCGGTCATGCTACCCGCAGCCGCGTCCGGCTCAGGGCGACCGCGTGTCGAACAGCACGGTGAACGGTCCGTCGTTCACCAGGTCGACGGCCATCTCGGCGCCGAAGACCCCCCGGCCGACCCGGACCCCGGCGCCCTCGAGCTGCGTCGCGACGTGCTCCACCAGCTCCGCGGCTCGGCCGGGTTCCGCAGCGCCGAGGAACGACGGGCGCCGACCCTTTCGCGTGTCGGCGAACAACGTGAACTGCGACACGACGAGCGCCTCTCCGCCGACGGTGGCGAGGTCGTCGTTCGTCTTGCCGTCGGCGTCCCGGAAGATCCGCAGGCCCGCGATCTTGCCGGCGAGCTGTTCGGCGTCGGCCTCGGTGTCGTCGTGGCCCACCCCCACCAGGAGGAGGTACCCGAGTCCGATCGAGGCAACCTCGGCCCCGTCGACCGCGACGGAGGCGCGGCTGACCCGCTGGAGCACCACCCGCACTAGCTGGGGACCACCCGGTACGCGTCGTAGACGCCGTCGATCCGCTTCACCGAGGCAAGGAGCGACGAAAGGTGCGTGATGTCGGCCAGCTCGAACGCGAAGCGCAGGCGCGTGATCCGGTCGCGCCCGGTCGAGGAGTTCGCCGACAGGATGTTCACGTGCTGGTCGGACAGCACCGTCGCGATGTCCGAGAGCAGACGGGTGCGGTCCAACGCCTCGACCTGGATCGCGACGACGAACGTCGTGGGCTTGCCGCCGGACCACGACACCTCGATCATCCGCTCCGGCTCCCGGCGCAGGGTCTTGACGTTGGGGCAATCCGAGCGATGGACGCTCACGCCTTGGCCACGCGTGACGAACCCCACGATCGCGTCGCCGGGGACCGGCGTGCAGCACCGCCCGAGCTTGACCCAGACGTCGGGCAGGCCTTTCACCATCACGCCCTGGGCCACGTGGTCGGGCCGGGCGATCTTCACGGGACGCGCGAGCGGGACGTCGTCGGTGACGTCGTCGTCGTTGGTGCCGCTGACCAGCCGCGCGAGACGCGCGACCACCGACTGCGGTGAGACGTGCCCGTCGCCGACCGCGACGTAGAGCGCGTCGAGGTCCGGATACTTGAGGTCGGCCGCGATCTGTTCCATCGCGTCGTCGGTCGCGAGGCGTTTGAACGGCAGGTTCTGTTTGCGCATCTGTCGCTGGAGCAGGTCACGGCCCTGGTCGAGCGCGTCCTCGCGGCGCCCGCGCGCGAACCACTGGCGGATCTTGTTGCGGGCGCGCGGCGTCGCGACGAACTGCAGCCAGTCTTGGCTGGGCCCCTCCCCCTGCGCCTTCGACGTGAGGATCTCGACCGAGTCGCCGGTGCGCAGCTCGTAGTCGAGCGGCACGAGCTTGCCGTTCACCTTGGCGCCGATCGTGCGGTGCCCGACCTCCGTGTGGACCGTGTAGGCGAAGTCGACCGGGGTCGCGCCCTGCGGGAGGTTCGTCACGTCGCCCTTCGGGGTGAACACGAAGACGCGGCCGCCGGACAGGTCGATCCGCAACCCCTCCATGAACTCGCGGGGGTCGGCCATATCCTTCAGCCACTCCATCATCTGGCCGAGCCAGGCGAGATCGGCGTCCTCCTTCTGCTTCCCCTCCTTGTAGCGCCAATGCGCGGCGATCCCGTACTGCGCGGTGCGGTGCATATCGCGCGTGCGGACCTGGATCTCGAGCGGGCGACCCTCGGGACCGACCACCGTCGTGTGCAGCGACTGGTACATGTTCGCCTTGGGCATCGCGACGTAGTCCTTGAAGCGGCCGGGCACGGGCTTCCACAGGGCGTGGACCGCGCCGAGCGCGGCGTAGCAGTCCTTCATCGACTCGACCTGGATCCGGATGCCGACCAGGTCGTAGATCTCCTCGAAGTCCTTGCCGCGGATCACCATCTTCTCGTAGATCGAATACAAGTGCTTCGGACGGCCGTCGACGTCGGCCTTGATCCCGAGCTCCTTCAGCTTCTGGCGGAGCGTCTCCGTCAGGTCCTTGATCCGGCGGGTGCGCTCGTCGCGGCGTGTCTCGACGAGCTGCGCGATCTCCTTGTACGGGCCGGGGTGCAACGTCTTGAACGCGAGATCCTCGAGCTCCCACTTGACCTCCTGCACACCGAGGCGGTTCGCGAGCGGCGCGTAGATCTCGAGGGTCTCGGTCGCGACGCGCCGCTGCTTGGCCGGCGCGAGCGCGCTCAGCGTGCGCATGTTGTGGAGCCGGTCCGCGAGCTTGATCAACAGGACGCGGATGTCGCCCGCCATCGCGACGATCATCTTGCGGACGTTCTCGGCCTGCGCGAGCTCGCGCGTCTGGAACTGGAGCTTGTCGAGCTTGGTCAGGCCGTCGACGATCTCGGCGACGTCGTCGCCGAACTCGCCGCGGATCGTCTCGAGCGACACGGCGGTGTCCTCGACGGTGTCGTGCAGGAGCCCGGCCTCGAGCGTCGTCGTGTCCAGCCGGAGATCCGCGAGGATCAGCGCGACCGCGAGCGGGTGCTCGATGAACGGTTCGCCCGACAGCCGGTACTGCCCGGCGTGTGCCTCCGCCGCGGTCTCGTACGCCGCCTCGAGCCCCTTGAGGTCGCCCTTCGGGTTGTAGGAGCGCACCCTCCGCTGGAGCGCCGCGAACCCCGTGGGCTGGCTGTCGGGACGCCGGCGACGAGGCAAGGGCAGCCGCCCGCCGCGCCGGGCGGGGGGCTGTTCGGTGCCGGCGGTCAGTTCATCGCGGGTATCCACGCCTGCGCGCCAGTGTACGGCCGGCTCCCGGCGCCCCCGGCGATCCGCCGACCGATCAGTAGTGGATCAGCGTGAACAGGTCGTAGCCCTGGAGCTTGTCCCGGCCGTGGAGGAAGTCCAGCTCGATCAACGTCGCGATCCCGCAGACCTTGCCTCCGACCCGCTCGACGAGGTTCGCCGCCGCCTGCGCGGTGCCACCGGTGGCCAAGACGTCGTCGACGACGAGCACCCGCTCCCCCGCCTGCACCGCGTCGCGATGGATCTCGAGCGCCGCGGTGCCGTACTCGAGCGCGTAGGACTCTTCGAGGGTCTCGTGCGGCAGCTTGCCCTTCTTGCGGACCGGGATGATCCCCGCGCCGAAGTGGTATGCGACGGGGGCGCCCAGGATGAACCCGCGCGCCTCGATCCCGACGACCTTGTCGACGTTGCCGCGGCCGAAGTGCACGACGATCAGGTCGATGATCGTCGAGAACGCGATCGGATCGGCGAGCACGGGGGTGATGTCCTTGAAGACGATGCCCGGCTCCGGGAAGTCGGGGACGTCGCGGATCAATGCCTCGATCTGGTCGATCTGCACCGCTTACCTCCGCTTGCGCTTGGCCGGCTGACCCTTCTTGTTCCGGGGCTTCGGCTTGGGCTTGGGGCGCGCCATCGTGGCGGTCGCCTTGCTCGCAGCTGCGTCATCGGCCGAGGCGACCGCGGCCGCCGCGGTGGCCGCCTGGGCCGTCGGCGCCGGGGTGCGAGGCGTGCGCGCAGGCTGCGCCGCGCGGCCGCGGGCCACCTGGCGCTCGTGGATGATCGTGAGGACCGGCGCGGCGATGAAGATCGAGGAGTAGGCGCCGATCGCGACACCGATGAACATCGCGAATGCGAAGTCCTTGAGCGTCTGACCGCCGAACAGCAGCAGCGACAGGATCGGCAGCAACACGACGAGCGACGTGTTCACCGAGCGCATCACCGTCTGGTTCAGCGACATGTCGACGACGCCCGTGTACCCGAGCCGCGCGGTGAGCGCGGCCGACTCGGTGTTCTCCTTGATCTTGTCGTAGATCACCACGGTGTCGTAGAGCGAGAACCCCAAGATCGTGAGGATCGCGATCACCGTCTCGGGCGTCACCTCGCGGCCGACGAGCGCGTAGATGCCCGCCGTGATCAAGACGTCGTGCACCAGGGCCACCATCGCGCCGGCCGCCATCGACCACTCGAACCGCCATGCGATGTAGATCCCGATGAACAGCAGCACGAACACCAGCCCGCGGATCGCCTTGCGCGAGATCTCCTGGCCCCAGGTGGGGCCGATGTCCTCGACGTTGACCTCCTCGGGCGTGATCTTCGCCTGGGTCGCGAGATCGTTGATCAGCGCCTCGCGGTCGTTCGTCAAGGCGTCGGTGCGGATCGAGACCTCCTCGCCGCCGGAGACGAGCTGGATCTCACCCGGGAGCTTGTACCTGTCGAGCACGGTCTGGATCTGGTCGGGCGTGAGGGTCACGCTCGGCCGATAGTCCAGCCGGGCACCGCCCACGAAGTCGATCGAGAAGTGGAACCCGTTCACGACGATCCCGATCAACGACAACGCGATCAAGATGCCCGAGAAGATGAACCACCAGTTGCGGTGTTCGATCAGCTGCAGGTGCGGGACCCGGTAGCCCCGGTAGACGGCGAAGGCGCTGCGCACGCTCACGGGGCGCCCTCCGCCGGCTGCTGCTCGTGCTCCATGTGGTCGGCCCCCGTCGCCGAGACCAGTCCGAAACCGCGCAGCGTCGACAGCCGCTTGCTCCGCGCGATCAGGAACACGGTCGGCCGCTTGAAGAAGTACACGACCGCGAGGTCAAGAGCCGTCGCGACGCCGAGCGTCAGCGCGAACCCGCGGACCGAGCTCACCGCGGTGAAGTACAGCACGGCGGCCGCGATCCCGGTGACGATGTCGGCGGCGACGATCGTCTTGAAGGCGCGCTGGAACGCGGGCTGCACGGCAGTCCGGGGCGACCGCCCCGCGCGCACCTCGTCCTTGAGCCGTTCGAAGAACACGATGTAGGAGTCGGCGGTCACCCCGAGCGAGATCACCAGGCCCGCCACGCCGGCGAGGGTCAGCGCGTAGCCGAAGCTCTTGCCCGCGAGCGAGATCAAGGTGATCGCCGCGATCGCCCAGATCGTCATGCCGAACCAGGCCACGATGCCGAGCAGCCGGTAGTAGAAGAGGAGGTAGAGGAACAGCAGGATCAGGCCCGCCGCACCCGCGATGATGCCCTCCTTGAGGGACTCGGTCCCCAGGGTCGGGCTCACCGTCTGCACCGACTGTTGCGTGAGGTTCACCGGCAGCGAGCCCGCGTTGAGGATCGCCGCGAGGTTCTTCGCGGTCTCCTCGGTGAAGTTGCCGGTGATCTGCCCGCGGCCCGCCGTGATCGGCGACTGCACGACCGGGTTCGAGATGATCTTGTGGTCGACCGCGATCGCGATCTGGTTCATCGGCGGTTGGGCGTTGACGGCAACACGTGTCGCCGTCGCGAAGGCGGCCGTGCCCTCGCTGTCGAGCACGAAGTCGATCACCCACTCCGCGATCGACTGGTTCGAACCCGACAACGACGCGGTGGCGCTCGTGATGTTGGCGCCGGTGATCACGACCGGCCCGAGGTGGACGTAGTCGTTGTTCTGGTCCGGGTACCAGACGTCCGTCGCGTCGTTCGCCGAGCCCTGGCAGGCCTTGGTCTCCTGTTGGGCCGGCGGGCACGTCAGCGTGGTCGACTGATACGCCGGATCGGCGGGCGTGAGGATCGCGAGGGTCGGTCGCTCCTCCAGTCGCGCGGTCTGCCCGATCAGCCGGATCAGGCTCTCCTGTCCGGTCTCACGCTGGCGCTCCGTCGCGGCGTCCTGCGTCGAGTAGCACCCCAGTTCCGCTCCTTGCGAGCTGACGACGCAAAATTGGGTCGTCACGTGCTGCACGGTCAGCGCGTCGAGCCCGGTCTGCGCCTCCTGCTTGGTGGTGTAGTCGCACGGAAGCGCGGAGGAGCCCGAGGTGTCGAGCGAGGCGTAGGCCGTCTCGGCGGGTGTCGTCGCCGGGCCGGTCGGCGAGGCGCTCGGGGTCGCGCCCGGCCCGTTCCCCCCGGCGGCGCTCGGCGTCGAAGTCGGCTTCTGTTTCCCGGCGGGCGGCGGGGTCGGCGTGGGCGCGGGCGACGTGCTCTCGGTCGTGCCTGGCGCGCTGATGCACCACGACGTCTGGGCGACCTTCGTGGTCATCGACTTGAACGCCGCCTGCGCGGCCGCGTAGTCGGTGTAGCACTTGAGCTCGGTATTCGAGATGTCCGTCAGGCAGTACGCGCCGAGCTTCGAGCCCGGACCCTGGGACGTCGTGGGACTCGGGGACGGGGTCTCGGAGGTCGACGCGGGCGCCGAGGCCGAGGCCGACGCGGACGTCGAGGTCTTCGGCGCAGGCGTGATCCCCTTCTGCGCTGCATCCGCGGCGGACTGCGATTCGAAGCATTGGAGCTGGTCGCTGCCCGCGTAGATACAGACCTTGGTGTCCTTCGACGTGACCTCGAACCCCTGCAGCGCGGTCGTCGGGGCCTTCGCGTCGCTCGCGCACCCGTAGGTCGCCCCCTTCGGGTCGGCGATGCACTGCAGATCGACGGAACGCTGCTGCACGGTGCTGTCCGACAGCCCGGGGATCTGCACCTCGATCGTGTTGCCCGACAGCGCGATGTTGGGTTCGCCGACGCCGAAGGCGTCGACGCGGTTGCGGATGTTCTCCAGCGCCTGTTGCATGGTGTCCGACGGCGTGCCGTCGGGCGCCGACAGGATCACCGATACGCCGCCCTTGAGGTCCAGGCCGAGCACCGGCTGCAGCCGGCCGCTCGCGAGCGCGGCGACCGACAAAGCGGTTACGACCGCCACGATCACGACCGTCACCCACAGACCGCGGCTGCGCTTCATGCCAGCTCCTGCCCGTTCGCGAACAGTTGGAAGCGGGCATCGATCGCCAACGCGGCGTGGCGACACATCTGCATCCTGCCGAGGAAGATCTCGAAGTACTCCATGACCTGGCTGATCTTGGTGTCGATCGTCAGCTCCAAACTGACGGTTCGAGCGTCGGAGTCTACCCGGAGGAAACTCTGCTCGACGGCGTAGTTCACGCGGTCGTGGATGTCGCCGGACAGGTCGACGTCGGTCGGCCGGCGAACCCTACTGCGGTGCACGTCGGCCTTGTCCGCCAAGATGACCGCGGCGGAGACCGGCGAGACGGCGGAGCCTTCGGCCTCCTCATGGTTGGCGATCGCGGCCATGATCAGCATCAGGTCAGCCCCATCGGCACGATCGCGCAGCGCGTGGAACGCCAGCATCGCCCCGCTCTGGCCGTGTCCGTCGCGTGTCAGCGCGTTGCCCATGTCGTGGAGGTAGCCGGCGACCCGGGCGAGCTCGGCCTCGCGCTGGGAGAACCCGAGGCGGCGCAGCACCTGGTACGCGATCTTGCCCACGAGGTGCGCGTGCCGGAACCCGTGTTCGGTGTACCCCATCGCGTCCATCACCCGGTCCGCAGACGCGATGAACATCGACAGCTGCGGATCGGACTGGATGTCGCCGAGCGTGATCGATGCGACATCGGCGATGGGCTCGACCGCGGGGACATCGGGGATCGGTGCCCCGTGGGGCGTCCCGACGGCGTCTTCCCTCACGAGCGGAACGGGCCCTCGGCGTTGTCGGCGTCCGCCGCTGAGGTCTCGTGATCGTCATCGGACAGGTCGACGACCTCGTCGTCGTCGTCCTCGTCACCGTCCTCGTCGTACTCCTCGTCCTCGCTCACGACACGGGAGATCGCGCCGCGGATCAGCTTGATCTGCGTGCCCGGCGCGATCTCCAGGATGATCGTGCCCTCGTCCTCGTCCTCGTCGACGATCGTGCCGAAGATGCCGGCCGTCGTCATGATCTCCGAGCCGATGCCGGCGCTGCGCTGCAGGCTCTGTTGCTGCGACGCCTTCCTGCGCTGGGAACGCATCATCAAGAAGAGCATCACGGGCATCCCCAGGAGCAGGAGCAGGATCACGGGGCTCCCACCCGAGGTCTGTTGGGCAAGGAACATGGGGGTCCTTCCGATCTCGCAGGCCATGGCGCGCGGGCACGCGCGAGAGCCGAGTTTACCTGCGGGAACGCGGGTCGAGGCTCAAGCGAGCGGGAGCTGTCCCGGCGCGGTGAGGCCGAGGTGTGCGTAGGCGCGGGGAGAGGCGACGCGGCCGCGGGGCGTCCGCTGCAGGAACCCAAGTTGGAGGAGGTAGGGCTCCACCACGTCCTCGACGGTATCCGGCTCCTCCCCGACGGCGGCCGCGAGGGTCGTGAGCCCCACCGGCCCGCCCGAGAAGCGGTCGATGATCGCGTGCAAGATCGCGTGGTCGAGCCGGTCGAGCCCCTCCTCGTCGACCTCGAACATCGCGAGGCCGGAGCGCGCCACGTCGCCGGAGATCGCGCCGTCGTGGCGGACCTCCGCGACGTCGCGAACGCGGCGGAGCAGCCGGTTCGCGATCCGCGGGGTGCCCCGGGCGCGCCGCGCGATCTCTCCGGCGCCCTCCTGCGCCGTCTCGACCCCGAGGATGCCGGCGCTTCGCAGCACGATCGTCGTCAGGTCGTCCGTGTCGTAGTAGTCCAGGCGCGGGCTGAACCCGAAGCGCTCGCGAAGGGGCAACGTGATGCGGCCGGGCCTGGTGGTGGCCCCGATCAGCGTGAACCTGGGGAGGTCGAGCCGGATCGAGCGCGCGGTCGGCCCTTTGCCCAGGACGACGTCGAGGCTGAAGTCCTCGAGCGCCGGGTACAGGACCTCCTCGACCGTGCGCGGCATCCGGTGGATCTCGTCGACGAACAGCACATCGCGGTCGCCGAGGTTGGTGAGGATCGCGGCGAGGTCGGACGGCCGCTCAAGCGCCGGGCCGCTCGTCGGCTGGAACCCGGCGCCCATCTCGAGCGCGACGATCTGCGCGAGTGTGGTCTTGCCGAGCCCGGGCGGACCGCTGAACAGCAAGTGATCGACGGGCTCGTCGCGCTGGCGCGCCCCCTCGAGCAGGACCTGGAGCTGTTCTTTCACCCTGTCCTGCCCGACGAAATCCGCGAGCGTCCGCGGCCGCAGCGCGACGTCGAACTCACGGTCCTCCGGGCTCCGCGCTGCCGACTCCAGCAGCTGCGCATCGGGCGTCGCGGCGTCGGCATCGGTCATGGGCGTCATCGTCCCACCTTCTGCAGGGCCTCGCGGAGGAGGTCGTCGGGCGCCTTGCCCTCCGCGTCGATGTCGATCAGGACCTGCGAGGCCTCGGACGGCGTGAGACCGAGCGCGAGCAGCGCGTCGCGCACATCGGCGAGCGGCCCGATCGCGATGATCTCGGCGCCCTCCCCGCCGAGCTTGTCGCGAAGGTCCAACACCACACGCTGCGCCACCTTCTTGCCGACCCCCGGCACGACGGTGAGCGCGTCTGCGTCGCCGGCGACGACGGCGCGGCGAAGCGTGTCGGGCTTGAGCGCCGACAGGAACGCCAAGGCGACCTTCGGCCCTACGCCGGTGACGCCGGTGAGCAGATCGAAGAGCTCGCGTTCGTCGGGTGCGGAGAAGCCGTACAGCGTCATCGAGTCCTCGCGCACGACCATGCGCGTGTGGACGCGGGCGCGGCCCCCCGCGGGTGGGAGCGCGGACAGCAACGACGTGGGGACGGCGAGCTCGTAGCCGACACCGGCGACGTCGAGCACGACTCGGCCCGGGCCGATGTCGACGACCACACCCTCGAGGAACGCGATCATCGGGCGCCCGCCCGGGCGGCGACCCCGCGCATGTGCGCCGCGAGCAGATGGGTCAGCGCCACTGCCACGGCGTCGGCGGCGTCGGCCTGGGCGGGGACGCCCCGCAACCCGTGGATCCTGGTGAGCGCCATCTGCACCTGGCCTTTGTCGGCGTTCCCGGCGCCGGTCACTGCCTGCTTGACCTCGTTCGGCGCGTACTCGGCGACGGCGAGGCCGGCCTCGGCCGCGACGAGCATGATCGCGCCGGTCGCCCGGGCGACGTGCAACGCGCTCACCTGGTTCCGGCTCCACGCGACCCGCTCGATCGCGACGGCGGCCGGGTGATGTTCCGCGATCGCCGCGCGTGCGGCGTCGGCGATCGTGCGCAGCCGGACGCTCTCGTCCGCGTCGGTCGGCGTCAGCACGGTGGCGACGAACCGGAGGTCGGTGGTTCGATCGCGCCGGCCGAGGACGGCAAGGCCGCACCGGGCGACGCCCGGATCAACGCCCAGGACGGAGCTCTCGAACATCTGTTCGCCGCAGTCTAGGCGGGCCGCGGGCCCCGGGCAACGACCGTCAGCGCGCGATGGCGACGTACCGGTCGCGGTCCTGCATCGGCGAGGGCACCACCTCGGGCTCGAGCGACGCGGCCTCGAACGCCCGTCGATACTCGGCGTCGGTGAACAGGGTCAGCTCGTGGCGCTCCCGTTCCTGGGCGAACCCGTCGTCGGCGGTCGCGATCAGGTACCGCATGTCCAGGACGCTGCGATCGCCTTCGCGCCAGGTGCGCGCGACGCGGGTCGCCGCCACCCCGTCGGCGGTCTCGGCGAGCGCCTGCACGTGGGTGCCGGGCCACCATGCGTCGGGCCGGACCCAGCCGTCGACCACGAGCACGCCTCCGGGCGCCAGGTGCGCGGCCATCCTGCCGATCGCGCTCGCCAGCTCGCCGGCGTCGCGGAGGTACCCCACCGAGCTGAACAGGCACGTGACGGCGTCGAACGTGCGGCCGAGGTCCACGGTGCGCATGTCGGTCATCGTCAGCGGCACGTCCGGCAGCCGCTCCCGCGCGATGGCGAGCAACCCCTCGTCGAGATCGACCCCGGCGACGTCGGGGAACGACGCGCGGAGCAGCTCGAGATGCTTGCCCGTGCCGCACGCGACATCGAGCAGCGACCGCGCGTCGGGATCCCGCTCGCGGATCAGCGCGACCAGGTCCCGCGCTTCGGCCTCGTAGTCCTTGAAGGAGTACAGGAGGTCGTAGACGTGCGCGCTGCGATCGAACACGCGACAACCCTATCGGCGCGATCCGTTCCGGCGGCGGCCGACCGGCCGCCTCACGCGAGCGCTATCACCCGACGCCCCCGGGTGGCGCCGGCGGCGCCTGGTTCGGCGGCGTGGGGACCTCGGTCGGCGCGTTGCGGAGCACCGTCCGGGGAGCGCCGATCGTGACGCCGTCGACGAGCGCGCTGGCGGCGCCCGTCCCGTGGCTCCACGCCACCGCGGACAACGTCTCGGGCTGGCCGCACCCGCCTTGGGCGACCAGGAGCGTCTTCGCGTCGAGCCAGCCGAGCGCGTGCGTCGGTCCGGCGCCGGCGGCCAGGGCCGGGTGGGCGCCGTCCTGGTCGACCACCATCGCCTGCTCCTCCTCGCACGACGCACCTTGCGTCGCCGCCATCAGCGAGCCTGCCGGCGCGAGCTCGAGCCCGTGCGCCGTGGGATCGAGGCCTCGCGAGAGCACCGTCTGGAAGGTCGAACGATCCGCGAGGTCCATCCAGTGGATCTCGCTCACGGCACCGGCGTGCTGGGCGATCCAGAAGATCTTCGTGCCGTCCGGGCTGAACGCGACCGAGGAGAACGTCGTGTCGGGTCGCGAGAACACCAACCGCTGGGGGTCCTTGCCCTCGTTGCTGGAGAGCCAGATGCCCTGACGCTGTCCTTCGTCGACGATGAAGCCGAGCGCGAGGCCGCTCGGGTGGTACGCGATCGACGCATAGGTGCCATCGGGCAACGTCGACAGCTGCTCGGTCTTGCCGGTGTCCATGAACCGCTTCTCGGGCGCCCCGCTCGGCGACGCGTACACAACCGCGAGGCCCAACGGGTGACCCCAATCGAACACGGTCGGCGTCGGACCGGCGGGCGGCCACGACGGCGCGTCACCCGACACGCCGTGCACGCTCAAGCCGGCGAGCAGGACGCGGTCGCCCTGCGGGCCGAACGCGAACGACCCTGGTTGGCGGACCCGGAACAGGCACGCGAGGTGGTCACTCTTCGGATCGAGGGCCCACGCCCGTCCGTCCGCGACGAACCCCACCGTCTCGCTCGTGACCGCCTGCCCTCCGCATCCGGAAGGCAACGGCGTGCCATCGGCGAGGGTCGCCCCCGTCGGCGAGGGCGGGACCGTGGATGTCGGCGGCACAACGGTGGACGGCGGAGCGCCTGTCGACGTCGTCGAAGATGTGCAGGACGCCGCGATCAGCGCCACGCCAAGGACGAGGAAGAGCACGCGAACCCGCATGCTGCGGACGCTACACCCGAGTCGGGGCCGTCGGAAGCGTCACGAGAGCGACGCCATGACCTCTTCGGGGATGTCGAAGTTGGCGTAGACGTTCTGCACGTCGTCGAGGTCTTCGAGCGCGTCGATCAACCGCAGCACCGCGGTCGCCTCGGAGCCTTCGACCGGGATCGTGGACTGCGGCAGCATCGAGATCTCCGCCGAGTAGATCGGTACTCCGGCCTTCTCGAGCGCCGTCTGCACGGTCTTGAAGTCCTGTGGCGCGCTGACGATGTCCCAGCTCGACTCCGAGTCGGTGAGGTCTTCGGCGCCGCCGTCGAGCGCGAGCTCCAGCAGGTCCTCCTCGTCGGGCGCCACCGCCTTCTCGACGACGACCACGCCCTTGCGGGTGAACTGCCACGCCACCGTGCCCGTCTCGCCGAGGCTGCCGCCGTTGCGGGTGAACGCGTGCCGCACCTCTTGGGCGGTACGGTTGCGGTTGTCGGTCAGCGCCTCGATCAGCAGCGCGATCCCACCGGGCGCGTAGCCCTCGTACACGATCTCCTCGTACCGCTGCCCGTCACCGAGCTCGCCGGCCGCGCGCTTGATCGCGCGCTCGATGTTGTCGTTCGGAACCGAGAAGCTCTTCGCCTTCTCGACTGCGCTCGCGAGCGTCATGTTCGCCTCGACGTTGCCGCCGCCCTCGCGCGCCGCGACCTCCACCGCGCGCAGGAGCTTCGCGTACATGTTCGAACGCTTGGAGTCGGTCGCTTCCTTCTTGCGTTTGATCGTCGCCCATTTGGAGTGGCCGGACATCTCGTTACACCTTCCTCAGCAGGTAATCGTGGAGCCCGGTCTCGCCCACGAGTTCCGGATGGAAGGATGCCACAACGAGGTTGCCCTGCTCCAGGACGACGGGGCGGTCCTCGAACGTCGCCAGCACGTCGACGGCGTCGCCGACGCGTTCGATCCACGGCGCGCGGATGAAGACCCCGCGCACTCGGTGGTCGACCCCCCGCACGTCGAGGTCGGTCTCGAAGGAGTCGACCTGGCGGCCGTAGGCGTTGCGTCGCACCTCGATATCCATCAGGTCGAACAACGGGTCACCCCCGTCGACCTGATGCGCAAGGACGATCATGCCGGCGCACGTGCCGAGGATCGGCATCCCCGCGGCGGCACGCTCGCGCACCGGATCGATCAGGTCGTAGGCACGGGCGAGCTTGCCGATCGTCGTCGACTCGCCGCCGGGGATCGCGAGGCAGTCGACCTCGGCGAGCTGTGCCGGCGTGCGAACCTCGACCGGGGTCGCACCGAGCGCCGCGAAGGCCTTCGCGTGCTCGCGGAAGTCGCCCTGCAGGGCGAGCACGCCCGCCTTCATCGCGTTACCAGCCGCGGTCCTGCAGGCGCGTCTCGAGCGTGCCGATCTCCAGGCCCTGCATCGGGTCGCCGACCCCGCGACTGACCTTCGCGACCACGTCGGGGTCCTGGAAGTGCGTCGTCGCCTCGACGATCGCACGGGCCATCGTTGCGGGATCCTCGGACTTGAAGATGCCCGAGCCCACGAACACGCCGTCGACGCCGAGCTGCATCATCAGCGCCGCGTCGGAGGGCGTCGCGATGCCGCCCGCCGAGAAGTTCACGACCGGCAGCCGGCCCTGCTCGGCGACCATCCGGACGAGCTCCACCGGCGCGCCCAGGTCCTTGGCCTTCGTCACGTACTGCTCGGGGCGCAGCTGCGTGCACTCCGCGATCCCGGCGAGCAGCGCGCGCTCGTGGCGCACGGCCTCGACCACGTTGCCGGTGCCGGCCTCGCCCTTCGTCCGGATCATCGCCGCGCCTTCGGCGATCCGGCGCAGCGCCTCACCGAGGTTGCGGCACCCGCACACGAACGGCACCGTGAAGGCCCACTTGTCGATGTGGAACTCCTCGTCGGCCGGGGTGAGCACCTCGGACTCGTCGATGTAGTCGACGCCGAGCGACTGCAACACCTGGGCCTCGACGAAGTGCCCGATCCGGGCCTTGGCCATCACGGGGATCGTCACGGCCGCCTTGATCTCCTCGATCTTGGTGGGGTCGGCCATCCGCGCGACGCCGCCTTCCTTGCGGATGTCGGCGGGCACGCGCTCCAGGGCCATCACGGAACAGGCGCCTGCGTCCTCGGCGATCTTTGCCTGCTCGGCCGTGGTGACGTCCATGATGACGCCGCCCTTGAGCATCTCGGCCAGGCCGGATTTCACGGTGAAGGTTCCGGTCTCGCGCTGCATCGGTTGGACCCCCTATCGAGCGTGGGAAACGAACCGCAAGTCTACCGCCGCGACCTGCGGGGCAGTGCGCCTGCTACATCTCCTGGAGTCGCTTGATCCGCTCCTGGATCGGCGGGTGCGTCGAGAACAGGCGCTCCATCGTGCTCGTGTCCTGGCCGGGCACGCGAGAGGGTTGGTCGAGCCACAGGTGCGCGGTCGCGTTGTTCGCGGCGCGCATCGCGTGCGGCGCGGTGGAGATCTTCTGCAGAGCGGAGATCAGCCCCGGTGGGTACCGGGTCAGCAACACGCCCTGCGCGTCGGCGAGGTACTCGCGGTTGCGACTGACGGACAGCTTGATCAACTGCCCGGCGAGCGGCGCGAGGATCAGCAGGACGATGCCGACCGCGAACAGCACCAGCGAGAGGATCCCCGCGTCGCCGCCGCCACTGTTGTTGCTCCGGCGGCCGCCGCCCCAGAACCAGGAGCGGGTGGCGATCTCGGACAGCAAGATCGCGGCGCCGACCACCGTCGCGACGATCGTGCCGATCAAGATGTCGCGGTCGAGCACGTGCGACATCTCGTGACCGATCACGCCCTCGAGCTCGACCCGGTCCATCATGTCGAGCAGCCCCTGCGTGACCGCGATCGAGGAGTGGTCCGGGTCGCGCCCGGTCGCGAACGCGTTCGGTGCCATCTCGGGCACGACGTACACGTCCGGCTTGGGGACACCCGCCGCGATCGCGATGCCTTCCACGACGTTGTGCAGCCGCGGCTCCTGCTCGGGCGTGACTTGCTTGGCCCCGGTCGACCTGAGGACCACCTTGTCGCCGAAGAAGTAGGACCCGAGCGACAGGGCCAGCGCCAGGACGACCGCGATGATCAGCCCCGTGGTGCCCCCGTAGAAGAACAGGTAGCCGATCAGGTAGCCGATCAGGCCGGTGAACACGACGGCCAGCACGATGAGCAGGACCGTCTTGCGTTTGTTCGCCGCGATCTGTTCGTGCACCGGCGCTACTGCCCTTCGAAGTCGACCTGCACCGGGGCGCGGACATCGTCTTGGATGTCGAAGAACTCGCGCGGAGCGTAGTGGAACGTCTTGGCCAGGATGCTCGACGGGAACGACTGGATCGCCGTGTTCAGGAGCCGGACCTGGTCGTTGTAGTACTGCCGCGCGTAGGCGATCTTCGACTCGGTGCCGGTGAGCTCCTCCTGCAGCGCCAGGAAGTTCGCGTTGGCCTTCAGATCGGGGTAGTTCTCGGCGACGGCGAGCAGCTGGCGGAGCCCGGAGCTCACGGCGTTCTCCGCGTCGGCCTGACCGGCGACGCCCTGGGCGCTCTCGGCGCGGCTCCGCGCCTTGGTGACCTCCTCGAAGGTCTCGCGCTCGTGGGCGGCGTACCCCTCGACGGTCTGGACCAGGTTGGGGATCAGGTCGTACCGGCGCCGGAGCTGCACGTCGATCTGGGCCCAACCCTCGTCGGTGCGGTTCCGGTACTTCACGAGGCGGTTGAACGCCCAGATCGTCCACAGGACGAGCAGAGCGACGACGGCGATCACGATCCAGCCCGCGAGGCTCATGGTCCTATCGTAGCGGCGACGAACCCATCTCCAGGGCGTCGCGGTAGGCATCCTCGATCGCCCCGACGGTCACCGACCAGTCGAAGTCGCGCGCCCGCACGGGCCCCGCGGCGTGGAGGCGCCCGGCGAGCTCGGCATCGTCCAGGACGCGCGCGGCCGCGGCGGCGAGCGCGGCCGGGTCGCGGGGCGGGACGAGCAGACCCAGGCCCTCGTCGGTGACGACCTCGTCGTAGCCCGGGGTGTCGCTGGCCACGACCGGCAGCCCGGCCGCCATCGCCTCGACGAGCACGATCCCGAACGACTCCCCACCGGTCGACGGACCGAGGTACAGATCGCACGCCGCGTGGATCGGCGGGAGCTCCTCGTTGGGCACGGCGCCGAGCATCGTCACGCGCGCCCGGAGCATCGTCGGCAGTTGGTCGACCGCGTTGCGTTGCGGCCCATCGCCCACCACGATCAGGCGCACGTCGGGCCGGTCGGCGGCCAGCCGCTCGAACGCCCCGATCGCGATGGGGAACCCCTTGCGCTCGTCGAGCCTGCCGACGAACAACAGCTTGCGGCCCGGGCCGAGGTCGGCCGGCGCGGCGTCGGCGAACCGCGCGACGTCGACCCCGTTGGGGATGATCCGGAACTCCCCGCCGATCCGCGCGCGCTCGAAGTCCGCGGCGCGCTCGGAAACCGCGATCCGCACCGTCAGATGGGCTGCCGCGCGGCGGAGCAGCGGCGCGGCGAGGTCGTACAGGCGCGCGCGCGTGGCGCCCGAATGGAAGGTGCCCACCACGGGCGCGCGCGCCTCGAGCGTCGCCCACAACCCCGTCGACGGCGCCATCGGCTGGTGCGCGTGGACCACGTCGGGCCCGAACGTCGCGAGTTCGCGGCGGACCATCCGTCGTGACCACGGTCGGGGGTCGATCGGCGCGTTGGATTCGTTGTAGCGGATGTCGACCGGCGTCCCGACGGGGATCACCCAGGACTGCAGGGGCGGCTCGCGGGTGGGTGCGAGCACGACCACCTCATGCCCGCGCTCGCGCAGACGCTCCGCGAGCTCGCGGATGTGCACCTGGACGCCGCCCGGATCCTCCCAGGCATAGGGGCACGCGAGCGCGACGCGCATCAGCTGGCGTCTTCCGGCCACGCGGGCTCGAAGACGTGCCAGTCGGCCGGCGACGCGGAGATCAAGCGTTCGAACGCGTGCGCGATCACCCGCGTGATCGCCGTTGCGTCCGCGCGACGGTCGCCGGTGGGCTCCGGCATCGCCAGCGGCCAGGCGACCCCCCGCCAGCCGTCCGGCGTCTGATAGGTGCCGACGACCACGACGGGGGCGCCCGTCGACATCGCGAGCAACGCAGGGCCGGCCGGCAGGCGGCGCCGCGCGCCGAACATCTCCACCTCGATGCCTCGGCCGGTGAGATCCCGGTCGGCGAGCAACCCGATCAGCTTGCCGTCGGCGAGCGCGCTCGTCAGCGCCTTCCCGACGCCACCGTGCCCGTCGAGCGCGACCACCTCGATCCCGTAGCGCTCCCGCTGCCGCACGAACAGCTGGAACAACCGTTCGGGCCGGAGGTGCTCGGCCACCGCCACCATCCGCAGGCCCCTATCGGCCATCGCCCGCGCGCTCGCGTCCCAGTTCCCGAGGTGCGGCAGCACCGCGATGATCCCGTTCCCCTCTTCCTGGAACCGCAACAGGTGCTCGTCGCCGTCCCACGAGAAGGCGTCGAGCACGTCGGCGGCGTTCCACTCCTCGATCGCGAACGAGTCGAACCAATAGCGGGCGTAGCGGCGGAACGCCTCGCGCGTGTTCGCCCGCACGAACGGATCGTCCACCGGCCGGCCGAGCACGCGCGCCTGGTTCCTCGCGACCGTCGCGCGCAGTCCCGATGCGAACCGATAGACGATCGACCCCGCAGCCTGGAAGATCGCGCGACCCACCCGCGTCGGCAGCCGCTTCGCGATCCACGACGCGGTCGCGTACGTGACGTAGGCGATGCGTTCGCGTCCGGTTTCCGTCGGTTCCTCGACCGGCTCGGCCGGCGCGTCGGTCTTCACGCCCTGGCCTCGCGGGCGACCTGCCCGGTCCGCACGGCGGCGGCGAGCCCAGACACGCCGGCGGCGACCCACACCATCACCGGGAGCCAGCCGAACAGCAGGCCCGCCGATACGGCCCCATAGCGGACGCCGCGGGTGACGTGGCTCTCCTCGAGGGAGTACCCGAGCGCCGCCCCGCGCGCCCGAACGTAGGACGAGAGGTAGCTCGCGCACAGGGCGACCAGGGCGCCGAGGGCGACCTCCGGGCGGTCATCGAAGGCCACCCAGACGATCGGCGCCAGGATGCATGCGTCCCAGGCCCGGTCGAAGAGCTCCGTGAGCATGCGGTCCACCGGCCCACCCGCCCCGTGGTTCGCGCGGTGCCCCCCCAATAGGAGCAGGCCGCCGCTCACCGCCGAGAACAGGCCCGCTTGCACCGGCCGGTCATCGACGATCAAGATCCCGGCGGCGACGGCGCAGCCCATGCCGATCAGGGAGCTGGTGCGGGTGAGCGCGGTGCCGGGTGGTTGGCGCTGGAAGCGGACCATGGCGTGTGCGCGAGGGTAGCAACTGACTGGGTAGTATCCCCGAACCTGTTGTCGCACCCATCGGACGAAGGAGCCGCG
Organism: uncultured Actinomycetes bacterium; assembly: GCA_963799625.1. GTDB lineage: Bacteria > Actinomycetota > UBA4738 > UBA4738 > HRBIN12 > AC-51. The sequence goes on along the minus strand of CAWCXU010000003.1, from coordinate 224,312 downwards.
TTGAAAGCCTACGGCGCGAACGAGATCCGCAACGTCTTGTTGGTCGGTCACGCGGGAGCGGGCAAGACCTCACTGCTGGAAGCGATGTTGTTCACCGCCGGGTCGATCACCCGGATGGGCGTCGTCGAGGAAGGGAACACGGTCTCCGACCACGATCCCGACGAGCAGCGGCGCGGCATCTCCGTCTCGCTCGCGATGGCCCCGGTCGAGTGGCGCGACACCAAGATCAACGTGCTCGACGCCCCGGGGACCGCCGACTTCGTGGGCGACCTCCGCAACGCGATCCGCGCCGCCGACGCAGTGATCGTCGTCGTGTCGGCGGTCGACGGGGTCGAGGTCCAGACCGAATACGCATGGGAGCTCGCGGTCGACGAGGGCCTGCCGCGCGCGATCTTCGTGAACAAGCTAGACCGCGAGCGCGCGGACTTCGAGGGCACGCTCGCCCAACTCGTGTCGAGCTTCGGCAACCAGGTCGCGCCGTTCGAGCTGCCGATCGGCATCGAGCACGATTTCTCGGGGATCGCCGACCTCCTGCACGAGAAGGCCGACCTCTACCCGAGCGGCCCCAAGGCCGAGGAGTCGGAGTGGCCCGATGACCTGCACGCGATGGCCGACCCCGCGCGCGAGAAGCTGATCGAGGCCGTCGCGGAGTCCGACGACGCGCTCATCGAGGAATATCTCGACAGCGGCACGCTCCCCGAGGAGCACATCGTGTCGGGCGCGAAGGACGGGTTCGCGCGTGCGCGGCTCGCGCCGGTGATCTGCGGGTCGGCCATCAAGGCGATCGGCATCGACCGCCTGCTCGACTTCATCGTGGAGGAGTTCCCCTCACCGACGGACCGCGGTCCGATCACGGTGGTCGGGAAGGGCGACGCGGAGGAGACGCGTGAGCCCGACGCGAACGGTCCCCTTTGCACCTTCGTGTTCAAGACCGTGTCCGACCCGTTCGTCGGCCACATCACGATGTTCCGGGTGTTCTCCGGGCAGGTGCGGCCCGACTCGAGCGTGTTCGACGCGACCGCCGGCACCGAGGAACGGATCGGCCAGCTGTTCACGCTCCGCGGCAAGGAGCACGAGACCGTCCCGTCGGTCGGCGCGGGCGACATCGGCGCGGTTGCGAAGCTGCAGCACGCACACACCGGCGACACGTGGTCGACGAAGGATCACCCGGTGACGCTGCCGAGCGTCAGCCTGCCCGAGCCGCTGCTCGCCTATGCGATCGCGCCGGCGTCCAAGGGCGAGGAGGACAAGCTCTCGACCGGCCTCGCGCGCTTGCGAGAAGAGGATCCTTCGTTCCGTGTCGAGCGCATCGAGGAGACCCACGAGACCGTGATCTTCGGGATGGGCGAGGCGCACCTCGGCGTCCAGATGCATCGGCTCAAGGAGAAGTTCGGGGTCGACGTCGTGCACCAGCCGGCGAAGATCGCGTATCGCGAGACGGTCAGGGCGTCGGCGAAGGGACACGGACGCCACGTGAAGCAGTCCGGGGGCCACGGCCAGTACGCGATCTGCGACATCGAGCTCTCCCCCACCCCGCACGGCGAAGGGTTCGTCTTCGAGTCCAAGATCGTGGGCGGGGCGATCCCGCAGCAATTCATCCCGTCGGTCGAGAAGGGCATCGTCAAGACGATGGCCGACGGTGTGATCAGCGGGAACCCGATGGTTGACCTGCACGTCACGCTGGTCGACGGCAAGTTCCACACGGTGGACTCCTCCGACATGGCGTTCCAGATCGCGGGGTCGCTCGCCCTGAAAGAAGCGGTCGAAGTGGCCGGCGTGGCGCTGCTCGAGCCGGTGGTGTCGCTCGAGGTCGTCGTGCCAGACAGCTTCACCGGCGACATCATGGGCGACCTCAACGGCAAGCGCGGCAAGATCCAGGGCATGGATCAGATCGGCGGTGGCAAGCAGCGGATCCGGGCGCTCGTGCCCCAGAGCGAGGTGGCGCGCTACGTGATCGACCTGCGCTCGATGACCGGCGGCCGGGGCGCGTTCACGATGACGTTCGATCACTACGAGGAGATGCCCCAGAACCTCGCCTCGAAGGTGATCCAGGAGTACCAGCGGTCGCGCGAGGAAGCCCAGAAGAAGTAGCGATGGACGACGATCCCTACGCGCCCTTCAAAGAGCGGGCGTGGCGGGAGGTCGCGGCGATCGACGCGCAGCTCGAACGCGGCGAGATCGACGAGGACGGCTGGCATCGAGCGATGGCGGATCTTGTGGTGCCCGCATACCTGGCCGCCGAGACGCCATGGGGCGGCTCCGGCAAGACCGGTGATGCCGAGGATTGGAAGCGATCGCGGAGCTTGATCGCCGACGCGATCGACCGCGACGGCACGTTCCTCGACGTCGGCTGCGCGAACGGCTACCTGATGGAGTCGCTCCCGGGATGGACGACGTACAACGTTGAGCCGTACGGCCTCGACCTCTCGCCGGAGCTCGTCGCGTTGGCGCGTGAGCGACTGCCACGGTGGGCCGATCGGATCTGGGTCGGGAACGCCCGGACGTGGCAGCCACCGCGGCGGTTCACCTATATCAGGACCGGCCTTGAGTACGCGCCTCCCGATCGCCGGCGGGCACTGGTCGAGCACCTGCTCTCGTGGTGCGACCGACTGATCGTCGGGGTGTTCAACGAACAGGCGGGCGAACATGCAACCGAGCAGATGCTCCGCGACTCGGGTCTCGCCATCACGGGTAGCACCGAACGCGATCACACCGAACCGTCGATGAGGTACCGCTGTCTGTGGATCGATGCCTGACCTCGTTCAGCCGCGGATCGCGGCGACGACCAGGAGCGCCCAACCAACCAGGAACAGGACGCCCCCGATCGGCGTGATGGCGCCGAGCTTGCGACGGTCTGTCAGGGCCAAGCCGTAGAGGCTGCCGCTGAAGACGACGACGCCGGCAACGAAGCACCACCCGGCGGCTGCGGCGGAACCGCTTGCCCACCGCACCGCGATGAGCCCGGCCGCGATCGTCGCGAGCGCGTGCCACAGCTGGTAGTCGGCGGCGGTCTTCCAGTTGTCGAGCCGTTCCACCGAAACGCGTTCGCGGATCGCGTGCGCACCGAACGCGCCCGCGGCAACCCCGATGAATCCGAGCAGCGCGCCTGCTCCGATGAGCGCTCGGCCCACTAGGGCCGTGCCTCGGTCAGGAACGGCACGACCGCGGCGTCGAACGCTTCGGGCTGCCGCAGGTTCACGACGTGGTCGGCCCGCTCGATCAGCACCTTCCGCGCCCCGGGGATCCGCGTGGCGAGCAGGTCGGCCACCTCTTCGATCGTGCGGACGTCGGTATCGCCCACGATGACGAGGGTGGGGACGTCGATCTCCTCCAGGTGCTCGTAGGTCGGGAACTTCTCCCAAACATCGAGCTCCTCGTCGATCTCGAAGTTCTGGGTGTTGTCGAGCGCGATCTCCTTGATCCGCGCGCCGGCCGGATCGTCGGTGCCCAGCGCTGCCCACACCTTCATGGCTTCGTCGGTCGCGCGCACGAGGTCACCGGCCTCCATCGCCGCCTCGATCGGCGCGAACAGCGTCGCCTCGAGCTCCTCGTCCCACGGGAATCCCGGACATCCGGACGCGACCGGCACCAACGCCCAGGCCCGGTCGGGATGCTCGATCACGGTCTGCAACGCGACCGCACCGCCCATCGAACAGCCTACGAATGCCGCGGTCTCGACGCCACGCTCGTCGATCAGCGCGATCGCGTCCTCGACGCTCGAGTACCGCGAGTCGGGCCAGGACGACTTCCCGTAGCCGCGCTGGTCGAACCGCAACACGCGGAAACCGGCCTCGAGCAAGGGCGCGATCTGCGGTTCCCATGTGCGCATGTCCCACAGACCGGGGTGCAACAGCACCACCGCGGGGCCGTCGCCGACATCCTCGAAGTGGAGCGAACCACCGTCGTCGAGGGCGAGCGTCCCGATCATGCGAAGAAGGGCTGCAGCTTCCGGTAGCTGTCGGCGACGAGCTCCGGCAAGACTCGCGTCTGCCCGACCACCGGCATGAAGTTCGTGTCGCCGCCCCATCGCGGAACCACGTGCCAGTGCAGGTGCTCCGGGATGCCGGCACCCGCGACGTGACCGAGGTTGAGCCCGATGTTGAACCCGTGCGGCTCCGATGCCTCGCGCAAAACGCGCACGCATCGCTGCAGGGACGCCGCGACCGACGCGTTCTCGGCCGCCGTCAGCTCCTGGAACTCGCCGACGTGTCGCGTCGGGAGCACCAGTAGATGTCCGGGGTTATAGGGGAACTTCGCCAACGTGACGAACGCGTGCTCGTCGCGCGCGAGGATCCGTTCCTCGTCAGAGGTGGCGTCAAGCAGCGCGCAGAACACGCAGTCACGGTCCGCCGGCTCTTCCTTGTTGGCCTGGATGTACTCCATGCGCCACGGGCTCCAGAGGCGGTCCACGGGTCAGCCCGCCACGAGCGACTGGTCGAGCGCCCGAGCTTCGGATTCCTCCACGAGCGCACGGACGATCGCATCGAACGCGAGGCCGGTGATCTCCTCGCCCTTCCGGTTCCGCACCGTGAACGTGCCGGCCTCCAGGTCGCGGTCGCCGAGCACGACGACGTACGGCGCCTTCAGGAGCTGGGCGGCGCGGATCTTCTTGCCGACGGACTGCTTCGAGTCGTCGACCGCGACACGGAGCCCGGCAGCGCGGGCCTGGGCAGCGAGCTCGCGGGCCGCCTCGGCGTTCCGGTCGGCGACCGGCAGCAACAGCAGCTGCTCGGGGGCCAGCCACAGGGGGAAGGCGCCCGCGTAGTGCTCGGTCAGCACGGCGAAGAAGCGCTCGACCGACCCGAACAGCGCCCGATGGATCATCACCGGCTGGTGACGCTTGCCGTCGGCCCCCGCGTAATGCAGGTCGAACCGCTGCGGCAGCTGGAAGTCGAGCTGGATCGTCGACATCTGCCAGGTACGCCCGATCGCGTCGCGCGCTTGCACGCTGATCTTCGGCCCATAGAAGGCTCCGCCACCGGGATCCATCACGACCTCGAGGTTCATCGCGAGGGCCGCCTGACGCAACGCCTCGGTCGCCTCTTCCCAGTCTTCGTCTGCCCCGACCGACTTCTCCTCGGGCTTGGTCGACAGCTCGAGGTAGAAGTCGTCGAGCCCGTAGTCGCGCAAGAGCGACAGGGTGAAGGCGAGCAGGGACTGGAGCTCCTCCCCCATCTGTTCGCGCGTCGTGAAGATGTGGGCATCGTCCTGCGTCATCCCCCGCACGCGCGTGAGGCCGTGCACGACCCCGGACTTCTCGTACCGGTAGACGGAGCCGAACTCGAACAGCCGCATCGGCAGCTCGCGGTAGGACCTCGTGCGCGAGCGGTAGATCAGGATGTGGTACGGACAGTTCATCGGCTTGAGGTAGTACTCGGTGCCGCCATCGAGCTCCATCGGCGGGAACATGCCGTCGGCGTACCAGTCGAGGTGCCCGCTCACGTCGAACAGCTCGCGCTTCGAGATGTGCGGCGAGTTGACGAACAGGTAGTCGTCCTCGACGTGGCGCCGCCGCGAGTAGTCCTCCATGATCATCCGGATCAGGCCGCCGCGCGGATGGAACACCGCGAGGCCCGAACCGATCTCCTCGGGGAACGAGAACAGGTCGAGGTCGGTGCCGAGCTTGCGGTGGTCCCGCTTCTCGGCCTCCTCGACCTTCACGAGGTACGCCTCGAGGTCGGCGTCGGTCGCCCAGGCGGTGCCGTAGATCCGGGTCAGCTGCGGGTTGTGCTCGTCCCCGCGCCAGTAGGCGCCGCTGACGGCCGTGAGCTTGAAGGCGCCGAGCCGCCCCGTCGAGGGCACGTGCGGACCGAGACAGAGGTCCTCCCAGCCGTCGTTGCGGTAGAAGCTCGCGGTCTGGGCGGCGGCGTCGATGTCGCCGGCCGCCTCGTCGGTGCCGAGGCCCTCGACGATCTCGCGCTTGAACGGCTGCTCGGTCAGGCGGCGGAGCGCCTCCTCGGTCGAGACGTCCTCGCGGACGAACGGCTGGTCCTCGGCGACGATCGCCCGCATCGTCTCCTCCACCTTGGGCAGGTCGTCGACCGAGACGTGCGCCGGGATCGCGAGGTCGTAGTAGAAGCCGTCGGCGATCGTGGGGCCGATGCCGAGCTTGGTGCCCGGCCACAGCCGGGAGACCGCCTGCGCGAGGACGTGCGCGGTCGAGTGCCTGAGGACATGGAGCCCGTCGTCGGTCCGCACGTCGATCGGCTCGACCGCGACGTCACCGATCGGGGACGAACGAGAGGTCGCGGAGCACGCCGTCGACCCGCGCGGCGATCGCGCCCGGCGGAAGCGCGCTGCCGACCGGCTCCCCCTCAGGGAGGTTCACCGTGGTGCCGTCGGGCAGGCGCAGGTCCGGCATGCGGTGCAGGATAGCCGACGGGTTCGCGGCTCCCGGCCGTTACTCGTAGCTGATCGCTTCGAGGACGTTGAGCTTGGCGGCGCGCCGCGCCGGCAAGATCGCCGCAACCACTCCGATCAGCGCCGCGAGGATCATCAGCACGATGAGCTGTCCGACCGGAAGCGAGAGTTCGGTGATGCCGAGGTCCGACAGCGACCGCTGCAGCGCCCACGCGAACACGATCCCGATCACGATCCCGAGGATCGCCCCCAACACGGCGACGATCACCGCCTCGATCCGCACCATCCGTTTGACCTGGACCCGGGCCATGCCCACCGCGCGCAGCAGCCCGAGCTCCCGCACCCGCTCGAACACGGACAGCCACAGCGTAGCCAGGATGCCGAACCCCGAGATGATGATCGACAGGAACAGCAGCACGAACACGAACGCCAGCAGCTGGTTGATCGAATCGAGGAACTGCTGCTTCGACGCCGCCTGGTCGTTCGCCTGCACGTTCGGGTAGTCCTTCTGGAGCATCGCGTCGAGCTGCGTCTCGGCGTCGGCGATCGACACGCCGGGGGCGACCTTCAGGAACACGTTCTGGTCCAGCGGCTGCTCGACGTTCGCGTTGTAGGTGGTGAGCGAGATCACGTAGTCGTTCAAGATCGCGTTGTTCTCGAAGATGCCGACGACGTGCAGCTGCTGCTGCCCGGTCGCGCTGAACGTCATATCGACGGGACTCCCCACCGACAGCCCCTTGCCGTCGGCCTCGGTGCGTGACACGAGCACGGCGCCGGGCTGCGACAGGTCCGCGAGCGATCCCGAGGTCATCGTGATATCGGCGACCTGCGCGAACGTCGCCGGGTCGATCGCGATCGGGAAGGTGTCCGAGTCCGACGGCCCGACGTGCGCCTCGGTCTGACGGAGCGCGGACACGACCGAGAAGTTCGGATCGTGCCGGAGCTGCTCGGCGAGATGCGTCGAGAACGGGTTGAACTGGTTCGACGAGAGCGTCAGGTCGGCGCGCAGGACCTCGTCGAGCGTCTTCACCGCCGATGCCTTCAGCGATGCCGCGAACACCGAGACGAACGCGACCAGCCCCAGACCGATCATCAGGGCCGAGGCCGTCGATGCGGTCCGCCGCGGGCTGCGCTTGGCGTTCTCGTCGCCCAACCTGCCCGTCGCCGTCCGGCGGAACGGCCGGCCGATCACGGCGGCGAGGCCGCGCGCGAACAGCGGTGAGAGCGTCGCGACGCCGAGGAACGTGAGCGCGGCCCCGAGCCCCACCAGCGCGCCGGGGTTCGAGGCGCCCCCGAACAGGGCGGCCGAGATCGCTGCGATGCCGAGCGCGAGCACGATCCCTCCGACGATCACGCGCCGGCGGATCGACGAGCTCGGCGTCGAGCTCTCGCGGAGCGCCTCGATCGGGGCGACGCGCGACGCGCGACGCGAGGGCGCCCACGCGGCAACGACGGTGACCCCGATGCCCACGATCAGCGACACCACGATCGTCCGCGTCTCGATCGCGAGCGCGGTCGGTGGAAGCTTGAGGCCGAGGGCGCCGAGCAGGGCCTTGAGGGCGAACGCCAACAGCACGCCGAGGCCGATGCCGAGGATCGAGCCGATCAGGCCGACCGCGAGCGATTCAAGCAGCACCGAGGTACGCACCTGACGGCGGCTCGCCCCGAGCGCGCGGAACAGCGCCAGCTCCCGGGTGCGCTGCGACACCACGATGTTGAACATGTTGAAGATGATGAACGCGCCCACGAACAGCGCGACGAACCCGAAGATCAGGAAGAACGTCCGCAGGAACCCAAGGCCCGTCGACACCTGGTCCTGCTGCTGGCTCGCGGCCGTCGCAGCGGTGATCGACTCGTACCCCTTCGGCAGGACCGACGCGACCCTGCCCGCGAGCTGGCCGGGATCGACGCTCCCGTCGCCCTTCACGTAGATCGTGTCGAACTCGCCCTCGCGATCGAAGAGCTTCTGCGCGGTAGGCAGATCGAACAGGGCGAGCGTCGCCCCGAGGAGGCTGTTCGACGATCCGAAGTGCGCGACGCCCGAGACCGTGAACTCGCCGGGCCCCTTCGTGGTGACGACCTTGATCTGCTGCCCGACCGCGATCCCGTGGTCCGCAGCCGTCGCGGCATCGATCACCACTTGATCGGGCCCTACGGGAGGCGCGCCGCCGGGATCGATCTGCAGGGTCGTGATGGCGGCGTCCCAGGAACCGCCGATCGGTGGCGCCCCGCCGTTCTGGATCACCTTGTTCGTGGCGGGGTCGACGATCCACGCGGTCCCGCCGATCGATCCGTCCGCGGCGGCCACGCCGTCGACCGCCTCGACCTTCGGCAACACGCTCGCGGGGATCGGCTGGCGCTCGCTGCCGCCGCCCGTGTTGTTCTGCCCGCTCGACTCGAACGCCGTCGTGCCCTGCACGACGACGTCGGTCCCCTTGTAGACGTCCCCGAACAGGTTGTCGAAGCTCTTCAGCGCGGTGTCGGTCAGGATGAACGAGCCGGCCGTCATCCCGACGCCCAGCACCACCGCGAGCGCCGTCAAGATCAGGCGGAGCTTGCGTGCGAACAGGCTCTTCAGCGTCGCGCGGAGCACTAGCCCTCCAGCGACTTGATCTCGTCGAGGATCGCGTCAGCGGTCGGCGAGCGCATCTCCTGTACGACGTTGCCGTCCGCGAGGAAGACGACCCGGTCGGCGTGCGCGGCTGCATGCGCGTCATGCGTGACCATCACGATCGTCTGCCCGTGCTCGTCGACCGCGCTCCGCAGGAAGTCGAGCAGCTCGGCACCGCTCTTGGAGTCGAGGTTCCCCGTCGGCTCATCGGCGAAGATGATCTCGGGCCGCGACACGAGCGCCCGCGCCCCGGCGACCCGCTGCTGCTGGCCGCCGGACAGCTCCGCCGGGCGGTGGTGCAGCCGATCGGTCAGGCCCACCGTGCCGACGACCGTGTCGAACCAGCTCTTGTCGACGTCCTTGCCGGCGATATCGAGCGGCAGCGTGATGTTCTCCCCCGCAGTCAGCGTCGGGATCAGGTTGAACGCCTGGAAGACGAATCCGACCCGGTCGCGGCGGAGCTGGGTCAGGTGTTTGTCCGACAAGGTGGTGAGGTCGATGTCTCCGATGAAGACTTTGCCCTCGGTCGGGGTATCCAACCCGGCCAGCAGGTGCAGGAGGGTCGACTTGCCCGATCCGGACGGACCCATGATGACCGTCCATTCGCCGCCGGCGAGGTCGATCGAGATCCCGCGGAGCGCCTCGACCGCGGCGTCGCCGGTGCCGTACACCTTGCGGAGCCCGACCGCGCGGGCGGCGGGTTGGGCCGTCGTCGTCGCCACAGCAGCTCCCTCCAGCTCGTGGGATCGGCCGGTCTGCGACCGACCGCGAAGCACGCGGACCGCTCGATCGGAGGGCCACTCGCGTGGGCGAGCCTCCGGCGCGGCCTCAGGCGCGGCAGTCTAGCAACGGCCGCATGAACGATCGGTGTCCCTCGTGTGCAGGTCTCGTGGCCAGCTCAGTGAGCAAGGCGGCGGCCCTGCTCCTCGTCTAGTGTTCGGGGTTAGGGATCCGTGATGCGCGCCACGCTGGACAGACTCATCTCGTTCGTCGGACTGCTCCTGGCGGTCGTCCTGCTCGTGGCGGGCGGCCTGCTCGTCTGGGGGAACGTGTTCATCGAGAACGAGGTTCACGACCAGCTCGCGGCACAGAAGATCACGATGCCGACCGACGAGACGGGGCTCGCGCAGCTTCCAGCGGAAGACAAGGCGGCCCTAGACCCGTACGCCGGGCAGCAGATGACGACGGGGCAGCAAGCTAAGGCGTACGCCGATCACTTCATCGCCGTCCATCTCGAGGAGGCGGCGGGGGGCAAGACCTATTCCGAGGTCAGCGGGGAGTACCTCGCACAGTGCTCGGACCCGGCGGCCGCGAAGTCTAAGAGTTGCGAGCAGCTCGCCAGCCAGAAGGCGACGTTGTTCCAAGGCGAGACGCTCCGGGGCTTGCTCCTCTACGGCTCCGCGTTCGCCACGATGGGCACGATCGCCGGATACGCCGCGATCGCCGCCTTCTCCGGCGCCATCCTATTCCTGATCCTCGCTCTGCTCGGCTTCCAGCACGCCCGCCGGGTTCGCGAACAGGAAGCCGCCCCCGCCGCGTCGACGACAGGTTGAGGGTCGGCCCGCGGACCGGGCCGCCGGGTTAGCGCTGTCGGCGGTACTGCAGCTCGACGATCCCGTTGCTGGAGGCGGTGGTGGAGACCAGCTCGAGCCCGTAGGACGAGGGGACGCCGTCGAACAGCCGCGTTCCCTCGCCCGCAACGTAAGGGAACATGCTCACCTGGAGCTCGTCGATCAGGTCGAGCTGCATGAGCGACCGCCAGAGGCCGACGCCGCCCCAGACCACGATGTGGCCGTCGCCACCCTGTCTGAGCTTGTCGATCTCTTCTTTCGTGTCACCGGCAGCGATGGTGGTGTTGGCCCACTCGGCCGTCTTCAGGGTCCGGGAGAAGACGACCTTGCGACCGGCGTTCAGGATGTCGGAGAACGGATGGTCGGTGGCCGTGGTCATGGACTTGGAGATGGACTCGTAGGCGGTGCGGCCCATGATGTGCGCGTACGCGCTCCGCAGGAAGTCGAGTTGCGCCGGGTCGTCGGGCTCACTGTTCTCCGGCAGGCTGAAGCAGAACTCCCAGAAGTCGGTGCCCTCGTCGGCGAGAAGGCCGTCGAGCGAGTAGTTGAACACCGTCGCGATCAGATTCCGCATGATCAGAACTCCCTGGTGGTCTATGACGTGTGCACGGGATAGCGCAGATGCGTGACACCCACACCCGTGACGACCGCCGGATCCCCGAGGACGACCGGTGTGTTCGCGAGGTGATCGAACAACCGCACTCCTGCGCCTTGCAACACGGCGGCCAGATCGATGTGGATCTCGTCGAGCAGCCCGGCGTCTAGGCACTCCTGGATCGTTTGGGCGCCGTGCACTGCCACCGACTTCGGGCCGGCAGCCGATCTCGCTTGCGCAACAGCGCTTTCGATGCCGTCGGTGACGAACTGGACCGTCGAGCCGGGCCGTGGCCGGTCGTCGGGCACGTGGTGGGTGATGACGAAGGCGGGCACATCCCACGGGTGCTGGCCGTCCCAGCCGTGGGCCACCTCGAACGTGCGCCGACCAGTGAGGAAGGCGCCGACCTCAGCCATCAAGCCCTTCACGTGTTCTGCGCTCTCCGGCGAGACGTGGAACGTCATGTCCGATGTCGTGCTCGGCATGGAGACCTCGACATCGCCCGAGAAGTACCAGTCGAACACTTCATCGACCCCGTCGTTCGCGTCGGCGACGTACCCGTCGAGAGACATCGACATGAGTGCGACCACCTTGCTCATGGTGCAGCTCCTTTCGCATCAAGGGCTCGGCAGTGAGGTTCCCGAAGGTCAGCCGGTGGGCGCGGCTGGGATCGAACCAGCGACCTCTCGCGTGTGAGGCGAGCGCTCTCCCGCTGAGCTACGCGCCCGGGAGTGAGCCACCTTACCAACGGCCCAGATAGCGACGGCGGCACGTGCCCGCGCCGTGCCGCCGTCGGATCCGGGCGAGCCCGAACCCTCGCGCATCTTGCCCGGATGGCCCAGGGAGCGCAAGCCGAAACCTGGTGGTTGGCCTGCTCAGAGCGTGGCGACCATCACGGGCGACGTGGTCGGGGCCGCCGGGCACGCGCTCGACTCGACCGTGACGGCCGCAACGTCTGCGGTCGTGAACGCGCCGCTGACCGGCACCACCACCTGGCCGTCCGTGGGCACCACGCAGCCGAGCGATGTCGGGGTGTCGCCCTTGATCGTCCAGAGCTCGTACGTCTTGACCGGCCGGGGGCTCGGCTAGGCCCGAGCCCAGCACATAGCCGTTGGTGCCGTCCGACCCGATGGCGAGCGTCATCGCGCCACCGGTGCCATCGCTAGGCTCGAAAGGAACGACCCGAACCGGTTGGCTCAGGGTGGGCTGCTTCGAGCGTTGCGCGGCGCCGCGAGATACCCGCCGAGCGCGCCGACAGCGACGAGCACCACCGCGGCGGCGATCGCGATGAGGGCGTTGCGGCGGCGATGGGTCGGCGCGATCGTCGCCGGACCCCCGGCGAGCGCGGCCGCGACCGTGCGGTCCTCGAGGCCGGCGGATACCTCGGTGGGTCGCAAACCGGTGCCGAGCATCGCGGCCGTGTCGGCGAACCCTCTGCGGAGCTCGGCGTACTCAAGATCCGCGCCATGCTCCGCCAGGAGCACGTCGAGGCGAGCCCGGTCCTCGGGCTCCAAGCCGCCCAGCGCCTCGAGCGCCAGCAGCTCCTCGATCTCGGTGTGGTCGCTCATCGTTCGGTCTCCACCAATGCGGTGCGGAGCTTCCGCATCGCCAACAGCGCCCGCGACTTCACCGTGCCGAGCGGCAGGCCGAGCCGCTCCGCGACGCCGGTCTGCGACACGCCGGCGAAGTACATCAGCTCGATCACCTGGCGCTGGGCGTCGGGCAACGACGCCAACGCCGCGCGGACCGACGCCGCCTCCGCGGGTCGCGCGATGTCGGCGACCACGTCGTCGGCCGGGTCCAGGACCACCACCGGCTCGGCCGCAACCTCTTCGGTGCGCCGGCGCTGCGATTGCTCCCGGCGGACGAGATCCACCGCCCGCGCGTGCACCATCGTCAGCAGCCACCGGCGCACGGTCGCCCGCGCCTCGTCGAACCGCTCGGGTGCCCGCCACAGCTGCAGGAACCCTTCCTGCACGGCCTCCTCGGCCAGCTGGTCGCTCCTCGTCACCCGCAGCGCGACCGACTTGGCGACGGCCGCGTTCCGGCGGAACAGCTCGCGGAACGCGGCGCCCTCCGGGTCACCCTCGCGGACACGACCGAGCAGCTCCCGATCACGGGCGTCCTCCATGTCGCGGACGCTCACGACGACGACCCCCGGGTCGCGGAGGCCTCGTGGGCGCGCGGCGACGCGGCGATCCAGGGCGGATGTGAACACGACATAGGACGGTTCGCGCTCCCCCCTCCCTCGGATCGACCCCGGGGGATGATGCCATCCGCCGCAGGGCAAGACCACCTCGAGTGATCCGACCGCTCCTGGGCCGCGAACCGCAGCCGTCCACGTCCACCAGGGAGGGTCCGGTCGATGGCGTCCAGGCCAAGAGGGTCCGCCAGGCCCCGCGTGACCAGGGTGTTCGTCCGCCTGGCGGTGGTGGTCGGGCTGGCGGGCATCCTGTTGCTCGCGGGCAGCGGCGCGGCGGAGGCCCATCCCCTGGGGAACTTCACGATCAACCTCTACGACGGGCTCATCGTCCGCACCGACGGGATCGACGTCGACTACGTCGTCGACATGGCCGAGATCCCCGCCTTCGAGGAGCGCCAGACGATCGACGTGAACGGGGACGGCACGCTCGACCCCACGGAAACGGCCGCCTACGTCGACCAGACCTGCGGGCGGCTCGCGGACGGGCTCACCGTCGCGGTCGCGGGGAGCGCGCTCCCGGTCCGTCCCGCGGGCGACGGCACGGTCTCGTTCCCTCCAGGCGCCGGCGGTCTGTCGACGATGCGCCTCGAGTGCCCGATGCACGGCAAGGCGCAGCTCCGCGAGGGCCAGCAGATCGCCTATCGCGACGGGAACTTCGCCGGGAGGATCGGATGGCACGAGGTGACCGTCGTCGGCGACCGGCTCGCGGTGCTCGCCAGCGACGCGCCGGCACAAAGCCTGAGCGCGCGTCTCACGTCGTATCCCGCGAACCTCCTGCAGTCGCCGCTCGACCAACGAACGGCCTCCTTCCAGGTGGGCGGCCCGACGTCGATCTCGGCCGCACCGGTGTCCGCGGCATCGGCGCCGATCACTCGTGGCTTCGGCGACATGTTGACCACCGCGTTCGCCGGCCTCGTCACGACGGGAGGAAGCACGCCCCTGCTCTGGGCGCTCGCTCTCGCCACGGCGTTCGCGATCGGCGGCCTGCACGCGCTCGGCCCGGGGCACGGGAAGACGTTGATGGCCGCCTATCTCGTCGGATCGGACGCCCGGCCGCGTCAGGTGGTCGCCGTTGGCGCCGCAGTGTCGGTGATGCACACGGCTTCGGTGGTGTTGCTGGGGGTCACCGTATTGCTCGCCGGCAGGGCGTTCACCCCCGAGGTCGCGTACCGATGGACGACCATCGCGTCGGGCGCACTGGTCGCCGGGCTCGGTCTGTATCTCCTCATCACGCGACTCCGCGGCGCCCGCCACGCACGCGCGCACGAGCATGGGCACGACCATGAGCACGGGCACACCCACGAACGTCCCGCCGGCAAGTTCGGCCTCGCGACCCTCGCCGTGTCGGGCGGCATCCTCCCCTCCCCCTCGGCGCTGATCGCGTTGCTGGCCGCGGTCGCGATCGGACGCGTCGTGTTCGGTCTCGCGCTGGTGCTCGCCTTCGGGATCGGGCTCGCCACCGTCCTCGTCGCGGTCGGCTTCGGCACGATCAAGGCGCGGTCCTCGCTGGACCGACGGTTCTCCCGCCGCGTGGCCACGTGGGCGCCGGTCGCGAGCGCCGTCGGGGTGTGCCTCGTCGGGGTCGTCCTGGTCGCCCGCACTCTTTGATCACGCCGAGCCGGCGGTAGGATGGGCCTCTGTTCGACGGGGAGGCACGATGCTCGCGCAGTCGATGGAGGAGTTCGTCAACGGTCTGGTGGACTGGTTGCCCCAGGTTCTGCAGCACATCGCCGAGATCGCCGTCTACATGGTCTTCCTGACCGTCCTGTTGGCGATTCCCATCGTCCTGTGGCTCGGGTACGCGGTCTCCACCACCAAGCGAAACCACCCCGAGCAGTAGCTTTCTCGACGAAGCCCACCTCGCGGCGCATCCTGGTCTCGATGGAACGTGTCGAGATCGAGGGCGCGGAGCCGAGCCCTGAGGAACTGCTCGCGACGACCTCCGCCTACGGGCACTTCACGGCGATGCAGGTGCGCGGCGGGAAGACCCGAGGGCTCGAGCTGCACCTCGCACGGTTAGAGGCCTCGAACCGAGAGGCGTTCGACGCGGGTTTCGAACCGGAACGCGTGCGTGAGCTGATCCGCCACGCGCTCGGCGAAACCCAGGACGCTTCCGTCCGCGTCTACATCCACCGCGCGGAAGAGGGTCCGGTCACCATGGTGACGGTAAGACCGCCGGCGGAGATCGCGAGCCCGCAACGCCTGCGCTCGACGTCGTATCTCCGGCCGGACCCGCACATCAAGCACGTGCACACCGATCAAGGGCTCTACCGGGAGGCGGCGCAGCGCGAGGGGTTCGACGACGCGCTCCTGACAACGAGCGACGGCCGCATCTCCGAGACGACCATGGCCAACATCGGTTTCTTCGACGAAGGCGGCGTGGTCTGGCCCGACGCGCCGATGCTGGACGGCATCACGAAACAACTCCTGGAACGGGCAGGTCCCGATCTCGGCATCCCGATGCGCGGTCGTCCGATCCACCTTTCAGAGGTCGACACGATGGAAGGCGCGTTCGTCTCAAGCGCCCGAGGCATCGGACTCGTGTCGGCGATCGACGAGGTCGAGCTGGGTACCCCAGCCGCCCGAGTCGAGGCGTTGGTCGAGGCTTACGGATCGATCTCCTGGGACGAGATCTAGCCTCGCTGCGTTCCGAACTTGGACTGACTCCCTAGGGGCGGCCTCATCCGTTGCCGCCACAGAGGTTAGGCGGGTGCCGGCCCGGTCCCCTGAAAGGTGCCTCGGCCCGAGCCCGTGAGTCGGTAGGCGTACTCGGTGATGATGATCGTCCCCTGCTCACCCGAGGGAAGGATCAGGAGAGCTTCCCCAACTTCGAGGATGTGTTCGGGGGTGGGGTCTTCGAACTCCCCTTGCCACTCCTTCTGCTCCATCCCCCCGCCTCGAGTGACATAGGCACACCGACCAACTTCGATGTCCGCCTCGTTCTGCCTGAACACCACAGGGCCGTCGTAGGAATCCATGCGGCCACCCTCTCAAAGGGTCCCGACATCGGCCAGTCGGGGCAGCTCAAGGGTCGCGCGGTCCCTCTCTGAACGTCTGTGCGCCCCGTCGAGGTTCAAGGACTGGGCCAGGAGCGGCCCGCTTGATCGCGCCATACGCGGAACCCGGAGAGACGGTCGAGGACTTCGATGTCGGATCATCGGTCGAACGAACATCGACCTCATTGCCACTGACCGAACCCCACGAGCGAGGCTGCTGTTACCACCTAGGCGTTTCGATCCTTGATGAGACAGCACCCGCAACTCTCTGACCTGCAGGTTGCCTGGTGGGCGCTAGAGGATTTGAACCTCTGACCTCTTCCGTGTCAAGGAAGCGCTCTCCCCTGAGCTAAGCGCCCGGTGCTCCGCCTTACTGTAGCGGTGGGGAGAGGCGGGGACCGGAATCGAACCGGTGTGCGCGGCTTTGCAGGCCACTGCCTAACCACTCGGCCACCCCGCCGTAGGAAAGCCCGGGTTCCCCGGGCGCGGGTCAGTCTACCCGGCTGCCCAGACATGCTCGGACACCCAACCCTTCGGTTCTATGCTCGCGTCGTGGACGCGCCGTCGACGTGCCCGGAATGCGGGTCGGACGAGATCCGCCAGACCACCCGAGCGGTGGGGATCTCCGGCGACGTGACCGCCTACGTCTGCGGCGTCTGCGATTGGGCGTCTGATCCACGGATCGGCCGTCCGCCCGCCGACCGGTCGAAGAACTTCACCCTCCGCCGGTTGATCGACGACGTCGAGCACGAGCGCGGCGACAAGCACCCCTAGCGGCTCGCTCCCGTAGCATGAAGTGCCGTCCCTCATCCGAGGAGGACCCGTGGAAGTCCACGGCACGGCACTGATCTCCACCCTAGCAATCGCGCTCTCCGCTGCGTTCGTCGCCGGGTTCATCGCACGCCGGATCGGCCTGCCTGCGATCGTCGGCTACCTGCTCGCAGGCGTCGCGGTCGGGCCCTTCACGCCTGGGCTGACCGCCGATCCGCACATCGCCCTCCAGCTCGCCGAGATCGGCGTTACGCTGCTGATGTTCGGCGTCGGGCCTCCACTTCAGCGTCGGCGACCTCTGGCCGTCCGACGGATCGCGATGCCCGGCGCCCTCGGGCAGATCGTGGTCGCGACCGGCCTCGGCACCGCCGCCGGCCTCGCGTTCGGCTGGGGATCTCCGTGCATGCCGTGGTTCTCGGGCTCGCCGTCTCGGTCGCGAGCACGGTCGTGCTGATCCGCGCGCTCGACCGATCGCGGATGACGACGTCCGAGCCGGGCAGCGTCGCCGTCGGCTGGCTCATCGTCGAGGACCTCTTCACGGTCCTCGTGCTGGTGCTCCTGCCGGTGCTCGCCCCGACGCGGGGACGGAGCGAGACGATCGCCGGCCGAGCGTCGCGATCGCGCTCGCTGAAGGCCGCCGTGCTCGCGGCGCTCATGCTCGTCGTCGGCGCGCGCGTCCTGCCGGGCTCCTCGCGCTCGTCGAGCGCGACGGTTCGCGCGAGCTGTTCACGCTCGCGGTCGTGGCCGTCGCGCTGGGCATCGCGTTCGCGGCGTCCGCCGTGTTCGACGTCTCGCTGGCGCTCGGCGCTTCCTGGCCGGCGCCGTCCTGAGCGAGTCGTCGGTGAGACGCCGTAGCGGCCGAGCACGTCGTCGCCGCTGACCGACGTCTTCACTGTTCTGTTCTTCGTGTCGGTCGGGATGCTCCTCGACCCGCCGCGATCCTGGTCGATCCGCTCGGATCGTCGGTGCTGCGATCGTGGTGTCGGGAAGTCCGCCGCCGCGATCGGCATCGTCTCGCGCTCAGGCGTCCGATGACGACCGGGCTCGCGGTCGCGGCGGGCCTCGCGCAGATCGGCGAGTTCTCGTTCATCCTCGCGACGACGGCGACTACCCTCGGCCTGCTTCCCGAGGAGGCGTTCCAGGTGATCGTCGCCGTCGCGCTGATCTCGATCACGCTCAACCCGGCTGTCGTCGGCTGGGCTTCGCGTCGCACCGAAGGACGTATCGCCACCCTCCCGTCGTGACCCGTCGCCGCCTGGCATGATGCAGCCCGCATGAGGACCGAACACCCCGCAGATGATCGACGAGCTCGCCGGCAAGACGGCGCTCGTCACGGGTTCCGGGAGCCCGACCGGCATCGGGTTCGCTTGCGCCAGGGCGCTCGTCAGGGAGGGCGCACGGGTCGCGGTCACCTCCACGAGCGAGCGGATCCACGATCGGGCCGACGAGCTCGGCGCCGATCATGCCCGTGGGTTCGTCGCGGACCTCACCGACCGCGCACAGGTCCACGACCTCGCCGCGGCAGTCACCGACCACCTCGGGCAGATCGACGTTCTGGTCAACAACGCCGGGATGATGCACGTCGGCCTCGACGACTTCGCGTTCCTGGACTTCCTCGAGATCGACGACGCGACGTGGGATCTCGAGATCTCGATGAACCTCGCGACCGCGTTCAACGTGACCCGCGCGGTGGCGCCCGGCATGGTCGAGCGGCGCTGGGGCAGGATCGTGATGGTCTCGTCGGTCACCGGCACGATCGTCACGAACCCCGGCTCGACGGGCTACGGGACCGCGAAAGCCGGGATGGAGGGCTTGATGCGAGGTATCGCGTTGGAGCTCGGTCCGTTCGGGGTCACCGCCAACGCCGTCGCGCCGGGGTGGATCGCCACCGCGCCCCTGGACGAAGGCGAGGTGGACCACGGGCTCGCCACACCGCTCGGCCGTTCCGGGACCGCGGACGAGATCGCGGAGGCCGTCGCCTTCCTCGCGAGCGACCGGGCTAGCTACATCACGGGGCAATCGCTCATCGTGGACGGCGGCAACACGATCCAGGAGATCAAGAGCTCGGGGTGAGCCCTCCCGAGTTGGTGAACGGTCGACAGTCTACGTGAGACGGGCCTCAGGCGATGAGGAGTAAGCTCCGGCGCGATGCCGCTCGTGATCCGCGTTCCGAAGGAGACCCCCGAGCTGTCGCGCAAGGATGCCGTGTACAGGGCCCGACAGATCGCGTTGGACGAGGGCCACTCCGAACAGGCGCTCAGACGCTCGACCAGTCGGATGGAAGAGGTCGAGGGAACGGTGCCTTGGGAGTACGTGATCGAGTTCCCCGACCACGTGTCGTCCTCGTAGCCCTGGGCGCTAGGCCGCGCCTCGAGCGCTCACCACGCTCCGTTCACGCCGGAGATGGTCGACATCTGATCGGGCTGCTGCTCCACGTCACCTAGGTTCCAGTGGTAGATCACGTAGCCCTGCATCGGAGAGGCCGCCCACTGGTCGAACTGGTGCTGAAGCTGGGCGGCCGTCGGCACCGTGTACCAGTTCGAGGTCCCGAAGTCCTGCATCACCGCCCAGTAGCGGCTGACGCCGGCATCCCGGGCCTGCTGGATCGCCGTCGGGATCATCGACTCGTTGTAGCCGCGGACCGACACCGGGTAGATCGACGAGCCCGAGGATGTCCACCGTGCCCGCCCACCGGGCGTAGTCATAGCCGGACTTGCTGATCGTGACGTAGGTCGGGGTGCCCGGGTCAAGCGAGGCGACGAGCGCCGCACGCGCCCGCACCTGATCGACGACGTTGGGGCACTGGGTGACCGAGGAGTCCGGCTCATCGGTGATCTGGTAGGCGACGATCGCAGGGTTCCCCGCGACCGAGGCGACCCGATCTCGGATCCACGCGTCGTCGTGCTCGAATGCACACGGCTGGGTGACCTTGCGGTTGTAGGCGCCGAGCCACACGATCGCCTTCATCCCGTGATTGGCCAACGCATCGAGCGTTGAGCGGTAGGGGGATGCGGTCACGGTGTTGAGCCCGACCGATCGCATCACGTCGACCCCGCTGGAAGACGAATCTCGACCGTAGGCCGCACGGACCGCGGCGATGGGCGGACCGGGGTCGGGACTCGGCGGGTCTTGGGTGGGATCGGGGCTCGGCTCTTGGCTCGGGCTCGGGTCCTGGCTGGGGCTCACGTCCGGGCTCTGTGTCGGGCTCACGTCGGGGCTCTGCGTGGGGCTCGGGGTCACCGGATCGCCGGTGGGCGTCGGGCTCGGCTGGCCCGTCACGCGGTCGTGGCCGTGGATCTTGATCTTCGGACCGTGATCGGTGAGGGCCTGGCGGCTCGCAAGGACCGAGCGATCGCCGCTCGAGCGAAGGACGAACGACACCGTCGTCGCGCTGCCGTCGATCAGGGGTGTGACGTCTTGTTCGGCCGTGCCGCGCCTCGGGGTGCGAGGGATCGCCCCCACGAGGCTCGAGCCACCCGGGGCCCGCGAGCTGGTGAGGCGTCGCTCGCGCCAACCCGATCCGACCGTTCGCACGTTGATCTGCCCGGAGCGCCCGATCGTGTGCAACACGAGCGTCGCGCGGTCGACCACGAGGTCGATCCGGGGGACGTGGAAGGTGACGAAGACCCTGGAGCCCCCGGCGAATGCCCCGACCACGAGCCGCGGCCGGTGGCCGAAGTTCCGGTTCGGGAACCGGTTGAACACCGTCGTGTCCTTGTGCGCGTTCACGATGATCACGCGCTCTTGTGCTTGTGACGGTGCCGGATGGATGAACCCGACCGCGACGCCGACGCTCAGGAGCATCAACACGGCCAGGACCCAGGCGGAGGAACGGCGGTACCAGACCCGCGTGCGCTGCATAGACATCCCCCTCGTGCTTCCCTGCACCGCTCCCAGCACCGCGGGCCGCGAGGCCGGAGCGGTGGGTCGGGGGGAGCGGTACTGGTCTCCGGGCCCGTTATCGGCTCGAAGAGGGGGCAGACTTGACCCGGAACTGGTGAGACACGCGAAGAGGCGGGGAGATCACCCTCGATCACTCCCCGCCTCATCCGGAACTCGAGCGTCACCAGCGCTATGCGTCCGGCATCTTCTCCACGACCTGGCCTGCGGCCAACCCGAAGTCGTTCACACTGATCTTCGGAGGCTCCACGGCGATCGTCGTGAGCGCTGTGCAGATCTGGCTGCGATGGTCCGCTCCGTGCTCCAGGGTTCCCGCGAGCCTGAACCCAACGGGTGCCCATCGCTGGAACCCGTCGCTCTCGTCGACCTCACGCACCACAACGTCGGGGTCGATCGGCCCAGAGATGAGCTCGGTCCATCCCGAGCCGGTGCGCTCCATCATCCCGCGCACCTCGGTGAGCGACATCCGTTCCGTCTCGACGTTGTACGCACGGTCGCCCGTCAAGATGAACAGGTCGAACGCGTCGCTCTCGACGACGTGACGAACCGTGTCGAGGATGGGTCCTCGCGTGCCGGGAACGTCGGTCTGGAGCTCCTCGGCACTCAGATCGATACAAGCATCGATCACGCACAAGGTTGCCCACACATGGTGTGCGAATGCGGGTTCGAGGAACGAACCACTCATAACGATCTCCTCTCACGCGAACGCCGAACGGTCCCGGAAGGACTCTGTCCGGACGAGGGGTCGACAAGCTGCGGCCGCGGCCAGCGGCCGCGCCGCAACTGGTTGGACCCTAGGCCGGTGGCGAGGAGATCTGAGCCATGGCCCCAACTCTAGCAACGTGAGGCTCGTTATCCGGGGGGCGGGTCGCCGGTCGGGGTGCACGCGGTCGGGCCGTGCAGGAAGAACACCTGGTGCGCGGTGGTGGGCTTGTTACCTCCTTGGGCCGTGCCGCCGCCCGCGATGTACACGCCGCCGTTGCAGACGGCCGCTTGCATACCCTCGACAGGTGTCGGTATCGGGGCGAGTTCCCGCCACGTGTTCGACGTCGTGTCGTACGCCTCCACTTCATCGAAGACCGCGCCGCCGCCCTCGCCGCCGATCACCAGGATCTCGTCGCCTAGCACCGCCGTCGCGGACGCCGCACGTTGGGTCGGCAGCGGTGCGTTGCTCGTCGACCACGAACCCGTACTGAGCGAGAAGGAGTCGTTCTCTGTGACGGTTGCGTTACAGCAGTTCGTCGACGAGCTGCGCCGGCCACCGATCGCGTAGAACGTCCCGTTCACGACGGCTGCGTGGAAGTGGTCACGCGCTCGAGGCATGTCGGGGAGCTGGGTCCAGGTGTCGGCGACCGGGTCGTACACGTCGAACCAGGGCACCGACGTCCCGTCGTGCAATCCGCCCGCGACGTAGATCTTGCCGTCGTACACCGCCGCGCCGCCGGCCCCGCGAGCACGCCCCGCCGGCATCGGCGTGCCCTCGGAGAACGTGTTCGTCGTCGTGTGGTAGATGCTGACGGAGTCGTCCTGCGGCTGCAGGAGCCCGACCAAACCACCCAGGTAGTAGATGTCATCCCCGATGGCGACCGACTGCACGTTGTTGAGAGCGGCCGGTAGCGGGGCGACCGTATGCCAGTCGTCCGTTGCCGGATCGTAGTACTCCTGCCTGGTGCTGCTACCGGCGAGGTACAGCCGGCCGTTCACGTTCGTGTAGGCGACCTCTTGCCGAGCGACGGGGGTCGACGCCTTCGTCACCCAGGTGCCGGGGGGTGGGCCGGTCACCTCGATGAAGTCCCAGGTCGCGCCGAAGATGGGGCCGGGGCCGCGAGAGGTGGAAAGGATCCCGGCGGCCACCGGCATCGTGATCCACGCTGGTGGGATCGGGATCGGGGCGCCCACCTTCTGGCGCGGGCCGCTGACGCCGTTGGTCGTTACCGAGAAGCTGGGCTGCACCGTCGCGGCTGCGACGTCGACCGCGAGATAAAGGTCGACGGAGTCCGGGCCGGGCATCGTTAATGTCGTCTTCCGGGATGTGGCGCCGCCGCCCACCTCTTTGACGACCCAGATGCCGGTCCCGTCCTGCGCCGCCGTCGTGATCTTCACATAGTTGTCCTGATCGCCCGTCCCGATGAACATCCCCATGCTCTGGTTGTTCTGCGGTGTCATGCCACCGAACGGGTCCACGATCCGGGTATGCGCGGTGAACGTCCCGGCCTCGGGCGGCACGAACCCGAACTGGAATCCGTACTGCTGAGCGTTGCCCGCCTTGAATGCGTCGCCTGCGGGGACCTTCTCCACGGTGAGAAGGCCCGCGGCGCCGCCCGCCGTCATCTGCTCGGCGTCGAAGAGATGCTCGTAGTTCGAGACGCCGTTCGTCATCAACCCCGTGAATCCCAGGTTGAGGAGCCCGCCCGGGGACTCGGCGCTGCCCCATCCATACCGGACAGGAAGTGTCGTGGAGGACCCGTTCGCAGGGTCGACGGCGAACGGATCCGCCGTGTCGGCGATCCCGTCGTTGTCGTCGTCCGGATCGTTCAGGTTCGACGTGAGATCGCCGTCGGCGTCCGGCGGAACATCGGCGCTCGAACACGGGTCCGTGGCATTGTCGAGTTCGTCCGCGTTGTCGAAGCCGTCGGCGTCCTCGTCGAGGTTGGGGTCGTCCGCGCGGGTGCAGTTCGGATCACCGCCGCCGGCGAAATCGTCGGGCTCGAACACGTGGATCGTGCCGTTCGTGTTCGCAACCCAGACCGTGCCCGGGAACGGGTCGTCGGCGGTCGAGGCGATCACGTCGATCGGGTTGGACGGTGAGGAGGAACCCACGGACGAGAACAGGGTTGTGTTCGACGTGACGGAGGTGCCATCTGGGCTGAGCTCCAGGCGGTAGATCGCGTTCGCACTGTAGGCCGCGGCAAGGAGGTCGCCCGTCATCGCGCCTCCGAAGTTGTCAGTCGTGTACTCCGTCAGCCCGTCCGTCGAGCCGACGAAGGTGGCGAGGTTCCCGGGAGTCGCGATGGCCGGGTCGCGGTAGTCGCATTCCACGGGGTTCGAGATCGTCACCGGTGATTGTGCGGGCGGACCTCCTCCACCCGAGGCACCTCGGAACACGACGATGATCGCATTTGCAGCCCGGGCGGTCGTCCACGACGCGGTCGTTTCCTGTGTTCCCGAGGCCGTGAGCACCTTCGACCCGGCGATCACGGGGCCCGATGCCTGATCGGTCCGGAAGCCGTTGGTGAACGTCACGCCGCCGCCCGCGTTGCCGTTCAGCATGTGCATCGTGAGGGCGATCGAGTCGGCGACGGAGGTGGTCGCCGTCACCCCGGTCGACAACGACGTCAGTGCGCTGCCCTTCGCCGTGCTCACAGAGGCATCGAGGGGCGTGACCGTGTCGATATGCGACCACTCGTCCACAAGCAGACGAAGCGTGGTGGCGCTCCCCGACAGGTTCGTGGTGATCGTCGCGCTCTCTCCCGCTCCAACGATCTTGTAGAAGAACTGGGCGCGATCGTTCTTTGGACCTGGCGTCCAGCCGGACATCGAGAACGTTCGGCCGGTCGCGGTCGTTCCAACACGTGCGACCAGGAGGTCGCCCTCGGTTGGGGCGGCGTTGAGCGTGACGGAACTTGTGGTGGCTCCAGCCGACGGAGCAGCCTTCCGCTGCACGAGCGCAGGCGAGCTGCTGGACGAGCCGTTGAAGGTGTTCGCGATGTTGCCGCGCGTTGGGTTCGGATGTCCCCCGTAGTCTCCTGGGCCCGCGATGAGACGGAGGTTGTCGGGGTCGTTGTCCCCGCCCGCCGGATTGATCGCATTCGTGCACGTGCCTGCCGGACCCTCGCCGATCGGCACTCCGCCCCACGTGCCGTTCGACCCGTTGTCGATCGTGTACATCCGACCGGCCTGCGTGAGAAGGACGTCGTACGGGTTGCGATACCCCGGCGAGTACACCTGGACGGGCCCCCCGGGCACAAGCGTCGCCTGGTTCTTCCCGTTGTCGCCGCCGAACGGATCGTGCGCGTCGGGATCGCCGGGCCGATCCTCGTCGTCGAGCGTCGGCAGGTCATAGGTGGTGTCACCGATCTGATCTAGGTCGATCGACAAGATCGCCGCCGACAGGGCGTATTCGGGGAGGTGGGCGAACTTCAACGACGGGGCGCCCTTATTCGTGTTGCCCCCCTGCGCGAGATAGAGCGTGTTGGTGCTCGGGTCCAGGGCCATCCCGTTGCCGGTGTGGTTCTCTTCCGACCGTGGCAGCCCCCGCACGAGGTCCTGTCGGAGCCAATCCGATCCGTCCCAGGTGAGGCGGGAGACCATGCCGGAGTTCGTGTCGAGGTTCGTGTCGGTGCCAGTTGTTCCGCCCCCGATCCTCGGATCGCTCGACGAGACGTAGATCACGGGATCCTGCGCGGTGCCGGTCACGAGGATCCCGGTCACGAGCCGGCCTGTGACCGAGGGGTTGAGACTCCCGTCGTCGTCGTGGTTCGGGATGTCGTGGATCGACGTGATCGTCTGCGTCGCTGTGACGGCGTAGCTGTTCGCCCCGTACCTCGAGACGTCGTAGACCTTGATCTCGCCATCGAACTGTCCGACGTAGAGGCGTCCGTCGGGTCCGAACTGCAAGGTCGTCGGGAACTCCGAGGACTCGCCCGCGAGGGAGCTCTTCCCAAAGGCGATCGGCGTGACGGCTTGCGCCACAACTGTTGGAAGTGCGACCGCGAGCATCGTGAAGACGACGAGAAGGGGAAGGGAGGTACCGAGCCGACGCTCGGCCGCTGGGTTCACTTCAGAACACTGTCGTCCACGCCAGCAGGGCGGTCAACCCATCGCGCAACGGCAGGGCACAGCATCAGCGTTTCCGCAGGTAGATCTTGGAGCGGACGACGGGATTCGAACCCGCGACCCCCACCTTGGCAAGGTGGTGCTCTACCAACTGAGCCACGTCCGCGTGGGCACCCATACTAGGAGCGCGCGCAGCCTCCTTCAACGGCGACCCATAGACTCCCGCCGATGCCCGGGTCCCGTGTGCTTACCCAACCGGAGCTCAACCGGGCACTACTTGCGCGGCAGATGCTCCTGGAGCGCACGCAGATCCCGATCCCGAGGGCGCTCGAGCGGATGTGTGGCCTGCAAGACCAGTACGCGCCGAGTGGCTACATCGGCCTGTGGACGCGCCTCGCCGGCTTCGAGCGCGACGACCTCACCAAGGCGCTCGAGCGTCGAGCGGTCATCCAGGCGACCCTGATGCGCGCCACGATCCACCTCGTGTCGCGCCGCGACTACTGGCCCTTCGCCTTGGCGATCGATGAGCCCCTGCGCGAATGGTGGTTCCGCGCGACCAAGCGCGGCGATGAACGGCGACGCCTCCGCGCGATCGATACTCGTGGCCGCCGGTTGCTCGCGGACGGCCCCCGGCGCAAGAAGGAGATCCTCGAGGCGCTCGGCCTCCCGGCGAGCGACTTCGTCGGCGTCGGGCTGTGGACGCAGCTCGTCCGCATGCCCCCGTCGGGAACCTGGGACCAACGCCGCGCTGATCTCTACGGCCTCGCGGAACAGTGGGTCGGTCCGCCGAGCTCGACCGTCGAGCAGGGACGGGACCTACTCGTGCGCCGATACCTCGCCGCGTTCGGGCCCGCGGCGCGCGCCGACATCGCCACCTTCACGGGCTTGCCGTTGACCGACGCTCGACGATGTGCTTCGGCGACTGCCGCTGCGCGAGTTCCGGATCCGAAGATGACGAGCGGCTCCTCGACGTCCGCGGGCGCCCCGCTCCCACCGCCGGACACGGCGGCGCCGGTGCGACTTCCTTCCGACCTGGGACGCGACGCTGCTCGTCCACGCGCGCCGAACCCAGATCCTGCCCGAGCGGTTCCGCTCGCAGATCTTCAACACCAAGATGCCGCAGTCGATCGGCACCTTCCTCGTCGACGGGCAGGTCGCAGGTACCTGGCGCGTCGACGGTTCCCGCGTCACGACCTCACCCTTCGAACCGCTGCCCAAGGCGACGCTGCGAGAGGTTGACCGCGAAGCCGCGGCGCTCGCCGCGTTCCTCGCCTAACGCGTGCCGGTCGAGCCGAAGCCGGCTTCGCCGCGGTGACTCTCGGGGAGCTCTTCGACCCATCCCGGTTCGACCTCGGGGAGCGCGACGACGACCAGCTGCGCGATCCGATCACCGACCAGGATCTTCACGGGCTCCTCGCGATCGAGGTTCACCGCCGCGCAGATCACTTCGCCTCGATAGCCGGCGTCGATCAATCCGGGCGCGTTCGCCATCGTGAGCCCGTGCTTGGACGCGAGGCCCGAGCGCGGGAGCACGAGCCCCGCGTGCCCATCGGGGATCGCGACCGCGACCCCGGTCGGGATCATCACGCGCTCGCCCGGCTCGACGACCACATCGATCGCCGAGCGGAGGTCCAGGCCCGCGTCGCCGGGATGCTGCGCCGACGGGAGCTGCGCCTCGGGCCGGAGCTTGCGGAACGGCAGGCCGGTCACGGCGAGACCGGCTCGACCAGCTCGATCCGGTTCCCGAACGGATCGCGCACGTGACACCGCAGGAACCCTTCGAGCGGCACGTCGTCGGTCACCCGGTACCCCGCCGTCTCGATCCGCTCGCGGAGCGTCTCCAGGTTCCGCACGAGGAACGCGGGGTGGGCTTTGCGCGCCGGCATGAACTCGGGCTCCTCGACACCGAGGTGCACCTCGAGGTCGCCGTCTCGGAACCAGACCCCGCCGCGCGGCGCGAGCTCCGGCGGCTTGTCGACCTGCGTGAGCCCGAGGATGGCGCCGTAGAACCGGACCGCCGCCTCTTCCTCGCCCGTCGGCATCGCCAGCTGTACGTGATGCAGCCTCAGCAGCTTCGCGGAGTTCTCCCCCACCCTCGCACCTCCCTCGCCCGGGAACGCAGCAGGCCGGGGGCGAACCCCCGGCCTGTGGTCGGTCGTTCGAACGGCGGCAGTCTACGAGCAACCGCTGGTGGAGCCGCACGTGCCACAGACGTAGCACGAGCCGGCCGGCTGCATCTTGGACCCGCACTGGTAACACAGCGGCGCGTCCAGGATCTTCGCCCCGGGAACCTCACGGATCTCGATCCGCTGCGGCTGCGCGGGGGCGGGCTCGCTCGGCTGCGCGGTGCCGGCCTCCAGCTCACCGATCTTCTGCTCGGCCTCGGCCTTGCGCTCCTCGATCGACCGGATGCCGAGCGTCTCGCGCTGCTCGGACGTCAGGTGGTCGAGCGCCAGCCGCCGGAACACGTAGTCGACGATCGACGACGCGAACCGGATATCCGGGTCGTTCGTCATCCCGCTCGGCTCGAACTTCATGTTGATGAACTTCGAGGCGTAGTCCTCGAGCGGCACGCCGTACTGCAGCCCGACCGAGACCGCGATCGAGAACGCGTCCATGATCCCCGACAGCGTCGAGCCCTGCTTGGAGACCTTCATGAAGATCTCGCCGAGCCCGTCGTCGGGGTAGGAACCGGCCGTGACGTAGCCTTCGGCGTCGCCGACCCGGAACGACGTCGTGCGCGCCGGCCGGGACTGCGGGAGCCGCTTCTTGGCCGACCAGGCGAGCTGCACCTGCTCGGGCTCCTCGGGCGTCTTCTTCTTGTCGGCAGACATCGGCTGGGCGACCTTGCAGTTGTCGCGGTAGATCGCGACCGCCTTGAGGCCGAGCTTCCAGCTCTCGACGAACAGCTGCTCCACCTCTTCGACGCTGACCGTCTCCGGCATGTTCACCGTCTTGGAGATCGCGCCGGAGATGAAGGGCTGCGCGGCGGCCATCATCCGCACGTGGCCCATGTAGTGGATCGGCTGGGCGCCCATCGCCGTGTCGAAGACCGGGTAGTGCTCCTCGCGCAGGTGCGGCGCCTCGACCACGGAGTTGTGCTCGGCGATGTAGGCGACGACGTCCTCGATCTGGTCGGGGGCGTAGCCGAGCTTCGCGAGCGCGCGGGGCACGGTCTGGTTGACGAACTGCATCGTGCCGCCGCCGACGAGCTTCTTGGTCTTGACGAGCGCGAGCTCGGGCTCGATGCCCGTGGTGTCGCAGTCCATCATCAGGCCGATCGTGCCCGTGGGGGCCAGCACGCTCGCCTGGGCGTTGCGGAACCCGTGACGCTCGCCCAGCGCGACGGCCTCGTCCCAGGACTGCTTCGCCGCGGACAGCATCGCCTCGGGCACGAGCTCGGGGTCGATGTCGCCCGCCGCCGCGCGGTGCTTGCGCATCACCCGGAGCATCGCGTCGCCGTTGGGCGCGTACCCGTCGAACGGGCCGGTGACCTCGGCGATCCGTGCGCTCGTGCGGTAGGCCCAGCCGGTCATCAACGAGGTGATCGCCCCCGCCCATGCACGGCCCTGGTCGGAGTCGTACGGGAGGCCGCGCGCCATCAGAAGGGCGCCGAGGTTCGCGTAGCCCAGCCCGAGCTGGCGGTACGCCCGCGCGTTGTCGCCGATCTTCTGGGTCGGGTAGTCGGACTCCCCGACGAGGATCTCCTGCGCGGTGAACATGATCTCGACCGCGCGCCGGAAGCTCGCGACGTCGAAGTTGCCGTCGGCGTCGAGGAACGTCATCAGGTTCAGGCTGGCGAGGTTGCACGCGGAGTTGTCCAGGTGCATGTACTCCGAGCACGGGTTCGAGCCGTTGATCCGGCCCGAGGCCGGGCACGTGTGCCACTCGTTGATCGTGGTGTCGTACTGCATGCCCGGATCGGCGCACTCCCAGGCGGCCTGCGCGATCTCACGCATCAGCTCGCGCGCCCGCACCGTGTCGATCGTCTCGTCGGTCTTGACCGCCTTGAGGCGCCAGTCGGCGTCGTTCTCGAAGGCCTGCATGAACTCGTCGGTGACGCGCACCGAGTTGTTCGCGTTCTGATACTGGATCGAATAGCTGTCGCGCCCGTCGAGGTCCATGTCGAACCCGGCGTCGCGGAGGGCGCGCGCCTTGTGCTCCTCGACCGCCTTGCACCAGATGAACTCGCGGACGTCCGGGTGGTCGACGTTGAGGATCACCATCTTGGCGGCGCGCCGCGTCTTGCCGCCGGACTTGATCGTGCCGGCGCTCGCGTCGGCGCCGCGCATGAAGCTCACCGGGCCGCTCGCGGTGCCGCCGCCCGCCAGGGCCTCCTTGGACGAGCGGATCCTGCTCAGGTTGATCCCGGACCCTGAGCCGCCCTTGAAGATCGTGCCCTCCTCGACGTACCAGTTGAGGATCGAGCTCATGTGGTCGTCGACCGCGAGGATGAAGCAGGCGCTGCACTGTTGCGGGGTGTCGGGCACCCCGACGTTGAACCACACCGGCGAGTTGAACGCGGCCTTCTGGTTGACCAGCAGGTGGGCGAGCTCCTCGGCGAAGACGCGGGCGTCCTGGTCGGTGGCGAAGTAGCGGTTCTTCGTGCCCCAGCCGGTGATCGTGTCGACCACTCGTCCGACCAGCTGGCGGACCGAGGACTCACGCTGGGGGGTGTCGAGGGGTCCACGGAAGTACTTCTGGGCGACGATGTTGGTCGCGTTCTGGGACCACGAGATCGGGAACTCGACGTCGCGCTGCTCGAAGGCGTTGCCGCCCTCCTTGAAGTTCGGGATCACCGCGTCGCGGGTCTCCCACTCGACCTGGTCGAACGGGTGCACGCCCTCGGTGGTGAAGTAGCGCGTGAAGGTCAAACCCTGCCGGATGACCTCGACGTCCCCCTCGCGGATGACCACTGGACCCCCTCCTTGCCTTTCCCTTCGACGTACCCTCGAACCCCTCCCGCGGCGGCTCCCGGTGGACAACTTGTGGGAACCGTGTGGAGAGTTACAACCGTGTAACTCGCAGCTCGCGCATCTTGGACCGCAGACCCCCGGACGTCAAGGGGTAGTGGCCAACCTTTTCCTCGACCACAACATCTAGTATCCCAGGCTCGATCGCGATCGTTGCGCTGGCGGCGCCGCGATGGCCCGACGGGACTAGCCCTTGCGACGTTTCGCGGGCTCTTTCTTCTCGAGCAGCAGGCCCACTTCCCGCTCGAAATCGCCCGCCGCCTGGAAGTCCTTGTAGACGCTCGCGTAACGCAGGTACCCGACCTCGTCGGTTCGCTGCATGGCCCCGAGTGCGGCAGCCCCGACCACGCTGGAGGCCACCTCGGGGCCCTTCTTGCGGATCCGAGCCTGGATCCGGTCGAGCATCTGGTCGATCTGGGCGTTCGTGACGGGCCGGCCGGTGAGGGCCTTTCGGATGCCCGCCTCGAGCTTGTCGCGGTCCCACGGCTCGCGCGATCCGTCGCGCTTCAGGAGCACCAGGCCGACGTCCTCGATCCGCTCGTAGGTCGTGAACCGCCTGCCGCAGGCCGCGCAGTGGCGCCTGCGGCGGATGGCCTCGCCGGCGTCGGCGGCGCGGGAATCCACCACCCGGTCGTCGTCGACACCACACCAAGGACACCGCATCGTCAGGAGCCACAAGATGTTGTGGCGGCGCGAACGCTAGCCCCGGCACGAAGTCCCCGTCAACCGGCGGGCACGACGAGCGAGCTGCCGACCGTGAGCGAACCGGCCTCGACGCCGTTGGCCGACGCGAGCAGGCTCGCCACGACCCGAGGGTCCTCACCCGGACGAACACGCTGCGCGATCGACCAGAGGGTGTCACCGGAACGGACCACGACGACCTGCTGCGCGGCGGGCGCCGGCGCTTCCCCCCGCCGGACCGCGCCCGCCGCCAGCGGGCTCAGGAGCACAGCGACCAGGGCTGTCGCCACGATGGCCACCGTCCGACGCCGACGAACGTACGTTCGCTCCATCCGCTCAGGATGGGCGAACGCCTGTTCGGTGTCAAGAGCTCGGTCGAACATATGTTTGCACTCCCCCGGAACCGGTGCTACCTTGCGGCCCATAGGTTCCAGTCGACATCAGGCCGTGATCGGGCTACGTCAGGAGGGTAAGGACCGTGTCTGACATCACCGCTCGCCAGCAGCGCATCATCGACTTCATCGGTGAGACCGTGCGCAGCGCGGCTACCCGCCCACGGTCCGCGAGATCGGCGAGGCGGTCGGTCTGACCTCTTCCTCATCGGTCCACGCCCAGCTGGCGAACCTCGAACGGATGGGCCTGCTCCACAAGGACCCGACGAAGCCGCGGGCGATGACCCTCGCGACCGACGAGGCCAAGGCGGCCGGCACCACGGTGCCGCTGCTCGGCCGGATCGCGGCCGGCACGCCGATGCTCGCGACCGAGCAGGTCGAGGACTACGTCGCCGTGCCCGCCGACTTCACGTCGAGCGGCGACCACTTCGCGCTGCGGGTGCTGGGCGACTCGATGGTCGAGGCGGGGATCCTCGACGGCGACCTCGTGGTGGTGAAGTCGCAGGAGGCGGCCGACGACGGCGACATCGTCGCCGCGCTGATGCCCGGTCCGGCCGAGGACGAGGCGACCGTCAAGCGGCTCGGGCACGAAGGGCCACGCGTGATGCTGATCCCGGAGAACCCGACGATGTCGCCGTTCGAGATGATCGGCGGACGCATCGTCGGCAAGGTGGTCGCCGTGCTCCGCAAGCTTTGAGCTTCGGCTAGGCTCCCGACCCACCGCCCACGAGGGAGCCCAGCATGTCGCAGGCCGGCCGCACGAACCTTGCCCACCAGATCGCCTCGCAGCCCGACGAACTCGAGCGTCTCCTGTCCTCCGGCTCGGTGCGCGCCCAGGTGCACGGAGCCGCCGAGGCGTTGCATCGGGTGCGGCGGATCTGGATGGTCGGCACCGGGACGAGCCAGCACGCGGCGCACCTCGGCGCGGCGATGCTGCAGGACGCCGGCCGCTCCGCCCACGCGGTCTCGTCGATGCAGTTCGTGAAGAACGCGCCGATCGTCGGGCCGAAGGACGGTGTCGTCGTCGTGACCCACACGGGCGAGACCTCCTACGCGCTGTCGGCGCGCGCGCTCGCCTTCGCCGCCGCGATGCAGACCGTGACGGTCGCGCGGGAGGGCATCAGCATGAACGACGTGATCGCGACCGTGCCGAAGGAGACCTCGGAGACCTACACCGTGAGCTACACGTCGGCGTTGCTCGTACTCGCGATGCTCGCCGCGGAGATGGGCGCCGACTCGGTCACGGCGGCGTCCGTGGCGGCGGTCCCCGAGGCCGTCCGCGCGGCGCTCGCGGCTCCCGGCACCGAGCAGGTGCCGGTCCCCCGCCGGTCGCTACAGATCGTCGGCGCGGGCCACTCCTCGATCACGGCGAAGGAGGGCGCGCTCAAGGTGCGCGAGGGAGCGCGGGTGCTTGCCGAGGGCCACGACGCCGAATTCTTCCTGCACGGGACCGCCGTGCCGCTGACGGGGGACGACCACCTCGTCGCGATCACGTCGGGTGACGAGGACGGACTGGTCGAGGGGATCGCCAAGGCGGCCGCGTCTGCCGGGCTCGGGGTTACCAGGGTGGCCGAGACCTCCACCCTGCCGCCGGTCCTCGCGCAGATCCCGCTGACGGTGCGCCTGCAGCTCATCGCGTCGCGGTTCGCCGACGAGCGCGGGCAGAACCCCGACACCGTGATCGTCCCTCCGTGGGACGACGCGGCCCTGTGGTCGATCGGCTCACCGATCGCCTGATCCGCGCGCGACGGGCTCGGCGCCGACCACCCCGGTGGCGAAGCTCCGCACCGCCGCCAGCTCGCGCAGGCCGACGCGGGCGTGGACCCGGGTGCCCTCGGGCTCGGCCTCCGCGCTCACCACCTCCGCGTTGCGGTAGAGCATCGCGACCAGGTCTCCTCGGTCCCACGGGATCAACGCGCGGACGTCGACGGGCGGGGTCGGGACCGTCTTGCCGATCGCCTCGAGCAGCCCGTCGACCCCTTCGCCGGTGATCGCGGACACGGATACGGACCCCGGGTAGCGGAGCGCGAGGCGCGCCCGGCGGGACCCCGGCAGCAGGTCGATCTTGTTGAGCGCGAGCACCTCGGGCATGTTCGCCGCGCCGATCTCGTCGAGCACCCGCCGCACCGCCTCGATCTGCTCGTCGACCGCGACCGAGGACGCGTCGGCGACGTGCACGATCATGTCCGACAAGGTGACTTCCTCGAGCGTCGAGCGGAACGCCTCGACCAGGTCGTGCGGGAGCTTCGAGACGAAGCCGACCGTGTCCGACACGGTCGCTGCCCGGCCGCCGGGCAGCGCGATCCGACGCGTCGTCGGGTCGAGCGTGGCGAACAGCTGGTTCGCGACGATCACGTCGGCCCCCGTCAGACGGCGCATCAGCGAGGACTTGCCGGCGTTCGTGTACCCGGCGATCGCGATCTGCGGGATGTTGGAGCGCTGGCGGCTCGCGCGCTGCGTGTCGCGCGAGCGCTGCATCGCCTTGACGTCTCGCCGGAGTTTCGCGATCCGCCGGCCGATGTGCTGCCGGTCGGACTCGAGCTTCGTCTCGCCGGGGCCCCGGGTGCCGATACCGCCGCCGAGCCGGCTCATCGCCTCGCCCCAGCCGCGGAGGCGCGGCACGAGGTAGCTGAGCTGCGCGAGCTCCACCTGCGCCTTGCCCTCGCGGGTGTGGGCGTGCAACGCGAAGATGTCGAGGATCAGGGCGGTCCGGTCGACCACCTTGACGCCGAGCCGCGCCTCGAGCGCCCGCAGGTGTCCGGGCGAGAGCTCCTCGTCGAAGACCACGAGCTCGGCGCCCGTCGTATGCAGCAGCTGGTGGAGTTCCTCGACCTTCCCCTTCCCGATCCAGAACTGCGGATCGGGTTCGCTCCTGCTCTGGACGATCCTGCCGACGGGCTCGGCGCCGGCGGAGTCGGCGAGCGCCGCGAGCTCGTCGAGGTCGTCCTCGGCGATGCCGGGGCCGATCCCGACCAGGATCGCCTTCTCGTGCTGGATCGACCGCCACGTGGCGGCGATCGGCGATTCGACGATGCGTGCGTCGCTTCGGTCCGGCATCGGCTCAGCCCATCGACGAGCCGGCCTCGCGGAGCAGCTCGTTCAGCGCGACCTTGTCGTCGGTCGCCTCGGTCCGTTCGCCGATGATCAGGCCGCACGGCATCCCGTAGGTGCCCGCGGGGAACTCCTTCGCGCGCGAGCCGGGGACGACGATCGCGCCCGCGGGCACGCTGCCGCGGTGCTCGACGGACTCGGCGCCCCGAGGGTCGATCACCGGGGTGTTCGCGGTCAGCACGACGCCCGCGCCGAGCACGGCGCGCGCCCCGACGTGCACCCCCTCGACGACGATGCAGCGCGACCCGATGAAGGCTCCGTCCTCGATCACGACGGGCGCGGCTTGCACCGGCTCGAGCACGCCCCCGATCCCGACCCCGCCGGCGAGGTGCACGTCGCGCCCGATCTGCGCGCACGAGCCCACCGTGGCCCAGGTGTCGACCATCGTGCCGGCGCCGACCCACGCGCCGATGTTGACGTAGCTCGGCATGAGCACGGCGCCGGGCTCGACGTGCGCGCCGTACCGGACCGTCGCGGGCGGCACCACCCGCACGCCCGCGTCGGCGAACCCCCGCTTGAGCGGCACCTTGTCGTGGTACTCGAACGGGCCGACGTCGGTCGTCTCCAGACCGCGAACGCGGAAGTAGAGGAGCACCGCTTGCTTGACCCAGGCGTGCACCCGCCACGGCCCGGCCCCGTCGGGCTCGGCGACGCGCAACTCGCCCCGGTCCAAGCCGTCGATCGTCGCCTCGATCGCCTCGACGTCCAGCGCGGCGGCGGGGTCGGCCTCGGCGGCCGCCCACGTGGCCACGACGCGCGCCTCCAGGTCGGCGATCACGCGGAGACCCCGGCGAAGATCCGCTCGAGGGCGGCGG
This sequence comes from uncultured Actinomycetes bacterium, assembly GCA_963799625.1. Classification (GTDB taxonomy): domain Bacteria; phylum Actinomycetota; class UBA4738; order UBA4738; family HRBIN12; genus AC-51. The sequence goes on along the minus strand of CAWCXU010000003.1, from coordinate 188,557 downwards.
CCGCCCGCTCGCACTCCACGAGGGTCGGGACCATCGCGATCCGCACGAACCCCTCGCCTTCCCGCCCGAAGAACGACCCCGGGGCGACCACCACGTCTGCCCGGTCGAGGAGCTCGAGCGCCCACTCGAGCGACGTCCGGTCGCCGGGCACCGCGACCCACAGGTAGAAGGTGCCCTCGCTGCCGGCCACGCGCACGCCGTGCCGAGCGAACAGGTCGAGGAAGATCGCACGTTTGGCCGCGTACCGCGCCCGGTTGTCCTCGACGTGGCGCTCGTCGCCCCACGCGGCGATGCTGGCGCGCTGGACGAACTCCTGCGGCGTGACCCCGACGGCCGGGCGCAGTCGTTGCAGCGCCCCGATGAGGTCGGGATCGCCGGCCGCGAAGCCGCTGCGATACCCGGTCATCGACGAGCGCTTGCTCAACGTCTGCAGGACAACGACGTTGCTCAGGTCGCCGGTGGCGAGCGCGCTCGAGGGCGGGGCGTCGCCGAACCAGAGCTCGCTGTAGGCCTCGTCGGAGGCGAGCAGCACGTCGTGTGAGCGGCAACGTTCGGCCGCATCGCGAAGGAACGACAGCGGCGCGACCGCGCCGGTCGGATTGTTGGGGTAGTTCAGCCACAGCAGCGAGGCGCGCTCCCACACGTCGTCCGCGACCGCATCGAGATCAGGCAGGAAGGCGCGCTCCTCGGTGAGCGGCAGGCCGAGGACGTCGCCGCCGGCATAGCGGGCGCCCCGCGCCGGGATCGGATATCCGGGAGCGGTGGTCAGCACCAGGTCTTTGCCGTTCGCGGGATCGAGCACGGCCTGCGCGAGGGAGAACACGAGCTCCTTGGAACCGAGGGTCGGTAGGATCTGGGTGTCGGGGTCGAGCGTCACATCGAACCGCCGCTGTACCCACGCGGCGATCGCCCGCCGCAATGCGGACAGCCCGGCGGCGCGGGGGTACGACGAGATCGGTCCGATCGCATCCGCGAGCGCGCCGCGCACGAGCGCGGGTGTTTCCTCGCGCGGGTCGCCGACACCGAAGTCGACGATCGTCCGGCCCGACGCCACCGCCTCGGCCTTGCGCCGGTCGAGCGCCTCGAACGGGTACGGCTCCACCGCGCGGAGCTGGGGTGACAAGTGGACCACTATGCCTCCTCGGCGAGGAACGCCGACACGATCTGGTGTGTGCGTGCGAGCGCGGTCGCGGTGACCTGCTCGTCATCGGTGTGAGCGTACCGCGGGTCCCCCGGGCCGAGGTTCACCGCGTCGACGCCCACCATCCCGAACTCGGCCACCGGCGTCCACGCCTGTTTTGGCCGCACCTCGAGGTCGCCCGACGCGCGCAAACGCGTCACGAGCGGGTTGTCCAGGCAGACGCGACCGGGTGGTGCGTTGCCGAGGATCTCGAGCTCGACCCGCGGGTGACCGAGCAGCTCGCGCAGGCGGGTCTCGGCCGCATCCGGGGTGTGGGTCGGCGCGTAGCGCATGTTGACGTGGGCCTCGACGAGGTCGGGGACGACGTTGCCCGCGACGCCCCCGGCGATCGTCGTCACCGACACGACCTCGCGGAACACGAGCCCGTCGACGTCGACGTCGCGCACCGGAAGGTCGGCGACCGGACCCAACGCCTCGATCGCCGCGTGGATCGCGTTGTCGCCGAGCCACGGGCGCGCGCTGTGGGCCGCGCGACCGCGCACCCGGACCACCGCCTGGAGGTTGCCGTTGCACCCGACCTCGAGCGCGTTGGCGGTCGGCTCAAGCACGATCGCCAGCGCCGCCTCCCCAAGCTCCGGCACGCGGTCGAACGCCGGCAGCAGCGCGGACTCCGTGATCGGCACCTCCTCGCGCCCGAAGAACAGATAGCCGAGGTCGACCGAGGCGCTGCCGGCGCCTTCGTCGGCGAGCGCAAGCATCACAGCGAGGCCGCCCTTCATGTCGGCGGCCCCCCGGCCGCGCACCACGCCGCCGTCCAGTGCCGCCGGCCCTGCTCCGGCGACCGGGACGGTGTCCACGTGTCCGGCGAGGAGCACGAGCGGAACGGCCGGCCGCCGTGTCGGCAGCGCGGCGAGCACGGTGTCGTGATCGTCGGCGAGATGGAGTCCGGGCGCCCCGGCCAATCTGCGGCCGGATCGCGTCGAGGATCGCTGCCTCGTCACGGCTCTCGGACGCGATCCCCACCAGTGCGATCGTGTCGGCGGCGAGCACCGCCGCGCGCTCAGTCATGCATCGAGCTCGTCGAGGTCGACGACCCCGTCGAACACGTGCTGGACGGGACCACCCAAGAGCACCTCGCCGTCGCTGCGACGTTCGACGTGTAGCGGCCCTCCGCGGAACCGCACGACGACCTCCACGGGCGCATCGCCCGCCTCGTTGGCAGCGACCGCCACGGCGCACGCGCCGGTGCCGCACGCGAGCGTCTCCCCCACGCCCCGCTCCCAGACCCGGACGTCGATCACCCCGTCGCCGCTGATCCGCGCGAACTCGACGTTCGTGCGCTCGGGGAACAGCTCGTGGTGCTCGAGCGCCGGCCCCATGTGCTCCAGGTGGTAGCGCTCCGGATCCTCGTCGGTGAAGAGCACGAGGTGCGGGTTGCCCATGCTGAGCGCCGTCGCCCGCATCGTCCGTCCGTCCCCCGCGTCGAACGGTTGCTCTTGGAAGGTCTCCCACGCCGGCCCCCGCATCGGGATCGCGGCCTTCGTGAAGTTGGGCTGCCCCATCGCCACGGTGGCGCCGTCCAGGGTGAGCCACACGTGGCGGATCCCGGCCGGGGTCTCGACGTCGAACGATGCCCCGTGGCCGACCCGCTCGGTGTCGCGGAGCCACGCGCCGACGCACCGCATCCCGTTGCCCGACATCTCCGCGACAGATCCGTCGGCGTTGGTCAGCAGGAACGAGAACGCGGCCGTCCTGCCCCGTCCGACCTGGATCACACCGTCCGCGCCGACCCCGAACCATCGGTCGCACAACCCCGGCACGTCGATCGCGGGCACCGGCGCGTCGAGCGCATCGACGATCAGGAAGTCGTTGCCGCTCGCCTGATACTTGGCGATCGTCAGGGTGCGGGTCACGCGGCCTCCAGGTAGGCCGCGACGTCGTCCACGACCCCCAGCGCACCCTCCTCGTCCGCCTCGAACCACCGGACGCGCGGGTCGCGCCGGAACCACCCCATCTGGCGGCGCGCGAGCTGCTTCGTGCGTTTCACGGTGCGTTCCATCGCCTCGTCGAGCGCCAGCCTACCGTCGAGGTGTGCCGCCAGCTCCGCGTAGCCGATCGCCTGGCTCGCGGTGAGCCAGGCGCCGAACCCATGCTCGGTCAGGGCGCGGACCTCCTCGAGCCACCCGGCATCCAGCATCGCCGCGACCCGCCCCCGAACCCGGCTGTCGAGGATCGGCGCGGGGAGCAGGATGCCCGCCACGCGCACACGCGTCGGGTCATACACCTCCCAGGCCGCGGCGAAGTCGCTGAACGGCGAACCGGTGATCGTCGAGACCTCGAGCGCTCGGATCGTGCGGCGGACGTTCGCCGGATCGATCCGGGCGGCGGCGACCGGGTCGGCGGCGGCGAGCCGCGCGTACAGCTCGTCGGCGCCGAGGGTGTCGGCCTCGGCCTCGAGCGAGGCCCGGACGGCCGGATCCTCCGGCGGGAACCGCAGGTGATCGACCATCGCCCGGAAGTACAGGCCCGACCCCCCGACGAGGAGCGGATCGGGGACCGTCTCGAGCAGGTCGTGCGCCTCGCGTTGGAACCGCGCGACGGTGAACCGCTCCGATGGCTCCGCGAGGTCCAGCAGGTGGTGGGGCAACACCCGGCGCTGCGCGGCGGTGGGTTTGGCGGTGCCGACATCCATCCCCCGGTAGACCAGCATCGAGTCGACCGACGCGATCTCCACGCCGATTCGGGATGCGAGCGCGATGCCCGCCTCGGTCTTGCCGCTGGCCGTCGGGCCGACCAGCGCCCGGAGCATCACACCGCCGCGGGCTGCGGCGCTTCGACGACCCGGCCGAGCAGGTGGTGCGCCGCGGCGTCGGTGATCTCGACCATGACGAAGGTGCCGGCCGGCAGCGCCTCGCGGAGATGGACGATCCGGTTCCCGCGCGTCCTGGATTGGGTCGAGCCGTCGCGCTTCCCGTCCCCCTCCACGAGCACCTCGACCACCTCACCGACCTGCCGGCGGTTGCGCTCCGCGGTGATCGCCGACTGCAGCGCGACGAGCCGGTCGAACCGCTCCTGGACGACCTCTTTGGGCACCTGGTCGGGCATCGTCGCCGCCCGCGTACCGGGCCGGGGCGAGTACTGGAACGTGTAGGCGCTGTCGAACCCGGCGCGCTCGACGACCTCGAGGGTGTCGGCGAAGTCCGCCTCGGTCTCGCCCGGGAAGCCGACGATGATGTCGGTCGAGACCGCGATCGCCGGGATCGCCGCGCGGATGCGATCGAGCCACCCGAGGTAGCGGTCCCGCCGGTACGAGCGCTGCATCGCCTTCAAGACACGGTCGGAGCCCGATTGCAGCGGGAAGTGGATGTGCTCGCAGACCTTCTCGCTCGTCGCCATCGCCTCGATCACGTCGGGCGTGAAGTCGTGCGGGTGTGGCGACGTGAACCGGATCCGCCGGAGACCGTCAACCTGGTTGACCATCCGGAGGAGGTCAGCGAAGAGCGGCCGCCGCGACGATCCCGGCACCGTGACGTCGCGCCCGTACGTGTTCACGTTCTGCCCGAGCAGCGTCAACTCGACGACGCCGGCGGCCACGAGGCCCTGCACCTCGGCCAGGATGTCGCCCATCGCGCGGGAGCGCTGCGCGCCTCGGACGAACGGCACGATGCAGAACGTGCAGGCGTTGTCGCAGCCCATCGCGATGGACACCCACGCCCGGACGTCGTCGCCCCGAGCGGCCGGCAACGCGCTCGGGAACAGCTCCGTGTACTCCTGCACGTCCATCTGGGGCCCCTCGCGCTCGGCGCGGTCCAGCAGGTCGAGCAGGTGCGGCAGCGCATGCGTGCCGACGACGACGTCGACCCACGGGGCCTTGCGCTGGATCTCGCTTTGGTCCTTCTGGGCGAGACATCCGGCGACGACGATCCTGAGGTCGGGCCGCGTGTCCTTGAGGGGTTTCAGGTGCCCGAGGTTGCCGTACAGCTTGTTGTCGGCGTTCTCACGGATCGCACAGGTGTTGAGCACGATCACCCGCGCCTCGCCGGGGTCCTCCGTCGGCGTCATGCCGTCGGCCATCAGCACACCGCCGATCCGCTCGGAATCGTGCTCGTTCATCTGACACCCGAAGGTGCGGATCAGGAAGCGCCGCTCGGCCATCACCGTCGAGGGTAGCCCACCGGGTCAGCGCGCATACTCGGTGGCGCGCGTCTCCCGAACGACCGTGATGCGGATCTGCCCGGGGTACTGCAGCTCCTCCTCCACCTGCTTGGCGATGTCGCGCGCGATCACCTGGGCCTGGATGTCGTCGACGGCCTCCGGCTCGACCAAGACGCGGACCTCGCGGCCGGCCTGCATCGCATAGACCTTGTGGACCCCCTCGAAGGCGTTGCAGATCTCCTCCAAGCGTTCCAGACGCTTCACGTAGGTCTCGAGCGACTCGCGACGCGCCCCGGGACGGCCCCCGCTGATCGAGTCGGCGATCTGGGCGAGGACCGCGTGGATCGTGCGCTGCTCGACCTCGCCGTGGTGCGACTCGATGCAGTGGACGACCTCGGGATCCTCCTTCATGCGGCGCGCGATCTCGGCCCCGATGATCGCGTGGGAGCCCTCGACCTCATGGGTCACGGCCTTCCCGATGTCGTGCAGGAACGCGCCTCGCTTCGCGATCGCGGGGTCGACCCCGAGCTCGGCCGCGAGGGCCGAGGCGATGTGGGCGCTCTCGACCAGGTGGCGCAGCACGTTCTGGCCGTAACTCGTGCGGTACTGGAGCCGCCCGAGCAGCCGCACCATCTCGGGGTGGACGTCGGTGATGCCGACCTCGGCCACGGCGTCCTCGCCTGCTCGGCGGATCCGCTCCTCGATCTCGGCCGTCGACCGCTCGTGGACCTCCTCGATCCGCGCGGGGTGGATCCGGCCGTCCTGGACGAGCTTCTCGAGGGTCATCCGCGCCGACTCGCGGCGAACCGGGTCGAAACTGCTGAGGACCACGGCCTCCGGCGTGTCGTCGATGATGATGTTGACGCCGGTCGTCGCCTCGAAGGCCCGGATGTTGCGGCCCTCGCGGCCGATGATCCGGCCCTTCATGTCCTCGCTCGGCAGGGCGAAGACGCTGACGGTGGACTCCGCGGTCTGCTCGGACGCGACCCGCTGGATCGCGATCGTCAAGATCTTGCGGGCCCGCTCCTCGCCGTCCTCGCGGGCCTGCTGCTCGATCTCGCGGACCTGGGCCATGGCTGAGCGCTTCGCGTCGTCGACGACGTGGGCGACCAACTCTTCGCGGGCCTCCGAGGACGTCATCCCCGCGACCCGCTCGAGCTGGGTGCGGTGCTGGTCGGCGGCCTTCTCGAGCTGCATGCGCGCGTCGTGCAGGATCCCGTCACGCTCGTCGAGCTCGGCGCCGCGCTGGTCCAGCTTGCGGGTGCGCTCGCGCAGATCCTCCTCGGACTCGGAGATCCTGCGTTCCAGGCGCGCGATCTCGTCGCGCCGGGACTTCACGTCGTCTTCGGCGTCGCGGCGGACCTGCGCCGCCTCGGACTTGGCGTCTTCGTTCGCTCGCCTCAGGACCGCCGCTGCCTCTTGGTCGGCCTTGACGAGCTTCTCGTCTGCCTCGATCGACTTCTGGCGCGCCTGCGCCTCGAGGGTGTTGGCCGAGGACTTGGCGATGTTGGCGCGGATCAGGAACCCGACGACGACGCCGGCCGCGAGTGCGACGACGCCCACGATCACCGGGATCATGTGGCCTCCCTGCGGGTGTCAGGGAGAGGACCGCTCAGGCCGTGAACACGGAGCAGCGACCGTTCGCCGCCCTAGGGGCGCCGTTGCCTCCGAGGTGCTGGGTAGGGGTTAGGGGGTCGGTCGTCCATAGATCTGGTCGCTCGTGACTGGTCGGGAGGTACCTCTCGTTGGTGGATGTTCAGCGTTTCCACACCTTACGGCCACCATGGGGCGCAGGCAAGGTTCACGCCTCGATGCCTTCCAGTCCAAGCGCTCTGCGCGCTGCCTGCCGTGCCACCCCCGGCGGGTAGCCACGGCGCATCAAGAAGGCGCTCACCCGCGCGAACCCGGTCGCCGGATCGAGGCTCGCGACCCGGCCGACCCGGGTCTCCGCGAGCCGATCGGCCCTGGCCTGCTCTTCCTCCGGCGCCTCGTCGAGAGCCGCGCCCGCGACCTCGCGGTCGACCCCGGCTTGCTGCAGCTTGACCGAGACAGCGCGGCGGGACTCCCCCCGCGACCCCATCCGGCTCTCGACCACTGCACGAGCGAACGCCTCGTCGTCGATCAGGCCGACCAGTTCGAGACGGGCGAGCTCCGCCTCGACCTCGTCGCGTTCGAAGCCGGCTTGGACGAGCCGGCGCTCGAGCTCCCTGCGGCTCCGTTGCCGCACCGCTAAGAGCCCGAGCGCCCGCTCGTGGACGTCCCTGCGTTTGCTGGGTCGCGCGCCCCGCTCGTCGGTGCTCGCGGCGCCCCGGCGGCGACCCGGGGGCACTGAGCTATTCGCCCTTCTTGCCGGCCTTGACCGGTGGCTCTGGCTCGAGCTCGACCAGATCGGGCGCGATCTCGATCGGCCGATCGTCGTCCTCGGAGAACCCGATCAGCCCGACCGCCTGGCGGACCTTGTCCTCGATCTCGTCGCGCACATCGGTGTGCTCGGCGAGGAACGTGCGGGCGTTCTCCTTGCCTTGGCCGAGCTGTTCGCCCTCGTAGGTGAACCAAGCGCCGGCCTTCTTGATGATCTCGAGATCGACGCCGACGTCGATGAGCGAGCCCTCCTTGGAGATGCCTTTGCCGTACATGATGTCGAACTCGCACTGACGGAACGGCGGGGCAACCTTGTTCTTGACCACCTTGACCCGCGTGCGCGAGCCGACGACATCCGTGCCGTCCTTGAGGTTCTCGATCTTGCGCACGTCGAGACGCACCGAGGAGTAGAACTTGAGCGCTCGGCCACCGGGGGTGGTCTCGGGCGAGCCGAACATCACACCGATCTTCTCCCGCAGCTGGTTGATGAAGATCGCGGTGGTGTCGAACTTCGACAACGAGCCGGAGAGCTTGCGCATCGCCTGGGACATCAGCCGGGCTTGCAGCCCGACGTGGGTGTCGCCCATCTCACCCTCGATCTCGGCGCGGGGCACGAGCGCCGCCACTGAGTCGATGACGACCAGCGACAATGCGCCCGAGTGGACCAGCATGTCGGCGATCTCGAGCGCCTGTTCACCGGAGTCGGGCTGGCTGACGAGGAGCTCGTCGATATCGACACCCAGCTCGCGAGCGTAGGTGGGGTCGAGCGCGTGCTCGGCGTCGATGAACGCTGCGATGCCCCCGGCACGCTGCGCCTCGGCGATGATGTGCAGGCACACGGTGGTCTTGCCCGAGCCCTCGGGCCCGAAAACCTCGACCACCCGACCGCGGGGGATCCCGCCGATGCCGAGGGCGATGTCGAGCGCGAGCGACCCCGTCTGGATGGTGCCCATCGCGACGTTCATCGGGTGCTCGCCCAGTCTCATGACGGCGCCCCGGCCGTGCTGCTTCTCGATCTGCTGGAGCGTGACGTCCAGCATCTTGTCGCGATCCACGCGAGCCTCCTTTTGATCACGGCCCGCCCTGGAGGAGGGTCGAGCGAGCACATCCGTCTGGCGTTCGAGCACCGTAGTGGTCGCGTCTGACATAACTTACACCCCTGTCATTCGGTGGGTCCGGCGGTGGGGTCCGGCGTGATCCCAGGGCAGGAACCTACCCGAACAGGTGTTCGGGTGCAAGCAGGTGAGGACGGCGGTTAGCCGGCGTGGTGGGGCGGAGTGGCGTCGGCGTGGACGGGGGCGCCCCGTAACGGGGGCACGTCGCCCGAGGCCGCCTGACGGACGGCCTTCACGATGCCGTCGTAGCCCGTGCACCGACAGAGGTTCCCCGACAGACCGATCCGGATGTCCTCGTCGGTGGGATCGGGGTTCGTGCGGAGCAACGCTGTCGCCGAGATCAGCATGCCCGGCGTGCAGAAGCCGCACTGCACACCGAACTGCTGCAGGAACGCCCGCTGCAGGGGCCCGACCTCCTCATCGCCGGCGAGCCCCTCGACCGTGGTGACCTCTTTGCCTACCGCCTGGAGTGCGAGGTAGGAGCACGCGTTCACCGGCGCACCGTCGAGCAGCATCATGCACGCGCCGCACTCGGAGTCGTCGCACCCTTCCTTGGAACCGGTGAGGCCGAGCTCCTCACGCACCGCGCGCAGCAGGCTCACGTGCGGGTCGAGCTCGACCGGGTAGGCGGTGCCGTTGACCGTCAGGGTGGCTGCGACCTTCATCAGGACTCCTTGGCGCCGTACACGGCGGGGCTCGCGGGGATCGGGACGGACCCGCCACGGGCCCGGGTGAGTGCGGCGGTGATCGCGCGCGACGCGACGACCTCTGCCATCGCGCGGCGGTACTCCGCCGAGGCGCGCACATCGCTGATCGGCGTCGCCGCAGCGGCAGCCGCGGCGGCGGCCGCTCGGACGGCATCACCGTCACCCGAACTGCCAGTGAGCGCGGTTTCCGCCTCGGGCACCCGGCGGATCGTGGGAGTGAGGGCGGTGATCGCGATCCGCGCGTCGGTGACGCCGCCGTCGACCGTCACGACGGCGGTCGCGCCGACGACGGCTATCTCCATCTGCTTGCGGTACTCCAGGCGCACGTAACACGAACCGGTGCCGGAAGCCGGCGCGGGGACGTCGATCCCGACCAGGAGCTCCTCGGCGGTGGCCGAGGTCGATCCCGGGCCGGTCCACAGCTCGTCGAGCGCGACGGGCCGCTCCCCCGAGGCCGACCGCAGGGTCGCCGTCGCTCCGAAGCACAGGAGCGGGCCCCCGGTGTCCATCGCGGGCGAGGCGTTCATCACGTTGCCGCCGATCGTGCCCTGCGCCCGCGTCGCGTGCGACCCGACGATCGCCGAAGCGTCGGCGAGGGCGGTGAACCGGGCGCGGATCTCGGCGTTGGCCACGATGTCGCCGTGGGTGACGAGCGTGCCGAGCCGGAGCCCGGCGCCCGACACCTCGAGCGCGCGGAGGCCCTCGAGGCGGTCGATCGCGACGATCGCCTCGGGCAACGGCGCCTTGCCCTGACGCGCACCGACGACGAGGTCGGTGCCGCCGGCGACCGGTCGCGCGCCGGAGGCGACGGCGGCGAGCGCGTCGTCAAGGGTGGCGGCCGACGTAAAGGTCGGCGTCATGCCCCGTTGCCCCGGGATGCGAGCCAAACACGCTCGGGCGTCATCGGCAGCTGGTCGACGTGGGACCCGATCACCTTGGCGATCGCGTTCGCGATCGCGCCCGCGGTCGGCACCTGGGGCGGCTCACCGACGCCCTTCGAGCCCCGCGGGCCGGCGTTCTTCGCGTCGTATTCGATCCACTCGACCTCGATCTCCGGGGCGTCGGAGCAGGTCACGAGCTTGTAGTCGAGCAGGTGCGGGTTCCGCTGGCGGCCCTGGTCGTCGAGCATCGTGCCCTCCGACAAGGCGAGCCCAACGCCCATCACCACGCCGCCGTAGACCTGCCCGTCGGCCCCCCGCTTGTTCAAGATCCTTCCCGAGTCGTGCGCGGCCGCGACCTTCAGCACCCGCACCACGCCGGTCTCGCGGTCGACCTTCACGTGCGCGGCCTGCGTGATCAGCTGCGGCGCGAGGAACGTCTCGTTGCCGAGCCTGCCGACGCAGCCCCCGGTGTCGCCGGTCGGGACGTCGGGCACGTCGCCCGAACCCTTCCCGTGGACCGTCCCGATCTCGCCGACCAGGTCGGCGACCGCGACCGAGCGCTCGGGCGACCCCTTCACGCGCGCGACGCCTTCGGTGAGCTCCAGGTCTCCGCGATCCGCCTCCAGCTGCTCGGCGGCGACGTCGAGCAGCTGCTCGCGCACCTCCTGGGCCGCGGCGAGGATCGCGCGCCCGCTGTTGAAGGTCGTCTGCGAACCGCACGAGCCCATGTCCCACGGCGCGACGTCGGTGTCCTGGTACAGGATCGACACGTCGTTCGGGTCGATCCCGAGCTCGGCGGCGACGAACATCGGCATCGCCATCACGGCGCCGCTGCCGTTCTCCTGCGCGCCGGTGACGATCGTGGCGCTCCCGTCCCCGTTCATCTGCACATAGGCGCCCGCCGGCGCCGGCATACACGGCCACCAGCCGATCGCGACCCCGATCGCTTCGTCCTCGGGCAGGTCGCGCCCGTAGCCGATCATCTCGGTCGCCTTCTCGAGTGTCTCCTTGACGCCGACCTTGTCGAAGACCTGGCGGGTGGGGCCCTCGGCGCCCTCCTCGATCAGCGTGCGACGGCGCAGCTCGACCGGATCCATCCCGATCGCGGCCGCGACCTCGTCCATGTGCTGCTCGAGGCCCCAGCAGACCTGCGGCGCCGTCGGCGCTCGGACCGACCCCGACGGCTGGTTGTTGGTGTAGTTCAGATAGGACTCGACCGAGATCGCGCCGATCTGGTACGGGCCGCACGCGTGCATCGCGGCCATCTGCCCGAGGAACCCGCCCTCGCCGCAGTACGCGCCCTTGTCCAGCACGAGCTTCGACTTCCTCGCGACGAGCGTGCCGTCGCGCGTGACCCCGGTCTCGAACTCCATCGAGATGCCCTCGCGGCGCTGCGCGATCGCGGTGAACTCCTCCTCGCGCGAGAAGACCAGCCGTACTGGGCGTTGGGCAGCGCGCGCGATCGCGGCGACCTGGCCCTCGAAGTGCAGGTCGCACTTCGCGCCGAACCCGCCGCCGAGCAGCGGGACGATGATCCGCACGTCGGACTCGGGCATCTCGAGCGTCTGAGCGACGCCGGCGCGCGCTGCGTAGGGCACCTGCGAGGACGACCAGATCGTGACCTTGTCGCCCTGCCACTGCGCGACGACCGCGCGGGGCTCGATCGGCACGCCTTGCGAGGCGTCGGACCGGTAGTGGCTCTTCACGACGACCTCGGCGCCCGCCATCGCCGCGTCGGCGTCGCCCTTCACGATCGTGTGGTACGCCATCGTGTTGCCGCTGGCGACGATGTTCTCGTCCTTGCCGTAGTCGGCGAGCCCGTCGTGCACCAGCGGCGCACCGGGCTCCATCGCCGCGACGAAGTCCGAGACGACCGGCAGGGGCTCGTACTCGATCTCGATCAGGCGAGCCGCCTCGGCGGCGATCTCCTCCGTGAAGGCGGCGACGCCAGCGACGATCTCGCCCTCGAAGCGAACGACGTCCTTCGCGAACAGGTAGCGGTCCTGGACGAAGCCTCCGAACCGCACGTCGGGGAGGTCGGCCTGGGTCACGACCGCGACGACCCCGGGGAGCGCCCGCGCCCTCGCGGTGTCGATCTTCAGGATCTTCGCGTGGGAGTGGTCGGCGTAGCGGAACTTGGCGTGGGCCATGCCGGTGAAGCTGAGGTCGGCCGTGTACCGGCCGGTCCCGGTGACCTTCTCCTTGCCGTCTTGCCGTACGAACCCCGGGGCCGTTTGGACCGTCGCCACGCGCGCCCTCCTTCCGTCCGAACGCGCATCCTATCCGGCACCGGCCCCGCCCCGCAGCCCGAGCCGCGCGATCGCCTCGTACCGGGGGTGGGGCGCGCCGAGATGGCTACGGAACAGCGTCACCGCGTCGACCTCGACCTCGACGTCGAGCGGCGTCACATCGAGTGCCTCCACGGGGATCCGGACGGGCTGCTTCGCGCGAGCGACGGTGACGTGGGGGCGGAAGGGCCGGGCCTCGGCGACCCGGTGGGCGACGCCGCGACGGACGCGGCCGGCGAGGTCATCGAGCTCCGCCGCGCCGGACGTGAACCCGAACCACACGATGCGCGCCGTACCCCGATCGGGGAAGCGTCCGGCGGCGCCGAGCCGGGCGCGGAAGGAGGCGGCGGGCGCGGCGGCGACCTCGAGTTCCGCGCGGATCGGATCCACCTGGTCGGGGTCGACCCAGCCGAGGAACACGAGCGTCAGATGGAGGTTCTCGGGAGGCACCCAGCGGAGCCCGGGCAGGGTCGGGCGGAGGTGTTGCGTCGCGGCCTCGATCGCGGCGCGCGCCGCGTCGGGGAGCTCGACCCCGGCGAACAGGCGAACGCGTGGCCTGTCGCTCACCCCGACGGGAGGGAGGTCCCCGGAAGGGACACGCCCTCGAGGTGGCGACGTACGAGATCGAGCCCGGCCTGCTCCGCCCACCGGCGGACGCGATCGCGCTCGCCGCGCGCGAAGAACCCACGCGCGTGCGTGAAGCCGTCGCCGTCGGCGATCGCGGCCCAGATCGTGCCCGGCGCGGCACCGTCGTGCGGCTCCGGCCCCGCGGCGCCGGTGAGCGCCACCGCGAGGTCCGCGCCGAACACCCGTTGCGCGCCCGTCGCCATCGCCAGGGCGCACACCTCGGTCACGGTACCGGCGGCCAGGACCTCGTCGGGCACGCCGAGCACCCGATGCTTCGCCTCGGCCGTGTACACGACCGCCGACCCCACGAACGACGCCGACGCCCCCGGCACCGAGGTCAACCGCGCGCCTACCCCGCCGCCGGTGAGCGACTCGGCGCACGCGAGCGTCCGGCCGCTCACGCCCAGCAGCCGGAGCACCGCCTCCTCGAGCGACTCGTCGTCGGCGCTGAACACGACGTCTCCGAGCCGGGCACGCACCTCCGCGACGAGGGGCTCCGCCAGGGCCTCGGCGGCGGCCTGCGACGGCCCCTTCGCCGTGAGCCGCACCTTCACCTCTCCCATCGACGCCAGGTAGGCGATCGTCGGGTTCGTCGAAGACGCGAAGAGATCGGCGAGTCGCTCGGCAACCGTCGACTCCCCCATCCCCGCGACGCGGAGGATCCGGGAGGCGATCACGTCGCCGCCCGCGAGCTCGCGGAGCTCGGGCAGGACGGTGCCGCCGATCATCTCCCGCATCTCGTCGGGGACGCCGGGCACCGCGTACAGGCGTGTGCCGTCGAGCCGGAGCGCCAGACCCGGCGCGGTGCCCCGATCCGGCACGATCCACCGGGCCCCCTCGGGCACGGACGCCTGCCGGAGGTTGCTCTCCGGCATCGGCCCGATCGCCGACCACCGCCGGAACTTCTCCCGGAGCATCGTCTCGAGCTCGGCATGGAACACGAGCGGGACGCCCGCGAACGCCGCGATCGCGTCGCGCGTGATGTCGTCCTCGGTCGGGCCCAGACCGCCGCAGACGAGCACGACGTCGGCGCGGGAGGCGGCGAGCCGGAGCGCCTCGACGATCCGGTCGAGGTTGTCGCCGACCGCCTGGTGGTTCGTGACGTCCACGCCGGAGGTGGCCAGCTGTTCGGACATCCACCGGGCGTTCGTATCGGCGATCTGCCCGAGCAACAGCTCGGTGCCGACCGCGACGATCTCGGCCCTCACGGGGTGGCCACCCGATGACGGGTGGTAAGGAAGTACTCGAGGCCCGAATAAACGGTGAGGGCGACCGCGACGACGGTCACGGCGAGGACGACGGTGTCCCAAGACGCGGGCAGCGGCATGATCGCGAGGCCGACCGCCGCCAGCTGCGACACGGTCTTGAGCTTCGCGACGCGAGAGGCCGGCATCGACACGCCGCCACGCTGGTCCAGACGCCACCGGAGCCACGTGACCGCGACCTCGCGCGCCACGATCACGGCGGTCGCCCACCACGGGAACTCACCTCGTATCGAAAGGACGATGGCCGGGACCGCGACGAAGAGCTTGTCCGACAGCGGGTCGAGCCACGCGCCGGTCGGGGTGGTCATCGCGTGGCGTCGCGCGAGGTACCCGTCGAGGAAGTCGCTCGCCGCGCCGACCGTGAAGATCGCCGCCGCGGCCCAGCGGGCCGGGTCGGTGTCGCGCACGATGAGCGCCACGACCGCCGGGATCAGCGCGATCCGCACGACCGAGATCACGTTCGGCCATCCGAACCCGAACGGGTCGTGGCGCGGCGCGCGAGCGTTCACGTGCTCGCTCCCGGCGTGTAGGTCGCCGACCACGGTTTGCCCGACTTGCCTGGGGCGCCGGCGTCATGCCCGTCGACGACCAGCCGGATCGCGCCGCCGTCGTCGACCGACAGCTGCAGCTCGTCGGCGGCCATCAGCGACATCGACTCGCCCGGACGCAGCGCGGTCGGTTGCTGCGCCGCCCCGTCGATCACGGCGGTGACCTCGACCGGCGCCGTGGCGGTGACGACGACGTCGACCCCCGGCGAGGGCGAGCTCGCCCCGGACGCCGGCACGAACGACGGCGTGACGATCGCCGCCGCGGGCGGCGCCCCGTTGCGCGAGACGAGTCCGAATCCGATCAGCGCGACGAGCACGACCGCGGCAGCGACCAACAAGAACTTCTGGTTGTCGCGCACGCGGCTCGCCGCGAGGCCACGCTCGACCCGACCGAGCTTGCCCGGCGGCTCGGGCGGCGCGACCTCCTCGCCGTGCTTGGCGTAGACCGAGAGCACCCGGTCGGGCTTGAGGCCGAGGTACTGGGCATAGGTGCGCAGCATCGCGCGCGCGTACACCGCGTCGCCGAGGTCGTCGAACGCTTCGCCCTCGAGCGCCTCGAGCTGCTCGGACCGGAGCTTCGTGTCGCGGGCGGCCTCGTCCAGCGTGATCCCCCGGATCTCACGGGCACGGCGAAGCGCTGCTCCCACTCCCATGGTGCCGGCCATGACGAGCCATGCTACTCGTGCCCCTGGTCGCGCGGTCGTCGCTACACTCCGCGGATGGTGCCGGACGTCCTGACCGTCGTGGTCGAGATCCCGAAGGGCTCGCGCAACAAGTACGAATTGGACCACGACAGCGGCGTGATCTACCTCGACCGGATGTTGTTCACCTCGATGCAATACCCCGCGGACTACGGGTTCATCGACGGGACGCTCGGCGGTGACGGCGACCCGCTCGACGCGCTGGTGTTCGTCGGGGAGTCGACCTTCCCGGGCTGCCGGATCCGGGTGCGGCCGATCGGGTTGTTCCGGATGACCGACGAGAAGGGCGAGGACGAGAAGATCCTGTGCGTGCCGCTGCGCGACCCGACGTGGTCGCACGTCGTCGGTCTCGACGGGATCCCGAAGCCGTTGCTCGATGAGATCGAGCACTTCTTCCAGGTCTATAAGGATCTCGAGGGCCACGAGGTGCAGACCGACGGGTTCGAGGACCTCGCGGCGGCCAAGCGGGTGGTCGACGAGGCGTTCGCGCGCGCCGGCACCGCGCGATGACCCGCGCGATCGTGCGGGGAGATCGTGTCTACCTCCGCCACCCGCGAGCCGCGGACGCCGAGGCCTTCGTGACGGCTGCACGCCGCTCCCGCCGCCTCCACGGTCCGTGGGTGCACGCGCCCGACACACCCGAGGCCTTCGAGGCCTATCTGCGACGGACGCGGCACCCGAGCCATGCCGGCTTCCTCGTGTGCCGCATCACCGACGACGCGATCGCCGGCGTCGTCAACGTCTCGGAGATCGTGCGCGGTGTGTTCCAGAGCGCGTTCATGAGCTACTACGCGTTCACGCCCCACGCGCGCAAGGGCTACCTGCGCGAGGGGCTCGAGCTGACCGTACGCCATGCGTTCGACGAACTCGACCTGCATCGGCTCGAGGCGAACGTGCGACCGGAGAACGTCGCCTCCGTGCAGCTGATCCGCTCGCTCGGGTTCGAACCGCGATCGCGCTCGTCGCGATACCTCTTCTTGGACGGGGACTGGCGCGACCACGTCGGCTACGTCCGCCTGCGAGAGCCGGGTCCGCCGGCGGTTGGTTCTCATGGGGAGGTCACGCTGCACGACGTCGTCGCGGACGATCGCCACGACTTGCTCGAGATCCGGATCGGCGCGCGACCAGCGGACGTTCGTGGGTCCGGTCGCGAACTACCTCTCGAGATGCCTGCTCGACATGACGTGGCAACCGCTGGCGATCCGGGCGGGCGGCGAGGTGGTCGGCTTCGTGATGTGGTCGCGCTCGGCGACCGACGGGAGCTACTGGATCGGCGGGTTCCAGATCGACCGGCGCCGCCAAGGCCGGGGTCACGGTCGATCCGCGCTGCTGGCCCTGGTCGAGGCGCTCCGCGCGAAGCCAGGGTGCCGCGAGATCGTGCTGACCTACCTGCCGGCCAACGCGGCGGCGCGGCGCCTCTACGCCTCGCTCGGGTTCCGCGAGACCGGCGAGATGATCGCCGACGAGGTCGTGGCGCGACTCGGTGTCACGCCGCGCACCCGGCGGAGTGCCTAAGCCTGAGGCACGAGCCTCCGCCACTGAAACGAGCCGTCCGGATAGTGCGCCACCGCCTCGCGCCCCGTAGCATCGCTCTCGTCGATGTCGTTCGAGCCGGGGGGGCACGTGCGCGCACGTGATGAAGAGCTGCACCAAGAAGAGTCACCGCTCGCCGCCCTGCGCGACCGGATCATCGCGCCCGACGCGCTCGCCGAGGGACCGGTCCGGTTCCTATTGATCTCCGGCGCTCGTGACGACACGACATGGGGGTTGATCGGGGCGTTCTGGCTCTCGATCGACGGCAGCCGGGGCGGGTTCCTCGTCGCCCCTGAGGCCGTATGGCCCGGCTCCGAGATGGTCCGTAACCTGAAGAGCGCCCTGGCACGCGGGTGGAGCCACGAGCGGATCTACGGCTACTGGCAGGCGCAGGTCGGCGCGGCCGGGTCGATCATGATCGATCCCCAGCAGCACGCCGACACGATGTTCCAGGTCGCGCGTCGCGTCGGCGCGCTCTGAGCGCAGGCCGAACCGCTAGGCGCTGCGGCGCTCTTCCCACTCCTCGGGCGTGACGAGCACGTCGCGCGCCTTGGAGCCGAGCGAGGGCCCCACGATCCCCTGCTCCTCGAGGAGGTCCATCAGGCGTCCCGCGCGGGCGAACCCGACCTTGAGCTTGCGCTGGAGCATCGAGGTCGACCCGAGCTGAGACCGGACCACGAGGTCGGCCGCCTGCTCGAGGAGGTCGTCGTCGGACCCGAGTTCGTTCCCACCGCCGCGGCGCTCCGCCTCGGTCGGCGGCAGCCCCATCCCCTCGACGACGTGGTCGTACGCCACCTCGCGCTGGCCCCTGATGAAGTCCGTGACGCCTTGGATCTCCTGCTCCGTGACCCAGGCGCCCTGCAACCGGACGGGCTTCGAGGACGAGGCCGGCGCGAAGAGCATGTCGCCGTGCCCGACGAGCTTCTCCGCTCCGTTCATGTCGAGGACGACCCGGCTGTCGGCCTGCGAGGAGGTCATCAGCGCGATCCTCGACGGGATATTGGCCTTGATCAGTCCGGTCACCACGTCGACGCTCGGGCGTTGCGTGGCGACGACGAGGTGGATCCCGACCGCGCGCGCCATCTGCGCGATCCGGCAGATCGCGTCCTCCACGTCGCGCGGCGCGACCATCATCAGGTCGGCCAGCTCGTCGACCACCACGACGATGAACGGCATGTGCTCGTAGCTGGCTTCCATCCCGGGCGGGATCCGCAGGGTACCGTCCCGGAGCCCGTCCTCGTAGCCGTCGATGTCGCGCACGCCGACGGTCGCGAGGATCTCGTAGCGGTTCTCCATCTCGCGCACGATCCACTGCAGCGCCTCGGCGGCGCGCCTCGGGTGCACGATCACGGGCGACAGGAGATGCGGGACCTCCGCGAAGTGGCTGAGCTCGACCCGCTTGGGGTCGACGAGGACGAGCCGGACGTCGTCGGGTGAGGTCCGGACGAGCAACGACGTGATGAACGAGTTGACGAGGCTCGACTTGCCCGCGCCGGTCGCGCCTGCGATCAGCACGTGCGGCATCGTCGCGAGGTTCACCATCCGTGCGCGCCCGTGCACGTCCTTGCCGAGGGCGACCTCGAGCGGATGCGTCGCCTCGCGCGCGGCGGGCGAGCGCAGGATGTCGCCGAGCATCACGAAGTCGCGATGC
The DNA here is from genome assembly GCA_963799625.1 of uncultured Actinomycetes bacterium. Classification (GTDB taxonomy): domain Bacteria; phylum Actinomycetota; class UBA4738; order UBA4738; family HRBIN12; genus AC-51. The sequence continues at coordinate 169,584 of CAWCXU010000003.1, read as the reverse complement.
TTGTTCGGCACCTCGATGCCGATCGCGGACTTGCCCGGGATGGGCGCCTGGATCCGCACGTCGGGGGTGGCCAGCGCGTAGGCGATGTCGCTCGACAGCGCCAGCACCTTGTTGACCTTGGTCCCCGCCGCCACCTCGACCTCATACATCGTCACGGTCGGACCGCGATGGGCGCCGGTGACGTGAGCATCGACACCGAAGGTCCGGAGTGTGCGCTCGAGGGCCTCTTGCATCTGGTTCTGATCGGTGTGGTCGGCGTTGGCGGGCGGCGCCTCGCGGAGCAGATCGAGCGGGGGCAGCCGATAGGACCCGTCGGCCGGAGCGGCGCGGCGACGTCGCTGTGACGTCGCGCCCACCTCTTCCTGCTCGTCGACCAGGTCGTACGCCTCGTCGTCCTCGTCCGCCGCGAGGTCGGGGTCGTCCTCGTCGGGCTGGTCCCAGGCGGCCTCGGGGACGGTCACGACCTCGTCGCCCTCGGGGACCGTGAGTCCGAACGCCTCCTTGAGGTGGCGCAGGCGCTCCTTCTTGGGAGCGGCGACGGCGGGGGCGGCGTCGAACCCGATCTGCACCGGTTCCTCGTCGGGCTCCCGCGGCGTGGCGGGTTCCTCCGACACGTCGGCCGCAGTGAAGAAGTCGCGAAGTTTGGCCCACACGGTCGCGATCGGCGTCCCGGTGAAGATCAGCGCGCCGAGCATCGCGAAGCCCAGACACACGATCGCGGCGCCGATCGGCGAGATCACGTTGGCCAGCGGATGCGCGACGAGCGCGCCGATCACCCCGCCGGCGTGCGCAACCGCGTCGTAGCCGTCGGTCGGCGCGGGGTCGCCGCCAAGCAGCGACAGCAACCCCAGGATCGCGAGACCGAGCACGGAGAAGCCGATGAACATCCGGACCCGCTCTTCGCGCGCCGTGTCGCGGAGCAGCAAGATCCCCCAATAGATCCCGATCAGCGGGAAGGTGATCGCGGCCACGCCCCACGCGCCGCGGAAGGCCCACCCGAGGAAGTCACCGACCGGTCCGGCGGCGTCGAACCACAGCCCGAGCACCGCGACCAGCGCGAGCACGACCAGGAAGATCCCGAGCGCGTCGCGCGCGTGCGGAGAAAGGATCTGGTGGACGGGGGTCTTCGGCGGCGCCTTGCGACGGGCGGGCCGGCGCCGGGCAGGCTTCTTCTTCGTGCGGCGCTGGCTGGAGCCACGCGACGACGAACGCCGCGAGGGGGAAGTCTTCGTGGCCATCGGAGGGGTAAGTCTGACGCGTCAGGGGGCCGCTGCAAGCACCGGCCGCTCAGGCCTCCATGATCACCGGCAAGATCACGGGCTTGCGCTGCGTCACCTCGACGAAGTAGCGCTTCAATACCCGTCTGATGTTCTGCTGCAAGGCAGATGGGTCGGTGACGTGGGCCTCGGCCGACTCCTTGAGCGCGAGGATCACGCGGCGGCGGGCCTCTTCCAAGATCTCGCCGGAGGTCTCCTCGTGGACGAAGCCGCGGTTCACGACGTCGGGGCCGTCGACGAGCTCGCCGGACTGCGAGTCGACGGTGACGACCACGACGACGACGCCGTCGCCCGCGAGCTTCCGGCGATCGCGAAGCACCTCGCCGCCGATGTCGCCGATCCCCAGCCCGTCGACGAAGGTCATGCCCGCGCGCACCCGCTCCCCCTTGCGCACCACCTCGCCGATCTCGATCACGTCACCGTCCTCGCAGATCAAGATGTTCGACCGCGGGATCCCGACCTCCTCGGCCAGGCGCGCGTGATGCTGCAGATGCCGGCGCTCGCCGTGCACCGGGATGAACCATCGAGGACGCACGAGCGACAGCAGCAGCCGAAGCTCCTCCTGGGCGGCGTGGCCGCTCGCGTGGACCGGGTCCGACGGCATGTGGAACACGTCGGCGCCGCTGCGATACAAGGCGTCGACCACACGGTGGATGGCGGGCTCATTCCCGGGGATCAGGCTCGAGGACAGGACCACGGTGTCGCCTTCGTCGAGCTTGACCCACTTGTGCTCGCGCGCCGCCATGAGGCTCAGCGCCGAATACGGCTCGCCCTGGCTGCCGGTGCAGATGATCACCACGCGGCCGGGGTCCAGCGCGTCCGCCTCGGAGATGTCCACGACGTCGCGATCGTCGAGCCGGAGGATGTCGAGCCGCCGCGCTGCGGCGACCGAGTTCTGCATCGACCGACCGAGGAACGTCACGACCCGGCCGTCCGCGATCGCCGCGTTGACGATCTGCTGGACCCGATGGATATGGCTCGAGAAGCACGCCGCCACGACGATCCCCGGCGCGTTCGCGACGATGTCGTGCAGGATCGGCCCGACGCTGCGTTCGCTCATGCTGTGTCCGGGTTCCTCGGCGTTCGTCGAGTCGGATAGCAAGAGGTGAACCCCGCGTCCGGCCTCCTCGGCGAACCCGTGGAGATCGGTGGCGAACCCGTCGATCGGCGTCGGATCGAGCTTGAAGTCGCCGGTGTGCAGCACCGTGCCCGAGGGAGTGTCGATCGCGACCGCCAGCCCGTCGGGGATCGAGTGGGTCACGTGGAAGAACCGCATCGAGAACCCGTCGATCTCGAGCGAGCCGCCTGGCTCGGCGACGATCCGGTCGGCGAGCGCGGTCACGCCGTGCTCCTCGAGCTTGCCCTGCAGGAGCTCGAGCGTGAAGGCAGAACCGACCACCGGCACCGGCCGGCCGAGGTCCTTCAACAGGTACGGCAGCGCGCCGACGTGATCCTCGTGCCCGTGGGTGAGCATCACCGCGGCCACGGCGTCGGCACGGTCGCGCACGAACTCCATGTCGGGCAGGACCAGATCGATGCCGGGCATGTCGGCCGACGGGAACGACAGACCCACGTCGAGGATCAGCAGGCGGCCGTCGATCTCGAGGCAGGCCATGTTCCGGCCGACCTCCCCGATGCCACCGAGGAAGATGAGCCGGCAGGTGGGGTTAGGCAAGGAGACCGGCATCCTCGAGCGCGGCCCGGACCCGGGCGGACTCCTGCGCCGTGGCGGTCACCAGCGGCAGGCGGGTCGGCCCGGCGCTGCGACCCAGCATGTCGAGCGCCGCTTTCACCGGGATCGGGTTGGACGTGATGAACAGCGCGTTGAACAGCGGCGTCAGCTCCTCGTGGATCTTGCGCGCGGCAGGCACATCGCCCGAGGCGATCAGGTCGAGCATCTGGTGGATCTGGCTCCCCACGAGATGGCTGGCAACGCTCACCACGCCGACGGCGCCGAGGCACGCGTACCCGAACGCCGCCCAGTCGTCACCGGAGTAGACCTCGAACCCGTCGGGCGCGCGCGCCATCAGGCTCGACACCGACTGGAAGTCGCCGGTCGAATCCTTCACCGCCACGATGTTGCGGTGGCTCGCGAGCTCGAGCAGCGTGTCGTCCTCGATCCGCAGCGCCGTGCGGCCCGGGATGTTGTACAGGATCACCGGCACGTCGGTCGCGTCCGCGACGGCGGTGAAGTGTGCGGTCAGGCCTCGCTGCGGCGGCTTGTTGTAGTACGGGGTCACGACGAGCAGCCCGTCGGCGCCGACACCGGCGGCGGCCTCGGCCAGTTCCAGCGTCTCGGCCGTCGAGTATGTGCCCACGCCGGCGATCATCTTGCCCGTGCCGCGAACCGCCTCGGCGACCGCGCGGAACAGTTCGATCTTCTCCGTGTGGGTGAGGGTGGGCGACTCGCCGGTGGAGCCCGCGGCCACCACCGCGTCCGAGCCGTTCGCGACGAGCCAGCTCGCGAGCTCCTGCGCGCGGTCGAGGTCCAGCCCGTGATCGGCCCGGAAGGGCGTGACCATAGCGGTGACGAGGGAGCCGAACGTACCGGTCATCGTGAGGAAGCCTCCTTCTCCTGCGCGCCGCCGCGAGGGGGTCGCCGGACGCGCCCTATGCTAGCCGCCCATGCCGCGCATCTACACGAAGACCGGGGACGACGGGACGACGGGGTTGCTGTTCGGCGGCAGGGTCGGCAAGGACGACCTCGTCACCGAGGCGTACGGTACGACCGACGAGGCGGTCGCGGCGCTCGGTCTGGCTCGGGCTCTGACCGACGACGAGGAGATCGCGGTCGCCGTGCTGGCGCTGCAGCGGGACCTGTTCGTCGTCGGAGCGGACCTCGCGACGAACCCGGAGGAACGCGACCGCTTGGACCCGGGCGTCTCGCTGGTCACCGACGACATGGCCGGCGCGCTCGAGTCTCGGATCGACGCGCTGGTCGCCGAACGTCCACTCCCCCAGGTATTCATCGTCCCCGGCGCGAACCCGGCGAGCGCGGCGATCGACCTCGCACGCTCGATCGTGCGTCGTGCGGAGCGCGCGGTGGTCGCCCTTGAGGGGGCCGGCCGCGCACCGAACCCAGCCGTGCGCGTCTATCTGAACCGACTGAGCGATCTGCTGTTCGTCCTCGCCCGCCGACAGGCTGGCGAAGGCGAACCCGCGAGCCGATAGCTTCAGTGGGTCACGTGAACCGGAGGTAGCGCCAGGGGGATGTGTCGCCGAGGTGGTCGTGGTGCGTCGAGAGCGAGACGCGGATGCGGAAGTTGACGTTGCTCGATCCGGTGATCCCGATACCCCGAACGCTCGAGGCGTTCAAGCGGAAGGACTTCGTCGCTAAGGTGTGCCACCGCTTGTGGACGAACGCCTGCAGCACGGCGCGGACCGGGAACCCCGCGTGGTTCGGCGCGACCCGGGCCACGCACGGCGCCTTCGAACCGCGCCGGTAGATCCGGTACTTGCCCGATGTCGAGATGTTCCGCACCAACTTGGCCGTGACGATCACGCGCACGCGCGTGAGGGCGGTGTCGTGCGTTGCCCGGTGCGAGAGGTCGCCGTCGTACCGCGCGATGAACGTCGTGTCCTTCGACGGGGAGAACGACGCTTGGAGATCACGGTGGCGGTCGACCTTGGCCTTGCGGACCAGCTTCTCGTTCCCACCGTCCGGCTTCACGTAGATCGCGACGACCCGGGAGCGGGTCCCGCGACCGAGGTGCGCGGTGAGATGGACCGGCCGGCCGAACGTCACAGCGCGGTCGCTCACACGGAGTGAGAGCTGGGAGGCGAGCCTCGCGACCGAAACCGTGTCGGTCGCGTCGGAAGGATCCGCGTCGACGGTGCCCGCGAACGCCGCGTGGTAGGTCACGAGTCCGCCGACACGAACCACGTCGGTCAGCGCGTACGATCCGTCGCTCCCAGTGACGGCGTCGGGCAGCGCGTGTGTCCCGCCGGCGTCGTCCCGAGTGACCGTGATCGTCAGGTCCGCGCTGGACGAAGCGTCACCGAACGTCAGCTGCCCGGAGAGGTCGATCTGGTCGCCGACCGTTGCGGTCGCGGGGGTCGCGTCGAGCGTGAGCGTCGAACCAACGGTGAGCGCCACCGCCGCCTGTACGAGTGGCGCGACCATGACCTGCATCGCGACCATGAGGCCGACGGCAGCTCCGATCGACCGGATGCCCGCCCGACGTGTGTACGGGCTCATGGCACGCCACGCTAGCCCGGCCCTGCGCGTCACGACAACGGAAGGGTTACTTCTGAAGGACCTTCGGCCCGAGCGCGCCCCAGTTCACGTCGCCGAGCGTGAGCACGACGAGCCCGAGGTCGTTCGGGGTGAGCCCACCCGGGAACGAGACCGTGTAGTCGCCGGACTGCCCGGGATCCAGCGGCGCCGACCCGGCAGCCTTGCCATCGACGTGGCGCTGGTCCTTCGTGACGATATAGACGTCCGGGGCGCCGACCGGCTGGTCGCTCCCGTTCTTCACGGTCAAGGTCGCGGGGCCGCCCTCCTTCCACTGGAAGGACGCCTTCACGCCGAGGTACTCGTAGGTCCACTCGCCCGGAACGAGCGACACGTCGACGTTGCTCGTCGGAGGCGGCGAGCCTGCGTCGGTGGTCGGCGCGGCGCCATCGGTTGACCCGCCGTTCGTGCACGCGACGGTCCCGAGCAACAGGCAGGTCAGCAGGGCGGCGGCGAGCAGGCTCCGGAGACGCATGGATGCGGCATGATACGCGAGCCTTGCGGTCCGGCGGGTTGGACCGACGGAAACGTCACACACGGATCGGAGGATCGGTGGAACGGCTGGAGCTCCGCCGTCACGCCCCGCGCGATGGGCAACGGGACGCGCTGTCGGAGCGTGGACGGGCGCTGGCTGAGGATGTCGGGCGTGCCCGGGGGATCCGCTACGACGTGCTCTTCGTCTCCCCCGCCGAACGGGCAGCGGAGACCGCGGCATGGATCCTGCGCGGCGCGGGTCAACAGCTCCCACCCGAGCACGCCGTGATCCCTGGCCTCGCGGGCCAAGACGCGAGCGGCGGGTCCCCCGAGGGCATGGCCGCCGGCGTGCGAGCGCTGCTCGACCAGGTGCCCGACGGTGGGATCGGGCTCGCGATCAGCCACACGCCACTCGTCGAACGAGCGGCCGCCGGTCTCGTCGGCCGGACGGTCGAGCCGATGCGGGAGTGCGAGGGTCTGTTGATCACGCGAGCCGACGACGGCAGCCTCACCGTGGACGAGCTGCGGCTCCCCGCCGACCCGTGACCGCGCAGCCGAGCCGCGCCGAGGCTCAGAAGTAGAACGCCGGCCAGGGGGCACGGTCGCAGCGGAACAACCCGTCGGCGATCGCGAGTGCGCCCGGCGTGCGCTCTTGCACGCGGTCGGCGCCCGCGAGGGTGGTCCAGGTCACCCCGCCCAGGTAGGTCGAGCCGAGCGCCCGAACCGAACACGCGAGGTCCGGAGCCCGGTCGGTGCGCCGGCACACGCCGACCCCGTCGTCGACCTGGAGTTCGAACGTCCCGGCGGCCTCGGGCCGATACCCGTCGTCGACCTCGACCACGAGCTCCCCCGAGCCGACGTACCCGCGTGCCGACAACGCGGCCGCGACATCCACGGGCCGCAGGAACAGCCCGTCCTCGAGCTCCGGGCGGAGCGCGCGCGGCTCCTCGACCAGCCACTGCAGCGGCTCGTCGACGGGACGCGTGTCTGCCTTGACCCGCGCCATCAGGTCGATCGCGCACAGGTAGCGCCACATCGCGATGTGGCTGCCCGGCGTCGTCGCGACCAACCGCTTCACCTTCGCCTCCGAGCTCGGGAGCCCGCGCGGCCACTCGTGCTTGATCCCGTACATCGCGAACGCGTCGGGCGTTCCGGCGTCGTCCTCGTGGATCGCGTAGAACACTCGCTCGTCGTCCTTCTTCGATTCGTAGAAGCCAACGTCCATCCACCGGTCGTCGACCTCGAGCGCCCCGGGGCGCCCCTCGATCGCCCGGTCGTAGATCGCCCGCATGATCGGCAGCGCCTCGGCGCGCGGATACAGGACGACCCGGCCGGTGGGCTCGGTCCGGTCCACCCACGTGATGCGGTCCAGCGCCACGTCGAACGCGAGGTGGTGCGCGGCGTGCCCGAACCCGAAGCGCCCGTAGATCGAGCCCTGCGACGCGAACAGCGACGCGAGAGGCTCCCCACGCTCGGCAGCCTGATCGAGCATGATCCCCATCAGCTCACGGAGGATCCCCCGGCGACGGTGGGTCGGCAGCACGCCGACCATCGTGATGCCCGCGGTCGGCACACGCGCGCCGCCGGGCACGATCATCCGCTGCGTGTACACGCCGGCGCACCCGACGACCCGGTCGCCGTCGAACGCGGCGAACGTCCGGTCGAGCTCGGCCACCTTCTTGTCGACCTCGACCTCCTCGGGGTCGGGTCTGGGGTCGGAGAAGGCGACGGCCAACGCCGCGAAGAAGTCGTCGAGCTCGTCGGGGACGATCGCGCGGAAGAACAGATCGGTCATCGGGCCCAGCCTATCGACCGTCAGCCGGGCCGCGCCGCGTCAGTCGAGCAGCGCGTCGAGCCCGACGGTGAGACCGGGGCGACCTGCGACCGAGCGCACCGCGAGCAGGACGCCGGGCATGAAGGCCGTGCGATCGAGCGCATCGTGGCGGATCGTGAGCACCTGGCCCGGACCGCCGAACAGGACCTCCTCGTGCGCGACGAGGCCCGGCAGGCGCACCGCGTGCACCCGCACGCCCCCGATGTCGGCGCCACGGGCGGCGGGGTCGGCGCCGATCGCGTCGGGGGCGGACCACGCGCCCGCCCGGGCGTTCTCGATCACGCGCGCCGTCGCGAGCGCGGTGCCGCTCGGCGCGTCGACCTTCCCGTCGTGGTGGAGCTCGATCACCTCGGCGGCGTCGAAGTACCGTGCCGCCTCCGCCGCGAACCGCAGCAGGAGCACCGCGCCGAGCGCGAAGTTGGGCGCGACGATGCAGTTGGCGTCGCCGCCGTCGGCGAGCCCCCGGAGCTCCTCCAGATCGGCCGGTGACAGCCCGGTCGTGCCCACGACCGCGTGGATCGAGTTCTCGAGACACCACCGGACGTTCGCGAGCACCGCGGACGGATGGGTGAAATCGACCGCGACCTGGGCGCCGGCGTCACTGAGCGCGTCGGGCGACCCCGCGATCGGCACGCCGTCGGCGTCGGCGCCCGCGTGCTCGGGATCGATCGCCGCCACGAGATCAAGGTCGTCGGCGGCAGCGACCGCGCGCCGGACCTCGCGCCCCATCCTGCCGGCGGCCCCGAGGACGCCGACGCGGATCACGCCTGGACCCCGCGCAGCCCCTTCATGCTCTTGGGTCCGACCACCGCGAGCGTCATCGGTTGGGACAGTACCCGGTCGGCCACCTCGCGCGCATCGTCGAGCGTGACCGCCCGCACCCGCTTCAGCGTCTCGTCGAGCGTCAGGATCTCGCCGTGCGCGACCTCGGATTTCCCGAGACGCGACATCCGGCTCCCCGGATCCTCGAGGGACAGCACGGTCGACCCGAGCACGTGGCGCTTCGCCCGATCGAACTCCTCGGGGGTGATCCCGCCGTCACGCACGTCGTCGATCTCGCGGCGCATCAGCGTGAGGACCTGTTGCGCCTTGCCCGGTGTCGTGCCCGCGTACGCGCTGAACACGCCGGCCTCGGTGTACTGGGAGTGGTAGCTGTACGCGGTGTAGGCGAGCCCTCGCTTCTCCCGGATCTCCTGGAACAGGCGGGAGGACATCCCACCGCCGAGCACCGTGTTGACGATGAGGAACGCGAAGCGTTCCGGGGCGGTCCGGGGCAGCCCGTTCGTGCCGAGCACGATGTGGGCCTGCTCGACGGGCTTGCGCCTGATGGCGTCGCGCCCCGAGGGCTTCGGCGCGCGCGCCGTCGACCGCAACGTCATCGCCGATCGGCCCCGCGGACCCAGGGGCTTCCCCACGTCCATGCGGTCGGCAAGCATCGCGAGCAGCTTGTCGTGCCGGACGTTGCCGGCGACCGACACCACCATCCGCCCGGGCACGTAGTGGCGCCGGTAGAAGCCGCGGACCGACGCGCGCGTCGAGGCGCGGATCCGGTCCTTGGTGCCGAGGATCGGGCGGCCGAGCGGGTGTCCGGGCCACAGCGCCTCGGTGAAGACGTCGTGCACCAGGTCTTCGGGCGAGTCCTCGTGCATGTCGATCTCGGACAAGATCACGTCGGACTCGGCCGAGAGGTCGGCCGCCGCGATCGTCGAGTGCTGGAGCATGTCGGCCAGGTGGTCGACCGCCATCTCCAGGTCACGGTCGAGCACGCGCGCGAAATAGCACGTGTACTCCTTGGCGGTGAACGCGTTCACGTCGCCGCCGACGGCGTCGAACGCCTCCGCGATGTCCAGGGCCGTGCGGTGGTCGGTGCCCTTGAACAGCAGGTGCTCGAGGAAGTGGCAATGGCCGCTGATCTGTGGCCGCTCGTCACGCGAGCCGGCGAGCACCCAGATGCCGATCGAGACGGAGCGGACGCCGGGCATCCGCTCCGTCACGACACGCAAACCCGAGGTGAACTCGGAGCGCGTGATCGACATCGAGGTCAGCTGTCGGTGCGGTCGCCACCGCTCTGGTCGCGGAAGCGCTTGCCCTGCCGCGGGGGCCTGCTGCCGCGATCACGCGATCCGCCACCCTCGCGACGCCCGCCGCCGTCGCCCGACCCCGTGTCGGCGCCTTCGGGCGCCTCCCACTCGGGGCCGATCGGCTTCAGGCTGATCTTGCCCTGCGGGTCGATGTCCTCGACCAGCACGGTGAGATCGTCGCCCTCCCTGACCGCCTCCTCGACGCTGGACAGGCGTTTGCCCTTCCCGAGCTTCGAGATGTGCACGAGGCCGTCACGGCCGGGCACCAGGTTGACGAACGCGCCGAAGGTCGTCGTCTTCACGACGCGGCCCTCGTACGTCTCGCCGACCAGCACCGGACGCGGGTTCGCGATCTCGTCGATCATGCGCGCGGCCTCGTCGGCGCCCTCGCCGCCGCTCGAGCCGATGAACACCGTGCCGTCGTCCTCGATGTTGATCTCGGCGCCGGTCATCGCGATGATCTCGTTGATCTTCTTCCCCTTGGGGCCGATCACCTCGCCGATCTTATCGACCGGGATCTGGATCGTGATGATCTGCGGCGCGTTCGCGTTCACCTCTGCGCGCGGCTCCGGGATCGCGTCGAGCATCACGTCGAGGATCTTCAGCCTGGCCTCCTTGGCCTGCTGCAGCGCCGCGCCCAAGACCTCTGCGGGCATCCCCGCGACCTTCATGTCGAGCTGGATCGCGGTAACGAACTCCTCGGTGCCGGCGACCTTGAAGTCCATGTCGCCGAGCGCGTCCTCGGCGCCGAGGATGTCGGTCAGCGTCACGAACTTCCCGTCGTCGGCGATCATACCCATCGCGATACCGGCCACCGGCGCCTTCAGCGGCACACCGGCGTCCATCATCGACAGGGTCGAGCCGCAGACGCTCGCCATCGAGGTCGAGCCGTTGGACGACATCACGTCGCTCACGAGCCGGAGCGCGTAGGGGAACTCCTCCTCGTGCGGGACGACCGGAAGCAGGGCCCGCTCGGCGAGCGCGCCGTGCCCGATCTCGCGGCGGCGCGGGGACCCCACGCGGCCGGTCTCCCCCGTCGAGTACGGCGGGAAGTTGTAGTGGTGCATGTAGCGCTTGGAGTCCTCGGGGTCCAGCGTGTCGATCATCTGCGTCATGCGGAGCATGCCGAGCGTCGCCACGTTGAGCACCTGGGTCTCGCCCCGGCTGAACAGCGCCGAGCCGTGGGCCCTCGGCAACACGCCGACCTCGGCCGACAGCGGTCGGATGTCGGTGGCGCCGCGGCCGTCGAGCCGAACGCCCTGCTCGATCACCCGTCGGCGCATGACCTTCTTCTGCAGGGACTTCCATGCCGCGCCGAACTCCTGCCCGCGCTCGGCAAGGGCGTCCTCGCCGAGGGTCTCGGTCAGATGGGCCTTGGCCTCTTCCTTCAACGAGCCGAACGCCTCATCGCGCGCCTGCTTGTCGGGCACGATCGCGGCCTCGAGCTTGCCGGCGAAGTTCGACCACACGTCGTCCCAGATGTCCTGGCCGTAGAGCGGGGTCGGCACGAACGCCATCTCCGTGACGCCGGCCGCGGCAAGGAACTCCTCCTGGAACGCGATGATCTTGGCGATCTCGGTCTTCGCGACCTCGAGGCCTTGCGCGACGACCTCCTCGGTCGGCGCGAGCGCGCCGCCGGACAGCAGCGGCCACGTGTTGGTCGGCGCCTCACCCTCGATCATCAGGATGTCGACGCCGCCGTCGGCGCCCTTCGAGCCCGCGACCACGATGTCGAACGTCGCGTCCTCGGTCTCGATGTAGGTCGGGTTGACCGCCCATGTGCCGTCGATCAGGCCGAGGCGCACGGCGGCGACCGGGCCGTTGAACGGCAAGCCCGCGAGGCCGACGGCACACGCGGCCGCGTTCATCGCGGGGATGTCGTACGGGTTCTCCATATCGACCGACAAGATCGTGCAGACGACCTGGACCTCGTCGCGGAACCCTTCCTTGAAGGTGGGACGCAGGGGCCGGTCGATCAGACGGGCCGTGAGGATCGCGGTCTCGCCGGGCCGGCCCTCGCGCCGGAAGAACGAGCCGGGGATCTTGCCCGCGGCGTAGGCCCGCTCCTCGACGTCGATCGTGAGCGGGAAGAAATCGATCCCCTCGCGGGGCTTGGAACGGACGCAGGTGGCGAGCACCTGGGTCTGTCCGTAGGTGACAACGACGGCGCCGTCGGCGAGCTTCGCGAGCTTGCCGGTCTGCATCGTCAGGTCGTGCGCGCCGATCTGGCGCGACATCTCGGTGACCATCCGGTCGGGTCCTCCTTGGACTCAGTGGCGCGCTACGCGCGCCGTGTCTGGGTGAGGGCGGCGGCCGGTTGTCAGTGGTGAGCCTCCGAACCGCATGGCTGCGGGGACTCGCGACTGAGAACCGACCGGCGTCGGGTTGGCCTCCCTCGGGGCCGGGCTCGGGCTTCGGACATCACCCCCCTGGGTGTGGAACGGGCCCCCGCGGGGACCCCACGATGTGTGACCTCAGCGGCGGAGGCCCAGCTTCGCGACGATGTCGCGGTACCGGGCGATGTCCTCGCGCTTGAGGTACTCGAGCAGCCGGCGGCGACGGCCCACGAGCATCAGCAGGCCGCGGCGGCTGTGGTGGTCTTGCTTGTGGAGCTTGAGGTGCTCGGTCAGCTCCGCGATACGGGTGGTCAGTACGGCGATCTGTACCTCGGAGGAGCCTGTGTCGCCCGTCGAGCGCGCGTGCTCCGAGATGATGGCGGTCTTCGCCTCTTTGGTCATCGTCATGTTCGCGAACCAGGCTACCAGCGCCGATGGGCCCCTGACCTGCTAGGACAGGGCGTCGGCGGGAACCTCACGGCGGGAGCGCTCCACGTCGGCTTCGATCGCGGCCACCAGCGCCTCGATGTCCTCGTACCGCTCCTCGTCGCGGAGACGTGCCCAGAACTCGATCGCCAAGGGCTCGCCGGGCAGGTCGGGGCCGTCGAAGTCGAGCAGGAAGGCTTCGACGTGCAGCGGCTCGACCCCGAAGGTGGGGTTCGTCCCGACGTCCAGCGCGGTGCGGTATCGGCGCCCCCCGTGCTCGGCGACGCCCGCGTAGATCCCTTGCCCCGGCAGCAGCAGCCGGGGCCACGTGCGGAGGTTGGCGGTCGGGTACCCGAGGCCCTTGCCCCGGCCGTGCCCGGTGACGACCTCGCCGTCGAGCACGAACCGCCGCCCGAGCGCCTCGAGGGGCCACGCGAGGTCGCCCTCGGCGAGCGCGTCTCGGATCGAGGTCGAGGACACCGTGCGCCCGCCGAGCTCGACGAGCGGGACGGCCTCCGCGGTCAGGCCGAACGGCGCGCCCAGGTCGGGCAGCGTCTGCATCGTGCCGAGCGCCTTGAACCCGAACGTGAAGTTGGCCCCCATCGCGGCGTGCACGGCGTGCACCCCCTCGACGAGGGTCTCGGCGACGAAGGTCTCCGCGGGGATCAGGGAGAAGTCCCGGTCGAACGGCAGCACGAGCAGCACGTCGATCCCCGCCGCCTCGATCAGCGTCGCCTTGCGTTCGACGGTGGTGAGCAAGCGCGGCTGGTCACCGGGCGACAGGACCTCGCGGGGATGACGGTCGAACGTGATCGCGACGCTCCGCACGCCTCGGGATGCCGCCTCCGCGACGACCCGGCGGAACACCGCCTGGTGCCCGAGGTGCACACCGTCGAAGAAGCCCACCGTCACGACGCTCGGCGCGTCGTCGAGCGGAAGAGTGCCCGTCCCGTGGAGAACCTGCATCGCAGGCAGGCTAGTCGAACGATCGTGGATCCTGCCTGGGCTACCATCACGTCGTGTCGGGCGCATCGGGAACAGCCGCGGGCCCTGAACGCGGCGCGTACGAGGTCGGTCGGCGTGGGGCTCGGCGTCGTCCCTCCGGCGAGGCTCCCGCGCTCCCCAAGGCGCCGTGGTGGCCTCGCATCGTGGCGATCCTCGTCGTCGTGATCCTGCTCGGCTACGCGATGCTCGCGGCGTTCGGCTCGAACCCGCCGGTGGGCGTCCTGGCGTGGTTCGCCCGGTTCCAGCACGAGCCCATCCTGTCGATCGCGAAGGTCCTGAACTGGTTCGCGACCAAGACCGGGATCATCGTGCTCCGGATCGCGATGGCGATCGTCCTCGTCTCGTTCCTGCGGTTCCGTCACCTGTTCGTCGCGATCCTCGCGATCGGCGTGATGGACCTGCTGGCGACCTCGCCCTTGTTGCGGTTCGAGCTCAACCCGCCGCAGAGCCCGGTGCTCGTGCCCCCCACCAGCGGCCACTGGTACTTCCCCGCATCGGCGATCGCCTCGCTCGCGATCACCCTGGGGGTGGTGGTGTTCTCGCTCGCACCCCGCGGCACGTGGCGACGGCGCGCGTTCGTGGTGGCGGTCGTGTTCGCGGTGCTCGTCGTGCTCGCCCGTGCGATCCTGGGCGCCACGTACGTGTACGCGGGCGCGTACTCGGTCGCGCTCGGGCTCTCGGTCGCGGCGTTCGCCTTCGGGTGGCTTGCGCCGGACGACGCGTTCCCCGTGTCCTACCGGCGTGGTGGGAACGCCGCGCACCTCGAGCTCACCGAGGCGCGGACGGCGGCGATCACACGCGCCCTGCGCGACCAGCTGGGTCTTTCCGTCACGAGCATCGAACCGTTCGGGGCCGAGGGCTCGGGTGGCTCCACCCCCCTGCTGATGAGCCTCGACGACGGGTCGCGGGTGTTCGGGAAGATCTTGGCTACGAGCCACGTCCGCGCCGATCGCTGGTACCGGACGATGCGCACGATCATGTACGGCCGGCTCGAGGACGAGACCTCGTTCTCGTCGGTGCGCCAGCTGATCGGACAGGAGGACTACGCCCTGCGGCTGCTCGACGACCAGGGGTTCGAGGTCGCGCACACCTACGGGATCGTCGAGCTCACGCCGAACCAGGAGTACCTGCTCGCCGAGCAGTTCTTCGACGGCGCCGACACCCTCGGTCACGCCACGGTCGACGACGCGATCGTCGACCAGGGGATGCGGCTCGTCCGGCGCCTGTGGGAGTGGGGCTTGGCGCATCGCGACCTGAAGCCGGCGAACATGCTCGTCGTCGACGGGCACCTGCAGGTGATCGACGTGTCCGGGCTCGAGGTCCGCCCCTCGCCGTGGCGCCAGGCCGTCGACCTCGCGAACATGATGCTGGTGATGGGGCTTCGCACCGACGCCCCGCGGGTCTACGACGCCGCGCTCCGGTACTTCACGCCCGAGGACGTCGCCGAGGCGTTCGCCGCCGCGCAGGGCATGGCGATCCCGACCGAGCTCCAGCGCTACCTGAAGGAGGATCCACGCGATCTGATCGCCGAGTTCCGTGCGCTCGCCCCGCCGAGGCCGCCGATCTCGATCCAGCGGTGGAGCTCACGGCGGATCGGCCTCACCGTGGCGGTCGTGGGCGGCACGCTCGTGCTCGCCGTGTGGTCGCTCGCCGTGTTCTTCCACGTGCTCGACTGAGCTACGCGGGCGCGAGGATCACGAGCGGGCGGGCCTTCCCGCCGTCGTCGCGATACACGCCGATCAGCCTGCCGTCCGGGTCGTACACGCCGTAGGGGCCCTCGATCGCGGCGGGTCCGAGGATCCGTCCGTGCGACGCGGCGATCGCCTCCTCGGCGATCAGCTCGCATCGGGGCAGGTGCGCGACCGCGCGCTCCAGCGGCTGCGGCTCGCCCGGGTCGTCGGGCGGCCGAGCGTCGGCGACCGAGAACGGTCCGATCGCGGTGCGGCGGAGCGCCGTCAGGTGCGCGCCGCATCCGAGCGCCTCGCCGACATCGGCGGCGAGCACCCGCACGTACGTGCCGCCGCTCACGACGCACACGAAGCCGACGTCAACACCCGCACGACGGGTGCGTTCGAACCGGTCGACCCGCACGATCCGCGCGGGCGCCTCGAGGTGCTCGCCCTTTCGGGCCGCCTCGTGCAGCGTGCGCCCGCCCACCTTCACCGCCGAGAACGCGGGCGGCCGCTGCGCGCTCGCGCCGAGCTTCGCGGCCATCGCGGCGTCGATCGCGTCGTCGGTCACGTCGACGGCTCGCTCGCTGGTCACCTCGCCCTCGGCGTCGAGCGTCGTGGTCTCGATCCCGAGTCGCATCGTCCCTTCGTACTCCTTGGGGAGATCACCGAAGAACCGCAGGAGCCGCGTGGCCCGCCCGATGCCCATCACCAGGAGCCCGGTCGCCATCGGGTCCAGCGTGCCGGCGTGCCCGACCTTGCGCGTGCCGAGCGCGCGCCGGACGATCGCGACCGCGTCGTGGGAGGTGATGCCCGCCGGCTTGTCGATCAAGGCGACGCCGTCGGGGCCCGCGCCGCGCCGGTCAGCCTCGCTCACGCGGGCGCCGCGACACCCGCGAGCGAGGTGCGCAGCCGCTCGATCGTCTCGGCAGGACCGACCTCGCTCGTGTACCCCGCCGCGAGGCGGTGGCCGCCGCCGCCGAAGGCGGCGGCGAGCACGCTGAGGTCGCGCGCCCCGCGCGACCGGGCGCTCACCTTGAACAGGCCGTCGCGCTGTTGCTTCACGAGCACGGCGGTGTCGGCCTCGCCGGTCGCGCGCAGCGCGTCGATCAGGTCGTCGACGTCACCCGGGCCCGCGCCCGCGCGTTCGAGATCGGACCACAGCACGTAGGTCCACACCAGATCTGCGGCCGGCTCGAACCGCGCGCGCTCCATCGCGGTGGCGAGCACCTCGAGGTAGGCAGCCCGGTTGTTCTCGTACATCGCCTGCGCCAGCCGGGCGTGGTCGAACGGGTGCTCGCGCAGGCGCGCCGCGAGCCGCAGCGTCGCCGGCGTCGCCGCCTCGTACTGGAACCGGCCCGTGTCGGTGATCAGCCCCGCGTAGAGGCACACCGCGGTCGCGTCGGTCATCTCGCCGCCGATCGCGTCGACGAGCCCTGCCACCAGCTCGCAGGTGCTCGAAGCGTCGGGGTCGACGATCCGGATCGTGCCGCGGCCGTCGTTCGAACGATGGTGGTCGATCCAGATCAGCTCCCGCGCCGCGTCAGCGGCCGCGCCGAGCGCGCCGAGACGATCGAATGCGGCGCAGTCGCACGTCACCATCACGTCGGGCGCCGCGGGGAACCGGTCGACAGGCACGAGCAGCTCTCGTCCGGGGAGCTCGGCCGCCCATCGAGGGACATCGAGAGGCTCGTTCGGGAACCCGCACACGACGTCGACCCCGCGCGCCACGAGGTGGTGCGCCAGCCCGAAGCTCGACCCGAGCGCGTCGGCATCGGGGTTCACGTGGCACGCGATCGCCACGGCGGGCGCCGCCCGCAGCGCCTCGGCCGCGCGGCCGAACTCCTCAGCCAGCATCGGGGTCCTCTCCATCGCCCTTTCCATCCTGCATCGTCTCCAAGACGCGATCGATCCGGTCAGCCGTCACCGCGAGGTCGTCCTCCTGGAACCGGAGCTCGGGTGTGACCTTCACATGGATCTGCCGTCCGAGCTCGCGACGCAGGTGCGGCGCGGCCGACCGCAGCGCCGCCCGCGTGGCGGCCTTGGCCTTCTCGTCGCCGAGCACCGTGTAGTAGACCCACGCGACGTGCAAGTCGGGCGAGACCTTCACGCCCGTGACCGTGACGAACCCGACCCGGGGGTCCTTCAACCGCAGGATCGACTCGGCGAGGACCTCGCGGAATCCCTCGCCGACGCGGTCTGTGCGCGGTCCCTGTGGCATGCCCTCAAGGGTACCGGCGGGGCGCGCGTCGGCTACTCGTCGTCGGGCCACAGGACCTGCAGCTCGCGGTCGATCACCTCGACCTCGGCCCAGGCGTCCACGCGCTTGCCGACTGCCTGCATCACGCGCCGCAGGTGGTGCTGATCGGCGCCGACCGCGGCCACGGCCAGGGTCGCGCGCTGCCACAGGTCCTGGTGGTCGACTTCGGCGACGCTGACCGGGAACGCCTGGCGGAGCGCGGCCGTGAGGCCCTTGACCACGTGGCGCTTCTGCTTGAGGGAGCGAGCCCCGGGATCCGCAGGTCGAACCGCTCGACGGCCACGACCACGGCGCTAGATGCTGCGGGCGACCTCTTCGACCTCGTAGGCCTCGACGATGTCGCCGTCCTTGACGTCTTGGAAGTTCTCGAGGCCGATGCCGCACTCGTACCCGTCGCGGACCTCGCCCACGTCGTCCTTGAACCGGCGCAGCGACGCGATCTTGCCGTCGTACACGACCACCCCGTCGCGCACGAGCCGCGCGCGCGCGTTGCGCTTGATCGCACCGGAGCGGACGTAACTGCCGGCGATCAGCCCGAGCTTCGGCACCCGGAACGTCTGCCGGACCTCGGCCTCGCCCAGCACCCGCTCGCGCTGCTCGGGCTTCAGCATCCCCGAGAGCGCGGCCTTGATGTCATCGATCGCGTCGTAGATCACGCGATACGTTCGGATGTCGACGCCTTCCTTCTCCGCGAGCTCACGGGCGCCGGTGTCGGGCCGCACGTTGAACCCGACGATGATCGCGTCGGAGGCCATCGCGAGCGTCACGTCGTTCTCGGAGATGCCCCCGGCCCCGGCGCGCACGATGTTCACCCGAACCTCGTCCTGCGGCAGCTTCAACAACGAGTCCTCGAGCGCCTGGACCGAGCCCTGGACGTCGGCCTTCACGATGAGGTTCAGGTCGGTGACCACGTCAGCGCCGGTGCGCCGCAAGAGGTCTTCGAGTGTCGCGCGGCGGGCGGTGACCAGCTCGGCCTGCCGGGACTTCGCCTCGCGCTCCTCGGCGATGTGCCGGGCCTCGCGCTCGTCCTCGACCTCGCGGAAGTCGTCGCCCGCGCTGGGGACATGGCTCCACCCGAGGATGACCACCGGTTTGGACGGGCCGGCCTGGTCGACCGGCTGGCCGTTCTCGTCCTGCATCGCGCGGATCCGGCAGTAGGCGGTGCCCGCGATCAGCGCGTCGCCCACGTCGAGCGATCCCTTCTGCACGAGGACCGTGGCAACCGGGCCGCGGCCACGGTCGAGGTGCGCCTCGAGGACGGTCCCGCGGGCGAACCCGCTGGGGTCGCCCTTCAGGTCCGCGAGGTCGGCCACGACCAGGATCGTGTCGAGGAGCGTGTCGAGATTGAGCCCGGCCTTCGCCGACACGTCGACGAACTCGTAGTCGCCGCCCCACTCGGACGGGACCACCCCGCGCTCGCCGAGCTGGGTGCGGACCCTGCTCGGGTTGGCCTCGTCCTTGTCGATCTTGTTCACCGCGACCACGATCGGCACCTCGGCCGCCCTGGCGTGATCGAGCGCCTCGAGGGTCTGCGGCATCACGCCGTCGTCGGCGGCGACGACCAGCACGGCGATATCGGTGACGCTCGCCCCACGGGCGCGCATCGCGGTGAACGCCTCGTGGCCGGGTGTATCGATGAACGTGATCTCGCGGGTGCCGACGTGCGCCTGGTAGGCCCCGATGTGCTGCGTGATGCCGCCGAACTCACCCGCCACGACGTCGGTCGAGCGGATCGCGTCGAGCAGCTTGGTCTTGCCGTGGTCGACGTGCCCCATGATCGTGACCACGGGGGCACGGGGGACGAGCTTGTCGAGATCGACCACCTCGGCGTCGTCCTCGGCCTTGAGCTCGTCCTCGAGCCCGACGATGTCGGCGGTGTAGCCGAGCTCCCCTGCGATCAGCACGATCGCGTCGTCGGTGAGCGACGTCGTCGCGGTCACCATGTCGCCCGCCATGAACAGGATCTTCACGATCTCCGCCGGGGACCGGTCGGTCTTCTCCGCGATCGTCTGCGGGGTGGCGCCGTGGATCACCTGCAGGACGGGACCCGTCGGGATCACGGGCGCGGGCTCGGGGCGCCGCCGTTGCTTGGCGGGCTTGGGCTCCGCGACGGCGACGGCCGCGGCGACCGGTTCGGCGACCGCGGCGGCGGGCGCCACCGGCGCGGCCGGCGCGGCGGCGGGCTTGGCCTTCGGCTTGGCACGAGGCTTCCGGGGCTGCGGCGGCGGCTCGAGGACCTCTCGCGGCTTCGAGGGGGCCGTGGTGGCTTTCCCCCCGGAAGCACGCAGACGGGGCACCATGTCTTCGGGCACGCTCGAGGAGGCGGACTTACCCGTCACGCCCATATCGCCCAGCGCCGCAAGCAGCTCCTTGCTGCTCACGCCGAGCTCTTTGGCAAGCTCGTGAACCCTCACGTCTGCTCCCTCACCTCGAACAACCTGTCCATTAGCCTACTTGCTCCCTCAACACCGATGCCCGTCCGCAACGCCCGAGCGACCCCGTGCGGGACCGCTGCCTCGATACACGCGATCGGTCGGGTGCACGTACGAGCCGCGGCCGGGTCGGTCGCCGGCCGGATCGACGTCGACCGACCCGTCGGTCGAACGGACGATCCGCAGCAGCTCCGGTCGTGGCGCGGGCGCGCGGCAGCCGGCGCACGTGCGCAGCGGGACGTGCCCGCGCCGCACCGGTCACGCCCCCGCGGGCGCCTCCGGGACGGCGGCCGCCTGGGACTCCGACTTGATGTCGATCCGCCAGCCCGTGAGACGCGCTGCGAGCCTGGCGTTCTGTCCTTCTTTCCCGATCGCGAGCGACAGCTGGTAATCCGGGACGATCACCTGGGCCGTCTGGGAGTCGGGGTCGATGATCACACGCGTCACCTTCGCCGGCTGCAACGCGTTCGCGACGAGCTCGGCGGCGTCGTCGGACCAAGGCACCACGTCGATCTTCTCGCCTCGGAGCTCGGTGACGACGTTGCGCACGCGCGAGCCCTTGGGCCCCACGCACGCCCCGACCGGATCGACCGCGGGCTCGTTGGACCACACCGCCATCTTCGAGCGGTGGCCGGGCTCGCGCGCGACGCCGCGGATCTCCACCACGCCGTCCTCGATCTCGGGCACCTCCATCTCGAACAACCGCTTGAGCAACCCGGGGTGGGTACGGCTCACGACGATCTGGGGCCCCTTCACGCCACGACGGACCTCGGTGATGAAGGCCTTCAGGCGCTCACCGTTGCGGTAGGGCTCGGAGGGCACCTGCTCGGCCTGTGGCAGCAGGGCCTCCACCTTCCCCAGGTCCAAGAGCGTGTAGCGACGCTCCGACTGCTGGACGATCCCGGTGACCACGTCGCCCTCGCGCCCGGCGAACTCCTCGTAGGTCATCTCCCGCTCCGCGTCACGGAGCTTCTGGAAGATCACCTGCTTGGCCGTCTGCGCGCCGATCCGCCCGCGGAAGTCCTCGGTGACGGCGACCTCCTGCTCGGAGAGCACCTTCATCTCGACCCCCTCGCCGTCCTCGGTGTCGATCTCCTCGAGCTCCTGTTGGAACATCCGCATGTCGCCGTTCTCGGGATCGATCTCGGCGCGGAACCCGACGAAGTCATCGTCGGCGTCGGGGTGCTCCTGCTTCCAGGCGGTCTTGTACGCGGCGGCCATGGCCTCTTCGAGGCCTTGCAGGATCGTCTCGAACGCGACGCCCTTCTCGCGTTCGAGCTCGCGGAGCGCGGCGATCATCTCGGGGTTCATACCGACGTCCCCTTCAGCTCGGCGCTCCAGTCCACGACGGTGCGAGCCGACGCGATCCGGGCGACCGGGATCGTGCGGGTGGTTCCGTCGACGTCGAGCTCGATGCGCCCCTCGTCGGCGGCGAGCAGGACTCCCTCGTGCACCTGCGCGTCGTCGATGGGCGACGCCGTCTTCACCTTCACGCGCGCCCCGACCGCCCGCGCGTAGTGCGCGGGCGTCTTCAACGGGCGCTCGATACCGGGCGAGCTCACCTCGAGCTCGTACCGCCCGTCGCTGAACCCTTCGAGGTCCAGCCGGCGAGCGATCTTGTCCGACAGAGACGCGATCGTGTCGACGTCAAGACCGTCGCCGTCGATCGTCACGCGTAGGGTCCGAGTGCCGCCGCTCCCGCCGAAGGAGACGTCGAACAGCTCGAAGCCCGCCCCTTCCACGACAGGCCGAACCAACGACTCGGCATCCACCACGACCCCAACCCTTCTCACACGAAAGGTGGGCCCTACGCCCACCTCCGGTACGACCGATCACGAACGTTTCCGCAGGCAGTATAGCGCGGCGCGCTGCGAGGAGCGTCCGATCAGGTGTCGGCGAGCAGCGCGACGTGTTCGCGGAACGCGTCGGTGGTGGCGCCGCCGGTGTCCTCCGCGAACGCGCCGAACACGGCGACGTCCGCCGGGGTGACCGGGTCGCGGTTCGCCGCGGAGAAGTCTCCCCACCGCTCGACCCCGGGACCGAACTCGTAACGCAGCTCCCCCGCCCGGACGAGCGATGCGGTCGCGGCCGTGGAGCCGGCGGGCACGGTCGCCGCCCAGATGCCGAGGCATTCCGTGAGGCCTGCCCGCGCATAGGTGAGGAACAGGGTCCCGGCGTCGTTCGTGGCGACCGCCGGCCACGCGGCGTCATGGTCGGCTGCCTGCACGGTCCCCTGGCGCGTCACCACGGACCGATGGAACGTGCGCTTCGGGATCGCCTCGTACCAGCGGATCACCGACTCGCTCGGACCGCCCCCGGCGTTGCCCCTGACCGCGGTGGCCGTGTACAGCCGATGCGTGTCGCCGTCGTAGAACGCGGACGTGAGCCGCAGGTCGCCCGTGTCCCACAAGGTGTTGGCGTGCGTCGTGCCGTTGCACTGGTACCCGTAGGGCGGCAGCGAGACCCGTTTGACGGCCTTCGCGACCTTGGCGATCGACATCGCGCCGTGGGCGACGTGCAGACGCCACAGGACGAGCTTCGCCGACGTCGGCTTCGCCTCGAGCGAGACCAGGTATTGATCCGCCGGCGCGGTGCCCGCGGCCGTCGCCGCTTGCAGGGTGAATGCCTGCGAACCGTCGGGGTTCCGGGTCTCGGCGCCACCGGCCACCTCGATGTGCACCGTCTTCGTGCACGTCGGGTCGTCGTAGAGCTGGGACTTCGGCATCGAGATGATCTGCGCGTAGCGGAACGGCCCATCGTTGAAGCCGAAGTTGTTCGTCGTGAGCACGACCCGGTTCGACGTGAATCCGATGCTGGGGTAGTCGGCGAACTCGTGCTTCCCGTTGGCGAACTGATCGCCGACCATGTGGGTCATGCACCAGGTGCCGGTGTCCTCCGCCGTCGCGGACGGGATCGTCACGACGTTGATGTAACCCTGGGTCGAGGAGTAGTTCAGGAACGCCAGGACGAACATGTCGCTGTACGCGTCGTAGAAGACCTTCGGGTCGGTCTCCTGCGTCCCCGACAACATGTGATTGATCTGGCGCAGCCGCAACGGTGCCAACAGTTGCGTGCCGGTGCGGTCGTAGACGGCCACGGCGACGTTCACGGCCGCGACGACGCGGGTCGGCCCGGTGGCGCCGGTCGGGTCGCCGGGGCTGAGCGCCACGTTGTTCCCCAAGAGGTCGGCGTCCAGGCCGTCGGTGGTCGGGGTCCGAACACCCGTCCGTCCGGCGGGCCTCGCCGGTTCCGTCCGCGCTGGCCGCGGCCAAGACGCGGCAGGTCCCGAGCCGTCGTGCGTCGTCGGCGACGCCGCTCCCGCGCGATCGGGACGCCCGGCGTCGCGAACCCGGACGTCGACGGGACCGCTCCGGGCCCGGTCGTGGGCCCCGGCCGGGACCGAGATCGCGATGGCGGCCAGGAGGGCGCAGATAGCGGCGATCGTTCGGGTCCGGCGCATCGGCCCACGGTAGCAGCCGCTCGTTGACGGGGACCGACGGGCGTGCGACCATCCCCGACCTGATGACGGCACAGGGACGGTGGTGGTGGCGCGAGGGCTCGTGGAGCCCGGCGCCCGCGCGCCGCTGACGCGTTCGATCACACACAGCGTCACCACGAGCCCCGGACCCGCGGTCCGGGGTTCACCTGTATCCGGAACCGGTACGAGAGACAGTAGGAGAGGATGGAGCCATGACCCCGCCGCTGCACGTGCACCCGGATCGTGAGGCGTTCGACCGTCTCGCGACGGCGTGGCCCCTCGTGCCGGTGTGGGCGGAGGTGCTCGCCGATGTCGGCACGCCCGTCGGCCTCGTGCCGGCGATCGCCGGCGATGGACCGGGGGTGTTGTTCGAGTCGGTGGAGCGCTCGGAGCGGTGGGGCCGGTACTCGTTCGTCGCGGGCGACCCGGCCGCCGTCCTCATCGCCGACGACGACGGCGTCCACCTGCGCGACGTCGCCCGGGACCTGCCGACCGGGGAGCCGTCGCGCCGCCTCACGCCCCGAGAGGCGCTCCGCGCGGTCGTGAACGGGCTGCGCGCGCCGCGATCCGAAGGGCTCCCGCCGATCACCGGCGGCCTGATGGGCTGTGTGAGCTACGAGGCGGCGACGTTGCTCGACGGGCACCCCGCGCCGCACCCGCACGAGGCCCCGGTCCCCCCGATCGCGTTGCTCGTGATCGACCGTGCGGTCGTGTTCGATCACTGGCGGCAGCGGCTGGTGCTCGTCGTCCACGCCCAACGCGACGGCTACGACCGGGCGGTCGGCTCGCTGGAGGAGCTGGCCGCGAAGGTCGCCGCGGCGCCCGCGCTCCCGCTGCTCGCGGCCACCGACGAGGCGCCGTCGGGCGGCGTGGCGAACATGGACGACGAGGCCTACCGCGGGATGGTCGCGAGCTTCAAGGAGCACATCCTGGCCGGCGACATCTTCCAGGGGGTGCCGTCACGCCGGGTCACGTTCCCCGCCCCGGACGGGGGGCTGCCGATCTACCGCCAGCTGCGCGTCTCGAACCCCGCGCCGTACATGTTCTACCTGCGGCTGCTGGGGATGGAGCTCGCCGGTTCCTCGCCGGAGCCGCTCGTCCGCGTACAAGGGCGGCGGGTGATGACGCGGCCGATCGCCGGGACCCGGCCGCGCGGGCTGACCGAGGTCCGCGACCGGCTGCTCGAACACGAGCTCCTCGCCGACCCGAAGGAACAGGCCGAACACGCGATGCTCGTCGACCTCGCACGCAACGACCTGGGCAGGGTCTGCATCCCCGGGACCGTCCGGCCCACCGAGCTGATGGAGGTCGAACGGTTCTCCAAGGTGATGCACATCGTGTCGACGGTGGAGGGCGACCTCCGCCCCGATATGGAGCCCTTCGACGCGCTCGCGGTGACGTTCCCGGCCGGGACCGTCACCGGCGCGCCGAAACGCCGGGCGATGGAGCTGATCGCCGATCACGAGCCGACGCCGCGGGGGCCGTACGCCGGGGCCGTGGGGTACCTGACGTTCGCGGGCGACCTCGACTTCTGCATCACGATCCGTACCGCGGTCGTCGCGAACGACGAGGTGAGCATCCAGGCGGGTGCCGGCGTGGTCGCCGATTCCGACCCCGAGACCGAGCTCCGTGAGACCCGCGCGAAGGCCGAGGCGCTGCTTCCGGCGGTCGCACCGATGGAGGCGCATGCATGATCCTCGTCGTCGATCACTACGACTCGTTCACGTACAACCTCGTCCAGCTGATCGAGAGCCTCGGGCGCTCGACGGTCGTCGTGAAGTCCGACGAGAAGCCCGCGGACGCCCTCGTGGCGATGAAGCCCGACGCCGTCGTGCTCTCGCCCGGCCCGGGCCATCCCCGCGACGCGGGGTGCTTCACGGA
This sequence comes from uncultured Actinomycetes bacterium, assembly GCA_963799625.1. Classification (GTDB taxonomy): domain Bacteria; phylum Actinomycetota; class UBA4738; order UBA4738; family HRBIN12; genus AC-51. The sequence goes on along the minus strand of CAWCXU010000003.1, from coordinate 144,196 downwards.
GCTACTCGAGCTGTTGCCGGGGTCGACGCCGGTACTCGGCGTGTGCCTCGGGCACCAGGCGATCGGGCTCGAGGCGGGCGGCACGGTGGACCGCACCGCGCCGATGCACGGGAAGGCGTCGTTCGTGTACCACGAAGGCCGCGGCATCCTCGAAGGCATCGGCGTGCCGTTCGAGGCGGGGCGCTACCACTCGCTGGTGGTCGAGCGAGACGACCTGCCCGAGGAGCTGGAGCTCACCGCGTGGACCGACGACGGGCTCGTGATGGCGACCCAGCACCGCGACCTCCCGCGGTTCGGCGTGCAGTTCCACCCCGAGAGCATCCTGACCCCCGAGGGACCCAGGATCGTCGAGCAGTTCCTCGAGTTGGTCTGACCCCTACGGCACCGGACAGCCGGGTCCCGCGGCGAACGCCCCGCTGTCGCGCGCGACCCGGCACGCGTGCTCGTCGACGGCGACGAACGCTCGCGCCGGGATCCGCTTGAGCTGGTCCACGAAGGCGTACGTCCAGCGCGGGTCGACGGTGCCCTGGAAGTACCAGTCGCTGCCGTTGTCGGCCACGATCAGGCCGTAGCGCTTCATCGCGCGGAGCACGACCCGAGCGGCGGGGCTGAACCCGCTCCCGTCGAAGCTCGCCTTGAGCCGGAAGCGCGCGCCCATCGGCGGGCATCGCCGGTCCTTCGTCCCGGCCGCGTGGCGCGCTGGCCAGATGAACGCGTCGTGGGTACACGCCGCGGTGACCCGGATCGCGTGGTCGACATCACCCGCCGCCACCTCGTCGTAGCGGAGCAACCCCGCGGCGATCGGCAGACCGGCGGCGTCCGCACTCGTCCACCCAGCGTGACGCAGCGCGTTCGACGCGAGGTCGAACACGGCGCCCGAGCCCGCTTTCGGATCACCGCCGTTCCAACGTGCAGCGTAGAGCTCGTAGAGGGTGCAGGTGTCCTGATCGAGCATGATCGCGTGCCGGTCCGATCCGCCTTCGACATGGATGTCAGGTCCGAACGGGTACGGGCCCGGATCGCTCTCGCCCGCGTAGGTGAAGCCCACCGCGACGTCGGCGTGCGAGGCGTCGACCACGTCGTACGGGATGCCGTAGGAGGGCGGCCCGAAGTCCGGGTGTAGGAACGTCCGCTTCGCGTGCATCGCGCGCTTCCAGGCATCCGACCGGCCGTTCACCGGGAGCTTCGACACGTCGAGGTGCCAAACGTTGTCCGCCGGGAAGATCGTGCACGACGTTCCCTCGACCGGGGTCGCGGGGGCCGGCGCAGGTGAGATCGCGAGCGCGCACGACAGCGCCGCGACGACAGGAACGACGATCAAGCGTGTCCTCCGCACCTCCGAGTCATCGGCCGCGCGGCAGGCTACGGTTGAGCCCGAGATGGCGCACGCCCCAGCCGAGCGGACCGGCTTCCTCCAACGTCCGTCCACCGGCCTGATGGGGGCGCTGATCGGGGTCCGCGTCGTCATCCTCGCCGTGATCGTCTTGCGGGCCGCCTCGATCGGCGCGGTGGATGCTGATATCGGGCGCGCCTTCCGGATCGCCACCTCGCCCGCGGTCCCCTACCGGAACTTCCCAGTCGAGTTCATGCCGATCCAGACGGCGGTCGACCGGGTGCTCGCGGGTGGCACGATAGGCAGCGCCGTCGCACGGATCGCGATCCTCGCGTTCGTCGCCGACCTCGCGGCGGCCGCGGCGATGGCCTGGGGGTGGGGGCGCCGGGTCGCGGCGACGTACCTGCTGGTCGGGTTGCCGTTGCTCGGCTTCATCTACCTGCGGTTCGATCTCGTCTCGGTCGCCCTCGCCGCGTGGTCGCTCGCGCTGCTCCGCAAGGATCGGGAGGAGGTCGGCGGCGCCGCGCTCGGGCTCGCCGTGATGTCCAAGCTCTGGCCGGTCGCCCTGATCCCGATCTTCTGGTTCCGTCGCGCGCGGCGCGGGCTCCTGGTCGGCGCGCTCGTCTGCCTCGTGCTCGGCGCCTGGTGGTACCTCACCGGTGGCGTCAAAGGGCCGTTCCAGGTGCTGTCCCTGCGGGACACCCGAGGGTGGCATGTCGAGAGCATCGTCGGGTCGCTCCTGTGGATCGTGCACCGCGGCGACGCCTACCGAGAGGCCGACGCGCTGCGGATCGGCGACGTGACGACGTGGGCGAAGGCGCTGCTCGCGATCGGTGTGCTCGCGGTCGAGGCGATCGTGTGGCGCCGCGCCGCGCGCGACCGTCGCGACCCGATGGGGGCGGCGACGCTCGCCGCCGTCGCGGCCCTCGCGGTCTTCGCACCGATCCTCTCGCTGCAGGCGGCCGCCTGGCTCCTCCCCTTCGCGGCCCTGGCGCTCGACGGCGACCATGACGAGCGGCACACCGCCGGGGTCGCCGCGGTCGCGATCGCGCTTACCGGCGTGATCGCGATCGGGTGGCGCGACCACGCGGTGGCACCGGCCGGATGGGTCCCATGGGTAGTGCTGCTGCGCAACCTCGTGTGGATCGACATCGTCGTGTCGTGGCTGCGCGTGCCGGTCCTCGCCCGTCCGGCTCGTGCGCCGGTGCCGCAGCGGCGGGCGTCGGACACCGCGCCCGACGGATTGGACGCCGTCTTGCCGTTCGACGCCGAGTAGCGCCTAGTCGGCGCGCTCGGCGGCCTTCTCGGCGGCGACCGTTCGGGCTTCCGCCAGGAGCGCGTCGACCAGATCGTCCTCCGGCACCTTCGCGACCGTCTCCCCGCGACGGATCACGAACCCGAGCCCGTTACCGCTCGCGATCCCGACGTCGGCCTCGCGCGCCTCGCCGGGACCGTTCACCACGCACCCCATCACCGCCACCCGGATCGGCACGTCGAACTCCTCGGCGTGGATCGCCGCCTCGACCTTCTTGGTGAGCTCGAGCACGTTCACCTCGGCCCGGCCACAGGACGGGCACGCGACGAGATCAAGTCCGCGCTCACGCAGACCGAGCGACTGCAAGATCGCGTTGCCGACCTTGACCTCCTCCACGGGATCGTCGGTGAGCGAGACGCGGATGGTGTCGCCGATCCCCTCGGCCAACAGCGTGCCGATCCCGACGGCGCTCTTCACGCCGCCCATCGGCATCGGCCCCGCCTCGGTCACGCCCAGATGGAGCGGGTAGTCGCACGCCTCGGACAGCTGCCGGTACGCCTCGATCATCACGGCCGGGTTCGAGTGCTTCACGCTGATCTTGATGTCGAAGAAGTCCTCTTCTTCGAGGATCCGGGCCTCGTGCATCGCGGACTCGACCAGCGCCTCGGGGGTCGGCGACCCGTACTTCTCGAGCAGCTCCTTCTCGAGGGAGCCGGCGTTCACGCCGATCCGGATCGGCACGCCGCGGTCCTTCGCCTCGTGGGCGATCAGCCGGACCTTGTCGTGGTATCTGATGTTGCCCGGGTTGATCCGCAGGCCCTGGATCCCCGCCTCCAGCGCCGCCATCGCGTACTTCCACTGGAAGTGGATGTCGGCGACGACCGGCACGGTCGACTTCGCGGCGATCGCGACGAGCGCCTCGGCGTCCTCCCAGTGGGGTACCGCGACCCGCACGATGTCGACGCCCGTGGCCACGAGCGAGGCGATCTGCTGCAGCGTCGCGTTGATGTCGGCGGTCTTTGTCGTGGTCATCGACTGCACCGAGACCGGCGCGTCGCCGCCGATCGCGACACGGCCGAGCTGGAGCTGTCGGGTCTTCCGCCGTTCGGTCATCGTTCCTCGACGACCAGTGTCTCAGTAGGCGGTGCCATCAGGCTCCGAACACGTGGAACGTGATCGTGCGGTCCTTCGGCTCGTCCATCTCGAAGAAGATCAGCCGCTGCCACGTGCCGAACGCCGGCTCGCCCGCCGCCACGGGGATCGCGTGCGACGTGGCCGACAGCAGCATCGCCTTCACGTGCGCGTGTCCGTTCTTCCGTTCGTCCTCGTGGAGGTTCTGGGTGCGGATGTCGAAGTCGTCGTGCTGGTAGTAGACCCCTTCGTGGGGCACCGCCTCGGTCAGGTGCCGCGCGAAGTCGGCCAGCGCGCCGTCCTCCCACTCGTTGATCAGCAGCGCGCATGTGGTGTGCGCACAGAAGGCGACGGCCATCCCCTCGGTGATGCCGGCGTCCTTGACCGCGCGCCGGAGCTCGTCGGTCAGGTCGAGGTAGCCGTACCGATCCTCGGCGGTGACGGTCACGGCGCTGGTCACGGACTTCACGTTGCGGTCCTCCTGTCGGTCGCGGGCACCGCGGCGGGAGCCGCGGGCAGGTCGAACGTGAGGGTGGTCCCCCGGCCGGGCTCGCTCTCGGCCGTGATACGGCCGCCGTGGCCCTCGACGATCGATCGTGCGATCGCGAGGCCGATGCCGGTGCCCCCGCCGTCGTCGCGCGAGCGGGCCGGGTCGGCGCGGTAGAACCGTTCGAACAGGCGCGGCAGGTGCTCGGGAGCGACCCCCACGCCCGTGTCGCGAACGGTCACACGCACCCGCTCGGCCTGACGCCCGGCGGCGATCGTGACCTCACCGCCGGGCGGGGTGAACCGGACGGCGTTGTCGACCAGGTTGAACACCACCTGGTGGATCCGCTCGCGGTCGGCGTCGACCATCAGGTCTTCGGGGACCTCGGCGAGCAAGCCGATATCGGTCACGGCGCGACCGACGGAGAACTCGGAGATCACCCGGTCGATCATGGGCGCCAGGGCCATCGGCTCGAGCTCGAGCGGCACCTCACCGCTCTCTAGCTTCGACAGGTCCAGCAGCTGGTCGACGAGCCTGCCGAGCCGCTCGGTCTGGCCGAGCATGACCTGCAACGTGTCGCGGTCCGGCTGCTCGATCCCGTCGGCGAGGTTCTCCAGATGCGCGCGGATCGCGGTGATCGGGGTCTTCAGCTCGTGCGAGACGTTCGCCACGAGGTCGCGCCGCGACCGTTCGAGGAGCTCGAGCTCGGCGCTCATGCGGTTGAATGCGGTCGCGAGCTGCCCCACCTCGTCGCGGCTGTGCGTGTGGACGCGCGACGTGTAGTCGCCCACCTCCATCCTGCGAACCGCGGCCGCCATGTCGCGCAGCGGCTGGGTCATCCCACGGGCGAGCCATCGCGCGATCAACAGCGAGATCAGCCCGGCAACGACCCCGGCGAGCAGGAACTGCCACCACACGCTCTGGAGGAAGCCGAGCGTCGCGGACATCCGCCCGAGCGTGCCTCGTGATGGCGAGGGCTGCATCGCGGTCACCCAGCCGCCGTCGGGCGTCGGAACGCTCGCGTAGGTGATCCGCCCGACCACACCCCAGTGGGGAACGCCGTCCTCGAACGGCGGCGGGTTGACCGAGAAGTTCGCGCCCTGAATCGTGGTGGTCCCCAACGGCGAGCGGGTGATGATCGACACATCGGCCGGGATGCTGCTGAGCTGGCCGTTCGCCGCCGATCGCGCCAGGGCCAACGCGTCGATCGCCTCACTGTCCCTCGGCGAGTTCCGCAAGGCGAACCCGATCACGAGGTAGCTGACGAGCAGTGTGAGGGCCACCGCCAACACGATGACCGAGCCGAGCTTGGCGCGGATCGACCGGAACCGTTCGAGGGGCCGCATCGACACGCGATCACTCCTTGAACGCGTAGCCGACACCGTGGACGGTACGGATGAACCGCGGCTCGTTGCCGTCCTCGCCGAGCTTGCGACGGATCCGGGCGACGTGCGAGTCGACGACCCGGCCGCCCGCGTAGTCGCGGTAGCCCCACACACCGTCCATCAGGGAGTCACGGCTCAGCACGACGCCGGGATCGCGGGCCAAGGTGTACAAGATCTCGAACTCGAGCGGCGTGAGCCCGACCTCCTCGCCGTCGACCTCCACTCGCCTGCGCGCGGCATCGATCATCATCCCGTTGCGCTCGACCGGTCCGGCGGGCTCGACCGCGCCCTTGATGCGGTCCACGCGGCGCAAGATCGCCTTCACCCGGACGGTCAGCTCGCGCAGGCTGAACGGCTTCGTGAGGTAGTCGTCGGCGCCGACGGCGAACCCGGCCACCTTGTCGGCCTCCTCGGCCCGGGCGGTCAGCATCAGGACGGGCGTCCAGCCGTCGCGCTGGATCTGCTTGCAGACCTCGAGCCCGTCCATCCCCGGCAGCATCAGGTCCAGGACGACCAGATCGGGATGGTGCTCGGCGTGCGCCGCGATCGCCTCGGGGCCGTCGGCGGCGGCGACGACGCGGTATCCCTCGGCCTCGAGCCGGGCCCGCACCGCTTCCGCGATCGCCTCCTCGTCGTCGACGACGAGGATCGTCTGCTCGCTCACGCGCCCCATCGTACGCGGGATGGGTTGCGCGCGAACGGTGGCTCCATGGAGAAACTGTGACGGCCCGGCGGGGGTTCCCGCAGGTCAGCCGCTATGTGTTCGGGATCGGCTTCCAGATGTCGAGGATGATCGCCGAGATCGAGAAGAAGCCGAGGATCAGCAGGACCGCCGCCGAGACCGGCACCACCTTCTTCATGTCGATCCGGTGGCCCCGGATCTTCTCGAGCAGCGCGATCGCCACATGGCCGCCGTCCAGCGGGGGCAACGGGATGAGGTTCACGAGCCCGATGAACAGCACGACGGTCGCGAATAGGCTGAAGAAGTACGCCCACGCCCCCTGGGAACCGGCGTGGCCGGCGGCGGCCGAGGCCCCGACGAGCGAGACGGGCCCGTCGGCCGATCGGGGCGCGTTGGAGAACATCGTGGTGACGAGGTCGCGCACCCCCTGCGGCCCGAACACACGGGCGAGCCCTCCCACTGCCTGCACGGTCGTATCCCAGACCTGTCCGCCCGCGTGGGCGAGGGCGACGAGCGGTGGCTCTTTCACGCCCGACAGCTCGATCCCGACGCGAACGCCGTCCTTGGTCTGGATCGGGGTCATCGTGAGGGTCACGGGCTGGCCGTTCCGGTCGACCACGTAGGTGACCGGCTGCCCGACGTGTGCGGCCTGGTAGGTGCCGATCTGGTCGCGCGTCGGCTGGGCGAGACCGCCGATCTGCACGATCACGTCGCCGGGTTGGAGCCCGGCCTGCACCGCGGGCGACGTGGCTCCCTCCAGCTTCGGCGTGACGGCGACGATCCCGGGGATGTTCCAGTTCGCCGCGAACATGAAGACCGCGGCGAAGATCAGCCACGCCACGAGGAAGTGCGACATCGGCCCGGCCAAGATCACGATGATCCGCTGCCACACGGGCTTCGCCCCGTAGGCGCGGTGTTCGTCTCCTTCCGGCACGTCGTTCTCGAACGGGTTCATGCCGGCGATCTTCACGTACCCGCCCGCGGGGATCGCCTTCACCCCGTACTCGATCTCGCCGCGGCGGAACGACCACAGCCGCGGGCCGAACCCGATGAAGTACTCGAGGACCCGGAAGTTGTACAGACGCGCGCCGAGGTAGTGCCCACCCTCGTGGATCATCACGATGGCGAACAACGCGACGACGAACAGGAAAACAGAGAGCCCGAAGGCCATGGGGCTAGCGCTCCTCGATGATCTCGGCCGCTCGGTGCCGTGCCCACGCATCGGCACGTTCGATGTTCACGACCGAGACGATCGAGGCGGGCTCGTGCTCGTCGACCGCGGTCTGCACCACGTCGACGATGCGAGTGAGCGGGATCTTCCCTTCCAGGAAGGCCATGACGGCGACCTCGTTCGCAGCGTTCATCACCGCCGGGAACGTGAGCCCCAGACCGCCGACACGGTACGCGAGGTCGACCGCGGGGAAGGCTTCACGGTCGACCGGTTCGAAGGTGAGCTGCCGCTCGGTGAGCGGCACCGGCTCGACGCCGGTCGGGCAGTCGCTCCGGCCACGCGAGCGCGAGCTGGATCGGCAACCGCATGTCGGCGGTCGCCATCTCGGCGCGCAGGCTCCCGTCGCGGAACTCCGCCATGCCGTGCACGATCCCCTCCGGGTGGATCAGCACGTGGATCTGCGAGTAGTCGAGGTCGAACAGGTAGTGCGCCTCGATCACCTCCAGGCCCTTGTTCATGAGCGTCGCGGAGTCGATCGTGATCTTCGGCCCCATCGACCACACCGGGTGTTGCAGGGCTTCCTTCACGCTCGCGCGCTGCAGCTCGGTGTGGGTCCAGCCGCGGAACGGACCGCCCGAGGCGGTGATCACGACGCGCTTGAGATCCTCGCGGCGCTCGTGGCGGATCGCCATCGCCAGGGCCGCGTGCTCGGAGTCGACGGGCAGGAGCCGTTCCGGCTCCCCCTTGACGAGATCCATCACGAGCTCGCCGCCGACGACGAGCGACTCCTTGTTGGCCAGGGCGAGCGTCTTGCCCGCCTGCAGCGCGGCGAGCGTCGGCGCCAGGCCCGCGCTGCCGACGAGCGCGTTCACGATGAGATCGCCCTCGGTGTCGCGCGCGAGCTGCTCGGCGGCGTCCGGTCCGACGATGAATTCGACCCCCTTGAGCGGGCCGAGGTGGTCCTGGATGTCGCGCGCGGCCTCCGCGTCGGCGATCGCCACGTGCGGCGGGAGGAACTCGCGGATCTGCCCGACGAACAGCTCCTGGTTCATGCCGGCGGCGGAAAGCCCGACGACCTTGAACCGGTCCGGGTTGCGGCGCACGACGTCGAGCGCCTGGGTCCCGATCGATCCGGTCGACCCGAGGATGCCCAGCTGCCTCATGCCGACGAGCTTACCCCGACCCCGGCGCAACCCCGCAGAGGGGCACCAACATCACGTCATCCGAACACGACGCGGAACAGCAGGAACGTCGCGGGGGCCACGAACAACAGGGAATCGATCCGGTCCAGCACGCCGCCGTGCCCCGGCAGGAGCGTGCCCATGTCCTTGACCCCGATGTCGCGCTTCAGCAGCGACTCCGCGAGGTCGCCGAAGGTGGCCGCGAGCGAGATCACGAGGCCGAGGGCCACCGCCGCGAGCCGCCGGTGCTCGAACACGCTGACGAACGACGTGACGAGGGCGGCGGACGCGAGCGTCGTGAATGCCGCGCCGATGATGATGCCTTCCCACGACTTCTTCGGGCTCACGTTGGGCGCGAGCGGTCGCTGGATCCACCCGCCGCCCGAGATCGAACCCGCCAGGAACGCGGTGGTGTCGAACAGGAACGTGAGCACGATCACCCACAGGACGAGCGCGTCGCCGTCGGGCAGCTTCAAGGTGGCGATCAGGTAGCCGCCGAGCAGCGGGATCCACGCCATGTTGAGCACCGTCATCCCGAGGTCGCGCACGACGTGCACTCGCTGATCGATCGGCACGGTCATGAACCACAGGAACGCGGCGACGACTCCGAGCGCGAACATCGCAGGCGTGGCGGCCTCGCCGCGCCAGTAGGCGCCGAGCATCATCAGGCCGCCGGCCACGAGCCCGACCAGCGACGCCGGCCGCGCGTGATGCTTGACCAGAACCCCGAAGAGCTCGCCCTGGGCGACGAGCACGAGCAACCCGGCGAACGCCGCGAAGTACGCGGGGCCAGCCCATAGGGAGACGACCGCGACCGCGGCCAGGCCGAGTCCGGTCATGAACGCGGCGGGCACGTCGCGGTCCCCACTCGGCCCGCGCCGATCGATCTCCGCGCCGACCTCGACCGCCGCGGGCTCCTGCCAGCTGGGCCCGCTGATCCCCTCCCCGCCGACGACGACGGTCCGCGGCGTCGCGGGCTCGTCGATGTCGGACAGGAGCTCCTGCTCGACCTCCTCGGCACCGAGATCGCTCAGGAGATCGCCGCCGCCCCCGCCTTCGCCGGCGAACACGTCGACGGGCTCGGTCGGGTAGGTGTCGTCACGGCCGATCGAGCCGGCGAAGTGTTCCGCCGCCGCCTGCAGCTCCTCGTCGGAGGGGGCGCGCACGACCACCCCCTCGTCGTAGGCGGCGGGCGGCTCCTCCCACACCGAGGGGACGCCCTGCGTCGCCTCGCCGGCGGGCTCCGCGATCGGCTCGTCGGCGATCGGCTCCACGGGCTCGTCCACCTCCCCGAGGGTCACGACCTCGGGAAGGTCCGGCTCACCCAAGATCTCGTCGATCTGCTCGAGCTGCCCGGTGTCGTACCACGCGCCCTCGTCCTCGGGAGTCCCTTCGGACCGCGTCGGTTCGGCGGCGGCGGGCTCGGCCTGCTGTGGGTCGGCGGGCGGCGCGTGCTCGGTCCGGACGGACACATGCTCCTCGGCGGGCGTGACGGCGGCCTGCTCCTCGGGCTCGTCCCAGTCGACGTCGCGGATCGGCGCGAAGAACTTGTCCAGATCCTCGAAGAGCTCGTCGCCGTTCTTCTCGTCGGGCATCGGGCTAGACCTCCATCAGTTCCTGCTCCTTGTGACCTTGGATCTGGTCGATCTCGGTCACGAACCGGTCGGTCAGCTTCTGCAGGTCTTTCTCCGCCCTTCCAAGGTCATCTTCCGAGATGTCGCCGTCATGCTCAAGTTTCTCCAGCTCATCCTTCGCGTGGCGCCGGACGTTGCGCACCGCGACGCGGCCGTCCTCTGCCCGGCCGTGCACCTGTTTCACCAGCTCACGGCGTCGTTCCTCGGTGAGGGGCGGGAACGCGAGTCGGATCACGTTGCCGTCGTTGTTCGGCGTGATGCCGAGGTCGCTCGTCTGGATCGCCTTCTCGATCGCCGAGATCGCGGTCTTGTCGAACGGTTGCACCTGCAACAGGCGGGGCTCGGGGACGTGCACGCTCGCGAGCTGGTTCAACGGAACCGGGGTCCCGTAGTACTCGACGGTCACGCGGTTCAGGACGGCGGGGGTCGCGCGGCCGGTCCGGACCCCCGAAAGGTCGTCCTTCAGGTGGGTGACGGCCTGCTCCATCTTGTGCTCCGCGTCCCGCATCGCGCCCTCGATCGTCACGGTCGCTCCCTCAGTGGATCGTCGTGCCGATCGGCTCGCCGATCACGACACGGCGGATGTTGCCCTCGTCGCGCAGGTTGAACACGAGGATCGGCAGCTTGTTCTCCATACACAGCGACACGGCGGTCGCGTCCATCACGCCGTAGCCCTCGCGCAGGAAGTCCGAGTAGCTGAGCGCCTCGATCCGGTCCGCGGTCGGGTCGAGCAGCGGGTCGGCGGTGTAGACGCCGTCCACCTTCGTGCCCTTGAGGAGTGCGTCCGCGGTGATCTCGAGCGCGCGCTGCGCCGCGCAGGTGTCGGTGGAGAAGTACGGGACGCCGAGCCCGGCCGCGAAGATCACGACCCGGCCCTTCTCGAGGTGACGGATCGCGCGCAGCGGCAGGAACGGCTCGGCGACCTGGGTCATCGCGATCGCCGACTGCACGCGCGTCGGGACGTGGATCTTCTCCAGGGCGTCCTGCAGCGCGAGCGCGTTCATGATCGTGGCGAGCATCCCCATGTAGTCGGCGCGGTTGCGCTCGATGCCGGGCGCCTGCCGCCCGCGCCAGATGTTCCCGCCGCCGACCACCACCGCGGGCTGGATGCCGATGTCGACGACCTCGGCCAGCTGGCGCGCGATCAGTCCGGTGGACGCGTCGGAGATCCCGGAACCGGAGGCCGGAGCGAACGCCTCGCCGGAGAGCTTGAGCAGGACCCGGTGGTAGGTGGGTCGTGCGCCGCCTTCACCCATGCGTGTCGCGTTCCTCCCTCGGGTCCGCGGCCCTCGGCCGTCGGGTCGCCCCAGCTTACCCTGGCGCTACTCGGCGTCCTCGCCGAGCTTGAACCGAGCGAACCGCTTGACCTGCACCTTCTCGCCCGTCTTCGCGCTGACCTCGTCGAGGTATTGCTGGATCGTCTTGCTGTCGTCCTTCACGAACGGCTGGTCGAGCAGGACGTTGTCTTTCAAGAAGGCCTCGATCTTGCCCTCGACGATCTTGGGCACGACGGTGTCGGGCTTGCCCGACTCGCGCGCCTGCGCCTCGGCGATCTTCTGCTCGGCCTCGAGGGTCGGCGTCGGCACGTCGTCGCGGGTGACCCACCGAGGCGCCGACGGGCTCGCGATATGCAGGGCGAGATCCTTCACGAGCTGGCGGAACTCGTCGGTGTTGGCGACGAAGTCCGTCTCGCAGTTCACCTCGACCAACGCGCCCACCGTGTTGTTGAAGTGGATGTAGGCGTCGACCAGGCCTTGGTTCGCGCTGCGGCCCGCTCGTTTGGCGGCGCTCGCGAGACCCTTCGCCCGCAGGAGCTCGGTCGCACGCTCCAGATCGCCGTCGGCCTCGATCAGCGCACGCTTGCAGTCCATCATGCCCGCGCCGGTCGCCTCGCGGAGCTGCTTGACCATCGCTGCGGTGACCTCGGGCATCAGGCGTCCTCCCGCGCGGGGACGGGCTCCGGCTCGGTCGCGGCGACGGTGACCGCCTCGGCCACAGCCTCGGGCGCGGGCGCGGCCTCGGTGGTGGCCTCGCCGGGCTCCTCGGCGACGATCTCGTCGCCCTCGGCCTCGGCGGACGGGACATCGGGCTCGAACACGGTGCTCGCGGCGATCGCGGCCGCCTCTTCCGCCGAAGGCGTGTCGTCGACGGCGGCGGGAGCGGCCTGCGAGCGTGCCCCGCCTTGGGCGCGAGGCGCACGGGCGGTGGCCGCCTCGACGACCTCTTCCCGAGCCATCCCGTAGCCCTCGGCGAGCGCATCGGCGATCACGCGTGTGACGAGGTTCACCGCGCGGATCGCGTCGTCGTTGCCGGGGATCACGTAGTCGACCTCGTCGGGATCGCAGTTCGTGTCGACGATCGCGATCACGGGGATGCCGAGCTTCCGCGCCTCGGTGACCGCGATGTGCTCCTTCTTGGTGTCGATCACGAACACGGCGTCGGGGAGTCGCTCGAGCGTCCGGATGCCGCCGAGGTTGCGCTCCAGCTTCTCGCGCTCGTGGCGCAGCCGGATCGCCTCCTTCTTGGGAAGGCGTTCCATCGCGCCGGTCTCTTCCATCTCGACGAGCTCGCGCATCCGCAGCAACCGGCCACGGATCGTCGCGAAGTTGGTGAGCATCCCACCGAGCCAACGGTTGTTCACGAAGGGCATGCCGACGCGCTCGGCGTGCTCGGCGACGACTTCCTGCGCCTGCTTCTTCGTCCCGATGAACAGGACGATCCCGCGGCGACGACCGAGGCCTTGGACGAAGTCGTGTGTCTCCTCGAGGCCCGCGAGGGACCGCTCGAGGTCGATCAGGTAGATCCCGGAACGCTCCCCGAACAGGAAGGGCTTCATCTTCGGGTTCCACCGGCGGGTCTGGTGGCCGAAATGCACCCCTGCTTCGAGGAGCTCCCGCCGGGTGACGACCGGCATGAGGTGCTCCTTTCGGTTGTGTCCGCCGCCCGGATCGTCTCGTCGCCGGCCCTGTGCGGGACCCCGGCGATCGATCCCCGGACGTGTGAGCTCGGCGCGCCTGCGCCGGCGCGGCGAGTCTACCAGGGGCGTTGCGGCCGACCGGGTGCCGGCTATCGGGCGGCGGCACGCTCCTTGGCGGGCGGCTGCTCGGGCACGTCCGGCGCGACGACGAGGTAGCGGTACGCGAGGGTGGTCTGCATCAAGACGTGGAAGACGCTCACGAGGATGCAGACCGCCCAGGCGCCGGCCGACGGTGTGATCCCGATCTGGGAGCCGGGGAGCGGGGCGATCACGGTGATCAGCGCGAGCAAGACGTAGCCGATCGCGAGCCAGAGGTTGGCCGATCCGGGCATCCGGGCCGCGCGGACGCTCCGCAGCAGCGTGTCAGACACCCGCCGGTCCTCGTCGGCGGCGATCGCGGGCGCGAACCCGAACAGGTAGATGCCCACCACCATCGAGCCCACGAGGCCGAAGATCACGCCGAGGGTCCCGAAGAACGCGGCGACCAGGTTCCCGGCGACCAGCAGGCCGAGGCCGAGGAGCCCGACGACCGCGGTCACGCGAAGCACGCGGAGCGCCCGTCGGATCGCCCACCCGCTCGTTCCCCCGGTTCGGAGTTGTTCGACCGCGAGCGTGGCCACGACCGCGTCGATCGCGGCGTGCAGCAGGACGAGGCCGGCCAGTCCGGCGAACCCCGGCAGCGTCGCCGACAGCCCGGTGGTGCCGACGGCCGCGCGGAACGTCCGGCCCGCGACCTGCGCGTCGGCGAACGTGGTGACGGGCGGGATCGCGAACGTCACGCCGAGCGCGGTGAACGGCCCCTGGAACCCGAGGAGGACCAGGATCGACCACACGATGAGCAAGACCACCGGGATCGCGACCAGCAGCCAGGGGATCGCGAGCGCGGTCATCGTTCCCTTCGCGACCGTCGTCCGCAGCTTCGGCATCGGCGAGGCGCCGGGCGTGCGCGGCGCCAGAAGCCCGTCGAGCAGACCGCGCCGCGGCGCCTGCGCGGGTGCAGGCGCGCGGTACGTGGACGCCGACCCGGACGGACGCTTGCGCTTCTTCTTGTCGGTCACTGATCGTCCTCCAGGTCTTGCTCCCAGGGATCGAGCGGCTCGTCGTCGTCGACCGGAGCCAGCAGGGGCGCGCCGCCGCGGCCGCCCAGCCCGCGACCGGTCAGGAGCAGGAGGCCGATGATCGGGACCGCCGCGGCGAGCCACAGCAGCACGAGCCCGCCTGGGTCGGCCGTGGTCGGGCTGGCGACGTCCTCCAGTGAGGCGGTCGTATCGGTCTCGAGCGCCGCCACCCCCGGGCTCGAGCCCGTGTGCGCGGCGATGATCACGTCGGAGGACGCGGCCAATCCGAAGATGGCGCTGTCGGCCACGGAGCCTTCCCAGATGCGGTGTCCCGTGTCGGGAGCGAGGGCCGTGACGACCCCGTCGCTCGTCGGTTGGAGCACAGCGGTATCGGTGACGACCGGCGAGCCCACCGCGCCGTGGTTCGTCGCGAACCGCCACCGCTCAACGCCCGTCGCCGGATCGAAGGCGTAGGTCATCCCCGATTGGTCCGCGACGTAGACCGCATCGGCGGCGACGGCCGGCGGCGCGCCCGACGTAGACGTATACAGCGGCGACGCCCACCGTTGGGTCCCGTCGCTGCCGATCGCGCGCAGCGCCGCATCGGAGCTCACGAGGTAGACGGTCGAGGCGGTCCCGACGGTGGCGACCGCGGGCGCGCCGAGGTCGACGACGGAGCCGGTCGGCTGGTAGCGCCAGACCTGCGAACCATCCGTGAGGTGCAAGGCCACGAGCTCGGCCGTACCGGTCGTCTCCGGGCGGACGCTCACGTAGAGCTGGGTCGCGTCGGCCGCCATCGGGGCCAAGACGTGGTCACCCACGTCGACGTGCCAGGCGTCCTTGCCGGATGCGAGCTCGACCGCGGTGACCGTGCCGTCGTCGGCGCCAACGATCGCGAGTCCGTTCGTCACCAGCACGCCGGTGTGGCTCACGTCGGACAAGGCCACGGTCCACAGGCGGCGCTGCGTCGACTCGTCGATCGCGACAAGGGTCGAGGTTGTGGTGCTTGCGGACGGCGTCGCGACCGCGGACGGAGCCTCCGAGGGTGATGCGCCGCGACTGGGCGAAGCCGACGTCGACGGCGTCGGCGAGGGCGTCGGAGAGTTGCTCGCCGACACCGATTCGTCGCCCCCACCCTCGACGAACAGGACCTCGCCGTCGGCGACCGCAGCGGGTGAGGACGGGCCGAGGGACCGCGGTGCGCTCCAGGCGGGCGAGCCATCGGTCAGATGGACCGCGTCGACCGATCCCCGTCCCACCACGATCGCAAGGTCGTCGGCGACGATGGGCGCCGGGATCCCGCTCGCGTGTGCCGCGTCACCGATGTCGGTCGCGGCGGACCACGCGACGCGATACGGCGGTGCGGGCGCCGCCACCGCGACGCCGGTCCGCGACGCCGACCCCTGGTACTGCGGCCACGGTGCGTCAACAGGCGACGCGGATGCGGCGACGGGCGTGGTCAGCACGGCGAGCACCAACGCGGGCAGCACGAGGAGGCGGCGGGTACGCAAGGCCCGTCATCCTACCCACCGCCCTGCCCGCGGGGTCGCGCTTCACGGCGCGCCGAGCGGGGCCAACCGGATCAGATCGACCACCGACGGCGGGGCGAGGTACGACAACGGATCGACGTACGCGCCGTTCAGGCGCACGCCGAAGTGCAGGTGTGGCACCGTCAGGTCCGCATGGCCCCATCCTGTCGTTGCCACCGGCTGCCCGCGCAACACTCGGTCGCCCTTGCGCACCAGGACCGACGTGAGCCAAGAGCAGGTGCTCGTGACACCGCCACCGTGGTCGATCGTGAGGAAGAGCCTGCCCCCGACCTTGCCGGCGAACGTCACCACGCCGTCGTCGGGCGCGACCACGGTGGTGCCGACCGGTGCGGCGATGTCGATCCCGCGGTGTCCGGCGCCATAGGGGTCATCGGGCGGATCGAAGCCGCGGACGATCGCGCCGGAGACGGGCCAGGACCACGGCGACGCGGCTGATGCGGTTGCGCCCGGCCACCCGAGCGCCGCGCCGAGCGCGCCGGACACCGACACGCACAGAAACACCGCGCACAGGAACACCGCGAGCCCCGACCACCGCCGCATGACGATGACGCTAGTCCACGGGGTCGAATAACCGCGTGACGGACCGCACGTCTGTGCGCGGTCAGTCGTACTCGGTCATCTGGCCGCGGAGCACGCCGACGGCCTTGGTGTGGATCTGGCACACACGCGACTCGGTCACCCCGAGGATCCCGCCGATCTCGGCGAGTGTGAGCCCCTCGAAGTAGTAGAGGGTCACGACGATCTTCTCGCGCTCCGACAGCTCGTTGATCGCGGCCGCGAGGAGCCCCCGGGTCTCTTGGGACTCGACGCCGGTGCTCGGGTCGAAGCCCTTGTCGGCGAGCGTGTCGACGAGCGACACCTTCTCCCCCCGGTCGGCTCCCACCGACACCGTCTCGTCCAGTGCGAGCACCGAGACGAACGAGATCTGAGTGATCACCTCGTGGAGCTCGTGCATCGACATACCGAGACGCTCGGCGAGCTCGCGCTCGGTGGGTTGCCGTTTCAACATCGACTCGAGATCGGCCAACGCCTTCTCGATCTCGCGCTGCTTGAAGCGCACCGACCTGGGGACCCAGTCCATCGCGCGGAGCTCGTCGATGATCGCGCCACGGATCCGGGGGATCGCGTACGTCTCGAACTTGTTCCCGCGGACGGGCTCGAACTTCTGGAGCGCGTCGATCAGACCGAACATGCCGTAGGACACGAGGTCGGCTTGGTCGACGGACGCGGGCAGGCCGGTCGCGACGCGCGAGGCCACGTATTTCACGAGCGGCGCGTACTGCAGGATCAGCCGCTCGCGGGCGCCGACGTCGCCGGAGGACTTGAACGCGTGCCAGATCGCGGCGAGCGCATCATCGACCTGGGGTGGAACGGTCGCGGAGACGGCCCGGGGATCCTGCTTCGGCGCGGCCTTCGCCTTGGGCTTGGGTTTGGCCTTGGTGGCGGTCTTGGCCTTCGTCGCGGTCGCCGTCGCCGTTTTCGCCCTCGGCGCGGCGGCGGTCACTGGCTTCTTCGTCGGGCTCACCGGTCAGCCCCTCGGGTGCGCGCGCTCGTGCGCCTCGAACAAGCGGGCAC
The DNA here is from genome assembly GCA_963799625.1 of uncultured Actinomycetes bacterium. Classification (GTDB taxonomy): domain Bacteria; phylum Actinomycetota; class UBA4738; order UBA4738; family HRBIN12; genus AC-51. The sequence continues at coordinate 126,777 of CAWCXU010000003.1, read as the reverse complement.
GCGAAACGTGGGTGTAGCGCTGCGTCGTGGCGACGCTGCTATGTCCGAGGAGTTCCTGCACGGCGCGGATATCCGCCCCTCCTTCAAGCAAGTGCGTCGCAAACGAGTGGCGAAGCGTATGAGGCCCGATCCGCCGTCCCGGCAACAGACCCCCAGCATACCCATCGACCATGGCCCGGACGTCGCGGGCGGTCATCGGTTTGCGTTTGCGGTTCAAGAACACCGGGCCGGCCCCGTCCGCCCCCAGCGCAGGGCGGCCCTGGGTGAGCCAGTCGCGAACGGCGGTGACCGCGAAGTCCGACACCGGCACCCGCCGTTCCTTCGACCCCTTGCCTCGCACCAGGACACGGGCACCGCCGAGATCGAGGTCCTCGGGCCGCAGGGCGGTCACCTCGCTGACGCGCAGCCCCGAGCCGTACAGCAGCTCCAGGATCGCCCGGTCGCGCAGGCCGATCGCGCGCTCGATCGGATCGTCGGGTTCCGCATCGCCGGCACGTTCCACCAACGCCGCCGCCTCGTTCGCTCGCAAGACGGTGGGCAGACGGTTCGCCACCTTCGGCCGGCCGAGCAACATCGACGGGTCGTGATCGATCAGCCCGTCTGCGACGGCCCATCGATAGAAGGTATGGATCGCGCCGACCCGGCGGGCGATCGAGGCGCGGGCGTAACCGAGCGCGTGCTGCTGGGCGAGGAACCGGCGGAGCAGCGCGTGATCGGCGTCCTCGAGCGAGCGGTTCGAGCGGCGCACGAAGGTCGCGAGGTGGATCAGATCGGTCCGGTACGCGGCCTGGGTGTTCCCCGATAGGTGACGTTCGAGCCGAAGATGCGCCGTGAACGCGTCGATCAGCGCCCGCTGGGGTGCGGGGAGCGCGCGATCACCAGATGCGGACGACACGGATCCTCTCCAGGCACGCCGGCGGGTCCGGCCGCTGCCAGGGCGTATCGTCCCAGCGCCCCCGGTGTGACGCAATCACCCGGATGGGCGTCGCCCGCCATCGGCCGCGGGCCCGGCAGACGGCGCGAGCGCCGCGGGTCGCGCGGAGGACCTACCCCGGTTCGGGTAGCCCCGGAGCCGGACCCAGCTCGACGGCCCGCCGGTAGCGGCCGCCGTCGCCGGTGACCAGGCTGCGGATCTCGAGGCTGATCAGCGCCGAGACCGCATCCGGGAAGCCGAGCCCGGTGGCGAGCGAGACCTCCTCGGCCATCATCGGACGCTCGAGCGCCGCCAGCACCGCCGTCTGGATCGGCGAGAGCCCCTCGGGCGTGACGAGTCGCGCGCCAGGATCGACCCCAAGGTCGTGGAGCAGATCGGTCGACGATCTGATCAGCCGGGCGCCGTCGCGGATCAGGGCGTTGGGCGCCTCGGACAGTGCGCTCGTGACGGCGCCCGGCACGCCGAACACATCGATCCCGACCTGCGAGGCGAAGTCCGCCGTGCTGCGGGTGCCGCTGCGCTCCACCCCTTCGACGATGACGACGCCGATGGAGAGCCCGGCGATCACACGGTTCCGCGCAGGGAAACGGAACGGCTCGGCGGGAACGCCGGGCGGGTACTCGCTGACGACCGTGCCGCGATCGACGATCTCACGCAGGAGCTCTTGGTTCGTGGCCGGATAGTCCCGGTCGATCCCGCAGCCGAGCACCGCGACCGTCGAGCCACCCGCGTCCAGAGCGCCCTCGTGCGCGCGGGCGTCGATCCCGAGCGCACCGCCGCTGGTCACGACCAGCCCCGCGAGCGCGGATCCGCGCGCGAGGGACCGCGCGACCTCGACCCCGGTGGGCGACGGCCGACGCGAACCCACGATCGCGACGCGTCGATGCTCGGGAGACAGCGGACGGCCCCGGCAGAAGACGCCGACCGGAGGATCGTCGAGCCGGAGCAGAGCGGGCCAGTACTCCGGGTCGCCGGGGCGCGCGAAGCGCGCCCCGGCGTCGGCGAGCTCGACCCGGACCGATGAGGCCGACCGATGCTCGAGCCATGTGCGGTCGTTGTCGGACCCGGCCGCCCCGGCGGTGATCGCCGCCAGCGCCGAGGACGCGCTCCCCTCACGCCAGACCACGGCGTGCAACGCTCGCGGGGTGATCCCCAGCAGGCACCGCAGGAGCAAGACGGCGTCGTCTTCTCCCGTGCCCTCGCCGAACCCCGGCGGGAACCCACTCGGGCGCGACTGATCCTCGCCGCGCTCCTCAGCTAGCACGCTTCGCCGTCCCCACCTGGTCGAGGGCCCCGCGATAGGAGAGCGCCTCCCCGACGTGCTCGGCGTCGGTGCGGTCGGCACCGGCGAGGTCGGCGATCGTGCGCGCGACCTTCAGCACACGATCGAACCCACGCCCCGACAAGGCCGTCTTGTCCACGGCATCGCCGAGGAATCGCTCCGCCCCCGCCGTGAGCGCCACATGCCGCCGAGCGGAGGCCGCCGGCAGATGCGCGTTGCACGTGACCCCAAGCGCCTCGTAACGGTCGAGCTGGCGTTCGCGGGCCTCGATCACGCGCGCACGAACCGCGGACGACGGCTCCCCCGCCCTGGCGCCCAGCAGCTCGTGTTTCGTGAGGCGTGGAACGAGCAGCTGCAGATCGATCCGGTCCAGGAGCGGCCCCGACAGCTTGGCGCGGTAGCGCGCAAGGTGGTCGTCACGGCAGACGCAGGGTCGGACCGCGTCGCCACGGAACCCACACGGACACGGATTCGCGGCAGCCACCAGCGTGAACCGCGCCGGGAACGTGACGGAGCCCCCCGCTCGTGTCACGACGATCTCGCCGTCTTCGACCGGCTGGCGCAACGCCTCGATGGCGTCGCGGCGGAACTCGGTCAGCTCGTCGAGGAACAACACCCCGCGGTGCGCAAGGCTCGCCTCGCCGGGCCGCAGGACGGTCGACCCACCGCCTAGCAGCCCCGCCGTGCTGACCGTGTGGTGCGGGGATCGGAAGGGCCGCTCTCGCAACAGCCCACGCCCGGCGAGCAGGCCCGCGACGGAATGGAGCTGCGACGCCTCGAGCGCTTCGTCACGGGTGAGCTCGGGCAGGATCGACGCGAGCCGCCGGGCGAGCATCGTCTTGCCGGCGCCCGGCGAGCCGACGAGCAACAGGTTGTGACCGCCCGCGGCGGCGACCTCGAGCGCGCGGCGCGCGTGCTGTTGCCCACGGACGTCGGCGAGGTCGACGTCGGGCGCTCGCCAACGGTCCTCGGGTGGCGCCGCGCCCTCGGGCGGCTCCCAGCTGCCGCGGAGGAACCCGACCGTCTGCTCGAGGGACGCGACGGGCACGACCGCGATGCCGCCGACCTGCGCCGCCTCGACCGCGTTCGCCTCGGGCACGAGCACGGTGCGGTACCGGGCGCGGACCGCGGCGATCACGACGGACAAGATGCCCGCCGTCGACAACACCTCGCCGCGCAACGACAGCTCGCCCGCGAGCACGACGCCGGTGAGGCGGCCGGACGGGACCTGCCCGGTGGCCGCGAGGACGCTCACGGCGATCGGGAGGTCGAGGCCCGAACCCTCCTTGCGCAGGCTCCCCGGCGCAAGGTTGACCACCACGCGACGCAGCGGCCACTCGAGGCCCGCGTGTTCGACGGCGGGTCGGATGCGGTCGCGGGCGTCCTGGACCGTCGCCCCGGGCAACCCCGTCACGATCAGCGAGGGCAGCCCCCGGCCGACGAACGCCTCGACGATCACGGGGTGACCGCCCACTCCGACGACCGTCATCCCCATCGCGCGCCCGTACATCGCGCGGACGGTACGCGCAGGCCGGTGTGCGAGCTGTGCGACCCATCACGTACCGCCCCTGGTTCGGCTCGGCCTTAGTAGCCTCGGCCGGTGCCGCGCGACGACCTCCCCGACGTGCCCGACCCCGAGCTCCTAGACCCGCGGGCCGACGGCGCCCGCGCGGCGCTCGAACGTCTCGTCCAGGACACGCATCGGGAGGCGTTCGACTGGTTGTTCGACCGCGCGCTCGAACGGCCGATCCATCCGGAGTCGTATCCCGATTCACGCGAACGATTCTTCGGACCGAGCGGCGCGCCGGCGCCGGCGCCGGCACACGGTGTGCCCACGGCCGACGTCTTCCGTGCCTTCCGCGAGCGTGTGGCGCCGATGACGTTCAACGCGCAGCACCCCGCTGCGTTCAGCTACTTCACGCCTCCACCGCTCGCGATGTCCGTCGCCGGGGAGACCCTCGCGCAGTGGCTCCAACAGGGCGTGGACGTCTGGCACGCGGGCCCCGTCGGCGCCTTCGTCGAGGAGGAGGTGACGCGCTGGCTCGCGGATCTGGTCGGGATGCCGGCGGAGGGCTGGGGGGTGCTCACGAGCGGCGGCGTCATGGCCAACCTGATGGCGCTCGCCGTCGCGCGCGAGGTCCACCTGCGGCGGCTCCTCTCGCTCGAACATCCGCCGCGCGCCGGCGACCTCGAGGGAGCGCGCGTCTACGCCAGCGATCAAACCCATTTCTCGGTCGCGCGCGGGCTCGACGTGCTGGGGTTCCGTCCCGACGCGTTGCACGTCGTCGCCTCGGACGACCGGTTCCGGCTGCGACCCGAGCCCGTCGCCGAGGCGATCGAGTCTGACCGAACTGCGGGGCGCGACGCCGTTCGCGATCAGCGCGGTCGCCGGGTCGACGAATACCGGCTCGGTCGACGACGTCGTGGGTCTCGCGTCGCTCGCGCGACGCGAGGGGCTGTGGTTCCACGTCGACGCGGCCTACGGCGGCGCCGCGCGCCTGTCGGCGCGCGACGCCCACCGGGTCCCGGGCCTCGAGCTCGCCGACTCGGTCACGGTCGACCCGCACAAGTGGTTCTTCCAGGCCTACGACATCGGGGCGCTGCTCGTGCGCCGGCGCGAAGACCTCCTCACGACGTTCCACCGGGCGCCGGAGTACTACGCGTCGAATCGGCCGCAGGACGAGCCCCTCGATTGGTACCGGTACTCGATCGAAGGCACCCGAAGGTTCCGCGCCTTGAAGCTGTGGATGAGCTGGCAGCACCTCGGCACGGTCGGACTCGGCGGCCTCGTGGAGCACAACGACGACCTCGCCGCATACCTGGCGTCACGACTCAGCGACGCCCAGGACTTCGAGCTCGCCTGCGAGCCGGAGCTGTCGGTCGTCTGCTTCCGGCATCTGCCCACGATGATCGCGGGCCGGGCTCCGGCCGAGATCGACCGATACGAGGCGGCCCTGCAGCGCGCCTTGGAGGTCGACGGCGCCGGGTGGGTCAGCGTCACGACGCTACGAGGCGCGACGTACCTGCGCGCCGGCGTCGTCAACCATCACGCAACGGCGACCGAGGTCGACGGGCTGCTCGCGGCGCTTCGCCGCCTGTCAGAAGGCGTCGTGGAAGACCTCGATCGACGCTGACCCGTCGGCCCGCAGACGCACGCTCGCCACGTCGAACCGGATCGCCGACGGCGCCACGCCGTGTTGCTGCAGAAAGACCTCGGCGACCGCACGCAGCTTCCGGCGCTTCCGGGCGTCGACGGCCTCGAACCCACCGCCGTACCGGGACCCACGTCGCGTCTTCACCTCGCAGATCACGAGCGTCGTCCCCCGAGCTACGACGAGATCGAGCTCGCCGATCCTGCACCGCCAATTGCGCGCGACCACTCGGTAGCCGCGCGCGACGTACCGTCGCTCGGCGGCGGCTTCGCCACGCCGGCCGACCTCGCCCCGCTCATCCAAGACGCCCGACGATAGGGTCGTGGTCTGACATGACCGAGATGGTGGAGATCGTCGAGGGCACGCCGAGCCCAGAGGAGTACGCCGTGTTCCGGGCGCACGTGCGGTGGCCCGCGGTGGACCCCGCGCAGGCGGCGGACGGGCTGCGCGCGTCACTCGCCTCGGTGGTCGCGCGCGACGTGGACGGCGCGCTCGTCGGGATGGGGCGCGTCGTCGGGGACGGCGGCGTCTACCTGTACCTGCAGGACGTGATCGTCCTGCAGGACTGGCGCGGGCGTGGCATCGGCACCCGACTCACCGAGGCGCTGCTCGACCACGTGCGCGAGCTGGGCGGCCCCGGCACCTTCGTCGGGCTGATGGCCGCCGGGGGCCTCGCGCCCTTCTACGAGCGGTTCGGTTTCCAGCCTCGGGGCGAAGACCGGCCCGGGATGTGGCTCACGCTCTGATCTCTACGGGGCCTCGATCTCGGGCGCGTCGGGGATCGTGGTGTCGTCGCGCCGAAGCTCTTCGACGTTCACGTCCCGACGGGTCATCACCTGCACGCTCGAGACGAACCGCGCCGGGCGGAACATGTCCCACACCCACGCGTCGGTGAGGTGGACCTGCACCCAGCCGTCGTCGACCGGGAGCATCTCGACCTTGTTCGCCAGGTAGAAGCGCCGCTCGGTCTCGATCACGTAGGCGAACATCGGGAGCACGTCCCTGTACTCCCGGTACAGCTCCAACTCGCGCTCTTCCTCGAAGCGCTCGATGTCCCCGTCGTCCATCGGCGTCATGCTCTCACGCTCGGGCACCGTCGGTCTGCGCGAGACCCGGCAACGCCGGCTGCCCGACGTTCGCGAAGCTCAGGCGGTGCACCGGCGATGGGCCATGCACGTCGATCGCTCGCCGATGCTCGAGGGTGGCATACCCCTTGTTCTCACAGAACCCGAACTCGGGATAGCGACGGTCCAGGCGCAGCATGATCCGGTCCCGCGTCACCTTCGCGATGATCGACGCCGCCGCCACGCTCGCGCTCACCATGTCGCCCTTCTTGATCCCGAGCGAGGGACACGGCATCCGCGGCACCGGGAACCCGTCGGTCAGCGCGTAGTCGGGTTCCAACGCTCGGGCGGCACGGCGGAGCAGTGCGATGTTCGACCGGTGCAGCCCCCGCCGGTCCAGCGCCGGAGGTTCAGCCTTCGCGACCGCGAACGCGCACGCCCCGACGATCCGATCGAACGCGGCCTCCCGCTGCCTGGCCGACAACAGTTTGGAATCACGGATCCCGGTCGTGTCGAAGCCCGGCGGGATCACCACCCCCGCGGCGACCAGCGGACCTGCGAGCGCGCCCCGTCCGGCCTCGTCGACGCCGACGATCCGGGAGAAGCCCTGCGCCCATAGCCGCGCCTCGTACCGGTCGAGCCCGGCGTCTACAACCATCCCCACCTCGATGGCGGATACACGATCACGAACGCCTTCCCGATCACCGTGTCCTCCGGGACGTACCCGAGCCCTGTCGGAGGCGGGAACCGCGAGTCCCCCGAATGCGCCCGATTGTCCCCCAGCACGAAGAGCATGCCATCCGGAACCGTCACCGGACCGAAAGGCCGGGTGTCGACCTCGGGATCCAGGTAGGGCTCGTCCACCTTCTCGCCGTTGACGTAGAGCTGACCTTCGTTCAGCTCCACGACGTCGCCCGGAAGCCCGATCACCCGCTTGATGTAGTCCTTGTCCTCGGGTTGCGCGACCCCAAGCCCTTGCCCGAGCCAATGCAGCAGCGCGCCGACGGGGCCACGGTCGACGCCCGGCTCGGGGTGCGGGTCGGAGAACACGATGATGTCGCCGCGGTTGATGTCGCTCGTGTGCAGGCAGATCCGGCACACGAGGATCCGGTCGCCCTTCTCGAGCGTCGGCTCCATCGAGATCGACGGGATGTAGAAGGCCTGCACCAGGAAGGTCTTGATCAAGATCGCGATCGCGAGCGACGCGAGCAGCAGGATGGGGAGCTCGCGCCAGAACCGGTCGGGCTTCGCGTCGCTTCGTGCGGCGGGGTCCGCGGGCGGATCCGCGGCGTTGTCGTCGGTCGGTGCGGCGGACGGGACGACGTCGTCGTCCGCGCCCTCGGTCACGCTCAGCCCTCGGCGGGCTGTCCGTCGGGCTCGGGTTCGGCCTCGACCGCTTCTTCCTCGACGACGGATCCGTCGGCCGCTGGGGCCTCGGCAGCTTCGTCCATCACATCGGCTGACGTGTCGGCGTCGGTGGTGGTCTCGTCCTCGGCGAGCTCGGCCTCGGCCTCCATCGCCTCCACGCCCGAGGCTTCGGCGGCCGCGGCCTCCATCGCCGCGAGTTTGGCGTCGTCGATCCGGCGTTCGCGGATCCGCGCCTTCTTCCCACGGAGGTCGCGCAGGTAGTAAAGCTTCGCGCGCCGGACCCGGCCCCGCTGAACGAGCTCCAGCTTGGCGATCGACGGCGAGTGGACGGGGAACGTCCGCTCCACGCCGACGCCGAAGGAGATCTTCCGTACGGTGAAGGTCTCGCGGATGCCGCCGCCGGAACGCGCGATCACGACACCCTGGAACACCTGGACGCGCTCACGGCTCCCCTCAACCACTCGGACATGCACCTTGACGGTGTCGCCGGGGCGGAACGCCGGGAGATCCGTGCGCAGGAACGGCTGCTCGATGAGATCAGTACTGTTCATGGCAACGGTCGGCGATTGTACCAGCGGCCCTTCTCGCCCCCGCGCGCGACGGCCGCGTGCAGCCGTGCCTCGAGCTGCCGGCCTGCTCCTACCCCTTCGGCTGACGTCGGAGGTCCGGGCGGTTCCGCGCGGTCTTCTCATGGGCCGCCGCGCGTCGCCATGCGTCGATCGCCGCGTGGTCACCGGACAGGAGCACGTCGGGAACCCGCATGCCGCGGAACTCCTGCGGCCGGGTATAGACGGGGTGGTCGAGCAGCCCCGGCTCGCTGAACGAGTCGGTTCGGTGGGAGGCCTCGTTGCCGAGCACCCCGGGGACGAGCCTCGTCACCGCCTCGATCAGCACGAGCGCCGGCAGCTCCCCTCCCGACACGACGTAGTCCCCGATCGACACCTCCTCGGCGGGCACGCCGTCGATCACCCGCTCATCGAAGCCTTCGTACCGCCCGCAGAGGATCGTCAGATGATCCTCCGTCGCCAGCTCGGCCGCCACCGCTTGATCGAGGAGCCGGCCGGCGGGTGACATCGCGAGCACGCGTCCGCGATCGGGATCCAACGACTCGACCGCCGCGAACAGAGGCTCCGGCTTCAACACCATCCCCGGCCCGCCACCGAACGACTCGTCGTCGACGCTGCGGTGCCGATCGTTCGCCCAGTCGCGCAGGTCATGGATCCTCAGCTCGATCGTGCCCGCCGCGATCGCCTTGCCGAGGAGGCTCTCGCGAAGCACGCCTTCCACGAGCGCCGGGAAGATCGTGATGACGTCGATGCGCACGCGGCGAGGCTACCCGGGCGCGTGGCCACCCGGCGAGCGTGTCGACCACGGGGCGCTGAACGGTTTGCCACCCGGGCATCGGTCGACCAGGATTCCCCACGGCAGACCGGTTCTCGGGAGGGGCGGTGCGGTACCTGATCTTGGCCGCGATCGTGATCGCGGGCGGCATCATCGTGGTCGACACGATCCGGCAGCGCCGCGCGCTCCGTCGGCTCGTGCGGGTCCCCGTCGTCGTCGCGTCCGCGCTCGAGCGGAGCCGCACGTCCTCGGGTCCGGCATCGCCGTACGCCGTCCCGGTGTCCGAGGATGCCGGCGACCTCGACCTGTGGGAGACCCTGGCGGACCGCGTCGATCCGGAGGCCTTCGTCCCGAAGCTCGCGGCCGGCACCGAGGTCAAGACGTTCCGGATGCGCTGGGGCAACGACTACGCGATCGCGGCCCGCCCCGACCATCGGTTGCACTTCGAGCTCCAGCCGTGGGAGGCGGAGCTGATGCAACGGATGGACGGGACGCAGACCGTCGGCGAGCTGATCGTCGACCGGCTGCAGGACGAGGGCGACCTGGACCCCGGCGCCGTGATAGGCCTGGTCGAGGCGTTGCGGCAGTCGGGGTTCCTCGATCCCGCCCGGCCCGACGTGCGGGCGCTGGTCCGCGACCACCTCGACCGCTCCTCGCACGGACGCCGGAAGCTCCGCGAGTTCACCCGGAACCTGAAGATCGGATGGGATGACGCCGAGCGATTGGTCGCGGGCGCCTACCGCGCCGGACTGAAGGTGTTCTTCCTCGTGCCCGTAGCGCTCGTCGGGGCCGCCGTCGCGCTCGGTGGCCTGACGTGCTTCGTGGTGGTGGAGCGGTCGGGGCGGTACACGTTGTCCTCGACCGCCGCGCCGGCCGAGACCATCTTGTTCCTCGCGCTGGCGTTGTTCCTCACGTTCTGCCACGAGCTCGGCCACGCCCTGGTCCTGGTGCACAACAAGCGGCGGGTGATCTCGGCGGGCTTCTTCATCTTCTTCGGTTCCCCCGCGTTCTTCGTCGACGCGTCCGACGGCCTGATGCTCGAGCGCCGTCATCGGATCGCGCAGTCGTTCGCCGGGCCGTTCGCAGAGCTGATGCTCGCGGGGGTGGCGTCGATCGTGATGATCGCGACGCCGGGCACCACGCTCGCGGCCTTCCTATACCGCTTCGCGCTGATCAACTACTTCTTGATCTTCATGAACCTGATCCCGCTCCTCGAGCTCGACGGGTACTGGATCTTCAGCGACCTGATCCAGATGCCGAACCTGCGGCGGCGCTCGCTCTCCTTCATCGAGCACGACCTCTGGCACAAGCTGCGCGTCCGGGAGCGGTTCAGCCTGCAGGAGGGCGGGCTCGCGTTCTACGGGATCATCGGCACGCTGTTCACGGTGTTCTCCTTCTACACCGCGTACTTCTTCTGGCAGGAGATCTTCGGCGGGCTCGTGTCCAGCCTCTGGGAGGGCGGGTTGATCTCGCGGATCCTGCTCGTCCTACTGGCGCTCGCGTTCATCGGACCGTTGATCCGCGGTCTGTTCACGCTTGGGAAGACCGTGGTGAAGCGCGTCGGGGAGCTCGTCGCGCGGATCCGGTTCCGCGCGGAACGGTCCTGGCGCGTCGAAGCGGCGGCGCTGATCGATTCTCTGCCGGCGTTCGACGACCTCGATGAGGACGTGCTCTCCGACCTCGCGGGCCGCGTCACGGCGGTCACGCTCCGCGACGGGCAGACGATCTTCCGCCGAGGAGACGTCGCCGACGCGTTCTACGTGATCCGCTCGGGCGCGATCCACATCGAAGACGTGAAGGAAGACGGTGACACCGAGGTCTTGACGGCGCTCGCCCGGGGCGACGCCTTCGGGGAACTCGGCCTGCTCGGGTCGGCGCCGCGCGCCGCGACCGCGAGGGCGGACGGCGAGACGACCTTGTTCCGGATCGACAAGGCCGCGTTCGACACGCTGCTCGCCGATGACATCACCGCGCCGTCGTTCGCGCCCACGATGCAGTCCTACGCCGAGCTTCGGTCGCTCCCGGTCTTTCGGAGCATGACGACCACCGATCTCGCCCTCGTGCTCGACCACGGGACCTGGGTCACGCCCGCCCCCGGCGACACGCTGATCACGCAGGGCGAGCCCGGTGACGCCTTCTATGCGATCGGCGCCGGGCAGGTCGACGTCACGCGCGACGGCGCCCCGGTCGTGACGCTCGGCCCCGGCGATCACTTCGGCGAGGTAGCGTTGCTCACCGACGCGCCGCGCAACGCGACGGTCACCGCCCACACGGCGATGCGGGTGTTCCGGCTGGACCGGCAGGGATTCATCGACGTGGTCGCGCGGTCGCTGCCGCGCAGCGCGATCGACAGATCGCCGGACCGCAACATGGAGCACTGAGGAGGAGGAACAGATGGTCTGTTGGCACTGCCGGCGTACCGCGGTCGGCTCCTGCCGCTTCTGCGGCCGCGGTGTCTGTGAGGATCACGCGCAGGAGCAGCCCTACGTCTTGGAGCTGTTCCGCGGCGGAGAGATGACCCGGGCGCTCGTCGTCGAGGACGCCCTGTTCTGCGGCGCGTGCACCCCTCGTCCCGACCCCGTCGATCTGCCGGAGCTCGACGAGTGACGTGCGTCACATCGGTGGCGTGACGAGAAGCACCCCGTGGATGTGACCCCTGCTACCGGGGTCCCGGACCCACCGGAGGCATGATGCGGGCGTGGAAAGGGAGCCAGCCAGGGCCCCCGGAGAAAGAAGGAGCGACGAGGATGGCCGAGAAGAAGATCCAGCCGAAGCGCCCCACGAGCGACGAGCCGGCCGCCGGTACACGCAAGGCGGAGAAGACGTCGGCCAAGCGGGTCCACGCAAAGCGCGTGCACGCCAAGCGGGTCCACGCAAAGCGCGTTCACGCCAAGCGGGTGCACGCCAAGAAGGTCTGATCTTCGACCCAACAGTCACCCCGAAGCCCGGGCCCTCGGCCCGGGCTTCGTGCTGTGCAGGGGCTGCTGGCGAGTAGCGCACCCGCCGCGGCGGGGCTAGGCTCCGGGCCGTGCCCGACGCGACGCACCGTGCCCTGATCGCCGCGATGTCGGCGGTTCCCGTGCTGGCAGGGATCGCTTCCAAGGAGATCGGGCGGCTCGCCGACGCCGGGGTGGTCCACCGGTTCCGCCGGGGCACCTACCTCTGCCACCAGGGCGATCCCTCGCCCGACGTGTACTTCTTGGTCGACGGACGGGTCGAGATCAGCTCCATCTCCACGACCGGAAGCCGGGTGCTGCACGCGTCGGTCGACAGCCCGCAGTTCCTGGGAGAGCTGGGCGTGCTCGGCGACCTCCCCCGGAGCGCCGACCTGGTCACGCTCGACGATTCCGACGTCTGGTCCGCTCCGGGCGAGGATTTCATCGCGTTCGTGACGGCCCAACCGAGCGCCTCGCGCCAGCTCCTCGCCGCGCTCGCCCGCCAGATCCAGGAGCATCAGGCTTTCGCCGACGACCTCCTGTACCTCGACCTGAAGGGCCGGGTCGCCAAGCGGCTCCTGCAGATGGGGACCTCATCCCTCGACGACCTGCCGGCAGCCGGCACCACCGTCGGCGCGATCACCCACGCCGACCTCGCGAGCTTGTGCGGCGGGAGCCGCGAGAACGTGACCCGGGTGCTGACCGAGCTTCAGCGACGCGGGTTGGTCAAACGCGACGGCCAGCGCTACGTGTTGAAGAAGCCTGCGCAGCTCGCGAGGATCGCCGGCCTCTAAGCAGGGTCGGAGGCCGTGAGCCCCGGAACGTCCCGGACGACCGCGGTGCGTCCGGACAGATCGACCGACACGATGAACGCGTCCACGACGGGGATCAACGTCTCGGTCCCGACATCGTCGACGACGCGCCAGAGGTCCTGCGCCGGGTACGCGAGCACCTCTGCGACCGTCCCGAGCACGCGGCCGGACTCGGTGCGGACCGTGCACCCGGTCGCCTCGTAGGACCACCACGAACCCTCTGGCAGGGATGGGAGCCAGTCCTCGGGAACGAGGAGATCCTTCCCGACGAGGCCCTGGGCGGCCGTGCGGTCCTCGATCCCCTCGAAGGTCACGAGCAATCGGGCGCCGTGTGGACGGACGGACCGCACCGTCAAGGCGCGGCCGGCCGGATCGAACACGATCGAACCCGGGACCCATCGGTCGGGATTGTCGGAACGGTTCTCGACGGCGACCTCGCCGTGGACGCCGTGCGCCTTGGTGATGCGGCCGACGGCGACCGTCGGCTCGGACACATCAGTCCTCGAAGTCGACGCGGACCGCCAGCCGCTGGCGCGACGCGGCCGCACGCACGACCGTTCGGATCGCCTTCGCGGTGCGGCCGCCGCGGCCGATCACCTTGCCCAGCTCGCCGGGACCGACCGTCACGTGATACGTGGGGCCACGTTCGTCGAAGGACTCCGTCACCTGCACGGCGTCGGGATCGTCGACGAGCTCACCACACAGGAACTCAACGAGCTCCTTCACCTAGGCCTCTGTCGTGTCCTCGGTCGTGTCCTGCGCTTCGGCCTTGTCGGACGACTCGGCCGCAGGCTCAGGCGGCGCCTCGGCAGCGGGCGCGGGTGCGGCTGGCTCGGCGGCGGGAGCGGCGGGAGCGGCGGGAGCCTTCTGCGCCTCCGCGGCCTTGGCCTGCGCCTTCTTCGACATCTTCTCCTTGGCCGGGCGCTCGGGCCTCGTGCTCACCACGGCGGCCTTCGGGCGCTCGGCCACGAAGGCGTCCCAGATGCCGACCTTCTGCATCAGGTTGCGCACCTGGTCGGAGGGCTGGGCGCCGACGCGGAGCCAGTGCAGGGCACGGTCCTGATCGATCTCGATCACGGAGGGGTCGTTGAGCGGGTGGTATCGCCCGATGTTCTCGATGAAGCGGCCGTCGCGGGGAGACCGCTGGTCGGCCACCACGACGCGGTAGAAGGGCCGGCCTTTCGACCCCATCCGCCGCAGCCGGATCCTCGTCGCCATGTGCGTTCGTCCTTCGCTATCTCGTCGGGAGCTTCGTGGGCATCTTCATGCCCGGTACGCGCTTGCCGCCCATCATCGTCCGCATCATCGTGCGCGCACCCTCGAAATCCTTCAGGAGCGTGTTGATGTCCGCGGTCGTTGCGCCGGAACCGTTCGCGATCCGCAGGCGGCGAGACCCGGAGATGATAGCGGGTTCCCGCCGCTCCTGGGGCGTCATCGACAGGATGATGGCCTCCGCGCGGCTGAGCTCCCCCTCGTCCACGGCCTCGGCGAGCTCCTTCATCCCGGCCTTGCCTCCCGGCACGCCCGGCAGCATCTTCAACAGGTCTTGGATCGGTCCGAGCTTGCGCATCTCGCGCAGCTGCGTGAGGAAGTCCTCGAGCGTGAACTGCCCCTTCATCATCTGCTCGGCCGCTTTGACCGCGGTCTCTTGATCGAGCGTGTCCTGGGCCTTCTCGACCAGCGTGAGCACGTCGCCCATCCCGAGGATCCGCCCCGCCATCCGGTCGGGGTGGAACGGCTCGAGGTCGTCGACCTTCTCCCCGGTCCCGGCGAAGAAGATCGGCTTGCCGGTGACCGCGGTCATCGACAACGCGGCGCCGCCGCGCGCGTCGCCGTCGAGCTTCGTCAGGATGAACCCGGTGGTGTCGACGTCGTGCATGAAGGCGCGCGCCTGCACGACGGCGTCTTGACCGGTCATCGCGTCGCACGCCATCACGACCTGATGGGCCTTCGTGACGTCTTTGATCTTGCGGGCCTGCTTCATCATCTCGGGGTCGACATGCAGGCGCCCCGCGGTGTCGATGATGACAACGTCGGCGCCCGACCGTTGGGCTTCCTTCACCCCGTTCTTCGCGAGACGGACCGGGTCGCGTCCCTCCGACCACACCGGCACGCCGATCTCCCTGCCGAGGGTGCGGAGCTGCTCCACCGCGGCGGGCCGATCGAGGTCGGCAGCGATCAGGAACGGCCGCTTGCCCTTCCCCTTCAGGTGCTTGGCCAGCTTGGCGCAGGCGGTGGTCTTGCCCGACCCCTGGACGCCGGCGAGCATGACGACGGCCGGCATACCCCCCGCCCCGACGCCGGGGAGGGTGAACGGGTGGAACTCCCCGCCCAGGGTGACGGTGAGCTCCTCGTCCATGATCTTCACGACCTGCTGGGCGGGCGTGACGCTCCTCATGACCTCTTCGGACAGCGCCCGCGTCCGCACGCGCTCGAGGAGGTCGTCGGCCACCTCGACGGCCACGTCAGCCTCCAGCAGGGCGGTCCGGATGTCGGCCAGGGCGTTGTCCACCTGCTTGGGATGGAGCTTTCCCCGGCTGCGGAGTTTCTTGAAAACGCCGTCGAGTCGGTCGCTCAGGGTGTCGAACATACGAACGGGGTATCGCCGTGGCCTGCGACGACGGGCCTAGTGTATCGAGCGGGCGAGGGACGCCCGTGCAGCGGAGCGAGGGTTGGATGCAGACCGAACGACCGACGGACGCGTTGCGCCTGGAGCGCCAGCTCGCGAACCTGCGATGGCTCGTCGCCGCCTTCGGCGCGGTCCAGGTGGGGTTCGCGATCCGCGACCGGGGCGACGACCCGAGGTTCGCGCTCCCGCTCGCGGTTGCCCTCGTCCTCGGCCTCACGATCGGCAACCTCGCGATCGCGAACTCGGTCCGCCGGGGGCTCGATCCGGCGCAGCTGCGTTCGATCGGGATCGCGGCGTTCGTGCTCGACGCCGTCGTCCTGTCGGGGTTGGTGTGGATCGTCCCGAGCGGCCCCGCGGACCCGGTGTGGGTGATCGGGTACCTGATCCCGCTCGAGGGCGCGGCACGGTGGGGACTGCGCGGCGGGCTGCTCGGCGCGGCCGTGTTCCTCGCGGGGCAGGCGCTCCAGGAGAACGCTCGCGCGCAGATCGCCGCGGGGGCCTCACAGGTTGGCTTCCGGGCCGGGATGGCCTTCGTGATCGGCGGCGTGGCCGGGTCGTTCGTGTCGTCGTTGCGCCGGACCGCCGACGAGGCCGCGGCACGGGCCGGGGAAGCTGCCGCCGAGGCCGCGCGCGCGGAGCTGGCGGCGTCGCAAGCCGCGCAGGCCCAGCGAGAGGTGGCCGCCTTCCACGCAGCGGTGCTCGCCGATGCGCAGCCGGAGCGGCTGGCGGAGATCTTGCGCGCGACCGCCACCCGTGTCGCGACCGAGCTCGGGTGCGAGGCGCTCGGGCTGCTCACGCGTGCGACCGGCGCCGCGGGCGAGGATCGGTTCGATGTCGCGGGCGTGTCTGGCGACCCGGGGTACCTCCTCGGCGACGCACTGTCCCCCGTCTCGAGCCCGGTGGCGGCGGCCGCGGCGGAGGGCGAGGCCGTCCTCGCCGACGGGGACCTCGTCGTCCCGATGCGGGTGCGCGGCGCCGTGGTCGGGGCGCTGCACGAGCGTGGACCGAGCACGGCCGACCCCGCGAGGGTCGAGGCGCTCCAGACGATCGCCGACCAGCTCGGGGTGACCCTCGAGGCCACACGGCTCCGCGCGGAGCAGGCGGCGATCGTCGACCGCCTGACCGAGCTCGACGCGATGAAGACCGACTTCGTCGCGATCACGAGCCACGAGCTGCGGACCCCTCTCGCCGGCATCCGGGGCTTCGTCGACATGCTCTTGCGGCGGGCGGCGGACCTCAGCCCCGCGGAGCGCGAAGAGTTCCTCGGCATCGTCTTGACGCAGACCGACCGGCTGATCCAGATCGTCGACGACCTGCTCGTCGTCTCGCGGATCGAGGCCGACGCGCTCGTGCTCCAGCCTGTCGAGGTGGACGTGCGCGGCGTGCTCGCGCAGGTCGTCGCGGCGCTCGGCGACGACGGCGCCCGGATCCAGCTCGACGGGGGGACGGATGCGCCCGACGCCGTGCTGCTCGATCCCAACCGATTGATCCAGATCCTCACGAACCTCGCCCATAACGCGGTGAAGTTCTCCCCCGCGGAGGAACCGGTGCGGATCCGTTGGTCGGCCCCGGCCGACGGCACGATCGAGTTCGAGGTGATCGACCATGGCCCGGGGATCCCCGCCGACGAACAGGCGATGATCTTCGAGCGATTCCGTCAGCGCGGGGATCATCGCGCGCATTCCGAGGGCTTCGGGTTGGGGCTCTACATCACCAAGCTGCTCACCGAGGCGATGGGGGGATGGCTCGACGTCGCGTCGAGCGCCGAGTCGGGCTCGACGTTCCGGGTCACGCTCCCTGCGTCGCGCCCCCTGCCAACACCCGCTCGACCGTCCGCAACAGCGCGGTCGGACTGAACGGCTTCGTGAAGTACTCGTCGGCGCCGAGGCGCAGCGCGGCGGCGCGCCCCTCCTCGCCGGCCGCGGTCACGACGATCACGCGCACGCCCTCGCACGCGGGATCGGCGCGGACGGCCTCCAGGACGCCGGTGCCGCTCGTTCCCGGGATATTGAGGTCGAGGAACAGCAGGTCGGGCGGCGCCGCGCGGATCACCGCCAGCGCCGACTCGCCGTCGGCGGCCTCCTCGATCGCGAAGCCCTCCCCCTCAAGCACGAGACGCATCGCCTCGCGCATCGTCGGGTGATCCTCGACGATCAGGATCTTCCGCTCGGCTCCCATGGATGGTCCCTCAGGCCAGCAATCGGTCCGCGAAGGCGGTCGGATCGAACGGGCGGAGGTCCTCGGGCCCCTCCCCGATCCCGACGTACCGGATCGGCAGGTCGAGCTCCTCGCGCACGGCAAGGACGATCCCGCCGCGCGCCGACCCGTCGGTCTTGGTCAAGATCACGCCGGTCACGTCCACGGCTTCCGTGAACGCGTGCGCCTGCGCGATCCCGTTCTGCCCGGTCTGCGCGTCGAGCACCAGCAGCGTCTCCGTGACGGAGCCGCCGGCCTTCTCGATCACGCGTTTGAGCTTGCGAAGCTCCTCCATCAGGGGCTGCTTCGTGTGGAGTCGCCCGGCGGTGTCGACGAGCAGGACGTCGACCTCACGAGCGGTGGCCGAGGTGACGGCGTCGAACGCGACGGCGCTCGGGTCGGCCCCACGGTCCTGCGCGACGAGCTGGGCGCCCGAGCGCGAGGCCCAGACCTCGAGCTGTTCGCCCGCTGCCGCGCGGAACGTGTCGGCCGCGGCGAGGCTCACGCGCTTGCCCTCGCCGACGAGTCGGCTGGCGAGCTTGCCGATCGTCGTGGTCTTCCCCGAACCGTTCACGCCGACCACGAGGATCACGTCGAGCCCGGGCGCGTCCAGGTCGACGGGCCGTTGCGGGCCGAGCACCGCGACGATCTCGTCGCGCAGCGACTCGACCGGGTCGCCGTCGCCACGGGCGCGCAACCGCGCGATCAGGTCGGCCGTCGCGCGCGGGCCGACGTCGGCCTTGAGGAGCACCTCCTCCAACGCCGCCCACTGGTCGCCGTTGGATCCGGTGCCGAAGGCTGCGCGGACGCGCGCGCCGAGACCGGCCGGCCCGAACCCACCCGCGGAGCCCGCGGTCGGGGCACCGGCGGGTGGCGCGGTCGATCGAGTCGTGGGACGGGACGCGCCCCGGTGCCGCACGAGCACGAGCGCGACGACCACGACGACGATCAGGACGACGGCAACGACCAGGAACGGGGCCACGGTGCCGTCAGCCTACCGGAGGGCTCGCCAACTCCTCGGTCGCGGGAACGGCCAGTACCTCGCGCTGGGGTTCGCGTTGCGGGGCGGACGCGCCCTCGGCGTCGAGCCGCTGGGCGACGACCTTGGTCGTCCCGTCGGTGTTGAGCGAGATCCCATAGAGCATGCCCGCGATCTCCATCGTCCGCTTCTGGTGCGTCACGATCAGCACCTGCGACGCGGCCGCGAACCCCTCCACGAGTTTCAGGAACCGGTGCAGGTTCACGTCGTCGAGCGCGGGCTCGACCTCGTCCATCAGATAGAAGGGCGACGGCCGCGCGGTGAAGATCGCGAACAGGAACGCCATCGCGGTGAGCGACCGTTCCCCGCCCGAGAGCAACGAGATGCGGCGCACCCGCTTGCGGCCCGGGCTCGCTTCGATCTCGATCCCCGACGC
This sequence comes from uncultured Actinomycetes bacterium, assembly GCA_963799625.1. Lineage (GTDB taxonomy): Bacteria > Actinomycetota > UBA4738 > UBA4738 > HRBIN12 > AC-51. The sequence continues at coordinate 107,648 of CAWCXU010000003.1, read as the reverse complement.
GAGCGGATCGGCCGGGTCGGTGAGGACCAACCGTCCCTGCCCGCCCGGGAACAGCTCGGCGATCAACCGCTCGAACTGCTCGGCCACGTCGCGGAACGCCGTGGTGAACGTCTCGGTGATCTGGCGGTCGATCTGGGTGATGACCTCGAGCAGGTCGCGACGAGCCTTGCGCACGTCGTCGAGCTCACGCTGCATGAAGTCGTGGCGCTCCTGGAGCGACTCGAGCTCGCCGGTCGCGAGCAGGTTCACCCTGCCGAGCAGGGCGAGGCGACGCTGCACGAGCTCCTGGCGTTTCTCGATCGTCTCGACGGAGTCGTCCTCGGTCAGGGTCGCGACCAGCTCGTCGGGGTCGGCCTGGAACCCTTCCCGGAGGAGGCGCTCGGCCTCCGTGATCCGTCGTTCGATGTCGCCGCGGAGCCGGTCCTCGTCCTCGTAGCGCAGCCGGAGGTCGTCGAGCGCAGTCGAGGCGTCGCGCCAGCTCTTGTTGATCGCGGCCTCGCGCTCGGCCGCCTCGCGCTCGGCCACGGCCGTCGCCTCGCGCGTCGCCGTCGCGGCGGCGAACGCCTCGTCCGCGGCGGCGACCGCCGCCTCCGCGCTCAGGCGCGCGGTCTCCGCCCCCGCGAGGTCTTCGCGGAGCCGGACCGGATCGTGGGCGGCGAGCTGGTCCCGCTCCGCGCGCAGTTCGTGCGCCCGGTGGTCGAGCGTCACGCGTTCGCGCCGGAGCGTCTCGACGCTCACGCGCAGCTGGATCGGCGCTTGCGGGAGCGGCGGCAGGTCGGGGATCGCGACGCCGGCCGTGGGTCCCATCGCCGCCAAACGGTCGCGGGCCGCGGTGGCCGCCTCGGTCACGGCGGCGAACCGTTGTGCCAACAGGTCGGCCTCGGTGCGCATCGCGACGAGCTCGTGCTCGGCAGCCGTCGAGCGTCCAGCCGCATCGGTGATCTCCGCGTCGGCGGCCTCGATCTGCTCTTGCAGGAACGTCACCTCGCCGCCGATCTCCTCCAGCCGCTCGGTGCGCGGCCGCAGTTGCTGATCGGTCGCGGACAGATCGTGCGCGAGCACCTGGAGCTCGGCGCGGATCTCGCGCAATCGCACGTCGGCCTCGCGAGCCGTGTGGATCACCGCAGGACCGACGAGCACGCCCTCGGGAGTCACGAACGACGCGTCGGGATGCGCGGCTTGCTTGCGCGCGGCATCGTCCACCGTCGCGGCGAGGTAGACGTCGCGCAGGACCGTCGACACGATCCCGCGGACGGCGGGCTCGGCGTCGACGGCCGCGAGCAGCTGCCGCTCCCCCGGGAGCCCGACGGGCACGGGGCCGCCCGCCGCGATCGCGAGGATCGCACCGTCGCCGTTCGGCGCGTCGGCCAGCGCGAGCGCGCCGTCGTCGTAGACGACGGCGTCTGCCAACGGCCCGAGCGCCGCGACGAGGGCCCGCTTGAGCCCGTCCTCGATCCGTACGAGATCCTTCAGCAGGCCGACGGCCCGGCCGCCGTGCTCGGCGAGGAACCGCGAGCCCGGTGTCTCCTCGATGTCGCGACGCCGCGCGTCCAAGAGATCCTTGCGGGCCTGCATCCGCACCCGCGCCTCGGTCAGCTGCTCGATCCGGTCCACGAGCGCCCGGCGCTCGTCGTCGAGCTGGCGTCGCCGCTCCGCGAGCGGCGCGGTCTGTCCGTCGAGGTGTTCGATGTCGGCTTCGATCTCGCCGCGCGCGGCCTCCGCGGTCTCGACCCGGGCACGGATCGCGTCGAGCGCCCCGCCGAGCCGCTGGTGCTCATGCTCGGCGCTCGCGAGCGTGCCGCGGACCGCGTCGGCCTCAGCGCGGCGCGAGGCGGCCTCTTCGCCGATCCGCCGGCGCTCCTCCTCGACCCGGTGCCGGTCGTCCTCCGCCTGCCGATGCGCCGCCTCGGCGGCGTCGAGCTCCGATTCGCTGCGCTCGAGGTCGGCGACCACGGTCTGGGCCGCCTCCTCGACGCGATCGAGTTCCGCGATGACCGCGTCCATCCGCGCGGCGATGCCGGCTTCCCCGGCGAGCGCCTGCCGCGCGGCCGCCTCCTCGTCGACGGCCGTGCGATACGTCTGTTCGGCGCGCTCGCGATCCTCGGCGGTGGCGCGGAACGCCCGCTCGGCGTCGGCGAGCGCAGTGGTTGCCTCCGCGCGGGCGTCGGCCCCCGCGAGCACCTCGGTGTCGAGCGCGTCGAGCTGCTCGCGGGCGGACCGCCGCTGCTCGAGTCCCTGGTCCCAGCCACCCTTGCGACGCTCCCGCTCGCGAAGCAGCGCACGCAGACGCGCCGCGGCGAGCTTGCCGGCGAGCGCGTCGGCCTCGGCGGTCAACGACTCGTGCTTCTTCGCCGACTCGGCCTGTTGCTTCAGCGGCTTCAACTGCCGGCGGAGCTCGGTCAGCACGTCGGCGAGACGGAGCAGGTCCTGATCGAGACCGGTGAGCTTGCGCTCGGCGCGCTCCTTGCGGCGGCGGTGCTTCGCGATGCCCGCGGCCTCCTCGATGTAGCGGCGGCGCTCCTCGGGGCGCGCCAGCAACACCTCCTCGAGCTGTCCCTGGCCGACGACGGTGTGCAACGCGCGCCCGATCCCCGTCTCCGACAGCAGCTCCTGGACGTCGAGCAAGCGCACCACTTGGCCGCCGATGCGGTATTCGGACTCGCCGCTGCGGAAGATCGTGCGGCTGATCTCGATCTCGGTCATCGGGACGGGGATCTTGCCCGCCTCGTTGTCGATCACGAGCTTCACCTCGGCCATGCCGAGTGCCGGGCGCGAGGGCGTGCCCGCGAAGATGACGTCGGCCATGTGGCCGCCGCGGAGCGCGCGAGCTCCCTGCTCGCCGAGCGCCCAGCTGATCGCGTCGACGAGGTTGGACTTCCCCGACCCGTTCGGGCCGACGATCACCGAGACGCCGGGGACGAACTCCAGCACCGTCTTGTCCGCGAACGACTTGAATCCACGGATCGTGATCGAGCGGAGGAACATCGCGCGGATGCTAACAGGCATGTGATTCTCCAGCGGGGAAGCGCGCCCGTTCCACTATCGCCGCTGGTCACGGCCCACGTCTAGCCCGTGATGCGGAACCCTTCGAGCCCCTCGGGGGGTTCGTCGGACGACTCCACGCCGTCGACCCGGGCGCCGTCGGGGCCCCGCCGGCACCACACGGTCATCGCCTCCACCGTAGATGCTTCCCCCTCGAAGACCGCCTCGACGCTGCCGTCGGGAAGGTTGCGCGCCCAGCCGGCCACTCCGCGCAACGCCGCCTCGCGTGCGCAGGTCGCTCGGAAGAAGACGCCCTGCACCGATCCCCACACGCGGATGCGGCGCCGGACGATCACCAGATCAGTCGGCAGGCGCCTTCGTTCGCTCGAAGACCTCCCGATAGACGGTGGTACCGAGCGCCTCGAGCAGCGGCGCGTTCGGGCCGCCCTGGGACATCGATGCCTCCTAGCTCTGGCACTGCGGGCAGTAATAGGAGTTGCGCTGGGAGATCTTGACCGCCTGGATCGGCGTGCGGCACCGCCGGCACGGCAGCCCGACGCGGTCATACACCTTCAGCTCCTGCTGGTAGGAGCCCGGCTCGCCGAACAGGTCCAGGTAGGCCTCGTCGGTCAGCGTCGTGCCGCGGAGCTTGATCGCCTCCTGGAGCACCTCCTGGATCGCGCGGTACAGCCGCCGGACCTCCTGGGAGGACAGCGTGTTGCTGATCCGGTCGAACCGGAGGCCCGCGCCGAACAGCACCTCGTCGGAGTAGATGTTGCCGAGCCCGCTGATGAACTTCTGGTCCATCAGCAATTGCTTCATCTTGGCGCCCTTCTCGGCGAGCAGGTATTGGAACGCCGGCCACGTGAACACCTGGTCCAGCGGGTCGATCGCGATGTGCTGGAGATCCTTCACCTTGCCCATGTCGTCGGGCGCGACGACGAACAGCTCGCCGAAGGTGCGCGGGTCGATGAACCGCAGGTCGCCGCCCTGCTGGAACGTCGCGATCATGTGGGTGTGCGGCGCGAGCGCCAGGCGGCCGTTGCCGCGTTGGAACCGCCCGCTCATCCCGAAATGCACGACCCACACGTCGCCGCCGTCCAGATGGAGCAGCACGTACTTGCCCCGACGCTCGGCCTTGGTCACCTTGTGCCCCGCCAGACGCGACGTGAAGTCCTTCCGGGTCTTGTGGCGCCGGATCGCGCGCATCGCGTTCTTCGTGCCCTTGACCTCGACCGTCTTGATCTTCTTGCCGACCACGTCGCGGTCGAGATCGCGACGCATCACCTCGACTTCGGGAAGCTCCATCGCCCCTCCTCGGATGTCTCCCCGTCGACGCGCCCGCGTAGACGTTCGTAGGCCTCGCGTGCCGCATGCTGCTCGGCCTCCTTCTTGGTGCGCCCGGCGCCCGCGCCGAGCCGCTCCCCCGCCACCGACACCGTGGCGGTGAATTCCTTCTGGTGGTCGGGACCCGATTCCTCGACCTCGTACGCCGGCAACGCGCGCTGCCGCTGCGACGCCAACTCCTGCAGCGCGGTCTTGAAGTCGCGGTCGCCCTCGCCGCGCACGTACGCCTCCATCCGAGGACGGAACAGGCGCTCGATCAGCTCCGTCGCGACCGCGAGGTCGCGGTCGAGGTACACCGCCCCGAAGATCGCCTCGAGCGCGTCGGCGAGGATGCTCGCCTTGTCACGGCCGCCCGAGCCCTCCTCCCCCTTGCCGAGCAAGACGAGGTCGCCGATCCCGAGGCCACGGGCGACGTCGGCGAGGGCGTGCATGTTCACGATCGCCGCACGGAGCTTCGCCAGTTGGCCCTCGGCGAGCTCCGGGTAGGAGCGGTAGGCCATGTCGGTCACGATCAGCCCGAGCACGGAGTCGCCGAGGAACTCCAGGCGCTCGTTCGTGACGTCGAGTCCTTGTTCGAAGGCGAACGAGCGGTGCGTCAGCGCCGCTTCGCGGAGCCCGGGGTCACGGAACGCTACGCCGAGCGCGCGGTCGAGCGCGTCGATCGAGGCAGGCTCCGGTGATCCCACCTGGCTACTCGACCTCGACGGCCTGCCGGCCCGCGTAGTACCCGCAGTTCCCGCACACGCGGTGCGGCTGCTTGGGCTGCTTGCACTGGGGACACGAGCTGTACGCGGTCGGGGACGCTTTCCACGTCGCACGGCGCTTCGCGGTGCGGGTCTTGCTCTGCTTCTTCTTTGGGACTGCCATCGGTTCCTCCTGGTCGCCCGGCTTCAGGCCGGGTCGTCGGTCGTCGGGAGCTCGAGCAACAGGTCGGACAGGACCGCGAACCGCGGATCGATCGCGTCGTGCCCCGGGCACTCGCCGAGGTTGCGGTCGCCGCCGCACGTCGGGCACAGGCCCTGGCAGTCGGGCCGGCACAGCGGCGCGAACGGCATCTCGACGCCGACCGCGTCGCGCACGATCTGGTCGACGTCGACCTGCTCCTCTGCGAGCACATAGCCGTCGTCGTCGGCGTCCGCCGGGTCGAGCACGGTCTGCGTCACCAGCTCGGCGATCTCGACGTTGAACGGCTGGGTCTGTTCGATGAGGCATCGCGCGCACCGCACGCGCCACGTGCCGGTGATCGAGCCGGTGACGAAGACGCCTTCGATCACGGACTCCAGCGCGAGGCCGCCGCCGAGCACGGCGTCGTCGGGGACGGCGACCAGCTCGGTCGCGAGGCCGTCGATCGTGCCGAGCAGGTCGTAGGAACGCACGAGCCCGGGGTGGCCGAGCAGGTCGTGCACGTCGATCATCGCGAGACTCATCCGAACCCCTCTCCGCCGTCCTCCCCATCGAACAACTCCGCGGGCTCCGCCTGCAGATCGGGCGGCGCGAGCTCCTGCTCGGCGACGGTGGTCGGCGTTCGGAGGCGGTCGCGGCCGACCTCGACCTGATCCAGCGTCTTCGCGAGCGACCGCGCGGTCGCCTGTGCGTCCTCCAGGATCTTGCGCAAAGCGATCTCGAACGCGGCGAGCTTCGCGTCGACGTAGTCCTCCGCCTCGCGGCGCATGCCGACGGTGGTGTCCTCGGCCTCCTGGAGCATCCGCGCCGACTCCTCCTGCGCGCGCTTAGCGACGGCGTCCTTCATCGACATGCGGCGCTGGTCCTCGTGCGCCTGTTCGATGATCCGGTCGCCCTCCGCGCGTGCTTTCGCGAGCAGCTCCTCGCGGTCCTTCACGACCCATCGCGCCTGCTTGATCTCCTCGGGGAGCGACTCCTGCATCTCGTGGAGCATCTCGAGGACCTCGTCGCGGCTGATCAGCACCGACGAGGACAGCGGCATCGACTTCGCGTCTTGCACGATCTGCTCGAGCTGCGCCAGCTGGCCGGCGAGGTCCATCAGGCCGCTCCCAGTCGATCGACGAGGGCCTTGCGGACGGCGTCGGGGACGAGCCCCTCGACGTCGCCGCCGTGCCGCGCCACCTCTTTGACCAGGGACGACGAGAGGAACGACCACTTGGGGCTGGTCGCGAGGAACAGCGTCTCGATCCCACCGATCCGTTGATTCATCTGTGCCATCTGGATCTCGAATTCGTAGTCACTCACGGCCCGCAGGCCCTTCACGATCAGGTCCGCCCCCTGGGACCGGGCGTAGTCCACGAGCAGGCCGCCGAACGCTCCGACCCGCACGTTCTGCAGGTCGCGGAGCGACTCCTCGAGCAGTGCCGCTCGCTCCTGCACCGTGAACAGCGGGGCCTTGGAGGGATTCTCCAAGACGCCAACCACGACACCGTCGAACATGCCCGCGGCACGCCGGACGACATCGAGGTGCCCGTTGGTCACCGGGTCGAACGTTCCCGGACACAGGGCGGTCAGGCCCATCGCTCCTCCCGGTACTGGGTGAGGAGGCTGTCCCCATAGCGGAGCTGCCTCCGGACGGCCCAGTGTACCGGAACGACAGGCTGTGAGCTCTTATGACCTCTGGTCACAACGACGGTCCAGCCCTCCGGGGCAAGCCATCCCGCGTCCAGGGCGGCCAGAAGGTCGCCGAGGGCGTCGCCTGCGAGCTCGTACGGGGGGTCGCAGAACACCACATCGAAGGTCGCCTGCGCGCCAACGGATCCCGCGAGCCACCGGCCGACGTCGGCCCGCACGACCGTCCCGACCGCCTCGAAGCCGGTCAGGCCGAGGTTCCGGCGGATCGTCGAGGCCGCTCCGGCGGCCCGGTCGACGAAGGTCGCCCGCTCCGCGCCCCTGGACAGCGCCTCGATCCCCGTCGCGCCGGTGCCGGCGAACAGGTCGAGGCAGGCCGCCTCCGTGACCAGGGATCCGAGGCTGGCGAACAGCCCCTCGCGCGCCATGTCGGACAGCGGCCTCGTACCCGCAGGCACTGGCGCGAGCCGGATCCCCTTGGCGGTCCCCGCGATCACCCGCACGACGGGCGAGCCTACCGGCGCCGACCGAGGCGGGGCCAACCGGCGGCTACGAGCGGAACAGCCAGTCGATCGACCCGGCGAACCGGTCCTCGAGCTCACCGCGGAGCGCGGGGTGCTGTACGAGCTCGGGGTCGTCGTCGATCAGCGCGAACGCCCGCGAGCGGGCCCGGCCGATGAGATCGACGTCCTCCGCCAGGCGGGCGAGCTTCAGATCGGGCATCCCCGACTGCCGCACGTCGAACAGCGTGCCCTCGCCCCGCAGGCGGAGATCCTCGTCGGCGAGCTCGAACCCGTCGGTGGTGCGCACCATGGCATCGATCCGTGCGCGGGCCTCCTCGTTCGACGCCTCCGACGCGTCGAACAAGATGCAGGTCGACGCGAGGTCGCGTCGGCCGATCCGGCCGCGGAGCTGGTGGAGCTGCGCGAGCCCGAACCGCTCCGCGTTCTCGACGAGCATCACGGTCGCGTTCGGCACGTCGACGCCGACCTCGATCACCGTGGTTGAGATCAGCACGTCGGCATCGCCCGCACTGAAGCGCTCCATGGTGCGCTCCTTCTCCTTCGGACGCATCCGCCCGTGCAGCAACGCCACCTCGAGCTGGGGGAAGACGTCGGTGCGCAGGCGTTCGGCCTCCACCTCGGCGGCACGCACCTGGGACCGGTTGCCGTCGTCGATCGCGGCGCACACGACGAACGCCTGGTGGCCGGCCGCGACCTCGTCGCGCACGAGCGTCTCGGCGGCGGCGCGATCCTGGGCGGTGCGCGCGGCGATCGTCCGCACCGGGCGACGGCCGGCGGGCAGCTCGTCGATCACCGCCACATCGAGGTCGCCGTAGTAGGTCAGGGCGAGCGTCCGCGGGATCGGCGTCGCCGTCATGATCAAGACGTCGACATCGCCCGCGCCCTTGCCCGACAGCGCGGTGCGCTGGTGCAGGCCGAACCGGTGCTGCTCGTCCACCACCGCCAGGCTCAGATCGGCGAACGTCACGCCCTCCTGGACGAGTGCGTGCGTTCCGATCACCAGGTCGAGCGATCCGTCGGCCGCGCCCTTCACGATCCGCTCGCGATCTGCGCCGGTGACGCTGCCCGACAGGAGCGCGTAGGTCATCGACGGCGTGGCTGCCGCCGCCTCCCCGAACAGGGCCCCTTGGTCGGTCGGATCGAGTGGGCGCGCGAGGAACGGCACGGCGCCGGTCCCCTCCAGCAGCGCGGTCGCGGAGCGCAGGTGCTGGCCGGCCAGGACCTCCGTCGGCGCCATGATCGCGGCTTGATGCCCCGACGCGATCGCGACGAGACACGCGTGCACGGCGACGAGTGTCTTGCCCGACCCGACGTCACCCTGCAGGAGCAGGTTCATCGGCTGGGGCGCCGCCATCCGACGGTCGACCTCCTCGATCGCGCGGCGCTGGGCGTCGGTCGGCGTGAACGGCAACGACCGGGCGAACGCGTCGAGCAGGGGTCCCGTGGTGTCGTGCGCGATCCCGGAGCGCTCTGCGGCGCGCCGGCGCCGGCGGAACCCGACCCCGAGCTCCAGGGTGAACAGCTCGTCGAACTTCAGTCGCTCGCGCGCGGTCTCCAGCTCCGCCTGGTCGGCCGGGAAGTGGATCCAGCGCAGCGCCTGATCCCGATCCGTGAGCGCCTCCGCTTCGCGAACGTCGGCCGGGATGGGGTCGGCCAACGGGGGCAACTGCTCGAGGGCGCGCCACACGAGCTCACGGATCGTGCGCGGGCTGATGCCCTCGGAGGCCCGATGCACGGGCGTGATCCGCCCGGTGTGCACGAGGTCTTGGTCGTCGCTGCGGAGGACCTCGATCTCCTGGCTCCCGAGCTGCAACCGGTGCCGGTAGAGCTGGACGGTGCCCGATACCGCGACCTCGACGCCCTCGCGGTACAGGCTCGCCGTCCACGGCTGGTTGAAGAACGTGAGGTCTAGGAATCCGGTGCCGTCGCCGATCGTGACCGTGACCATCGTCTGACGCCGGCGGGTCTGGCGTTTCTTGACCGACCGCACGGTCGCGATCACGGTGGCGAACGCGTCGATCTTCAGCTGACCGATCGGCAGCACGAGCGAGCGATCGATGTAGCGCCGCGGGTAGTGATGGAGCAGCTGGCCGACGGTCTCGATGCCGAGGGCATCGGCGAGGACGATGTGGGCCTCCGGCCCCTTCGACCGGCCCATCCGCCGGGTGGCGAGCTTGGGGTCGATCGCGACGACGGGGTCGTCGGGACTCAGCGCCATCGGGAGCCCTTCACGCTCACCGGTTCTACCATGCCCGCATGACATCCAGGCCGGCACGGCTCGTCGCGCCGCTCCTCGTGGCGCTCGCGATCGCGGGGTGCACCTCGGGCGGCCCGACCGAGGGGTCGCCCTCCCCTTCCTGGCCGGCATCGGTCGACGCGCTGCCCACGATGGCCCCCACCACGTTCGCCTCCTTGCTCGCCCAGCAGAAGGGCACGCCCGTCATGGTCAACATCTGGGCATCATGGTGCACGCCGTGCGCCGCCGAAGCGCCCGACCTGATCGCCGCACACCGCGTCTACGGCGACAAGGTGCGGTTCATCGGTGTGGACGCCCAAGACGACCGCTCGGGGGCGACCAACTTCATCGCGTCGCACCAGGTGCCGTACCCGAGCGTGTTCGATCCGTCGAACCAGATCGCCGTGTCCTACGGGCTCTTCAGCCCGCCCGACACGCTGTTCTTCGACCGGAACGGGACCCTCGTCAAGACGATCCCCGGGCAGATCTCTCGCGACGACCTGATGGCGAACCTGCAGGCCATCGCCGGTTGAGCGCGGGCCCTTTGGTACCCTTGGCCAGCTATGGCAGCCGTCTGCGACATCTGTGGGAAGAAGCCCTGGTTCGGCAAGTCCGTCACGTTCTCGCACAAGCGGAACAATCGGCGGTGGGATCCGAACATCCAGCGCGTGCGCGCGCTGATCAACGGCTCGCCCAAGCGCGTCAACGCCTGCACGAGCTGCATCAAGGCCGGCAAGGTCGTGCGCGCGGCCCGCGGCTGATCGCCGCACGCCTCACCCGATGATCGCGTTCGCGAACCGGTAGCCCGCTTTCCCGTCCTGCTTGATCCGGTACATCGCCTCGTCGGCGCGCGCGACCACCGAGGCGGCCGACTCGCCGAGCGATCCGATCGCGACGCCGACGCTCGCCGTCACCGTCGCGACGCCGGCGGCGACCGCGACCGGCTTGCCAACCGACTGGACCACCCGCGTCGCGATCTTCTCCGCGTCGTCGGGTGAGCCGAGGTTCTCGCAGAGCACCACGAACTCGTCGCCGCCCAGGCGCGCGACGATATCGCCGGGTCGGATGACCGACTCGAGGCGGCGCGCGGTCTCCGACAGCACACGGTCACCGGCCTGGTGCCCGAACACGTCGTTCACATCCTTGAACCCGTCGAGGTCCATGTACAGCACCGCGAGAGCCCGACGCGATCGCTCGGCGCGGAAGACCGCGCGCACGAGGAGCTCGTCGAACAGCTTGCGGTTCGCGAGGCCCGTCAAGGGGTCGTGCGTCGCGAGGTGCTCGAGCTGATCTTCGTGAAGTTTGCGCACGGTCGCATCGCGGGCGATGACGGTGAACATCTCGACACCACGCACCGACGTCGATGTGAGCGACACGTCGACCGGGACCGTCGAGGCATCCTTCTGCCGTGCCTCGACCATGTGCTCCTGCTCCTCCCAGCGCACGTCGTGCAACCCGCCGCCGCCGTCCTCGGACACGAGCAACGAAGGGATCAGGTCGCCGACCGGACGCCCAACGAGCTCCGTCTCGGACCACGCGAACAACTGCTCGGCCGCGGGGTTCGCGGACTCGATATGCCCCAGGGCATCCGTCGTCACGATCGCCTCCACGGCGCTGTCCATCACCGCCTTCGCGCGTGCTTCCGACGCCGCGAGGTCCATGCCGAGACTGGCGGCGAGGTCGAGGGCATCCATCCGCGAGCGGCCGAGCAGGAAGAGCACCATCGCGATGACGAGCGTCGCCGCGATCCCGACAAGGAACGGCCCCCACGGGAACCCGAACGCGTCGTGGGCGAAGGGTTTCGTGGCCGTCAGCTCGATCGTCCAGGGTGTGCCGTCGATCACCTCGTGGTCGGCCGTCGATAGCTCCGCGATGTCTCCGCTCGACGCCTCCTCGCCGAGCGCCGTTCCGAGCATCGCACCGTCGGTATCCCAGCGAACCGAAGCGATCACGCCTGTCGCCGGCGTGCCGAGCATCTCCCGCGCGAGGGTGGCCGGGTCTAGCGTCGCGCCTGCCCACCCGACGAAGCGACCGCCGCGATGCACCGGCACGACGAGTTGCATCCGCATCTGACCGTAGGTGTTCTCCTTCGGCGGCGTCATCATCAGGTCGCCGTTCTGCCCCGCTTGATCCAGCGCCTGACGGGCGCTCGGATCCGCGGCGAGATCGCTGTACAAGCAGCGTTGGCGCCGCGCTCACCGGAGCGACCATCGTCACGGGATAGTTCCACGCGCCCGGGACGCCACCGCGTCGGCGCTCGATGAACTCCAGCCCGATCACGGCGGGGTGGGCGTCGGTGAGCTCCAACGACCCGGAGAAGCGCGCGAACTGCGCCGGCGTCGGATCTGCCACTTCGAAGAATCCCTGGGTGACGGTCAGCATCCGCCGATAGGCGCGAACCGTGTCTTCCACACGCCCGCGCTGCGTCGCCACGGCGTCGTCGAACCGCGTCTGAGCCGCGTCCTGTCGGTCGGCGCCCCACGCCGAGGACACGACGAAGGACAGAGTCATGCCGACGGCGAGCGCCGCCACGCCGGCGAAGATCAGCGACCGGCCGCGTCGGCGGTGCTGCGTCTTGGCCGCCTCGAAGGTGAGGCCCTTGCGCATACGCTCCTCCACGCCGCACCCGTTGCGGCGCATCCAGGGGAAGCGTCGACCGGCCGGCCGGGCGACTTGACGGCGTGCGCGTCCCATCCGGGGTGACCCGCGCGGGCTAGTCCACCCGGTCGGAGCCGTTGCACAGGAGGTTCCTTCGCTTCGATGCTTCCCTCGGCGGGACCTCGTTGTGGTCCGATACACTTTGCGCGTTCTCCACTCCCCGAGACGCCGGGTCCGGCGTCCTTCGCATCGATCGAGGAGGCCCACGTGTCACAGCTGTTCGATAACCCCACCCCAGATGAGCTTCGGGCGTTCACCGAGGAGATGCCCGAAACGCGCATCTCGGGGTTCGGCAACGTCAACGTGCAGACCACGGTCCTGTCCCGTTCGGCGGCATCCACCTACGTCGTCGACCGGGAGTCCAGCGGCAAGACGATGACTCGCGCGGACTACGAAAAGGTCGCGGCCGCCCAGGAGGCCTACATCGCCGAGCACGACATGATCGTGATCGACGGCTACATCGGCAACGACCCGGAGATGCGCTCCGCCGCCCGTCTCGTGATGGAGAAGCGCTACGCCAACATCGCCGGGATGCAGCAGAAGCTCTACTTCGAGCGCAGCGACGGTGCGGGGGCGGGTGGGGATCCAGAAGTCCGGGTGATCTACACGCCCGGGCTGAAGGCCGAGGGCTACCCCGACGATCGCGTGATCGCGGTGGATCTCGACGACTACACGACGCGCGTCCTCAACTCCGACTACTTCGGTGAGTCGAAGAAGGGCGGCCTGCGCATGTGGAACGACATCGTCTACGGCAAGGGCGGCCTCGCGCTGCACGCCGGGCTCAAGGTCATCCCGACCGCCGACGGCGACAAGGTGTTCATGATCATCGGGTTGTCGGGCACCGGCAAGACGACGACGACGTTCACGACGCAGAACGGCTCCCGGCCGATCCAGGACGACTTCGTCGGCCTCATGCCGGGCGGGCACGCCTTCGGCACCGAGAACGGGTGCTTCGCGAAGACCTTCGGTCTCGACCCCGACTTCGAGCCGTCGATCCACGGCGCCGTGATCAAGCCCTCCACCTACCTCGAGAACGTCTACCAGGAAGACGACGGCACGGTCGACTTCTTCAACGAGCACTACACGAAGAACGGGCGCGCGGTCTTCGAGATGCAGGACCTGCTCTCGTTCGAAGACGCGCGCAACGTCGACCCCGTCGACTACCTGCTGATCCTGAACAGGAACGAGAACATCATCCCCGCGGTCGCGAAGCTGAACCTCGAGCAGGCGGCCGCGTTCTTCATGCTCGGCGAGACGACAGGCACCGCGGCCGGCGGCGCCGCGGAGGAAGGCAAGTTCCTGCGCGTGCCGGGCACGAACCCGTTCTTCCCGTTGCCGCACGGGCTGCAGGGCAACCGGCTCCTGGAGCTGCTCGCGACGCACCCGATCGAGACCTACCTGCTGAACACCGGGCGGGTCGGGGGCAAGGACGGCGACGACCGGTCGAAGAAGCTGCGGATCCCGGACACGTCCGCGTGCGTGAAGGGCATCGCCGAGCAGTCGATCGTGTTCGACGAGGATCCCGACTTCGGCTACCAGGTGGCGACGTCGGTGCCAGAGCTCGACGACGTGCAGAAGCTCCAGCCGCGCCGCCTCTACGAGGCGCAGGGCCGCGGGGAGGAGTACCGCGGGATCGTGGAGCGGTTGAAGAGCGAGCGGGTGACGCACCTGCAGCAGTTCACGCAGCTGTCCGAGGACATCATCAAGGCCGTCGGCTGACGCCGATCGTCACGACGCGGGAGGCCGGGGCTCGTCCCCGGCCTCCTCGCGTTCCTCACCGGTCCACGCCTCGCGCGCCCCGAGGAACCACGCCGCGAGCAGCTGCATCGCGCCGAGCGCGAGGAACACGATGAACAACCACGCGAACTGACGCGCGTCGTCGGTGTAGGCACGCCCCACCGTGTGGATCGTGCCGAACAGCACGAACATCCCCGAGGCGAGGAACCAGGTGCCGACGCGGCCGGTCACGAACGCTGCGAACAGGAGCTCGTCGGTCAGGTCGATCGCGACCACCGGATGGCGGAACCAGTAGACGGCGGACCGCACGCCGAGCGCGGCGAACACGACCGCGAACACCAACTCGGCGGGACCGATCTCGACGCCGAAGACGGAGAGCGCCACCTCGCTCATCCGGCGGCCTCCCGAAGCAGCGCGCGGACCTCGTCGTCGGCCACCTGGTCGAAGTCGGCGTAGCACTGCCCCACCGCCCGCAGGCCGCGAGGCGTCGTCACCGCCACGATCTCATCGAACGCGTCGGCCACCCGGCCCTCGACGCCCGCCGGAGCCACCGGAACCGCCAAGATCGCCCGGACGGCGCCGGCCCCCTTCGCCCACAGGCCCGCCGCGCGAGCCGTCACCCCGGTCGCGACGCCGTCGTCGACGACGACGGCCACGCGACCCCGGACGTCCCGCGCCGCCCCGTACGCGGCGGCCCGCCGGGCGACCTCCGCGTCGACCCGTGCCGATTCACGATCGAGCCATCGTCGGCTGATCCCGAGGGTGGCGATCACGTCGGGTTCGAGCACACGGACGCCCGGCGCCATCGCGCCGATCCCGAGCTCCGGGTTGCCGGGGGCGCCGAGCTTCTTCGTCACGACCACACCGAGCGGCAATCCGAGCCGTGACGCGACGCGCGCGGCGACGACGACGCCGCCGCGAGGGATGCCGAGCACGACGGCCGGGCCCTCGAGGGTGCCACGGAGCACCTCGGCGAGCTGATCGCCTGCGTCGGCGCGATCGCGGAACGGCGGGATCGCCATCCGCCCATCATCCGGCGTTGCGTCCATTCCCGCCCGGGCCGTAGCATGTGCGCTCGACCACGGCGAGGAGGCCGACCCGATGGTGCACGCGTACGTCCTGATCCAGACCGAGGTGGGCAAGGCGGCCGCGGTGGCAGCCGAGGTGCGTTCCGTCCCAGGGGTGACCGAGGCGGAGGACGTCACCGGCCCCTACGACGTGATCGTTCGAGCCGCAGCCGAGACCGTCGACGATCTCGGCAAGCTCGTCGTCGCGCGGATCCAGTCGGTCGAGGGCATCACCCGCACGCTCACCTGCCCCGTCGTCCACCTGTAGGCGCCCTCAGGAACCGTCGTGCAGCTCCGGCACGTCGACACGTTTGGCGTGCTCGGCGTCGAACCGCTCAACCGCGAGGTCGAGCAGCCTCGTGACGAGATCCGGGTACGCAAGCCCACTCGCTTCCCACAGCTTCGGGTACATCGAGATCGACGTGAATCCGGGGATCGTGTTGATCTCGTTCAGCCAGACCTCGTCACCTTGGAGGAAACAGTCGACGCGCGCCATGCCAGCGCACGCCACCGTGGTGAACGCGCCGACGGCGAGCTGCTGGATCCGCGCCGCCACCGCCGGCTCCAACGGCGCGGGTATCACCAGCCGCGCCCCGTGCTCGTCGAGGTACTTCGCCTCGTAGTCATAGAACGCATGGCCCTCCGGCACGATCTCGCCACAAACGGAGGCCACCGGGTCGTCGTTGCCGAGCACCGCGCATTCGATCTCGCGGACCGGATCGATCCCCCGCTCGATCACGATCTTCCGCTCGAACCGGAACGCGATGGCGATCGCCGCCGGCAGCTCCTCGAGCGAAGCCACCTTCGTGATGCCGATCGATGACCCGAGGGACGCCGGCTTCGTGAACAGCGGGAACCCGAGCCCCTCCGCGCGGCCGAGGACGCCGTCCTCGTCGTCGGACCACTCCGGCTCCGTGACCACCTCGTGGGGCACGATCGGGAGCCCAGCGGCCGCCCACACAGCCTTCTGCATCGCCTTGTCCATCCCGAGGGCGCTCCCGAGCACCCCCGCGCCGACGTAGGGCACGCCGGCGACCTCGAGCAGCCCCTGGATCGCGCCGTCCTCGCCCCGGGGGCCGTGCAAGACCGGGAAGACGACGTCGACCGCCGAGCGTGAGCCGTCGGCGAGCACGAGCGCCGGCGTCCCGTCGTCCCCCGCGAGCCGAGCGAGCGCCGTCGCGTCGGCGACGACCTCGGGCATCCGCCCGGTCTCCGCGGGCAGCGCCGGCGGTCCGGGGCGCACGTACCACCGCCCGTCGCGCGCGATCCCGATCGGGACGACCTCGACGTCGTTGCCCTCCAGCGCGTCGATCACCGAGCGGGCGGACAGGCAGCTGATCTCATGCTCGGAGGACCGGCCGCCGAACAAGACCACCACGCGGCGTCGTGCCATCGCGGCGAGCCTATCGGGTGGCCCAGTCGGCGGGATAGGCGGCGCGGAGCGACTCGACCTCGGCGGTCAGCACCGCCATCAGCTCGTCGGTGAGCGCGCGGACCCCGCCGTGATCGTCGATCGAGACCCCACGCGCGATCAGGTCGAGCGGCTCGCCGACGCTGACCCACACCGGCCGGCGCGGCCGCAGTGACCCCGGCCCGGACTTCTGCCACACCGGCGCCGACCCCCAGCTCACCATCGGGATGATCGGAACACCCGCCGCGAGCGCGAGCCGCACGGCTCCCGTCTTGCCCTGCATCGGCAGCCCGTCAGCCCGATGCGTGACGGTTCCTTCCGGATAGATCAGCACCGCCTGGTTCGCGCGGAGCGCGGCCTCGGCGTTGCGCAAGGGACCCTGATCGCCGGTGCCGCGCGCCACGGGGATCTGCCGCGTGCCCCGCGCCGCCCAGCCGATCCCGAACGCGCGGAACAGGTCGTCCTTCGCGAGGAACCGCGGCCGGCGCCCCGCACGCACGACGGCGTACGCGTTCACGAGCGGGTCGAGGTAGGACGCGTGGTTGCACGCGATCAGGGCCGGGCCCGATGCGGGGATCCGGTCGAGGTGCTCGAACCGCCAGCCGAACCACGCCCGCAGGAACGGCATGACCGTCCATCGCAGCCCTGTGAACCAGGGTTCGAACCCGTCAGCCAGCGTCGGGCTCCTCGCCTGGTCGGAAGCGCCGGATCGCGGCCCACGCCAGCGGGAGCGCGCCCGCTGCGATCAACAGCTTGATCGTGTCGCCCACCACGAACGGGTATAGGCCGAAGGTCAGCGCGGTCTGCACGTCGACCCCGAGCGCGTGCATCAACCACGGGATGCCGCACGCGTAGATCACGAGCTCGCCGAAGAACATCGCGCTCACCGACGAGCGGAACGACCGGTCCCACCCGAGGCGGGCGAGCCACCCGACGAGCACGGCGGCGAGCAGGAACCCCCACAGGTAGCCGGCCGACGGGAACGCCGCGCCCAGGACGTGGAGGCCCGTGTCGTGACCGCCGTCGACGTTGCGCGCGAGCACGGGAAGTCCCACCACCGCCGCCGCGAGGTAGAGGCCGACGGTCCCCGCGCCGAGACCCGGGCCGTATGCCGCGCCGACCAACAGGACCCCGAGCGTCTGCCCGGTGATCGGCACGGGCGTGAACGGCAGGTAGATCGTGAACTGGGCGAGCCCGGCGATCAGCACCGCGCCGATGACCGCGCACCCCACCTGGAACGCGACGCGCGACCGCCCTCGCGTGGTCGCCGGGGCGAACCGCAGTGCCAGCGTCGTCATCAGGGCTCCCTCTCCCGTCGGAAGCCCGAGAGGCTATCGCATCACGTGGGCTAGGCTTTCGGTGTGCGCGCGATCGTCCTGCCGGTGAAATCGCTCGACGACACGAAGGCCCGTCTCAGTCCCGTGCTCGGTCCCGCCGAGCGCGCCGCGCTCACCCTGGCGATGCTCGAGGACGTGCTCGACGCATCGCTCGCCGTTCCCGGATGGGAGACCTGGGTCCTGTCGCCCGACGAAACCGTGCTCGAGGTCGCGGCGACACGCGGCGCGATCACGCTGGTCGAGGACGAGCCGCCGCTCGGGCAGGCGATCCGTCAGGCCGAGGGGGAGGCGGACGCGCGCGGAGCCGACGCGCTGGCGGTGCTCTTGCCCGATACCCCGCTCGTGACGACGGCGGTGCTGACGCGGGCCGTTCACACGCTCGGGCCCGTCGTGATCGCGCCCGCCGCCGACGAACGCGGGACGAACCTATTGCTGCGCCGTCCGCCGCACGCGATCACCGCCCGCTTCGGTCTCGATTCCTTCCGGCGGCACGTCGAGGCGGCCGCCGAGGCCGACCTGCCGATCGCGGTCTGCGAGCGCCCGGAGCTCGCGTTCGACCTCGACGCGCCGGACGATATCCTCACCGTGCTCCGGAGCTCGCGGCCGACGCGCACGCGCGCGGTGCTCGAAGAGCTCGGAGCCGACGAGCGGCTCGGCACCCGCGCGAGCGGGACGTGAGGCCAAGGATGTGAGGAGGCATCGGTGCAAGGAACGGTCAAGACCTACGACACCAACACACGTACCGGGTCGCTGCTGACCGACGACCGCGCCGAGATCGCGATCGATGAACGCTCGTTCGGCGATCCCCCCGCGCGGTTCCTGCGTATCGGGCAGCGGGTGCGGTTCGACGTCGAGACCGGGGCGGCGGGCACGGTGGCGCGCGACCTGTACCTCGTGACCTTCTGAGGGACGTCGCTACGCCGAGCCCAGCACCTGCCCGCGGAACTCCTTGCCCGCGGTGAAGGACGGAAGATCACGCGCCGGCACCACGATCGGCACGTCGGGCTTGCGGGGGTTGCGGGCGATCCGTTCGTTGCGATGCTTCCGCTCGAACGTGCCGAAGTCCGCGAGCGTGACGCGTTCACCATCGACCACCGTCTCGCGGATCACATCGATCGACGCGTCGACGACGCGTGCGACCTCGGCTTTCGAGACCCCGGTGCGCTTCGCGACCTCTGCGACCAACCCGCCCTTGTTCATGGCGTACCCTCCGCTTCCCCTCGGCGCTCCCCTCGGAAACCGTTGCCACGCTACCTCTCCCCGGCGAGCAAGGTCAAACCGCTCCCGTCGAGGACTGTGGGGATTGTTAGCATGCGGGGACGTCACGATGGCCCGTGGTGTAACGGCAGCACGGCTGACTCTGGATCAGTTGGTCTTGGTTCGAATCCAGGCGGGCCAGCTCTTCATGCGCTGGGCGCGTGATGGCGCGCGCACTCAGCCGCTGTTGTCGTAGCCCGGGTACTGCTTCAGCACCAGCGGCGGCCGCGGCGCACCCGTGAAGTCGAACGCGTTATCGAGCATGTGGAGCTGCGGCGCGGTCTCACGCACCGTGGGCCGCGCGTCGGGCCATCCGTCGGTGAGCGGGTTCAGGCGTTGGTGGCCGAGGAACCGGTCCTCGACGATCCGCAGGAACGAGTCGAAGCTGAGCGTCTGGTGGTCGATGTAGCCGGGCTTCGCCCACGGGCTCACCATGAAGGCCGGCACGCGGAACCCGTACCCGTTCTGATCGACCACCGGCGGCGGCACGTGATCGTAGAAGCCACCCCAGTCGTCCCACGTCACGAAGATCGCGGTGTGCAGCCACTGGTCCTGCGGCCCGTTCATCACCGCGTTGATCAAGCCCGTGACGTAGGCCTGGCCTTTCGAGATGTCATCCGGCGGATGGTCGCCGGCATCCTTCACCGGCACGATCCACGACACCGACGGCAGGTTGCCCTGCTTGGCCATCGCGTAGAAGTCGGTGTTCGGGCGGATGTTCGCGAACTGACCTGTCGCCTGCGTCTCGAGGAACCCGGGCAACGGGTTCTGCACGTCGGCCGTCTTCGGCCCCGTGAGTCCCCCGCAGGGCGGCACCACGCACGACCCTGCCCCGACGAAGTACCCCCAGCTCACGCCGCGCTTGTACAGGAGCCACGTGACCGGCGCCCAGATGTAGGGGCGCGGGTACTTGTTCGCCTCGTCGGCGCGCCAGGTCGCGCCCTGCCACTGGTTGTCGAAGGCCGACGCGGGGTGGAACACGAGTTCGGACTGGCACGACATCGCGTCGTGCAGGTTCGGGCACCACGCCGACCACCCGGACACGAGGTACAGGTGCGACGGCAACGTCCACGAGTCGACGGGCGCGAACATGTGGTCGAACAACGTGTAGTTGTCCGCGTACGTCCAGTAGTTCGGGATCTCGCGCCGGGTCTTGTACCCCATGATGTCGGGTTGCCCCTGTGGCCCGGGCGTCGCTTGGGGGCAGGGCGGTGTGGTCGGGTGCAGCCTGCATCCGTTGCCGTACGCGTCCAGCGCCGTGATGAAGCCGTCCATCTTCCCGTTGTCGTAGGACGTCACCGACGCCTTGTGCCCGTGCGGCCCGCCCTGATCGATGTAGTTCGTGTCGTGGTACGGGTATGCGCAGCCACCGTTCGCGGTCGGTTGGCACACCGTCGGCTTCCCGTTCTTCATCGGGATCCCGTCGGCGCCGGGATAGGTGCCGAAGTACTCATCGAACGAGCGGTTCTCCATCACGATGAACACGAGATGGTTGATGTTGTCGATCCCCTTCGACGGATCGATCGGCGCGCTGTCGTCGTCGGGAGGCCGGTGTGGCGGCGGGTTGAGCAACGGGCGGAGGTCGACACCCTTCGGCGCGGCCGATGGTTCGGGCGGCAGCGCGCCGTCGGGCCAGGTCGGCACTTGATCGGTCGACCGCCGGCGACGTGCCGGGGCTCGTCGTCGGACCGCCCGCGGTCGTGTCCGTGCCCGGTGAGCCCGTCGTACAGGCGACCGCGATCACGCCGACCAGGACGAAGACCGCGACCACCCGGCCACCGATCCGACCGAGATGAGGGGGAAGCATGCTAGCGACCGGTCACGGGCTGGCCGACGGAGGGACCGTCGGCACCAGTGTGACGTTCGGGTCCGCGTGCGGGTTCGGGTCCAAGACCAACGGCGGGATCGGCTGCTGCGAGAAGTTGAACTCCTTCGCAAGGTCGCCGAGTTGCGGCACCGCCTCCCGAACGGTGGGCCGCGGATCTGGCCACCCTTCGTTCTGCCCGTCCAGACGCTGGCCACCGAGGAACCGGTCCTCGATCAGCTTGAGGTACGCGTCGAACGACAGCAGCTGGCCGTCGATGCCGTTGGACCGGTCGACCCACGGGCTGATCACGAGACCGGGCACGCGCAGCCCGTAGCCCCAGTGGTCGATCACCGGGGGCTTGACGTGATCGTAGAAGCCGCCCCAGTCGTCCCACGCGACGAAGATCGCCGTGTGCTGCCACTGCTCGGGCGGTCCCTGCATCACGGCGTTCACGACCTGCGTGACCCAGGCCTGCCCTTGGTTGATCGGGTGGGTGGGGTGCTCACTCGTCCCCTTGAACGGCACGACCCAGCTGACGGCCGGCAGGGTGCCGTCCGCGGCCCGCTGGAAGAAGTCGGGATAGGTCCGGATCTTGTCCATCGAGTTCGTGTAGGCGACGTTGCGGAAGCCGGAGATCGCCATCCACGAGCGGGGCGTCTCCTCCGGCCCGGCCGGCGGGCACTGGGGCTGCAAGCACGTGTCCTGCCCGACGTAGTACGCCCACGGGACGCTCGCCTTGTCGAGCAGCCACGGGATGCTCGCCCAGCGGTACTGCATGTCCGGGACGACTCCGAACGGCACGCCCTCCATCCCGCCGGGATGGTCGATGTTGGTCGTGCAGCTGCTGGCGTCCGGATCGGGCGTCGTGAGGTCCGTGCACTTGGCGGACCACGCCGAGATCAGATACAGGTGCGAGGGCAGCGTCCAGGAGTCCGTGGGCGCGAACATCTGGTCCTGCAGCATGTAGTGGCTCGCATACGCCCAGTAGTTCGGGATCTCGGCGGCTGTGTGGTACCCCATCACGTCGGGCACCCCGGGGTTGTCGGCTTGCGCGTATGAGCACTCCTGGCTCATCTGGCCCTTGGTGCACGCCTTCACCCGGTCGAGCGCCGTGACGAACCCGTCCATCGCGCCGCCGTTGATGTCGTGCCCACTCGCCCACTGGTTGTGCGGGCCCCCTTGGTCGTACTCGCCGGTGTCGTGGTACGGCTTCCAGCACGTGCCCTGGTCGTCCTTCACGCATACCGAGAACGAACCGTCCGGGTTGCGCGGGATCCCGTTCGCACCGGGGAACGTCCCGAAATACGAGTCGAACGAGCGGTTCTCCTGGACCACGAAGATGAAGTGGTTGATGTTGTCGATGCCGAGCTTGGGGTCGATCGGCTCGCGCGTCGGCCGCCGAGACCGTGACCGCGGCCGCGTTCGGCGGCGGGTCCCCGCCGTCGTCGTTCCCCGAGTCGGGCACGACGACGGAGCGCGACCACGCCGATCACCAGGGCGGCGATCACGAGGGCGGCGAAGAGGGCGCGCTTGGTCCGTTGAGGGCTCGGCACGGCCCCGGATGGTAGCAGTCGGACCTGAGCGACCCGGCAACGGTCGGCGGCTACGATGAGCGCACGCGGCGGGGCCGGACCGGCACCGCCATCGGGAGCCGTCGGCAGGAGGAACGCACGTGAGCGCAACGCGAGCGCCGATCCCCGTGACGCTGATCCCGGGCGACGGCATCGGCCCCGAGGTCGTCGGCGCAGCACGGCGCATCATCGAGGCGACGGGCGCTCCGATCACCTGGGACGAGCACAGGGCGGGGGCCGACGTCTTCCGCGAGGGGCTCCCGAGCGGGGTCCCCGACGACACGATCGCGTCGATCACCGAGACGCGCGTCGCCCTCAAGGGCCCGCTCGAAACGCCGGTCGGCTTCGGCGAGAAATCGGCGAACGTCACGCTCCGCAAGCTCTTCGAGACCTACGCCAACGTGCGCCCGGTCCGGGAGATGCCCGGCGTGACCACCCCCTACTCGGGTCGCGGCGTCGACCTGGTGGTCGTCCGCGAGAACGTCGAAGATCTCTACGCCGGCATCGAGTACATGCAGACGCCGGGCGTCGCACAAGCGCTCAAGCTGATCAGCGCCAAGGGATCGGAGAAGATCGCCCGGTTCGCGTTCGCCTACGCGCGATCGGAGGGCAGGACCAAGGTCGCCTGCGCGACGAAGGCCAACATCATGAAGTTCGCCGAGGGCGAGATGAAACGCGCCTTCGAGAAGGTGGCGCCGGACTACCCCGACATCGAGTCCTGGCACGTGATCGTCGACAACGCGGCCCACCAGCTCGTGAAGCGTCCCGAGCAGTTCGAGGTCCTCGTCACGACCAACATGAACGGCGACATCCTGTCCGACCTGACGAGCGCGCTGATCGGCGGGCTCGGGTTCGCGCCGAGCGCGAACATCGGCAGCGAGGTGGCGATCTTCGAGGCGGTCCACGGCTCGGCGCCCAAGTACGCCGGCAAGGACGTGATCAACCCGACCGCGATGATCCTGTCCTCGGTGCTGATGCTGCGCTACCTGGGTCTGATCGAGGAGGCCGAGGAGATCGAGCACGCGGTGTTCGTCACGCTCGAGTCGGGGGTGCTGACCGGCGACGTCGTGGGCTATGACCGCGGCGCGTCCACCACCGCCTACACCGACGCGATCATCGGCAACCTCGGCAAGCGGACCGAGCGCTGGACGATCCGCGAGACGACTCCGATCGAACTCCCCCAGCTCGACCCCGCGCCGGACTACGTGCGCCCGAAGACCCGAGCGGTCGTCGGGCTGGACGTGTTCGTGGAGTCGCCGCTGGCCGCCGCCGAGCTTGGCGCGTCGCTGATGGAGCTCACCCACGACACGAAGCTCTCGCTGAAGATGATCAGCTCGCGCGGCACGAAGGTGTTCCCGCCGACGGGAGCGTTCACCGAGACCGGCGACCACTTCCGGTGCCGGTTCATCATCAAGCAGGATCCGGGCAACCTCCCCGATGACGACGTGCACGAGCTCCTCCAACGGATCTCGTCGGCGCACCGGTGGATGCACATCGAGAAGCTCCAGGAGTTCGACGGCGAGCTCGGCTTCACCCGCGATCAGGGCGAGAACTGAGCGCTGCCGATCGTCAGGGCGCGGTCGTGATGACCTGCGTCGTCGGCGGCGGTTCGGGCGGGGTCGTTCCGCCCGGCGGCACCTCCCAGATGGTGACGCCGCCCGCGTCGACCCCCTGGACGCCCAAGACGTCCTCCATCAACGTGACGATCTCCGGGGGCACCGGGTCCTGGGCGATCACCGTCGAGACGTCACGCTGGTCGATGAAGTACCGAACGGCGTTGGGTGGCGGCAGGCCATGTCCCGGCTGGGTCAAGACCACCCCGAGCCCCGCCATGAGGTGTCCGTTCGGGTGGATCGGCCCGATGTAGGCGCGCCCCAGCTTGAAGTCGAAGTTGGCCGCAGTCTGCCAGTCCATGTCTCCCCCGAGCGTGTACGGGATCGCGAGGACGACGCCGCCCGGGGGGATGTACTGCGTGTATCCCCCATCGGCGAACAAGCGTGGCACGTTCTCGGTGCCGTGGTAGGTCGGCTCCAGCGCGAGGTTGGTCGACAGCGCCACGATCCCGACGCCGGCGATCGCGTACCGCGTCCATGCCCATCGGCCCGAGGCCGACGCGAGCCAGATCGCGGTGATCACGGCGAGCGACATGAACAGGTACAACGGGAACCGGTCGGGTGTCGCGTGCTTGATCAGGGGCGCCTCGAACAACCATTTGCCCGGCAGCGTCCCGACCGAGCGACCGGCGATGTGCAGCGTCGGACCCATCGCCAGCATCGCGACGAGCAGCGTGAATCCGGTCAGCAGCCAAGCCCACCATTGCCTGCGGAACTGGATCGTGAACCACACCAACACCGCGACGAACAGGACGCCGATGTAGCCCGTGTCGTTCTGAGGCAGGACCGGGAACTTGGCGCTGAGCGACGCGAACCGCTGGCCCCCGAACCGCCCGAACTCCGAGGGCACGATGAAGCTCATCAGGTCCATCGAGTTGATGTCGGGCGCCCGGATCGCCCGATCCGGCGGCGCGTCATACTGCAGCCGCGTGAGGATCGGGATCACCAGCGCCATCGCGATCGCATACGCGGCGACGAGCAGCGGGATGGTCCACGCGAGCCGCTTCTTCACCGGGACGGGCGCGACGAGGAGGGCGCCGACGTAGGCGAGCGCGCCGAACAGGGTCATCGTCGCGAACACCTCGGTGGAGGTCGAGAACTGGCCCGCGAGCACGAGCGCCAGCAGCACGACGAAGACGATCCGCCCGATCGAACTCTCGACCCGCCGGATCACGAGGTACACCGCGAGCGGCACGAAGAAGATCAGGACGAGGTTGAGCTGCGCCCGCATGTGCTGGTTGATGTAGGTGGAGAACCCGAACAGGAACCCGCCCACGAGGGACGGCCAGAACCGATGGGTCACTCGGGTGCACACGAGGTACGCGGCCCACGCCGCGAGCGCCGGCGCGAGGATCATCAGGATGTTCACCGAGAACAGCCCGCCCAGGGCGTTCGTGATCGGCGCGAACAGCAGCGCCGGGCCCGGCATAGTGGTCACCCAGGCCAGGTGTACCCCGCCCGGCGCCCAGATCGTGTCGGTGAACAACGGGTCGGTGCCCGTGCGCACCGCATGGTTCATCCAGTCGAACGACCACTGGTAGAGGCTGGTGTCGGGGAGGCACGATCCCACGCACCGGTGACCGAGGTTCCCGATCACCGGAAGGGCGAAGACGAGGATCGAGCTCGCGAGGAAGATCACGAAGGCGAACAACCCGCGCGTGCGTGGCCCGGAGCGACGGAACCACGCGACGATCAGCATCACCCAGCTCGTCCGGCCGTCTTCGACGACCGTGGACGGGGCTTCTGGATCGGAGATCGCGCTGCTCGCGCTCATCATGGCGGGCCAGGATACCTGTGGCGAACCGGGGAACTCCTGCGAGGGACGGTTGCTACACTCGACGCGGTCCGGCGCCGGCGGAGCCGGCCTCCACGTGTCCGGTCCCATCGTCTAGAGGCCTAGGACACCACCCTCTCAAGGTGGAGACACGGGTTCGAATCCCGTTGGGACTACAGAGTTCTCAGGCACCGGGCGCGTTTTCTGGCAACAGTTTGAGCGACGATCGTGCGGCGGCGAACCCACAGCGGGCAGGATCGCCCGGTTCCGCATCTTCGCGTTCGTACTCCGGTCCAACTCCAGCCATGCTGCCACTCCACCGCCAGTCCTTCAGGCCGAACTGGCGCACGCTGCGTGCGTCCCCCGTACATCTGACGTGACAACCGCTCACGCTCGCCTACGGTGGAAGCGCCTGGCGGCTCGAAGCTTCCCCTCCCTACCCCAACCGGTCGGGGGGCCGTTCTAGGTCGCTGCCCGCTCCCCGGGGAAGGCCTCATCGGTCCAGAGCGGGCGCGAAAATGGGGGGGTCGGCCCCCGGGGCATCTCAAACCCCGAGGGCCGGGCCTCCTGAACGTTCTTGGGACCGGCCGTGCGAGCTGTATGGGTGGCCACGTCGCACTAGCCCGGACCCCGACCTGGCTCAGGTAACCCTCGCCGCCGCCGCTGAGCTTGACCTTGGAGTCAGAGACAGTCGCATGCGGAGGCGGCGACCCAAGTGACCGCCCCTGCGGCGAGCCCGACGACTCCGAGAACCAAGCCTGTCAGGGCCAAGCCTCTGCCAGGAGCGCCGGCGGTCGCTCGTCGGTATCCCCTCCTGCCGAGCCAGATAGCGAATGGGCCGATGACGGGGCCAAACGGGAAGAACAGAGCGACGCTCAAAATGCCAAGCCGAGCAGGACGCCCTGTCCCGGGACCACGAACGATCGAGCTGGCGATCACGTCGACCGGCTCGCACCTTGGCCAGACCGGTCGAAGAACGGAGTCGGTACCGAGCGTAGCGTCGTGCCGTGGTCGACATCGATGACGTCCGCTCGTTCGCCCTGGGGCTCCCGCGAACTACCGAGGCGCTGGTACGGGATCGCGTCAAGTTCCGAGTAGGTCGCATCGTTTTCCTCGCATTTTCTCGGGACGAGGCCGAGATGGGTTTTGGCTTCCCCAAGGAGGAACGCGAAGCGCTCGTCGCGTCGGATCCGAAGAAGTTCCTGATGCCGGAGCCATCCGACCTCCGCTACCACTGGGTCCGCGTCCGGCTCGCTGCGCTCGATGTAACCGAGATGCGCGAGCTCGTGTTCGATGCGTGGCGGATGTGTGTCCCCAAACGGGTGGCGGCGGACTACGAACGCGATCGAGGTAACCGCCGATGACTGGCGAGATGTGACACTCGCACAGCTCGGACCAGGGCGGATCCTGTGAGAGAAACTTCCGAGCACGTCGCGTCATCGATGCTGCCGAGAGGGGACGTCGGCGTGCCGGAGCTGTTGATCATCACAGGACCGCCCGGCGCGGGGAAGTCGACCGTGTCGGAGCTCGTCGCCGCGCGATTCGATCGTTGCGCGCTCGTGCGAGGCGACACATTCTTCGGGTTCGTCGCGCGCGGCTACATCGATCCGTGGTTGCCCGAGTCCCACGAGCAGAACGAGGTGGTGACGCGCGCCACCGCGACGGCGGCGGGGCGCTTCGCGACGGGTGGCTACACGACCATCTTCGACGGCATGGTCGGCCCTTGGTTCCTCCCGACCTTCCTCGAGTACAGCGGACTCGGGTCCGTCCACTACGCGGTCCTGTTGCCCGACCTCGAGACGTGCTTGGCGCGCGTCCGCGATCGCGAGGACCACGGTTTCCGCGACGAGTCGGTCACACGACAGATGCACGAGTCGTTCTCGACGTCGAAGATCGATGCTCGGCACGTCGTCGCCGAACGTGGCGATGCGGATGTCGTCGCGAGGGAAGTCCTGCAGCGCTTCGACGATCGAACCCTCTTCGATCCGAAGGTGACCGGCTAGATGGAGAGGTCCGACGTGAAGCGCGTCGTCGCCGACGGCTACGACCGGTTGCGGAAGTCCACGAACTCCGTGAACGGTCGCTGGAACCGGTCGCGGGGGCCGGTCCGAAGGACGAGCCACTCGTGCGCTGCTGCCCTCGCGCCCCGCCCCCTCGACCTCCCACGCGAGGTTGCTGACACAGAACTCGATCGCTCGCTGGATCGCTGGAAGTTGCGTGTCGTCGACGAACACCACGCCGCCCTCGGGGAGCAGCCTGCCCACGTACATCAGATCGAGGAACGCGGCCTCGAACCGGTGATTGCCGTCGACGAACGCGAGATCGAAGCTCCTCCCCTCGTCCAGGAGTCGAGGGAGCACGAGCTGCGATCCCTCTTCGTAGAAGTCGACGAGCTCGCGAACCCCCGCCTCCTCCAGCGTGTGGAGTCCGACCCCCGCGTAGCTCGTTCCAGCGACCGAGTCGACGGTGCGCTGATAGGGGTCGATCGCCACGTGCGGCCCCTCGGAGCCGTTCGCGAGAAGGCCTTCACACATGAACAGGGTGGAGATCGCGAACGCGAGGCCGATCTCGACGGTCCGCAGGGCGCCCTCCTCGATCACGCGATCGCGGAGCGCGGCGCCCTCGACAGGTCCGATCGCGACGGGGAACACATCCAGGAGGCGCCCTTCGGGCGCGACCACGGTCCCGTCGGCCACAAGCTTCTCGCGGACCGCGCGCACCTGGTCGACCGTCGCCACACCTCGACGTTACCCGCCGTCCGGCCTGCGTCGTGCGAGCAGGAAGTACTCCTCGGATCCGGAGGGATCTCAGCCCAGTCGCCGCATGACTCCGGCCGGGCTGGGTAGGCTCATCCCATGGCCAGACGCCCTCCCCGCCAGGTCAGCACCGTCCGCCGGATCGGCGATCGGGTGCAGATCGAGGCACAGGAGATCTCGCGGTTCCTCGCCACCCCCGCCGGGAGGCGGACGCGCCGCGTGCTCGCCGGCGCGATCATCGTGACCGTGCCGATGGTCTTCCGGATCCCCGGCCTGCGGAGATACCCGTTGATCCGGGCGCTGGAGTTCCTCGGCGGCGCGGCGCTGATCGTGCGCTTCGCCGAGGCGCTGCGGGATTGGGAACGTACCGAGCAAGGCCCGGTCACGATCGACCTGCCCTGACGTGTGGGCGGAGCTCGCGCTCGAAGGATGGGCGGCGCTCGCCCGCGACACGTTCCGCCGTCGCTGGCGCTCGGCCAAGGTCCTCGATGGCCCGGGCGGCCGACCGGCCGCCGCGTGGCCGCTCGCGCACGTCCTGTGGGCCGCGGCCGAGATCCGAGTGCTCGGCGGCGATCCGTCGCTCGACCTGCTCACCGATGCGCTCCGCCCGCTCCGCTCGGGCGACGGGTACGCCGCGACGCCGCGAGGGACGCGGTACTTCGACGACAACGCGTGGCTCGGATTGGCGTTCCTACGGCTCGACGCGGTGACCGCAGACCCGACGTGGCGTGAGGCAGCGCACGCTCTCGCCCGGTTCGTCGCACAGGGCGAGGATCCCGACGGCGGCGTCCGCTGGGTCGAAGGATCGTCTAGCCGGAACACCTGCAGCACCGCATCCGCTGCATGGCTGCTACTCGAGTCGGCGACGCCCGACGGGCCCGCCACGGCGGCCCGGTGGATGGATTGGCTCGACCGGACCCTGCGCCGCCCCGACGGCCTGTACGCGGATCGGGTCGACGGAGGCGTCGTCCACGACGAGGTGTGGACCTACAACCAGGGCGCGGCCCTGGCCGCCATCCGTTCGCTCGGTCGCCCGACCGCAGCGCTGCGGAGCGCGATCCTCGCCCACTGGTCGGCGGCGGACCTGTGGCGGGAGCCGCCGGCGTTCGCGGTCATCGCGTACCGCGCCCTGCTCGCCGGGTCCGACCCCGACGAGGTGATCGAGCGGTGGGACCCCTACCTGCACCGTCTCGCCGCCGAGGCGCGCGAGCCCTCCGGTTGGTTCCGCGGTGGCGGCGTCGGACGGTACGACGAGCGTCCGACGCTCGATCAGGCGGCGGTCGTGCAGCTGTTCGCCCTTCGCGCGGGCGTCACCAGCGGCGTTCGCCGATCACCGGCGTGAGGTGGCAATCGCACTCCTCGTCGGTGCAGTGCGCCCCGCGCTCGGCGCCCGGTTCCCAGACGAGGTCGTGGTCGTCCTCGGCGATCAGGTATCGGCACCCGCACCCGTAGCAGACGTCTCGGATGACCTGATGCCAGGCCCCGTCCGCGTCCTGCCGCTCGGGCAGGGTGATGGTCTTCGGCACGCCGCGCCTCCGGGTCGCTCCCCGGCATCCTGCCCCCGGCCGAGCGACGATGCAAGCGTCAGCAGCCGTTGTCGACCCAGGCGGGCGGGGGGCCCACCGCGATCCCACGCTTCGTCGCGAGCGCCCGCAGGCGCTGGCGGTACTGGTGCATCGCCCAATGGGGGAAGTCGGCATGCGTCATGCACCGCCAGCTCGGGTACAGCTCGTGGTGGTACGGGCTCTCGAGCGTCTCGGCGTGGCCGATCACGTTGCCGATCGTGATGCCGTATGTCTGCATCAGCCACAAGGTGAGCCGCAGCGACGACCGCATCTGGGCGTGGTCGCCGAGCACCATCTTGTCGCTCGTGCCGACGTGCTCGATCCCGATCGCGGTCCAGTTCATCCCGATCGCGTGGCGGCACCGAACGCCGAGCGGCACGAGTTGATAGATCGTGCCGTCTCGATCGACGATGAAGTGCGCGCACGTCCCCGGAAGCTCGCCGTCGTGCCGCGAGTTCGCCGCGAACGTGTTCCACGCGCCGCTGAACGTGGTGCCGTCGGTGTAGTGCTCGACGATGACCTTCGGGTGGCGCAGGTGCCAGGTGCGCGTGCCGTAGTGACGCTTGGAGTACGCCGCCATCTCCGCCTTGCGCTTCGCGCCGAACGGGATCGCCTTCCAGGTGATGGGCGGCTTGTTGATCGAGCCGGTCGCGCGCACCTCCGCAGGTGCGGGCGCTGCGTGCACGCCCATCGACGCCCCGCCGACGATCGCGACCGCGGCGACCGCGGCCGCCACCGCGCGTCTCATCCCGCGGCCGCCCGGACGCGCGCGATCGTTCGCTCGCGGCCCAGCAGGGCGAGCGATTCCGGCAGCGGGGGCGACACGTTCGACCCGGTCACCGCCGCGCGGATCGGCTGCCAGCCCTTCGTGCGGTTCAAGCCCGCGCCCGTGGCCAGGCCGTCCAACGTCGCAGCGATCGTGGTCGCGTCCCATGCCGCAGAGGCATCGAGCGCCACAGCCGCCTCCTTGAGGTAGCCCTCGGGTGCCTTGGCCAGCAGGCCGGCTGCCTTCTCGTTCGGCGTGATGTCGTCGCTGAACAGGAACCGCAACAGCTCGACCGACTCGGTCAGGGTCTTCATCCGCTCCTTCACCAGCGGCATCGCGTCACGGAGCACCCCCGGCTCGACCCCGACCCCCGCCTCCACCAGGAAGTGGACGCAGCGCGCGGCGAGGTCGTCGTCGCCGAGCGACTGGATGTATCGGTTGTTCAGCCAGGTGAGCTTCTCGGTATCGAAGGCCGCGGGGTTCGACGACACCCGCGTCAGGTCGAAAGCCTCGATCAGCTCCGGCACGGACAGCACCTCGCGGTCGTCGCCGGGCGACCAGCCGAGGAGCGCCAGGTAGTTCACGAGCGCCTCGGGGAGGAACCCCTGCTCGCGGAACGAGCTGACGCTGGTCGAGCCGTGGCGCTTCGACAGCGGCCGCCGGTCGGGCCCGAGCACCTGCGGCACGTGTGCGTACGCGGGCGAGGTTCCTCCGAGCGCCTCGATCACTCTGGCATTCCGCGGTGCGGCCGCCAGGAGATCGTCGCCGCGGACGACGTGCGTGATCTCCATCAGCAGGTCGTCGACGGCGACCGCGAGCAAGAAGACCGGCGATCCGTCGGCACGAGCAAGCACGAAGTCTCGCAGCTCCCCCGGCGCCCATCGGACCTCGCCCTTCACGAGGTCCTCCACGACCTGCTCCGTGTCGGGCATCCGGAACCGCACCACCGGCGCGCGCCCCTCGGCCCGGTAGGCCGCGATCTCGGTGTCGGTCAGGGTGCGGCAACGACCGTCGTAGCCCGGGGCCTCGCCACGGGCGCGCGCGGCCTCGTTCCGCTCCTCGAGCTCCGCTTCGGTGCAGTAGCAGTGGTAGGCGCTGCCGTTCGCGAGGAGCTCGGTAACCTTCTCCGCGTAGATCGCGGCCCGCTCGGACTGGCGGTACGGGCCGTGGGGACCGCCCACCTCAGGGCCCTCGTCCCAGTCCAGGCCGAGCCAGCGCAGATCGTCGAGCACCCCCCGGAAGGCCTCCTCCGTGACGCGGGAGGCGTCGGTGTCCTCGACGCGCAGGATGAAGACGCCGTCGTTGTGGCGCGCCCACAACCAGGAGAACAGGGCGGACCGGACGTTGCCGACGTGCAGCGACCCGCTCGGCGCCGGCGCGAAGCGACACCGGACGGTCACGGTCCCACCACCGGATTCGCCAGCGTGCCGACCCCGTCGACCTCGACCTCGACGACGTCGCCGTGCGGCGAGCGGGCCGACACCCTCGGGCGTGCCCGTCAGCACGACGTCGCCGGGCAACAGCGTCATGAAGGTGGTGATGTATTCGATCAGCGTCGCGACCCCGAAGACCATGTCCTCGGTCGAGCCGCGTTGGACGACGTCGCCGTTCAGTCGCGTCTCGATCGACACGCCGGTCGGGTCCACGGCGGTCTCGATCCACGGACCGAGCGGGCACGAACCGTCGAAGCCCTTCGCGCGCGTCCACTGGTCGTCGGCGCGCTGCAGGCTCCGCAGCGTCACGTCGTTCGCACACGTGAACCCGAGGATGTACCGCGACGCGTCCTCGGCCCGCACGTTGCGCGCCAGCCGCCCGATCACGACGGCGAGCTCGCCCTCGTAGTCGATCCGCTTGCTGATGGGCAACAGCCGGATCGGGTCGTTCGGGCCGATCACCGCGGTGGAGGGCTTGAGGAACAGCAGCGGCTCGTCCGGCACCTCGCCGCCGAACTCGGCGGCGTGCGCCGCGTAGTTCTTGCCGACGCACACGACCTTCGAGGGCAGGACGGGCGCGAGCAGGAGCACGTCGCCGAGCTCGACCTCCTCGCCGGTCGGCAACGGGTCCTCGAAGAAGGTTCCGACGAGCACCTGGATCGTGTCGCCGTTGATGATCGCGCCGGTCGCGATCCGATCGCCGTGCCGGAAGCGCAGGAGTCGCATCGGGCGGCAGGCTACCGCAGGGCCGCTACCCTGCCCGGATGCGGGTGCGCGTCCGGGAGCGTGGATCGTTCAGCCGCGCTGAGCTCGACGACCTGCGCGTCTGGCTCGAGGCCGCCTACGACGACGGCCCATGGCGGGCCGAACATTGGGACGAGATCGGACCCGGCCCCCACGTCGTGGCCGAGGACGACGACGGCGCCCTGCTCGGGCACGCGTGCGTCGCGTGGGTGCCGATCACGATCGGCGACACGGTGCTGCGGGCCGGCTACCTCGAGGACGTCGCCACACGTGCCGACGCGCGTGGCCGCGGGATCGGCGCCGCCGTCGTGACCGCGACGCATCCGCTGATCCGCGACGGCGCCCAGATCGGGTTCCTGGCGACAGGCTCGCAGCCGTTCTACGAGCGGCTCGGCTGGGTGCGGTGGCGAGGGCCCCTCGAGCGTGTTCGAGCCCGACGGCGCCCGCACGCCGACCCCCGAGGAGGACGGGTACCTGATGGCGTTGACGTTCCCCGAGACCCCGACGCTGTCGCTCGACCTCCCGATCGCCAGGCCGAGACGCGACCCCGACGAAGCGTGGTGAGCCGGCGTGACCGCGGCGGAGCAGCGTGGTCTGATACCCGTGTGAGCCTCCTGTCCCCCGGTGACCAGCCCCCGGACGTCACACGGTTCGACGTCGAGTCGGCGGCGATGCGGATCGCGCCCTACGTGCGCCGCACCCCGGTGCTCGAGCTGGAGCCCGGCGCGTTCGGCCTCGACGGCGTCCTCACCTTGAAGCTCGAACTGCTGCAACACACCGGCTCCTTCAAGCCTCGGGGGGCGTTCAACCGGATGCTCACCGCCGAGGTCGACGCGAGCGGGGTGCTCGCCGCCTCGGGCGGGAACTTCGGCCTCGCGGTCGCCTACGCCGCCCGGGTGCTCGGACATCCGGCCGAGATCTTCGTGCCGGCGACATCGCCCGCCATGAAGATCGAACGGATCCGGTCCTACGGCGCGACCGTGCACGTCGTCGACGGGTTCTACGCCGATGCCTACGCGGCGTGCGAGGAGCGGGCGTTCGACACCGGCGCGGTGTTGATGCATCCCTACGACCAGCCTGCGGTGGTGGCGGGCCAGGGCACGATCGCGGCGGAGATCGACGACCAGGCTCCGGCGATCCGAACGGTCGTCGTCGCGGTCGGGGGCGCCGGCCTGATCGGGGGCATCGCTGCCTGGTACGCGGGGGACGCCAAGGTGATCGGGGTGGAACCGGCACGCTGCCCCACGTTGTCGACGGCGCTGCGAGCCGGCGAGCCGGTCGACGTCGAGGTCGGTGGGATCGCCGCCGACGCGCTCGGCGCCGCCCGGGTCGGCACGATCGGGCTGGACATCGCCAAGCGATTCGTCGACGACGTGGTCACGGTGAGCGACGACGAGATCGTGCGCGCGCGACAGGCGCTGTGGGACGCGTGCCGGGTCGCCGCCGAGCCCGGCGCGGCGGCCACCCTCGCCGCGCTGCAGACCGGCCGGTATCGGCCCGGGTCGGAGGAGCGGGTGTGCCTCGTGCTGTGCGGCGGCAACGCCGATCCGACCGACCTGTCGGACCCCGACTAGCTGAACCGGGTCGCGAGCTCGCCGCCCACGCGTTCCCGCATCGCGGCCATCATCCGCTGTCGTTCCATCGCCTGCACCAACGAGAGGTGGTTCTGCGGGATGTCGTGCTCGGCGAAGAACGCCTGGATCTCGCCGACCAGCTCCGGGTCGGTGATCAGGCGGGCGCCCTGCGCCAGGTGGATCACGTTGGAGGCCGCGAAGCGCGGCAACAGCTCGTCCCAATGGTCGCGGACGTGGTGCCACGCCATCGCCCCGAGGTCCCGGTTCGCCTCGGCACGCGCCAGCAGGAACGGCGCGTCCTGGGGCCGGATCTCCTCGGACACGGCGAGCGCGAGCAGCCGCTCCATCAGAGCGGGGTCGCGGAACCGCGCGAGCGCGTATCGGTAGCGGTCCTGCTCCTGCGGCGTCGGCGCCTCCTGCATCCGCGCGCGGAACGCCTCGAACGCCTCCTCGCCGCCGGCGAAGGCGACCACCTCCACCGCGGCGGCGGCGACCGACGCGTCGACGCCGCCGGCCGTGCGTGAGAGCGCCTCGGCCTCGCGCGCCATCGCCTGGGTCTCGGGGTCGTCGCCGAGCACGCCGAGCGTGCGGATCAGGTCGCCGCGGAGCTCGCGATCGAGCTCGCCGTCCTCCGTTCGCGGATCCCACCCGAGGCGATCGAGCGCGGGGCGCACGAGGGTGCGCACGTAGTCGCGGAACCGCTCGCGCGGCGGGCCGTCGAGGAACCGGTCGCACCACGCGAGCCCGGTGATGATCGTCTGCCAGACCGACGGCGCCGTCTCGCCGGCGAACCCGGCCGCGACGTCCAGGAACGACGACACGGTCGCGCGGCCCGCGACGGCGGCCGCCCACGCGTCGTCCAGGAGGCTCTGACGTTCCCCGGGCGTGAGGTCCGCGTGCCGGGCGGTGAGCCGGCTCCGCAGCTCGTCGTCGTAGAACGTGCGCACGAACGCCGAGCTCCCGGCGTTCGCCACCACCAGCGCCTCGGGGTGTGCGAGCGGGACCGTGAGCCCCCCGCCTCCACGAGCACATGCTCGGCACGCTCCCCGTCGGGAAAGACCTGGCGGACGATCAGCGGCACCGGCCAGGTGGTCTCGTCGTCGGGCAACGACGGGGCGAACCGCCGTTGGGTGAGCCGGATCGCATCGCCGTCGAGCGTGATCTCGATCGCCGGGTATCCCTTCTGGAAGATCCAGGCGTCCATGATCCGCCGGACCGGCTTCCCGCTCGCCTCCTCCAGCGCGTCCCACAGGTCGTGCGTCTCGGTGTTCGCGTACGCGTGCGCGGCGAGGTAGCGCCGGATCCCGTCGCGGAACACCTCCGGACCGAGCCACTGCTCGATCATCCGCAGGACCGCGCCGCCCTTCGTGTACGTGAGGGTGTCGAACATGCCGCTCGCGTCGTCGGGCGACTCGACCGGGAACTCGATCGGTCGTGTGCTCGCGAGCGCGTCCACCTCGAACGCGGTCATCCGGATCGTCTGGAACGCATCGAACACCGCCCAGGTCGGCTCCATCGCGTCGACGCAGAGGTAGGACATGAACGTCGCGAACGCCTCGTTCAGCCAGATCCCGTTCCACCAGCGCATCGTGACGAGGTCGCCGAACCACATGTGCGCGAGCTCGTGCGCGACCGTCTCGGCGACGTCGAGCTGCTCGACGTAGGAGGCCTGCGCGGGATCGAGCAGCAGCAACGTCTCGCGGTAGGTGACGAGCCCGGTGTTCTCCATCGCGCCCTGCGCGAAGTCCGGGATCGCCGCCTGGTCGAGCTTCTGCTCCGGGTACGGGATCGCGTAGTAGTCGCCGAACCAGTCCAGGGCGTAGGCGCCGACCTCGTTCGCGTACCCGGCCAGGTGCAGCCGGTCGGGACGGCAGGCGACCCGGATCGGCGTCGGCCCCGCGAACGACGGCTCGGTGAGGCCCAGACGCCCGACCACGACACACACGAGGTAGGTCGACATCACGATCGAGCGGTCGAACCGCACCCGCGCATACCCCGGGTCGGCCGGCTCGCGCCCGATCTCGGGCGTGTTCGTCAGCGCGGTCAGGTCCTCGGGGACGACCAGGGTCATCTGGAACGACGCCTTGAGGTCGGGCTCGTCCCAGCACGGGAAGTTGCGGCGCGCGTCGGTCGCCTCGAAGTGCGTGGTGATGATGACGTGCTCGCGGCCGGCGTCGTCGGTGAAGCGCGAGCGGTACATCCCCTCCATCAGATCGCTGAGCTTGCCGGTGAACTCGAGGCGCAAGGTGTACTCGCCGGTCGCGAGCTCCCC
The DNA here is from genome assembly GCA_963799625.1 of uncultured Actinomycetes bacterium. Classification (GTDB taxonomy): domain Bacteria; phylum Actinomycetota; class UBA4738; order UBA4738; family HRBIN12; genus AC-51. Next base: position 70,682 of record CAWCXU010000003.1, on the reverse strand, counting down.
CGGCAGCTCGAGCGTGATCCGGCCGGCCGAGGGGTCGGGCACCGCCTTGGCGATCTCGACCGTCGACCCGTCGCCCGCGACGATCGCGCCGGAGCGCACGGTCAGATCCTTGCCGTTCACCACGATCTCGGTCACGGGCTCGTGGACCTCGACCGTGACGTCCTCGGTGCCGTCGAAGGTCGGCGCCGTCGGATCCAGGCGCAGCTCGATCGCGTAGTGCGACGGCGTGACCGAGCGCGGCAGCCGGTACGGGGACTCGGACGTCATACCCGGACCTCAGTCATCGACGAAGGTGAGCCAGTCGATGTAGCGCTGATCCTCGCCCTTCGTCGCCGCGAAGAAGGCCTCCTGGAGCTCCTTCGTGACGGGCCCGCGGTGCCCGACCCCGACCGTGCGGTCGTCGACCTCGCGGATCGGCGTGATCTCGGCGGCCGTCCCCGTGAAGAAGACCTCGTCGGCGAGGTACAGGTCGGTGCGGACGAGGTCGCGTTCGACGACGTCGTAGCCGAGGTCCTTCGCGATCGTGATCACCGAGCTCCGGGTGATGCCCCCGAGCGCGCCGACCGCCGGCTGCGGCGTGAGCAGCACGCCTCGGTCGACGACGAAGACGTTCTCTCCGGAGCCCTCGGCGATCATCCCGGCTTGGTTCAGCAAGATCGCCTCGTCGTACCCGCCTTTCACTGCCTCCACCTTGGCAAGGATCGACCCCAGGTAGGTCGCCGTCGCCTTGGCCGCCGAGGGCAGCGAGTTCTGGTCGTGGCGCTTCCAGCTGGAGACCTTGACGCGAGCGCCCTGCTCGAGCGCCTCCTCGCCGAGGTACGCGCCCCAGGGCCAGACCGCGATCGCGACGTCGACGGGCGCGGCGAGCGGGTTCACGCCCATCTCCCCGTACCCGCGGAACGCGATCGGCCGGATGTAGCAGCTGTCCAGCCGGTTGACGCGGATCAGCTCCTTCGTGGCCGCGATCAGCTCCTCCTTCGAGTACGGGAGCTCCATGTGATAGATCGAGCCGGAGGCGAACATCCGGTCGAGATGGGCGTCCAGGTGCCAGATCGCCGGGCCACGAGCCGACGCGTAGGCGCGGATCCCCTCGAAGACACCCGAGCCGTAGTGCAGACCGTGGCTCAGCACGTGGATCGTGGCGTCGGGCCAGTCCACGAACTCGCCGTTCATCCAGATCTTGTCGACCTCGGTGATCGGCACGACGGGGCTCCTCTCGGCTCCGTGCCCGGGCGGCCCGGGCGTTGGTACAGGATAGCGTTCAGGTGCGCAGGTCGTAGACCCGCCAGGACTGCGGCGCATCCGGCGAGAACGGTTGCGTGAGATCGGGACCGTACCGCTCGACCGCCCACGCGCGCACGCCGGCGACGGCTCGCGCGAGCTCCGCGTCTCCGACGCGCCAGGTCCAAGAGTAGGTGCGCGCGGCCGCCTCGCTGAGGAACCGGTCGAGCGAGCTGTCCAGCTGCATCGGCGTCTCGATCACCTCGCGCTTGGCGGCGCCACAGGCCGCGAACGCCTCGTCGAGGTCCGTGTACCCGCCACGGGCGTCCAGGCCGACCGGCTCGGCCGCCGGCCCGAGCGCGTCGACGAACCGGAGCCAGACCTCGCGCCATCCGCCGGCGTAGCCTCCGGGCTCCACCACGACCACCCCGCCGGGGCGGACCACGCGGCAGAGCTCCCGGACGGCCTCGCGCCACCCGGCGACCAGGTGCAGCACCCACCGGCAGTACGCGCCCCCGAACGCCGCATCCGCGACCGGGAGTCGAGTGGCATCGGCGATCGCCACGTGGACACGGCTCGGGCGCTCCTTGTCCCGCAATCGTTCCAGCATCGCCGCCGAGACGTCCAGGCCGACCACCCGCCGATCCCGGCTCGCCAGCGGGATCGCGAGCGCGCCGGTCCCGACGCCGATCTCGAGGACATCGCCGGCGGGAAGGACCCCGTCGAGCACGTCGATCGCACGGGTCAGGGCGACGGTATCGGTGAGACGCGTCCGGTCGTACACCTCGGCGGCCCGTTCGAACGAGACCGACCCCGCGGGACCCATCGCCGCAGCGTAACGCTCACGCCTGACCCCGGTCCTGCCGATGGTCTGGGGTGCAGATCGACCGCCGCTCCCAGGAGCCCTCCCCGATCGAGCCCCGGTTCCGCGAGTGGCTGGAACGCATCCCGGGTACGGTCTACGTGCAGCAGGGCGAGGGCACCGCGACCACGGTCTACATCAGCCCGCGGGTGAAGGACCTCGTCGGGCTCGCTGCCGAGACCTTCACGGACGACCGCGACGCCTGGTCGGCCCTCGTGCACCCCGATGACCGCGAGCGCCTCCACGCCGCCGACCTCGCGTCGGATGCGACCGGCTCGTTCCGCTGCGAGTACCGGTTGCGGACCGTCGACGGCTCCTATCACTGGATGCGCGATGAGGCCAACCGGCAGGCCGATCGCGCCGACCTGTGGATCGGCGTGCTCGTCGACATCACCGAGCAGAAGCGGACCGAGGAGGAGCTCCGCGCCGCCGTGCGGCGGTTCCAGACGCTCGTGGAGCAGGTGCCAACGGTGATCTACATCGAGTCGCTCGAGGAAGCGATCAGCCCGATGTACGTCAGCCCTCACTACGAGTCGATGTTCGGGTTCACCCCAGAGGAACGCATGGCCGACCCGTCGCTGTGGGAACGGCTCGTGCATCCCGACGATCGAGACCAGCTCCTCGCCGAGATCGACGCGCTCGCGCCCGACGCCGAGGGTTGGTCGTTCGAGTACCGGATGCACCACCGCGACGGGCACGTGGTCTGGGTACAGGACCAGGCGGTCCTGGTCCGCGACGACGACGGAACGCCGCTGTTCTATCAAGGGGTGCTCTCCGACGTGACGGAGAGCCGGCGCGCCAAGGACGAGCTCCAACGCGCGCTCGACGAGCTCCGCCGCGCCGACGAGATGAAGAACACGTTCCTCACGGCGGTGTCGCACGACCTCCGCACGCCGCTGGCCACGATCTTAGGTAACGCGATCACACTCGAGCACGCCGATGAGCTCGCGCTGTCGAGCGAGGAACGCACCGACATGGCGCGCTCCCTCGCGGCGAAGGCCCGGCGGCTGACCGAGCTCATCACCGACCTGCTCGACATGGACCGGCTCACGCGCGACGCGTTCGAGCCACGCCTGGCGCCGGAGGAGCTCGCGGGCCTGATCGAGCGCGTCACGCGCGAGGTGGATCTGATCGGCGAGCGGCAGGTCGAGCTCGACCTCCACCCCGTCGTCGCGATGGTGGATCGCTCGATGATCGAGCGCGTCGTGGAGAACCTCGTCGTGAACGCGTCGAAGCACACACCGGCCGAGGCGAGGATCGGCGTGCGCCTGCGCGCCATCGGCGACGGCGTGGAGATCGTCGTGCACGACGACGGACCCGGTGTGCCCGACGAGCTCCGCGACGTGCTGTTCCAGCCGTTCGAGCGTGGTCCGAGCGCGAACCCGCAGTCACCGGGCGTCGGGCTCGGGCTCTCGCTCGTCGCACGGTTCGCCGAGCTGCACGGCGGGCGCGCCTGGGTCGAAGACCGTCCCGGCGGCGGCGCCGCGTTCCACGTGCTCCTCGCCTCGACGGATGCCGCTAATTGAGCGAGGGGTCCGCCGGCATCGAGCGGAGCATCGCGTAGGCAGACCCGAGCCGCGCCACCACACCCTCCCAGAGTCGATCCGGCGCCTCGGTGAAGACGTCGGACTCGGTCGCGGGCGTCAGCAGCCACGCGTCCTGCGAGACCTCCGCCTCGAGCTGCCCGGGGGCCCACCCCGAGTAGCCCGCGAAGATCCGAGCGCGCACGATCGCGCCACGATCGGCATCGTCCACGTCCTCCGGCAGGAATCCGACGGCGCCGAACGCGACGACGCCCGCGACCGACGGATCGGCGAACTCCGCCAGCACGACGGCCCCGTCCGGCTGGACCGGACCGCCTTCGTACAGCGCCTCGTCGGTGCCGACGAGCTCCGCGAGCGGCGGAACGGCCTCGTCCACCGTGACGTCCAGCGGGCGGTTCAGCACCACGCCGACGGCGCCGTCCTCGTCGTGGTGGCCGACCAGCACGACCGTGCGCCGGAAGTTGGGGTCGAACAGCGACGCGTTCGAGATCAGCAGGTGCCCGGTGAGATCGGTCGACACCCCGGCATCATCGCCGACACGCGCGCCTGTGTCAGCGCCAGAGTCAGCGGTCTGCGTCAGGAGGTGGTGACCGAGGGCCGCCGCCGGCGCTTCTTATCCTTCACGATCTCGCGCACGCAGTTGTACGCCGGGATCCCGGTGACGCCGCCGCCCGCGTGCGTCGCGCTCGAGCACTGGTACAGGCCGCGGATGGGCGTGCGGTAATCCGCATAGCCGGGCGCGGGGCGCATGTGGAACAGCTGCTCCGCCGACAGCTCGCCGTGGAAGATGTTCCCGCCGATCAGGCCCCACTCCTCCTGCATCTCGTGAGGACCGAGCACCTGCCGGTGCAGGACCGAGTCGGCGAAACCCGGTGCGAGCTCGTCGTAGCCGGCGATCACACGGTCGGCGTAGGCCTCGAGCGCCGAGTCGTCGGGCTCGTCGGCCCACTCCGCGGGGCACCACTGCGTGAACAGCGACACGATGTGCTTCCCCTCGGGCGCGAGCGACGGGTCGTGATAGGTGGGCATCACGCCGTCGGAGAACGGCGCGGTCGCGGCACGCCCGGCGCGCGCTTCCTCGAACGCGGTCTCGAGGTACTCGATCGAGTGCGCGAGCTCCATGCCGCCGGTGAAGTCCTCCTGATCCGGCTTGGCCGTGAACACCGGCGCTCGATCGAGCGCGAGGTTGATCTTCACCGTGCCGCTCCGCGAGCGCCAGTTACGGATGTCGTCGACGAAGTCGGCCGGGAGGTCCGCGGCGTCGAGCTGGCGCAGGAACGTGATCTGCGGGTGTGTCGCGGCGACGACGACCGGCGCCGTGAGCTCGGTGCCGTCGCGGAGGACGACGCCCCGGACCCGGCCGCCGGCGGTGAGGATGCGCTCGACCGGCGCCTCGCATCGGATCTCGGCACCGAAGCTCCGCGCGCTCGACGCCAGCGCCTCCGAGACAGCGCCCATCCCGCCGATCGGCGTCGCCCATGCGCCGAGGTGCCCGTCGCCGACCTCCCCGATCGAGTGGTGCGCCATCACGTAGCCGGTCCCCGGCTCGTGCGGGCCGGCCCACGTCCCGATCAGGCCGTTCAGCGCCATCACGGTCTTCACCTGGTCGGTCTCGAAGAAGCGGTCGAGGATGTCCATGATCGACATCGTCATCAGGCGCGTGACATCTGCGATCCCGCGCACCTTCAGCCCCCGGAACCGCCACACGAGCTTCAGCTGCTCCTGAAGGTCGCCGACCGACATCGACCCGACCCGCGGCGGGGTGGTCATCAGCAACGGCCCGAGCACCGCCGCGAGCCCGCCGATCCACGCGTCCCACTGCTCGATCGCGTCGGCGTCACGCTTGGAGAACTTCGCGAACTCGTCGTAGTTCGACTGGGCGTCGTCGTCGGCCTGCACGATGCATCGCCCGTCCGGGAACGGCACGAAGTACGGGCCCACCGGCACGGACCGGTAGCCGTGGCGCGCGAGTTCCAGATCGTTCTGGATCGTGTCGGGCATCAGGCTCATCACGTAGCTGAGCGTGGTGACCTTGAACTCGGGCGCCTCGGGCCACGGCGCCATCGTGTCGGCGGCGCCGCCCACCTTGTGCCGGGCCTCCAGCACGACCGTGCGGGCACCCTTCTTGGCGAGGTAGGCGGCGGCCACGAGCCCGTTGTGGCCACCTCCCACCACGATCGCGTCGTACCGTCCGGTGTCCATCCGCCGAGGATAGGCCCGGCGGGCGTCGCCCGGTTAGGCGGTACGACGGTCCGACTCGGGGTACGTCGCCGCCTCCAGCGCCTCGGCCGACGCGTAGCGCGGCGCACCACCGGTGAGGACCTCGCCGATCGCATCCGCGCCGGCGTCGGTCTCCCGGGACCCGGCGCCCGCGTCGGGATCGGGGTCGTGCCGCAGGCGCAGCAACGGCACCAGCATGATGGCGGCGGCCAACGCCGAGACCCCGCCGATCCGATAGGTCACCTGCGGACCCACGTGCGTCAGCACCGGTCCGGCCAACAGGTAGGCGAACGCGAGCCCGAGCGACAACGCGGCCTCGAACCCGGCCATCGCACGGCTCCGCACCGCGTCGGGCGTGCGCCGCTGCATGATGCCGGTCTCGGCCACGATCGTGAGACCGTCGGTGGTGCCCATCGCGAACAGCGCGACGAGGACGCCGACGAACAGCGGTGCGAACCCGACCACGAGTGCGGCGGCAGCGATCCCGAACGAGCCGGCGACGAGCCACACGGGTTCGGTCGCCGGACGCAGGAACCGGCCGGCGCCCGCGCCCAGGACCGACCCTGTCCCCCAGCACGCGATCATCGCGGCGAAGCCCACGGCGCCGACACCGAAGTGCTCGGCGAGCGGTGCGTCGGCCACCATCCCCATGCCCATCCCCAGCACGAACACGAAGAAGGCCAGGGTGAGCCGGCGCAGGACGCGATCGCGCCACAGGAACACGAGCCCGGCCGCCATCCCGCGGTGCTCGTCGTGCGCATCCGCGTCGTGCGCCTGTTGGTAGCGAGCCGCGGACCGTCACGGTCAGTCCGATCGACACGAGGAACGTCAGAGCGTTCAACGCGAACACCGACGAAGGGCCGACCGTCGCGACGAGCACGCCGCCGATCAGTGGACCGACCGCGATGCCCGCGTGCACCCCCATCGTGACCAAGCTGTTCGCCCAGCTGACGTCGCCCTCGTCCTCGACGAGGTTGGGGATCGCGGCGCGCGAGGTCGTGATGAACGGGATCTCAGCGAGCGCCGACCCGAAGGCGAGCAGGATCAACAGAAGCGGGGCGTGGGCGAACGCCATCGCTGCGAAGAACACGGCCGAGACCGCTTCGCACCAGATCATCACCTTGCGTCGATCGAACCGGTCGCCGAGCGCGCCCCCGAACGGGCCGAGGATCCCCGCGACGCCGAAGGTGAGCAGCAATGAGAGCGCCTGCATCCCAGGGGAATGCGTGCGACTCCAGATGGTGAAGTTCAACGCCGTGTACGCGGCCGCGCCACCGGTGACCGAGATGAGCCTGCCGGTCGCCAGCCGTCGGATCTTCGCGCGCGCTTGGGTTGGATACAGGGTCATGGAACGGCTCCTGGGTCGTGGTGCGGGGTGGGGTGCTGCGGGATCTGCTCGGACAGGGTGCGCGAGATCGCGCGGGCGCTTAGACGGCGCCCGTATCGCCTGCCGAGATCAGCATCCGTTCCATAACCGAGGCAGGGTAACACGGCCCCACCGGCTCGGTCGAGGACATCACGGTGTGATGCTCGTCACACGAGCGAGACCGCGCGGATGTTGCTCGCCTCGATCACGGTCGCGACGCGATCGAGGACCTCGGGCGGCACCTCGGAGTCGACCGTCAGCGCCATCAACGCCTCGCCGCCCTGCGCACGACGCCCGACATCCATCGTGGCGATGTTGATCCCGGCGTCGCCGAAGATCGTGCCGACCTTGCCGATGATCCCGGGCCGGTCGACGTAGCGGAAGAAGACCATCCGCTCGGCCCGACCGACCTCCACGTCGAAGTCGTCGATCCGGATCACGCGCAGCGAGTCCTTGGCCACGATCGTCCCCTCGAGCACGATCGGCCCTTCGTCGGTCTCGGCTCGGATCGAGATCAGCGAGACGTAGTCCTGGCTCACCGTCGAACGCATCTCGCTGACCGCCACGCCCCGGTCGCGCGCGAGCATCGGCGCGTTCACGAACGTGACCGGCTCGTTCACCGACCGCTCGAGGATCCCCTTCAGCGTCGCGAGCGTCAGGACGCGTGTGTCGTGCTCGGCGATCCGGCCGAGGTAGGAGGCGACGACGGTGCGCACCCCGCCGCCCGCGAGCCCCGCGGCCAGCGCGCCGAGATGCTCCGCGAGCGGCACGAACGGACGCACGGCCTCGGCGACCTCCGCGCCGGCCGACACGTTCACGGCGTAGGGCACGAACTCCCCCTTCAGGGCGAGCCGCACCATCTCGGCGACCGTCACCCCCGCCTTGTCCTGCGCCTCGCGGGTGGAGGCTCCGAGGTGCGGCGTCACCACGGTGTTGGGCATCCCGAACAGGGGCGAATCGGTCGTGGGCTCGATCGCGAAGACGTCGAGCGCGGCGCCACCGAGGTGGCCGTCCTCCAGCGCCTTGCTGAGCGCGGCCTCGTCGACGATCCCGCCACGCGCGGTGTTGACCACGCGCGCGCCCGGCTTGATCATCCGCAGCTCCTTCTCCCCGATCAGGCCCTCCGTCTCGGGAGTGCGGGGCAGGTGGATCGACACGAAGTCCGACTGCACGAGAAGCGCCTCGAGGGTCGGCATGATCTCGACCCCCATCTCCTTGGCGCGCTCCTCGCTCACGTAGGGGTCGAAGGCGATCACGCGCATCCCGAACCCGGCGGCGCGCGCGGCCACCAGGGAGCCGACACGGCCGAGGCCCACCAAGCCGATCGTCTTGCCGGCGAGCTCGACCCCCTCCCACTTCGAGCGCTCCCAGCGGCCGTCGATCAGGTCGGCGTGCGCCTGGGGGATGTTGCGAGCCTGGGCGAGCAACAGTGCGAGGGTCTGCTCGGCCGCGGAGATGATGTTGGACTGCGGGGCGTTGACGACCATCACGCCCCGCCTCGTCGCCTCGTCGACGTCGACGTTGTCCAGGCCGATCCCGGCGCGCGCGATCACCTTCAGGCTCGTGGCCGCGGCGAGCACGGCGGCCGACACCTGGGTGGCGCTGCGGATCACGAGCGCGTCGTAGGGCGCGATCTCGCCGGCGAGGTCGCCGTTGGCGAGATCGGTCCGGACATCGACCTGGAAGTCTTTCGCCAGCAGCTCGAGTCCCTGCTCGGACAGGGTCTCGGTGACGAGGACCCGCACCGGTCAGCCCGCCGCCTGGAACACCTGCTCGGCCGCGGCGACGCCGGCGCCGAGTTTCACCGGGTACCCGAGCCGCTCGAGCGTCATCTCGAGCGCCGCCAGCCCGCGGATGATGTCGAGCTCGCTGACGTAGCCGAAGTGTCCGATCCTGAACACAGAGCCCTTGAGCGGCCCTTGGCCGGGCGCAAGGACGCACCCGAAGTCGGCGCGGATCGTGTCGCAGATCTGATCGGCGCTGATGCCGTCGGGCGCGCGGATCGCGGTGACGGTCCAGTTGTGTTCGAGCCCCTCGCCGAACAGATCGAGGCCGATCGCGCGCACGCCGTCCTTGACCGCGTGGCTGAGCGTCTCGTGACGATGCAGCGCGGCGTCCACCCCGTCCTGGAAGTAGAGCTGGAGCGCCGCGCGGACGCCCTGGAGCACGCTGATCGCGGGCGTCCACGGGTTCTCGGGGTTCGGCAGCGCCGCGAACGTGCGGTACTCCTGCCAGTCGAAGTAGAAGCGCGGCAGCGTCGAGCTCTCCGCGGCGGCGCGCGCCCGGTCGCTCACGGCCACGAACGCGATCCCCGGGCTCGCCGACAGGGCCTTCTGTGACCCGCCGACGGCGACGTCGATCCCCCAGTCGTCGAACGCGAACGGCACCGCGCCGAGGCTCGACACCACGTCGACCACCACCAGCACGCCGACCTCACGGGCGACGGCGGCGAGCTCTTGCACCGGCTGGATCACACCGGTCGAGGTCTCCGACTGCGTGAGCAGCACGGCCTTGACGTTCGGGTGGACGGCCAGCCGCTCGCGGAACGCCGCGGGATCGAGCTTGGTCCCCCACGGGTCCTCGCTCGCGTGCACCGTGAGTCCGTAGGCGGTGGCCAGGCGCTGCCACCGCTGCGAGAAGAACCCGGCGAGCGGCACGAAGACCTCGTCGCCGGGCGAGAGCAGGTTCTGCACCGCCGACTCGAGTCCGCCGGTCCCCGACGACGTCAACAGGAAGATCTCTGCGATGTCGGTGCGATAGAGCTCGCGGAGCCGCGCGGTCACCTCGCGCATCAGATCGCCGAACCCCGGACCGCGGTGGTAGACGAGCGGGCTGCCCTGCGCGAGCAGCACCTCCGGCGGGATCGGGGTGGGCCCGGGGGCCAGGATGATCTCCGGCCTGTCCACGACGTATCAACTCCTCGCTGCGTCGGAAGGTTCAGGGTAACAGCGCCGCTCACGGGATCGGCACCTACCGCACGAGCGCCCGCAGATCCGCTTCGGGGTCGGCCAGCGCCACCGGATCCGGCCGCACCTCGGCTCGGATCAGCGCCAGGGATCGGCGGACGTCGCGCGGCCAATCGAGGCTCACGCTCGCCCGCAACGCCCCACCCTCGTCGAGGAAGAACGCACAGAAGGACCGCTCCTCGATCGAACCACGCACCACCATCTCCCCGGTCGCCGCCACGCCGCCCATCTGGATCTGGTGGTCGTACTGATCGGACCAGAACCAGTGCGGGTCGTCGAACGCCGCTGGCGAGCCGAGCATCGCGCGCGCCGCGTGCTCCCCCATCTTGATCGCGTTGTCGAAGTGCTCCACGCGCACGCGTCCGAAGACCGGATGCGCGTGCGAGGCCACGTCGCCGGCGGCGAAGACCCCCGGGACGGATGTCGCCAGGGTCTCGCCCACCTCGACGCCCCCGTCGTCGGCGATCGGCAGCGCGTCGACCGCGTCGGTCGCGGGCGCCGTGCCCACGCCGACGATCACCAGATCGCACCCGATGGTGGCGCCGCCGGCCGTGATGACGCGTTCGACGCGACCCGATCCGTCGAACCGCTCCACGGTGTCGCCGAACCGCATGGTCACGCCGTGGTCTCGATGGATCGAGGTCAGCACCCGGCCGAGTTGCAGACCGAGGATCTTGCGGAGGGCGGTCTCGAACACCTCGACGACCGTGACCTCGAGGCCGAGCGTGCGGAGGGACGCGGTCACCTCCGCCCCGATGAACCCCATCCCGACCACCACGGCGTGGGTCGCCGAGGCCGCGGCCGCGCGGATCCGGTCGGCGTCGGCGACCGTTCGTAGCTGGAACACCCCCTCGAGGTCGCTGCCGGGGACCGGGAGCGAGCGGTTACGGACGCCGGTCGCCACCAGGCAGCCGTCGAACGCGAGGCGTTCGCCGTCGGTGAGTGTCAGCGTGCGAGCGCCGGCGTCGAGCGCGTGCACGCGCGTGCCCGGGCGCGTCTCGACGTCGTGCTCACGCCACCACGCTTCGGGGCGGATGTTGAGGTCGTCGCGGGGCACCTCGCCGCGCAGGTACGTCTTCGACAGCGGCGGGCGTTGGTACGGGAAGCCGGGTTCGTCACCGAGCAGGACGAGCCGGCCGTCGAACCCTTCGTCGCGGAGCGTCGCGGCCGCGGTCCCGCCTGCGAGGGCGGCGCCGACGACCACGAAGGTCCGCTCGCGCGGCACCTACACCTCGATCTGGATCTCGCCGTCCACCTCGCGCGACGGGTACACCTCGATCGGCCTCGTGGCGGGCCCGTCCAGCACCGCACCCGTCTCGATCGAGAACATGCTGCCGTGACACCCGCAGGTGAGCTCGGTGCCCTCCAGCTCGCCGCCGGGCATCAACGTGCAGCCCTGGTGGGTGCAGATGTCGCCGAACGCGTAGAGCGTTCCCGACACACGGGCGACCGCGATCTCGGTGCCCTCGACCTCGAACGCCGCGGCGTCGCCCTCCGCGACCTCGTCGGCGCGGCCGATCGTGACGTAGTCCCCCATCCTGTTGTCCTCCCTCAGACTCTGGCCTCAGACTCTGGCTCACACTCGGGTCGAGAGAGCTTAGTCGGGCGCCGTCGTTCCGGCGGCCCGTCGCCGCACCACGTAGGCGGCCGCGAGGCCGCCGTAGAACAGCGCCAAGACCAGCACGCCGCTGCGGAAGCTGATCGGCAGCCACACCGGCAGGAACGCGCCGATCACCCACGCGATCTGGAAGAGCACCTCGTACCGGACGAACACCCGCCCGAGCGCCTCGGGGGGCGCGTAGCGCTGCATCAACGCCTGGAACGCCAGCCGGGCGAACTCCGCGGCCGCCCCCGCCGACAGGGCGTAGACCGTGAGCAACGGGAGCCCGAACAGCTGCGAGGCGAGCAGCGCCCCGATCGCCCCGACCGACAGCGACGCGATCACGACCGCCTCCTCCCGGCGATCGGTGCGTAGCGCCGGCGCGATCGCATCGGCCAGGAATCCCCCCGCCACCCCCGCCCCGCCCACCACCGCGAACCACAGCGCCGGCACCTCGGCGTCGCGCAGCGCGAACGCGAGCAGGAACAGCAGGAACCCGGCTGCGGCCCGCATCCCGATCGCGCCCATCGCCGGGAGCTGGAGCCGCGCCACCCGTCCCATCGGCGCTCGGTCGGGGTCGCCGGGCTCGCGCTGCGGCCGTACCCATACGCCGGGGTGCGGCAGCCGCGCCGCGAGCCCCGCCGAGACGGCGTAGATCGCGGCCGCCAGATACAGCGGCGCGGCGGGATCCACCGCCTTCAGCGCCACGATGCCGAACGGCAGCGCCGCGATCGCCCCCGCGAGCCCGATCCGGCCCAGACGCGCGTTCGCGCGCATCAGTCCGTCGCGCTCGGAGGCGTAGGCCATCGTGAGCGCGTTCTTCGCGATCGTGTGCACCTTGGAGCACACGAGGATCGCCAGCGCGAGCGGGAACAACAGATCGGTCGACAGGCGCGGGGCCAACAGGATCGCGAACACGCACCGGGCGGCCGCGGCCGCGAACGTGATCGAGCGGCGAGGCCCGGCGCGATCCAGGATCGGCGCCATCAACGGCCCCGCCAGGGCGAGCGGGAGCATCGTCAGCAACAGGTACGCGGTGACCCGCAGCCGCGCCTGCCCGACCGGCACCGAGAAGAAGATCGAGTCCGACAGCGAGATCGCGAGGAACGCGTCGCCGGCGACGCTCGTCAGGTGGTTGAGCCCGTAGGCGTCGATCGGGTCGCCGCTGTGCCACATCCGCTGCAGCGGGTGCGTGACGAGACCCTGGAACGCGCGGACCACGCCGAGGACGGCCAGACGCCACAGCGGGATCCGACCGGGCCTGCTCGTGGATCCCGTGTCGTTCGCCACGGGGCCTACCCCTGCAGCCGCTCCCGCAGGAGATCCTGTGCCACCTTCGGGTTGGCCGCGCCCGCGGCCTTCTGCATCAGCTGTCCGACGAGGAACCCGATCACGCCCTCCTTGCCGTCGCGGAACTTCTGGACGACGTCGGGGTGCTCGGCGAGCACGGCATCGGCGAGCGCGCCGAGCGCGCCGGTGTCGGAGACCTGGCGGAGACCGAGGCGATCGACCGCAGCCTCGAGTGCCTCCCCCGAGGCGAACGAGGCCTCCAACGCCTGCTTCGCGCCTGCGTTCGACACGTCGCCCGCCGCGATCAGCTGCACGACGTCGGCCACGTGCCGAGGGGTGAGCGCTCCCTCGTCCCCCGCGGCGTTGCGGAGGGCCGCCACGTCTTGCGTCACCCAGTTCGCGGCGGCGCCGGCGTCGGCGCCGAGCGCGACCGCCCCCTCGAAGAACACCGTGGCGCCGCGGTCGGCGACGAGGACCCGCGCGACCTCCGGTCTCAGCCCGAAGCTGTCCACGTACCGGTCGCGACGCGCGCGAGGGAGCTCGGGGATCGTCGCGCGGATCTCGTCGACCCACGCGGGGTCCGGCTCCATCGCCGGGATGTCCGGCTCCGGGAAGTACCGGTAGTCGAAGGCCTCTTCCTTCGAGCGCATCGACGCGGTGCTCCCCGCGTCCTCGTCCCAGTGGCGGGTCTCCTGGACGATCGGGTCACCGGCGTCGAGCGCCGCGCCCTGCCGTTCGATCTCGAAGGTGACGGCCCGCTCGAGCGACCGGATCGAGTTCATGTTCTTGATCTCGACCTTCGTGCCGAACGCCTCGGTGCCGGTCGGTCGCAGCGACACGTTCGCGTCGCACCGCAGCGACCCCTCCTCCATCTTGACGTCGGAGACGTCGAGGGACTCCAGGGTCGCGCGCAGCTCGCGGAGGTAGGCGGCGGCCTCCTCGGCGCTGCGGATATCCGGCTCGCTGACACACTCGACGAGCGGCACCCCGGCGCGATTGAAATCGAGCGTCGCGTAGGTCGCGTCGTGGATCCGGCCGGAGCCGCCGCCGTGGGTCGACTTGCCGGTGTCCTCCTCCATGTGGACGCGCGTGATGCCGATCCGCCGCGCGGTGCCGTCGGCGAGCTCGATGTCGAGATGGCCGCCCACGCAGATCGGCAGGTCGTACTGGCTGATCTGGTAGTTCTTCGGCATATCCGGATAGAAGTAGTTCTTCCGGTGGAACAGCGAGTGCGGCGCGATCTCGGCGTCGAGCGCGAGGCCGATCTTGATGATCCGGGCGATCGCCTCGTGGTTCGGGACCGGGAGCGTCCCCGGATGCCCGAGACACACCGGGCAGGTCTGGGTGTTGGGTGGGGCGCCGAACACGTTCGCGCACGAGCAGAACATCTTCGTCGCCGTGGAGAGCTCGACGTGGCACTCCAGGCCGATCACCGCCTCGTAGTCGGCCATCAGCCGGTCCCCGCGATGATCGGCGGGCGCAGGTCGAGTGCCAGGGCGGACTCCAGCGCGTGCGCCGCTCGGAACAGCGTCGGCTCGTCGAGCGCCGGCGCCGTCAGCTGGATCCCCACGGGAAGCCCGGCATCGTCCAGCCCCGAGGGGATGCTGATGGCCGGCACCCCCGCGAGGTTCGCGGGGATCGTGAAGATGTCGTTCAGGTACATCGCCATCGGGTCGTCGGCCTTCTCCCCGATCTTGAACGCGGTCGTCGGCGACGTCGGCGAGACGAGCACGTCGAAGCGCTCGAAGGCGCTCTCGTAGTCGCGGATCACGAGGGTGCGCACCTTCTGCGCCTGGCCGTAGTACGCCTCGTAATAGCCTGCCGACAACGCGTAGGTGCCGAGCATGATCCGGCGCTTCACCTCGGGTCCGAACGCCTGCCCACGGGTCGCGAACATCATCGCGATGCTGTCGGCGTGCTCGCCCGGCGCACGGTAGCCGTACCGGACGCCGTCATAACGCGCGAGGTTCGACGAACACTCGCTGGGGGCGATCAGGTAGTAGGCCGACAGGGCGTAGGCGGCGTGTGGCAACGCGACCTCACCGATCGAGGCGCCGAGCCCCTCGAGACGGTCGACCGCCGCGTGGACCGAGGCGGCGACGCCGGGCTCGACCCCCTCGCCGAACGCCTCGGTGATCACCCCCACCCTGAGCCCTTCGATCCCACGCTCGAGGGCGTCGGCGTAGGGCGGGACCGGCACGTCCAAGGACGTCGCATCGCGTGGGTCGTGGCCGGCGAGGACCTGGAGCATCGAAGCCGCGTCGCGCACCGACCGCGTGAATGTGCCGACCGTGTCCAACGAGGACGCGAAGGCGATCAGGCCGAAACGACTGATGCGCCCGTACGTGGGCTTCACCCCGACCACACCGCAGAGCGAAGCCGGCTGCCGCACGCTCCCACCGGTGTCGGTGCCGAGGGCCCAGACGGCCTCGCCCGCCGCGACCGCTGCGGCCGAGCCGCCGCTGGAGCCGCCGGGCACGCGGTCGAGATCCCACGGGTTGTGTACCGGTCCGAACGCGGAGTTCTCGTTGGACGAGCCCATCGCGAACTCGTCGCAGTTCGTCTTGCCGACGAGGACGGCGCCGGCACCGGCGAGTCGAGCCCACGCCGTGGCGTCGTACGGCGGCACGTACGTCTCGAGGATCTTCGAGCCGCAGGTCGTCCGCACGCCGTTCGTGGTCAGGACGTCCTTGAGCGCGACCGGGATGCCCGCGACCGGCGACTGCGGCGCGCCGGTCGACAGGTACGCGTCGAGCTCTTCGGCGCGCTCGGTCGCCAGCTGCGCCGTCGGGGTCAGGAACGCGCCGACCCGTCCGTCCACGGCCTCGATCCGCGCCTGCGAGGAGGCGAGGACGGCGCTCGCCGAGGTCTCGCCCGCGGCGAGCTTGGCCGACAGCTCCGCACCGGAGAGGTCGCAGAGCTCGGCGCTCACGCGCCCGTCTCCGCGATCCGCGGCACGCGGAAACGGTCGCCGTCGCGCTCGGGAGCGTTGCGCAGTGCCTCCTCGACCGGCAGCGACGGCTCGGGCACGTCCTCGCGGTACACGTTGGCCCGAGGGATCGGCGAGGCGGTCGGCTCCACGTCGGCGGCCGCCACCTCCCCGACACGTGCGGCGTGCTCGAGGATCTGCCCGAGCTGCGACCGCAGGCGCGCCGTCTCGTCGTCGGTCAGCTCCAGGCGCGCCAGCTTCGCGACGTGCGCGATGTCGATCTCGACCGGCATGGGCCGCAGTCTAGACGCGAGGTTCCGGGCGCCTCAGACGCCGAGGTCCGGCCGCATCGGGACCGGCACCCACCGGTCGACGGGGGCGGCTTGCATCGCCACCTGACCGTCGCTGATCCGGCGAACCACCGCGATCGCGAGGGCGGCCGCCGCGGCCTGAACGACGGCGAGCGCCAAGACCCATCCCGCGGCCGTGTGCGCCAGCGGTGTGAGGTCGAACACGGTCGAGCGGGCATCGGCGGCGCGGCCGAGGTCGGCCAACCCCGGCAGGAGCGCCACGAACAAGCCGATCCACACGACGACCGACCCGCCGAGGTACACGCCCCACCAGGCCCCCACCAGCGGGCTCGCCGGACGCGGTGTGCCCTCCGGCGTGGAGCGGCGATCCAGCTCGACCATCGCCACACACGGCATCACGAGCGACGCGAACGGGATGAACCACCATCCGACCGCCCAGCCGGGCCGGATATGGAGTTCGTGGAACCCGCGGGCCCACAGGTTCTCGGTCGCGTGGTGCTGCCAGACGAGCCAGACCACGATCGTCGCCAGCATCACCGGCCATACCACGATCCCGAGGCTGGTGAGCCGCGACCCAGTGAGGTACGGCTGCTCCGTCATCTGGCCGTTCACCTGATCCGGCACGTGCAGTACGTACGTGCCGGAGCGCAGCTGCGCGAAGAGCCAGACGTCGTTGATCGCGCCGACGACGCCGACGACCGCGAGCAGGATCTGCAATGCCCGGCTGAGCGTGGCGACGGGCCGCACCTGGTAGCCCGGCGTCACGGCATCCCGTCCTTCAGACGGCGCAGGAACGTGTCCTCGTCGATCACGTCGACGCCCAGCGCCTCCGCCTTCGCGAGCTTCGTGCCGGGATCTCGTCCCGCGACGACGAACGTGGTCTTGCCCGACACGCTCGACGCCACGCGGGCGCCCGCCGCCTGGGCCATCGCCGTCGCCTCTTCCCGGCTCACCGTGTCGAGTCCCCCCGTCAAGACCAGGGTCACCCCCTCGAGCGTCCTCGGCGTGCGATCCGGCATCTCGTCTTCTGCCAGACGCACCCCGGCGGCACGCAGCTTCTCGATCAGCTGCAGGTTCTCCTCCTCGTCGAACCACTCCCGGACCGTGGCCGCGATCTCCGGTCCGATCTCGGGCACCGCGTCGATCTCGTCCTCGCTCGCCGCCGCGATCGCGTCGAGCGACCCGAACGCGCCCGCGAGCACCTGCGCGACGTGCGTGCCGACGTGGCGGATGTTCAGTCCGACGAGCAGCCGCCAGACCGGCCGATCCTTCGACGCGCCGACCTGCTCGAGCAGGTTCGTGATCGACTTGTCCTTGAACCCCGGGATCTGCGACAGCTTGTCGGCGTCGAGCGCGTAGATGTCGGCCGGGTCCTCGATCAGGCCCTTCTCGAGCAGACGCATCACGGTCATGTAGCCGAGGTGCTCGATGTCCATCGCCCCGCGCCCGGCGAAGTGGAACAACCACTCGAGCCCCTGCGACGGACACCCGCGCTTGTTGGGGCACCGGTAGTCGGCCTCGCCCTCGGCGCGGACGAGCGGTGTGCCGCACGCGTTGCAGGTCTTCGGCATCGACCAGCGCCGCGCGCTCTTCTTCCGCCTGGCGGTGACGGGGCCGACGATCTCGGGGATCACGTCGCCCGCACGACGCACGATCACAGTGTCGCCCGTCCTGACGTCCTTGCGGCGGACCTCGGTCTCGTTGTGCAGGGTCGCGTACGTGATCGTCACGCCGCCGACCTGCACGGGGTCGAGCACCGCGAACGGTGTGACCTTGCCCGTCCGGCCGGTGTGCACGTCGATCTTCTTGAGCAGCGCCGTGCGCTCCTCCGGCGGGAACTTGTACGCGATCGCCCATCGAGGCGCGTGCGACGTGGCGCCCAACATTCGTTGCTGCTCCGCGACGTCGACCTTGATCACCGCGCCGTCGATCTCCCAATCGACCGAATGCCGGTGCGCCTCCCAGTGCTCGAGGAACGCCTCGACCTCGGTGATCGACGCCTTCCGCTCGGTCGTCGGCGGGACCGGCAGTCCCACCGAGGCGGCCCACTCCAGGAACGCGTGATGAGACTCGAAGCTGACCCCCTCGGCGGCCCCGAACGAGTGCACCCACAGGCGGAGCGGTCGCGACGCGGTGACGTCGGGGTTCTTCTGGCGAAGCGACCCGGCCGCCGAGTTGCGCGGGTTGGCGAACGCCTTCTGGCCGGCCTCCTGCAGCCGCTCGTTGAGCGCTTCGAAGGCCTTCACCGGCAGGTACATCTCGCCACGGATCTCGACGACCGCCGGCGGATCGTCGAGCGCGAGCCGATGCGGCACCCCCTCGACGGTACGGACGTTGGCGGTGATGTCCTCGCCGACGCGCCCGTCGCCGCGGGTCGCGGCGCGCACCAGCCGGCCCCGCTCGTAGGTGAGCGCGCACGCCACCCCGTCGATCTTCAGCTCGCAGACGAAGCCGTCGGCCGGTCCGCCGAGCCCACGGGAGACCCGCTCCCCCCACGCGCCCAGCTCCTCGATCGAGAACGCGTTGTCGAGCGACAACATCGGCGCCCGGTGCTCGACCGGCGCGAACAACGTGGCCGCGGGCGCACCGACCCGCTGCGTGGGCGAGTCGGGAGTGATCAGCTCGGGGAACGCATCCTCGAGCCTCCGCAGCTCCGTGCTCAGTTCGTCGTACTCGGCGTCGCTGACCTCGGGATCGTCGAGCACGTGGTACCGGTAGGAGTGGTGGTTGATCTGCTCGCGGAGCTCCTCGACGCGAACCTTCGCCTCGGCGCGCTCGCGGTCTGCGCTCGTCCGCGGGCTCATCGTGGGCTCATCCCGCGATCTCCACCCCGCCCGCGACCCCGATCCGCTCGCCGACGACGACGACCGCGCCCGTCACCCCCGGCACCCGTTGGAGGTAGTGCAGCGCCATTCCGAACCCGTCGGGCTTCGGCAGACACGCCTGCACACCGGCGGCCGCTGCATCGGCGAGCATGCAGCTCCGGGCGACGACCGCCAGGCCGTCGGGACCGGCGCCGCCGCGACCGCGGCCCAGCGTCGTCGACAACCCCACCCCGCGCGCGGGTTCCAGGACGATCGTGATCGGTTCGCCGCCGCGGCGGTGCACGCCGACCTTCATCCGCTTCTTGGCGCGGATGTAGTAGTCGCCGTCGCAGGCGACCGTCACCTCCCCGGTGTGCTCGGCGAGGTACCGGCCCACGGAGTCCACCACGGCGCCCCGGAACGAGAACATCGGCCCGACCCCGGCGGCGGTGGCCGCCGAGACCACCTCCTGCACGATCGGCGGCGCATCGGACGCCACGCGGGTAAGGGCGCGTTTGGACGTCCGGAAATCCGGGTCGCGGGCGCCGTAGGACTGGAGCTGCTCCCAGAACGACAGCGCCGCGGCGCGCGCCTCCTCCGCGAAGTCCTCGGGCGCGGTGATGTGCAGCGTGAGGTCCTGGACCTGGATGTCGAAGGTCTTCGCGCGGCGCCGCAGCAGCTTCACGCGGGCAGTCTAGTGCGGGGCCCCGACGGTCCCGCCGTCAGCGTGTCGCCACGATCCGGCCGCCGCCGAGCACCTCGTCGCCGCGGTAGATCACCGCGCTCTGCCCGGGCGCGAGGGCGCGCTGCGGCGACCGGAACGCGATCTGGACCGCGTCGGGGCCGCGCACCGTGACCACCGCATCGATGTCGTCACCATGTGAGCGCACGCGCACGCCCGCCTCGAACGATCCGTCACCCGGCGGGCCTCCGGCGACCCAGGACACCCGGTCCGCCTCGAGCGCCCGCTTCGAGAGCAGCTCCGCCGGCCCGACCACCACTCGGTTCGTCGCGACGTCCGTCTCGAGCACGTACGCGGGCTCACCGAGCGCCACGCCGAGCCCTCGCCGCTGTCCGACGGTGAAGGCGAAGGTTCCGTCGTGCCGGGTGAGCACGCGTCCCTCGGGGTCGACGACGTCGCCTGCGTGCACGAGCTGCGGCGCGGCGCGGCGGACGAAGCCGCCGGCGTCGCCGCTCGGGGCGAAGCAGAGCTCCTGTGAGTCCGGCTTGGAGGCCACGGGCAACCCGAACCGCTCCGCGAGCGCCCGGGTCTCGTGCTTGGGCAGCCCGCCCACCGGGAAGACCGAGCGGGCGAGCTGGCGCTGGCCGAGCATGTGGAGCATGTAGCTCTGGTCCTTCGCGGGGTCGGCGCCACGGCGCAGGTGCCACACCCCCGCCGCGTCCCGATCCGTGCGCACGTAGTGGCCGGTCGCCACCAGGTCGACGCCGAGCTCGTCGGCCCGGCGCAGGAACGCGCCGAACTTGATCTCGCCGTTGCATCGGGCACAGGGATTGGGGGTTCGGCCGGCGGCGTGCTCGGCGACGAAGTCGTCGATCACCGCCGTCTCGAAGGCGTCGGTCAGGTCGCAGATCTCGAACGGGAACCCCGCGATCGCCGCGACGCCGGCGGCGTCGGCCCGCGCCGCCGGGCCGCAACAGCCGTGCTCGACGCCGTCCAGGTGCACGAGGGACATGTGCGAGCCCACGACCTCGTACCCCTGCTCCTGCAGGAGGCACGCGGCGACCGACGAATCGACGCCGCCGGACATCGCGACGAGCACGGACGGCATGACGTCCAGGCTACCGTGCCGCCCGTGCGCGACCCGCACGTATCGTGAGCGCGTGATCGAGGCCCGGTTCGACGACCTCACCGGCGCGGAGCCGAGCTTCCGCTTGGTGGGGCCGGCCGGCGTGCTGGAAGCACGCCGGCCCGACGAGGTGCCCGGCGTGCTCGCGGCGGCCGAACAGGCCGCCGCGCGCAGCCTGTGGGTGGCGGGGTTCATCACCTACGAGGCCGCACCCGGCCTGGACCGGTCTCTCGAGGTCCATGCCCGGCCGTCGTCCGGTCCGTTCGCCGACCTGCCGCTCGCGTGGTTCGCGATGTTCGAGGGACGCGAGGAGACTAGCCTGCCCGAACCACCCGAGTCGGCGGCCGAGTCGGCGGCCGATCCAGCGGCCGAGCCGGTCGCCGACCCGGCCACGGCGTGGCGGCCGGCGATGACCCGCCGCGACTACGACGCCGCGGTGGACCGGATCCATCGGGCCATCGCCGCAGGCGACACCTATCAGGTGAATCTGACGATGCCACTCGAGGCTGAGATTCGCGGCGATCCCAGGGGCCTGTATCGCGATCTTTCCTACGCGCAGCGCGGCGCATACGGCGCCTACGTCGACACGGGGACGCACCGCATCCTGTCGGCCTCGCCCGAGCTCTTCTTCCGGATCGACGAGGACCGCATCGTCACGAAGCCGATGAAGGGCACCGCCCCGCGCGGCCGGTGGCTCGCCGAAGACGAGGCGATCCGCGCCGGGCTCGAGGGATCGGTGAAGGATCGCGCCGAGAACGCGATGATCGTCGACCTGCTCCGCAACGACATCGGGCGCGTCGCCCGCAGCGGGTCCGTCACGTGGAGCGACGTGTTCGCGGCCGAACGCTTCGAGACCGTCTGGCAGCTCACGTCGACCGTCGGCGCCAGCCTGCGTCCCGAGGTCGGGGTCGCCGACGTCTTCTCGTCCCTGTTCCCCTGCGGATCGGTCACCGGGGCGCCCAAGGTGTCGACGATGCGGATCATCGCCGGACTCGAGGTTGCGGCGCGCGGGGTGTACTGCGGGACGGTCGGGTACCTCGCCCCGGCAGGCGCGGCCGGCCCGAAGGCGCGCTTCAACGTGGCGATCCGGACGGTGCTGCAGGACGCGCGGACCGGCGCGGCGATCTACGGGGTCGGCGGGGGGATCACGTGGGACTCGCGCGCGGCCGCGGAGTACGACGAGACGGTCGCGAAGGCACGCGTCCTCACGACCCGCCGTCCGGCCCTCCGGCTCCTCGAGACCCTCGCCTTCGAGCCCGGCACCGGGTACCGACGCCTCGACGAGCACCTGGCGCGTCTGCGCGCGTCGGCCTCGTATCTCGGCATGACCCTCGACGAGGACGCGATCCGCGCGGCGCTCGACCGGGAGGCAGGTCGCTTCACGAAACCCGCGCGCGTCCGACTCGTGGTCGACCGCCGTGGCCGCGTGGAATCCGGATCGGCGCCCCTCACGCAGACGATCGAGCCCGTCCGGCTGGCCCTCGATCGTGCGGACCCGGTCGACCCGGCCGACCCGCTGCTGTTCCACAAGACGACCGCGCGTGCGCGCTACGACCGGGCGCGCGATCGGTTCCCGGACGCGGACGACGTCGTGCTGGTGAACACCCGCGGCCGTGTGACCGAGACGACCCGCGCGAACATCGCCGTACGAACCGACGGACGATGGGTGACGCCGCCGTTGACCGACGGCGTGCTCCCGGGTTGCGAGCGGGCCGCCCTGCTCGCCGACGGCACGCTCGAGGAGGCGCCGGTCACGATCGAGGATCTCCTAGGGACCGAGTCGATCGCGTTCCTCAACTCGGTGCGAGGCTGGCGCCGCGCCGTGCTCGTCTAAGCAGGGTCCGCCTCGCCGGCACGCTCCCCCGGCACGGCGAAAGGCCGCATCGACGCCGGCTCCAGCGGGCAGGCACACAGGGGGCACCTCGGAGGCTCTTCGTACACGAGGACCGCGCGCTCGCAGTAGGGGCAATCGCCCATGCGCATCGGCGGAGGCTCGGAGAGATCGTTCGGCATCGTTGGCCCACTCGGGGGGAGCGGTCCCCCATCGCATCGGTGCACGTTCGGGGGGCCTTGACCCCCCGCGCGGAGCAACAGACGAACGCCCGCGGGGAGGGGCCGACCGGCCTAGCCGCCATCCCCCGCAACACGAACGGGCCCCTCATCGAGGGGCCCGGGTCGTTCGGCGGTCGTTCGGCGCCGCTAGGCAGCCTCCGAACGGCTCTTGCGCTTGCCGCGCGGTACGTAGGAGTGCACCGGTTCGTGCTGCCAGCAGTACTTCCACTTGCTGTAGATGGAGAGTTTGGTCTCGCACCCCGGGTCGGCGCACACGCGGCCTGCCGAATAGGTCTTGTTCGGTCGCGGCAGGTTGCGGACGGATGCCCCCCTGAACCTCTCGTCCGACATGCGGCTCACTTCCTTTCCGCGGGCCGGATGCGGGCGTCCGGCCCCTCAGTACCCTCTTCGAACAGCACCGAGGACCGGTTCATTCCCGATCAGCGCGACGTCGAGGGAGCGTCTGGGCCCCTGACGGTAGTGACCAGGTGTGACAGGGATATGGACCGGATGTGACGGGAGTTTGAACGCCGGTCAGCCGCCGAACCGGGGCTTGCGCTTCTCCAGGAACGCCGCCATCCCCTCGCGCTGATCGGGCGTACCGAACAGCGCCAGGAAGGCCTCCCGCTCGGCCTGGATACCGGGAGCGCCGGGCGAGCTGATCGCCGCGCCGATCGCCGTCTTCGCGGCGGCAAGCGCGACCCTCGGGCCGTTCGCGAACCGCCGCGCGTCCTCGACCGCCGCGTCGAGCACCTCCCCCGGTTCGAGGACGCGCTCGACGATGCCGAGCCGCAGCGCTTCCTCCGCCGGGATGAGCCTGCCGCTGTAGACGATCTGTCGGGTGCGCCCCGGCCCGACCAGCCGCACCAGCCGCTGGGTCCCTCCGGCGCCCGGGATCACACCGAGACCGATCTCCGGCTGACCGAGCGTCGCGTCGGTCGCCGCGTAGCGCAGGTCGCAGCCGAGGGCGAGCTCGAACCCGCCACCCAGCGCGTAACCGTTGATCGCCGCGATCGAGATCGTGTCGATCGCCTCGAGCAGGTCGCAGGCCTCCCCCAACGCATCCACGGAGGGGCGCACCTCCTCGGGCCCCCACGTCGCCATCGCCTTGATATCGGCGCCCGCGGCGAAGATCGTCGGACCGCCCGTCATGACGAGCGCACCGACCTCCGATCGGCCATCGGCCTCCCGGATCGCGGCCTGGAGCTCCTCGGCGAGGCCGAGGTCGATCGCGTTGGCCGGCGGACGCTGCAGCCGGAGCACGGCGACCTGGTCGTCGATCGTGAGGTCGACCAGGTTCCCCATGAGGGCGAAGCCTAGCTGCCGTCTCGACCGTCGTCGTGGGCGCCGGCGGCGGTGAGCGTCGCGCGCAGCCCCTCCAGCAGCGGCGTCGTCCTGACCCCGAAGGCCGCCGCCGCGTCGGGGCGGTCGGCCCGGCTCGGCATCGCGAAGAACGAGGCCGTCACGGCGTCGACCGGTGTCTCCAGCAGTTTGGTGAGCGCTGCGGCCGCTGGCTGGCCGTCGGCGTGCGTGGGAGAGGTGTCGTCGGCTCGCAGGATCGCGACGAGCTCATCCGCCGACACGACGTCCGGGCCTTCGATCCCCCAGGTTCCCTCGAGCGGGCCGGGGTGGTCATCGATCGCGGCGACCACGGCAGCCACGTCGGGCGCGAACACCGGCGCGAGAGGCTGGGTCCCGGGGCCACAGACGAACGGGGGGGTCGTCGTGGCCCCTTGCACCGTGGCCGTGAACCACGATCCGCCGAGCCCGTAGGCGTGCGTCGAGCGCACGATCGCGTGCTCGATCCCCGCGGTGGTCACCGCGGCCTCCGCCATGCCCTTGGCACGCAGGAACGGATGGGTCGTCTCGGGGTCCGCGGCGGGCACGGACACCAGCACGAACCGGGTCGTGCTCGCCTGCCGCGCGGCATCGAGCGCGAGCTCGACCGAGCCGTGGTTCGCCCAGAAGAGCTCCTCGGCGTCGGGCTGCCGAACCCCACCGATCAGGTGCACCAGCGTGTGGCAGCGAGACAGCACCTCGGCGAGATCGTCGGCGTGCCGCGGATCCAGCACCGCGACCTTGGCGCCCAGCGCGCGGAGCGGCTCCGCTGCGGCGGGGCGGCGAACCGTCGCCCGCACCTCATCACGCGCGAGGAGGGCCGACACGACCGCGTGCCCGAGGAGGCCCGACGCTCCCGTCACCATGACCGTCATCGCGGCTCAGGCTAGCCGGATGGTGCGAAGATGCGCCATGGACGACGAGGAGCGGATCGCGATCGCCACCGGAGCGCGTCCGCTCGCGCTCGACGCGGTGGTCGGGCATGGGGCGCCGTCGCATCGGCGGTGGCGCGTCAAGTACGACGACCGCCCACCCGCGTTCGCGAAGATCGCGGCCTTCGACTACACGGCGGACTGGCTGCGAACCGAGCACGCCAACTATGCGGCGCTCGCCGGGCAGCCGTACCTCTCACCCGTCCTGGGCTGGCACGACGACGGGGAACACCCGGCGCTGGTGATCGAGGACCTGTCCGACGCCGTCTGGCCGCCACCGTGGACGACCGAGCGGATCGACGCCGTGCTCGATGCGCTGAGCGCGATCCAGGCCACAGCGCCGCCGGCCTCGATCGCGAACGAGTTCGGGGCGTTGTTCGACATCCACGAAGGATGGGACCCGATGCGCGCCGACCCGTCCGGGGCGGTCGCGCTCGGTGTCTTCAGCCGCCGGTGGTTCGAGACGTACGCCGACACGCTTGCCGCGGCCGCCGGGTCGGCCGACCTCGGCGGCGACGCCCTGCTGCACGGCGACGTGCGGAGCGACAACCTGTGCTTCCGCGACGGCCGTGCAGTGCTCGTCGATTGGAACTGGGCCTGCCGCGGCGCATCGACGCTCGACGTGTTGTCGTGGCTGCCGAGCCTCAACCACGAGGGCGGTCCCGAACCGTGGGCCCTGATGCCCGGCCACGGGACGCACGCCGCGCTCCTCGCGGGGTTCTTCCTCGAGCACGCCGGTCGGGAACCGATCCCCCAAGCGCCGCACGTGCGGCGGCTGCAGCTGGATCAAGGCGTGGTCGCGCTGCGGTGGGCCTGTCGCGAGCTGGGCATCCCCGCTCCGAGCGACGCCGCCTGATATTGCACCTGCAACACGCTGCTACAATCGCCGCCATGGCCGTCGCCCCCTCCGACTACGCAGACGTGCTCGACCTGCTCCGCAGCAGGGGCTTGCGCATGACCCCCCAGCGCCGGGCGATCGTGTCCGAGGTGATGCGGACGAAGGGCCACATCTCGCCGGCCGCGATCGCCCGCACGATCGAGGGTGAGATGCCCGGCGTGAACCCCTCGACGGTCTACCGGACCCTCACACTCCTCGAGGAGGTCGGGGTGCTGCAGCATTCCCACCTGGAGTCCGGCGCCGAATACCACAAGGCGGAGGAAGCGCAGCACGTGCACCTCACCTGTCACCGATGCGGGCGCGACGACGAGCTCTCGATCACGGAGGCCGAGCGGCTCGGCCAGTTGATCCACCGCCACCACGGTTTCGAGGCCGACCTGACGCACTTCGCGATCACCGGCCTCTGCGCCGATTGCGCCGCCGGCCGCTGACCGGGGTCAGCCGCCGAAGAGCGCGGGAAGGATCCTTCCCTCCCCCGAGAGGAACAGCAGGCCGATCACGAGGCTGAAGGTGCCGGTGAGCACCGCCACGGTCACGTAGATCTTCCAGTTCTGCGACGCGCGCAGGAACCCGAAGGTCGACCCGAGCGTGATCATCGTGTTCGACACGAGCAGCCCGGCCAGGAACGTGAGGAGGACGGCCTCCCCCGCCGCCTTGCCGCCTGCGGTCACGGCCGTCAGGAAGATCAAGACCTGGGTCGGAGTCTCGGCGCCGACCCCATGGACCATCCCGACGACGAAGGCGGTCCCCCTGCCGTACTCCATGAAGGCGTCCGGCTCCGGGTGCTTGTGGTGGTGGTGGCCCGGTCGCCCGTGGTGACCGTGGTGCCACTCCGAGACGGGCAGATCCTCGGCGACCGCGACGGCCATCCCGTCATCCGCGTGCAGGTGGATCGGGTCCAGGTCGTCGTGGCTGTCCTCGGCGCCGCTGCCGTTCGGGCGGCCGATCGCAGACCGCGTCTTGCGGTAGGCGGACCGCACCCCGCTGAAGATCAACATCCATCGGCTCCGCATCCGGAAGTCACGCCCGTGCTTGATCAACGAGGCGAACACGAACACACCGAGGATCACCAGGGTGAAGCCGACGATCCGCTCCATGATCGGATCGACGCTCTCCGGCAGCTTCGCCCCCAGCAAGATCGCGGCGGACCCGATCGCGAAGACGACCAGCGCATGGCCGAGCGCATACAGCGTCCCGAAGACGACCGATGCTCGCCGGTCCTCCTGCGAGCTGGTGATGTCGGTGATCGCGGCGATGTGGTCCCAGTCGATCCCGTGTCGGAAGCCGAACAGGAACGCCGAGACCAGCACCCCGACCCCGAAGGCTTCCCCTCCCTGTGCCAGGACGTGCATCCCCTCATCCAAGCAGCGCGTGCCACATACGGCAACTGCAAGCCATTGCGATAACGGTGATTCAGAAGGCGGGCGTCTCGCGCCACGTGCCGAAGACCTGCTGGAGCGCGATGGTGACCTCACCGCCGGTGCACCCGGCTCGCGCGCACGAGATCAGCGGTTCGATCAGGTTCGCGTCGGTGCCGGCCGCCGCGACCAGTCCCCCGATCGCGGTCTCCACCGCCCCGGTGTCACGGGCGGCGCGGAGCTGCTCGATCGCCGCGATCTGGGACACCTCGGTCGCCATCGGGATCTCGAGGATCTCGAGCGGCTCGTCCTCGGATCCCTCGAAGGCGTTCACCCCGACCTGGACCAGGTCGCCCGCCTCCATCCGCCGCTGCTCGTCGAACGACGCCTCCGCGATCCGTTGGGTGAACCATCCCGTCTCGACGCCGCGCAGGACGCCTTCGAGCATCGACCCGCCGCCCATCGCATCGATCTCGGCGAACAGCGCCTCAGCCTGTCGCTCGGTCTCATCGGTCAGCTCCTCGACGAAGTACGAGCCGGCGAGCGGGTCGGCGACCGCGGGTACGCCGGTCTCGAACGCGAGCACCTGCTGCGTCCGCAGGGCCAGGGTCGCCGCCTCCTCGGTCGGGAGCGCGAGCACCTCGTCCAGCGCGTTCGTGTGGAGGGACTGCGTGCCGCCGAGCACGGCCGCGAGCGCTTCGACCGCGGTCCGAACGACGTTGTTCATCGGCTGCTGCGCGGTGAGGGAGACGCCCGCCGTCTGCGTGTGGAACCGCAGGCGTTGCGCCTCCGGCGTGCGCGCGCCGTACCGATCGCGCAGCCACCGTGCCCAGAGGCGGCGAGACGCCCGGAACTTCGCGACCTCCTCGAACAGATCGATGTGGGCGTCGAAGAAGAACGACAGCCGCGGCGCGAACACGTCGACGTCGAGCCCGCGCTCCCGTCCCAGCTCGACGTAGGCGAACCCGTCGGCGAGCGTGAACGCCAGTTCCTGCACGGCCGTCGATCCGGCCTCTCGGATGTGGTAGCCCGAGACGCTGATCGGGTGGTACCGCGGGGTCTCGGCGGCGCAGAACTCGAGCAGGT
The DNA here is from genome assembly GCA_963799625.1 of uncultured Actinomycetes bacterium. Taxonomy (GTDB): domain Bacteria; phylum Actinomycetota; class UBA4738; order UBA4738; family HRBIN12; genus AC-51. The sequence continues at coordinate 42,097 of CAWCXU010000003.1, read as the reverse complement.
CGCCGATCAACCGCAGGTGCGGCCGCGGCGGGAACAGCCACTCCTTCTGTGCGGTGTACTCCTTGAAGATGTCGGTCTGCAGGGTGCCGCCGAGGTCGCGGCGCGCGACGCCCTGGCGTTCGGCGGTGGCGAGGTAGCAGGCGAAGATCCACGCGGCAGGTCCGTTGATCGTCATCGACACCGTGACCTCGTCCAGCGGGATGCCCGCGAACAGCGTGTCGGTGTCGTCGAGGCCGGCGACCGCGACCCCGCACCGGCCGACCTCGCCGACGCTCCGTGGATCGTCGGGGTCAAGTCCCATCAGCGTCGGCATGTCGAACGCGACCGACAACCCCGTCTGCCCGCGCTCGAGCAACAATCGGAACCGCTCGTTCGTCTCGGCGGGCGTGCCGTACCCGGCGAACTGGCGCATCGTCCACAGGCGCCCGCGATACATCGAGGCGTACGGGCCTCGGGTGAACGGGAACGCGCCGGGCAGCCCGTCGGGCGTACGCGGGGCCGGACCGTAGACCGCGTCCACCGGCACGCCGGAACGGGTTGTATGCACCCGACCGTCGGTTCCGACCATCCGCACCTCCGGGTCCAGGCTACCCGCGCCTGATCCGACGGATCAGCTCCTCGGCGGCGGCGTACGGGTCGAGCTCGCGGTCGCGCAGCCTCGCACGCAGCGCGTCGTCGGCCGCGAGCTGCGCCTGCACGGCCTCCGCCGATCGTTCGGCGGCCAACGCGCGGACCTCGTGGATCACCGCGGTCTCCCGGTCGGTCGCGAGCGTGCCGCTGGTGCCGAGCCACGCGCGGTGGCGATCGATCTCGTCCCACAGCTCGTCGATCCCGGTCCCGTCGGCGGCGGTCGTCGCGAGCACCGGCGGGTCCCAGGGGCGGGCGGCGCCCAGGTGCAGCATCTGACGGAGCTCACGCATGACGTCGCCCGCACCGTCGCGGTCCGCCTTGTTCACGACGAAGAGGTCGGCCACCTCCAAGATCCCGGCCTTCGCCATCTGGATCGCGTCGCCGAGCCCTGGAGCGAGGACCACGATCGTCGTATCGGTCGCGGCGGCGACGTCGATCTCGGCCTGCCCCACGCCGACCGTCTCGACGATCACGAGGTCGAACCCCGCCGCGTCGAGGATCCGGACCGCCTCGGGGGCGGCCAACGACATGCCGCCGAGATGGCCGCGGGTCGCCATCGAGCGGATGAACACCTCCGGATCCGTGGCGTGCTCCTGCATGCGGACCCGATCGCCGAGCAACGCGCCGCCGGTGTAGGGCGAGGTCGGGTCGATCGCGAGCACCGCGACCCGGCGCCCGTCGGCGCGTGCCCTGCGCACGAGGGCGGTCGCGATCGTGGACTTGCCGACCCCCGGCGCCCCGGTGAGCCCAACCGTCTCGGCGCCGCCGGTGTGGGGGAAGACGCCGGCCGACAGCTCGGCGAGCCCGTCGTCGCCGTCCTCGACGAGCGAGATCGCGCGCGCGACCGCGCGCGGGTCCCGCGTGACGACACCTGCGACGACCGTTCCCACGTCCACCTGGGCGCTGAGCCTATCCGGCGGGCTGCGCGGCGGCGGCCGCGGCCGGGATCGCCTCGAGGGCGGCCCGCAGCGACGTGCAGTAGTCGCGCTGCGCCACGCGCTCGGGCGCGTCGATCGTGGTCACCCGGGAGGAGACCATCGCGAGGTCGACCTGCTCGCGCTGGAGTCGCGCGAGGAGCCTCGCGGCGGGCGCGCCCGCACGCCGCCGCATCGCCCGCACCGCGGCACGCCTTCGTGCCGGGACGCGGAGCACGGCGAGCTCCTCGGCCGTCACCCCGCCCAGACCGACCTCGGAGGACAGCGCCCCGTCGAGCCACCGCCGCTCTCGGGAGCGTGCGAGCCGGAGCGCGACCAGGACGAACAGCAGCAACGGCAGGCCCTTGATCGCCAGGTCGACCGGCACGAGGAGCCATCCGAGCCCATGCACCGGGGGCGCCGGCGAGAGCGCCAGGACGGGCGCGTTCCACACGGCGTGACCCAGCACCGCAAGGACGATGATCCCCGCGGCGAGGGGGAGGCGCGTGCGCATGGGGGTCGGATCGCGCTTGGTCACGACGAGGCCGATCGCCATGCCCACCAGGCCCGTGTAGAGCACGTGCCCGTACAGGCCGCTCGACACGACCCGGACGTAGAAGCCTTCCAGCACGCCCGACGGGGTGCCGCCGAACCCGGCCATGAAGTACACGACGTCCTCGACGACCGCGAACCCGAGGCCACAGAGCGCGCCGTACACGAAGCCGTCCATCATGTCGTCGACCTCGTCGCGCACGATCAGGTACAGGAGCACGAGCCCGGCGCCCTTGAGCAGTTCCTCGACGACCGGCGCCGTCAGCGACGGCCCCCACCGCACCGCGAACCCGGGCGTCGTGAGGTTGGCGAGGACCTCGTCCCACCCACCGGCGTCCAACGCGAGCGCGGTCGCGGCGAACGCACCCCACAGGAAGGCGGCGATCGCCACCGAGATCGGCTCGTGCTCGTAGAGATCGAGGGAGTAGATCAGCACGCACAACGGTGCGGCGTAGACGAGCAGCAGGAGCCACGACAGCGCCCAGCCCGAGCGCGACACCGACGCCAGTTGGCCGAGCGTGCCGATCATCCGCACCGCGCCGTAGACGAGGAACGCGGCGAACACCCAGAACGCGGGCTGGTGCACCTGGAAGATGGTCCGGTGGTGCAGTGCGCGACGGTCCGGCGCCATCAGATCACCGCGCCATCGATCATCGTGCGGACGTCCTCGATCGCGTTCGCGAGCTCCCCCTTCGGAGCCCTCGCGTCGAACACGACCGAAGCATCCGTGGTGTCGGCCGCCACCACGATGCCTTCGATCGGCACGCCGTCGGTCGTGACCCCGACGTAGGTGAAGCTGACCGCGGGGGCGCCGTCCACGACGAGCGCCGGATCGAAATCGGAGTGCACGAGCCGCGCGAACGCCGGGAGGAGCCGTTCGTCCAGATAGGTGGCCGCCAAGGCGGACGGTCCGCCGGGGAAGGACCCGCCGGCGAACACGTCGAGCACGACCGGACCGCGATGCAGCCGGACGGCGCTCGGTTGGACGGGACCCTCGACCTGCCATCCGGGTTGGGGCTGCACGCGGACCGACCCGAGCGTGATCGGCCCCGTCGAGCCCGCGGTCGCGTCGGCGAAGGTCCGCGCCCCGCCCGCGACCACGACGATCAGCGCGGTGACGATCAGCACGGGGAGCCACCGCTGTTCCCTTCGGACTTGCGGCTCCGCGGTGGCGGACATCCCGCTCACCGCGCCGACAGCAACATCGAGAGCCGGCGCACCGTGCCGAGGTGCCGGACCATGCCGTGCACCCGGATCCTGCCGCCGAGCAGCTTCCCCACCACGTCGCGCCCCGCGGCGGTCGTGACGTCGGGCAGGTCGAAGCGCAGGGGCGTCGCGGCGAGCTCGAGCAAGGCGATGCCCTCGGCCAGCACGACCACCTCCGCCCACGGATCGCGACCGTCGTGCACGAGCACCGATCCCGGCGAGCGGCGGGCGCCCGGCAACATCTGGATCGTCACGGCGACGTCCGCGTCGGTCGCTACGAGGCAGGCCGCCTCCCGGCGAGACACGTCGCAGCGCACGGGCGGGCTGACGCAGGAGGTTCGCGTCGATGAGCCCCTGGACGAGCTCGCGGAACGCGCCGTCGGGCGTTGTGGCACCGCTCATGCCCACGGATCGAGCACCACCTTGGTCGCGACGCGACGATCGAACAGGTCATAGCCGTGGGCGGCCTCGGCGATCGGGAGCCGGTGGCTGACGAGCGGCGCCGGATCGAGTTCCCCGGCCGCGACCCGATCCATCGTGGTCTTCCAGATCGCCTGGACCGGCGTCTCGCCGGCGAACACGAGGGAGATACCCCGCACCCACGTGGGGCCGAGTTGGAGTTCGACCCGCTGGCTCGAGTACACGCCGACGATCACGACGCGCCCCCCACGCCGGACGATCTCGACGGCGGACGTATACGCGTCGGCCGCCCCGACGGCGTCGATCACCACATCGGCCCCTCGCCCGCCGGTCGCGCGAGCCAGCACCATCTCGGGGTTCGTGGCGCCGACGTCGACAGGGGTGACCCCGAGCGCGGCGAGCGCGGCGATCCGCGCCGGCTCACGATCCAGCACGAAGACGCGGCGCGCGCCATCGGCCAGCAGCGCGCGCGTCACGCAGGCGCCCACGGGCCCGGCGCCGATCACTGCGACCACGTCATCGGGAGCCGCGGCGCCGAGCGACGCGGCATACACGCCGGTCGTGAGGACGTCGCCGACGAACACCGCGGCCTCGTCGTCGACGCCGTCCGGCACCGGCAGCAGGTTGACGTCGGCGATCGGCACGCGGACGAACCCGGCCTGCGCACCCTGCAGATCGCCGCCGAACGGACCGCCGCCGAGCATGCGGTGCTCCTCGCAGAGCCCGGTCTGCCCCGAGAGGCAGAACCAACAGTCTCCGCACGCGATCTGGAACGACGCGACCACACGGTCTCCTGGTGCCACCGTCCGGACGCCGCTCCCCACCGCCTCGACGACACCGACGGCCTCGTGACCCAGGATCGACCCCGGGTCCATCGGCACCTGGCCGTGCAGGACATGGAGGTCGGTGCCGCAGATACCCGCGAGGCGCACCCGGACGATCGCGTCGCCGTCCTCGGAGATCACGGGGGCGGCCACCTCGTCGACCTCGACCACGCCTTCCGTGCGGAAGACGACGGCGCGCACGCTACGCCTCGTCCTGGAAGTCCGTGTCGACGAGACCCGTCAACCGGACGAGCTCGTTCGCCGCTTTCACGTAGCGCACGATCGTCGGGAGGTCGCCCCGCACCCGGAGCTTGCCTTGCATCATCCCCTTGATCGGGTCGAGCTCGCCCTGCACGACGTCCTTCCACCGGGAGAACGGGGCCGTCAGCGTGTACGCGGCTGCGTCGGACTCGGCCTCGGCCGCCGTGATCGCCGCCGCCCGCCGGCACCGCCCGTGCCACAGGTCGAGGTAGCCCCAGAGGTCCTCGGGGACGTTGCGGTCAGGCTCGGCCACCACCCGGAAGGCGATGTCGCCCTCCCAGTCGGCCGCGGCATCGCGATAGGCCTCCGAGCCCTCGATCTCGCGGCCGAACGCCTCGAACCACTCCTGGCCGGCGAACATCGCCATCCCGCCCACCTCCCCGGGTCGCGCCCAGGATACGGAACGGGCCCTCAGTGCACCGCGAGGATCAGGACGATACCCACGGCGTTGAACGCCATGTGCGCCGCGATGTCGGCCACCAACGTGCCTCGGCGCTCGTAGATCCACGCGAGCGAGATGCCGGTGAACACCATCACGGTCTGGAGCAGGATCGTGTCCTGCCAGGCGGCGGGCACGTAGTGCGCCAGGCCGAACACCATCCCCGAGATGACCGCGCCGATCCAGAACCCGTACCGGTCACGGATCGATCGGAAGAGCACGCCGCGGAAGAAGAGCTCCTCCACGACCGGGGCCACGAACACGGCGAGCACGACCGACGCGATCGCGGGCCCCGTCCCGAGGTGTTGTGGCAGCTGGTCGGGCGTCGTCGCCTCGTGCCCGGACAACAGGCTGAACAAGATCGTGAGCGGGATCCCGACGACGAAAGCGATCGCCGGGTACAGGATCAGCCCGGCCACCCATCCGTAGACGGCGTCGCGGATGCCGGTGAACCGCGTAGGGATCCCGATCCGCTCGCGCCACCCCGGGTGCCGCATCTGCAGCCAGAGCACCAGGAACCCGAACCATGCGAGGTCGGCGATCACGCCGACGTACACCGCCTTGGGATCGTCGCTCGTGGTCACCCCGAGGGCGGTGAACGCGATGAGGCCGACCACGACCTGCGCGAGCACGATGTTGGTCACGAAGCCCATCACCAGGGCCTCCCAGATCGACCAGTCGACGACGGGCAGGCCCTTCGGGCCCCCGCCCGCGCCAGAGCCGTCGGGACGCGGCGGGAGCGACGCCGGCGGCGAGGGGAACGGGCGCTCGGGGACGCCAGGAGGCTCGGGGATCACCGGGTCCCCGCAGCGTCCGGCACCACCACGGCGTCGCCTTCGCGCCGCACCTCGGCGCCCAATCCCCGGAGCTTGCCCTCGAGATCCTCGTAGCCGCGGTCGATGTGGTGCACATCGTTGATCTCGGTCTCGCCGTCGGCGCAGAGCGCCGCGATCACGAGGGCCATCCCGGCCCGGATGTCGAGCGACCGGACCGGCGCGGCGGACAGCTGCGGCACGCCGCGGATCACCGCGTGGTGGCCCTGGGTACGGATGTCGGCGCCCATCCGCCGCAGTTCCCCGACGTACAGGAACCGGCCTTCGAACACGTTCTCGGTCACGATGCTCGTGCCGTCGGCGACGGCGAGCATCGCGAGCAGGATCGGCTGGAAATCGGTGGCGATGCCCGGGTACGGCAACGTGACCAGGTCCATCGCCTGCTGACGCGTGTGCTGGCGCACACGGAGACCGTCGCCGTTCGTCTCGATCGTCGCCCCGGCGTCGGCGAGCTTCGCCAACAGGAGCTCGAGATGCTCGGGCCGAGCGTTGTCGATCGTGACGTCGCCGAGCGTCGCGACGGCCGCCGCCGCCCACGTGCCCACCTCGATCCGGTCGGGCACCGCCGTGTGCTCCGCGCCGTGCAGCTCGTCGACACCCTGGATCTCGATCGTGCTCGAGCCGGCTCCGTCGATCTGCGCGCCCATCGTGGTGAGGAACAGCGCGAGGTCGGCGATCTCTGGCTCGCGCGCCGCGTTGTCGATCACCGAGGTGCCGCGCGCAAGCACCGACGCGAGCAAGAGGTTCTCAGTAGCCGTCACGCTCGGGTAGTCGAGCGTGATCGACGCGCCGTGCAGCGCCGGCGCCTCGGCGACGAGGTAGCCGTGCTCGGCGTGGAACGTGGCGCCCATCCGCTCGAGCCCGCGCACGTGCAGGTTCACCGGCCGGGCGCCGATGTCGTCGCCGCCGGGCAGGGCGACCCGCGCGCGTCCGCATCGAGCGAGCAGAGGCCCGAGCACGACGATCGACGCGCGCACCTGCTGCGCGAGCTCATGGGGCGCATCGACACGGGTGATCGACGTCGCGTCGAGCTCGGCGACCCCGTCGGCGAGCCTCACCGACACCCCGAGATGCTCGAGCATCTCGGCCATCACCGAGCAGTCACGGATCCGAGGGACGTTCGTGACGACGCTTCGGTCCGCCGCCAGGATCGACGCGGCCATCAGCTTGAGCGCCGAGTTCTTGGCTCCCGAGACGTGGACCGTGCCATCCAGGCGTGGGCCGCCGGTGACGAGGAAGCGATCCATCGGACGATGGTACCCGGCCCCCGGTGCCGAACCGCTCAGCCGGCGAGCTTGATCCGCGCGCTCGCCTTCGCGATCTCGGCCTTGGCGACCTCGTCGTCGTCTTCGATCGTGCGACCGTCGAGCTCCGCGAGCCGTGCGCGAGCGGCCTCGACGTCGATCTCTTGCTCGAGCTCGGCGTACGCGGCCAAGACGTCGGCGCGCGTCGCGCCCTCGTGTGTCGAGACGTGCAAGAACCCGCCGTCGACCACCGCGCGGGTCTCCCCGCCCTCGGTCAGCATCCGCAACGGTCCGATCGCGAGCTGGACCAACAGCGGCGCGTGCCCGCCGAGGATCCCCACCTCGCCGTCGACCCCGCGCGCGATCAGCTCCTGAACCTCGCCGGTCCAGACCTCGCGGACGGGCGTGACGATGTGTACCTCGAGGGGCACTACGCGGCCGCCTCCATCTGCTTGGCCTGCTCGACGGCCTCTTCGATCCCGCCGACGAGGAAGAACGCCTGCTCGGGCAGATGGTCGTACTCGCCCTCGCACAGCGCCTTGAACGACGCGATCGTCTCGTCGACCGGCGTGTACTTGCCGGGCAGGCCGGTGAACTGCTCGGCCACGAAGAACGGCTGCGACAGGAACCGCTGGATCTTGCGGGCCCGCGACACGATCACCTTGTCCTCCTCGGCGAGCTCGTCCATACCTAAGATCGCGATGATGTCCTGCAGGTCCTTGTACCGCTGCAGGATCTCCTGCACGCGGCGCGCGGTCGCGTAGTGGTCCTCGCCCACGTAGCGCGGGTCGAGGATCCGCGACGTCGAATCGAGCGGGTCGACCGCCGGGTAGATCCCGAGCGAGGCGATGTCGCGCGAGAGCACGGTCGTGGCATCCAGGTGCGCGAACGCGGCGTGCGGCGCCGGGTCGGTCAGGTCGTCGGCGGGCACGTAGATCGCCTGCAGCGACGTGATCGAGCGGCCCCCCGCCGACGTGATCCGCTCCTGCAGATCCCCCATCTCGCTCGCGAGGTTCGGCTGGTAGCCGACCGAGGAGGGCATCCGGCCGAGCAGGGTCGAGACCTCCGACCCCGCCTGGGTGAACCGGAAGATGTTGTCCACGAACAGCAGCACGTCCTTGTGCTCGACGTCGCGGAAGTACTCGGCCATCGTCAGGGCGGACAACGCGACCCGCAGCCGCACGCCCGGCGGCTCATCCATCTGGCCGAACACCAACGCGGTGTTCGCGATCACCCCGGATTCGGTCATCTCCAGGAACAGGTCGTTGCCCTCGCGCGTGCGCTCGCCCACGCCGGCGAACACCGACACGCCGCCGTGCTGCTGCGCCTGGCGGCGGATCATCTCCTGGATGATCACGGTCTTGCCGACGCCGGCCCCGCCGAACATCCCGATCTTGCCGCCCTGGACGTAGGGCTCGAGCAGGTCGATCACCTTGATGCCGGTCTCGAGCATGACCTTCTTGGGCTCGAGGGCGGCGAACGCAGGGGCTTCCCGGTGGATCGCCCACCGGTCGGCGGCGTGGATCGTGGAGGCGTCGGCGTCCAGCGGCTCACCGAGCACGTTGTACACGTGGCCGAGCACGCCCTCGCCCACCGGAACGGTGATCGGCGAGCCAGAGTTGTGCACGGGCGCGCCGCGCACCAGTCCGTCGGTGGGCTTGAGCGCGATCGCCCTGATCGACGAGTCGCCGATGTGCTGAGCGACCTCACAGGTGATCGTCGTGGTGACGCCGCCCATCGTGACGTCGACCGTCAACGCGTTGTTGATCTCGGGCAGCTGGCTCGGGGGGAACTCGACGTCCACCACCGGTCCGATCACCCGTACGACGCGCCCGTCCGCGTGTCCGTTCGTCTCAGCCATCGGGTATCCCTTCGCCTAGCTTTCTGAGGCGGAGCCGAGCGCCTCGGCGCCGCCTACGATCTCCATGATCTCGGTCGTGATCTCGTCCTGCCGCGCCCGGTTCGCCTGGCGAGTCAGGACCTTCAACAGGTCGTCGGCGTTGTCGGTCGCCGCTTTCATCGCGCGACGGCGCGCCGCGTTCTCCGACGCGGCGGACTCGAGCAGCGCGGCCCAGATCTTCGTGATCAGGTACTGCGGCAACAGGTGATCGAGGATCTGCTCGGGCTCGGGCTCGAACAGGTATTCCGGGCTCACCGTCGCGCCACCGGTCCCGGTGACCTCCTCGGGGGCGATCGGCAGGAACCTCTTGTGCGTCGCGCGCTGCGTGAACGCCGAGCGGAAGTCGGTATAGGCGCACCACAGCTCGTCGATCCGCTCTTCGGCGAACGCGGCGATCAGGGTGCGGCCGATCTCCTCGGCCTTGTCGTAGACCGGGACCTCGCTGAAGCCCTGCCAGCCCTGCTCGATCGCGGCCCCGCGGAACCGGAAGTAGCCGACGCCCTTCTTGCCGACGACGTACAGGACCGGCTCGAGTCCGCGCGCTCGCACCTCGCGTACGACCCCCTCGGCCTCCTTCAGCACGTTCGTGCTGTAGGCGCCGGCGAGGCCACGGTCCGACGTGAGCGCCAGCACGCCCACGCGGCGCGGCTCGGGTCGGTCGGCGAGCAGGTCGTGCTGCAGCGACGCGGCGTTGGCGGCGAGGTCCTCCATCGCCTTGGTGAGCTGCTCCGCGTACGGGCGCGACTGCTCGACCCGTTGTTGCGCCCGCATGATGCGCGAGGACGCGATCAACTCCATCGCCCGGGTGATCTTCTTGGTCGACTGGACCGAGCGGATCCGCCGGCGGACGACGCGGAGCTGAGCGCCCATCGTTACGCCGGCGCGTCGTCGCCGGTCGCGTCCTCGTCCACGGACGACATCCGATCCCAGCCCACGTCCGGCTTGACCTCGTCGGGTGGGGTGCCCTCCCCGAGCCCCGACTCGGCGCCGGGTCCCGCCTGCGTGGGCTGGAACACGTCGGCGAACGACGACAGCGCCGCCTTCAGGGTCGCCTCGTGCTCATCCGAGAGGTCGCCGGTGGACCGGATCGCAGAGAAGATCTCGGGATGCCGCGCGTCGAGGTACTCGCAGAACTCCGACGCGAAACGCTTCGCATCGGATGGTGGGTAGGCGTCCATGTACCCGCCCGTGACGGCGTACACCTGCACGACCTCGCGCTCGACCGGCTGCGGGTCGTACTGGGGCTGCTTGAGCACCTCGACCACCCTCGCGCCCCGCGAGAGCTGCTGCTGCGAGGCCTTGTCGAGCTCGGAACCGAACTGCGCGAACGCCTCGAGCGCGCGGTACTGCGCGAGGTCGAGGCGCAAGCGCCCCGCGACCTTCTTCATCGCCTTGATCTGGGCGGCGCCGCCGACGCGGCTGACCGACGCGCCGACGTTGATCGCTGGACGCACGCCCGAGAAGAACAGCTCCGACTCGAGGAACAGCTGGCCGTCGGTGATCGAGATGACGTTCGTCGGGATGTAGGCGGAGATGTCGCCACCCTTCGTTTCGATGATGGGTAGCGCCGTCATCGATCCGCCCCCGAGCGCGTCGGAGAGCTTCGCCGCGCGCTCCAGCAGCCGCGAGTGCAGGTAGAAGACATCGCCGGGGTAGGCCTCACGGCCCGGCGGGCGGCGCAGCAGCAGCGAGATCTCGCGGTACGCGACGGCCTGCTTCGACAGGTCGTCGTACACGATCAGCACGTGCTTGCCCTCATCCATCCAATGCGCGCCGATCGCCGCGCCCGCGTACGGCGCGACGTACTGGAACGGGGCGGGGTTCGAGGCACCCGCACTCACGACGACGGTGTACTCGAGGGCGCCGTTCTCGCGGAGGGTCTCGACGACCTCGGCGACGGTCGAGTCCTTCTGGCCGATCGCGACGTAGACGCAGCGCACGGCCTGCTCGGTCCCCCAGTACTGCTTCTGGTTGATGATCGTGTCGAGCGCGACCGCGGTCTTGCCGGTCTGGCGGTCGCCGATGATCAGCTGGCGCTGGCCGCGACCGATCGCGGTCATCGCGTCGATCGCGGTGATGCCGGTGTAGAGCGGCTCCTTCACAGGTTGCCGCGAGACCACGTTCGGCGCCTGGAGTTCGAGGGGTCGTTCGGCCTCCGCGGTGATGCCTCCCTTGTCGTCGATCGGGCGCCCGAGGGCATCGACGACCCGCCCGAGGAACCCCTCGCCGACGGGCACCGACAGGATCCGTCCGGTCTGCTTGACCGGGTCGCCCTCCTCGATGTTCGCGGCCTCGCCGAAGATGATGCAGCCGATCTCGGCCTCGTCCAGGTTGAAGGCGACGCCGAGCAGCTTGTTGGGGAACTCGAGCAGCTCGTTGGCCATCGTGCGAGGCAGGCCCGCGACGCGGGCGACGCCGTCGCCGGTCTCGATGACGCGACCGACCTCCTCCCGGTCGACGGAAGGGGTCCAGCTCTCGACGTTCTTGCGCAGGGCCGCGGCGATGGTCTGCGGGTCGATCAGGTCCGATGCCATGGGGGTCAGCTCCCGAGTGCGAGTTTGGCGTCCGCGAGGCGGCTCGAGACCGAGCCGTCGAAGACGAGGTCGTCGACGCGCGCGATCACGCCGCCGATCACGGTGGGGTCGACGACGACCTTGGCCTCGATGGTGCGGCCGGTCGCCCTCGACAGCGCCTTCTCGAGGCGCTCGCGCTGCTTGTCGGTCAACGGAACCGCCGACCGGATCTCGGCGACCGCGTGCTCACGGCTGCTGGCCGCGAGCTGCGCGACCCCGTCGGCGATCTTCGACAGGTCGCGGGCGCGGCCGGACTCGATCACGAACGAGATCAGGGTCACGGTGGTCTTGTTCGCCCGAGCCCCGAGGATGTCTCGGACCAGCGCCTGCCGGTTGTCGACCGGGAGCGATTCGTCGGTGAGCGCCTCACGCAGCGCGGGGTTCTGCTCGGCCGCCTTGGCGAAGGCGAAGAGCTCGTCCTCGACCCTAGCCAGGTCGCCCTCGGCCTCGGCCACGGCAACGAGCGCGGTCGCGTACGCGGCCGCCTTGTCGCCCTTGCCGAAGATGCGATCCAGCAGTTCCATCCCCCTCCTAGTTCGTGCCCTGCTCGCCGGCCGCGACCTGCGAGATGTAGTCGTCGATCAGCTGCTCGTGCGCCTGCTTGTCGAGGGACTGCCCAACGACCCGGCCCGCGAGCTCGACGGCGATCTCGCCGACCTGCGTGCGCAGCTCGTTGAAGACTCGGTCGCGCTCCGCGCGGATCTCCTCCTGGGCACGCTCGACCGTGTTCTGGGCCTCCTGCTCGGCGTTGGCCTGGATATCACGGCGAAGTTGGTCGGCCGTGACCCGGGCCTCCTCGATGATCCGGTTGCCCTCGTCGCGCGCGTTCGCGAGCTGCGACCGGTAGTCGGCGAGCTCCTGCTCGGCCTGCTTGCGCGTCTCCTCGGCGCTCTCGAGCTGCCCCTGGATCTGCTGGCGCCGCTCCTCCAGCAACGTGTTGATCCGTGGCAGCACCCACTTCCAGAAGAAGAAGAAGATGATCGCGAAGGCCACCGCGGCCGCGATCAACTCCGCGGACTTCGGATAGAGGTCAGCCTTCTCACTGACCGGCTGGGCGGTCTCCTGCGCGAGGACCGCGACGCGAATGATGAACACGACCGCTCCTCCCTAGATGATGAACGAGAACGCGATGCCGAACAGCGCGAGCGCCTCGATCAGGCCGATGCCGATGAACATCGTCGTGCGAACCGTGCCCGCGTACTCGGGCTGGCGCGCCATCGCCTCGACCGACTTGCCGATCAAGATCCCCAGGCCGATGCCGGGGCCGATCGCGGCGAGACCGATCACGAGCCCCTTGCCGATGGTCTTCAGACCGGTACCGACATCAACGGCCTGTGCGACGAGATGCAACATCTGTGCCTCCTTGACTAGGACTAGTGCTCTTCCGCCATCGCCTGCCCGATGTAGGAGGCGCTGAGGACCGCGAAGATGAACGCCTGCAATGCGGCGACGAAGATCTCGAACCCGACCAGCACGATCGCCAGGGGGTAGGTGAACGCCGCCAGGAGCCACGTCTTGGGCCCGGCCTCCAGGAAGAAGAGCGTGCCCAGGAAGAAGATCGCCAACAGGAAGTGCCCGGCCAGGAAGTTGGCCCAGAGACGAACCGTCAGCGTGATCGGCCGCACGATGATGTTCGAGACGAACTCGATCACCATCAGCAGCGAGTAGCGCAGCCACCCGGGCGCCGCGGGGATGATGCAGGTATGCCGCAGGTACCCGAAGAAGCCGTGTCGCTTGATGCCGACCGCGTTATAGGTCACCCACGACACCATCGCGAGGACGAACGGGAACGCCAGCCGGCTGTTCGCGGAGAGGCTGAACCCCGGCATCACCTCGAACAGGTTCGCGATCAGGATGAAGAAGAAGAAGCTCGCGAGCAGGGGCATGAACTTCGCCGCATCCTGCCCGAGCATCGGCACCGCGACGTTCTCGCGCACGAAGTCGACCCCGAGCTCCGCCAGGAGCTGGAACTTACCCGGGACGACCGCGGGCCGCCGGAGGCTGAAGTAGAACAACGTCACGACGATGATCGTCGTCAAGACGCACAGCATGATGATGAAGTTGAAGCAGGTGTCGAAGCCGAAGAGCTTGAACGACCCGCCCCAGCACCCGAAGACGAAGTCCTTCGTGCTCGGTGGCTCGAAGACCGCGGCGAGCAGACCGATCACGGCCGCGCCCCTTCGAACGACCACAGATCCGCCTGCAGCCGCCCGGAGAGCAGCTTGGCCTCATAGACCAGGAGTGCGATGGTCGCCGGCATCAGCGCGAGGGCGAACGCCAGCGGCGAGAACCATGCCAGCGTGTTGAGGCCGACGAGCACCATCGTGAAGATGATCAGCCGCACCAGGTAGCCGCCGAGCGCGACGATGGCGAGCATGGTGGGCGATACCTTCGCCGCCCAGGCGATCGACAGCGCGAACGCGACGAAGTTCCCGGCGACGACCGCGATCGCGATCGCTGCGGACCAGGCCGCGCCCGATCCGCCGAGGACCCATCCGACCGCGAACGCGACGAGGACGGCGACAGGGACGAACGGGAGCACCCGGCGAACGAGCTCGCGCTCCGGCTCGACCGTCGTCACGAATCGTCCTTCCCGTAGCGCAGGTAGACGATGTACACGCCCGACGCTCCCCCCAACACGATCCCTATCGCCAAGAACACGTGGTCGGTCCCGACGAGCTTATCGATGAGCCACCCGACGAGACCCAGGGAGAGCATCCCCGCGATCAACGTCGAGACGATGGCCCACCCGGTACCAAGACCGGACCAGGCGTCATCTGGTCGCCTGTCGGTCATGAGCGCACAGAGTATAGGGGGACGCTTTCTGGACCGTCAAACGCGTTTCCGCAGGTCAGAAGGCATGTTCAGGAGCTCGTGAAACGTTTCACAAAGTCCGGGGAGCCTGCCCGGCGTCTCGTCCCGCCTAGTCCCCCACACCCCGGGCGCGCACGATCTGCAACCCGGCGACGATCACTCCCGCGAGGAACAGGACGGTCCCCCACACGTTGACCTGCGGAGGCACCCCGAGCCGCGTCGCACCGAAGACCCACGTCGGGAAGGTGTTCGTCGACCCGTTCACGAAGTTTGTGATCACGAAGTCGTCCAGCGACAGCACCAGGGCGAGCAGGAACCCCGCCACGATCCCGGGCAGGATCAGCGGCAGCGTCACCCTGAAGAAGGTGACCCGCGGGTTCGCGAACAGATCCTGGGCGGCGTTCTCGAGGGAATCGTCCAGCCCCTGCACCCGCGCCCGCACCGTGATCGCGACGAACGCGATCGAGAACGCGATGTGAGAGACGAAGATCGACCAGTAGCCGAGCGGGATGTAGAACCCGAGGGGCTTGCTCGACCCGATCTGGACGAACAGCGCGAGCAGCGCCGACCCGAGCACGATCTCGGGCACCGCGATCGCCAGGAAGATCACGAAGTTCGTCAGGGCACGGCCGCGGAAGCGGTAGCGACCGAGCACGAGACCGACGAAGGTGCCGAGCGCGGTTGCGACCAGGGCGGCCGGGAACGCGACCGACAAGGAGATCAGCAGGGCGTGGTTCAGCTCCGGCACCTTGAGGATCTCCTGCCAGTGGACGACCGTGCAGCAATGGAAGTCCGTGGTCTGCCGTTCGCTCTCCCCGGTGTTGGGGATGATGTTGAAGCTGTAGACGATCATCACCAGCACCGGGAACGCCAGGTAGACGATCATCGCGATCGTGAACACCGGCAGGATGAACCGCGTCCAGCGCTTGCGTGGCGTCGCGGATCGGCGCGTCCGGGATCGCGACGACGTCGTCGAGGACCGCGGTGCTCATGCCGTCGCCGCCGCCAGGGTCGAGTCCTCGGTCCCGAGCACCCGCGCGTAGATCAACGCGATCACGAGCATCCCGGCCATCAGGATCACCGAGAGCGCCGCGGCCACCGGGTACTCATGCCGCACGAGGAAGAAGTCCTGGATGATCTGCCCGATCATCGTGGTCCGTGGGCCGCCGAGCACCACCGCGTTCACGTAATCGCCGGTCGCCGGCACGAACACCAGGATGATCGCCGCGAAGATCCCCGGGAACGACAGCGGCACGACGACCTTGCGGAACGCCATGCCCCTGGTCGCGTAGAGGTCCTTGGCCGCCTCGACGAGCTTGCGGTCGATCCGCTCGAGCGACACGTACAGCGGCAACGCCGCGAACGGCATGAAGTTGTACGTGATGCCCGCGATCACCGCGACCGGTGTGCGGAGCACGGTGAAGTCCTGCGGGATCCAGCCCAAGGACTTGAGCGGTGCGAACAGCAGCCCGTTCGAGCCCAGGATGAAGTTCCACTGCACCGTTCGGATGACGAAGGACACGAAGAACGGCACGAGGATCAGCATGAACAGCGTCGACTTCCAGCGCCCGCCGTAGAACGCGATCCAGTACGCCATCGGGTAGGCGAGCCCGATGCATATCACCGTGGCGATCCCGGCGTACATGAGAGAGCGGAGATAGATATCGCCGTACTGACTGAGCGCCGTCGAGTAGTTGGCCCACTCCCACGAGAACACTGACTTGCCGCCGGTGGAGAACAGGCCGCTCGTCGACAACGACGTGTAGACGATGATGATCAGCGGCACGATGAACCCGATGACCATGTAGAGCCCGCCGGGCGCGAGCTGCAGGTACGCGGCGGTCCGGCGCCGGCGCGCCAGCGCTCGCTCGCCCTTGCGCGCCGGCGGAAGCTCCACCCCCTCGGGGATGTGCCCCTCGACCTCCGCCGGCGCTCGGCTCACGCTGTCTACTGCTCCCAGATCGGGTCGAACGTGTTGTGCCAGGCCTTGGACTCGTCGTCGGTGGTGAGGTTCCGGCCGAGGGACACCTGGCTCAGCAGCTCCTGGTCGGGCCACAGCATCGGGTTCTTGGCCGTCTCGTCGAGCTGCACCGCGTAGTCCCCGGTCTCCTGCTTCGCGTGATCGGCGATCAGCCCTTGGACCGCGGGCACCGGCGACATATAGAGCACGTACTCCGTGACCATCTGTGCGATCTCGGGCTTGTAGTACCAGTCCATCAACTCGAGCGCGCCGGCCGGGTTGGCCGAGTTCGCCGGGATCAGCATGTTGTCGATCCACAGGAGGGCGCCGTCCGCGGGCTTGACGAACTCGTAGGGCTTGCCGGCCCAGATCTTGTAGTACAGGACGTCGCCCGACCAGGCCATCGTGCCGGACAGATTCTTCGCGTTGAGGTCGTCGATGTACCCCTGGTCGTAGGCGTTGTAGAAGGTGTCGGAGTCACGCAGCTTCGTCAGCCACTCCGCCGCCTGGTCCCACTCCGGCTGCTGCGACGTCTTCGGGTCGATCCCGAGGTTGACCATCACGAGGTTGGGCGCGTCTTCCTTCAGCACGCCGACGGAGCTCGGCGGGAAGAAGTCGGTGCTCATCAGGTCGTCGAGCTTCGTCGGCGCCTTGAGCGCGAGCTCGGTGTTGTACCCGATGCCGGTGATGCCGGACTGCCAGGCCATCGTGTGCTTGTTCCCGTCGTCGTAGAAGGGACTCTTGGCCCACGAGGCCGCGTTGGCGTCGAAGTTCGGGCGGAGCGTCGTGTCGAGCTCGGTCGCCCATCCGTTCTGGATCAGGGCGGCGAGGTACTCACCGTTCGTGATCACGATGATGTCGCGGCCGGTGTCCTGGCCCGCCCGCAGCTGCGGCAAGATCTCGCCGAAGAACGAGGCGTTGTCGTTGATCTCGTCCTCGTAGCTGACGGTGATCGAGGTGTCGTTGGTGAATTTCTCGAGCGACGGGTAGGTGCCGTGCGCCTTGTCGATGTACAGGGGCCAGTTCGAGAAGTTGACGTGGTCCCCCGCGGTCGACGGATCGAAGTTCACCGCCCCGGCCGCCTGGGTGCCGCTGCTGCCGCTCGAGCTCCCCGAGCACGCCGCGAGGATCGAGGCGAGGCTCAAGGTGCCGACGGAGATACCGCCGAGCTTGATCATGTTGCGGCGCGACAGGCGCCGCGCCGTGAGCCCTCTCGCGAGGGCCGCGGGATCGACGCCCTGCGGCATCGTCGGATCGTTCTTCATTCGTCGTCCTCCTCCAAGGAAAGATCGTCTTGCGGCGTGACCGCGAAGGTGTACTCGGGATCCCAGGACAGCGTGACCGCCTCGCCCTGGTGTGGCGCCTCCTCGGCGCCGAGGTTCTGGACGTACACGGTCAGCACGGTTCCGTCCTGTGTCGCCACCTTGTACTGCGAGCTGACGCCGATATAGGTCGTCATCGTGACCGTGCCCTCGACGCTGTTGTCGCCGTTCGGCGACCGGCTGCCGCGGGTGATCTCGACCTTCTCCGGACGAACACCGACCTTGACATGGGTGCCGGCGTCGGATGGGATCCGGGAGCCCGGAAGGGTGACGGTGCCGCCGCTGGTCAGCAGCACGGTGCTCCTGCCGTCGTTCGCCTCCTTGACCTCGCCCTCAAGAAGGTTGGACGCCCCGAGGAACCCGGCCACGAACTCGGTGGCAGGGTTCTCGTAGACGTACGCGGGGTCGCCGAGCTGCTCGATCCTGCCGTGGCGCATGACGGCCAGCCGGTCGCTCATCGTCATGGCCTCTTCTTGATCGTGGGTCACGTAGATGAACGTGATCCCCACCTCCTGCTGGATCCGTTTGAGCTCCAGCTGCATCTTCTTGCGGAGCTTGAGGTCCAGGGCGCCGAGCGGTTCGTCGAGCAGCAGCACCTTGGGGCTGTTCACGAGGGCTCGCGCGAGCGCGACGCGCTGCTGCTGGCCGCCGGACATCTGTGGTGGCCTGCGCGTCTCGAACCCGACCAGGTCGACGAGCCGCATCGCGTCCTTCACACGCGACTCGACCTCGTCCTTGGCGACCTTCTTGCGCCGCAGCCCGAAGGCGACGTTCTCGTAGACGTCCAGGTGTGGGAACAGCGCGTAGGACTGGAAGACGGTGTTCACGTCACGCCGGTACGGGGGGTCGTCGGTGACGTCGCGCCCGCCCAGATAGATCGTGCCGCGGGTCGGGTCCTCGAAACCGCCGATCATGCGAAGGGTGGTGGTTTTCCCGCAGCCGGAGGGTCCGAGCATGCTGAAGAACTCTCCCTCGGCGATATCGAGAGACAGATCGTCCACCGCGGCAACGTCCGCGAACAGTTTGGAGACACGCTCGAGACGTACGTCGATCTCGGTCACGCACCAACCCCCTCTGCCGATGCTGGTGGGCGGATATTCCCACGGAGCGGCGGCGATTATCACCCGATACGGGCCGGTTTGAACAGCCTTCAAAGGGAAGGTTCCTACAGGGGGTTATACGGCACGGCCAACAGGGCGGTTCTCGGGCAGCTTCCTCGGCTCACGCACGAGCGGACACATTGCCCGGCTAGGCATCCTGCCTGTCGCGATGTGCGGCGGGACCTCCGTTGCGCGTGCCGTTGCCCCTGCGGCCGCGCGTGAGCCGAGGCAACGCGGTGATGAGGAACAGGGTGGCCCCGCCGAACAGGATCAGCCCCACGGCCAGCGGGCCGTCGATCGCGGCCACGGCGAGCGCGCACCCCGACACGAGGGCGCTCCACAGGTACATCAGCAGGACCGCCTGCCGGTGCCCGTGGCCGATCTCCATCAGATGGTGGTGCAGATGCTCTTTGTCGGCGTAGCCGATCCCTTGCCCCCGCCGCGTCCGGCGGATGATCGCGAGGACGACGTCCAAGAACGGGACCAGAAGGACCAGGATCGGCACCCCGATCGCTCCGAGGGTTGCGGCGATGTCGTGGCCGGTCGGCTGCGTGATCTTGCGGGTGATCCCTTCGATCGTGGCGATCGCGAGGAGCATGCCGAGCAGCATCGAGCCGGCATCCCCCATGAAGATCTTGGCGGGGTGGAAGTTCCATGGCAGGAACCCGATGCAGACGCCACATGTGATCGCCGAGAGCAGGGCCGCCGGGGACGCCAACCCGGCCGGGGAACCGCTGCTCACGAGGTAGATGAAGAACGCCGCTGATGCGATCGCAACCATGCCCGCCGCAAGCCCGTCCAGCCCATCGACCAGGTTGACCGCGTTGGCGACCGCGATCGTCCACACGATGGTGGCGATCACGGCGAGGTCGCCGGACAGCACGACCACCTGGATCTTCGGCAGCCACACATAGAAGAGCTCGACGCCGAGCAGCACCAGCACGCCCGCGATGAAGATCTGCGCGATCAGCTTGGACAGCGGCGTCGTGCCCCGGGTGTCGTCGATCACGCCCAGGCCCAGCATGAGGGTGCAGGTGACGAGCGCCGCGATCGAGGTCGACAGCTGGTTCACGTCGGCGAAGAACGGGAGGAACCGCGACGCGATGAGAGCGGCGACGAGCCCCAGGTACATCGCGATCCCGCCCATCGTCGGCAGCGGGACGACGTGGACCGTGCGGTCGTTCGGCCGGTAGATCGCGCCCACCTTGATCACGAACCAGCGCACCAGTGGCGTGGCCAGGAAGGTCACGACCGCGGCCGCGACGAACACGATCAGATAGGAGGTCACGTCTTCGGAAGTGTGTGCGCCGCGGTCGTGGTCGGCAAGGTGCCGCTACGCGTACACCGGGAACCGCTGCATCAGGTCGCTCACGCGCCCGCGAGCCTTCTCCTTCGCCCCCTCGTCGTCGGGCGTCCGGACGACATCGCCGATGATGCTCCCGATCTCGCGCATCTCGGCTTCGTCCATCCCGAGCGTCGCGCACGCGGGCGTGCCCAAACGCAGGCCCGAGGGTGCCGACGGCGGGTTCGGGTCGAACGGGATCTGGTTCTTGTTCACGGCGATCTTGACCTCGTCCAGCACCGCCTCGGCGCGCTTGCCGTCGATCCCGACCGGTCGGACGTCGGCGAGCATGAGGTGCGAGTCGGTCCCGCCGGACACGATGCGGATCCCCTCGTCCTCGAGCGCGGCGGCGAGGGCGCGCGCGTCGCGCACGACCCGGGTCGCGTAGTCCTTGAAGCCCTCGGACGCCGCTTCCTTCAGGCAGACGGCCTTGCCGGCGATGCAGTGCTCGAGCGGACCACCCTGCATCATCGGGAACACGGCCTTATCGATCGCCTTCGCGTGCTCTTCCTTGCACAGGATCATCGCGCCGCGCGGACCCCGCAGGGCCTTGTGCGTCGTGAACGTGACGACGTCGGCGTAGGGCACCGGCGACGGATACGCGCCACCGGCGACCAGGCCGATGAAGTGCGACGCGTCGACCCACAGAAGCGCGCCGACCTCGTCGGCGATGTCGCGGAACGCCTTGAAATCGATCTCGCGAGGGTACGCGGTGTACCCGGACAGGATGATCTTCGGACGGTGCTCCTTGGCGAGGTCGCGCACGCGGTCCATATCGAGCTGCTCGGTCTCGCGGTCGACCTCGTAGCCCACGAAGTTGAACCACATGCCCGACACGTTGACCGGCGAACCGTGGGTCAGGTGGCCGCCATGGGCGAGCACCATCCCGAGCACCTTCTCGTTCGCGTCGCCCGGTGTGAGGAAGGCGCCGAACACCGCCATGTTCGCCTGGGCACCGGCGTGCGGCTGCACGTTGGCGTGTGCGGCCCCGAACAGCGCCTTCGCGCGGTCGATCGCGAGCTGCTCGGTCACGTCGACGAACTCGCAGCCGCCGTAGTAGCGGCGTCCCGGGTACCCCTCGGCGTACTTGTTGTTCATCGTCGATCCGACCGCGGCGAGGACCGCGGGGCTCGCGTAGTTCTCCGACGCGATCAGCCGGAGGTTCGTCCGCTCCCGGTTGAGCTCACCCGCGACCGCGTTCGCGACCTCGGGGTCGGTGACCTTGAGTGCATCCCAGTCCGCTGCGTACTCACGCATCGTGCATCTCCTCCCGTTCGATCGCCGCGATCAGCTCGATCCGCGGCACATGCCGTCCCCCTGCGAACGGCGTCGCAAGCCAGGTCGTGACGATCTCCCGCGCGTAGGTGGGCGCGATCACGCGCGCCCCCATCGCCAGGACGTTCGCATCGTTGTGCTCCCGGGACAACCGCGCCAGGTAGAGGTCATGACACAGCGCGGCCCTGATCCCGTGCACCTTGTTCGCGGCGATCTGCTCCCCTTGGCCCGACCCTCCGAGGACGATCGCCCGGTCGGCCTCGCCGGCCACCACCGCGCGGGCGGCGGCCGCACAGAAGAGCGGGTAGTCCACCGGCGCGAGACCATCGGTGCCGACGTCGAGCACGTCGTGCCCCTGCTCGCGCAGGTACCCCGCCAGGTCCTCCTTCAAGGGGAACCCCGCGTGATCGGCGCCGATCGCGATGCGCATCAGGATCCCTCCGCGCGCGCCGGCACCGGTCCGTAGAGCGCCGTGACGAGGCGGTCGGTCCACTCGTCCAGCTCCCAGGCGATCGCCCGATAGGTCTCGAGCGGCATCCCCAACGGGTCGACGACGTCTTCATCGAACCGGTTCGCGCCGACGCCCCGCGCGCGCGCGTCGGCCGCATCCCCGACGCGGACCTCGAGCGGCCGCTCCGGGTCGGCGATCGGTTCGGTCTCGAGCAGCCGCGTGAGCTCCTTCAATGTGAACGTGCGCGCGGCCGCTCCGGGCATGAGGTGCGCGACGGCGTCCCGATGCTCGGCCGCCATGCCGACGACAAGGCCGGCCGAGCCGATCAGCTCGGCGGTGAGGCGACGCGCGGCGTGGCCGCGGATGTCGATCCCGCGCTCCCGTGCGGCCTCGACCGACTCCGGCATCGCCGGGGCCCCGTCGACGGCGATCGTGCCGGCCGACCCGACGGTCGGCGCGGCGCCGTCGAGGCGTCGATCGAGCGCGCGTCGCAGCAGCCCCTCCTCGATCGGGGAGCGACAGATGTTCCCGCTACATACGACGAGGATCGCTGCCATCGGAAGGGCCCGGAGTCTAGCAGTGGCCCTCAGCCGGCCGATAGCCGCTCGACCACCGCGGGGTCGATGTTGCCGCCGCGCAGGATCGCCGGCACGGGACCGAGCAGGGAGACCACGGTCGAGGCGCGCCCGACGAGTGGTCCATCGTCACACAGGTACACCGCGACGGCGTCGCCGAAGACCTCGTGGAGCTCCTCGCAGGTGGTGGCGGGACCCTCGCCCGACCGGTTCGCGCTCGTCGTGGCGAGCGGACCGGCGCCGAGCACCGCGCGCGCGAGTCGATGGTCCGGGATCCGGATGCCGATCGACGCCGGGTCGCCGCCCAGGTCCCAGTCCCGGCTGCGCGGAGCGCGGGGCACGACGATCGTGAGCGCTCCCGGCCACAGGGCCGCGGCGAGGCGCTCGGCCCGGTCGTCCAGCTGCGCGACCGCGCGCGCCTCCGCGACCGAGGCGAGGAGGATCGGCAACGTGAGACCGGACGGCCGTTGCTTCGCCTCGAACACCCGGGCGGTCGCGGCCGGATCGTCCGGACGCGCAGCGATCCCGTACACGGTGTCGGTCGGGAAGACCACGAGCTCACCGCGCCGCGTGGCGGCGACCGCGTCTGCGACGGGGTCACCGCTCACGGCCGTCGTCCCGATACCACGCGCGCTCGGCCGTTGAGGTCGGTGTGGACCCGGACGTCGGCGAACCCCGCCGCCTCGGCTGCGGTCCGGACCTCCCCCCCGGCATCGTCGTCGATCTCGACGGCGACCGTGCCACCAGGTCGCACCCACGAGCGAGCATCGTCGAAGAAGCGTCGGTACAAGCCCGGATCGCCGAAGACGGCTTCGTCCGGGTCGGCGAGCACGTCGCGCGGGAGCGCGTCGCGGCGCGCGGGCGGCACGTACGGCGGGTTCGCGCAGACGAGATCGATCCTTCCTCGAAGCTCGGCGGGCATCGCCGCGAACAGATCGCCCTGGTCGACCGTCACGTCGAGGTGCAACCGCGTCGCGTTCGCCCGAGCCAGCGCCACGGCCTCGGACGCGATGTCCGTCGCGAAGACGCGCGCGCCGGGGTGCTCGTCGGCGATCGCGAGCGCGACCGCCCCGGTTCCGGTACCCACATCGACGACGATCGGGCGATCGATCGCCGAGACGGCGCGCAGACCGATCTCCACGAGCAGCTCGGTCTCGGGCCGCGGTACGAACACACCCGGTCGCACCTCGAGCACGAGTCGGCGGAACCCCTGCTCCCCCGTCAGGTGCTGCAGGGGGGTGCCCGTGCACCGCCTGCAGAGCGCGCGACCGTAGGCCTTGGCCTCGGCCGTGGTCAGCCCTTCCACGCGCGTGAACAGCCCTGTCCGGTCGATATCCAGGATCCGCCGCAGGAGCGCCTCGGACTCGACGGCGGCCTGCTCGGCGTCGACGCCGTGCCGGCGGAGGTAGTCGGCGCCACGGCGAGCGACCTCGGTCGGCCGCATCAGTCCTCGTCGTCGTCGGCGGCCAGCTGCGCGGAGCGCTCGGCTGCGAGCAGCTCGTCGATGAACCCGTCCAGTGACGCTCCGCCCCCGAGCACATCGTCGAGCTGGTGGGACGTGTGCTTGATCCGGTGATCGGTGACGCGACCCTCGGGGAAGTTGTAGGTCCGGATCTTCTCCGACCGCTCGCCCGTGCCGAGCTGCGCGCGCCGCTTGGCGGCCTCCTTCGCGTGCGCCTCGTCGAGCGCGATCTGGTGCAGTCGGGCGCGGAGGTAGCGCATCGCCTTCTCCTTGTTCTGGAGCTGCGAGCGCTCCTCCTGGCATTCGATCTTGATGCCGGTCGGCTTGTGCACGATGCGCACCGCGGAGTTCGTCGTGTTGACCGACTGCCCGCCCGGACCGCTCGAGTGGTACACGTCGATCTGGAGGTCCTCGGGTCTGATCTCGACCTCGACCTCCTCCGCCTCGGGCATCACGGCGACGGTGGCCGTCGACGTGTGGATCCGTCCTTGCGATTCGGTCACGGGCACCCGCTGCACCCGGTGGACCCCCGCCTCGTACTTCAGCCTGCCGTACGCATCCTTGCCGCGCACCTCGAGCGAGACCTCCTTGAAGCCGCCGAGGTCGCTCGGGGAGGACGCGATCACGTCGGTCTTCCACCGATGACGCTCGGCCAGATGCCGGTACATCTCGAAGAGGTCGCCCGCCCACAGCGCGGCTTCCTGCCCCCCGGCGCCGCCGCGGATCTCGACGATGACATCCTTGCCCTCATCGGGATCCTTGGGGACGAGGAGCGCCTCGAGTCTGGCGCGGAGCTCGGCGGCCCGGCCGTCCAGCTGCTCGAGCTCCTCCGCGAGGTAGGTGGCCATCTCGGGATCCGCGCCGTCGCGTCCGAGCTGGCGCGCCTCGGACTCCTGCGCGAGGGTGGACCGGAGCTCGCGGTAGGGCCGGACGATCTCGCCGAGCTCCGCGTATGCCTTGCCCAGTTCGCGCAGCCGATCGGGGTCGCTCGCGGACTCGGGCGTCGCCATCTCGGCCTCGACCTGCGCGTAGCGCGCCTCGATCTCGGCGAGTCGATCTTCCATCCCCCGTGCCATGCCTCGATTCTGGCAGGCACCGGATGATCGGAGCGGTTACTCCTTCTCGTCGTCGAAGTCGATGTCGAGCGACGACAGATCCGGGATGTCGACCGGCCTGGTTTCGGTCGAGGCCCACATGTCCTCGTAGCGAGGGTCGACGGTCTCGGACTCCTTCGCCGCCTGACCGACGGGAACCGGCGCGGGCTCCTTCTCCGGTCTGGGTGTCGACTCCGCAGCGGGGGTCGCCGCAGCGGGTGTGGCCTCCACGGCGGGCGTCGCCTGCTCGGTCGTGGGGCCCGCATCGCCCGCGGCGGCCTGGGCGGCCGTCGAGGCGTGCGCCCCGGCCCCCTGGTCACCGTCGGGGATCTCCAGGTTCTGCGCGACCGCGAGCAGGCGCGACTGCATCTCGTGCATCTGGCCGAGCAGCGATTCGCGCCGCTGCTCGAGCCCGCCGAGCAAGCGATCGGCTTCCTCGCGCGCGCGCCGCAGCTCGGCGTCGCTCGCGGTCCTCGCCTGTTCGGCGTTGGCCTGCGCGTCGACGCGGATCCGGTCGGCCTCGGCGCGCGCATCGTCGACGAGCTTCGTCGACTCGGCGCGGGCCTGCTCGATCAGCTTCTGCGCCTCTTCGTCCGCGGCACGCAACACCGTGGCGAACCGCTTGCTGATCCGGTCATACGCGGCGTTCTCGTCTTCCATCGAGACCGCGGGCGCGGCCTCCATCGCGATCGGCGCGTGCTCGGTCGAGGTCGCGACCGCAGGGGCTTGCCGCGGGGTGGCCAGACGCTCGTCGCGGAGATCGGTTTCGAGCGCCTCGACCTGCTCGGCGACCTGCTTCAGGTAGTCGTCGACCTGATCGGGGTCATAGCCGCGGCGGACGGTCGCGAACTTGCGGCGGCGGATCTGGTCGGCGCTGGGGAGCAACGGAAGATCGAGATCGGACATGGCGGGGAACCTCCAGAGGTCGGATGGCTATCATCGGGAAGACTGGCCCGCGAATCAACGACCCTGGTCACGAGGGCCTTTCGGGGGACGGTGCACCTTCCTCGCGGCGCAACACCTCTCGGAACGACGCGATGGCCACCTCGATCTGGCCGGCGTCGGGCTCCTGCGTCGTGATCCTCTGCAGCCAGATCCCGGGGCGCATCAGCGCGCGCATCAGCAGCGAGTCGGGGAACCGTGCGCCGAGGCGGAGCGCCTCATAGGCGAGGCCCGCGATCACCGGGATCGCGATCACCCGCGAGAGCAGCCGCCAGACAAGCCCCGGCGTCCCGAACATCGAGAACACGAAGACCGTGATGATCATCACGATGATCAGGAAATTCGTTCCGCAACGTACGTGCTCCTTCGGGTGGCGGTCGATCCGCTCCGGGACGAGCTCGTCGTCGTGCTCGTAGGCGGCGATCGTCTTGTGCTCGGCGCCGTGGTACTCGAAGACGCGGTGGATGTCCTTCGTGCGTCCCAGCACCCACAGGTAGCCGACGAACAGCGCGACCCGGAACACACCCTCAGCGATGTTGACGAGGATGCCGTGCGCGTCGAGCCGGTCCTGGAGCCAGACGAACAACGTGGTCGGCCCGAGCACGAAGATCGCGAGGAAGGCCACAAGCGCGACCGTCAGCGCGATCCCGATCTGCGTGGACGACAGCTCCTCGTCCTCGTCGGTCGCGTGGTTCGACGCGATCATCAGCGCGCGGATGCCGATCCGCAGCGACTGTCCGAGGACGAGGATCCCGCGGAAGAACGGCGCCCGCCAGAGCTTGTGCGTGGCGGCGAGGGAGTCGACGTCGTGCGACTCGACGTAGATCGCCCCGGCGGGCTCGCGAACGGCGACCGCCCAGTGGTCCTGGCCCCGCATCATCACGCCCTCGACGACGGCTTGGCCACCGTAGAGGTGCGTCGCCCGCTCGGGCGACGCCGAGGCTTCGCCCACCGGCTATCCCTTGGCGGCCTGCTGGGCAGCCTGGGTCTTCGCGTAGCGCCGCTGGAACCGCTCGACCCGGCCGCCCGTGTCCACGAGCTTCTGCTTGCCCGTGTAGAAGGGGTGGCAGTTCGAGCACAGCTCGGCCCGGATCTCGCCCACGGTGGACCGCGTCGTGAAGCTGTTCCCGCACGAGCAGTGCACGTTGGCGATCTGGTAGTCGGGGTGGATGCCTTGCTTCATGGTCGTCTCCTCGATCGGTCAGGCTACCTGTTCCAACGGTCGCCTATTCCCGCGGTCAGCCGCCGGTCGGCGCCTTCGCGATGTCCTTCAGGAACTGCTCGTTGGACTTGGTGGCCCGCAGCTTGTCGATCAGCAGCTCGAGCGCGGCGCCGGAGTCCAACGCGTGCAGGACACGGCGGAGCCGGATCACGAGCGCAAGCTCCTCGGGGGGAAGCAACAGCTCCTCCTTGCGGGTGCTCGAGGCGTCGACGTTGATCGCCGGGAACAGCCGCTTCTCGGCGAGCGACCGGTCGAGGCGCAGCTCCATGTTCCCCGTGCCCTTGAACTCCTCGAAGATGCCCTCGTCCATCCGGGACCCGGTCTCGACCAACGCGCTCGCGATGATCGTGATCGAGCCGCCCTCCTCGATGTTGCGCGCGGCACCGAAGAACCGGCGCGGCGGGTAAAGGGCGGCCGAGTCGATACCGCCGGTGAGGATCTTGCCCGACGCCGGCATCGCGAGGTTGTAGGCGCGGGTGAGGCGGGTCAGGTTGTCGAGCATGATCGCAACGTCGTGGCCCATCTCGGCAAGGCGCTTCGAGCGCTCGAGCACGAGCTCGGTGATCTGGATGTGCTGGTCGGTCGGCTTGTCGAACGTCGAATAGACGACCTCGGCCGCAGTGACGGTGCGCTGCCAGTCGGTGACCTCCTCGGGTCGTTCGTCGACGAGCAGCACGATCACGTGCGTGTCGGGGCTCGACTTGATGATCCCGTTGGCGATCTGCTTCAAGATCGTCGTCTTGCCCGCCTTGGGCGGCGCGACGACCATCCCGCGCTGGCCTTTGCCGATCGGCGACACCATGTCGACGATCCGCTCGGCGATCGCGAGGGGACCGTTCTCGAGGCGGAACCGCTCGTTCGGGAACAGCGGCGTCAGCTTGTCGAACTGCGGGCGCTTGGTCGCCGCGTCGGGGTCCATATCGTTGACCGACTCCACGAGCAGCAGCGCCGGGTACTTCTCGTTGTTCTTCGGCTCGCGGATCTTGCCGGTGATGGTGTCGCCCTTGCGCAGCAGGTGCTTGCGCATGTGGGACAGCGACACGTAGACATCGTCGGGGCCGGGCAGATACCCGTTCGTGCGCAGGAACCCGTAGCCCTCGGGCAAGACGTCGAGGATCCCGGTGCGGCTCGGCGCCGTCTTGACCTCCTCGGCGCGGTCCGCCTCCTCGCGCACGCGGCGCTCGTCGCGCTGGCGACGGCGCTCCTCGCGTGACGGGCGGCGTCGACGGTCGCGATCCAACCCGTCGCGATCTTGGTTGCCGCGGTCCTGCGCGCCGCGGTCCGTGTTGCCGCGGTCGGCGTTGCCGCGGTCCGCGGTGTTGCCGCGGTCCGTGTTGCCTCGGTCGGTGTTGCCGCGGTCGGTGTTGCCGCGGTCGGTGTTGCCGCGGTCGGTGTTGCCGCGGTCGGTGTTGCCGCGGTCCGCGGTGTTGCCGCGGTCCGTGTTGCCTCGGTCCGCGTCGCCGCGGTCCTGGTCACCGCGCTCACCGATCGGGCGGTCGCCGCGGTCCCGCGGTCGGGGGGAACGCTCGGCGTCGTCGGCGGTGGACTCCGAGGCGGCGGCCTCGGCTGCCGGCGCCTCCTCTGCACTCGCTGGCGTGGCTTCGTCGTCGGCGGGCTTCGTGGTGCGCCTGGCACGAGCGGGCTTCTCGCCCCCGCCGTTGGAGCCAGCGGCGACGATCGCATCGATCAGGCCGGCTTTGCGGAGCTTCTGGGCTCCCTCGACGCCCATCGTCTGGGCGATCTGCTGCAGCTCGGGCAGCAGCTTTCCGCCGAGGGTATCCCGGTCCATCGTGGTGTCCATCAGGTGGAGGCCTCTCCTTCGAGCTCGGTATGGAGCGTTCGCCAATCGGCGAGGAAACGTTCCAAGCCGAGATCGGTCATCGGGTGCTTCACGAGTTTCGTGAAGACATCGAACGGCATGGTGGCGATATCGGCGCCGGCGAGGGCAGACTCGACGACATGCATCGGGTGCCGGAGCGAGGCTGCGAGCACCTTGGTGTCGTAGCCCTGTACAGCATAGAGGTCGCAGATGCTCCGTAACACCTCCATACCGTCGGCGCCGGCGTCGTCCAATCGACCGAGGAAGGGCGACACGCAGTAGGCGCCGGCCTCGGCAGCCAAGATCGCCTGTGCCGCAGAGAACACGAGGGTGACGTTCGTGCGGGTGCCGTCCCGTCTCAGTTCCGTGGCTGCTTCCAGCCCCGCCGGGGTCATCGGCACCTTGACGACTGCGTTCGGGCCCATCTCCGCGAGCCGACGGCCCTGCTCGACCATCCCCTCGGCGTCCAAGGCGGTCACCTCCAGGGAGACGTCGCCCTCGACCTCGGCCAGGATCTCCTTCCACACGGCGTCCGGCGAGGACCCCTCCCGGGCGAGCAGGCTCGGATTCGTGGTGACGCCGCCCAGCACCCCCCAGGCGTTGATGGTACGGATCTCCTCAAGGCTCGCGGTGTCGAGGAACAGTTTCATGCGGAACGTCCTTCCTTGGGGGCCGGCGGTGTCGTCGTCGTGGTGGATGCGCTCGCCGCCAGCTCGACCGAGACCTCGGCCGCCTGCGACGTCGCCTTGTCCATCACCAGGTCGATCACCGTGGCGATCGTCTGGTCGAAGCTGTGGTTCGGGATCACGGGGACGCCGTGCGCGAGGGCTTGGCTCTTCACGTATCCCTGCAGCGTCCGGATGCCGTCGAACCCCTCCATGTAGCGGGTGGCGGGGCGGGAGGCGATCGCGTCTTCACGTGCGGCGAAGTGCGAGCGGTGCCGCTCTTCGTCGTCGATCCCGATGATGAATGGTACCGCGAGGATCGCGTCGCCGTGCTTGTCGGCGTCGAAGAAACCCGGGACGACGTGCGCACCCTCGATCACGATGCTCGTGCCTTCGGCCGCCGCCCGCTCGATCAGCGCGTCGATCCCGACCGAAACCGCCGCCGTCTGCTCCCGGAACCCCATCACGAGCGCGTCCGCGGCCCTCGTCGCGGGCTCCCGCATCGCGCGGTCGGCCTGGAAGGACGACACGTGCAGCGTCGGCATCAGCTCCGGCGAGAGCATCGCCCGCATCACCTCGCGGATCGCGTCGGTCGCGACGACCCGCACGATCCCGAGCCGCGCAGCCAGCTGGGTCGCGATCGTCGATTTCCCGACGCCGGTCGCACCACCGATCAAGATCACCACCGGCACGTCGAGATGCTCGACGCGTTGCCAGCGGACGTAGTTGGTGGCGTAGCGATCGCCGGCGACGTCGCGGATCACCTCCTCGGTGATCCGCGCGAGCTCGGTCGAGTCGATCGAGGCGCGTCTCCCCTCCGTCAGTCGCAGTTCGACCTCCTCGGCCACCTGATAGGCGCGGTAGGGCGACAACCCGGTGACCATGATCTGCGAGGCGAGCAGGCCCTTGGAGAACGGAAGCCCGGTCTCGCGATCGGAGATCAGGATCTGCCTCGTCCGCGTCGTCCGCTCGGTCATCGCGCCGACCTCCCGGCGGTGCGGTCGGTCGCGCGGGCGATCGCGAGGTCGAGCACCTGGACGAACGCCGCCTCCAGGTCCCGGCCGTCCATCGGAAGAGGCCTGTTGTCGACGAAGACGACCTCGGCGCCGCGCGTCACCGCGCGCATGCTCGCCACGTCAACAGCGGCCGCTTTGAGTTCGGTCAAGAGCACCTCATGTTCTCCGGCTGCATCCAGGTCCTTCGCCAATCCGGCGCGGTCACCGAGCCGAGACGACCAGCCAACGATCTCGGCGCCGTGCTCGTTGCGCAGATGTTCGACCTGGCGCTCGGCCACGGCGGGCGGCGCGGTGGTGGCGAAGAAGGCTCGGCGCCCGGCGACGTCTGCGAGCGGCGTCGGCCGGAAATCGGTGACCACGACCCGAGCATCACCGAGGGAACCCTGGAGATGCGCGACGAGGTGGGAGCCGTTCTCCGTTCCGAGAGCCGGTCCGCCAGCCATGGTAACCAGGGCAAGATCCGCCCGCAAGAGGCGGTACGGACCCAGGTAGCCGCGGACGTACTCCACCGGGCAGGTCGCCGGCACGACGATGACGCCTGCGTCCCAGGCGATCGGTGGCAGCGAGGCACCGCTGCCCTCGAGGATCGCGACCCCGGGGTCGCGATCGGCGGCAAGCAGCAGCGCTTCGGGGACGTTGCTGGCGAAGGGCGCGCCCGCGAGGCCGCCCCCCGCCCGGCGGGCGCCGATCGTCGTGACGCCGGTCGTGAGCGCATCCTCCAGGTAGTCGGAGGCGGCATGCTCGCCCGACCGGACGAGCTCGAGGAGCAGCTCGAGCGTCACGCTGCCGGCCTCCGCCACCTGGGGTTCCGGCGGACCGCCGCGACCCATCGCGACCACCACCGGCGCGAGGCCGCGGCGCGCCGCGACCCGCGCCACCTCGCCGGCGACGGCGGTCTTGCCGGTCCGCTTGCCGGTGCCGAAGACCGCGAGGGTCGGGGTCCCCGGCGGGGGCGCGAGCCGCTCCGGCGGGTCGAGCCGGAAGTCCGGACCCACGTAGGGCACGCCGCGCGCGAGCGCCTCGGCGGCAACGGCCATCCGCTCGCGATACCCGAGCACGGGCTCGTCCGAGAGGTCCAGCACCAGGTCGGGGGCGAGCTCGTCGATCGCGGCCGCGACGGCCGCCGTACGGTCCTCGCCCGCGCCGCGGAGCGGCACGCCCAGATCCGGGAGGTGCTCGTCGGAGAGCTTCTCGATCCCGCCGACGAACACGGCGGCGATCACGTCGTAGCCTCGGGCGCGGGCGACCTCGATCCCCCATCGCGTGACCGGCGGGTAGTGCTCGCCGTCGACGAGCGCGAGGGTGCGCATCGCGGTGGGACCTCCTCGGACCGCTTCTCGGGGTCAGGCGTGGTCTGCGGACGCGTGCTCGAACGGCTCTTCGCGCGGGTGCCGCTCGCCCGCCGGGACGAACGCCGCGAGCAGGTGCGGTTCGGCGTCGAACGGGAAGCGACGCACGATCCGGACCTCGGCGCCGTCGAACTCGAGCACGTTGTAGCACGGCTTGCCATGGCCGCGCACGCGCATCGACGACACCGTGCCGGCATTGGCGACGTAGAGATCCTCGAGCCGCCAGACGTACGGCACGTGCTTGTGTCCCGACAGCACCACGTCGACCCCGGCATGGATCAGGACCTCGAGCAGGTCGCCGGCGTCGCCCACGGTCGAGCGCTCGCGCCCGGTCCCGGGGATCGGGAGCAGGTGGTGGTGCAGGACGAAGATGTTGAGCGTCGAGGCGGCCCGGAACTCCTGCTTGATCCACGGATAGTGGACACGGCCGACCTTCCCCTCGTTGAGATCGGGCTCGCTCGAGTCGACGCCGACGATCCGCACCCCGGCGACGTCGGTGCTCCACATCCGCGGCCCGATCAGATCCTCGAAATGGACGTAGCCGACGTTGCGCGAGTCATGGTTGCCCGGCACGGTCAGCAGCGGCGCGTCGATCCGCTCCGCGTAGGCGAGCCAGGCCTTGTACTCCGGGCGGAACCCCTCGGTCGTGAGATCGCCGGACACCACCACCGCGTCGGGCGCCAGCTCGTTCAGCTCCACGATCACCCGGTTCATCAGGTTGGGGACGAAGTAAGGCGAACCGAGGTGCGGATCCGAGATGTGGGCGATCGTGACCATCCGGATCGAGTCTACGGTCCGGGGTCCCGCCCGGTGCGCATCCCGGCGCGCATCCCGCCGTCGACGAGCAGGGCAACACCGTTCACGAAGCGCGCGCGGTCCGAGCACAGGAACACCGCCGCGTCGGCGACGTCGAAGGCCTCACCCACCCGGCCGAGCGGCGGCACGATCCAGGTCGCCGGGTCGTCCTCGGGGCGGTCCCGGCCGGGCGGGCCCATGTGGCGCATGCCCGGCGCGGTATCGCCCGGGCAGATCGCGTTGGAGCGGACGCCCCGGCGGCCGCCCTCGATCGCGAGCATGTTCGACAACATGATCAGGGCAGCCTTCGACACCGAATAGATCCCGATGTCCTCCTCACCCAGCACGCCGGCGTCCGAGGCGACGTGCAGCATCACGCCCCCGCGCGTCTCCAGGTGTGGGAACGCGGCTTGCGCGTAGACGAAGGCGCCCCGGACGTTCACGTCCATCACGCGGTCGTAGGCGTCCAGCGGCGTGTCGAGCAGCCCCGCCTGCACACCGATCCCCGCGTTGTTCACGAGGATGTCGAGCCCGCCGAACAGCCTCACCGTCTCGTCGACGCTCGCGCGTGCCTGGTCGGGCTCGCCCGCGTCGGCGCGTAGGAACCGGATGGCGCCGCGAGCGAGCGCCGTCTCGGCCTCGGCGCCGAGCCGGGCGTCGCGACCGGTGATCACCACCGACGCGCCCTCGTCGAGGAAGCGCTCCGCCATCGCGCGGCCGAGCCCGGTGGTACCGCCGGTGATCAAGGCCGTCTTCCCGACGAGCTCAGGCATCGATCGTGAAGCCCTCGTCGCTCACCTGGGCCTGGATGATCCGAGCCCCGTCGAACGAGTCGTCGGTCGCGATCGGCCCGAGCACGAGCAGCGACGGTCCCGCGCCCGACACGCACACCGCCACCCCCTCACGCTGCAGTTCGTCGAAGATCTCCCGGACCTCCGGCACGAGGGCGAGCCGCGTGTCCTGATGGATCCGGTCACGCAACGCGACCGGCAACAGCTCGGGCGCTCGCGTCAAGGCCTCGACGAGCAGGGCGGCGTGCGCCAGGTTGAACACCGCATCGGCGAGCGGCACCACGTCAGGGAGCGCCGCGCGTGCGTCGGCGGTCAGCAGCTGCGCGGACGGGACGATCAGCGTGACCGATCGCAGGTCGGGGTGCGGCGCGAACCGACGGACCTGACCGTCGGGCAACGCCACGGTGAACCCCCCGTGGATCGCGGGCGCGACGTTGTCCGGGTGACCCTCGAGCTCCGCCGCGAGTGCGAAGACAGAGTCGGGCTCTCCCTCGAGCCCGAGATCGAGCACGGATGAGGCCAGGACGACGCCGAGCACGATCGCGGCCGACGACGATCCAAGCCCACGCGCTAAGGGGATCGCGTTCACGCCGTGGAGCGCGAACGGCGGGAGCCGCTCGCCCATCCGGTCGGCAACGGCCGCCATCGTGCGCGAGAGCAGGTCGCTGCCGTCGGTCGGGAGGTCGTCGGACCCTTCGCCCTCCCAGGAGACGCCGGGTGTGGCGCTCGTGTCGGCGGTGGCGACGTTGCGGATCGACAAGGCGAGGCCGAACGAGTCGAACCCGGGCCCGAGGTTCGCCGATGTGGCCGGAACCGACGCGGTGACGCGCATGGTGCCGGAGCCTATCGCGCGCTGTCGCCCAGCCCGAGTTCCTCGGCGACGACCGCGGCATCGGCGGGCACGCTCACCGGGTGTGCGGCGCCCGCGATCGCCCACTCGGTGTCCTTGAGGCCGTGGCCCGTCAAGATGCACACGACGGTCGCGCCCGCCGGGATGCGCCCTTCCTCGTGCGCCTGTAGGAGACCGGCGACGCTCGCCGCGCTCGCCGGCTCGGCGAACAGACCCTCGCGGGCGACGAGCCGGTACGCGGCGAGGATCTGCCGGTCGGTGACCGACCAGATGCCGCCCTCGGAGCCGCGCGCCGCCTCGAGCGCGAGGTCCCACGACGCCGGGTTGCCGATCCGGATCGCGGTCGCGATCGTCTGGGGATCCGCGACGGGTTCGCCGTGGACGAGCGGCGCGGCCCCGGCCGCCTGGTAGCCGAACAGCTGCGGCGGCTCGGAGATCAGACCGGCCTCGAGGTACTCCGAGTAACCGATCCAGTGGCTCGAGATGTTGCCGGCGTTGCCGACCGGCACGCAATGGATGTCGGGCGCCCGCCCGAGGAAGTCGCAGATCTCGAACGCGGCCGTCTTCTGCCCCTGCAGCCGGAAGGGGTTCACGCTGTTGACCAACGTGACCGGGTACCGCTCGGCGAGGTCGCGCGCAAGGTCGAGCGATGCGTCGAAGTTGCCCTCGACCTCGAGCATCCGGGCGCCGTGCACGAGGGTCGCCGCCATCTTGCCCATCGCGATCTTGCCCTTGGGCACCAGGACCGCGCACGTGAGCCCGGCCTTCGCCGCGTAGGCGGCGGCCGACGCCGACGTGTTGCCGGTGGAGGCGCACACCACCGCCTGCGCACCCTCCTCCGCTGCCTTCGAGATCGCGAGCGTCATGCCACGGTCCTTGAACGACCCGGTGGGATTCGAACCCTCGTACTTCAGCCAGACCTCGGCATCGGTGTGGACCGACAGGCCGTCGCTCCGCACCAACGGGGTGCCGCCCTCGCGAAGCGTGATCACCGGCGTGTCGTCGCTCACCGGCAGGCGGTCGCGGTACTCCTCGATCAGCCCGCGCCACTGGTGCGCGCCGCGCGTACGCATGTCGGCGCCCGCGTTCACTCCTCGCCCTCCACGCGGAGCAGGCTCACGACGGCGCGGACCGCATCGCGCTCGCGGAGCTCCTGCACGGTCTTCTGGAACGGGCCCTCCTGCGCGCGGTGGGTGATGAACACGAGGGCGGCGTCCTCGCCGAACCCCTCCTGCCAGACGCGCTCGATCGACACGCCGTTGCGACCGAACACCTCGGCGATCTCGGCGAGCACGCCCGGGCGATCTTCGACGTGGAGGTTCAGGTAGTACTGGCCGTGCGTGTCGTCCATCGGACGGATCCGCCGGCCGAGACCGGTGCCGTCCGCGCCCTGCATCCGGCCGCCGTACGTGAGATGCCGAGCCACCCTGATGAGGTCGCCGATCACCGACGTGCCGGTGGGATCGCCACCGGCGCCGCGTCCGTAGAACATCAGCTGCCCCGCCTTGTCCGCCTCGATGAACACCGCGTTGTACGCGTCGCGGACGTTCGCGAGCGGGTGCGACGCCGGCACCATCGCCGGGTGGACGCGCACCGAGACGTCGTCCTCGTCGAGCTCGGCGATCGCGAGAAGCTTGACGACGTAGCCAAGGCGCGCGGCGTCGGCGATGTCCCGCGCCGTGAGCCGCGTGATGCCCTCGCGGTAGACGTCGGCGTCGGTGACCCGCGTGTCGAACGCGATCGAGGCCAAGATCGCGCACTTGGCCGCGGCGTCGAACCCCTCGACGTCGGCGGTGGGGTCGGCCTCGGCGTAGCCGAGCCGCTGGGCCTCGGCGAGCGCCTCCTCGAACCCCGAACCGTGCTCGGACATCTGCGTCAGGATGAAGTTCGTCGTGCCGTTCACCACACCGAGGATGCGCGTCACCCGGTCGCCCGCGAGCGACTCGCGCAACGGGCGGATCAGCGGGATCCCGCCGGCGACGGCGGCCTCGTAGGCGAGGTCTGCGGCCCCCGCGTGCGCGGCGGCCTCGAGCGCGGCACCGGCGGCGGCGATCAGCTCCTTGTTCCCGGTCACCACGGGCTTACCGGCCGCGAGGGCGCGCTCGACGAGCTGGCGCGCGGGCTCGAGCCCGCCGAGGAGCTCGAGGACCACATCGATGTCGGGATCGTCCACGATCGAGGCGGCGTCGGCGGTGAACACCTGGGTGGCCAGCGGGACGTCACGGCCCCGGGCGAGGTCGCGAACGGCCACCCGCGTGATCTCGACGCGCACGCCCGCGCGGCGCGCGATGTCGTCGCCATAGGAGGACAGGGTCCGCGCCACGGCCGATCCGACCGTGCCGCATCCCAGCATCCCGACGCGGATCACGCGTTCCGTCACGTCCGTGCGCCTCCTTCCGCGATGGGTGCGCTCCCGGCGTCCCACGGCGACCCAAGTATGACGTCGAGCCGGTCCATGTCCTCGCTGGTCTCGCGTCGGATCCACTCGGTCGCCGCCGAGCGGCGGACGCCCACCACGGCCGGGCGCCCGAAGCGGTTGTACGCCGACGACAGCGGGTAGGTGTAGGCGCCCGTCGCCGCCACCACCACGAGGTCCCCCCGCACGAGATCCGCCGGGAGCTCGACGTCGTGGGCCACGACGTCCCCCGATTCGCAGTGGCGCCCGACGACGGTGACACGCTCGACCGGCCCGGTGGCAGGCCGCACCGCGGCGACCGCGTGGTGCGCGTCGTACAGCGCCGGGCGCAGGTTGTCCGACATCCCGCCGTCGACCGCGACGAGGGTGTGGCCGCCCGCTCGCTTCTTCGCGAGGACGCGGTAGAGGGTGACACCCGGGTTCGCCACGATCGCGCGGCCGGGTTCGACCTGGATCGCCGCGCTGACGCCGCGTGCATCGAGCTCCGCGCGGAGGGCCGCGGCGATCGCAGCGAGATCCGTCGGCGGCTCGTCGGTGTAGGTCACCCCGAAGCCGCCGCCGACGTCGAGGACGGCGGGCTCGACGTCGGCTTCGGCCGCGACGGCGAGCAACGCGCGCACCACACGCACGTGCGCGTCGGCGTCGAGCACCTGGGAGCCGGCGTGCGCGTGCAGCCCGAGCAGCCGGACACCGGCCGTCGCCGCCGCTCGGCGCGCGACCGCGGGAGCCGCGGCGAGCGGCACGCCGAACTTCGAGGCGGCGTGTCCCGTCGCGATCGCCTCATGCGTGGCGACCGCCACGTCGGGTGTCACCCGCAGCAGGATCGACTGCGATACGCCCGCGACACGCGCAAGGGCGGCGAGCCGGTTGAGCTCCTCGTCGTCGTCGACGATCACGGCGCCGAGCCGTTCGTCCACCGCGAGCCCGAGCTCTTCGTCGGTCTTGGCGTTCCCGTGCAGGAGCACGCGTGATGCGGGCGCGCCGGCGCGCAGACACGTACGCACCTCTCCCGCGGACGCACAGAGCAGATCGAGCCGCTCCTCGAGGGCGGCCCGGATCACGGCGCCGCACGTCATCGCCTTCACCGCGTAGGCGACCCGCGGGAACTCGGCCGCGAGCGCCCGCATCCGGTCGCGGAGGTCGTCCTCGTCGAAGACGAGGACGGGCGTGCCGAAGCGCTCCGCGAGGTCGGCGGCCGCGAGGCCGCCGACCTCCAGGCCCGTAGAGGTCCAGCGCGCCGACCGCGGCCAGGGATCAGGCATCGTCGCGGTCCATCCGCTCGGGCGCCGACACCCCCAGCAGCGCGAGCAGGTTCGCGAGCACCTGTTGCGTCGCGCGGCACACCCACAGCCGCGCCTGCGTGAGCTCCACGTCCTCGCTCACCACGCGGCACTCGGTGTAGAAGCGATGGAACCGCGCGGCAATGTCCTGCGCGGCGTGCGCGACGCGGTGCGGCGCTCGGAGCTCTGCGGCGCGCGCGAGGACCTCCGGCACGTCGGCGAGCGCCCGCAGGAGCTCGAGCTCGGCGTCCTGTCCGAGGAGGGAGAGATCCACCGTATCGAGCGGACGCAGTTCGATCCCCGCATCGGCGG
Source organism: uncultured Actinomycetes bacterium (assembly GCA_963799625.1). GTDB lineage: Bacteria > Actinomycetota > UBA4738 > UBA4738 > HRBIN12 > AC-51. Next base: position 3,449 of record CAWCXU010000003.1, on the reverse strand, counting down.
CCTTCCGCACGATCGAGGCGATCCGCGCGTGCCCGTACTGCACGTAGTAGACGGGGTTCTCCATCGACCGCTGCGCGACCTCCTCGATGTCGAACCGCATCGAGTGATCGTTGGAGAACAGCAACAGGTGGAACCGCGCGGCGTCGGCGCCGACCTCGTCGAGCAGCTCGTCCAGCGACACGAACGTGCCCGCCCGCTTGCTCATCTGCAGCGGCTCGCCGCCGCGCTGGAACGCCACGAACTGGTAGATCATCAGCTCGACCCGGTTCGGGTCGAACCCGAGGGCGTCCGCGGCGCCCTTCACCCGGACGACGTCGCCGTGGTGGTCGGCGCCCCACACGTAGACCAGGTGGTCGAACCCGCGACGGAACTTGTCGATCAGGTAGGCGCAGTCCGCACCGAAGTAGGTGTGCCGTCCGTTCGAGCGGACCAGGATGCGGTCCTTGTCGTCGCCGAAGTCGGTGGAGCGGAACCACGTCGCGCCGTCGGCCTCGTAGACCTTCCCCGCGGCGAAGAGGCGATCGATCGCCTCGCCGATCTCGCCGCGCTCTTCGAGCGTCGCCTCGGACACGAAGGTGTCGAACGCCACGCCGAACCGCGCGAGGGTCTCACGGATCCCGTCCATCGCACGCCGCGCCCCCTCGGTGCGCAAGCGCACGAACCGATCCTCGGGCGGCAGATCGGCGAGCGCGTCGCCCTGCTCGCGCACGATGTCGGCGGCGTAGGCCGCGACGTACTCGCCGTGGTAACCGTCCTCGGGCACCTCGGCGTCGCGGCCGAGCGCCTGGAGGTAGCGCGCCTCGACCGAGGCGCCGAACCGGTCCATCTGCCCGCCGGCGTCGTTGAAGTAGTACTCGCGCTCCACGGTGTGGCCCGCGGCCTCGAGCAGGCGCGCGATCGCGTCGCCGAGGACGGCGTTGCGCGCGTGGCCGACGTGCAACGGGCCCGTCGGGTTCGCGCTCACGAACTCCACCTGGATGCGCTCGCCGGTGGCTGGCGCGTGGCCGAACCGCGCGCCCTCGGCGGCGATGGTCCGCACCGTGTCGAGCAGCCAATCGTCGGTCGTCCATACGTTGATGAACCCCGGCCCGGCGACCTCGACCTTCTCGACGAACGGCGCCGGCGCGAGGACGGCCACCAACGCCTCGGCCACCTTGCGCGGCGGCACGCCGGCGCGCTTGGCCAGGGCCAGCGCCACGTTCGTCGCGAAGTCGCCGTGGTCCTTCTGCCGAGGCTCCTGGAGCTCCGGCTCGGGCAGGTCGCCGTCGAGTCCGAGCTCCGGCGCTGCGGTTCGCAGCCCGTCGCCGAGCCACGCGCGCAGCTGGTCTTCGATCACCCCGGGCCGCCCTCGAGCAGCGAGCGCACGGTCGCCACGAGGTCGACCGTGTCGAACGGCTTCTGGACGTAGCGCTCGGCCTCACCGGCCGCGGCGTCATCGCGCCCCCGAGCCGTGAGGAAGATCACCGGCACCTCGGCGGTCGCCGGGTCGGCGCGCAGCCGCTGCAGGATCTCGAGGCCGTCCATCCCCGGGAGCATCAGGTCCAGGACGATGACGTCGGGGGTCGTCTGCGCGACGACCGCGAGCGCGTCTTCCCCGTGTGATGCCGCATCGACGTCGAAGCCCTCCATCCGGAAGTTCACGTCGAGCAGCCTGAGGATCGCGGGGTCGTCGTCGACGAGCAGGATGCGCGGCATGCTCGTGAGCATACGGGCAGTCGCGGAGGGGTCGATTGCTAGACTCCCCCGGCTCGCCCCCGTAGCTCAGTGGATAGAGTGCCGGCCTCCGGAGCCGGAAGCGCAGGTTCGAGTCCTGCCGGGGGCACACCGGGCGAGCACGCCGGCTCGTGACCCGTACGATGCCGAGATGACGCAGGGCCCGTCGGCCGATCACGAGCATCCGGCCCTGGATCGCGCCGACCTTGACCCCGACCCGCTCGCGCAATGCCGGGCATGGCTCGCCGAAGCCGAGACCGCAGGCGTGGTGCTTGCAAACGCGATCGCCCTCGCGACCGCCGGCGCCGACGGCGCGCCCACCGTGCGCCACGTGCTCCTGCGCGAGATCACCCCCGGCGGCTTCACGTTCTTCACCAACCTCGAGAGTCGAAAGGCCCGCGATCTGTCCGAGAACGCGCGCGCGGCGTTCACCGTCTTCTGGCGAGAGCTCGACCGGCAGATCTCGGTCCGGGGGAGGATCGAGCCGCTCGACGCCGGCCGGTCCGACGCGTACTTCGCGACGCGCCCGCGCGACGCGCAGCTCGGCGCGTGGGCGAGCGACCAGAGCCGACCGCTCGACGACCGCGCGACGCTGGAGCGACGTGTGGAGGAGGCGCGCAGCCGGTTCGCCGACGGCGACGTCCCCAGGCCGCCGCACTGGGGTGGGTACCTGCTCGTCCCCGACGAGGTCGAGTGCTGGCAGGGCCGGCCGTTCCGGCTGCACGACCGCTTCCGCTACACGCGCGAGGGCACCGGCTGGCGCATCGACCGGCTGTACCCGTAACCGACGCGCGCGGCGCGGTAGCCTCCGGCGCCATGGACGACCTCAGCGAACGGATCGCCGGCGACCGGCCGCGGATCGTCGAGGAGCTCACCAGGCTCGTCGCGATCCCCTCGATCGGCTACGCGGGCTACGACCCCGCGCACGTGCGCGCGAGCGCGGAGGCGACCGCGACGATCCTGCGGGACGCCGGCCTCACCGACGTCCGGCTCCTCGAGCTCGACGGCGGGCACCCCGCGGTCTTCGGCCAGCGGCCCGGACCTGCCGGGGCGCCGACGGTCCTGCTGTACGCGCACCACGACGTGCAGCCAGCCGCCGACGCCGCCGACTGGGACCACCCGCCTTTCGAGCCCACGATCGCCGGCGACCGCCTCTTCGGGCGCGGGAGCTCCGACGACAAGTGCGGGATCGCGATCCACGCCGCCGCGATCCGGGCGCTCCTGGCCGACGGTGACCCGCCCGTCACGATCAAGGTCGTCGTCGAGGGCGAGGAGGAGTGTTCGACCGAGCACCTGCCCGACCTCGTCCACGGGCACGCCGACCTCCTGCGGGCCGACGTCGCGGTCGTCGCCGACAGCGGGAACGTCCGCACGGGCGTGCCGACGATCACCACGAGCGTCCGCGGCGCGACGGCGCTCCGCGTCCGCGTCGACGTCTTGCCCCAGGCGGTCCACTCGGGCGCGTTCGGCGGTCCACTCCCGGACGCGATCATCGCGCTGGCGCGGATGATCGCGTCGCTGCACACCGACGACGGCGAGGTCGCGGTCGAGGGCCTGTCCACGTTCGCGTGGGAAGGGATCGACGTCACCGAGGAGGAGTTCCGAGTCCGAGACGGCGTCTACCCCGAGGTCCGGCTGCTCGGATCCGGATCGATCGCGGAACGGACGCTGTCGAAGCCGTCGATCAACGTGCTCGCGTTCGACGCCCCTCGCACGAACGAGGTGGCGAACCAGAT
>CAWCXU010000002.1:0-510144 GCA_963799625.1 uncultured Actinomycetes bacterium | reverse complement strand
GGCATCTCAGCCAGCGACATCCGCATCGTGCCTGCGGAGGACAGCACCGCAGCGGAGGCGGGCACGATCGCCGCGTACGCCGAGCGGTGCGGATGGTCCTCGATCGAGGTCGCAACCTCGCCATATCACACACGCCGGGCGGGCTTCCTCTTCGGCCAGGCTCTCGGCGACGGGTCGTCCGTCACGACGGTCGCCTCCCGGGAGCCTTACGACGCAGCGCATTGGTGGCGAGACGCCGGCGATCGAGAGAACACGCTGCTCGAATGGACCAAGTTCGTGTCGGATCTCGGCGCCCTGTTCTCGCCGCCGGCCGGGGACGACCCGGGCACGGCATGCTGATCCGCTCAGTCGCCGAGCCGATACGTAACGGTCATCGTTCTCGAATCGCCCGGCCGCACGACCGTCGATAGCCGCACCCCCCTCGCGCCGAACTCCTGCCATCGGAAGGGGGACCTGCGGTGACCGTTCATCGATACCTCAGTCACCTGCGCATCGAGCGGCACGTACACGAGGATGTCCGTGCCGAAGGTGCCGAACGGGCCTTCGAGGCCGCGCTTCGTGAGTCCGAGCAGAACGCTCGGTGGGGAGGTCGGTGCGTGGTTGGTGAGCTTCACCGACACGGTCGTCGTCGGTCGGCCTTCGGCGTCGGTGCCCTGCTGCATCGTCACCTGCTTGTCGATGAAGAAGCCGACGCGGTTCGGCGAGTAGCCGTTCAGGCGCACCTCGGCGGAACCATCGGCGGGCGGCGTGAAGTTGCCGGCGACGCCGAGCGACGTCAGGAGCGTCTCGTCCGCCGGATCGGCGCTCCATACCTTGAGGTGACCGTCGGTGGCTCCCCGGGCGACCGCGGACGCCATCGGGCTCATCGGCCAGGGCCGTGTGAGCACCGCGGCCCACAGGGCCTCACCGATCCCCACCTGCCACCGGTCCGACTCGTTGTTGTCCAGCGTCCGGTACACGTCGGCGCCGGCGATCCGTTGCACGTTGTTCGCGTCGATGGTCTCCGGCCAAGCGGGCGTCGTGACCGACCCGACGACCCCGAGGAAGCCGGCCATCATCGCGGGGTCGCCGGCGATCACCCCGTCGACGTGCTCGCCGCCGCCCGCCTCCCAGATCCGCTTCATGAAGCCCGCCGCCGTCGGGAAGTCGGGCGTGTAGGCCGTGTCCCAGAAGAACCGGTCGATGCCGGTCCAGCCCCACGCCTTCTTGACGTCGGCCGGCCCGGAGACACGGGGCACTCCGGGGATCTTCGAGGTGGGCTCGAGGTGCGAGAGCGAGAGCTGCTTCCCGTCCACATGCAGGACGCCGGCGACGCCCGGGATACCCGCCCGCCGCGCGAGGATCCGACGGAGTCATCGTGACCAGCAGGTAGTTCTTCGGACTCGTCGCCCCCAAGAAGGAGGGGAGGAGCTTCGCCAACCCGGCCGCGATCCCCGCTTGCTCCGCGCGATCGTCGATCTCGGTCTTCGCCTGCGCGATCGGATCCTGCAACGGGCCGACGAGCGAGGCGGGGTCGATCGGCGCGACCTCGTCGCGCGCCATGCCGAGCTGGGTCGCGGCCTCCTGCAGCTGTGGACCGGCGGCCTGGATGATCGAGGCGTCGATGTGGCCGCCGGGCGCGAAGCCCGGGATCGTCGAGCCGTCCCAACCGGCCGCGGCGCCGGCCTGCGCGAAGGCGGTCCCCCCCGCCGACGCGAACTCGATCGCTTTCGCGGACCGTCGCAGGGCGTCGACGTTCTCGCTCAGCCCCGGCACCAGCCCGACCAGTCCGATCGAGGGGTGGCCGAGCGCGGAGACGGCGTCGTGACCGGCCGATCCCGCCGCGCCGAACAGGTTCTGGGCCTCGTCGAGCTGACCCGCCTCGAGCGCGGCCCCTCCGTCGCGCAGGTCGTCGCGCGCCTGCGAGAAGGAGTCCGCGGCCTGGACGCCGGCCCACGCCAGATCGGCGATCACCAAGATGAGGAGGACGCCGATGCCACCGAGCACCCAGGGCCAGACGCGCCTCCTGCGTCGTCGCGTCGGTCTGTGTGTGCCGTTCTCCATCGGGTGAGTCACGGTACCCGCGGCCCGGCCAGGCGCCTTGCCTGTGGATGGAACCACCGCTAGCCTGGGCGAAACGCTCGGGGCAACCCGAGGGCTGGTCACGAGGTCGGGGGAGTGGGGATGAAGCTCTTCATCAAGGTCACCATCGCGCTGCTGATGGCATCACTGCTGGTCACAGCGCCGGCGAGCTGCGAACACGACCATCACCACCCACACGAAGCTGACCGTCAACAAGACCAAGGTCACCGAAGGGCACCAAGGTGACCTGGAAGATCCACGTCACCGCCAAGAACAAGAAGTGCTACGCCAACCGGAAGGTCAAGTGGTTCAGGAACGGCGTCTTCAAGCACAACAAGCACGCTCGAATGCCCAGGGCAAGCTCAAGTTCACGAAGAAGATGCACAACACCGAGCACGTACCAGGCGAAGCTCCCGAAGAAGGAATTCGGGATGCACCCCCACCACCACTCTGCAAGCAAGAGCCATTCCAAGGCCATCAAGATCGTCGTCAAGCCGAAGCACTAGGCCGAGCCGCGCCTGACCCTATGGTCGCCTCGACGTGGCCCGATTCGGCCTTACGGCCGCTTGACGAGGCCCTCCCCACGGCGTACCTTGCCCGCCAGCCCTCCCCAAGGGCCTGTTCGCGCACGGTTGACGAACCTGGGGCCCGTGCGTAGACTGCTCGTTTGCCGTGCCGTCCACTCGCGCCTTCCGCCGTGCGCACATGACTTTCCGGGAGGGATCTAGGCCTTGCCTGACCAGCTCGTTCCTTTGCGTCACCGTGTCAGTTTCGCCAAGCTCGAAGAGGTCCTCGACCTCCCCGACCTGGTCGCCATCCAGAAGGAGTCGTTCGATCAGCTCCTGAACGAAGGCATCAAGGAGGTCCTCGACGAAGTAAGCCCGATCGAGGACTTCACCGAACAGTTCCAGCTCTACTTCGGCAAGCACGAGTTCCGTGCCCAGAAGTTCTCCGAAGAGGAGTGCCGCGACAAGGACATCACGTTCTCGCGCCCCCTCTTCGTCGAGGCCACCTTCGTCAACAAGGTGACGGGCGAGATCAAGGAGCAAGAGGTCTTCATGGGCGACTTCCCCATGATGACCGAGCGAGGCACCTTCATCATCAACGGCACCGAGCGTGTCGTGGTCTCGCAGTTGGTGCGTTCCCCGGGCGTCTACTTCTCCAAGGAGCCCGACAAGACCACCGACAAGGACATCTACATCGCCAAGATCATCCCGGGCCGCGGCGCGTGGCTCGAGTTCGACGTCGACAAGAAGGACACCGTCGGCGTGCGGATCGACCGCAAGCGCCGCCAGTTCGTGACGACCTTCCTCAAGGCGCTCGGCTGGGACGGCGACGAGATCCTCAAGCTGACCAACAACGCCCGGTCGATCCAGGCCACCCTCGAGAAGGACCACGTCGAGACCCAGCAGGAGGCCCTCGAGGACATCTACCGCAAGCTCCGTCCGGGCGAGCCGCCCACGGCCGAGTCCGCCAAGACGCTGCTCGAGAACCTCTTCTTCAACCCCAAGCGCTACGACCTGGCCAAGGTCGGGCGGCACAAGCTCGACAAGAAGCTCGGCGCCGCCGAGGGCGAGCTGCAGAAGCAGCTCAAGGCCCACTACAAGCAGGCCGGCGAGCTGGACAACCCCGACAAGAAGGCCTGGGAGCAGTTCAAGGTCCGCGTCATGTCGACGCCGAACAAGGACGAGCAGGCGGGCCCGCACAAGTACAAGGGCACGCTGACGTTCGAGGACCTGCTCAAGACCGTCCTGTACGTGGTCAGCCTGCACGACGGGATCGAGGGCTATGACCCCGACGACATCGACCACTTCGGCAACCGGCGCCTGCGCAGCGTCGGCGAGCTGATCCAGAACCAGATCCGGATCGGCCTGTCGCGCATGGAGCGCGTCGTCCGCGAGCGCATGACCACCCAGGACGTCGAGGCGATCACGCCCCAGACGCTGATCAACATCCGCCCCGTCGTGGCGTCGATCAAGGAGTTCTTCGGCACCTCGCAGCTGTCGCAGTTCATGGACCAGACCAACACGCTGTCGGGCCTGACCCACAAGCGGCGCCTGAGCGCCCTCGGCCCCGGCGGTCTGTCCCGTGAGCGGGCGGGCTTCGAGGTCCGCGACGTGCACCCGAGCCACTACGGCCGCATGTGCCCGATCGAGACCCCGGAGGGCCCGAACATCGGCCTGATCGGGTCGCTGTCGAGCTTCGCGCGCATCAACCAGTTCGGGTTCATCGAGACCCCGTACCGGCGCGTCGAGGCCGGCAAGGTCACGGGCAAGATCGACTACCTGTCCGCCGACGAGGAGGACCGCCACGTCATCGCCCAGGCCAACACCCTGTACGACCTGACCACCGGCGCCTTCACGAGCGACTCGATCCTGGTGCGCCGCAAGGGCGGCGAGGTCGACTCGGTCGCCCCCGGAGACGTCGACTACATGGACGTCTCGCCCAAGCAGCTCGTCTCGGTCGCCGCGGCGCTGATCCCGTTCCTCGAGCACGACGACGCGAACCGGGCCCTGATGGGCGCGAACATGCAGAAGCAGGCCGTGCCGCTGCTCCGCTCCGAGGCGCCGCTCGTCGGCACCGGGGTGGAGTTCCGCGCCGCGGTCGACGCCGGCGACGTGATCCTGGCCGAGGAGAACGGCGTGGTCGACGACGTCTCGGCCGACCAGATCCTGGTCAAGGACGCCCGGGGCCAGCTGCACACCTACGACCTGATCAAGTTCCGCCGCTCCAACCAGGGCACGAACGTCCACCAGAAGCCGATCGTCACCGCCGGCGACAAGGTCCAGAAGGGCCAGGTCATCGCCGACGGCCCCTCCACCGAAGAGGGCGAGATGGCGCTCGGCAAGAACCTGGTGGTCGCCTACATGCCGTGGGAGGGCCACAACTACGAGGACGCGATCATCCTGTCCGAGCGGCTCGTCAAGGAAGACGTGCTCACCTCGATCCACATCGAGGAGCACGAGGTCGACGCGCGCGACACCAAGCTCGGCGCCGAGGAGATCACCCGCGACATCCCGAACGTCTCCGAGGAGATCCTGAAGGACCTCGACGAGCGCGGGATCGTGCGGATCGGGGCCGAGGTCAGCCCCGGCGACTACCTCGTCGGCAAGGTCACCCCCAAGGGCGAGACCGAGCTCACGCCCGAGGAGCGCCTGCTCCGCGCGATCTTCGGTGAGAAGGCGCGCGAGGTCCGTGACACCTCGCTTGAAGGTGCCGCACGGCGAGCAGGGCAAGGTGATCGGCGTGCGCGTGTTCAACCGCGACGACGGCGACGAGCTGCCGCCCGGTGTGAACCAGCTGGTCCGCGTCTACGTGGCCCAGAAGCGCAAGATCTCCGACGGCGACAAGCTCGCCGGCCGCCACGGCAACAAGGGCGTCATCTCGACGATCCTGTCCGAGGAGGACATGCCGTTCCTCGCGGACGGCACGCCGGTCGACATCATCCTGAACCCGATGGGTGTGCCGAGCCGGATGAACCTCGGGCAGGTGCTCGAGGCCCACCTCGGGCTCGCGGCCCTGTGGGGATTCAAGAAGGACGGCGAGGACCACCCGGGGCCGGCCCACGTGGCCACGCCGGTGTTCGACGGGGCGCGCGAGGGCGAGATCCTCGAGGCGATCCGGTCGGTCCACCCCAACCGTGACGGCAACAAGATGGTCGACGCGGTCGGCAAGACGGTGCTGTTCGACGGCCGCTCCGGCGAGCCCTACGAGGAGCCGGTCACGGTCGGCGTGTCCTACATCCTGAAGCTGCTCCACCTGGTCGACGACAAGATCCACGCCCGTTCGACCGGCCCGTACTCGATGATCACCCAGCAGCCCCTGGGCGGGAAGGCCCAGTTCGGCGGCCAGCGGTTCGGTGAGATGGAGGTCTGGGCGCTCGAGGCCTACGGCGCGGCCTACGCGCTGCAGGAGCTGCTCACGATCAAGTCCGACGACGTGCTCGGCCGCGTGAAGGTCTACGAGGCCATCGTCAAGGGCGAGAACATCCCCGAGCCCGGCATCCCCGAGTCCTTCAAGGTGCTGATCAAGGAGATGCAGTCCCTGTGTCTGAACGTGGAGGTCCGCTCGAGCTCCGGCGAGGAGATCGAGCTCCGCGAGACCGACGAGGACGTCTTCCGCGCAGCCGAAGAGCTGGGGATCGACCTGTCCCGGCGCGAGCCGGCAGGGGCTGATTTCGACTGAGCGGGAACACGGCAGCGTTGAACCGTATGCAGAGCGCGACACCCGAGGAGGCGACCGCGTAAGTGTTGGACGTCAACTACTTCGATGAGCTCCGGATCGGCCTGGCCACGGCGGATCAGATCCGTGCGTGGTCGAACGGCGAGGTCAAGAAGCCGGAGACCATCAACTACCGCACCCTGAAGCCCGAGAAGGACGGCCTGTTCTGCGAGCGCATCTTCGGGCCGACCCGCGACTGGGAGTGCCACTGCGGCAAGTACAAGCGCGTGCGCTTCAAGGGCATCATCTGCGAGCGCTGCGGCGTCGAGATCACGCGGTCCAAGGTCCGGCGCGACCGGATGGGCCACATCGAGCTCGCCGCCCCGGTCACCCACATCTGGTACTTCAAGGGCGTCCCGTCGCGCCTGGGGTACCTGCTCGACCTGGCGCCCAAGGACCTCGAGCGGATCATCTACTTCGCGGCCTACGTGGTCACGCGGATCGACGACGAGCGCCGGCACAAGGACCTGCCCGGCATCGCCAAGGAGATCGAGGCCGAGAAGAACGACATCGAGGCCTCGCGCGACGACGACGTCAAGAAGCGTCTCGCCGAGCTCGAGGACCGGCTGCGGGAGATGCAGGAGGAGAAGGCCAAGAGCGCCCAGCTGAGCGCCGCCAAGCGCGAGGCCGAGCGCGACGTCCAGAAGATCCACGAGTTGGCGGGCCGCGACACCCAGCACCTCGACGACGTCCTGGCCGCCTTCAAGAGCCTGAAGATGAAGCAGCTGGTGGCCGACGACAACGTCTACCGCAGCCTGCGTGAGCGCTTCGCCGACTACTTCGACGGCGGCATGGGCGCCGAGTCGATCAAGCGTCTGCTGGTCGACATGGACACGGTCGCCGAGGCCAACAACCTCCGGGAGATCATCGAGACCGGCAAGGGCACGAAGAAGCTCAAGGCGATCAAGCGGCTGAAGGTCGTCGCGAACTTCGCCGAGGGCCGTTCGCTGCCGACCGGCATGGTGCTCGACGCCGTGCCGGTGATCCCGCCCGACCTGCGCCCGATGGTGCAGCTCGACGGCGGCCGGTTCGCCACGTCCGACCTGAACGACCTGTACCGCCGCGTGATCAACCGGAACAACCGGCTGAAGCGGCTGCTCGACCTGCAGGCGCCCGAGATCATCGTGAACAACGAGAAGCGGATGCTGCAGGAGGCCGTCGACGCGCTGTTCGACAACGGCCGCCGCGGGCGTCCGGTCACGGGCCCCGGCAACCGGCCGCTGAAGTCGATCAGCGACATGTTGAAGGGCAAGCAGGGCCGGTTCCGCCAGAACCTGCTCGGCAAGCGCGTCGACTACTCGGGCCGTTCCGTGATCGTGGTCGGGCCGGAGCTCCGGCTGCACCAGTGCGGGCTGCCCAAGCAGATGGCGCTCGAGCTGTTCAAGCCCTTCGTGATGAAGCGGCTGGTCGACCAGGCGCTGGCGCAGAACATCAAGAGCGCCAAGCGCATGGTGGAGCGCGCGCGTCCGCAGGTCTGGGACGTGCTCGAGGAGGTCATCCGCGAGCACCCCGTCATGCTGAACCGCGCGCCGACCCTGCACCGCCTCGGCATCCAGGCCTTCGAGCCGGTGCTGGTGGAGGGCAAGGCGATCAAGATCCACCCGCTCGTGTGCTCGGCGTTCAACGCCGACTTCGACGGGGACCAGATGGCGGTGCACGTGCCGCTGTCGGCCGAGGCGCAGGCCGAGGCGCGGATCCTGATGCTGTCGACGAACAACATCCTGTCGCCGGCGCACGGTCGTCCGATCGCGACGCCGACCCAGGACATGGTGCTGGGCCTCTACTACCTGACCTACTCGGTCAACGAGGACCGCGACGGCGAGACCATCCCGGCGTTCGGGTCCGAGGCGGAGGCGCTGCTGGCCCTCGACGCCGGGTTCCCGCTCCACGACCCGGTGAAGATCCGGCTGACCGGCAAGGCGCTCGGCGACGACATGCTGCCCGAGGGCTACGACGGCGAGTCGGCGGAGTGGGCCGGGCGCACCCCGGTGATCCGCACCACGATCGGCCGAGTGGTCTTCAACAACGCGTTCCCCGATGACTTCACGTTCCGCAACCAGCAGGTGCTCAAGGCCGACATCGCCCGGCTCGTCGACGAGGTCGTGCACAACTACGACCGCGCGACGGTCGAGCAGACGTTGGACAACCTGAAGAACCTGGGCTTCCACTACGCGACGCGTGCCGGCGTGACGATCGGCATCGAGGACGTCACCACGCCCGCCGAGAAGGCGCAGATCCTCGACGAGCACGAGAAGCGCGCCGCGAAGGTGGAGCAGCAGTTCAAGCGCGGGATCATCACCGACGACGAGCGTCGTCAGGAGCTGATCGAGATCTGGACCGAGGCGACCGACGAGGTCCAGCGCGCGATGGAGGCGCAGTTCACGCCGACCAACCCGATCTACATGATGGCCAACTCGGGCGCTCGCGGGAACGCGATGCAGATCCGCCAGGTGGCCGGCATGCGTGGGCTGGTGGCCAACCCGAAGGGCGAGATCATCCCGCGGCCGATCAAGTCGAACTTCCGCGAGGGTCTCACCGTGCTGGAGTACTTCATCTCCACACACGGCGCCCGCAAGGGGTTGGCCGACACCGCGCTGCGGACAGCCGACTCGGGGTACCTCACGCGGCGTCTGGTCGACGTCGCGCAGGAGGTCATCATCCGCGAGGAGGACTGCGGCACCGACCGCTCGGTCCCGTGCATCGTGAACGTGGAGCGGCCCGACGGCTCGGTCGTGAAGCACTCGCACGTGGACACGTCGCTGTACGGGCGGGTGCTGGCCGAGGACGTGAAGGTCGACCGCAAGACGGTGGCGAAGGCCGGCGACGAGCTGTCCGACGAGCTGGCCCTCAAGGTGATCGAGTCGGGCGTGCTCACGGTTCGGGTGCGCTCCGTCACGACCTGCGAGGCCGAGGTCGGCGTGTGCGCGGCGTGCTACGGCCGCTCGTTGGCTTCGGGCCGGATGGTCGACATCGGCGAGGCGGTCGGCATCATCGCCGCCCAGTCGATCGGCGAGCCCGGCACGCAGCTCACGATGCGAACCTTCCACACCGGTGGGGTCGCGGGTGAGGACATCACCCACGGTCTGCCGCGTGTGCAGGAGCTCTTCGAGGCGCGCAAGCCCAAGGGCGAGGCGCAGATCACGGAGATCGCCGGCGAGGTCCTGGTCGAGGACGACGACGAGAAGCACGTGCGTCGGATCCGCGTGATCGACGAGACCGGCGACATGGTCGAGTACCCGGTGTCGTTCCGGGCGCGGCTGACCGTGACCACCGGCGACAAGGTGGAGGTCGGGCAGCAGCTGACCGAGGGGTCGGTGAACCCGCACGACATCCTGCGTGTGAAGGGCGTGCTCGCGCTGCAGCAGCACCTGGTGGACGAGGTCCAGCTGGTGTATCGCTCGCAGGGCGTCACGATCCACGACAAGCACATCGAGCTGATCGCGCGCCAGATGCTGCGCAAGGTGCACATCATCGAGCCGGGCGACACGGACTTCCTGCCGGGAGACCTGGTCAACCGGCGGGCGTTCGAGGACCGCAACGGCGAGGTGGTCGACGAGGGTGCGACGCCCGCGTCGGCGCGGCCGGTGCTGCTCGGGATCACGAAGGCGTCGCTGGCCACGGATTCGTGGCTGTCGGCGGCGTCGTTCCAGGAGACGACGAAGGTGCTGACCGACGCCGCGATCGGCGGCCGGTCGGACCCGTTGCTCGGTCTCAAGGAGAACGTGATCATCGGGAAGCTGATCCCGGCGGGCACCGGGATGAACCGGTACCGCAACGCGCAGGTGCGGATCAAGCCCGAGGCGATCCCGGAGTACTGGCTGCAGCGGCAGAAGGAGCTGGCCGATGCGGCCGCCGGGCTCGACGAGCCGTTCCGCGAGGGCGGCGAGCCGGCGCTGGTCGGGATCACGCGCGAGCAGGCCGAGCGGATGCTGGGCGGCGGCGCCGAAGAGTAAGGCGGCGTCCGGCCGGCGCGCCGGCCCGAACGCGCACGAACCACAGGTGGGGGCCCTCCGGGGCCCCCACTTCTTTTGGTTCGCCGCCCGACCCGCTCGGATGCACGCACCGTTCCGAGATCAGTGGCAAGGTGGGTCTATGCGATCCCTCGGTCTGATCGTCGGTGCCTTGCTGATCGTCGTCGGAGGCGTCTGGACGATCCAGGGGTACGGCACCTTGAAAGGCAGCTTCATGACCGGCTCGCATATGTGGATGTGGATCGGGATCGCGTGCGTGGTCGCTGGCGTCCTGATCCTCGTCGCGAGTCTCTTCGCCTCGCGGAATTGACGGGTTTCAGGGCGCGATGTTCTGGTTGAGGTGGAACAGGTTGTCGGGGTCCCACGCCCGCTTCACCTCGACCAGGCGCTCGTAGTTCACGCCGTAGTTCTCCTTGATCCGGCTCTGGTCGTCGTCGGCCATGAAGTTGATGTACCCGGACGACTCCGACAAGGGCGCGGTCGCGGCGTAGTAGTCCTTGACCCACTTCGTGTTCTTCTCGTTGTCCGTCGGATCGGGCCACATGCCAGCGATCACGGTTGCGAAGTTCGCCTCGCGGTGTGCGAACGCGGTGTCCGACGATCCCACCCGATGGACCGCTCCGTTGATCGGGTAGATGTGCGTCGTCGAGTTGACGACCGGCACATTCGGTCCGTGCTGCAGGTGCGCGTCGATGATGTCATCGGTCAGCTCGGTGACGAAGTTGGCCTTCCAGTAGTGCTGGAGCCCCGGCGGGACGAGCGCGTCGAAGGCGCTGTTGAGCGCGGGGTAGGGCATCGGTCCGACGTGCTCGGCGACCACCGGGGCGACGTCGTGCACGGGCTTCAGCGCCGCCTCGCCCTGCTCGATCGGCCCGGACCAACACCCGACGAACGCGATGAACGTGTCGCCGTGGCGCTCCTCCGGGATGAACGGCAACGGCGGTGCGATCTGGAACGCGGGGAACCCGCCGAACGCCTCGGGCGCGTCGGCGATGTACTCGCGGTACCAGCGCAACAGGTCGCCGGCGGCCTCGAGCTCGAAGAACATCGGACCGCCGTAGATCATGTCCACCGGGTGGAGCCGGAACTCCAACGCCGTGACCGCGCCGAAGTTCCCGCCGCCGCCGCGGAGCGCCCAGAACAGGTCCTCGTTCTCCCGGTCGCTCGCGACCACGAACCGCCCGTCGGCGGTGACGACGTCGGCCGAGATCAGGTTGTCCAGCGAGAGGCCGTAGCCTCGCGAGAGGTAGCCGATCCCGCCGCCGAGCGTCAGCCCGGCGACGCCGGTGGTCGAGATGATCCCCCCGGTCGTGGCCAGCCCGAATGCGTGGGTCGCGGCGTTGAAGTCGTTGAGCGTCGCGCCGCCCTCGGCGCGCGCGGTCCTCGCCGCGGGGTCGACGCGCACGCCGCGCATGCCGCTGAGGTCGATCACGACGCCGCCGTCGCACGTGCCGAACCCCGGCACGCTGTGGCCGCCGCCGCGCACGGCGAGATCGACCCCGTTGTCGCGGGCGTGGTCGACCGCGGCCATCACGTCCCCGGCGTTCGCGGCCCGCACGATCGCCGCCGGCCGCTTGTCGATCATCGCGTTATAGACGGCGCGGGCCTCCTCGTAGCCCTCGTCGTCCGGCGTGATCACCAGACCGTGCACGCGTGCGCGGAGCTCGTCGATCGTGGACGTCCCCATGATGTCTCCCCCTTCGGTTTCCCGGACCCGAGCTTCCCGGACACCGGCAGGGTATGTGCGGGCCGTGTGACGGTGCGTGTGAGGCCCTTGCCCGTGCGGGCCGTTGCGGCGCAGGATGTGCGACATGGCCATCGAGGCCCGGCTCCTCGGTCCGCCCCTCGTGACGCGAGACGGGGTGGTCTACGCCGCCCCGCGTGGCAAGAAGGTGTGGGCGTTGTTCGCCTACCTGGCCCTCAGCCAGCAGCCGCCGACGCGCCAGCAGCTCGCCGACCTGTTGTTCCCCGACGCCGAGGACCCGGCCAACGCACTGCGATGGAACCTGTCGGAGCTCCGGCGGTTGCTCGGGGGCCCCGACACGGTGGGCAGCGGGGCGACGGTCGGGCTCCGGCTGCCGATCGACACCACGATCGACGTGCGCGTGTTGCAGGCGGGCACCTCGGCGGACGCGGTCGCGCTGCCCGGGCTCGGGCGGGAGCTGCTCGAGGGTGTCCGCGTCGAGGCCAGCGCGGGGTTCGCCGCGTGGCTCCTTGGGGAACGGCGACGGCTCCAGTCGATCGGCGGCGCGGTCCTGCGCGAGGGGGCGCTCCGCGCGCTCGCGGCGGGCAACGAGCGCTCGGCGGTGGAGCTCGCCACGCGATTGGTCGGCGCGGACCCGCTCGACGAGGACGCGCACGTGTTGCTCGTGCGCGCCTTCGCCGCGACCGGCGACGAGTCCGCGGTGCAGCAGCAGCTGACCGCGTCGGCGGAGCTGTTCCGCGTCGAGCTCGGGGAGGACATCGCGCCGGCGCTCTACGCCGCGGCACGGATCGGGTCGGCGCCGCCCCGCGCGCCGGGCGACACGCGCGCGGCGGCCGAGGCGCACCTGGAGTCGGGGGAGGCCGCGCTCGGCGCGGGCGCGTTCGACGTCGGGCTCGAGGAGCTGCGCGCCGCGGTCGATGCCGCGGCCGGCGACCCGGGGCTCGAGGCGACGATGCTATTCTCGCTGGGTTCGGCGCTGGTGCACGCGGCGCACGGCCGCGACGAGGACGGCTCCGCCGCGCTGCACCGCGCGATCGCGGCGGCCGACGCGAGCGGGGACCGCCGTACGTCGGCGGCGGCACATCGCGAACTCGGCTACGTCGAGCTGCTCCGTGCGGACTACGCGCGCGGGCTGGTGTTGCTGCAGCGCGCCGAGGAGCTGGCGGATGACGACGAGCTCGGAGCTCTCTCGCATCCGGTCGGTTCGGGCGGCGGTGTTCGGCGACGTCGGGAAACACGAGCTCGCCGACGCCGAGTTCGATGCGGCGATCGCGCTCGCCGACGGTGTCGGGGATGTACGCCAGCACGCGTGGGCCGCGACCATCCAGGGACGGGGCCAGCTGTTGTGCGATGAGGTCGAGGGGGCGGAGGCGACGCTGGCGGACGCGCGCGACCGCGCGCGCGCCGAACGCTGGACCGCGTTCCTGTCGCTGCCGGAGGCGCTCCTCGGGGAGGTATGGCTGCGCACGGGGCAGGCCGACCGCGCCGCCGAGATATTCGAGCACGCGTTCACCCTCGGGTGTTCGGTCGACGACGCGTGCTGGGAGGCGTACGCGGTGCGAGGGATCGGCCTGTTGCAGGCGGCGCGCGGCGACCTCGAGGCGGGGATCGCGTCGATGGACGACGCGCTCACGCGGTGCTTGCGCCAGCGCGACACCCACCAATGGATCCGCGGCTACGTGATGGAGGCCCGATGCGCACTCGGGGTCGCGGTGGGGCACCCGATGGTCGGCACTTGGGCGACCGAGCTCGCGTCGTTCGCTGAGCACGGGGGGATGCGGGAGTTCGCGGTGCGCGCATACCTCTATCAGCGCGACCTCGGCGACCCAGACGCACTGGAGGCGGCGCGGGCCTTGGCCGTCGAAGTGCAGAACCCGCACCTGCACGAGCTGCTGGAGGCCGCCGACCAGCCGCGCCTCGACCAGCTCATCGGCGTCGCGTAGGCCGGCCCGGGGTCGGCTGATCGCCCGACCACCCTTCGCGGGGACCTGGCTACCATGACCAGACGGGTCGGGCTCGCCGGCCGCATCCGGGGGGAGGGAACATGCGCATCTCCGCTTCTCGAAAGGTCCTCGCTGCAGTCGGGGCGCTGTCGCTCGGCGTCGCCGTGCTCGTGTCCGTCGGCTCGCCCGCCGTCGCGGCGCGACCCGGCCCGATCCGCTACGTCGGGCAGACCGGTCAGCTGCGCGACATCGCCGCTCAACAGACCGCGCGCACCACCTCCGCGGGCGGGGACAACGCCGCCGAGGCGGAGCTGCTCCGCATGCACGCGATCGAGGGCCAGGAGCCCGAGGGTGGCGAGGCGGTCCGCGAGGGACAGGTCGCCGCGCCCACGTCCGGCTCGAGCGCTGCCGTCAGCAGCGGCGCCTACGGCCTACGGGCCTCCTGGATGGGGTCGAACCACTTCGACTCGCGCTACTCGGGCAACGGGAACCAGTTCTCCGGCGAGCCGCCCGATCAGGGCCTGTGCGCCGACAACTCCCACGTCTTCGAGATCGTGAACTCGGTGATCCAGGTGTACAGGCCGAATGGCACGGCGCTGCTCGACGGCGATCCGTTCTTCCCGGGGACCGAGCCGGTGGGGATCACCCTCGCCCAGTTCTTCGGCTTGCCGCCGGAGTTCGTGCGTCCCGACGGACCCTTCGGCCCAACCTCGTTCGACGTCTCGTGCCGGTACGACGACTCCGTCCGCCGGTGGTTCGTGTCCTCGGAGTATCTGGACGAGGATCAGACGACGGGCGACTTCACCGGTGGCGGCGGATTCCGTCTCGCCGTGAGCACGTCGGCCGATCCGTTGGGCTCGTGGCGCATCTGGGACGTCCGCACTACGAACAACGGGATGGACGGCACGCCCGACCACAAGTGCTCCGGCGGGTTCTGCTTCGGCGACTACCCGCAGCTCGGCCTCGACGCGAACGGGGTGTACATCACGACGAACGAGTTCGCGTTCTTCGGGTCGGGAGAGTTCCACGGCGCACAGCTGTACGCGTTCTCGAAGGCCGACCTGGTCGCGGGTGTCGCGGCGCCTACGACCGAGACGTTCCAGAACATCCATTCGCCGGCGGTCGACGACCTCGCCTTTACGCTGCAGCCTGTCGCGTCGTTGCCGTCCGACTTCGTGCGGTCGGCGAACGGCACGATGTACTTCGGCATGACGCAGTCCCCGCTCACCGACGGGAACGCCACGGGGATATCGCTGTGGCGCCTCACCAACACGGCGTCGCTGAACGGTGCGACGCCGGCGCTGGCGCTCGCCGAGAGGTCCGTGGGCACGCAGGCGTACTCGACCGGCGTGCCCGCGCAGCAGCGTCCCGGTCCGACGCCGTTGCTCACGTGCTCGAACCACCGGAACTGCATCGGCACGTCGGATCCGAGCCAGAACTCACCGTGGCCGCTCGCCTTCGGCAGCGGCAAGGTGTACGGGGCGTGGCAGCGCGACGGGGTCGTGTACCTCACCGCCTCCACCACGTTGCAGGGGCCGGGCGGAGCCGAGTTCTACAACAAGAACATCAAGTGGCGGCCGATCGCCCTGCACACCGGGATCGCGTGGTTCGCGCTTCGCCCCTCGACCACCAACGCGACCGTGAGCAGGGTCAATCAAGGTCTCGTCGACGTGCAGGGGGAGAACCTGCTGTTCCCCTCGGTGGCCATGAACGCCGATGGAGACGGCGCGATCGGCGTAACGCTGGTTGGCCCCGACTACTACCCGACGTCGGCCTACATCCCGTTCACGACGGCCGGTCCGACCACTTCGGTCGAGATCGCGGGTCGGGGCATCGGGCCTAACGACGGGTTCACGGGGACGGCGGCCGGTGACTACCGGACGCGTTGGGGCGACTACGGCGCCGCCGCCGTGGCGCCCAACGGCACCCTGTGGCTCGCGAACGAGTACATCGCGCAGACGTGCTCCTACTCAACGTTCCTTGCCGACAGCACGTGCGGGGCGACACGGACGTTCTTCGCGAACTGGGCGACCAGGGTGTTCGCGTACAACCCGAGCTGATCGAGAGCTCAGACGGGGGAGCCTGGTCCCGGCGGACCGGGCTCCTCACCATCGGGAGCCGCGATCGATCGTAGGACCTCCTGCACCGCAAGGGAACCGGCCAGGATATCCCCACCGAGCCATCCGTCGCCGCCGGTCCAGTCGCTCACGACGCCCCCGGCCTCCTGCACCAGCAGGCCCCCCGGCAGCGACGTCCCAGGCGGCGAGCCCGAGCTCGAAGAAACCGTCGAATACCCCGCACGCCGTCCAGGCCAGGTCTAGGCACGCCGCCCCCGGCCGGCGCAGATCCTCGAACGCCGACAGCGCCCGCTCCATCGTGGCCAGGTACCGCGAAAGACGTTCCTTGCGCCGGAACGGGAACCCGGTCGCCACCACCGCCGAAGCGGCCGGCCGCGCGCTCACCCGGCACGCACCGACGCCATCCGCTCGCTCCCACACCGCTCCCGCACCCGCCGCCGCGTGCCACACGTCCCCCAGGAACGGCGCCGCCACCGCCCCCGCCACCGGCCGGTCCCCGTCCACCAGCGCCACCGACACCCCGACCGCCCAGAACCCGTGCACGTAGTTCGTCGTCCCATCCAGCGGATCGACCACCCAGCGCAGCCCCGAAACCTCGCCCCCACCCCCCAGCTCCTCGCCCACGAACGGCACCGACGGCGTCTCAGAGGCCAGGAATCCCGCGATCGCCCGCTCGCTCGCCAGATCCACCTCCGTCACCCAGTCGCCCGGGAGCCCCTTGGCCGCACCGACTTCGGGCCGTACACCCTCCCGCACGGCGGCCGCCCCAACCAGCGCCGCCGACCGTGCCGCCGACCGCATCGCCCCCAGGTCCATCCGCCCACGATATCCGCTACACTGCAGCCACACCTCCGAACGGTGGCAGGCACGCCGGCCGTTCGACCTCGGGTTGGTTGACGCTCCCTTGGCTAGGTCGTTAGCCTTACCGGTCGCGCCTGCGGCGTTCGCGCGCCGCGCGCACACAGGACCTCGATCCACTGCCCGGCGTGTTCGTCGCGTGCGCAGGATCTTGACAACGGAAGAGTGCAGACAGAAGGCCTATGCCCACCATCCAGCAGCTCGTGCGTCAGGGTCGCGAGACCCAGAAGAAGAAGAACAAGGCCCCCGCGCTGAAGGGTTCCCCCCAGCGGCGCGGTGTCTGCACCCGTGTCTTCACCGTGACGCCCCGTAAGCCGAACTCGGCGCTGCGCAAGGTCGCGCGCGTGCGCTTGACCTCCGGCGTCGAGGTGACCTGTTACATCCCGGGCGAAGGCCACAACCTCCAGGAGCACTCGATCGTGCTCGTGCGCGGCGGCGGCCCCAAGGACCTCGGTGGTGTTCGCTACTCGATCGTGCGCGGCACGCTCGACACCGCCGGCGTGAAGAACCGTCGCCAGGGCCGTTCCCGCTACGGCGCGAAGAAGGGCGGCGAGTAACCGAGATGCCGCGCAAAGGCCCCGCCGTACGCCGGCCGATCCAGCCGGATCCCGTGTATCAGAACCCGCTGGTCACCCAGCTGATCAACCGGATCCTGCTCCACGGCAAGAAGACGACCGCCGAGAAGATCGTCTACGACGCGCTCGAGCAGATCAGCCAGAAGACCGCGAACGACCCGGTCATCACCTTGAAGAAGGCGGTCGAGAACGTCCGCCCGATGCTCGAGGTGAAGTCGCGCCGCGTGGGCGGCGCGTCCTACCAGGTCCCGATCGAGGTCAAGCCGCAGCGCGGCACCACGCTCGCGATGCGCTGGCTCGTGAACTTCTCTCGCGCGCGGCGCGAGAACTCGATGTCCGAGCGACTCGTCGCCGAGATCATGGACGCCTCCGTCGGCGCCGGCGCCTCGGTCAAGCGACGTGAGGACATCCACAAGATGGCCGAGGCGAACCGCGCCTTCGCCCACTACCGCTGGTGATGGCGGCCCCCGCGAAGAGGATGGACGTGGCAACGACAGAGCAGGACGTCAAGAAGGGCGGCAAGGGACTCGAGGTCCGCGAGTACCCGCTCGCCCGCACGCGCAACATCGGCATCATGGCCCACATCGACGCGGGCAAGACGACCACGACCGAGCGCATCCTCTACTACACCGGCAAGGCCTACAAGATCGGCGAGGTCCACGAGGGCACCGCCGTGATGGACTGGATGGCCCAGGAGCGCGAGCGCGGCATCACGATCACGTCGGCCGCGACCACCTGCCAGTGGAAGGGCTTCTGGATCAACATCATCGACACGCCCGGCCACGTCGACTTCACGGTCGAGGTCGAGCGAAGCCTCCGCGTGCTCGACGGCGCCGTCGCCGTCTTCGACTCGGTCGCCGGCGTCGAGCCGCAGTCCGAGACCGTCTGGCGCCAGGCCGACCGCTACGAGGTCCCGCGGATCGCCTTCGTCAACAAGATGGACCGCACCGGCGCGAACTTCGAGCGCACGGTCGAGATGATGGTCGACCGCCTCGCCGCCAACCCGCTCGTCCTGCAGCTCCCCTGGGGCACCGAGGCCGACCTGCACGGTGTGATCGACCTCGTCCAGATGAACGCCCACTACTGGGAGGGCGACATGGGCGAGGAGTGGAAGGACACCGACATCCCCGCGGAGTACCTCGAGCGCGCGCAGGCCGCCCGCCACGAGCTCTTCGAGAAGCTCGCCGACCACGACGACGAGCTGATGGAGAAGTTCATCGGCGAGGAGGAGCCCACCGTCGAGGAGCTGAAGCGCGCGATCCGCAAGGCCACGCTCGACGGCTTGGGCGTCCCGGTGCTCTGCGGCTCCGCCTTCAAGAACAAGGGCGTGCAGCTCGTGCTCGACGCGATCGTCGACTACCTGCCCTCGCCGGTCGACGTGCCCGCCGTCATCGGCCACAAGCCGTTCAAGGAGGAGGAGCACATCGAGCGCGCGCCCGACGACGCCGCGCCGTTCTCGGCCCTCGCCTTCAAGATCATGTCCGACCCCTACGTCGGGCGGCTGACGTACCTGCGCGTGTACTCCGGCGTGCTCAAGAGCGGCTCCCACGTGCTCAACTCGACGAAGGACCGCAAGGAGCGCATCGGGCGCATCCTGCAGATGCACGCGAACCACCGCGAGGACATGGAGGCCGCCTACACCGGCGACATCGTCGCGGTGGTCGGGCTCAAGCACTCCACGACCGGCGACACGATCTGCGACCCCGCCGCGCCGGTGGTGCTCGAGCAGATCAGCTTCCCGACGCCCGTGATCGCGGTCGCGGTCGAGCCGAAGACCAAGGCCGACCAGGACAAGCTCGGCCAGGGTCTCGCGAAGCTCGCCGACGAGGACCCGACGTTCGTCGTGCGGTTCGACGACGAGACGGGGCAGACCGTCATCTCCGGCATGGGCGAGCTGCACCTCGACATCATCGTGGACCGCCTGCGGCGCGAGTTCAGCGTCGACGCGAACGTCGGCAAGCCGCAGGTCGCCTATCGCGAGACGATCACGAAGCTCGTCCACAAGGTCGACCTCAAGTTCGCGCGCCAGACCGGCGGCCGCGGCCAGTACGGCCACGTCGTGCTCGACCTCGAGCCGACCGGCCCCGGCGGCGGCTACGAGTTCATCAACAAGATCTCCGGCGGGAAGATCCCGCGCGAGTACATCCCGTCGGTCGACCAGGGCATCCAGGAGGCGATGGACAACGGCGTGCTCGCGGGCTACCCGCTCGTCGACATCCGCGCCTCGCTGATCGACGGCTCCTACCACGAGGTCGACTCCTCCGAGATGGCGTTCAAGATCGCGGGGTCGATGGCGCTGAAGGACGGCGCTCGCAAGGCCGGCCCGGTGCTGCTCGAGCCGGTGATGGAGTTCGAGGTCACCACGCCGGAGGAGTTCCTCGGCGAGGTGATGGGCGACATGACGGCGCGCCGCGGCCGCATCGAGAACATCGACGAGCGGTCGGGCCAGAAGATCGTGCGGGTCGTGATCCCGCTGGCCGAGCTGTTCGGCTACGTGACCGACCTGCGCTCCAAGACGCAGGGCCGCGCGGCGAGCAGCCCGATGCAGCTGCACGCCTACAACGAGGTCCCGACCAACATCGCGCAAGAGATCGTTGCCCGGGTCACGGGCGAGTAACGGATCCGAGGAACAGAAGAAGGGGAAGGGTAGATGGGCAAGCAGAAGTTCGAGCGGAACAAGCCCCACGTGAACATCGGCACGATCGGGCACATCGACCACGGCAAGACCACCCTCACGGCGGCGATCACCAAGCGCCAGGCCGACAAGGGTCTCGCCGACTACACCCCCTTCGACCAGATCGACAAGGCCCCGGAGGAGCGCGAGCGCGGCATCACGATCGCGATCGCCCACGTCGAGTACCAGACCGACGCCCGCCACTACGCCCACGTGGACTGCCCCGGACACGCCGACTACGTGAAGAACATGATCACCGGTGCCGCCCAGATGGACGGGGCGATCTTGGTCGTGTCGGCAGCCGACGGCCCGATGCCCCAGACCCGCGAGCACGTCCTGTTGGCCCGCCAGGTCGGGGTCCCCTACATCGTGGTCGCCCTCAACAAGTGCGACATGGTCGATGACCCAGAGCTGCTGGACCTCGTCGAGCTCGAGGTCCGCGAGCTCCTCAGCTCCTATGAGTTCCCCGGCGATGACGTCCCCGTGATCCAGGTCTCTGCCCTCAAGGCCCTGGAGGGAGACGAGACCTGGGGATCGAAGATCGATGAGCTCTTGGGCTCGGTGGACACCTACATCCCCCAGCCCGAGCGCGACGTCGACAAGCCCTTCTTGATGGCGATCGAAGACGTCTTCTCGATCACCGGGCGCGGCACGGTCGTCACCGGCCGGGTCGAGCGCGGCGTGCTCAAGAAGATGGAAGAGATCGAGATCGTCGGGATCCACGACACCCGAAAGACCACCGCCACCGACCTGGAGATGTTCCGCAAGCTCCTGGATGAGGTCCAGGCCGGGGACAACGTCGGGGTGCTGCTCCGAGGCATCGACAAGGAAGAGGTCGAGCGGGGCCAGGTGCTCGCCAAGCCAGGCAGTCGTCACCCCCCACACCAACTTCGAGGCCCAGGTCTACATCTTGAGCAAGGAGGAAGGTGGCCGCCACACCCCGTTCTTCAACGGCTACCGCCCCCAGTTCTACTTCCGCACCACCGACGTGACCGGCACGGCGAACCTGCCCGGTGGGGTGGAGATGGTGATGCCCGGGGACAACGTCGAGATGACCGTGGAGCTGATCAACCCGATCGCGATGGAAGACGGCCTGCGGTTCGCGATCCGCGAGGGCGGCCGCACCGTCGGCGCGGGCCGCGTCACGAAGATCCTGAAGTAATCCGAGAACAAGCCAGCAGAAGGACACCGCGCGCATGGCAGGGACCAAGATCCGCATCAAGCTCCGGGCGTACGACCATCGGATGCTCGACGTCGCCGCGCGCGACATCGTCGAGCACGTCCAGCGCACGGGCGCGAAGGTGGTCGGGCCGGTTCCCCTGCCGACCGAGCGGAACATCTACACGGTGATCCGCTCGCCGCACAAGTACAAGGACTCGCGCGAGCACTTCCAGATGCTCACGCACAAGCGGTTGATCGACATCGTCGATGCGACCTCCAAGACGGTGCAGGAGCTCCAACGCCTGAACCTGTCGGCCGGGGTCGACATCCAGATCAAGCTCTAGGGCCACGGCCTCAAGTAGCGAAGCGATAGGCCAAAGGAACACATGCCAGACATCAAGGGGATCGTGGGCGAGAAGCTGGGGATGACCCAGATCTTCGTCGAGACGCGCGCGGTGCCGGTCACGGTGCTCAAAGCCGGGCCGTGCGTCGTGACGCAGGTGCGCACCACCGAGCGCGACGGCTACGACGCCGTCCAGCTCGGCTACGGCACCGTCCGTCCCCGCGACGTCTCCAAGCCCGCGCAGGGCCACTTCGACAAGGCGGGCGCCGAGCCCGCGCGCTACCTCGTCGAGCTCCGCACCGACGACGCAGGCTCCTACGAAGCCGGCCAGCAGGTGACGGTCGACTCCTTCGAGGTCGGCGAGAAGGTCGACGTGGTCGGCGTCTCGAAGGGCAAGGGGTTCTCCGGCGTGATGAAGCGCCACGGGTTCCACGGCCTCGGCGGCGGTCACGGTGTGCACAAGAAGCACCGCTCGCCTGGCGCGATCGGCGCGTGCGCGACGCCGAGCCGCGTGTTCAAGGGCATGCGGATGGCCGGCCAGTTCGGCAACCAGCGCACCACGGTGCTGAACCTCGAGGTGGTCCAGTCCGACCCCGAGCGCGGGCTGCTGCTCGTCAAGGGCGCGGTCCCCGGCCCCAACGGCGGGCTCGTGATGGTGCGCTCCGCGGTCAAGACCCCCCTCAAGGCCGGCTCGCAGAAGGGCGCGGCCTGATGGCGGCGATCGACATCGTGGACGCGGCCGGCAAGAAGTCCGGCACGCGTGACCTCCCCGCGGCGATCTTCGAGGCCCCGGTGAACATCCCGCTGATGCACCAGGTGGTCGTCGCGGCGATGGCGGGTCAGCGCGCCGGCACGCACAAGGTCAAGACGCGCGGCGAGGTCCGCGGCGGCGGGGTCAAGCCCTGGCGCCAGAAGGGCACCGGCCGCGCGCGCCAGGGTTCGATCCGCGCCCCCCAATGGACCGGCGGCGGCGTGGTGCACGGCCCGGTCGTGCGCACGCACGACCAGCGCATCAACAAGAAGATGGTGAAGGGCGCGCTTCAAGTCGGCGCTCTCCGACGCGTTGACGAGCGGCAAGCTCGTCGCGCTCAAGGAGCTGTCGTTCGAGGAGCCCAAGACGAAGCAGGCCGTCGAGATGCTGTCGGCGCTCGGGTGCGAGGGCCGCGTGCTGCTCGTGCTCGCGACCCCGACCGATTCGGGCGCCGTCGAGAAGTCGTTCCGCAACATCCCGCAGGTCCGGATCGCCTACATCGGCGGCCTCGGCACCTACGACGTGTTGCTGGCCGATCACATGATCGTGACCGCCGAGGCGCTCGACGCCCTCGACGCGGCGGCCGAGCGTTCGGCCGAGACTCCGGTCAAGGGTTCAGGGGGCGAGGCCGCATGAAGTCGCCGCGCGACGTGATCATCCGCCCGGTCGTCTCGGAGAAGTCCTACGCGGGACTCGAGTTGAACACCTACACGTTCCTCGTCGACCCCCGCGCGAACAAGACCGAGATCAAGGAGGCCGTCCAGGCGATCTGGAACGTCCGGGTCACCTCGGTCAACACCTTGCGCCGTCAGGGCAAGGTCAAGCGCCGTGGCTACACCGTGGGCAAGCGCGCCGACCAGAAGCGCGCGATCGTCACGCTCGCCCCAGGCGATTCGATCGAGATCTTCGAGGCGGCGAAATAGCGATGGCCGTTCGCAAGTACAAGCCGACCACCCCGGGGCGCCGCGGCGCGAGCGTGTCGAGCTTCGACGAGCTCACCCGGAACAAGCCCGAGAAGTCACTCGTCGCCAAGGGCCGCAACAAGGCCGGGCGCAACGTCCACGGCCGGATCACGGCGCGGCACCAGGGCGGCGGCAACAAGCGCCGCTACCGCGTGATCGACTTCCGGCGGAACAAGGACGGCGTGCCGGCGACGGTGGCCCACATCGAGTACGACCCGAACCGCTCGGCGCGGATCGCGCTGCTGCACTACGCCGACGGCGAGAAGCGCTACATCATCGCGCCCGAGGGCGTCGGGCGCGGCGACCGGCTGATGTCGGGGCCCGAGGCCGAGATCCGCCCGGGCAACGCGCTGCCGCTGCGCAACATCCCGGTCGGCACCGTGGTGCACGCGATCGAGCTGAAGCCGGGCGCCGGCGCCAAGATGGCCCGCTCGGCCGGCGCGAGCGTCCAGCTGATGGCCAAGGAAGGCACGATGGCGACGCTGCGGCTCCCCTCGGGTGAGACGCGGCTCGTCCCCTCGACCTGCAAGGCGACCGTCGGCGCCGTCGGCAACGCCGAGCACGAGCTGATCCAGCTCGGCAAGGCGGGCCGCGCGCGCTGGCAGCGCAAGCGCCCGTCGGTGCGCGGCGTCGCGATGAACCCCGTCGACCACCCGCTCGGCGGCGGCGAGGGCAAGTCCTCCGGCGGCCGGCACCCGAGCTCGCCGTGGGGCAAGGCCGAGGGCCGCACACGCAAGAAGAAGAAGGCGTCGAACCGCTACGTGGTGCGTCGTCGCGGGAAGGGGCGCAGCTAGATGCCGCGGTCGCTCAAGAAGGGACCGTTCGTCGACGGCCATCTGATGAAGAAGGTCGAGTCGATGAACAAGAAGAACGAGAAGAACGTGGTGCGCACGTGGTCGCGCCGCTCGACGATCGTGCCCGACATGATCGGGCACACGATCGCCGTGCACGACGGCCGCAAGCACGTGCCGGTGTTCGTGTCGGAGGCGATGGTCGGGCACAAGCTCGGCGAGTTCGCGCCCACACGCACGTTCCGGTCGCACGCACGCGACGAGCGGAGGGCACGATAGCGATGCCCGAAGCCCGCGCGTCCAGCAAGTACAACCGCACGTCGCCGCGCAAGATGCGCCGGGTCGTCGACCTGATCCGTGGCCAGCACGTGATCGAGGCCGAGCGGCTGTTGCGGTTCTCCGGGCTGGGCGCCTCGCGCGACGTGGAGAAGCTGCTGCACTCCGCGGTGGCCAACGCCGAGCGCAATCCCGGCGTGGTCGCGGAGAACCTCATGGTGGAGCGCGCGTGGGTCGACGAGGGCCCGACGCTCAAGCGCTACCGCCCGCGGGCCTACGGGCGTGCGACACGTGTGCGCAAGCGCACCTCGCACGTGACCGTGGTGGTCCGCACGATGAACGACGAGCAAGGAGCCGGCTAGTGGGACACAAGATCCACCCATACGGGTTCCGGCTAGGGGTGATCTACCCCTGGAAGAGCAACTGGTACGCCGGGCGCGACTACGCCGAGTTCCTCCACGAGGACATCTGGATCCGCCAGCACGTGCGGTCGCGGCTGACGCGCGCCGGCATCTCCTCGATCGACATCGAGCGCAAGGGCGATCAGATCTGGGTCTTCATCCGCACCGCGCGCCCCGGCATCGTGATCGGGCGCAAGGGCGCGGAGGTCGACCGGCTGCGCAAGGACATCGAGCGCTTCACGAAGAAGCGCGTCGACGTGAAGGTCGAGGACATGAACCAGGCCTCGAGCGAGGTCCGGCCCGAGACCGACGCCGCGCTGCTCGCGCAGAACGTCGCCGAACAGCTGCAGGGCCGCGTCGCCTTCCGCCGCGCGATGCGTCGCGCGGTGCAGACCGCGATGCGTTCCGGCGCGCTCGGCGTGCGGGTCGCGACCGCCGGACGTCTTGGCGGCACCGAGATGGGCCGTAAGGAGTGGTACCGCGAGGGCCGGGTGCCGCTGCACACGCTCCGCGCGAAGGTCGACTTCGGCACCGCCGAAGCGAAGACGACGATGGGCGCGATCGGCGTGAAGGTGTGGGTCTACCACGGCGACGAGGTGCCCTACCGCGAGCAGGAGACCGAGCGTGCCCGCGCGCGGGCGACCGCCCGAGCCCGCACCGGCGGCCCCCGGAGCGACCGTCCCGCGCCGACGCCGGCCGCCACTACGCCGGCGGCGCCCGCGGCGGCCCCCGCCGCAGTCGCGACCGTGCCCACCCCGGCAGACGTTGCCGCGCCCGCCGAGGCGCCCGTGCCCGCCGAGGCAGCCGCGCCGATCGCCGAAGAGACGCCCGGCACCCCGGCGGCCGAGACGGCTGAGAGCGGTGAGGCCTGATGCTCGCGCCCAAGCGGATCAAGCACCGCAAGCAGCACCGCGGCAACATGCGCGGCAAGGCGAAGGGCCACACCGAGATCCAGTACGGCGACTACGGGATCGTCGCGATGGAGCCCGGCTGGATCACGAACCGTCAGATCGAGGCCAGCCGTGTCGCGATGACCCGCCACATCAAGCGTGGCGGCAAGGTGTGGATCACGATCTTCCCCGACAAGCCGGTGACGAAGAAGCCCGCCGAGACCCGCATGGGCTCGGGCAAGGGCAACCCCGAGGGCTGGGTCGCCGTCGTGCGCCCCGGCCGGGTGATGTTCGAGCTCGCCGGCGTGCCGGAGCCGCTCGCGCGCGAGGCGATGCTCCGCGCGCAGCACAAGTTGCCGATCAGGACCAAGTTCATCTCGCGGGTGGGTGACTGACGATGGCCAGCAAGGCATCCGAGCTGCGTGAGCTCCCCGACGAGGAGCTGTACGTGCGGATCGAGAGCGCGAAGGAGGAGCTGTTCAACCTCCGGTTCCAGCTCGCGACCGGCCAGCTCGACAACTCCTCGCGGCTGAAGGACCTCCGCCACGACGTGGCGCGGACGCTGACGGTGCTGCGCGAACGTCACCTCGAGGCCGAGCTCGAGGCCGAGCTCGCCCGCGTCGACGCCGCCCTGCTCGAGGCCGGCCGGATCGCCCAGATGGACGACGAGCACGCACAACCAGAAGCACAGGAAGAGGACTCGTGAGCGACACCCAGACCACCACCGACCGGGCACGGCGCAAGACGCGCACCGGCGTCGTCGTGTCCGACGGGATGGACAAGACCGTCCTCGTGCGGATCGACCGCCAGGTGCGCCACGGCCTGTACGACAAGACGGTGCGCCGCAGCTCCAAGCTCGCCGCGCACGACGAGGGCAACGAGGCGCACGTGGGCGACACCGTCCGCGTGGTGGAGACACGGCCGATCAGCAAGTCGAAGCGCTGGCGAGTGGTCGAGATCGTGGAGCGCGCGAAGTGATCCAGCAGGAATCCCGGTGCAAGGTCGCGGACAACACGGGGGCCAAAGAGGTCCTGTGCATCCGCGTGCTCGGGGGTTCCGCGCGCCGCTACGCCGGCGTCGGCGACGTGATCGTCGCCACCGTGAAGGACGCCCTGCCCGGGGGCGCCGTGAAGAAGGGTGAGGTCGTGAAGGCCGTCGTCGTGCGGACCGCGAAGGAGCGCCGTCGTCCCGACGGTTCCTACATCCGGTTCGACGACAACGCCGTGGTGATCCTCACGACCGATGCGAAGAACCCGCGCGGCACCCGCATCTTCGGGCCGGTCGCGCGCGAGCTGCGCGAGAAGCGCTTCATGAAGATCATCTCGCTCGCCCCGGAGGTGTTGTAGATGCCGACCGTGGACATCAAACGTGACGACCTGGTCCGGGTGATCTCGGGCAAGGATCGGGGCAAGGAGGGCCGCGTGCTCCGCGTGCTCCCCGAGGAGGGACGCGTGATGGTCGACGGCGTGGGCATGGCCAAGCGCCACACCCGCACGGGCGCCAAGCGCACGCGCACCGGCCAGCAGCTGAACCAGGGCGGGATCATCGACATCGAGACGTTCGTGAACATCTCGAACGTGCAGCTCGTGTGCCCGAACTGCCACCAGCTCACGCGGGTGGGCCACCAGACGACCGAGGACGGCAAGGTGCGGATCTGCCGCAAGTGCGAGGCGGTGCTGACGGGTGGCTGACACCTACGTGCCCCGGATGAAGACCCGGTACCGCGAGGAGCTCGTGCCGGCCCTGCGCGACCAGCTCGGCCTGACCAACGTGATGCAGGTGCCGCGCCTGGACAAGATCGTCGTCAACATGGGGGTCGGTGACGCCCTCAAGGACGGCCGTATGCTGGATGCGGCGGTGGAGGACCTCACGACCATCACCGGCCAGAAGCCCGTGATCACGAAGGCGCGCAAGTCGATCGCGGGGTTCAAGCTCCGCGAGGGCAACGCGATCGGGGTCAAGGTCACGCTGCGGGGCGACCGGATGTGGGAGTTCTTCGACCGGCTCGTCTCGATCGCGATCCCCCGGATCCGTGACTTCCGCGGGCTGGACCCGCGCTCGTTCGACGGGCGCGGCAACTACACGTTCGGGCTGACCGAGCAACTGATCTTCCCGGAGATCGACTACGACAAGGTGCTGAAGGTGCGTGGGATGGACATCACGATCGTGACGACCGCCCGCACCGACGACGACGGCCGCGCGCTGCTGCTGGCCCTCGGGTTCCCGCTCGTGCGGGGCGAGGCCGCGGCGAGCTGAGCGCCGGATAGACCAAGGGATAGGACATGGCGAAGAAGGCATTGGTCAATAAGCAGCGCAAGCAGCAGAAGTACCGCGTGCGCGCCTACACGCGGTGCCAGCGCTGCGGGCGCTCGCGCGCCGTGTACAAGCGATTCCTGCTGTGCCGCATGTGCTTCCGTGAGCTGGCGCATCTGGGAGAGCTGCCGGGGGTGACGAAGGCCTCATGGTAGCCACGGTCAAGAAGGTGTCGTCGAACGTGACCGACCCGGTCGCCGACCTCCTCACGCGGATCCGCAACGCCAACATCGCGTACAAGGACGAGACGCTCGCGCCGGTGTCGAAGCAAGCGCGCTCGATCCTCGCGATCCTGCAGGAAGAGGGCTACATCCACGGGTTCGACCAGGAAGGCGAGGGCGTGCACCAGGCGTTCCGCGTCCGGTTGAAGTACGGCCCGCGCAAGCAGCGCACGATCACGGGCATCCGCCGGGTGTCCAAGCCCGGGCGCCGGATCTACCGGGGCCGTGGCGAGCTGCCGCGCGTGATGGGCGGGCTCGGGGTCGCGCTGGTCTCGACGTCGCGCGGTGTGATGACCGACCGGTCGGCGTCCAAGCAAGGGATCGGCGGGGAGATCCTCGCCTACGTGTGGTGATCGAGCCGGGATGAGCGCAGCGAGGGTGGGTAGGGAAGAGATATGAGCCGGATCGGGAAGAAGCCCGTCGAGATCCCGAGTGGGGTCGAGGTCGCCGTGAGCGACAGCAACGTCGTCACGGTGAAGGGGCCGCGCGGGGAACTCACGCAGCCGATCCACACGAACATGCGGGTCTCTGTCGTCGACGGCCGCATCGTGGTGGAGCGCCCCGACGACGAAGGCTTCAACCGCGGGCTGCACGGCCTGTCCCGTTCCCTGATCGCGAACATGGTCGAGGGCGTCACGAACGGCTACGAGAAGCGGCTGACGATCATCGGGGTCGGCTACCGCGCCGCCCTGAAGGGCAAGGACCTCGAGGTGCAGGTGGGCTATTCGCACCCGGTGCTCGTGCCCCAACCCGACGGGATCGAGTTCGAGGTGCCGGCGCCGACGTCGATCGTCGTGCGCGGCAGCGACAAGCAGCTCGTCGGCGAGGTGGCCGCGAACATCCGCAAGATCCGCAAGCCCGAGCCGTACAAGGGCAAGGGCATCCGCTACGAGAACGAGTACGTGCGCAAGAAGGCCGGCAAAGCCGCGAAGGGTGCTGCCTGATGGAAGCGAAAGCCAAGAGCGACGCGCGCATCCGGCGGCACGCCCGCGTGCGCAAGAAGGTGCAAGGCGAGGCCGCCCGGCCGCGCCTGGCGGTCTACCGGTCGAACCGGCACATCTACGCCCAGCTGATCGACGATCGCGCCGAGCGCACCCTGGCGGCCGCCTCCGACGCGGAGGTGCAGGCCGCGAACCCGACCGAGCGTGCGAAGGCGGTCGGCGCGTTGCTCGCGACGCGCGCGAAGGACGCCGGGATCGATACCGCCGTGTTCGACCGCGGCGGATTCCAGTTCCACGGACGGGTGGCGGCCCTGGCGGCCGGCGCCCGTGAGGGAGGTCTCGAGATCTGATGGTGCGACGCTACGATTCCAAGAACGACGAGAAGAGCCCGTTCGAAGAGCGGGTCATCTCGATCAACCGCGTCGCCAAGGTGGTCAAGGGCGGACGCCGGTTCTCCTTCGCCGCGCTCGTCGTCGTCGGCGACGGCGCGGGCCGCGTGGGCGTCGGCTACGGCAAGGCCAAGGAGGTGCCCTCCGCGATCGCGAAGGGCGTCGAGGCCGCGCGCCGCGCGATGTTCGAGGTCCCGATGATGGGCAGCACGATCCCGCACGAGGTGATGGGCGAGGCCGGCGCGGGCCGGGTGCTGTTGAAGCCGGCGGCGCCGGGGACCGGCGTGATCGCCGGCGGCCCGGTGCGGGCGCTGGTCGAGTGCGCCGGCATCAAGGACATCTTGTCCAAGTCGATGGGCTCCTCGAACCAGATCAACATCCTGAAGGCCGCCGTGTCGGGCCTGAAGTCGCTGCGCACCCCGCAGATGGTCGCGACCGTGCGCGGCCGCGACCTGCACCAGGTCGCGCCCAAGCCGATGCTCGAGGCGGTCGCCGCGGCGCAGGACCGCATGAACGCGGCGCGCGCCGAGGCGCTGAGCGAGCAGTACGGCGTCGAAGGCGGCGGGTCCTGATGGCGCAGCTCAAGGTGACGCAGGTCCGCAGCGCGATCGGCCGTCCGAAGGACCAGAAGTCGACGATCCGCCGGCTCGGCCTGCACCGGATGCACGACACCGTGGTGAAGGACGACCGCCCCGACATCCGCGGGATGATCGCCAAGGTCCGCCACCTCGTGACCGTCGAGGAGATGCGATGAAGCTCCACCATCTGCACCCTGCCGAAGGATCCAAGAAGGAGCGCACGCGCGTCGGGCGCGGGCGCGCCGGCGCGCGCGGCAAGACCGCGGGCCGCGGCACGAAGGGCACCGGCGCGCGCAAGAACGTGCCCGCCTACTTCGAGGGCGGCCAGATGCCCTACCAGCGGCGGGTCCCCAAGCTGAAGGGGTTCTCCAACCCGAACCGGGTCGAGTACGCCCCGGTGAACGTCGAGGTGCTGGCCCAGTACTTCGACGGCGAGGTCTCGCCCGCGGAGCTCTACGCACATGGCCTGGCCCACAAGGGCGCGAAGGTCAAGGTGCTGGGGCGCGGCGATATCGACAAGGCGCTCACCGTGAAGGCGCACGCGTTCTCCGCGACCGCCAAGGCCAAGATCGAGGCCGCCGGGGGCACCACGGAGACCCTGCGCTGAGCCGCAGGCCGAGCTAAGGGCAAGGAAGGCCAAAGGAAGGGTAGGCTAGCCGGGCGTGCTGAAGGCGTTCCTCAACTCGTTCCGGGTGCCGGATCTTCGAAACAAGATCCTCTTCACGCTATTCATCATCGTGCTCTTCCGGTTGGGGAACCACGTCCCGGTGCCGGTCGTCGACACGAGCGTCCTGGAGAACCAGGCGCACGGCGGGTTCCTCGACCTGTTGTCGCTGTTCTCGGGGGGCGGCATCGGCCACTTCTCGGTGTTCTCGCTCGGGATCATGCCCTACATCACCAGCTCGATCATCATCCAGCTGATGACCGTGGTGATCCCCAAGCTCGCCCAGTGGCAGGACCAGGGCGAGGCGGGGACGAAGAAGATCAACCAGACCACCCGCTACGTCACGGTCGCGCTGGCGTTCCTGCAGTCGGCCGGGCTCGTGTTCCTGTTCCACAACGGCGCGAGCCAGCAGATCCCCGACCTGTTCACGGTGCCCGGCTCGTTCAAGCCGACGAACGTCCTGCTGATCGTCCTCACGATGACCGCCGGCACGGCGCTGATCATGTGGCTCGGCGAGCTGATCACCCAGCGCGGCGTCGGCAACGGTATGTCGATCCTGATCTTCACCGCGGTGATCAGCCGGCTGCCGTTCGAGGGCAGCGCGATCCTGCGAAGCGGCGGCCCCGGCAAGTTCGTGGTGGTGCTGATGATCGGCATCGCGATCATCGTCGCCGTGGTCTACATGGACCAGGGCCAGCGACGGATCCCGATCCAGTACGCGAAGCGGGTCGTCGGGCGCAAGCAGACGATGGGCGGCTCGACCTACCTGCCCCTCAAGGTCAACCAGGCCGGCGTGATCCCGATCATCTTCGCGAACTCGATCCTGTACTTCCCGGTGCTGCTGGCCAGCGTGATCCACGCGCAGTGGTTCCAGGACTTCGTGAACCGCTACATCTCGAACACGGCGAACTGGGTGTACATGGCCCTGCTCGCCGGTCTGATCGTGTTCTTCGCGTACTTCTACACGGCGATCCAGTTCGACCCGGTCCGCACGGCCGACAACCTGCGCAAGAACGGCGGGTTCGTGCCGGGGATCCGTCCGGGACCGCCGACCGCCGACTACCTGAACGCGATCTTGGTGCGGATCACGCTGCCCGGGTCGCTGTTCCTGGCCGCGATCGCGTTGATCCCGACGATCGTGCTCGCGTACTGGCACATCGATCAGTTCCCGTTCGGCGGCACGTCGATCCTGATCGCCGTCGGGGTCGCGCTCGAGACGATGAAGCAGATCGAGTCGCAGCTGATGATGCGCCACTACGAGGGCTTCCTCAGCTAGCGGGCAAGGGGCGCACCCGATGCGGTTCGTCTTCTTGGGATTGCCGGGCGCAGGGAAGGGCACGCAGGCGCGCGTCCTGTCCGAGCACCTCGGGATCCCGCAGATCTCGACGGGCGACACGCTCCGCGAGGCCGTCCAGGAGGGCACGCCGCTCGGGATCCGGGCGCGCACGTTCATGGACCGCGGCGAGTATGTGCCCGACGGCGTGGTGGTCCAGATGGTCGACGAGCGGCTGCGTGAGCCGGACGCGACCAAGGGGTTCATCCTCGACGGGTTCCCGCGGACCGTGCCGCAGGCGCGCGTGCTCGAGGAGGTGCTGCAGACGTCGGGCACCCCGCTCGATGCGGTCGTGCAGTTCCTGATCACCGACGACATCGCGATCCGGCGGATCACCGGGCGGTTCACGTGCCCGGCCTGCAAGCGCACCTATCATCAGGAGTTCCGCCCGCCGGCCACCGACCGCCTGTGCGACGTCGACGGCACGCCGCTGGAGAAGCGCGACGACGAGGACACCCTGACCGTGAAGCGACGGCTCGCGATCTACCGGGACCAGACCCAGCCGCTCGAGGCGTTCTACGCCGAGCGCGAGCTCTTGCGGGCGGTCGACGCCACCGCGCCGCTCACCGACGTGAGCGAGCGGATGTTCGAGGCGCTCCGGGACCTGCTGTGAGGTGCACGCGATGATCATCCGGAAGTCCGCGAGCGAGCTCGAGCTGATGCGCCGGGCCGGCGCCGTGGTCGCCGAGACGATCACGCGCGTGGTCGAGGCGGTGGCGCCCGGTGTCACGACGCTCGAGCTCGATCGGATCGCGGCGCGGGTGATCGCCGACGCCGGCGCCGAGCCGTCGTTCCTCGGGTACGGCGGCGGCGGCGGCCGCATCCCGTTCCCCGCGACGATCTGCGCCTCGATCAACGACGAGATCGTCCACGGCATCCCGTCGGCCGACCGTGTGCTCCGCGACGGCGACCTCGTGTCACTGGACTTCGGCGCGATCTGGGAGGGGTTCCACTCCGACTCCGCCGTCACCGTGTTCGCGGGCGCGCCGCCCGGCGACGACGCGAAGCGCCTGTCCGAGGCGACCGAGGCCGCGCTCGACGCGGCGATCGCGGTCGTGCGCCCCGGTGGCCGGCTGTCCGACATCGGCCACGCGATCGAGCAGGCCGCGATCGCGCACGGGTTGGGGATCGTGCGCGAGTACGGCGGCCACGGGATCGGCCGGGCGATGCATGAGGACCCCTTCATCCAGAACTGGGGCCCCGCCGGCCGCGGCCCCGAGCTGAAGCCCGGGCTGGTGATCGCGATCGAGCCGATGCTCACCCTCGGCGGCGATGCGACCCGGGTGCAGCCCGACGGGTGGACGGTCGACACCGCCGACGGTTCCCTCGCAGCGCACTTCGAGCACACCGTGGCCGTGACCGAGACCGGCGTCGAGGTGCTGACCGCCCGCTGAGGCCGGCGGACGCTGTGCTGAACCTGCGCGATTCCTGCCCGTGCGATGGGCGCTCGCGGGCCGCGGTGATACGAAGGGAGCTGTGACCCGCCTCCGCCGCCTCCCAGGATCGCTCGTCGCCGCGATCGTCGTCCTCGTGGTGGTCGCGAGCGTGGCGATCGGGATCACCAAGGTTCGCGCCGACCCGGCGCCGAACCTCCCGAGCATCACGGCCCAGCAACTCGTCGCATCGAGCATCGCCGCGCTCCGGGTCCCGCACGCCGTCTCCGGCGACGTCCGCACGCGGCTCGACCTGGGGCTCCCCGAGATCCCGGCGTCGCTGAGCGGCCCGGCGGGCCAGCTCGGGGTCACGAGCGTGCTCGGCTCGCTGGTCGGGAACCAGCGCTTCCGCGTGTGGAGCTCTCCCGACGGCATCCGGGTCCAGCACATCACCGACCTCCAGGAACAGGACCTGGTCGCGAACCCGTCGCAGGCGTGGTTCTGGGACTCGGCGACCGCGACGGCGACGAAGCTGCGCGCAGCCGGGGTTACCCCGGTCCTGCCGGCTCCGACGACGAACGATCCGGCGCAGATCGCGAACGCCGACCCGATGGTGCTCGCGAAGCATCTGCTCGCGCTGGCGTCGACCTGCGGCAGCGTCAGCGTGGGCGATCCCGCCGTGTTCGCCGGGCGTGACGCCTACGTCGTCCATCTCACGCCCGCATCGTCCCAGACGCTGGTTGGCGACGTGGCGATCGCGATCGATGCCCAGACACGCCTGCCGCTCGACGTCTCGGTCACCGCGCGAGGCGCATCCGCGCCTGCCCTCGAGGCCGGCTTCACGTCGGTCTCCTTCGGACCGATCGACCCGTCGATGTTCGTGTTCGTGCCACCGACCGACGCGACGGTGCGCGACGTCACGGACCAGGTCGCCTCGGCCGTCACCAAAGCCGCCCATCGCAAGGACGTTGCACCGGGCGACGGGGGAGCGGTCACCGAGGGATCGTGCCTGGATACGTCGGTTGCGGTGCCGCTCGGCCAGCCCCTCCCACCGGAGGTCACCGCCCTGCTCCCGTACAGCGGCCCGCTCTTCTCCGCGGTCGAGGCCGAGCACGGGGGCACGAGCTGGCTCCTCGTCGGGCCCGTGGACGTCGCGACGTTGCAGGACCGCGCCGCCGCGCTGCCGTGACGGCAGCGATCCGAGCGGTCGGTCTGAGCAAGAGGTACGGCGACCTGGCCGCCGTGGACGGCCTCGATCTCACCGTCGAGCGCGGGGAGCTCTACGGCTTCCTCGGTCCGAACGGCGCGGGCAAGACGACGACGATCCGGATGGCCCTCGGGCTGATCCACCCGACCGGTGGCGCGATCGAGGTGCTCGGCTCGAGCGTGACGACCGGGCACGGCCCGCTCGAGCGGGTCGGCGCGCTCGTCGAGGAGCCGGCGTTCTGGCCCTACCTCTCGGGCCGGCGCAACCTGGAGGCGTTCGCCCGCGCCGGGAGCGACCGGACGGACGTCCGCGCGCGGCTCGGACGGATCGATGACGTGTTGCACACGGTCGGGTTGACCGACGCGGCCGGCAAGCGCGTGAAGCAGTACAGCCAGGGGATGCGCCAGCGACTCGGGATCGCGCTCGCCCTGGTCGGCGACCCCGAGCTGCTGACGCTCGACGAGCCGACGAACGGGCTCGATCCGTCGGGGATGCGCGAGATCCGAGAGCTCCTGCGCCGGCTCGCGGACGGCGGGACGACGATCTTCATCTCCAGCCACCTCCTGGCGGAGGTGGAGGCGATGTGCGACCGGGTCGGCGTGATGGCGCGGGGGCGCCTGGTCGCCGAGGGGCCGCCGGGGACCCTCCGCGGCACGACCGATCGGATCCGGATCACGGTGGACGACGCGGACGCCGCCCGCGCCGTGCTCGCCCGGTGGCCGGACGTCTCGGTGGCGCCGACGAGCCCGGGACCGGGGGTCATCGACGTCACGCTCTCCGACGGGTCGGGGGCGGCCGACGTGAACGCCGCCTTGGTGCGCGGCGGGATCCGCGTGCACGCGCTCGAACCGCAGCGGGACACGCTCGAAGACGTCTTCCTCCATCTCGTCGAGGGCATCGATGTACCGCGTTGAGCTCTCGAAGCAGGTGCGGCGGTGGCGTACCTGGCTGCTCGCGGCCGCGCTCGCCGGCATCCCGGTCCTCGTCGTCGTCGCGGTCCGCCTCTCGCCGCCGCCGCCCGAGAACTCGCAGGACGCACCGCCGTTCCTGTTGCAGATCGTCAGGAACGGGCTGTTCGCGCCGCTCACCGGCCTCGCGCTGGTCCAGCCGTTCTTCATGTCGGTCGCGATCGGGCTGTTCGCCGGCGATGCGATCGCGGGCGAGGCGCAGACCGGGACGCTCCGCTACCTGTTGGTTCGCCCGGTGCGACGGCCGCGGCTGATCATGTCGAAGTACGGGGCGGCGATGACGTTCACCGGGGCGTTGCTGGTGATCGTGATCTGCTCGGGCCTGCTCGCGGGAGGCGTCGTGTTCGGGATCCATCCGATGCCGACGCTCTCGGGCACATCCCTGTCGGTCGCCGACGGCCTCGTGCGGATCTTCGCGTCGGGCGCGTTCATCCTGCTCGCGGCGTCGGGCATCGTCGCCGTCGGCATGTGGATCTCGACGCTCACCGACTCGGGTCCGGGTGCGATCGTCGCGACCGTGATCGTCGCGATCGCGAGCCAGATCGCCGATCAGATCCCGAGCCTCCACGCGATCCAACCGTTCCTCCCGACCCACGGCTGGCTCGGGTACACGGGCCTGTTCCGCTTCCCGGTCGACCTGGCCGCCATGCGGGGAGGGCTGATCGTGAGCACGGCCTACACCGCCGTCTTCCTCACGCTGGCGGTGTGGCGGCTCCGGCGGCGCGACATCACGGCGTAAGGGCCCTCCCACCCGGGTCGGCAGGCGCCCGGCCCTCTCCCGGGCGGGGTTAAGGGCATCCCCGAAACGGCCGACAACCCAACGGTGACTCGAGCAACCCCCCTCGGCCTGTTCCGGCACGCTCGTCGAGCTGCGCTCGCGCTGGTCGTGGTGGGCGCGACCGTCGTGACGGGCTTCGGCGCGCTGCCCGCGCACGCGAGCCTGCCTTTGACCTTCTCGCACATGGTCGGGCTGCCACGGCACGACGCGCCCGTGGACGTCGCGGTCGACGGCGCCGGCGACGTCTACGTCACCGACCTCGGAGGCACGTCATCGAACGACCGGATCGTGAAATACGACCCGAACGGGATCTTCCTCGACGTCCTCGCGGGGTACGGGAGCAACCCCGGCGACATCGTCAACCCGACCTCGATCACGATCGCACCCAACGGCAACATCTACGTCGTGGAGAACGGGGCCGCGTCGTCACTGGCGAACGAGATCTCCTACTACGACAGCGGCGGCGCCTTCCTCGGCAGCTGGGGCGCGTACGGGATCGGGAACGGGCAGTTCAAGAACCCGCTGGACATCGCGATCGACTCGGTCGGCAACGTGTACGTCGCCGACAACGTGAACGACCGGATCCAGAAGTTCGCGTCCAACGGTGTCTGGCTGAACTCCTGGGCGGTGAACAACCCGACGGGTGTCGCCGTGGACGGGTCGGACACGGTCGTGGGTCGGGGTCGACGGCGAACACGGTCAAGTCGTACAACACCTCGGGGGGGCTGCTCGGCTCGTTCGGGTCCTACCAACGCGTACAGCCTCGCGGCCGGACCCACAGGCGACCTCTGGGTCTCCGCTTCTTCGGGCCTCGTGCGCCGGTACGACACAACCGGCACCCTTCTCGAGACGCTCGGATCGGGCCAGCTCACCTCGCCGCAGGGGCTGGCGATGCAGAGCGACGGCACGCTGTACGTGGCCGACACGGGCGATGGCCGGGTCGTGCGGTACGGAACACCCTCGAAGGAGACGTCGTGGGCGGCGACCGGCGTCACGGGACTGACGACCAGCGGCGGATCGATCGTCGCCGCTCGCGGCGCCTCGACGGTGGCCACCTACAGCACCGGCGGCGCGGCCGGCACCTCGTGGGCGTCGAACGGCGCGCGCGGGGTGACGCCCGACGGATCCGGGAACCTCTGGGTCTCGTCGATGGCCGACGGTGTGGTGCGTGAGTACGACGGGTCCAACAACCTCCTCACGACGGTCGGGGCGACACAGCTCTCCTCGCCGCGCGGCGTGTCGTTCGGAGGAGGCAAGCTCTTCGTCGCCGACACCGGCAACGACCGGATCGTGCGCTACCTGACCGACGGCACGCTCGACCTGTCCTGGCCCGCGACCGGCGTTCGCGACGTGCTCGTGAACAGCGGCACCGTCTGGGCCACGGATGGGAGCAACGTGAAGACCTACACCACCGACGGCGTCGCCGGCCCCTCGTGGGCATCGGCGGGGGCGACCGGGATCGCGATCGACGGATCCGGGGAACGTGTGGGTGTCCTCATCCTCGGGCGTGGTGCGCGAGTACACGATCGGCGGCACGCTCCTGATGACGCTCGGCTCGGGGCAGCTGTCCGCGCCGGTCGGGGTCACCTTCGCGAACAACAAGCTCTTCGTGGCCGACACCGGGAACGACCGGATCGTGCGGTACTCGACCGCGGTGACACTGGATGCCGCGTGGGGGGAATACCCGTCTCCGGGTGTCGAGGACTCGCCGATCGGGGTCGCGGTCGACGCGTCCAACAACGTGTACGTGACGAACAAGTCCGACGACGTGATCCAGAAGTTCGCGGCCGACGGCACGTTCCTCCAGCAATGGGGCGGAACGGGCAGCACGGCGGGTCAGTTGCAGAACCCGGCCGCGATCGCCGTGTCGCCCACGAACGGCAACATCTACGTCGCCGACACGGGGAACCAGCGCATCCAGGAGTTCACGCCCACAGGGAGCTTCGTCACGCAATGGGGGAGCTTCGGCACCTCGGTCGCGATGTTCGACAGCCCCGCGGGGATCGCCGTCGACGCCTCGGGCAACGTCTTCGTCGCGGACACGAACAACAACCGGATCCAGAAGTTCGGATCCGGTGGCGCGTTCATCACGGCGTGGGGCTCCGGGCCGACGAGCGGCAACGGTGAGTTCAAGCTGCCCCGGGGGATCGCGATCGATCGGATCCGGGAACGTCTGGGTCGCGGATACCGGCAACAACCGGATCCAGGAGTTCGACCCGAACGGGACGTGGCTGAGCAAGATCGCCGGGACCGGCTCGAGCAGCCTCGACGGCAAGTTCGCCTCGCCGCGCGACCTCGACTTCGACGCTGAGGGAACGATGTGGGTGGTCGAGTACACGAACGACCGGATCCAGCGGCTGACGAGCGGGGGCACCTACCTGTCGAAGCTCGGCGTCGCCGGACTCGCCGTCAACGAGTTCGAGTCACCGCAGGGCATCGCGGTCTCCCCGAACGGCCGCATCCTGGTCGCCGATACCTTGAACAACCGGGTCCAGGTGTTCCTCGACGCGAACGGACCGGACACGCTGTTCGACGCCGGGGGACCGGGGTCCATCTCGTCGAGCACGAGCGCGACCTTCAACTTCCACGCGAACGAGCCGGGATCGACCTTCGAGTGCAAGCTTGACTCCAACCCCTATCGCGGCGTGTTCGTCCGGGGTGCGCCGTCAACTCATTGGCAGAAGGGGCCCACACGTTCACCGTCCGAGCCTCCGACTCCTTGAGCAACGTTGGGAACCCGGCCACGTACGACTGGACCGTCGACGTGACGCCGCCCACGGTCGGGATCGACAACACACCCAACTCGCCGACCGCCAACACGAACGCACAGTTCACGTACCACTCGTCCGAGCAAGGCTCGACGTTCGTCTGCCAGATCGACGCCGCCGTCGCGAGCGCGTGCGGGTCGAGCTACTCGCAGACGGTGACGAACGGCGACCACACCTTCTCCGTGTGGGCGACCGACCCCGCAGGGAACCAGAGCACCGCCCCGGCGACCTTCTCGTGGACCGTCGACACGACGCCTCCCGTGGTCCACATCAACTCGGGACCGAGCGGGTTCGTCCACGTGACCAACGCATCGTTCTCGTTCGACTCGCCGGACAGCGGCGCTACGTTCCAGTGCCACCTCGATGGCACCGCCTACGCCCCGTGCACGTCGCCCGTGAACTACTCGGGGCTCTTGGCCGGACAGCACACCTTCTACGTGCGAGGGATCGATGCGCTCGGCAACATCAGCGCGGACACGACGCGGGTCTGGTCGATCGACCTCGCCGACCACAAGCCCGACGC
The DNA here is from genome assembly GCA_963799625.1 of uncultured Actinomycetes bacterium. Classification (GTDB taxonomy): domain Bacteria; phylum Actinomycetota; class UBA4738; order UBA4738; family HRBIN12; genus AC-51. The sequence goes on along the minus strand of CAWCXU010000002.1, from coordinate 470,427 downwards.
TTGGATCGGCTACGGCGGGAAGTACGTCGGCAACGGGATCTACAACTCGACCGGCCAGAACCAGACGAAGACCGTCAAGACCAAGGCCGGCTCGACCGTCTCGTTCGCCCTGAAGATCGAGAACGACGGTACCGACGCCGACACCTACACCGTCAACGGTGGCGGCTCGGCGAAGGGCTACACCGTTTCGTACATGGTGGGTGCGGCGAACTACACGACGAAGGTCATCGCCGGGAACTACTCGTTCACGCTCAGTCCCGGTCAGTACAAGTCGATCACGATGAAGGTTGCCGTGAAGTCCACCGGCACTGCCTCGTGGTCTTCGCTCGTGAAGGTCACGTCGGGCCACGACTCGTCGAAGGTCGACGCCGTCAAGGGCGTCGTCAAGCGAAGCTGAGCCCCGAGCGGTCTCAGGCGGCGACCCGGGCGATCACCCAGGACCGCGCCCGCCTGCTCGCCGCGAGCAGCGCGATGGGCGCGAGCAACAGCGCGGCCGCCGCGTACGCCGTCGCGTCGAACCCGCCGCCCGGCGCCACGACGTAGGTCGCCGGCGCCCACACGACGCCGGTGGTGGTGGTCTCGGGCCGCGGATGCATCACCGACGGCGTCGCGAGCTCGGCCATCGGCGGCGTCGGCACGCCGTGACCGTTCGACGGCCGCACCCCGGCGCGATGCTCGGCGCCGGTGGAGCCAGCCGAGCAGCGCGTGCATCGGGTTCCGCGCGTCGCCGCTCGCGGTGAAGTACGAGAAGTGCAGGTGCGGCACGGTCGCGTCGCCGCTCTGGCCGCACGCCCCGATCACCTGACCGGTCGAGACGTGCTCGCCGTCGGTGAGGCCCTTCGCGTAATGGTCGAGGTGCGCGTAGTACCAGAACGACCCGTCGCGGAGGGTCAGCTCGATCGTCGTGCCCCCGAGCGGGTCGCTGCCGAACTCGACGACCCCGGGCTGGACCGCGAGCAGCGGCGTCCCCTCGGCGCACAACAGGTCCTGTCCGTGGTGCGGGTGGTAGCCGCCGGCGTAGCGGGGCGCGCCCCAGGTGTCGCTCCAGACGGCCAAGCCGCCGACCGGGAACGGCGCGAACGCCGCGTCCAGCGCCTTGCGCTCCGGCATGCCGTGGCGCTCCAGCCTGCGCTCCGCGACGACCAGGCGCTGCGTGGAGTAGGCGCCCCACTTGGGGTTCGGCGCCCAGGCGCCGTCACGGCCGCCACGGCTGCGCGGCCCCTTGCGCGCGTCGGCCCCGATCCGTCCGCCCAGGCCGGGGGCTGCCACAGACAGGAGCCCGCCGGGATGCTGGCGCTGGCCCGGATCGGAGGAGGGGCTCGGGTCGCCCGTCGGGGAGGGGTCCGAGGTGGGGGAGTCGCTCGGCGTGGGGTCGTCGGTGGGCGACGGGGTGGTCGTGGGGTCCGGCGTGGGCGTCGGGGTCGCGCTCGGGTCGGTCGTGGGGGTCGGATCCGGGGTGGTCTGGGCGCTCGCCACCACCGGGGTCATCGAGAGTGCAAGCACGGCAAGCACGATGACCGCGAACCCTCTCCCAAGCCGCATCTGGCACAGTCTCCCAGGTGGGCTCGATCAGTGTCGTGAACCCCCGATGAACGGCCGACGAACGGCCGCGAACCGCTCGGACGGAACGGTTCCGTGACATACGCGCTGACCTGCTCCTATACTGTCGGCTCCCCGGATCGGAGGCGGGTTGTCGCGCGCGTCCGGACCGGGAAAGTCGACGGGAGAAACCTGGGAGTGGCCAAGGACGACGTGATCGAAGTCGAGGGGACGGTCGTTGAACCCCTCCCCAACGCCATGTTCCGGGTGGAACTCGAGAACGGGCACACGGTGCTCGCCCATATCTCCGGCAAGATGCGGATGCACTACATCAGGATCTTGCCGGGGGACCGCGTCAAGCTGGAGCTGTCGCCCTACGACCTCACCCGAGGCCGCGTGGTGTACCGCTTCAAGTGAGCAGAGAGATCGAGGAACGAAGATGAAAGTCCGCCCGAGCGTGAAGAGGATCTGCGACCGATGCCGTGTGATCAGGCGTCGCGGTCGCATCATGGTGATCTGCTCGAACCCGCGCCACAAGCAGCGGCAAGGCTGAAAGGAACGAGATGGCTCGTATCGCCGGCGTCGACCTCCCCCGCGACAAGCGGCTCGACATCGCCCTGCGCTACATCTTCGGCATCGGCCCCACGCGGGCGTTCCAGATCGTCGGCGGCACGGCCATCGACGGCGGCACGAAGGTGCGTGACCTCTCCGAAGAAGAGGTCGTGAAGATCCGCGCCTACATCGACACGAACTTCAAGGTCGAAGGTGACCTGCGGCGCGAGGTCGCCCAGGACATCAAGCGAAAGATCGAGATCGGGTGCTACCAGGGCATCCGCCACCGCCGGTCGCTCCCGGTCCACGGCCAGCGCACGCACACGAACGCGCGCACCCGCAAGGGCCCGAAGAAGACGATCGCCGGCAAGAAGAAGGTCAAGGCGAAGAAGTAGGAGACCGATGGCGAAGCCCAAAGCCAAGAAGACGAAGCGTCGCGAGAAGAAGCACGTCCTGCACGGACAGGCCCACATCAAGTCGACGTTCAACAACACGATCGTCACGATCACCGACCTGCAGGGCAACACGCTGTCCTGGGCGAGCGCCGGCAACGTCGGCTTCAAGGGCTCGCGCAAGTCGACGCCGTTCGCCGCGCAGCTCGCCGCCGAGAAGGCCGCGCGCGCCGCGCAGGAGCACGGCCTGCAGAAGGTCGATGTGTTCGTGAAGGGCCCGGGTTCGGGCCGCGAGACGGCGATCCGCTCCCTGGCCGCGGCCGGGCTCGAGGTCGCCGGGATCCAAGACGTGACGCCGGTGCCGCACAACGGCTGCCGGCCACGGAAGCGCCGCCGCGTCTGACGCGCGCGGACCCCGGCCGCACACCCGCGGCCCGGGACACCCAAGAGGCGGGGAGCTTTGGATGATCCCCCGTCGAGGAGGGATGCACGTTGTTCATCGTCGCACGACCGCAGATCGCGGAAGAAGTCGTTTCACCCACCCGCTCCCGGTTCACGATCGAGCCGCTCGAGCCGGGGTTCGGCTACACGGTCGGGAACTCGCTCCGGCGCACGTTGCTGTCCTCGATCCCCGGAGCGGCGGTCTCGTCGATCCGGATCGACGGGGTCCTGCACGAGTTCTCCACGGTGCCCAAGGTCACCGAGGACGTGACCGACGTGATCTTGAACCTGAAGGAGCTCGTGGTGCGCTCCGATCTGGAGGAGCCGACCACGATGTACCTGAAGGCCAAGGGTCCGGCCGAGGTCACCGCCGGTGACGTCGCGCCGCCCGCCGGCGTCGAGATCTTGAACCCCGACCTGCACCTGGCCACGATCGGCAAGGGCGGGTCGCTCGAGATGGAGATGACGGTCGAGCGCGGGGTCGGCTACCGGATGGCCGACAAGAACAAGAAGCCGCGCGACCCGATCGGCGTGATCCCCGTCGACTCGATCTTCTCGCCGGTCCGCAAGGTCAGCTACACGGTCGAGAACACCCGCGTCGAGCAGATGACCGACCGCGACAAGCTGATCCTGGACGTCGAGACCGACGGCTCGCAGACGCCGCGCGAGGCGCTCGCGTCGGCGGGCGGGACGCTCCTGGAGCTGGTGCAGCTGTTCAGCGACCTGGCCGAGGCGGCGAGCGTGTCGGTCGGTCCGGCCGAGGCCGACGAGCTCCCGAGCGACTACCAGATCACGATCGAGGAGCTGAACCTGTCGGTGCGCTCCTACAACTGCCTGAAGCGCGAGGGCATCAACACGGTCGGCGACGTGGTGCAGAAGTCGGAGTCCGAGCTGATGGACATCCGCAACTTCGGCCAGAAGTCGATCGACGAGGTCAAGCTCAAGCTCGAGGAGCTCGGCCTGGGCCTGCGGGAGGAGTGAGGGCGCGGTGCCGACCCCCAAGAAGGGACCCCGCCTGGGCTCCGGCCCCGACCACCAGCGGTTGATGCTGTCGACGCTCGCCAGCCAGCTCTTCATCCATCAGGGGATCAACACCACCGAGGCCAAGGCGAAGCTCCTTCGCCCCTACGCGGAGAAGCTGATCACGAAGGCCAAGAAGGGTGACCTGGCCGCGCGCCGTGAGGTGCTGAAGGACATCCCCGACCGCGACGTGGTGGCGCTGCTGTTCCACGACATCGCGCCGCGGTTCGAGGAGCGTCCCGGTGGCTACACGCGGATCCTGAAGCTCGGCCCGCGCAAGGGCGACGGCGCCCAGATGGCGCGGATCGAGCTGGTCGAGAAGAGCTGATTCAGGCCGCGCCGGCGCGTTCGCGCTGCCGGAACGACCACCGGAACCCGGTGGAGGCCGCGGTGAACCCGAGCCGCTCGTAGAACCGATGCGCGCCGTCGCGCTGGTTCGACGACGTCAGCTGCAGCTTGTAGCAGCCGGCGTCGTCGGCCACGCGGACGGCGTGGCGAAGGAGCGCGCGGCCGACGCCGCGCCGGCGCCACTGCGGGTCGACCACGACGTTCTCGACGAGCGCCCAGGGCGCGCCGTCATGCGTCAGGTTCGGCACGACCAGGACGTCGGCGGTGCCGACCGCGAACTCGCCGCGGTCCTCGGCCACGAGGAGCGTGCGGTTCGGGTCGCCGAGCATGCGGCCCCAGGTCGCCGACGACCAGGCCACGTCGCCGGGCTGCTCGTGCAGGTGGCCGAGCAGCCGGCGGACCCCGGCGAGGTCGCCGGTGGTCGCGGGTCGAACGTCGATCGCCATGCCCACACCGTACCGAGGGGGACCGACGCGACATACTCCGTCGCGTGAACGTTCCTCGAACGATCCGGCTGGATCTCGCCTACGACGGCACGGCCTTCCGCGGGTGGGCCACGCAGCGTGATCCGGAGATCAGGACGGTCGAGGGCGTGCTCGGCGACGCGCTCGAGGAGCTGTTGCGCGAGCCCGTGTCGCTGTCGGTCGCCGGTCGGACCGACGCCGGCGTGCACGCGCGCGGGCAGGTCGCGTCCTTCCGAACGGGCTCGACGCGAACACCCGCCCAGATCCGCGAGTTCCTGAACGGACGGCTCGCGCCGGAGGTTTCGATCCAGCACGTGCGTGCGGCGGCGAATGGCTTCGACGCTCGCTTCTCCGCCAGCGCCCGCGAGTATCGCTACAGGATCGACACGTCCCTGGTGCCCGATCCGTTCACGGGTCGGTTCATGTGGCATCAGCCGAGGGAGCTCGACCTCACGGCGATGCGGCGGGCGTCGGCGGTGCTGCTCGGAACGCACGACTTCACGAGCTTCTGCCTGCGTCCGGTTGCGGGACGATCGACCCGGCGCGATCTGCAACGGCTCACGATCCGGCGCGATGGGGATCTTGTCACGGTGGGCCTGCGGGCGAACGCGTTCCTGCACCAGATGGTGCGGATCCTCGTCGGCACGCTCGTCGACGTGGGGCAAGGGCGGCTGACGGCGAGCGACGTTCGCCGGATCCTCGCCGCGCGCGATCGGTCGAGGGCGCCCAAGGCGGCCCCGGCGCGCGGGCTCACGCTCGAGCGCGTGGTGTACGGCCGCCGGGGTTAGCGCGGCCCGGAGGGGTGGCCGGTCCCTCCGGACGGCGCGACCCGATCAGCAGCAGCCGATCGGGCAGCAGGGCTCGTCGCCGTACCGCATGCGCGCCTCCTTTCCCGTGTTCCAGCGGGTGATCAGCAGACATCGACGCTCATCGATACCTGCCTCGGGCGAGGTTGCCACGAGATATCGACGTCTGTCAATATATGCCGATGCGTCAGCCGGTCGCCGTTCTCGAGCCCACCTCCGCGGTCGCGTGCTGCGCGCCGATCGCCGATCCCGGGCTGAACGAGGAGGAGGCGCTGGCGACGGCGGAGCTCTTCCGCGCCCTCGGGGATCCCGCCCGCGTCCGGATCCTGCACATCCTGGCCACCCAGGCCGACACGGTCTGTGGCTGTGACCTGGAGCAGCCGTTGGGCCTATCGCAGCCCACGGTCAGCTTCCACCTGAAGAAGCTGCACGAGGCGGGCGTCCTGGATCGCGAGAAGCGGGGGGTCTGGGTCTACTACTCGCTCAACAACGAGGCGCGACGCCGGCTGTCCGACGTGCTCCGCCTCGGCCGCCGCCGCACTCGATAACCGCGACACCTCTCGGCCGTCCCACGCGTCTCTATGGGTGGGACGCCTGTATGAGGAGGTAGCGGCCATGCTGAGGTCGGTCACAGGGGCTCTGTCGCTCCTCGGGTTGGTGGCGGCGCTGCTCGGTGTCGGGCTGGTGTTCCTGAGCGCACCGGTCGGCCTCGCCGTCGGGATCTGTGGGTTCGTGCTGTCGGGAGGTTCGGTCGCGCAGCGCGACGGGACGGAGTCGATGAGAAACGTTGCGGCGTTGGGGGCTTTGGTGTCGACCGCGGTGATCTGCGCGAGCTTCATCCTGCTTTGACGGCCTCGCGGCGGCCCAGGTAACCTTGGTGACCGGTCGGCCCTGTGCGGGCCGACATCTGCACGTTATGAAGACCTATTCGCCCAAGCCTGAGCACATCGAGCGCCGCTGGTACGTCGTGGACGCCAGCGGCGTCGTGCTGGGCAGGCTCGCCTCCGAGGTCGCGACGATCCTGCGGGGCAAGCACAAGCCGATGTACGCGCCGCACATGGACACCGGCGACCACGTGGTCGTCGTCAACGCGGACAAGATCGAGCTCACCGGCAACAAGGGCGAGGACAAGTACGCGTACCGCCACTCCGGCTATCCGGGCGGGATCACCGCCGTCAAGTACAAGGACCTGATGGCCAAGCGACCCGTGGCCGCCGTCGAGAAGGCCGTCCGCGGCATGCTGCCGAAGAACACCATCGGCCGCCAGATGCTCAAGAAGCTCCACGTGGTGCCCGGCCCTGAGCATCCGCACGCCGCCCAGGCGCCGGTGGCGCTGGCGCTCGGCGAGCGTCCCGCGTGGAACGGTTTGCCGGCCAGGCCCGAGCCGTCTGCACCGGCCGCGAAGCCGAAGGCGAAGAGCGCGGCACCGAAGCCCGAGGCCTCGGCGGCCAAGCCCAAGGCGAGCACCGCGAAGCCGAAGACGCCCGCGGCCAAGCCCAAGGCTAAGAGCGCCGCCAAGAAGACGACCGCCGCCAAGCCGAAGGCCAAGAGCGCCACGAAGGCGAAGCCGGCGGCGAAGAAGAAGACCGAGACGGAGGAGTAGGACGTGGTCGTAGCCGCACCGAAGCTGACGACGGGTCGCCGCAAGGGCGCGGTCGCGCGTATCCGGCTCGTACCCGGCGACGGCGGGTTCACGGTCAACGGCCGCCCGATCGACGACTACTTCCCCACGCGCGTGCACCGGATGGTGGCCCGCGGGCCGCTCACGGCCATCGATCGCGAGCGGGACTACGACGTCATCGCGACGATCCGTGGCGGCGGGATCGCCGGCCAGGCCGGGGCCGTGCGCCTCGGCATCGCGCGGGCGCTGGTGGAGCTCGACCCCGAGCTCCGCACGCAGCTCAAGGCCGAGGGGTACCTCAGGCGCGACGCCCGCGAGAAGGAACGCCGCAAGTACGGTCTGAAGAAGGCCCGCAAGGCGCCGCAGTACTCCAAGCGCTAACTGACGTCTTCGTCCTCATCCAGGGCGAACTCGCCCGCCTCGATCGCCGCGAGGATCGCGCGTGCTTCCTGTTCCTGGTCGGCCTTCACGAAGAGGTAGCTGGGTCCGACCGGGTAGGCGCTCGAGCCGCCCATGCTGCTCTTGACGAGCACGTCGATGCCTTCGCCCTCGAGACGTGCCCGGGTGAGCTCGGCGATCGTCGCGTCGCCGGTGGACCAGATCTGGACGAGTTCGTCGCTCATGCCGAGATGTTGCCACATCAGGGAAGCGCTCCGTCGTGACCCACGATCCCGACGCCACCCAACGTTCTCGCTGCGGTCGACCCCGCGTCACCGGGTGCCCCTACCGTGCCGGGCATATCATCTGAGGCGACACCTGGGAGAGCGCCTAGGGCGGATGAGGGAACGTGTCCTGGTCACCGGTGCCGCCGGGTTCATCGGCTCGCACCTCTGTCATCGATTGGTCGCCGACGGGTTCGACGTCGTCGGATTCGACGACCTCTCGAGCGGCTCCCTGTCGAACCTCGAAGACACTCCTGAGGTGCGGCTCGAGCTGGGCGACGTGACGGACTCCGACGCTCTCCGATCGGCCGCTCGGGGCTGTCGGGTCGTGTATCACCAGGCTGCGAAGCTCTCGGTCCCACGATCGATGCTCGAGCCCGGGCAGACGCTCGACGTGAACGTGCGCGGCACGATCAACGTGCTCCTTGCGGCGCTCGACCTCGGGGCCGTCGTGGTGGCGGCGTCCTCCTCGGCCGTCTACGGCGATCAGCAGACGTTCCCGATCGCCGAGACCGCGCTGTGCGCCCCGATGTCGCCCTACGCGGCGTCGAAGCTGGCCGGCGAGACGATCGGCGTCGCGTTCGCCCGTTCCCACGGGCTCGTGACGGCCTGGCTGCGCTACTTCAACGTCTACGGTCCGGGCCAGGACCCGGCCAGCGAGTACGCGGCGGTGATCCCGCGGTTCATCGTGGCCTGCCTCATGCGCGAGCCCGCGGTGATCTACGGCGACGGTCTCCAGTCGCGCGACTTCGTGTACATCGACGATGTCGTCGAGGCGAACCTCCTGGCTGCGCGGTTGCCGGAGCGCGCCATCGGGTCGGCCTTCAACATCGGGGGAGGGGCGCCGACCGCGATCGGCGAGCTCCATTCGATGATCGCGCGCTCGTGCGGCGTCGAGCCGCGCATCGTCTCCGCGCCCGTTCGTGACGGCGACGTTCGGGAGAGCCTTGCCGACCTGTCCTTCGTTCGGGCAACCATCGGCTACGAGCCGGCGGTGCCGATCGTCGAGGGCATCGCCCGCACGGTCGCGAGCTTCCGCGAACGGCTGCCCGTCGAGGCGCTCCCGGAACGCTGAGCTCGAGCGAGTCGGTAAACTCGGCCTTACGTGTATAGCCGGGAGGGAGACTCGCGCTGCCGGGTCCGGCGGTCGGGTCACGAGCCGTGACCGCTGCGGCGGACAGTAGTCGACCCGTCGTCCTGTTCGTGTGCGTGCACAACGCCGGGCGCTCCCAGATGGCGGCAGCGCTGCTCGAGCGCCGGGCCCCCGGGATCGACGTCCGGTCTGCCGGCAGCACGCCGGCCGATGAGGTGCACGCGAACGTCGTCGCGGCGATGGGCGAGCTCGGGATCGACCTCGAGGGGGTCGTGCCTCGGCTGTTGACCGTCGATGACGTGCAGGTCGCCGACGTCGTCGTGACGATGGGATGCGGCGATGCCTGCCCCGTGTTCCCGGGGCGGCGGTACCTCGACTGGGAGCTTCCCGACCCCGCCGGGCGCTCGCTCGACGAGGTGCGCGCGATACGCGACGAGATCGACCGTCTCGTGGGCTCGCTCGCGGAGGAGCTCCGACAGCCACTCCGGTAGCGTGTAGCGATGGCGCGGCTGTTCGGGACCGATGGCGTCCGCGGGGTCGCGGGCACGGAGCTCACCGCCGAGCTCGCGACGGGTCTCGGGCGGGCGGCGGTCACCGTGCTCGGACGCCACGGCGCGGGCCGGGCCGTCGTGGTGGTCGGTCGCGACCCGCGGGCCTCGGGCGTCTGGCTCGAACGAGCGCTCACCGACGGCATCCGCTCGGCGGGCGGCGATGTGTTGCTCATGGGTGTCGAGCCCACGCCGGCGATCGCCTTCACGACGGTGGACCTCGGCGCATCGGCCGGCGTCGTGATCAGCGCCTCGCACAACCCGCCCGAGGACAACGGGATCAAGTTCTTCTCGCGCGACGGGATGAAGCTGCCCGATCCGATCGAGGACGAGATCGAGGCGGCGCTCGATGCGCCGGCGGTCGACGCCGTCGTGCCCGGCGAGGTGCGGACCGTCGAAGGCGCGCGGGACCGCTATCTCGCGCATCTCGCGGGAGCAGCGCTCGCCCCGCTCGACGGGATGCGCGTCGTCGTCGATTGCGCGAACGGGTCCGCGTCGATCGCGGCGCCCGCACTGCTTGCCCGGCTCGGTGCGGAGGTCACCGCGCTCAACGCCGAGCCCGACGGCCTGAACATCAATGATGGTTGTGGGGCACTGCATCCGGAGTTCGTGGCCGAGGCCGTGGTGCGGCTGGGCGCCGACGCCGGTGTCTCGCACGATGGCGACGCCGATCGCGCGCTGTTCGCATCGTCGGACGGCGCGGTGATCGACGGGGACCAGGTGCTCGCGGCGTGTGCCATCGGGATGCACGAGGCCGGCGAGCTCACCGGCGACACGGTCGTCGCCACCGTCATGTCGAACGTCGGGCTCGAGCGGGCGATGCAGGACCACGGCATCACGTTGCTGCGCACGAAGGTCGGCGACCGGTACGTCTTGGAGGCGATGGAGCGCGGCGGGTTCGCGCTCGGCGGGGAGCAGAGCGGGCACGTGATCTTCCGGCGCTACGCGACGACCGGTGACGGCCTCCTCACCGCGGTGCGGTTCCTGTCGCTCGCGGCCGCGCGTGGCGTCGGGGTCGGCGAGCTCGCCGCCTCGATGCGGCGCTACCCCCAGGTGCTCGTCAACGTGCGGAGCGAGGACCGTGAGTCCGTCTCGTCCTCGGCGGCGGTCACGGCGGCGGTCCGCGAGGCGGAGCGTGCGCTCGGCGACACCGGTCGTGTGCTCCTGCGGCCGAGCGGCACCGAGCCCCTCGTGCGCGTCATGGTCGAGGCCGAGACGAGGGAGGAGGCCGACCGGCACGCCCGCGCGATCGCGGACGTGGTCGCCGCGGCCTAGCCGTCCGCGACCTCGCGGTCGACCATCACCCAGCCGCGGTCGTTGCCGTCGGCGTCGACCAGGGGCATGCACTTCGTTTCGATCGAGACCTCGTATCCATCGGCGTCGCGATGTTCCGACCGGCCGCGCCAGCCGCGCATCGCATCGACGAACGGATCCCAGACCGGCACGACGTCGGCCTCGTCGCGCCTGATCGCTTCTGGGAGCGGACGGCCGAGCACGTCGTCGGCGGTCATCCCGTAGAGCACCTCGGCCGCCCGGTTCCACGCCGTGACCGTCAGGTCCGTGTCGTAGGCGATCACCGCGTCGCTGATGCTCTCCAGCAGCCGCGCCTGGAAGTCGCGCTCCTCGACGGCGCGCTTGCTCTCGCTGATGTCGTAGAGCACGCCCTGCAGGCACAGGGGCGTGCCGTCCTCGTCGTGGACGACGGTCGACTCGTCGCGGATCCACACGAGCCGGCCGTCCTTCGTGAACATCCGGTACTCGATCGTGACGAGCCGGTCCTCGGTGCCGTCGCCGGCCGCGGCGAGCGTCTCCTCGGTCGCGCGGTCGAGGTCGTCGGGGTGGACCGACGCCTTCCACGGACCCTCGTGCGCCATCCACTCGTCGGGCGTCCAGCCCAAGATCTCTTCCATCTTGGGGCTGACGTCGAGCCAGTTCCCCTCGGTGCCGATCTCGCAGGTGTAGACGATCGCGGGCAGGTGCTCGACCAGGACCCGGTATTTGGCCCGTGCATCCGTCGCCGTGTCCGGCGCGCGGCCTTGCTCTGTCGTTGCCATCGTGGCTCCCGTGGGTCGTCGTCCCCCGAGTAATCCTCGGGTCCCCGGAGCCGACCTTGAAGCGCGCCGCTCAGGTGCAGCCGCGCGTCGATCCAGAGCATTGACATGTCTCGATGCGATGCCTAGTGTCCTTCATCGACGTTCGTCGATGGAGGGTCCGTGACAGCGCGTTCGATGCAAGGAACTTCCAGCTGGCGCCGGTCGACTGCTGCCGCCCCGTGGCTGCGCCCGGCATCTCGCGCGAGCAGGCCGACACGCTCGCCGCGGTCTTCAAGGCGCTCGCGGATCCCCACCGCTTGCGGATCGTGAACCTGCTCGCCAACGCGGGCGAGCCGGTCTGCGTCTGCGACTTCATGCCGCACCTCGGCCTGTCGCAGGGCACCGTCAGCTTCCACCTGAAGAAGCTGCTCGACGTCGGGCTCCTCGAGCGGGAGCAGCGCGGCACCTGGGCGTACTACTCGCTCAACCGGACGGGGCTCGCGGGTCTCCGCGACGTGTTCGACCACCAAGGAGGCGTGAGATGACCGACACCGAGCTCCGCGAAGAGGTCCGCAGCCGCTACGGCGAGGCCGCGACCGCCGTGCTGACCGGCTCGGGGGTCGCGTGCGATTGCTGCCACCCCGGCGCGACGTGCGCCGAGGAGGGCCACGCGTTCGGGCCGGAGCTGTACGAGGCGCTCGAGGGCGAGGGCGTTGCCGGAGAGCGCCGTGCTCGCGAGCCTCGGCTGCGGCAACCCGACCGCGGTCGCCGACCTTCACCCGGGCGAGACGGTGCTCGACCTCGGCTCGGGCGGCGGGATCGACGTCCTGCTGTCGGCGAAACGCGTCGGTCCCACCGGCAAGGTGTACGGGCTCGACATGACCGAGGAGATGCTCGCGCTCGCGATCCGCAACCGGGACGAGGCGGGCGCGACCAACGTCGAGTTCCTGAAGGGCTACATCGAGGACGTCCCGCTGCCGGCGAACACGATCGACGTGATCATCTCCAACTGCGTCGTCAACCTGTCGACCGATAAGCCGAACGTCTTCGCCGAGATGCACCGGGTCCTGCGAGCCCGGGGGCCGGATCGGGATCAGCGACGTGGTCGCGGACGACGCGCTCACGCCCGAGGAGCGCGCCGAGCGAGGGACGTTCGTCGGATGCATCGCCGGCGCCCTGTCGTTCGGCGAGTTCGAGGCAGGATTGCGAGCCGCCGGGTTCGAAGCCGTTCGCATCACCTCGACCGACGAACCGATCGAGGGGATCCACTCGGCGATCATCCAGGCGACCAAGCGCATCGAGCCCGACGGCGGACCGGGGCCGCAGCACCGGGATCTCCCGCTGATCCAAGGGTCCTGCTGCTGATCAGTGCGAGGCAGTGACGATGACCCCTTCGATCGGCCGGCGCGCCTTGGCGGAGTTCATCGGAACGGCGTTCCTCGTGATGGCGGTGATCGGCTCGGGGATCGCGGCCGCGAAGCTCAGTCCGGGCGACGTCGGCCTGGAGCTCTTCGAGAACGCCGTGGTCACCGGCGCCGCGCTGGTCGCGATCATCCTCGCGCTCGGCTCCGTGTCGGGCGCCCACCTCAACCCGGTCATCACCGGACTCGATCTCGTCTTCGGCGGGATCGGTTCGGGCGACGCGCTCGTGTACGTCGTCGCGCAGATCACGGGGGGCATCGTCGGGGCGGTCGTCGCCAACCTGATGTTCGGCCTGCGCGCCGTTGAGCTCTCGACCCAGGTGCGGAGCGGCAACGGTCTGTGGCTCGGCGAGGTGGTGGCGACCTTCGGGCTCGTGCTCGTCGTGTTCGGCATGGTGCGCTCGCGGCGGACGCTGCTCGTGCCGTTCGCCGTCGGCGGCTACATCGCCGCGGCGTACTTCTTCACGTCGTCGACGAGCTTCGCGAACCCCGCCGTGACGTTCGCCCGGATGTTCTCGAACACGTTCGCCGGCATCGCGCCGTCGTCGGTGCCGGGGTTCATCGCGTTCCAGGTGGTCGGGGCCGTCATCGCGTTCGGGGCGATCAAGATCCTGTTCCCGGACATGGCCGGGGTCGCCGACGAGGTCGTGGTCCCGCACGCCGATGCGGCCGCGCCGCGCGGTCGTGACCGCAGCGGAGGCCTCAGCGATGCCACATCTGCTCGTGATCGGTGGGAGCGACGCGGGGATCAGCGCATCGCTGCGAGCGCGCGAGCTCGATCCCTCCGTCGACGTGACGATGGTCGTCGCCGACGCCTATCCGAACTTCAGCATCTGTGGCATCCCGTTCTACGTGAGCGGCGAGACCCCCGACTGGCACCAACTCGCGCACCGGACGCGGGAGGAGATCGAGGCGACCGGTCTCCAGCTTCGGCTCGACACGCGGGCGTTGGAGGTCGACGTCGAGGCCCGGACGGTGCTGCTGCGGGGCCCGGGGGGCGCCGAGGAGCGCGTCCCGTACGACCGCCTGGTGATCGGGACGGGCGCGGTGCCGATCGAGCCGCCGATCGAGGGGATCCGCCAGGACGGTGTCCATCTCCTGCGCACGATGGATGACACGTTCGCGCTCCAAGAGCGTCTGGCGGACGCCCGGTCGGCCGTGATCGTCGGCGGCGGTTACATCGGTCTCGAGATGGCGGACGCATTGACCCACCGTGGGATCGAGGTGACGCTCCTCGAGCAGGCACCGGCGGTCATGACCACCGTGGACGTCGAGCTCGGCGAGCTCATCGGCGCGGAGCTGGCCCGGCACGACGTCCGGGTGCGACACCGATGCGCTGGTGAAGGCGATCGAACGGTCGGACGATCGACTCGTGGTGTCCGGCACGGGGTTCGACGATGCCTCGGGTGACGTCGTGCTGGTCGTCGTCAGCGTGCGACCGGACGTCGCGCTCGCCGAAGCGGCCGGCCTGGAGCTCGGGGTGCGCGGCGCGATCCACGTCGATCGGGGGATGCGGACGAGCGCGCCCGACGTCTACGCCGCCGGTGATTGCGTCGAGACGTGGCACGCGCTCCTCGACGGACCGACGTACCTGCCGCTCGGGACGACCGCCCACAAGCAAGGGCGGATCGCCGGTGAGAACGCCGTCGGCGGCGATCGGGTGTTCAAGGGGAGCCTCGGCACCCAGGTGGTGAAGGTGTTCGATCTGGCCGTCGCGCGGACGGGCCTGCGCGATCGCGACGGGGGCGAGGCGGGCTTCGAGCCGTCGACGACCTCGTTGGAAACCTGGGACCACAAGGTCTACTACCCGGGCGCCACCCGGATCACGATCCGCACCACGGGTGATCGGCGGGACGGCCGGCTCCTCGGGGTCCAGATGGTGGGCGACCATCGAGGGCAGATCGCCAAGCGGATCGACATCGCCGCCGCCGCACTCCACCACGGGATGCTCGTCGAAGATCTCTCCGACCTCGACCTCAGCTACACACCGCCGTTGAGCTCGCCCTGGGACCCGGTGCAGATGGCCGCCCAGGACTGGGTGGCGCGTTCGCGGGTCCACGCCTGAGGCGCTGTTACGCTCGGGCACACATGTGCGGCATCGTCGGCTACGTAGGGCCCGACGAGGCGCTCCCCATCGTGCTGGAGGGTCTGCGGCGTCTCGAATACCGCGGCTACGACTCGGCCGGCGTCGCGGTGCTCGGGGAGGAGCTCGAGGTCCGCAAGCGGTCGGGCAAGCTCGGCGAGCTCGAGGCCGCGCTGGACGCCGAGCCGCCGCTCGGAGGCCGCGTCGCGATCGGGCACACGCGCTGGGCGACCCACGGCGCGCCGACGGCGGCGAACGCGCACCCGCAGACCGATTGCCCCGGCGACATCGCCGTGATCCACAACGGGATCATCGAGAACCACCACGACCTGCGGTCCGGGCTCGAGAAGGGCGGCCACGTGTTCGCCTCGGACACCGACACGGAGGTCGTGGCGCACCTCGTCGAGGACGCCCTCGGCGACACCGACGACCTGACCGAGGCGGTGCGCGCCGTCGTGGCCGCGCTCGAGGGCGCGTACTCGCTCGTCGTCGTGTCGTCGGGCCATCCCGGCGAGCTGGTCGGCGTGAAGGTGTCCTCGCCGATGGTGGTCGGGCTCGGCAACGGCGAGACGATGCTCGCCTCCGACATCCCGGCCGTGCTCGCGCGTACCCGCGTGGTGCTCCCGTTGGGTGAAGGCCAGATCGCGACGGTGTGGGCTGACGGCTGTGCCATCACCGACCTCGAGGGCGCGCCTGTCGCGGTCGAGCCGATCGAGGTGGATTGGGACGTCACGGCCGCGCAGAAGGGTGGCTACGACTGGTTCATGCGCAAGGAGATCGACGAGCAGCCCGACGCGATCCGCGACACGCTCGTCGGCCGGGCGCACGCGGGCCGGCTCGCGCTTGACGAGCTCCGGGTCCCCGACGATGTGCTCCGCGAGCTGTCGAAGGTCTTCGTGGTCGCGTGCGGCACCGCGTTCCACTCCGGGCTTGTCGCGAAGTACGCGATCGAGCACTGGACGCGGCTGCCCGTGGAGATCGAGATCGCGAGCGAGTTCCGCTACCGCGACCCGGTGCTCGGGCCCGACACGCTGACCCTGGCGGTGTCGCAGTCCGGCGAGACGATCGACACCCTCGAGGCCGCGCGCCACGCGCGCCGCCAGGGGTCGCAGGTGATCGCGGTGACGAACACGGTGGCGTCCTCGCTCGCGCGTGAGGCCGACGGCGTCCTGTACACGCACGCGGGGCCCGAGATCGGGGTCGCCTCGACGAAGACGTTCGCGACCCAGATGGTCGCGCAACAGCTGGTGGCGCTCTATCTCGCGCAGGTGCGGGGCGCGATGTTCCCCGAGGAGGTGGGCGCGGTGCTCGACGATCTGGCCGCGTTGCCCGAGCAGGTGGCGACCGCGATCGCGCTCGACGGGCAGGTGCGCGCGATCGCCGAGGCGTTCATCAACGCGCGCGACTACCTGTTCATCGGGCGGCACACGGGCTATCCCGCGGCGCTCGAGGGCGCGCTCAAGCTGAAGGAGCTGTCCTACATCCACGCGTCGGGGTACCCGGCCGGGGAGCTGAAGCATGGTCCGATCGCGCTCGTCGACGAAGGCGTGCCGGTCGTGGCGATCGCGACGCGCTGCCACGTCTACCCGAAGATGGTGTCCAACATCCAAGAGGTGAAAGCGCGCGGCGCCGCCGTGATCGCCGTGGTGTCGGCCGGCGACACGGAGGTAGCCGAGCTCGCGGACCACGTGATCGAGGTGCCCGAGACCCCCGAGCTGCTGGCGCCCGTGGTGGTGACCGTGCCGCTGCAGCTGCTCGCGTACCACGTCGCCGTGCTGCACGGCCGTGACGTCGACCGGCCGCGGAACCTCGCGAAGTCCGTGACCGTCGAGTAAGCCCGTGGGACGGGTGGCGCGTCTGGTCGTCGCGGCGGCGGTGGCGGTCCCCCTGCTCGCGGCGGCGCCCGGTCCGGCGGTCGCCTGCCGGTGCCGGCAGGTCGACGCGCATCAGATCGTCCTGCGTGCCGACGCGATCATCGCGGGTCGTGTGACCAACGAGATCGAGTTGGACCCCACGCACACCCGGAGCGTCGTGCAGGTGGAGGGCGTCTATACGGGACGTGTGCCTGCGACGGTGAACGTGGATACCGACCTCGGTTCGGGCGGCGGCTCGTCGTGCGCGGTCCTATACCCGGTGGGCTCCGAGGTCGATCCGCTGGTGCTCATGCGTTCCGGGGGTGGAAGCTACGCGATCGACCCGTGTCTGATCGGCGCGATGCCCCACGTGCGGGCACTACTCGGCGACGCGCGTCCGCCCCCGCCGGTGTCGCCGTCGCCGAGCGCGGTGCCGATCCCGATCGCCGGCCCGGCGCCGATCCCGGGGATGAGCTGGCCCGCGGTGGTGGCGGGGCTCGTGCTCGCGGTGGCGCTGATCGTGGCCGCCGTCCGGTGGTCGGGCCGGGGCGCGGCCGAGACTGCGTCCCCGTTCGACGACCTGCCGGTCGGGCCCGACGGTGGGCCAGATGGTGGGTCGGGCCCTGATGCGGAGGGTGGTGTTGACCCACCGGATGAGGACGCCAGCGGCTAGCCTGCACCCGTGGAGATCGTCGGCCTCGGCGTCGATATCTGCGAGATCGCGCGGATGGAACGCGCGCTCGCGCGCCATCCGACGATGCGCGAGCGCGTGTTCACCCCGGAGGAGATCGCCTACTGCGCATCGAAGGCCAGGCCGGCCGAGAGCTTCGCGGGCCGCTTCGCGGCCCGCGAGGCGGTGATCAAGGCGCTCGGCGGCTACCGCGGGCGGCTGTGGCAGGACATCAGCGTGGTCCGGCACCCGAGCGGCGCGCCGTCGATCGCCCTTGCCGGCAACGCGAAGGGACGCGCCGACGCGCTCGGGGTGTCTCGCGTGTTGCTCACGGTCACCCACGAGAAGACGAACGCGATCGCGTTCGCCGTGGCGGTGACCGACGGGTGAAGCCGTTGCTGACGCCCGAGGAGGCGCGCGCCCTGGACGCCGCGACGCAGGCGGCGGGCACACCCGCGGCCGCGCTGATGGAGCGCGCCGGCGCGGCCGTCGCACGTTCCTGTCTGGACCTGATGGGCGGCGCGTACGGCCGTCGCGTCGTGGTGACCTGTGGGAAGGGGAGCAACGGCGGTGACGGGCTCGTCGCGGCGCGGCATCTCGCGCGCGCCGGCGTCCGCGTCGCGGTGTTCGCCGACGCGGCGACCGGGGGAGCGGGTGAGATGCGCGACCGGCTCGAGCGTGAGACCGGCGTCTTCGTACGTCCGCTCGAACCCGCGGGGATGCGGCGACAGCTCGAGCGCGCCGACGCCGCGGTCGACGCGATCGCCGGCACGGGCCTCCGCGGCGCGCCCGATGCCTCGTGGGCCGCCGCGATCGACGTGCTGAACGCCTCGGGCCTCCCGATCGTCGCGGTCGACATCCCCAGCGGGGTCGACGGCGCCACGGGCGCGGTCCCGGGCGCCGCGATCCGAGCCGAGCTCACGGTGACGTTCGGCGCTGCGAAGGTCGGCGCCGCGTTGCTGCCGGGCGCCGAGCTCGCGGGGGCGATCCGCGTCGTCGACATCGGGTTCGACCAGGACGCGATGGCGGCCACCGCATGGCTGACCGAACCCGATGACGTGGCGGCGGTCCTTCCACCGCGTCCGCTCGACGGCCACAAGAAGAAGAGCGGGACGCTCGTCGTGGTCGCGGGGTCGCGCGCGATGACCGGGGCCGCGCGGTTGGTCGCGCGCGCCGCGATGCGCGCCGGCGCGGGCTACGTCGTGGTCGCGCTCCCGGCGTCGATCCTGCCGGTGGTCCAGGCGTCCCTCACCGAGGCCGTCTTCCTGCCGCTGCCCGAGACCGACGCCGGATCGATCGCTCCCGAAGCCGTCGACGCGGTCGTGAGCGCCGCGGGCGAGGCCCACGCCGTCGCGATCGGCCCGGGCCTTACCCGGCACCCGGCCACGGCGTCGTTCGTCCGCGAGGTGGTGCGGATCTCGCCCGTGCCGCTCGTCGTCGACGCCGACGCGCTGAACGCGTTCGAGGCCGACGCGACGTCGCTCGCGGATCGCAAGGTTGAGGCGGTGCTGACCCCGCACGAGGGCGAGCTGGCCCGCCTGCTCGGGCGCGAGGCCTCCGTCGATCGGCTCGCCGACGCGCGGGGCCTCGCGGAGCAGACGCGCGCCGTCGCGCTCGTGAAGGGCACCCGTACGGTCGTCGTCGAGCCCGGCGGGACCGCGCGCGTGAACCCGACGGGTTCGACCGCGCTCGCGACCGCGGGGACCGGCGACGTCCTGACCGGCGCGATCGGCGGCCTGCTCGCCCGGGGCGTCGAGCCGTTCGCCGCCGCCTGGGCGGGTGCCTACCTCCATGGGCTCGCCGGGCTCGCCGCCGCCGACCGCACGGGCGACGGCACGGTCGCCGCCGACGTCGCCGACCTCCTGCCCGATGCGATCGCGCGCGTGGGGGCCGCGCCGATGACCGAGACGCGCTTCCGGCCGACGACCGTAGAGGTCGACCTCGGCGCGATCCGGCACAACGCGGCCGCGCTCAAGCCAGCCGACGCCGAGCTGATGGCCGTGGTCAAGGCCAACGCGTACGGCCACGGGGCGGTCGCGGTCGCCGGCGCGGCGCTCGAGGGCGGCGCGACGTGGTGCGGCGTCGCGCTGGTCGAGGAGGGTCTCGAGCTCCGGACCGCCGGGATCGAGGCGCCGATCCTCGTGCTGTCGGAGTTCCCACCGGGCGCGGAGGCCGTCGCGCTCGCGCACCGGCTGACCCCGAGTGCCTACTCGCGCGACGGGCTCGCGCGCCTCGCGGCGGCGGCGCGCGGTGCGCAGGCGGTGCACGTGAAGGTCGACACCGGGATGCACCGGGTCGGGGTGTGGCCGCCGGAGGACCTGCCCGCGTTCCTGGGTGAGGTCGCCGCCGCCGGCCTCGAGATCGAGGGGATCTGGACGCACCTCGCCAAGAGCGAGGACGATCGCGAGGCGACCTCGATGCAGCTGGTCCGGTACGGAGCGGCGCTCGACGCGGCCAAGGCCGCCGGGTTCGTCCCTCGCCTGCGGCACGCGGCGAACAGCGGCGGCCTCCTGCGGCACCCCGAGTCGCATTTCGATCTGGTCCGGCCGGGGATCGCGCTCTACGGCGTCGGGCCGGACGAGGGCGTGGGCGCCGATCGTGGGTTGCGACCCGCGCTCACCTGGCGCTCCACCGTCGCGTTCGCTCGCCCGCTCGCCGAAGGCGAGCGGGTGAGCTATGGCCTCCGGTACGCGCTGGACCGGGACGCCGTGGTGGCCACGGTACCCGTCGGCTACGCCGACGGGTACCCCCGCGCCGCCTCCTCGCGCGCCGACGTCTTGATACGCGGGCGACGCTGCCGCGTCGCCGGCAGCGTCACGATGGACCAGCTGATCGTCGACTGCGGCGACCTGCCGGTCGCCGCCGGCGACGAGGTCGTCCTCCTCGGCCGCCAGGGCGACGGGGAGATCGACGCATGGGAGCTCGCGGCGCGCGCGGACACGATCGCCTACGAGATCGTCACGCGTATCGGCGAGCGCGTCCCGCGCACGTACGCCGGAGCGTCGTCGTGAGCCGCACCCTCGCCGAGGTCGCCCTCGAGGCGTCGACCTGCACGAAGTGCCGGCTGGCGGACGGCCGCACCCAGGTCGTGTTCGGCGTGGGCGATCCGCACGCGGACCTGCTGTTCGTCGGCGAGGCGCCGGGGATGCACGAGGACAAACAGGGCGAGCCGTTCGTCGGCGCCGCGGGACAGCTGCTCACCCGGATGCTCGGCGAGATCGGTCTGACCCGCGAACAGGTGTACATCGCCAACGTGTTGAAGTGCCGCCCACCGGGGAACCGCGATCCCCAAGAGGATGAGATCGAGACCTGCACGCCCTGGCTCGTCGAGCAGATCTCGCTGATCCAGCCGGCGGTGGTCGTCACGCTGGGCAACTTCGCGACGAAGTACGTGCTGCAGACGCAGCAGGGCATCACCCGGATGCGCGGCTCCGTCTACCCGTGGCACGGCCGCAAGGTGATCCCGACGTTCCACCCCGCTGCGATCTTGCACGGCGGCGGCGAGAAGAGCCGGCAGTTCGGCGAGCTGCAGGAGGACTTCGCGCTGATCAAGCGCACGCTCACCGAGCCGGGATCCTCCTCGTCCCCGCCCCCCGCACCGCCCCCGCCGCCCGTGACGTCGCTCGTCGGGCTGGAGCGCGAGACGGAGCCGGTGGTCCCCGACGACCAGCTGGAGCTGTTCTGACGGCCTCGCTCGTCCTCGAGACGCCGACCGCCGACGACACGCGCGCCGCGGGCGCCGCGCTCGGGCCCCTCCTGCGCCCGCGCGACGTCGTGGTCCTCACCGGGGAGCTCGGCGCGGGCAAGACCACGTTCGTCCAGGGGGTCGCCGCCGGGCTCGGCGCGACCGAGCACGTGACTTCGCCGACGTTCACCCTCGTGCGCGAGTACGTGACCGGCCGTGTGCCGCTCGCGCACGTCGACCTGTACCGGCTCGAGCGCGAGCAGGACGTGATCGACCTGGCGCTGGACGAGCTCGAGGACGGCGAACGGGTCCTGCTCGTCGAGTGGGGCGATCCGGTCGCGGGTCTGCTCGCGGAAGACCGGCTCCGCATCGAGTTCGTCGGGCGCGACCCGACCGGCGCCGACGAGACCCGGCGCATCACGGTCGAGGCGACCGGCGCCGTCCTGGGCCGAGCGCGGCGACGCGATCGCCGCCGCTCTTGGACGGTGGTCGGCGTGATCGTCGTCGGGATCGACACCGCGACCCCACAGGTCTCGGTCGCGGTCGGCACCGAGACGGCGATCCTCGGGCGGATCCAGATCGCGGGCAAGGCCCGGCAGGAGAGCGTGACCCCGGCGCTCGAGCAGCTGCTCGCCTGGACCGGCGTCGACCTCGGCCAGGTCGGCGGGTTCGCCGTCGGGATCGGGCCCGGTCTGTTCACGGGCTTGCGCGTCGGTGTGGAGACCGCGAAGACCCTCGCGCAGGTGACCGGCGCGCCCCTGCTCGCGGTGCCGAGCATCGACGCGCTCGCCTACGCCGTCCGCCACACCGAGCGCACGATCGCCGCCGTGATCGACGGCCGCCGCTCGGAGGTCTTCGCCGCCCTGTACAAGCCCGTGCCCGGCGGCGTCGTGCGGCTCAGCGAGCCTGCGGTGCAGCGCCCCGAGGCGCTCGCCGCCGACCTCCAGGCCGTCGAGGGAGAGGTGCTGGCCGTCGGGGATGGTGCCATCCTGTACCGGGACGTGCTCCGGATCGTGGGGGCCCGGGTGGAGTTCGCCTCGCCCGCGGTCGCACACCCCGACGCGGCCTCGCTGGTCGAGCTGGCCGTGCCGAGGTTCTTGCGGGAGGAACACGACCAGGTGTTCGATGTCGTGCCGATGTATCTAAGGAAGTCGGATGCTGAGATCGCGTGGGACGACCGAGACCGGGGCCGCGAGCCTTGAGGTGACGAAGATGCGCCGGCGCCACCTGCGTGGCGTGATGGCGATCGAGCGTCAGGCCTATTCGCGGCCCTGGACGCCCAACCTGTTCGTGGCCGAGATGTCGGAGCCGAACAACCGGAACTACCTCGTGGCGAGGATCGACAAGGACGTCGTCGGGTACGCCGGGCTGATCTGCTACGGCGACGAGGCCCACATCACGAACATCGCGGTCGACCCGATGCTGCAGGGCCACGGGATCGCCCACCGGCTCCTGGCAGAGGAGATCGTGGCCGCGCGCGACCTCGGCGCGACCGCGGTCTCGCTCGAGGTGCGGGTCACGAACTGGCGCGCCCAACGTGTCTACGCGCGGTTCGGGTTCCACCCGGTCGGGATCCGGCGGAACTACTACGCGGAGCTGCACGAGGACGCCCTGATCATGTGGACCGACGACGTGCGCGACCGCGCCTACCGCCGGCGCCTGAACGCGGTCGTCCAGAAGCTCCCCGAGGGGATCCGCCCCCAAGCGGGCACCCTGTGATCACCCTGGGGATCGAGACCTCCTGCGACGAGACCGCGGTGGCGATCGTCGAGGACGGCTTCACCGTGCGGACGAACCTGATCGCGCGCCAGGAGCACCTGCACGAGCGGTTCGGCGGGGTGGTGCCCGAGGTCGCCGCCCGGGCCCACGTCGAGGCGCTCAACCCGTTGCTTGCCCAGGCCCTGGACGAGACCGGTCTGGATCACGGCGATCTCGACGGGGTGGCGGTCACGGTCGGGCCGGGGCTCGTCGGCGCGCTGCTGGTGGGCATGGCCGCGGCGAAGGCGATCAGCCTCGCCACCCGCACGCCGCTGGTCGGGGTCAACCACCTCGAGGCCCATTACTGGGCGAACTTCCTCGCGCACGGGAAGCCCGAGCCGCCGTACGTCGCGCTGATCGTCAGCGGCGGCCACACGATGCTCGTCCACGTGCCCGAGCTGTTCCGCCACGAGGTGCTCGGCCAGACGCTCGACGACGCGGCGGGGGAGGCGTTCGACAAGGTCGCGCGCATGCTCGGGCTCGGGTTCCCCGGCGGGCCGGCGCTCGACGCGGCGGCGCTGACCGGCGACCCGAACGCGATCCGGTTCCCACGCGCGATGGAGGATTCGGGTGACCTCGACTTCTCGATGAGCGGGTTGAAGACGGCCGTGTTGCGGTACGTCAAGGGGGAGCGCGCCGCGGGCCGCGACCTCGACGTGCCCGACCTTGCGGCGAGCTTCCAGGAGGCGATCGTCGACGTGCAGGTGACCAAGACGCTCGAGGCCGCGCGGCGCACCGGCGTCGAGCGCGTGCTGCTCGGCGGGGGCGTCGTCGCGAACACCCGGCTGCGCGAGCGGCTGGTCGCCGACGGCTCGGCGGCCGGTCTCGAGGTGCTCGTCCCGCCGCTCGCGCTGTGCACGGACAACGCGGCGATGGTCGCGTGCCTGGGCGCCGCCCGCCTCGAACGGGGCGACCGCGCGGGGTTGGACATCGCGGCGGACCCCAACCTACCCTTGGCGCCGTGACCACGATCCTGGTGACCGGGGGCGCCGGGTTCATCGGCTCGAACCTGGCCGATCGCCTCCTGGCCGAGAACCATCGCGTGATCGCGGTCGACGATCTGTCCAGCGGCCGCATCGCGAACCTCGGCGACGCGCGCAGCTACGGCAAGGCCTACACCTTCTTCAACATGGACGTGCGCGCGGGCGGGCTGCTGTCGTTGTTCGAGCGGCACCGGCCCGAGATCGTGTACCACCTCGCCGCGCAGGCGGGGGTGCGCCCCTCGCTCGAGGACCCGGTGCACGACGCGGGCGTGAACCTGATGGGCACGCTGAACGTGCTCGAGTGCGCGATCAAGGTCGAGGCTCGCAAGGTGATCTACGCCGCCAGCGGCGGCACGATCTACGGTGAGCCGAAGCGCCTGCCCGCCAAGGAATCCTCCGCGCAGGGCTCCTTCCCGCTGAGCCCCTACGGCATCTCGAAGAAGGCGGCGCTCGACTACCTCGGCTTCTACCAGCGCTACCGCGGGCTGGACTTCACCGCGTGCGCGCTCGCCAACGTCTACGGGCCGCGGCAGGACCCGTACGGCGAGGCGGGCGTGATCGCGATCTTCGCCTCGTCGATGCTCGCCGGGAAGGTGCCGACGATCTACGGGGACGGGAACCAGACGCGCGACTTCGTGTTCATCGACGACGTCGTGCACGCGTTCGTCCAGGCGATGGATCGCGGCTCCGGCAAGCTCGTGAACATCGGCACCGGGCTGGAGACGAGCGTGCGCGGCCTCTACGGGCTGCTCGCGCAGCTCACCGGGTTCGGCGAGGAGCCCGCGCACGGGGCGTTGCCCCCGGGCGAGCTCCGCCGGATCGCGCTGGACATCTCGGTCGCGGCCAAGGCGCTCGCGTGGAAGCCGTGGACGCACCTCGAGGACGGCCTGGCCGAGACGGTGGCCTACCTGAAGGGGATCTGATGGCGGACGCTCGCACCGCGGCGGTCACCGACGTCGCCGGCAAGCTCACCGAGCGCGTCGCGGCGTTCGTGAAGAAGGAGCGCCTGCCCGGCGCGGCGGCGGGCGTCGTGGTGGACGACGAGCTCGTGTGGTCCACGGGCTACGGGTACGCCGACGTCGAGGCGCGCCGAGCCGCACGACGCGCAGACGCTGTTCCGGATCGCCTCGATCACGAAGACGTTCACCGCGACCGCGATCCTGCAGCTCCGCGACGAGGGGAAGCTCCACCTCGACGACCCGGCGGTGGCCTTCCTGCCGGAGCTGCGCGACGCCACCAGCCCGTTCGGCATGATCGAGACCGTCACGATCCGACGGATGCTGTCGCACGAGTCGGGCCTGATGGGCGATCCGCCGGGGACGCGTTGGTTCCACGACATCTACGAGGCGTCGCCGGCGGCGAACCTCGCGAAGGGCGCCGAGATCGCCACGAAGATCCCGCCGAACGTGCAGCAGAAGTACTCGAACCTCGCGTTCCAGCTGCTCGGCGAGATCGTCGCGCGCCTGGACGCACGGGCGTACCCGGACGCGATCCGGGCACGGATCCTCGAGCCGCTCGGCATGACGTCCAGCGGCTTCCACCCGTTGCCGCCCGAGCTCCTCGCGAGGCGGGCGGTCGGCTACAAGCCGCGGTGGCTGTCCGACACGTTCGTGCCGTTCGGGCCGCTGACCGAGTTCCCGGAGGCCGAGGGCGGCCTGCAGTCCAGCGTCGAGGACGTCGGGCGGTGGCTGTCGGCGCAGTTCCCGATGGAGAAGGCGGCCGAGGGGCATCGCACCGTGCTGTCCGACGCGACGCTCCGCGAGATGCAGCGCCCGCGCTACCTCGAGGGCGACAAGTGGGAGGAGGCCTGGGCGATCGGCTGGTACGCCGTGCGCAAGGGCGAGACGGTCTGGCTCCAGCATTCCGGGGGCCTGCCCGGTTTCATCACGAACGCGTGCTTCCGCGCGAAGGAGCGCGTCGGGGCGATCGCGTTCCTGAACGGGGTCGCGGATGCGTCGGCCCTCGCGATGGATCTCGGCGCGATCGCCCTGGAGGCGCTCCGGGGCGCGGCCGTGGCGTTCGAGGTGCCCCCCGCGATGCCGCCGGCGTACGAGCGGTTGCTCGGGATCTACGGGGAGCCGGTCGAGGCGTTGCTGATGCGTCTGGAATGGCGCGACGGCGCGCTGGTGCTCCGCGATCCGGAGGAGCCCGACGAGATGCTCACCTTGCTCCCGACCGATGATCCGCTCCGGTTCACGGTCGACTGGTTCAACCGCGAGTCGGGGGAGCCCGTCGACTTCCACGCCGACGGCGACGGCCGGGTGACCGGCGTGACGATCGGGCCGTACTCGTTGCAGCGGTTCGAGCCGATCGGCGAGCCGGCCGTCTCGTAGGCCCGTATGTCGAACGAACCCCGGTACCGCCGCGCGTACGCCGACGCGTCGTGGACGCCGTTCTGGCTCGACCGCGCCGACCGTCCGGCCGCACGCCCGGCGCTCGAGGCCGATCGCACCGCCGACCTCGTGATCGTCGGCGGCGGCTTCACCGGACTGTGGGCCGCGGTCCAGGCCCTCGAGGACCTCCCGGGTCGCGAGGTGGTCGTGCTCGAGGGGGAGCGGATCGCGTTCGGCGCCACCGGCCGCAACGGCGGTTTCTGCGACGCGTCGCTCACGCACGGGCTCGAGAACGGCCGCGCGCGGTTCCCCGACGAGATCGAGCGGATCGAGCAGGAGGGGCGGGAGAACCTCGACGCGATCGGCGACACGATCGCGCGCCACGGCATCGACTGCTCGTGGGAGCCGGCGGGCACGCTGATCGTCGCGACGGCGCCGCACGCGGTCCCGTGGTGCGACGACGCCGTGGCGAGCCTCACCGCGTTCGGCTACGACGCGGAGGTCCTCGATCGCGACGCGGTGCGCGCGGAGGTCGACTCGCCGACGTACCTCGCCGGGTTCTGGAAGCGCACGGGTTCGGCGCAGGTCGACCCGGCGCGGCTCGCCTGGGGACTGGCCGCCACGGCCGAGGGGCTCGGCGCCGCGATCCACGAGCACTCCCCGGTGCGCTCGATCGAGGAGGACGGTGACGCGCTCGTGGTCCGGACGCCCCTCGGCCGGGTGCGCGCACGGCGCGTGATCCTCGCGACGAACGCGTTCCCGCCGCTCGCGAAGAAGCTCCGTCACTACATCCTGCCCGTGTACGACCACGTGCTGATGACCGAGCCGCTCTCGCCGGCGCAGCGGGCCTCGATCGGCTGGTCGCACCGGCAGGGGCTCGCCGACATGGCGAACCGGTTCCACTACTACCGGCTGACCGACGACGACCGGATCCTGTGGGGCGGCTACGACGCGATCTACCACTGGAACAACGGCGTCGACCCCCGGTTCGAGCGCCGGGACGCGACCTACGAGATCTTGGCGCAGCACTTCTTCGAGACGTTCCCGCAGCTCGAGGGGCTGCGGTTCTCGCACGCGTGGGCGGGCGCGATCGACACCTGCAGCCGGTTCAGCGTCTTCTTCGGGCGGGAGTTCGACGGCAAGCTCGCCTACGCCGCCGGGTACACCGGGCTCGGGGTCGGCGCGACGCGCTGGGGCGCGCGGGTGTGCCTCGACCTCGTGGACGGCCTCGAGACGGCGCGCACGCAGCTCTCGCTCGTGCGGAAGAAGCCGGTGCCGTTCCCGCCGGAGCCGTTCCGCTCGGCCGGGGTCTGGGTGACGCGCCGCGCGCTGGCGCGCGCCGACCGGCGCGAGGCGCCGCCGCGGGCCGTGGCTGAAGCTGCTCGACGCGGTCGGCCTCGGCTTCGACAGCTGAGGCGGCTAGATCCGCGGCAGCCGCGCGACCGACCACACCGCGTAGGAGAGCAGCACGAGCGCGAGCACGTTCGCCGCGATCCGCACGCCGTGGATCGAGAACCGCTGGGCGATCGCGACGAGCAGCAGCACCGACGCGAAGAGCACGGTCGCACGCACGTACTCGTTGGCCGTATCGCGCGCATCCGTGCCCTCGGTGAGGAGCGCGCACGCCTGGTCGTTCATCTGCGCGGCCTGCGTCAGCTCGGCGCGTCGTGAACCCCGGCATCGCGCGCGGGTCCGGCCGGGCGCGTCGGGTCGCGTGAAGGGGTTCGTGCGCGAGCCAGTCGTGGAAGGCGCTCGCGTACTCGGGGCTGAACCGGCGTTCGAGCTCGGCCTCCAGCGATCGGTCGGCCGGTGTGGTGCGCCTCGCAGCCACGCCGTGAAGATCGTGGCGTCGGCGACGAGGATCTGGCCGGCGCGGGTCGCCGAGCTCGTCGGCCTGCAGCCGGATGCTCGAGGCTTGCGCGTAGAGCATCGATTGCAGGCCCGCCCCACTTCGTGCCCTGGTAGCCGCTCCACGCGGTGGCGATCGCGACGACCGACAACACCGAGACCTCGATGATCTCGATGATCTTGGTGCGCCGATCCTTCGCTTTCGCGGCCTCGTCGTCGCTCATCCGGATCCCGGCACGACGTCGACTGGTCGGTGCACGACGTTCGGCAAGATGTTGATCGCGCGGGCGATCACCATGATCGCGGTGAGGAGCGACAGCACCGACTCCGCCATCATCGCCATCTTCGCCCATGCCTGGATGGGCAACGTGTCCGTCGGGCTGAACGCCGTCGCGTTCGTGAACGACAGGTAGAGGTAGTCGTGATACCGCGGCTGCCAATCGTCGGGCGCGAGCTCGGGCGTCGCGTTCTCGGGGAAGGCGAAGCTCGGCGCGATCCCGGACCGGGCCGCGCGCTCGCCGGCCCACCGCGGTCGAAGATCCAGAACCAGAAGCTGAACGCGATCACGTTCGTGACCCACAGCGCCGCGCCGCGACCGAGGAGGGCGTTCGCGTCGACGTTGTGGATGTTCGTATCGAGGATGTCGACGATCAGCACGATCACGCCGCCGACCGTCGCGACGGTCATCACGGCGACCGAGCGCGATCGTGGCTCGGCGCGAGCCTCGGCCGCGCGCATCGATCCTGCCCGGGTCGCGGATCATCACCACCGCAAGCAGCAAGAGCTCGATCGCAGGGAAGACCCACCGTCGGGATGACCCGGCCGGCCTCGGGGGTGATCAGCTGCAGGAAGGCGGCGACCAGCACCGCGGCGGCCATCGGCCATCGGCGTTCGGCGGTCGGCGCAGCCTGCGGTCGCGATCCCTCGGCGATGACGGTCCCCCCGGTCGGGCGCAAGGATAGCGACGCCGCGCGCGCCACGCTCTACGCTGGGCGGCATGGAGACCTGGGACGCGGTCCGGGCGCGGCGCAACACCCGCCGAGTACCAGGACCGTCCGATCGAGCCCGCCGACCTCGACCGGATCGTCGAGGCGGGGCGGCGGTCGCCCTCCTCGATGAACGAGCAGCCCTGGGACTTCGTCGTCGTGACCGAGCGCGCGACGCTGGACCGGATGGCCGCGCTGTGGCAGTGGGGCGCCCACATCGCCGGCGCGGCCGCCGCGATCGCCCTGCTGTCGCCGGCATCGCAGGACCCCGACGCGCGCGAGACGTTCGCGTTCGACCTCGGACAGGCGGCGATGAGCATGATGCTCGTCGCCGCCGACCTCGGGATCGGGAGCTGCCACTCCTCGGTGGGGGAGCAGGCCGATGCGCGGGCCGTGCTCGGGTTCCCCGACGATCGTGAGGTCGTGATCCTGCTGTCCCTCGGGTACCCGGTGCGTCCGCTCACGCCGGTGACGCATCCCGACCGTCGGCCGGCGGACGAGGTCGTGCACCGCGAGCATTGGTGAACCGTGACCGTCATCCCGTTCTACGGGGCCGACGATCCCGCGATGTTCGCGATCGAGCGCCGGGCGATGGACCGCGACGGCCTGGTGCCGAGCGCCCTCGACGCGCTCTTGCCGCACGGGCGCGTCCTCGACGTCGGCGCGGGTGACGGGTTCACGGCGGAGCGGCTCGGTCCGGCTCGCACGATCGTCGCCCTGGAGCCGAGCGCCGGCATGATCGGCGAACGGTCGCTGCGGTGGGTCCGCGGTGAGGCCGAGCACCTCCCGTTCCGCGATGCGTCGTTCGACGGCGCCTACGCGACGTGGGCGTACTTCTTCTCGCGGGACTGGGACCCGACGCGGGGGATCGCGGAGCTCGACCGGGTCGTGCGGGCCGGCGGACCGCTCGCGATCGTCGACAACCTCGGTGGCGACGCGTTCGCCGCGATGGCGGCGACGGACATCAGCGCGGATCCGGCGTGGTGGGCCGCGCACGGGTTCGAGACCCGCGTGATCGAGACGGCGTTCCGGTTCGACGATCTCGACGAGGCGCGGCGGCTGCTCGGGTTCTTCTTCGGCGACGCCGGGGTCCGCCGGCGCCGCGATCGAGGTCGGCTACCGCGTCGGGCTGTTCACGCGCACGAGCCTCGGCGCTTGACCCGGCCGGTCGCGGCGCGCATCATGCCCGCGACATGCGAATGCCCTAGCGACATACCACGACCGACCACGGGCCCCGACCGGCCCGTGTTCCGCCGACGCGTGGTGCCGTCGCTCGGGGCTCCCGTTGCGCTCCGATCGTGAGTACGCGCGCGTCCGTCCGAGGGGCATCCCATGAGGAAGAACGCTGCGACCGCCTACGCGATCTACAGCGCGGGCGACGGGTTCCTGTTCCGCATGATCTTCACGGTCTATTCGATCTTCGTCGTGCTCACGCTCGGCTTCACGCCGTTCCAGCTCGTGCTGCTGGGCACGATCCTGGAGGGCACCTACCTGTTGTGCGAGGTCCCGACCGGGGTCGTCGCGGATACGGTCAGCCGCCGGCTGTCGGTCGTGATCGGCCTGGTCGGTTCCGGTCTCGCGTTCGCGTTGCTCGGGATCGCGCACTCCTTCTTGGTGGCCGCGCTCTCGCAGGTGCTGTGGGGCGTGTTCGCGTCGTTCCAGAGCGGCGCCGACGTCGCGTGGCTGACCGACGAGCTCGGGGAGGAGGAGGCGCGCCCGCACTACCTGCGCGGGTCGCAGATCTCCAACGTCGCGGCGTTGGCCGGGATCGTGGTGGGCGTCGGCCTGGCGACGATCGATTACCGGCTGCCGATCGTCGCGGGTGGCCTCGCGATCGTCGTGTTCGGGATCTCGATGCTGTTCGTGATGCCCGAGGACGGCTTCACGCCGAAGCCGCGCGCCGAGGGAGCGCGGGTCCACACCGGCATGGTGACCACCTTCAAGGAGGGCGTACGGCAGGTGCGCGCGCATCACGTGCTCTTCCTGATCCTCGGGACCGCGGCGCTGCACGGCGCCTCGACCGAGGGGTTCGACCGCCTCGCCGACTTCCACATCCTCAAGGACATCGGGCTGCCGGAGATCGGGAACCTGAACCGGATCGTGTGGTACGCGCTGATCGACGGCGTGGCGCTCGTGCTCGGGATCGTCGGCCTGGCGACCGTGCGGCGTCGCACGCACCTCAACGGACACGCGCACGTCGCCCGGCTCCTGCGCGTGATCGACCTCGTGTTGATCGGCGGCGTCGTGGTCTTCGGCCTCGCCGGTGTGTTCTGGCTCGCGGTGCTGATGATGTGGCTCGTCGTCGCGGTCCGGAACGTCCGCGAGCCGATCTTCGACGCGTGGGTGAACCAAGGGCTCGATCCCTCGACGCGAGCGACGATCAACTCGATGGGCTCGCAGTCCGACGCGATCGGCCAGGCGGCCGGGGGGCCCGCGCTCGGCGTGATCGGCAACGCGTCGGTCCCCGCGGCCCTCGTGGTGTCGGGGCTGCTCCGGCTGCCGGTGCTCCTGCTCTATGCCCGCGCGATCAAGCGGGGCACGGTCGGGACGGTCGTGCCGGCGGAAGAATCTCTGGAGCTGGAGGAATGACGGACGCCCCGCTCGCGTTCAGGGTGGCGTGATGGACGAACCCACCAGGATGCCGGCCGTCTACCTCGGCCACGGAGCCCCGCCGCTGGTCGACGATGCCCTGTGGGTTTCCCAGCTCCAGACCTGGGCGAAGGACCTGCCGAAGCCGAAGCAGATCCTCGTCGTTTCCGCGCACTGGGAGTCGGCCCCGCTCACGATCGGTGCCACCGACGGGAAGACGCCGCTGACCTACGACTTCTACGGGTTCCCGCAGCGCTATTACGACATGACCTACTGGTCGCCGGGCGCCCCGGCGCTCGCCGCGTCGGTGCAGGCGATGATGCCCGATACCGAGCCGGTGGCCTGGGCGCCCGACTACGGCATGGATCACGGTGCGTTCGTGCCGCTCCTCGTGATGTATCCCGAGGCCGACATCCCGGTGCTGCAGATCTCGATGCCCGACCTCGATCCCGAGCACCTGTTCTCGATCGGGCAGCGGCTGCGGCCGCTCCGCGACGAGGGCGTGCTGATCATGGGCTCGGGGTTCATGACGCACGGGCTGCCGTTCCTGCGGGACTGGCGTCCCGACGCCGAGCCGCCCGGCTGGTCACGCGAGTTCGACCTGTGGGCCGCCGAGTCGCTCGACCGGGGCGCGGTCGACGAGCTGATGGACTTCCGCCGCGCGCCGGGCATGCCCTACGCGCACCCGACGGTCGAGCACTTCGCGCCGCTCTTCGTGACGCTCGGCGCCGCGAGCGACCCGGAGGCCTCCCCGGAGACCGAGATCGAGGGGTTCTTCCTGGGCCTCGCGAAGCGGTCCTTCCAGATTCAGATGGCCTGAGCCCGCGCCCGAGCAGCGCGCCGATACCCTGTCCCGCATGCGAACCTGCCTGCGCTGCGGCCAGGAGAACCCCGACGAGGCGCGCTTCTGCCTGCGATGCGGCGAGCCGCTGGTCGAGCCCGAGCCAGCGGCCGCATGGAGCGCAAGTTCGCGACCGTCCTGTTCGCCGACCTCGTCGGCTCCACCGTCGCTCGCCGAGCGCGAGGACGCCGAGGTCGTCCAGGCGCGTCGTCGGCCGCGCGTTCGACCGGCTGAGCGAGGAGATCGCGCGGCACGAGGGTCTCGCTCGAGAAGTTCATGGGCGACGCGGTGCTCGCCGATCTTCGGCGTCCCGCGCGCCCACGACGACGATGCCGGAGCGCGCGGTCCGGGCGGGCTTCGAGATGCAGGCCGTGCTGTCGGAGCTGAACCACGCGTTCGCCGCCGAGGGCATGCCGCAGCTCGCAGATGCGGATCGGGGTCGAGTCCGGCGAGGTCCTCGTCGACTCAGGACGCGTGAGCGGCCCGCGCGACCGGATGCTCACCGGCGATGCGGTGAACGTCGGCCGCACGCCTGCAGGGCGCCGCCGAGCCCGGCCGCGTCGATCGTCGGCCCGCGGCGTCTACGCCGCGACCAAGGACGTGATCGAGTACCGCGAGCTGCCGGCCGCTCGACCTCGAAGGGCAAGGCCGAGCCCGGTGCCCGCCTGGCAGGTGCTCCGCGATCCAGCGCCCAGCAGCGCGGCGAACGCCCGCAGCTCGGGATGCAGGCGGCGCTCGTCGGTCGCGACGAGGAGCTCGCCGTGCTCACGCAGACGTTCCAGCGCGTCCAGGGCGAGGGCCGGCCGGCGCTCGTCACCGTGATCGGCCCCGCCGGAGTGGGGAAGTCCCGGCTCGTCGCGCGAGCTCGAGGCGCTACGTGGAGGCGCTGCCGGAGTTCGTCTACTGGCGCCGCGGCCGCTGCCTCGCCTACGCCAACGCCGCGTACTCGGCGCTCGCCGATGCGATCAAGGCCCAGTGCGAGATCCTCGAGGACGATCCGACCGACGTCGCGGCGACAGAAGGTCGAGAAGGCCGTCGTCGAGCTGTTCGGCGACGACGAGCGTGGTGCCGCAGATCGCGCGCGCTGGTCGGCGCGGGCGACGCGGGGTCGTTCTGCGCGGGAGGAGCTCTTCGACGCGTGGCGCCGGTTCCTCGAGCGGATGGCCGCGCGCTACCCGCTCGTGCTCCTGTTCGAGGACATCCACTGGGCCGACGCCGGCCTGCTGGACTTCATCGACCACCTCGCGGACTGGTCGCAGGGCCCGATCCATGATCGTGGCGCTCGCGCGGCCCGAGCTGTTCGACGCGCGCCCGTCCTGGGGCGGCGGGAAGCGCAACGCCGCGGCGATCTACCTCGATCCATTGTCGGCCGACGAGAGCGCCGCGATGCTCGCGCGATCTGCTCTCGGCCGAGGTCGGCGCCGAGCTCGCGCGGCGTGATCGCCGACCGCAGCGAGGGCAATCCGCTGTACGTCGAGGAGATCGTCCGCAAGCTGATCGACGACGGGGTGCTGCGCGCGGCCGAGGGCGACGCGGTGGGAGATCGCACAGCCGGTCACCGACGTCGAGGTCCCTCGTTCGATCCACGGCGCTGATCGCGGCGCGGCTCGACGCGCTGCCGAGCGACGAGAAGGAGTTCCTGCAGGACGCCGCCGTGGTCGGCCGGGTCTTCTGGGCCGGCGCGGTGGCGACGCTCGACGGGCTGTGATGCCGGCGACGGTGCGCGAGGCGCTCGGCCGCCTCCGCGTGAAGGAGCTCGTCCTGCCGCAACGAGCCCTCGAGCTTCTCGGGCGAGGCCGAGCTCGTGTTCCGCCACGCGCTGATCCGCGACGGCGCCTACGACTCGCTGCCGAAGTCGACCGCGGGCGACGAAGCACGAGGAGGTCGCCCGGTGG
This sequence comes from uncultured Actinomycetes bacterium, assembly GCA_963799625.1. Lineage (GTDB taxonomy): Bacteria > Actinomycetota > UBA4738 > UBA4738 > HRBIN12 > AC-51. The sequence goes on along the minus strand of CAWCXU010000002.1, from coordinate 435,963 downwards.
GCGGAGCAGCGGGCCGGCGACCGCGCGGACGAGATCGCGGAGCTGCTCGCCACGCACCTGCGCGAGGCGATCTCGTACCTCGACGAGCTCGGCGCGGCGGTGGACCCGCGCCTCCTGCGGCAGGCCTACCGATGGGCGCGGGCGGCCGGGGATCGCGCGCTCGCTCTGTGGCTCCGCGCCGAGGGCGCGTACTGGTACGAGCACGCGCTCCGCCTGAGCGAGCGCACGGACGCGACCGCCGCAGAGCGCGCCGCGGTTGCCCGAGCCGTGCTCGACGCCGGGTGGGGGACCATCCCGAACGAGCGGGCGGCGGTAGCCGGGCGACGCGCGATCGCCTTGTCGACCGAGATCGGCGACGATCGTGGCGCAGGCGCCGCGCACGCGCTGATGATCTTGATCGAGCTCCAGCTCGGCGACGAGGGAGCCGCCGAGGCTGAAGCGGACGCCGCGCTCGCGTTGCTCGAGCCGCTCGGCGAGTCCGCCGAACTCGCCGAAGCCCTGCATCGCACCGGTTGGCTGCACTGGCGACGAGGGGAAGACGCGACCGAAGTCCTGCGGCGTGCCGTCGAGATGGCACGCCGGGTCGACGCACCGGAGGTGCTCGCGGGGGCGACGCACACGCTGGCGGTCCAGCTCTCCCAGATCGGTGCGACCGATGAGGGCCTGGCGATGATGGAGGATGCATTCGTCCTCGCGAAGCAGGTCGACGATCAGGTGAACCTGCTGCGGATCTACACGAACTTCGCGTCGACCCTCACCACGGACGCGAGCAACTTGCCGCGCGCGCTCGAGATCGCGACCGAGGGTCTCGAGGTCTCCAGACGGGCGGGCGCCACCGGCTTCGTCGGATGGCAGCTGGAGAACACCGGCGTGATCCGGACCGAGCGGGGCGAGCTCTCGGTGGCGGAGGAGACGCTGGCGGAGGCGTTGGCTGCCGCCAGCGAGGTCGGTGACGGGCCCCTGATGGGATTCACCCATCAAGACCTCGCGCGCTGCGTGCTCGAGCAAGGCCGGATCGAGGATGGAGAGGCGCAACTCGCGTCATCAGATGCGATCCTTCGGGAGCGAACAGAGGCACAAGGCGTCGCACGAGGCGAACGGATCCACGCGATGATCGCCTCGGCGCGCGGCGATACGGACGAAGCGATCCGCCACATGCGTCGTGGGATAGAGCCTGCGTTCGCAGGGTCCGGCGTCAACGCCGATCAATGGCTGTTCCTCGACCTGTTCATCGCCCTCTCGAGGAGCGGTGGGCGCGAGGAGGCGGCCGAGATCTGGGAACGGCTTGACGCGCGGGGGACGTCACCCGCGATCCGCGCGGTCGTCTCGGTCGGACGTGGCCTCCTCGAGCCGGACGCCTCTATGGCCGTCGACGACCTGCGAGGGGCGGCGGACACGCTCGAGCGACTCGGGATCCGCGTGCAGCAGGCGCGCGTTCGTCATCGAGCTCGCTCGTGCCGAGCGGCGCGCGGGCCTGGATCCCGCGCCCTCGCTCGAGCGTGCGCGGTCGCTCCTGGAGGCGTGCGGCGCCCGCCTGTACCTGCCCGAGGTCGACGCGCTCGCCTCGACCGGTTGATGGCCGACGCGGTCGGCGAGTTCACCGAACGCGAGCGCGCGCGGGCCGCCGCGTTCGCGCGTCGCCGGTATCGACGCTTCGTCTGGCGCCAGGCGCTCTATGCGGCGGCGTTCGTGGGTGTGTACGTGTCCGGTCTGTCGCGATCCATGTCGACCTCGGGCTCGGGCACCGGGTCGGTGTGGGACATCGCGGCCGTGAGCCTCGCGATCGGCTGGGCGCTCACGATCCCGGTCGCGTTCGCCGGCGCGCGCGACGAGCGAGCGCAGGGCCTGTCGCAGGGCTGGCATCAGTTGCCGGTGCGGTCGCTCGTGTGGGGGTTGCTGCTGATCCTCGCGGGACCGGCCTGGATGCAGCAGATCTGGGACGTGGTGCTGTTCGGGTACGGCCAGATGGTCGGGACGCTCGTGTGGCTCCCCGTCGCCGTCCTCGTCGCGCCGTTGCTCGTCGCTGCGTCCGCGCACAAGGTCGACGATCCGCCGACGGCCGCACGACTCCGGAGCCTGATCCGCCGATCCCGCGTCCAGCTCGACGGTGTCCGCGTCCGCAAGGTCATGCAGGGCACGCGCCGGCAGAACGCGTTCGTGGTCGGGGTGTGGCCGACGCGGCGGCTCGTCGTGTTCGACACGCTCGCGGCCGAGGGTCCGATCTGTCTGGACGCCGCCGTCGCCCACGAGCTCGGGCACATGCGGCTGCACCACACGGTCAAGCGGCTCGGCGTGTTCCTCGCCGTGGCCGCGGTCGTGTTCGTCGCGACGGTGACGCTCGTCGATCGCCTCCCCGGGGCCTTGCTATACGACGGGGTGCCCGTGGCGTTCTTCGGCGGGCTCGTCACACGGGTGCCCTTCGTCGCTCCTGATCCGACCTATGTGCCGCTCCTGTTGCTGGTGTGGGGGGCCTTCGGGATCGCCCTGCGACCGATCGTCGTCGGGTACATCCGCAGCCAGGAGCGCGCCGCGGACCTGTTCGGCGTCCGGCTCACGCGGGACCCGGTGGGGTTCGCGTTGCTCTTGCGGCGTCTCGCCGTGTCCAACCTCGCCGACCTCGACCCGAGCCGGGTCGCGCGGCTGCTGTTCGCGACCCACGGGAGCATCCCCGACCGGATCGCCTGGGTGCGCGCGGAGCCGCTGCCGGCCCTTGCGGAGCCTGGACCGCCGGCCAAAGCCGGCTAGGCCGTCGCCGACTTCTGACACGCCGGCTGGTTCGCGGACTCGGTGTCGAGCCCGATCGTGTGTCCCTCCCACTTGATCCGGCAGGTGAGGAACCCGCCGCTGGTCCCGGTCGCCGCGATCGACAGCATCGACCCGTCGGGAACCGTCAGGGTCACCTCCCAGGGGAGCGAGACCGTGTCCGTCGTCGTGCCCTCGGGCGTCCCGTAGGCCACCTGCGCCGTCCCGCTCCCCGTGACCTCATAGGTGATCGCGTGCGGGCTGGTCGAGGTCACGTACGAGATGAACCACCGGTTCGCGTACGCGATGACCCCCGTCAGCACGAAGAACACGGCCAGGAGGACGAACAGGAGCTTGAGACCCTTCGGGAGGCCGCGCCGCGTGGGCGGTGCCGCCGGTGCCGGGGGAGGTGGCGGCGGTTGCTGCATGGCGCAGTCTCCGCCCGGCCGGAAGCCGGGTCAACGGACCTCGCCTTGCCGAGTTGGCACTCTCCTGGCTATCCTGTTAGCACTCACGACCCGGGAGTGCTAACCAACGTCCCGGGTCATCTAGTCGGACCCGCATCAGAAGGAGGGACCCAGGAGATGGCGGACTTCAAGCTCCAGCCGCTCGAGGACCGGATCGTCGTGCAGGCGAACGAGGGCGACCAGACCACCGCGTCTGGCCTCGTGATCCCCGACACGGCCAAGGAGAAGCCCCAGGAGGGCACCGTCGTCGCGGCCGGCCCCGGCCGGTGGAACGAGGACGGCGACGGCCGCGTCGCGCTCGACGTGAAGGTCGGCGACATCGTCATCTACTCCAAGTACGGCGGCACCGAGGTCAAGGTCGACGGCGATGAGTACCTGATCCTGTCGGCCCGCGACGTCCTCGCGACGCTCAAGAAGTAAGCGCTCAAGCAGCGAAGCGGTAGCGCGACAACCAGTAAGGAGGCTCGCTTTGGCTTCGAAGTTGCTGAGGTTCGGCGAGGAAGCTCGTCGCGGCCTGGAGGCCGGCGTCGACAAGCTCGCCGACGCCGTCGCCATCACGCTCGGCCCCAAGGGGCAGAACGTGGTGCTCGACAAGAAGTGGGGCGCTCCCACGATCACCAATGACGGTGTGACGATCGCCAAGGAGGTCGAGCTGGAGGACCCGTGGGAGAACATGGGCGCCCAGCTGACCAAGGAGGTCGCCACCAAGACGAACGACGTCGCCGGTGACGGCACGACGACCGCCACCGTCTTGGCACGGGCCATGGTCAAGGGCGGCATGAAGAACGTCGCCGCCGGCGCCAACCCGATGGCCCTCAAGCGGGGCATCGAGAAGGCCGTCGAGGCCGCGGTCGAGGCGATCAAGAACCAGGCGAAGGACGTGGAGTCCAAGGACGAGGTCGCGCAGGTCGCGTCGATCTCGGCCGCCGACGCCGCGATCGGCGCCACGATCGCCGAGGCGCTCGACAAGGTGGGCAAGGACGGCGTCATCACCGTCGAGGAGTCCAACACCTTCGGCATCGAGCTCGAGTTCACCGAGGGGATGCAGTTCGACAAGGGCTACATCTCGCCCTACTTCGTCACCGACCCCGAGCGGCAGGAAGCGGTCATCGACGACCCCTATCTGTTGATCGTGAACAAGAAGATCTCCAGCGCACAGGAGCTCCTGCCGGTCCTCGAGAAGGTCCTGCAGTCGGGCAAGCCGTTGGTGGTCATCGCCGAGGACGTCGACGGGGAGGCGCTCGCCACGCTCGTGGTGAACAAGATCCGCGGCACGTTCAACGCGATCGCGATCAAGGCCCCCGGGTTCGGCGACCGTCGCAAGGCCATGCTGCAGGACATCGCGACCCTCACGGGCGGTCAGGTGGTCTCCGAGGAGGTCGGTCTGAAGCTCGAGAACGTCACGCCCGACCTGATGGGTCACGCGCGCAAGGTGGTCGTGACCAAGGACGACACCACGATCATCGAGGGCGCCGGCCCGGCCGATGACGTCGCGGGCCGGATCAAGCAGATCCAGGCCGAGATCGAGAACACGGACTCCTCCTGGGACAAGGAGAAGCTGCAGGAGCGGCTCGCGAAGCTGTCCGGCGGCGTGTCCGTGATCAAGGTCGGCGCGGCCACCGAGGTCGAGCTCAAGGAGAAGAAGCACCGCATCGAGGACGCCGTCTCGGCGACCCGCGCGGCGGTGGAAGAGGGCATCGTCCCGGGCGGCGGTGTCACGCTGATCCGTTCCGAGGGTGCGCTCGACAAGCTCGACCTCGAGGGCGACGAGGCAACCGGCGCGAAGATCGTTCGCGCCGCCCTGCAGGAGCCGACGCGGCGCATCGCGCAGAACGCCGGCTACGAGGGCGCCGTCATCGTGAGCCAGACCCGTACCGAGGGCGACGGCCGCGGCTTCAACGCCGCGACCGGCGAGTGGGTCGACATGATGAAGGCGGGGATCGTCGATCCCACCAAGGTCACGCGCTCGGCGCTGCAGAACGCGGCGTCGATCGCAGCCATCGTGCTGACGGTCGAGTCCGCCGTGGTCGAGAAGCCGGAGGAGGACGAGTCCGAGGCCGCAGGCGGCCACGGACACGCGCACTAACCTCCGTTCGGCACCTCGAAACGCTCCACGAAGGGGCGGGGCCTTCGGCCCCGCCCCTTCGATATCCCCGGTCGAGCGTGAGCCGTTGGGTCAGCGGCCCGCAGGTTCATCCGCAGCCGTGCCCGATCGTCCGTGATCGGCCTCCTCGCTGACGAGTCCCGCAACGGCGGCGAGCCGGACGAGTTCGACCCGTCGATGCACGTCGAGCTTGTGGTGGAGGTTCGCTAGGTGGGAGCGGACGGTATGCCCGCTCAGGCCGAGGCCCTCGGCGATCTCGGCCGGCGTCTCGCCATTCCCGAGTCCTCGCAGGATCGTCCGTTCCCTCGGTGTCAACGAGGCGAGCCGCAAGACGACGGGGTCCGAGTTCGGGTCTAGGGTCGGGCCCGGCGGCGTCGGCGACCCCAACGAGGCCAGGACCTCGTCGGTGTCGGCCTCGAGTGCGACGTCGTTCTCTCCCGACGGGTAGCCGTTGGGAAGCGTGACCACCACGATCTCCGGCCACCGACGCCCAACCTCGGTTTTGAGTGCGGCGCCCCCGATCCGCGCCACCTCCCCGATGATGAGGATGGCGTCGATGGGTTGTCGAGTGAGCAGGGAGAGCGCCCGCATCCCGTCGGATTCGCACGTCGGGACGAGCCACCCGTGCGATCTGAGGTGAGCGGCCGCGGCGTCGCGGAAGAGCGGGTCCCCCGACACGATCATGGCCTGTCGGCCGCCGACGTTCTCCCCGTCGAGGTTCAATCGCTTCCCCAGCCAGGGCCATCGATCCGCAACACGTCCGGCTGCGACCGCCGATCCGGATCGGCTGCGAGCGCGAGGCGAGCGGCCTGAGCCCGAGAGTGCACGCCGAGCTTCCGCAGGATGTTCCCGACGTGCGTCCGAACGGTATGACGGCTGATGTACAGCGACTCCGCGATGGCGTCGTCGGTTGCACCCGAGGAGAGCCTGACAAGGACCTCACGCTCTCGCACGGTCAGCCTCCGGAGGTTGTCGCTCTCCTGGACCGGAGCGCGTCCGGCCTGGCGAAGGATCTCGAGCAGGCGCTCGTCATCGACACAGAAACGGCCGGGCCGGAAGCCGCGCAGCAGTTCGACGACGCGCTTGAGACCAACCGCATGACTGATGCATCCCACGGCCCCCGAGACCGCCACGTCCATCAGCACCTCCGCCTCATGGTGGCGCGTGACCACGATCACCGGGACGCTGGCCCCGATCCGGGCCGGCAGGTGCAGCCCGGAGCCGCCGGCGAGTTCGATCTCGGTCAGGATGAGATCCGCGGCTCCCTCCACCGCCGTTGCGGCCGTCTCGATCTCGTCGCCGGAATCGTCCAGCGGCTCGAACCCTGTCTCGTGTGCCAACGCGGTCATGAATGCTTGGCGAAAGAAGGGTTGTGGATCGGCGACGATTACGCGAACCATGATGTGGATAGTACGTTCACAAGATGCCGGTAGGAACCCATTTCTAGTACAGATGGCGTAGTCCAGCTGCGACCAAGTTGCGCTATCTCGCACCCGGCGACTCGCACTATGATGAGCGCCCATCCCACCCCATCGAGCTATCGGAGGTCACCCCTTTGACCGTCCTTCGAACCGAGCGCGATGAAGCCTTTCCCAAACAGTCCCAGCCGAGGCGGATGACAAGGCGGGTCATCCAAACCGGCCAGGTGATCGTCCTCGGCAACGAGGCGCCCGACTGGCTACGCGTGCAGCCGGATGTCGAGCTTGTCGAACCGGATGGCGCGTTCCCGATCTTCGATCTCGATGACGACACCGTCGTCGTGACGCTGCACACCGAGACCGTCACACCGGCTACGGTGGATGTCGTGCGCCGATTGCTGGATGCCGGCGTCGGCATCACGAGCGTCCGCAGCCTCGCGAAGAGCCGGTACCGCATCGCGTCGTTGGAGGGCGCGACCGAGGTGCCCAAGGCTGCAGGTCTTTTCGGTCGGATCGTGTCCAGGACCATCGACATCGTCGGCGGGATCCTCGGGTGCCTGCTCTTGTTCGTGTTGCTCCCGTTCGTGGCTGTCGCGATCTGGCTGGACGACCGAGGACCGGTCCTGTTCAAGCAGGAGCGGATCGGACGAGACAAGCGACCGTTCCGGATCGTGAAGTTCCGCACGATGGAGATCGATGCCGAGCGTGCAGGTCCTCGATGGGCCGAGGCCGACGACGACCGCGTGACGCGCGTCGGCGCGGTGCTCCGCAAGTACCGGATCGACGAGTTCCCGCAGTTCATCAACGTGTTGAAGGGGGATATGTCGTTGATCGGGCCGAGGCCCGAGCGCCCGGCGTTCGTGGAGCTCCTCGAACAACACGTTCCCCAATACGACGTGCGACACTCGGTTCGTCCCGGGATGACCGGGTGGGGTACGCTGAACGTCGGCTACGGGAACTCGGTGAAGGCCAAGTACCTCACCCATCAGTACGACATGTTCCATCTGATCCACCGAACGCTACGTTTCGACATCGAGATCCTCTTCAAGACCACGAAGCTGGTACTGACCGCGCCCAGCACGATCGATCACATGTCATGAACGAACAGGTACCCCTCGACCCGGCGCCTTCCGATCCCCTCGAGATCTCAGGCGGGTACATCCCGACGAAATGCGCCGATGTGCTCGACCTCGACATGGAGGATGGACTCGTCCTGTTCAACAGGGGCTCGAGTCTCGTCCACCACCTCAATCCGTCGGCGGCCCTGGTGTGGCAGCTCTGCGACGGCGAGGGGTCGGTGGAACAGATCAGCAGTGACATCGCGGACGAATACGAGCTCGACCGTGGTCAGGTCCAGGAGCAGGTCGGAAGCCTCGTCGGAGAGTTCGAAGCGCTCGGGTTGATCGAGGACGCGAGCGAAGAGGATCGCTGACGTGCCGACACACGCGAAGCAGCAGGGGTCACCGCCCGCGGGCGACTACATCCGGATGATCTGGGATCGGAAGTGGTTGATCCTCGCCCTCACGGTCTGCGGCCTCCTCCTCGCGCTCGTCACGCGGCCCGGGGCCCCGACCCGCACCTACACGGCGACGGTGCCCATCGAGATCCGCCCGTTGCAGTTCGACCAGACGGGCGTGTCGTCATCCTCGTCGCTCACGGTACCTGCATCGGAGGTGCAGGCCGCCGTATCGGTCGACGTCGCTGCTTCGACCGCCCAACAGTTGGGGATGACCGACGGTGGCGACTCCCTGCTCACCAACCTCACCGCGGACGGCGAGCCCGGGGCGCCCGTGATCAACCTCTCGATCACCGGCGACAGCCCCGCGATCTCAGACGAGCTCGCGGCGTATGCCTCCAACTACGTGGACTATCGGCGCAAGCAAGATCAGACGCGGGTCGATCAGGTGCTCGCCAGCGTGGACACGCGCATCGCCAGCTTGCAGGCTCGTCTCGACGAACTGTCCCACGAGCTCGATCAAGAACAGGCGAATCACGCATCCACGCAGGTCACCTCCACGGAATACCAGGCCGTCAGCAGCCTGTACCAGCAGCACGTCGCCTTCCGCGAGAGCATCGTGCTCGGGAACAGTCTGGCGGAGACGAACTACCTCCTGCTCAGCAAGCCGTTCAGCACGGCGTCGGAACCGATCCCGACGGGGACACTGCGACTCCTCCTGTTCCCGATGGCCGGCTTGCTGCTCGGCATCGCCTTGGCGCTCACCCTCGGTGTCGTGCGACCGAAGATCCTCGGGCGTCAGCAGGTCGAAGAGCTCGGCCTGCCGATCCTCGCGACGATCCCCAAGGTGGGTCGCGCGCGGGCGGTGCGACACCAACCGCTGCTCGTGCAGCGTCGATCCGCGTGGGGAGCCGAGTCCATCTCGATGCTCCGTGCCGAGTTGCGGATGCAAGCGTCGAGGTTGGGCGATCACGGCGACCTCCGCACGGTCGCGATCGTGAGCGCGTCGACCGGGGAGGGGAAGTCGACGATCGCGGCGAACCTGGCGTCGTCGTACGCCGCCTCGTCGCAGCGGACGGCCCTGTTCCATGCCGACGTTGCGGACTCGGTGCCGCGCCGTCGCCGCAAGACATTCGAGGCCGCCGCCGCGCCCGGGGGGGCGTCGGCGCCGATGCGGAAGCGTTCGGATCCGATGGGATTCGACGAGATCTTTCTGATGCCCGGGGAGACGGGATGGCGACAGGACCTGATCATCGGCTCGATCGCGCGCCTGGAGACCGACTACGACGTCGTCGTGATCGACACGCCGCCGTTGCTCCACACCGCGGATGCCATCGTGCTCGCCGGAGAGGCCGACGCGGCGATCGTCGTCGTGCGGCAAGGCGTCACCTTGGAAGACGAGATGGAGGACTGTGTCGACCTGCTGCAGCGTCACGACGCCCATGTCGTTGGCATCGTCCTGAACGGGATCAAGCTGGGGAAGCTGACCGGATATCGCAGGATGCAGGGCTACGGCAGCGGGAAGCGCGCAGGGGCGCCGGTGAGCCTGGACCTCGACCCATACGGCACGGACAACCACGACGAGGCGGCGCGCGCCGAGAGCCGGTGGGAGCTACCACCGGCTCCGTAGCAGATCACGGTGACCTGATGCCTTATCGTTCGGATGCGACGCGCGCCAGATACCGGACGCGTCCGACGGCAGGGTCCCCTCGCCGAAGGAATTCGGGTGCCGCATCGTCCTCGGCATGCTCGTCGAGCTTGTGCCGGACCCTGGTCGCCGCGCCGATCGTCATCCTGGAAAGCAGCGGGCCGAGTGGCTCCCTGCCCGCATCCGGATCGCTGACGTCCGGCGGCACCACGAGTGACCAGGTCAGCCTGGCGCGGCGCCCCACGCCGTCGGCCGCGGTCGCGAAGAGCAGCTGCCGGAACCGCGCGTCGCGAGCGGGCCGGCCGAGGTCCCACCGGTCGACCAGCCGGTGGAACGCGGCGAGGGTGGCGCGGCCCGGGTGGAGCCTGCGAGAGATCCCGTAGGGGCTGCGAGAGCCCGAGCCACCGATCGACCAAGGCGAGCACGAGATAGGTCCCCGCGCCGAACCCCCAGTGACGTGCGGTGCGTTGCAGGTCGTCCAGGTCGAGATCGGGGGAGTCCATGACCTTGTGGATGTCGACCAGCCAGATCAGGCGGTCACAACCGTGCAGCGCGGCGTGCAGGCAGAGGTGGGCCAGCTCGCGGGACGTGTGCGGCACCCACACGTCCGCCCCGCGACTCGGGTTCGCGACGCGCCGGACCAAAGGTCGTTCGCGGTCACCGAAAGGGTGTGGCGGACCCGGCTCGGATTGATCGGATGCCAGTGCAGCTCCAGCATGTCGTGACCGTCGGGGGAGCGCAGGTGGAGCTGGCCTCGCATATCCCGCACGGAGCATGTGCCAGTTGCGGTCGAGGATCGAGAACCCGGCCTCCTCCAGGATCGACAACGCGTCGGCGAACCGTTGGGAGGGAACGAGCATGTCGACGTCGCCGTACGCCCGGAGGGAGTCGTCGTGGTAGTAGCGATCGACCAGCGACGCGCCCTTCATGAGGAGCCCCGGCACCTCGTGCTCGTTCGAGGGCGAACGAGGCGGTCCGGAGCGTCCGGACGTGCTGTGCATGCGACTCTCGGATCCCGATCGCGTCCTGGACGAACGGGAGCGCCCAGGGTTCGAGGTCCCCGGCCCGGCGGACCGAACGGGCGACCAGCCCCTGCACCGCATGGTCCCGGCTCCGGATGAGGAGCTCGTGACGCTCGGCCTCGGTGGCCCCCTCGACCCGAGATGGATCCAGCTCATCACGCGCGGCGTCGATCAGGGCGCGGTGCACGAAGCTGGGGGGCATCGTGGGAGCGTATCCCAGGCGGGCATCCCGCAGGAAGGGTGCGAGGCGCGACGTACGCTGTTCGTCGTAGTTGGGCGCCGTCCGGTGCCCCTGACCAGCGGGTTTGAGGAGTGCCGCTCCGCCCGGGGCCGTCACGGAAGATACGTCAGCACGGCGATTCGGCGGCCGAGCCGGGTCCCTAGCCTGGGCTCCAGACAAGAGAAGGAGGGGGTTCAGGTGGAGAACACTGAGCACACCGAGGGCCAAGGCGTGAACCGCCGGTCCTTCATCAAGCGCGCGGCCGCTACTGGCGGCGTGGTCATCTTCGCTGCTCCGGCGATCCAGACGGTCGTCGCGGGCGCCGCGAGGGCGTCCACCGGAGCTTCGGGCCCGCCGCCCCAGGGAAACTGCTGCCACTCAGACCCGACTGACACCAACGCGTTCGGGTGCAAGCCAGCTTGTACGCAAGCGGGCTCGGCGCTTGGTGGTCCATGCGAGCGACATCTGCAACGCGGCATGTCCGGTGGGCCAGGGAGACTGCAACCCGTGCTCGTCCGACGACTACTGCGACCCCGATTGCTACACGTCGAGCGGACACGGTCAGGTCGAGTTCGTCTGCTAGGCAGTCGAAGTTAGTTTACGCAGGGCCCTCCCAACCGGGGGGCCTTGCGCGTTTCAGAAGAGTTCCTGGCGCAAGAGTTCGGCTCGCTGCTCTGAGGAGCCTCCTGTAAGTTCGAACGACTCTGCAGCCCTGGACGCTCTGGTCAGCATCGTCAAGGTCCGGTCCCCGTACAGCTCCGCGTTGAGCGTGTGTTCGAGGAGGCGCGCGATCGTTTCCGAGGAGGAGAGGGCCTGAAGTGTGGGAGTCCCTTCCCGATCATCCGTCGGGAACACGATCATGTCGACCGATCCCGAGCCGGCGACTACGGCTTTCAGGTCGCCCGGCCGGAGGTATCGGTTGGAGAGCTGCGCGGTTAGGGGAGGGTAGTCGTCCGGGAGTTCTGGAGGTCCGCCGGTGATGTACTCCAAACCGGATCTGGCGACGGCGATGTGCTTGGGAAACGGATAGACGCCCGCCGTCACAGGGTCGATCGGCGCTAGCTCGTCGGAGAGGTACTCGCACCCTAGGCGGAGCAGCGATGCCACCAACGTCGACTTCCCTGTTTCCGGCGCGGCGGGCAGGATCACTCGGCGCCCGCCGCCGGCGACCGCGCCGGCATGCAGGAATAGGAAGTCCATGCAGTGCTGGTACACGAGAGAATGGATGTCCCACAGGGCGTAGTCGAGTACGGCGGCAGGGGGACCCCGAGACCATGGGGACCGTGCCTCGGAGGTAGGTGAGTCGCCATGGGTAGTCCGGCCGTCTCCTTCCTCGTCTCCATGATTTCCAGTTCATACGACTCGCGCTCGCGATGGGCGATCTCGAACGGCCGGAGGTGCCATCTGAGAGCCTCGAGCAGCCGGTTGTCGCCATGTCGCAGCGTCGCAGGCAGCGACATGACGCGGTAGGGGTCGACGACCGGGTTCTCCGATTCCCGAACCTGCAAGGGGATCTCTTCCCCGATCTGCGTCACGCGACACCATCCATGTGCGGGAGCGAATGCCGCACAGCGTCAGCTGCCTCGTCCATGGAGCTCGTCACGAGCCTCGAGAACGGGACGTGCTGGTACAGCTCGCGGAACGCGATCATGGCTCGCTCGCCCCAGATCTCGATGTTGCGCACGGACGCGGATGCGGCGAAGACCGCCTCAGAGAGACTGAGCGTCTCGAGTGTGGTGGGAGCGTCGTCGACCATGTCAACCACGAAGACGTGCCGGATCGCCGCAGGCTCCCGTCGCCTGGTCTCCTCCGAGTTCCTCTGGGCGAAGAGGTACTGGCCAGATGCGTGGAACGGCGGCCCGATCGTTCCTGACTCGAACACGCCGGCCGGGGGGTGGCACGCTCTCAGGGAAGGCCTCGTGAGCCAGATCGGCGTCCAACGCGATCGGCATCCCGAGCGGGTGCAGCAGCCGGTCAACCGGCTCCCAGACCGTAATGTCATCCCCGAGCAGCGAGGCGCCGCCCGCGACCAGCCTGGCAGCTATGGCGGCCACACGATGATCGCCGCCTCCCAGGAGCAGCACCGCGCCGCCGTCCACGACGACGGAGCCGCCGTCGAGTCGGATGAAGTCGTTCCTGAAGCGCCAACCGTTGCTCCGCATGAATCGGATCAATCGCCCGGCCATCTCGAGCTGGGAGAACCCTCGGTAGATCGCGGTTGTGCCGAAGTAGAGCGTCAGCTTGGACTCGACCTTCATGTGGCCGGGCAGGCTCTTCGCCGCGCCGCAGTCGGCCGATAGCATCGACGGCTTCTCCGAGCTCCCCGCCGGCACGGTGATCGTGGAGATAGGCTATCGACGAGATCGACGAATCCGGGCTCGGTTGAACGCACCACCCAACGGGTAGCCTCGTACTGGTACTGCTGCTCGGAGGCCCAAACTAGGCCTTCAAGTTTCTGTTCTCACTTGTTGAGTGGGCGAGCGACTTCGACCATCTCGTTATCCCTTCCCGGGTAGGGCGTACGGACCCTAGCGTAGGACCGGAGGGTGATTGTATCGTCTCCCCAAGACCCACGGATAGGCACCTATGTCCCCAACCGACACCAAGGTCGATCTTCATCGGGGGAGCGAGCCGCACTGGCAGCACGCTCCTCTCATTGTTGCTGGGCGCGTTGCCTGGGTATTTCGCTGCGGGTGAGTTGCGATACCTATGGTTGCGAGGGCTGCAGGGGAACCAGCTATGTGGTTGCGGCAGGCCCTTCCGCTCGTGCCCCTTCTGGCGAGACGTCATGAAGGGCGCTCTGGGTCCGATCGACGAGCTCGATCCGGAGCACTACCTCTCCCAATGGCGAGACGTGGCCCGCCCCATGCCGGTGCTCAGATCGGGGGTCGGCCTGGAGTCGGCCGATACGCGGAGGCAGCGGCACGAGTACCTGGACGCCTTGCAGCGCGTCCTGCACTCGGTGGATCGTGTGACGGGTGGACAGGTGATCGTCGACTCGTCCAAGTACGCAACGGATTGCGCCTTGCTCACCCGGTTGCCGAGGGTCAGCGTCCACGCGATCCACCTCGTGCGGGATAGCCGCGCCGTGGCATATTCGTGGCAGCGGAAGAAGGCTCGCCCCGAGATCCACTGGCAAGAGCAAGACATGTCGCTCTTCTCGCCGTGGCGGAGTTGCTTCGATTGGTCGTCGATGAACGTCGCGATGGAAGCGGTCCGCCGCAAGGTTGATCGGTACGATCGCATCCGGTACGAGGATCTCGTCTGTGATCCGGTCGGTATGCTCACGGCGCTCCTGCCGGACGAGGCGGCCGCCTCGGTCGCCGACGTCGTGTCGGGGAAGACGTCGCCGCCCACTTCGAGCCACACGGTGTCCGGCAACCCGATCCGGTTCGAGTCGGGGCCACTCACCATCCGTCCGGACGTCGAGTGGATAACGAAACTCGGACTCGGGGACCGGCGGCTCGTGACGGCCCTCACATGGCCTCTCTTGCTGCGATACCACTACCGGCTGATGCAGCAGGACGGGGTGACGGCATGAGCACAGCCGAACGGCCGAAGATCCTGCTGCTGATCACGCATCTCGAGCGTGGCGGCGCCCAGGAGACGGTCGTTGGACTTGCCGGGGGGATGCGTCGTCGTGGCTTCGACGTCACGGTGGGCTCACAGCTCGGAGGCCCTATGCAAGAGCGGCTCGAGGCGGACGACGTACCGCTCGTGCACCTGCCGCATCTCGTCCGTCAGGTCTCGCCGGCCGACGATGCGCGCGCCTACCGCGAAGTGGGCCGTCTGATCCGCGACGGCGGGTTCGACGTGGTGCATACGCATTCATCGAAGGCCGGCGTGATCGGACGGATCGCGGCCAGGCGGGCGAAGGTTCCCGTGATCGTGCATACGAGTCACGGCCTGCCGGTGAACCCGGACATGTCGGGCACCGAGCGCGGGATACTGCTCGCCGCGGAGCGACGCGCCGCCCGTGCGAGCGACCGGATCGTGGCGGTGAGCCACGCGACCGCGGATGAGCTCGTCGCGCTCCGCCTCGCGCGTCCGGAGCAGATCGCGATCATCCCGAGCGGCATCGACGTCGACCGGTTCCGCAACCTTCCCTCCCGCGAGGAAGCCCGGCGTTCGTTCGGCATCTCGACCGACGGACCGGTCGCGGGCTGGGTGGGAAGACACTTCCCGCAGAAGCGACCCGAGGTCGTGCTCGAGGTGGCAAGGCGGTTGGTGCGCACGATGCCGGAAGCGTCGTTCCTGATGGTGGGCGACGGACCGTCCTTCGAGGAGGCGGTCGCGTCGACGGAGGATGAGCCCCGGATCCACGTGGTCGGATTCCGCAACGACATCGAGACGGCGTACGCCGCGATGGACCTCCTGGTGCTCGCCTCCGCATGGGAGGGGCTGCCCCGGACGGTGCTCGAGGCGGGAGCGGCCGGGGTCCCCGTGGTCTCGACCGACGTGAGCGGTGTCTCGGAGGTCGTCCGTGACGGCGAGACCGGGCGTCTCGTCGGGGCCGGGGGCCGGCCCGACGACCTGGCGGACCAGGTGGTCGAGCTCCTGACGCTCCGAGCAGGAGCTGAAGTCGCTCGGCACGGCGATCGCCGATCTCGTCGGGGCCGAGTATTCCACCGGGCATATGGTGGACGCGTCGATCGAGATGTACCGGGAAGTCTGGCGCGAGCAGCGACGGGACGTGGGGACGCATGAGTCGAGCGGTTGCCGATCGGGCGGGGATCCCGCAGGGCTCGGAAGAGGGCTCGCGCGAGCTCCGACGGGTCCGGAGCGGTCCGATGGAGCCGATCCTGCGTTGGCTGCTGGTGCTCAACGTGGTGTTCCTGCCGATCCTCGTGCCACGTGGGCCGAACAACAGCGTGCCAGCCGACATCCCGGCCGTGCTGCTGTTGGTGATGGGCACGGCGTGTCTGCTCCGCGCGCGACAGCCCTTCCACATCCCTCTCGCGTGGAGCAACCTGCTGATCGTCGGTGGAGGGCTGCTTGCCGTCGGCCAATCGATCGCCCCGTCGGTGGCGCTGGTCGCCGTGATGACCGACGTCTATCTGTTCGCCTGGTTCCTCGTGATGCTGAACGCGCTCGTGATCGTCGGCGATCGCGGGCTCCGTTGGGCGGCGGTCGCCTGGACGGCCGCGGCGCTCGGCGTGAGCGCGCTCGCGATCCTCGCCTCGGGATCGTCCGGCGCGCACCCCCCGCGAGTGTTCGGCTATGAGATCGTCGATCAGTTCCACCGGTTCTACGGCACCTTCCGTGACCCGAACATGGCCGGGAGCTACCTCGTCCTGTCCGTGTTCGTCATCTGGGCGTCGCCCGTCCCGCGCCGGCGACTCACGAAGTTCATCGTGCTCGTGCCCGTGTTGATCGCGATCGTCGACACGAAGTCGAACACGGCCCTGTTCGCCCTCGGAAGCGGTGCCGCCGTTGCGCTCGGTCTGTCCTTCGTTCGAACGTGGCGCGCGAGAGCAGGCGTCGTGGTCGCAGGCATCGCCATCGTGATGGCGATCTTCGCGGCCGTGCCGGCCCACGTGATCGATGCGCCTTCCGAGATCGCCCAGTCGCTGGGCCAGGACGAGGTGTTCAATGGATCGTTGAACCGGTACGACACCAGCCTCGGACTTCGCATCCGTCGCATCGACGAGGCGTTCCACATCTTCGGCCCAGACCTCTTGCTGGGGATCGGCCCGTCGACCACCAACGACACCTTCGCCGCGATCGGCGCGCCCATCACGGGCGAACTCCATAATGACTACGTGGCAGCCTTCATCGAGCGCGGCGTGATCGGGATCATCGGCGTGATCTCGCTGTTCGTCCTCGTCGGCGTCCGGGCGCTGCGTCTGCTCGACGCCGAGGAGCTGCGCCGGCGGGGCTGGAACCCCGCCGCGTTCACCGGTGGCGTCGTTGCCGTCGCGGTGACGGCGTTGGCGCTGGAGACCCTGCATTTCCGACATGTGTGGTGCTTGTTCGCGATGGTCTGCGCGTTCGGGTACATCGCGTCGTCGCTCGATCGAGACGGCGAGGTCCAGACGTGAACGAACGCGCCGGGCGCTCGGTGCGTGAGCCCAGGATCCTCGTGGTCGGCCCGCCGCGATCGGGCACGACGTGGATCGCGCAGGCGATCCGTCACGGGGCTGGGTGCCGGTACGTCCACGAGCCGGACAACGAACGCTATTCGCCGCTCGCGCTCAGGCTCAAAGCCGGGCTCGGGCGGTTCCCCGTGCTCGGACCCGACGACGACGCGCCCCCGTACGAGCTGTTGTGGCGGCGTGCGTTCCGGGCGGGTGAGCCTCGGCCGTGGGTCACCGACCGGTTCGCGCGGGGACTGCTCAAGGTCACGCCGGCGGAGATGCGTGAGCGAGCGCTCCGAGCGGATGGGCACGTCGCCTTCCACCTTCGCGCCGCCGGGCGCCTGGCCTCGACCGACGCGCGGGTCGCGCACGAGGCGGTGGTGATCAAGTCCGTCCACTCCGCGCTGGCGCTCGACTGGCTGACGCCTCGATTCCGACCTTCGACCGTGATCGTGCTGCGGAACCCGCTCAACGTATTGGCGAGCTACCGCGATCTCGAGATGCGGGATCAGGACCGCGATCTCGGCAGCGACGTTCGGGTTCGGGAACGGCTGCTCGAACCGCGCGGGATCGTTCCGCTGCCGCCGACGGCCGATCCACTCCGGCGCGCGGCGTGGCAGCTCGGGCTGTTCATGACGGTGCTGTCCGATGCCGCCGCCCGCCACGGGTGGCCCGTCGTCTGGCACGACGAGATCTGTGTCGATCCCGCAGCGGGGTTCGAGCGGTTGGGCCGGCAGACGGGACTCGGCTGGAGCCGGGCCGGCGACGAGTTCGTGCGTGACTCGGATCGTCCAGGCGGAGGGTTCTCCCTGCACCGAGAGGCCTCGCAACAGCCGGACCGGTGGCGCCGCACCCTGACCGAGCACGATGCCGACGCGATCCGCGCCGTGTTCGAGCTGTTCCCCGACGCCGAGTCGTTGCTCGAGCCTCGTTCGGGCTTGGACGAGGTCAGCTAGCCTCGCCGTTCACGCCGCGGAGCACCGCGAGCTGGTCGGGTCGCTCGTCGACGTGCGCCAGCGCCCAGTGGTAGATGACGTACCCCTCGAGCGGCGCAGCCAGCCATTGATCGAACTGCTCGCTGGAGTTCGTCGGCGGTCGGGACCACGTACCAGGAGGGCGTGCCGAAGTCTTGGATGACGGCCCAATACCGAGCGACGTGCGCCTGCTCGGCCTCCGCGATCGCGGCGGGTATAAGGCCCGCGTTGTAGCCGTCGACGGAGACCGGGTAGACGACGAGTCCGAGGATGTCCACCGAGCGCCAGAGCACGTCGGTCGAGCCGTTCCGTGTGATCGTCACATAGGTCGGCGCGGAGTCGTCGAGGGCGTGCACCAGCGCGGCACGGTCGGCGATCGCCTGGACGGTGTCCGGGCATCGTGTCAGCGACGCGTCCGGCTCGTCGGCGATCTGGTAAGCCGCGATCGATGGGTTGCCGGCGACCGCGGTCACCTTGTCCCGGATCCACCGGTCGTTGCGTTCGAACGAGCACGGTTGGGTGGTCGACCGGTCGTAGGCCCCCAGCCAGACGATCGCGCGCATCCCAGCCTCGTGGAGCCGGTCGAGCGTCTCGCAGTCGGGGGGCGCGGTCACCGTATTGAGTCCGACGGAGCGCATCACGTCGAAGCCGCTGGGTGAATCGTCGCGCCCGTACGCACCGCGGATCGTCGGGATCGATGGACGCGCCGAGCCGGTATCGACTGTCGAGGGCGTGTCATTCGGAGAGCATCGCGACGATAGCGGCGAGGACGATGGCGAGGCCGAATTGCGCCGCACGCCGCGCGTCGCCGCGGCGCATCGATCAGTGGTGGACCATATCGGGTCGAGCGATCCGCTCGAACGCCTCCAGGAACGCTGCCTGTTCGACGGGGCCCGGGAACCGCATCGCCTCGTACAGGGCCTCGGGCTCCTTGAGGAAGTCGGGGAAGCGCACGAGGCTGTACGCAACGTCGTGCGTGAGGATCGCGTCGAAGAGTAGCCCCGATCCGTACACGAGCCAGTTCCGGAGCTCGGAGTTCGATCGCTCCTCTTCGTAGCCTGCGGCGACCTTGCTCTTCATCGCCGCGTCGAGGTCCCGCAGCGACACCAGGACGTGGTCGATGTCCGCGCCCGCCCGGAGCCACGACTTCTAGCGTGTACCGGAAGCGCGGGTCCTTCACGACGGGTCGAGCCGAGCTGAGGCGCCGCAGGAGCGCACCGTGCTCGTGGACGACACGATCCATCCGCTCCCAGCGCAGGAGGCGAAGGTCTTTGCGTTGCGGCAGGTGCGGTCCGATCCGCGACGAGTCCGCGCATCTGTTCGATCCGCTCGGCGGAGACGTACCGCTTCAGTCGTCGCTTCGCCGCCGGGGGCACGACCGTGCGATGGCTGCCGAACAGACCGAGGTCCGCCATCAAGCGTTCGTTCGCGTCCACGACATCCGGCGCCTCGAGCCCCGCGTTGATCGACGGCACCCATCCTCCGCCGATGTCGAATCCGAGCTCCTGGTACAGCGCGGCGATCAACGAAGTTCCGCTTCGGCCCACGCCGGTCACGACGATCATGCGTCCGTCCTTCCGTGGCTCGGGGGAGGGTGGTGGAGAGCGAGGATACCCAATCCCCGCCCACGCATCTGCCCGGGTCATCCAGTCCAGGTGTTGGTGCCGGCCCACCTCGCGTGGTAAGACTGGGCCCCGCACGAGGTGATCTCCTCCTTCGCGTGGACAGGTCACCGGCGCCCCCTCCCCCCCGAGCCCCCGCCCCCGACCCCGAGAGGTGTTCGACATGCGCATCCATCCCGGCCGTACCTCAGGCGTGGCACCACGTCGAGCGATCGGCGCGAAGCTGATCGCTTCCTGACCGCGACCCTCGTGATCGCAC
Organism: uncultured Actinomycetes bacterium; assembly: GCA_963799625.1. GTDB lineage: Bacteria > Actinomycetota > UBA4738 > UBA4738 > HRBIN12 > AC-51. Next base: position 415,954 of record CAWCXU010000002.1, on the reverse strand, counting down.
CGATGTTCCTCCACGGAGCATCGCCGGCGACGGCGGCCGGAACCTTCGTGACCGGCACCTACGGGCGCGACTCCAGCTCTTCCGGATTCCAGAAGATCCATGACACTGGGTTCAACACCGTCATGATGAGCGTCAACCTCGGCAACATCGCCAGCAGCATCAAAGAGCTCACCGCGCTGCAGGCCAAGGGGATGCGCGCGGTCATCTGGCTCGGCTCCTACGACCGGGCGGTGCATTGCAGTTTCGAACGCAGCGACAGTTGGATCCGCCAGGTCGTGTCCGCCCTCGGCCATCATGATGCCATCGCCGCGTACCAGGTCGGCGACGAGGTCGACCGTGCCAGAGCGCGGGGCTGCACGAACATCCGCGATCAGATCGCACATCAGATCCAGCGTGATCAGATCGGTCAATCCAGACGGCGCAGACGTACGTCACGATCACCGCCAACGACGGCACGGAAGCCTTCCCCTACGAGCGGTTCGCCGGCGCCACGACCATCATGGGCCTCGTGATCTATCCGTGCGTGAAGGCGTCGACCGCCTGTAACTGGGATCGCATCGGGAAAGCCATCAGCCAGGCGGACGCCGACGGCGTCCCCACCTACTGGGTGGTCATGCAGGACTTCGGCAACACCGTCTACCGGCAACCGACGGCCACCCAACTGGCCGAGCAGATGAAGCTCTGGCATCCGGCGCGACTCAGCGGCTACTTCGTCTACCACTGGGACCTCGGGAAGCTGGAACAGAAGCCAAGTCACCTGCAGGTGCTGCGGAACCAGAACACCTATTTCCGCTCGCGCTAGCCGACCCGCGCTCGCCGCGCTCGGACCTCGCCGCCGACCGCGGAGAAGCCCTCTCGCCAGACGGCCGCTGGCGACGGCAGGGTGGCGCGCAGCTCCGGTGTCAGACTTCGTCGATACATGGTGAAGACGGCCACGCCGCCGACGCAGTAGGAGATGGCCGACGCGAGTGCCGCGCCGTTGGCGCCCGAGCGGTGGGATCAGCACGAGGTCGAGCGCCACGATCGTGACCATCGTGGTCACGCGTGACGATCGAGACCGTTCCCGCCTTGTTCCTGGCCATGAGCCCGGCCCCGTACACCCGTCGCGTGCTTTGCCCGAGCATCGCCACCATCATCAGCTGCAGCGGGAGCACGGAGCCCGCGTAGGCCGAACCGAACAGCGTGTGCACGATCCAGGGCGCCAACAGGATCCCGGCCCCACCCCCGATGACCATGATCGTCATGACGACCACGGACGCCTTCCGGACGAGCACGGCGGCCCGTACCGGATCGTCCTGCCCCGCACTCTCCGGCAAGAGCACGTTGGCGACGGAGTTGGGCAGGTACATGGCCGTCTCGGCGATGTTCACGCCGGCGGTGTAGAGCCCGAGCTGCGCGGTCTGCCCCGTCGCCCCCAGGACGAGCGTGTCGAAACGTCGGATCGGCAACGTAGCGAGCGAACTCGGGTACGCGCGAAGGCCGTAGCCGAACGATCGTTTGGTCGTCTCCGTGAGGCTCGGTCCGCCCTCGATGCCGATGGCTCGAACGGCGAGGACGATGGCGAGGATCGGCACCGGCGATCCGGCCGATCGTCCAGGCGATGATCGCGGAGTCCGACGTGAACCCCCACGCGCCGCCGACGAGGACGAAGCTGACGAGCGAGACGGCCGGGATCGCGAGCACGACGGCGTTCGCGAGACCGATCCGCTTCGACCCGATCAACAAGGAGTTCATCAAGCGCTGGATCGACAAGAGCGGTGTCGTGGCGAGGCCGAGGACGAGGAGAGGTCGCGCCACACCCGGCGGCACGAGTCCGGGGAAGAGCCGAAGGATCGCTGCCGCCGATCAACGCCCCGGCGATGCCCAAGATGAGGCCCCACGTGATGGCCGACGTGGTGATCGCGCGGCGGAGCTCGGGCCGCGACCCGGCGAAGTACAGGAACGCGATATCCAAGCCCAACAACGAGGCCAGGGAGATCACGGTCGGGACCGTCGTCACGAAGGCGACGACGCCGCGAGCGCTCGGACCGACGCTGCGAGCGATCGCGACGACGAACAGGAAGGCGATGACCCCGCCGCCCACGTTCGCCGCCAACAGGGAGAGCGAGGGCTTCATGATCGAGCCGACTCGATCGGTCGCGGTGGGGTCCGGCTCGTCGATCATCGTGCGACGGATCCTTCCGGTGCGTCGAGATCCGGTGCGTGGCTGGCAACCTTGTCCGCCAGGCTTACCATCTGCCGGGCGATCGCCGCGGGCGAGTACGCGCCCGCCCGTCCGGGTCCTCGCTCCGCCAATGCTCCCGCCTGAGCTCGCCATCCTCGGAGATCTCGACGATCGCATCGGCGAGCGCGCGCGGGCTCTCCGGTCGGCACCAAACGGCCGAACTCGCCGTGGTCCAGGACGTCGATGGGCCCCCCGGGGCACGCGGTGGCCACGATCGGGATCCCGAGCGCGAGCGCCTCGGTGTAGACGATCCCGAACGGCTCGAACCGAGCGGGGTGCACGAAGACGTCGGAGGCGGCCATCGTCGGATACGGGTTGTCCACCCACCCGACGAACTCGACCCGCTCCTGCAGGCCGAGTTCCGCGCGGAGTTCGAGCAGTTGTTCGAGGCGCGGCCCCTTGCCCAGGACCTTCAGGTGCCAATCCTCACCGAGCCGGGGAGACGCGAGCGCGAGCGCACGGAGCAGGACGTCGTAGCCCTTCTCGTGCGCAAGGCGGCCGACCGCGCAGAGCTCGAACGCGTGCTCCCGGGGTGCTCCGCCCTCGGACCGGGCTCGAACGTCGTCGATGTCGACGGGGTTGGGGATCACGGTGACCGGGGTGCGCAGGCGCGGGCCGAACTCATCGCGGAGCGCATCGGCCACGTCGGTGGTGACCGCCGCGAGAGCCGGGGCGCTCGCGTAGGCCCACGTCCGTGCGCGGAAGTACGCGGTCCGGTGGGTCGGGCCCGTATCCGTCTCCCAACGTTTGAAGCTCGGCTCCCACGGGATCACGTTCCCGCCGGTCAGCTTGCCGGCGGCGAGACAGGTGATCGCCAACGACGGCGGCTTGATGAACGCCGCTTTCGGATGGTCGTGCCGGAGGTACGCCGCGATCGCCGGCAAGCTCCAGCGCGCCCGGCGCCTGCCCAGATGGACGACGCGAGCGTTGCCCACCGTGTTCACGCCGCGGCGCCCCTCGAGGAACACGGCGTCGTACGGGTGACCGATCTCTTCGAAGCCCTTGATCAGCCATCTGGCGACCCGGGGATAGGAGCCGTTCCATACCTCCGTCGTCACGAACGCGACCGGGCGTCGATCGGAGGGCATCTCCGGAGGCTACTGTGGGTTGGGCCGATCGGTCTACGGCAGATCGGTACCCGCACCCGCGGCGAGCAGCGCCCCCACCTGTTGGAGCCATGACGCCGCCGTCGCATCCCAGGAGAAGTGCTCGCGCATCACGCGAGGGCCGATCTCGGCGTCGAATCCCTCGGCCGGCACGGACGAGACGGCGTCCGCGATCGCTCCAGGCCGCGCCACGACCTCGAACGCGGCTCCCCGGCTCGCCAAGAAGCGACCCAGCGGGAACGGCGTGACGATCGTCGGCACCCCGATGGAGACCGCTTCCGCTGCCGCCAATCCGAACGCTTCCCACCGAGAGGGGTACACGAACGCACGGGCGGTCGACAGTACTTTCCACTTCTCGTCGCCCACGACCGGCTCCTCGATCTCGATCCAGCTCTCCAGTCCGCGTTCGAGGATGCGCCGGCGCAGGAGCGCCTTCTCGTTGAACCAGTCGTGACCGATCAGTCGCACCTGTGGACGACGGGACGCAGGCACACACTCGATCGCCTCGATCAGGAGGTCGAGGCCCTTGTGTTGCACATCGAAACGCCCGAGCCACACGACCTGCCCGCTCGACCCGCCGTCCCATCGCACGTCCGGGGGCGGGGACATGCCGTTCGGTGCGACGATCAGCCGAGACCGGAACGGGTAGGCGCGAGGCTCATCTCGGAAGAAGAGGTGCACGGCCGCCGCACGCTGCAGGTACCGGCGCTCCGCGAGCATCCACCACGCCCGCCGCAGCGCGCGATGCCGCGCGACGATGTGCGGATCGTAGAGGCCGTGGGGTACCGCGACGTACGGCACGGCCTGCCGCCGAGCGAGGGTGGCCGTGATCACGTTGGAGGGCCTCCACGCCCCGTGGATCACGACGACGTCGCTTTCGCCGATCAGGCGCCCGAGGCCTTTGGGCGATCGCAGCCGACCCCCCCACACCTTCGAGAGATGGTGGGGGAGCCGGATGCAACGCACGCCAACCGGCTGCGCCACGACGCGCGTGCTCGCGTCGGCGACGAGGGTCACCTCCGCTCCCGTCCTCGCGAGCGCCTCGCACCAGCCTCGGGTGGCCGACGGCGTCCCGAACGGCGTTGCCAGCGCACTGTGCCCGTAGGCCAGGATCTTCATCCCGATGACTGTAGTTGCTTCAAAAGGGGACAGAACCTCTCATCGAGCTTCGGTCGTGGAGACGCGATCGGGCGGGTAGCCGAACCGCTCCTGGATGTGTGCACCGCGTTCCTCGATCCGTCGGATCTCTTCCGGTGTGAGCTCGGACGCCCACTTGGTCGCGGCGCTCGGGTCGATCGGGCGGGTGGCCTCGACGTTCGACGGGAACTTCCGCGGATCGCGCGACGACGATCGCGCTTCATGAGGACGAGCCATCTCGGGATGCCAGTCCAGCCCGAGACGCGCGAGGATCGGTGTGAACGCCGCCTCGGGATCTCGAACGAAATCCTCGTACCGCACCTCCACGACACGTGGGTGACCCCAGAAGTTCAGCCCCGCCTCGACGGCGCTGAGCCACATCCGGATGGAGTCGTCCACGTCTCGTCGTGTCTCGTTCGGCACCAGCTTGCCGCCGACGAGGCGGTGGCGTGGCCACGTCCGGATCGAGTTCACGACGGCGCGACCGTCCCGGACGATGTGCACGAACGTGACATTGGGGAACCGCTCGAGGATCCAGCCGACATGGTGGATGTTCCCCGGCGTCTTTTCCGCCCAGAACTCCGCATGGTCCCGCTCCGCGTGGGCGACCAGGAACCGTGTGACGAACTCGGGGAAGCTCGGGGACGTCCGTTCCATCCGTCGGATCGCGCCCCGACCTATCTCGAACTTCCGCGAGAGGGCGTACTCCTCGAAGCGCCCGCAGAACAGCTGTGACTCGGGCCCGCACGCGATCTGCGGGTGCGAATCGAGGATCACCCGAGCCAGGGTGGTGCCGCTGCGCATCGCCCCTCCGAGGACGATCCCGGGGGAGTCAGATCGCGCGCGATCCGCGAAGTACCACGAGGTCTGGGTCCTCGGCCGTCGTCCGCGGAGCGATCGCGATTCACCGATCCGGAAGGCTCGGCGACGGCCCCACTCCAGCGCTTGACGGGGATGCACGTCCGTCATCTCGACGATCCCGGCTCACGATCGTTCAACGCCGTCCCTCTCCGACGTCTTCTGAGCGAATCCAATACCCAACCGCTGCAGGCGACAAGTCCTGGAGGGTATCCCGTCCGAACCGGATCGCCGCTCTGCTAGCGTCCGCACGCGTGACCATGACCGGCGAGTCGAGCGGGCGCCAGGGCCACCGCGAGAAGATCGTCGTGGTGTCGCCCTCGCGGTCGATCGGGATGTCGCACTACGCGCAGGGGCTCGCCGCGAGCCTGTCCCACCATGCCGATGTCGTGCTGCTCGACCGCGCCGCCGCGGCGACGGGCATCCTCGCGATGGCGTTCGATCTCCGGCGGGCCGTGCGGGAGGACCGGGCGGCGGTCATCGCGACCTCGCCGCACTGGTCGCTGCCATTCGTGCTGCTGTGGGTCCGGGCGCGCGGCGGCCACGTGATGCACGGGCCGTTGATCTACATGGCCAGCCGCGTCACCCGCCCCTTCTACGTCGCGTACTACCGCGCCCTCACGAAGCGCCTGCGCGTCGTGATCTTGCACGCCGAACGATTCGTGGACAGCGTGCGTGCGCTGAAGCTCCGTCCCGATCGGATCGTCGTGGTCCCGCATGGCTTCGTCCCGGACGGCCTCGTGCGATCCGGCGAATACGACCCGAACGGACCATTCATCTGCATCGGGCGACTGCTGCCGTACAAGGGCGTCGACGTGTTCGTCCGCGCGTTGGAGATCCTGATGCAGCGGGGCGAGGCCGTGACCGCCGTGATCGGCGGGGAGGGCGTGACCGACGAGATCGCGCCGGACGGTCTCGCCGGTCTGGAGGTCCTGCCCGGGCGGATCAGCGACGCGTCGTTCGCAGCGCTGGTGGACCGATGCGCGGCGGTGGTGCTTCCGTACCGCAACGCCACGCAATCCGGGGTGCTCGCACACGCGTTCGTCGCGGGCAGACCCGTGATCGCCACGAACGTCGGCTCCTTCCCCGACTACGTCGATGGACGACAACGGCTTCCTCGTCCCCCCCGGCGACGCGGAGGCGCTCGCGGAGGCGATCTCGGCGCTCCACAAGGACCCGACGTCGTCGCGCCGACTCGCTGCGGGAGCCCGGCGAACCTGGGAGGAGCGGCTCGATCCCGATGCAGCGGCACGACGGATCCTCGATGCGCTCGAGGTCTGACCGCTTGATCGACGGGGCTCTGTGGGCCGTCTTCTTCGCGTCGATCGCGCTCACGCTGTTCTAGGCGCTCGGCCCGCGCCCGCCCGGCGCGAAGATGTTCCCGCATGCCGACAAGGTCTTCCACGCCGCGGCGTTCGCGATGATCCTCGGCAGCTTCCTCCTCGCGGCCGTCTGGAGACCGGGCAGGGGATGGGGGCGCTTCCCGGCCGGCGCGGTGCCCGCGGTCGCGATGCTGATCGCGCTCGGCGTGCTGATCGAGGTCATCCAAGGCGAGCTGCTGTCCAGGGATGCCGAGCTGCTCGACGTCGCCGCGGAGATCGTGGGGATGGCCGCCGCGATCCTGTTCGTCCGGTCGCTCGGCTGGGCAGAGGTCGGGGGATCGGCGAAGCGGTTCGCGCCGCTTCTCTTGACAGAAACCGAGGCCGCCTGTTTCTCTAAGGGGGACATCATCCGGGGATAGCCTGCGCCGACAGACCTAGGCTGTTCGCCCTACCCCTGAAGGGTTCGCATGGCTCGATCTGGTTCCCCCCGTCGGCGGTCGTTGGTGGCGGTTGTCTGCGCCTCGACACTGCTTGCGCTCGTGCCCATCATCGCGCGGGCACAGGTGACGGGCTGCCCTCCGTATTCGCAGCTCAACTGCGGCCAGGTGTCCGAGTCCTTGCCGTTCGCGCTGACGTTCGACGGCACCGAGGGCGGGCTGCTGGACGACGCCGCGGGCGGGGCCGTCGGGACGGGCTTCACGATGGTGCAGCCGAGATCGGCGGCCGGCGACCCGTACCTGCCCGAGAACCTCCACGTCGCGAACGGCGAGCTCCGGATCACCACCACGCCGGGTTCGCAATACCGCGTGCCGGGGCAGACGACCGGCTCGGTGAACTCGCTCGACAACGGACTCGGCGTCGGCATCGATCCCGGCACCCACGCGCTCCGCATCCAGACCACGATCATCGCGCCGCCGAACGGGAGCGGCAAAGGGCAGCAAGCGGGCATCTGGTTCGGACCCGACGAGGACAACTACGTCAAGCTCGTGGTCCTGTCCGCCAGCGCGACCAAGGTCAAGGTCCAGCTGAGCGTCGAGCAAGGCGGCGGCAACGCCGGCGACCCGGCGCAGGCTCCTCCCGAGCTGAACTCGGCGACCTTCGCTCCCGCCGGATCCACGATCGGCGCTCATCCTGACCCTCGATCCGGTGACGGGTCAGGCGGTCGGTTCCTACCAGATCGACAACGGCGCCGAGCAGGCGCTGCCCGCGCCCGGAGCGCTCTCGTTCCCCGCCTCGTTCTTCTCGAACCAGGCGATCGCGAACGCCGTTCCCGGAGCGACGACGACCGCGGGCGTGTTCGCGACCCACCGCAACGGGGCGAACCCGCTGCAGTATCGGTTCGGCGGACTACTCCATCGCCGACGTCACGGACCACACGGCGCCGGCGGCTCCCACCGGTTTGTCGGCGACCGCCGGGGACGGGCAGGTCTCCCTGGATTGGAACGACAACGGCGAGTTCGATCTCGGCGGCTACAACGTGTACCGGTCGTTGACGAGTCCGGTCCCGATCAACGGTGCTCCGCTCAACGGCGGCACCCCGCTCCAAGCCTCGAACTACCTCGACACGACCGCTGTCAACGGCACGCAGTACCACTACGTCGTCACCGCGGTCGACACCTCGGACAACGAATCGCGCCGTCGTCGGAGGTCGTCGCGACCCCGAACGTCCAGGACTCCATGCCCCCGGCGCCCCCGACGGGCCTGGTGGCGACCGCGGGCGACGCGCAGGTCTCGCTGGATTGGGACGACAACTCAGGAGTCGGACCTCGCCGGCTATCGCGTCTATCGCGACACCTCGTACCCGGTCTCGATGCAGGCTCCGGTGAACGGGTCGCTCCTCGCGTCGTCCTCGTTCGTGGACACCGGGCTGCAGGACGGGACGACGTACTACTACGTCGTCACGGCGGTCGACACGAGCACGAACGAGTCGCAGGCGTCGGCGCCGGCCAACGCGACCCCCACGCTGCCGATCGGGACGGTCAAGGTCAACTTCCAGAGCCCCGACGCGGCCGTCCCGGCCGGGTACGTGCGGGACTTCGGCCAGGCGTACGGCCCCCGAACGCAGGCGAACCAGGGCAGCGGGCTGACCTACGGGTGGGTCGTCCCCGGCACGAGCACGCCCCTAGACCTCTCGGTCGGGGGCACGATCCCCGGGAACGGCCGCGACCGGAACGTGGTCGCGGACCAGCGATACGACACGTTCATGCACATGCAGGCCAACGACATCGCGGGGTCGTTCAACGGCACGAAGCTCCCCGGTTCGTGGGAGATCGCGATGCCGAACGGCACCTACACGGTGACGGTCGCGGCCGGCGACGCGAACGTGGGCGCGGATCCCGAGTCGCACCAGCTCAACGTCGAGGGCAACACCGCGATCGACCAATTCGTGCCGAGCGGGAAGGCGGGCGCGCCCACCCGATTCGCCACCGCCACGGTGAGCGTGCGCGTGCAGGACGGCCGCCTCACGATCGACGCGTTCGGTGGATCGAACACCAAGATCGACTTCGTCGACATCGTTCCCGACAGCGCGGCGGCGGCGCGCCCGGCGGTCACCGGCGTCGACCCGTCGAACGGCGCCACGGGGGTGTCCCGCGACGTCGGCATCGCCGTCGACGGTGAGCTTGGTGAACGTCGGCCAGGGCGTCGACCAAACGACGATGGACGACACGACCGTCCGGCTCGTGCGCACGAGCGACGGGGTGCAGGTCCCGGCGCACCTGAACACGAGCGGCGGCGGCGACGCCATCGTGCTCCAGCCGGTCGGCCTCCTGGACGCCAACACCCGCTACACCTTCCAGGTGACGAGCGGCGTGCACGACACGGAGGGCACCCCGTTCCTGCCGTTCATGTCGCATTTCGTCACCGGGACCCAGGGCGGTGGCGGTGGCGGTGGCGCCGTGCAGTTCGAGCAGGTCGCCCTCCCGACCGCGCAGGGCAAGCAGTTCACCAGCGTGACGATCGGACCCGACGGCCTGCTGTACGCGGGCACGCTCACGGGAGAGATCGACCGTTTCCCGATCAACGCCGACGGCACGCTCGGCACCGGGCAGGTCATCACGTCGCTGCAGACGGCCAACGGGTTCCAGAACCGCATGCTGATCGGGATGGCGTTCGATCCGGCGTCCACCGCGAACAACCTCATCCTGTGGGTGACCAACAGCGCGTTCGCCTTCAACGGCGGTCCCGACTGGACCGGCAAGCTCACGCGGATGTCGGGTCCGAACCTGGGGATCGTGCAGGACTACGTGATCGGCCTGCCGCGGTCGATCCGCGATCACATCACGAACAGCCTGGCCTTCGGCCCCGACGGCGCGATCTACTTCCTGCAGGGGAGCGATACGCGCGATGGGTGCGCCGGACACCGGATGGGGGAACCGCCCCGAACACGCGCTGAACGCCGCGCTGCTGCGGTTCGACCCGAGCGCCGTACCCAACCCGCCGCTCGATGTGAAGACCGAGGACGGCGGCACGTACGACCCGTTCGCCCCCGGGGCGCCGCTCACGGTGTACGCGAGCGGCATCCGCAACGGGTTCGACCTCGTGTGGCACGACAACGGCAACCTCTACGTGCCGACCAACGGGTCGGCCGCGGGCGGCAACACTCCAGGCACGCCCACCCCGTTGCCGGCATCGTGTCAGGAACGGATCGACGAGGGCGCGAACGGTCCGTACACGGGGCCCGCTGTGCCCGGCATCACCAACGTGAAGCAGACGCAGGACGACTTCCTGTTCCGCATCCAGCAGGGCGGGTACTACGGCCACCCCAACCCCACGCGGTGCGAGTGGGTGTTGAACGGCGGCAACCCGACGAGCGGCCCCGATCCGGCGCAGGTGAACGCGTATCCGGTCGGGACACAGCCGGACCGCAACTGGCGAGGTGCGGCCTACGACTTCGGCAAGAACAAGTCGCCGGACGGCGCGATCGAGTATCAGGGCGGCGCGTTCGGCGGCGCATTGCAGGGCAAACTGCTCGTGGCTCGCTACAGCGAGGGCGACGACATCATCGTGCTCACCCCCGGCGGCGGCGCCGGCAACATCGTGAACGCCCAGACGGGCATACCGGGGCTGACCGGGTTCACCGATCCGCTCGACCTCACCGAGGACACGTCCAACGGCGACCTCTACGTGACGGAGTTCGGCGCCGAGCGCATCACCTTGCTCCGTCCGCTCGAGCAGGGGTCGGGGGCAGGCAACGTCGCGACGTCGCCGGGGCGCTTGATCTTCAACGACGTGCAGGGCGGCGCGCCGAGCAGTCCCAGCACGATCGCGATCCAGAACCAGGGGTCGGCGGGCCTCACCGTCAGCGACATCCAGATCACGGGTGCGGACGCCGGACAGTTCCAGTTGGTGAGCACACCGTCGCTGCCGACGACGATCCCGATCGGCGGCTCCGTGAACGTGCAGGTGGCGTTCGCGCCGACCTCGGTCGGTCCCAAGGGCGCGTTCCTCCAGATCACGTCGGATGACCCCGACACGCCGCAACTCTCCGTGCCTCTGCGAGGCTTGGGCACCCTCGGCACCGGTGGCAGCAACGAACCGTCGCTGCAGTGGATCATGGACACGTACCAGATCCCGATCGACGTCGGGGACCCCGACCCCACCAACAGCTCGATGCCGAGTTCGCCCCTGCTCGGCGACGAGGTGCCGATGCAGCGGTTCGTGAAGGCGGGCCCCGGTCCGGTGACGATCGAACCCCTCGCGGTGTTCGGTCCCGACGGCTCGAACCCGGTCGTGCGCATGGGGTGGTACCCGTCGGGCAACGCGGCGGGCAAGAACGAGCTGTTCACGGTGAGCAACACGCCCGTGTCGAACGCGCAGACCCTGAACGTGCCGGTCACGGGGACGACCCAGTTCGACCCGGGCTCCGCCGTCTTCGGGCTGTACTCGGTGTGGCCGTTCTTCTCGAACCGGGAGATCTTCAGCGAGGACGCCCTCAACACATTCACCGGGGCGATCCCGCACCACGTCCGCGTGTATCCGCTGCGCACGTCTGGCGGTCAGCTCGTGCCGAACTCGTACATCGTCACGACCGAGGAGAGCACGAGCGGCTTCGATTACAACGACGTCGTCTACGAGATCGACAACGTCGCGGCGCCGCCGTCCTCCAGCGGCGCCGAGATCGGCCTCACGAACCTCGACGGAGCGCCCGCGGACAACCGGCTCGTGTTCAACAGGATCGGCACGTTGAACTCGCCCCCGTCCAACATCGTGCACGATCGGGCGACCGTGCGGATCGAGAGCGAGGGCTCCGACCCGCTCACCGTCTCCGCCCTGACGATCAACGGCCCCTGGCAGATCGTCACCCCGCCGGCGCTTCCCGCCACGATCGCCGCCGGCGACCACCTGGACGTGACCCTGCGATTCGTCGCCACCTCGGGCGACGTGCAGCTCGGGTCGCTGTCCATCACGTCGAACGACGGCAACGAACCCGTGACGACCGTGCAGCTGGCCGGCTTCTGGCAAAGCGTCTCCGAGGGCGGTCAGGAACCGAAATTGGCCGAGCTGATGCAGATCTACGGGTACGGCACCCAGATCAACATCCCTGGTCAGCAACCGTTGAACCAGGCCGGGCTCGTGACCGCCGTCGGTGACGAGGTCCTCTCCCCGTACTGGCGGCGAGCCGACCCCACCGTCCCGGTCCAGGTGCGGCAGCTGAACGCGTTCCACACGCAGGGGAACAACGCGACGCTCCGTTGGTACCCCAAGGGCACGACGACCCTCACGGCGCTCTTCACGATGGAGGGTCAGGAGGCGCAATCGCTCCTGCCGCACAAGAACAACCAGCCGACCCAGTTCGCGGCGGGCTCGTTCGCGCCCACGGGGGCCTTCGGGTTCAAGCTCGACAACGAGTGGAGCGACGACACCAAGAACAACCAGACGGTGGACCAGAGCAACGGCTGTCCCGGTCCGTGTGGCCACCATGTCCGCTTCTGGCCGCTCGTCGATGGGTCGGGCAACATCGTGCCCAACACCTGGCTGATGTCGATGGACTACGCGGGCGTGAACTACGACTACAACGACAACACGTTCCTGATCTCGAACATGCGGCCGGACGATGCGACCAAGGACCCGTCCCGCCAGGCCCTCGTGCCGGGCGCGCCGGGGCTCGTCCTGGACTTCGACGGCACGCACCCGAACACGCTCGTCGACAAGGACGGCCAGCCGACAGGGTTCACGAGCACGCAGCCGAACCGGAACGACACGACCACGACGTCGGATTCCTACCAATCGGGTCTGCTCGATCTGAACACGGCAGCTCCGGGCACGCTCGCCGTGACGACCACCGCGGGAAGCAACGCAGGCACCGACAACACGCAGGTGAACGGTCTGCAGCTGCGGTACGACTCCTCGCTCGACGACTCGACCGTCCGCGCGAGGCTCATCGGGCCGTTCGACCAGTTCAACTCGGGGTCGCGTCAAGGCGGCATCATGTTCGGCACGAACCAGGACAACTACGTGAAGCTCGCCGTGACGAACAAGAACGGCGTGCCGAAGCTCGAGCTGTTCTCCGAGGTCGGGGGCACCGGGACGAGCGTGAGCACGGTCACGCTCCCGAACCCGGCGACGTTGCAGACGCTCGATCTGTACCTGATCCCCGACCCCGCGACCAGGCACGTGCGCGCGGCCTATCGAGCGGTCGGACCCGGCGGGGACACCGGGATCGTCGCTGCTGCCCATCGATGCGGTCATCCCGATCGCGCAGCAGGGCCGATTCTTCGCGCACAACGGCGCCGCGGGGATCATCACGAGCCACAAGGGGTCGACCCCGTTGACCGTGACGTTCGACTCCTTCTCCGTGACGCCGGGCGACGTGACGGCGGGTCCGGACCAGCGCCAAGCGCTCACCCGCCTCGACGTCGCGGGCTCCGGGCCGTACACGGACACGAACGGGAAGCAGTGGGTGCCGGACACCGGTCTGTTCTCGCCCTCGTCCGCCATCGCCGAAGGCGCCAACGTGCAGCCGCAGGAGATCGCGAACACGAACGACGACGTGATCTATCGGACGTACCGCGGGAACGTCGGCAACGTGGGCCAGGCGCAGCGGGTCTTGACGTACCAGATCCCGACGCAGGGCCTGACCAACATGGACCTCCGGCTCCATTTCGCGGAACGAGCGAGCGGGAACGACATGCCCGGGGACCGGCTCTTCGACGTGGTCGCGGAAGGCGACACCGTGCTGCACAACTTCGACATCCTGTCCGCGAGCGGCGGCCAGAACACGGCCACCGTGGTGCCGATCAACGGCGTGCACGTGACGGACGGCTTCTTGACGCTCGTGTTCCGCGCGGAGGCGGACTACCCGTCGATCGCGGGCATCGAGGTGCTGTGCCCGGGTGCGTGCCCGCCGCCGGACACGACGCCGCCGCCGGCCCCGGGGAGCTTGACCGCCTCGGTCGTCGGCCCGGACGTCCAGCTCGACTGGCCGACGGTGTCCGGCGATACGGGCGGCTACAACGTCTATCGCAGCTCGACCGTCGGGCGGGAGCCTACACCCTGCTGAACCAGGGCCTGGTCACCGTCAGTCGCTACACCGATGCCGCTCCCGGGCAGGGCACCTGGTTCTACCGGGTGACCACGGTCGATACGGCGGGCAACGAATCGGCGCCTGTCCAGACGAACGTCACGGTCGGCCAGGCGACGGACACGTTCACCGACGGTGAACTGGTCCACGGTCGCCCAGAACCCCGTCCCGAGGCACGAGGCCCTCGGCGCGGTGGTCAACGGGAAGTTCTATCTCTTCGGCGGGTATTTCGACGAGAACCCGCAGATGTTCACGCCGACCACACGGGCGGACTACTACGATCCCGGGACCGACACCTGGACCAGGATCGCGGACCTCCCTGTCGGACTCTCGCACGCGGGCGTGGCCGCGGTCGGGACGGATATCTACATCGCCGGCGGATATCCCGTCCAAGCGGACGGCACGGGGCAGAACTTCTCGACCACGGCCGTGTGGAAGTACGACACGCTCACGAACACGTACACCTCGATGCCGCCGCTTCCGGCCGGACGGGGCGGCGGCGCGCTCGTCGCGCTCGACGGGTTCCTGCACTACTTCGGCGGGTCGAACCCCTCACGTGGCGATGCGACCACGACGAACCACTGGCAGTTCAACCTCAACGGTGGCACGACGTGGCAGGTCCGTGCCGCGATGCCGGTGCCGAGGAACCACCTCGGCGGCGTCGCCCTCGATGGACGCATCTACGCGGTGGGCGGACAGAGCGGTCAGGACCAGACGGCGACCTATCGGGCCGACGTGGACGCCTACGATCCCGCGACCAACACCTGGACGGCCGTCGCCTCGCTCCCGGTCGGCGATGTCGCACAACAACGCGTCGACGTTCACGATGGGCGGCCGCATCATCGTGACGGGCGGCGAGACCGCGTTCGGCCAACCGATCAACAACGTCCGCGCGTACGACCCCGCGACGGATCAATGGGTGGAGCTCACCCCGTTGCCGGCGAACAAGTCCGCAGCCGTCGCCGGCGCGATCAACGGCGTGATCTACAACGCGACCGGGAACACCACCCGCGTCATGTATCGAGGCATCCCGGTTCCGTGACCGGTTGCCCGACCGCCTGACCTTCCACTCAACGAGCGAGGAACCAGGCGTTCTGCGACTTGAGCACGTCGAGGTGGTCCGGCTTGGACTCGAGGTTGCCCTTCGTCCAGTGGTACAAGAAGTAGCCCTCGAGCCGGCTGGAGTGCCACGCCGTCATCTCCTGGTCGAGCTCCGTCGCCGTCGGCTGACGGTAGGTCGTGTCGCCGTAATCCTGCATCACGACCCAATAGCGGGCGACACCGTCCGCATCGGCGGCCTGGATCGCCTTGCCGATCCGATCCAAGTTGCACGTGGGCTTCGCCTTGACGCACGGATAGATGACGAGCCCGAGGATGGACGCCACCGAGGCGTACTTCTGGTAGGGGAACCAGTCGACACCGTCGAAGGCGGTCACCGTGACGTACGTGTCGACGGTCGGCGCGACGGAGCGGATCACGGCGTTCCTCGCGGCGATGGCGGCCGGGACGTTGGGGCAGCCGCGTGCCGTCGCACGATCCACTTCGTCGGCGATCTGGAACGCCGCGACCGCCGGGTGGTACGCGAGGGCGCCCACGACCTGCTTGACCCAGCTGTCGCTGCGCTCGAAGCCACACTTGACCACGCGGTCGTAGGAGCCCAGCCAGATGATCGCTCGCATGCCCTTGGCTTGCAGCATGTCCAACTGCTTGATGCTGCTTTGGATGTTGCCGAGGTTCACGCTCATCGACACCGTGTTGAAGCCCGTCTGGTGAAGGATGTCCACCCCGGTGGCGCTGCTGTCGCGCCCGTAGACGCCGGTCACGAACCCTGCAGCGGAAGCATCTTGCGCGACCCCGATCGCCAGCGCCATCGCGATCGCGAACGTCACGAAGAGCCGGCCTCGTGTCCCCACGCCGGCGGCGACTGACCCCCTCATGCGACATCCCCCTCTTTCGAGTCCAATAGGTGTCGGCGTGCCGGGCGGGGGCCTTGAGCCGCCCCCTCTGTGCGGGTTCCCATCCGGCTCACCGCCGATCCTCAGGTCCGCTCGATGTGCTGGGTCTCGAGTGGGAAGGAGGTGATCGAGATGACCAGCACTCTCCGCAAGGCAGCCCTCGCGGCCGCGCTCGCGAGCGGGGTGGCGATCGGCGGCGTGGGCGTCACCCAGGCGTTCGCGCAGACCGCGTCGCCCTCGGCGAGTTCGACGGCGAACGGAGGCGGTAACTCGAGCTCGAACAAGGCCGGGAACACCGACTCCTGTCCGCACGCCAACTCGGGCGGCTCGAGCAGCACCGGCTCCACCAGCACCTGATCCGGCCGGGAGGGGCCGTCGAGCCGGGCGGCCCCTCCCGGATCTCCTCGCTGCTCTCGATAGGGTCCGTTCGACCGCTCGATCGAGGAGGACGAGATGAAGGTGGTACGGACGATCTGCTTGCTGACGGTGGGAGCGCTGATCGCGCTCGCGGTGACCGCCGCGATCGCCGCCCCGAACCCGGACAACGCGACGGGCAGCCGGATCTCGCAGGTCAAGACGAGGTACGGCAACATCACGGTCGGCACGTCCGGCCCCTGGGTGACCGTCGACAAGACGACCATGCGGATCCCCGCGGGCACGCACGCGTTCTTCGACACACGCGTCGATGTGTGGGGCTATTGCACCGGGGACCCGTCGTCGACCGGCACGTGCAAGCTGCGCGTCCTCGTGAACGGCGTCGAGACCGGCCCCACGGAGCTCGAGTTCGTCGCCGAACAGGACACCTCCAACGGGAACAGCAACGAGGGTCAGTGGATGATCGAGCGTTCGAGCCGCGTGCTCGGCCCGGGCTCGTACACGATCAGGGTGCAGCATGGCGCCGTCGGCGACGCGAGCACCTACTTCGGGATCGACGCCTGGCACATCACGAACGAGCGCGTGACGGTCTAGCGGCGCCGATCCGGGGCGTACGTCCTACACTGCAGGCGTGTTCGAGGAGCGCCTGCGAGGCTGGGGCGGCGAGGAGCTCGTGGTGCGCTACGACGAGCCGACCTCGACCTGGATGTTCGTCGGCGTGCACTCGACGGCCCTCGGTCCGGCGATGGGCGGCACGCGGATGAAGCCCTATCCGTCGCCGGACGATGCGGTTCGCGACGTGCTTCGCCTCTCGCAGGCGATGAGCATGAAGCAGGCGGCGGCCGGACTCCCGTACGGCGGCGGCAAGGCGGTCCTCGCGGTGCCGGACGTACCCGAGCGGCGGCATCGGCGGAGCGGGCGGTGCTCCTCGCGCGCTACGCCGACCTCGTCGACTCGCTGCACGGCACGTACGTGACGGCCGCCGACATGAACACCGGCCCGGCCGATATGGACGCGATCGCGGAGCGGACGCCGCATGTGCTCGGGCGCTCGCCCGCCAACGGGGGCGCCGGCGATCCGGGGGAGGGGACCGCGATCGGGGTGTTCCACGCGATCCGGGCGACCTGCCGGCAGGCGTTCGCAACGGATGACCTGTCCGGGCGGACCATCCTCGTCCAGGGTGCGGGGTCGGTGGGGGCCCGCGTGATCCAGGAGTTGCTCGCCGCGGGCGCCAAGGTGCTCGCGGCCGACGTCGATCCGGCGCGCGTCGCGGCGACCGGCGCCGATCCGATCGCCCCCGACGCAGCGCTCACGACACCCTGCGATGTGCTCTCGCCGTGCGCGACCGGCGCCGTCCTGAGCGCGGAGACGATCCCCGAGCTCGCGTGTCGCGCGATCGCGGGCGCTGCGAACAACCAGCTCGCCACCCCCGAGGATGCCGCGCGCCTCGCGGCGCGCGACATCCTCTACGCCCCCGACTACGTGGCCAACGCCGGCGGCGTGATCTGGCTCGCGGGCTACGAGACGCTCGGTTGGGACGACGCGCACATGCGCGCACGCTTGGCGGGCATCGAGCAGACCCTCGAGGAGATCTTCGCGAGCGCTTCCGACGAGCGGATCACGACGGCCCAAGCCGCCGACCGGATCGCGCTGGAGCGGATCGCCGCAGCGAGCTGATCGGCCCCACCGATGGGCCTAACTGATCGGGTGGTCCTGGCTCGCCCGCGTGAGCCCGAGCACGAGCCACAGGGTCAGGGCGACGCTCGTGCCGGCGAACAACCACCACAGCGCCGTCCCGGCGCCGTCCGGCAGGTCGAGCAGGTGCAGCAGCGTGATCGTCGCGCAGAGCCCCGTCGCGATCGCGAACGCCCACGCCCACCACCACGCGTCGTCGCGACGCGAGACCATCACGGCCAGCGCGGCGAGGGTCAGCGAGGCTGCTCCGGCCACCCGCACATAGGTGTAGTCGGGGTAGCGTCGGCTGGTCGAACACGTTCGTCAGCAGCCAGCCGGGGACGGCGATCAAGGCGACGCCGCAGCCGGCCCAGATGGCCGCGAACGCTTGCAACGCACGTCGAAGGACCGTCATGTCGAAGGCGCTTGGGCTACAGCCGGCCCGGAAGCGGCTGGTAGGATACGCGAACCGCGGACGCAGCCCTCTTGACGCGTGCGCCATCTCGTCGTTCATACGGTCTCGTCGAGGAGTCTGAGATGCAGCAAGGTCCCCGGGTCGTCGTTGTCGGTCTCGACTGCGTGACTCCATCGATGGTGTTCGACGATCTCGCGGGCGAGGTCCCGACGCTTGCCAAAGTGATGAGCGAGGGCATGCATGGCAAGCTTGCGAGCATCACCCCACCGATCACGGTCCCCGCGTGGGCGTGCGGGTTCACAGGATCGACGCCGGGCCAACTCGGCCTCTACGGGTTTCGCAATCGCAAGGACACGAGTTACGGCGGTATGTCGATCGTGCATTCTGGTTCGATCAAAGCCCCGGCGGTCTGGGATGCGCTGGGCGCCCAGGGAAAGCGTTCGGTACTGATCGGCGTCCCGCCCTCCTTCCCGCCGCCGAAGGAGTTCCCGGGCTGGCGCGTCGGCTGCTTCTTGACCCCTCCATCGGCGGAGCGCTGGGCGTATCCGCAGGAGCTTGAGGTCGAGATCGAGGAGGAGCTCGGGGGGAAGGGCGAGTACATCTTCGACATCCCGAACTTCCGCAAAGCGGGATTCGACGTCACCCTCGATCAGGTGTTCAAGATGACTGAGCGTCGGTTCCAGGTCGGGCGGCGGATGCTCAGGTCGAAGCCGTGGGACTACTTCATGATGTGTGATATCGCGCCGGACCGCCTGCACCATGTGTTCTGGCAGTTCTACGACAAGCGGCACCCACTTCACGAGCCGGGGAACAAGTACGAGACCGTATTCCACGACTACTACCGCTTCCTGGATAGGCAGCTGGCGGACTTCCTCGAATACATTCCCGAAGACGCCGTAACGATCGTGATGAGCGACCACGGGGCGCGCCCGATGATGGGCGGCTTGTGCGTTAACGACTGGCTGATCCAAGAGGGTTATATGAACCTCAAGGAGCCGGTCACCGATGGCCCCATCCCGATCAAGGACGCAGACATCGACTGGTCCCGCACGCTCGTCTGGGGCGACGGGGGGTACTACGGGAGGCTCTTCTTCAACATCAAGGGCCGCGAACCGCAAGGTCAGATCGAGCCGGCCAACTATGGGGCGATGCGCGCCGAGTTGACCGCCAAGCTCGAAGCGCAGCTCGGGCCGGACGGCGAACCGTTAGGCACGAAGGTTCTCAAACCGCAAGATGTCTACACCGAGGTGCGGGGTGTCGCGCCAGACCTGATCGTCTACTTCGGCGATCTCGAGTGGCGGTCTGTCGGCTCGGTTGGCAACCCGAGCCTGTACACCTACGAAAACGACACCGGTCCAGACGGCGCGAACCACGACCGGGACGGGATCTTCGTCATGAAGGGGTTGCCTGGTCAGCGGACCGGCCAGGTCGAGGGGTTGCAGCTGGTCGATGTGGGACCGAGTGTCCTTGAGATCTACGGCATCGACTCGACCCAGGCGATGCCCGACGCGGTCGGAAGGAGCTTCCTGCAGTGAGCGACCAAGAGGGATTCACCGTCTGGTTCACCGGGCTGTCGGGATCCGGCAAGTCCACGATCGCCGAGATGCTGTACCACGAGTTCCAGGCGCGCGGGATGAAGACCGAGATCCTCGATGGCGACGTCGTCCGGCAGAACCTCTCGAAGGGACTCGGGTTCTCCAAGGAGGACCGCGACCTCAACATCATGCGGATCGGGTTCGTCGCGAACCTGCTCACCCGTAACGGCGTCGCGACGATCTGCTGTCCAATCAGTCCGTACAAGGAGACGCGCGACGCGAACCGCGAGCTGATCGGTGCCTTCGTCGAGGTCTACGTGCACGCGACCGTCGAGGAGCTCGCCGAGAACCGCGATCCGAAGGGCCTGTACAAGAAGGCGCTCGCCGGCGAGATCAAGGACTTCACCGGCGTGAGCCCGGACGCGCCGTACGAGGCCCCCGAGAACCCCGAGCTCGTCGTCGACACGATGACCGAGACCCCCGAGGAATCCCTGCAGAACGTGCTCCGGAGCCTCGTGAAGCTCGGCTACCTGGAGTCCGACGAGGTCATGGTCCAGGGCGACCAGATGCACTCCGGCCTCACGGATCTCCGAGTGGCGGACTCCGGGCATGTCGTGAAGGAATCCTGAGCCGCGCACGAACTCCTGGGACTCGCTACCCTGAGGGAACGACCCGTGCATCGCCAACAGAAGGGGGAGCGATATGGGCAAGGATGACCCGGTAGCGCTGTACATCGCGGCCTACGACGACCCGAACGCCGCGCAGAGCGACTACGACGCACTGAAGGAGCTCGTGAAAGCGGGCGCCATCTTCGTCGACGTGGCGGCGCTCGTGAGCCGCGACGACGAGGGCAAGCTCTACGTCAAGGAGAACGCTCACGAGGTCGCGGGCGGCACGATGGTGGGCGCCGCCGCCGGCCTGTTGATCGGTCTCATCTTCCCGCCCGCGTTCCTCGCCTCCGGCGTGGTCGGCGGCGCGGTCGGGGCCGGCATCGGCAAGCTGCGGAAGATGGATCGCACCTCCGACATCAAGAAGGAGGTCGAGGACACGCTGCCGTCGGGTACATCCGGCATCATCGCGCTCTTCGACATCACGTGGAAGCCGAAGGTCGACGAGACGTTGACCAAGGCCAAGACGATCGACAAGGAAGAGGTCAGCCCCGAGAGCGCCAAGGAGCTGAAGGAGGCCGCCGCCAAGGCGTAGCCCCACGGTTCCCGGAACGACCCGCGGCCGCGGGGCGATGCGAGACGATCGCACCGCCCCGCGGCCGTCGGCGTTCCGGCTGGTGATCGCCGAGCGCATCGGTCCTTCCTGAAGTCGTGACCTCGGCGGATACATCGGTGGTAGGCTGAATCGCATGCAACTTCTGAACGCCCATCCCGAGCGGGGTGGGCGTTTCGCGTTCCGGCGTCCACGGCGAAGCGGATAGGCAGGAGGAACCCCCCGGCATGGAGTTCGAGATCGGCATCGGCAAGACGGCCCGGCGGGCCTACGGGTTCGACGAGGTCGCGATCGTCCCCTCGCGACGCACCCGAGACCCCGAGGACGTGAACATCAGCTGGGAGATCGACGCGTACACGTTCCAGCTCCCGATGATGGCGAGCGCGATGGACGCCGGCGTCTCGCCGACCACCGCGATCGAGATCGGCCGACTCGGCGGCCTCGCCTGCCTCAACCTCGAGGGCCTGTGGACCCGGTACGAGGACCCGATCCCGATCTACGACGAGATCGCCGGGCTCCCCGACGAGAAGGCCACCCGCCGGATGCAGGAGCTCTACGCGGAGCCGATCAAGGAGGAGCTGATCGGCAAGCGGATCGAGGAGATCAAGGC
Organism: uncultured Actinomycetes bacterium; assembly: GCA_963799625.1. GTDB lineage: Bacteria > Actinomycetota > UBA4738 > UBA4738 > HRBIN12 > AC-51. The sequence continues at coordinate 394,000 of CAWCXU010000002.1, read as the reverse complement.
GGGCGGGGTCGTCTCGAGCGCCTCGCTCACGCCCCAGCGGGTCGAGAAGTACGCCCACCTCGTGCTCGAGGCCGGCCTCGACATCCTGGTGATCCAGGGCACGGTGGTCTCCGGTGAGCACGTCTCGTCGAAGCTCGAGCCGCTCAACCTGAAGGAGTTCATCCCGGCGTTCGACATCCCCGTGATCGTCGGCGGGTGCGCGTCGTACTCGACCGCGCTGCACCTGATGCGGACCGGCGCGGTCGGCGTGCTGGTCGGGGTCGGACCGGGCAACGCGTGCACGACGCGCGGCGTGCTCGGGGTCGGCGTGCCGCAGGCCACCGCGATCGCCGATGCGGCGGCCGCGCGGCGCGAACACCTGCACGAGACCGGCCGCTACTGTCACGTGATCGCCGACGGCGGCATGCGCACCGGCGGCGACATCGCCAAGGCGATCGCCTGTGGCGCCGACGCCGTGATGATCGGTTCGCCGATGACCCGCGCGTACGAGGCGCCCGGCCGTGGCTACCACTGGGGGATGGCGACGTTCCATCCCACGCTGCCGCGCGGCGCGCGCGTGAAGACCCAGCAGGTCGCCTCGATCGAGGAGATCCTCACCGGGCCCGCGCACGAGAACGACGGCACGTTCAACCTGTTCGGGGCGCTGGCTACCTCGATGGCGACGACCGGCTACGAAACGATCAAGGAGTTCCAGAAGGCCGAGCTCGTGATCGCCCCGTCGATCAAAACCGAGGGCAAGACCTACCAGACCCAGCAGCGCGTCGGGATGGGCCACTAGGAGGCCGGTGACCGACCCGCGCCCCGTCCTCGTCGTCGATCTCGGGGCGCAGTACGCCCAGCTGATCGCCCGGCGGGTGCGCGAGGCGCACGTCTACTCCGAGATCGTCGCGCACGACCTGACGGCTGCCGAGCTCGCGGCGAAGCGCCCGGCCGGCATCATCCTGTCCGGCGGCCCGCTGAGCGTCTACGAGGAGGGCTCGCCGCAGGTCGACACGGGGCTGTTCGACCTCGGCGTCCCGGTGCTCGGGATCTGCTACGGCCACCAGTTGATGGCGAAGGACCTCGGCGGGGAGGTCGCGGCGACCGGCGACCGGGAGTACGGCGGGACCCAGCTCCACGTCTCGCAACCCGGCACGCTGCTGCAGGACCTGCCGCCGACCGACACCGTCTGGATGAGCCACGGCGACGCCGTCACGCGCGCGCCCGAAGGCTTCCGCGTCACCGCGACCACCGACCGGATCCCCGTCGCCGCGATGGAGGATCGCGAGCGCGGCCTGTTCGCCGTCCAGTTCCACCCGGAGGTGTCGCACACCCCGCACGGGCAGGCCGTGATGAAACGGTTCCTGTACGACGGGTGCGGTCTGCTCCCGGACTGGACCCCGACGAACATCGTCGACGAGCAGGTCCACCGGATCCGCGAGCAGGTGGGCGACGCGCGGGTGCTCTGCGCGCTGAGCGGCGGGGTCGACTCCGCCGTCGCCGCGCTGCTCGTCCACCGGGCGGTCGGCGACCAGCTGACCTGCGTCTTCGTCGACCACGGGCTCAACCGGGAGGGGGAGCCCGACCAGGTCGAGGAGACGTTCGCGCGGCACTTCCACGTGCCGCTCGTCCACGTGAAGGCCGAGGATCGGTTCCTCGCGAAACTCGCGGGGGTCACCGACCCCGAAGCCAAGCGCAAGGCGATCGGCGAGGAGTTCATCCGTGTGTTCGAGGAGGTCGCGCGCGACCACGCGGGGGCACGGTTCCTCGTGCAGGGCACGCTGTACCCCGACGTGATCGAGTCCGGATCGACGACCGCGGCCAACATCAAGAGCCACCACAACGTCGGCGGCCTGCCCGAGGACATGGACCTCGAGCTCGTCGAGCCGCTCCGCGACCTGTTCAAGGACGAGGTGCGCGCGGTCGGCGCCGAGCTCGGGCTCCCCGAGGAGATCACCCAGCGCCAGCCCTTCCCCGGACCGGGGCTCGCGGTGCGGATCGTCGGCGAGGTGACGGTCGAGAACCTCGCCAAGGTCCGCGGCGCCGACCACATCGTGCGCGAGGAGATCCGGCGCGCCGGGCTCGAGCGCGAGACCTGGCAGGCGTTCTGCGTGCTGCTCGCCGACGTCGCGAGCGTCGGCGTGATGGGCGACGGCCGTACCTACGAGGCGCCGATCGTCGTCCGGGCGGTGACGAGCGAGGACGCGATGACCGCCGACTGGGCGCGCCTCCCCTACGACGTGCTCGACACGATCGCCGCACGGGTCGTCCGCGAGGTGCCCGGCGTGAACCGGGTCGCCTACGACATCACGTCGAAGCCGCCGGGCACGATCGAGTGGGAGTGATGCCGAGCTAGGGCGTCGACGCGTCCGGCGGCGCTTTGAGCGGCTTGGCGGGGATCCTCCGGGACGCGAACAGGCCTAGCACCGACGCCGCCGCGAGGATCGCGAGCGCAGCTTTCAGCCCGTCCAGGCGTGCCTTCTCGTTCTCGTCCACGATCGCCTGACTCGTTTCCGGGTCCACGCCGGCGTCGGCGAGCCCCTGCGTGAGCTGTGCGTCGGACACGAAGGGGACCCCGCTCGCGAGCTCCACACTCGCTTGCGCCGACACGTCGTTCGGGACGGCCGGGTTCCCCTGGATCCCAGTGAGGAACGAGCTGGTCAAGATCGCGATCATGAACGAGCCGGCGAGCGCGGTCCCGAGCGAGGCGCCGAGGTTCGTCGCGGTGTTCTGCAGCCCGCCGACCTCTGGGCTCTGCTCGTCGGGCACCGCCGAGACCGTCACCGCGCCGAGCTGGGACGCGAGCGCGCCGATCCCGAGCCCCGTGAGCAGCAACGGCATCGTCACGATCTCGGCGCCGGCATCGACGTCGATCGCCATCAGCAGCGTCACGATGCCCGCGAACATGGCGAGCAGGCCGAGCCGCACCACGAGCCGCGGCGAGGCACCCGGGAAGTACCGCGGGATGCCGACCGCTGCCGCGAGCAAGGTGATCGACAGCGGCATGATCTTCAGACCCGTATCGATCGCCGACAGGCCGAGCGCCACCGACAGGTACAGCGGGATCACGAAGAACAGCCCCGCTTGGATCAGGAACTGGAAGAAGAACATGATGAGCCCGCCGTTGAGCTGCGGGATCCGGAACATCGACATCTGGATCAGCGGTTCGCGCCCGAGCCGTTCGCGGCGGTGCTCCCACTCGGCGAACAGCCACAGCACGAAGAGCCCCGACGAGATCAACACGATCGTGGGCGAGACCCCGCCGATCGACGGGCCGTCGGGCTTCGGCAGGATGAACCCCCACTCACTCGAGCGCAGTACCCCGAACACGATCAGCCCGAGTCCCGCCGCGGACAAGATCGAACCGACGCCGTCGAGGTGCGGCCGCGTCTCGACCGGGGCGTCCTGGATCCGCCGGGACAGGAGCAAGATCACGATGACGACCAGGACCTCGCCGGCGAACACCCACCGCCAGGATGCGTAGGTGGTCGCGAGCCCGCCGATCAACGGCCCCACCGCGACCGCGACTGCGCCCGCGGCGGCGACCAGGCCGTAGGCCCGCGGGCGTTCCTTGGTCGCGAAGTTCGCCGCGACCAGCGCGACGATCGCCGGCATGATCAACGCGGCGCCGACGCCCTTCCAGGAACGACCATCCGAAGATCAAGACACCGAGGCTCGTCGCGAGCGAGGTCGTGAACGACCCGAGCCCGTAGATCACGCAGCCGATCGAGAACGCCCGCTTGCGCCCGATCATCGACCCGATCTTGCCGCCGGTGATCATCAGCATCGCCATGACCAGCGTGTAGAGCGTGATCGCGGTCTGGATCCCGGTGACCGTGGTGCCGACGTCCTTGGCCACGGTGGCGATCGACACGTTCATCACCGAGCTGTCGAGCGTCATCAGGAACTGCCCGGCGGCCAGCGTGAGGAGCACGATCCCGGCGCCCTTGGCGGCGGCGGTCGTGGTGTCGGATCCCTCCATCCGCCGGATGCTACTTGGCCGCGGCGGGCGGCGCGCGCACCAGCTTCGCGGTGACGATCAGCCGTTGGCTCGAGGCGTACTTCGGGTTGCAGGTCGTGAGCACCAGCGTCGGATCCGGCGTCTGCTCGAGCACCTTGCCGGCGGTCGCTTCAGGCAGGACGAAGTTCGCCGAGACCTCGTAGTCGAACTGCCCGTACCGTGTGATGAGGCTGATCGTGTCGCCCGCCTGCACCTGGTCGAGGTTGAAGAACGGGTGCAGGTACGTCGTGCGGTGCCCCGCGATGCCGACGCGGCCGGTCGCGTCCCACGGGTCGGCGGTATCGGTGTAGTGGCCCGGCCCCTTCTTGAGGTCCTCGTAGTCGGTGCCCTGGACGACCACCATGTCGAGGCCGATCTTCGGGATCAGGATCACGGCGTAGGCGTCCCCGGGGAGGATCCGCGGCGCGGTCCCGATCGCCGGCACCGGTTCGGGAGCTGCGATCCACTGCCCGACCGTCGGCTGGAACCCGTTCTGCGCCTGCTGCGTCTGGATGCCCGTGCCCCACAGGAGCCACGCGACATAGCCGGCGAAGTACGCCGCGCCCATCAGACAGAGCACGCCGAACCAGCGCAGCACCGTGGGCCACGTGGCGCGTTTCGGGGAACCGACCTCGGCGGGGACGCTCGCCATCGCGGTCCACGCTACAGGCCGACCCGCGGTGGCACCATCGACCGGAAGTCCCTGCTCACCCGCCATCGGGCCGGTGCGTCGTCCGGCCCGCCTACACTGCGAACGTGGACGTGCCATCGCCGTTGCTCGACGGCTTGAACGACATCCAGCGCGAGGCCGTCTTGCACACCGAGGGTCCCGTGCTCATCGTCGCGGGCGCCGGCAGCGGCAAGACGCGGGCCCTGACGCACCGGATCGCCTACCTCGTGCGGGAGCGCGACGTCGCCCCGGGGCAGATCCTCGCGATCACCTTCACCAACAAGGCGGCGCGCGAGATGCGCGACCGGGTCGAGGGTTTGGTGGGCACGGGCGCGGCCGGGGGGATGTGGATCCTCACGTTCCACTCGATGTGCGCCCGGCTGCTCCGGCGGGAGCACGCCCACCTGGGCGTGCCGTCGAGCTTCACGATCTACGACGACGGCGACACGGAACGGCTGGTCTCCGCCATCGTCCGCGACCTCGATATCGACCCGAAGCGCTTCCCGCCCAAGCAGCTCGCCGCCGCGATCGGCCACGCGAAGGACCGTGTCCTCGGCCCCGACGAGTTCGCCGGGATGGCATCGAACTTCTATGAGGAGATCGTCGCGAAGGTCTACAAGGCATACGAGACGCGCAAGCACGCGGCCGGCGCCCTCGACTTCGACGACCTGATCACCGAGACGGTCCGGCTGTTCCGGGAGCAGCCCGAGGTGCTCCGCTACTACCAAGAGCGGTTCCGCTACCTGCTGGTCGACGAGTACCAGGACACGAGCCGGGCCCAGTACGAGCTGGTGAACGCGCTCGCGAGCCGCTACCGCAACGTCTGCGTCGTCGGCGACGCCGACCAGGGCGTCTATTCGTGGCGCGGCGCGACGATCCAGAACATGCTCGACTTCGAGCGCGACTACGCCGACGCCACCGTGTTCGTGATGGCGCAGAACTACCGGTCGACCGGCAACATCCTGGCCGCGGCGAACTCCGTGATCGAGCACAACACCCAGCGAAAGCCCAAGGAGCTCTGGACCGACGCGGCGCCCGGCGAGTTGGTGACGACCTTCCGTGGGAACGACGAGCACGAGGAGGCGCTGTTCGTCGCGAGCGAGATCGAGCGCCTGCGCGACGAGGAGGGGTTCCGCAACCGCGACGTCGCGGTCTTCTACCGGACGAACGCGATGTCCCGCGTGATCGAGGACGTGTTCGTGCGGGTCGGCACCTCCTACCGCGTCTTCGGAGGCGTGCGGTTCTACCAGCGGCGCGAGATCAAGGACGTGCTCGGCTACCTTCGGCTGCTGCTGAATCCGCAGGACGTCGTCTCGTTCCGGCGGGTCGTGAACATGCCCAAGCGCGGGATCGGCGACGCTACGGTGGCGTCGATCGAGTCGTTCGCCGCGACGGAGGGGATCGACGTCGTCGAAGCGTGCCGGCGCGTCGACGAGAACACGTTGTTGAACACCCGGGCTCGGGGCGCGGTCGCCGGCTTCAACCAGGTGATGACGGCGCTGCAGGCGCACCTCGACGAGGGCGCCGGCCCGGCACGCATGATCGAGCTCGCCGGACAGGAGTCCGGCTATCTCCTGGAGCTCGAGACCGAGCGCACCATCGAGGCGCAGGGCCGCATCGAGAACCTGCAGGAGCTTGCCGGCGTCGCCATGGAGACCGCAGCGCGTGACCCCGACGCGACCCTCGACGAATTCCTCGAGCTCGTCTCGCTCGTCGGTGAGCAGGACGAGTACGAGGAGGAGGACTCGAGCGTCACGCTGATGACGCTCCATATCGCCAAGGGCCTGGAGTTCCCGGTGGTGTTCATCGTCGGGATGGAGGACGGGATCTTCCCGCATTTCCGGTCGATGACAGACACGAACGAGCTCGAGGAGGAGCGGCGGCTCGCGTACGTCGGCATCACGCGCGCGCAGCAGCGGCTGTACCTGACCCACGCCTGGAGCCGCACCTTGTTCGGCCAGACGAACTACAACCCGCCGTCGCGGTTCCTCGGCGAGATCCCCGAGGTGCTCGTGCACGCGCGCGAGTCCGAGCTGCGCGCGCAGCGGACCTCGCGCTACGCGCGCACCGGCCGGCAGCAGGGGAGCGGCGCGAACGGCGGCGGCTACACCGTCGTCGGCTTGCCGGGCAAGGGCGAGGTCGCGGTGCAGCCGGACTGGACGCCACCGGCGGTGCCCGGTGTGACGAGACGGGAGGTGCCGAGCATCGTCGCCGGCGACACCGTGCAGCACGAGCGGTGGGGCGAAGGGGTCGTGGTCGCGACCAGCGGCTACGGCGAGGACGCCGAGGCCACGATCCGGTTCGGCGAGGTCGGGGAGAAGCGGGTGCTGCTCTCCTACGCGCCGATCACGAAGGTCGGCTGACGCCCCCGATCAACGCGTCCGTGGCAGTATCGACACTGGGCAACGGGAGAGGAGCGATCGTGCGAGGCATGCGACCGGACGACGTCTACGAGCTGACCAACGCGGGTGATCCGCGGCTATCGCCGGACGCATGGACCGTCGCGTTCGTCCGCGCATGGATCGACGAAGAGACCCACGACCCGAGGAGCGCGATCTGGTCGGTGCCTGTCGACGGCTCCGCCGAACCCCGGCAGCTCACGGCAGGAGCGAAACGCGATGGCAACCCACGGTGGTCGCCGGACGGGCGCTGGCTCGCATTCACATCGGCGCGCGGCGAGGACCAGGCGCAGCTCTTCGTGCTTCCGGCCGACGGCCCGGGGGAGTCGCGGCAGTTGACCCGGCTCACCGAGGCGGTCGAGGCCCCGACCTGGTCTCCCGACGGGTCGCGGCTCGCCTTCACCGCACGCGCGCACGACCCGAACGACGACGAGACCGATGTCGCGAAGCGAGCGCCGCGCCGGCTCACCCGTCTGCAGCACCGCCTCGACCACGATGGGTGGACCGAAGGCCGGACGCATCACCTGCACGTCGTCGCCCTCGACGGATCCGAGCCCGTGCAGCTCACCGACGGCGACCACGAAGACGAGTGGCCGGCATGGTCGCCCGACGGGCGGACGCTCGCGTTCACGTCGGCGCGGCATCCGGACTGGGACCTCGGCACCGCGAACGACGTCTTCACGGTGCCGGCCGACGGAGGAGAGCCACGTCGGATCACCCCCACCGACGGCGGGTGCCTCGCGCCGGTGTGGTCGCCCGACGGCGCGCGCATCGCGTACCTGTTCTTCGAGGGCGAGTTCGACGAGCCGAGGCACGGGCGGGTCGCGGTGGTCGACGTCGCGTCCGGCGCGCGATCGATCCTGACCGAGGACCTCGACCGGACGGCGGCGCCGTATCCGATGGTTCGCGCGCCGATCTGGGACGGAGACCGGATCGTCTTCGCCGTCGAGGATGCCGGGCGGGTGCCGATCTACGCGGTGCCGGCCGACGGATCGGGCAGCGCGAAGCCGATCGCCGACGTCGGCGGCCTGACCGGGTTCGATCTCGTCGGCGACGTGCTGGTCCACAGCGCCAGCACACCCACCGGCCTCTCGGAGGTCGCGATCGGGGAACGTCGGCTCACCGACGTCGGCGCGGCGTTCGCCGGCGAGGTGGCGCTCGCGGAGCCCGAGCCGTTCACCGCCGTCTCGCCCGACGGCACCGAGGTGCCGGCGTGGATCATCCGGCCGCCGGGCTTCGACCCGGACGCGAGCTACCCGGCCCTCCTGTCGATCCACGGCGGACCGTTCACCCAGTACGGCGAACGGTTCTTCGACGAGTTCCAGGTCTACGCGGGCGCGGGGTACGTGGTGCTGTTCGCGAATCCGCGCGGCTCCTCCGGGTATAGCGAGGAGTGGGCGCGCGCGATCCGAGGTCCGGTCGGCGGGATCGGCCCCGGGTGGGGCTCGGTCGACTACGACGATCTGATGGCCGTCACGGATGAGGCGATCAAGCGCTTCGGGTTCGTCGACCCGGAACGCCTCGCGGTGATGGGCGGCTCCTACGGCGGCTACATGACGTCATGGATCGTCGGTCACACCGACCGGTTCCGGTGCGCGATCTCCGAGCGCGCGGTGAACGACCTGGCGTCCGAGGACGGCTCGAGCGACATCGGCGGGTTCTTCAAGGGGTACATCGGCGCCTACCCGTGGGAGGCGCCCGACGCCTACCGCGCGGTCTCACCGCTCACGTACGCCCCCGAGATCACGACACCCTTGCTGATCCTGCACTCGGAGGAGGACCTGCGGTGTCCGATCAGCCAGGGTGAGCAGCTGTTCACGGTGCTCCGGGCGCTCGGGCGCGACGTGACGTTCGTGCGGTTCCCCGCCGAGAGCCACGAGCTCACTCGGTCGGGGAGTCCGACGCATCGCGTCCAGCGCTTCGAGCTGGTGCTTGAGTTCCTCGACCGGCACCTGCGCTGATCAGCGCAGCCGGTCCAGCACGTTGCGCGTGATCCGGTCGATCGTGGGATCGCCGAGACCGTAGGTCCAGTCGGTCACGCCCGCGTTCACGATCGTGCCGCCGGCGGGCGTCGTCCAGACGCCGAGCACCGCGTGGTTGTGCGCGATCTCATCCACATGGTCGCGCCACGTGTCGCCCCACAACGCGAGCGCCGTGTGCTCGAGCTCGCCGGGCTCATGCGCGTAGCGAGACGGCTGCTCCTGTTGCGCCCACAGCCGCGCGGGCGCGGTCGCGAGGATCTCCAAGCTGCCGGGGGCGCCGTCGGCGTGGGTCGGCTCGGGCCGTCCGTCGGCGCCGAGCCGCATCGCGCACCCGTCGACCTCGTAGGCGACGATCGTGTCGGCGAGCCCCACGGCGTCGCCGTACTGCAGCTCGGTGCCCTCGAACACCCAGTGCTCGGGGCGATGCACCGTGTAGGCGCCCGAGGCGCGCGGGACCCCCAGCCCGTAGCGCGAATACCCGCCGCGCGTGAACGTCAGGCCGATCGTCTGCGTCTCCGGGCGTCCGACGAGCCGATGCGACCACGGACCGCTCAGCGTGCGCTCCGCGTCGGTGGCGAGCACCGGGTCGTCGCTCGATCCGTACTTGAAGCACGTCATCGTGCCGGCGTCGTGATCGAATCGGACCTGCCAGTAGCACGTGTTCCCACTGAGGATCGCGGCGTTGCCTCCACCGGCGGTGTGCGCGTCGAGCGCGTCGCGCATGCCCCAGGACCAGTACTCGTCGTGCCCGACCGACGCGAACAGCCGGTACCCGTCGAGCAGCCCGGGGACGGTCTCGAGATCGGTGCTGATCGCGACGTCCACCGCGTATCCGTTGCGTTCGGCCCAGTGCAGGAACGCGCGCTCCCAGTTCCACCAGCCCGCGCCGCCGCTCCAGACGGACAGGCCGAGCGGCTCGGCCCACTCGAAGAACCACAGCGCTTCGCGGTCGGGCTCGGGCTGCATCTTCCGCCGGTGCGGTTCGGGCTTCACCAGGAATCCGGGCGCCATCGGCCGGCGCATCGAGACCCGCGTTCCGCCCGTGTACAACGAAGGTCCGCCCCAGTCGTTGTACGCGTCGTACGTGGAGGTCGAGAGCACGAGCACGATCGGCGCCCTCGGCCGGTGGCCCGCTCGGACCACCAAGAAGGCGTCGGCCCGATCGTCGCCCGCGGCGACCGTGACGGCGTAGTAGCCGGAGGGCCAGTCGCCGATCGGGATCTCGGTCGCGACGGGCCAGCCGCAGCCGTTCGCGCTGGCGTCGTCGGGTACCGGATGGGTACCGACCGAGACGTCGGCGCGCCACACCTCGCTCGGCTCGGCGCCGTCGCGCGCCACCGTGACCGTGACGGCCGGCGCGTCGCTCGACACGTGCAGCCCGACGCGATCGCCGGGCTCGGCCGAGCGGGGCCAGCAGTACGCATCGAGCATCAGCGGGCGAGCGCCAGGTAGCCGGCGACCAGGATCAGCGCGCCCACGACGACCGGCGCGATCACCCACGCCAGGCCGAGACGTCCACGATACGGACCGAACGTGCCGACCTTCGTCGTCGGTTTCAGTCCGGGAGGCCGGATCGTGATCTTCTTGCGCGCCATCGCGACGGCAAGTCTACGGACCGAGGGCCGTCACGAACGACTCGAGCTCGTCGAGCAGCACGGAGGTGTCGCCCGCCCAGAAGGGATGGTCCGCGCCATCGAGCGCGACGAAGCGAGCGCCGACGATGTGGTCGGCGAGCCACGCGACCTCGTCGAACGGGCACAGCACGTCGCCGCGACGGGCGAACACGATGCTCGGACAGCGGATCGAGGGGAGCGCCGAGCGCACGTCGGTCGCGTAGGTCAGCCGGGTCGACGCGACGACCGTGTCGCGGTCGGCCGAGGCCGGCATCAGCCGCGTGAGCCAGTCGACCGCGACCGGATCGGCGGCAAGGCTCGGCGCCATCCAGTCGTAGAACTCCTGCGCGAACGCGCGCGTGCCCCAGCCCTCGTGCAATTGGTCGAGCCAGGGGAGCAGCTCCTCTTCGCCATAGCCGAACGGGTAGTCGGGCAGCGGCGCGCCGTAGCGAGCGCGGCAGGCATACAAGGCGAGCCCGCGCGCTCGATCGGGGTGCGCGGCCGCGAACGCGATCGCGAGCGGACCGCTCTCGGAGGCGCTCGCCACGGCGACGCGCGCGGCGCCGGCGGCGTCAAGCACCGCCGCGAGATCGGCGACGCGCGCGTCCATCCCCGGGAACGCATCGGGCGCGACGCGCTCCGATCGCCCCATGCCGCGCTTGTCGACCAGGATCAGCCGGGAGAACGACGCGAGCCGCTCGAGGAACGCGGCGATCCCCGGCTCCTCCCACTGGAGCTCGAGGTCGGTGAACCAGGCGTTGACGAACAGCAGATCGATCGGTCCCTCGCCCAGCACCTGATAGGCGAGCCGTCCACCGTCGCGCGTCGTGAAGCGGGTCTCTGGCGTCGTCATCCAGTGACCTGATAGAGCCGCCATCGGTCGGGGACACCCTTGAGCTCATGTTCGCCGGCGTCGACGAACGAGAGACCACTGCCCGCGACCAGATCCTTCACGGTTTGTGAGACCAGCACGGTCGAGGGACCTGCGTGCGCTGCCACTCGGGCTCCGATCGACACGGTGAGGCCCCCATACTTGCCGTCGATCACCTCGCACTCGCCCGTGTGTACCCCGGCGCGGATCTCGATCCCGAGTGGATGCACCCGCTCGACGACCTCCTGCGCACATCGGACGGCGCGAGCCGGGCCGTCGAACGTGGCGTAGAAGCCGTCGCCGGCGGTGTCGTTCTCCACGCCATGCCAGCGCTCCAACGCGTCGCGTATGACCGCATGGTGTTCGAGGACGAGTTCCTTCCAGCTGTGATCGCCCAGGCTCGCCTGTCGCTCGGTCGATCCGACGATGTCGGTGAACAGCACGGTGGACAGGATCGTGTCGAGCTCCGGCGGACGGTCCTGCCCGAGGAACCCGCGGATCGCCTCCAGCAGGGGCCGGACGTCGCCGTCGACCTCGTTCCCGGGCAAGACGACGAGCTCGGCCCCGGGGATGAGCGATGCCACGTGGGTCGACTCTTCGAGTCCGAGAGCGGGATGCTCGAACTGGAGGATCAGCGTGGGTACGTGCACCGCGGGCAGGACGTCGCGGACATCGCTCTCGAGCCAGATCCGGCCGAGCTGCGTCGCGACGTTGGGGGTCGCGGTGTGTCGGCTGAACCTGGCGATCTCCCCGGCCATCGCGGGATCCAGTTCGTGGTCCGCCAACGACTCGGTATCGATGAATGCACGCCCATACGCAGGTGTCCCCCAGGTCGCCAGGTTCTCGACCTCCCGCTCGACGTACTCGGGGCGGACCCCCCACGGGTAGTCGGGCGTCCAGACCGATCGTGGTGAGGGTGCGTACCAGATCAGCGATCGAACCCGTTCGGGCTGGGTCGCCGCCAGCAAGACGTTCGGTGACCCGCCCTCGCGATCGCCGGCGAGCACCGGTCGATCGGCGCCAACCGTGTCGAGCACGGCGAGGAGGTCGGAGACGCGGGTTTCCAAGTGCGGCGGCGGCACGTCGCGGCTCGACAGCCCCACCCCCCGACGATCGTGCAGGATCAGCCGTGCCATCCGGGCGATGCCGGTGAACACCTGCCGGTTGATCTCGTTCTCCCAAGATAGGTCGACGTTGCTGAACCAGTCCTGTTGCCACAACAGGTCGAGGGGACCTTCGCCCGTCGTGGAGTACGCGAGGTAGGCGTCGTCGGAGGCTCGGGCGTATCCGAAGGCCGGTTCCATCGCCGCATCGTCGCCGCGGCGTCCCAGGCACGCAAGCCGGCGGTCCCCGATACACTCGCGCGCATGCCCGAGAAGCATCGAGTGATCGTCGCGAAGCCCGGATTGGACGGCCACGACCGCGGCGCGAAGATCGTCGCCCGGGCGCTGCGCGACGCCGGGTTCGAGGTGATCTACACCGGGTTGCACCAAACGCCCGAGCAGATCGTCGAGACCGCGATCCAGGAGGACGCCGACGCGGTCGGGCTCTCGCTGCACTCCGGCGCGCACATGACGCTGTTCCCGCGCGTGGTGGCGTTGCTGAAGGAGCGCGGCGCCGGCGACATCGTCGTGTTCGGCGGCGGCATCGTCCCCGCCGACGACATCACCGCGCTCCAGGCCGAGGGGGTCGAGAAGATCTTCACGCCCGGCGCGTCTACCGGCGAGATCGTCGAGTGGCTCCGGAACAGGCTGGAGGCCGCCACCCAGAGCGGGTGACGGCCTCCGAACGCCTCGCTCGACGCGCTACTTGATCAGATGGAGCTCCACCGGAGCGGGCTCTCCCTTGAGTGCGAAGTCGGTCGGGACCGTCACATGGATCCGATGGGTCCCGCGCATCCTGACCTCGATCGTCAGATCGTAGCCACGCGGCACCTTCTGCAGCGCCGCGATCGTCTGCTGGAGCGATAGGTTCCTGCGCGTGTAGAAGTAGCCGCGTCCCGGGTACACCTCGAGCTCACCCGAGCTACGCACGCCGGTCGGGATGTGTTCCCCCTCCCGGGTTGCCCCGGCTTGCCGATGGTGCTTGAGGCGCACCGAACCGTACACCTGCCCTGAGAGGTTGTGAAGATGGGAAACATGTGTCTTCCGTCAAGTCCTCAGGGCGGTGTTGGGTAGACTCCGCGCGCGTTCGCCCGGTTCCCGGTTCCGGAGGGTCGATGGATCTCTACGAGCACATGGGCAAGGACCTGTTCCGTGCTCATGGGATCGCGACGCCGAGAGGCATCGTGGCCGAGACCCCCGATGAGGCGGCAGCGGCGACCGACCAGCTCGGCGGTAGCTCGGTGGTCAAGGTCCAGGTACAGGTCGGCGGCCGCGGCAAGGGCGGCGGCGTGGTCCTGTGCCGGTCCAGTGCCGAGGCGCGCGAGGCGGCCGGCCGGATGCTCGGCGCGGACTTCAAGGGCCACGAGGTCACGCGGGTCCTCGTCGAGGAGCTGCTGCCGATCGCCCACGAGTTCTACACGTCGGTGCTGCTTGACCGCTCGGTCGGGGAGTACCTGTGGATGCTCACCGCGGAGGGCGGGATCGACATCGAGACGCTCGCACGCGAGCGCCCCGAGGCGCTCCGTCGCGCCCACGTGAACCCGGGCCTCGGTCTTCGTCCGTGGCATCTCCGCGAGCTCGTCGGGGTCCTGCCCGTCGACGCGCGCGACGGCGCGGCGGAGGTCCTGCGCGCGATGTGGCGCGTGGTCGAGGGCGCCGACGCGACCCTCGTGGAGATCAACCCGCTGGTCCAGCTCACCGACGGCGCGGTCGTCGCGCTGGACGCGAAGGTGACCATCGACGACAACGCGCTGTTCCGACACCCGGATCTCGAGGCCTTGCAGGACGCGTTCCCGGTCGATCCCGTGGAGAAGCGCGCGAAGGAAGCTGATCTGCAATACGTCAAGCTCGACGGCTCGGTCGGCATCATCGGCAACGGCGCGGGCCTCGTGATGTCGACGCTCGACGTCGTCGCGCAGGCCGGCGGGAAGGCGGCGAACTTCCTGGATGTCGGCGGCGGCGCGAGCGCTGAGAAGATGGCGACCTCGCTGCAGGTGATCTTGTCCGACCCGTCGGTCCGGTGCGTCTTCATCAACATCTTCGGCGGGATCACACGCTGCGACGTCGTCGCCCGCGGGATCCTCGAAGCGCTCGGCAAGGTGGAGGCGACGGTGCCGATCGTCGTGCGCTTGGACGGGACCAACGCCGAGGAAGGCCGGGCGATCTTGGCCGACGCCGCGCATCCACGGATCGTCCCGGTCGCCACGATGGACGCGGCCGCGGAGGAAGCCGCCCGACTGGCCGGTGCCGCATGAGCGTGCTCGTCGGCGCCGACACGAAGCTGCTCGTCCAAGGGATCACCGGCTCCGAAGGCACCTTCCACACGCTCCGGAACCGCACGTACGGCACGGCGGTGGTGGCCGGCGTCACACCCGGCAAGGGCGGGCAGGACCTCGAAGGGATCCCCGTGTTCGACACGGTCACGGCGGCCGTGGCGGCCACCGGCGCGAACACGTCGATGATCTTCGTGCCGCCGCGGTTCGCCGCCGACGCGATCTTGGAGGCCGCCGACGCGGGGGTCGGGCTCGTCGTGTGCATCACCGAGGGCATCCCCGTGCGCGAGATGGCGTCGGTGCACGCGTACCTCGCCGGCACCACGACGACCCTCGTCGGCCCCAACTGCCCGGGCGTGATCTCGCCGGGCGTCGCGAACGTCGGCATCATCCCCGGCGAGGTCTGCTCGCCGGGCCGCGTCGGGTTCGTGAGCCGCTCCGGGACGCTCGTGTACCAGATCGTCCACGAGCTCACGACCGCCGGGATCGGGCAATCGACCTGCATCGGGATGGGCGGCGACCCGGTGCACGGCGTCGGATTCATCGACGCGCTGCGTCTGTTCGAGGCCGACGCCGACACCGACCTGATCATCATGACCGGCGAGATCGGCGGCGACGACGAGGAGCGCGCGGCGGAGTACGTGCGCGAGCACGTGTCCACGCCGGTCGTCGCCTACATCGCGGGCTTCGAGGCGCCGCCCGGCAAGCGGATGGGCCATGCCGGTGCGATCGTGACCGGATCGTCGGGGACCGCGGCCGCGAAGGCCGAAGCGCTCGAGGCCGCCGGGGTCGCCGTGGGCCGGACGCCCTCACAGGTGGCGCGCATCGCGGCCGAACGCTTGCCGCGATGAGCGCCCCGGGGTCGGCCGGCGTCGAGATACCGCCGTCGACCGCATCGGGAGACCTTCTCGTCTCGGGCCTGCGTCGCGGCGCGCTCCTCGTGTTCCTGCCGGTGCTCGTCGCCGGGCAGGCGCTCGCGTGGCTCACCTACGCCGCGAGCCGTTGGTACCACCCGTGGTCCTGGTTCAAGATCGGTCTCGCCGAGACGTTGTCGAGCGTGCGGGTGCCCTTCTCGGCGTCCGCGGACGCCTCCCCGCTCACCCACGCCGTCCAGTCTTCCGGTCGTCTGGTGGTCGCGACCGGCGCGCTGACGATCGCGGTGCTCGTGCTCGCCTATCGCGCCGGTCGCGAGCAGGCGCGAGCGTTGGAACGGCGTCCCGGCGCGGCCGCGCTCGCGGGCTCGGCCATCTCCCTCGGGTTCGCCCTGCCGATGCTCGTGATCGCGTTCCCCGTGACGCTGGGGTTCCCTCAGTTCGGGATCGAGCGGCTCGAGCCGGTGCTGTGGCAGGCGTTCGCGATGCCGGTCGTGGTGAGCGGGGCCGCCGGCGCAGCCGGCGGCGCCGCGGTGGCTCGGGACGCGCTCGAGGAGCGCGTCGGGGCTCGGGCCGTCGGCGCGGCCGTCGGCGGCGCGACCGCGCTGTGGTGGGGGGTCGTCGGGGCATTCCTCGCGGTGCTGCTCGTGGCCGCGGTCTCACCGGGTCCGACGGGCTCCTACGCGCGCTTCGTGTCGCGGACCGGCGGCAGCGGCGCGGCGACGGTGATCGAGCATGCGTCGCTGCTGCCGAACCAGTCGGTGTTGGTGCTCGCGATGTCGATGGGCGCGACCGCGACCCTCGACGTCGGCGGTGAGCCGGCGGTGACGCTCTCCCGCGATGGGATCGACGCGAGCCAGGGCGCCGGGGTCCTGCTCGCCGCGTACACCGGGGCGGCGGGAAGCAGCGCGTCGTTCCCCGGGTGGTTCTGGGGGTTCGCGCTGATCCCGTTGATCGCGACGATGCTGGGCGGCCGAGCCGCGGCGGCCGAGGAACGACGGCGCACGGAGCGAGTGCTCCGGGGCGCCCTCGGCGGCGTGGTGTTCGCGGGCCTCGTGATGCTCGCTTCGTGGGCCGCGGGTCTCGAGGTGCCCGCCTACGCCGATCTCACGAACGGCGGCGCCACCCTTGGAGTGCCGCTGCTCACCACCGGCGGCCTCGCGCTGGCGTGGGGCGTGCTGGGCGGGATCGTCGGCGCGTTCCTCCCGTGGCCCCGTCGCGTCAGCGCTGGCTCGGCGACACCTCGGTGAAGTTGTTCTCGATCTGCGTGTAGCGTCGCCAGGCCTGACCCCATCCGTCGTCGCTCCGCGCGAACCGCTCCACCGGCGACGACGGGTTCTGCCGGTCCCAGATCCCGAAGAACGTCTGGCCGTACCCGAGGAGGTACCGGGTGCCGGTGTGCGTGTACTGCAGGACCGCGCTGTCGCTCGGGTCCATCTGGAGCTGCGGCGCGGCGCTGGTGGCGGGCACGCCCAGCGGGGCGGCGACGGCGTCGGGCACCGGCACCTGATTGGGCTCGAGCGTGGCGAACTTCGCCCAGGCGTCACGCCACCCCTGATCGGTCCGCGGGTAGCGCTCGGTCGGGTTCGAGGGGTTGTCCCGGTTCCAGATCCCGAAGAAGTCGGCGCCGTACCCGAGGACGTAGCGGTAGCCGGAGTGCGTGTACTTCTGCGCGGTGCCGCCCCCGACGGGTGCTCCGCCGGTCGCACCCACGGGCATCCCGCCCGTCTGCATCGCCGCGGCCGGGGTCGGTCCGGTCGAGGTCGGGGAGCTCGAGGTGGAACCCCAGGCGGTCGGTTGCGCGCCCGTCGATCCGGCGTCGCTCGTGCCCTGTTGCGTGACGACGTCGGGCGTGGCGCCGCCTGAAGACGGGGCCCCCGAGCCGACGGCGCCGGACGCCGACGGCGGCGCGACCGTCAGGTCGCTATGGCAGTACCGGCACTTGATCGCCTCATCCTGGATCTCTTCCGCGCAGTACGGGCACTTCTTCACGAGCTGCCTCCACGATCCGTCGGAGCGGCAAGCTTACCGCCCTTGTCCTGCAGGGATGCCGCTCGGCTAGCATGTGTGCATCCATGGGCGGGCGTGTCGCGGTGCTGGTGTCCGGCTCCGGGACGAACCTGCAGGCGCTCCTCGACGACGCCGCGATCCGACCGCACGTCGAGCTGGTGCTGTCCGACCGGCCGGCGATCCGAGCGCTCGAGCGCGCGACCGCGGCCGGGATCGAGACGGTCGTGATCGAGCCCGGGTCAGACCGCGGCGCGCTGTCCGCAGCGGTCGCCGACGCGCTCACCCGGCGAGGGATCGACGTGATCGTGAGCGCCGGCTACATGCGGGTGCTCGGCTCGCCGGTCGTCGATCGGTGGCGGGATCGGTGGCTCAATGTCCATCCGGCGCTGCTGCCGTCGTTCCCGGGCATCCACGCGGTGGCCGACGCGCTGGCCGCGGGGGTCAAGGTCACCGGCGTCACGGTCCACCTGGTGGATGCGGGCGTCGACACCGGTCCCATCGTGCTGCAGGAGGCGATCGCGATCAGGCCGGACGATGACTGGGACACGCTCGAGGTCCGTGTCCACGAGGTCGAGCACCGGTTGCTTCCTCGCGCCGTCCGGGCGTTGCTCCAGGACCGTCTGGTGATCCACGATCGGATCGTCGAGACCAAGGAGGATCCGTGAGCACGAGGCCGATCCGAAGGGCGCTGCTGGCTGTGTACGACAAGACCGGCATCGTCGAGCTGGCCCGCGCCCTTCGCGAGCGGGACGTCCAGCTCGTGTCGAGCGGGGGAACGGCCGCCGCGCTCCGCGAGGCCGGCGTCGACGTGACCGAGGTCGCCGACGTCACCGGGTTCCCCGAGATGCTCGGCGGACGCGTGAAGACGCTGCACCCGGCGATCCACGCGGGGCTGCTCGCCGATCAACGCGACGAGGCGCATCTGGCCCAGATCGCGGCGCAGGGGATCGAGCCCTTCGATCTGGTCGTGTCCAACCTGTACCCGTTCCGCGAGACGGTCGCGGCCGGCGCGAGCTTCGAGGACACGATCGAGAAGATCGACATCGGCGGCCCCGCGATGGTGCGAGCGAGCGCGAAGAACTTCGAGTCGGTCGCGGTCGTCGTGAACCCGGAGCGCTACGGCGCGATCGTGGACGAGCTCGCGCTCGAAGACGGCATCACGCGTGCCACCCGGTTCGCCCTGGCGGCCGAGGCGTTCGCGCACACCGCGGCCTACGACGCCGCCGTCGCCGGATGGTTCGCGCAGCAGGGGGCCGACGCGGACGCGCTGCCTGACTTCGTCGGGCTCACCTACGGGAAGGTCGCGGACCTGCGCTATGGGGAGAACCCGCACCAGCGCGGCGCGTTGTTCGCCGAGACGGCGGGCCCGGGCGTGCTGGGCGGCGCCGAGGTGCTCCAAGGCAAGGAGATGTCGTTCAACAACTGGCTCGACGCGTGGGCGGCGGCCGAGCTCGTGCACGCGTTGCCCGACGGCGCCTGCGTGATCGTGAAGCACAACAACCCGTGCGGGGTCGCGGCGCTCGGCGACGCGGCCGCCTCCTACCGCGGGGCCTTCGCGTGCGACGAGGTCAGCGCGTTCGGCGGCATCGTGGCCTTCCGCGGTGCGTGCGACGAGACGGCGGCCGAGGCGATGCGCGAGGTGTTCACCGAGGTCGTGATCGCGCCGTCGTTCACCGACGGGGCGCTGGCCGCCTTCGCCGAGCGTCCGAACCTCCGCCTCGTGCGCGCGCCGATCGAGCGGGCGCGTGGCTGGGACGTCCGAACGCTGCCCGGCGGTGCGCTGATCCAAGACTTCGACGTGGTCCGTGAGACCCGGGCGGACTGGAAGGTCGTGTCGAGCCGGGAGCCCTCGGCCACGGAGTGGCGAGACCTCGAGCTCGCCTGGACGATCGCGTGGCGCGTCAAGTCGAACACGATCGTGTTCGTGAAGGACGGCGCGACGGTCGGCGTCGGCGCCGGGCAGATGTCACGCGTCGACGCGTCGTGGATCGCTGCGCGAAAGGCGGGGGAGCGGGCGCGCGGGGCGGTGTGCGCCTCCGACGCGTTCTTCCCGTTCCCCGATGCGCTCGAGGTTGCCGCCGACGCGGGCTGCACCGCCGTGATCCACCCGGGCGGATCGAAGGGGGACGAGGATGTCCTGGCGGCGGCCGAGCGCCGGGGGATGGCGGTCGTCCTCACCGGGACGCGCCACTTCCGCCATTAGTTGGCGGCACTAGCAGTCGTCCGGGTCCTCGAACGCCAGCACCAGCGTTCGCAGGAGCCCGTTGAGCTGCCGCTGCTGCGGCTCGCTCAGTGTCGTGAACAGGGCGTGCTCCTCCTTGCCGGCCGCCTCGACCGCCTGCACCACCAGGTCCTGGCCCTTGGGCGTCATCGTCACCAGGACGCTGCGGCGATCCGCGACGGCCCGTTCGCGGGTGATCAAGCCCTGCGCTTCGAGGCTGTCGAGCCTGTTCGTCATCGCTCCGGTCGACAGGTCGAGGTACTCCGCGAGGTCGCCCGCCGACAGCTGCTGCTCCGGGGCGACCCGCAGCTTCGTCAAGGCGTGGAACTCGCCGGCGTTCAGCCCGAACCGCGCCACCGTTCGCTCGGTGGTGCGCTTGATGTGCTTCGAGAGCTTGTGGATCCGGTCCACGCCGCCCTCGGTCGCGGCGTCGACCCCGGGGAACAGGGCGAGGGACGCATCGATGAACCGGTCGATCGAGTCTTTCTTCGCGGTGGGTGGCGTCATGGCTGCTCCTCACATATCTCTTCAGGTCAAATATCTTGACATCGAACTTCGACCTCGAGTATCTTCACATCGAGATGAATGATACCGCCGACCAAGGGAGGTGCGCAAGATGATGCCCCCATCCTCGTGGTACCGGCTCGAGGAGCTCGCCCAGCGGGAGTCCACCATGCGCCGGGCGATCGCCCGACACCGCGATCTGAGCCCGACCCGTCGTCGTCGTCGCCGGCGGCGTCGCACGGAGCGCTAACCACCCGAGGGGGCGGTGCGCTGCACGCAGCTTCGCTTTGGTCGGGCCCATCGGCCGCCGGTAGGATGCGCTCCGTGTCCGCCCGCATCCTGGATGGGAAGGCCATCGCGGCCCAGATCCGAAGCGAGGTGGCCGAGCGGGTACGGGCGCTCGCCGAGACCGGGATCACCCCCGGCCTGGCCGCCGTCCTGGTGGGCGACGACCAGGCCTCTCGCATCTACGTGGGCCAGAAGCACAAGGCCTGTGCCGACGTCGGGATCCGCTCGGAACAGGTCGACCTGCCGTCCTACGTCACCGAGCACGAGCTGCTCGCGACGATCCGCCGGCTGAACCGCGATCCGGAGATCCACGGGATCATCGTCCAGCTGCCGTTGCCGGGCCACCTGCACGAGCTCGAGATCCAGCGCGCCGTCGCCCCCGAGAAGGACGTCGACGGCCTGCACCCGTGGAACATCGGGATGATGCTGCGTCAGGGGCCGTGCTTCCTGCCGGCGACGCCCTACGGGATCGTCGAGCTGCTGCTGCGCGCGGAGATCCCGATCGAGGGCGCGGAGGTCACGATCGTCGGGTTCGGCGAGCTCGTGGGCGCGCCATTGTCGGTGATGCTCGGCCAAAACACGATCCGTGGGAACGCCACGGTCACCTCGACCCACATCCGGACACGTGACCTGCAAGCGCACACCCTCGCCGCCGACATCGTCGTTGCGGCCGCGGGGGTGCCGCACCTCGTGACGGCCGAGATGATCAAGCCGGGCGCCACCGTGCTCGACGTGGGCGTCCACCGCACGCCCGACGGGCTGATCGGCGACGTGATGTTCGACGAGGTCGCCGAGGTGGCGGGCGCGATCACCCCGGTGCCCGGCGGGGTCGGGCCGATGACGGTTGCGATGCTGATGGTCAACACGGTCCAGGCGGCCGAGGCGCAGGCGTTCACGCAGGGATGACCACGCAGGTCGGCGCCCACCTGGCCGGGCTCTTCGCCCGAGGAGCGTTCACGGTGACGGGTGAGATCGTGCCGCCGGCGGGCGGATCGCTCGAGCCGGTGCGCGAGCACGCGGTCGCGCTCGTCGGCTCGATCGACGCGGTCAACCTGACCGACAACCCGACGGCCTCGGCACACATGTCCCCGCTGGCCGGCGTCGCCGCCGCGGCCGCGGCGGGGATCGAGCCGACGGTGCAACTCACGGTGCGCGACCGCAACCGCCTGTCCATCACGAGCGATCTGCTCGGCGCTTGGGCGCTCGGGGCGCGCAACGTGTTCTGCCTTTCGGGTGACCCGCTGCACGTCGGCGACCACCCCGACGCCGTCGTCGTCGGCGACCTGACGGTGACCGACGTCGTGGCGCTCGCGAAGCGCCTCCGTGACGATGGCACCTCGCTCGCCGGCGCGGAGCTAGCCGACCCCCCTCGGTATCTGATCGGCGTCGCAGACGTGCCGTTCGCCGATCCCTACGACCCGGCGAAGCTGGGGTCCAAGCTGGACGCCGGCGCGGACTTCGTGATCACGCAGATCGTCTACGACGTTCCCGCGCTCGCCGCATGGGCCGACCGGATGCGCGCGTGGGGCCTGTTCGAACGCGCCAAGGTGGTCATCGGGGTCACCCCGCTGCGCAGCGCGAAGCAGGCGCGGTTCATGGACGAGAAGCTCCCGGGGGTCTCGGTGCCGCCCAACATGATCGCGGCGCTGGATGCCGCGGGCGACGACGCGGCGAACGTCGGCGTCGAGCTCGTCGCGCCGTTGATCGACCAGATCCGCACGATCCCCGGGATCGCGGGCATCCACGTGATGGCGATGGGTCACGACGAGGAGACCCGGGACCTCGTCACACGCGCCGGGCTGCTACCGCGCCCCGTTTCCTGATCGCGCCCGGGTCGCGCTAGGGGCGCGCTTCGATCGGCACGTACGTGCGGTCGCGCGGCCCGACGTAGGTCGACCCCGGCCGGATGATCCGGTTGTCGAGGTACTGCTCGCGGACGTGCGCCGTCCACCCCGCCATGCGCGCGAGCGCGAACAACGGCGTCATCAGGTCGGTCGGGATCCCGAGCATGTGGTACACGCCCGCCGCGTAGAGGTCGACGTTGGGGTACAGGCCCTTCTGCTCGAGCGTGGTTTCCTCCAACGCCGAGAAGATCTCGTACCACTGCGGCTGCTCACGCCGCTCGCCGAGCTGCCGACAGAGCTCCTTCAAGATGCGGGCCCGCGGGTCCATCGTGCGGTACACGGCGTGGCCGAACCCCATGATCTTCTCGTGGTTCGCGAGCCGCTCGCGGACGTAGGCCTCGGCGTTCTCGGGCTTGCCGACCTCCTCGGCCATCTTCTGTGACTCCTCGTTCGCCCCGCCGTGGAGCGGTCCCTTCAAGGCGCCGATCGCGCCGGTGATCGCCGAGAACATGTCCGACAGGGTGGACGCGATCACGCGTGCGGTGAACGTCGAGGCGTTCATCGTGTGGTCTGCGTAGAGCACGAACGTCGTGTCGAGCACCTTGGCGTCGTCCGGGTCCGGCTCGTCGCCGTGGAGCATCCACAGCAGGTTGCCGGCGTGGCTGAGCTCGGGGTTCGGCGGGATCACCTCGCGGCCCGTCCGGAGTCGGTCGAAGGTCGCGATCAGGGTCGGGGTCTCGGCGATCAGGCGGAGCGCTTTGCGGTACTCGGCCTCGGGGGAAACGTCCCAGCCGTCGGGGTCGAAGGCGCTCGAGGCCGAGAGCCCGGTGCGCAGCATCGACATCGGCGATGCGTTCTGCGCCAGCGTCGGCATCAGCCTCGCGAGGAAGGGGTGGAGCTCCCGTTCCCGAACGAGGAAGGTCTTGAGCTGCTGGAGCTGCTGCCGGTTCGGCAGGTCCAGCTTGTGGAGCAAGTAGATCGTCTCCTCGAAGGAGGCGTGCGCCGCCAGGTCGCCGATCTCGTAGCCGACGTACCACAGACGCCCGGTCTCGCCGTCGATGTCGGAGATCTTCGTGTCCGCGGCGTTGATCTCCCGCAGCCCCTTCTCGCTCATGCAGCCAGGATAGAGGGTGGTTGGGCGCGAACCCAAACCGCAGTCCCGACCGTTAGGCTTCCCGCCCGATGGCGACCCGCGTGACCTTGATCCCCGGCGACGGCGTCGGTCCGGAGGTCACGGAGGCCGCCCAGCGGGTGCTCGACGCCACCGGGGTGGCGATCGAGTGGGACGTGCACCCGATGGGCGCGGGGGCGTTCGCCGATGTCGGCACACCCTTGCCTCCCGACACGCTGGCCGCGATCCGTTCGGCTCGTGTGGCGTTGAAGGGTCCGATCGAGACGCCGGCGGCGAGCGGGCTGCGGAGCGCCAACCTCGCCTTGCGCCAGGAGCTCGATCTGTTCGCGAACGTCCGGCCGTGTCATCTGTACCCGGGGGTGCCGTCCCGCTACGAGGAGGTCGATCTCGTCGTCGTGCGCGAGAACACCGAAGGGATGTACACCGGCCTCGAGCTCGAACACGACACGCCCGAGGTGGAGGCGCTGATCTCGTTCATCGCGGCGACGAAGGGCCTCACGGTGCGGCCCGACAGCGGCATCTCGGTCAAGGAGATCTCGGCGCCGGCCTCGGAGCGGATCGTGCGGTTCGCGTTCACGTGGGCGAGGGAGCACGGGCGCGCGCGGGTCACGGCCTCCCACAAGGCCAACATCATGAAGTTCTCCGACGGGTTGTTCCTCGAGGTCGCTCGCGAGGTCGCCGAGGACTTCCCCGACATCGCGTTCGACGACCGGATCATCGACGCGCTGTGCATGCAGCTGATCCAGGCGCCCGAGCGGTTCGACGTGCTGGTGTTGCCGAACATGTACGGCGACCTCGTGGCGGAGCTCGGCGCCGGTCTGATCGGAGGGACGGGCGTCGCGCCCGGGGGGCACTTCGGTGGGGCCGGCGGACGCGAGCTCGCCGTGTTCGAGGCGACGCACGGCACGGCGACCCGGCTCGCCGGCACGAACCGGGCCGACCCGGTCGGGGTGATCCTGTCGGGCGCGATGCTGCTCCGGTATATCGGCGAGCAAGAGGCGGGCGATCGCGTCGAGGCGGCGACCGCCGCCGTGCTCGCGGACGGCACCTTGGTGACCTTCGATCTGCGCGAGCCGGACGACGACCGTCCCGCCGCCGGCACGTACGGCGTCGCCGACGCCATCGTCGCGAGGCTCTGACGGACGTTCGGTAGCCTGGGTCGTTCCCGAACGCAAGGAGATCGTTCCGCCATGAAGATCACCGTCGTGGGCAGCGGATTCGTGGGCCAGACGGCCGCGATGCGCGCGCTCGAGAAGGGCCTCGGCGAGGTCGTCCTGATCGACATCATCGAGGGGAAGCCGCAGGGGCTCGCGCTCGACCTGCAGGAGGCTGCGCCGGTCGAGGGCTACGAGCCCACGATCGTCGGCACGAACGACTACGCGGATACTGCGGGCAGCGACGTCGTCGTGATCACCGCGGGGTTCCCGCGCCAGCCGGGCATGAGCCGGATGGATCTGCTCGGCAAGAACGCCGCGATCATGTCCGACGTGATCGCGAAGGTCACGCCCGGCTCGCCCGAACGCCGATCCTGATCGTCGTCTCGAACCCGCTCGACGAGATGACCTTCCTGGCGGCCGAGCGGTCGGGGTTCCCGAAGGAGCGGGTCGTCGGGATGGCCGGCGTGCTCGACTCCGCACGGCTGCGGTACTTCATCGCCGAGGAGCTCGGGGTCTCGACGACGGGGGTCGAGGCGATGACGCTCGGCTCGCACGGCGACGCGATGGTGGCGCTGCCCCGTCACGCGACCGTGCACGGGAAGCCCTTGCCCGAGCTCGTCGACGAGACGACGCTCGAGCGCCTGTTCCAGCGCACGCGCGACGGCGGCGCGGAGATCGTGGCGTACCTCAAGACGGGGTCGGCGTACTACGCGCCGAGCGCATCGGTGGTCGCGATGGTCGAGGCGATCGTCCGCGACACGAAGACGACGCTGCCGGTCTGCGCGTGGACCACCGGGCAGTACGGGATCAGCGACGTCTACGTCGGCGTGCCGGCCAAGCTCGGCCGCGGCGGTGTGGAGGAGATCGTCGAGCTCGATCTGAACGACGACGAGCTCGGCAAGTTGCGTGCGGCGGCGGAGGGCATCCGCGAGAAGTGCGCCGACCTCGCGAAGCTGTAGTCAGTCGAGCGACGGCTCCTGCGGGGTCTGTTCGTCGCCACCGACGTCGTCGCTACGGTCATCGCCGGCCTCGTCGGTGGCGACGTGCGCTGCGCTCAGCCGGGCGGCCCACCGGACCGTGAGGACGCCTCCGGCGATGACCATGAGGCCACCGATCACGACTACCCACGGTCCGGCGCCGACGTTCGTATAGGGCCCGAGCTTGTCCGAGACGCCGGCGAGCGCAGCCCGGATCTCATCGGGGGTCTTGCCCAGGTACGCAGCGATCCTGGCCACCAGCCCCTCGCTATCGATCGGCGTGTAGTTCGTCGGGGCCGATCGGATGAACACGGCTGCCACGGCGGTGGCGAGTCCGCCCGCGACGACAACGATGCCTGCCATGACAGCGCGCACGGTGTCCGAAACCACACGGCTGACCACGACGAGGAGAAGGGTCGCGACGGCGCATCCCAGCGCGATCTTGCCTTCGGCGATGTCCGTGCCTTTCGTGGGGCTCGTGAGCGCCGCAAGGCTGGGATCGGCGAACCCGACCGTCACCCACGTGAGGATCGATCCGACCCCGATCACGAGGGCGCCCGATGCAGTGAGCGCGAACGCGGCCAGTCGCAGGTTGGACGGCCGAGAGGTGTCCATCTGGGGGGTGGCTTCCATCCGGGGCAGTGTCCCACCCGCCTCGCCGCCGACCAAGCACGGTCGGCGTACGATTCCTGCATGGCCGCATTCCGTGAGGAGCTCCGCGAGCACGTGGCGATGTTCTTCACGAACTGGCGGAACCCGGACTACACGGTGCCCCAGAAGATCGGACTCACCGTCAAGAACCGGGCGATCGGACTGTTCAACCGCGGGTGTTGCGGCAACCACGGACAACCGGGCTGTTGACGAACGCCGGAGTGGGACCTCGGTCGAGGGCCCGGCGAGCACCACGAGCATCACGAGGATCACGAGGAGGACCAGGGTGGCTGAGGAGCCGATCGACGGTCAGGCCGGATGGCACCGGCAGGTCGCGGCCGACGCCTTCAACCGCGCGTGGGAGCTGATCGAGCTCGATACGAGGACGCCCGAGCAGGATCGCCAGCTGCTGGCGCTCGTGTTCACCTCTCGCTACCACTGGGGCTGGGTCGGCGGCGACGAGGAAGCGATGGTGGGGGATTGGCTGATCGCTCATGTCGCCAGCCTCCAGGACCTCGGCGAGCTCTCGCATCGATACGCGACGGTCGCCCTGGACGTGTGCCGGTCGAACGGGTGGACCGACTGGCGCCTCGCGTCGATGCTCGAGGGCATGGCGCGTGCGTCGGCGGCGGTCGGTGACGAGCACGCGCGGGACCGGTACGCGGCCGAGGCCCGACGCGTCCTGGCGACGTTGGAGGATAAGGAGGATCGCGAGCTGATCGCGTCGCAGCTCGCGTCGATCCCGGGGCTCTCGCCCGCTTAGCTCGGGCCGTGCTCCCAGGCGACGGCCTCGGCCGCGATCGCCTCGGCGAACTCCATCGTGGTCGCGGTCCCACCGAGGTCGGGCGTACGTACCTCCTGTTTACGCAGCGTCTCATCGACGCCCCATTCCACGTTCTCGGCTGCGTCGATCTCGCCGATGTGGCGCAACAGCATCGCGCCCGACAGGATCATCGCGACCGGATCAGCGATGCCCCGGCCGGCGATGTCCGGCGCGCTGCCGTGGACCGCCTCGAACACCGCGTACTCCCACCCGATGTTCGCGCCGGGGATCAGCCCGAGCCCGCCGACGAGCCCCGCGCAGAGGTCGGAGATGATGTCGCCGTAGAGGTTCGGCAGGAGCAGGACGTCGAAGTCCTCGGGGGTGCGTGCGAGCCGCGAGGACAGATGGTCGATCTGGATCTCGTCCCAATCGATGTCGGGGAAGGTCTTCGCGTCCTCGATCGCGGCCTCGAGGAAGATGCCGTCGGAGTAGCGCATCACGTTGGCCTTGTGGCCGACCGTCACGTGCTTGCGCCTGTGTGAGCGCGCGTACTCGAACGCGAAACGCACGATCCGGTGCGCACCGGTGACGCTGATCGGCTTCAGCGTGATGCCCGCGTCGTCCAGCAGCTCCAGCCCGCCGACGTCGTGGAGCTGCCGCTTGAGCGCGGCCGTTTCCTCCGAGCCGCGTTCGAACTCGATGCCCTGGTACAGGTCCTCGGTGTTCTCCCGGACGATCACGAGATCCACGTCGTCGTGCCGAGTCGTGACGCCCGGCAGCGAGCGCGCGGGACGGACCGCCGCGAACAGGTCGAGACCCTGACGCAGCGCGACGTTCACGCTGCGGAACCCGGTGCCGACCGGCGTCGTGATCGGGCCCTTGATCGCGACACGGCAGGAGCGGATCGCGTCGACGGTCTCGTCGGGCAGGAGCGCGCCGTGGGTCTCGAGCGCGCCCGCGCCCGCCGGCGTCTCGATCCACTCGATCCCGACGTCGGCGGCGTCCAGAACGAGGCGCGCCGCCGCCGCGACCTCGGGGCCGATCCCGTCGCCCGGGATGATCGTGACGAGGTGATTCGCCATGTCTTGCAGGGTAGCCGTCCGGCGACCGCGCCCCGGCGAACGGCCCGTGAGCGTGGACCGAACGACGGTTGCCGGTGTGCGGCCCGGGATGACATCGTTCGGGACATGATCCGACGTTCGATCGTTGCCGCCATGCTCGCGACGGGCCTCATCGCGGCCCCCGCCTTCGCCGCGACAGGTCCCCGCGGTCGCGGACCCGACGCCCAGGCGGCGATGCTCGCGGCCGCCGCGAACTCGGGCACGCACCAGGTCCAGGTGCTGAACGAGCTGTGCGTGAACCCCGCCCGCGAACGCGGGTGCACCCCGATGAAGGCTCGGCTCGAGCGCGCGCTCGAAGGAGCCGTCGTCGCCCCGATCACATGGGTCTCGCACCGAGAGCCGCACGGCGGGCAGTTCTGGGTGTTCGCGCCGGTGCGCTTCGGCGACAACCCCGTTCGGTCGAAGGTCGCCTGGCGAGACCCGGGGAAGTACGGATGCAATGGGTGGACGCGGATCGACTGGCGGCGCCGGCACGGCGTGTGGTCTCCGTTCCGGGGCGTCGGCGTCGTCGGGTGCTCCGCGACTCCCTGATCCGGTTCGTGCGGCTTGTTACCGCTGTACCACGCGCCCGTCGCGGACGGTGAAGGCCAGGTCAGCGACGGACCCGGCACCGCCGGTCGGGACGCGCTCGCCGTTGATCACCAGGACCACCGCTCCGGCGTCCCCGAGTCGCACGCTGAACATCCGGGTCGCCTGGAAGCGCATCGTCTCGCCGGCCGGAACGGTCGTTTCCCGAACGACCTTGCCGTTCACCTCCACCATGACCCACGAGGGCCGATCGGTCGTCCGGAGGGTGGCCAGGATCGCCGCCGGCGGTGCTGACCCGTTCAGCCGCGACGGTGGCTGGGCCCCCAGGTTCGCCGCGCGGGCCGCCGTGGTCGCCGAGGGTCGCCCGCGGTCGATCGGGGCGTCGTCGCGGCGCGCCGACCAGAGGCCGCTCGCGACCAAGCCGACGATCAGCAGGACGAGCGCGCCCACGGCCCACCGCCCGGGGTGCGGTGCACGTCGAATCCGTCCCATCGAGCCGACGGGCAGGACCGTCGGCGTCGAGACCTCGCGGTCGAACCGTCGCACCAACGGCCTCGGGTCGATCCCGAGGTGCTCGGCGTAATCGCGGAGGAAGTAGCGCGCGTACGTCATCCCCGGGAACGGCTCGAACACCGAGGCGTCGTCGTGCTCCAGCGCCCGCAGGTACGGCAGCCTGATCTGGGTGAAATGCGAGGCCTGCTCGAGCGTCTCGCCCCTGGTCAGCCGGGCGTCGTGCAGCTCGTCCCCGACGTCGAGCGACGCGGGAGCCGGCCCGCCGATAGGCTCCCCTGGCTCCGGTCTGTGTTGCGGTGCACCGCAGAACGTGCAGTGCGCACCATCGGCGGCGACATCCATGTGGTCTGGGTCGAGCCGCGCCCCGCAGACGTCACAGTCGAACGTCGGGAACGAGACAGCCCGAGACGTCTCGGTCTTCATCGAACAACCCGTGCTCGCGTATCGGTCTCTCCACGAAGGAGAGGGCTCCCGGCCATGGGATGTATCCCTTGTATGCCCGCACCAGTCGGCCCGTCAAGTGGCGAGGTTACGGGCGGACGGCGAGAAAGGGAACGTTTGCTAGAAGCGCTCGAACAAGATCGCGCGCTTCACCTCTTGGATCGCCTTCGTGACCTGGATGCCGCGCGGGCACGCGTCGGTGCAGTTGAAGGTCGTCCGGCACCGGAAGACGCCGGTCTTCTCCGACAGGATCTTCATGCGCTCGCGGCCCGCCTCGTCACGGGAGTCGAAGATGAACCGGTGGGCGTTCACGATCGCCGCCGGACCGACGTAGCCGCCGTCACCCCAGAACACCGGACACGAGGTCGTGCAGCAGGCGCACAGGATGCACTTGGTCGTGTCGTCGTAGCGGTGGCGATCCTCCTGAGACTGCCGCCGCTCCTTGTCGGGCTCGCCGGAGTCGTTGATCAGGTAGGGGAGCACCGACTTGAACTCGTCCATGAACGGATCCATGTCGACGATCAGATCCTTCAGCACCGCCAGGCCGCGGATCGGCTCGATCGTGACCTTCGGACCGACGTCCTCCGCGAGCACCTTGCACGCGAGCTGGTTCCGGCCGTTGATCAACATCGCGTCGGAGCCGCAGATGCCGTGCGCGCACGACCGTCGGAAGCTCAGGGTGCCGTCGTGGTGCCACTTGATCTCGTGGAGCACCTCGACGAGCCGCTCGAGCGGGTCCACGTGCACCGTCCACTCGTCCCACCACGAGTCCTGTGAGACCTCGGGGTTGAACCGCCGCACGCGCACGGTCAGCGCCATGGTGCCCGGCTTGGCGCCGATCCGCTGGTCGTCGGAGGCGTTGAGCGCCTCGGCCGCCGTCGCCATCAGTACTTCCTCTCCATGGGGATGTAGGGGCCCATCTTCACGGGCTTGTAGTCCAGGCGGATCGTCCCGTCGTCGTTGCGGTAGGCGAGCGAGTGTTTCAGCCAGTTCGCGTCGTCGCGGAGCGGATGGTCCTCGCGATAGTGACCGCCGCGGCTCTCGGTGCGCGCCAGGGCGCTGCCCACGAGCGCCTCGGCGCAGTCCAGCAGGTAGCCGAGCTCGACGGTTTCCATCAGGTCGGTGTTGTACAGCGCGCTCTTGTCGGTGATCGCGATCCGGTCGTACCGGTCGCGGAGCCCGCCGATGATCGAGTGCATCTTCGTGAGGCCCTCGTCGGACCGCACCACGAAGGCAAGGTCGAACATGTTGTCCTGGAGCTCCTTGCGGATGTCCCCGGCGTTGTCGCCGCTCGTGCGGCCGAGGATCCCGTTCAGCTG
This sequence comes from uncultured Actinomycetes bacterium, assembly GCA_963799625.1. Lineage (GTDB taxonomy): Bacteria > Actinomycetota > UBA4738 > UBA4738 > HRBIN12 > AC-51. Next base: position 362,769 of record CAWCXU010000002.1, on the reverse strand, counting down.
ATCGAGCACGTGCTCCTCGGGCTTGGCGGGCAGCGGTGGCAGCGCTGCCTCCTTGGCGTGCCGGGCGGCGTCGTCGCCGGCGCGGCGTCCGAACACGACGAGGTCGAGCAGCGAGTTCGTCCCGAGGCGGTTGGCGCCGTGCACGCTCACACAGGCGCACTCGCCCGCCGCGTAGAGCCCCGGCACGATCGCTTCCTCCGGGCCGGTCACGACCCGGCCTTCTGTATCGGTCGGGATGCCCCCCATCGCGTAGTGAGCGGTCGGCTGGATCGGCACGGGTTCCTTCGTCGGCTCCACCTTCAGATAGATGCGCGCGAACTCGGTGATGTCGGGAAGCTTCTCCTCGATCACGCGCGGATCGAGGTGGGAGATGTCGAGGAAGGCCCAGTCGCCGTTGGGTCCGGCGCCCCGCCCTTCCTTGATCTCCTGGTAGATCGCGCGGCTCACCATATCGCGGGGAGCGAGGTCCTTGATCGTGGGGGCGTAGCGCTCCATGAAACGCTCGCCGTCCTTGTTGAGCACGATGCCGCCCTCGCCACGCGCGGCCTCCGACAGCAGCACCCCGAGCCGCGCCAAGCCCGTCGGGTGGAACTGGAACATCTCCATGTCCTCGAGCGGGATCCCGCGCCGCCAGACGACCGCCGGGCCGTCGCCGGTCAGCGCGTGGGCGTTCGACGTCACCCGGAACATCCGGCCGTAGCCACCGGTCGCGAACACGACCGATTTCGCGCGGAACACGTGGAGCTCGCCGGTCGCGAGCTCGTAGGCGACGATGCCGGCGGTCGTGCCGTCGTCGTCGCGGAGCAGATCGAGGCAGTAGAACTCGTTGAAGAACCGGACGTTGCGCTTCACGCACTGCTGGTACAGCGTCTGCAGGATCATGTGGCCGGTGCGGTCGGCCGCGTAGCACGCGCGCCGCACCGGGCGCTCACCGTGCTCGGCGGTGTGGCCGCCGAATCGCCGCTGGTCGATCCGGCCGTCAGGCGTGCGGTTGAACGGCAGTCCCCAGCGCTCCAACTGGTAGATCGCCTGGATCGCCTCTTCGGTCATGAGCATCGCTGCCGGCTGATCGACGAGGTAGTCGCCGCCCTTCACCGTGTCGAATGCGTGCCACTCCGGGTGGTCCTCCTCGGTGTTGCCGAGCGCGGCGCACACGCCGCCCTGCGCAGCGCCGGTGTGTGACCGGGTGGGGTAGAGCTTCGAGATCACCGCGGTCTTGACCTGGTCGGAGAGCTCGATCGCGGCGCGCATCCCGGCGCCGCCGCCACCCACGACGAGCGCGTCGTACGTGTGGGTCGTCGTCATCTAGACCGCTCCGGGCCACTTCGATGGGTCGAACGTCACGACGATGACCGTGCCGAGCACCATCAACGTGAATCCGATCACGTACGACGTCATGTTGATCGCCAGGCGCAGCCCCGGCCGCGTGACGTAGTCGAGCGTGATGTTGCGCAGGCCGTTGATGCCGTGGACGAGCGCGAGCATAAGGAGCATCCAGTCCCACGTGCGCCAGAACGGGCTCGCCCAGCGCACCGCGACGAACCCGAAGTTGATGCGCTCGGCGCCGGTACCCAGCAGATGCATGATCACGAGGTGCCCGAGGGCGAGGACCATCAGGATCAGGCCGCTGATCCGCATGAACAGCCAGAGCCACAACTCTCCGCCGCCGACGGGCCGTTCGCGCCCGAGGCGCCGGTCACCGGGGTCGGGTCGTCCTTGGGTCGGCCGTGGCGTGGTGGTGGTCGCCATCCCCTATGCCTTCCAGAGGTCCCAGGTCTGCTTCAGCATGATCACCGTGGTCGGGATCGCGGCCAGGGCGAAGACGGCGGCCGTGGCGAGCGAGATGCCCTTGATGTGGGTCACGAGCCTCGGGAAGAAGTCGATCAGCGTGATCTTGAAGCCGTTGATCGAGTGGTACAGCACGGCGATGACCAGGCCGAGCTCCAGCAGGTGGATCAGCGGGTTCTGGTAGGCGCGGAGCACCCGTTCGTAGGCCTCGGGACCCCAGCCGATCAGGGCGGTGTCTACGACGTGCATGAACAGGAACAGGATGATCGCGACGCCGGTGATGCGGTGCAAGATCCAGGAGTACTGACCGGCATGGCCTCGGTAGGGGCTCGCGTAGTCGCTCTTGTTCTTCCGCGCCGTTGCCACGCGTTTCACTCCTCGTCGGGTCGCGATCGCCCTTCCAGGCTAACGCCGGAAGGCCCGGGGAAGGAGGCCCAGACGTCCACCAGGCCGCGCGGAGTCTACTGCGAGTTGGCCAGCCCCGGCGCCACCGCAGCCGTTGGGCCGCACCGAGGCCCGCCGCGTCGCTCAGGCGAGCCGGAGGGCGACGAACACGCCGTCGCGGGTGGGCACGATCGTGCTGACGAACCGGTCGTCCTCGGCGATGAGCCGGTTGTGCTCGAGGATCGCGGATGTGTTGCGGTCGGGGTCGGGCTCGACGACACGGCCCGACCACAGCACGTTGTCGCAGATGTATAGCCCCCCGATGCGGATCCGCTCGCGGCCGGCGCGCCAGGCGTCCGGGTACCCGTGCTTGTCGATGTCGTCGTAGACGATGTCGAACTCGCCATCGACGGTGGCCATCTGCTCGACCGCGTCGCCGACGTGATACGTCACGCGGTCGAACAGCCCCGCGCGCGTCAGGTAGTCCTCGCCCTTGGCGGCGTTCGCCGGATCGCCGTCGGTGCAATGCACCTCGCCGGTCTCGCCGACCGCGCGCGCGAACCAGTAGGCGCTGTAGCCGAACCCGCTCCCGAGCTCCATCACGCGGCGGGCGCCGATCGAACGGGCGAGCACCTCGAGCGTTACGCCGACGTTGCGTCCGACGATCGGGAATCCGCGCTCGCGACCTTCCTGCTCCATCTCGAGCAGCACCGGTTGGTCGTGGCGCGTCTGCAGCGACGCCATGTACGCCTCGACCTCGGGGTTCACGATGTCCATGGACGGACCCTACGTCGGGTCGGCTCGCGCGACCAACGGTAGGCTCGAACGGTGACCGACGACCGCTTCGCGACCGACTCCGGGATCGAGCTGCAGCCCGTCTACGAGCCCGATCCGGACTTCGATCCGAGCTCGCAGCTCGGGGAGCCCGGCGCGTTCCCGTTCACGCGCGGCCCGTATCCGACGATGTACCGGGGCCGGCTGTGGACGATGCGGCAGTACGCCGGCATGGGCACCGCCGACGACACGAACCGCCGGTTCCGATACCTCCTCGAGAACGGTCAGACGGGGCTGTCGACCGCGTTCGACCTCCCGACCCAGATGGGGTTCGACTCCGACCACCCACGGGCCGAAGGCGAGGTCGGCAAGACCGGCGTCGCGATCGACTCCATCGAGGACATGCGCCGGCTCTTCGCCGAGATCCCGCTCGATGGGGTCTCGACGTCGATGACGATCAACGCCACGGCCCCGATCCTGCTGCTGCTCTACGAGCTGGTCGCCGAAGAGCAGGGGGTCGCGCCGGACGCGCTGTCGGGCACCGTTCAGAACGACATCCTCAAGGAATACGCGGCCCGCGGCACCTATATCTATCCGCCCGTCCCGTCGATGCGGCTGATCACCGACCTCTTCGCGTACTGCAACGAGCGGATCCCGAAGTGGAACACGATCTCGATCAGCGGCTACCACATGCGCGAGGCGGGCGCGACGGCCGCGCAGGAGATCGCGTTCACGCTCGCCGACGGGATCGCGTACGTGCAGGCGGCGATCGACGTGGGGTTGCGGGTCGACGACTTCGCGCCGAGGCTGTCGTTCTTCTTCGCGTGCCATCAGCACTTCTTCGAGGAGATCGCGAAGTTCCGCGCGGCACGGCGCCTGTGGGCGCGGATCATGCGCGAGCGGTTCGGGGCGATCGACGAGCGGTCGCTGATGCTGCGGTTCCACACGCAGACGGGCGGCGCGACGCTCACCGCGCAGCAGCCGGAGAACAACATCGTGCGCACGACCCTCGAAGCGCTGTCGGCCGTGCTCGGCGGTACGCAATCGCTCCACACGAACGCCTTCGACGAAGCGCTGGCGCTTCCGACGGAATCCTCCGCGAAGATCGCGCTGCGGACCCAACAGGTGATCGGGTTCGAGACGGGCGTCGGCGAGGTGGTCGATCCGCTCGGGGGCTCCTACTACGTGGAAGCGCTCACCGACGAGCTGGAACGGCTCGCGACCGCCTACATCGAGAAGGTGGACGGCCTCGGCGGGGCGGTCGCCGCGATCGAGCAAGGCTTCTACCAGGACGAGATCCACGAGGCGGCGTTCCGCATCCAGCAGGCGATCGAACGAGGTGATCGGGTCGTCGTCGGGGTGAACCGTTTCCAAGAAGACGATGACCGCCAACCCGAGCTTCAGCGGATCGGCGAGGATGAGGTCGCGGCGCAGGTCGCCCGGCTGCGCGAGCTCCGTGCGACGAGGGATCAGCCGGCGGTCGACGCCGCGCTCCGGGACGTGGGGGCGACGGCACGGGGGACGGCCAACCTCCTGCCGCCGATGCGGGAGGCGCTGCGGGCGCGCGCGACGCTCGGCGAGGTCTCCGACGCGTTGCGCGACGTGTTCGGCGAGTACCGGCCGACGTACTGAGCCCTCTACAACAGCGTCACCACGGCGTTGACGACGGCCGTCGCGCCGGCGACGACGAGCACCACCCCGATCACCCGGAAGACGGTCGAGCCCTGACGCCAGCACGGCCACGCGACCGCCGCGCAGGCGAGGCCGACGAGCAGCTCGATCACCGCGGTCACCGTGGTCACGGTGCCGCAGGCTACCGGCTACGCTGCGCGCCATGGATGTTTCCATCATCGGCGGCACGGGCGCGGAAGGCTTCGGGCTGACGTTGCGCCTGGCCAAGGCGGGGCATCGCGTCACGATCGGATCGCGCGACGCCGACCGCGCCGCCGCGAAGGCGGAGGAGGCCGTAGAGATCCTCGGGCCGCACGCGCAGGTCGGGGGCGCCGAGAACTCGGCAGCCGCCGCCGCGCCGGTGGTGATCGTCACGGTCCCGTTCTCCGGCGCCGCCGCGATCTACGAATCGATCGCGCCGTCGATCCGCACGGGCACGGTGGTCTGTGACTGTACGAGCCCGTTGATGAGCGCGGTCGGGGGCCGGGCGTCGCACGCGATCCATCCGTGGCACGGATCGGCCGCGGAGTTCGTCCGCACGCTCCTGCCGCACGGCACTCGCCTCGTCGCGGCGTTCCATACGGTAGGCGCCGGCGCGCTCCGCGGGCTCGATCGTGCCGTCGACTCGGACACGCTGGTGATGGGCGACGACGCGGATGCCAAGGCGGTGATCGGTGCGCTCGTCGAGGACGTCGAGGGCATGCGCTGGGTCGACGTCGGCGGATTGCAGATGGCGCGGATCGCGGAGCAGCTCACCCCGCTCCTGATCTCGATCAACAGCCGGTACAAGCTGCACGACGGTGGGTTCCGCGTCAGCGGCCGCGACGCCTGGGGCGCGCCCGGCTAGTCGATCACGGCGAGCAGCGCGCCCGTCTCGACGACCTGGCCGGGACGGATCGGCAGGTCGCTGATCTCGCCCTCCCTCGTCGAGGCGATGTGGTTCTCCATCTTCATCGCCTCGAGGATGCACACCACGTCGCCGGCCTGGATCGGCTGACCCTTCTCGACCAAGACCTTCACGATCGTGCCCTGCATCGGGGCGCGGATCTCGCCGTGTACGTGTTCGCCCGCATGGGGGCCATGGCCGCTCGGCGCCTTGGGCGCGGCCTCGCGACGTTCGTCGAAGATCCGCACGGGCACGCGCCGGCCGTCGACCTCGACGAGGATGTCGCGCGGGCGCGGGGTCCTGCCGCCGGAGCGTTGGGAGAGATCGGCCTGGGCGGGCAGGCGCGCCTCGACGAGCGCCTTCTCGAGCCAGGTGGTCGTGTGCGTCGAGTCGCGGAACGCCTCGCTCTCCAGGATCCACCGGTGCACCGGGATCGTCGTCGGGACGCCCTCGACCACGAACTCGCCGAGCGCGCGGAGCATCCGGTGCCGCGCCTGCTCGCGGTCGGCGCCGGCAACGATCAGCTTCGCGAACATCGAGTCGTAGTCGCCGGGGATCTCGCGGCCCTCGGTGACGCCGGAGTCCACGCGCACGAACGGCCCGCCGGGCTCCTCGTACCGTGTGACCCGGCCGGGGCCGGGCAGGAAGTTGCGCCCCGGGTCCTCGGCGTTGATCCGGCACTGGATCGCGTGTCCGCGCGGCGCCACCTCGAGCCCGGCGAGCGACCCGCCGAGGGCGACCTCGATCTGCAGCGCGACGATGTCCAAACCGGTCACCATCTCCGTGACGGTGTGCTCGACCTGCAGCCGCGTGTTCATCTCGAGGAAGTAGAACGAGCCGTCCTCGTCGAGGATGCACTCGATCGTTCCCGCGTTGACGTAGTTCGCCTCGCGCACCAGCGACGTCGCGGCGTCGGCGAACCGCGCTCGCAGATCGTCGTCGACGAGCGGCGACGGCGTCTCCTCGATCAGCTTCTGGTGCCGGCGCTGCACCGAGCAATCGCGCTCCCCGAGGAACACGACCTCGCCGTGCGTGTCGGCGATCACCTGCGCCTCGATGTGGTGCGCGCGGTCGACGTAGCGTTCGAGGAAGACCTCGGGCCGGCCGAAGTAGGACTGCGCCTCGCGGGCGGCGCGCTTCAAGGAGTCCTCGAGGTGCTTCGCGTCGCGGACGACGTGCATCCCCTTGCCGCCGCCGCCGAACGCGGCCTTCACCAACAAGGGGTAGCCGACGCGTGGGGCTTCCTTCTTGGCGTCGTCGATGTCGACCGGATCGCGGGTGCCGGGGACGATCGGCATGCCGGCGGCGTCGGCGATCCGGCGCGCCGCCGCCTTGTCGCCCATCTGTTCGATCGCGTGCGGCGACGGGCCGACGAACGTGAAGCCGGCTTCGTCGACCGCTTGCGCGAAATGCGCGCGCTCGGCGAGGAATCCGTACCCCGGGTGGATCAGCGTCGCCTTGGCCTTGCGGGCGGCCTCGAGGATCGCCCCGATCGAGAGGTAGGAGTCGGTCGCGAGGGCGGGCCCGACCCGGTAGGCCTCGTCGGCGAGCTCGACGTGCAGCGCGTCGCGGTCGGCGTCGGAGTACACCGCGACCGACGTGATCCCCATCTCCCGACACGTGCGGATGATCCGGACCGCGATCTCCCCGCGGTTCGCGATCAGGAGCTTCTGTTTCGTCACTCGCGTATCGTGCCTTCCATGGGTGTCCGGCGCCACTTGGTGACCACGTGCTGACCGACGACGATCTGCAGGCCGCCTTGGGGGCGATCCCGGTCGCCGCGCCCGTGCGTGCCGAGGAGGTTACCGGGTCCACGAACGCGACGGCGGTTGCTCTGGCGGATGAGGAGACCCCCGAGTGGACCCTCGTATCCGCTGCGCACCAAACCGAGGGACGCGGCCGGGTCGGCAGGACGTGGACCGACGTGCCCGACGGGGCGCTGCTGTTCTCGATCGTGCTCCGACCGTCGCTCCCGCCGTCGCGGGCCGGTTTGCTGTCGCTGCTCGCGGGGGCGTGCATGGCCGAGGCGATCCGCGACGTCACCGGGCGCAGCGTCTCGTGCAAGTGGCCGAACGACATCCTGCTGCACGACGAGAAGGTCGGCGGGATCCTGCTCGAGTCGGGAGTCGACGACGGCGTCCTGCGCTATGTCGTCGTCGGGGTCGGGGTCAACCTGGAGGCGCCCGAAGGGGTTCCCGGTGCGGGCGGCCTCGGCGCGCGCACCGGCCAGCGCGAGCTGCTGACCGCCTTCCTGAAGCGCTTCTCCTCGATCTACCGCACCGCCGACGCGTCGTTCCCGGAGCGGGTGCGTCACGCGTGGCTGCCCATCTCCTCGACGATCGGCCAGAAGGTCCGCGCGCGGACGCTGGACGGCAAGGAGACGACGGGACGCGCGGTCGGGATCGACGACTTCGGCTCGCTGCAGTTGTCGACCGACACCGGCGAGGCGCGGGTCGGGTTCGGCGACGTCGAACACCTCCGGCCTTCCGACTGAACCGGATTGCCGGGGCTCGGGTCGCGCGGTAGCGTCCGGCCATGCCGTTCCCGAGACGCCTGCTGATCGAGGGCGAGGACCTCGTCTTGGACCTGCGACCCCATCCGGTGGCGTTGTTCGTGCCGGCCCTGTACACGATCGTGCTGACCGTGGCGGCGGGCTGGCTCGCGAACTGGCTCGGCGGTCCGTGGTGGCTGTGGCCCGCGATCTGGATCGTCGCGATGCTCGTCTACCCGATCCGGCGCCTGATCCGCTGGCTGACCTCGAACTTCGCCGTGACGAGCGAGCGCGTGATCCACCGGGCGGGATGGATCGCGAAGCGCTCGATGGAGATCCCGCTCGAGGCGATCAACGACGTCCGGTTCGAACAGGGCATCTTCGACCGGATCGTCGGCGCGGGCACGCTCCTGATCTCGTCGGCCTCCGAGTTCGGCACGAACTCCTTCGACGACATCCGCCACCCCGAAGAGGTCCAGAAGACGATCTACCACCAGGGCGAGATGAACAAGAAGCGGATGTACCAGGGGGACCGGAGCTCGGCGCCCGCGCCCCCGCAGCCCGCCTCGCCCGTCGCGCCGGCCGCGCCGCCGGCGGCCCCGAGCGCCACCACCGAGCTCGAGCGCCTCGCGAAGCTCCGCGCCGACGGGGTGCTCACCGAGGACGAGTTCCAGGCGCAGAAGGCCAAGATCCTCGGTCAAGGCTGACACCCCGCCCCGGTAGCATCGGGTCCGTGATCGTCGACCACGTCTACTACTGGACCCGCGACATGGGGCGCGCGCTCGCCTTCTACACCGATGTCGTCGGTCTCGAGTTGCTGCGGCGCGAGGGCGACGAGTGGGCCGAGCTCGACGGTGGGCCGGTGCGGATCGCCCTGCACGGGACCGACGAGGACCTTCCGATGAGCGGCACCGTGGTGTTGCGCGTCGACGACCTCGAGTCGACCCGCTGGACCCTCGAGCAGCGGGGCGCTGTGTTCGACGCGTACGTGGGCGAGGTCGAGGGGTACGCGCGGTTCGCGACGTTCCGCGACCCCGACGGGAACCCCGTCCAGATCATCGAGTACGCCGATGGCCGCTGAACCGTGCCCGCGGTGCGGGCGGCCGCTGCCGCCCGGCGCGCACTTCTGCCCCAACTGCGGCGCGCCGGTCGCCGTGCCGGCGGCGTCGGAACGCCGGCTCGTGTCGGTCGTCTTCGTCGACATGACGAGCTCGACCGAGCTCGCCGCGCAGGTCGACGCCGAGCGGTTCCGCGACATCTTGGCCGCGTTCCACGGCATGGTCGTGGAGGAGGCCGCGTGGTACGGCGGCGTCGCGGAGACGTTCATCGGCGATGCGGTGCTCGTGGTCTTCGGGATCCCCTCGGCGCGCGACGACGACGCCGTGCGCGCGATCCGCGCGGCGCTCGACATCCGCGAGCGCGCACGCGACCTGTGTGAAGACCTCGGGCTGTCGATGCCCGTGGAGGTCCGGATCGGCGTGCGCACCGGGCAGGTCGCGGTCGGCACCGCGCTCGATCGCAACATCGTGATCGGCGCCGAGGTGAACCTGGGCGCGCGACTGCAGCAGGCCGCGGCGCCCGGCGAGATCCTCGCGGGGTCCTCGACGATGTACCTCGCGCGCGATGCGGTCGACTTCGGGGAGTCGCGCACGATCGAGGCCAAAGGGTTCGAACGCGCGATCACCGCATGGCCGGTGGTCGGGCTCCGCCAGCGGATCGTCGACCGTCGGCGGATCTCGTTCGTGAACCGGCGCCGCGAGCTCTCGCTGCTCAACGACGTCTTCGATCGCGCCGCCTCGCGCGAGCGCGCGCACCTGGTCACGCTCCTCGGCGAACCGGGGATCGGGAAGTCACGCGTCGCGACCGAGTTCCTCGCGGGCCTGCCCGAGGGGACGAAGGTGCTGTCCGGACGGTCCAGTCCGTTCGAGGAGGACGTCGAGTTCTGGCCGGTGGCGCAGATGCTCCATCGTCAGCTCGGCGAGGACACCACGGCGCCGTCCGCCGACCTCGAGGACCGGCTGCGCGCGGCCGTGGCCGAGTGGGTCGACCCCGGCGAGGTCGAGTCGGCGGCGCGACGGCTCGGGCTCGCGCTCGGCCTGCACGACGACGGGGGGGACGACAGCCGCTACCAGCTCGCCGAGGTGCGCCAGGGCGTGCTCGCCATGCTCGCCGGGCTCGCGCGCAGCGGACCGGTGGTGCTGGTCTTCGAGGACTTGCATCAGGCCGACCCGTTGCTGCTGGACCTGATCGAGCAACTGGTGAAGGAGGCGCGGAAGGTCCCGCTGCTCGTCGTGTGCGTCGCGCGATGGGAGTTCCTCGAGGACCGGCCGAACTGGGCGGGCGGGCTCCCCGACGCCGTGACGCTGTGGGTGGAGCGGCTCTCGCCCGACCATGCGACCCGGCTGGCGATGGACGCCGGCGGGCTCGACCGCGGCGATGCCGAGCGGGTGGCCGAGCACGCGGGCGGGAACCCGCTGTTCATCATCGAGATCACCGGGATGCTCCATCACGAGGACGGGACGGTGGCGCCGCTCGGGTTCGGCGAGGCGGGCGGAGCCGTCCTGCCGACGACCGTGCAGGCGGTGGTGGCCGCTCGGATCGACCAGCTGTCGCCGCCGGCGCGCGAGCTCGTCCGGCGCGCCTCGGTCTTCCCGCGCGGCCGCTTCGACACCGAGGAGCTCGCCCTGATCGCCGAGCCGACGCCCGAGCTGCTCGCGGAGGCCGAGAACGAGGAGCTCCTCCTGCCCGACGAGGAGCACCAGGGCGTGTGGCGGTTCCGAAGCGACGTGCTGCGCGACGTCGCGTACGACTCGCTCGCCAAGCGTGAGCGGCGCCGGCTGCACCTGCGGGTGGCCGACCGGTTGTCCGAGCCCGAGCTCGCCGAGCGCTACCCGCGCACGATCGCGTTCCACCTGGAGCTCGCCGCCCGCGCCTCGCTCGACCTGAATCCCGAGGACCGCTCGATCGCGGAACGGGCGGTCGACGCGCTGACCCGGGCGGGCGACGCCGCGCGGCGCCGGATCGAATCGCGGGCCGCGGTCGACCTCTACGAGCGCGCGCTCGCGCTGGCCGGGCCCGAGAGCGGGTGGGGCGTGCGCGAGTCGTGGATCGTCAGCATGCTCGGGGAAGCGCGGTATTGGCTGGGCGACTTCGACGAGGCGGAGGCTCGGTTCCGCAAGGCGATGACCCTGGCCGAGGGCGACGATCGTGTGACGGCACACGCGGCCCGGTTCCTTGCCGACGTCACGCTCACGGTCCGCGGCGACGACGCGCTTGCGGCGGGGCTGTTCGAGCGATCGCTCCTTGCCGCGCGGCGGCTCGGCGATCCCCGTGTGTTGGCGCGCACGCTCCTCATGGCGGGGTGGGTGCCGTACTGGCGCGACCGGCTGGATGACGCGGAGGCCCTGTTCCAGGAGGCGCTCGACGTGTCCCGCTCGGGCGACGTGCCCGACGCGTGGGCCGAGGTGCGGGCGCTCGTCGGGCTCGCAGGCGTGACGTCGCCGCGCGGGAGCGAGGCCGACGTGCTGACCATCGCGAAGGACGCGCTCGCCACGGCCGAGGCGTCGGGACAGCAGTTCTCGGCCGCGATCGCGCACCAGCTCGTGAGCGCGTCGTCATGCCGGATGCTCCAGCTCGACGAGGCGATCGCGCACGCCGACACGGCGGTGCGGATCCTCCGCGAGCTCGGCGCGCGATGGGAACTCGCGAGCGTGCTCGGCGACCGGGGCACCGCGCATCGGGTGGCGGGCCGTTTGGATGCCGCCGAGCTCGATCTCCGCGAGGCGTTCGTGCTGTGCCGCGACCTGAACGAGCGCGCTCTCGTCACCTGGACCGCATCGGAGCTCGCCCGAACCCTCGCGATGCAGGGCGACGTCGGCGGTGCGCGCTCGGTCCTGGCAGATCCGTTCGCGCGCACCGCGGAGGGTGACCAGGGTGGCTCGACCGCGCTCTCGTACGCGGAAGCGGTGACCGACCTCGCCGAGGGCGATCGCCCGGGCGCCCGGACGCGATCGTTGGCGCTCCTGGCCGCCGAAACCGGAGAACGACAGCAGCCCAACCGACGTGCGGCCGCGGTGTGGTGGACGGGGAGCCTCTTCGGTCCCGAGGCCGCCGGCGGGGAGGCAGCGATCGAAGATGCCCGGGATACCTTGGAGCGCAACGGATGGCGTCAGGCGCTCCGAGAGCCCGAGCTGGTTGCCGACCTGTAGGTTGTTGCAACCGTCCGCCGAGCGGGGGAGGGTGATTTCCCCCTCATCCGGACGTCGGCTACCGCCGATGCCTGTACGGTGAGGCGTTCCCGATGACCAGATCGGACCGAACCTTCCCCGTCGGCCCGCGACTGCTGGCCCTTGGCGCCGCGATCGTGGCGCTCCTCGTCTCGGTGCCCATGGCGGGCGCCTCGACGCCCTCGCCGTCCAAGAGCCAGGTGCACAGCGCCCATCAGGCCTACGTTGACGCCCAGGCCAGGATCTCGCAGTACCGCTCGGAGATCGAGTCGGTGCAGGCGCAGCTGACCGTCGCCGTGGACAAGCTCGACCAGCTGCAGGCCGAGCTCGCCCAGATCCAGTCGCAGGTCGCGGAGACGAAGGCCCGTCTCGCGCGCGCGGAGGCGCGCTACGAGCGGATCCGCGCTCAGCTCGGAGAGCGCGCCGCCCAGGCATTCATCGCCGGGCCGGCATCGGACCTCGAGATCTTCTTGGGCGCCACGTCTATGGACGATCTGTCGGACCGGATGGCGTTCGTCGACGCCGTGACCCAGTCCGACGCCGCGCTCGCGCAGCAGGTTGCCAACCTCAAGGTGGTGTTGCAGATCGAGGAGCGCGCCCTGCAAGACCTCGAGGCGAAGCAGCAGAAGCAGGTAGACCAACAGACCGCGCTCCGCGACCAGATCTTGCACAACCTGTCCTACATCAGCTCGCTCCGCGACGCGGCGGTCGCGCTCGCGCAGCAGACGCTGGAGAAGTACAAGACCTTGGACAAGCAGCGGCAGAACTTCCTCGAGCAGCAGGCGCAGTCGACCGTGTCCCCGCCGTCGCCCGACGTGCAGCTGCCGCCCGGGTTCGTCAACCCGTTGAAGGTGTGTCCGGTCGATCCGCCGCGCGCGTTCGGCGACGGGTTCGGTGCGCCCCGCTACACCGGGACGTTCCACCTTCACGCCGGCGACGACATCCTGTCGGACTACGGTACGAAGATCCGGGCGCCGTTCGACGGGATCGCGAAGCCCACCTACAACACGCTCGGCGGCAACGGCGAGTACGTCTACGCGCCGGACGGCACGTACGTCTACAACGCGCACCTCCAGAGCTACTCGGCGAAGTCCAACGGCCCCGTACAGGCGGGCGACGTGATCGGCTACGTCGGCGACACCGGCGACGCGAAGGGCACGCCGCACGACCACTTCGAGTGGCACCCGACGTCGGTGCCCGCGAACTGGCCGGCGAGCTTCTACGGGTACGTCACGATCCCGGGGACGAGCGCGGTCAACCCGTATCCCGTCCTGAAGGACGTTTGCGGCTGATCAGCCGGTGACCACGGCCTGCCAGGTGACCTGGTAGGCCTGTCCGTCCCTCGTCGTCGCGACCGCGTCGATCGTCCACGTGCCCGCGGCGAGCGTTGGGCTCGCGGCGAAGTGCCCGGCCGAGAACCGCTGGACCGCCAGGTGGATCGGCGGGCCGGTCGCAGGGCTCGCGGCCAGCGAGACGCCACTCAGGGGGAGCTCCGTCCCGTTCGACGCGAAGGCGGTCAGGTGGATCTGCGTCGGCGTTGCCGGGGCCGAGGTGCCCTGTAGGCGGACGCCGTCGCCGAACGACGCGTTCGCGACCGTCTCTTCGTCGGGGGCGAGGCCGGTCGTGATGTTCCCGGCGGACCGCGTGACCAGCGTCAGCGGCACCTCGGTCACGGAGGCGCCCGACCCGGATCTCCGCCAGCATCGCGAAGGTACCGGGGGTCGACGGGTCCAGCGATTGCGCCACCCACCCGGTGCCGTCGGGTTTGAACTTCACGGAGGCGCCCGGCAGGCTCGGCTGCGTCACGGAGTTGAGCTGCAGCGTGAGCGCATCGGCCTGTACGGGAGTGTCGGTGCCGAACGCCGTGACCGTGGCGCGGTAGAGGTTGGGGCCGGGCTGCGCGGGGGTGACGGTGAGGGCGACCGTGGTCGTGGTCGCGAGGTCGCTCCCGGTGATCGAGACGACGTTGCTCGGCGTCGTTGGCCCCGTGTTGTACCCGCTCGTCGGGGGCGCGTAGCTCGTCAGCGTCGCGGTGAGCAGCAGGATGCCCACCGCCGCGACGACCTCGGTGCTCGCGATACGGCGCAGCGGGGTGGCATCCGTCGCGAGTCGCCCGACGGACCGGTACCGGTTGATCGCGCCGAGCCCGATCACGATGAGGACGACCGCCACCTTGATCGCGAGCGTGCGGCCGTAGGACGAGCTCCAGATGTGCACCACCTGGCCGAGCCCGCCGAGCTCGGTGACGCTGCGGAGCAGCCCCGTGGCCACCACGACCGAGATCGCGGTGAGCGCCACGGTCGAGTACCGCCTCGCGAGGGCGACCGGAGGATCGTCCCGCCGCTCCCGCACCAGCAGGATCAACAACACGAGCCCGCCCGCCCAGCACGCGCCCGCCATGATGTGGACCCACTGCTCGGCCTGACTGAGGAGCGGTGTGGAGGTCGCCGTCGCGTGACCACCGTGGGCGCGGACCGCCATGGCGATGGCAGCGGCGATGCCGGCCGCCCAGGGCAGCCATCGCTCCGGGCGGCGCGCAGCCAGCAGCGCGAGGACCGCGGCGATCACGCAGACGACGACCAACGCGATCGGCGTCCGCGCCACCTGCGATCCGAGGAAGCGCCCCATCGAGGCGTGCGTCGCCTGCTGCTGCGACACGAGCAGCCCGATCGACCCCACGACGGCTGCGAGGCCGGCCCAGGCTGCGATCCGGGGGCGCGCCTTCGGCGCGCCCCCGAAGACGCCCTCGCCGATCACGGCGACGGCGACCACCAGCATCAGGCCGGCATACAACAGCGCCTTCCCGATCACGCCGAGCACGGTCGGCCCCGAGGCGCTCGGCGCGGGCGCGGTCGTCGGCGGCCCAACCGCCTTGACGCCGACCCCGAACGAGAACGAGTCGGTGGTGGTGTGGCCGTCGTCGACCGACACCGCGCTCCAGCTGACCGTGTACACACCGTCCGGCATGTCGCCCGTGATCGGGACGACGAGCGTGGCGTGCTCCTGGAGCGTCGGCGTCCCGGTCGCGACCGTCGTTCCCGAGCTGTTCAGCAGCTCGACCTGCGACAGCTGCGGGTCGGGCTCCTCGGAGTAGTTCAGTGTCAGCTGCGTCGGGGGCGTTTGCAGGGTCGCGCCCGACGCGGGATCGGACGACAGGAGGTTCGCGTGCGCCTGCGCCACGCCGGTCATGGCGACGAACGCGAGCGCCGCGATCGATGTGGCGATCACGAGCCGGATCGCGCGCCTCACCCCGACGTCCTGTCGAACGTCACCTGCGTGGTCACCGGCGGGTCGAACGGCAGGTGGTCGGCCGCGACGAAGTCCGCGGTCAGCGTGTGCGTGCCGGGGGAGACGTTCCGCAGGTCGATCACTTGCAGTTGGTCGCCGCTCATCGAGATCAGGGCGCCGTCGAGGCTCAGGTGGATGTGGCCGGTATCGGGCGTGATCACCGTCGTCGTGAGCGGCGTGAGGGTCGCCCCTTGCAGATCGAGGTGGACGGTCATGTCGTCACCCGATTCCTTCGCGCCCGGGCGGGGCGCGAGGAACCGAAGCGTCGCGGGCGACGACGGCCGCGGCCCGGTGGCGTTCGCGGTCGGGATCCCCGTGCCGACGATCATCCGGGGCACGAACGTCGCGGTGATCACCAACGTCGCCGCGAGTCCGATCGTGGCCCACGCGCCCCAGCGCGGGAGGCGTGGGAACCCCGTGCCGCGCAACCGAGACCAGCCGATCCAGCCCACCCAGATGCCCGCGAAGAGCATCACGAGGCTCATGGTCTCGTCCGCGCCGGACGCGTGGGCCACGAACGGGTTCACGCGGTGGCGCTCCTGCCGCCGCGGCGCCAGCCGACGATCGCCAGGACGATCGCGATCACGGCGACGACGACGGCGATGATCGCCACCGTTCGCGCCGAGTCGGCCGTGTCCTGCGCCGAGGAGATCGACGAGTCGGTACGGGCTGCCGCCGCGTCGATCTTCGTCGACAGGTCGGTCGTCGACGGTGCATCGACAGCCGGGAACATCGCCGGACCGGGGTCTTCCACCTCGCTGAAGGTCGCCGGCCCCGACGTCATCGAGTAGTCGACCTTCTCGCCGTCAACGGTGCCGGAGATGTGGAAGGTGTACTTCCCGGGTTGGGTGGGGATGAACGCGGCCCGGTAGTCACCCGGCGTCCCCCACTCGCCCACCTCGAACTGCGGTTCGAGCGTGAGCGAGGTGCTCTGGCCGCCGAACGACACGTCGACCTTCACATCGCCCTGGCGAAGGTTGGTGACCGCCTTGCCGGCCTTCTCGATCTCGAGCTGGACCTGGTTGGGCTGACCCGCGAAGGCGGGCTCCGTGGCGAACCCCGTCAGGATCGTGATGTCGCCATGTTGGTAGCTGCCGTGCGCGAGCGCGGGTCCCGCCAGCAGCAGGACCAGGACGCCCGCGAGCGCGGAGATCGTTAAGACACGTCGCATCGATGCACTCCTTCCGTCGGTACGTGGTCGGGTCGCGCTTGCGCGCGACCGGTTACGCGACCACGAACGACGGGGGAGCGCGACCGGGCGGCGATCCGGTTCGGAGATCTTGCCGTGGCGCGGTGGAGCCGTCGGCGTACGTGACGGGCGCGACGGCCCAGATGGGCGCCGCGCCGAGACGCTCGGCGATCGCGGCCGCCACACGCAGCAGCAGTCGCGCGACGAGCGCCACGAGCAGTGCGACCGCCGCCTGGACGGGCAGCCCCACCAGCAAGACGGCGGGAAGGTGCTGCGAGCCGCCACCGGAGGCGATCCGTTCGAGCACCTCCATCGCGACGAAGGCGGCCATCTGGAAGCCGACCAGCCGTGCCGTCAGGTGTCGCAGGTCGGTCTCGCTCGCGCTGAGCATCCGGCCGAGGAACAAGGCCGCCAGCGCGACCACCGCGGCGACGAGCCCGATCACGTTCGCCCCACTCAGGTACCCGTGTCCGGACGCCGCGAGCTCGAGCGTCCGCGCATGGGCATCGGGCAGGAGCAACCGGTAGGCCACCGTGTGGCCGAGGAGCACGCCGCCGAGCGCGAGGCCCAGCACCAAGGACGGTCGAGAGGACCCGCGGGCTGACATCTCGTCTATCGTACGCACCTTCCGAGGCGGGGGTTCGTGTGAACGCGCAGGATGTCCGGCATGTCGGCGTTGTCGGCTGCGGCCTGATGGGCTCCGGGATCGTGGAGGTCTGCGCCCGGGCCGGGCTCCGGGCGACGTTCGCCGAGGGCAGCGCGGACCTGATCGAGGCGGGCCGGGCCAGGATCGTTCGCTCACTCGACGGCGCGGTGGCCAAGGGAAAGCTGGACGACGCCGCCCGCGACGCCGCCCTCGGACGCATCGATGCGGTGGACGACGTCGCCGGTCTCGCGCCCGTCGATCTCGTGATCGAGGCCGCCACCGAAGACCCCGGCGCGAAGCGCGCGATCTTCGGCCGGCTCGGCGAGGCGACACGGCAGGAGGTCGTCCTCGCGTCCAACACGTCGTCGATCCCGATCGCGACCCTGGGGGAAGCCTCGGCGCGTGCCGAGCGGGTGATCGGGATGCACTTCTTCAACCCCGTGCCGGTGATGGGCCTGATCGAGATCACCCCGTCCGCCGCGACGGGCGACGACGCGGTCGCGCTCGTGGAGGCGTTCGGCACGGAGGTGCTCGGCAAGACCTGCGTCCGGTCGTCCGACGAGGCCGGGTTCATCGTCAACCGCTTGTTGATCCCGTACCTGTTCGACGCGATGCGGCTGTACGAACGTGCGTTTGCGACCCGCGAAGACATCGACACCGCGATCCAGCTCGGGCTCGCGCACCCGATGGGGCCGCTGCGTCTGTCCGACCTGATCGGACTCGACACGGTGCTGTCGATCGGCGAGGTCCTGCACCGGGCGTTCGGCGAGGAGCGCTACGACGCGCCGGCGGTGCTGCGATCACTCGTCGCCGAGGGGAAGCTCGGTCGCAAGACCGGGGAGGGCTTCTACGCCTACTGAGGTCGGACGCGGCCGCTCAGCCGGTCCGCGAGGCCGAGCGCGTAGCCCCAGATCTTGGCGACGTCCGTGTACGCGAGGAGTGCCGGGATCACGACCGTCGCCATCACACGGTCGCGCGGGTCGGTCAGGCGGGCGCGCGCGCGTGTGACCGGGGTGCGCGCGTATGCGGCGGCGGCCCCGAGCGCGAGCACCTTTGGCCAGGTCCGGCGCGACACGAGCGCCGCAACAAGGACGCCGTACACCGCGAACCGCAACGCGTGGCGCTCGGGGTACATCCCCGCCCTGCCGTCACCGCGCGCGTAGCGCACGTACTGCGTCCAGATCTCGCGGAGCGAACCGCGCGGATGCCACAACGCCACCGCTTCGGGCGCCATCCACATCGCGAACCCGCGCTCGCGCCACCGGTGGTTCACCCACATGTCCTCGCCGATCGCGAGCCACTCGGGGTAGCCGCCGACCGCGTCGATCGCCTCGCGCCGGAACGCAACGCTGCGCGCGCTCGGCATGAACGACGCCTCGTCCACCTCCGTGGCCGTGAGCGGGAAACCGAGCGAGGCGACGCACGCGTCGAGCAGGGAGCCGATCACGGGTTCCGTCCAGCCCATCGCGACGTCGGCGCCGAGCTCGAGCGGCGCCACGAGGGCGTCGAGCCACCCGGGGGCGTAGGCGCAGTCGGCGTCGGCAACCGCGATCGCGTCGTGCGACGCGGCGGCGATCGCGAGGTTGCGGCCGCGCGCGATGTTCGCGCCCGGTTCCTCTAGCAGCGTGATCGCGTCGCCCGCCGCACGCAGCCGGCCGATCGTCCCGTCGGTCGAGCCGCCGTCGACGACGATGATCTCGTCGGGCGCGCGCTCCTGCGCCGCGATCGACGCGAGGAAATCGCCGATGTGCGCATCGGCGTTCAACACGGTGGCGATCAACGACACCTTCATGCGTGCGCGCGCTCCATGGCCTCGCGGTAGGCGTCGAGGGTAGCGCGGGCCGTGGCCGCCCACGAGAACATCGCCGCGCGCGCCGGCCCCTTCGCCATCAGATCGTCACGCAGTGCGGTGTCGGTGAGGATCCGCACCAGCCCCGCCACGATCGCGTCTTCGTCCTCGGGCTCGACCAGCAGTGCCGCGTCCCCGGCGACCTCCGGGATCGCCGAGCTCGACGACGATAGCGTCGGCACGCCGGCCGTGAGCGCCTCGAGCACGGGCAACCCGAACCCCTCATACAGCGACGGATAGGCGATCGCGGCGGCGTCGCGTCTGAGCACCGGCAGCCTTGCTTCGGCCACCCGGCCGACATAGCGCACGCGCCCGCGCGGGTCCTTGCGGATCTCGTCGATGAGCTCTTCCTCGTGCCACCCGACGTCTCCGGCGAGCACCAACACGTGGGGGAGTCCCGCATCTTCCACCGCGCGACGGAACGCCCGAACCAGCCTGTTCAGGTTTTTCCGCGGCTCGATCGTGCCGACCGTCAGGACGTAGGGCTCCGACGGCTCCCGTGCAGGCGCCTCCTCGACGTCCTCATCTCCGGGTTCCATCTCCCACGATCCGCCCGCGAGCGGGGTCACTCGGATCCGGTCACGCTCGACCCCTGCCCCCTCGAGCTCCGTGGCGGTGAACGCTGAGGGGACGAGCACCAGGTCGGCTTCGTCCCGCGCGATCGAGAGTCCTCGCCGGTAGAGCTTCAGCCACCTTGGTGGGAATAGCTCGGGGAACCGCTCGAACGCGAGGTCGTGCACCGTCACGACGAGCGCCTGCCCGCGCCGCGCCGGCGCGATCGCCGCGTGGTTCGTCGCATGGATCAGATCGATCGATCCGAACGCACGAGGCAGATGTGGCCTGCGGACCGCGGACCAAGCCGGATACAGGACCTGGATCGGGAGGCGAAGGTGCTGCGTGGACGCCCCGGTCTTCGCGAGGAACCCCGGCGGCGTCGGCTCACCTCGCCATCGGGACGAGAAGCCGACGAGCTCCACATCGGTCCCGTGCGCGAGTTCCGGAAAGAGCGCCCGCACGTAGGTGCCGATCCCTCCGGGCGCGGAGAACCAGAGCTGATCGACGTGGAACGCGACCCTCACGGTCCCCACGCCTCCACGCAGCTGCAGCCCGACGCGCCCACCGTCGCCGCGTGCGGTGTGCCCGCCGGAAGATCGAGCCGATCCCCGGCGACGAGCGTGACGTCGCCCTCGTCGGTGTGGAACACGATGGATCCCTCGAGGCAGAACAGGACCTTCGCGCGAGGGTGGTCGTGCCGACCGTAGGTGTCGCCCGGGCCGTTGCCCCACGACCTCGGCTCCGAACATCCCCCTTGTGAGAACGCGGCGAGCGCCTCGTCGCGCCCGGCCTCGCCGCGGGTCCTGACGGCGCGCACCGCGCTACCCGTCGTAGGCGCTGCCGTCCAGCTCGAAGTCCGATCCGAGCGCCTTCGACGCGAGCTCCGTCGCGCGGTCGAGGTCGGGTTGCAGGACGACCACGACGTACCAGCGATCCTCGATCGGGGTCGGCTCGGGGGTGCCCGGCCCGACGTCGGTCCAGTCCTCGACCGCCTCCAGCGCGTCGTGCGCTTCCTCGGCGAGCGCCGTGCCGAGCGATTCGCTCGCCGGGGGCGTCGGCCCCGAAACGTCGTCGGGCAAGACGATCGCCTTGATGCCGGCGCGACCGAGCGCCGCCGAGAGATCCCAGCTCTGGGCCCAGGACAGGCGGCACAAGGCAACGGGTGCCGGCCCGAACGCCTCGAAGTCCCACAGGCTGTCGTCGGGCAGCTTCTCCCCGGGGAACCGCTCGGGGAATGCGGGCTTGAGCACCGCGACGGCGGGGCGCAGATCTTGTTCGCGAACCAGCACGTCGTAGAGCCCGGTGACGCCCTCCCATTCCATCCCGCGGACACGTGGCGACACCGTCTCGACGTGACACGCGATGTGCGCACCGTCCAGCAGGCGCACGATCTCGGCGACCTCCTCGGTCGACACACCGTCGAGCGTGACCGGCCAGCGTTGATCCAGGCGCGGGTCCTCCCGCGCCAGCGAGGAGGGGTCGATCGGCTCGGTCGAGGTCGGCATGGGATGGCTCATCGCACGTCCCCGCGGCCCATCACCGGCGGCACTCCCTTGCGCGCGAACTCCACCCACTGGCCGTGCCAGGGCTCACGTGCGAACCGGCGCACCTGCAGCGCACCGTATCCCGTCGCCTCGATACGGCCCTGCAGCACCCAGGGCGCCGGCTTCGGGTTCTCGGCGACGAAGTAGCGCTCGAGCGCCATCAGCACCGCGCGCTCCTCCTCGAGGGTCAGGCCCTCGGGAACGTCGATCTTGCGTCCGTCGTCGGTCTCGAACACACCGTCTCCTCGTTACAGCGGGATGTTGCCGTGCTTTCGCGCGGGAACCGCCTCGCGCTTGGTCGAGAGCATGCGGAGCGCCCTGATCAGCCGGGGGCGCGTTTCCGCCGGTTCGATCACGTCGTCGATGAAGCCGCGCTCGGCCGCCGCGTAGGGCGTCGAGAACTTCTCGCGGTACTCGGTGATGAGCTCCGCCCGCCGCTCCGCCGGGTCATCGGCCGCCTCGATCTCCTTGCGGAACACGATGTTGACCGCTCCCTCGGCGCCCATCACCGCGATCTCGGCGGTCGGCCATGCGAACGACACGTCGGAGCGCAGGTGTTTCGAGTTCATGACGAGGTAAGCGCCGCCGTAGGCCTTGCGCGTGATCACCGTCATCCGAGGCACGGTCGACTCCGCGAACGCGTAGAGCAGCTTCGCGCCGTGCCGGATGATCCCGTTGTACTCCTGGGTCGTGCCCGGAAGGAACCCCGGCACGTCGACGAAGGTGAGGATCGGGATGTTGAACGCGTCACAGAACCGCACGAACCGGCTCGCCTTCTCGCTCGCGTCGATGTCGAGCGTGCCCGCGAGCACCTTCGGCTGATTCGCGATCACGCCGACGCTACGGCCGTCCAGGCGCGCGAACCCCGTGACGATGTTCGCCGCCCACAACGGGAACACCTCGAGGAACTCGCCCTCGTCCACGACGTACCGGATCACCTCGTGCATGTCGTAGGCCTCTGCGGCCCGATCGGGCACGAGGTGGGTGAGCGCGTCGGTCACCCGTTCGGGATCGTCGGTCGTGGCGTACGCCGGCGCGTCCTCGAGGTTGTTCGACGGCAGGAACGACAGCAGGTAGCGCACGCGCATGCAGCACGTCCTCGTCGTCCTCGCCGATGAACGAGGCGACGCCGGACTGCGTCGCGTGCGTCATCGCCCCGCCGAGTGCCTCCATCGTCACGTCCTCGCCGGTCACCGTCTTGATCACGTCGGGGCCCGTGATGAACATGTGCGACGTTTCCTTCACCATGAAGGTGAAGTCGGTGATCGCGGGGGAGTAGACGGCGCCGCCGGCGCACGGACCCATGATCACGCTGATCTGCGGGATCACGCCGCTCGCGCGGACGTTCCGCTCGAAGATGTAGCCGTAGCCGGCGAGCGACGCCGCGCCCTCTTGGATCCGCGCGCCGCCGGAGTCGTTGATCTGGATGAACGGCGCGCCGGTCTGCAGCGCCAGGTCCATCACCTTGCAGACCTTCTGGGCGACGACCTCGCCCATCGAACCGCCGAACACCGTGAAGTCCTGCGACGCGACGAAGACCTTGCGCCCGTCGATCGTGCCGTAGCCGGCGACGATCCCGTCGCCGGGCGGCTTGCGTTGGTCCATCCCGAAATCGTGCGAGCGGTGCACCGTGAAGGGGTCCGTTTCCACGAACGAGCCCGCGTCCATCAGGATGTCGAGTCGTTCGCGTGCGGTGAGCTTGCCCTTGTCGTGTTGCTTGGCGGCGGCGTCGGGGCCGCCCGGTTGCAGCGCCGCCTCGCGCCGTTCCCTGAGCTCCTGGATCCGATCCTCGACGGTCCGCTCGTCCGTGAGAGGCTTCTCGGTCTTGGCCATGCCCGGAGTCTAGGGGCCAAGACGCAGGCCAAGGCGGAGGGCCAAGGCGGAGCGAGGCGTGGCGGCCAGGCTCAGCAGTCCTTGACGGGCCAGCCTGCGTCTTTCCAGCCGCCGGCCGCGTGCACCATCCGGATCGTCACGATCGAGTTCGAGCGCCCGTTCTTCGCGTTCTTCGACAGTTGCCAGACCCTTCGCGTCCATCGCTTGAACCGATCGGGCCACATCGAGGCCGCCTGCTGGTACAGCCCGAGGTACATCCCGGTCGCCGAGGAGGCGGTGGGGTCCAGGCCGCTCTCTCGCTTGGCGATGCAGATCGCACGTTTCGCGCCGCCGCCGACGGGTCCGAAGCGCTCGACCGCGCAGGTGATCCGTCGCCGCATCAGGTGCGGGACCGATTCGCCGGATGCGGGGGACAGGTCGCACGGCCCGACGCCGGGCATGGCGTGTGTCGGCGCCATCGTCACCAGTCCGAGGAGCAGGGGGAGGGTGACGACGGTCGCGAGGAACCGTTTCGGCACCCGGCGACCCTAGCAGGGTCAGTCGACGTCGACCCGGCCGCCCGTGCGCCAATACTCGCCGTGATCGCGGTCGAGGAACCCCTCGTCGACCAGGTAGCGGCGCAACGAGGCGTGATCGGTGAAGAACGCGCCCACGATCATGTTCACCTCCTTCTCGTCGTAGCGGCGACCGGGTTCGAACTCGAGCGCGACACGCTCGAGCACGATCCGTCGCTTCGATCGCTTCATCGGGATCTCGGTCAGCCGTCCGTTCCGGAAGAACGTCTTGAGGATCTGCTCCTCGTCGTCGGTCGCCGCGCCGAGCGCGAGCCCCGCGTCCCTCGGCGGGCCGACGATCTCGGCGGCTGCGCGGAGCGTCTCGATGTCGAGGTGGTACGTGCGGCGGTCCTCGGCGACGGCGGCGACCCCGGCGGCTGTGAGCTTGCCGAGCTGCGCCATCACCCGCCGCGGATCGAGGTCGAGCTCGGCCGCGAGCTCGTCGGCCGTGTGCGCGCCGCGCGCCAGGGCGCCCGCGATCGCCACGCGCTCGGGGTCGGCGAGGGCGCGCACGATGTCGTCCGGGTTCCCTCGTGATGTCGGCATCGACTCCTAGCATGCTGGCATGCAGCTGACCGAACCGCAGCAGCGCACGCTCGACCAGCTGATCGGCACCGAGCGCCCGGTCTTCCCGGCCGACCTGCCGCAGCGGCTGCGGGACAGGATCGAGGAGGCCGCGCGTGGTCTGGAACTCCACGACCTCCTCTGGCTCGGCAAGGAACGCCTGAACGACCTCGACCGGTGCGAGGGCACGTTCTGGTCCAAGCTCGCGGGCGAGGGTCCGGCGTTCGCCCACAGCCGGGCCACCGCCCTCGGCGTGGTTCAGCACCGCGCGATCGAGGTGGTCGTCGGCGCCCGCGAGGCGCTCGAGCCCCACGACGCCGCGTCGATCGCCGCGACCCGCACCGCCGACCGAGAGGAGCGCTTCGCGGAGTACTGGCGTCAGCTCGCGACCGCGGAACAGGACGACCTGTTGATGGAGGTCGCCCGGCGCACCGCGTTGTTCGAGGGCTCGTTCCCGCCGCTGCGCGATCTCCGGCGCGAGCTCGCGCCGATGGTCGAGCTCCCGATGAAGGCCGAGCTGCTCGGGGGCTCGCTCGTCGTGTCGGGCAAGGTCGACCTGGTGGTCGGCCGCCCCGACCGCATGCAACCGATGCGGGCGCAGCGCCTGTTGATCGACCTGAAGACCGGCGGCGCCTATCCCGAGCACGCAGAGGACAACCGCGCGTACGCCCTCCTGCATACCCTCCGATTCGGGGTGCCGCCGTATCGCGTGGCCTCGTTCTTCCTCGAAGGGGGCACGTGGCAGGTCGAGGACGTCCACGAAGAGCTGCTGTTCCACGCGGCCGATCGCGTGATCGCCGCCGCGCGCTCGGCGGCATCGCTTCGGGCCGGGCGCGAGCCGACGCTCACGCCCGGCCGTTGGTGCACCTGGTGCCCGCGGCTCGACGTGTGCCCGAGCGCGGATCCGGGGCCGTTCGGCCCGGCCGTCGCGGATTGATCGCATCCTCGCCGCGGCGCCACGGCGATTGCTAGGGTTCCCGTTCCCGTTCCGTCTCGGTCGATCCGAAAAGGGTGAGGACCATGGGCAAAGACGTCTACGACATCGGTGCGCTGCCGCCTATCGGCGAGGTGCCGCCGCAGATGCACGCGATGCTGGTGCGGCCCGAAAGCTACGGCGAGCCGCGCGACGCGATCCGCGACGAGGTGATCGACGTCCCGGAGCTCGGGCCGCGCGATGTGCTCGTCGCGACGATGGCCGCCGGCGTGAACTTCAACAACGTCTGGGCGGCGCGCGGCATCCCGGTCGACGTCACGAGGACCCAGGCGCGGTGGAACGAGCCGACCGACTTCCACATCGTGGGCTCCGACGCGAGCGGGATCGTGTACGCGGTCGGCGCCGACGTGAGGAACGTGCAGGTCGGCGACCACGTCACGGTGCACCCGGGGCAGTGGGACCCGGACGATCCCTGGGTGCTCGCGGGCAAGGACCCGGGGCTCGCCGGTACCTTCCGCGTCTGGGGCTACGACACGTGCTGGGGCTCGATGGCCCAGTTCACGAAGGTGCAGGACCACCAGTGCATGCCCAAGGCCGAGCACCTCACGTGGGAGGAAGCCGCCGCGCCGACGCTCACCGGTGGCACCGCGTACCGGATGCTCTTCGGCTGGCCGCCGAACACCGTCCAGCCCGGCGACCCGGTGCTCGTGTGGGGCGGCGCCGGGGGACTGGGGTCACTCGCGGTCCAGTTGGTGACCAACGCGGGCGGCCGGGCCGTCGCCGTGGTCTCCTCCGACGAGAAGGGCGAGTACGCGAAGCAGCTGGGCGCCGTGGGCTACGTCAACCGCAAGGGCTTCGACCACTGGGGCGTCCCGCCCGCGTGGGACTCGCCCGATTGGAAGGGCTGGCTCGACGGCGCGAAGGCCTTCGGCAAGGCGTTCTGGGATGCACTCGGCGAGAAGGTGAACCCGCGGATCGTCTTCGACCACCCGGGTCAGGACACGATCCCGACGTCCAACTTCGTCTGCGACCGCGGCGGGATGATCGTGATCTGCGCCGGCACGACCGGCTACGACACGGTGATCGACGTGCGCTACCTCTGGTTCCTCCAGAAGCGTTACCAGGGCTCCCACCTGATGAACGACGAGCAGGCGCTCGCCTTCAACGAGCTCGTGCGCGAGCGCAAGGTGGTCACGACACTCGGCCACACGTACACGTACGGCGAGATCCCCGAGGCGCACCAACTCATGGGCGACGGGATGCTCCCCGAGGGCAACGTGAGCTGTCTCGTCGGCGCGGCCGAGCCCGGCACGGGCGCGGCGTAACGCGTCAGCCGCAGCAGGTCGACGACGCCGTCGGGGTACAGCGGCGCGACGCGTCCGTCGCGCAGATCGTCCACCGCGACCATGCGCGCGATCTCGATGTCGTCGTCGTTCTCGACGATCCGAGCGCCGTCCAGCGCCGCGAGCGCATCGGGATCGATCCATCCCTCGTACACGAAGTCGATCTCGTGGTAGGGCTGGCCCCTGTGCGTGAAGATCTCCTCAAGGACCCCGAGGAGCGCGAGCGCATCGATCGTCACGCCGAGCTCCTCGAGGAGCTCGCGCCGGGCCGCCTGGTCGGACGTCTCCCGGAACTCGATCCCGCCGCCGGGCGGCCGGTAGAAGACGCCCTCGACCGGATCGTGCATCTCCGAGACGAGCACCCGGTGGCCGGCGCGCAGGAACACGAACGCGCACGGCCGGGTGACGTTTGGCGGCATTAGCGCTCCTGCACGAGCTCCACGAGCACGCCGCCCAGCGACGCCGGGTGGACGAACGCGATCAGCGTGTTCCTCGACCCGGGACGCGGCGCCTCGTCGACCAGGCGCGCGCCCTCGGCGCGGAGGTGCTCGAGCGCATCCGCGACGTCGTCGACCCGGTACGCGACATGGTGGACGCCCGGTCCGCGGCGCTCGAGCGACCTGCCGACCGGAGTGTCCGCGCCGAGCGCCCCGAGCAACTGGATGTAGGAGGTGCCCACCGCGAAGAGCACCTCCTCGACGCCCTGGTCTTCGACCCGCTCCCGGTGCGTTGGCGCGACGCCCAGGAGCCGCTCGTAGGTGGCGACGGCCTGGTCGAGGTCGGGGACCGCGATCCCGACATGGTCGATGTCGGTGAGCGAGATCATCGCCTCGCCCCGGCGACCGGCTGCATCCGCGCGATCAACTCGCGCGCGGTGGCGACGTGGTACGCGGGCAGGTCGAGCGCACGGGTCACCGCCGCCACGCCGTGGGCGCGCAGGTCGGCGTCCGGCTTCGCATCGGTGCCCCGTGGCGCCTCGAGCACGAAGAACGACACGAGCTCGAGGAACTGGGGGAGCGACGGGCTCATCGCACCGCGTTCGTACTGGTAGATCGTCTGACGCGATGCGGGGCAACCCTTCGTCTCGGCGGCGGCCTCGACCGACCGGTAGCCGGCCGCGCGCCGCAGGTCGCGCAACAACGCGCCGATCACGGCTCGGTCGCGCTGCGCGATCGGCGGCTTCTTCGTCCGGGCCATGGGCAGCGGAGCCTATCGCAGGGTCCGGCGGCTCGGGAGACGACGGTTTGCGGGCCAGACGCTCTGCCAGACGTTCTGGCTGGAGGCGCGGGGCGACCGCGACGCTCGGCCCCCTGCGTTCGCTGCCGGCGACACCGCCGGAAGTCTGATGCGTCGCAGTGGGCGTCCGATGTAGCGTGGGACTCCCGGACGACCCCGGCCGGCGCCCCGACCGGCCCACACGCGCGAGGAGCCCACGTGCGCAACGAGGAAAGGACCACCGAGAACGCGTTGCTGGCCGGATCGCAGCTCGTGCACAACGGCCGGGCCGACGTCTTCCGTCAGCGCGAGCGCACCCGGCTCAAGAAGGTCCTGCGCGCGATCATCATCGTCGCGCTGTTCGACTACCTCTTGTACCGGCTCTGGTCCTCGGGCTTCTCGCTCGGGATGCCGCACTTCGGCTCCGACGCGATCTTCTTCATCCCGCCGCTCGTGATGCTCGTGGCGATCATCGGGATGCCGCTCATGATGATGATGAACGGTCGGTCCCCGCACATCACCGTGTATCCCGAGCAGGTCGACGTCGGGCTCACCGAGATCAAGGGCCTCGATAACCAGGTGGACGAGGTCATGCGCTCGCTCGACGTCTTCCTCGGTTACGCCACGTTCCGCGAGGAGCTCGGCGGCACCCCGCGCCGCGGGATCCTGTTCGAGGGCCCGCCCGGGACCGGCAAGACCTTCCTCGCCAAGGCGATGGCCAAACAGGCGGGGGTGCCGTTCCTGTTCATCCCGGCACCGGCGTTCCAGTCCATGTGGCAGGGCATGTCGGCGTTCCGGATCCGGTCGTTCTTCCGCAAGCTCCGGAAGGCGGCGCGCAAGGAAGGGGGCGCGATCGGCTTCATCGAGGAGATCGACGCGGTGGCCATGACCCGCAGCGGCGGGGCTGCGGCCGTCCCGGCGCCGACGGACCTGTCGCGGACGAGATCCGCCTTCTTCGGCGGCGGCGACTCGAACAACATGGTGAACGAGCTGCTCATCCAGATGCAGTCGTTCGATCAGCCGCCCATGGGCCGCCGGATGAAGGCGAAGATCAAGTCGTGGGTGAACGGCTACCTGCCGCCGAACTGGCAGATGACCCCGATGCGCGCGGAGTACTCCAACATCCTGCTGATCGCGGCCACCAACCGGGGCGACTCGCTCGACGCGGCGCTCCTGCGGCCCGGGCGCTTCGACCGCCGCCTGTACTTCGACATCCCGACGAAGCACGAGCGTCGCGACCTGATCGACTTCTTCCTGACGCGCAAGGCCCATGAGGCCGAGCTCGACACCGAGGACCAGCGCGATCGAGTCGCGTCCGAGACGTTCGGCTACACCCCGGTGATGATCGAGCACCTGTTCGACGAGGCGCTGCTCGTCGCCCTGCGCGACGGCCGGCGCGAGATGCGGCTGCGCGACGTGATGGACGCCAAGTTCGACGAGGAGGTCGGCCTCAAGCAGACCACCGCGTACACGGACTTCGACCGTGAAGCCGTCGCCACGCACGAGGCCGGCCATGCGACCGTTGCGTACTTCCTCGGCAAGGGCCGGCGTCTGGAGGTGCTGTCGATCATCAAGCGGCGAGGGTCGCTCGGCCTGCTCGCCCACAGCGACGAGGAAGAGCGGCTGACCCGCACCCGTTCGGAGATCGAGAGCGGCATCGCGATCTCGCTCGGCGGCCTCGCCGCCGAGGAGCTCTGCCTCGGCGAGTCGGGGACGGGCCCGGGCGCCGATCTCGCGCACGCGACGGGGCTCGCGGCGCAGATGGTCGGCTCGTTCGGGATGGCCGGTTCGTTGATCAGCTACGAGGCCGTCGCCGACGGCCCGCTGTCGAAGTCGAACCTCGTCGGCAAGGTCCTCGCGAACACCGAGACCAAGCAGAAGGTCGAGGACATCCTCACGGCTCAGCGCGAGCGGGTGGCCGCGGTCCTGGCCGAGAACCGCGACGTGCACACGGCCCTCGTCCAGGCATTGCTGGAGCGCGACGAGCTCGTCCGCGACGACATCCTCGAGGTCATCGAGAAGGCGATCGCGAACCGTCTCTGACGCACGCTTGCGGCGGCGCCGGCCGTAGACTCGCAGCATGACCGCGTCCTACCTCGTCGCGGGCGTCCGCACGCCGATCGGCCGTTTCCACGGCGGGCTGGCGCCCATGCGAGCGGTCGATCTGGGCAGCACCGCGATCGCCGCCGCGTTGGCGCGCGCCGGGGTGGCGCCCGACCAGGTCGAGTACACGATCATGGGCCACGTCCTGCAGGCCGGGCAGGGACAGATCACGGCCCGGCAGGCGGCCGTCGCCGCAGGCATCCCGATCGAGATCCCCGCGATCACGATCAACAAGGTGTGTCCGTCGGGACTCGCCGCGATCGCGACCGCCGATCAGATGATCCGCGCCGGAGAGATCGAGCTCGCGGTCGCCGGCGGGATGGAATCGATGACGAACGCGCCCTACGTGATCCCGCGGGCGCGCGACGGCCAGCGTCTCGGGAACAGCCCGATGCTCGACACGATGATCCACGACGGGTTGTGGTGCGCGTTCGACGACCGCCACATGGGCGAGGGCACCGACGCGATGAACCGCGAGTACGGCGTGGATCGCGGGGCGCAGGACGCGTGGGCCGCGCGATCGCACGCTCGGGCCGCCGCCGCGTGGGAGGCAGGCCGGTTCGACGAGGAGGTCGTCCCGGTCTCCGTTCCCCAGCGCAAGGGTGACCCGGTGGCCGTGTCGCGCGACGAAGGGATCCGGGCGGACACGACGGTGGAGCGGCTGGCGACGCTCACGCCTGCGTTCTCCGAGGACGGGACCGTCACCGCCGGCAACGCCTCCCAGATCAGCGACGGCGCCTGCGCGGTGGTCGTGGCGAGCCAGGACGCCGTGCGGCGTCTCGGGCTCGTTCCCTTGGCGCGGATCGAGGCTTACGGGATGGCCGCCGACCGGTTCGCCTCGCTGCACACGGTGCCGGCGCTCGCGCTGGAGAAGGCGCTGAAGCGGATCGGTGCGACGGTCGGCGACCTCGACGTGCTCGAGATCAACGAGGCGTTCGCGGGGGTGGCCGTCCATGCGACGAGGATGCTCGGCGTCGACGAGGCGGTCGTGAACCCGAACGGGGGAGCGGTGGCGCTCGGCCACCCGATCGGCGCGAGCGGCGCCCGGATCGTCCTGACCGCGGCGCTCGAGATGCGCCGGCGTGACGCGGAGCTCGCCGCGGCCGCGATCTGCGGCGGTGGCGGTCAGGGCGACGCGTTGATCGTGCGCCGCGCCTGACCGAACCTCCGCCTACGCCTTCGCGTCACCCTGCAGCTGCGCGAACCGACGGAGCTCCGCCGCGAGCTCCTGGTGCGCGGCCTCGGCTTCCCAGGCGTCTTCCCCCTGCTCCCCCTGCTCCCCCTCGACCTCGTCGACCGTGATCTGCAGCTTCGGCGCCGAAGCGCCCGTCCCGGCACCGTCGGGCAGGAACACGCGAAACGCGGTGCCTCCCTCGGTCGCCTCGGCCTTGATCGAGCCGCCCTGGATCTCTGCGAAGCGGCGCACGATCGGGGAGACGGCCGCCTCGGAGGGCGTCCCGGGATCCTCGACCGACACGAGCGCTCCGCCCTCGGCCTGCTGCACCCGGACGATGATCGTCTTGCCGTTCTGCGTGCGCTCGGTGGCCATCTGCAGCAGGCCCCCCACGATGCGCTCGGTCCGCTGGGCATCGAGCCTGATCCTCAGCGGGTCGGCGACCACCCGGATGTCGTGATCCGAGTCGGCGCTGCACTCCTCGACCACCCGGCTGATCAACGCCTCCATATCCGACCGCTTGATCGACAACTCGATCGTGCCGTTCACGAGCTTCTCGGCATCGGCCATGTCGGCCACGGCGTGGTCGAGCCGGCGGGTATGGGTCGCGAGCTGCTTCATCAGCTGCGCCTGGTCCTTCGCGTCCTTCTTGTGCTTGAGCAGCTTCGTGATCCCGTCGATCTTCGCGAGCGAGCGCTTCGCGTCGACCGACAGCTCCTTCAGCAGCGGCGACGTGGACCTGCGGTCCTCGAGCCCGCCCGCATCGATCGCGGCCGACGTGGCGGCGGCCACCTCGCGCTGGGTCGCGGCGTCGCGGGTCGTCGCGACGTCTTGCTCGCGCATCTCGCGCAGCGCATCGGACATCTGGTGGGTCCGGATCTCGGCCTCGGCGACATCGGCGCGTTCGCTGGCCGAGGTGATCTCGGTTTCGAGCTCGCGGACGCGGTCCTCGGCCGTGATCAGCTTCTCGGTCTGACCCGCGAGCCGCTCCTGCGTGACCCGCAGGAGCTCGTCGATCTGCGTGCGACCCTGGTCGTCGGCGAGCTCGAGCTGGCGGCGCGCCTCGAAGTCCTGCAGGCGCCGGTTGATCTCCTGGTTGTCGGCGGCCGCGTCGTCGAGCTGGCGGATCAGCTTGTCCACCCGCTCCTGCAGTTCGTCGCGCTCACGAGCCGCGCTGATGGCGATCTGGTCGGCCTGCTCGGCGCGCTGGCGCTCCATCTCGACCTCGGAGCGCGAGTCGTCGACGGCGCCGTCGGCCCGGGCGAGATCGGCCTGCGCCACCGCGAGCGACCGGCGGACGTCCTCGGCCTCCTTGTGCGCCTGGGCGACCGTGGCGGAGCGCTCCTTGATCTCCTTCGCGAGGTCCTTCGTCTCCTGGCGCGCCTTGAGGAGCTCCTCGTGGGCTTCGAGCACGCGCTGCTCGCGGCTCTCCGCCTCACCGCGCGCGGCCTCGAGGTCCTCGCGCATCGTGTCGAGGTCGACGCGGGCGGTCTCGAGCTCGGCGGCGGCTCGACGTGCCGTCGCCTCCGCCTCCAAGATGCGGTCGGCGAGCTGTGTCTCCGCCTGTTGCACCTGGCTCCGGTAGGAGGCCTCCATGTCGGTGAGCTGGCGCTGGAACGCCTCGCGGGTGTCGCGAACCTTCTCCTCCAGATCGGCCTCGCGCTCCACGAGGTCGGCGCGGTAGGAGGCCTGGCGGCTCTCGAGCTCGGCCTTCGCGGCACGGAGCTCGTCCTCGAGCATCGCCGCTCGCTGCTCCTCGTTGCGCAGGGCCCGCAGCTCCGTCCGCGCGTCGTCGAGCTCGCGGCGCGCGCGATCGGCGATCGTGCTGGCCGTGGTGAGGTCGTCCTTGGTGCGCAGGAGTTCGACGTGCATCGCGTCGAGCTCGCCGTGCAGCTCGGCGTCGTCGGTGGCTACGTCGGGCCGCTCGGCGCGGACGATCGCCTCGCGAAGCTCGGTCTTGGCGAGCTCGAGCTCGTCGCGCAGCTCCGCGGCCTCGGACTCGAGCGCGGCGACGCGCAGGTCGGCGTCGTCGGTCGTTCCCGCCCGGTCGGCGTGCGTGATCGCCTCACGAAGCTCGATCCGAGCGAGCTCGAGTTCGGCACGCAGCTCCGACGCCTCGGATTCGAGCGCCGCGACACGACCGGCGTCGGCGTCGACCGGCACGCGCAACGCATCGCGGAGCTGCTCGCTGAGCTTGCCACGCTCGGTGTCGAGCGTGTCGACGCGCTGTTCGAGCGTGCGAACCTGACCCTCGGCGCGGAGCGCCCGCTCCTCCAGCTCGGGGTCGCCCGCCGCGCGCGGCTCACGAGCGAGCTCGCGGTAATTCTGCAGCTCTTCGAGCGACTTCCGGTATTGGTCCTGCAGGAGCGCGAGGCGCTCCTCGGCGGCGGTCGCGCGATCCTCCGCCTTGCGGCGCGCGTCGCCCTCCTCGCGGAGGCCAGGCTGTGGCGACGGCCTCGACACGGGCGGCGCGGGCGCGGCCGTCGCGCGGGGCAGGTCGCCCACGGCCGGCTGCGCGGCAACCATCTGCAGGAGCCGCGCGACCCCGAAGACGGCGAGCCCGAGCACGAACAGCATCGCGAACAAGAAGATCGCGTTCGTGTTCCATGGGTTGTCGGCGCTCGCGATCGGGGCGTCGGAGCGCGTGAGCTCGACCGCGGCGGGCGCGCCGACCCCCGAGCGGAACTGGAACGGCAGCATGATCGAGACCGTTCCCTGGTACAGGCCGACCTGCGGCGTGTCCTTGAGCGCTTCCTTGATCTGGTCCTTCTCGCCGGGGAGCTCGTTGCCGATCTGGCCGGTGTCGGTCGAGTACAGGACCGTGCCCTCGGGCGAGTACATCGTCACCTTGTCGAAGTCGCTCGGGTCGGTCACGACGGTCTTGATCTGCGACGAGAGCTCGGTCGCACGGGTGCTGCTGACCGGAGCGGTGAGATCGCTCGGGGTGAACAGCAACGACAGTGAGCTGTCGGCGATCGCGCGCGCTTGCGAGACCACCATGTCCTCGGCGTTGCGCTTCGCGCGCACGCCCATCAGCAGGGACCCGATGATCCCGATGATCAGCAGCCCGCCGAGGACCCCGAGCAGGATCCGCGCGATGCGGCTGTAGCTCTTCAACGAAGCGATCATCTCGCGCCCTCGCTGCTTCCTGCCACCCGATCCGGTGCTCCACCCGACCCCCACCGGTCGGTTCGAGCTGGTCTCCGTGAGTGGTTATCGGCAGGACCCTGCAGGAGATTCAGTGGTCGGACGACCTACGGCGTTTCCCCTTCGACCGACCAAGGTCGTCCCCCGTCGGCGGGACTACGCGGGGCGAGCTCCGGACACGATCCGCGACGATGCGGTGGCGTCGTCCTTGTCGAGCACGATCAGATCTTCGATCAGCGCATGCATCTGCTCGACGTGCGACACGAGCAACACCAGGCGGTCGGCGCCGTTCACGAGGTGCTCGACCCCCTGCATCGCGAGCTCGATGTGCTCGGGGTCGAGGCTGCCGAACCCCTCGTCCAGGAAGAAGG
Organism: uncultured Actinomycetes bacterium; assembly: GCA_963799625.1. Lineage (GTDB taxonomy): Bacteria > Actinomycetota > UBA4738 > UBA4738 > HRBIN12 > AC-51. The sequence goes on along the minus strand of CAWCXU010000002.1, from coordinate 328,240 downwards.
AGTCGAGGCGGCTCCCGCCTCGGGTGACCATCTCGGCGAGCGCGAGCGCCAGCGCGAGCGAGGCGAGGAACGTCTCCCCACCCGACAACGAATCGGGCCCGCGGACCGTGCCGCCCGCGTTCACGTCGACGATGTGGAAGTCCTCGTCATCGGTGAAGCGGAAATCGCCGTCGGTGAGCGCCTCGAGGTGGACGCTCGCGAGCTCGGCGAGCGCGGCGCGCTCTTCACCGAGGAGCCAGGCGAGGAACCGTGAGGGTTGCAGATCGTCACGCAGGCGCCGGGTGAGCGCGAGGTCGGACCGGGCGGCGTCGAGCCGTTCGCCCAGGTCGGCGCCGGCCGCCAGCGTTCGTTCGAGCCCGTCGACGCGCTCGACCGCATGCGCGGCGCGCACTTCCGCCTCCATGACGACCGCGCCGACGTCCACGTCGGGCTCGAGCCCGGCGGACACCAGCGCCGAGATCCGGTCGCGGCGACCCGCGTCGGCAGCCTCGGCGGCGGCGTCGTGTTCGGTACCCGCGGTGTCGGCGCGCTCGTTCAGGGTGGTGCGCAGCAGCGCCGTCGCCTCGTCGATCGGTGCCTCGGGCGTCTCGGCGCCGAGCGCGCCCCACGCCGCGGCCAACCGCTCGCGCACCGTGCTCACGGCGTCGGCCGCCCGTTTGGCGGTGCGGTTCGCGGCATCCACCCCGTCACGGGCATCGCGTTCCGCGGCCGCGGCCGCGCGCGCGGCGGCGTCGGCGTCGCGGAGCTCGACCTGTCGCTCGTCGAGCAGGGCGGCCGGATCGCCCTCGCCGAGTTGATCGACGAGGGCGCTCTGGGTCGCCGCGAGCGCCGCCTCGGCCGCCCGGGCCGCCGCATCGGCATCCGTGCTCGCGGCGGCGGTCCGATCCCGCTCCGCGAGGGCGGCTTCGGCGTGCGCGCCGGCGGTCGCCGCCGCGGACGCCGCGCGCTCCTGTGCCCGGGCGGCCTTGTCGAGGCGGCCCGCCGCGCTGGCGCGAGCCCGCTCGGCCTGCGTGATGCTCGCGGCCCTGGCCGCCCGCGGCTTCGTCGCGATCGGCTGGGCGCACACGGGGCAGGGCTCGCCGACGACGAGCGTGCGGCGAAGGGTGGTGGCCATCTCGGCGTGGCGAGCCTCGTGCAACGCATCGTCGGCGGCCGTGAGCCCGTCGGCGGCTTCCGCGAGCCCCGACGCCGCAACGCCCGCCCGCTCGTCGGCTGCGTCATGGTCGGCGCTCGTGCGGACCACGGCGTCGTCTGCAGCGTTCGCCGCCGCCGCCGCCCGTTCGAGTGCTCCCTCGGCGGCGGTGACCGCGGCGGCCTGCGCGTGCATCTGGGCGACAAGGTCGGCGAACGCGGTGAGGTCGCCGATCCGTTCGGCGGCGACATCGCGGGCAGCATCGGCGTCGCGGCGAGCCTCGGCGGCGGCGGCGGCCGCATCCGTCGCCGCCGCCACGTCGCGATCGGCGATCGAGGCCGCGAGGAGCACCTCGTCGATCGCGCGCTCGTCGGGAAGGGTCGCGGCGACGCGTCGCACGAGCGCGAGGTCGTGCGCGGCGCGTTCTGCTCGCCCGCCCGCGGCCGCGATCTCGGCATCGAGCGCGTCGATCTGCGGCCGGAGCGCGACGACGGAGTCGCGGCGCGCCGTGGCTTCGGCCGCCACGCTCCGCGCCGCGTCGAGCTCTGCGCGAGCCTGCAACAGGCGCGCGCCGTCGGCATCGAGCGCCTCGACGGTCGCCTCGGCGCGGGCCACCCGCTCCCGCGTGGCGACGAGCGCCGCGTCGAACCGCTCGTACCCGAAGACGCCCTTGAGTACCGCGTTCCGCGGGGTATCCGCGGCGAGCAGGAACTCGGCGAACCGATTCTGGGCGAGCAGGACCGATCGCCCGAAGGTGTCGAAGTCCATCCCCAGCAACTGCTCGATGCGGTCTCGGACCGGTCGCTCCTGCAGCACGACCTCCTCGTGCGCGGCGTCGGGGTCGTCGGCCTCGAGGCGCACCAGCTGCACCTGGCCCTGGCCCTTGCGCTTCAGGACCCGGGTCACTCGCCAGGTCTGGCCGTCCACCTCGAAGACGAGCTGCACGTGGGCGGCGTCCGCGAGCTGATTGATGAGGCTCCGTGTCTCTCGTTGGACGCGCGGCGTCTTGCCGAACAAAGCGAACGCGATCGCGTCCAGGATCGTCGACTTGCCGGCTCCGATCGGACCCACGATCCCGACGAGGTGGCGGTCGCGCAGGTCGAACGTGGCCTCGTCGCGGTAGGAGCGGAACCCGCGGATCGTGAGCTCACGCGGTCGCATCGGCGACCTCCTCCATCGTGTCGCGGAAGAGCTGGATGAGCCCCGCCGGGGCGTCCTCGCCCGTCGTCGCCCGCACGAACGCGGCGTACAGCTCGTCGTCGGGGGGCCGCGACTCCGGCGACCGCTCCCGCCGCAGCTGCGCCGGCCGCTCGGCGCGCACCCGCACCAGGTAGGGGAACAGGGCCGCTGCGCGCCGACCCAACTCCGGATCAGGGCCGCCTACCGCGACCGTCAGGTCGAGGTACCGGTCGGCGAGATCGTCGGCCCGTGCGGCGATCTCGTCCCAGGTGCCGCGGACCTGTTCGAGCGGCCGGCCGGCATGGATCGGGATCGACCGGAGGGTCGCCAGCCGGCCGGGCTCGACGTCGACGACGACGACGCGCTTGTCCTCGCCCGCCTCGCCGAAGTCCAGCGCGAGCAACGATCCCGCGTAGGCGGCGGGCACCGGCGCGCCCGGCACCGGCTGCGGCGCGTGGATGTGACCGAGCGCCACGTACTGCGGTCCCGCGGGGATCGCCTGCGCGGTGGCGGTGTAGGCGTCGCCGATGTGCAGTTCGCGTTCGCTCCGCGAGACGCGCACGCCGTTCACCATGAAGTGCGCGACCAGGATCGGGACGAGGTCGGTACCTGCGCGCTGGACGAGCGCGGCGTTGTACGCGTCGGTGATCGCGGCGATCTTCTGCGCGTAGGCGCCGTACCAGCGGCCGGTCTCGGCCATGAAATCGATCACGCGTCCCTCGCGCAGGAACGGGAAGCCGGCGACGACCGCCGGGACGCCCAGGTCCTCCGGGCCGAGCAGCGCGCCGGCGTCGGGGGCCTTGATCCGGCCGATCACGTGGACGCCGCGGTCCCGCAGGAGCGGCGCGAGCGCATCGAACAGCTCCGGGGCGTCGTGGTTGCCCGCGACGACGACCACCGGCCGGCCGCGGGCCAGCCGCAGGAGCGCCGAGAGCCCGAGCGACAACGACTCGACCGGGGGAGCCGCGCGATCGAACACGTCGCCCGCGACGAGCACGAGATCGACCCGCTCCTCGTCGGCGATCCGTGCGACCTCCTCGAGCGCCTCGCGCATCTCCGCGATGCGATCGTGACGCCCGAGACGACGCCCGACGTGCCAGTCGGCGGTGTGGAGGATCCGCATCGGCGGGACGCTACAGGCCCGCGAACGGGTCCTCGCCGTCCGTGGCCACCTCCTCCCGCCGCGTCGCCCACGGCGGGAACGGGAAGGTGACGACGAGCGGGACGGGCACCGCGGGCTGGCTCACGACCATCGTGCCGGGCTTGAGCAGCCGCGCGCGAGCCCGGGTGGACGGGAGCATCCAGCCGTACTCCGCGCGTTCGGCCTCCGCCGCATCGAGCCGGCCGCTGACCCGGATCGACGCGTTCTCGAGGACCTCGGGCGCCACCCGGCTGGCGCTCTGCTGGGCACCGACCAACAGGACCCCGAGGGACCGGCCACGCTGCGCGATGTCGATCAGCATGTCCTTCAGCGGGCTCGTGCCCTCGCGGGGCGCGTACTTGTTCAGTTCGTCGAGCACGATCACCGACAGCGGGAGCCGCTGTCCGGTCGCCTCCTTCTGTTGGAAGGTCTCCTTCAACAGGGCGCCGACGACGAACCGCTGCGCCTGCTCGTGCAGCGACTGGATCGCCACCACCGTCACGTTCGCCGCGTCGCGGTCGATCCGGGTCGAGGCGCCGGCGCGCACGAGGTGGCCGAGCCGCGCCGAGGCCGCGTGCAGCCGTCGCAGGAACGCCGAGACCGTCGAGAGCTGCACGCGACCGGTCCACGCGGAATCGGGCTCGCCGTCGTCGGGGTCCAGGACCGTCTCGAGCTCCGCCACCAGGGAGGCGAGGTCGGTGACGATCGGGCCGGCCTGGCTCGCAGGGATCGGACCGTGCCAGCGCCCATCGGGCTGGTCGCGCGGATCGCGCAGCGTGACCGCGCCCGGCCTGCCTTCAACGTCGACGGCGAACCGCTGGAGCTGCTGCTGGACGCGCTCCCGGATGAACGGCAGCTGGTTCTTCGCGTCGTTCGCGTCGGTGAAGCAGAACTCGAGCAGGCCGAGGTCGATGAACTCCCGAGGCGTCCACGCGAACACGTCGATCCCCTCGAGACGACCGCCGGTGTCGGGGATCAGATCCGCGACACCCCGTCGCGGGGGCGCCCAGAAACGCACGCTCGGGAACGGCGCCGGCGCGACGCCGATCGCCGCCCAGCCCTCGGCCGCGCCGTCGGCGCCCGGGAACCGCGAGTTCGGCTTGTCGAGCCACAGGAGGTCCTCGCCCTTCACGTTGAACACGAGCACCCGCAGGTTCGCGGCGACTCTCGCCGACCACGTCGGGCGAGGCGGTCAGCACGCGCAGGAAGAACAACGCGAACGAGGTCTTCGTCGCGACGCCGGAGATACCGGCGATCGACATGTGGCCGCCCTTGCGCCCGTCGAAGAAGTCGAGGTCGACATGCACCGGGGCGCCGTCGCGGCCGAGCCCGACCGGCAGCGGCCGCTCCATCTGGTCGGTGTACAGCGCGCGGCTGCGTTCTTCACCGGTGGCGCGATCCACCGGTTCGCCGGGGTCCGCGGAGACCCAGACCTCCGGGTCGACCCGTGTGACGGCGACGGTGGCGGACCGCACCTTCTGCGCCGGCATGATCCCGAGCTCCGCGATGCGGTGCGTGTCGGACTCGTAGCGCGCGCCCTCGTAGATCGCCTCCGCCTCGGTCACGACCCCGTACGTCCGCACCTCGCCGGCCTTCGGGACCTCCGTGCGGACGACGACCAGGTCGTCGAGCTGCAGGAATTGGTCGTCGTCGACCACCACCCGGAACGTGGCGGTGCTCGTGTGCTCCGATCCGAGCACCCGCCCGACCTGTTCGTCGCTCACGACGCTCTCCGGTCGGCCACCGCGGCGCGCAGCGCGCGGTACACGAGCCCGGGGTCGCCCATCCGATGACGGAGCAGGCGCTCGAGCGCGCCGATCGGCACGAGGTTCTGCGGCGCCCGTGGGTCGAGGTGCGCCTGGGACGCCACGAGCGGCAGGATGGCCGCCGCGCGGTCGGCGATCGTCGTGACCGTTGCGAACGGCAGGTGCGCCGACGCCTCGCACCGCACGAGCCCGCTCCAGGCGTGGCCGTCGTCGATCGAGGCGAGGCGCACGTACCAGGAGTACCTCCCGTAGTCCTTGATCGCGAACAGCGGTGTGCGCTGGCCCGGCCCGAGCGCCGCGATCACCCGGTTGCGCGCCGGCTCGAGGTAGGTCACGCGGTGGCTCTTCACGACGCCGACGACCTCGTGCGGGCCGAGCTCGTTCAGCGGGCCGTCGGCGAAGACACATCGATCGTCGGCGAGCGACGTGGCGAGCGAGGCCTCGGCCGCACGCATCCTCGACTGCAGCGCGTGCACCAGCGCGTCGCCGTCGCGGCTCGCGATCGTCATCGTCTCGAACGGCGGCGTCAGGTCCACCACGGGGAACAGTTCCTCGCGACCGCCGGCCAGCACGGCCCACCGTTGCACGTGCTCGGACGCGACCTCCGAGCGGACCGCCCGCCGGTCCCACAGGACCGCGCCGATCGCGACCGTGCCGCAGATGCCCGGGACCGGGCCGGCGACCGGGTCGTCGACCGTCAGCCGCGCATCGATCCTGCGAACACCGTCGACGAAGGCGATCCGCTCGCAGCCATCGTCGATCCCGTCGCGCGGGCGCCAGTCCTCGGTCTCGACCGTGTCGTCGACGGAGCCCTCGGCGGGGGCGAGTTCGGCAGCGTCGAGGGGCGCGCCGTACTCCGGGGACCAGCCCTCGACGAAGATGCGCGCCATACGGGCGGATACTACGTCCGACCCCCGACACCTCCGGTGAGGTGCTACGGCGTGGTGGTGTCGACGCTGGCGATTCGCCAGGTCCCGTCGGCGTCGACCAGCACGGTCGTGCGGACCTTGCTCGGACAGCAATGGGCGTCCCCCGGGCGATAGACCGCTTCCCGCAAGGTCAAGCCCGCCGGATCCACACTCGGATCCACCGTTCGGTCGCACCCCTCTGATCGGTACGCCGGTGCGGCGGTGGCGATGTCTACGACGGACGTCGATCCGCACGACCCCGAGCCGCCGGTCTCGGCGAGGATCACGGCGTCGTCCGAGCCGTCACCGGTCACGTCGGCGATCTGCGCGGTGAGGTTCTGGAGCGGGGAGCGGCCGGCCGGGTAGGCGTGCCCCCACACGGGGCGCCACGGAGCACCGCCGTCATCGAACCGGCGCCACACGGCGATCCCCCGGTCCAGCCGGAAGGGGTCGGGGCCGGGCATCTCCCAGGCGACGACGATCGCGTCGCCCGCCGAGGTGGTCGCGTGCCATCTGCCCGTCGCCTCCGCCTTCACGGGGATCAGCGCGGCGGCGGGCACGTCGCCCGGGCCGACGTCGTCACCGAACGATGACGGCAGCCCGGCGGGCAACGACGTCGGGGCGGGGGAGGGAAGCGGCGATGTCGCGGTGCTCGAGGAGGGGTTGTCGCCTCCGCCGCAGGCCGTTGCGGTCAAGATCAGCAGGGTCGCGAGGAGGAAGAGGCGCATCGTGGCGATGGTATCGGCCGGAACCGGCGGCCCGAGCGAAGCGACCAGGAGCGACGAAGCGACCAGGGGAAGCGAGTTGAGCGCGACCGGGCGCGGGAGGGTACCGGGAGGAACTGCGAAGGGGGGTTTCCCGGAGGTGCGCCCGGCCGCGCTCAAAACGTTTTGCCGATCCAAAGTACCGCGCCCCGGCGCCTATGACATCCCGCGTAGGATGCGGCCCGTGACCACCGGCGCCGAGCCCAAGCCGGTCAGCGCGTCGCACGTCACGCTGACCCAGCTGATGGAGATCACCGACGCCAACGTGGCGGGCAACGTGCACGGCGGGGTGGTCATGCGGCTGGCCGACACCGCCGCCGCCCTGGCGGCGATCCGGCATGCCGAGGGGCTCTGCGTCACCGTCAGCGTCGACGAGGTCTCCTTCTTGGCGCCCGTGCACGTCGGCGATGTGGTGTCGCTGCGCGCCTCGGTGAACGACGTCGGGACCACCTCATTGGAGTGCGGTGTCCGGGTGGAGGCCGAGAACCCGATCTCCGGTCGGAGCGTCCACGCGGCTACCGCGTACTTCGTGTTCGTGGCGCTCGATGATGACGGCCGGCCGCGTCCGGTCCCCCCGATCGCGGTCGAGACCGAGATCGAGCGGCGCCGCCAGCACGCCGCCAAGCTGCGTCGCGCGGCGCGGATGCAACACAAGGAGGCGCTCGCCGCGCACGACGCCGCCTCACCGCCGTCCGCCTGACGGGTCGCCACCGCCCCGTGGGAGGATGGAAGCAACCACACCATCGGGAAGGACGCCCATGACGACGATGTTCGACGGCGCGCGCGGACGCATCAGCGTCGCCGACGGGGAGCTCGGGTTCGCCCGGCTCGGCTGGCTCGCCGAGCAGGGGATCGGCGACGTCGAGCGCCTCCCGAACACCGTCCGGATCTTGCTCGAGAACCTCCTGCGTCGCGCCGGGTCGCGCGATGTGTCCGATGACGACGTGACGGCCCTCGCCGCATGGCCCGGCCCCGCGAGGGACATCGCCTTCATGCCCGGTCGGGTGCTGATGCAGGACTTCACGGGCGTGCCGGCGGTCGTGGACCTCGCCGCGATGCGGAGCGCCGTCGAGCGGGCGGGGGGCGATCCCGACAGGGTCAACCCCCTCGTACCGGTCGACCTCGTGATCGACCACTCGGTGCAGGTCGACCTGTTCCGCACAGCCGAGGCCTATGAGGCCAACATCGACTTCGAGTATCAGCGCAACGGGGAGCGGTACCGGTTCCTCCGGTGGGCGCAACAGGCGTTCGACAACGTCCGCGTCGTGCCCCCGGGCGCCGGGATCGTGCACCAGGTGAACCTCGAGCACCTCGGCCAGGTCGTCGCCGTGCGCGACGGCATGGCGTTCCCCGACACGGTCGTCGGGACCGACTCGCACACCACGATGATCAACGGCCTCGGGGTGCTCGGCTGGGGCGTCGGCGGGATCGAGGCCGAAGCGGCGATGCTGGGTCAGCCCATCGCGCTGCCGCAGCCGATCGTCGTCGGCGTCCGATTGACCGGCTCGATGCCGTCCGGGACGACCGCGACGGACCTCGTGCTGACGCTGACGCAGATGCTCCGTGCCCACGGTGTGGTCGGGCGCTTCGTCGAGTTCACCGGCGACGGGTTGTCGGCGTTGGCGGTCGCCGACCGGGCCACGCTGTCCAACATGTGCCCCGAGTACGGGGCGACCAGCGCGTACTTCCCGATCGACGAGCAGACGCTCGCGTACCTGCGGTTCACCGGACGTGGTGACGCCGCCGACCGGACCGAGCGCTACGCGAAGGAGCAGGGCCTGTTCCGGGTGGACGGCGCACCGGAGGCGACCTTCAGCGAGCTCCTCGAGCTGGACCTCGGCACGATCGAACCGTCGCTCGCGGGACCGAAGCGGCCGCAGGACCGCGTCTCGTTGCCCGACGTGTGGCAGTCGTTCGTCGCGGCCTTCCACGAGCACGCGATCCCGACCCGAAGGCTAAGGAGATCGGCGCGTTCATGGCCGAGGGCGGCACGGTGCGGGAGGACCGGCTCCCCGGTGGTGACGACCTTTCCGATGCGGAGGTCGAGACCGACGGGATGACCCTTCGGGATGGCTCCGTCGTGATCGCCGCGATCACCTCGTGCACGAACACCTCGAACCCCTCGGTGATGGTCGCGGCGGGACTGCTCGCGAAACGTGCCGTGGAGGCCGGCGTCCAGGTCCGGCCGTGGGTCAAGACCTCGCTCGCGCCGGGCTCGCGCGTCGTCACCGACTACCTCGATCGTGCCGGTCTCACGCCCTACCTCGAGAAACTCGGGTTCGGGCTCGTCGGGTACGGCTGTACGACGTGCATCGGCAACTCCGGGCCGCTGATCGAGGAGGTGGCCTCCGCCGTGGACGAGGGCGACCTCAGCGTGGTCGCGGTGCTGTCGGGCAACCGCAACTTCGAAGGGCGCATCCACCCACAGGTACGTGCGTCCTACCTCGCATCGCCGCCGCTCGTGGTCGCGTACGCGCTGGCCGGGCGCGTGGACGTCGACCTGACCACCGAGCCGATCGCCACGGGGCCGGACGGACCCGTCCACCTCCGTGATCTCTGGCCCGCGCCGGAGGAGATCGTCGAGGCCGTCGGCGCGGCGATCACCTCGGAGCAGTTCTCCGACGAGTACGGGCGGATCTTCGAAGGCGACGACCGGTGGCGTGCGCTCGACATCCCGAGCGGTTCGTCCTACGCCTGGGATGGGTCGTCGACCTACGTCCAGGAGCCGCCGTTCTTCCACGAGCTCGCCCCCCGGAGCTACGGCGATATCGAGGAGGCCCGGATCCTGGTGAAGGTCGGCGACTCGATCACCACCGATCACATCTCGCCGGCCGGCGCGATCAAGCGGGACTCACCGGCCGGGAGGTACCTCACCGAGCACGGGGTCGAGCCGCGCGACTTCAACTCGTACGGGTCGCGGCGCGGGAACCATCACGTGATGATGCGCGGCACCTTCGCGAACATCCGGTTGCGCAACGAGCTCGCGCCGGGGACGGAGGGATCGTGGACGACCCACCTGCCCGACGGCGAGGTGACGTCGGTCTTCGACGCGGCCGAGCGGTACCGCGACGAGGGCATCCCGCTCGCGGTGATCGCCGGCAAGGAGTACGGGAGCGGGTCGAGCCGCGACTGGGCGGCGAAGGGACCGTTATTGCTCGGCGTGCGGTTCGTCATCGCCGAGACGTACGAGCGGATCCACCGGTCGAACCTGGTCGGGATGGGGATCGTGCCGTTGCAGTTCGCGGACGGTGACTCGGCGGCATCGCTCGGCCTCGACGGCACCGAGACGTACGCGGTCCGGGGCCTTCACGGTGACGTCGTCCCTGGGCAGACCGTCACGGTGGAGGCGGCGCGCGCGGACGGCACGAACGTGACGTTCCCCGTGACGGTGCGCGTGGACGGCGACGCCGAGGTGGCGTACATGCGCGCCGGAGGCGTGCTGAACCTCGTGCTCACGCAGATGCTTCAGGCCTGACGGCGGCTCGCGCGACGTCGGACAGGACGGCTGCGAGCTCGCGCGGCCGTGACCACATCGGCCAGTGGCTCGTCGGCAGGTCGACCCAGGTGACGTTCCGCAGCTCGGCGAAGCCGCCGAGCCACGCGTACCCCTCCGAGACAGCGTCCTTCACCTGCTCCGAGGAGAACCCGGTGCAGATCACGGTGCTTGGCACGTCAAGGCGCGCGTCGTTCGTGAGCGACGGCGTGTCGCGGAGGATCGCGCCCGGCTCGGGTACCGCGCGGAGCCGGAAGGTCTCGAGCTGCTCGTCGGAGAGCCCGTCGAGGTTCTCCTCGGCGGCGAGCGCGTCCGGCGACGGGAGCGGGAGCTCGTCCCCCGTGAGCTCGGGGTCGAGCGCGCCGGTCGCGGGTCCCGAGTCCACGTACACCATCGCCGCGATCCGCTCGGGGACGCGATCGCTCGCGGCGTACCCGGCGCCGCCCGCCCCGCTGTGGACGGCGAGCACGACGGGGTCCTCGGCTGCGCGCACGGCGTCGCAGATCGCCTCGACGTGGTCGGCCAGCGTGACCGACGCGCGGTCGGCGGCGGCGGACTCCAATCCGGGGAGTGTGAGCGCCGAGACGTTGTGCCCGTCGGCGCGAAGCGCCGTCGCCACGTCGTCCCAGGCCCACGCGCCGAGCCAGAACCCGGGAACCAAGACGATCGGTGGGGCGGTCACGTTCCTACCCTAGGGGTTCGCGCCAACAGGGGCGCCCGGCTCAGCTGGCGCGGTTGCTCGTGAGGCCGCGCACGGCGCCGCTCAAGATGTCGGCGAGCGTCGTGCCGGAGCCGGGCTCGTAGCGCGCCGTACCGACGCCGAGCGAGAGCGCGCGCGGTGCGTCGCGCCGGGTGTCGTGGGTCGCGATCGCCTCGACGAGCCGGGACAGGACGAGGCTCTCGGCGCCGTCGGCCGCGCCGGTGAGGAGCACGCAGATCGTGTCGGGCGCGATGCGAGCCGGCAGGTCGGCGTCGCGGACCGCCTCGAGGATCACCTCGGCGGCGTCGCGCGCGAGCGTATCGGCGGCGTCGGGACCCTCCTCGCGCAGGATCCGGTCGTGATCCTCGAGCCGCACGAACACGAACACGACCGGCTCGTTCAGCCGGTCGGCCATCCGCACGTGGTGCTCGGCGATCGCGGCGAACCCTCGGAGGTTCGGCAGCTCGGTCGCCTCGTCCTTCGTGGCGAGCTCTTGTCGGACCCGGCGCATCCCCACGGCGTAGCGGACCGCGCGCGGCAGCAGGGTCGGCAGCGTCGCGTCGCGTAGGAGTTGGTCCTCGGCGCCCGCATGGAGCGCGACGGTGGCGTCGGCGGCGTGCGCGTCGTCGCTCACGACCACGATCGCGGCGTCGGGCGCGAGGGTACGGGCGCGGCGGAGCGCGTCGAGCGGCCCATCGCCCTCGAGCGCGAGGACGACCGCGCCCGGCGTTCGTCGTGTCATGCACCTCGTCGAGGGTTCGGACGCTGGTCGCGGTGAAGCCGTCGTCGTCCAGGATCGTCGCGGCCTCGCCATCGGTGAGGCCGACCAGCAAGACGTCGACGGGCTCGGTGATCATCTCGGGTGGACTCCTCCGTTTGAGCTGGACCTTGCGGTGGGCTCGGCGCGGCATCATCCCACGAGGGAGCGGGTGGTGCCACGGAACCGCAACGGGAACGCCACAGCCGCGCCGTCCCTGCGGCGCAGCGCGCCCCGTAGGCTTGCGACGTGGCCACCTCTCGAAGCGACAGGGTGATGCGCGCGCTGATCGCGGTGACCGCGTCCCTCGCGATCATCGGCGGGCTCGGGATGGGCGCGTTCGCCGCGCGTTGGTACACGCTGCGCAAGGTCGGCGTCGACACGGGGTTCACAGCCGTTTCCGGGCATAAGCACCCGCCGCCGCCGACGTCTGGAGCTTGTACGACGCCGTGCAACATCCTGCTGTTGGGCTCGGACTCGCGGAGCGGGCTGTCAAGCGGTCAGCAGGGGGAGTTCGGCACGAACCAGGATCTGGGGGGGTCGACGCGCGCCGACACGATCATGCTGGTGCACCTCGATCCCGACACGAGCAAGACCGTCGTCCTGTCGTTCCCGCGTGACCTTTGGGTCGATATCCCTGGGCACGGCACGGACAAGATCAACTCGGCCTTCGAAGGCGGTGCGGAGCACGGCGGGCCGCAGCTCATGGCCAAGACGATCTTTTCGCTCACCCACATCCCGGTCGATCACTACCTCTACGTCGATCTCAACGGGTTCCAGCAGGCGGTGGACAAGCTCGGCGGTGTCGACATGTGCATCCCGTCCTACTACGTGAACACTCCGGGGGATCTCGAGGCCGTCGACGCGTCCGGAAACATCGTGTACATCCGCTACAGCGAGGTGGGACACGTCGCGGACCCGTACACGGGGCTCGACGTGCTCCCCGGCTGCCACCACCTCGACGGCACGCAAGCGCTGGCCTACGTGCGCGCGCGGCACAACCTTCCCTGTAGCCCGATCCCCGACTTCGCCCGTATCGGTCGGCAACAGCAGTTCATGCGGGCGCTGATCAACCAGATGCTGCAGCCGAACGAGATCGCGAAGGCTCCGGGTCTTGTCGGCCCCGTGTTGTCGAGCCTGCGCCGAGATTCGGGGTTCCTGCCCGGTGATCTCGTCTACCTGGTCGGCCAGATGCGCGGGATCAGCACCGGCGCTGTGCAGTTCCGGTCGGTCTCGGGAACGAACGCCGTGGTCGACGGCCTCGATGTCGTGAAGATGGACCCGGCGGACAAGAAGCTCTTCGCCGCGATCCGGAACGACACGCCGCTGCCATCGCTCGGGAGCACCCTACCCATCACGCCCCCCTCGCCGGCGAACACGACCGTCGAGGTGCTCGATGTCGGGAACGCGTCCGCGGCCAACGAGGTCGAAGGCACGCTGTCCGAGGCGGGGTTCGACGTCGGGCCGGGCATCGTCCAGGGTGCCATGCCCAAGGGCATCACGAAGGCCGCGATCGTGTACGCGCCCAACAAGGAGGCGTACGCCCAGGTCGTGCACTCCTACTTCCCGGGGCTGCCGTTGATCGAGGTGAAGAGCCTCGACGTGCCGGTCGCGGTCGTCGTGCCGCACGGCTACTCGCCGTCCTCGCCCACACCGTCGGGCGGCTCGTCGCCGCCCCCGACCGGTACGGAGTGCCCGGGCACGACGCCTTAGACTCGCGCGCATGCGCGCGCTGGTGCTCGCCGGCGGGGAGGGGTCGCGGCTCCGGCCGCTCACCCATACCCAGGCAAAGCAGCTGATCCCGATCGCGGGACAGCCGATCCTGTTCCACGCCCTCGACGCGATCCGCGACGCCGGGATCCGCGACGTCGGGATCGTGATCGGGCAAACGGGTCCCGAGGTCCGCGCCGCGGTCGGGGACGGTGGCGCCTGGGACCTGCGGGTCACCTTCATCGAGCAGGACGCGCCCCTCGGTTTGGCGCACGCGGTGCTCACGGCCGCGGACTTCGTGCGGGGCGAGCCGTTCCTCATGTACCTGGGTGACAATGTGCTGTTGGAGGGGGTCACGCGGTTCGTTCGTGCGTTCGAGGACGCCCGGCCCGACGCGCAGATCCTGTTGGCGCGGGTACCGGATCCGTCGCAGTTCGGCGTCGTCGTCCTCGACGGGGAGCGCGTGGTGCGGCTCGTCGAGAAGCCGCAGGAGTTCGTGTCGGATCTCGGCCTCGTCGGCGTGTATCTGTTCGACGACTCGATCCTCGAGGCATGCGCCACGCTCGAGCCGAGCTGGCGCGGTGAGTACGAGATCACCGAAGCGATCCAGTGGCTGGTCGATACCGGCAAGGTCGTGCGCGCCGACATGGTGGACGGCTACTGGAAGGACACCGGACGCCCCGAGGACCTGCTGGACGCGAACCGGATGCTGCTGGGGGCGCTCGCGCCCGACGTCCGCGGGTCGGTCGACGCCGCGACCACGATCGAAGGGGTCGCCGTGGTCGGCGCCGGCGCGAAGGTGACGACATCGCGCCTGATCGGCCCCGTGTGCATCGGCGCCGACTGCGTCGTGGAGGCCTCGACGATCGGGCCCGACGTGTCGATCGAGCCGGGGTCGACGATCCGCGGGAGCACGATCCGCGACAGCATCGTGATGGCGGGCTCCTCGGTCGACGGCGTGGACGCGCTGGAGGCGTCGATCCTCGGGCGCAACGCCGACGTGCGCCACGCGGGCGGCGGGGGAGCGCACCGGCTGGTCGTCGGCGATCAGAGCCGCGTCGAGGTCGACTGAGTGCGCGTCACGATCGACGCACGCCCGGCGGTCGACCCGCACCGGACCGGGGTCGGGATGTACGCGGAGGCGCTCCTGCGGCACCTGCCCGGCGCGATGCCCGACGACCTGCTGGTGGCCTGGTACCTCGACGTCCGCGGCGTCGGGCGGCGCCCACGCCGCTTCGCGGCGTGGGCGCCCAACCTGCGGGAGCGGGCCTCCCGCATCCCCTCGAGAGCGTTCGGCCCGTTCGCGTCGCGAACGGGCCTGCCCCGCCTGGAGTGGCTCGCCGGCGCGTCCGACGTCGTCGTCGCGACGAACTTCCTCCCGCCGCCGACGGGCTCGGCGGGCGTCGTGCTCGTCGTCCACGACCTGGCGTTCGCGGCCATGCCCGAGACCGCGCCGCACCACGACGCCCGGTGGCGCCGGCACTTCGCGCGGGGGCTGCGCGAGGCGGCAGCCGTGATCGTGCCGAGCCAGGCGACGTTCGACGACCTGCTCGCGACCCACGACGTGGACGCCACCAAGGTCCACGTGGTGCTGCACGGCACCGACGCCGACCGGTTCGCGCCCGTCACGCCGGCCGGGGTGGACGCGATGCGCAGCCGGCTCAAGATCTCGGGGCCCTACATCGCGTTCCTCGGCGGGCTCGAGCCGCGGAAGAACCTCGAGCATCTCGTGGAGGCCTTCGGGATGCTCGAACAGGCGGACGTCGCGCTCGTGATCGCCGGCGGGCGCGGTGCGGTGGGCGCCGGCCTACGCGGCGCGGGTCGACGAGGCGATCGCCTCGTTGCCGCCCGGCGCCCGCGATCGCGTGATCCGCGTCGGCTACGTCGAAGACGAGGAGCGCCGCGCGCTGCTGTCCGGCGCCGAGATCCTCGCGTACCCCTCGCGCGCGGAGGGGTTCGGCTTCCCGGTGCTCGAGGGGTTCGCGGCCAACGTGCCGGTGCTCACGTCGAACACGTCCTCGCTGCCCGAGGTGGCGGGGGACGCCGCGGTGCTGGTCGATCCCGACGACCCGTCGGCGATCGCGAAGGGCTTGCGGGAGCTCCTCGCCGATGAGGACCTGCGCAACGTGCTGCGCGCGGCGGGGACGGCACGCGTCGCGTCGTTCACGTGGCAGCGCTCGGCGCGCGAGACCGCGGCCGTGCTGCGCCGTGCGGCGCAGCACGGCCGCTAGACTGCTCGCCGCCGGCGTCCGCCGGCGCCTATGACCGCCGACCACGTCCTCGTCACCGGTGGCGCCGGCTTCATCGGTTCCCACCTGGTGGATGCGCTGCTTTCCGGCGGCGCTCGCGTGACCGTGCTCGATCGGCTGTCGATCGGCGGGTCTCGCGCGAACCTCGAGCAGCACGACACGGATCCGCGGTTCACCTTCGTGCAGGGCGACATCAACGACGAGGCGCTCGTGCGCGAGGTGGTCGGCGGCGTCGACGCGGTGATCCACGCGGCGGCCGAATCCCACGTCGACCGTTCGATCGATGCCGCACGCGGATTCCTCGAGTCGAACGTGCTCGGCACGGCCGCCGTGCTCGAGGCGGTCCGCGCGGCGGGTGTGCGGATGCTGATGGTGTCGACCGACGAGGTCTACGGGGCCGGCGCGCGCGAGGGCGGTAGCTTCACCGAGGACGCGCCGCTCGCGCCGCGCTCCCCGTACGCGGCGAGCAAGGCCGCCGCCGACCTGCTCTGTGCCGCGTACCGCACGACGTACGGCGTCGACGTGACGGTCGTGCGCGGCACGAACGCCTACGGTCCGCGGCAGATCGAGCGCGTGATCCCGACGTTCACGATCTGCGCGCTCGAGGGGCTGCCGGTGCCCGTGTACGCGGACGGCATGGAGCGACGCGAGTTCCTGCACGTCCGCGACTGGGCGCGAGCGGCGCTGACGGTGCTCGACCGGGGTGAGGCCGGCGTGCTGTACAACATCGGCGGCGGTACCGAGATCGAGAACAAGGAACTCGCGGAGCGGATCGTGGCGCTCGTCGGCGTCTCCGACGACCTGATCACGTTCGTCGCCGACCGGCCGGGCCACGACTTCCGGTACGGGGTCGCCGCGGACCGGCTGCGGGGGCTCGGCTGGACGCCCGAGATCGGGTTCGACGATGGCCTGGCCGACACCGTGGCCTGGTACCGCGACCACCGGGAGTGGCTGTACCGCGCCCACGAGCACGACATCGTGACGGCGCCAAGGCCGCCGCAGGGGGTCGTGTGAGGATCGTCGTCACGGGCGCGGGCGGCGGGCTCGGGCGCGCGTTCCTGGCCGCCGCCGGCGCGCATCATGACCTGGTCGCGCTGACGCACGCCGACCTCGACATCGGCGACCACCACGCGGTGCTCGGCGGGGTCCCGCCGCTCGGCCCCGACCTGATCGTCAACTGCGCGGCATTCACCGCGGTCGATGCGAACGAAGCCGACCCATCGCGGGCCTTCCGCGACAACGCGCAGGGACCGCACTCGCTGGCGCTCGCCGCTCGGGTGTGCGGCGCGACGCTGCTGCACGTGTCGACCGACTACGTGTTCGACGGGACGAAGCCCGTTCCCTACGACGAGACCGACGAGCCACGTCCGATCAGCGTCTACGGGCGCGCGAAGCTGGCGGGGGAGCGGTTCGTCGTCGCGACGCTGCCCGAGCACTTCGTCGTGCGCACGGGGTACGTGTTCGGCGGCGGCAGCGACTACCTGTCCGGGCAGCTCGCACGCCTGCGGGCCGACGAGCCCGCGGCTGGGCTCGCCGACCGGATCGGTTCGCCGACGTTCGTGGAGCACCTGGCGGAGCGGCTCCTGCCGCTCGCGCTCACCGGACGGTTCGGCACCTACCACCTGGCCGGCCCCGAGCCGGCGAGCTGGTTCGACGTGCTCGGTCGCCTCCGCAACCTGGGCGGCCTGTCCGGTTCGGTGGAGCCCCAGCGCGCCGCCGAGCTCGCGTTGCCGGCACCGAGGCCGGAGCGATCCGCGCTCGCGAGCGTCTTCGTGGAGAACCTGTCGCTCCCCCCGTTCCCCCCGCTGGACGACGCTCTGCGCGCGTTGCTCGAAGGCTGATCAGGAGGAGCGGCCGACCAGGCGCCGCGACCGGCCGACCCGCTGCCGCTCCGGCACGGATCGCACCGGACCGACGTTCCCCGAGGAGCGAGGAGGCGTGCGTCGCCCGGGCCGAGAGCCACTGCTACGCTCCGCGCCATGACCACTCCCGAGCCCGAGGACGAGGCCGGCCCCGAGCCCGAGGACGAGGGCTACCTGTCGCTCGTGCGACACCTCTATTGGAGCCAGGAGGCCGGCGCCCGGCCGCAGGCCGGCACGCGTCAGGTGCGCGAGCAGATGCTCGAGTTCGTCGCGAAGATGCGCACCGACGAGCGCGCCGCGACGCCGCTCGGGGAGCCGCACCTCGCCGCGCCGACGCCGATGCGCCGGAAGGTGAAGTACGCGCTGTTCCGCGGCGGGCGGTTCGCCACGCGGCGCTACGACCGGCTCCTCGGCGACGCGATGGACCTCACGGTCGCGCTGTCCGAGCGCGTGCTCGAGCTCGAGCACCAGGTGGAGGAGCTGGAGCAGCGGGTCGGCGACCTCCGGCACGGCGGGGACGGCGCATGAGGATCGCGGTCCTCAACCCGCAGACCGCCTTCGTGCGCGGCGGCGCCGAGATCCATACCGAGGCGCTCACGCGGGCGCTGCGCGACGCCGGCCACGACGCCGAGATCGTGACGATCGCCGGCAAGTGGTACCTCGCCACCGAGATCGTGCACCAGATGGCGGTCTGGCGGTCCTTCGACATCACCGAGTCGAACGGGATGCGTGTCGACGCGGTGATCGCGCTGAAGTTCCCGGCGTACCTCGCGTCGCACGACCGCAAGATCGTGTGGTTGATCCACCAGCACCGCTCCGCCTACGAGCTGTGGGATCACCCGGACTTCGGCGACCTCTCGGTGCAGGAGGACGGCGCGACCGTGCGCGACCTGATCCACACCGGGGACCGGCTCGCGCTCGGGGAGGCCAAGCGGATCTTCGCGAACTCGAAGAACGTGGCCAAGCGCCTCTGGGACGGCCTGCAGATCCCCGCCGACGCGCTCTACCACCCGTCACCGGCGATGACCGCGATGCTCGCGATGACCCCCGGCGAGTACGGCGACTACCTGTTCTACCCGAGCCGGCTCGAGCCGCTGAAGCGGCAATCGCTCGTGATCGACGCGATGCAGTACGTGAAGAGCGGCATCAAGCTCGTGCTGGTCGGCCGGGGGCCGGACGAGCGCGCGCTCCGCGACCAGATCCAGCGGCTCGGGCTGGGCGACAAGGTCCGGATCGAGATCGGCGTCTCGGATGACCGACTGCACGAGCTGTTCCTCGGGGCGCGGGGCGTCTACTTCGGGCCCTACGACGAGGACTACGGCTACGTGACGATCGAGGGGTTCGCGGCGGAGCGGCCCGTCGTCACGACGACCGACGCGGGTGGGCCGCTCGAGTTCGTGCAGGAGGGCGTGACGGGGTTCGTCGCAGAGCCCGATCCGCGCGCGATCGCGGTGCGCTTCGACGAGCTCATGCGCGATCGCGACGGCGCCCGACGGATGGGGAAGGCGGGCAACGCGCTGATCCGCGAGGTCGTCCCCACCTGGCCGCAGATCGTCGCGCGGCTCCTGGACTGATGCGCTCGCCGTTCGGGCGCGCGCGCCGAGCCGTGAACGACCGGCTGACGGCGCCGCGCGCGATCGAGCGTGTCGCCTCGCTGGGCCCGCTCCCGCCGGCCCCGACCGGCATCGCCACGTATCACCGAGCCGTGCTGGACGGGCTCGAGCGGATCGGGTTCACCCGGCGGCTGCCCGTCGACCCGGTGTGGCCGGTCCGCGACGCGGACTTCGCGACCGTGCCCGCGTACCGGCTCGGCGTCTACCACCTCGGGAACAACGCGGATTTCCACCTGCCGATCTACCGGATGGTCTGGCAGGCGCCCGGGCTGATCGTGCTGCACGACCTGTCGCTGGACGACTTCGTGCGCGGGCTGATGACGAGCGGCGACCGGCTCGGGTTCGTCGCGATGCGCGAGGCGCTCGAGGCCCGCGAGGGCATGTCGCTGCCGGAGGCGCTCGCGAACCGGCCGCTCCGGATCCCGTGGATCGCCGCCGTCGCCCGGCGTGCGAGAGGGATCGTGGTGCACGCCGAGTTCTGCCGCCGGTACCTGGAGGACCTCGGCTGCCGCACGCCTGTGTTCGTGGTGCCGCACCCGCCGGTGGAATCGGCCGCGGCGATCGCGGGCGCCGCGCCGGCCGGCGCAGGGCTGCGCGCGACGCTCGAGGCGCGCGGCGCCCGCACGCTGGTGGTCGCCCCCGGCGATATCAACGAGGCCAAGCAGCTCGACGCGCTGCTCGCCGCCGTCGCCACGTTGCCCGACGACGTGCACGTGGCCGTCGTCGGTCGCAGTGTCGAGACGTACGACGTCCGTCCGGTGGCCCAGGGCTCGGGCCTCGGTCGGCGTCTCCACGTCGAGACCGACGTCACCGACGCCGCGTTCCTGGCGTGGCTCGCCGCCGCGGACATCGTGGTCGACCTGCGGCACCCGCATCGCGGCGAGGTGTCGGGGTCGCTCGCCCGCGCGATGCAGGTCGGCCGCCCGACGATCGTGTCGGCGACCGGCACCTACCTCGACAGCCCGGAGGGGACGGTGGTCACGGTGGCCCCCGGCGAGACCGACCCCGTCGAGCTCGCGGCGCGGATCGCCGAGCTCGCGGGCGACGACGAGCGCCGCGAGCGGATGGGCGCCACCGCGCGCGCGTACATGGCGGACCTCGCCGCGCGCGAGGCCACGGCCCACGGGTACGCCGAGGCGATCGAGGCCACGATGCGCGTCGTCGATGACCCCGTCGGGGTGAACATGCGCCGCTGGGCCGACGCGCTCGCGGACCTCGGCGTGACCGAGACCGAGCTCGCGGACGGCTACGGGCTGGGGTTCGCGCGGGCCTTGGAAAGCTTCACGCATCCGTCATGACGCTTGTCGGGGAGCGGGAATCCGCCTTGCTAGACTCGCCCTGAGCAGCGCGTTCGCTGCACCCCGTCCCTCGCAAGGAGTCTCCCGATCGCCGCTGTGACCGACGTCACCGAGCGCACGTCCGAGCCGCCTCGCCTGCGCGTCGGCGTCCGCCTGCGCGAGCTCGCCGGCTACCGCGAGATCCTGTGGAACCTCGTCCGCAAGGAGCTCAAGGTCAAGTACACGGCCTCGGTGCTCGGCGCCGTGTGGTCGCTCCTCAACCCGGTGGTGTTCCTGATCGTCTTCAGCTTCGTGGCGAAGGTGCTCGGCGGCGCCGTCGTCCCGTATCCGCCGTTCCTGCTCGCCGGTCTGCTCGCGTGGAACCTGTTCAACGTATCCGTCCTGAACGGGGCGCAATCGGTGATCGCGAACGCGAACCTCGTGAAGAAGGTCTACTTCCCCCGGGAGATCCTGCCGCTGGCCACGGTCGGGGTCGCCCTCGTCGACTTCGTGCTGCAGTCGGCGGTGTTCTTCCTGTTCCTGATCGTCTTCGGATACGGGTTCCAGCTCGACACGGTGTGGATCTATCCGCTTGCGTTCGTCGACCTGCTGCTGTTCTCCGTCGCGCTGACGATGTTCGTCTCGTCGCTCAACGTTCGCTACCGCGACGTGCAGCACCTGATCGGGCTCGCCCTGCTCGTCTGGTTCTGGCTCACGCCCATCGTGTACCCGATCGGCAAGGTCTACACGTACCTGTCTGCGTCGAAGAACTCGCTCGCGAACATGGCGTGGTACGTCTACCTCGCGAACCCGATGACCTGGGTAGTGAACGGGTTCCAGAAGGCGCTGTTCCATCCGTCGAACCCGGCGCTCGACCCCTTGGCCCCGTTCAGCGCCGCGCAGCTCGGTCTGGCGCTCACGATCGGGGCGTTGATCCTGCTCGTGTTCGTGTACCTCGGCTGGCGGCTGTACTTCTCCATGTCGGGCGACTTCGCGGAGGAGCTGTGACCACCTCCGCGATCGAGGTCGTCGACGTCTCGAAACGGTTCCGCGTCTACCGCGAGAAGCCGACGTCGCTGAAGCAGCGGTTGCTCAGCGGCCGCACCCGTGCCGAGGATTTCTGGGCGCTCACGGACGTGTCCTTCGAGGTCGCCCAGGGCGGCACGCTCGGCCTGATCGGCCACAACGGGTCGGGCAAGACGACGATGCTCAAAGTCATCGCCGGCATCTTGCGACCCACGAAGGGGGTCGTGCGAGAACGCGGGCGGATCGCGGGTCTGCTCGAGCTCGGCGCGGGCTTCCACCCCGAGCTCACGGGCCGCGAGAACGTGTACCTGAACGCCTCGTTCCTGGGGCTTTCCCGGAACGAGACGGACCGTGTCTACGACGAGATCGTCGGCTTCGCGGAGCTCGAGGAGTTCATGGACACGGCGGTGAAGTTCTACTCGTCCGGCATGCTCGTGCGGCTCGGCTTCGCGGTCGCGGTGCACGTCGAGCCGGAGATCATCCTGATCGACGAGGTGCTCGCGGTCGGCGATGAGGCGTTCCAGGCTCGGTGCATCGACCGGGTGCGATCGTTCCAGCGCGAGGGCCGCACGATCGTGTTCGTCACGCACGCGCTCGACCAGGTGCGGCACCTGTGCGACCACGCGGTGATGCTCGACCACGGGCGGATCCATGCGACCGGCGCTCCCGACGACGTCGTTCGCGAGATGCGACTGACGATCCTGCACAACGACCTCGAGTTCGCCCGGGAGGAAGGCTCGAAGGAGGTCGAGATCGTCGGGGTCGATCTGCTGCGCGACGGCGTGCCAGTGACCGGCGCCATCCCGTCGGGGGAGACCCTGACGATCCGTGTCGACCTGCGCGCGATCGACCCCGTGGAGGACCCGGTCGTGTCGTTCGCCTTGCACGACGCCACGAACGCGTTCGTCTTCGGCTACGACACCATCGCCGGCGGTCTTTCGCTCGGCACGTTGCACGGCACGAGCCGCGTCCGATTCGAGGTCGGCCCGATCCCCGTCACGGGCGGCAAGTATTGGCTCACCCTGGGCGTGCATTCACGCGACAACGCGCACGTCTACCACGTCCTGGACGAGCGCTATTCCTTCGACGTCCAGCAGGCCGACGGCCGGCGCGACCAATTGACATTCCCCGTGACCACGCAGATGGAGACCCTGTGACCGACACCGCGCCCACCGAGACCACGCAGGAAGAGAAAGGCTCCCGAAACATGACCATAGGCTTGATCCTCGTGTCCGTGACGCTCGCCGCGATCGCGCAGGTCACGCTGAAGGCCGGCATGAATCACGTGACCGACGCCAACGGCGGCCAGCTCGCGCTGAGCGGCGACTCGTTGAAGCAGATCGCCGCCCAGGTATGGGTCTGGGCCGGGCTCGCGATCTTCGCGGTCTCGGCGGTGCTGTGGTTGTTCGCGCTCTCGCGAGCGAACCTCTCGTTCGCCTACCCGTTCGCCGCGCTGGGCTACGTGATCATCGTGATCGCGTCGATCCTGTTCCTGAACGAGCACGTGCAGCCGGTCACGTGGGTGGGGATGGCGCTGATCGTGGGCGGGATCCTGTTGATCGCGCAGGGTTCGCCGCAGGGATGACCGGTGCCTCGGCCGCGGATCTCGCGGTCGTCATCGTCAACTTCAACACGGGGGACTGGCTCGCCCGCTGCCTCCGGTCGCTCGAGGCCGCCCGCGGGAGCCTCGCCGTCGACGTGCTCGTCGTGGACAACGACTCCCGTGACGCGAGCGCAGAGGCGGCAGAGGCGCCCGGCGTCCGGCTGATCCGCAACCCGTCCAACCGCTACCTCTCGCCCGCGTGGAACCAAGGCGCCGCGGCCACCGACGCGCCCTACCTGCTGTTCCTGAACCCCGACACCGAATGGTTCCGCGGGACGCTCGAGGACCTCGTGCGGGTCGCGCGGTCACATCCGCGCGCCGGCATCGTCGGGCCGATGGTCCGCAACCCCGACGGGACGGTCTACCCGTCCGGGCGCCGGTTCCCGAGCGTGACCGACGCCGTCGGGCACGCTTTCCTGTCGCCGGTCACCCGCGACAACCGGTTCACCCGCCGCTACGAGATGGGCGGCTGGGACCGCTCCACCGAGCGGGAGGTCGACTGGGTGAGCGGCGCCTGCATGCTGTTCCCGCGCACCGCGTTCGACGAGGTGGGTGGCTTCGACGAAGGCTTCCCGCTGTACGCCGAGGAGCTCGACATCGCGACGCGCCTGCGCGCCGCCGGCTGGAGTGTGCTCTTCACGCCGGAGGTCGAGCTGCTCCACGCGGGCGGGGTCTCCACCGGCGGCGACCGACGTCCTCACCGGCTCGTCGTGATGCACTCCGCGAGCTTGTACCGCTACTACCGGTTGCATCGAGCGCCCGGGTGGCGTCGCGTAACCTTGCCGCTGGCGTGGCTGACCCTGCGGGCGCGCGCCGAGATCGCGTGGGTGATCGGAAGGGTGTGGCGTCGATGAAGGCGGTCGTGCTGGTGGGCGGGTTCGGGACGCGGCTGCGGCCCCTGACCGAGACCATCAAGAAGGAACTGCTTCCGCTCGTCGACCGGCCCATCCTCGACCACACCCTGGACCGGCTCGTCCGCCACGGCGTCGACGACGTGGTGATGTCCTCGCCCTACCTGGAGGAGGCGTTCCATCCATTCATCGAGGCTCGGCACGGCGAGCCGAAGATCACGTGGGTGACCGAGCGTGAGCCGCTCGGTACCGGCGGCGCCATCGTGAACACGCTCCCGTCGGTGGGTGAACAGCCGTTCTTCGCCCTGAACGGCGACATCTGCACCGATCTCGACCTGAGCGCGATGCGCGCGTTCCACGAGGAGCGCGGCGCGGCGATCACGATCGCCCTGCACCACGTCGACGACGCCCGCGCGTTCGGCCTCGTCGAGACCGATGGGGACGGGCGGGTGCGGGCCTTCCGTGAGAAGCCCGAAGACCTGATCCCCGGCGACGTGAACGCGGGCACGTACCTGATCGACCCGGCGGTGCTCGCGCAGTGGACCCCCGATCACGAGATCTCGATCGAGCGCGAGATCTTCCCCACGGTGATCGACGCTGGCCATCCGGTGTTCGGTTTCGTCGCGGACGCGTACTGGATGGACCTCGGCACGCCAGAGAAGTACCTGCAGGCGCATTACGACCTCCTCGCCGGCGCCGTCGCCGGCGAGACCTACGAGGCGCCGTGGATCGCGCCGACCGCCGAAGTCGAGCTTGGCGCGTCCCTCGGCGCGCGGAGCTCCATCGGCGCCGAAGCGCGGATCGCCGACGGCGCCGTCGTCGAGGACAGCGTCGTCCACGCAGGGGCTGCCGTCGGGGCAGGCGCCGTCGTGCGCGCGTCGATCATCGGTCCGGGCGCCCGGGTCGGGGCACAGGCGAACGTCACCGGGTGCGTCTTGGGCGCGGGCGCCACCGTCCCCGACGGCCTCACGATCGAGGACCTCAAGGTGCCGACCGACGGCACCGCCGTTGCGCCGTAACCGTTCCGCCGTCGCGCCGTCACACATCGGCCGTCCGGCCCACTCAATGACCCTCGGGGGTGCGTCGATGGCACGGGGGTCCGTGATCGCCGGGGGATAGGGTCGAACACATGCGCCGTCGGGTCATCCGCGCCACGTTGGGGTGCGCGCTCCTGCTGATCCTCGCCCTCGGCACGGCCCCGATGCCCGCGTCGGCGAGCGGCTCGTTCACGTTCTACGGGTCCGGTGACGGCCACGGGATCGGCATGTCGCAGTGGGGCGCGTACGGGCTCGCCCAGATGGGGTGGACCCACCAACGGATCGTCGAGCACTTCTTCAAAGGCACGAAGGTCGTCACGAGCGCGCCGCTGCCCGGCAGGATCCGTGTCGGGCTCACGTCCGGACGAACCTCCGTCCACCTGCGGGCGCAGGCGGGTCAGGTCCGGCTGTGGATCGGTCATCCCGGAGGACGGTTGGTCGGCGCGATCCCGTCGGGCGACACGTGGACCGTGCTCGCACGCAACCACGATTACGCGGTCCGCCGGCCGAACGGGAAGCTCGTCGGCGGCCACGGCTGGGGCGGTCCGCACGCGAACCTGATCGTCACGTATCAGGATCAGGGGTCGCGGGTGTTCATCCCCGAGGCCGACGCGATCTGGTACCACGGCTTCTCCTACAAGCGCGGCTCGATCGAGATGAACCTCACGAGTTGCGGCGACGCGAACGGCTGTGTCGAGCGACTGATCGCGCGCCTGGACTTCGAGGACTACCTGCTGGGCCTCGGCGAGGTGCCCGCGTCGTGGCCGATGGCGGCGATGCAGGCGCAGGCGGTGGCCGCCCGCTCCTACGCCGCATACGACGTGCAGCACTATCCGATCCGCAGCGACTGCAACTGCGACCTCACCGACGGCTCCTCGGACCAGACCTACATCGGCTACAACCGCGAGGCGGGCACCGACGGCGCACGATGGGTCAAGGCCGTCCGCTCGACCGCCCATGAGGTCGCGACCTACCACGGCAACGTGATCCAGGCCTTCTACGCGGCCTCGGACGGCGGTCACACCGACAGCGTGCAAGACGTCTGGCACGGCGGGAACCCCGCGTACAAGATCCCGTGGCTCACCGGCGTGTGCGACCCCGGCGAGTCGACCTCGGCGAACCCGTGGACCGATTGGAAGCGGTCCTACTCGGCCGCCTACGTGACCTCGCGGCTCGCCCCGTACACCACCTCGATCGGCACGATCAGGCGGTTCCGCTCGATCCGGCGCGCGGCGGGGGGGCGCATCATGTCGGCGGTCGCAGTGGGCTCGTCGGGCTCCCGCCGGGTCGACGGCGCCGAGTTGAAGTCCGCGCTCGGGTGGTACGACGAGCGCGTGTGGATCAACAGCGACCACACGATCCGCGGCGCGATCCGTGAACGCTACGACGGCCTCGGGTGCGCGCCGGGGTTGCCGACCTCACCGCAGCACGGTGTCCACGGCGGGTTCCAGCAATTCTTCGCCAGCGGAGGGATGTACCGCAACACGAACGCGGGCCTGACCCTGTGGCTCCACGGCGCCATCGACCGGGAGTTCCGCGCCGTCGGCGCGGCGACGGGAGTGCTCGGACTGCCGACGTCCACACCGGCGACGTTGACCGCGCGGGCGGGATCGTGCGCGGGTTGCCGCCGGATCATGTTCGTCGGCGGGCGGATCTACGACGGTCCCTCAACGGGCGCGCACGCGCTGTGGGGCAACGTCCTCGACAGCTACTTGCAGCACGGGGCCGCCCAGGGCTCCCTCGGGATGCCCACGACGCGCGTACAGGCCCGCTCCGGCGGTGGCGTGCGCGCGCGGTTCCAGCACGGCGCGATCGTGTGCCGGCACGGCACCTGTCACGTGGTCAGCGGCTGAGGCTCAGCAGCCGTCGCCCAGCTTGCCCTCGGGCGCGTTGTTCGTGCACGCGAACGAGTCGATGAACCCTTGCGCCACGGTCGCGGCCTGATCCGAGGTGATCTTCGCCGGACACGTCAGCAGCTTGTTCCACGCGGTGAACGCCAACGCGGTGCCGTCGGGCAGGCTCGGGTAGGGGATGAGGTAGGACGCCTTGTTGTTCTGGGCGATCGGTCCGAGTCGGTCGACGACCGGTTGGGGCAGCCCACCGGGATCGCTGGTCGGCCGGTAGTACATGATGACCGACCCGTGCTCGAGGGTGTGCACCGCCATCGTCTCGCGGTAGTTCGCGAGATCGGCGGTCGTATAGACGCGGGGCTGGAAGGGCAGGGGCGAGGGGTCGTGATACCCGGACGTCGCCGGGTGCTGATCGTACGTGTACGCCTGCCCCGACTGGAGGTGCAGGCCACCGGGCGCGCTGGCGGCCGGTGAGACGAGATCCGCGCACCCACCCGCCACGGCGGCCGCTGTGGCGTCAGCCGACAGAGGGGTCGCCTTCGGGGCTCGGTTGATGAAGTAGGAGAAGGCGAAGAACACGAGGAGGCCGACCACGCCGCCGATCGCCGCTCGCCGAAGGGCTCCGCGGCGGACCGCGGCCTTGGCCTCCTTCTGCTTGCGCTCCCGCGCCGCTTCCTTGCGCTCTCGCTTGGCGGTCGTCGTGACCGAGCCCGAGGTCGGCTGTTGCGCCTCCGGCCGGGGGCTGGGCGGGCGCTTGCGCTTCTTCTTCTTGGCCACGGCTGCGGCGTTACCCGGCCGTTTGGAACGACGAGGGCATCGGGTTGGGCAGCTGGGCCTCCGTCCCGAACGTGATCACCACGGCCGTCAGGTCGGTCAGCGGCATCAGCGTGGGATCTCCGACGTACTGCTGGCCGTTCAGGAAAACCCGGAGCTGCTTGTTGCCCTCGTTGCACTGATCGCCGAGGCACGTGTTCGTGAAGTACGGTCCCCAGACGTCCATGAACTGGCCGAGCACTGGCTGGAAGTTCGGGTCGGCCGACTCGACGTGGACCAACCCGGTGTCGTCGTGTGTGTGCAACGGCGACGCGGCCTGGTTCGACAGCCCGATGTTCGCGGGGATCACGACGGGGTTCCCGTCGACGTAGATGTACATCTGGATGTGGTGGTGCAGCGCGCCTGCCGTGTCGCTCAGCTGCGGGAGGTCGAGGGCGGCCAGCCGAGCGGGCAGCTGGTCCGTGTTGTTCGACCATGGCGGCGCGGTCTTCAAGATGCCTGGGAGCGTGTCCGGCGGAGGGATGCTGGTGACCGCCGAGCTCTGCGCCCCCTGGTCGGTGCTGTTACCGCCGAGCAGTACGACTCCTCCGATCGCCGCGGCGACGATCACGACAGCAACGATGATGCCGATGGTCCGGTTGCGTGAGCGGGCGGCCTGCCTGCGCTGGATCTCCTCGCGCTCGATGCGCGCCTGCTCCTTGCGCTCGGCCTTCGTCAGCCGTCCTTGATCCGTGTTCGCCACGCTGGGGGTCTCCGATCGCGGGCACCGTCGGGATGCCGACGTGCGAAAGGGTACCGAACCTTTCTGTGTTCACAAGGGAACCACCTGCTTAGCTGATTGCGCAGCGCCGGGCGGGTTCCTATGCTCGCGGTGCCTTCCCCGGGTGGCCGGTCCCGACACCGGCCGACGGAGACGAGGGGGTGGTGCAGTTTGGCGCAGACCTCTG
The DNA here is from genome assembly GCA_963799625.1 of uncultured Actinomycetes bacterium. Taxonomy (GTDB): domain Bacteria; phylum Actinomycetota; class UBA4738; order UBA4738; family HRBIN12; genus AC-51. The sequence continues at coordinate 299,601 of CAWCXU010000002.1, read as the reverse complement.
CGGGCCAGACCGTCAAGGTGCCGGACGCGCAGGGCCCGGGCGGGCTCGACGGCTTCTTCAAGATCACGGAGCGCGGTTCCACCATGCGCACGGAGATCCTGGCCGGGCTCACGACCTGGCTGACGATGGCGTACATCCTGTTCCTGAACCCGGCGATCTTGGGCGCGATCCCGGACAACACTGGGACGACGCTGGCGTTCCCTCAAGTGCTGACCGTTACCGCGCTCGCAGCGGGCGTGATGACGATCGCGATGGGCGTGATCGGGAAGTATCCGTTCGCGATCGCAGCGGGCCTGGGGCTGAACGCGTTCGTGGCCTTCACGCTCGTGGGCCAGCTCGGGTTGACCTGGCCGCAGGCGATGGGTGTGATCGTGATCGAGGGCGTGGTCATCTCGATCCTGGTCCTGACCGGACTCCGGCAGATGATCATGGACGCGATCCCGATGGACCTGAAGCTCGCGATCGGGATCGGGATCGGTCTGTTCCTCGCGATCATCGGCTTCGTGAACGGCGGCGTCGTCGTCGCCGGGCAGGGCACGGTCGTCACGATCAACCCCGACCTCACGACCCTTCGGGTGCTCGTGTTCCTCCTCACCCTCGGGCTCACCGCCTCGCTCATCGCGCGCAACATCCGTGGCTCGATCCTGATCGGGATCGCGTTCGGGACGGTGGTCGCCACGGTGATCAACATCGTCTGGGGTCACAAGCACGTCTGGGACTCGGTCGGCCCCGGCATCGCGCAGATCCCTCATGCCTTGACGGCGAGTCCCGACTTCAACCTGGTCGGGAACTTCAATTTCGGGGTGTTCTCGGTCCTGAGCTTCTGGACCGCCATCGCGGCGATCGTTTCCGTGATGCTGTCGGACTTCTTCGACACGATGGGCACGGCGGTCGGGCTGGGGAAGGAGGCCGGGCTCCTCGACAAGGACGGCCGCCTGCCGGGGATCAAGCGCGTCCTGTTCGTCGACGGCGTGGCGGCCGCGGTCGGCGGTGCGGTGTCCTCCTCGTCCAACACGACCTACATCGAGTCGGGCGCGGGCATCGGCGACGGCGGGCGCACCGGCCTGACCTCTGTGGTCGTCGGTGTGCTGTTCCTCGCGGCGATGTTCTTCTCGCCGATCGCGGGGATCGTGCCGCCCGAGGCGACGGCGCCGGCGCTGATCATCGTCGGCTACCTGATGATGAAGAGCGTCGGCGATATCGACTGGCGTGACCCGGCGATCGGCATCCCGGCGCTGCTCACGATCACGTTGATGCCGTTCACCTACTCGATCACGAACGGTGTGGCGGCGGGGTTCGTCTCCTACACGCTGATCAAGGTGCTCCAGGGCAAGGGTCGCGACGTGCACCCGCTCACGTACATCGTGTCGGTCCTGTTCATCGGCTACTTCGTGCGGGGGCTGCTCGCCTAGGACCAGCGCAGGAACGCGTCGAGATCCACCGGAGGGCGGGGCCGCGAGGCCCCGCCCTCGGGCATCGGGCCGCACGCCACCGTGCCGAGCGCGTGCCACTCCTGGTCGACACCGAGGACCGCGCGCGTCTCCTCCTGACAGAACAACGTCGAGGAGATCCAGCACGACGCCACCGACCGCGCGTGCAACCCGAGCAACAGGTTCTGGATCGCGGCGCCACCCGACAGCAGGAACATCTCGCGCTCCGCGCCCGCACGCTCGGCGTCCGGGTAGGGGTGCGCGCCCGCGAAGCGCACGAACGGCACGATCAGCGTCGGCGCCTGCCCGAGCACCTCGTCGCTCCTCGCGACCCGCCGTTCGATCGTCTCCTCGGGCGTGCCGTCCCCCCGAAGATCGGTGCGCCACGCGTCGGCGATCGCGGCCAACAGGGCCCGCTTCGCCGGCGCCCCGTCGAGCGCCGCGAACAGCCACGGGCGCGTGTGGTGGGGTGCGGGCGCGGTGCAGGCGGCCGCGATCGCGTCGGCGACCACGTCGCGCGCAACGGTGCCCGCTCCGAACGACCGGATCGTGCGCCGAGCGTGCAGCGCCTGCATGGGGGACTCCCGGAACAGGTCGAGCTCGGGCGCCCGCACGAGGTCGTGCGCATCGCCCCCTTCGCCGTCCCAGTCGAGACCGCGGACCACCGCCGCGGGAACGCCCTCCCCCTTGCCCATCACGGCGCCGGCCGCCGCCGCCACCTGATCGGCGAGCGCCACGATCGTCGCGTCGAGCAGGCGACCGCCGTGGTCCGCCGTACCCCGGAGGTCGACGATCGCGGGCATGCCGGCCACCCCGATCGCCACGTCGACGAGCCCCTCGCGCCACGGCCGCCCGAACGTGTCGGTGATCACGACGCCGAGCCGGCGCGCCGACGTTCGTCCGACGAGGTCCTCGCGGAGCCGCGCCGCCGACCCGTCCGGATCCTCGGGGAGCAGCGTCAGCATGCCCTCGACGACGTTGGAGGCATCCACCCCGGCGTTCGCGCAGACGAAGCCGTGGCGCGTCTCGGTGATCACGAGGTCGTCGCGCTGGGCGACCATCCGCACGGTCTCCTCTGCGATCGCGGCGTCGCGGTCCGCCGCGGGGACGAGGCGCCCCTCCTGCTTCGACACCACCTTCTGGGTCACGACCATCACGTCGCCGTCGTGGAGGTCGGTGCTGCCGGTGAGCAGCGCCGCCAGATCGTCCCCGGGGCCGATCTCGGGGAGCCCCCTGATCGGGATGACCTCCAGCGTCACGCCACCAGCTCCAGCGCGGCGCGCGCGACGGCCTCGGCGCGCTCGTCGTCGACCATGATCGTGTCGGTCGCCGCGCATCGCATACCGAGCGTCTCCACCTCCGGGATCGCACGCGCGTCCACGTCGTCGACGAGCCAGGCCGTGAGCAGGTCCCGGTACGACCCGGCGACGCCGGTCGCGCTCACGTCGATCCCCACGGCGGGCATCAGCTTGTCGGCCATCCCGGCGACGGGGGCGCCGCCCACGATCCCGCTCACGCCGACGGCGGCGTCACGCCGAGCGGCCACCGCCGCCCGAACCCCGGGCACCGCGAGGATCGGTCCGATCGACACGACCGGGTTCGACGGGCAGAGCACGACGACGTCGGCCGATCCGATCGCCTCGAGCACCCCCGGCGCCGGGGATGCTGTCTCCGCTCCCCGGTACCGCACACCGACCACTGGGTCCCGCCCGCCTCGGCGGACCCAGTACTCCTGGAAATGGAGGTCGAGCGACTCGCCGTCCGGGCCCGTGCATCCGATGCGCGTTTCGATCGGGTCCTCGGTCGCCGGCAGCAGCCGCGCGCCGACCCCGAACCGAACGGCGATCCGCCGGGTGATCTCCGAGAGCGGCACGCCCTCGGCGAGCAGGCCGGTGCGGAACAGGTGGGTGCCGAGATCGAGGTCGCCGAGCCCGAACCAGGCCCGCTCGCGGTCGAAGGCGGCGAGCTCGTCGTTCGCGCGGAAGGTCTCATCTCGGCGGCCCCAGCCTCGATCGCGATCGAAGGCGTCGCCGAGCCAATAGGTCACGGAGTCGGGGTCCGGCGACACATGGAGGCCGTGCACCACGACGTCGTCCGCGACGTTCACGACGACGGTGAGGTCCTCGCCGGGGACGACGCGCGTCAGCCCCCGCAGGAACTTCCCCGCGCCGATACCGCCGGCGAGCGCCGCCACCTTCATGAACGGCTAAGGGTAGTAGGCTCGCGCGGGATGGCCGACGCGATCGTCGCGACGAGGCGCGGCGCCGCGCGGCGGGCGCTCGCGAGGGCCGACGCCGGCAAGTCGCTGTCCCTGGACGAGCTCACCGCGTTGTGCGATGCGCGCGGCGACGACCTCGTGGAGCTGCTGGCGATCGCCGCACGGCTGCGCGATCTCGGCTGGGGCGACATCGTGTCGTACTCGCGCAAGGTGTTCGTGCCGCTGACGATGCTCTGCCGCGACCACTGCCACTACTGCACCTTCGCCAAGCCGCCCGCCGATGACGTGCCCGCGTATCTGACCCCTGATGAGGTGGTCGCGATCGCGGAGGCGGGCGCGCGCGCCGGCTGCAAGGAGGCGTTGTTCACGCTGGGGGACCGGCCCGAGACGCGCTACGCGCGCGCCGAGGGCTGGCTGGCCGAGCGCGGATACGCCACGACGCTCGAGTACCTGCGCGCCGTCGCGATCACCACGCTCGAGCGCACCGGGCTCCTGCCGCATCTGAACCCCGGCGTCATGTCCTACGAGGAGCTCGCGCGACTGAAGCACGTGAGCGCCTCGATGGGGATCATGCTCGAGACGTCGAGCGACCGGTTGTCCGAGCCCGGCGGCGTGCACCACGGCTCGCCCGACAAGGTGCCGGCGGCGCGGCTGCGCACGATCGAAGACGCCGGGCGGCTCGCGATCCCGTTCACCACGGGGGTCCTCGTCGGGATCGGCGAGACGTCACGGGAGCGCGCGGCGTCGCTCGTCGCGATCCGCGACCTCCACCGGCGGTACCACCACATCCAAGAGGTGATCGTGCAGAACTTCCGGGCGAAGCCGCGCACCGCGATGGCCGGCGCGCCGGAGCCCTCCGACGAGACGTTCCTCGCGGCCGTCGCGGTCGCGCGGATCGTGATGGGGCCCCACGTGAGCGTGCAGGCGCCCCCGAACCTGTCGGACGAGTCGCAGCGGCTCCGGCTCCTCGACGCGGGGATCAACGATTGGGGCGGCGTGTCGCCCGTGACGCCCGACCACGTGAACCCCGAGCGGCCGTGGCCCCAGATCGACCGGCTCGCCGAGACGACCGCAGAACGCGGCAAGCAGCTTCGGGAGCGGCTCGCGATCTACCCGCGGTACGCGGCCGAGCCCGACCCGTGGCTCGCTGGCGCGATGCGCGCGCCGGTTTCGGCGCTGCTGGGCGCCGACGGGCTCGCGGCCGACGTCCGACCCGAGCCGATCGCCTGGCAGGAGCCCTCGCTCACCTACAAGCCCAGGACGATCGCGCTCACGTTCGCGAAGACCGACGGCGCCGGGCTCCGCCCGGACGCTGAGCCGGTCTACGGCACATTCACGAACGACAACGCCGTCACGGCTGCCTGGGCCGCCGAGCACCCGGCTCCTGCACGGATCGACGCCGAGATCCGCGACGCCCTGCACAAGGCCGAGCGCCATCGCCAGATCACCGACGACGAGGCGCTCGCCCTGTTCCGGGCCGAAGGTGATGCGCTGGATGCGCTGTGTCGCGTGGCGGACGACCTCCGGGCCGAGGCCGTCGGCCCCGAGATCACCTACGTCCGCAACCGGAACATCAACTTCACGAACGTCTGCTACGTCGGGTGCCGTTTCTGCGCGTTCGCCCAGCGCGAGGTCGACCCGGAGTCCTACACCCTCACGCTCGGCGAGGTGGCCGATCGAGCCGAGGACGCGTGGCTCGCCGGCGCGACCGAGGTGTGCATGCAAGGCGGGATCCATCCGGACCTGCCCGCCTCCTTCTATGGGGACCTGATCCGCGCCGTGAAGGCGCGCGTCCCCCGGATGCATGTCCATGCGTTCTCGCCCATGGAGGTCATGGCCGGCGCCGCCAAACGAGGCGTCTCGCACGCCGCGTTCCTCGAGGAACTCCGCGACGCGGGGCTCGACACGATGCCCGGAACCGCCGCCGAGATCCTCGATGACGACGTCCGCTGGCTCCTCACCAAAGGAAAATTGCCCGCCGATACGTGGGAATCGATCATCCGGGCGGCACACGCGCTGGGGATCAGATCGAGCTCCACGATCATGTACGGCCACGTCGACGCCCCCCCGCACTGGGTTTTCCACATCCGACGGATCGCGCGGATCCAGGCCGACACCGGCGGCTTCACGGAGTTCGTCCCGCTGCCGTTCGTCCATCGCAACGCGCCGATCTTCCTCGCCGGCGCGGCGCGTCCCGGACCGACGTTCGACGAAACGCTGCGCATGCACGCGGTCGCGCGCATCTTGTTCGACGGAGTTATCCACAACGTCCAGGTGTCGTGGGTGAAACTCGGAGTCGGTGCGTGCCAGCGGATATTGCAAGCAGGTGCGAACGATTTCGGCGGCACGCTGATGGAGGAGACGATCAGTCGCATGGCCGGCGCGGAGTGGGGGATCGAGATGACGCCGGAGCGATTCGACGACGCGATCCGCGCGATCGGCCGGATCCCGGCGGTGCGCACGACGACCTACGGACGCGCCGCAGATACCTCCGGAACGCCGCTCGAGGCCCATATCGGTCAACCTCACTGACGGTTTCCGTCAACCAGATTGACCGTGCGGAAACGTCTCTGAAACGCTTGCGCCGCGCCGATATACCCGCCACGATTGCGCGGAGAGCTCGAACCAGAGGATGAAGGAGAGGCAGAGATTCCTCCGAATAACCCCTTGTCATCGGGGCGGATCTTCCTTCAGAATCACACGCGTGTGATTTCGGGGGGAGTTGAGGAGTGCACCACTACATCCCTTGGCAAGAGCGAGCACGGTGTCGGGATCACGACCCGGAGATCTTCTTCCCCGAGAAGGGAGGCTCATCGAGGGAGGCGAAGAGGATCTGCAGCGAGTGTTCCGTTCGCATCGAATGCCTCAACTACGCGCTCCGTCGCGATGAACGCTACGGAGTGTGGGGCGGTATGAGCGAACGGGAGCGGCGCCGACTCAAGCGGATGGCGTCGTAGGGGCCTCTGCGAGCCCGCACCACATCCATAGGCAGTGGAAAGGGAAGGGGGCAGCATGGCAGCGAAGAGAGGGTCGGCCAAGAAGCGGTCGACCGCCAAGCGCAAGCCTGCGAAGCGTAAGAGCGCGGCCAAGAAGTCGACCGCTGCGAAGCGCAAGCCGGCGAGGCGCAAGTCAACGGCGAAGCGCAAGTCCACGGCGAAGAAGTCGACGGCCAAGCGCAAGCCGGCCAAGCGGAAGAGCGCAGCCAAGCGCAAGCCCGCCAAGCGGAAGAGCGCCGCCAAGAAGTCGACGGCCAAGCGCAAGCCCGCGAAGCGGAAGAGCGCAGCCAAGCGCAAGCCCGCCAAGCGGAAGAGCGCCGCCAAGAAGTCGACGGCCAAGCGCAAGCCCGCGAAGCGGAAGAGCGCAGCCAAGCGCAAGCCGGCCAAGCGCCGCAGCGCGAAGCGCTGATCTCAGCACCGCGCGTCGGAAGGGGGGCCCGTAGGGCCCCCCTTCCGCTGTCTCCGAACACGCGCGTGCTAGGCTCGCCGCCGCGCGAGCTCCGCGCTTCCCCATGACCGCATCCAGCCCGTCCGTCGCGTCGGCGAGCGCTCCGGCCCGAACACCGTCGGTGCTCGCGATCCTGGTCGTCCGGGCGGCCGAGCCGGCGCTCCGCGCCTGTCTGCACGCCCTCGCGAGCCAGACGTACGAGGCCTTCGGTGTGCTCGCGGTCGACGACGCGACCGACGACGACACCCGCGAGCTCTTGGAGCGCGCCCTCGGCCCCTCACGGGTGTTCCGCAACGACGAGCCGATCGGCTACGCGCGGTCCTTCGCGGCGGTGCTCCAACAGCCCGCCGTGGCCGCGGCCGACCACGTTCTCTTGCTCCACGGCGACACCGTCTTGGACGAGGACACCGTCGCCTGCCTCGTCGAGGCCACGACGGTGCAGACCGAGGCGCCCGGGATCGTCGGAGCCAAGGTGGTGGATCTGGATCATCCGCGGGAACTCCGCGACGTCGGCCGGGCCGTCGACAGGTTCGGGCACGCGATCTCCCCGCTGCAGCCGGGCGAGATCGACCAAGGCCAGTTCGATCGGATCTTGGACGTGCTGGCCGTGGACGGGTGCGCGATGCTCGTCGACCGCGCCGTCTGGCAGCGCATCGGGCTCTACGACGAACGGCTCGGGTCCGACGACGTCGACCTGTGCTGGCGCGCCCGCCTCGCCGGGTGGCCGGTGCTGATGACCCCCCGCGCGCGCGTGCAACACGGACCCGCCCACGACGACCTCGCACCCGAGGACGACCACAGCCCGCGCTATGTCCAGGATCGCAATGCCCTCGCGTCCGTCCTGAAGAACTACGGGTGGGGCTCGCTGCTGTGGGTCCTGCCCGTCGGCGCGCTGCTGACGCTCGTCCGACTCCTCTATCTGTGTCTGGCGCGGCGGTTCGAAGAGGCCTACGAGCTGCTCGCCGCGATCGGGTGGAACGTCACCCACGCCGGTGGCACGTTCGTCCGGCGACGAGAGGCGCAGCGCGCCCGATCGGTGCGCGACCACGCGCTGAGTCGGTACACCGCGTCGGCCGGGCTGCACCTGCCTCGGTGGTTCCAAACGGCCGAACGCATCCTCGAGGAGCAGCGTGAGGTCGGTGAGGGCGACGCCGGCCAGCCGGCCGCGCTCCGGCTGCGGCACCGGACCGCGTCGTTCGTCTCGGAGCATCCGGTGGTCGTCGGATCGTTCCTCGGGGTCCTTGTGTGGGGATTCGCGGCCCGCAGCCTCGTGTCACCGAACCCGCTCGTCGGCGGCGTCCTGCCGGTGTTCCCCTCGACGCCCGGCGGGTTCTTCGCCGAGCTCGTCTCCGGCTTCCGGACGACGGGCCTGGGGGGCACGGCGGCCGCGAGCCCGGGCCTCGCGGCCCTCGGTGGGATCTCCTACGCGTCCTTCGTGAACACGGCGCTTGCGCAGAAGCTGATCGTGATCGTGGGGCCGGTGCTCGCCACCGTGCTCTGTTACCGGGCGGTCGTCCGCCGCACCGGGAAGCCCGGCGCGGCGATCGTCGCTGCCGCGGCCTACGCGTCGTCGGCGCTCATGCTGTGGTCGATCTCGGAAGGGCGCGTCGCGCAGCTGTTCCTCATGGCGGTGATGCCCGCGCTCGTCGAACGGGTGGAGTCCGCGTTCGCGCGCGACGAGCCGTCCGACGGACGCGGCCGGTTCGCGGCCGGCCTGGCGGTGACGATCGCGGTGGGCGCCGCGTTCGTGCCGGGGACGGCGCTCGCCGTCGTGCTGTTGGTCGTCGCCGGCCTGCTGCTCGCGCCGGGGCGTGTGCGGGGCCTGGTGCTCGTGAGCGCCGCGCTCGTGGGCGCCGCCGTGCTCGTGTTCCCGTTCATCCCGACGATCGCCGGCGACGGTGCGCACGGCTTGTGGTCGGGGATCGGCCAGCTGAACCCGTGGAAGCTGCTGCGTCTCTCGCTCGGGCACGCGCCCGGCGACTGGACGCCGGCGCTCGTGCTCCCGCTGGGCGCGCTGCTCGGCCTCGCGCTCGCGCACGGGGACCGGCGGGCGCCGGCCGCGCGGACCGCGATCGTCGGCGTGGTCGCGCTCGGGCTCGCCTGGCTTGCGGGCGCCGGGTACCTACCGGAGTGGGCCTCGAACGCGCCGGTGTACACCACCGTGGCGGCGGTCTGCGCTGCGTTCGTCCTCGGCGACGGGCTCGCCTCGGCGTTCGGCGGTCTGGAGCGGACGTCGTTCGGGTTCCGACAGATCGGCAGCGTCGCGCTCACCGCCGTCCTCGGGGTCGGGCTGTTCCTGCAGGCGCTCGCGGCGATGGCCGCCACGTGGGGGGTCGGCGGTCCCGACCGGATCCCGCCGTCGTGGGCGGTGCTGTCGTCGGCCAGCCAGGGCGCCTACAACGTGGTGTGGCTCGCCGACCGTGACGGCCAACCGTTCCCGGCGCCCGGCGGCGATCCCACCGGGGTGGTGCACGCCGGCGACGCGACAGCGGCGTACACGTTGACCGACCGCGGCGGCACCGCGGCGATCGACATCGGCCGGCAGTTGACCGGCGCCGGCGTCGCGCCGCTCGGTTCGAGCCTCGGTGAGATCTTGTCGGGCTCGACCGTGCACGGCGGCGCGCTCCTCGCACCCTTCGGCGTGCGGTTCGTCGTCGTGCCGGAAGATCGCCTGTCGGCCGCGGCGGCGCAGTCGCTCCACGCACAGGTCGACCTCGAGCCGATCCCGTCGGCCGGCCTCGCGATCTGGGAGAACATCGCCGCGATGCCGCCGGCCGCGGTCCTGCACGCGGACAAGGAGACGCTCGCGATCGCACGGTCCCACACGCCGGACGCGATCCAGCGCCTGCGGCCCGACGTCGCCGGGGCGCTCGCACCCGTCGAGGGCGGGTGGTTCGGACCGAGCGCCGGCGGCGATCTCGCCGCCGTGGCCACGGCCTACGACCCGAGCTGGCAGGTGCTCGGTTCCGATGTCCGGCCGGAGTCATCGTTCGGCTGGGCGACGGCGTTCGACGGCACCTCGGGCGATGTCCAGATCCGCTTCGGCGACCAGTTCCCACGCACGCTCGCGATCTGGCTGCTCGCGGCCGTGTGGGCGGTCGCGCTCTGGGTCACGCGGAAGCCGGTGCGACGTTGATGCGCGGGGGCAGGGGATGGCTCGCGCTCGTGCTCGCCGCGCTCGTGGTGCTCGGCGCCGAGGTCGCGGCGAAGCTCGGCCCGGCGTCTCCCGCGGCCGCGACGACGGGAGCCGCGCTCTCGTCCACGTGGCTGTGCCCGCACGGCGGCGGCCCCGGCTGGACGAGCACGATCGAGATCGCGAACCCGACCGGCGCGACGCTGGACGCCCGCCTCACGTCGTACGCGGACGGTCCCGTCGGGAAACCCCAGGATCTCTCGGTTCCGCCGCACGGCGAGGTGCTCCATGAGGTGAACGCGTCGTCGCGGGCGGCGTCCACGCGGGTAGATATCTTCGGTGGCTGGGCGGCGGTCGGCTGGGTCGAGTGGGGTGGGGCGAAGGAGCCGGGGCTCGGCGCCGAGCCCTGCACCTCATCGCCGGGGCAGCGATGGGATGTCGTCGACGGCGTCACGACCAGGCGCTCCCATTCGTTCTTGGTGGTGATGAACCCGTTCACGATCGACGCGGTCATCGACGTGACCCTGTACCTGCCCGAGGAGCCGCCGGTGCGCAGCAACGACTGGACCGACCTCACGGTCAAGGCGGGCTCGTCCGTCGCGCTGCCGGTCGGCTCGCAGAAGGTCGGTGCGCTCGGACAGTCGATCGTGGGAGCGGAGGTGATCGCCGCCAGGGGACGGGTCGCCGTCGGTTCGACCGTTGTGCAGGACGGGGGCGGGATCCGCTCGTCGATCGCCGTGCCCGGTGAACAGTCGCGCTGGGTCCTGCCGATCACGGGGGGGACGGGTGGCGCCACGCTGTCGCTGCTCGTATCGAACGACACCGGCGTCCGCTTCACCGCCGACGTGCTCGCCCAGGGCGTCGACCAGAGTTCGATCGGTGACCTGACCGACGTGCGCCAGGGCGGCGCGTCGACGATGTCCACCGAGGTGCCGACGAAGGGTCCCTCGGCGCTCCTCGTCGAGTCACAGGACGGCCTCGTCGCCGCGGGTATCCGCGCGGCCGGCCGTGGTGCCGACGACGCGGCGACGAGCGGCACGAGCGCGAGCACGTCCGACTGGGTCGTGCTCCCCACCGCGTTCGGGCTGGATCCGGTGCCGTCGCTCGTGCTGGTGAACGACGGCGCGAGCAAGGTGCAGGCCACCGTGACCCTGCTGCACGACGGTGGCGGGAGCATCGGCGACACCGTCCAGGTGACGGTGCCCCCAGGGCAGACGGCGCCGGTTCCGCGAGGGTTCCTCGCCAAGGACCACACGGCCGCGGCGCTGATCGAGGCGTCGGGCCCGATCGTCGCGCTGGGGGCCGGGACGGCGGGATCGGGCCGGTTCGCGATGGCGCTGGGCGTGCCGGTCCCGGCAGGCGGCTTGCCCACCGGCCCCTAACAACAGCGGTATCATCGGTCGACCTTCCTGCCCAGGTCTGGAGCGGTTCCCACATGGCCAACGGACGACACATACATCGACGCCGACGTTCCGCCGTGGTGCTCGTCGTGCTGGCGGCCCTCCTCGGCGTCGGGCTGCTGTCGGCGGGCGCCGCATACGCGGCGATGCGCTACGAACACTCGCACGCCGACCGGATCATGCCGGGCGTGTCGATCGAGGGCGTCGACGTCAGCGGGATGACCCAAGCGCAAGCGATCGAGGCGGTCCGTGCGGCCGCCCACGCCGAGCTCAGCAAGCCGGTGACCGTCACCGTGGGACACGACCACTGGACCGTCTCGCCGGCAACGCTCGGCCAGCGGGCGACCGTCACCGCGGCGGTGTCTCGGGCGATGAAGGCCGGGCAGGATCTCGGCACCCTCGACCGCGCCTGGCACCGCCTCCGCGGCGAGTCCCTCGGCGTGAGCATCCCGCTCGACGTCACGTCGGCGGGCCACGGCGTCGCCGATTTCGCCAGCATGATCGCGAAGCGAACGTACGTCGCGCCGGTGGACGCCTCGATCGGTATCACGCCATCCCAGGACGACATCACGATGGTCCACGCCCAGCCCGGCGCGAAGCTCGATGCCGCGGCGGCCAAGGTCGCGATCCAGGCGGCCCTCGCGCATGGACGCGCCCACGTGGCCCTGCGGACGGCGCCGGTGCAGCCGAAGGTCACCGACGACTCCCTCGGCCACACGATCGTGGTCCGGCTCAACGAGAACCGGCTGTACCTCTACGATGGGTTCCAGGTCGTGCGCTCGTGGACGGTCGCGACCGCGAAGCCGGGGTTCACCACCCCGACCGGGGTGTGGCGGATCTACGACAAGAAGGTCGACCCGACCTGGTACAACCCGGCGGTGAACGGCTGGGGGTCGGGAGAGCCGGCCGTGATCCCCGGCGGCCCCGGCAACCCGATGGGCCCCCGGGCGATCTACATCACGGCGCCCGGGCTGATCCGCATCCACGGCACGAGCGACGAGGCCTCGATCGGGCGGTACGCATCGCACGGCTGTATCCGGATGCACAACGACGAGGTGGTGCAGCTCTATCCGCAGGTCCAGGTGGGCGACCACGTCGTGATCGTGGGCGCCCGCCCGGCGAGCGCCACCTATTGGAGCTTCCCGCCCGCCTAGAACATCTCGGGGCCGGGCTGCTTGGAAATCACATCCGTGTCATTTAGGCTCGCCGCCATGCGAACCTGCGCCAAGATGCGTTGCGCCAACGACCCGACCGCCACTGTTGCCCTCGTCTACGCCGACCGTGCGGTCGTGATCGTGGGGCTGCTCGCCGAGCGGGATCCGAACCTGCTGGATCTCTGCGACGAGCACGTGCAGCGGATGACCCCCCCGGTGGGGTGGGTCGTCCGGGATGAACGCACGTCGGCGCCGATCGCGGTCTGAGACTGCCCGGCCCTCGGCCGGACGCCCTCGGCCATCCGGCCCGAGCGAGCGTCCCCCGTTGCCGTGGCGGATCGAGCCTTCGGGGGGTGGGGAAGCCATCGCACGGCAGACTCGAGAGATGACGGTCCGGTGCTATGTTCTCGCGACCCCCGGCACCCGACACTGGACACACGATGCCTGAGACCACCCCCGGGACCTGCCCCGAGTGTAAGCAGGGCGATCTGATCACGATCACGATGTCCGTGAGCGAGCGCGACCTCACCTTCACGACCTGCCACATGTGCGAGTCGAAGTGGTGGTTCCGTGAGGGCGAGCTCGTCCCGCTCACGTCGGTGATCGACATGGTCGTTCGCAAGTAGCCGCCAAGAGCTGTCGGTCGTCGTTCTGCCCGCTCGGTAGGATGCCCCACCGTGACCGAGCGCGACCTGGGCCGCATCTTCAAGGCGTACGACGTGCGCGGGGTCGTGCCCGACGACCTCGATGACGATCTCGCCCGGACGATCGGCGGCGCGTACGCGACCATCACCGATGGTCGCCCGATCCTGATCGGTCGCGACTGTCGTCTCTCGTCGCCGGGCCTCGCCGCCGCGCTCGCCGAGGGTGTCACCGCGCAGGGTTCCGATGTGATCGACCTCGGCCTCGCGTCGACCGATCTCCTGTACTTCGCGAGCGGCTCGCTCGACCTGCCGGGCATCATGATCACCGCGAGCCACAACCCGAAGCAGTACAACGGGCTGAAGTTCTGCCGGTCGGGCGCACGCCCCGTCGGGGAGGACACGGGGCTGCGTGATATCCGGGCGCTGGTCGAGACGGGGCTCACGCCGTCGGCCCACCGCGGGTCGGTGGAGCAGCGGAACCTGCTCGACGCCTACGTCGAGCACGTGTTGCGGTTCGTCGACGTGGACGCGATGCGGCCGCTCGTCGTCGTCGCCGACACCGCGAACGGGATGGGCGGGCTCGTCGCGCCGGCGGTGTTCGAGCGGCTGCCGATCACCGCGCACTACCTGTTCCCGGAGCTCGACGGGACCTTCCCGAACCATCCGGCCGATCCGCTGAACCCCGAGAACCAGAAGGACCTGAAGGCGGCGGTGCTCGAACACGGGGCCGACGTCGGGCTCGCCTTCGACGGCGACGCCGACCGGGTGTTCCTCGTTGACGAGCACGCCGAGGACGTGAGCGGCTCGCTGCTCACCGCGATCGTGGCGGTCTCGATGCTCCGCGCCGAGCCGGGCGCCAAGATCGTGCACAACTTGATCTGCTCGTGGGTCGTCCCCGAGACGATCCGCGCGGCGGGAGGAGAGCCGGTGCGCACACGCGTCGGCCACTCCTTCATCAAGCAGGTGATGGCCGACACCGGCGCCATCTTCGGCGGGGAGCACTCCGGCCACTACTACTTCCGCGAGAACTACCGGGCCGACTCCGGTCTGATCGCCGGGGTCGTCGCGCTGGGGGAGCTCTCGGCCTCGGGCGTCTCGCTCTCGGCGCTCCTCGCGCCCTACCGCCGCTACTGGGACTCGGGCGAGATCAACTCGGTGGTGGCCGACCAGGCCGGGAAGATCGAGGAGCTCGCCGCGATCCACGCCGACGGACGGCTGGACCATCTCGACGGGCTCACGATCGAGTACGAGGATTGGTGGTGCAACGTGCGGCCGTCCAACACCGAGCCGCTCCTGCGGCTGAACGTGGAGGCCCGCTCCAAGGAACTGCTCGACGACCGCACCGCGGCGCTGCTCGCGGTGATCCGTGAAGAAGGAGGCGCCGCATGACCCTGGATCCCGAGCTCGTCCAGATCCTCGTGTGTCCGAACGACCGAGGCGAGATCGACTATCTCGAACAGGAGCAGGTGATCGTCTGCCGGACGTGCGGGTACCGCTACCCGGTCCGTGACGACATCCCGGTGATGCTGATCGACGAGGCGGAGAAGCCCTGACGGCCGCAGCCATCGATCTGGACGACGCAGCCGCGATCGCGGCGCTCGATACCGGCGACATGCTCGGCACGGTCGCGGCGCTCCCAGAGCACATCCAAGCCGGGTACGCGTCCGGGCTCGCGACCACCGGCCTGCCCGCGCTCGACGGTGTCACGTCGGTGGTGTTCTGCGGGATGGGCGGCTCGGCCGTTGCCGGCGACATCTTGCGCCAGACCTTCCGCGACCGGCTCTCGGTCCCCGTCGACGTGAACCGGACGCCGGCGCTGCCCGAGTACGCGGGGCCGCACACGCTCGTGATCGCGTCGTCGTTCTCGGGCGAGACGAGCGAGACGCTCTCCTCGGTCGAGGAGGCGATCCGCCGCGGATGCCGGATGCTGGCGATCACCTCGGGCGGGCGCCTGGGGACGCTCTGCGAAGAGCATGCGATCGCCAGCGCGTCGGTGCCTGCGGGCTTCCAGCCGCGAGCCGCCCTCGGTCATCTGACCTTCGCGATGCTCGGCGCGCTCGAAGCCGCGGGGCTCGTCCCTTCGCTCGCCGGCGACGTCCAGGAGACCCTGACGTCGATCCGCGGGCTCATCGCGGGGATGACCCCCGACGTCCCGCTCGCCGACAACCCGGCGAAGGAGCTCGCCGCCTGGCTGGACGACCGGGTCGCGGTGGTATGGGGCGCCGAGGGGGTCGGCGCCGTCGCGGCGATGCGCTGGAAGACACAGCTGAACGAGAACGGCAAGGTGCCGGCATGGCACGCCGCGATGTCGGAGCTCGACCACAACGAGGTGGTGGGGTGGGTGCGGCCGTACGGGTCGCTGCATGCCGTGATCGCGCTGCGTTCCGACCACGAGCACCGTGAGCTCGCGGCGAGGTTCCCGTTGTCGCTCGACATCGCGCGCGGCGCGGGCGCGGAGGTTCGGGAGGTGACCGTGCCGGGCCGGGGAGCGCTCGCGACCCTCCTGTCGCTCGTGACGATCGGCGACTTCGCCACCTGTTACGTCGGACTTCGCCGCGGCCGGGACCCCACACCGGTCGAGGTGATCCAGGGACTCAAGGCGGCCCTGGCCGCGATGGACCTGGGATGAGCGCCGGCCCCGCCGGCCCGCCCGATCGCCTCGCCGAGTCCGCCGCCGCGGTCGTCCGCACGGTGTCCATGGCGCGGCCCCGGGTCGCGATCGTGCTCGGATCGGGACTCGGGCCCGCGCTCGGGGACGCGCTGCGGGTCGAGGACACGATCGCCTACGGCGACCTTCCGGGCTTCCCGGCGATCACGGTGCCCGGGCACACAGGGGAGCTCGTCCTGGGCGAGCTCGCCGGGGTGCCGATCGTGGGGTTCCGAGGGCGATTCCATCTGTACGAGGGCCACGATCCAGAGGTGCCGGCGCTGCTGCCGCGTCTGGCGCACGCGCTCGGCGCCGGCACCATGGTGCTGACCGCCGCGGTCGGGGCCGTGGTGCCCGAGCTCGCGCCCGGCACCGCCGTGATCGTGCGCGACCATCTGAACTTCACCGGGTCGGTGCCGTTGCTGCGGTGGCGGTTCGCCGACGGGTCGCCGGCGTTCGTGAGCGCCGAGGTGTATGACCCGTCGCTGCGGGCGCTCGCGCTCGAGCGCGCGGCCGCGCTGGACATCGCTGCCACCGATGGTGTGTACGCCGCGATGCGCGGCCCCGCCTACGAGAGCCCGGCCGAGGTCGTGATGCTCGCGCGCGCCGGTGCGACCATCGTCGGCATGTCGATGGTGCCGGAATCCCTTCCGGCGCATGCCCTCGGCATGCGCGTGCTCGGTATCTGTAGCCTGACGAACGCACTGGGTGAACCTGTCACGCACGAGGACGTGCTCCGCGTGTCGACCTCGACCGCGGCCGCCATCGGGAGGCTCCTCGTGGATCTGCTCCCACGCCTCCCCCGGAAGGAGCTCGACGATGGCTGACATCAAGGATCCGGGCCTCGCGCCCGAGGGGCGCGATCGGATCGAGTGGGCAGGCGGTGAGATGCCGGTGCTCGCGCAGATCAAGGCGCGCTTCGAGAAGGAGCAGCCGCTCAAGGGCATCCGGATCGCTGCCTGCCTGCACGTGACGACCGAGACGGCGAACCTGATGGAGACGCTCGATGCGGGCGGCGCCGAGGTCCTGCTCGCCGCCTCGAATCCGCTGTCGACCCAGGACGACGTGGCCGCCGCGCTCACCGAACAGAGCGGCATCGAGACCTTCGCGATCAAGGGCGAGGACAACGACACTTACTACAAGCACCTGAACGCCGTGCTCGACCTCAAGCCGCAGGTGACGATGGACGACGGCGCCGACCTGGTCAGCGTGGTCCACACGCAGCGCGCGGACCAGCTGACGCACGTCCTGGGCGGCACCGAGGAGACCACCACCGGCGTGATCCGCCTGCGGGCGATGGCGGCCGACGGCGCGCTCGGCTACCCGATCGTCTCCGTGAACGACGCCGACACCAAGCACCTGTTCGACAACCGGTTCGGCACCGGCCAGTCGACGCTGGACGCGGTGATGCGCGCGACGAACCGTCTCCTCGCAGGGCGCACGATCGTGATCGCGGGCTACGGGATGTGCGGCCGCGGGGTCGCGTCGCGGTCGCGAGGCATGGGCGCGCACGTGATCGTCACGGAGGTCGACCCCACCGCCGCGCTCGAGGCGGTGATGGAGGGGTTCCGGGTGCTGCCGATGCGTGAGGCCGCCCGGATCGGTGACCTGTTCATCACCGTGACCGGCGACACGAGCGTGATCCGTCGCGAGCACATGGAGCTGATGAAGGACGGCGCGATCGTCTGCAACAGCGGTCACTTCGACGTGGAGATCTCCAAGGAGGATCTGCGCGAGCTGGCGACCGGCGGGGTGCGCAGGCTGCGTGACTCCGTCGACGAGTACACGTTCGCCGACGGGCGCCGGATCAACCTGCTGGGGGAGGGGCGGCTCGTCAACCTCGCCGCGGCGGAGGGGCACCCGGCCGCCGTGATGGATATGTCGTTCGCGAACCAGGCGCTCTCGGTTGAGTGGATGATCCAGAACCACGCCACGCTCGAGAACCGCGTCTATCCGGTGCCGCCCGAGATCGACAAGGAGGTCGCGCGGCTGAAGCTCCGCGCGATGGACGTCGAGATCGACGAGCTGACGCCCGAGCAGGTGCACTACTTGAACTCATGGCAGCAGGGCACCTGAGGACGGGCTAGGCTCGGGCGGATGGACGACCCCCTCGCGATCCGAGCCAAGTTCGAGCGCCTGCCGGCCGCGGTGAAGGGCGCGCTCTTGCTCCGCGGTGGCGACGGCCTGCCCCATCAGGTCCGTCTGGAGGCCGCGCGGGCGGCCGAGCTCAGCGGCGGTGCGGCGCAGCCGGTGGGGACCGAGTCCGTCGTGCTCGAGGTGTCGCCCACACAGGAGACGTTCGTTCCCTTCGAGGTCTCGACGATGGAGATGAGCGCCGGCTGGTACCGGCTGGAGTGCGACCTCGTCGTGGACGGCGAGCCGGAGGTCGTGCGGCCGGGCGACCGGTTCGCGATCCCGTGGCCGCGCGCGGCGGTTCGGCGGGGCCGAGTGACGATCGGCACGAAGGTCTCGAGCGTCGCCCTGGAGACGCTCGAATGCCTCGGCGACACGATCCGGCTGGCGTTCGCCTCCGACACCGAGCCGTCGATCACGCTGACGGTGGACGGTCGGCGTCACACCGTCCTGGAGACGGCCTTCGACGCGGAGACGGGCAGAGGGGTGCTCACCGGCTATCCGGTGTTGCGCGCCGACCGCGGCCTCACGATCGAGGTCAAAGGCGAGGTACCCGTCGAGGTGTCGCTGCCCTAGTCGGCCGTCGCCAGCGGCGCCGGGGGCGGTGGTGTCGCGACGGTCCGTGCGCGGTCGCGGAACGCCGACACACACCACCACGCGGCGAAGGCGCCGAGGATCAAGGCCCCCGCCCAGGCGATCCGGTTCCCGGCCCCGGGGTCGACGCTCGAGGTTGCGACCGTCACGATCCATCCGACCTGCAGCACCGCCGCGACGCCGACGACCGTGCGCCAGAACGCTGCGTGCGGGGAGCCGCGGTAGCCGAAGCCTCCGCCGATCGCGATCGCCCCGAGCGCGGCGAGCGCGCACGCGAGCGAGCAAAGGGTCCCGAGCGCGATCATCGTGATCGTGATCCGGTGGCTGCCGGGCGCGAGGAACTCGTCGAGCATCGAGCCGGCGATCGAGCCGATCACGAGGAAGCTGAGCGCGAGCCCAGCGAGGGCGACGGATTGCAGGCAGAGGATCACGACGAGCACGCCCGTACGGATCGACGCCCACCGATCGGTTCGCATCCTCGGACCGTACCGCCTCGTGTCGGTGCGCGTCGGTACGGTCCGCCGATGTGGGCTCGGGCACTCGCTCCCGTGCTCGACGCGGTCTACCCACGCGCGTGCGCGGGGTGCCGGTCGGGCCCCTGGCCGTTCTGCGCCGAGTGCGCGGCGCGTCTGCGGCCGCTGCTCCCGCCGTGGTGCGAACGTTGCGGGAACCCGACCGACCTCGCGGTGCCTCGCTGCGAGCTCTGTCCGCCCGAGGCGCTCACATCGACACGGGCCGCGTTCCTCTACGACGGTCCGGCGCGCCGGGCGGTACTCCGGCTGAAGTTCTCGGGCTGGCGCGATGTCGCGGCAGCGCTCGCCGACGCGATCGCGGCGGGCGCTCCCGTTCCCGACGTCGACGTCGTCACGTGGGTGCCGCTCGCCCGATCTCGACGCGCCGAGCGGGGGTATGACCAGGCGCGGGCGCTCGCCGTCGCGCTCGGCCGCCGCGTCGACCGCCCGGCGCGGCGGTTGCTCCGGCGCCCGGTCGCCACCGCGCCGCAGGCGCGCCGCTCGGGCGCCGAACGACGGATCGCGATGCACGGCGCGTTCCGCGCGGTCGGCACGACCCCGGCCCGGATCCTGCTCGTCGACGACGTGCTCACGACCGGCGCGACCCTCGCGGCCGCCGCCGAGGCCCTTCGCGCCGCCGGGGCGACCGAGGTCCACGGGGTCGCCGCGGTCCGCTCGCTCCCCAAGCGGCGCCCGTTGCGCCGCCCCGGTGGGGATGCCTATCCTCGGGTGGGCTCTCGTCCGGGTCTGTGGTTGCCCGGGGATGTTCCCCGGTAGTCGATGCCAGCCGCGGGCGAAACGACCCACGTAAGGCCACCGTTGGTGGCTGAGCATGGCGCGGTTTAGATGTCAGTCCTGCCCCGGGCGACCGGGAGAGGGCGGGAGTTCGGGTGCCGTGGACGTCCAGGCGGCCGGGCGAGCGCCCCCGCAGGCGAGTGTGGGGCAAAAGACCAGGTCAGCCGGACGAGAGCCCATCTCGCGACAGGAGGACCCGGGACATGGACATGACGTTCACGGGACGCGGCCTGCACGTGACCGACCAGATCCGGGGCCTGGCCGAGCAGAAACTCGCCCCGCTCGCCAGGATCGAACCCCGAGCCACCACCCTCGATCTCGAGGTGATCAACGAGAACCACCCGCGGCCCGGAGGCCTCAAACGGGTCGAGGCCTCTTTGCGGATCCCGCGAAAGACCTTCCGTGCGCATGCCGAAGCTGACGATGTACCCGCGGCGATCGATCTGGTGCGCGACAAGCTCGAGCGGCAGCTCCGTGATCATCACGGCAAGAAGCGGCCGCCGCACCGCAAGGGTGCCTTAGGATACGCCGAGGCCGAGGTACGGCCGGAGCCGGGGCCAGCGGACTAGCCAACGGACTAGGCAGACACCGGAAGGAGCCCGGGGTGACGAAGAGCGGGAACGGAGAACGACTCCGGGTGATGGTCGTCGACGACCATGCGTTGTTCCGCCGGGGGCTGGAGATGGTCCTCGGCAACGAGGACGACCTCGAGCTCGTGGGGGAAGCGTCCGACGGCCAGGAGGCCGTGGAGAAGGCGCAGGACCTGATGCCCGACGTGGTGCTGATGGACGTGCGCATGCCGCGCCGCTCGGGGATCGAAGCAACCGCTCAGATCCGCGACCTCCTGCCGCACGTGAAGATCCTGATGCTCACGATCAGTGACGACGAGGCCGACCTCTACGACGCGATCAAGGCCGGCGCCTCGGGGTACCTGCTGAAGGAGATCCCGATCGAAGAGGTCGCTGACGCGATCCGAAGCGTCTGGGCGGGACAGTCCAGGATCTCGCCGTCGATGGCGTCGAAGCTGCTCACCGAGTTCGCCGCGATGTCGAAGGCCACGGACGAGCGTCCGCAGATGCCCTCGCCACGGCTGACCGACCGCGAGATGGAAGTGCTGAAGCTCGTCGCGCAGGGCCTCAACAACCGCGACATCGCCAAGCAGCTCTTCATCTCGGAGAACACCGTCAAGAACCACATCCGCAACATCCTCGAGAAGCTGCACCTGCACTCGCGCATGGAGGCCGTCGTCTACGCCGTGCGCGAGAAGATGATCGAGATCACCTGATCGTGGCCGACGCCACGATCGACGCCCTGCACGAGGTGTTGGGCGAGAGCCTGGACGAGCTTCGGCAGGGTGTCGACGGGCTGAGTACCGCGCAGCTGAACGCCCGACCCGCCGGCGGCGACACCAACTCGATCGCGGTGATCGTGACGCACGCGCTCGGCTCCACACGGTCGTGGCTCAGCCTTGCGATGGGAACATCGATGCCCGACCGCGACCGGCCCGCAGAGTTCCGCGCGGTCGCCGACGATGGGTTCGCGGCCTGGACCGAGGACGCGATCGCGCGATGCCTGGGCGTGCTGGACGGCGCCACGTGGGATCCGACGCGCGTCGGCACGCCGAACTGGATCCAGCCCGCCGAGACGCGAACCGCCGCCTATGCGGCCTCCCACGCGCTTGCCCACCTGGGCGAGCACGTCGGGCACCTGCATATGACCCGCGAGCTGCTGGTCGAAGGAACGCGCTAGGCCTTGTAGGCGATCCGTGCCCGCCCGGGGCGGAGCGCGAGGTCGAGGAACCCGATCGCGGCGACCGCGGTCAGCGTGACCACGATGAGCGACGCTTGGGCCGCCGGCGCGCCCTGCGACGAGAGCAGCAACCACGCGAGCACCGCGATCAACAGTGCGTTGCCCGCGCGAGCCGCCGTGCCGATCGTGACCAGCTCGCCGGTAGGATCCGACGTCCGGCGCAGCCGCAAGAGCATCCATGCGATCGCGGCCCCGTCGACCGCCATCGCGGCGACGATCGGCGCCGGCGGCCGGATCGCCGCGACGATCGTGACGATGCCGCAGATGGCGGCCACGATGCTCACGGCACACGTCGCGTTCTTGCCGAGCCGCAGGAGCATCGTGGGCTTCCCGTGAGCCGCGTCGCCCAGGCGGTCGCGCACGTCCTTCAGGATGATCCGGGCGAAGAAGAGGATGCAGAGCCCCGCGAGGAGTGCCGCGTCGAACGAGCGCCAGCGGTCGTGTGCCACGACGATCCCGAGGCCGTACGGGAGCGCGACGTACGCGACGGTCAGGGCGACCGGGGCGAGCGTCCACCGGCGGGACAGGCGAGCGGGTGTGGCGGAGTACGCGACGTCGACGGCGAGGCACAGCGCGATCACGGCGAGGCCCGTGGTGCCGAGCGGGATCGCGGCGAGCATCGCGACGCCGGCCCCGATCCCGGCGGTCCAGCGCAGATCCGCCACGGTGGCAGCACCGGTCGCGAGCGGCCTGCTCGCGTCGCGGAGCCCGTTCGCGCGGTCGATCGCGACGTCTGCGATGTCGTTCGCGCTGGTCGCAACGATGTAGCTCGCGGCCAGCGCGATCGTCGCCGCAACGAGGTCGACAGAGATCGTCGATCCGGCGTGCCGGGCGAGGCCGATCACGAGGAAGGTCCACATCGTGATCGCGGCCCGTGGCCGCGCCATCAGTCCGAGCAGGCGCAGACGAGTCATTTCGGCGTCACCGACTTGAACGGCCAGATCGCGACGACGGCCAGCAGGAACACGATCCAGAGCACCTGGAAGACCAACAGGAACGCGATCGCGACCCACAGGACGCTGAGATACATGGACGCCTGGCCGAGTGCCTTGGATCGGACGGCCGTGCCGCGGAACGCGGCCGCGACGAGCCCCGTGGCCACGAACAGGGCGAGCGCGATGCCGCTCGCCTCGAGGCCGGTCGTCGCGAAGTCGACGTACTGGCTCGCGGCCGACGCGGCCACGATGCCCGTCACGACCAGCGCCGCGACGGCGCACGCGCCGAGACCGATCGCCACGATGCCGCTGGGGCCGTCAGGCGGCGGCGCCGGGCGGAACACGGCCGCGAGCAGCCAGATCGCGGCGAGGTACAACAGGCCGACGACCACCGCGATCAGGATCACCATGCTGCCGGACGTCACACCCCCCGGATTCTGGATGGGATCGATCCGGTTCCCCTGATACAGGGCGGTCGGACCCATCGCGAACTTGGCGATGGCGATCGCGGCGAACCCGCCGCCGAGCGCGATCGCTGCGCGCCAGGTGGTCCCCGCGCCGCGCGCGGCCAAGGCGACCGTGACGATCGCGACCACGGAGATCGCGATGCCGGTCGCGGCGAAGGTTGACGTGGGAGGGACGGTGCCGGTCCTGTCTTCGATGTGGAGCACGACCACGATGGCGATCAGGCCGAGGACGCCGGCGGCACCCATCCACAAGACCGAGACCATGGCGAACCTCGGCTTCTGCGTGCGCAGGTCCGGCCGTTCCCGAAGGGGCGGCATCCCGTCGTCCATCGCCGGACGCTACCGCCGGGCTCTCGACCGGAGCAAGGGTAGGCTTCCGCGCATGACCGCTGGGCAGGAGCGCAACGTCGCCCAGCTCCTCGTGGAGTGCCTCGAGAACGAAGGCGTCGAGTACGTGTTCGGCCTCCCGGGGGAAGAGAACCTCCACGTGATCGACGCGCTGGCCGACTCGCCGATCAGGTTCGTGACCACGCGCGACGAGCGCGGCGCCGCGTTCATGGCCGACATCTACGGCGCGCTCACGGGCCACGCCGGCGTGTGCCTCGCGACCCTCGGCCCGGGTGCGCTCAACCTCGTGCTCGGGATCGCGGACGCGCAGTTGGACTCCCATCCGCTGGTCGCCCTGATGGCACAGGCCGGCCTCAACCGCCTCTACAAGGAATCGCACCAGGTGGTCGACCTCGTGTCGGTCTACCGGCCGCTCACGAAGTGGGGCGACATGATCACCTTGCGCGACGCCGCGCCCGAGATGGTCCGCAAGGCGTTCAAGCAGGCCGAGACCGAACGACCGGGCGCGACGTTCATCGTGCTGCCCGAAGACGTCGCCGAGCGCACCACCGACGCGCGGCCACTGAAGGTCAATATCCCGCGGGATCCGTCGCCGTCCGACGACCAGGTGCAACGGGCCGCCCACACCCTTGCCGCCGCGACCCACCCGGTCGTGCTCGCCGGCGCCGGTGTGGCGCGGGACCGCGCGGTCGGCGCGCTCCGCCGGTTCTCCGAGCGGCTCGGCATCCCGGTGGCGACGACCTTTCAGGGCAAGGGCGCGATGCCCGACGATCATCCGAACGCGCTCGGAACGATCGGGTTCATGGTCAAGGACTACGCGAACTTCGGATTCGATCAGGCCGACGTCGTGGTGGCGGTCGGCTACGACATCGTCGAGTACGCCCCGGCGCGCTGGAACCCGGTGGGGGACAAGCGGATCGTGCACGTCCATCGCACGGTCGCCGAGGTCGACGCAAACTATCCGCTCGAGGTCGGCCTCCAGGGATCGATCGGCGAGGCGCTCGACGCGATCGCCGACGCCGCCGACATGCACACGCTCAACGCGTCCGTGCCGCCGGTGCGCGATCTGCTCCGCGCCGAATGGGACGAGGGTGCCGCGGACGCGTCGTTCCCGATGGCGCCGGCGCGGATCGTCCACGACGTGCGAGCGGTGATGGACCGCGAGGACATCGTCCTGTGCGACACCGGCGCGGCCAAGATGTGGATGGCGCGGCTCTATCCGACCTACGAGCCGAACACATGTCTGATCTCCAACGGGCTCGCGACGATGGCGTTCGCGCTCCCCGGGGCGATCGCCGCGAAGATGGTCCACCCCGAGCGCAAGGTCCTCGCGGTGATGGGCGACGGCGCGTTCCTGATGAGCGCCGCGGAGCTCGAGACCGCCGTCCGGGAGCGCGTTCCGATCGTGGTCCTCGTATGGGTCGACGGCGGCTACGGGCTGATCGGCTGGAAGCAGGACCGCCACTTCGGCCGTCGCGAGTCGGTGGCCTTCGGCAACCCGGACTTCATGACGTTCGCGGCCAGCTTCGGCGCCGAGGGGCACAACATCGCGAGCGCCGACGAACTGCTGCCCACGCTCCGCACGGCCCTGGAGCGCGACGTGGTGAGCGTGATCGCCTGCCCCGTCGACTACGCCGAGAACGCCCTGCTCGTGGAGCGCCTCGGGGAGCTCGAGGGCTCCCTCTAACTCCTTGGGTCTCCGCAGGTCGCGGGTACGATAGGAAGCCCACGCCGAACACCCGCTGACAATCCGAAGGACCGACCGTGCCGATCATCGACAAGATCTCCAACCTGGGTGAGGGCCGCAAGCTCAAGCGGCTCGAGGAGCTCGCCCGTTTGGTCAACACCTACGAGCCCGAGACGGAGGAGCTCTCCGACGACGAGCTGCGGGCCAAGACGAACGAGTTCCGCACCCGCGCCACGAACGGCGAGTCACTCGACGACCTGCTCCCCGAGGGCTTCGCCGTCGCCCGCGAGGCGGCCCGGCGCACGATCGGCCAGCGGCACTTCGACGTGCAGCTGATGGGTGGAGTGGCGCTACACCAGGGCAACATCGCCGAGATGAAGACCGGCGAAGGTAAGACCCTCGTCTCGACCCTCCCCGGATACCTGAACGCCGTCGGTGGCGGCGGGGTGCACCTCGTCACCGTCAACGACTACCTCGCCAAGCGCGACTCTGAGTGGATGGGGGGTATCTACCGGTTCCTCGGGCTCGACGTGGGCCTGATCCAGGCGTCGATGACACCAGAGCAGCGGCGACCCGCGTACGCCGCCGAGATCACGTACGGCACGAACAACGAGTTCGGGTTCGACTACCTGCGCGACAACATGGCGATGCGCATCGATCAATGCGTCCAGCGCGGCCACACGTTCGCGATCGTCGATGAGGTCGACTCGATCCTGATCGACGAGGCCCGCACCCCGCTGATCATCTCCGGCATGGTCTCCGACTCCGCGAAGTGGTACCAGACGTTCGCAAGGGTCGTGCCGCGCCTCACCGTGGACCAGGACTACGAGGTCGACGAGTCGAAATTCCAGGTCGCGGTGACAGAGGCGGGCGTCGCGAAGGTGGAGGAGATCCTCCAGATCGAGAACCTCTACGACAACGTCAACACGATGCTCGTGCATCACCTTCACAACGCGCTGCGCGCCAAGGAGCTCTACAAGCGAGACGTCGCCTACGTCGTGACCGGCGGCGAGGTCAAGATCGTCGACGAGTTCACCGGCCGCGTCCTCGAGGGCCGCCGCTATTCGGAAGGCCTGCACCAGGCGATCGAGGCCAAAGAGGGCGTCAAGATCAAGGAAGAGAACCAGACGCTCGCGACGATCACGATCCAGAACTACTTCAAGATGTACGACAAGCTCTCGGGGATGACCGGGACGGCGAAGACGCAGATGACCGAGTTCGAGGAGACCTACAAGATCGGCGTCGTCGAGATCCCGACGAACCGGCCGAACGTCCGCGACGACCGCACCGACCTCGTGTTCAAGAACGAGGACGAGAAATGGAACGCGGTCGCCGACGACATCCTCGCCCGCAACGAAGACGGGCAGCCGGTGCTCGTCGGCACGGTCTCGATCGAGAAGTCCGAGCGTCTATCCGGCGTGCTCAACCGGCGCGGGATCGAGCACAACGTCTTGAACGCGAAGAACCACGAGCGCGAGGCGCAGATCGTGGCGCAGGCCGGGCGCCGCGGCGCGGTCACCGTCGCGACCAACATGGCGGGTCGTGGCGTCGACATCCTGCTCGGTGGCAACCCCGAGTACCTCGCGCGTCAGGAGATGGCCGCGCGGGAGTTCGACAACGACCGCTACCTCCTGTTCGAGATGGACGACGAGGAGCGTGCGGCCTACGAGGAGTCGTACGGACCGATCCTCGACAAGCTGAAGGCGCAGACCGACGACGAGCACGACGAGGTGGTGGGGGTCGGCGGGCTGTACGTCCTGGGGACCGAGCGCCACGAGTCCCGCCGGATCGACAACCAGCTCCGCGGTCGTGCCGGGCGCCAGGGCGATCCGGGCGAATCGCTGTTCTACCTGTCGCTGGAGGACGACCTGATGCGGATGTTCGCGTCGGACCGCGTCAGCGCGATCATGGACCGCCTGAAGTGGCCCGAGGGCGAGCCGATCGAGGCCAAGATGGTCACGAAGGCCGTCGAGAACGCTCAGAAGCAGATCGAGGAGCTCAACTACGAGCGCCGCAAGAACGTCCTGAAGTACGACGAGGTGATGAACGGCCAGCGCGAGGTGATCTACGCCGAGCGTCACAAGATCCTCGAGGGGCAATCGCTCAAGGACCAGGCACAGGGCTTCGTCGAGGAGGTCGTGCTGGCGACCGTCGACCAGTGGGCGCCGGCCGACGCCTACCCCGATGACTGGGACCGTGCCGGCCTGCTCACCGCGTTGGGCGAGCTCTTCCCCGTGACGAGCACCGAGGCGGACCTCGCCGGCATCACCGAGCAGCATGAGTTGGGAGAGCGCTTCGTGGCCGAGGCGATGGCCGCCTATGAGGAGAAGGAGACCGCGGTCGGCGCCGAGGTGATGCGCGAGCTCGAACGGGTGGTGCTGTTGAACATCACCGATACCAAGTGGCGCGAGCACCTCTACGAGATGGACTACCTGCAGGAGGGCATCCACCTGCGGGCGTACGCCCAGCAGGACCCGCTCGTCGAGTACCAGCGCGAGGCCTTCGACATGTTCGAGGCGCTGACGGCGTCGATCCGCGAGGACTTCGTGCAGTACATCTACCGGGTCGAGCTGGTTCGGCAAGAACAGCAGCCGCAGGCGCCGAAGGTGCAACGCTTGCAGGAGAACCGCGACGACGTCGTATCCGGCGCGGCCGGCGAGGGCGGCGGTGGCAGCGGCGGCGGTGGTGGCGGGGCGAGCGCGCAGCCCGGGAACCCGAACCAGGTGATCAGCGACAAGACACCGCGCAACGCCCCGTGCCCGTGCGGCAGCGGGCTGAAGTACAAGAAGTGCCACGGCGCCGCGGCGTAGCGCCGACGCTCACAAGCGCAGCGCCATCAGCTGGATCGGGTTCTCCGGTCCGAAGAGATCGAGTTCGGCGGCGGGCCGGAAGCCGCGCGCGAGATAGAAGGCGCGTGTTGCCGCGTACTCCGGGCCGGGATCGGTCCGGTCCGAGAGCGTCTTGACGAGGAGCAACCGCACCCGGCCCTCGGCCGTCAGGTCGTCGACGAGCCGGGCGACCAAGGCAGTGCCGGCGCCCCGACCTCGGTCCTTCGCGTGCACGGCGAGCCAGGAGATCTCCGCGGTGACCGGCGAGGGCCGCACCACGGTGAGGAACCCGACCACGGCGCCGTCGCGCTCGACGACCAACCCGGGCTCCGTGCGTACGGCGGCCGCGCACTCGCGGATGCCCTCATCTAACCCGAACCAGTCCGGCAGGCTCGCGATGATCGCGTCGCATGCCGGCGCGTCGTCCGGACGGAGTGGCCGGATGGGCATCAGCGCAGGGCGAGCTTGCAGGACGCCGGAACGAGGGAGCCGCGGTCGATGCGTTCGACGGAGAAGCGCTCGTCGTTCAGGTCCACGGCCGTCGCGATCTCGAAGCTCACCCACAGCTCGCCGGGCCCTGCCGCGGCCAACAGGTCGGGGAGCTCCGCGAGGGTCGCGCCGACCAGCTCCGCCCGATGGCAGTAGCCCGACACCGCGGCGCCGCGGACCGCGGAGTCGGTCCACGCGGCCAGCGTGAGCCAGGTGCCGACGGCGGAGGCGGGATTCGTGAATCGCGCCAGTGCTCCCGTGTCGCGGGTCTTGGCCACCGTCCCGGTCATCTGCTCGATCGCCTCCGGGACGAGGTCGGCCTGCTCGGCCGCCCCGGGCGCCTCGATCAGGAGCCAGGTGACCGGCTCCTTGTCGATCACCACGAGCGACCGCAGGTCGGCCTCGGCGTCGAGCAGCAACGTGTCGAGCACGGTCGCCCCCATATCGTTGCCCAGCATACGGTCCTGCGGGGCCCGCGCCGGTAGGGCTTCCGCCGCCGCGCGATGCCGTCGGTACACTCGTGCCGATGAGCGAGTACACGGAGCGGCTGACGGCGATCGCCGACGGTGTGCATGCGGCCCGGGGGTTCCTTTGACCTCGACACGAAGCGCGCGCAGGCCGCCGACCTCCAGCAGCAGGCGGCCGACCCGTCGCTGTGGGACGACCCGGCGAAGGGCCGCCGTATCACCTCCGAGCTCTCTCGGCTGAACGCCGAGCTCGATCGGGTCGACGATCTGCAGCGCAAGCTCGACGACGCGATCGCGATCGACGAGCTCCTCAGCGACGCCGAAGACCCCGACCTGGCCTCCGAGCTCGCGACCACCGTCGAGGGGCTCGAGCGGTCACTCGGCGCCCTGCGCCTTGAGGCACTGCTCGGAGGCCCGTACGACAGCCACGACGCGATCGCGACGGTCCAGGCCGGCGCCGGCGGGACCGAATCGCAGGATTGGGCAGACATGCTCCTGCGGATGTTCGCGCGATGGGCGGAGCGGCGGTCCTTCGACGTCGACGTCGACGAGGTCCACTACGGCGAGGAGGCGGGCATCAAGTCCGCGACCTTCACCGTCCGTGGGCACAACGCCTACGGGTTGCTGTCGGCCGAGCGCGGCGTCCACCGGCTCGTGCGGATCAGCCCGTTCGACGCGCAGAAACGGCGCCACACCTCGTTCGCATCGCTCGACGTGATCCCGGCGCTCGACGAAGCCGAGGCCGAGGAGGTGGAGGTCGACGAGGCAGACCTGCGGATCGACGTCTACCGGTCGAGCGGACCGGGTGGGCAGGGGGTGAACACGACGGACTCCGCGGTGCGCATCACCCACCTGCCGACGGGGATCGTCGTCGCGTGTCAGAACGAGCGCTCGCAGTTGCAGAACCGCGCGACCGCGATGAGCATCCTCAAGGCGCGTCTGGCAGAGCTCGAGCGGCGACGGCGCGACGAGCACATGGACGAGATCCGCGGCGAGCGCAAAGCCGTCGACTTCGGCTCGCAGATCCGGTCCTACGTGCTCGCGCCCTACCAGATGGTGAAGGATCACCGGACGAACGAAGAGGTGGGCGACCCCCAACGGGTGCTCGACGGCGACCTCGACCGTTTCATCGAAGCGGAGCTGCGGCACCGCGCCTCGGGCTGAATCGCACCTCCCGTGAAGGATCCGAGGAACGGACCCTTTGCGCCGGAGCCTCCACGGAACCGCGACAACCCTCTGTTAGGGTTGTCGCGGTCACTTCCCCAACACCCCCATACATCATGATCAGCTTGCAGCACGTCTCGAAGACCTACAAGAACGACGTCACCGCCCTCGACGACGTCTCGATCGAGATCGAGAAGGGCGAGTTCGTCTTCCTGGTCGGTCCCTCCGGATCGGGCAAGTCGTCGTCCCTTCGCCTGTTGCTCCGTGAAGAGGAGCCGACGCACGGCGACGTCTTCGTCGCAGGGAAGAACCTCGCGAAGCTTTCGGCGTGGAGCGGCGTGCCCAAGCTCCGGCGCAACCTCGGCACCGTGTTCCAGGACTTCAAGTTGCTCCAGGACAAGACCGTCTTCGAGAACGTCGCCTTCGCGCTCGAGGTGATCGGCAAGCCCAAGCACGTGATCGACCAGCGCGTGCCCGAGATCTTGGAGTACGTCGGGTTGGGGGACAAGCTCAACAACTATCCGGACGAGCTGTCCGGCGGGGAGCAGCAGCGGGTGTCGATCGCGCGCGCGTGCGTGAACCGGCCGCTCGTGCTGCTCGCCGACGAGCCGACCGGCAACCTCGACCCCAACACGAGCGTCGACATCATGCGGCTGCTCGACAAGGTGAACAAGATCGGCACGACCGTCGTGATGGCGACCCACGACCAGGCGATCGTCGACGCGATGCGCAAGCGCGTGATCGAGCTCGACCACGGCAAGGTCGTGCGCGACCAGTCGCGAGGGGTGTACTCCTAGGCGTGGCGCGGATCGAGTACTACTTCCGCGAGACCGCCTCCGGGATCCGGCGCAACGGCACGATCGCGTTCGGCGCGGTGATGACCGCGTTCATCGCCCTTTTCCTGTTCGGACTCGCGCTCCTGATCCGCCGCGAGATCAGCCTCGTTATCGAGAGCATCACGGGCAACGTCCAGGTGCAGGTCTACGTCGAGGACAACGCGAGTCAGGAGACGATCGACCAGATCCACACGATCCTCACGCAGCTCCCGGCCGTCGCGAGCGCTGACTACGAGAACAAGGCCGAGGCCTGTGCGCGCGCCCAGGCGATCTTCTCGGGCAACCCGACCATCATCGAGAACACCACATGCGATATCTGGCCGACGTCGTTCCGCGTGACCCTCGCCGATACGAGCCAATACGCGCAGATCCCGGCGGCGCTCGGGTGCGAGGCGGACTCGACCGGGGCGCTCAAGTGCAGCCAGCCGGGCGTCACGCAGGTCCATGACTGGCGTGACGTGCTCGACCGGCTCTCGGCGATCACGACCGCTGTGTCGCTCGGGCTGTTCGGCCTGTCGGTGATCATGCTCGTCAGCGCGGTGGTGCTGGTGGCGAACACCCTGCGGATGGGCATGTTCGCCCGGCGCAAGGAGATCAGCATCATGCGTCTCGTGGGCGCCACGAACTGGCGGATCCGCGTGCCATTCCTCATCGAGGGCGGCTCCGAGGCGCTCCTGGGCGCCGGCTTGGCCGTGATCTCGCTGTTCTTAGGGAAGGTCTTCATCGTCGACCAGCTGGCCGGCAAGATCGTGTGGCTGCCGCTCGTTCGCAACAGCGACGTGCTGGCGGTCCTGCCCTGGGTGATCGTGGCCGCGATCTTCGTCGCGGCCGTCGCCGGCACCGTCGGCATGCGCCGCTACCTCGACGTGTAGCCTGCGCCCGTGGCGCACACCGAGCACCGTTCCGACGACAAGACGGTCGCGACCAACCGGAAGGCGCGGCACGACTACACGATCGTGGAGATCCTCGAGTGTGGGATCCAGCTCACCGGCACCGAGGTGAAGTCGCTCCGTTTGGGCCAAGCGTCGCTCGTCGACTGCTTCGCACGCCTGCGCGGCGGCGAGCTTTGGCTCGAGGGGATGCACATCCCCGCCTACGAGCAGGGGGACAAGCGGACGCACGAGCCGACGCGACCGCGCAAGCTCCTCGTGCATCGACGCCAGCTCGGGCAGCTGCAACGCTCGACGGTCGAGAAGGGCCTGTCGATGGTGCCGCTCAGCGTGTACTTCACCCACGGCGTCGCGAAGGTCGAGATCGCCCTGGCGAAGGGCAAACGGCAGCACGAGAAGCGGGAGTCGATCGCGCGGCGCGACGCGATGCGGGAGGCCGAGCGCGAGCTCGGCCGCCGGCGTTAGCCGACGTTCGCCGAGAGCCAGTCCATCAGCGGGGCCATCTTCTTGTACTGGCCCGCGCAGAACGCTGGGAACTTCGCGGTGCGCGCCTCGGCCGGGACCTTCATGTCGGTGCCCACGTACACGCCGTTGTGGCGCAGCAGTGCCTCGCGGGGATGGTCGAGGGCGAACCCCGCCGGCACCCGCTTGTAGTGCTCGCCGCCGAGGTCGTAGCCCGCCCGTTCGACCTTCGTGATGACCTTCGCGAGCTCCGCGCCCGATGGGTCGGCGTCGACCGCCGTGCGGTACCGCTCCAGGTCCGACTTGTCGAGCATGTGCATGCCGGCCCCGAGGATCAACTCGCTCGGGGTGAGCCGGAACCAGTAGCCGGGCGACGTCTTGGCGGGGCCGACCTTGAACGTCATGTCGAGATGGTCCTTGTACGGCCGCTTGTCCTTCGAGAACCGGATGTCGCGGTTGATCCGCATCATCGAGCCGCCGATCTTGGGCTCGGCTCGCACGCCGGGCGAGAACCTCGCGAGGAGCGGCCCGATCGCCTCGATGAACGCCATCGACGGCTCGAGCAGATCGTCCTCGTAGGCCGACCGGTGCGCCTGGAACCATGCCTTGTCGTTGTTGCGCCCGAGGTCGCGCATGAAGCGGAACGTCGCGTCGCCGAACCCCGTGAACGCCATGAGCCCACACTACGTCGCTCCAGGGACGTCGGAGCCGGGCCGTATACTGCCGTGACAACTACATATGGGGGTGTACTGGCTTCGATCCGGACGTTCGCCGTCTGGGCGAAGCGGGCCGTGATCCCGGATGTCACGTTAAACGCCGGACCAATACAAGCGCCAACGACGAGTTCGCGCTCGCTGCCTAATTTCGGTTAGGTAGCTGCCCGCCCCGTGTGCCTACGGTCGGGGGCCGGGTATCACCTAAGTAGGCTCACTCCGCCGGTTCCGACCGGAGGCCGGCGGGGGACACCGCATCCGGTCTGGCCCCGAGACGGTCTGCCGATGGACGGTCGAGGGGCGAGATCCAAGCATCGGCTGCGCCCGGAGAAGTCCCAGTCGGTCGCCCGGAGACAAGGGTTCGATTCCCTTCACCTCCACTCGTCTACGCGACCTGGAGCTCGCCGGTCATCCCCATGCTTTCGTGGAACCGGCACAGGAATTCCGTCGAGCCCGAGTTCGGGAACGTCACCTTGACGGTTTGCTGCGTGCCGGGCGCGAGCGTCACATCGATGTGCTCGCTCGCGATCGTGAAGGTATGGGTGGCCGCTCCCTGGTTGTCGATCGTGAGGGTCAGCTGCTGTCCCGCCGATCCCGTCAGCACGTTGGGACTGAAGAAGAAGTCCTGGGCGTCGATCGTGAACGTCTTCTTGCCGACCACGTTCGCGGGCGGTGCCGGCGAGGGCGGGGTCGGCGAGGGCGAGGAGCTTTCGCTCGAGCTCGGGGATGCGGCGGCCCCACTGCTCGAGCTGCGACGTGGTACAGGCCGTTGCGACGACGCCCAAGGCCACCAGTGCGGCCAAGATCAACGTTCGGTTCCGCATCGTTCCCTCCCGTGTGTCGAGCCGCGTGTCGAGCGTTCTCGGGGTGTACGACCCGGGTCGCTCCCCGGTTCGGCGACCGGTTATGCCTCGGCGATGCGCGCGTTGGCCAGCACGTGGCCGTGCGAGGTGATCTGGATCTCATCGTATCGGCTCAGATCCTCATGGGTCACGAGCCAGGTCGAGGCCTCGCCATCGGAGAACTGCAGCGGTGGAAGCTCCATCGACATGCCGCCCGGTCCGATCAGCGTGGCGCGGGCGTCGGTGAGATCCGCGGGGCCGCGCGCCAGGACGATGCCCCACGAGTTCCAGCCCTGGGTGGAATCACCGTCGTAGAGGATGACCTTCCCGCTGACCCCCGTCTCGTCGCTCGAGCTGAGCTGGCCGAGACGGAACTCGCGTCCGCCGAGGGTCGACAGCAGCGACTGATAGCTCGCCGCATCGGCCGAGACCCGGTCGGCACGCTGATGCTGCGAGGCGGCGAACCCGATCGATCCCGCGAGCACGAGCACGACCGCCGCGACGGCGAGCAGGCGCGCGCGAGCACGGCGTCGCAGCGGCACGACGGTGGCGTGGTCGGGCTCCTCGTCCGTCGTCTGCCACTCCTGCTCGAGGACGGTGAGCACGTGCTCCCGGAGCTCCTCGGGCGGCGAGCTCTCGTGGGTGGCGTAGGCCAGCGTGGCCACGCCTTCCTCGAGCCGGAGCCGCTCAGCCCGGCAGTCGGTGCAGCCGCGCAGGTGGTGCTCGACACGAGCGTCGGCGTCACCGTCGAGCGACCCGAGCAGATGCTCCGGGAGCAGTTCGCGAACCTGGTCACACTTCATCGTCGGTCTCCTTCGCCATCTCGGCGCGGAGCTTGAGCAGCGCGGCGTGGATACGGGTCTTGGCGGTGCCCTGGGGGATGCCCTCCAGGGCGGCGACCTCGGCCGTGGTCCGGCCGCCGAAGTAGGCGAGCTCGAGCGCGGAGCGTTGTTCGTTGCTGAGCTTGGTCATCGCGTGGCGCGCACGGGCCGCGAGGTCGGCGGTCGCGGCCAGGTCGTCGGGCCCCGGCGCAGGATCGTGCACGGGGGGCGGGCCGAGCTCCTGCAACGACCGGGACTCGAGCACCCGCCGGCGCAGGAGGTCGATCGCGAGCGACCGGGCGGTCAACAGGATCCACGTCTCGAGGCGGCCCCGGTCGGGGTCGAACCGGGCCGCCGTCCGCCAGAGCTTCACGAAGGTGTCCTGTACGAGGTCTTGCGCTGCATGGTCGTTCCCCAGCATCACGATCCCGAGGCCGTACACGCGCGAGGAGAAGCGGTCATACAGCGCACCGGCGGCGCGCTCGTCCCGGGCCACGAAGGCCGCCATCAGCGCCTGGTCGGAGCTCGGGTCGTCGATCTTCACGTTGCGCACGGTACTCCCCGGGGAAGGTTCCGATGTCACAAGAGGTACGGGCGAGCAGCCATACCGGTTCGGCATCGGGGAGAAGGACGCCGGGGGGCGTCGGGCGGGGCCGCTAGGCTCTGCCGCCATGCCACAAGCGCGCGTGGAGATCTCGCGCCGGCGGGCGCGCCAGCTCGCCGTCATGGGACAGCGCCTCGACGCTCGCCGTCCCCGCTCGGTCGATGACGTGCTCGCTGCCCTCGGCCAGGTCCAGATAGACCCGACGTCGGTGCTGGCGCGGACCGAGCACCTTGTCTTGTACAGCCGTCTCGGCCCCCGGTTCCGGGTGTCGCAGCTGGAGCGTCGGATGTGGACCGACCGCACGATGTTCGAGTACTGGGCGCACATCGTGCCGATGACCGACCTCCCGCTACATCGGATCTCGATGCGCCGATATCCCCACGGCGAGTGGAAGCGCCACCGCTACGTCCGCGACTGGCTCGCGGCGAACGAGGCGTTCGTGCGGTACGCGCTCCGCGAGCTCCGGCTGCACGGGCCCATGCGCACCCGAGACTTCGAGAATCGAGCCGCCGAGGGGTGGGAGACCGGCGGGTGGAACGACGAGGGACAGAACGCCGCGATGCTTCTCGACATCCTGTGGTCCCAGGGCAAGGTGACGATCGTCGGGCGCGACGGCCAGCAGCGGCTGTGGGATCTCGCGTCGCGCTGGTTGCCGACGGTGCGGGCGCGACCGCAGGCCTCGATGGCGGCGGATCTCGTCGAGCGGCAGGTCCGGGCGCGGGGGATCACGCGGCTCGATCGGCTCGGGTACCTGTTCGACGGGGCGATGCCCGGCCGCGACGCCGCGGTCGAACGGCTGCAGCGAACGGGCGTGCTCGTGCCCTTGCGGGTCGAGTCGTATCCGGGCCGGTGGTACACCCATCGGGATCTGCTCGATCTGTCCTTCCGAGGACGCACCGTCGCGCTGTCGCCGTTCGACGATCTGATCAGCGATCGCACCCGGACCGAGCGGCTGTTCGACATGTACTACCGGATCGAGATCTACGTGCCGAAGGCGACGCGGTGGGGGTACTTCGTGCTCCCGGTGTTGCGCGACGACCGGCTCGTCGGCCGCATCGACCCTGCGTGGGACCGCGACGAGAACGTACTGCGGATCAACGCCTGGCAGATGCAGCCGGACACCGATGCCACCGATCGGGACGCCGTCCACGAGGCGATCGACGAGCTTGCGCGCTGGCTGCGCGTCGAGGGCGTTTCCCTCCCGCGCTCGAGCTTGCGATGATGGGTTGGTGCGCGAACCAGCGGAGCGGATCGTGGTCAGGCGATCCGCTCGCCGCCGTCGATGCCGGGTCCGTGAGATTCAGTGGGTGCCGGCGCTGTACGCGTCGGGCACCATCCGGTCGGTCGCGAACCGGTCGGGGGCGAAGGGCCGGATCAACTCGGGCGTGACCCCGGTGGCGATCCGTTCGGCCATCAGCTTGCCGAAGATCGGTGAGCCCTTGAACCCCCACGTGCCCATGCCGGACATCAGATAGAAGCGCTCGACCTCGGTCTCGCCGAGGATCGGCGATGAGTCGGGCGTCATGTCGCACAGGCCCGTCCACTGGCGCATCGCGCGCGCGTTCGCGATCGCCGGGAAGATCTGGATCGTGCGCTTGGCGGCCTCGGCGAGGAAGCCGAACGTCGAGCGGGTCGAGTACGTCGGGTAGGGAAGCACCTCGGCGCCGACGAGCAGCTCGCCGCGCGCGGTCTGCGACACGTACACGTACAGGTCCATCGAGCTGAGCAGGCCGTCGAGCACGTGGCGGTACGGCTCGGTCACGAACGCCTGCAGCGCCATCGTCACGATCGGCAGCCGGAGGCCCGCCATCGCGGCCAGCTGCGAGGACCATCCCGCGGTGGCGCTCACGACGAGCCCCGCCTCGACCGGCCCGCGCTCGGTGCGGACCCCGCGGGCGACGCCGTCGACGACGTCGATCCCCGTCACCGGTGTCTGTTCGTGGACGTGCACGCCTCTGTGGGTTGCGCTCGACGCGTACCCCCACACGACCGCGTCGTGTCGCGCGAAGGACCCCGGGGGATGGAACGACGCCCCCACGATCGGGAACTCGCCGCCGCCCGTCAGGTCGACGAGGGGGTTCATCCGTGCGATCTCCTCCGGCGTCAGGACGTCCGTCTGCACGCCGTAGGCGCGGTTCAGCAGCGATTTGTCGCGCTCGACCTCCAGCGAGTCGTGGGTGTGGCAGAGGTCGAGCTCGCCTTGCGTCGAGAAGAGCAGGTTGAAATCGAGCTCCGCGGACAGCGTGCGCCAGATCGCGAGGCTCGCCTTGTACAGGGGCACGGTCTCGGGCGTGTTGTAGTTGGCCCGCACGACCTGGGTGTTACGCCCCGATCCGCCGCTCCCGATGTAGTTGCCCTCGAGGACGGCGACGTTGGTGATGCCGTGGTTCGCCGCGAGGTTGTGCGCGAGGGAGAGCCCGTTCACCCCGCCGCCGACGATGACGACGTCGTAGCTCGGCGCGAGGTCGCGCCGCTCGAGGAACGTCCGGTGGCGGAGCAACCCCGTCACGCGGGCACCTCGGTCGCGCGGGCGTCCTCGATCGCGCGTGTGCGGACGTGCTCGCGCCAATACGCGGGCACGAGGAGCAGGAGGCCGTCGGGTTCGCGGAGGATCTTCGCGCCGACGCGGGCGACGTCGCCCTGGACGAACCCATCCGGGGTCGGCACCTCCAAGCCCGATAGGTACGACAACGCGTCGTCGGCGTCGTCGCCGACAAGAGCCAGGCTCGCCCAGCCGTCGGAGACGTCGAGGACGAGGGCGTCGCCGTCGATCGCGGCGATCCGGTCCTCGAGCTCCCGACGGACGTCCGCGACCACAGCGGGCTCCACGACCACCAGCGACTCGTCGGGGGCAAGTCGCAGCGTGCGGGCGCCGTGGCCGGGGGGCACGAGCCGGTCCAGGGCGGCGGGCTCGGCCGCGCAGACGATCACGCCGACGGGGCGGTCGCGGAGCTCAGGCACGCAGGCGCACCCCCTCGGGGTCGTAGAAGGGGATCGGCGAGACGGACGCGGTGACGTCGCCGGCATGCAGTACCTCGGGGAAGACGCCGTCGATCGCCCGGACCCAGCCGAGTCCGACGGGGCCGCCGGCCGCCTCCGACACCGCGCACGAGGTGATCCGGCCGACGATGGCGCCGTCGACCGCGAGCGGGTGGCCGCGCTGCGGTGGGCCGTCGAAGCGCAGGCCGACCAGCCGTCGTTCGAGCGGCAGCGCGTCCATCCGCTCGAGCGCGCGCTTGCCGACGAACGCAGGCTTGTCCGTCGCGACCGCCCACCCGAGCCCGAGCTTCGCGGGGTGATCGTCGGGCATCGTGTCCTGCGCGAGGTAGACGTGCCCCTTCTCGAGCCGGAGCACGTCGAGGGCGTCCAGGCCGTGGGGCACGACGTCCCACCGAGCGCCCGCGGTACGCAGCGCATCCCACAGCTCGACGCTCCTGTTGCGTGGGTGGTGCAGCTCGTAGGAGAGCTCGCCGACGAAGCCGACCGCGATCGCCCGGCAGGGGACGCCGGCGACGGTGATCTCGGCGTGTCCCGGGTAGGGGATCGCCGCACGCGAGAGGTCGTCGTCGGACAGGGTAGCGAGGAGCTCGCGTGCGTGCGGACCCGCGACGTTGATCGCGCCGAGCTGTGCGGTCAGGTCGACCAGGTGCGCGTGCAGCTCGAGCCGGTCGATCCAGTTGCGGAGCCACGCCTCCATCCGGTCGGCGCCACCCGACGTCGACGTCACGTAGTAGGACCCGTCGGGGAGCGCGGCGACGAGCCCGTCGTCCATCACGTAGCCGGCCTCGTCGAGCGCGAGCAGGTAGCGAGCTCGGCCGGGAGCGACCGCGCCGACGTCCAGCGGGAACACGCGGTCTAGGAGCACCCGTGCGTCCCGACCGGCGACGAGGAACTTGCCGAGCGTCGAGACGTCCATCAGGCTCACGCGCTCGCGCACCGCGCGGATCTCATCGGCGACGTCGCCGTACGTGCCGGGGCGGAGCCACACGCCGGAGTGGTCGATCCGCGCGCCGGCCTCGACGTGCCGGTCGTGCAGGGCGGTCCTGCGCTCGACCTGTTCGTGGACCCCGCCGATCAGGTCACCCAGCCGCGGCGCGCGAACCGGTGGGCGGGCGGTCGTGCGGCCGCGGGCCGCGACCCCGGCGCCCTTCGCGCGGGCGTGCTCCGCGAGGTGTCGCGAGCACAACGCCCCCTGGCACGGGCCCATCGTCGCCGTCGTGTAGCGCTTCAAGATCTCCGAGGAGGTCCAACCCTCGTCCCAGGCCTGCTCGAGGTCGTGCATCGAGACGTCCTCGCACACGCAGACGTACCCGTCCGGCTCGGCGACGGGCCACGGGTCGGCCTCTCGGGGCTCGTCCGGTTCACCCCGGCCCGCGGCGCGTCCGGACCGTTCGGCGTCATCGATCGTGCATCCCGGCAGAACGACGTCGCCGGCACCGACGACCTCGGGGTCGGCAGTCATCCGAAGGAGGGTGTCGCGGGGCGCCCAGCCGAGGGAGAGCACCAGTGCATCGCTTGCGAAGGCACGGCGGCCCTCGGGGGTGAGCACCGTGACGGAGCTCACCTGCTTGGGGCCGCGTGCTTCCAGGACGCGGCCGGCGACCAGCGTGACCTGGCTGCCGGCCGCGCGGATGGCTTCGGCGATCCGGTCACCCTCGCTCGTGTTCGCGACGACGACGGCTCGCTCGCCGACCCGGACCCCCTGGGTCGCGGCCATCCGGGTGGCGCCGCGGCCGAGCCACACGCCCGGCAGATCGTTGCCGGGGAACACCCCGTGCGCCTCCAGCGCGCCGGTCGCCACGATCACGCGCTCGGCCTCGACCTCGACGAGCCCCTCGGGTCCGAGCAGCGCCGCCGACGGGCCCTCGTATACGCCGATCGCCGCGTGCTCCTCGAGGACCCGGACGCCGGCGTCGCGAGCCTCGGCCGCGAGACGGTGGATCGCCGATCGGGTCGTGGGGTCGGCGGCGTGCGCGCCGAGGACGCCTTCGTCGGCGAGGAGCACGGAACCTTCCGCCGCGGCGCTCGCGGCGGCAGCGAGCCCGGCGACGCCGCCACCGATCACGAGCGTCCGCGTGCGCACGAACCTCGTGGGCGTGCGCGTGGTCGTCGTTCGATCCGGCAGGGTGCCCGTGCCGGTCGCTCGGCGGATCACCCGCTCGGCGATCGGCCAGAGCCACCTCGGCCGGGCGAACACCTTGTAATAGAACCCGACCGGCATCAGCCGGTGGAGCCGGTCGTTGATCGCGAGCGCGTCCCGCTCGGTCGACGGCCAGCCGGTCTCTCGCGCGACGCGCATCCCGTCGCGCGCAGGCGTCACGCAGGCCCGCTCGCCGGGCATCCCGTCGACCGTCACGAGACAGTTCGCGCAGTCGCCGGTCCCGCAGTAGAGCCCGCGGCGACGGTGCGACTTCAGCGACCTGCTGAACGTGCGCACCCCGGCGCGGAACGCGGCCGACGCGACCGTGTCGCCGTCGTCGACGTCGATACGGCGGCCGTCGAGCCGGAACGTCGGCATCGTCAGGCCTCGATGCGGTTCGTGCCGATGTCGCGCGTGACCGTGGTCCACCGGCGACAGCCGAGCAGGTGGTACCACCGTTCCCGTTGGGGCGCCGCCGCGTTGTCGTGGAGGTAGACGCGCTCGAAGTCGGCCGCGACGTCGGGCGCGTCGACCTCGCGCAGCTCGCCGCCGAAGGAGAACTCCGTGTACGGGCGACGCCCGCACGTCGGACAGGTGACCAGCATGCTCACCGAACGGAACCCCCGGTCACGTCCATGGTCCGAGGATGCTAGCCCACCTGCGGTTCGGCGCTCCCGACGGACCGTGACCCGGCGTCACGCGAACGCCTAGCCTGCGGACATGGCGCATCGCTGGTGGCTCGAGCCGCCCACGAACCCGAGCGTGCTTCGGATCCACGTCGATCAGGAGCTGACGGATCGCACGATCCTCACCGGTCCGCCGGCGCCGATCGCGCACCCGCTGGGGGGCCTGCTCGAGCTCGATGCGGTCCGGACCGTGGACCTGCATCGCTACCACGCGCGGCTGAACCTGAGGCACGGCGAGGACCGATCCGTCACGGCACGCCATGTGCGCGAGATCCTTCGGGCGGCGTGGGGTGCTGAGGTGGTGGCGGTCGACGCCGCGTCGGATCCTCGGGCGTTCGAGGTCGACTACCCCGGGCCGAGGGTCGTGGCCGAATCCGCCCAGATGGCGGCGGGCCGCGATCTCCTCGAGCGGCTGTTCACGGTGGACGGCGTCCGCGAGGCGATCCTCGGCGAAGGTCTCGCCCTCGTCAGCATCGGCCGTCTGTTCGTGTGGAGCGCGGTCGAGCCCGCTGTCGTGGGCGCGCTGCGACCCGCCTAGAGAGGCAAACCGAAGAACGCCCCGGGTGCCTCGATGTCAGGGTGTCCCGAACCAGTCAACGAGCGCGCCCCGCAAGCCGGGCGCCGCGGTGTCGGTCGGTTCGTCGACGGCGGCGGCCCAGGCGATGTGGGCGTCCGGGCGGATCAGGAGGGAGTCGGCCGGTCGATCGTCGTCCTCGGCGGTGTGGACGTCGACGCGATGCTGCCAGGCAAGGGCGGTCTCGCGGAGGTCCGGACGGTCGGCGAGGTCGAGGAGGATCGGCCGCGCGCCGTGCATCAGCTCCGCGACGCTCGTTGCGCCCCGGTCCGTATGCAGTGCGAGGTTGGGTGCGAAGGTCCCGATCGAGTCGTGGTGGGCGTGGCCCGGGAACGGGTAGCGGACGTCGGAGCCGGACATCAGCGCGCCGAGGCGGCGCAGCGGCTGCTCGTCGACGAGCAGTTCCTGGAAGAGCTCACGGAGCGCGACGGCTGCCGCGTCGTGGCCGCGCCGGATCGCGACCTGGGCCTGCGCGTGCAGCATGTTGCGTGCGGCGGCGAGGCGGCGTTCGTCGTCGTACGTGTCCAGCAGGTCGGCCGGCGCCCAGCCCTGGATGTCGGCGGCGAGCTTCCAGCCGAGGTTGACGCTGTCGAGGAGGCCGGCCCCGAGCGCGATGCCCGGGGACGGGAACAGGTGGGCCGCGTCGCCGGCCATCAGGATCCGCCCGTCGCGGTATCGCTCGACCTCG
This sequence comes from uncultured Actinomycetes bacterium, assembly GCA_963799625.1. GTDB lineage: Bacteria > Actinomycetota > UBA4738 > UBA4738 > HRBIN12 > AC-51. Next base: position 257,047 of record CAWCXU010000002.1, on the reverse strand, counting down.
CGGGCGTGAAACGTGAAGCGCGTCAGCCGGGTCGGCGCTCCCAGGGGGAGCTCCACGCCGAGCACGCGGCGGATGCTGTCCCCGAGTTCGGTCACGGTCATCGGCTCGTCGTCGTCGTACTCGGTGGACTCCTCCTCGCTGGTGAAGAGGCCCATGAGCTCGGGGTCGGTCGACCCCAGGGCGAACTCACCGCGCTCGGTCCGCGTGAACCCGAAGCTGATCCTGCCCACCCCCGCGACGTCGATGTCGCCGTTGTCGAGCACGGTCACCGACGCGGGCACGGCGACCTGGGCGAGCCGCTGGACCTCCGGGTAGGTCACGCCGGGGAACGGGATGCCGGCCAGATCGCGCACCCGGCTGCTCGCCCCGTCGCAGCCGACGAGATACCCGGCGGTCACACGTTCGTGCCCGTCGGGCCCGCGCGCCTCCGCGGTCACCGTGGCGTCGTCCTGGCTCAGCCCGACCACCTCGTTGCCGCGGCGGATCTCGGCGCCGAGCTCGCGGGCCCAGCCGTCGAGGACGCCCTCGAGCAACGGCTGGGGAAGCCGCAGCACCTCCATCGGGGGATCCGCGAGCGGGGTGAAGTCCACGTGCATCCCGCCCCACGGGAGCCGTGGAGCCCGTACGGCAGCGGTGCCGGCCGCCTCGAATCGCTCGAGCTCGCCCCGGTAGCGCAGCAGCTCCAGGATCTGCCCGCTGAGACCGCCGGCCTTCGGGATGTCACGGATCTGCGGTGCCCGCTCCAGCACCAGCGGTCGCACGCCGGCCAGACACAGCTCGCACGCGAGCATCAGTCCGGTCGGGCCGGCGCCCACGACGATCACGTCGGCGTCCATCGCTGACCGGGCGGCCCTAGGAGTACAGGTCGCGACCGGGGATGCCCTGGTCGACGCCCATGCCGGTGTAGATCGTGGTCCCGGACCACCCCGTCGCCGCGTGCGACAGGAGGTAGTCGCTCGAGAACACGGCGGCGAATTCCGGGTTGTCCAGCAGCTCCTGCTCGATCGCGCTCGCGGGCACGTACGGCCCGAGGTTCTGCCGGTACGTGAGGTGCCGCAGCGCGGCGGCGACGTCGTCTGGCGTGGCCCCCGCGTCACCGAGCGCCGCACGGTCGAGGTAGACCTCCGACGGCGCGGTGTACTGCACCGCCTTCCCGAGCCCGGCGCCGAACTCGCGCTCGATCACGGCCTCGAGCTGGATCGGGTCCAGCCGCACGCCCCCCATCGAGTCCGGGAGCGGGCACTGCCCGTGGTCGGCGGTGACGAACAGCGCGTACTCGCCGGGGAACCGCTGATCGAGGAACCGCACCATCCTGCCGAGCTCCTCGTCGACGGCCTGCAGCATCAGACCCTCCCACTCGGACTGCATGCCGTAGACGTGGCCGGTGTAGTCCGGTGACTTGTAGGTCGTGTAGAGGAGGGAGGGGTGGTCCTCGCCGATGGGCTCGTTCGTCAGGGTGGCCTCGAGCAGGTCGCCCTGGTACGCGGCGATCGGCGGCACGCAGCAGTAGGTCGTGCGCCATACCTCCCACTCGGGGTCCCAGTGCGGGTCGTCGAAGGTCGCCATGCGCGCCTCGAGCACGTCCATCCCCGGCGCGGCCTCGGGCAGCCGGAACAGGTCGGGGTTGTGGGGCTGCCAGCCGTCGCCGCCCGGTTCGTCGAAGTAGACGCCGACGGGCAGGTCGGGGGCGGTCCGGTCCGGTGCCCCCGTGGCCGATCATGCCCATGTGCCAGACCTGGTAGCCGATCTGGCCGACCCAGGCGCCGGTCGCGTCGTGCCACAGGTCGGCGAGCGTCGGCACCAGGATGTCGCTCGGATCGGCGTTCCCCGGCGTGCGATAGGCCTTCCGCGCGGTGGCGCCGTCGCGGATGTTGTGGCCGGTGATGCCGTGCTGGCGTGGGAAGGTGCCGGTCCCGATCGTCGCGTGCGCGCACGCCGTCACGGCGGGGAACGATCCGGTGAGCGCGTTGCGATAGTGCATGCCCTCACGCATCAACCGCTGGAGGTTCGGCCAGTCGTTCGGCCACTGGCGAAGGACGTTCCAGCCGCCGCCGTCGAAGACGTAGGTGACGACCACCTTGGGCGTCACGCCGGTCGTCCGGAGTCCGGGCAGCCCGTTTCCTTCCCGGTCGCCGGGCCACCCGTCGAACCCGATCAGGTTCGCGGTGCTCGGCGCGAGGTCGGCGAGCGAGACCCTGTCCTCGCTGTCGCCGGGCTCGATCACACCCGGCCCGTAGGCGACCAGCGGGATCCGCTCGAGGTACATCCACACCGCGGCGTGGGACGTCCGCGGATCGCGGGGGTGCAAGCCGAGGGATTCGAACGAGTAGTTCGCGGAGTTGAACGGCGCGAGCAGGAGCTGCAGGTCGCCGGAGCGCTCGGCGTTCGACGCCCGCGCGATGAGCTCCATGTACTCCGCGCCGAGATCGTCGGCCGCGGCGTCCTCGACGGCGATCGCGTCGGGACGCAGGCCTTTCTCGACCACGCGGCCGAGCGCGGCGCCGGCGCCCACCAGCGCGACGCCCCCGAGCCCGATCTGGAGGAAGCGGCGTCGAGAGCCGTCTTCGGGACCGGTGTTCCGCGGGTGGCGCGCGATCCAGGCGAACAACCCGAGCGCGACGATCAACACCGCGAGTCCGGCGACGAGCCCGACCGAGATGCTGCCGAGCAGCGTGCACACCAAGGCGGTCAGGCCCGCGAGACAGACGAGGAGCACCACGATCGTGGGAACGGCGCCGCGTCGTGGTGGCGAGTCCCGCGTCTCGGGGGCGTCGGTGCGTTCGGACAGACGCGCCATGTGCACCTATGGTCGCAGACCGTACGCGATGTTCCCCGTTGCGGGGGTTGCGTTCTTGCGACGAGGCCGCGGGCTCAGGTTCGCTTGCGCGGCAGGTCGAGGAACGGCAGCGTGACCACGGTGGTGGCCACCTTGCCCCGTTCCCCCTCGACGCTGTACTCGACCGAGACCCGGGTACCGGGCTTCTCGAGCGCCTTGTCCAGGGAGCCGAAGCCGACCATCTTCTTGATCGTGGTGCCCCAGGTGATCGACGTCGCCCGGCCGACCTGCACGTTGTCCCTATAGACGGGGACGGGCGCCCGGTCGACGAAGGGCGAGATCATCGGTGCGAGGCCGTGCTTGGCGAACATCCCCTCGACGCCCGCCCAGTCGAGTTCGAGGCCGACGAGCCGCCGGCGCGGGCCACCCGCTTTGTGCTCTGCGAGCAGCGCCCGGCGACCGTTGAAGTCCGCCGCCTTGCCGAAGTCGACCAGACGGCCAAGCCCGATCTCGAACGGGGAGTAGGACTGCTCGGGCCCGATCGCGTGACGCGAGCTGGTGTACTCGGCCTCGATCAGGATCAGACCGGCCTCCACCCGCGCGGCGTCGAGCGCCCGGATGCCCGCCGGGAAGATCCCGAAGGGCGCGCCCGCTTCGAAGATCGCGTCCCACACCTCGAGGGCGCCGTCGGCGGGGATCCACAGCTCGTACCCACGGTCGCCGGTGTAGCCGGTGCGCGTGACGCTCACGTCGACGCCGCCGATCTCGGTGCGGCGGTGCCGGAAGTACCGGAGGTCGGTCCAGTCCTGGCGTGTCGCCGCCTCGAGAACCTCGCGGCTGAGCTTGCCCTGCAGCGCCAGGCCCGCGAGCGACGCCGACACGTCCTGCACCTCGACGTCGAGCCCGGTCGCGTTCAGCAAGAACCACCGGTAGCAGGGGTCGGCGGCGGTGATCCGGTACTCCGTGTCGGCGATCCGCGTGATCGTCCCGTCGTCGAGCACCTTGCCCGCCTCGTCGCACCAGGGCGTGTAGTAGACCTGGTCGACCTGGAGCGTCGACGCGTCGCGCGTGATCACCCGATCGAGCAGCCGTGCCGCGTCCGTGCCGCGCACCACGTACTTGTACAGCGGGCTCGTGTCGATCACAGCGGCCGCCTCGCGGATCGCGCTGTACTCGATGTCGTGGAAGTCCGCGTAGACGGCCGGCGCGAAATACCCGGCCCATTCGCCCCACGCCTGTTTGACGTTCAGCGCCTGCTGACGCGGATAGAACGCGGTTCCGACCGACATGGGGTCTCTGATCTCCTTGGCTGGTGCTCGGTGGCAGGGCTTCCGGCGGGCAAGCGTACCGTCGAGGCCCCCGGAGGGTCCCGGCCGGGGTGACCTCAGGTCACGGTGGTGTTGGCTGGGCAACAGGGGCCTGGCTAGCATGAGCGACCGTGCCGGAGTCGCCCGCCGAGCGGGCCGCCGGCTGACCTCGAGTCACCCCGAGCAGGCGCCGCCGTCGACGGTGCGCCGAGGAGGCAGGCATGGCGAAGCGCTACGACGCGGTCGTGATCGGCGGCGGACACAACGGGCTCGTCAACGCCTCGTACCTCGCCAAGGCTGGGATGAAGGTCCTCGTGCTCGAGCGCCGTCACCTGCTGGGGGGCGCGACCCTCACCGAGGAGATCGTGCCGGGGTTCCGGTTCTCGGTGTTCTCCTACGTCGTGTCGCTGCTGCGGCCGGAGATCATCCGCGAGTTGGAGCTGCCCAAACACGGCCTCGAGATCTTGCCGCTGGACGGCACGATCACGCCCCTGGAGGACGACTACCTGTGGCGGGTGAACGACCACGGCAAGACCGTGCGCGAGCTGCGCCGCTGGTCGCTGAACGACGCGGAGGCCTACGAGGAGTACGGCCCGCTGATGGCCGAGATGGGCCGGTTCATCAAGCCGATCCTGTCGGTCCCGCCTCCCGACCCGGGCAAGATCTCGCCGATGGAATGGCTCCCGCTTACGCCGCTCGCCAAGCAGTTCCGCGACCTCCCGCGGCGTATGCAGACGACGTTCATCCAGCTGATGACGATGTCCGCGGCGGACTTCCTCGATCAGTGGTTCGAGACGGTCCCGCTGAAGGCGACGATGAGCGCGAGCGGGATCATCGGCACCTTCCAGGGGCCGCGGTCGCCGGGCACGGCGTACGTGCTGCTCCACCATTACATGGGTGAGATCGACGGCGCGTTCCGGGCCTGGGGCGTGCCGAGGGGCGGCACGGGCGCGATCGCGTACGCGATCGCCGACGCAGCGCTGTCGCTCGGTGTCGAGATCCGCACCGAGGCGCCGGTCGCCCGGATCAAGACCACCGGCTCGAAGGCGACCGGCGTGGTGCTCGACTCCGGCGAGGAGATCGAGGCCGACGTCGTGATGAGCTCGCTCGACTCGCGCTGGACCTTCATCAAGCTGCTTGAGGACGGCGTGCTCGACCCCTCGTTCCGCGAGGAGGTGCTCCGGTACAAGTACCGGGGGTCCAGCGGCAAAGTGAACCTGGCGCTCGACGGGCTCCCGGAGCTCGCGTGCAAGCCGGGGACCGGCGAGTGGCTCCGCGGCGCGATCTCGTTCTCGCCGTCGATCGACTACATCGAGCGCGCGTACGACGACGCGAAGTACGGCAGGCCGTCGGCGCGCCCGTACATCGACTGCATCATGCCGACGCTCGTCGACCCGACGATGGCGCCGCCCGGCAAGCACGTGATGAGCTGCTTCGTGCAGTACGCGCCCTATCACCTCGCCGACGGCAAGGTGTGGGACGACGCGGCGCGCGAGTCGTTCGGTCAGAACGTGATCGACACGCTCGAGGAACGGTTCCCCGACATCCGAAGCAAGATCGTCGGGCACCAGTTCGTGACCCCCAAGGACATCGAGGACATCACCGGTCTCACCGAGGGCAACATCTTCCAGGGGGAGCTGTCGCTCGAGCAGCTGTTCTTCAACCGGCCGGTCCCGGGGTGGTCGCGCTACCGCACGCCGGTGCGCAACCTCTGGATGTGCGGCTCGGCCACGCACCCGGGCGGCGGGATCATGGGTGCACCCGGGCGGATCGCGGCGCTCGAGTACGTGAAGGAGAAGAGGAAGGGCCGGAGGGCGGCGTAGATGCCGAACAAGACGCTCGACGTCATCGTGATCGGCGGGGGCCACAACGGCCTCGTCGCCGCCTCCTACCTCGCCAAGGCGGGCAAGCGGGTCGTGGTGCTCGAGCGCGCCGAGCGGGTCGGCGGGATCTTGCGCGCGACCGAGCCCGCGCCGGGCTTCACCGCGCCGGGGCTGGTCCACACGGTGGGTCGCCTCCGCGCGAGCGTCGTGAAGGACCTGAAGCTTGACCGGTTCGGCTATCGCACCGTGACGCCGTCGGTGCGGATGCACGCGCCGATACCCGACGGCTCGGCGGTGACCTTCTGGGCCGACGCCGACGCGCACGGCCCAGGAGCTCCGCGACCGGAGCCCCGAGGACGCGACGGCGTTCGTCCCCTTCGACAAGAAGGTCCGGGCGATCGCGAGCTTCCTCGCGTACGTGTCGGTGGCGACGCCGCCCGACCCGAAGTCGCCGTCGCTGGCCGACGCGATCATGGGCCTGAAGCTCGGCCGCGCGTTCCGCGACCTCGGCGCGCGCACGGGCCGGGAGGCGATCCGCGCGCTCCCGATGGCGGTGGCCGACCTGGTGCAGGAGGTGTTCGACGTCGGAGGCGGTTCGCGGGCCGCTCGCGACGCGCGGCGTGCTGTACACGGCGATGGGCGCCTGGGCGACCGGCACCGCGGCGGTGTTCCTCAGCGACTCGGCGGGCACCGACGGCGGTGCGGCCGGCACGGCCGTGTTCCCCGTCGGGGGCACCGGCGCACTGGCCGACGCGTTGGCGCAGGCCGCCACCGCGCTCGGCGTCCAGGTGCGAACCGGCGCCGAGGTGGCGCAGATCCGGAACCGCGGCACGCGCGCGATCGGCGTCACCCTCGCCGACGGCACCGAGCTCAACGCGCCGCTGATCGTCTCGGCTGCCGACCCCAAGCAGACCGCGGCCCTCTGCGACCCGGTGACGCTCGGCCCCACGATGGTGTGGCGCGCGGGCAACATCCGCCAGCCGGGCGCGACCGCGCGGGTGAACCTCGCGTTGTCGGGACTGCCGGCGTTCCACGGCGGCGACGCCGAGCGGCTCGCCGGCCGGATCGTGCTCGGTCCGTCGATCGACGACGTGGAGCGGGCGATGGACGCGGTGAAGTACGGGCACGTGAGCGAGGCGCCGGTGCTCGAGGCGACGATCCCGTCGCTCACCGATCCGTCGCTCGCGCCCGAGGGCAAGCACGTGATGAGCGTCGTGTTCCAGGCCGCGCCCTACGCGCTCCGCGACGGCGACTGGGCGAGCGAGCGCGACCGGGTCGGCGACATCGCGATCAAGGCGCTCGAGGAGGTGGCTCCCGGGTTCGGCGAACTCGTCGAGGCGCGGGAAGTGATCACGCCGACCGACATGGAAACGGCCTACGGGCTCACGGGCGGCCACATCCAGCACGCCGAGCCGGCCCTCGACCAGTTCTTCGCGTGGCGGCCCCTGCTCGGCGAGGCGCGGTACGCGTTCCTGCTCGAGGGCCTCTACCTCGCGGGATCCGGCGCGCACCCCGGCGGGGGCATCACGGGCGGCCCCGGCGCGAACGCCGCGCGGCAGATCCTCAAAGATCTCAAGTAGCCGCGCCGCGCGTCAGCCGGTCGAGCGTGCGCCGCGCGCTCGACGCGTACAGGATCGAGAAGTGCGGGTCGGTGTCGAGCGCGGTCGTCAGGTTCCGCCGCGCCGCGTCCCGCTCGCCGAGACGGAGCTCGATCATCGCCGCGTGGTACCGGTAGAGGGCGTCCCGCGTGCCGAGGTGCAGCGCCCACCGTTCGTAGCGTGCGGCCGACCGGTAGCGGCCCGACCGGTACGAGGCCCATGCGAGCGCGTCGCCGGCGTTGATGCTGTGGCGCGCCGCCCACCCGGCCTTCGCGTCCGCGAGTGCAGCTGCCGGATCGCCGTGGTCGGCCTCGAACAGCGCGAGCTCGACATCGACGTTGACCCCGTTCGCGCGGAACAGGGTGGCCTCGGTGGCGGCGAGGGCGTAGGCGTCGTCGGCCTGCTGCGCGCGTCCCGCCATCGTGTACAGGTCGCCGAGCGCGATCACGTACTCGGGGAGTGGCAGGCGCGCGACCACCCACCGGTACCCGCGGATCGCGGCGCCGAGGTCCCCGCGTTCCCACGCGACGCGCGCGAGGCCCGCGTGGGGCGGCACGTAGGTGGGCGACAGCGCCTCGCTCTGCCGGAACACGTGCGCGGCCCGGCCGACCCTCGCCGTGCGCAGGTAGAGGCCGCCGAGCTGGTAGCTCACCCACGCGGCGTCGTCGGGCGAGCCCGCGGCGAGGAGGGCGCGGTGCATCGCGGCGAGCGCGCCGCTGCTGTTGCCCTGGAGCTCGCGCGCGTAGGAGACGCGCGCGTACGACGCGATGTCGGGGCGCATCCGCACCATCCGGGAGAACGTCGCGAAGGCTTGGGGATAGTGGCCGAGCTCGAGCTGCCCGTCGCCGATCACGCCGAGGATGTGGGCGGCGTCGGGCTCGATCGCGAGCGCCTGCCGTCCCCACCGCACGCCGTCGGCGAAGTCGTGCTTCGCGTTCGCGACGACCCCCATCCCGATCAACGCGTCTGCGTTGTCGTCGGGCTGGATCGTGAGCGACCGCTGCAGCGCTTCCTCCGCCTTGGGGTAGTACGTCGGGTCTCCGGTGTGTGTGGCCTGGGAGGAGTACGCCAGGCCGAGCTCGGCATAGGAGTGCGCGTCGTCGGGCGCGGCGGCCAGGTGCGCCTGCAGGTCGGCGATCGTCTGGTCGAGCGACGCGGTCGGCACGATCGGGGCGTCCAGCGCCGAGGTCGACGGGACCGGTCCGCGCGCGTCGGCGCGCAGCTGGCGGAACACGCCGAGCCCGGCGACGACCACCAGCGCGACCGCGACCAGCACTGCCGTTGCGGTCCGGCGGAGCGTGTGCATCGAGGCCCTCCTCCTGCGGGGACGAGGGGACGGCCCGTCGGACCGTCCCCTCGCTGGGTCCCCGCTCCGTGCGGTTACGTGCTGGATCCGGAGTGCGGGAGCGCGAGGTACGGGAACGAGTGGCCGAAGCTCTCGTCGTTCGCGTCCACGCCGTCACCCAGGCCGGTGTCCTGACCGACCAGGACCCCTTCCACCACCTGCAGCGATGCGTCCAAGACGTCGTCGCTCAGCCGGCGGCCGTTCGGGAATCCGGCGTTGTCGCCGCCGATCACGCCGAGCGTCGAACACCCGGAGGTGCACGGAGCGATCGACATGTTCAGCCGCAGCTCCTCCGACGGCACCACGTGCGGGGGCTTGTTCAGCCCGTCGACGCCGGTGAGGAACACGCTCACCAGGTCGTTGCGCGGGGTGGCCGGAGCCGGGATCCCGTAGACCGCGTCGATCAGACGGGCGACCTCGGGATCCTGCACGTACGGCAGGAACTGCGCGTCGTCCGTCGGCTTCGATGCGTTCCACCGGTCCTTCTTCCCGGCCGGTATGACGACCTCGTTCACCAACGGGTTGCCGAGCCGTGAGACCTGGACCCAGTTGCCGCCCGGCGCGCGCCGAGAGGCGGTGCTCCAGATCCCGACGATCGGGTTGGCCCCGGCGTTGCCGTCCTTGGCCAGCCGAGCCTTGGGCACCTGCAAGGCCAACGCGTTCACGTTGTACCCCTCCAGGGTGTCGTTCCCCGTCTCGGACAGGTCGCCGCCGTAGAGCAGATTGAACACCCGCAGATCGGCGAAGAACGGGTCGTCGGCTTGTCCGGCGAAGTACTTGCTCTTGTCGGTCGACACGATGCCGTCGTCGCGAAGACTGTCGTAGTCCGGCATCGACGCGGTGCCGACGCGGCTGGGGACGGCCACCGCGTTGTGCACGATGGTCTTGGCCGAGCCGCCGCTGATCCGTTGCACATCGTAGGTCTGGTACATGTTCAGGTCCGGGTCGTCCAGCGACGTGACCGGGCCGGTGTTGTAGAGGAACGTGTCCGGGTTGCGGATGTGGTTGTGGAACGTCCACCGGTACACGACGTCGGGACGCGCGTCGCCGTTGTTGTCGATGCGCACGTCGTAGCGGACGCCCGTGCCGAACTGATAGAAGTTCGGCCCCCCCGCGGGCTCCTCGAACGGGATGAAGTTACTGATGATCGTGACCTTGTTCGGCGTGTCGGGGCTGACGAACGCGTACAGGTCGGTGTTGTCCGCTTGCGGGTCTGCCGCGATCAGCGGGGCCTCGCGGTGGCTCGAGGCGCCTCCCGGCGTCGGCCCGAGCCCTACGAACACCCCGATCGCGGCCACGGCAGCAGCGGCCGTCACCGCGAGGCGGCGTTTGGTCGTGCGGAACGGTGCCACGGTTCCCTCCTCATCTTGCGTTGGCTACGAAGGACGACTGCGGCGCCCGGCCGCTCCGCGGGTGCGTCCTCCGGCCCTCCCTTGCCGAGTTGCCCGCGGCGTCCACCCCCCGCTTCGCGGTCCCTGCCCACGCGGATCACTCGGATCGGCCGGATCACTCGGATCGGCCGGCGGCGCGGCTGCGTAGACTCGCGCGCGATGAGCCAGGCGCCCGATTTCCGGTTGGAGCATTCGGAGCTCCGCGGCGAGGACGAGTTCGCGGAGTTCTCGAGCGAGGACCTGCCGTACTACGCCGACTGGCACGGCTCGTTCGAGAAGCTGCCGTGGGCGTTCACGGACGAAGCGCTCCGCGCCGCGAACGCCGACGTCGCGATCGTCGGGGCGCCGTTCGACGAGGGCACGTCGTCCCGCCCGGGCGCCCGGTTCGGTCCGCGCGCGATCCGGATGGCGCCGACGGCGTGGGGCACGGCCGACGCGTGGTCGATCCAGCTGCTCGCCGAGCCGTACGCGAAGCTGACGGTCGTCGATGCGGGCGACGCGCCCGTCGTGCCGACACGCTTCGAGCGAGCGCTCCGCGTGATCCACGAGAAGGTGTACCGCGTCGCGAGCGCGGGGCCGGTGCCGATCGTTCTCGGCGGCGACCATTCGATCACCTATCCGAGCGCCGCCGCAGTCGCGCGCGCGGTGTGGCCGCGGAGCCTCGGTGTGATCCACTTCGACGCCCATGCCGACACCGGCGCCGACCAATGGGGGAACCTGCATGCGCACGGGCAGCCGATGCGCCGACTGCTCGAAGAAGGCTGGGTCGCCGGCAAGAACTTCGTACAGATCGGACTGCGCGGCTACTGGCCGGACAAGGCGACCTTCGAGTGGATGCGGGAACAAGGGATGCGTTGGCACGCGATGACCGAGATCGAGGAACGGGGGAGCGAGGCCGTGCTCGCCGACGCGATCGTCGAGGCGCTCGATGGTCCGGAGGTGATCTACCTGTCGGTCGACATCGACGTGGTCGACCCCGGGATGGCGCCGGCGACCGGCACGCCCGAGGCGGGCGGGATGCTCGCGCGCGAGCTCCTGCGAGCCGTGCGCCAGATCGTCAGCCAGGTCGAGCTCGTCGGGATGGACGTGGTGGAGGTGTCGCCGCCGTACGACCACGCCGAGGTCACGGCGATCCTCGCGCACCGAACGGTGATGGAGGCGATCAGCGCCCTCGGCGCCCGGCGCCGATGAGATGTCTCCGATGAGCGGGCACGAGCGCGAGATCGCCGACAACCGGAAGCTCTGGGACGCGTGGACCGCGATCCACACGACCGGCTCGTTCTACGACGTCCAGCGGTTCCGCGACGATCCCGACGACGTCCGGATCGCACCCTGGGAGCGCGCCGAGGTCGGCGACGTCGCGGGCAAGACGCTCCTGCATGTGCAGTGCCACTTCGGGCTCGACACGTTGTCGTGGGCGCGCCTCGGCGCCGCCCATGTGACCGGCGTGGACTTCAGCGACCCGGCGATCGCGTTCGCTCGTGAGCTCGCGGTCGAGACGGGCCTTGCCGATCGCGCGCGGTTCGTCGTTTCCGACGTCTACGATCTGCCCGGGCCGATCGCCGAAGAGACCTTCGACGTCGTGTACACGGGCAGAGGGGCGCTCGGGTGGCTCCCCGATCTCGGCCCGTGGGCGCGCGCGGTCGCAGGGTTCGTGCGTCCCGGCGGGATCTTCTACATCCACGAAGGGCATCCGGTGCTGTGGGCCCTCGACGACGAGCAGCCGGCCGGCGAGCTTCGGGTCGAGTACGACTACTGGGGCGGCGAGACCATCACGTTCCCGGTCGAGGGCTCCTACGCCGACCCGACCGCCGACGTCGACGCCGAGGTCGAGCACGGCTGGAACCACTCGCTCGGTGAGGTCGTCACGGCGCTCGCCGACAACGGACTGGTGATCGAGCTCCTCGACGAGAAGCGCGTGCTGGACTGGCCCGCGCCGTTCCTGTCCGATCGCGGCGACGGGACCTACGTCTGGCCAGAGGGAACGCGCGGCAGTCTCCCCCTGATGTACTCGCTGCGAGCGCGCAAGCCCTAGGGACCCCGGAGGGCCTTGGGGCTCAAGGCTTCCCGTCCCGACGTCGAAGCCTCAACCGTGTTCGAGCCGCACGTGGAGACCGGTGCGGCCTCCCAGGCGTACCGCCGGGTGGTCGACAACGTCCGCCGGGTGATCGCCGGCAATGACGACGCCGTCGAGACGGCGACGCTGTGCCTGTTCGCCGACGGGAACCTCTTGCTCGAAGGCGTGCCCGGCGTGGGGAAGACGACGCTCGCCCGCGCCCTGGCCGTCTCGATCGGCGGCACCTTCACGAGGATCCAGGCCACGCCGGACCTGCTGCCCTCGGACCTGACCGGGATCAGCGTCTACGAGCAGCACGAGGGTTCGTTCCGGTTCCTGCCGGGGCCGGTCTTCGCCAACGTCGTGCTGGTCGACGAGATCAATCGGACGCCGCCGCGCACGCAGGCCGCCCTCCTCGAGCCCATGGAGGAGCGCCAGGTCACCGTCGACGGCATCACGCACCCGCTGCCCGCGCCCTACGTCGTGATCGCGACCGAGAACCCGGTCGAGCAGCATGGGACCTACCCGCTGCCGGAGGGTCAGCTCGACCGGTTCGCGTTGTCGGTCCCGGTCGGGTACCCCGACCCGGGCAGCGCGGCCGACGTCGTGAAGCGGCAGCTGGAGCGACACCCGCTCGGCGAACTCGAGGCGGTGTTGTCGTCCGACGACGTGCTCGAGGCGCAGGCGGCCGTTCGCTCCGTGTACGTGGACGACGCCGTCATCCGGTACGCGGTGGACCTGGTCACGGCCACGCGTTCGGCGCCCGACGTCGCGCTCGGCGCGTCACCCCGCTCCTCGGTCGCGCTCGTGCGGTGCGCGCAGGCGCGCGCGATCGCGCAGGAGCGCGACCATGCGCTCCCCGATGACGTGAAGGCACTGGCGGTGCCGGCGCTCGCCCACCGGATCGTGACGACCCACGGCGGCCCAGCCGCCGCCCGGGCGGCGATCGAGCACCTGCTCGCGACCGTGCCCGTGCCGCTGCACGCCGCACGAGGCGGCTGACCGATGCGCCTGCGGCGGCGCGCGGCGGGCTTGACCCTCGGGGCCGTGCTCCTGTTCGTGATCGGCACGAACGCGCAGGCGGGCTGGCTCTTCGTCCTGGCGGCGCTCCTCCTTGGCACGGTCGTCGCCGGGATCGCGGTGCCGTTGCTGGCGCTCCGGGGGCTTGGCGTCGAGCTCGCGGCGCCGGCCGAGACGCGGCAAGGGGTCGAGACCCCGGTCGACCTCACGCTCGTGAACCGAGGCCGCGCCGTGCGTTGGGGTGTGGTGGCCCATGACGAGCACCTCGGGGGCGCGACCGTCTCCGTCGGGACGATCCGGCCGGGGGAGCGTGCGTCGATCGGGACGGTGCGGGGCGCGCCTCGCCGAGGCGAGGCGCGCACCGGGTGGGTCGAGCTCCGTTCGGCGGCGCCGTTCGGCGTCGCCGAAAGGCGCCGCCGCCTCCCGGCGGACGCGACCACGCTGGTGCTGCCGCGTGTGGTCCCGCTCGGCGCCCTGCCGTTCGTCGACCTGGCGTCCTCACGTGAGCCCGCGACCGAGACCGAGCCGAGACGCGGGCAGGGGCCGGAGTACCTGGGGGTGCGCGAGTACCGGCCGGGCGACCCCATCCGCCAGGTGCACTGGCGGCTCACCGCCCGGCACGGGGAGCTCGTCGTCCGCGACCTCGAGGAGCATCGTGTGCCGCGTCTGGCGCTGTGGATCGACACGAGCCTCGATGACGTCGCGCTCGACGAGGCATGTTCGGCGGCGGCCTCGATCGTGACGGCGGCGACGGCAACGGGAGCCGGTGTCCGGCTGGCCGCCGCGGCCGAGACGGGCATGACGCTCGCATCGCGAGCAGGTATGCAGGCGCTGCATCGCTGGCTCGCGCGGTTGTCGACGAGCGACGTTCCCGCCGCGACCGCGATCGGATGGCTCGGCGGCGATGCGACGCGCGGCGTGGGCACGTTGGTCGCCGTCGCGGGCCCCGGCGCCCTCGAGCCCGAGGCCACCGCATCACTCGCCGCCCTGGGGCGCGTGGTCCCACGGATCGTCCTCGTGACGATCGCGGACGTGCCGCCCCTGGAGACGGATCCTGGGTTCGACGTCGTGCCGTGGCTCGGCGCGGACGGGCTGGGCGCTCCGATGCCGCGCGAGCGCGTGGGGGTCCGGGCGTGAACCTGCGGCTCAGCGGCGCGAAGGCGCTCCCAGAGGACCACGTGGGGATGCGGATCGCGGTGGCCGCGGCCGTCGAGATCGGGCTGCTCGCGGTGGCCGCGCAAGGCGTCCTGAACGACCGGACCGCGCTGCTCGCGCTCGTGCTGGCGCCCGTCGGGTACCTGGTGTCGTACCGGCGCCGGTCGAGCACCAACGTGGCGATCAAGGTCGCGCTCGCGCTCGGCTTGCTCGTCGCCACCGCCCGGTTCCTCGGGCAGATCGGCTACGTGACCTCGCCCGACGCCGCTCGCGCGCCGCTCGCGGCGTTGTTCCTGTGGGTGCAGGTCCTGCACGCCTTCGATGTCCCACGGCGGCGCGACCTGTCCTTCTCGATGGTGTCGAGCACCACGATGATCGCGGTCGGCGGCGCCCTCGCGCTGTCGACGTCGTACCTGTGGTGGTTACTGGCGTGGGCCGTCGCGTCCGGTGCGTGGTTGTGGACGTCGTCCCGGCCGCTCGCCGGCGACCTGCGGCCCGCGACGATCGCGCGCGAGCGCACCGGCCGCAGCCGGGTGGCGCCGGCGCGATCGGTCGTTTCGGTGGCCGCCGCGGCGCTCGTGCTGGCGGTGGGCGTGTTCGCGCTCCTGCCGCGCCTCCCGTTGACGATGGTGCGGTCGATGCCGTTCCGGATGTCGCCTGGCGCGCAGCCCGCGCCGGTCGATCGCGTCCAGAACCCGACGTTGCCTCCGGCCTCGGCCGACGGACAGGTCGTCGACTTCTCGTCGAACGGGTATCCGGGGTTCAGCGACGTGATGGACCTGCGTGCACGCGGCGTGTTGTCGGACGACATCGTGTTCCGCGTTCGCGCGTCGTTCCCGCAGCTGTGGCGCGCGGAGGTGTTCGACACGTACGACGGGAGCCTGTGGACGCAATCGCGCCAGCACCTGGTCCCGCTCGTGAGCAACGACAGCGGTGGCTACGACGTCCCGGGCTCCGACGGGTTCAACGGGCCGACGAAGCCGCTCGTGCAGACGTTCTTCCTGGAGCAGGCGCAACCGAACGTGCTGTTCGCCGCCGCGCAGCCCCAGACGGTCTATTTCCCGAGCGGCGCGTTGCGCACCACGGCGGACCTGTCGATCCGGGCGCCGATCTACCTGGACCAGGGGCTCGTCTACTCGGTGGAGTCCGCGGTCCCCGATATCCCCGACGCGATGCTGGCGCAGCTGCCCCCGATGCGCCCGTTGCCCGCGCACGGATACGACGCGCGGTTCCTGCAGCTGCCCGACGAGCTGCCCCAGCGCGACCGCGACCTCGCCGACCAGATCACCACGGGCGCGCACAACGAGTACGACGCGGTGATGGCCGTGCAATCCTGGCTCCAGGCGAACACGCGATACGACCTCACCGTGCCGCGCGAGCCGCCGGGCGTCGACGCGGTGGATCACTTCCTGTTCGACACCCGGCGCGGGTTCTGCGAACACATCGCTTCGGCCATGGCGGTGCTGCTGCGTGCCGAGGGGATCCCGACGCGGATCGTCACGGGGTACGGGCCGGGAGAGCGCAACCCGTTCACCGGCTACGACGACGTGCGGTACTCCGACGCGCACGCGTGGGTCGAGGTGCTCTACCCGGGCCTCGGCTGGCTGCCTTACGACCCGACCTTCGGGGTGCCCGTCGTGCCGGGCGGGTGGGGCTCGCCGGTCGGCGCGGGGCTCGTGTCGTGGGTCACGGCGCAGATCGGCTCGGCGGTCCCCGTCGGGGTGCGGACCGCCGTCGGCACCGCCGCCCACCGGGTGACCGCGGTGTTCGGCGCCGGACATGGCCCCGCGATCCCGGTCGGGGCCGCCATGCTCACGGCCGGCGGGCTGGTCCTGTGGCTCCGCCGGCGGCGGGTCCGGTCGAAGCCGCCACCCCTCGTCGATCAGTTCGATGTCGCCTACGACGAGCTGCTCGCCGGGCTGTCGACCGCGGGGCTTCCTCCCGATCCCGCGCGCACACCCGACGAGGTGCTCGCAGCGGTACGGGCCGACCCGCGGTTGGCCGGCGACCTGTCCGCGCACGCCGAGGACGTGGTCACGGCGGTGCGTCGTGCGCGGTTCGCGCGGCCCGCCGATCGCCCGGCCGATGCGGACGCGGCGCAGGCGCTGGTCTCCGCATCGCGTGTGCGTGACCTCGCCCGCCACCTCTGATCGGACCCGCGATAGGGTGCGTGCATGTGCCGAAGCATCAAACGACTGCGCGCGGGCGCCGAGGTCGTGCCCGACGACGAGATCCGTGAGGCGGCCCTGCAATACGTCCGCAAGGTGAGCGGGTTCCGCGAGCCCACCGAGCGCCACCGCGAGGCGTTCGATCTCGCGGTGGCGGAAGTGGCGGACTCCTCCAAGGAGCTGCTGGACCGGATCGCGCGAGCGCTCGCGTGAGCATCGAGCCGTTGCCGGTCGGCGGCGGCATGCCGCTCGATCCGGCGCCCGAGCAGATGCGGTCGATGGCCGCCGTCGTGACGGAGGCGCTCGCGGCCTGGATCGGCGGCCTGGCCGATGCCCCGGCGGACGCCACGGCAGGAGCGCTCGACGTCGCGCGGCGCCTGGCGGCGGCTCCGCCCGAGCTCGGCACCGGCGACCTGGACGCGCTGCTTGAAGAGGCGCTCGAGGCGGCGCGCCACACCTTCGAGTACAGCGGTCCCGGCTACCTCGCCTACATCCCGGGTGGCGGGCTCTACACCGCGGCGCTGGCGGAGTTCCTCGCGCAAGGGCTGAACCGGTACGTGGGGCTCTGGCAGCCGAGCCCCGCGATCGTGCAGCTCGAGGAGAACGTGACGCGGTGGCTCTGCGGCCTGTTCGACTTCCCCGAGGAGACGTCGCAGGGCGTGCTCACCTCGGGGGGATCGCTCGCGAACCTATCGGCGGTGGTGACAGCCCGCCACGCGAAGCTCGGTCGCGACTTCCTCGACGGGACGTACTACGTGACCGATCAGGCCCACGGGTCCAACACGAAGGCGGCGATGATCGCCGGCTTCGGGCCGGACGCGCTCCGGATCGTTCCGTCCGACGCCGAGCTCCGGATGGACCCGGAGGAGCTCGGGCGCATGGTGCGCGCCGATCGCGCGTCCGGGAGGCGTCCGTTCCTCGTGATCGGGGCGGCTGGCACCACGAACACCGGCGCGGTCGATCCGCTCACCGAGATCGCCGACGTCGCGGAGCGCGAGGGTCTCTGGTTCCACGTCGACGCCGCCTACGGCGGATTCTTCCAGCTGACGCAACGCGGGCGTGCGCGGTTCCGCGGGGCCGAGCGTGCCGACAGCATCACCCTGGACCCGCACAAGGGACTCTTCCTGCCGTACGGCACCGGTGGCCTGATCGTGCGCGACCGGTCGGCGATGCGCGACGCCCACTTCGAGGGGGCTGCGTACCTGCAGGACCTGCCCCCGACGGGGGAGCTGCCGAACTACAACGAGCTCACGCCGGAGTTATCACGCGACATGCGGGGCTTGCGCGTGTGGTGGCCGCTGTCGTTGCACGGCGTCTCCGCGTTCCGCGACGCGCTGGACGAGAAGCTCGACCTGACCGAACGCGCCTACGCGGCGCTCAGCGCCGACCCGGCGATCGAGGTCGGCTGGCAACCGCAGCTCACCGTCGTCGCGTTCCGGTTGCAGGGCGGCGACGAGGCGGCGAACCGGGAGCTGCTCGCGAGGATCAACGCGTCGAAGCGCGTCTTCCTGTCCTCGACGCTGATCGGCCGGGAGTACTGGCTGCGGATCTGCATCGTGTCGCACCGGACGCACGCCGATCGGATCGACGAGTGCGTCGACATCGTCCGCGCGGCCGCGGCGTCGATGGGCTGACCCGATGCCCGAGCTCCCTGAGATCCGCGCGCTCAGTGAGCGGTTGCACGAGGTGGCCGCGGACGGCGTGCTCCGCGCAACCGACCTCCTGCAATTCTCGTCGTTGAAGACGGTCACGCCGCGCGCGTCGGATCTCCCCGGCGCGGTCGTCGGACGCGTGACGAGCCTCGGGAAGTACGTCGTGATGGAGCTGGAAGACGGGCGCCGGGTGCTGGTCCACCTGTCCCAGGGCGGCCGCGTCGACATCGAGGCGCCGCCGAAGACGACCAAGCCCCGAGGCGCGGTCGTGCGGCTCCGCCTCGACGATCGTCCGTCGATCCTGGTGAAAGAGTTCGGCAAGCAGCGCAAGGCGGGGTGGTGGGTGCTCGCGCCGGGTGACGACGGGCCGCTGGCGAAGCTCGGCCCCGAGGTGCTCAGCGACGAGGCCGATGCGCTCCTGCTGACGTCCCCGGACAACCGTCGCGTGCACACGATCCTGCGCGACCAGCGGACGATCGCCGGCGTCGGGCGCGGCTACAGCGACGACATCCTGCATCGAGCGCAGCTCTCCCCGACGTCGCAGCTCGCGAAGCTCGACGAGGAACGTCGGACGTCGCTCATCGCGGCCGTGCACGACATCCTCGGCGAGGCGCTCGAGGTGGAGCGCAGGCGCACCGGTGGGCTCCCGACCAAGATCGGCGACCACTTCGTCGTGCACAGGAGGTCGGGCGAGCCGTGCCCGCGCTGCGGCGCCGACCTGCGTCGCGTCAGTTACGAGGACTATGAGGTCACGTATTGCCCCGACTGCCAAACCGGCGGCAAGGTGCTGGCCGACCGGCGGCTCTCACGCCTGTTGCGCTGAGCGGGTATCACGCTGTCTCGGTGAGTGCCGGCGGGCCGTGCGCCGATGTAGGACCGGCCACGTACCGCGCCCCGTCGGGCCGGTACCACCGGAGATCGCCCTGGGCGCTGCCCTTGATCCACCAGCCGTATTCGTGCACGAGCTTGTGGTGCCACGAGCAGAGGGTGGCGAGGTTGTCGAGGTCGGTCGAGCCTCCGTCGCGCCAGAACACGATGTGGTGCGCCTGGGTGAACGCCTTGGTGCCGCACCCCGGGAACCGGCATCCACCGTCGCGGTAGCGGACCTGCCGGAGCAGCCACGGCGGTGGGACCCGCGTGATCCTTCCCATGCCGATCACGCGGCCCTCGGCGTCCTCGTGCACGGTCTCGACGCGGGCGGCGCAGAGCAGCCGTTCGAGGGTCGAGGGGTGTGCCACGCCGCCGCCCTCGATCTCGGCGCCCGCCTGCTCGCCGACGATCCCCACCCGCGCGTGGAGTACGACCGTCGCCCGCTCGAGGTCGGGTTCGGTCGCGAGCCGCGCCGAACACAAGCCGACCAGCGCGTCCGCCCGTCGCGCAGGCGCATGGAAATCACCCTGCTCGTCGGGGAGAGCAGGGATCGCGGCGGCGACCCGGTCGATCGCCTTGGCGACAACGGCCCCCTGCGCAGCGGGGAGATCGGCATGCATCTCGAATCGGCGACCTTCGTCGCGGAACGCCCACGTGAGCGACCTGCCGGCGTCGTCGCGTGTCGCCTCGTCGGGCTCGGCGCGGCGCACGACGTCGCCCTCGTGACGGATGCGACCCGCCGACACTCGCTGTGCCCACGGGACCAGGCCGTCCTCGGTCTCGACCGTCGCGAACCGGGCAAGCTCGACGACCTTGTCGATGCCGAGGTCGCCCCGCTCGAGCGCGCCGGCGATCGCCGGCAGGGTAGGAAGTGCGGCCGCGGCGTCGATCAGCCGCCGCGCCTTCCAGTCGGAGACGCCGTAACGCATCCACAGCCACTGCGCGAGGTCCCGTGCGCCGTCGTCGGCCCAGGCACCGGTCGCCGCGATCTCCGCGATGGCTTCTAGGAACCTCCGCTGGGAGCGACCGACGTCGCCATGCGCCCGATCCGCGCGTTCGAAAAGCAGCTGTGTCGCGTTTCCGCCCACCGTGGCATCGCACCGATCCGGGGGAGGAAGGGCTGTCCGACGGAACCGACACCTTACCGAACATACGTTCGATTGTCAAGTTGCCCCGAGTTCGGGTGCTAGCCTCCGCCGCGATGATCCGCCGCACGGCCGCCCTGCTCCCGCTCGTCGCCTTGCTCGCGACGGCGGTGCCGGCGACGGCCGCCCCCGCGCCCACCGTGGTCAACGTGTCGCATCGCGCCACGAGCCAGTCCGAGGCCGCCGTCGCCGCGAGCCCGCTCGACCCGAACGACGTGGTGATCGCGTCGAACGTCCAGCACGGGTACGGGATCTTCGTCTCCGTCAGCCATGACGGCGGTGCGACGTGGTCGGATCACGTGATCGGCGACGCCGACGCGTTCGGGCGGGCGTGCTGCGACCCGACGATCGCCTGGGACCCGTCCGGGAACGTGTTCCTGTCGTGGATCGGGTACGGCAAGCTGACGTACCCGACGGTGCTGCCGATCCTGCTGAGCACCGACGCCGGCGACTCCTGGACGCTCCTTGCGCGCATCAAGCCACCTGCCGCGGCCGCGCCCACCCCTCGCGCCGCCGCGCGCGCCGTGCTGGCGTCCGACGGAGGTCCGCGCGACGACGAGGAGGATCGGGGTCCGGGGTTCCTCGACCAGCCGACGATCACGACCGGTGCTCGGTCGTTATGGGCGATCTGGAACAACGACGGACAGATGCAGGCGGTCGGCGCCCACGTCGATGGCCTCGGCGCGGTCGAGCCGTTCAAGAAGGTCCGCGACGTTCCCGGCGGGCACAACTGCACCTTCGGCGACGTGGCGGTCGGCCCAGGCGGAGCCGTGGCGCAGGTATGCCAGAAGGATCAGGACCGGTTCCACCCCGTCCGGTCGATCTTCCGGTTCACGGTCGACGCCGACGGGGTCCGGCCCGGCCGGTTCCGCGATGAGGACGTGGTGGCCCGGACCGACGTCTCGCTGTTCGAGCCGATCCGGCCGCAACGCGTGCGCACCGTCGATGCGGAGGTCGGGCTCGCGTGGATCCGCAACGGTCCCTATCGCGGCCGCCTGGTGATGATGTTCACCGCGGAGACGCCCGATCAGAGCGACAACACCGACGCCTACGTGAAGACCTCGGACGACGCGGGTCGCACCTGGTCCGAGCGCATCCCGGTGACGACCGCTCCGCGGAGCCAGTTCCTGCCGCGGATGGCGATGGATCCGGCCACGGGACACCTCGTCGTCGGCTGGCACGACGCGAGCTTGGACACCGGCTCGGGTCCGTACGACACCGACGGCACGGCGAACACCGACGCGATGTACGCGCTGTCGTTCAGCGCCGACGGTGGGGCGACGTGGACCACGCCGCGAGATGGTCAGCGAGGGAGCCTCCAACGCCAAGGCGAGCCGCAACGGGATCGACTTCGGCGACTACACCGGGCTCGCGTTCGCGTTCGGGATCGCCCACCCCGCGTGGGCCGACAACTCGAACAGCACGGGCGACAACCCGGACGGGACGCTGCACGCCTTCGACGTCTACTCGGCGGCGGTTGCGGAGACGTGACCTAGCGCGCCGCCACGGCCTCCGGCGCGTCGGCGGCCGCGTGGTGTTCCTCGATCGTCTCGTGCCCCGGGATCAGCCGGTTCGACACCACTGCTGCGATCAACAAGATCGTGCCGGCGAACAGCAAGGCCGGCCGGAACCCTTGCATGAACGCGTCGCGGAACGCGGCGCCCACGCTCTGGATCTGCGCGGGGGTCAGTCCCAGGGCCGCCAGGCTGTCGGCCGTCAAGATCCCGTGCTTGGCGTTCTCGCCGATGCTCTGCATCTGCGTCGCCGACAGCCCGAGGCTCTGGATCGCCGGCGTGAACGAGCTCTTGAGCTGGGTCGTCAAGATCGCCCCGAGCACCGCGATCCCGAGCACGCCGCCCACTTCCCGGCTCGTGTTCGTCATGGCGGAACCGAGTCCGGCGCGCTCGCGCCCGACGCTGTTCATCACCGCGGCGGTCATCGGCGCCATCGTCGCGCCCATCCCGTGCCCCATCGCCAGGAAGATCGGGAACAGCACCCAGTAGGAGGTTGTCGGCGTGAGAAGCAGCCCGAGCAGCGCGAGCCCACCGCCCGCGAGCACCAGGCCATAGGTCATCGGCGCCCGCGAGCCGTGCTCCGATGCGTACTTCCCCGCGTACGGCGCCGTGATGATGATCATCACGGTCAGCGGGAGGAACGACGCGCCCGCCTGGAACGGCGAGTACCCCTTGATGTTCTGCATGTAGAGCGTCAGGAAGAAGAACGTCGCGAACATGCCCAGGGCGATCGAGAACGCGACGCTGTTGCCGGCGGAGAACGCCGGGATCCGGAAGAACCGCAGCGGCATCATCGGGTGCTCGGTGCGGAGCTCCCACCACAGGAACGACGCCAGCAGGATCGCGAACCCGGCCAGCGCCGCGATGATCCGGGCGTTGCCCCAGCCGAGCGCGTTGGCTTCGATCAGGCCGTACGTGACCAGGAACAGGGCCGACGTGCCGAGCACGAGCCCGACGATGTCGAGCTTGCGCTCCTGCTCGGAGCGCGACTCTCGCACCGTGAAGGTCGCCACGACGAAGGCGATGATCCCGATCGGGACGTTCAGGAAGAACACGGAGGCCCACCCGAGGTGCTCCACCATGTAGCCGCCGAGCGTTGGTCCGAGCGCCAGCGCGATCCCGGACACGCCGGCCCACAACCCGAGCGCCTTGGCGCGCTCGTGCGGCGGGAACGTCACCGTGATGATCGACAGCGTGCCGGGGATCAGCAGCGCGCCCCCGACGCCCTGGAGCGCGCGGGCGACGATCAACTGTTGCGGGGTTCCCGCCAGTCCGCAGATGAACGAGAACAGGGTGAACACGGCGAGACCACCCAGGAACATCTTCTTGCGGCCGTACCGGTCGCCCAGGATCCCGCCGGTGAGCAGCAGTGAGGCGAAGGCGAGCACGTAGGCGTCGACCACCCATTGGAGCTCCGAGAAACCGGCGTTCAGGTCCTGCTGGATCCGTGGCAGCGCCACGTTGACGACCGTGTTGTCGAGCATCGCCATCGCGAGCGCGAAGCACATCGTGAGCAGCACGATGACTTTCTCGCGAGCGTTCTCGCCCTCGAACCCCAGCATGTGCCCTCCTCGTCGGCGTACCCGGTGGTCAACCCGTCGTGTCTCGGGCTTGTTCCCGCTCGGCATCTCGTTCCCGCCCGATCAGCGTACCGGCGTCCACGGACATGACCGTTGCCCGGCCTATCCTGGCCGGACCCGTGCTCGAGCTGGTCGACCTGCACCGTCGCTTCCGAGACGTCGTCGCTCTGGACGGCGTCTCCTTCACGGTCCCCGAGGGGCGCATCGTCGGGTTCGTGGGGCGCAACGGCGCGGGCAAGACCACCGCGATGCGGATCGCACTCGGGGTCCTCCAAGCCGACGCGGGGGAGGTGCGCTGGCGCGGGGCGCCGGTGGACGCCGCGACACGGCGCCGGTTCGGGTACATGCCGGAGGAGCGCGGCCTCTATCCGAAGATGCGCGTGCTCGAGCAGCTGGTCTATCTGGCGCGGCTGCGGGGCGCGCGGAAGGCCGACGCGCGGGCGAACGCCGAGCGGCTGCTCGAGACGCTCGAGGTGGTCGGGGACCCAAGTGCGCGCGTGGAATCGCTCTCGCTCGGGAACCAGCAACGCGTGCAACTCGCGGCGGCCCTCGTGCACGAGCCGGAGCTGTTGGTCCTGGACGAGCCGTTCTCCGGGCTGGATCCGGTCGGCGTCGACGTGTTGTCCGGGGTGCTGCGCCGCGAGGCGCTCGAGAACGGCACCGCGGTGGTCTTCTCGAGCCACCAACTCGATCTCGTGGAGCGGCTGTGCGACGAGGTCGTGCTGATCGACCATGGACGCGTCGCGGCGCAGGGCAGGATCGACGAGCTCCGCGCCTCGCGCGCCCGCAACCTGTGGCGCGTGGGCGTCCGCGGGGTCGACGGCGCGTGGTGGGAGGTCATCCCCGGGGCGACGCGGCTCCAGCACGATGACGGAGTCGTCGTGCTGGAGCTTGCACCGACGACCGATCCGCAACGTGTGCTCGACGTCGCCCGCGCAGCGGGCGACGTCGTTGCCTTCGGACCCGTGCGGCCCTCTCTGGGGGAGTTGTTCCGCGAGGTGGTGTCGTGAGCGCCGCCGACCGCGGCTCCTGGCGGCTGGTCGCCGTCCGCGACTTCTGGGTGCGGCTGCGCGAGCGGAGCTTCCTGATCTCGACGTTGCTGAACATCGGTGTGATCTCGGTGTTGGTGCTCGCGAACGCCGGCGGCGGGTTCGGAGCGGCACCCGCGTTCGACCTCGGCGTCGTCGGCGGACCCGCCGAGGTCGCGATCGCGCAAGACGCATCCTCGCTCGGGGCGATGGGCAGCGTGACCGTCCGTGTGCACACGTTCCCCGATCCCGCCCAGGCCGATACGGCCCTCCGCGACGGGAGCGTCGACGCCGTGCTGACCGAGACGACGCTGACGGGTTTCGAGACCGTCGACCAGACCCTGGAGGCGCTGGTGCAGACGAGCGCCCACCAAGCGGCGGTCGACAAGGTGTTCGCGGAGCACCACGTGCCGCAGCAGGAGCGCGACGCCGCGAGCATCGACGCCCCGCTCGCCGTCGGGGTCCTCCAGCCGCCGCCGCCCGATCGGCAGGGCAACGCCCGGATCGCGTTCATCGGCGTGCTCCTGCTGTACGGACAGCTGTTCGGCTACGGGCTGTGGGTCGCCACCGGAGTGATCGAAGAGAAGTCGTCGCGGATCGTCGAGATGCTGCTGTCGGCGATCCGGCCGCGCCAGCTCCTGGCGGGCAAGATCATCGGGATCGGCGTGCTCGGCCTCGCCCAGCTGATCACGATCGCCGGCTTCGCGATCGTGCTCGCGCTCGCGACCGGCGTCGACTTCGGGACGGGCACGGCGATCTGGGCCGCGCTGCTCGTGATCGGCTGGTTCATCCTGGGGTACGCGTTCTACGCGTCGCTGTTCGCGGCGGCGGGGTCGCTCGTCACCCGGATGGAGGAGCTGCAGAACGTGATCGTGCCGATCAACCTCACGATCTTGGTGTCGTTCATCATCTCGATCAGCTCGTTGCAGGACCCGAACTCGACGGTCGCGGTCGTGGCGTCGATCCTGCCGGTGAGCGCCGCGCTCGCGATGCCGGTGCGGATCGTGCTCGGGGCAGCGACGGGCTGGCAGATCGCCCTGTCGCTCGCGCTGTTGATCGGCAGCGCGGTCGCGTTGGTGCCGGTGGGCGGGCGCCTGTACGAAGGCGCGGTGTTGCGGACCGGCTCGCGGGTGAAGCTCCGCGACGCGTGGCGGGCAGCGTGACCCGGCGCAGCGGGTACCGTTGACCGCGATGAACGGTGTGAGCACGGCGAACCTCCGCCACGCCGCCGGCATGCTCCGGTTCGGCCGCAACCCGGCGGCGACCGTCTACGACTCGATCGGCGCCGACTTCTTCCTCGCGCTCGACGACGGCTGGCTCAATCTCGGCCTGTGGGAGGGCGACGGCTCCGATCCCGCCGAGCCGGGGGTCGCCGTCCGCCGGCTCGTGACCCGGATGGCCGGCGACCTGCCCGCGGGCGGCGACGTCCTCGACGTCGGCAACGGCCTCGCCGCGCAGGACCCCGTGATCGCCGAGGTCGCCTCGGCGCGGAACCTGACCGCGTTGAACATCACGCTGTCGCAACTGCGCGCCGGGCGCGAGCGCCTCGCCGTCGCGGGTGCGCGGCCGGTGAACGGCGACGCCAGCCGGATGCCGTTCGCCGCCGAGTCGTTCGACGGCGTGATCAGCGTGGAGGCGGCGTTCCATTTCCCGTCCCGCCCGATGTTCTTCGCCGAGGCGTTCCGTGTGCTGCGTCCGGGCGGCGTGCTCACGATCAGCGACGTCCCGGTGCTCCGTTTCCCGACGTCGCCCCGGGAGGTGCTCGCCGGGCTCGCGATGCTCCGCCTGTGGGGGATCCGAGCACATGCGGCCGCGACGCCGTTCGAGATCGAGCACCAAGTGGAGGCGGCCGGTTTCGACGAGCTTCGGAGCACGCTCGAGGGCGAGCGGGTGATCGGCCCGGCGTTCCGGTCGGTGCACGTGCGGCTCGCGGACGCGAGCGCGGGTGGGATGCCCGAGCGGCTCGCCGCACGCACGATGCTGCGAGAAGCCGAGGTGCTCTGGGAGCACGGCATCCTGGAGTACCTGTTCCTGGTCGCACGCAAGCCCTAGCCGCGCCGGCGCGGCCCTACGCCATCGAGAACACGCGGCGGAACGACGGCAGTGGCACCTCGCCAAGCTCCAGCACGCGATCGTGGAAGTCGCGGAGCGAGAATTCTGCGCCGAGTCGGGCCGACTCCGACGCGCGCGCCCGCTGGATCTCGATCATCCCGGTCATGTAGCACAGCGCCTGCCCCGGCATGCCTATGTAGCGGTCGATCTCGATGCCCGAATCGGTCCGCGTCTGCCCGCTCTCGATCAGCGTGTCGACCGCCTGTTCGCGCGTCCACCCGAGCGCGTGGATCCCCGAGTCGGTGACGAGCCGGGCGGCGCGCAGACCCTGGTTCTCGAGCATCCCAAGCCGTTCCCAGCCGTCGAGGTACAGCTCCATCTCGTCGGCGAGACGCTCGGAGTACAGACCCCACCCTTCGGCGAACGCAGCCGCGGCCAAGGTCGCGCCGAACCTTCGGAGTGGCGGCCGCTCGGGCATCTCCTGCTGCAGCGCGAGCTGGAAGTGGTGGCCGGGGTTCGCCTCGTGGTACGTCACGCTCGCGACGTGGTGCAGCGCCCGATCGGCCAGGTCGTAACAGTTGATGTAGTAGATCCCCGCGCGGGTGCCGTCGTCGGTCGGCGGGTAGTAGAAGGCCATCGGCTCGTCCGCCTCGCGGAACTCCTCCACGCGGCGCACCTCGCAGTTGGCCGACGGAAGGCGTCCGAAGTAGCGCGGCGCCAGGTCCCAGCTCCGCTGCACCTGATCCTCGGCCAGGGCCACCAGTTGCTCGGCGGTGGTCGCGGTGTTCGCGCCCGAGGCCTTGTGTGCGGCGATCGCGGCGGCTGCATCCGGGTACCCGAGCTCGCCCGCGAGCACGCGGCGCTCCTCGTTGATCGAGGAGAGCATGTCGACGCCGAGCTGGTGCACCTCACGCGGGTCGAGCGGCAGGGAGGTCCACCCGAGCACCTCGGCGGCGTACATCCCGTCGCCGCCGGGCAGCGCCGAGATCCCGATCGTCTCGGTGGACGCCGGGAGGTAGTCGTCGACGAGCACCTGGCGGAAGGCGACGAGCGACGGCTGGACCGCCTCGGCGACCGCGGCCGCGATCGCGTCGCGCGCGTCGCCCTCGGCGCCGACGGCGACCGGCGAGTCCTCCGGTGGGAGCTCGAGCAGCCGATCGACCTGGCCGAGCGTGCGCTCGGCCACCACCCGCGGCGCCGTGACCTGCTTGGCGACGCCCTCCCGCAGCAGCTCGATCGAGGCTTCGAGGTATGTCGGGAAGGCGCGCAGGCGCGCGTCGAGCCGATCCAGGCGCTCGGGCGTGTCGGCGCGCTGCAAGGTGGCGATCTGCCCGAGCGTCGACACCGCGCCGTTCATGTGGTTCGCGACGTCGAGCAGGTCGAGCCGGTGCTCGAGCCGGGCGAGCGAGCGGCTGCAGATCGCCTCCAGGATGTCGGCGGTGACCTGGCGGCCCTCGTCGAGGTCGGTTCGATCCAGCTCGGCGAGGTCACGCAACCCCGCCCGCATCGCCGTCTCCTCGGCCGATCGGCCGGCCTCCGAGGGGTCGCTCAGGCGGTCGTCGTAGCGCTCGTCGCCCACGAAGGTCCCGATCAACGGCTCACGTTCGAGCAAGCCCTCCCATGTCTGGTCCGCGAGGTGATCGAAGCGCTCTTCCGTCTGCACGATCGGCGTCCTTTCGTCCGGTCAGGTATTCCGGCGGTTCTTCGAGCGGCCCTCCGGCCGGCCCTCTGGGGTCACAGGAGCCCAAGCGTACCGGCGCCGTCGACCTGGAGCGCGACGCCCGACAGGAACCCCGTGTGGACCGAGCACAGGAACGCGGCGATCCGGCCGAAGTCTGCCGGGTCGCCTCGGGGTCCGGTGTGACCGAGCGCACGCACGCGGTCTGTGTCGTGCAACCCCGGCGCCAGCACGTTCAGCGTGATCGCGTCGTCGATCAGATCGCGGGCGGCGCTCTTCGCCCATGCCCACAGACCCGTGCGCGCGGCGCTCGAGGCCGCGAGGTCGGGGATCGGCTCCTTGATCGCGACCGAGGTGAGCAACACGATCCGACCCCAGCCCGCCCGGCGCATGTGCGGGACCGCCGCCCGCACGAGCCGGATCGACGTGAGCAGGTTCGCCTCGACCGCCTCGCGCAACGCCTCGTCATCGAGCTCGAGCGCGCGCGCTCGCGGCGGCCCGGGCGCGTTGGCGACGAGGATGTCGAGGCCACCGAACCGCTCGACCGTCGCGTCGACGAGCGCCGCGGGCGTCGCGGGGTCGGTCACGTCGGCGGTGAGCGCGAGGACCTCGCCCGGCAGCGCGGTCGAGGCCGCGTCCAGACGCCCGGGGTCGTGTCCGTTGATCGCGACCCGGCACCCTTCGTCGGATAGCGCGCGGGCGCACCCCAGCCCGAGCCCCGCCGACGCGGCGGTGACCAGCGCGACCTTCCCCTCGATCCCCAGGTCCACTGCCGCATGCTAATGCGGCCGCCTTGCCGCGCTTCTTGTCGTGCCTTTGGGGCCGGGGCTAGGCTCCGGCCGACATGCTCCTGGACGGGAAGAAGCTGCTGATCACCGGCGTGCTGACGCCGCAGTCGATCGCCTTCGCGGCCGCGACCTCCGCGCAGGAGCACGGCGCCGAGATCGTGCTCACGAACTTCGGCCGGACCGTGAGCCTCACGCAGAAGGTGGCCAAGCGACTCCCGCAACCCTGCGATGTGCTCGAGATGGACGCGAACGACGAAGGCCAGATCGACGCCGTGCGCGGGGAGCTCGCGTCGCGGTGGGGGCGCGTCGACGGGATCTTGCACGCGATCGCGTTCGCGCCGCAGGACGCGCTCGGCGGGAACTTCCTGCACACCCCGTGGGAGTCGGTGGCGACCGCGCTGCAGACGAGCGCGTATTCGCTCAAGGCGATCGCTGTCGGGTTGCTCCCCCTTATGCGTGAGCACGGGGCCTCGATCGTGTCCCTCGACTTCGACGCGCGGGTCGCGTGGCCGATCTATGACTGGATGGGCGTGGCGAAGGCCGGGCTCGAGTCCGTGACGCGCTACCTCGCCCGCGACCTCGGGCCGATGGGGATCCGCGTCAACGCGGTGAGCGCCGGGCCGATCAAGACGATGGCCGGCAAGGGGATCCCCGGGTTCGATCAGATCACCGGCTCGTGGGGCGACCGCGCGCCGCTCGGGTGGGACCCCGCGGATCCCACGCCGGTGGGGGACACGGTCACGTTCCTATTCTCCGACCTCGCCCGTGGGATCAGCGGCGAGATGATCCACGTCGACGGTGGGTTCCACGCGATCGGCACCGAGCCGATCGCGCAGCCCTAACGCGCATCGACCTCGATCGCGAGGGCCTGCTGCTCGCCCCGGATCGAGCGGAACGCCTCGCGCAGGCCGCTGCGTTCGATCGTGCCGAGCTCGCGAGGATCGATGAAGTCGTCGACCGCGGTCCCGGCGCGCACCTGCGACGCCTGGTGCCGGAGCCGGAGATCCACCAGGAACCGGAAGGCCTCGTCGAGCTCCGAGCCGGACGTCTGCGACAGGGTCCCGCCATGGACCGAGGCGGCGAGCCGCCCGAGCGTGTCCTTGACCGACGCGCCGGCCGCGACCGCCGTGGCGCGGGCGATCGACGTAACGATCGTGATGCCGCCGTGCTTCAGGTCGAGCGTGCCGCGGTGCTCGCCCTTGGACTCGACGACGAGGTGGCGGACGAACCCCGTCGGCGGTTCGTGACGGAGCGCGATCTTCGTGAGCAGGTGGAGGAACGCGGGGTTGGTCCGTGCGAACGCCACGGCGGTGTCCAGGGCGTCGTCGGCGGCAAGTGGGCCCGCGATCGTCCGGAAGTCGAACCCGATCGAGGACAGGATCATCCCGTCGGCGTCGGGCTGTGAGATCCACGTCCGGAACCGCTCCTGCCAGGCGGCGAGCGGCGCGCGCATCGCGGAGTGGATCGCCATCGCGTCTCCGTGGCAGCGCGGGAAGCCGATCGCCTCCAGTCCCGCCGTCACCCGTTCGGCGAGCGCGGCGAAGTAGGCGTCATCGGCCTCGGGGCGGAACCCCGGTCCGAACGCGAGCGCATGATCCTGATCGGCGTCGAGGGCGCGCTCGTGCCGTGCCGCGCTGCCGAGCGCGATCCACGCGAAGGAGCAGGGGGCGTCGCCGAGCTGGTCGCCCGCCAGGCGGACGAGGCGTTCCGTGGCGGCGTCGCCGATGATCGACACGATCCGGCACACATCGATCGGGTCCGTGCCCGCCTCCACGAGACCGGCGACCACGGCCGGGTACCCGCGCGCCGCCTCGACGACGGCGTCGATGGTGCCCGCCCGGTCGATCGCGCCGCGGATCGAGAACGCGCTCCCGTCCTCGAGGCCCATCAGGTCCGTGTCCGTGACGACCCCGACGATCCGGCCGGCGTCGTCGACGGGGAGATGGTGGATCCCGTGGGCGAGCATCTCGAGGATCGCCTCGCCGGCCGGCATCGAGGCGGGCGCCCGGCGGACCGGTGTCGTGGCGATCTCGATCGCGGGACGGTCGAAGGAGCCACGCTCGGCCACGACCTTGCTCCGCAGGTCGCGGTCGGTGACGATCGCCTCCGTGTCGCCGTCGAGCAGCAGCAGGCTCGACACCCGGTGCTCCCGCATCACCGTCGCCGCCTCGGCGACCGTGATGCTCGGGTCGGCGCGCACGAGCGGGCGGCGGACGAGGGTGCCGATCCGCGCGAAGCGCGGATCGGCCCCGCGGGCCGAACGCGCCACCGCGTCGGCAGCGCGGATGCGCTGCCGCGCGATCGCCCAGACCGACGCCACCGTCGACCCCGATCCGAACACGCTCCGGATAACGTCGGCGGACACCAGGTAGCTCAACGTGTCTTCGACCGCGCGGACGGTCATCGTCGGCGGCTGCCCCGCCATCACCGAGGTGAACCCGAAGACGTCGCCGGGCTCGAGCTGGTCGACGACGACGTCCCCGGTGACGAGGTCCAGCGCCCCTTTCCGGATGACGCCGACGGCCTCGGCGGGCGGACCGCCTTCGGTCAGCAGCGTGTCGCCTGCGGCCGTGAAGACGATCTCCAACGCGCCCGCGACTTCCTCCAACGAGACGTCGTCCAGCTCGGAGAACGGATGGTGCTGCCGCAGGAACGCGAGAGGCTGCACACGCTGCAGTATCGCCCTGCGGCTACACTCGCGCGCGTCCCCACCCGGAGGTGTTTCAGAAGATGGCAGTTGCCGAGCCGCTGCGCCTGACGAGCCTGAGTCACGGGGCGGGCTGTGCGTGCAAGCTCGGTCCGAGCCAGCTGCAGGAGGTGCTGGAGCTCCTCGGGCCGTCGGTGCCCACCGACGACGTCATCGTGTCGGAGGCGAGCGGCGACGACGCGGCCGTGTATCGGCTGTCGGACGGCACCGGCGCGATCGTCACGCTCGACTTCTTCACACCGCTCGTCGACGATCCCTTCGACTGGGGACGGATCGCCGCGGCGAACGCCCTGAGCGACGTGTACGCGATGGGCGGTCGGCCCGCGCTCGCCCTGAACGTCGCCGGGTGGCCGGTCGACGTGCTCCCGCTCGAGATGCTCGCCGACGTGTTGCGCGGCGGACGTGCCATCGCCGACCGGGCCGGCATCCCGGTGGTGGGCGGCCACACGATCACCACGGAGAAGGAGCCGCTGTACGGCATGGTCGCGGTCGGGTTCGCGAGCCTCGACGCGCTGATCCGCAACACCGGGGCACGTGCCGGCATGGCGCTCGTCCTGACCAAACCGATCGGCGTCGGCATGATCACGACGGCCGGCAAGCGCGGGGTCGCGACCGAGGCGCAGCTCGCCGACGCGCTCACAGCCATGACGACGCTGAACGACACGGCCTCCCGCGCGGCCGTCGCGGCGGGCGTGACCGCGGGGACCGACGTCACCGGGTTCGGGCTCCTCGGCCACCT
The DNA here is from genome assembly GCA_963799625.1 of uncultured Actinomycetes bacterium. Classification (GTDB taxonomy): domain Bacteria; phylum Actinomycetota; class UBA4738; order UBA4738; family HRBIN12; genus AC-51. The sequence goes on along the minus strand of CAWCXU010000002.1, from coordinate 224,655 downwards.
TCGGAAACTCCTCGAGGCCAGCGGCTGCGCGGCGACCGTCGACGCGAGCGCCGTGCCGCTGCTCGGCGGTGCGCTCGACCTCGCGCAACGTGACGTCGTCGCGGGCGGGACGAAACGCAACCATGCATGGTTGCAGGCCACGACCGACTGGGGCATGTGTACCCCGCCCGAGCAACTCGTGCTCGCCGACGCCCAGACCAGCGGCGGGCTGCTGCTCGCGACCGACGATCCCGACGCGCTCACCTCCGCCGACGTCGACGCATGGGTGATCGGCGCGACGACCGGCGGCACACCCGGCACGATCGAGGTCACCGGGAGGCTCGCCGGTTCCTGACCGGCCGCGAGCGAGCCTGACCAGGGGTCACTTCAGGATTCGCGCGGACGGGCTGCCGGGCATACGGTCCGAAACGCCGAGTGGGACCGACGTAGAGGGAGGCACCATGCGCAGGTTCGCCGTGCTCCTGACCGTGCTCGCTGTGGTCGTCGTCGTGGGAGGGATCGCGTTCGCCAGATCCCGGTCCTCCGCGCCGACCACCGCTGCTCCGACCGAGGCGAGTGAGCCTGACGCAGGCGGCGAGGGCGAGGGGTTCGAGGAAGGCGGCGACCCGGACGCTTCGGCGGAGAACCACGTCGGCACGACCCGCGTCCGCAACCGTCCGCTCGATCCGAGCGCCCTGGCGGCGACCGGCTGGGCCGGCGAGATCCAGATCGCGAACGAAGACACGTGGGAGCCCGACGTCGCGGCCGACCCGTCCTCCCCGTACGTCTATGCGATGTACAACCGGTTCGGGATCACGTGCCACCGCTGCCCCAACCCGCAGATGCAGGTTCGCATCTCCTCCGACGGTGGGCAGACCTGGGCACCGGAGAAGCCGATGTGCACCTGCACCGGCGTGGCCTGGCAGTACGACCCGGTCATCGCCGTCTCCTCGTCGGGCACCGTGTACGCGGCGTGGATGAACGCGAACACGATCGTGTTCTCGAAGTCGACGAACCACGGTGCCACCTGGTCGACCCCGCTCGCCGCGTCGGGCAAGAGCTGGGCGGACAAGCCCTGGATGGCGGTCAGCGCCAACGGGACCGACGTCTACATCGCCTACGAGAGCCGCAGCCAACTCCAGCTGACGTCCTCACACAATGGCGGGACCACATTCTCGACCCCGATCACCGTCAACACCGATTCGAGCGTCTACCGGTATCCCAACGGGTTCGTCGTGTTGCCCAACGGTACGGCTGTGTTGTCGGATTCCAAGTACTCCGGCGGCAGTGTGAAGACGGCCGGCCCCGTCGAGATCGAGGTCTGGCGTTCGACGAACGGCGGCACGTCGTGGAGCAAGGTGTCGGTCGACAACACTGTGTTCACCGGCGTGAACTTCGAGACTTCCTCGACCACCACGATCGCCGCCGACGCCGCCGGGACCCTGGTCGTCGAGTACTCCGGGGCGCCGACGCTCGGTGCCAACAACCGCGTGTACACGAGGCGTTCGACCGATGGCGGTCTGACCTGGAGCGCCCGCATCGAGGTGGGGAACGCGAGCGCCAACGGCAGCTTCCCGGCGATCGCGGCCAAAGCCGCGGGAGACTTCCGGATCACGTACATGGACAACAGCACAAGCGCGTGGAACGTCTGGTACCGGGCATCCACCGACGGCGGCCAGACCTGGTCGGCGCCGCTGCGGATCTCCGACGCCACCTCGGGCACGCCCTACAAGACCGCGAACGGGTTCACGTCCTACTACGGCGACTACGACGCCATCGCGATCACGAACGCCGGGAAGAGCGTCACGGTGTCGGGCCAGGGCCAGAGCTTCTCGAACGGCCCGGGCAGCATCTGGTTCAACCGGCAGACCTGAGCGCTGCGGGCGGGGCCGCGAAGCGGCCCCGCCGGCTCGCCGTGGCTTACGGGAATAGACGACCCCACTGGTAGCATTTGCACCTGCAACAGGCGCTGAGCGCGCCTGAACCGCGAACCCTTCGGAGCGCAGGTGTGACCGAGCTGGACGGCGTCTTCCTCAAGGAGATCGTGGAGCACGGGCTCCGCGAGTTCCCGAACGAGTGCTGCGGGCTGATCGCCGCCCAGGACGGCGTCCCCGCCAAGGTCTTCACGATGAAGAACGCCGACGCGAGCCCGGTCACGTACCGCCTGGACGGCGTCGAGCAGCTCCGGGTGTTCGACCGGATGGACGACGAGGGCCTCGAGCTGTGGGCGATCTACCACTCCCACACCCACTCGGAGGCCTACCCGAGCGACACCGACGTGAAGCTCGCGTTCTATCCCGACGCCCGATACATCCTGGTGTCCCTCGCCGACCGGGCCGATCCGGTGATCCGGTCGTTCTTCATCGTCGACGGAGCGGTCACCGAAGAGGAGCTGACGATCACATGACCCAGCCGTTCACCGAGGAACAGGTGCAGCGGTACGCGCGGCACATCATCCTTCCGAACATCGGCGGCGCCGGACAGCGCAAGCTGCTCGACGCGAGCGTGCTGGTGATCGGGGCCGGCGGCCTCGGCTCGCCGATCGCCCTGTACCTCGCCGCGGCGGGCGTCGGGAAGCTCGGCATCGTCGACTTCGATCGGGTCGACGTGTCCAACTTGCAGCGGCAGGTACTGCACACCGACGCCGACGTCGGCCGGCTCAAGGTCGAGTCGGCCGTCGAGCACCTGCGCGCGATCAACCCGACGATCGAGGTCGTCGGGCACGACACGTTGCTGTTCTCCACCAATGTGTTCGACGTCTTCGACGGTTATGACGTGATCGTTGACGGCACCGACAACTTCCCCGTGCGGTACCTCGTGAACGACGCCTGCCAGTTCCTCGGCAAGCCACTCGTGTACGGCTCGATCTACCAGTTCGAGGGGCAGGCGACGGTGTTCATGCCGGGCAAGGAGACCCCGTGCTACCGATGCCTGTTCCCCGCGCCGCCGCCGCCCGGCACGGTCCCGAGCTGCGCGGAGGGCGGGGTGTTCGGGGTGCTTCCGGGCGTGATCGGCTCGATCCAGGCGACCGAGGCCGTCAAGCTGATCACGGGGGAGGGGCAGACCCTCGAGGGGCGTCTCCTCCTGTACGACGCCCTGCACATGGACTTCCAAGAGGTGCGGATCCGGTGGGACGCGGACTGCCCGGTGTGCGGCAAGGAGCCCACGATCACCGAGTTGATCGATTACGAGCAGTTCTGCGGCGTGCCCGCCCGACCCGAGTGAGGAGTTGCTGATCCGATGGCCGTGACCGTGAAGCTCCCGACGATCTTACGAAAGCACGCGGGCAACGAGGCGAAGGTGAGGGCCGAGGGCGCGACGCTCGTCGAGGTGCTCAAGGACCTCGAGTCGCGCTACCCCGGCATCACGAAGAACGTGATCGCGGAGGACGGCGGTCTACACCGGTTCATCAACGTGTACGTGAACGACGAGGACGTGCGCTATCTGGGGTCGTTGGAGACGCCGGTCGCCGACGGCGACACCGTCTCGATCCTTCCTGCCGTCGCGGGAGGTCAGGGGTAGCGCTCGACCGTCGATCCGCGGTCGCTCGTGCAAGGCGGCGTCGGCTCGCCCGCGAACAGGCGTTGCTCGGTCGCGAATGGTCGTGAGACACTCCGGCGACGCGGCGTAGCGGCGATCTTCGTTCCGGTCGCGGCCCCGTGGAGGTGACCAGGAGACCAGATGCAGGCGCGCCCCGGCCACATCCTCGTCGTCGACGACGATGAATTGAACCGCAGCCTGTTGATCAAGAACCTCGAGCACGCCGGCCACCGCACCTCCGCGGCCGAGAACGGCTTCGCGGCGTTCCAGGGCCTCGACACCGACCCACCCGACGTCGTGCTGCTCGACATCGAGATGCCGGGGATCGACGGGATCGAGGTGCTCGAGCGGCTGAAGGCCGATGCGACCCTGCGCCACATCCCCGTGATCATGATCTCCGGCGTCGACGACACCGACGCGATCGTCCGGTGTCTCGGCGCAGGCGCCGACGACTTCCTGCCGAAGCCCTTCGACCCGGCGATCCTCCGTGCCCGGATCGACGCGGGCCTGAACCGCTCGCGCCTGCGTACCCTCGAGCAGGACCGCGTCCGCGAGGTATTCACACGGTTCCTGCCCGAGCAGATCGCGGCGGAGATGCTCGCCGCGAGCGACGGCCAGCCGCTGATCCGCGCCGTGCGGCTGTGGGCGACGCTGATGTTCGTCGATCTCCGCGGATTCACCCGGTTCGCCGACGACGCGCCGGTCGAGCAGGTGATCGCGGTGCTGGCTCGCTATCAGTCGACGATGGGCGACTGTGTGCTCGACCACGGCGGCACGCTCGTCGACTACTTGGGCGACGGGCTGATGGCCGCGTTCGGCGCGCCGGTCGAATCCGTGGACCACGCCGACCGCGCGCTGGCGACGGCGATCGACATGACGACCGAGCGGCTCGCCGACTTCAACGCCTGGCTCCGCGCCGACGGCATCGCCGATGGGTTCGCGATGGGGGTCGGTCTGAACTCCGGTCGCGTGATGTCGGGCACCCTCGGCTCGGAGCGCCGCTTCGACTACGCCGTTATCGGCGACACGGTGAACACCGCCGCCCGGATCGAGCAGCTCACGAAGCAGACCGGCAACTCGGTGCTCGTCGCGGATCAGACGAGGACGAACATGACGGGTCCGACCGACGGCCTCCGCTTCGTCGACGAGTTCGATATCCGAGGCAAGCAGGCTCGGATCAAGCTGTGGACCACCGACGGAGGCGACGCGTGACCGACGCGCGATCCGATCTGCTCCAGTCGGCGCTGTACCGCATCGCCGAGACCGCGAGCGGCGCGCACGACATGCAGGAGTTCTACGCGGACATCCATCGCATCGTGGGCGAGCTGATGTACGCGGACAACTTCTACATCGTCCTGTACGACGAGGAGCACAAGACGCTCAACTGGGCCTACGGCGTCGACGAGGCCGGCGACACGTTCCCCGACCCCAACCTCTGGGAGCCGATGGGCACCGGGCAGGCGCGTGGGCTGACGGCCCACGTGCTGCGGACGGGCGAACCGCTGTTCGCGACGTTCGACGAGATCCAGCAGATGGTGCTGCAAGGGACGATCCAGTTCGTCGGCATCCCGTCCGTCGACTGGCTCGGGGTGCCGCTGCGATCCGACGGCAAGACGGTCGGGGCGATGGTGGTGCAGAGCTACAACGAGGAGATACACCACACCGAGCCCGACAAGGAGCTCTTGACCTTCGTCGCCACCCATATCGGCTCGGCGCTCAGTCGTGCTCGCGCGATCGAGGAGACGCGGCAGCGCAGCGCCGAGCTCGCCTTGGTGAACGACGTGCAGCGAGGTCTCGCCGAACGGCTCGACATGCAGGCGATGTACGACCTCGTCGGGGACCGGATCCAGGAGATCTTCGATGCCCAGGTCGTCGACATCGGCATCCTGGACCCTGACGCGAACATCGTGTCCTTCGCGTACACCATCGAACGCGGCGTCCGTTTCCACGACGAGCCGATCTCGCTCGTCGGGTTCCGCCGGGTCGCGATCGAGACGATGGAACCGGTGCTGGTGAACGAGGACGTCGCGCGACTCTCCGCCGCGGCCGGCCAGCCACTGGTGCTGTCCGGCGAGGTGCCGCTGTCCGTCGTGTTCGTGCCCCTCGCGGTCGGCGGGCGGGCGACCGGAGTCATCTCGTTGCAGAACATCGATCGGGAGAACGCCTTCAGCGAGTCGGACGTGCGTCTGCTGACGACGCTCGCCGGGAGCCTCAGCGTCGCCCTCGAGAACGCGCGGCTGTTCGAGGAGACCCGCCAGCGCAACGCCGAGCTCACCCTGATCAACGAGGTCCAGCGCGGCCTGGTCGAGAACCTCGACGCGCAGGCGATGTACGACCTCGTCGGCGACCGACTGCACGACATCTTCGACGCGCAGATCGTCGACATCGGGGTGCTCGACCCCGACGGCCACGTCTTCCACTTCCCTTACACGATCGAGCGCGGCGAGCGGTTCCCAGACAAACCGATGGAGGTGATCGGGTTCCGCAAGCACGTGATCGAGACCAAGGAACCGCTCCTGGTCAACGAGCGCTTCGAAGAGCGCGCCGCCGAGTTCGGCAACCCGGTCGTGCACCAGGGCGGCGTCGCGCGATCGGTCTTATTCGTTCCCCTCGTCGTGGGCTCGAAGGCGACCGGCGTGATCCTGCTCGGCAACCTCGACCGGGAGCACGCGTTCACCGACGCCGACGTCCGGCTCCTGTCGACCCTGGCCGGCAGCCTCAGCGTCGCGCTCGAGAACGCGCGGCTGTTCGAGGAGACTCGCCAGCGCAACGCCGAGCTGGCCCTGATCAACGATGTCCAGCGCGGGCTCGCGCAGAACCTCGATATGGACGCGATGTACAACCTGGTCGGCGACCGGATCCGCGACATCTTCGACGCCCAGGTCGTGGACATCGGGATCTTGGACCCGATCGACGGCCTGATGCACTTCCCCTACTCGATCGAACGGGGAGAACGGTTCCCGGACGAGCCGATCGATCCTGGTCGCGGGCTCACGTCGGTTGCGCTGCGAGCGACGGGAACCGGTTCTGATCAATCGGACGGAGGAGGCCGAAGCGCTCGCCAAGGTGGTCGTGCTGGGCACGGGGGAGATGGCGAAGTCGGCGCTGTTCGTGCCACTCATCGTCGGAGGCGCCGCGACCGGCCGGATCTCGCTGCAGAACCTCGACCACGAGTACGCGTTCGGGGAAGCGGATGTGCGGCTCCTCGTGACCCTCGCGGGAAGCCTGAGCGTCGCCCTCGAGAACGCGCGGCTGTTCGAGGAGACGCAGGCAACGAGCGGCGGAGCTCTCGGTGATCAACAGCGTCGGCCAGGCCTTCGCAGATCAACTCGACCTCGAGGCGCTGATCGACCGCTTGGGCGACCAGCTCCGTGAGGTGTTCAGCGCCGACATCGTGTATATCGCGCTGCATGACGAGGCCACGGACCTGATCGAGTTCCCGTACTTCAGCGAGGGCGGCGTGCGGAACCGCGATCAGGCGTCGCTCCCGTTCGGGCAAGGCTTCGTGTCACGGATCGTCGTGCAACGCGAGCCGCTCCTGCTCAACCGCGCCGAGTCGTTCCGTGAGCTCGGGGTCGAGATGATCGGCACCCCGGCGAACTCCTACCTCGGCGTCCCGATCCTCGTGGAGGGGCGCGCGATCGGCGTGATCAGCGTGCAGAGCATCACCGACGCGGGCCGGTTCGGCGAGAGCGACACTCGGCTGCTGTCGACGATCGCCGCCAACGTGGGAGCTGCGATCCAGAACGCGCGCCTGTATCGGGAGACGCAACGGCGCGCGAGCGAGATGGCCGCCCTCGCTGATCTCGGTCGCGAGATCGGCGGGACGCTCGATCTCGACATGGTGATCCGGCCGATCGCCTTGCGTGCGGCCGAGCTGCTGGAGGGGACACGAGCGCCGTGTTCCTCGAAGGGGAAGACGGGATCTTCATACCGATCGTGGTGCACGGCGACTCGGCCGAGGAGATCATGGCGGACGCGATCATCCCCGGCGAGGGCATGATCGGCGATCTGGCCGCCCGCGGTGCGGCACAAGTCATCAACGACGCGAACACCGATCCGCGGGCGGTGATGATCCCGGGGGCCGCGATGAATCCGCAGGAGCGCCTGATGGCAGCGCCGCTCGTCGCCCGCGGCCACGTGACGGGGATGATGGCGGTCTGGCGCACGGGGCGCAGCGACCCGTTCAGCGAGCAGGACCTGAACTTCCTCGTCGGGCTTTCGCAGCAGGCCGCGATCGCGATCGAGAACGCGCGCCTGTTCCGCGAGGTGGAGGATGCGCGCGAGGTGGCCGAGCAGGCGAACGCCGCCAAGAGCGCGTTCCTCGCGGCGACGAGCCACGAGATCCGTACGCCGATGAACGCGATCATCGGGATGAGCGGCCTGCTCCTGGAGACGGCGCTCGACGCGGAGCAGCGGGACTACGCCGCCACGATCGCGAACAGCGGCGAGTCGCTGCTCGCGATCATCAACGACATCCTGGACTTCTCGAAGATCGAGGCCGGCCGGATGGAGCTCGAACGTGCGCCTTTCGATCTGCGGTCGTGCGTCGAGTCGGTGGTGGACCTCGTCGGCGCGCTGGCCGCCAAGAAGGGCCTCGAGTTGGCCTACGGTATCGCCCCGAACACCCCGGAGACCGCCGTGGGCGACGTCAGCCGCCTGCGTCAGATCTTGCTCAACCTGTTGAACAACGCGGTGAAGTTCACGGAAGCGGGCGAGATCATCGTCGGCGTCGCGACGGACCCAACGGATCGCGCCGACGTGATCGCGTACCACCTCACCGTTCGCGACACGGGGATCGGCATACCGCCGGGGCGCGTCGACCGGCTGTTCGAGTCGTTCAGCCAGGTGGACGCGACGACGAGCCGGAGGTACGGCGGCACCGGGCTCGGGCTCGCGATCAGCAAGCGGCTCGCCGAGCTCATGGGCGGCACGATATGGGTCGAGAGCGACGGGGTGCCCGGCGAGGGCAGCACGTTCCACGTGGCGATCGAGTGCGGTGTGACGGACATGACACCGACCGCCCTTCGCCACGACGGATCGTTCGACGACCGGCGCGCGCTGGTGGTCGACGACAACGAGACGAACCGGCGGTTGTTGGCGGCGCTGCTCGGCGCCTGGGGCATGCGGAGCACGCTCGCCACGGGTGCCGACGACGCGCTGGCAGCACTCGACGACGGACGGATCGATGTCGCGATCCTCGACATGCTGATGCCCGGCATGGACGGTCTCGACCTCGCCGCCAAGATCCATGCGCTTCGTCCGTCCCTGCCGCTCGTGCTCGCGTCGTCGGTGACGCAGCACGACGTGGCGGCCGACCCTCGTTGGTCTCAAGACGCCTTCGCGGCGGTCGTGACCAAGCCGCTCAAGGCGTCGCCCTTGCACGCCGCGATCGCCACCGCGCTCGGCACAACGCTCGACGACACCATCGCGGCGACGGCGAGCGCGCTCGACGAGGAGCTCGCGACCCGCCACCCGCTGCGGATCCTCCTCGCCGAAGACAACGTGGTGAACCAGAAGCTCGCGATCCGGCTGCTCGAGCGGCTCGGATACCGGGCCGACGTGGTGGCCAACGGGATCGAGGCGATCGACGCCGTGGAGCGCCAGCCGTACGACCTGTTGCTGTCCGACGTCCAGATGCCCGAGATGGACGGCCTCGAGGCGACCCGCCGGATCATCGAGCGGTGGCCGGACGGCGAGCGCCCCTGGATCGTCGCGATGACCGCCGAGGCGATGAGCGGCGATCGCGAGCGGTGCCTGGCGGCGGGCATGAACGACTACGTGGCGAAGCCGATCCGGGTGGACGAGTTGGTCGCCGCGATCAAACGTACCCCCCGGCGCGCCGGGGGCACCGAACCGGCGCCCGGCACGGCCGAAGACGGTGGATCGATCGATCAGGGGTCGCTCGTCCGTTTACTGGACGGGACCGGGGGCGACGCCGGGTTCGTGACCGAGCTGATCGGCCAGTTCCTGACCGATGCTCCGACATTGATCGTCACGGCCCGCTCGAGTCTCGCGGCGGGCGATACGGACGAGGTACGTCGCGCGGCGCACACCCTCAAGTCGAACGCCGCAACGTTCGGCGCGCGCGCGCTCGCAACACGCAGCCGCGAGCTCGAGGACACGGCCAAGCACGGTTCGCTCGACGGCGCCGAGAAGCAACTCGACCTTATCGCCGAGGAGCTCGCGACCGTCCAGGAGGCCCTCCCCGCCGCGTGGGAGGAGATCACGGCCTAGCCCGAGTTGGTAACGGCTGGAAGGCCGCTATCGGCCGGGCGCTCGGTAGGGGATGGCCTTCTTGGATGCCGCGTCGATCTCCTCGGGGGTCAAGAGCACGACGGTGTTCGTCGCGACCGCGCCGCTCGCGCCGACGGTCATCCCGAGCGCGGCCGCAGTGATGTTGTCGGGCACGTCGGCGAGCACGAAGACATCCGTACCCCCGAACCCGAAGTAGAACGCCTCGAGCGAGCCGCCGATCTCCGCGAGCATCTTGGCGATCGAATCGCGGCGGCTCGTCCCGCCCTCCTTCATGAGCCCTTGGAGCCCATCGCTCGTGAACGAACCCTGGACCAGATACTTGGCCATCCCAGCCTCCCTTTCCTTACGTGCCCGGCATCATCTCCCCGACCCGCGGAACGGGCAACCGCTGGAGGCCGGCGCGCTCGACTCCGGTTCCGCGGGGTCCGGCATCGCCTGCGTCACCGCCTTTCGGACCGGGGTCGGGCCGTATGGCGCATGCGCGGCGTCCCCCGTCCGCACCCTTTCGTGCGAACGACGGGGAGGGACCACGATCCAGATGTCCAGACGTTGGCGGGCTCGTGTCGTGTTGTCCGTGCTCGCGACGCTGGTCACGCTGCCGTTGGCCCTCCCGGGGCCGGCGCAGGCGACACCACCCGCGAAGCCGACCCTGAAGACGTGGGGCGCCTCCAGCGCGGTCAAGGCGCAGGTGATCATCGGGACGACCCTGTACTTCGGCGGTGACTTCGCGAGCGTGATCTCGCCGGACGGCACGACGACCGTCACCCGGCGTCATCTCGCGGCCGTCGACCTCACGACGGGCGCCCTCCTGCCCTGGGCCCCGACGACGAACGGCGGCGTCGATGCGATGACGACGGATGGGACGACCATCTTCATCGGCGGCGCGTTCACGCTGGTCAACAGCACGTCGCGCATCCGTCTCGCCGCGCTCAACACGTCCGGCACGCTCTTGCCGTTCACCGCCTCTGCGAACAACAAGGTGCTTGCGCTCCACTTGGTGGGCACGACCCTGTACGCGGGGGGCGCGTTCACAGCGCTGCGCGGGGTCACGCGCAACTACCTCGGCGCCGTGACCACGTCGGGCTCGCTCCTCGCCTGGGACCCCTCGGCCAACGACGTGGTCCGCGCGATCACCTCGCTGGCGTCGGGTGAGATCGTGGTCGGCGGCTTCTTCTCGCAGGTCGGCGGGCAGTCGATCGATCACATCGACGGGCTCGACCCGATCACGGGGCACTCCGTGTCGTGGTCCTACCCCTCGAGCGCCGAGGTGGTCGGGCTCGTCACGGGACCCGACGACAACGTGTACGGCGCGATCGCCGGCTCCGGCGGGAAGGTGCGCTCGTGGACGAACGACGGACACCTTCGTTGGACCGTGTACACCGACGGCGACGTCAACGCCGTCGCTTACTTCGGTGGGCAGGTGATCGCCGGCGGGCACTGGATCTACATGAACAGCGGCCAGACGTACCTGCCCCGTCTCGCCGCGTTCGACCCGCTGACGGGGACACCCGACCTGACCTGGCAGCCCAAGCCGAACAAACAGATCTGGTCGTTCGCGACCGATGCGACGGGCTCGACCCTCGCGATGGGCGGTGTCTTCACGACGGCCGGCAAGACGACGGCGCGGCGACTCGCCGTGTTCCAGAGCGCCTAGTCGACCGCGAGCCCGTCGATCAAGAGGGCGGCCGCGGCCCGGAACCGTCGGATGTCCCCGTACGGTCGGGCGACCAGCATCGCGCCCTCGAGCCCGCCCACGAGCGTGCGCGCAACCCCCCGCGCCGAGCCCTGGAACCGCAGCGACCCGTCGCGACGGCCCGCGTCGAGCACCCGCGCGAGCCAGCGCTCGTTGTCGTCGAAGAAGCGCACGACGCGTTCGCGCATCGGGTCGGGCAGCGTCGCGTAATCGGCAGCGAGCATCCCGCACAAGCACATCCGATCGTCCTGGAACACATCGGCGTACAAGCGTGCGTACGCGCGGAGCTTCGCGGGCGCGTCGGGTTCGTCCCGGTCGACGGCGACCAACGCCTCCGCGAACCGGGCCGCGTACCGGTCGATCAAGGCTTCGCCGAGTTCCGCCTTGCCGGGGAAGTGGTAGTGCAGCCCCGCCTTGGTGATCTGGAGCTCCTCGGCGACGTCGGCGTAGCTGAACCCGTTGAACCCTCGCGATTGCACCAGCGCCTCGGCCACGTCGAGGATGCGCTCGGCCGTGCCGGTCTGGGCGGTCCGCGCCATGGCTTGCACCCTCCTGGGTCGCGATGGTCTTGACGACTGACCTACTAGTAGGTAAGCATACCGCATCCGGGTCCGATCGGAGGACCGGCGGGAAAGGGAGGTCAGGATGCAGCCGACGGAGCACCGAGCGTTCGAGGAGCCCGACGAGGTGCGGACGTTCCCGAACGGGCGAGCGGAGATCCTGCAGGTCGGCGACGCGGAGATCGGCCGGCTCGTGTTCGAGCCGGGCTGGCGCTGGTCCCATGACGTGAAGCCGATCGCGCAGACGGCGAGCTGCGAGGCGCCGCACTTCCAGTACCACGTGGCCGGCCAGCTCGCGATCGCGATGGACGACGGCACCGAGTTCGTCGCGCGCCCGGGCGACGTGACATCGCTGCCGAGCGGGCACGACGCGTGGGTCGTCGGGAACGAGCCGGTCGTCGTCGTCGATTGGTTCGGTGCCAGCGAGTACGCGAAGGGATCGTGAGCACGATGCAGCAGGTTGCACACGACGTGGCGACGAAGGAGCTGGCCGAGCATCTCGGGCCGATCTTCGATGCGAGCCCCGACGGCGTCTACGTCTGGCTCGACGAGGAGCACTGGATCTGCAACGAGCGTTTCGCGTCACTGTTCGGCTACGAGGGACCCGACGCGCTGAACAACACGCCGCTCCTGCTCCAACGCCTGGTCCACGAGGACGACCAGCAGCTGTTCTCGTGGCACTACTGGAACCGTGTGCAGGCACACGCGTTCCCCGTCACGTTCCGGTTCCGTGGCTTGCGGAAGGACGGGACGACGATCCAGGTCGAGACCGACATGATCCCGCTGTCATTCGGCGGGCACACGTTCGCGTACCACTTCGTGCGCGCCCTGCGCTGAGGAGCGTGTCACCGGCGACCCCTCGGCGCAGGGCCGGGCATCCCGCCGTGCCCCGGGCTCCTAGTCGGCGGCGGGGAGGCCGATCGAGACGGTGAGACCACCGCCCGGTGTGGGGCCGAGCGAGACCCGCCCACGTTGCGCCTCGACCCACGCGCGTGTGAGCGCCAGCCCGAGGCCGGCGCCGCCCGTCTCCCGCGCACGCGACGGGTCGGCGCGGAAGAAGCGGTCGAACGCGCGGCCATGCAGGTCGGGGGGGAGGCCGGGGCCGGCGTCCGCGACGTCGATCACGATCTCGCCGCCCTCGCGGCGCGCCCGCACGGCCGCCGACCCGCCGCCGTGGCGGGCCACATTCTCGAACACGGCGTCGAGCGCGATCTCGAGGGCGGCCGTGTCCGCGACCGCGGCGAGCCCGTCGACCCCGTCGACACGAAGGTCCAGCCCGAGCGCGCGCTCGCTCCGACCTGCAGCCTGCCGGATCGGGACGGCGATGCCGATCGGCTCGAGTACGAGAGCTGGCTCGCCCTCGGCGCGCGCGAGCAGCAGGAGCCGCTGCGACAGACCGGCCATGTAGTCGACCTCGCCGAGCACCTGTTGCCCCAACGCTTCGTCGTGGGTCGCGAGGACCTCGACGCCCTGCCGGATGAACGTCAACGGGGTCCGAAGCTCGTGCGACGCATCGGCCGCGAACGCCGCCCGCGCCTCATAGGATCGTTGCACCGGGCGGACCGCGCGCCCCGCGAGCCACCAGCCCGCGGCGAGACTCGCGAGCACTGCCAGGACGGACGCACCGAGCAGGAGCATCCGCACCCGGTGCACGAGATCGTCCTCCGCGACCGTCGACCGGCCGGCGACGACCCACGCCACGGTGCTGCCACCGATCGTGACCGGCATCGTCACGACTCGGACGCGCTGCCCGCTGACATCGATGCCGGTGACCGTGGCCCCCGCCGGGCGGAGCCACGAGGGCGTCTCCGAGCGCTCGCCGACGAGGGCGCCGTCCGGCGTATAGACGGCGATCCGCGTGGCGGCATCCGACGGCACGTCGGAGTCGGGTGGCGGCGCTGCGTGGCCCAGCTCGGCGATGTGGGCGGCGACGCCGTCGGCCGACGCCTGAAGTTGCCTCGTGATCGAGGCGTCCAAGGTTCGCGCGAGGACGAACTGCAGGGTCACCCCGAGCACCACCAGGATCACGATCATGACGAGCGCATGCGAGAGCGCGATCCGAACCCGCAGCGAGCGGAACATCAGCGACCGACCACGTAGCCCACGCCACGGACCGTCTCGATGATGTCGCCCGAGGGCCCGAGCTTGCGCCTGAGGTAGTGCACGTACAGATCGACGACCTTGGTCTGGGCGTCGAAGGAGAAGTCCCACACGAGCTCTTTGAGCTGTGCCCGCGACAGGACCTGGCCTCGGTGTTCCATCAGGCATCTCAGGAGGTCGAACTCTTTCGCGGTGAGGTCGATGATCGTCCCGTCCACGGTCACCCGGCGCGCGCGTGGATCGAGGCGCACCGCACCGATCGTGCGCACACCGTCACCCTCGGCGGGCGCGCGACGGGCCAAGGCGTCGATCCGGGCCACGAGCTCCGCGAACGCGAACGGCTTCACGAGGTAGTCGTCGGCGCCGGCCTTGAGCCCACGGACCCGATCGTCGACCGCGTCGCGCGCGGTCAACATCAGGATCGGCGTGGTCACGCCCCGCGCCCGCAACTCGCGCGCGACGTGCATCCCGTCGATGCCGGGCAGCATCACGTCGACCACGGCGAGGTCGAACCGCCCCGAGCTGGCGAGGCGCAGACCCTCGTGCCCGTCGGCGGCGGTCTCCGCGGTATGCCCTTCGCCACGCAGGCGCTTCGCCACGAGAGCGGACAGCCGTGTGTCGTCCTCGATCAGCAGGATCTCCACGTGCACATCGTCCCAGGTCAGGTGTGGTGGGCGGGGCATCCTTACCGATCTCAAACCGGGAACCCACCTTCCTCCAAGGATCGGCGTCGAACATCCACCGATATGCGAACCGCAGCGCCTCGCCGTCCCGACACCCGTGCCGCCCATCGCCCTTCCCACAGGGCTGGACCCGTCTCGTTCGAGATGTCGTGGCGGGAGTTGCCGTGGTCGCTTCGGATCCTGCGGGCGTTCCTCGGGGTGACGTTCGTGTACGCGGGCCTGCAGAAGTTCCTCGATCCCGGGTTCCTGCACGCGGGGAGCCCGACGTACATCGGCACCCAGCTGCAGGGCTTCGCGGTCGGCACGCCGGCCGCGCCGCTCATGCGACTGCTCGAGCACGTGCCGTTCCTCGTCGGGCTCGGCGTGGCGATCACCGAGATCGCGGTCGGGGTCGCGGTGCTCTCGGGGATCGGCTTGCTCGCCGCCTCGGTGGTCGGGCTGGCGATCAACGTGATCCTGTGGCTGTCCGCGACGTGGCACATCCATCCGTACTTCTTGGGATCGGACTCGATCTACGCGGTGGCCTGGCTCGCGCTGATCGTCGGAACCTGGCAGGTCACCGCGGACCGCACGCCCACGCGAGCCAGGCGCGGGGAGATCGACGATCTCGTGGCGCGCCGGGCGGTGCTCCGTGGCGGGCTGGTCGCCGGGATCGCGATCGCGCTGGGAGGGATCGCCAGCGCGCTCGCCGGTCCTGCCGCCGCGGGGTCCGGCCTGACGATGGCGGGCGGCGGTGATGGTCGGCGCGAGGCGACGGGTGGCGCGACGCCGTCGACGGCGACGCACTCGCCGGCACCCACCGCGAGCCCGACGATCGCCGGGCGGCGCATCGCCAACATCCATCAACTCCCGGTCGGGCAAGCCGTGGGCTTCACCGCGCCGGGCGTCGGGGCCGCGGCCCTTGTCCGTCTCGCGAACGACACCGTGGTCGCCTACAGCCGCGTGTGCACCCACGCCGGATGCCTGGTGGGGTACGACACCAGCGCACGGCTCTTCGTGTGCCCGTGCCACGGCGCCGAGTTCGATCCGGCTCGCCAGGCCGAGCCGCTACCGGGGAGCCCCACCTCCACCCCGCTGCAGATGATCCGGGTGGTGCTGGACCAGGCGACCGGCGACGTGATCTTGCCCTCCTGAGACGGCGCGCGCCTCCTCCGAGCCTGGGATGATGCTCGGACCGTGCGCTACGACTCGATCCTGGATGCGATCGGCGACACGCCGCTGGTCGGCATCTCGCGGATGTCGCCCACGCCGGGCGTGCGCCTGTGGGCCAAGCTCGAAGGGCAGAACCCGACCGGCTCGACGAAGGACCGGATCGCGCTGGCGATGATCGAGGCCGCGGAGGCGAGCGGCGCGCTGACAACCGACCGCACGATCCTGGAGCCGACCAGCGGCAACACCGGGATCGCCTTGGCGATGGTGGCGCGCCGCAAGGGCTACGCCCTGACGGTCGTGATCCCGGATAACGCGAGCGAGGAGCGGATCGGGCTCCTGCGGCTGTTCGGCGCCGAGGTCGTGTATTCGGACGGCGCGAAGGGCACCAACGGTTCGATCGAGGTCGCCCGCGCGCTCGCGCAAGACGAGCGCTACTACATGCCGTTCCAGTACGGGAACCCCGCGAACCCCGACGCGCACGAGCGCGGCACCGCGCGCGAGATCCTGCGCGACCTCCCCGAGATCACGCACTTCGTCGCAGGGATGGGCACCGGGGGGACGCTCACCGGCACGGGCCGAGGTCTGCACGCGCACGATCCGAGCATCCAGGTGATCGCCGCGGAGCCGGAGCTCGGCGACCTTGTCTACGGCCTCCGGTCGCTCGACGAGGGCTTCATCCCGCCGATCTTCGACCCCACGCAGATCGACCGGAAGTTCCTCGTCAACGCGGCCGATTCGCTCCGCGCGACGCGTGCCCTCACCGAGCGCGAAGGCATCTTCGCCGGCATCTCCAGCGGCGCGGTGATCCACGTCGGCCAGCGGGTGGCGCAGGAGCTCGACGAGGGCGACATCGTCTGCCTGCTGCCGGACGGTGGGTGGAAGTATCTGTCCACCGACGCGTGGCACGAGGATGTCGTCGCCGCCGAGAAGGGCGTCGAGGGATCGCTGTGGTGGTAGTCAGTGGTCGATGACCGCCCGATCGGGGTCTTCGACTCCGGGGTCGGCGGGCTGACGGTGGCCCGCGCGATCTGGGAGCTGCTCCCGAACGAGTCCGTCGTCTACGTCGGCGACGGCGCGCATTTCCCGTACGGCCCCCGTCCGCTCGAGGAGATCCGCCGCTTCGCGATGGGGATCGCGGAACACCTCCTCACGCGCGGCGTGAAGCTCCTCGTGGTCGCCTGCAACTCGATCGAGGTCTCCGCGATCGGCGACATCGCGGCGGCGGCCGAGGTGCCCGTGGTCGGTGTGATCGGACCCGGTGTGCGGGCGGCGTTGCGCGCCACGCGCAACGGCGTGATCGGCGTGATCGGCACCGAGGCCACGATCCGGACGGGCGGCTACCAGCGAGCGGTCGGGTCCGCCGCCGCGCTCCACTCGGCGGCCTGTCCGGTCTTCGTGGAGCACGTGGAACGGGGGGACACGACGAGCCCCGCGCTCCGGAAGGCCGCGGCAGGGTATCTTGCACCGCTGGAGGACGAGGGGGTCGACACGGTGATCATGGGCTGCACGCATTATCCGCTGCTGTCCGGGCTGCTCCAGCTCGAGCTCGGCCCCGACGTGGTGCTGGTGTCCTCGGCCGAGGAGACCGCCAAAGACGTGTACGGGGAGCTGTTGCGCGGCGACGCGCTTCGGACGGGCGCCGAGCCGCCCACCCACGTGTTCGCGACGACCGGCGACGCCGGTGCGTTCCGCGATCTGGCCGAGCGCGTCCTGGGTCTCGAGGTCGGGCGCGTCGATCGCGTCCAGATCCGCGAGGACGCAGCGTGAGGCTCACCGTCCTGGGGTCCCAAGGCACCTGGCCCGGTGCCTCTCGCGAGTGCTGTGGCTACCTGCTCTCCGCCGACGGGTTCAACCTCTGGCTCGACGCCGGAACCGGCACGTTCGCCCGGCTCCAGGAGCACCTCCCGGTTGCCGAGCTGGGCGGGCTGTTGATCTCGCACGGCCACGCCGATCACTTCCTCGACATCATCCCGGCGTTCTACGCGCGCCACTACGGCGGGCAGGGGGCGCCGGGGCTGCCGTTCCACTCGCCACCGGGGTTCACCGACCTTGCCGCGCTTCTCGTGTCAGAGGCGGGCCGCAACGTGATGGGCGAGACCTATGACTTCACGCACGCGAGCCCCGGCGGGATCTTCGAGGTCGGACCCTTCCGCGTCACGCCGTACGAGATGACGCACATCGGCGTGCCCTCGCTGGGGTACCGGATCGAGGCCGACGGCAAGGTGCTCGCCTACACCGGCGATACCGGGCCGTGCGACGAGGCCATCGCGCTGGCGAGCGACGCGGACCTGTTCCTGTGCGAGGCGACCTATCAGAACGACTCCGAGCTGTCGTTCTTCCATCTGAGCGCGCTCCAGGCTGCGGAGCACGCCGCCTCGGGCGGCGTCGCGCGGCTCGTGCTGACCCACATCACGCCGAACCTGGATCCCGGCGTTTCGCTGGAACAGGCGGCGGTCGGGTACGGAGGTTCGATCGACGTCGCGGTCCCCGACATGGTGATCGAGGTCGGCGCGTGACCCGTCCCGACGGCCGCGGACCGGACGCCTTGCGTCCGGTCGCCTACGAACTCGGGTACCAGGAGTGGGCCGCCGGCTCGATCCTGTTCTCGATGGGGAAGACCCGTGTGCTCTGCGCCGCGTCCGTTTCCGACGACCCGCCTCGGTGGCTCCGCGGCACCGGCAAGGGCTGGGTGACCGGGGAGTACTCGATGCTGCCGGCGTCCACGTCGGAGCGGTCGGCGCGCGAGGTGACCAGAGGACGGCCGGGCGGACGGACGCAGGAGATCCAGCGACTGATCGGGCGGGCGCTCCGAAGCGTCACGGACCTTCGGGCGATCGGGGAACGGATGGTGACGATCGACTGCGACGTGCTCCAGGCCGACGCAGGCACGCGCACCGCGTCGATCACCGGCGGCTACGTGGCGCTGGCGCTGGCGCTCCGCGGCCAGGGCGTCGAGGAAGCGCTCCGTGACTCGGTGGCGGCGGTGAGCGTGGGCCTCGTCGACGGCGAGCCGCGCCTGGACCTCTGCTATGAGGAGGACGCCGGCGCGGAGGTGGACTGCAACATCGTGATGACCGGGAACGGTCAGCTCGTCGAGGTCCAGGGCACGGCGGAGGGCGCACCGTTCGATCGCGCGCAGCTCGATGCGCTGCTCGACCTCGCCACGTCGGGGATCGCCGAGCTGACGAAGGTCCAGCAGGCGGCGCTGGCGGGCCCGTGACGGGCGTGCCGCCCCGGATCGCGCTGGCGACCCGCAACCCCCACAAGCTCCGCGAGCTCGCCCGGATCTGTGCCGATTGGCCGACATCCTGGGTGAGCGTCGAGACCCACGACCCGTCGGCGTTCCCCGACGTCGAGGAGACCGGCGACACCTACTTGGAGAACGCTCGGCTGAAGGCGGTGGCGGTGGCGGCGGCTCTGGAGCTTCCCGCGCTCGCCGACGACTCCGGGATCGAGGTCGACGCCTTGGGCGGCAAGCCGGGCCCCCGGAGCGCCCGGTACGCGGGCGAGCACGCCTCCGACGAGGAGAACCTGCGAGCGCTGATCCAGGCGGTCCGGGGGGTGCCCGCGGCCGGCCGGACCGCCCGATACCGCTGTGTCGCGGCGCTCGCCTGGCCGGACGGCCGGTTCAAGCACGTCGAGGGCATCTGCGAGGGAACGCTCCGCACGGCGCCGGCGGGATCGAACGGGTTCGGCTACGACCCGATCTTCGAGCCGGTCGGCCGTGAGGTGACGATGGCGGAGCTGGGCGATGGGGAGAAGGACCGGATCAGCCATCGAGGCCGCGCCTTCCGGGCGCTCAAGGAGGCCCTGGACCGGGCCTGAATGCGGCACCGAGCTTCGCCGTTGCCCTTCGGGCTACCGAACTCAAGGTAGACCGGTGGGACGCCGACGTTCCATGCCATGAAGGCGCACACCGCCCGGCCGAGCTATGCGTCGGAACCGCCCCTCGCGCGGTTCCTCGGTGTGGAGCCCGGGCCGTTCGGCATCGTGCTGAGCCTCGTGTTCGTCATCGTGGTCGGGGTGGTGGACCACTTCTTGGGCACGGGTGTGTCGCTCGCACCCTTCTACGTGATGCCCGTGGTGCTCGCGACCCGCTCGGGCGGGCGCGCCTGGGGCCTCGGGGTCGCCGGGCTCGCCGCGGTGTCGACACGCCTCGCCGATCCGCTCGACGTCTCCGGTGTGTTCGTCCACTCGTGGAACGCGCTCGTGTGGTTCGTCGTGTTCGGGTCGATCGTGTGGCTCGTCGACGCGCTCGACGCCACCGTGCGGAGCCAGGGCCGGCAGCTCGCCCGGGAATCCGAACGCGTCGATGACCTCCAACAGCAGAACGCGGTGAAGAACACCCTCCTGCACGCCGTGTCGCACGACCTCAAGGGCCCGCTCGCCGGGGTGCTCGGCGCGATGCAGACGATCCGCCGCGCGGAGAGGCTCCACCTGACCGACAAGGAGATGAACGACCTCTACGGGGTGATCGAGCAAGCGGGCGCGAAGGCCGCTCGGCTCGTGGAGGACCTGCTCGACCTGGACCGGCTCGACCGGGGGCAGCTCGAGCCGCAGCGCGAGCCGACGGACGTCGTGCTGATCGCCGACCGGCTGGCGGGCGAGCTCCCGACCCTCGCCGGACACCCGGTGCGGGTCGACGGCCCACGGGTGTTCGTCGACGTCGACCCGACCATGACCGAGCGGATCATCGAGAACCTGATGAACAACGCCGCCCGGCATACGTCGCCCGGCACGCCGATCCACGTCGAGCTCGTGGAACAGAAGGGCGGCGTGATCATCGTCGTCGAGGACGAGGGTCCGGGCGTCGACGACGAGCTGAAGGCCACCATCTTCGAACCGTTCGCGCAGGGAGCGAACGCGCGCGGGGGCGTGGGGATCGGGCTGTCGCTCGTCGGGCGGTTCGCGGATCTGCACGGCGGCTCGGCGCACGTCGAGGACCGCGACGGCGGTGGGGCGCGGTTCATCGTGGTGCTGCCGGGACGGATCTCCGCGGCGCCGCCGATCGAGTCACCGGCCGACCTGCAGGCCGTCTGAGCTAGCGCTCGGGCGGCGCCACCCGGTCGCGGAACGACACCACCCCGGCGGGCGGCCGCAAGCAGTGGTTGCTCGCCATCGACAGGTTGTACGCGCCGACGTTCGGGATCGCCAGCACGTCACCCTCGTGCACCTCGGGGAGCGCGACGTCGGTCGCGAACAGGTCGTCGCCTTCGTTGATGTGCCCGGCGATCGTGTACGTGCGGTCGGGGACCGCGTCGGCGGCGCGGCACACGATCGGGTGGAACGGGATCTCGTAGACGAACGACTCGTTCGCCGTGCTCCAGCCGGCGTCGACCCCGACGAACACGTGGCCGCCGCCGCGGTCCTCGACGGTGACGACCTCGGCCAGCAGGGTCGCGACCTGTTTCGCGATGAACTCCCCGGGCTCGGTGGCGACGGTCACGTCCAGGCCTTCGTACGCGCGTGCCAGCGCCTGCGACCAGGCGTCGACGTCCAAGCCGGTCGCCGACTCCCTGAACCGGACGCCGAGCCCACCGCCGGTGTTGACCTCCCGGATCGGGCAGCCCCGGTCGCGGAGGGTGCGGACGATCCCCGCGACCCGGGTCGCGGCCTCCTCGACGATCGGGATCGACTCGGTCATGTAGAGGTACCCGGTGTGGTAGTGCACCGTGTCGATCGTCAGCCCGTGCTTGGCGGCGATCGCCACCGCGTCGTCGAGTTGATCGGGCAGGATGCCGAACTTCGTCGGCTTGCTCCCCGCGTACTTCGTCTCGGCGCCACCGTGGATCGACGCCCCGATGCCCGGGTTCACGCGGATCCCCACGGCCGAGCCGGGCGACGTGCGTCCGAACCGCTCGAGCTGCGACAGCAGATCGACGTTCACGTGGACGCCGGTCGGCACGATCGTGCCGAGGTCGCCGTCCGACACGTTCGTCCCGGTGTAGCTGATCTCCTCGGGGGCCCAACCGTGCTCGAGCGCCCACATCACCTCGCCGGGGGAGCACACGTCCATCCCGACGAACGACGCCTCGGCGCGCAGGAACCGCAGGAACCCGGTGTCGCGCTGCGCCTTGAGGGCGAACCGGATCCGGAAGTCGAGCCCGGCGGTGGCCATCGCGTCGCGCAGCGCGAGCGCCTGCTCGCGGGCGGAGACGAGGTCGTGCGCGAACACGGGGGTGGCGTCGGTGCGGGCGATGTGCTCGGCGTCACGGCCCGCGACCAGGAGCCGCCCGTCACGTACTTCCAGCCCGGGTCGTTCCCACCACGTCCGGCGCTCCGTCCGCATCGCGCGCGAGCGTAGCAGCGGACGGTTCACCGACCGCGATGGTCGCTTGCTACGCTCCGGCGACGCGACCGGAGGAGATGCCCGATCAACCCGTTCCGCATCGAGGGCGAGTGGCTGAAGGCGCAGTTCCACGCGCATTCGCTGCGCTCCGACGGAGAGCTCGAGCCGGAGGTGCTCGCCGCGCGCTACCGCGACCTGGGGTACGACGTCCTCACGATCTCCGACCACTGGACGATGACGAAGATCGACGCGCCGGCCGGGTTGGTGCTCGTCCCCGGCGCGGAGCTGATGGTCGATCCCGTGGCGGGTCCGATGTGTCCGGAGTTCCTCGCGATCGGGATCGACGACGTGCCGGCGTCGCCGAGCGGCGACCCTGCCAACTGGTACGCGTACGAGAACTCCACCATCCGCACGTTCGCGACCTTCGACGACGGGATCGACTACGTCGAGGGGTTCGGGGGTGCGACGATCCTGTGCCACCCGGCGTGGAGCGGCCTGCCGGAGACGACGGTCGCGGCGGCGCGCGCGATGCATGGCGTCGAGGTGTGGAACGCCTCGGCGCACCGCGAGAACGATCGCGGCGACAGCGCGTACGTCTGGGACCGCCAGCTCGACGAAGGCGCCGGGTTGGCGCCGTTCGCCACCGACGACGCGCACTACGGCGCGACCGACCTGGGCGACGCGTGGACGATGGTTCGGGCCGTGGACCGCTCGCGCGAGGCCGTGGTGGCGGCGCTGCGTGGCGGGAACGTGTACGCGTCCAACGGACCCGCGATCCTCGACGTCGAGCGCGACGGCGAGACGGTCGAGGTCTCGTGCTCGCCGGCGCGCGAGGTCTGGCTCCACGGCTCGTGGGAGGCGGGTATCGGCCTGTCGACGGGGGAGCGGGCGCGGTTCGACGACGGTGAGATCCTCGAGCGCGACGATGCGGGCGCGATCACGCGCGCGCGCTTCACGCCGAGTCCCGACGAGTGGCCGGCCAAGCGCGATCGCCGGTGGTGGCGACTCGTGGTCGAAGACGCCGCCGGCAAGCGCGCCTGGAGCCCGATCGTCTGACCACCGCGGCTACACGGGCGGCGGCGGAGGTGGCAGTGGACCCATCGGGCCACCCCCGACGTACATCGATGGGCTCTTGCGCTTCATCACGAGGATGATGATCAGCGGGATCAGCCCGAAACAGAAGCCCAGGACCCCCCACAAGATCGGGCTGCGGCCCTTCGAGTTCGCGATGAGCCCGCACGCGACCGCGAAGATCACCCCGAACACGAGGAAGATCCCGGGGTTGAAGCCCGTCGACGTGTTCGTGGTCGTCTGCGCTGAGGCGGCGACCGGTGTCGCGAGCACGCTCACCCCCACCACGACGAGGGCTGCGCTCAGCCTTCGAACGATCGACACGAGCCCCTCCTTGCTTCGGTGACGATCGGACGATACGCGGGCCGGCTTGCCATTTCGAGGACCTCGCGGCTCAGGCGGGAGCGGGTTCGAGCTCGGCGGCGATCGACCCGGGCGGGGGCGTGTCGCGCATCCAGCTCTTCTTGCGCCGCCAGATCACGTAGGTGAAGGCGCCGAGCGGGATCTGGATCCCGTAGGTCAGCACCCGGAAGATCAACACGGCCGCGACGATCTGCGCCTTCTCAACGCTGTCGAACGCCGTCAGCCCGGCGATGTAGCCGAGGTCGATCACGCCGACACCGCCGGGGGTGATCGGGATCGCCGACAGCAGCCGGCTGAAGGCATACACCGCGAAGATCTCGACCGAAGGTAGCTCCGCCTCCGACACGCCCATGTGGCGCAGGGACATGATCAGCACCACGCACAGGGCGACCTGGCTCAACAGCGTGGTCCACGTGAGCATGAACCAGCGCCGGCTCGTGAGGATGATCGTCTCGCGGCGGAACTTCACCAGCTTGTCGCCCATCCCCTCCGCGGGCCCCTTGCGGAAGAGCTTGCGGAACCAGGTCAGGATCTTTCCGAAGCGATCGCCGATCCGGCGGGCCATCGCTTCGCTCCGGAACACGAGCACCAAGATCGCGACCGCGATGATCAACGTCACGACGCCGATCGCCGCGGCGGTGACCAGCTTGGGGTCGACGTGTCCGGTCAGGACCAGGAGCGCGAGCGCGAGCACCGGAAGCGCGAGCTTCGCGAAGATGTTCCAGATCCCGGTGACGCCGACGAACAGCGTGATCTCGCCGGCGGTGAACCCCCACGAGTTCAGCATGGCCGCCGTCACGCCGATCCCGAGCGCGCCGCCCGCCGGGAGGGTGTTCGCGACCGACGTGCTCGTCTGCGTCACCACCGCCGACGGCCACAGGCGGAGCCCGATCAGCCCGGCCTGGTTGGCGATCCAGTACGTCCAGAGATTGAAGATCATGACCGCCATCAGCGACCAGAACTCCAAGGGCGTGAGGGTCCGCATCGACGCCCAGATCGCGCTGTAGTCGGCGAACTTCGGGATCGCGAACACGAAGATCCCGACCACCACGATGATGCCGAACGCGAACACGACGATCTGGCCCGTGCTGATGCGACGCTTGCGCTCGCCGCTGTCGGTTGCCGGAACCCCCACCGTGCCCTCCCTCGGTCGCCCGGTTGTACCACAGGCACCGGCGAGGCCGACGCTCGTACGTGGGCGAGCTGCCCGTCCAAGGAGGATCGCGCAGTGTCAGTGGGTGGGTCCGGCCTCGAGCCGGCGGACCCGCGCGGCGAGCTCGGCCATGACGCCGCGCGCGATCGCGGGGTTCTCGTCGATCGCCTTGGTGAACGCGGCACGCGTCAGCCGCACGGTCACGAGGGCCGTCTCCGCGATGACGGTCGCGGAGCGCGGTCGTCCGTCGAGGAGCGCCATCTCGCCGAAGAAGTCGCCGGGACCGAGGCGCCCGATCGTGCGGGTGCCGCGTTTGACCTTCGCGGATCCCTCCGCGATCACGAAGAAGGAATCACCGCGCGCGTCCTGGCTCACGATCGTCCGGTTCGCGGGGTACCGGGCGACCTCACAGCTGGACGCCAGCTTGCGAAGGTGGTGCGCGGAGAGGTTCGCGAACAACGGGACCTGTTTGAGCAGCGTCGTGCCACCTCGGCCGAGCCCGCTGCGGCGCGCGGGGGCGACTTCGGCCACCGTCTCGCCGACGATGCTCGTGAGCGTGACCTTGCCCGTCGTCTTCGCCATCGGTACCTCCGCCCGCCATCGTTCCACACCATCCGTATCCTGTCGCCGGCGGCGCCATGAGAGCTCCGTGGAGGGACCGCATGACGATGACGACCGTGGCCGAGACGATCGAAGATCTCGCCCGACGCACCGGATTCTCAGGTGTGGTCCGTGTCGACGAAGCCGGCGGGGCCGGATGGTCGGCCGCGTACGGCTCTGCAGACCGCGCGCACGAGATCGCGAACACTCCCGAGACGATCTTCGGGCTCGCGAGCGGCGCGAAGGGGTTCACCGCGCTCACGGTGGCGTCGCTGACCGAGGACGGGACGCTCGGCCTTGACACCACCGCGCGCTCGATCCTCGGGGAGGACCTGCCTCTGATCGGTGACGACGTGACGGTCGAGCATCTGCTCGGGCACCGGTCCGGGATCGGCGACTACGTCGACGAGAGCGCGGGCCACGAGGTCACGGACCACATCCTGCCGATCCCGGTGCACCGGCTGGTCTCGACCGAGGACTACCTCGCCGTGCTCGAAGGGTTCCCGACCGTCTCCGCGCCCGACGAGCGGTTCGCGTACTGCAACGGCGGCTTCGTGGTGCTTGGCGTTGCTCGCGGAGCGCGCGGCGGGGGAGCCGTTCCACGAGCTGGTCCGTCGCCGCGTGTGCGAGCCGGCCGAGATGACCGACACCGCGTTCCTCCGGTCCGACGAGCTGCCCGGTCGCGCCGCGCTCGGCTACTTGGGCGACGGGCCGCGCACCAACGTCCTCCATCTCCCGGTGCTCGGGAGCGGCGACGGCGGGATCTACAGCACGGCCGCCGACATCCGCTCGCTGTGGCTGGCGCTGTTCGAGGGACGGATCGTCCGGCCGCAAACGGTGGCGCTGATGGTGCGCCCGCGAAGCGACGACCCGGAAGAGGGGCGACGCTACGGACTGGGGTTCTGGCTGCATGCGACGAGCGACGTCGTGATGCTCACGGGCTACGACGCCGGCGTGTCGTTCCGCTCGGTGCACGAGCCAGGCCGTTCGCTGACGCACACCGTGATCTCGAACTCGTCGGAGGGCGCCTGGGAGCTCACGGCCGCGCTCGACGATCTGCTCGGCTTGGCATAGACCGTCGCGCGTGCCGCGGGGCTTTGGTACGGTGCCGCGATGTCGACCTCGCTGATGCGCGACGCGTTCGCCCACCACGTCTGGGCCTCGCTCCGGCTGATGGATGCGTGTCTCGAGCTCACTCCCGAGCAGCTTCAGACGAACGTCCCCGGCACCTACGGCTCGATCCTCGACACTACCCGCCACATCGTCGGAGCCGATGCGTCGTACCTGTTCGTCGTGGGTGGTGGCGCCTTCCCCCGGATCGACGAGGACTCGATGAGCATGCAGGAGTTGCGCGCTCAGATGGAGACGCACGCCGCCGCCTGGAGCCAGATCCTTGATGCCGACCCCGATCCGACCACCGCGCTGACACGGCACCGCGACGACGGCTCTTCGACCGAGGCGCCGGTCGGGATCCGGCTCGCCCAAGCGGTCCACCACGGCACCGACCACCGGAGCCAGATCTGCACCGCGCTGACGTCTCTCGGGATCGAGCCGCCGTTCATCGACGCGTGGGACTTCGGCGAGCAGGCCGGCACGGTGATCGACCACCCGGCGTCGTAGACACGCCTGTTGCGTCACCTCGGGTCGCCTGCTGTCCCAATCGGCGAGATCGTCCGGGAACCGGGGGCCGCAAGGCCCCCGGTTCCTTCCGTTTGACCCTCCCGGGGGACCTGTGTGACGGTGAACGTTCCGGCCCCATGGGCCGCCCGCGAAGGAGGGAAACATGCGTCGTGTTCTCACCGCGAGCCTGGCGCTCGGACTGGCATCCGTCACCTGGTTGGTCGTGTCGGCCACCGCCGCGTCGGCGGGACGACACTGCACGATCACCGGAATCCGCGCAGGCCGACGTCCTGAAGGGGACGCCGGGGCGCGACGTGATCTGTGGCGGCGGCGGCAACGACACGATCCGCGGTCGGGGCGGCAACGACACGATCTACGGAGACAACGGGCGTGATCGGTTGTACGGCGCGTTCGGGGCCGACACGATCTACGGCGGCGCGCAGAACGACTTCGTGGACGGCGGGAGGGGCAACGACGTCGTCAAGGGCGGACCCGATCTCGACCTCGTGAACGGCGGCCCGGGCGACGACCAGGCGTTCGGTGGCGGCGGCAGCGACATCGTCACCGGCATCATCGGCAACGACGTGGTGCACGGCGGCGCCGGGAGCGACCGCTGTCTCGATGTCTTCGACGGCGTCCGCGGCAATGACACGGTGTTCGGCGGTCCGGGCGTCGATCACTACCAGGCCGATCCGGGCGACTTCCACCACTCGGCCGAGGTGCGCGGGCCCTGCATCCCTGAGTAGCCCGTCCCGCTCGCCGGCGGGAGCCAACCTCCGGAGCCGCCATGCGGAGGCCCGTCCTTCCGTGGCATGCTTCGCCGACCATCACGGGACAGAGGGGGTTCGAAGATGGGCGAGCAGGCCGATGCGCTCCTGGAGCGCCTCGTGGGGTCCTTGATCGGGACCGCCGAGATGATGAACGTGTATCTCGGCGATCGGCTGGGCCTGTACGCGCCGCTGGCGGAGACGTGGCGCACCTCGACCGAGCTGGCCGCCGAGGCCGGGATCGCGGAACGGTACGCGCGCGAGTGGCTCGAGCAACAGGCCGTCGCGGGATTCATCGACGTCGAGGACGCGAGCGCATCGGCGGCGGATCGCCGGTACATGCTGTCGGCCGAACACGCGCAGGTTCTGCTCGACCGCGATGCGCCGACATACCTGGCGGCCTACACGCGGATGCTCGTCGCGGCCGCGCAGCAGATGCCAGGGCTGATGCAGGCGTATCGCGACGGCGGCGGCGTCGGCTGGGCCGCGTACGGCCCGGACATGAGCGAGGGCCAGGAGTTCGGCAACAGGCCGACGTTCATCAACGCGCTCGCAGAGTGGTTCGGGAGCGTGCCCGACCTGCACCAGCGGCTCTCCGCCGGCGCGCGGATGGCCGACGTGGGCAGCGGTGGTGGCTGGACCTCGATCGCGTTGGCGCGGGCGTACCCCGGCATCACCGTGGATGGGTTCGACCTCGACGACGCCGCGGTCGAGCGTGCGCGGCGCAACGCGGACGCCGAGGGCGTGGGTGACCGGGTGCGGTTCCACCTCCGGTCGCCTGCCGACGGCGACCACGACGGCGGCTACGACCTCGTGACCGCGTTCGAGTGCATCCACGACATGCCGCAGCCCGTGCCCGTGCTGCGTGCGATGCGCGAGATGGCGCGCGCGGACGGCACCGTCATCGTGATGGACGAGAACGTCCAGCCCGAGTTCGTCGCGCCCGGCGACGAGATCGAACGGCTGATGTACGGCTTCAGTACCCTGATCTGCCTGCCCGACGGGATGTCGCACGCCGGTTCCGTGGGGACGGGCACGGTGATGCGGCCGTCGGTCTTCGAGGGCTACGCGAAGGAAGCGGGGTTCTCGAGCGTCGAGATCCTGCCGATCGACGGCGGGTTCTGGCGCTTCTACCGACTGTCGGCCTAGCGCTTCACCTCAGGTCGTCGAGTCGGCCGCCGATCAGCCGGTCGAGCTCCGCCGGGTAGGTCAGCCCGTTCGCCTGCGCGACATCCGGACCCCGGTTGCGGAAGAAGGCGAGCACTTCTCGGCCTGCGCGGAGCAAGTCATCGCGCTCGAGCGGCACGAACGTCGACCGGAGAGGCTCGAGCGCGCCGGTCGCGAGCTCGACGTCGAGCTTCCAGTACGGCTCGTCCTCGGCTTCGCCACCTTGTTCGATCCGCACGAGGTTGATGCAAGCGTTTCGGAGTTGCTCGAGCTGCCCGGCCGCCCACCACGGCTGGTCGCGCGCGATCGCGGTCGTGAAGTGGCCGACGTCGTGCCAGAACCACATGAGGATCTCCCGGAGCTGGCGCACCCTCGCGGCATCATCCGGCAGCGCAGGCGAGAACGTCCTATCCTGCAGGATATCTCGGGGATCCAGCAGCACGCGATGTGGGCCCGCGTGGATCGCGTCGAGGTCGCTCAGACGGAAGAAGTGCAGCTCGAGCTCGACGTCACCCTCCGTGATCACGAACGCCATGTGCTCGATGCCGAAATCCTCGACGAACAGCGCGTTCGTGATCGAGCCGACGAACGCTCTCTTTGCGTCGAGGATCTCGGGGTAGGCATCGTCGGCGACGATCACCGACACGTCGATGTCGGAATGTTCGTCGGCCTCGTCGCGCGCACGTGAGCCGCCCTCGAACACGGCGACCACCCGCTCGTCACTCGCGCAGACCTCGACCAGACGCTCGACGAGCGCGTCGCGCGGATCGATCGCGCCCGGTCCACCCATCGAAGGAGCATCACGCCGGAGCGCGCGGTGCGCAAGCCTCACGCGAACGTGCACCGCTCGATCCAGACGATGCGTCGTCGATGCGTGTCAGCACCCCAAACCCGTCTGTTGGCAGCCGTATCCGGAATCCGCCGGTCCCCGGAGGGAAGTACCCGGGGATCACGTACGCGATCATCGTGCCGTCGTGGGCCGTCACGATCGGCCACTGGGGCGGTGGGTCGTTCCAGACGGCTTCA
The DNA here is from genome assembly GCA_963799625.1 of uncultured Actinomycetes bacterium. GTDB lineage: Bacteria > Actinomycetota > UBA4738 > UBA4738 > HRBIN12 > AC-51. The sequence goes on along the minus strand of CAWCXU010000002.1, from coordinate 194,634 downwards.
CCCGATCCGCCGCTGCCACCACCCGCGTCCATCTGCCATGTGCTCCCGTCGGGACAGTCCAGGACCGCGGCCCCGTCGGAGGTCGTCCGCAGCTTCTTCGGCGGTTGCTTCGCGCAGCTGATCGGTCCGTAGAGTTTCGTCTCGTCGGGCGTGCGGAACAGCATGTAGGCGCCGCCTTCGAGCGTGATCCACGAGACGTCCTCGCTGGGTGCCTCGATCGCGACCCAGTCGTGGCGGACGTCGCCAGGCGTCCAAGGTTGGAACGCGATCGAGCCGATCATATGGTCGACGATGTCGCCGTCGTCGGTGGAGAGCGGGAGGGTCGATGAGCGTACGACCACGTCGAACTGGAGTCCGTCGCCGTTGAACCGCCCACCCAAGCCGCCGTCGACGGGCGACAGGATCTGATCGGCGCTCAGCGGGAACGCCGAGTCGTTCGACGGCGGGAGCGTCAACCCGGCTGGAGCGGGCAGCTTCGCCGGCCAGCCCGAAGGGGGAGGGCCGATCGCGATCTGCACCGAGAGATCGGATCCTTGGAACCGAGCTCCCTCGGCGGGGGACGAGAGGGGTTCGGTCCGCCAGCCCTTCGGCACGTCGATCGTCCACCCGTACCGGTCGGTGTGGCTCGTCCACGAGATCGGGGGACCCGCCGGTTGCGTCCCCAGCTGCCCACGGAAGCTGGTGGCGAGGAACGCACCGGCGGCCAGCGCCACGGCGAGGCCCACGACGATCGCACGCGTCCGCCGGCCGCGCTCCCGGCGCGCGTGCCGACGCTGGAGATCCTCGAGCCCGAGGATCGGGTCGCCGACCCGGGTCAGATCCTCTTCGAGGAGCTGGTGGTAGTCAGTCATCGATCTCCACCTCCTTCAGGCGGGCGCGTCCCTGGTACTTCAGGGCGCCGATCGTCGACGGCTTCACCCCGAGGACCCGGCCCGCCTCTTCGGCGCTGTACCCGAGGAGCTCGGTCAGGACCAGTGCGGCGCGCTGCCGAGGCTCGAGCACCCGGAGCGCTTCGTGCAACATGACCGTCCCCTCGCCGGGATCTTGGGCGTACCGACCCTGGGCGAGCCGCGGGAGGAACCTGTTGGCCAGCGCTCTGCGACGGGCGCGCCTGCGGAACTCGTTCATCGCCGTCCGATGGAGGTAGCCGCCGGGACTCTCCATCACCGCGACCCGAGCCCACCGCTCCCAGACCCGGACGAACGCCTCTTGGGTGATCTCCTCAGCCTCCGATCGATCGCCGGTGACTAGGCACATCAGACCGAACAGGCGCGACTGTTCCTCCACATAGAACGCCTCGAACGCGAGGGTGGGTGCGATCGGACCCCCCTCTCGTTCGTCGCGCATGTCGATAGCCTCGCGGCCTCGTTCGCCCACCGTGGTATCAAGCCCCGAGGACCCGAGATATGTAGCGAGATCACTGCGGCCTCTGGGCTGGTGCGTCGCGGCGCTCGATGAGCAGGAAGGTCATCATCTCGGCTTTCCCCTTCACCTGTACCGGCCCTCGGGGCCGGCATCGGAAGCGGTCGCCGAGCAGCTCATAGGTCGACGGGGCGAGCTGGATCTCGCCGGCGAGCCCGCTCGATTCCATCCGGCTGGCCGTGTTCACGGTGTCACCCCAGAGGTCATAGGCGAACTTCTGCGTGCCGATGATCCCCGCCGTGACGGGTCCCGAGGCGATCCCGATCCGCATCTGCAGCCGACGGCCGCCGAACGTCGCGGTGGAGACGTGGTCGCGGATCTGCAACGCCAGGCCGGCGATCGCGTCGGCGTGGTCGTCGCGCGGGACCGGCACGCCGGCGGCCACCATGTACGCGTCGCCCACGGTCTTGATCTTCTCCAGCCCGAGCTCGCTGACGAAGCCGTCGAAGACCGTGAAGAGCTCGTCGAGCATCTCGACCAACGCCGCCGGCGTCATGTCGGCCGACAGGGGAGTGAAATCGACCACGTCGGCGAAGAGCACGGACGCGGACGGCACATCGTCCGCGATCGTGTCCGGGGAATCCTTCAGCCGAGCGGCGATCGGATCCGGGAGGATCGCGTGCAGCAGGTCGTCCGACCTCTGCTGGAACCGGTCGCGCTGGCGGACGAAGTAGATCATCACGGCCACCGTCACGATGCCCGTCCCGATCAGGTTGAAGGCGGCGTTCCCCGCCGGGTCGTCCAGCGTGTAGATCGGGTCGACGAATCGGGGGATCACGACGGCGAACGCCACGGACAGCGCGAAGACGCCCGACCAGACGAGGCCCGCGCCGAGGCCGAGCGCGAGCAGCGCGCCGAGGGCGATATCCAAGCCGAAGATCACGAGCACGCCCGACGGCAACAGCCCCCCGAACATCGCCGTGTCGAGGATCGGGCTGGCGAAGAGGATGACGAGGATCACGTGCAGGACGGGCACGTAGCTCGTTGGACGGACCGCGATGACGACCAGGAGCGAGACGGGGACCACGAGGGTGACCAGATCGGAGACGCCGACCCAGGTGTATCCGGCCGCGAAGCGGGCGATCACCGCCGGGACGCTCAACAGGCTCGCGAGGATGAACGCGAGCATGAAGACGCGACGGCCGCTGCGCTGACTCTCCGACTCGTCGTCGGAAGCCCCGATCGACAAGATCCCTTCGAGGGCGCGCGTCCAGATCGACGAGTGCGGCATCCCCGGAACGTACCCCGAAAGACGACCCCAGCCGGTCAGTTCCAGTCGACGGTGACGATCTCCATCGGCTCTGACGTGCCGCGCAGGACCACCTCGCGCTGATCCGTCACCGGGAAACGGCTCCCGGACGCCGTGTGCAGGCTCGCGAAGATCTGATCACCGTCGGCGAGGGCCGCGATCCGCGCAGCCTCGTGGACGCCCTTGCCCGAATAGTTGCGGCCCACCTGCGTGGCGCCCGACGCGTGCACGCCGATCCGCACCTTCGGCGCGAAGCCGTGGAGCCGGCGATGCTCGGCGAGCTTGCGCTGGATCGCGACCGCACAGCCGAGCGCGTCGTCGGGCGAATCGAACCCGATGAAGAAGCCGTCGCCGGTGCCGACGACCTCCTCGCCCCGGTGTTCTGCGAACAGGGCGCGGAGCGTCTCGTCGTGCCAGCGCAGGATGCCCTGCCAAGCCTCGTCGCCGAGGACCTCGACGAGGTTCGTCGAACCCTCGATATCGGTGAACATGAACGACTTCTCGACGCGGCGCGGGGCCTCTTTCCCACGGAGCTGCCAGGGCAAGAGCGCCGCGATCCGCTCCACCGTGATGGCGGCGGTCGGACACGCGAGGGCGGCCTCGCGGAGTTGGTCTTCGGTCACCGAGTCGGCGCCGACGACGTCCGCCTTCAACCGGTCGCCGGCGTGCCAGTCGAATGCGGTCGGCGCGATCGTGATGCACGTTCCGGCTCCGACACACCGGTGACGATCGACGCGGGCGCGGACTGGCCCGGAGCGTTCCTCGCTCACAGCACGCGCTCCCGGAACGCGAACGCGGTCGCTTCAGCTCGCGACGACGCGCCGATCTTCGCGAACAACCCTCCGAGGCGGCGAACCACCTCGTCTTCGTCGATCCCGAGAGCGGCCGCGATCTCGGCATCGGTCTGTCCCCGAACGAGTCCTTGGAGCAGCGCCTGATCCGCGTCCTTCGGCGCGTCGTCCGAGTCGGTGCCGGCCATCTCGCCCTCGCCGACGAGCTCGGTGAGCGCGCGTCCCGTCGGCCCACGGAACCAGCGGACGCGGATCGACTCGTCGATCGTGCGCTGCGCGATCATGGCCGCGATGTAGCCGACCAACCCGAGCACGTCCTCGATCTCGGTCGCGCCGATCTCGCGGAGGACACGTGCCGCGGGGAGCAGGATCGACAGACGGGGATCCTCCTGGTTGGCCGCGTCGAGGCGGCCGAGCGCCGAACGCGCGAACGACGAAGCTTGCTCGGCATCGCCGCGGTCGAACGCCACGGTCGCGAGCACGGCGTCGGCCTGCGCCGCCCAGGGCGGGTGGCCGGTGAGGTCGGGCGCGAGCGCGAGCACATCGGTCGCCGCGCCCTCGGCGAGCCGGAGCAGCTCGGGATCGTGCTGCGCGAGGCCGAGCTTCGCGGCCTCCCGGGCCAGATCCGACAGGGCCTCGCACCGGGCGGCCGGGCCTCCGTCGTCAGCGGCGAGCTCGGCCGCCCGCTCGAGGTGTTGGCGCATCGCGGCGGCATCGCCACGCGCTGCGGCAGCGGTGCCGCGCCAGCCAGCCATGCGTCGGGCACGCAGCGGGGTCGGATTGTCCGAGGCGACCGCCGCCGCCCGGTCGAGCCATGCGTCGGCCGCGTCGAGCTCCTCGATGTCGAGGTTCGCCATCGCCGAGCCACCGGCGGCGAGGAACGACAGCGCGGGATCGCCGATCTCGGTCGCTGCGCGGAACGCCTCCTCGCCTCGCGACACGGCCAGGTCGGGGATCACTTTGGCGCGCGCGAACACGTGGACGCCGTAGAGCATCTGCGCTTCCGCCGCCGCGCGGCCGCTCGCGTTCGTCAACGCCGACATGCTCGACGTCAACCGGCGGATCTCCTCGATGTGGCGGCCCGCGCCCGATCCGAGGTGGATGTCGGGGGCCCAGTTCAGGTAGCCCATCGCGATGATCGTCGACATAGCTCCGCGACGATCGCCGAGCCGCTCGAAGATCTCGAGCGCCTCCTGGAGGAAGCGACCGCACGCCTCGGCCTCGGGCGCGATCGGGAGCTCCGGGAAGATCGCATCGATGGACTCACCGGCCGCCACCCGCATCGCGACCGGGATGTGCTCGCCCGCCTCGACCGCTTCGACGAACCAGGCGCGAACCCGTCCGAGGGAGATGACCCCGAGCTCGCGGAGCACGAGCGCGGTCGCGGCTTCGTCGCCTTGTGCCCGGGCGAGCGTGAGCGCGCGCTGGTAGGCCTCCTCCGCTCCGTCAAGGTCGACCTCGCGAGCCGCGGGGGTGAACGTCTCGCCCGCCGTCGCGCGCACCAGATCCTGACCGAGCTCGATGCACGCGGCCAGCTCGCTCTCCTGATCGTCACGCGAGGCCGCGAGCTCCATCACCTCGCGCGCCAGCTGGGCGGCGCGGTCGTATTCCTCGTTCATCCGGAGCGCCGCGGCGCGTCGAAGCCGGACATCGAGCTCGAGCCGCGAATCGGCCATCGCCTCGGCGAGCGCGGCGAGCTCGGCCAATCCCTGCATGCGGTCGTCGGGGCGGCGCAGCATGTCGAGGGCGCGGTCCCGGGATTCCAGCAGGTCGACGCGCTCCTGGGGCGTCGCGGCGAGCGGCAGCGCGACGTCGACGAGACGCAAGACCTCCTCCGGCGCGTTCGCCGCGAGCGCGTTGCGGCTGGCCTCGACCGAGAACCGCACGCAGATCGGCGCGTCGCCCGCGGCCTTCGCGTGATGCGCGAGCAAAGGGAGGCTCTCCGGCGCCGGTTCTCCCGACACCAACATGGCCACGATCGCGGCATGGATCGCCCGTCGCCGCTCCGGCAGGAGCGTCCCCAACGCGAACTCCTGCACCTGTTCGTGCGGGAAGCTGTAGTCGGCGGCGGAGTCCTCGGCGTGTTGGATCAACAGGCCGCCGGCGACCGCAGGCGCGAGCGTCGCGCTCAGCGCATCGGGGTCGGCGTCCACCTCGCGCACCCGCAGTTCGATCTCGCGCAGGTCCTTCAGGCTGAAGTGCCGCCCGAGCACCGCCGCCTCGGCCAGCAGCGTCTTCGTGTCGTCCGGCAGGTGGGCGGCGCGGCGGGAGATCAGTGTCTTCACGGCCGACGGCACCAGGCGGTCGGCGTTGCGCGCCAACGTCCACGTGCCGTCGATCTGCTGGATCATGCCGGAGTCGCGGTAGGCGAGCGCCATCTCCTTGACCATGAACGGCACCCCTTCGGCCTGTCCGTGCATGACCGAGGCGCTGTTCGTGTCGATCGGGCCGTCGAGGGTCTCGGCGAGGAACGACCTCGTCTCGGCCGGCGTGAACCGGTTGACCCGCAGGCGGCGGACGACGCCCATGCGGTCCATGTCGGCGATCAGGTTCACGGCCTCGGTGACCAGCGCGAACTCCTCGGGGCGGATCGCGAAGAGCAACAGGATCGGGTTCGTCGCGTTCGCGCGGACGACGTAGCGGAGCAGGCGCAGACTGTCGTCGTCGGCCCACTGCACGTCGTCGATCAACACGGCGAGACCCTGCTGGCCGGCGAGCGCGCGGAATGCGACGGCGCCGAGATCCAAGGTACGGAGCACCCGCTGGTCGGCGGGCAGGTTCGCGAGACCCGGATCGTCTTCGCCGGACATCGCTGCCAGACACCGCGCGAGAGGCTCGTGCGCCGGACCACCGGTCGCGGCGGCGACGGCTTCCGGTGAGGCCATGATCGAGCGGGCGACCAGGAAGGGCCCACGCAGTTCCTCGTCGGCGGCGACCGCGATCACCGTCATCCCGGCGCGTTCGGCCTGTTCGCGCGCGGCGAGCAGCAGACGTGTCTTGCCGATCCCCGGCTCACCCTCGAGCGTGAGGCCGACGAGCCGGCCGGTGCAGGTCGAGGAGATCTCTTGATCGATCGCTGTGAGCTCGACGGGGCGACCGATCAGCGGGCCCGATCCCCGATGGCCGTGCAGGGGCATCGGGGAGAACGCCATGAGCGGGGAGAGCTCAGCCTCGTCGTTCGATCGTTCCTGCGGGATCATCCAGGGTCCTTCGGGGTCACTCATCGGCGATGAGAAGGCCGTCCTTCACCTGCCGTGCGTCGCTCAGAGGGTACCCGGGCCGTAGGCTGCGTTGGTCGTGGCCATCTGGGCTGAGTTCGCGAACGCGGAGCCTGATCTGGCCGCCTTCGGCCGGGAGCGGATGGAGGGCCGGATCGTGTACCAGGCGACCCTCCGGCTGGACGGCGGACCGCGCGTGCACCCGGTCTCTCCCTGGATCGCGGCCGGGTTGCTGTGCGTCTCCTTCCGTGACACGAGTCCGAAGCTGCGTGAGGTGGCGCGCGACGCGCGGTACGCGTTGCACACGGCGCAGCCGTGGGAGGATCACGCCGGCGACTTCGGCGAGTTCATGGCGCGCGGATGGCTCGAACAGATCTCCCCGTCCCACCCGGCGGTGGTGGCTCGCCCCGGTCAAACCCCCTACGGCCTCGTCCACTACACGTGCTCGATCGAGGAAGCGGTCGCGACGGAGTACTCGGACGACGAGATGCCCGTCTATCGACGGTGGAAGCCGTAGGTCAGCGGTGCGAGAGGGGACCGTCACGGAGGAGGGGTCATGAACGGACGGACCCAGGAGCGGAGCTTCGCGATGATCCTCACGTCGATGTAGGCGGTCTGCCTCCCTACGGAGTTGTCACACCAGATGAACGAACACTCTCGGTCTGCTGGGTGGGAAGAACCGACCGAGCTGGCGGCCGTCGAAGACCCTCCCTTCGAGGTCTTCTTCGAGCGAGAGAAGGCCGAGCTGTACTCGGTCCTGTGCGTGGTGACGCGAGACAGACTGGAGGCCGAGGAGCTCACGCAGGACGCATTCGTTCGTCTCCTGGAACGCTGGGATCGGGTCGGGAAGATGGCGGATCCCCGCGCCTACCTCTATCGGACGGCGATGAATGCCTTCCGCTCGAGCTACCGCCGCTCCACGCGCGCGGCGAAACGCGCTCTGCGCGGCACACAGTCCGACGATGCGATCGCCGAGGTGGATGCGACCGACGCGGCGATGAGAGCCCTGGCGATCCTTTCGACCCGCCAACGCGCCGCCGTCGTCATCACGGATCTCCTCGGCTTCTCTTCGGAGGAAGCGGGCCGGATCTTGGGGATCCGGGCATCGACCGTCCGGATGCACGTCTCCCGAGCGCATGCCGCCCTGAAGGATGCGATGGCTGATGAGTGAGTATCGCGACGTCCTGGAGCGAACACGCTCTCGGTTCCAGGTGCCTTCGCTTCCGCTCGAAGAGGTCCTTCGGCGACGTGACCGTCGACGCCGCCGTCAGCGCGTGGTCGCGGGAGCCTTGGCGGTTGCGATCGCGGCAGCCACCGCGTGGGCGGGGGCGACCGCGCTCCGCGGGGAGCAGCAGGTGCCGGTCGGTCCCGGGCCGTTCCCCGATCACAACGGCTCCGTCGTCGGGAGCTATCGCCTGCTGAACGTGTCCGATGGCTCCGAGTCGCCGTTCCCGGCACCGGAGGGTGGCTCATGGTTCCGGTTCTCACCCGACGGCTCCGACGTGATCTTCGTGATGGACGACGCGCGATGGACGTCCGCAGCTCTTTCGCATGGGGGCGGATGGGTCTGATCTGACGCAGATCACCCCCGATCCCGAGTGGGCATCGCAGGCAGATGAGCCGGCCTGGTCCGCGGATGGCAGGTGGATCGCATACAGCGGCGTGAGCCCGGGCGGGCATCGGCAGATCATCGCGACCCGGCCCAGCGGCTTCCACCCCCCACGGGCCGGGCTGAGTTGGGGAGGACAGGGAGGCCAGGACGCGCAGCTCCCATCGTGGTCGCCCGACGGCTCGAAGATCGCGTACGCCGCAGAGGGTGGCATCTGGATCCTCCCCGTGGAGCACTACAACGGGGGAGAGTCGATCACGGCGAGCCGTCAGCAGATGATCGTGTCTGGCGGCACCTCGCCTTCCTGGTCGCCCAGTGGGGATCAGATCGCCTTCACCTCGGGCCAAGGCCCGGGAAGGAGGGTGGCGATCGCGAACCCGGACGGCACCAACGTGCGTGCGATCACGGACCCGACGAGCGACCACCCGGCCTGGTCACCGGACGGAAGTTCGATCGCGTACGACGCGTGGAGCTCCGACGGTCATGTCGCCGTTTGGCTCGTAGATCTCCGAACCGGACAACAGCGCCTGCTGCTGAACGATGCCTCGGTCGAGTCGTGGAGGGACGACGGGACCCTGCTCGTATCGACGTACCCCAGTGGCAGCTGAACCAGATCGGTTCCCTCCCCGCCCGGCAAGGCATGACACAGGAGGATCGAGGATGAAGACGAACTCAGACCGACGCAAAGGGATCTGGTGGCTCGGGGCGGCGGTGGCGCTGCTCGTCGCGGCCGCGTGCTCGGGGCCCGCGACGACCGGATCAGCGTCGAGCCTGTCGGTCGCGCCGTCGTCGACGCCAGGGACCACATCCATCCAGCGGACCTTCATAGGAGTGGGCGAGCACCCAACGGTCACCGTGGAGGCGCCCTCTCCTCCGTGGCACCCGTTCAAAGGGTTCGGCGTGCTGAGCGACTGCTGCGGCATCGCCTTCTGGGACGTCGGCGAGGTGGCTCGGAACCCGTGCCACTCGATCGGGAACCTCGTCGATCCCGGCCCCACGGTCGACGACCTCGTCGCCGCCCTCGAGGCACAGTCGATGCGCCACGCCACGAAGCCAACGGACGTGACGCTCGGCGGCTACTCCGGGAAGTACCTCGAGTGGTCCGTGCCGAAGCACTGGGTCGTGACCGGGGACGGGGACTTCAAGGGGTGCGATGTCCAGGACAACGGCCACCGGGACTTCGTGAGCTGGCTCGGCAACGGGGGCGACGGCGAGCGCTGGCAGCAGATGGCGGGCCAGGTCGACAGGCTCTGGGTCCTCGACGTCAACGGGCAGCGGCTGGTGGTCGACGCCAACTACTCGCCGGGCACGACGCAAGCGCAGCGCGACGAGGAGGACCAGATCGTGCACTCACTCCAGTTCGTCCCGGCCGCGTAGTCCGGCACGTCGTCGGCTCCGGTTCCTGCACCTTGGGCGGGTCCCATAAGATGGTTGCCGGCCGGCGCATCCGACAAAGAGAAGGTCTCCATCGTGGCCCCAGACGCGATCCTCGGGCGGGAAGAAGAGCTCGCCGCGATCGCACGCTTCTTCGACAGCGACCGCACGGGGCCCCGTGCGTTGCTCATCGAGGGTCACGCGGGGATCGGCAAGACCACCCTATGGCGCGAGGGGGTGAAGCTCGCCGGCACCTCTGGCGGCCTCACGCTCGTGTCGCGCCCATCGGAGGCGGAGGCACGATTGTCGTTCACCGTCCTCGGCGATCTGCTGGTTCCTGCCTGGGAGGAAGCGATGCCGGAGTTGCCGACCGGCCAGCGCAGAGCGCTCGAGGCGGCGCTGATGGCAGAGGGAACGGCCGGTTCCCGTCCCGACGCCCGTGCCGTGTCCCTTGCGGTCCTCGGGGTGCTCCGTGCGATCGCGTCCACCACCTCAGTGACGATCGCGATCGACGATGTGCAGTGGATGGACGGTCCGTCGGCCCGTGCGCTCGCCTTCGCGCTGCGACGCTTGTCCGACGAACCCGTTTCGGTGATGGTTGCGAAGAGATCGGCGCCCGGTTCGACCGAGCCGCTCGGTCTCGGCGCCTCGTTCGGCAGGGGTGCGGACACGCTCACCTTGGGTCCGATGGCTCCCGGAACGCTCGGGCGGCTTCTCCGCGAACAGCTCGACCGTGAGTTCGCACCACCACTCCTCCGGCGGATCCACGAGGCATCCGGCGGGAACCCCTTCTTCGCCCTCGAGATCGGACGCGCCTTGGACGGCCAGGACGCCCTCCTGAACCCTGGAGAGCCCCTACCGGTGCCGGCGGACCTCCGCGAGCTGCTCCGTCGCAGGTTGACGGTCCTTCCTCGATCCGCGCTCGTGGCCTCCCTGCTCGTCGCGTCGTCCGCTCACCCGACGATCCCGCTCATCGATTCGGTGGAGGAAGGGGGCGGGCTCGCAGAGGCGGAGGACGCCGGGATCGTGCAGGTGCGCGGCACCGCGATCGAGTTCACGCATCCTCTGCTCGCATCGGCCATCTACGAGAGCGCGTCAGCGCGTGACCGACGCGACGCGCACGCCGCGCTCGCGAACGTGGTGAAGGATCCGGAGGAGCGCGCGCGGCACCTGGCGCTGTCCGTGACCGGACCGAACGAGGAGGTCGCCGTCGCGCTGGACGAGGCCGCCGCGCAGGCCGAGGCGAGGGGCGCCCCGCACGTCGCCTCCGAGCTGTACCAGCTCGCGGCCACGGTCACTCCGCCCGAGGACCAAGAACGATCGTGGCTCCGTCGCCACATGTCCGCCGGGAACCTCTTCGCCGCCGGAGATGCTCGTGGCGCGCGCGAGCTCAACGAATCGATCCTCGAAGAGCTCGAGCCCGGCCCGGCCCGAGCACAGACCATCTACGCGATCTCGTTCATGAGCTGGAACGACCTGCCGCGGGTGAACATCTTGCTCGAACGCGCGCTCGAAGAGTCCACAGATGACGGCCCGCTCCGAGCGCTCATCCTCGGCGACCTCGCGTGGGTCGCGTTCGATGCATGCGATCCGACGTCCGCCCTGCAGCGTGCGCGATCCGCCGTAGAGGCGGCGGGCACGGTGCACGATCCGTTCTCGCTTCGCAACGCGTTGGCCGTGTCGGCGATGGCCGAAGCCGTCCTCGGTCGGGACCCGACCGATTCCCTTGTGCAGGGCATCTCGGACGAAAGCGCACTCGCCTTCGGCGAGGTGGGGACCCCGAGGACCTGCCTGGGACGGATCAAGATGTGGGAGGGCTCGCTCGACTCGGCGCGGGAGACGCTGCAGGCGGAGCTCGAGCGGTACATCGACCAAGGGCACGAGTCGGCGTCGTGGGAGGTTCGGGCGCAGCTCGCGGAGATCGAACTCCGCGGCGGTCGGTGGGACCTCGCCTCCGAACATGCCCTCGATGCGTACGAGATCGTGGCCGAGGCGGGGTGGGTCGATGTGCTGAGCCACGTCGCATCCGTGAGATCGACGATCGAGGCCGCGACGGGCGTGGTCGAGGAAGCGCGGACGCACGCCGCCGCGGCGCTTTCCGGGTGTGATCGGACGGGCGACCGCTGGAGCGAGATCAGAGCGCGCGCCGCCTTGGGGTTCCTCGAGCTGTCGCTCGGGGATGTCGGCGCGGCCCACGACTGCCTTGCGCCGGCCGTCCACATGACCGAGCGGATGGACATGCGCGAGCCCGGGGTCTTCCCGTTCGTGCCCGACGAGGTCGAAGCGCTTGTCGCCCTCGGTGACCTCGAGGCCGCCGAACGGCTCACGGACCGGTTGGACGAGCAAGGGCGGGCGCTCGACCGCGCGGTGGCGCTCGCGACGGCCGCCCGGTGCCGCGGCCTGATCGCGGGAGCGAGCGGTGATCTCGAAGGCGCCGACGACCATCTCCGGAGGGCGCTCGACGAGCATGCTCGAACGCAGCAACCCTTCGAGGTCGCGCGGACGCTCCTGGTCGCCGGCACGGTGCGCCGACGGATGCGCCAGAAGAAGGGCGCGCGCGAGCTCCTCGACCGCGCGCTCGCGACGTTCGATGCCCTCGGCGCGCCGCTGTGGGTGGACAAGGCCCAGCGAGAGCTCGCGAGGATCGGGGGTCGTGCCCCAGCCCCCACTGGGCTCACCCCGACAGAGGCCCAGATCGCGGAGCTCGTCGCCGATGGGCGCACCAACCGTGAGGTCGCGGAGTCGCTCTTCGTAAGCGTTCACACCGTCGAGGCGAACCTCAAACGCATCTACCGCAAGTTGGACGTGCGATCGAGGACCGAGCTCGCGCGGAAGCTTTGAAACGTACGGCTTTCCGGGATTCCTTCTCTGACGCCGCCTCCTAGGGTCGAGCGGTCGGCCCCAGACGAACGGAGTGTGCGGAGGCGCGGGGCCGCTGGGGCGGTCCCGCGCTTCTCGCACCGAGGCAGTGATCTGGAAGGAGCGGACCATGAGCATGAAGAGAAGCAAGATCCGGTGGACGGTCGCCCTCGCAGGAGCGGCCGTGCTGACGATCTCGATCGGCCTGGCCACGGCCCTCGCGAGCCCATCCAGCGGCACCATCACGCCGGTGATCATCGCGACAGGGTCGATGCCGACCGGGATGGGCCTCGCCGTCCATCCGGGCACGAACACGATCGTGGGGCAATACACGTTCGGCCCCCACTCATCGACCGGCTGGCACAGCCACCCCGGCAAGACGCTCGTGGTGGTGCAGTCTGGAACGTTCACCGTCTACCACGACAACTGCCACCCGATGACCTACGGCCCGGGTAGCTCGTTCGTCGAGTTGCCCTCGAGCGTGCACGTCGGTCGCAACGAGACCGATTCCAACGTGCAGCTGGGCGTCGTGTACTTCGACGTTCCGATCGGCGGGAGCCCCACGGATCGATCAGCCGCAGCCCGAGGGCTGCGACGTGAGCTGACGCTCGGAACTCGACCTTCGACAAGACGATGGCCTGGGCTAACGAGGCCCAGGCCATCGTCTGTCGCCCTGCATGAGCAGACGGCGCCGGTCGAGCGACCCTCGGCTTCTGGCTGAACTTCACGCTCGCGACGAACCAGTGGGACTCCGGATCGACGCGCGATCGCGCCAACCGTTGGACGTGCATAGAAGGAGGAACGAGATGAGGGGTGGCTATGGACGTGCGCTCGCGGTGGCCGTGCTCCTGGCGGTCTTGGGAGCCTGCTCTGCAGATCCTGCGTCGACGGAACGGACGACTTCCCTTCAGACGGCATCGAGCCAGGCGGTGTCCACCACAGCCGACGTTCCCGTTGTCGTGACTGGCGCGTTCTTCCTGGACCTTCGAACCGGCGAGGAGACTCCGCTCCCGAGCGGGGGCGACGACGACGCTGGCTACGGAGCTCGCTTCGACGATGGCCACTATTACGCTGTTTCACCTGACGGCTCGAGGGTCTACTGGGAGGACACCTGTTGCTCGGCCACCGACGTGGCGGCGGCGGCCGGCAGTGACGGGTCGCAAGGGCGGAGGCTCGACCCGCCGGGCGCCATCAACTACTACGCAGGCGGATGGTCGCCCGACGGCACGAAGATCGTCTACCAGCGGCGCGATGGGTCCGGGACCGAGTTCGGGGACCTCTACGTCGAAGACGTGGTGAGCGGACGGGTGACGCGCGTCACCGATCTCGGTTTAGGACGAACGCATGGGTTGTGGTACCTGGCTCCGATCTTCAGCCACGATGGTCGGAGCGTGATCTTCCAGCTGCCCCGAGACACGTCGTTCAGTAGGAACTGGGATCTGTGGTCGGTGCCCGTGACCGGAGGTGAGCCCACGATGCTCGTCAGGAACGCCGCGCAGCCCGCCGCCTTCGGCGGGCCCGTCGACGTCTACCTCCGACCGATGGGCCGCGACAACTTCTCGGGATCCCAGCTCGTGATCGCGACGAAGGACGGAGACCAGACGCTCGTGGAAGCGATGGCATCGATCGATACCCCCGTGCTGTCTCCCGACGGAACCGAGATCGCCTATTCCGACTCTGGCGTCATCCACGTGGTCGACATCTCGACCGGGGAGTCGACGGAGGTCGCGGACGGACGCATGGCCGCGTGGCTCGACGACGACACGCTCCTCGTGGCCCCTGAGACGCCCTAGGGGGAGCGTCGCGTTCCATCCATTTCACAACTGCCGGGCGCTCGCCGGCAAAAGAACTGCAGGTCAGAGGGGTGCGAGAGGGGAGATTTGAACTCCCACGCCCTTTCGGGCACCGGATCCTAAGTCCGGCGCGTCTGCCAGGTTCCGCCACTCTCGCGCTGGCCGTGCATCGACGGTCGATCGGCCGTGAGCAAGCGTACTTGCCTCGTGAACCCGGCGGGACCCATCAGCCGCGGTCGAGTTCCGTCAGCGCAACGCGAGGGAGATGCTCGAGGAAGCCGTCGAGCGCGCGCACGAGGTCGGCCGGAGCTTCCGGGTCGACCCGATGGGTCACGGTCATCGCCCACGCACCCCCCAGCTCGAAGGACATGTTCGGCTCCCGATCGAGGAGCCACGCCATCATCCGCTGGTCGACGATCGTGCTGGCGAGGCGATGGTCGTCGGCCATGACCTCCCAGACGCGGTCGAACGCCTCGGACTCGAACAGAACCTGGTCGAACAAAGGCTGTTCATCGACGGAGAGGTGCCGAGGAGCGATGAAGAGCTGCGGTGCGGCCAACGAGGTGGTGGTTGCCGCGCACAGTGCCCAGCGGGTCGGTTCATACGCATCCGGGGACCACGAGCGGGAGAACACATAGAGCGGCTCGGAGCCGCGATCGCCCTCGATGCCGTCATGGACCACCCACCCGGAGATGAGCTGGAAGGAGGGCAGCGCTCTCACGTCACGCGTCAACCAGACCTTCTCCCTGTACGGAAGACCATATTCGCCTGCCAACTTGCGCAGCGCTCGCCTCCGCTTCCTCCGGGGAGTCATCGTGAAGAAGAAAGCGAATCCGCTCGCACACGCTCCGAGCGCGAGACCGAAGAGCACGATCGTCCCGCCAGGGATGCCGCGGTCGTCGAACCAGCCGGCGATGAACGGTCCGCCCGCGATGAGCAGTGCGAGCGCAGCGAAGACCAACACGAACCGGGTAGAGCCTCCGAACATCAGGTGCAACGCCTTGCGCACGAATCCATCGTAGCTCTCGCGGTTGTGTATCTGGGCACGTTGGGGCCGCCGGCCGATACGAGCATCGGCCTCGGCGTCCGCCGCTACCATGCGGCGGTGTCCGAGCACGAACCTCCTCCCGACGCGGGCTCGCAGCGCAGGACGATCGCGGACCGCGCTCGCGAGGCGCGCCCCGCGTGGAAGGGGCTCTTCGCCTTCCTCCTGTATCTGGGGTTGACCTGCCTGATCTGGCTGCCGCCGATCGGCGGCGCGATCACGACTCGATACGTCGGAGATGGCTGGGCAGATGCGCGGCTGTATCGGTGGGGCCTCGCGTGGACGCCGTGGGCGCTGTTGCACGGACATTCGCCGCTGTTCGCGTCGAACGTGTTCGCGCCCGCGGGCCTGAACCTCACGTGGGTCACGTTCGTCCCGAGCTTGGGGATCGCGTCCTACCCGCTGCAGCTGCTGTTCGGGTCGCTCGTCACGTTGAACGTCCTGATGCTGCTCGCCCCCGCGCTCGCCGCGTGGGCGACGTACCTCGTCTGCCATCGGGTCACGCAGCGGTTCTGGCCGTCGGTGCTGGGGGGCCTCTTCCTCGGGTTCTCGAGCTACATCGCGGGGCACATGGTCGATCACCTGAACCTGGTGATGATCTTCACGGCTCCGGTGGCGGTGTACCTCGTGGTCCGGAAGGTCGAGGGGTCCCTCGGTCCGGTGACGTTCGTGTCGCTGCTCTCGCTGGACCTGTTGTTCGCGTTCGGCGTGTCGACCGAGCTATTCGCGACGACGACGTTCTTCGGTGTGATCGCGTTCGTGATCGCGCTGTGCTTCGCCGGTCGCGATATCGGGCGCGTGCTCCGTGCGGGGCTGTTCGTGGCGGTGAGCTACGCGATCGTCGGTCTCTTGTTGCTCCCGTTCCTGACCGACGCGCTGCATCACGAGCCGACCAACGTGTTGCGTCCGGTCGACAAGACCTCGATCGACCTCGGGAGCTGGGTCGTTCCGCGCGAGCACACGCGTATCGGCGGGGAGTCGTACACCGACATCACGAGCCGGTTCACCGCCTCCTCACAGGAGGACGCCGGCTACGTCGGGATCGCGGCGATCGTCATGATCGTGGGCTTCGCGATCACCGAGTGGAAGCGCCGGAGCACGTGGGCGTTGCTCGCGTTCCTCGCGGTCGTCGCGGTGCTGGCGTCGGGCCCCGTCCTGCACATCCTCGGGCGACCGTCGATCGGTCTTCCCGGCGAGCTGCTCACCCACGTGCCGCTGCTGCAGCACGCGACGCCGCAGCGGTTCCCCGCCTATGCGGCGCTCGGGCTCGGCGTGGTCGCGGCGATCTGGGTCGCCCGGGGGAGGGGGCGCGCCGCCTGGATCCGCTGGGCGGTCGCAGGGCTCGCGGCGGTCGCGATCTTGCCCGCTCCCGATGCGAGCGCCTTCCACGCGTACGGGACGACCCCCGCCTTCTTCACGAACGGTGAGGTGCAGCAGCAGATCACGCAGGACGAGATGGTGTTCTCGATCACGGAGCGGCCCGCCTCCGAGCTGCAGTGGCTCGCCGCGTCGGACTTCTGGTACCGGATCCCGCAGGCCTACATCGGCCCGATCCCGGTCGCGTATGTCGGCCAGCCGCTCTACCGCGGGCTCGCGGTGAACCAACTGAATCCGTACATCCCGACGCCCGCGGACTTCGCCGTATGGCTGCAGGATCGCGGCGTCACCGCGGTCCTCATGGATGACGACGCCGCGTGGAAGTTCGAACCGCTCCTCACATCGGTCGGGCTCCAGCGGGTGCATCAGGGCGACGGCGTCAGCGTCTGGCGGCCGGGTCCCAACGGGTACGTCGCGCACGATCCTGCGGCCGTCGTCGTGAACGGCGACCTGGATCACGTCGGTGGGGAGCTCCGGGCGTTCTCGTTCCCGTCGCTCAGCGGACCGCAACGGATCACAGGCCCGGACCACCGGACGACGCTGTTCTCCTTCTTCGGCCCGACCTGCGACCCGAGCTGTACGGCGAACCTGCGCGACCTCGACGCCTGGGCGGCCGCACACCCCGACGTCCGCGTGATCGCCGTCTCCTCCTGGGACCCTGCCGGCCGGTCGAACGACGGCGTGCGCTCCCTCGATCTCGGGTACGAGGTCGCGTTCGATCCGCTCGGCCGGATGGCAACCGCCGCGTACGGGGTCGTGCTGCCGAACCTCGAGCCGCCGACGCCGTTCGCGATCCTGGTCGGGCCCGACGGCATCGTGCAGTCCTTCTACCCGGGTCCGTGGACCGGCGGCAACGCCGCGGCGATACCCTCCTACTCCGGTCCATGACGGCTCGAGGGACGGTGCTCGCGTGAAGATGGCCTGGGTGTTCGGCGCCCTGGTGCTCGCGGTCGTATTGCCGGCGACCACGACGAGCGCGTCCACGTCCTGCACCGCCGCGATCCCCGATGCGAGCGTGACCGGCGATCTGTTGCTCGCGGTGACCGGCCCACCCGATCACGCGATCGGCGTCGGGGTCCACTACATCGGCGGCGACGGCACTCCTTTGGTCACCCGCTGGACGCCGAAGGGGTGGGTTCGTATCCCCGTTCCGGTGACGCCGGGGGCGGTGCTGATCCAGTTCCAGGACGCGGCGACGGCGGGCGGACGCTCGTGGGCCGTCGGGGCGTTCCGCAACGACCGGCCCGAGGCCGGTTGGGTCGCGGGCGACACCTGGCGTTGGACGCACCCGATCGATCCCGGGCTCGAGGAGGATCAGTTCCTCGGCGTCGCGGCCGCGCCCGACGGCACCGTGTGGGCCGTCGGCAAGCACCAGGACGGCGTGAACTACCAGCCGCTGATCGAGCGGTACGTCGGGACGGCTTGGAGCGTGGTGGCCTCGCCGGTGGTTCGGGGCTCAGCTGTCCTGAAGGACGTCGCCGTCGCGCCCGACGGTTCCGTGTACGCGGTGGGGTGGACCGTGCTCCCCGGCTGGAAAGACCGTGCCGCTCGTCGAGCGATACGACGGTCGCGCGTGGTCGGTCGAGCACGCCGACGGGCTCGGCCAGCTCAGCGCGGTCGCGATCCAGCCCGACGGCAGCCCGCTCGCGGTGGGATGGCAGACCACGGCCGACGGCGACCGGATCCTCACGATGCGCGATACCGGCGCGAGCTGGAACGCGGTGCCCGAGGCGACGGGCGATCCCGGCCGGCTCTCGGCGATCGCGGTCGGCGAGGCAACCGTCGCGGTGGGCCTCCGCTTCGTCGACGGGATCCCGCAGCCGCTGGTGGTGCGTCTCGACGGCGGCTGGGTGCCCGTCGACGTGACCGGAGAGACGGCCCCCGAGACGGGCGGCGATCAGCTCCTCGGCGTCACGGGCGAGCTCGGGGACTTCCGCGCGGTCGGGATCCGTGACGAGGTCGATGCGTTCGGGTCGCTCGCCGCCGCCGGCACCTGCACCAGCTAGCCCGTCGGGTTCTCCGGGATGTTCGCGATCGGGGTCACCGGGCAGTTGCGTTGCTGTAACGGGAGCGGCGCCAAGGGAGCTTGGTTGAAGTCGAACGCGCCGAGCATGTCGCTCGCGTTCGCATCGCGGCTCGTCATCGGCGGCACATCGAAGATCGTTTCGATGAACCGCAGGACCGAGGCGAACTCGTACGTCGTGTGGTCGACATAGCCGGGCCGCGAATACGGCGAGATGATGATCGCCGGCACGCGCGGGCCGAGCCCGTACATGTCGACGTGCGGCGGCGGCACGTGGTCGTAGAACCCGCCGAAGTCGTCCCACGTCAGCACGACGGCGGTCGACTTCCAGTACGGGCTCGCCATGATCGCGTTCATCAAGCGCACGGTCCAGTTCTCACCCTGGCAGACACTGAGCGGCGGATGATCCGACAGCGGGAACGGCGGCGTGACCCAGGAGACCGACGGGAGCTTGCCCGAGTTCAGGTCGGGGATGAACTCGTCGCTGGACACGACGTTGTTCCACATCGAGCTGAACCGCACGTGACGAACCATCCGAAGCGGCTGCACCCACTCGTTCGGTCCGCGGTACTCCTTCCACGAGATGCCGGCCGCCTTGAGCCGGTCGGGGAGCACCGCGACGTCGGTGCACGGCCAGCGAGCCTCCCAATAGGAGGGGATCTGCGCGGCGCCGTTCGCTCCCTGGTTCTCCAGTTGGTAGACCTTCTCCTGGTCGGAGCGCGAGAGGGTGCGGAACGAGAACGCAGTCTCGAGCGGATCGTCGCAGAACTGGCGCTTGCCGACGCCGAGCTGGCCGGGTCGTCCGTGGTCGACGAACCGGTCGGACTGTGCCGCGAACGTCCACAGGTGCTCGACCCCGGTCGGCCCGTAGATCGAGCTGAAGAACTCGTCAGACAGGGTGAAGTTCTTCGCGTAGGCCCAGTAGTTCGGGATCTGGTCCTGGTGGAACTGCACGTAGCCGACATCGGTGAAGCAGTCCATCTTGCCGCCGTCGATCGCCGTGATGCCGTCGGTGAAGCTGTGCCCGGCGGCGAAGCCGCGGTCGGGCGCCCGTTTGAGCGGCACGGTCGACCCGTCGCATGTCTGGCCGGTCGTCGCGCCGTTCGCACCGGGGAACGTGCCGAAGTAGTTGTCGAACGTCCGGTTCTCTTTGATCACGTACACGATGTGTTTGATCTTGCTGCGCGCGAGGGCGACGAGCGCCGGGTCGCTCGGGGTCGCGGGCGGCACGTTGGTGGCCTCGCCCGGATCGAGCACGGTGGGCACGCTGCTGCCGCTACTGCGCGTGCAGGCGACGAAGATCGTCAGGGCGGCGACGAGTGCGAGCGCGGAACGAACGAGGAGGCGCGAACGCATCCGCGGAGGGTATCGGACCGACCTGAGCGCGCCCATGGATCGCGTCGTTGACGTGCGCGAACGGCGCTCCCTACCCTGTCGCGACCGATGCGCCCGACCCCGTTGCGTCTGCTCGTCGTCGTCGCTGCGTGCGCGGCGCTCCTCGCCGTCGCGGCGTCGGGCGTGTTCGCCGCCGCCGACCTGTCGGCCTGCTCCCTCGTCGCGAGCGAAGGGACCGTTCCGAACCCGCTCGGCACGATCCTCGAGGGTGTCGATGCCACCGGCGGCCGGGCGTGGGCCGTCGGGGGTCACGTCGTCGGCCCCGTCAGCAGCCCGTTCATCCAACGGTGGGACGGGAAGGTGTGGGCCGAGCAGAAGCTCCAGGTGCCGCCGGGTCCGATCGGGATCTCGTCGTTCTACGCGGTGAAGGCGTTCTCGCCGTCGGACGTGTGGGCGGTGGGGTCCTGGATGGGCGACCTCCCGCTCGTCGAGCACTTCGACGGACATGCGTGGTCGCTCGTCACGGTGCCGGACTTCGGCGGGAGCGAGAACATCCTCACCGGGATCGACGGCACGAGCTCGACCGATCTGTGGCTCGTGGGGCAGCGCCGGTACGACGACCAGCAACATGGGGTGGTGCTGCACGGCGGCACGCAGGGCTTCCAGATCGTTGCGCCGCCCGACGTTGCGGTGCTGCACGACGTCGCGATGCTCGATGGCCGGCCCGTCGTCGAGGGATGGCGGATCGAGCCCGACGGTTTCGCCGCTCCGGTGATCGCAGGGTTGTCGGGCGACACCTGGCGGGAGGAGCAGGTCCCGGCCGAGCAGGGTCGGAACGTCTTCCTGACCGGGCTCGCGGTCGGCACCGGCGGCACCGCCTGGGCGGTGGGGTGGTCGAACGACTCACCGAACGGCGATACGCCCGTCACGTACCAGCGCGGCACGGATGGCTGGACGCCGGTCGGCGTGCCCGACCAGGGCGGATCGACCAAGCTGGTCTCGGTGGCGAGCGACCAGCAGGGGACCGTCGCCGTCGGCTCGGTCTCGACCGGTGGGTCCTCGCGAGCGATCGCGTTGCGCGCGACCGACGCCGGGTGGACCGCCGTCCCCGGCGCCGGGTCGGAGCCGCCGGACACCCTCGCGGGGGTCGCGCTCGACGGCGCGAGCATCTGGGCGGTCGGCCGCGCCGTGGTGGTCGGCGCGACCTACGGGGTGCCCGCCGCGCGCGTCTATTCCTGCGGCTGAGGCGTCGGCCCGGCCGGGCACGGCCGCTGGTGCAGGATCAACGGCGCCTGTGGCTGCTGGGTGAAGTCGAACGCACCGAGCATGTCGCTGGCGTTCGCGTCGCGGCTCGTCAACGGCGGCACATCGAAGACCGTCTCGATGAATCGGAGCACCGAGGCGAACTCATAGGTGGTGGGGTCGACGTACCCGCGGCGCGCGTACGGCGAGATCACGATCGCCGGCACCCGCGGGCCGTCCCCGTAGAGGTCGACGTGGGGCGGCGGCACGTGGTCGTAGAACCCTCCGAAATCGTCCCACGTCAGCACCACCGCGGTCGACTTCCAGTACTTGCTCTGCATGAGCGCGTTCAGGTACTGCACGGTCCAGTTCTCGCCCTCGCAGAGGCTCGTGGGGGGGTGGTCCGACAGGGCGAACGGCGGCGTCAGCCACGACACGGACGGCAGCGTGCCGGCCTGGAGGTCGTGCAGGTAGTCCTGCGGCGACACGACGTTGTCGTACATGCTGGAGAACCGCACGTGCTCGACCATCCGCAGCGGCTGCACCCACTCGTTCTCACCGCGGTACTCCTTCCAGGAGATGCCCGCGGCGTCCAGGCGATCGGGCAGCACCGCGACGTTCGTGCACGGCCACCGTGGCCGGTAGTAGGTCTCGACCTGCGCGGCGCCGTTCGGGCCCTGCTCCTCGAGCTGGTACAGATGCTCCTGTGCCGCGCGGTCCAGCACGGGCAGCGAGAACGCGAGCTCGGTCGGGTCGTCGCAGAACTCCCGCCGTCCCGTCCCGAACTGGCCCGGGCGTTCGTGATCGACGAAGCGGTCGGACTGTGAGGCGAACGTCCACAGGTGCTCGACGCCGGTCGGCCCGTAGATCGACGAGAAGAAGTGGTCGGCGAGCGTGAACCGCTTCGCGTAGCGCCAGTAGTTCGGGATGTCCGCCCGATGTTCCTGCACGAACCCGATCGGGTTGAAGCAGTCCATCCTGCCGCCGTCGATCGCGCCGATGCCGTCGGCGAAGCTGTGCCCGGCGTCGGGCGTGCGATCCTTCGCGCGGCCGAGCGGCATCGTCTGCCCGTCGCAGGTCGTGCCGGTCGTGGCGCCGTCGGCGCCGGGGAAGGTGCCGAACATCGTGTCGAACGTGCGGTTCTCCTTGACGAGGAACACGATGTGCTTGATCTTGGCGCGCGCCGCGGCGACGACCGCCGGGTCGCTCGGCGTCGCGAACCCGCTGGGTTGCACCGCACCCGGATCGAGCGCCGCGGGGATCGAGCTGGTCTTGTCGCCGCCGCCGATGCACGCCACGGCGAGGACCGCGAACGCGGCGGCGGCGAGGAGCCAACGGAGGGGGCGAGGCACCGGGCGAGGGTAGCCGACGCACCTGTGCGTCGGGCATGATGGACGGATGCGACGTTGGGTCGTCCCGCTGCTCGCGACCGCGCTCGCCGCGTGCTCGCATCCGAGCGCGCCGTCCGCGCCGCCATCGATGCCCGCCCCGGCACCGTCGATCGAAGCCACCGCCCTCGACGCGCCGGTCGTGCCGGCGGGCGGCACCACCGTCGTGCGGGCAACCGGTCCTCGCTTCCTCCTGTACGCGCAGCCCGGACCGGGCGCGCAACGGGTCGGATCGCTCGCCGCCACCAACGATTGGGCCCAGCCGCTGTCGTTGCCCGCGCTCTCGGGGTTCGTCGACGCCGAGGGCACGACGTGGCTTCGCGTCCGGCTCCCCGTGCGCCCGAACGGTTCTGTGGGCTGGGTCCGCGGCGATCAGGTCGCGACGCGCGTGCTTCACGAACGGATCGTCGTCGACCTCTCCGCGCACCGCCTGCGTCGGGTGGCCGCCGGGCGGACGGTCGACGACATCTCGGTCGCCGTCGGCGCGCCGGCCACGCCGACCTCGCCGGGACGCTTCTTCGTGTGGGCGCGCGTCCCGACGCACGACCCGAGCGGCCCCTACGGCGTGTTCGCGCTCGGGCTGTCCGGGTTCTCCGACGTGATCACCGACTGGGTCGGCGGCGGACGGATGGCGATCCACGGCGACGCCGACCCGAGCGACCGCGGCCACGACGTCTCGCACGGGTGCGTCCGCGTCTTCAACCCCGAGATGCGGGAGCTCACCGACGTGCCCCTCGGCACCCCCGTGTGGATCCACGCGTAACCCCGGCACCTGGCATGATTGGCCGACGGCGGTCGACCGGGAGCTACCGCAGGGGGCGAGGATGAGCACCGACCAGGCAGCAGGCACGCGCACCGAGGAACTGCTCGCGCTCGCGGATCGCTACGCCGCGCACAACTACCACCCGCTCCCGGTCGTGATCGCCGAGGCCGAGGGCGCGTGGGTCACCGACGTCGAGGGGAACCGCTACCTCGACATGCTGGCGGCGTACAGCGCGCTCAACTTCGGTCACCGGCATCCCCGGCTCGTCGCCGCGGCGCACCGCCAGCTGGATCGGCTCACGCTGACGTCGCGCGCGTTCCACAACGACACGTTCCCCGTGTTCTGCCGGGATCTCGCCTCGCTCGCCGACAAGGACATGGTGCTCGCGATGAACACCGGCGCCGAGGCCGTCGAGACCGCGATCAAGACCGCCCGGCGTTGGGGCTACGACGTGAAGGGCGTCTCGCCCGACCGCGCGAAGATCATCGTGGCCGACGGAAACTTCCACGGGCGGACCGTCACGATCGTCGGCTTCTCGACCGACCCGACCGCACAGGCCGGGTTCGGACCGTTCACCCCCGGCTTCGAGGTCGTGCCCTACGGAGACGTCGACGCGCTGCGCGCTGCTATCGACGACGACACGGTCGCGTTCCTCGTGGAACCCATCCAGGGCGAAGCGGGGGTGATCGTTCCGCCCGACGGCTACCTGCGGGCGGCGCGGGAGCTCTGCACCGAGCGCGGCGTGCTGCTGATGGCCGACGAGATCCAGTCGGGGCTCGGCCGAACCGGGACGACGTTCGCGGTCGAGCACGAGGGGGTGGTGCCGGACGTGTACATCCTCGGCAAGGCGCTCGGCGGAGGCATCATGCCGTTGTCGGCCGTGGTCGCCGACCGAGACGTGCTCGGCGTATTCAAGCCCGGCGAGCACGGTTCGACGTTCGGCGGCAACCCGCTCGCGTGCGCGATCGGGATCGAGGTGATCGATCTGCTCCGCGAAGGGACCTATCAACGGACGTCCGCCGAGCTCGGCGCCTGGTTGCTGCAAGCGCTGCGTGATGCGGCGGTGCCCCAGGTGAGCGAGATCCGCGGCCGCGGGCTCTGGATCGGGATCGACCTCGAGCCCGGCGCGGGAACCGCGCGCGCGGCATGCGAACGTCTGATGCGGCGCGGGATCCTCGCGAAGGACACCCACGAGTCGACGATCCGGCTGGCGCCACCGCTCTGTGTGACGCGCGAAAACCTCGAGTGGTCGCTCGAGCGGATCGTCGACGTGCTCTCGACGGCGTCGCGCTGACGCAGCGCGACCACCCGCCCATCGCCTAGGCTTCGCCCCCGATGGCTCCCGATCGCGGGCCGAGGCCGGCCGCCCCGATGACCATCGCCGTCGTCGGCGACGTGATCCATACGCGCCGCCTGGCGCCGACCCTTCCGAACGACCCCGGCTTCGCGGCGGTCGTCGAGCGGATGCGATCGGCCGACGCGACCGTCGCCAACCTCGAGCTTGCGGCGGCCGATCCCGACGACCCCGACGCCTGGGTCTGGTCGACCCCGAACGACTGGTCGATCGCGTCGGATCCTCGGGCGGTCGCAGACCTCCGGGAGTTAGGTGTGGACGTGGTGGGGCGCGCGAACAACCACGCGATGGATCGTGGCCCCGCCGGCATGCGGACCACCGGCTGGCTGCTCGATGAGGCCGGGATCGACCACGCCGGCGCCGGCGATGACCTGTCGCGCGCCGGCGCCCCGCGCTACCGCGAGACCGCCCGCGGTCGCCTCGGGATCGTCAGCGTCACGACGAGCCCGTCGCCGCCGGACGTGGCTGGCGCGCTCGACGGGTTCGCCGGCCTCGCATCGCGGCCCGGTGTGCACGCGCTCGTTGTGAACCCGGTCGTGACCGTGACACCCGAGACGCACGCGGAACTCCGCACCGTGCACGACCGGGTTCCCGACGCGATGGGCGGATGGATGAACGGTGACCCGGCGCTCCGGCTCTTCTCCGCGCGCGTGGAGGCGGGAGATGCGTTCTCGGTGACCTATGACGTCGACCCCGAGGGCCGCGAGCGGTTGCTGCGGTCCGTCAGGCAGGCGGCGCAGCACGCCGACGTTGCGATCATGACCGTGCACGCACACCAGGGCGACGCGGACCCCGCGGATCCGCCCGGATTCCTCCGGACGCTCGCGCACGACGCGATCGAGGCCGGCGCCGACGCGGTCGCGATCAGCGGGCCGCACGTCTTCGCGCCGATCGAGCTCGTCGACGGCCGGCCGGTGTTCTACGGGTTGAGCAACTTCCTCTGGAGCGACCTGGGCGGCCCGGTGCCGGCGTACTTCTGGTCGCAGACCCGCGCGGTGCTCGGCGACGAGATCGATCCCGCCTCGATGACCGAGGCTGAGCTCATCGATCGGCTCAACGCGGACGGCTTCTCCGATCCCTGGGTGTTCCGGGCGATCCTCGCGGAGGTGGTCGTCGGGCCGTCCGGGGTGCAGGGGGTGCGCCTGCACCCGGTGGACCTCGGCCAGGATCTGCCGATCACACGCCGGGGCATCCCGCGAACGCCGTCGCCCGTGGTCGCCGGCGAGATCCTGGAGCGGATCGCGAGCCTGTCCGCACCGCTCGGGACGAACGTCGACTCGGCGGACGGCGTCGGGGCGATCCGGCTCGGCTGACGCCCGCCCCATGGGCGGGTGATAGAACACCGACGTGGCCGGTACCTGCCCGCATTGCGGCGAGTCGATCGAAGAGGGCGTCGCTACCTGCCCGCATTGCGGGCGCGCGATCACCCAGGTCGCGATCGACGCGCCGAACCCTTCGATGATCGCGCCGGCTGTGACGGGCCCCGCCGCGCCGCCCCCGCCGGTGATGCCGATCGTCCCGCCTGGCGCGCCACCTTCAAGTGGGCTGGCGGTCGCCGCGTTGATCCTGGGGATCCTCGCGGTGGTCCTGTCGTTCACGGTCGTGCTCGGCTTCGTGCTGGGCGTGCTCGCGATCGTGTTCGGCGCGATCGCGATCTCGCGTGCGAAGTCCACCGCCACCGGTGGGAAGGGGATGGGGATCGCCGGGCTCGTGCTCGGCATCGTCGGGATCGCGTTCGCCGTCCTCGTGGTCTTCACCGTCGCGACGCTCGGCCGCACCGTGGACGATCAGTTCACGAACATCCAGTTCTGTATCGATCATCCGCACGACCCGATCTGTCGCGATCCGCGCGTGCCGTAGGGTCGCTCGTTCCTCCCGAGGGGTAGAGGATGGGGTGGTGCGTCCGTTCGGCAGGTCCCCGGCGCTTTCCCCCGAGGAGGTCGATGGTTGGCGGGCTTGGACCGTCGTGGAACGCGACGGGTCGTTCCTCCTGTCGTCGCTCACTCGCGCCGAAGACTGGCCGCCGGGAGAGCCGTTCGTTGCAAGGTGTTCGCGCCGCCGGCATGGCGCGCCCGGCCGAAGATGCTCGTGCGGCGTCTATGCGGCCGCCGACAGGAACGAGCTGGCGCGGCTGGGTAGGATCGCCGGGGCGGCGATCGGTCAGGTGTCGCTGTGGGGGCAGGTCGCCGAACACAGTCGCGGATATCGGGCCGGGGCTGCGTACCCATCCCGCATCCGCCTCGTGTGCAGCCCGTGTCTCGAAGCGGGCGTCGGTGAGCCTGCCGTCGCGGTCGAGCGAGAGCGCTCGTCGGGCAGAACCAGGCTCAGGCCGCTGTGCGCTCGCCATGCGCCGGATGAGGAGAGGTTGGACCCGGCGAGCCCTGTCGAGGCGCAGCTGCTTGCCGCGTACGCCGTCGACCTCATGCCGGAGGCGTCGGTGCGTGCGATCCAGCTAGAGGAACGCTCGTCCTCGATGCCGCGGGCGCGGTGGCTCGTGGCGGCGACCCTTGCGGCCGCGGTGCTCGTCGCCGGCGCCGTGCACCTGAACGAGCCCTCGAAGTCCTCAGAAGGAACCTCTACAGCGGCGGGCGCAAGCGTGCCGGCGCAGGGCTGGCACCCCCAACCGCCAAGGCCGCTCGCGCGGAACGGCGACTCGCTCCAAACGATCCCGAACGCGAGGTCGTGGTTCATCAGGACGCCGAGAGATGTGCCGATCCGCCAGCCGAACTCACGTCGACACCCGGCCTGAGGGGATCAATCGTGCGCGACGCTCCGCTCACGTGCTCGTCGGGCGCTTGCCGCGATGAACCACACGAGTCCGACGACCACGAGCGCTGAGCCGATCAAGAGCCACGGCCACGGGCTCCACTGATCCGAGCAGGACGTGCCGCTGCTGATGCTGTGACAGATCGTCCCCGGCCCCGAACGATTCAGGAACGCGACGTAGAGCAGCGGCAGGCCGAAGCCCGATACGAGGCCGGCGACGCCGGCCCCGGCCTCGGAGCGGCGCGCCAGAAAGAAGGTCGCAACTATCGTGACGGCGAGGACGAACACCCCGATCGACAAGATCGACAGGACGCCGAAGGAAAGACCCGCGCCGACCGCGACCCAAGCCAAGTACACACCGAACGGGTAGCGGTTCTGTGCAGTCATCCGGCCATTGTCTACCCGGACGCCCGACCGATCGGGGGAGCCGATCGATCCTCGGCCGACGCCGTTCTCGAAGGGAGAGGGTGGTGGGCCCCCGGGGATTCGAACCCCGAACCTGCGGATTAAGAGTCCGTTGCTCTGCCGGATTGAGCTAGAGGCCCGCCGCAGCTTACCGAGTCGCCGTGACGCGTAACGCCTCGCCGGCGCCGGATCTCGTCAGCCGTGCACCTGGTCGTCGCCGTAGACGACCTTCGTGAGGTACGTATCGACGTCCTCGAACCTGGTCAGCATCTTGCGGACCCAGCGGGGACCGCTCGGCTCCGGCTCTGCGTCATGCTCCGCCTCGGTCGGGCTGTCGTCTTCGTGCGCGAGCGCGGCCAAGCGCGCGGCTGCCGCGAGGTCGCCCGAGGCGCGCTTGAGTTCCATCAGATCGGCGGTCGAGGCGACACGCGCGACGACACCGTTCCCGAGGTCTTCGTCGGTCGCGCGCTCGGCCAGACCGTCGTAGGCCTCGCCGAGCTCGATCACATCCAGCTGACCGGATTCGGTGAGGTAGGAGCTCCGATGAGCGTCGTCCTCGCCGATCGGTTCGGCGCCGAGCTGGGCCAGCGCGAGCCCGAGATTGGCGAGGTTCTCGTCGTCGGGTGGGATCACGATGTCGACGTCGTCCATCGTGATCGTGGAGCCGCGGGCGGCGGAGGCGAGGCCTCCCACCAAGACGTAGCTGACCCCGTGCGATCGGAGTCCCGCGAGCAAACGCAGCGGATCGAACTGCTCGGCCATCGATACCCCCTCGGGTCACATCCCCGAGGAGGTATCGGTTGCAAGCGGAGCCTGGCTTGAAGGGCGACCGACGGGGCTCGAACCCGCGACCTTCTGGACCACAACCAGACGCTCTAACCAGCTGAGCTACGGCCGCCATGCGCACGAAGCGTCGTGCCTGCTCACGATACCAACGGGCGGACGGTTGACCGCTCAGTGAGGGCCGAGACTTGCCTTTCCTTGCCCGAATCCGGCACAATCCTGAACGGCCGTTCAAACTCTCATCGACCCAGAGCGGCCGCAGGAGGCGACATCCACACCATGGCAACGACCGAGTTCGACCTCGGCAAGATCGACGAGCTGATCGCCGCGGAAGAAGCGGTGCTCGAGCCCAAGCACAAGGAGAGCATCGCGTACCGCGAGATCGCCAACCGCCACGTCGCGGGAGGTGTCGCCTCTAGTTGGCAGGACTCGCCGCCCCACGCGATCTTCATCGATCATGGCAAGGGGTCCCGGATCTGGGACATCGACGACAACGAGTACATCGATTTCCACCTCGGCTACGGCGCGATGGTGGTGGGGCACGCGAACCCGACGATCGTCGCGGCGATCAAGCACGCGGCCGACCGCGGCACGCACTTCGCGCAGCCGACGAGGGACCTCGACGTGATCGGGGAGAACCTCACCGACCGTTTCAAACTGCCGCTGTGGCGGTTCGCGAACTCGGGCACCGAGGCGACGCTCGAGGGGCTCCGGCTGATGCGCGCGGCCACCGGGCGCGACATGATCATCAAGATCGAGGGCTCTTATCACGGTCACCACGACTCGATCATGTTCAGCGTGGCGCCCGACCGCTCCGAGATCGGTCCGCGCGAGCACCCGGTCACCGTGCCGCAGGCGATGGGCATCCCGCAGGCGTTCGCCGACCTCGTGCGCGTCGTGCCGTTCAACGACCTCGTCGAGGCCAAGCGCGCGTTCGACGAGAACCCGGACAAGATCGCCGGCATGATCGTCGAGCCGGCGATGATGAACTGCGGCGTGATCCTGCCGGAGCCCGGCTACCTGCAGGGCCTGAAGGATCTGTGTCACGCGAACGGCGCATACCTCGCCTTCGACGAGGTGAAGACCGGCGCGACCCTGGCGTACGGCGGCGCGGTCGAGTCCTTCGGCGTCGTTCCCGACGTGATCTGTCTGGCCAAGGCGATCGGCGGCGGCACGCCGTGCGGCGCGATCGGCTCCACGGAGGACCTCTACGGGCCGGTGATCCGCGGCGAGTACGACATGGCCGGCACCTTCAACGGGAACCCGCTCACGATGGCCGCCTCGCGCGCGACCCTGACCGAGGTCCTGGTGCCCGAGGCCTACGAGCACTTCACCCGGATCGACAAGGTGATGAAGGACGGCCTCAACGCCATCGTCGAGAAGTACGAACTGCCGTGCTACGTCACCGGGCTCGGCGCGAAGGGGTCGGTGATCTACTCCAGCCGGCCCGTGCGCGAGTACCGCGACGCGGTCGGCATCGACGAGCGGATCAGCTACGTCGCGTGGCTCTTCCAGCAGAACCGCGGCGTGTTCAAGTCGCCCTGGACCAAGCAGGAGACCTGGACGACTGTCGGTCGCGCACAGCGAGGACGACGCGCAGCGGTACATCGCGAACTTCGAGGAGTTCGCTACGGCGGTGACCTCCTGAAGCTGTCGTCGAGGGAGGGTCCGTGAGCGCCGACGTCGTTGAGATCGACCTCGACCTGGTCGAGGAGCTGACCAAGCGCGAGGAAGCGGCGCTCGATCGCAAGCACGCGCGCAGCCTCAGCTACCGCGAGGAAGCGAAGGCCCACCTGCCGGGCGGCGTGTCGTCGTCGTGGCAGAGCTGGCCGCCGCACCCGATCTACGTCGATCGTGGCGAGGGGTCGCACGTCTGGGACATCGACGGCAACGAGTACGTCGACTACCACAACGGCTACGGCGTGATGGTGATGGGGCACGCCCATCCGAAGATCGTGGAGGCGGTGCGCAAGCGCGTCGCGCTCGGCACGCACTTCGCGCAGCCGACCGAGGACGCGCTGCCGGTCGCCGAACAGCTCACCGAGCGCACGGGCCTGCCTTTCTGGCGGTTCGGGAACTCCGGTACCGAGGCGACTCTCGACGCCGTGCGCATCATGCGGGCGACGACCGGCCGTGACCTGATCGTCAAGATCGAGGGCACCTACCACGGCCACCACGACACCCTGATGGTGAGCGTCTTCCCGTCCGAAGAGGACGCCGGACCCCGTGAGCACCCGAACTCGGTGCCGCAGACCGCCGGCATGATCCCGGGCACCACCGACTGGACGGTCAACGTGCCGTTCAACGATCTCGAGGATGCGCAGCGGGTCTTCGCCGAGCGCGGCGACGAGATCGCCGGGATGATCATCGAGCCGATCATGACGAACTGCGGGGTCGTGCTTCCCGACCCCGGCTACCTCGAAGGCCTCAAGGAGGTCTGTCACACCCACGGCGCGATGTTCGCCTACGACGAGGTGAAGACCGGCTTCGCCGTCGCGTGGGGCGGCGCGATCGAGGCGTTCGGCGTCCAGCCCGACCTCGTCGCGTTCGCCAAGGCGCTCGGCGGGGGCCTGCCCTGCGGCGCGATCGGCGGCACCGAGGAGGCGATGCGCCTCGTGATCGCCGGCCAGCTCGATCAGGTCGGCACCTTCAACGGGAACCCGCTCACGATGGCCGCGGCGAAGGTGAACCTGGAGGAGGTCCTCACGAAGGACGCCTACGTGCGGCTCGACGAGGTGAACGCGATCCTGCGCCGGTGCGAGGACGTGATCGCGACCTACCACCTGCCGGCTTCGATGAAGCTCCTCGGCGCGAAGGGCTCGATCGAATGGAGCGAGACCCCGATCCACGAGTACCGCGACCTGTGGAAGATCGACGACCGGATCCCGCAGCTCGCCTGGCTCTGGCAGCTGAACCGCGGCGTCTTCAAGAGCCCCGGGTCGAAGTGGGAGAGCTGGACCACCTCGATCGTGATGAGCGACGAGGACGCCCAGCGTTACGTCGACAACTTCGAGGAGATGGCGGCCGCCATCACCCGTTAGGTGCGTGAGTCGCCCCGGATACCGGGGTAGCCTCGCGCGGTGAGCGACGCGCCGTCGAGCAGCGAGCCGCGGACCACGCCCGATTGGCTCCCGGACGCCCTCAAACAGGGAGGCCAGCGGCTGTTCCTGGTCCTGGTCGGCGCGGCGCTGACCATCCTGGCGATCCGTTGGCTCGCGCACGAGCTGTCCGGCTTCCTCACGACGATCGTGATGGCGCTGTTCCTTTCGTTCGCGCTCGAGCCCGCGGTGCAGTGGTTCGTGAAACGCGGATGGCGCCGGGGGCGCGCGACCGGGCTGATCATGCTCCTGTTGTTCCTGGTTGGTCTCCTACTGCTCGCGCTGATCATCCCGGCGATCATCACGGGCTTCACGCAGCTCGTCGACAGCGCGCCGGCCCTGGTCGATCGTCTCTCCGGATGGCTGCGGCCGCTCGGCATCGACATCTCGACGGACAGCCTGATCACCGAGCTGCAGCGCAACGCCGACAGCATCATCTCCACGGCGCAGAACATCGCGGGGCTCGTGATCCTCGGCGTGGCGAGCTCGATCCTCGGGGGTCTGTTCAAGGTCGCGACGGTCGGGCTCTTCACGTTCTACCTCGTCGCCGACGGACCGAGGGTGCGGCGGATCGTCCTGTCGCGGATGCCGCCGGCTCGCCAGGAGCACCTCTTGTTCGTCCTGGAGCAGGCGATCTCGCAGACCGGAGGCTACTTCTACTCGCGGCTGCTCCTGGCGGTGATCAACGGCACGGGCATGTACATCGCGCTGCGGTTGAACAACGTCCCGTTCGCCGCGCCGCTGGCGATCTTCGAGGGCGTCGTTGCCGAGTTCATCCCGATCGTCGGCACGTACATCGGCGGCGCGGTGCCGATCCTCGTCGCGTTCCTGACGAGCACGCCGGCGGGCATCTGGGCCCTGGGCTACGTGATCGTGTACCAGCAGATCGAGAACTATCTCCTGAGCCCCAAACTGACCGCGAGGACGATGGACCTGCACCCGGCGGTCGCGTTCGGCGCGGCGCTGATCGGCGCGTCCCTCGGCGGGATCCTCTTCGCCTTCCTCGCGCTGCCGGTCGCCGGTGTGATCCAGGCCGCCGTCACCGAGTGGTCCCACCCGTACGAGGTGGTGGAAACGGGTGACGACGGGCTCGAGGTCGCGTCCGACGAGGACCCGTCCCCGTAGACTCCGCGCATGGCGCAGCCCGTCGTCGGCGTGATCATGGGGTCCCGTTCCGATTGGGAGACGATGCAGCACGCGTGCTCGACGCTCGACGAGCTCGGGGTCGCGTACGAGACGCGCGTCGTCTCGGCCCATAGGACGCCCGACCTGATGGCCGAGTACGCCTCCGGCGCAGCGGATCGTGGGCTGCAGGTCGTGATCGCCGGCGCGGGCGGGGCGGCGCACCTCCCGGGCATGACGGCCGCGCACACGCACCTGCCGGTGCTCGGCGTGCCCGTCGAGTCGCAGGCGTTGAAGGGCATGGATTCGCTGTTGTCGATCGTGCAGATGCCGGCCGGCGTGCCCGTCGGCACGACGGCGATCGGCCGCGCCGGCGCGGTGAACGCGGCGCTGCTCGCCGCGGCGATCGTCGCGCTGTCCGACGACGGCCTGCGCGAGCGGCTGCGCGCGTTCCGCGCGACGCAGACGCGAACCGTGCTCGACAACCCGGATCCCGCCGGGTAGCGCCCGGTGCGCGTCGCGATCGTCGGCGGCGGCCAGCTCGGCCGGATGCTGGTGCAGGCGGGGGAGCAGCTCGGCATCGCGTGCGTGACGCTCGATCCCGCGCCCGACTCGCCGGCGGCGCAGGTCGGTCCCGCGATCGTCGGTGCCTACGACGATCCCGACGCGATCGCGCGGCTCACTGCCGACGTCGACGTCGTGACGTACGAGTTCGAGAACGTGTCGGTCGACGCGGTGCGCGGCATCCGCGGGCCGGCCGTCCTACCGCCGCCTGTCGCGCTCGAGGCCGCGCAGGACCGGATCGCCGAGAAGACGCTCTTCACGGAGGTCGGACTGCCGGTCCCGACGTTCGCGGCGGTCGACGACCTCCCGTCGCTGGCGGTGGCCGTCGACGCGGTGGGCCTCCCGGCGGTGCTGAAGACGCGGCGGCTCGGATACGACGGCAGGGGACAGGCGGTGCTCCGCAGCCCCGAGTTGCTGGAGGACGCCTGGCGCGCGGTGGGCGAGGTGCCGTCGATCCTGGAGGCGTTCGTGCCGTTCGACCGCGAGCTGTCGATCATCGCCGTGCGCGCGGCCGACGGCGAGTTGCGGTGCTACCCGCTCGTCGAGAACCACCACCGCGACGGGATCCTGCGCGTGTCGTACGCGCCCGCGCCGGAGCTCACCGGCGAGCTCCAGACGTCGGCCGAGGCGCACGCGCGAGCGGTCGGGGAACGACTCGGTTACGTCGGCGTGTTCGCGATCGAGCTGTTCCACGCGAACGGCGGCCTGCTCGGCAACGAGATGGCGCCGCGCGTGCACAACTCCGGGCACTGGACGATCGAGGGCGCGGAGACGAGCCAGTTCGAGAACCACCTGCGCGCGATCTGTGGACTTCCCCTCGGCGGCGTCGGCGTCCGGGAGCACGTCGCGATGGTCAACGTGATCGGCCGGGAGCCGGACGCGTCGGCGATCCTGACCATCCCCGGCGCGCACCTGCACAGCTACGGCAAGCAACCGCGGCCGGGGAGGAAGCTCGGCCATGTGACGCTGATCGCGGAGGACCCAGACACCCTGCGGGAGCGTGTGCTTCAGGTTTCCGGTCATCTGACCGATTCCTGAGTCCGTGGCCTATCTGACCTGTCCCGATTGCATGATGCCGAGCCCGGTCGGCGACGATGCGGTCAAGTACGCGTGTATGTCCTGTTTCGCAGAGATCATCTTCGAGACGTGTGCCGATTGCGGGTACAAGCAGTCGATCCCCTCTCGGTGGCAGACGGCCTACACGTGCGGCAAGTGCGGCGCTCGATGCGTGCTGCCTCGCAGGCGCCTGTACTCCACGTCGACCAAGGCTCTCGGTGTCGAGGGCTACGGGTACGTGTACCCGAAGCTCTGACGAACGGCCCCCTCCGAGCGCCTCCGACCCAGGCCGAACGGCCCCGTCCCTCCGCCCGTTCCGGGCTCGATACATGCCCGTTACCCTGGGGCGACGATGCGACGCCTCCCCATCGTCGGTCTGGCGATCTCCGTCCTGCTCGTGCCCCTCGCGGCGTCCGCGGGCGTGCCCGACCCTGCCCTGACGCGGGACCTCGTGGGCGGGAGCGGGCCGTCGACCGTCGCGACGGCGATCGGCGATGTGACCGGCGACGCCGTCCCGGATCTGATCGTGGCTCGAGGCGCCGACGCGGGGCCTGACGCGTACACCGTCGCGGTGTTCGACGGACCGCTGAGCGACCCGTTGCCGACCGATCCCTCATTCGTCGTGACGCCGAGCGCGAAGAGCGACGCCTACCGGCTCGTCGTCGGCGATCTGAACCACGACGGGTTCGGCGACCTCGCCGTGGCGGACGTGAACGGGGTGGACGGGCTCGGCGACCCCAGTCCAGGGATCGACGTGTTCCTCGAGCCGGGGGGCGGAGGCGACATCCCCTCGTCGGCGTCGGACTTCATGAGCCCGATCCCGGTGATCGACCTCGCCGTGGCCGACATGAACGGCGACGGCCGCGACGACCTCCTGTTCACCAGGCCGAACACCAACCCGATCGACGTGTGGCTGCGCACCCAACAGCCTGGCGGCGGCTTCGCGTCGGCGACCGCACCGATGTCGAACGCGCCTGCGAGCGGGCTGTCCGTCGGCGACGTGAACCACGACGGTCTCACCGACTTCTCGCTGGACGGCACGATGTCCGGATCCGTGCCCGTGTTCGTGCAGAGCGAGGTCGACCACACCTTCACGGAGGTCGACGTGACCCTGCCCGGCACGATCACAGGTGTCACCGGAGCGATCCTCACCGACCTGAACGACGACGGGAGCGACGACCTGCTCGTCGTCACCGATGCGAACGAACTTTCCTGGGCGCTCGCCGACGGCTCAGGAGACTTCGGGTCGTTCTCGACGCCGATGTCGGCGACGGCGGTAGGAGCGAAGGAGGTCGCGGATCTGAACGGGGACGGGCTGCCCGACCTCGCGGCGTTCGGCGACGACGGATCGCTGCGCGTCTACCTCCAACAGGACAGCGGTGGGCTCGGGGCGCCGTGCACATTCCCGGGCACGGCGTCGCCGGGTGGCGACGCCGCCACCTCGACGGGCGACCTCACGGCGGACGGCGCCGCCGACATCGCCGATGCCGATGTCGGCGGCACCTCGGGCGGCGCGTGGATCTTCCGGCAGCTCACCGGTGGAGCGCTGTTGCCGACGTCGGTCGATGCGGACGTGTCGACCCACTCGGTGGCGTACAACAAGGTGGTCACGATCACGGGCACGCTCCACAACCCCGGTGGCGGATGCCTGCGGAACGACAGCGTGTCGCTCGAGCGCTCGGGGCCCGGCGGCGGAACGCTCGATCTCGGCCCGACGCAGGTTGCCGCGGACGGATCGTTCAGCTTCGAGGACGTCGCCCCGACCGCCGGCTCCTACGACTACCACGTGCAGTTCGCGGGGGACGCGACGCACGAGAGCTCGTCAAGCGCGTCGTTGTCGGTCGACGTCACGAAGATCCCGACGTCGTTGTCGCTGTCGGTTTCGAGCGCCACCGTGCGGTTCGGGTCGTCGACGACGCTCAAGGCCACGATGCACGGGGGCGCCTCGAGCTCGGTAGTCGCGTTCCAGCGGAAGACCGCGAGCGGCTGGCAGGGCGTCGGGAGCGCGACGCTCGGGAGCGACCATGTCGCCACGCTGAACGTCGCCCCGTCCGCACTGTCCAAGTACCGGGCGGTATTCGTGCCCACGGCCAACCGGCAGGGCAGCCAGAGCGGGAGCGCCACCGTGCAGGTGCATGCCGTGCTGGAGAGCCGGATGATCGGCAAGTACTCGGTCGACGGACGGTACAGGGTGTACAAGTGCTGCTCGGCGTACTTCTACGTGAAGCTCAAGCCGTCGCATCCCGGCAAGCACTGGGTCGCGACCGTCCAGTACCTCGGGAAGGGGAAGTGGCGGCCGCTCGGCCAGGCCACCTACACGTTCGAGCGCGACGGCGACGCGGCGATCTTCCTGAACGCCTCGAAGGGCTATCGCTACCGCGTCCGCGGGCGGTTCGCGGGCGACGCCGATCACCTCGGCGCGACGAGCTCCTGGAACTACTTCCGGTACCGGTAGTCGATCACGTCGGCCCCCGACCCAGGCTGCCGCCACCCTGGGATCGCCTCGGCCACCGAAAGTTCGAGCCGAACTCTTGGCGTCCAGCACTTGACGCTACGACGTCGAACAGGCTGTGATACGAGAAAGGACGGAAGCGTCTCGACTGAGGAAAGGTGCGACCCTGCGTGCTGATCTTCTTGGTCACATTGAATGCAGTGCTCTGGACCGTGACCGGCTTGAGCCTGTGCTGGGCGACGCATCGGCAACGAGGCATCGAGGCAGATCGGCTCGATATCGTGTGGCCCGATACGGTGCCGGATTGGCTCGCCGACTGGGTCGACACAGACCCGAACGGCTCGAGAAGCCCGGCTCCGGCCCCTTCTTCAACGAGCAGCGGCTAGCCCTTCTTGCCGGTCGGAGTCAAAGGAACCGCCTCTGACCTGCAGCGATGTCGCGCCCCGGGCAGGATTCGAACCTGCGACCTCGGGATTAGAAGTCCCTTACTCTGTCCTGGCTGAGCTACCGGGGCCGGGGGAGAGCCTACTGCCGAGCCCTCGTCGTTCTTGAGAGCGGGTGACGGGAATCGAACCCGCATAGCCAGCTTGGAAGGCTGGAACTCTGCCATTGAGCTACACCCGCGGATCCGGCCCAGCATAGCCCGGAGCTAGGCTCTGCCCGATGCGGGTTCCCTTCCGGTTGGTCGACGTGTTCGCCGAGGCACCGTTCGGCGGCAACCAGCTCTGCGTCGTCCCCGAGACGCCCGACGGGCTCGACGGAGCGACGATGCAGGCGCTCGCGCTCGAGATCGGGTTCTCCGAGACCACGTTCGTGACGGCCGTCCGCCCCGACGGCTATGACGTGCGGATCTTCACGCCGGAGGACGAGCTGCCGTTCGCCGGCCATCCCACCCTTGGGACCGCGTTCGTGCTTGCTCGCGAGGGCGCGATCGGGGCCGAGGCGATCCAGCGATGCGGGGCCGGCGACGTGCCCGTCCGGATCGACCTCGCCGGGGGCCGGGCGACGATGCGTCAGCTACCGCCCGAGGCGGGTCCGAGGGTCGAGGATCGCCGGGCGGTCGCCGAGGCGGCGGGCCTGACCGCGAGCGACCTGGTCGAGGATCTCCCCATCGTTCCGGTCTCGACGGGCATCCCACACGCCATGGTCGGGATTCGCGACGACGATGCGCTCCGTCGAGCGGTCCGCGACGATCGTCGGTGCGCGGAGGTCTGCGCGCGGGCGGACGCCGAATCCCTCTACCTCTTCGTGGTCCGCGGACCGAGGGACGTGCGCGCGCGCATGTTCGACAAGGGCTCGAACATCGGCGAGGACCCCGCCACCGGCTCGGCCGCGGGGCCGCTCGGCGCCTACCTTGTCCAACACCAGCTCCTCGAGACACCGGGATCCGTGGTCATCGCGCAGGGTGAGCAGGTCGGACGACCATCCTTCCTCCACGTCGACGTCGACAGGGACGGAGACGCATGGCGGATCGACGTGGGCGGCGGTGTCCGACCGATGGGTGAGGGCGTGTTCGAGCTTTAGGGACTGACCGCCGAGCAGGCCACGTTCGGCGGGCTCGTGGCGGCGCCGGCCACGGCCGGCGTAACGATGCTCTGCACCGTCACCGTGTTGGCCGGCTGGAGGAACACCTCCGTGTTCACGGAACCGCCGGCGGTGAACGTCGCCTGACTCGCATCCGCGGCCGAGACCTGACAGAGGAACGTGCTCTCTACCTCTCCGACGTTCTTGACCACAGTGTTGAAGCACACGCCGCCACTCGTGTCTTGGAAGCAACGGCTTGGCTGCTGGTGGGTGGATATCTCGGCCACCGCCTCGTGTTGAGAAGGACGGACGGCCATCGACACGATCAACGCGAGAGCGGTGATGAGTAGCGCCACGAGGACGACGAGGGCAACTTCGAACCCGATCGCCGATCGCTTCGGTCCCTCCATCTGCTCGGCCAGCGTACCGTCGGTTGCCGAACCTCTGCAGGTAGGCTGGTCACACGGGGCGTAGCGCAGCCTGGCGAGCGCGCGTGCTTTGGGAGCACGAGGTCGCGGGTTCGAATCCCGCCGCCCCGACTTTCGGTGGAAAGGGTTTCATCTCAGGCGTTCGGCTGCGATCCGGGACTGCACCAAAACTGCACCAGAAGGGCACGGTCCCGCCGCGAAGGGAACTTAGATTTCCGCATGTGCACCGAGGCAAACATCCGAAAGCAGACTTCGGCCAGGGAGCCGCGCGGAGTGTCGCCGATCTCCTGCTGGCAGGTGCCTCCATCCTTCTCGGGGCCGGGTTGGTCGGCTACCTGACCAGAGGCACGGTCCATGCAGCAGATCTGCACACGCTCGAACTCGGCGCGCTCCTCCTTGTCGCGAACTTCCTCATCCGACGGACCTGACGCCTTTGCCTTCGATGCTGTCAGTGACAGGCCGTGGTGCCGGAGTCGCTATACGTCTTGCCGGCTTCCGGCAGGAACTGCCAGTCGTACGCGTCGGAGCGCAGCGTGAGCTTGAGCACCCCGAAGGTGGTGTTCTGATGGGCTTGGCTGTTGGCGTCGAACGAGTTCCCGAGGCCGGTGAAGAACGCGCCGCCGGTCCCGACCACGAACTGGCGGATCCCCGCCGCGTTGTCGAGGTGCCCGCTGTCGTCCTGGGGCGCGAAGCGCTCGTAGTCGTGGCTGTGTCCGCTCAGCACGATCTCGACGCCCGCGTCGAAGAGGTCGCTCCACATCGTCTGCATGAACGTGTTGTCGCCGTCGTGGCCGGAGCTGTAGCGCGCGTGGTGCCACATCGCGATGGTGCACTCGGTGGGGTGGGCGGCGAGGTCGCTGCGCAGCCACGTCTCCTCGGGTGAGCCCGAGCCGCAGCCTCCGGAGATCCGGTCGCAGTTGGAGTTGATCGCCACGATGTGCCACGCGCCGAGGTTGAAGCTGTACCAACCCTTGCCGGAGTCGCCGGCCCTGCTGCCGAAGTACTGGAAGTAGCCGGAGGCGTTCGCCTGTCCGTACTCGTGGTTGCCGACGACCGGGTACGTGATCGACTTCACCCGTCCCCAGCTTGGGTCGTACGACGCGTTGAAGTCGCTCAGCGAGCCGCTGTCGTACTGGAGATCGCCGAGCGCGAGGACGGCGTCGAAGTCACCGTTGACCAACAGTTTCGAGGTGGCGAGCTGGCGACAGGCGGTCGAGGTGCCGGTGCCGTTGTGGTAGTTCGGGTCGTCGGGCGCACAGGCCACGTCGCCGGCCGCCGCCACGACGACCTGGTTCGCCGTGCTGGCGATCACCTTGCGGCTCACCTTCGACCGGTTGCCGGCGGCGTCGCGCGCTCGCACTCGGTAGGCATAGGTGGTGTTCGCGTTGACGGACGTGTCGTCGTAGGTCGTCTTCGGCGCCGTGACGCGGGCGAGACGTTGACCGTCGCGGAGCACGATGTAGGCCGTGACCCCGACGTCGTCGGTAGACGTGTTCCACGCGAGATCCACCTCGGACGGGGACGCCGCCGTGACCCGGAGGTTCTTGGGCGTCGTCGGGGGCGTGGTGTCGGCCGCGGAGGCCGGTGGTGACACCGCGACCGTGAGCACGAGCAGGTCGGCGACGATCGCGACGGCGATCACCGCTTTCCTGCGCAGCCCTCGTACCCGCCTCATCTGGAGACACCGTAGCCGAGCCACGCTGCGCGCGCCGCGATCGTCCGGCGGATGCGTACCCTGCCAGAAGGAGAAGCGCGAACGGCCATCACGGCCATCAACTGGTCGACGGATGGGTAGCACCGGCAGATGCGCTCGCATCCAACGCATGGTTGATGTCAGTCCCGCACAGCTCGAGATCCTCGCCTGGATCCTGCAGTCAGGGTCCGGTGAGGTCGTGCTCGCGCCCGTGCGCGGGGAACGCGCGGTCGATCTCGTGATCCCGAAAGGCCCGCGGCGACGGGTCGATCAGGACGACGTCGCCGGGCTCGTCGATCTCCTCCTCGTGGAGCACGTGCAACGGAAGGTCTACCGGGTCACGGAGCTGGGTCGAGAGGCCGCAAGAGGCGACACGTAGAGGCCCCGTGGAGCGCGGGCAGCTCCACGGGGCCTGAGCGGCCCATGCTGAGGGGGGACCTGCCACATGGGCCTCACATCCCGTGGTGCCCGATATGGCGGTGCCCGAAACCCTCGCGGATCAGCCGAAGTCGCGTGGCGCCTTGGCGATGCTGACGATGGATCCGATCTCGAGCCGGGCAACCTCGGCCCCGCCGAGCATGAACACCCAGTAGTCGCCCTGGCGCTCGTAGAAGTCAGCCGACACCTCGTTGGGTTCGTTGTTCGTCTTCTGGATCAGGTAGAGGTTCGGCATGTCACGGAACCATCGGCGCGGGCGGCCCCTCCATTGAGCCCGGATGCGCTCCGGCGCAATAGAACCCGTCCTTCGTCCCCTCGGTTGCGCCCCGCTGACGGGCCGGGCCCTCAGGCGACGGTCGGGCCGCGGCCGTACTTCGTCATCGCGGCCACGAGCGCGTCGTGCGGCAAAGCGTGCGCGGTGATCCCGTCGCGACCGGTCATCGTCTCGGCAGCGACGAGCGCGTTGCAGATCGCTTCCTCGGTCGACTCGATCGCGCCCCAGAACAGCTCGGAGATCTCGCCGTCGTGCAGCATCGACACCGTCAGCGGCTCGCCCGCACCCTCGGCCTTGTAGCTCGTCAATGCCCCGGCGTTCGCGGTTGAGAACGCGACGAAGATGTCGCCGCTCGAGTGGCCGCCGTTGCCGCCCATCCGGGCGATCCCGAGCCCGGCGCGTTGCGCGAGCCGGGTGAGCTGATGGGGGAGCAGCGGCGCGTCGGTCGCGAGGACGACGATGATCGAGCCGGCGCCTGCGCGCGCGACGGCTTCCTCTTCGTCCCACGCGGACGGGATCACCGACCGGGGGAGCTCGAGGCCGACGGGGACGCCGTCGATCGCGAGACGCTCGCGGTCGCCGTAGTTGGCCTGCACCAGCGCACCGACGCGCCAGCCCCCGACGAGCCGGGACGCCGTTCCCGTGCCTCCCTTGAACTCGTGGCAGATCATGCCCGTGCCGCCCCCGACGCCGCCCTCCGCGACGGATCCGCCCGACGCGTTCGCGAGCGCGTCGTGCACGTGCGCCGTCGTCACGTGCATCCCGTTGATGTCGTTCAGCGCGCCGTCGTAGGTCTCGGCCACGACAGGCAGCGACCAGAACGAGCCCCGTTCGTTGCGCTCGGCCATGTCTGCGGCGACGAGTGCGTCGCGCACGGTGCCGACGGAATGCGTATTGGTGATCGCGATCGCGGTGGTGAGCTGCCCCGACTCCCGCACCCACTCGAGCCCGGTCATCTCGCCGTTGCCGTTCAGCGTGTGGGTGCCCGCGAACACGGGCGACACCCCGATCCGTTCGTGCGGAACGATCACCGTGACCCCGGTGCGGACCGGTCCTCGGCCGACGACGAGCGGCCCCGCACCGTCGATCAAGGTCACAGAGCCGACGCGCACACCGGCGACGTCGGTGATCGCGTTCAACGGTCCCGGCGGCAGCTGCCCGACCGAAAGGCCCAGGTCACGCAGGCGCGTCATGACGCCGGAGGGTAGCAGCAGCGTTCCGCGTGGGCGCTCGTAGCCTGTCCGCCGTGGAAGTCACGTCGAAGGTGCCGGAGATGCCGGTCGGCGACATCCGTCGCGCGATCGCGGGGTTCCCGCACCCCGACGGCTACGACCTCCGCGTGATCCCGCTCCGGTACCGGGGCGACAAGCCGCACCTGTCGGCGTGGACCGACTTCGAGGAGAAGGCGATCACGATCCAGATCCCGGAGCCGTTCCTGCCGTTCGGCGAGATCGTGCCCTATGGCGCCAAGCGACGCCCGGGCAGGGGGATGCGGTTCATCTGGCTCACCGAGGGGGTCACGTTCCGCAGCCCTCGCGAGGCCCTGCGCTTCCTCTACCTGCACGAGTGGATGCACTGGTACCTGAAGGAGCGCCGCAACACGAAGTCGCAGGCGGAGACCACGTGCGACCGCTTCGCGCTGCACAACTACCGCAAGCGGACGGTGACGCTGGAGGACGCTCGCGAGGCGCTCCGCCGCCGCCGGGACTAGCCTGCGTCGACCGCGGCCACCGCCGCCCGGGCCGAGCTGGTCGACCCGATCGCGCTCTCCAACAGGACGGCGAAGTGGTCCAGGCGCATCCGCTGGCGCTCCGGCTGGCTCCGCCACCTGTGGAAGAGCCCGGGGTCGAGCTCCTCGGTGACGAGCGCGTCCTGGATCGCGGAGGACGTCCAATCGAGGAGCGACACGATCGTCTCGAGATCGAGGTCGGCGCGCACCTCGCCGCGCTGCTGGCCCCACTCGACGAAGTCGAGCGTGCCGTACGGGTCCTCGCTCACGAGGTACCGGTTGAGCTCGCGCTTGAGCTCGAGGTCGGTGCCGTAGT
The DNA here is from genome assembly GCA_963799625.1 of uncultured Actinomycetes bacterium. GTDB lineage: Bacteria > Actinomycetota > UBA4738 > UBA4738 > HRBIN12 > AC-51. Next base: position 151,144 of record CAWCXU010000002.1, on the reverse strand, counting down.
TCCCGACGAGCACCACGCGGTTGGGCACCCAGTCCTCCTCGACGAGGTGCTGCGTGCGGCCGAGCCAGTACCGGACGACGGCGAAGAAGCCGTCGTCCCTGACGCCGTCGGGGGCGTCGAGCCACGCGGGCAGCATCGAGACCGCGCGCTTGTAGCACTCGAGGAACAGCCCCGCCTTGGAGCCGTAGTGCTGGAAGACGGAGCCCTTGGCGATCTGGAGCTCGGCGGCCATGTCCTCGATCCGGGCGCCCTGGTAGCCGTGCTCGGCGAAGTGGCGCATCGCGCAGCCCACGATCAGCTCGCGTTTCGCCTCGGCGCGCGCGCTCCTTCGTCGTGACTTCTGGTCAGTGGCCATCGCGGCTCCCATCGCTGCAGGTCAGGGTGGGAGCGTACGCCCTGCGTCGTGGGTAAGGGTGACCGGGGGTCAGGCGAGGGACGCGCCGAGGGATGCCAGAGTCTCGCCCGCGAGCGCGAGCCCCTTGAGGGTGTGCTGGATGTCGAAGCCGAACCCGAACCGGATGCCGTTGTCGATCCCGAACATCTCCCCGGGGACGAGCAGGACGCTCCGGTCGAGGCGGATCCGCTCGACGATCTCCCGGGTCGGCATCGGCAGGTCGACCTCGGCGAACGCGATCGCCCCGGCAACGGGCCGGACGTATCGGAGCGCCGGTTGGTCCATGAGCCATCCCTCGAGCTCGGGGAGGTTGGCGCGGATGATGCCGCGCGTGCGCGCGAGGATCCGTTCGCGTCGTGCGGGTTCCATCGCGACCGCCGTGAGACGGTCACTCAAGACGCCTGGTGTCAGGGTGGTGTAGTCGTGCCGCTCCCAGATCCGCGCGATCACGTCGTTGGGCGCGACCGCCCATCCGACCCGCAGACCGGGCATCCCGAACGCCTTCGACAGGCCGCTCGTGATCACGACCTTGTCGTGGCGGCCCCAGAACGTGGGCGACGTGGCGTCGGTGTCGACCTCGGCGCCGCGGTAGATCTCGTCGGCGACGATCCAGGCGCCGACCTTGGCGGCCACCTCGATCACGGCCTCCATCTCGGCCTCGGACAGGATCGCACCGGTCGGGTTGTTCGGGTTGCAGACCATCACGACCTTCGTGGCCGGGCCGACCGCCCGGTCCAGCGACTCCAGATCGAGCGCCCACCGGTCGCCGTCGCGCGCGAGACGGAACGTGTCGACCGCATCGGCGAACATCGGGCCGAGCCCGAGCGCCTGGCAGTAGTTCGGGACCATGAAGGCGAGCCGGTCGCCGGACTCGAGCAGCGACCAGAGGGTGAGCAGGTTCGCCTCGGAGCCGCCGTTCATCATCGTCACGTTCTCGGCGGTCGCCTCGGGGTACCACTCGGCGATGGCTGCCCGGGACTCGTGCGAGCCCTCGGACAGCGGGTAGCCGAGCGGGGAATCGACGAAGGACGCCGCCTCGGATCCGAGCAGCTCGGCGATCGTCATCGGCGAGACACCGGATTCCGACAGGTCGTAGTCGACGAGGTGCCAGTAGAGCGATTGATACCGCTCCATCTCGAACCGCTCGATCGTCATGAGCCCACGCTAGCCCCACCGTGCGGGCGTGCTCAAGCCTGCCGGTTGACCGGCGGGCAACCGGACGGCAGGCTGCGCGGGTGACCGGGGTCCGGATCCTGCGTGAGGACGACGTGCGCGCGGCGCTGCCCATGGCGGCCTGTATCGAGGCCGTCGAGCGCGCGTTCGTCGCGTACAGCGGTGGTGCGGCAGAACTGCCCGCCGTGATCCATCTCGACGTGCCCGAGGCGCGCGGCGAGATCCACGTGAAGGCCGGGCACATCCACGGGGCGCCGACCTATGCGGTCAAGGTCGCGAGCGGGTTCTACGCGGCCGATCCGCCTGCGATCGACGGACTCGTGCTGGTCTTCGACGCCACGACGGGCGCGCCGGTGGCGATCTTGTTGGACGGCGGGTACGTGACCGACACGCGGACGGGGGCGGCCGGCGGGGTCGCCGCCCGGTGGCTCGCGCCCGAGGACGTCGCGGTCGTCGCCGTGATCGGCACGGGGATCCAGGCGCGGCGCCAGGTGGAGGCCTTGCGGTGCGTGCGCGACGTCACCGCCGTCCGCGTCTGGGGTCGCTCAGCGGACCACGCCGCCGCCGCCGCCCTCGACGTCGGCGGGATGGTCGCTCGTACGGCCGAGGAAGCGGTCGAGGGCGCCGATGTCGTCATCACCTGCACGGCGTCGACCGAACCCTTGGTGCGTGCCGAGTGGATCGCGCCCGGCACGCACATCACCGCGGTGGGGTCCGACGGCGCGGGCAAGCGGGAGCTCGATCCCGAGCTGCTGCGGCGTGCCGACGTCCTCGCGGTCGACTCGCTCGACCAGGGCCGGCGGCTCGGGGAGCTGCAGCATGCGCTCGACGCCGCGGACCGCGCGGTGGAGCTCGGCACGATCTGCGCCGGCGGGGCGCCGGGCCGGACCTCGTCGACCCAGCTGACGGTCTGCGACCTGACCGGCGTCGGCGTCCAGGACGTGGCGGCTGCGAACGAGGTCTTGGCCAACGCCGGCAACGCCGGCGACCTCGTCGGGTGAGGGCGGTGCGTCAGCGGTCGGCGAGCCTGCGCAGCACCTCGTCGTGGAGCAGGCCGTTCGTGCTGAGCACGGGGCCTTTGTGTGACGGCGGCCCACCCTCGAAGTTCGTGACGCGCCCGCCGGCCTCTTCGACGATCGGCACGAGCGCCGCGTAGTCCCAGATCGCGAGCGACGGCTCGAGGCAGATCTCGGCGGCGCCACGCGCGACCAACAGATGCCCCCAGTAGTCGCCGAACCCCCGCTCCCGGGCGCTGTCGACCACGAGCCCGACCACGGCCTGGTTCCGGGTGCTCGCGAGCAGCGTGTCGAGCTGGGAGTACAGGAACTGTGCGTCGCCCATGCGGCCGATCCCGCTGACCTCGATGTGCTTGCCGTTCATCGTCGCCCCGCCGCCGCGGACCGCCGCGTACCGCTCGCCGAGCGCCGGCGCGTTCGCCACGCCCAGGACGATCTCGCCGTCCACCTGCAGCGCGATCAGCGTCGCCCAGATCGGGATCGCCCGCGCGAAGTTGGCGGTGCCGTCGATCGGGTCCACGATCCAGACGCGACCGGCGCCCTCCCAGGTGCCGCCCTCCTCCTCGCCCATGATCCGGTCCTCGGGGAAGACCGTCGCGAGTCGATCGCGCACCATCCGCTCGATCCCGGTGTCGGCGTCGGTGACGAGCGTCTTGTCGGCCTTGTGCCGGATCTCGAGACCGTCATCGGCGAACCGATCCATCGCGATCCGGGCCGCTGCGTCGGCGAGCCCGTGCGCGAACGCGAGCTCGTCTTCGTACATGCCGGGCAGCCTACCTGCGTGTTCTCGGGGTCGAGCCCAGGGATCTCGGGTAGCCTGGTCGACGCATGCAAACCACCGTTGAATCCACCGAGAAACACACCGTCAAGCTGACGATCGAGGTTCCCCCCGAGCAGGTCGACAAGGATCTGGACCGCACCTATCGCGCGATCGCGCGTGAGATCAAGATCCCCGGTTTCCGCCCCGGCAAGGCGCCCAAGCCGATCATCGACGCGCAGGTCGGGCGCGACGTCGTGCTCGAGGAGTTCGTGCACCAGCTCGTGCCCGACTACTTCCACGAGGCCGTGACGGACGAGGACCTCGCGCCGATCGGCGATCCCGAGGTCGACGTCGAGCAACTCGAGCCCGGGAAGTCCTTCATCTTCACGGCCACCGTCGAGGTGCGGCCGCGGCTGGATCTCGCGGAGGCGCAGTACGCCGGGGTCAAGGTCTTGCGGCCGACCACCGAGCCGACCGACGAGGAGATCGAGGCGTGGATCGAACGGCTGCAGCGCCAGTTCGCCGAGCTCGAGCCCGTCGAGCGGCCCGCGCAGGAGACCGACCTCGTGACGATCAGCCTGAGCGCCACGCGGTCCGGTGCGTCGATCGAGGAGCTGACCCGGGAGGGCTACCTCTATTCGGTCGGGTCCGGGGAGTTCGGCGAGACGCTCGACGCCAAGATCCTCGGCGCCAAGCCCGGCGACATCATCGAGTTCGACGAGGAACTGCCCGCGGAGCGATACGGCGAGGAGCTCGCCGGCCCGGCCACGTTCAGGGTGTTGGTGAAGGAGATCAAGGCGCTCCGGCTGCCGGAGCCCGACGACGCGTTCGCCTCGACCGCCTCGGAGTTCGACACGATCGCGGAGCTCCGCGAGGACCTGCGCGAGAAGCTCCGTGAGGTCAAGGGCCGCGACGCCGACGGGATCGTGCGTGACCGGGTCCTGCAGGCGCTCGTCGACGACGTCGACGTCGACCTGCCCGACTCGTTGATCGAGGGTGAGACCGAGCACCGGGTCCGTCACGCCGAGCAGCAGGCCACCCGCTACGGCCTCACGTTGGACCAGATGCTCGAGATCCAGGGATGGGATCGCGACCGTCTGCGCCAGGACAGCCGCGACCACGCCGTCCGCGCGATCATGTCCGACCTCGTGCTCGAAGCCGTTGCGAGGGCGGAGTCCTTGGACGTCACCGCCGAGGAGCTGGGCGCCGAGATCGGGCGGATGGCCCAGGCCTACGACCGCGATCCCAAGGAACTTGCCAAACAGTTGGACCGTTCCGGACAGGTCGTAACGCTGGCCGGGGATATCATCCGTTCGAAGGCGCTCGACATCTTGGTGGAGCGCGCCGATATCACCGAGGAGAGCCCGGATACGACCGCCGAGCCCGACGAGCCGATAGATCAGCCAAGATCAGCCAGAGATCAGCCAAGAGATCAGCCAAGAGATCAGCCAAGAGATCAGGTGGAGGAGCAAGCATGACGATCCAGCCCGTTTCCGATTACACGATGCCTTACGTCACCGAGCAGACGAGCCGCGGCGAGCGGACGTACGACATCTACTCCCGCCTGCTGAAGGACCGGATCATCTTCCTCGGCACGCCGATCGACGACGTCGTCGGCAACCTGATCATGGCGCAGCTGTTGCACCTGGAGTCCGAGGATCCCGACAAGGACATCAACCTCTACATCAACTCGCCGGGAGGCGACGTGAGCGCGCTGCTCGCGATCTACGACACGATGCAGTACATCAAGTGCGACGTGTCGACGATCGTGATGGGCCTCGCGGCCTCGGCGGCGGCGGTGCTGTTGCTCGCCGGCGCTCCGGAGAAGCGGTTCGCGCTGCCGAACGCGCGCGTGCTGCTGCACCAGCCGCACGGCGGCGCGCAGGGCCAGGCCGTCGACATCGAGATCCAGGCCAAGGAGATCATGCGCCTGCGGGCGTTGCTCGAGCAGATCATCTCCGGGCACACCGGCCAGCCGATCGAGAAGGTCACGAAGGACACCGACCGCGACTTCATCCTCACTGCCCAGGAGGCCAAGGACTACGGGTGTGTGGACGAGATCCTCAGCCGCCGCGGACTTGCGGCACAAGTAGCTGGCGTCAGCTCCAACGGCGCGTGATAATCGCCCGACGCGGCCGCCGGTCGCGGGGCACGAAAGGGCAACCGGAGAGATGGCCAAGTTCGGCGAGTCGGACCTGCTGAAGTGCTCCTTCTGCGGGAAGAGCCAGAAGCAGGTGAAGAAGCTGATCGCCGGCCCCGGCGTGTACATCTGCGACGAGTGCATCGATCTGTGTAACGAGATCATCGAGGAGGAGCTCGCCGACACCACCGAGCTCAAGCTCGACGAGCTCCCCAAGCCGGCCGAGATCTTCTCGTTCCTCGACGAGTACGTCGTGGGGCAGGACCAGGCGAAGAAGGTCCTGTCGGTCGCCGTCTACAACCACTACAAGCGGATCCAGGTCGGCCAGAAGGAGCAAGAGGTCGAGCTGCAGAAGTCGAACATCATGATCCTCGGCCCGACCGGCTGCGGGAAGACCTACCTGGCCCAGACGCTCGCGCGGATGCTCAACGTGCCGTTCGCGATCGCAGACGCCACCGCGCTCACCGAGGCGGGCTACGTCGGCGAGGACGTCGAGAACATCCTGCTGAAGCTGATCCAGGCCGCCGACTACGACGTCAAGAAGGCCGAGACGGGGATCATCTACATCGACGAGATCGACAAGATCGCGCGCAAGTCCGAGAACCCCTCGATCACCCGCGACGTCAGCGGCGAGGGCGTGCAGCAGGCGCTGTTGAAGATCCTCGAGGGGACGCAGGCGAGCGTGCCGCCCCAGGGCGGCCGCAAGCACCCGCACCAGGAGTTCATCCAGATCGACACGACGAACATCCTGTTCATCTGTGGCGGGGCGTTCGCCGGGCTCGACAAGATCATCGAGTCGCGCATCGGCCGCAAGGGCGTCGGGTTCGGGGCCACGGTCACGAGCCGCGACGAGAAGGACATCGGCGAGCTGTTCGCGACGGTCCTGCCCGAAGACCTGCTGAAGTTCGGGTTGATCCCCGAGTTCGTGGGCCGTCTGCCCGTGATCACGCACGTGAACAACCTCGACGAGGACGCCCTGGTCGACATCTTGACCCAGCCGCGGAACGCGTACGTGAAGCAGTACAAGAAGTTCTTCGAGTTCGACGGGGTCGAGCTGGAGTTCACCGACGAGGCGCTTCGGGCGATCGCCGAGCAGGCGATCCAGCGGGGGACCGGCGCCCGCGGCCTGCGGGCGATCATGGAAGAGGTGCTGCTCAACGTGATGTACGAGCTGCCCTCCCGTGAGGACGTGACGAAGTGCTTGGTGGATCGCGACGTGGTGCTCACCGGCGTGAACCCGACGCTCGTGCCGCGCGAGACGAAGAAATCGCGCGAACGCCAGCAGCGCACCGCCTGATCGCCCTCGCCACCGCGACGCTCCTCCTCGTCGCCGTCGCGTGCTCGACGGCCCCGACGAACTCCTCGCCGGCGCAGCCCGTGGGCCTCGAGGGCATCGACTGGGTCCTCGACGATGCGTCGCTCGGCTCGCTCGTCGCGAAGGTGACCCCGGACGTACATATCGACCTCCGTTTCGAGGGCGACCAAGTGGGCGGGTCCTCCGGGTGCAACACCTACGGGGCGAGCTTCCAGGCGATCGGCGGCACGATCTCGTTCGGGCCCTTCCGCTCGACCGCGATGGCATGCGAGCAGCCCGTGATGGCGCTGGAGTCCGCCTACCTCCGCGCCCTCGAGGGCTCGACCGCCTACGAGGTCGCGGGGGCGACCCTGCACCTGACGGGCGGCGCCGCCGCCCTGACGTTCACCAAGACCACGCCGTCGCCTTCACCCAGCCAGTAGCGCGTCGACGGTCGCGAGGTCGCGTACGGCGCCGAGTCGCTCGAACGTCGCACGCGCATCGATCCACGCCGCGCGCCCCTCGTCGCGATCGCCTTCCGCCGTCTGCGATCGGCCGAGGTCGATGAGGGTCACAGCACGCTCCCATGGAGCCCCGAGCCGCTCGAACACGGCGATCGCCTGGGCGAGGTTCCGGCGGGCGCCGCCGTGGTCGCCGTCGGCCGCCGCGAGACGTCCGGCGAGTCGTTCGGCGAACGCTTCTGCCGAGGGCGCGCCCGTTTCCGCGGCATGCGAGCGCATCTCGCCGACGAGCTCGGATCCGTTCGGATCGCGGATCGCCCACGCGCGCTCGCTCTCCGCCTCGTAGGTCTCGGTCGCATGCACCCGCCATGCGGTGGGCCGCTCGAGCGCCCGGGCAGCGTCGAGCTCGCCCCGCATGACGTGCAAGCGAAGCAGCCAGGGATACAGGCGGGCGGATGCGGGCGACATCAGCGGGGCGATGATCTGCACGATCTGATCGCTCCGCGCGACGTCTCCGCGCGACGCGTGGATCTGTCCGGCGGCGCCGTAGGCGTGCGCCGCGAAGTACGGCGGTTGATCCCGGCGGTCGTCCAGGGTGTCGCGGATGTGCGTGTACAACGTGAGCGCCTCGTCCCATACGCCGGTCCGGTGCAGCGTCGCGACCTTCCAAGAGCTGATGTGCACGTTGAGGTTGTTCGCGCCGATGGTCGCGATCGCGTCGAGTCCCGCGTCGAGGCATCGGAGCGCGCTCGGATAGTCGGCGATCGCGTAGTACACCCATCCGCCCATGGCCCAGAAGTCGCCGATCTCGAACACATCCGTCACGTTCGGGATCACGTCACGCCGGCGCTGCCAGATGGGCTGCACCTTCGAGTAGTCGCCCACGGCGGCCCCTGCCGCCGCCGCATTGTCGAGCACCCCGCTCGCGAGGTTGGGCATGCCGAGCCGGATCGCCATATCGGCCGCCTCGAGCCCGGCCGTCACATACGCCTCGAGCTCATCACCTTGGGCCATCGGGAACGTGAAGGGCCACCCGGCGCGCACCCCGAGCAGGCGGATCCGTTCCTCGCTGTCGCCGGGCGGGACGTTCGCGAACCCGAGGTCGAGCACCGCACGGACCTCGGTCTCGGTCGGGACCGACGTCATCGACCCCGGCCACCGGATCGTCACGTCGCACGCGCGGGCGGCGAGATATGCGACGAGCTCGGCCGTCCGGCGGGTCGACCGAGGCCCGCATGGTCGCTGCCTCGCTGAAGTATCGCCACGCGAGGTCGCCGAGGTAGTCGGTGAAGAACGCCTCGGCGAGCGTCGTCAGCGCGCCGACGCGCTCGAGAGGGTCGGTCGCGAAGCTGAGCGCTTCCTCTGCGAGGCGCTCGGCTTTCTTCACGACGAACCGGCGGCGGGCGTCTTCCGACGCCCGCTGCAGCCACTCGAGCGCCGATCGGCGAAGCGCCGGGTCGGTTGCGGGACCGGCATCGCGTTCGAGTCCCGCGGCCGTCCCGTAGTGGTACGCGAGTACCTCTGCGAACTCGACCGCACGGTCGCCGGCGGTGCGTTCCAGCCAGGCCGCAACCGTGGCGTGCGCCCGTGCACGCTCCTTCCGCGGGAGTGACTCGTACGCGACGTCGCGAGTGAGGACGTGCTTGAAGATGTATTCGGGCTGGCCCGCGAGCGACGAGCCCGGGCGAGACAACACGAGCTCGCGATCCTCGAGCCTGCGCAGCGCGTCGTCCAGATCGGCCGGCTCGGCGCCGGTGAGGCCGGCGACGGGACCCGGCCAGAACACCCGGCCGACCACGGCTGCGGCCTGCGCGATCCGCTTATCCGTTGCCTCCAGGAGGTCGATCCGCGCTGCAAGGACCGCCTGCACCGTGTCGGGGATCTCCACCTCCTCGATGCCCTCGGTCGCGCGCCAGCGGTCGCCGACGTGTTCGATCAGGCCGCCGTCGACCAGCCGTCGGACGATCTCCTCGAGGAAGAACGGATTGCCCTCGGCGCGCTCGAGGATCCGGTCGTGCACCGATGGGGGCAGGTCGTCGACCGCCAGGAGTGCTCGTATCAGCTCGTCGGATTCCTCGGCGGTGAGCGGATCGAGGGCGACCGACGACGTGTTGCGCCGGCCGCCGCCCCAGCCCGGTCGCGTCGCGATGAGGTCCGGCCGCGATGGACACAGGAACAGAACCGGCCCCGCCACCCGATCGGTCAACTCTTCCAGCAGATCGAGCAGCGCGGGGTCGGCCCAGTGGATGTCCTCGACCACGACGACGACCGGCCCGCGTTCGCCGAGCGCCGTGAAGAACGATCGCCACGCGGCGTGGACCTCGGCGCGCACGTCCTTGGGGTCGAGATCCACGAACGAGATGTCTGGATCCTGCAGGCCGATCGTGTAGGCGAGGGCCGCCGTCGCGCGCGAAGGGTCGGCGGAGACCTCGAGGGTCAGCAGGTCCCGACCCGACTTGCGCACCTTCTCGATCGCGAGATCGGTCGGGTCGGAGTCGAGGATGCTCGCGTGCGTCTTGAGGATCTCCGCGAGCGGCCAGTAGGTGATGCCGTCGCCGTAGGGGAGACACCGCCCGGCGAGGGTGATCGGTGCCGTCTCGCGCGATGACGACCACTCGAGGAACTCGCGGCTCAGTCGAGACTTCCCGACACCGGCCTCGCCGTAGATCGTCACCAGGTGCGGCTTGCGCTCTCGGGCGGCTCGCTCGTAGACGCTCTGCAGCAGATCGAGCTCCGTGTCACGGCCGACCATGGGCGCGTGGAACCCGGGCAGGCCGCGCGTCGGTCCACCTGATTCTTCGAGCACCACGAACGCGCGCACGCCCTCCTGCTTGCCCTTCAGCTCGAACGAGCCGCGATCCTCGACGACGAATCCACGCGCAGCGGCGACGGTCCGCTCGGAGGCAAGAAGCTCGCCAGGCTCTGCTGCGGTCTGGAGGCGCGCCGCAGCGTTCACGGCGTCACCCGTCACCATCGCCTCGCCCGGCTCGGGGTCGACCGCTGCGAGCACCTCGCCGCTGTGCACGCCGATCCGGATCTGCAGGCGTACCCCGTACGCAGGCTCCAGATCGCGGTTCACGTCGGGAAGTCGAGCCAGCATGCGGAGACCCGCCCGGAGCGCCCGCGCAGCGTCGTCCTCGTGGGCGAGCGGAGCGCCGAACGCCGCCATCACGGCGTCGCCGATGAACTTCTCGACCGTGCCACCCTCAGCCTCGATCTCGGTCCGCATCGCCGAGAAGTACGCGTCCATCACGGCTCGCAGCTGCTCGGGATCGAGCTGCTCGCCGAGCTGGGTCGAGCCGGTGACGTCGGCGAACAGGACCGTGACGAGCTTCCGTTCGGAACCAGAGGCCGTCGCCGAATGCCCGAGGGTTGCGCCACAGTTCGCGCAGAATCGGTCGTCGTCGCCCACCGCGGCACCGCACGTGGGGCATCGGCGGCCGAGCGCCGTCCCACATGACGGGCAGAACCGCGCGTCGTCGGACACGCGTGCGCCGCAAGTTCCGCACGTGACCACGGCGCGAGTCTAGGCGGCCAACGAGCAACGACGGGTTCCGTACACTCAAGCTCCTATGCAGGTGCCCGAGAAGCCATCGCTCGACGGTCTGGAGGCCAAGTGGGGTGAATGGTGGGAGGCCTCGGGCACGTACCGGTTCGATCGCACGAAGACCCGCGATCAGATCTACGCGATCGACACGCCCCCGCCGACCGTGAGCGGCGCGCTGCACCTCGGCCACGTCGAGAGCTACACGCACACCGACCTGATGGCGCGGTTCAAGCGGATGCGCGGCTTCGAGGTCTTCTATCCGATCGGGTGGGACGACAACGGCCTGCCGACCGAGCGCCGGGTGCAGAACTACTTCGGCGTGCGGTGCGACCCGACGCTGCCGTACGACCCGGGCTTCGACGTCACGACGCTGGAGCGACCGACCGACCATCCGGTTCCGGTCTCGCGGGGCAACTTCATCGAGCTCTGCGAGCAGCTTGACGATCGAGGACGAGAAGTCGTTCGAGGACCTCTTCCGCAGGCTCGGCGCGTCGGTCGACTGGACCTACGTGTACACGACGATCGGGGAGCGCGCCCGGCGGATCTCGCAGATCGGGTTCCTTCGGATGCTGCGGGCGGGGCTCGCGTACAAGGCCGAGGCGCCGACGCTGTGGGACGTCGATTTCCGAAGCGCCGTGGCGCAGGCCGAGATCGAGGACCGCGAGATCGACGGCCTGTACCACCGGATCGCCTTCGACCGCGAGGACGGGGCCGGCACGATCGAGATCGAGACGTCGCGGCCGGAGCTCATCCCGGCGTGCGTCGCGCTCGTCGCGCACCCCGGCGACGAGCGGTATGCATCGCTCGTCGGCTCGACGGTGTTGACGCCGCTGTTCCGGGTGCCCGTGCCGGTCGTGGCGCACGAGCTCGCCGACCCCGAGAAGGGGACCGGCATCGCGATGATCTGCACGTTCGGCGACATCACCGACGTGACCTGGTGGCGTGAACTCGGCCTGCCGGCGCGGGTCGTCATCCGCCGCGACGGCACGCTCGCCCCCGGCCGCTTCGGCGAGCCCGGCTGGGAGTCGCGCGACCCCGACGCGGCCAACGGCGCGATGGCCGAGCTCACCGGCAAGGCATCCAAGCAGGCGCGGAGGCGGATCACCGAGATGTTGCGTCACGTGGGCGCGCTGGTCGGCGACCCCGAACCCGTTCGCCACGTCGTCAAGTTCTACGAGAAGGGCGATCGGCCGCTCGAGGTGATCAGCAGCCGGCAGTGGTTCGTGCAGACGCTCCGGTTCAGGGACGCGCTGCTCGAGCGCGGTCATCAGATCGCATGGCACCCGGCGTTCATGGGCGGTCGCTTCACGTCGTGGGTCGAGGGGCTGAACCAGGACTGGGCGATCAGCCGCCAGCGGTACTTCGGCGTGCCGTTCCCGGTGTGGTACCGGCTCGACGCGGACGGCGAGCCCGACCTCGACGATCCGATCCCGGCAGATGAAGCCGCGTTGCCGATCGATCCGCAGGTCGATGTGCCGCCCGGCTACACGCCGGACCAGCGCGACGCGCCGGGCGGGTTCACCGGCGACCCCGACATCATGGATACGTGGGCGACCTCGTCGCTGACGCCACAGATCGCGGCCGGCTGGGAGGTCGACCCCGACCTGTTCGCGCGCCTGTTCCCGATGGACCTGCGCCCACAGGCGCACGACATCATCCGGACGTGGCTGTTCTACACGGTGCTCCGCGCGCACCTGGAGCACGACTCCCTGCCGTTCACGAACGCCGCGATCAGCGGGTTCATCCTCGACCCGGACCGCAAGAAGATGTCGAAGTCCAAGGGCAACGTCGTCGTGCCGACCGAGATCTTCGAGCGGCACTCGTCCGACGCGGTGCGGTACTGGGCGGCGAGCGCGCGGCTCGGCTACGACGCGGCGATCGACGAGCAAAAGATCAAGGTCGGCCGGCGCCTCGCGATCAAGATCTTGAACGCCTCGCGCTTCGTGCTGAGCTTCGAGGCCGACCCGGGGGAGCCGACGGAGCAGCTCGACCGAGCGATGCTCGTGACGCTGCGAGGTGTGCTCCACGAGGCGACAGCGGCGTTCGAGGACTACGAGCACGCGCGGGCGCTCGACCTGTTGGAGCGGTTCTTCTGGAGCTTCACCGACTTCTACCTGGAGCTCGTGAAGCAGCGGGCCTACGGCGACGGCGCGGGCGCGGCCAGCGCGGTCGCCGCGCTCCGACGGGCCCTCGACGTGCAGCTGCGCGCGTTCGCGCCGTTCCTGCCCTACGTGACCGAAGAGGTCTGGTCGTGGTGGCGCGAGGGCTCGATCCATCGGAGCGCCTGGCCCGAGCCCGAGGAGCTCGCGGGCGCCGACGACGGCGACCCGGAGGTCTTCGCGGTCACCGCGTGGGTCCTGCGCGAGGTGCGCAAGGAGAAGGCGCTGGCGAAGGTCTCGCTCAAGGTGCCCGCGGCCCGGGTCGTGGTCCACGCGCCCCGTGCGGACCTCGATCGGATCGAGCTCGCGCGCGGCGACCTCTGTGAGGCGGGCGCGATCGAGTCGCTCGAGCTCGTCGAGACGGCCGAGCGCAGCGTCGAGGTCGAGCTGGGCGGGCTCTCCGCCGCCGGCTGATGCGGTACGAAGAGGCGCTCGCGCACCTCGACGCGCGGCAGCCGGAGCACATGCCGGGGCCGTCGATCGAGCGGATCCAGGCATTGGTCAACTACCTTGACCATCCGGAGCGCACGTACCCGACGATCCACGTCACCGGCACGAACGGCAAGTCGACCGCGGCGCGTGCCGCCGCCTCGATCGCCTGCGCGAGCGGATTGTCCACCGGCCTTTATCTCTCGCCGCACCTCGTCGACCTGACGGAGCGGTTCTCGGTGTGCGGGCAGGACATGTCGCACGCCGCCTTCGCCGAGGAGTGGGAACACCTGGAGCCCTACCTCGAGGTGATCGACGGGCAGGGGATGGGGGAGCTGACCTACTTCGAGGCGATCACGGGGCTCGCGTTCCTGTGGTTCGCCGACAAGCCCGTCCAGCTCGGCGTCTTCGAGGTCGGGATGGGCGGATCGTGGGACGCGACGAACGTGATCGCCGGCGACGCGGCCGTGATCACCCCGATCGGGATGGACCACGTCGCGGAGCTCGGCCCGACGCTCGCCGACATCGCGACCGAGAAGGCGGGGATCCTCAAGGAGGGCAAGGTCGCGGCGATCCGCGAGCAGGACCCTGCCGCGGAGGAGGTGCTCCGCGACGCGCGCGCGCGAGGTCGGCGCGACGCTCCTGCGGGAGGGCGACGACTGGGAGGTGCTCGACCCGTTGATCGCCGTGGGAGGCCAGGCGTTCGGTCTGCGGACCCCGCGTGCGACCTACGAGGACCTGTACGTGCCGGTGTTCGGCCGCTACGCGGCGCGCAACGCCGCCGCCGGCGCCGTCGCGTTCGAGGCGCTCACCGGCGCCGCCCTCGACGAGGCCGTGCTCCACGAGGGGCTCGCTGCGCTGCGCACCCCCGGCCGGCTCGAGGTGGTCGCGCACGAACCCGCGATCGTGCTCGACGGCGCGCACAACCCGGCGGGTGCCGAGGCGCTGGCCGAAGCGCTCGGAGAGTTCTTCCGGTGGGAGCGGCTGCACGTCGTGCTCGCCGTGAGCGCGAACAAGGACGTCGAGGGGGTCGTGCGTCCGCTCGCGGCGATCGCCGACGTCGTCCACGCGACGCGCAACGACAGCGTCCGCTCCGCCGAGCCCGAGGAGGTGGCGCGGGTGGCGCGGGCCGCGAGCTCGGCCACCGTCGAGGTGTGGCCGTCGGTCGCCGACGCGGTGGGCGCGGCCCGCGCCACGGCCGGACGGGGCGACCTCGTGCTCGTCGCGGGGAGCTTGTTCACGGTGGGGGACGCCAAGCGGGTGCTCGCCCGCGCCTGATCGGCGGTTCAGGCTTCCGCCAGGACCCACATCTCCTTGAACGGGGTCGTGACGTGCCAGGTCGTCGTCATCCCGGCGGGGATCGTCGCGAGGTCGCCGACGCCGAGCTCGACGTCGGTGCCGTCGGCGAACTCGATCCGGACGCCGCCCTCGAGCACGATCAGGACCTCCCGCTGCTCGGGCGTCCAGGTCATCGGCTCGGGCGCGTCGTCGACCCGCGTCATCCCGGCCCAGATCGGCCCGTCGTGGACGAGCTCGTGCATCGTCGACCCGGGGACCTCGGGGTCGGCTTCCCAGTCCTCGGTCGTTGCGCGCGAGACGAACATGCCGGGCTTGATCTCCACCGGTTCCCCCTTCGGTCGAAGGACCGACCGTAGCCGACGGGGATACGGGCGCGCATGCGGCGTGGGTACACTGCTCCAACCCGATCCACCCGTCCCATGCGTCCGACCCGACCGAAGGAGTCCTTCCCACCGATGGCGATCGAATCGACCCTGCTGATCGTGAAACCCGACGGCGTGCGCCGCGGCCTGATCGGGGAGGTCATCCGGCGCGTCGAGTCCAAGGGCCTCACGATCGAGGAGCTCGACCTGCGGACGATCGAGCGCGGCGTGGCCGAGGAGCACTACGGCGAGCATCGCGAGAAGCCGTTCTTCGGGGAGCTCGTCGATTTCATCACGGGCGGGCCGGTCGTCGTCGCGAAGATCACCGGCGAGGACGCGATCACCTGCTGGCGCACGCTGATGGGTCCGACGAACCCCGTCGAGGCGCCGCCGGGCTCGATCCGCGGCGACTTCGCCACCGAGATCGGCGAGAACATCGTCCACGGTTCCGACTCGCCGGCGTCGGCCGAGCGCGAGCTGAAGCTCTTCTTCGGATAGCGCGCGTGGCCGGGCTCGAAGCGGCGTTCGAACGGATCGGCGCATCGGCCGAGCATCACCTCGAGGTCTCGCACAGCGCCGGCCTCGCGCTCGCGGTGACCGATCGGGAAGAGGTCCTCGGCGTCGTGTGTCGCGGGCTCGCCGACGTCGCCGCCGGCACGCCCGTCCGCCCCGAGACGCGGTTCCACATCGGGTCGATCTCGAAGTCGTTCGCGGCGATGATCGTGCTGCAGGAGGTGGCCGCGGGCCGGTTGGACCTGCACGTGTCGGTCAACGAGATCCTGCCGTGGCTCGAGCTCCCGGAGCCGTTCGGACCGATCACGATGCACGATCTGATGACCCACACCGCCGGCCTGCTCGTCGGCACGGAGGACGCGCCGACCGGTCCCGGCGCGCTGCACCGCCTCAAGACGAACCCGGCGACGACCAAGCCGGGGGAGCGCTGGCTGTACTCGAACGACGGGTGGAAGGTGGTCGGCGCGTGCCTCGAGGAGGTGACGGGCGAGCCGGTCCACGAGCTGCTGCGCACGCGCGTGCTCGGACCGCTCGGGATGCGCGACTCGGGCGGCGTGATCGACGACGCCACGTACCAGGACGTCGCGGTCGGCTACGAGCCGCTGTTCACCGACCGGCCGGTGCAGCTGCGACATCCGCTCGTGCCGGCGCACCGGATCATCAGCAACACGGCCGACGGCTCGATCATCTCCAACGTGCTCGACATGAGCGCCTACGGGCGGCTGTTCCTCGCCCGGGGCGACGTGCCCGGTCACGACGGGCAGCGGATGCTGAGCGAGGAGAGCTTCGACGCCTGGATCGAGCAGCGGGTGTCCGACGACGAAGGCGGGACCTACGGGTACGGCCTGTGGTCCGAAACGTTCGACGGGGTCACGTGGATCGCGCACTCCGGAGGGATGGTCGGCTACACGGCGCTGTTCGCGGTCTCGCCGGCCGACGGGCTCGGGTGCATCGTGCTGCAGAACGGCTACGGCGAAGGGCTCCGGCGGCTCGTGCGCTCGGCGTTCGCGTGCGTGCGCGCGGCGCTGGCGGGTGAGGAGCTTCCCGAGGCGCGTCATCCCACCCTCGCCCACCACGATCGCGAACGCCGCCGACTACGCGGGGACGTACACCGGCGAGGACGGCCGCGTCTTCGAGGTCGAGGCCGAGCGCGAGGGGCTCCGCCTGGACGCGGGCCCCGTCACGGTCATGCTGGAGCGCGACCCGCTCGCCGGGCCGGGCGACGGGTTCCTCGTGCCACACGAGGCGCTCGAGCGGTACGCGCTGCTCTTCGCACGCGACGCCGAAGGCACCGTCGTGGAGGCGTTCCACGGGGGCACGTGGTTCCGGTCGGAGCGCTACGCGGGCCCGGAGCCGAGCCCGGTCCCCGAGGAGTGGTTGCGCTACACCGGGTTCTACCGGAGCAACGATCCGTGGGCGCCGACGCTGCGGGTGGTCGCGCGCAAGGGCGCCCTCGCGATCTCGTGGCCGAACGCCGCCAGCGACGACGCCGAAGACGAGGAGCTCGTGCCGCTCGCCGACGGGTGGTTCGCCGCCGGTGCCGAGCGCGACCCGCGCCGGATCCGGTTCCTCGGCAACGGCGCGCGCGGCAACGCGGTCGTCGCCGAGTTCAACGGGGGATCGTGGTTCCGCTCGTTCGAGGACTGAGACCGGCGAGCTAGCCGTCGAGCGCGCGGAACGCGACGCACGCGTTCTGCCCGCCGAACCCGAACGAGTTCGACAGCGCGAGGGTGACCTCGAGGTCACGTGCCTCGTTCGGCGTGACGTTCAGGTCGCAGTCGGGGTCGGGCGTCGCGTAGTGGATCGTCGGGGGGATCCGGCCGTTCGCGATCGCGAGCGCGCACGCGGCGCCCTCGACGGCGCCGGCGGCGCCGAGCATGTGCCCGGTCATCGACTTCGTCGAGGAGATCGCGACCCGGTGCGCGTGCTCATCGCCGAGCGCCGCCTTGATCGCGACGGTCTCCGACGCGTCGTTCAACTGGGTCGAGGTGCCGTGCGCGTTGATGTAGGAGACGTCGGCGGGCTCGGCGCCGGCGTCGCGCAGCGCCCAGCGCATCGCGAGCGTCGCCCCCGAGCCCTTCGGGATCGGGCGCCGTGATGTGGTGCGCGTCGTCGGAGGCGCCGTACCCGGCGACCTCGCAGTAGATCCGCGCGCCGCGCGCCCGCGCGTGCTCCTCGGACTCGAGGATCAGCGAGGCGCCGCCCTCGGACAGCACGAAGCCGTCGCGGGCCGCGTCGAACGGCCGCGAGGCGGAGTCGGGGTCGGGGTTCTTCGTGAGCGCCGTCATCTGCGAGAACGCTGCGACCGTCAGGGGGTGGGTGGCCGCCTCGGAGCCACCGACGACGCACAGGTCGAGGTAGCCGTCGCGGATCAGGCGCATGCCCTCGCCGAGCGCGTGGTTCGACGAGGCGCAGGCCGACAGCGTGGCCATGTTGTGCCCGGTCAGTCCGAAGCGCATCGCGAGGTGCCCCGCCGCGGCGTTCGCCATCAGCATCGGCACCATGAACGGCGACACACGGTTCGGGCCCTTCTCGAGCAGCACCAGGTGCTGCTGGAGCAGCGTCTGGATCCCGCCGATGCCGGTGGCGAAGATCACACCGCCGCGCTCCGAGACGATCTCCGGGGTGCCGGCGTCGGTCCAGGCCAGGGACGCCGCCGAGATCGCGTAGTGGGTGAAGGGGTCGGTGCGCCGGGCTTCCTTGGCGTCCAGGTAGTCGGCGGCATCGAAGCCGTCGACCTCGCCGGCCAACTTCACCGGCAGGTCGGCGGTGTCGAAGCGGGTGATCGCGCGGACGCCGTTGCGGCCGGAGGTGAGCCCCGTCCAGAAGTCGTCGACGCCGGTGCCGACCGGTGTGACCGGCCCGATCCCGGTGATGACGACGCGTCGACGCTCGCTCACGGTGTGCTCAGCTCACCCCGAGCTTCGTCGAGACCATGTCGACGGCGGCGCCGACGGTCTTGATCTGCTCCATCTCGTCCTCGGGGATCTCGATGTCCCACTCCTCCTCGAGGGCGAGCACGGCTTCCACCAGGTCGAGCGAGTCGGCGTTCAGGTCCTCGGCGAAGCGCGCGTCGGGCACGACTTGGGCCTCGTCGACGGCGAGCTGCTCGGCGAGCACCTTGCGGACGCGGGTCTCGATCTCGGCGCGGTCGGTCATGTCGCGGTTCCTCCTCTTTGTCCGTGTCTTCTATCTATCTTCTCGGCGTTCGTGCTGGTCATGGTCGTGTGCGGTTCCCAAGGGTAGCGGCCCGGCCGCCGCCACGCCCGTTACGCGGTGAGGCCTCCGTCCACCGGGATCACGGCGCCGTTCACGTACGACGCCTCCTCCGACATCAGGAAGCGCACCACGGAGGACACCTCCTCGGGCCGGGCGGGCCGCTGCAACGGCGTCTGCTCGATGTAGTAGGCGCGCGCCTGATCGTCCAGGTGCGAGGTCATGTCGGTGTCGAGCAGCCCGGGACAGATCGCGTTGACCGTCACGCCCTTGGGCGCGACCTCGCGGGCGAGCGACTTGGTCATGCCGACGAGCCCGGCCTTGGTCGCTGCGTACACGGTCTGGCCGGCGTTGCCGTGCAGCGCGACCGCGCTGGACACGTTCACGATCCGGCCCCACTTCTCGCGGAGCATCCCGCGGAGCGCCGCGCTCGCGCACAGGAACGCGCCGCGCAGGTTCACGTCCATCGTCTGCTGGTACACGTCCATCGGGTATCGGAGCAGCAGGCCGTCCTTCGAGTACCCGGCGTTGTTCACGAGGCCCGTCACGTGCCCGGCCTCGTCGGACACGCGCCGGAACGCCTCGGCGATGCTCGCCTCGTCGGTGACGTCGAGGTTGACCGCGAGGCCCGGGGTGCCGGTCGCCTCCAGCGCCTCCAACGTCTCCTTCGCGTCGTGCTCGTTCGTCCGGTACCCGATCGCCACGGTCCAGCCCGACCCGGCGAGCGCGACCGCGCACGCGCGGCCGATCCCGCGGGACCCGCCGGTGACCACCGCGACCTTCGAGGTCACACGGCCCCTTCCGGCATCGACGGAGGCAGCGTCCAGCGCATCGCCGTCGCGCCCCACGTGAGCCCGGCGCCGAACGAGGTGAACACGACGAGGTCGCCCTCGTGCATCCGGCCGGCGCGGTAGGCGCGGTCGAGCGCGATCGGGATCGAAGCCGCCGACGTGTTGCCGACCTCGGCGACGTCGATCACCGCCTTGTCGGGCGGGATGTGCAGCCGCTCGGCGACCGCGCTCATGATCCGGGCGTTCGCCTGGTGGGGGATCAGCAGGTCGACGTCGTCGGTGGTGTGTCCGTTCTTCTCCAAGACCTCGCGGCACGACGCCGCCATCTCGGTCACCGCACGCTTGAACACCTCGCGGCCGTTCGGCATGAAGACTCGGTGCCGGCTCGCGGCGACCGTGTCCGGGGTCGCGGGTTCGCGGGAACCGCCGCCGGGCAAGATCAAGATCTCGGCCGCGGACCCGTCGGCGCCGAGCACGGTGCCTTCGATCCCGGGACGGTCGGCGGCCTGCACGATCGCGGCGCCGGCGCCGTCGCCGAACAGGATGCAGGTCTGCCGGTCGGTGAAGTCGAGGATCCGGCTGAACACCTCGGCGCCGATCAGCAGCACGGTGTCGGCGATCCCTCCCTCGACGAACCCGGTGGCGGTCGCGAGCGCGTAGGAGAACCCGGCGCACGCCGCGTTCACGTCGAAGGCCGGGCACGACAGACCGAGCTTCTGCTGCACCCACACGGCGGTCGAGGGGAAGGGTGTGTCGCCGGTGACGGTCGCGCACACGATCAGGTCGACCTGGGCCCCGGAGATGCCGGCGGTCTCCAGGGCGCGGGTGGCCGCCTCGACCGCGAGATCGGAGGTCACGACCCCGTCGTCGGCGAAGTGGCGGGCCTCGATGCCCGTGCGCTCCCGGATCCACGCGTCCGTCGTGTCCACCTTGTCCTCGAACCACGAGTTCGGAACCCTGTGAGGAGGAAGGACGGACCCGACGCCCGTGATGGTGGCGTACCTGGTCACGGGCCCGAGGATATCGGAACGCCCTGCCTCAGGCGACGACCGCTGCGACGTCGTCGGGCGAGCCCACAGTGATAGCCGGTGAGCGCCGGATCGATCCGTTTCATCAGCTTGGTGAGCACGTCGCCGGGCCCGGCCTCGACGAAGCGCGTGACGCCGGCGGCGGCGAGGCTGCGGATGCCGTCGTCCCATCGCACCGCCGACACGACCTGGCGGCCGAGGAGCTCGCGCAGCGTCGCCGCGTCGGTGACGAGTTCGCCGGTCACGTTCTCCGCGATCGGGAACACGGGGTCGGACATGTCGATCCTCGCGAGGACGTCGAGCACCGGCTGCACGGCGGGTCGCATCAGCTCGGAGTGGAACGCGCCCGCGACCGGCAGGCGCACCGCGCGCACCTTCGCATCCTTCGCTGACGCCTCGAGCCGCTCGATCGCGGTGACCGACCCGCTCACGACCGACTGCACGGGAGAGTTGCGGTTCGCGACGACGAGCTCGTCGCCGTCGCGCGCGGCCGCGCACATCGCGTCCGCCGCGTCGGCGTCGAGGCCGAGCAACGCCACCATCGCGCCCGGCCGCTCCTCGCCGGCGCGCTGCATCGCGTCGCCCCGCACCACGACGAGCTCCAGCGCGTCGGTGAGGACCACGGCGTCGGCCGCCACCAACGCGGCGAACTCGCCGAGCGAATGGCCCGCCACACCGGCCACGTCGGTGAGCCCGTGAGCCTGGAGCACCCGGAATGCGGCCACGTCGCAGGCGAGCAGCGCGGGCTGGACGAAGTCCGTCGTCCTCAGGGCTTCCTCGTCACGGCAACCCTCGACGATCGAGCGGCCGAGGGCCTCGGATGCTGCATCGAGCACCGCTGCGCCCGCCGGATGCGTCGCCCACGCGTCGGCCATCCCGATCGACTGAGACCCCTGCCCCGGAAACAACACCGCCGTGTTCACGGTGTCGGAGACTACCGCCGGCTGTGACGGTGGCGTCACGAACGCGCCGTCAGGTTGCCAGCCGCGACGCGCGTCCTGTTGAATGACCTGGTTCCCATGGCCGAACGGGTGCAGCGCGCTCCTTCCCCTACGTCCCGATCTTCCCAAGGGACGGAAGGGGTTCTCGGGTTCCTTGGCCGCGATATGGCGGTCGATCTTGGAACCGCGAACACGCTTGTCTACGTGCGAGGCCGCGGCGTGGTGCTCAACGAGCCCTCCGTGGTCGCGATCAACACCCTGACCGGCACCGTGCTCGCCGTCGGCGCAGAGGCGAAGCGGATGATCGGGCGCACGCCGAGCCACATCCAAGCCGTGCGGCCGCTGAAGGACGGCGTGATCGCCGACTTCGACGTGACCGAGAAGATGCTCCGTTACTTCATCCAGCGGGTGCACAAGCGCCGCCTGCTCGCGAAGCCGCGCGTCGTCGTGTGCGTGCCGAGCGGCATCACCGGGGTGGAACAGCGCGCCGTCGAGGAAGCGACGATCGCCGCCGGCAGCCGCCGCGCCTACATCATCGAGGAGCCGATGGCCGCCGCGATCGGCGCCGGCCTGCCGATCCACGAACCGACCGGCAACATGGTGGTCGACATCGGTGGCGGCACGACCGAGGTCGCGGTGATCTCGCTCGGCGGGATCGTCACGTCGACGTCGATCCGCATCGGCGGCGACGAGCTCGACGAGTCGATCATCCAACACGTCAAGAAGGAGTACTCGCTGCTGCTCGGTGAGCGGACCGCGGAAGCGATCAAGCTTGCGATCGCGTCGGTGTTCCCGATGCCCGAGGAGCTCGTCGCCGAGATCAAGGGCCGCGACCTCGTGACCGGCCTGCCGAAGACGATCACGATCAGCTGCCGAGGAAGTGCGGCGCGCGATCGAAGAGCCGGTGAACGCGATCATCGACGCGATCAAGACGACGCTGGACCGGACGCCCCCCGAGCTCGCGGCCGACATCATGGACCGCGGGATCGTCCTCACCGGCGGTGGGGCGCTGCTGCGCGGGCTCGACAAGCGGCTCCGCCACGAGACCGGCATGGCCGTGCGCATCTCCGACACCCCGCTGCAGGCGGTCGTGCTCGGCTCCGGGAAGTGCCTCGAGGAGTTCGAGGTCCTCCAGCGCGTCTTGGTGAGCTCGACCCACCGGCGGTAGGCGCGTGGCGGCGCGCTCGGGACCCAGGAACACCCGCCTGCTGGTCGTCGGCCTGGTGGTGGCGTCCCTCGCGATCATCACCGTCGACTACCGAGAAGGGGATTCCGGGCCGCTGGCCGACATGGGCCGGGCGGCGCACACCTTCATGGCCCCGCTCCAGGAGGCCGTGACGAACGCGACCCACCCGGTCGGGGACTTCTTCTCCGGGCTGGCCCACCTGCCGACCCTGTCCAGGGAGAACGCGGACCTGAAGACCCAGCTCGCCGACGTTCAGGCCCGGCTCGCCGCGACCGCCCAGATCGAGCAGCAGAACCAGGAACTCCTCGATCAGCTGCATCTCAAGACCCTCTACC
The DNA here is from genome assembly GCA_963799625.1 of uncultured Actinomycetes bacterium. Lineage (GTDB taxonomy): Bacteria > Actinomycetota > UBA4738 > UBA4738 > HRBIN12 > AC-51. The sequence goes on along the minus strand of CAWCXU010000002.1, from coordinate 128,100 downwards.
CGACCGCAGTGCCGGCGGTCGTGATCGCCACCAGCCCGTCGAACTTCTCCTACACGATCACGATCGACCAGGGCTCCGACGCCGGGATCAAGGAGAACCAGCCGGTCGTGACCGGGAGCCAGGACGGGGCGCGCCTCGTCGGCATCGTGGTCTCGGTGACGTCGAACTCCGCCGACGTCCGCCTGTTGATCGACCCGGCGTTCAGCGTCGCCGGCAAGCTCGGGACCTCCGGAGAAACCGGCCTCGTGCAGGGCAACGGGATCCAGGACCTCACGATGCAAGACATCCCGGCGGGGACGAAGTTCCCGCCGTCCGGCACGGCGGAGTCCGTGTTCACGGTGAGTTACCACATCGGCGACCAGCACGGCCGTTTCCCTCCGAACATCCTGATCGGCACGGTCTCGAGCTGGTATGAAGGGGTGCAGCCCGACGATCAGGTGTCGATCAGCCCCGCCGTGGACTTCTCCTCGCTCGAGACAGTGATGGTGCTGCAGACCGCCGACGGGACCGGCGGCTGATGCGGCGCGTCCTCGCCCTCGCGGCGATCATCATCACCGCCGTGCTGTTGCAGTCCACGGTTTTCTCGCAGCTGCGGCTGCTCGGCGTGCGACCCGAGCTGCTGTATCTCGTCACGATCTTGGTCGCGCTCCAGGAGGGCCCGAACGAGGGCGCGCTCGTCGGGTTCACCGCGGGCCTGGCCCAGGACATGTTCCTGGATCAACCCAAGGGGATCACCGCGCTCACCTTGACGCTCCTGGGGTACACCGTCGGGATGGCGCGGCAGTACATCGTCTCGCCGTCGCCGCTGGTGCCCACGATCGTCGTCGCGATCGCGACCGCGCTCGGCGTGGCTTTCTACGAGATCGTCACATTCCTGCTGGGGCAGTTCGAGGCGAGCATCACGTACGCTGTGAAGGTCGCGTTGCTCACCGCGCTGTACAACGCCATCCTCACCCCCATCCTTTCCCCGCTGCTGCGTCGCATCATCGAGGGATCCCGACCGCGCAAGGTGGTGCGCCTGTAGATGGACAAAGCCACGTCTCGCCTGCGGGTCTTGGCGCTGCTCGTGGTGGTGATGTTCCTCGCGCTCTCCACGCGGCTGTGGTTCCTCCAGGTGCTCGCGACGCAGGGTTTCAACAAGGAGGCCCACGCCCAGTCGATCCGGACGGCGTACACCAACCCGACCCGTGGCCAGATCCTCGATGCCACGAGCACGCCGGCTCATCCGGTCGTCCTCGTGGGGAACCAAGAGAGTCTCGAGGTGCGGATCACCCCGAGCGAGCTCGGCACGCAGAGCGAGGCGGTCGTGCTCCGGATCTCCCGCATCACTGGGGTTCCCGTGAAGGAGATCGCCCGGACGCTCCAAGACCCGAAATACCTGCCGACCCAGGCGATCCCGGTCGCCGAGTTCGTCTCGAAGAAGGTCAAGTTCGATATCGCCGAGCATCCTCAGGACTACCCGGGGGTCTCGGTCGAGAGCACGCTCGTTCGGACCTATCCGTTCGGCTCGATGGCCGCCCACGTCCTCGGCTACACGGGGCTGATCGACCCGGTCCAGTACGACGCGTGGAAGAAGCTCGGCTACGGCCCGAACGACATCGTCGGGCAGTCCGGCCTCGAGCTGTCCTACGAGAAGTACCTCCGCGGCCAACAGGGGACGACCAGGCTGCTCGTGAACTCCGACGGCGACGTCCTCAGCACGGTCTCCACGCAACCGCCGACGACCGGCGACGACATCCAGCTGACCCTGAACGAGCACATCCAGCGGATGGCGCAGAAGGCGCTCCTCGCCGGCATGCAACGCGCTCGCAGCTACCACGATCAGAACGGCAACCTCCTGCGGGCGAACGCCGGCGCGGTCGTCGTGATGGATGCGAACACAGGCGGCGTCGTCGCGATGGTGTCGACGCCGACCTACAACCCACTCTGGTACGAGCGAGGCCTCACACAAGCGCAGAACGCGTATCTGAACAACGCGAACATCGGCGCGGCGAACAACCGCGCGACGCAACTGGCCTATGCACCGGGCTCCACCTTCAAGCCCATCACGGGTCTCGCCGCCGTGAAGGAGGGGTACGCGTCCCTCAGCGGCTCGTACGACTGCGTCGGGACGTACAAGCAGCCGGGAGACACCTCGGGCGCGCAGTTCGTCAACTGGACGACCGCGGACCTCGGGTATATGTCGATCGCGACCGCACTCAAGGTCTCGTGTGACACGGTCTTCGACGCGTTCGGGTCGCAGTTCTACTACACCTACGCGAACAATCCCCTCGGGGCGAACGCGGACCCTCTCCAAGGCGATCTGCGCCAGTGGGGGTTCGAAGAGCCGACGGGCATCGATCTTCCCTCCGAAGCGACCGGGCTCATCCCCGATCCCGCGTGGGCCTCGTCCGCGAAGGACAGCTACGGGAAGCCTCTGTTCCCGTACGGCTGGGTGCCCGGCGGTGACATCCTGACCATGATCGGATCGGGGAACGTCCAGGTGACGCCGCTCCAACTCGCCCGGGCCTACGCGGCGATCGCGAACGGAGGCCACCTGTGCACCCCGCACCTGGTCGATCAGATCATCGATGGCACGGATGGGTCGGTCGCGAAGAAGGTCGGCGGGGATTGCGATCAGACCGTGCCGTACACGGCCGACCAGCTGAGCTACATCCGTGGCGCCCTCCGCAGCGTGGTGCAAGGCGGCACCGCGACGTGCGCGTTCGCGGGATTCCCGTTCTCGCAGGTCGCCGTGGCCGGCAAGACGGGGACCGCAGAGCGGGCGAACAAGCAGGACACCTCGTGGTTCGCCTCGATGGTTGGTCCGAACCCGGACAAGCCCGATTATGTGATCGTGACGATGGTCGAGCAGGGCGGGTTCGGCGGCCAGACCGCCGCGCCGATCACCCGCCAGGTGATCGACGGCCTCTATCCGACGATCGGTGACGCCAGCAGCCCGAGCTGCGTCACCCCGGATCGCTGATATGGACCTCGTCGCGGGGCGCGCGTTCGCGCAGGAGCGGCGGCCGATCCGCCACGTCGACTGGTTCCTGATCGTGATCGCGATCGTGCTGTCGGTCGTCGGGCTGCTCCTCCTGTACTCCGCCACCAGCCAGACGCTGCGCCAGGGGGGCTTCGATCCGTTCGACCGCGTGAACAAGCAGGCCATCACGATGGTCCTCGGCGCGGGGGCGGCTCTGGCGATCGCGAGCATCGACTACCGGTTCTGGAAGATCTACGCGGGGTTCATCTACATCGGCTCGGTTGTCGCCCTGATCCTCGTGCGGGTGCCGGGCATCGGGACGACCGACTCGACCGGCACGGCGCAGCGCTGGTTCGCCCGTCGGGCCGCTGCAGATCACGCCCTCGGAGTTCACGAAGCTCGCGATCATCGTCACGCTCGCGGCGGTGCTCGCGAACATCCGGGCGCCGGAGCCGACGCTGCGTGATCTCTTCAAGGTGCTGGTCCTGGCGGCCGTGCCGCTCGTGCTCGTATTCCTCGGCCCCGACATCGGCACGTCGATCGGGATCGCCGCGATCGTCGTCGGGATGCTGATCGTCGCGGGCACGAAGCTCCGTCACCTGCTCGTCCTCAGCGTCGTCGGCATCATCGCGATCGTGCTCGTGTTCCAGACGGGCGCGATCGAGAGCTTCCAGCGCGAGCGGCTCACCGCCTTCCTCGACCCGAACAGCGTGTCCGCCGACGTTCGGTACAACCTCGATCAATCCCTGATCGCGGTCGGCTCCGGGGGTCTGCTCGGCAAGGGCTACCTGCACGGCGTCCAGACGAACCTGGACTACGTGCCCGAGCAGCACACCGACTTCATCTTCACGGTGGCGGGGGAGGAGTTCGGGTTCGTCGGCGCGCTCGCGGTGCTCGCGTTGTTCGCGCTCCTGCTGTGGCGATCGATCCGGATCGCCTGGCTTGCGAAAGATCCGTTCGGGACTTACGTCGCCGCGGGGATCGCATCGATGTTCGCGATCCAGATGTTCGTGAACGTCGGGATGGTGATCGGGATCATGCCCATCACCGGGATCCCCCTGCCGTTCCTGTCCTACGGGGGAACGTCGATCCTCGTGAGCTTCGCCGCGATCGGGATGCTCGAGAGCATCCACATGCGCCGGTTCACCTGATCAGACGGCGGTCGCCAGGGACCACAGGAACGTCGAGCCGTCCGGTCCCGTGCGCTCGAGGGTGACGTCGCCGCCCATCGCGTGGGCCGACAGCCGCGCGAGCGAGAGCCCGATCCCGATCCCTTGATGGACGCGGGTCGACAGGTGCTCGGCCTGTTCCAGCGGCTCGAAGATCCGGGGCAGCGCCGCGTCGGCGATCCCCGGTCCTTGGTCGATCACGCGGACATGCACGCCGCCGGTCCGAGACACCTGGAGGGTCACGGTGCCGTCCGGCGGGCTGAACGCCAGCGCGTTGGCGACCAGCTCGTCCAAGATCCTGAGGCCCGCGGTCCGGTTCAACGTGGTCATCGCGGGGACGGTGTCGGCCTCGACACGGATCCGTGGGTCGGTCGTCGAGATCTCGCGGACGAGGTCGGTCACGTTCAGCCATTCGGTGAGCCCGGCCTCGATGACGCCTTCGAACCGTTGGACGAGCCGGGCGAGACCCTCCGCGCGCACGACCAGGGTGTCGAGCGCCTCGTCGAGATCTTCGGGCGGGAGCTGGCCGCGCTGCATCGTCTGGGCGATCCCGAGGATCACCGTGACCGGCGTGCGGAGCTCGTGGCCGACGCGGCCGATCAGCTGCTGGCGGTGCGCGGCGCGCTCGAGCAGCGCTTCCTGCGCCATCTCGAGCTGGCGGGCCCGGCGGCGCTCGCGATCGAGCGCGTCGGTCAGCTCCTCGATCACGACGGGTGTGACCTCCGGCGACAGCAGCGCGCCGCCGCTGACGGCCTCGCGCACCGCGTGCACGATCGCGTCGCCGTCGGAGTCTTTGAGCACGTAGCCGGCGGCGCCGGCCACGAGCATGTCGCGGACCGCCCGCTGCTCCTCCATGCTGCTGAGGGCGATGACCCCGACCGTCGGCCGGGCGGCCTTGAGCCGGCGGGTCGCCTCGATCCCGTCCATCTCGGGCATCCGGACGTCCATCAGGACGACGTCGGGCATCAGCCGCATGGCCATCTCGATCGCTTCGGGGCCGGTGCGTGCCTGGCCGATCACTTCGAGGTCCTCCCCCGACAAGAGGAAGACCAGCGACTCTCGGAACCCATCGTTGTCGTCGACGACGAGCACGCGGATGCGTTCCGAGGCGCCGAGGGGGGCGGTCGCGCTCACCTGGGGAGCATCGGCGTCGGGGCCTCCCGAGGCTATCCAGCCGTTGTCGGGTTCGGGTGGGGGACACGGGGGTGGGCCGGATAGCCCACGTGGGCCAGTGCCGCCACCTTCCAGGGCCATCGTGAGTGCCTCCCAGGACCGGGCGGGGTCGCTGGTATGCTCGCTGAAGATGTGACCGCGGAACGGCCCGACCGTTCGTGCGGTGCAACAACGAACGTCGAGGCGGCGCGCGATCTCGGACGGCAGCCACCCGGGCGCCTCATGGATCGCGAACGCCGGAACGAGGAACGTACCGGTGCGATACGCACGTTGCCCGGCGCGCGGGTTCTCCCGCAGCGCGGGTCCACACGCAGCACCCGCCAATGATCCCCTCCACAGGCGGAGCGGACAGGCACACGTTCCCGATCCGACACACGCCCCTCGCGCGACGCGAGAGGAGTGATCCGCTCCATGGATCAGGAAACCACCCCCGCGGCCAAGGCCGCGGAAACGTCGGACGCGCCTACGCGCACCGACGACAGCACCACCACTACCACCCGCCGCAACTCCGGTTGGGGCAAGGTGCAGGTGAAGCCCAGCGAGGACGCGGTGAAGCCCGCCGCCTCGCCGAAGCCAACGGCGCCCGAACGATCGAGCCGCGCGACGGCCGAGCCGTCGGGTCCCACGACGGCCGAGCCATCGAGCCGGGCCGTGACCGAGGCGCCGGAGCGCCCCAAGCCGCAACGCCAACCCCGTCAACCCAGGCAGCCACGCACGACGCAAGGCGCCGACGACGCGCCGACCGATGCGCCGCCGGCGGACGGTGAAGGATCGAGCGCCGACGGATCCCCGGCGTCGACCGGCGCCCGTCGACGCCGGCCGAGGAGGACGCGGACGCGGGCGTGGCGGCAGTGGCGGCGGGAACGCAACCGGCGGAGCCGGGACCGCGACCGATGATGACGCCACCGCGACCGAAACCGACGCGCCCGCCGAGCCCAAGAGCGAGCCGCGCCAGCAACGGCCGCGCCAGCCGAAGCCCGAGCCCTCGGGCGACGCCGACGCGACGTCTGGGGCGGCCGACGAGGGGGAGTCGACGGGTCCGAAGAAGCGCAGGCGCCGGGGTGGCCGTGGCCGGGGCGGTACGAAGCCCGAGACGGCGAGCGCCGACGGTCTCGTCGGCGAGACCGTCGACACCCAGCGCGACGATGCGACGCCCGACACCGACGGCGGTGGGGGCGGCGCGGCGAAGCCGCGCCGCCGCAGGGGCGGCCAGCGGCCCGACCAGCCCGCCACCAAGGACGCGCCGAGGACCAAGAAGCCCAAGACGATCGAAGAGCAGATCGCCGCGGGCGGTCCCACCCGAGGCATCCGCACCACCCGAACCCGCACCGGTCGCGACGGCCGCAGGCGCCGCGAGCAGGCGCCGCCTCCGCCGCGGATCACCGACAAGCTGATGGCGATCACCGAGCACGGTGAGCGCGACCAGATCGCGGTCCTGGAAGAAGACGTCCTCGTCCAGCACTACGTGACCCGCGCCGGCGCGACCTCGATGGTCGGCAACGTCTTCCTGGGGCGGGTGCAGAACGTGCTCCCGGGCATGGAGGCTGCGTTCGTCGACGTCGGCCGCGGCCGCAACGGTGTGCTCTACGCCGGCGAGGTGAACTACAGCCCCGAAGACATCGACGGACCCGCCCCGCGGATCGAGCAGCTCCTCAAGGCCGGCCAGGCGGTCATGGTCCAGGTGACCAAGGACCCGATGGGCGGCAAGGGCGCGCGCCTCACGGCGAATCTCTCCCTCGCGGGCCGCTACATCGTGCTCGCGCCGAACCAGAACCTCCAGGGCATCAGTCGCCGTCTGGGTGACGACGCGCGCAAGCGCCTCAAGTCGATGCTCAAGCGGGTCAAGCCGCCCGAGCACGGCGTGATCGTCCGCACCGCCGCAGAGGGCGCGACCGAGGAGGAGCTCGAGGCCGACCTCCGCCGCCTGCTCGACATCTGGAACGACATCCAGAAGAAGGCGAAGAAGGGCCAGGCGCCGACGGTTCTGTACGAAGAGCCTGAGCTCACCGTGCGGGTCGTGCGCGATCTGTTCACCGATGAGGAGTTCAAGGGCCTCGTGACCGACTCCCGCCGCGTCTACGACAAGATCGACGGGTACCTGTCCGAGGTCGCACCCGACCTCGCGCAGAAGGTCTCGATGCACGAGGGCCCGCTGCCGGTCTTCGAGGAGCATCGGATCGTCGAGCAGATCCACAAGGCGCTCGACAAGAAGGTGTGGCTCCCGTCCGGCGGCTACCTGTTCATCGAGCGCACCGAGGCGATGACGATCGTCGACGTCAACACCGGCAAGTCCGTCGGCAAGACGAACCTCGAGGCCACCGTCGTGAACACGAACCTCGAGGCCGCCCGCGAGGTCGCGCGGCAACTACGGCTGCGCGACATCGGCGGGATCATCGTGATCGACTTCATCGACATGCTCCTGGAGAAGAACAAGAAGCAGGTCGAGGACACGATGCGCGAGGCGCTCGCGATCGACAAGACGCGCTCGCAGGTGTTCGAGATCGGGCCGCTCGGCCTGATGCAGGTCACCCGCAAGCGGGTATCCTCGGGCCTCGTCGAGTCCTTCTCGGAGACCTGTCCGACCTGCGAGGGCAGGGGCATCATCCTCACCTACGACGTGCGCTGACCCACCTGGTCTCGATACGAAAGGAACCCTCCCCATGTACGCGGTCATCAAGACGGGCGGCAAGCAGCACAAGGTGCAGGCGGGCGATGTGATCGAGGTCGAGAAGCTGATCGGCCCCGACGAGACGCTGACCTTCACCCCGCTGCTCGTCGTCGACGACAAGGGCAAGACCTACGCCGGCGCGGCCGCCTCGAAGGCGACGGTCAAGGCCAAGGCCGTCGGCGAGACCAAGGGCGACAAGGTCAAGGTCGTGAAGTACCGGCCAAAGACCGGCTACTCGAAGAAGACCGGCCATCGGCAGCAGTACACGTTGATCGAGATCTCCGACGTCAGCCTCGGCTGACCCCATGGAGAGCTGATTGGTACCCTGGAGCACCTATGGCACACAAGAAGGGCGGCGGCTCGTCTCGGAACGGGCGCGATTCCAACGCCAAGCGTCTCGGGACGAAGGTCTACGGCGGCCAAGTGGTCACCGCCGGCTCGATCATCGTGCGCCAGCGCGGCACCCGGATCCACCCCGGCGAGGGCGTCGGCAAGGGCGGCGACGACACGCTGTTCGCGATGCGTGAGGGCCGGGTGAGCTTCAAGGCCTCCCGCGGCCGCACCTTCGCGGTCGTCGAGAGCCTCGAGAGCGTCTCCGCCTAGTCACCCTTCGAGCGAGCCGCGGCGACCGCGGCACGCGTCTCCTTGACCCACGCCTGCAGGTCGATGTCGACGACGTTCGACGCGTTCGCGAGGTAGCCCGCATTGCGGCGACGCTGCTTGCGCCTGGACGGCGGCCGGTTGCGGTTGAACGGTCCCATCAGCGTCGGCGGAGCGGCACCGGGCGTGGGCTCCTCCGGGTGCAGCGGCGGTGGCTTGCTGAAGTAGAAGGCGGTCACCCGCCGGACGCCGTCCTCGAGCCAGTGCACGAGCAACACCGGCGAGCCCCAGATCCGCTTCACCCGCTGGACGGTCTCGAGGGCGATCGTGCGGATGCCGACGCTCGGTGAATCGAAGCGCAGCGTCGTGCCCTCGAGGCTGAGCGTGCCCTCGATGTCGTCGGGCGAGCGGTCCAGCTGGACCATCCAGACCCGGGTTGGCTCCGGCATGGGCCCTATCTTGCGCTCCCGCGCCCGCGCCGACCACTTACCCTGAGGCATGGCCTTCGTGGACGAGTGCACCGTGTTCGTGACCTCCGGCCGCGGTGGCGACGGGTCGTCTTCGATGCATTCCGAGCCGTACAAGCCACGGGGCGGCCCCGACGGGGGCACCGGCGGCGCCGGCGGCTCCGTCATCCTGGAGGTGCGCGCGGGCGTGCACGATCTGTCGTGGTTCGCCGACCATCCGCATCAGAAGGCGCCGAGCGGGCGCCCCGGACGCTCGGCCAAGCGTGACGGCCGCGCGGGCGACGATCTGATCCTTGCCGTGCCCGATGGCACGGTCGTCTTCGACGAGCGCGGACTGTTGGCCGACCTCGTCGGCGAGGGCGCTCGCGCGGCGGTCGCGGCGGGTGGTCGCGGCGGCCGAGGGAACGCGGTGCTCGCGTCGGCGCGGAACCGCGCGCCGCGGGTGGCCGAGCCCGGCGAGGCGCCGGAGGAGCGGACCCTGCGCCTCGAGCTGCGGACCGTCGCCGACGTTGGGCTCGTCGGGTTGCCGAACGCCGGCAAGTCGACGCTCCTGTCGCGTCTCACCGCCGCCCGCCCGAAGATCGCCGACGTATCCGTTCACGACGCTGACGCCGAACCTCGGGGTCGCGGGCGGCGATGGGGATCGGTTCGTCGTCGCCGACGTGCCAGGGCTGATCGAGGGCGCCGCCGACGGGAAGGGGCTCGGGCACCGGTTCCTGCGTCACGTCGTGCGCTGTCGCGCGCTGGTGTTGGTCGTCGATCTCTCCGCGGAGGACCCCGCCGCCGACCTCGCCGCGCTGCGGGCCGAGCTCGGCGCGTACGACCCGGCGCTCGCCGCGCGGCCGGCCGTGGTCGTCGGGACGAAGACGGATCTCGTGGACGATGCACGCGAACGAGCGGATGCCCTCGGCGGCGAGGTCGTGGTCGTGTCGGCGGTGACGGGGGAGGGCGTCGACGATCTCCTGGATCGGCTCGGCTTGCTGGCCCGCGAGGCCGCGGCGGCGGAACCGCCGCGGCGCCCCACCGTGGTGCTGCGCCCCGGCCGTCCCCACTTCGCGGTCACCCGGCGGGGGCGCGTCTGGGAGGTCCATGGCCCGAAGGTGGAGCGCTGGGTGATGGAGGCCGATCTCGACGACGAGGACGAGGTGGCCCGGCTCCAGGCGCGGTTCAAGAAGGAGGGCATCGACCGCGCGCTCGCCGCTCAGGGGGCGCGGCCCGGCGACGAGGTGTCGATCCACGGGAAGGCCTTCGAGTTCCAGCCTGACCCCGCCGCGCAGCCCGACCGCGCCGGCACCGACGACGATGAGCGCGCGGATGCCTGATCGCGCCAGGCTGCTCGAGGACGAGGCCGCGGCCGCCGCGGCGTTCGAGGCCGTGGTCGCGCGGATCCCGGACGAGCGATTTACCGATCCGACCGTGACCCCCGATGGCTGGACGCCGACCGTCCTGCTCGCGCACATGGCGGGCTGGCTGGACGAGTGCTCCGAGGTGCTCGAGGCGATGGGGGCCGGTACCTGGGATCCCGACGCGCCGACCGACCCGGTGGACGAGATCAACGCGGGGCAGGCGTCGCGGGCGGCCGCGCTGACCAGGGCGGATGCAGAGGTGCTCGTCGCGGCCGCCCGCGTGCGAGCTCGAGCCGCGTGGACGGCGCTGTCCGAGCTCACGCCCGACGCGTGGAGCTGGTTCGAGGAGTCGGGCCCGAACCACTACGCGAAGCACGTCCACGACCTCACCGCATGGCTCGACGGCGTCACGTCCGATCCGGACGTCGGCAGGATGCTGCAGGACGACGCCGAGGGGTGGGTCGCGTTCGGCGCGCTCGTCGACGGGATCGATCCGTCGGTCCGTGACGCGGAGGGCTGGTCGATCACCGATGTCTGCTTCCACGTGGCCGCGTGGTTCGACCGCGGCGCCGACTGCGTCGAGCACGACGCCGGCTGGGGTCCGCCCTACGAGACCGACGCCGACCTGCCGACCGAGGAGGTCAACGCCGGGTTCCTCGCGCGCTCGCGCGAGATGACACCCGACGAGGCGCGCCACGCCCTGGAGGACGCCCGTGAGCGCCTCCGCACCGCCTTCACCGTGCTCGCACATCCGTCGGAGGGCTCGAAAGATGTCTTCAAGGAGTGCACCGTCGACCATTACGCGGAGCACGAGCCGATGCTGCGTCGCCTCACGGGTTCCGGGGGGTCCGTGCCCTAGACTCCGCACCGATGGGAACACGCCTGGGCGTCATGGGCGGCACGTTCGATCCCATCCACGTCGGTCACCTCGTGACGGCCGAAGAAGCCCTGCACCAGTTCGCGCTGGACGAGGTCGTCTTCGTGCCGACGGGCCGGCCGTGGATGAAGGAGCACGACGTCGTCGCATCCGCGGAGGATCGGTTCACGATGACCTCGATCGGGATCGAGCCGGAGCCGCGGTTCCATGTGTCGCGCCTGGAGGTCGACCGCGGCGGTTCGACCTACACCGTCGACACGCTGCGCGCCCTGCGTGACGAGGTGCCGGGCGCGGAGTTGTTCTTCATCACCGGCGCCGACGCGATGCTCGAGATCATGCGATGGAAGGAGCCCGAGACCGTGTTCGACCTGGCCCACTTCATCGCGGCGACGCGACCCGGTTACGACGTCGAACCCTTCGACGCGATGCCGGACCTCACCGTGATGCGGATCCCCGCGCTCGCGATCAGCTCCACCGACATCCGCGCGCGGGTGCACGAGGGCCGTCCGATCCGGTTCTTGGTGCCCGGCGGCGTCGAGGCGCACATCCGCACCGCGGGGCTCTACCGATGAGCGACGACGAGCTCCGACCGTCGCGCGCCACACGCTCGGCGCAGGTCGAGCGCAAGTGGCGCGTCCAGGCGATCGTCGTCGTGGTGCTGATCGCCGCGCTGATCGGGATCGCCGCCCTCGCGTCCGGCGGGAACGAGACGCCCTCCGCCTCGCCGGCGCCCCCGCCCACGACCGCCGGCGGATCTTCCGAGCCGAGCGACCTGCTGGCCTTCTCGATCTCGGGCGCGCCGAACGCACTCGCCGCCACGATCGGTTCCGGCGGCGGACGCGCGAGCGCGGCCGTCGTCGTCCCGCCAGACCTCACGTTCGTCATGCCGGGCGCGGGCGAGATGAGCTCCGACGGGCTCCAGGGCCTTCCCGGCGACCAGATGCGCCTGGGCGTGTCCAACATCGACGGGGCCTGGAACGCGCACTACGCGACGATGGACCTCGACCGGTTCGGCGCCGTCGTCGACCGCCTCGGCGGGCTGACGGTCGAGCTCAGCGACGTGTACCCCTCGGGCTCGGAGCTGCTCGGGCCGGGGTCGACGCGGCTGACGGGCGCACAGGTCATATCGCTCCTGCGCGCGCACGCCGACGACACGTCCTCGCGGTTCGCCGACGTCTTGCGCGCGTTCCTCGCCGCCCAGCCGGCGCTCTCGCCGACCGATCTCGCGAGCACCGACGATCCGCAGACCGCCGCCTCGATGCTCGCCACCGGGACGACCCGGGTCGAGATCATGCCCTCCCAGGTGGTCGGGGGGTCGGTGCTGTCGACCGCGCAGCCGGATCTCGACGATCTGATGACCGAGCTGTTCGGCACCACCGCTCCTGCGCGGGCGGAGGTCCGCAACGGGAACGGGAGTCCCGGCGTCGGCGGCCAGGTCGGCGCCCAGTTGATCCCCGCCGGCTTCCGCATCGTGCTGAGCGACAACGCGGACACCTTCGACTACAAGACCACCGAGGTGATCGCGAACGGGACGGACAACGAAACCGAGGCGGCGGCAGCCCTCGACGCGATCGGGGTCGGGAAGATCACGGTGTCCCAGGTACCATCGGGACTGGCCGACGTCTCCGTGACGGTCGGTCAGGACTATCACGGATGACGGACGACGGATCGAGCCCGCGGGCGATCGCTCTCGCTGCGACGGAGGCCGCCCGCGACAAGCAGGCGACCGACGTCGTCGTGCTCGACGTCGCCGAACTCCTTTCGATCACCGACTACTTCGTGATCTGCTCGGCGTCCTCGGACCGGCAGATCAAGACGGTGATCGAGGCGGTCGAGGAACGGATCCGCGGCAACCTCGATCTGCGGCCCGTGCGTCGCGAAGGCGAGGGCGACGCGGGCTGGTGGCTCCTGGACTACGTCGACGTGGTCGTGCACGTGTTCGGCGAGGAACAGCGTGCGTACTACGACCTGGAACGGCTGTGGCGGGACGCGCCCCGTCCGGAGTGGGCCGCGGCGAGCGCGGCGCGGACCGCTGGCTGAGCTAAGGCAGGTAGGGCTCCAACGCCTCGGGCTCGTACGGCGTCAGGTAGAGCAGCGCGATCCGACCGGCGTCGTCGAACCGGAACACCCCGCGGATCGTCGTCTCGAGCGTCGGCGGGACGACACCCTCGCGTCGGAACGTCGCGCGCGCGAGCACGTCGAGGTTCTGCTCGGAGCCGGTGAGCTCGTCGACCTTGATCGAGCCCGGCTCGATGTGCGCCGCGAGCGCCGCCGCAGCCTTCGTCGCCGCCGATTTCCCGAGATGGAGCCCGGTGAACGAACCGCCGCCCGACCACTGCAGCAGGGTGTTCCGCGTGAAGATCGTCTCGAACCGGCCGGTGTCCAGACGCAGGATCGTCACGAGCGCGGGGACCCAGCGTCGCGGGATCGGGCGCCCGGTCACCTGCGGAGCTGCGAGGAACCCCTCGGTGAGCTCCGCGATCCGGGCACGATTCTGCCGCCCCCGCGCGTCGGGCTCACGGACGGGCGTCACCACGGCCGCGGCTTCGCGCGCACGTGCGAGCGCGAGCGACTCACGAAGCTCACGGCACCGCCGTCGGGCACGCGTGAGCTCCTCCTCGGCCTCGGCGATCCCCTCGGCGAGCCGTGTGTGGGTCGCCATGAGCGCGCCCACGAGGGCCTCAGTCACGAGACTCCTTCCTTGTTCGGGCGGGCGTCTGTGCCCGCCCGACGTATGGGCTACTTGTTGGCGCTCTTCGCGGCCTCGGCGTCGGGCACGACGGTGACCCCGCCGAACTCGGGCCGCGACATCTGCGCTGGCAGCGGCAACTGGCTCGCAGCGTGCAGCGTCGCCTTGCCGACCGCGATCAACTCTTCGAGCTTGCGGCAGTACTCCTCGGTGCGGGCCAGCTCAGCCTCGGCGTCCGCGACCCCGGCCTCGAGCTCTCGCTTGGTGCTCGTCAGGCCCTTCATCAACAACTCACTCATCCGTCACACCCCCGGTGACCAGCGCCGATCCAGCGTCAGGCGCGTCCTCGATCGTAGGAACCAGATGGGGGATGCCGCATCAGCCTTGCGGCTATGACCGAACGGCGGAGGTCCAGACCCATCCCGGCCGCGGGGTAGACTGCACCCCTTCGGGGCCCATAGCTCAGCTGGTAGAGCGCATGGCTGGCAGCCATGAGGTCAGGGGTTCGATCCCCCTTGGGTCCACTCCCGCACTCTTCGATCCAGGAGTGATGCAGCCCCTGTGATCTGAGTTCGGTGCTGGATGTGTGAGTGATCGACTCGCTGCACGACGTGGAGGCTGAATCGGTGGTGCGCGGCTGGTTGGTCAAGTACCTGAAGATGGAGCTTGACGAGCATCACCCGTTGGGCATCACAACTGAGGCTAGGCTTCGCGTTGGAGGTGTCTATGGCGCATGCTGCTGTTCCCGCTCGAGCCTCAAGCGGTTCGCTGATCCAAGCCCGGTGGTTACGCTTCCTCGTTCGAGCCGCGCTCGCCTTGCTCGCCTTCGGAGCGCTGTGGGTCGCCGAGGATCGGTTCCACGCGTTGCTCGTGCAAGAGGCAGCACCATCATCCAACTTCAGCTTCGACAACTCGCTGTGGCTCCTGTCGGTCGGTGCGGCGGTCGCGACCGGGCTCCTGTTCGGACTGGCGGCCTGGCTGCCCTTCACGAGGATCCGGTACCTGCCGAGCCGACTCCTGCTCGCCGCCCTGGCGCTCGTGCCGGTCGCCCACTTCTGGTGGACCGTTCTCGAACGTCACGCAAGACCAACGGGCTGGCTGTGGCAGGCCTACTGGTTCGACTTGTCAGTGGAGGTGCAGTTCGTCCTGGCGGCGCTCGCCGGTGTCGCGCTCGCGTCGGGGTTCCGAACAAGGACTAGACCTCGGGGCACATGGACGACCGGATAGGCCTGTCCGCCCGTCACCAACTTGAGCCTCCCCAAGCGACGACCGTGACCTCATATCCCCTACGAGATACCTTTGGATCGTCGAATCGCTCGCCGGGCGAATCGGATAACACCCAGGGACTGGGCACGCGATTCCCTCTGGACCCAGAATGGAGCCAGACATGACGCAAGACCCGAAGCCTCCTATTCCCGGTCTTGAGCTCGACCGAAAGACGCCGCTGAGTCGGCTCAGATACAAGGACATCGAGGTCCGAACCTGGCAGATCGTCGTGGCGGTACTGGTGGTTCTTGCCATGCTCGCCCTAGTGGGCTTCGTGCTGATGCGGCGCGAGGCGCAGCACTCCGTCAGGAGGACGACGGGTGAATCAATCGGCGTTGTGATCCCGTCCCCAGCGATTCTCTTGTCACGTACGAGGTAGACGAGGTCGCAAGGCGACGGTTCTCTTCGACCGTCTACCTCGCCCTTTCTCGGGATGAGGGCGTGATCGGTTTCGGCTTTCCCAAGAAGGAACACGAACTAAGTTGCGGCGATCGCCGATGATCGCAGAGATGTGTCACTCGCACAGCGTAGGTGGCGCAATAGTGCCGCTGCGTGCGTCCCCCGTAAGTCTGACGTGACAACTGCTGACGCCCGCTTAAGGTCGAAGGCGCCTGGTCCGGTCGGCTCGAAGCTTCCCCTCCTTTCTCCCACGGGTCGGGGGCGGGGCTCCTAGCGCCCAGCGAGAGCGAGCGGCGGGGGACATGCAGCGGCCCACAGAGACCGCCGTCCGCCTCAAGCATGTGACGACTGGGTCGGATAGACGAACGCGCTAGTCTCCGGTCCGATGACTTCGCGGATCGACCACACCACGTTCGACTGCCACGACGCGTATGCGCTGTCGAAGTTCTGGGCCGAGGTGTTGGGGTTCACCGATGTGCCCGGCGACCCGAACGAGCCGGGCCACGAGGAGTGCATGATCATCGACCCAGCCGGTGGCCAGCAGGTCTTGTTCATCGAGGTGCCGGAGGGCAAGCAGGTGAAGAACCGCGTCCACTTCGACTTGGTACCCACCGATCGGACCCGCGACGAGGAGATCGAGCGAGTCCGCGCCTTGGGGGCCACGCCGCTCGATGACCGGCGTCAGGCTGACGGCACGGGGTGGCTCGTGCTGGCCGATCCCGAGGGTAACGAGTTCTGCATCCTGCGAAGCGACGCGGAACGCCAGCACCGGTCACCGTGAAGCGTGCCGGACCTACAGAACAGATTCAGTTCGCCAGGGACCAGATCACAAGGGCGAGGATGACGCCCACTGCGATCAAGCCAGCTACGACTAGGAACGTGCTTGGGGGCTCGCGGTTGGCCTCGTCGATCTCATCGATCTCTCTCGGCGTGTACGGCTGTTTGTTCGGGGGCCCTGACATCGTGCCATCACCTCGCCGTGCAAGGGTATTGCACCGGTGTTGGAATCAGAAGGACGTCGGAGAGGCGCCGCCAGCAGGGCTGTCATCCGCCCCGTTGGGCGACCTCAGGTACCTCGCAGCGGGCATGAGGTTGAAGGGCGGCGGCGACTGGCAAGGGCATGGCACCGTGCTCCGAGGATTCAGGGAATGACGCCGGACGCTACTGTTCCTCCCCGCGGTTGGTCGCCTTCCTGAACCGTCGAACCTCCTGTGGCCAACCACAAGCCACCGCGATCTTTCCCGCCCACAAGCGCGCAGCATCCTCGTTGGCCACGTCAACGACGGCGAAGCCGCCGAGCTGCTCCTTAGTCTCGGCGTACGGACCATCGGTGATCAGTGGGGTGCCGCTCGACGCATCGACACTGAACACGGGGGCAGTCTCGTCCAGTCCGCCGGTGAAGATGAGGACTCCAGCAGCCTTCATGTCTGCCCTCAATGCACTCACACGTTTGGACGCCTCGCGCAGATCATCATCCGTGAGGTCGGGCACCCACTCGTCATTGAACGCGATGAGGTACTCGGTCATGTCTCCTCCTCTTGCTTGGCTCGGTCCCGGGAGCATCCTCCACCCTTATCAACGAACGGCGGCAGCCCGATTCGACACCGCGTCGAAATCACCGGCATCGGCCGACCATCTGGCCGTCGGGGCCCAGGCGACCTCATGTATCTGGTAGGTGACATGAAGGAACCTTGGGCCAAAGGAACAGGTGGTCTACTTTGCCCTACCTCGAGTCTTCTGGGATGTGGCCGCGAGCCATCTTGGACGCGTACTTGAGGTACGGCCACGCGATGATGAACGCGGTCGCGAGCAGCGCGAGGCCAAGCCACAAGGACATTGCGACGCTGCCGCCGGGCGGGAGGGCGCAGTTATTGGGATGGGCCTTCTGGCAGTCGGACAAGAGCCCTCCGGGATGGTGCAGGTCGTAGCCGACACCCGCAACGATCAAACCCACGACGATCCCGATCACGACGCGGGGGAGGCTGACGAACGCGCCGTCCGCCAATCCCGCCGTCTCGAACTCCGCACGGTTGCGCTCGCTGGGATCGAGGCCGATGAATGTGCGTCCCGGCATGGGTTCCCTCTCGGTGTCCTGTGCAGCGATGCTTCCTGTGGGGGTTCGCCGGTCGGCATCCTCGAGGTTCATCTTGAGCGGCATCCCAGATCTCTGCTCATGGAATGTTTGCTCGGCGACCGGAATCCCCGACGGCATGGTGGGCAAGGGTCGCAACGGAAGTGACGAAAAGCATCACCAAGCTGTCGCAGAAGGGCTCCCGTTGCGGCGATCCCCCGCGGTCATAAGCAAGAACAGGCCGGCCGCGACGATGAGCGCAAGCGCCAACCAAGTCATCCGATGGCCCTTGCCGTTTCTCATCTCAGCATCGTGTTCGGCGGCCGGCCCGCTCGGCTTGACGTGTGCTGCGCACCGCTCAGCACTCACGTTCGTTTCCGGGCTGTGGCCCCGGCCGTGCACCGTGGTTTCAAGGGACGCCGGGACGGTGAGGCGCGTCGATCACCGGGTCGGGCGCATGCCATACGGCCTCGACGTTGTTCTGATGCAGGTCGTTCACGAATGCGGCGTAGTACCGCTCGGAATACTGCGTCCACACGCCTGGCTCGCCCCGCGTAGTTGCGCCATTTGCGATGGCGGCCTCGAAGAACGCGTCCACCTCATCCCGACCCTCGGCTGAGAACGCGATATGAGCCGCCGTGGTCACAGGCTCCCCCTGGGCGATCCAGAAGTCGTCCAGGTCCTCGACTCCGTAGCCGACACCGTCGTCCTGAACGTGAAGTTCTTCGTAGCCGAGTGGGGCGAGGGCTGCCGTATAGAGCCGTCGGCTCGCGTCTAGGTCGGCCACGACGAAGAGCACGTGATCGACCATGACGCGCCGAACGCTCATCGGCGAACGCTATCAACGCCGCGCATCCGACTCCCACCCCTCGCGTCATTCCCGCAAGGACACCGGCCGACCGTTCGGGAGACATCCTCCGAACGTCACATGAACGGTGTCTTACGAACGACGATGGCAGGGGTTGCATCGTTACGCTTGACGCGATGGTCTTCCCCGACCGGTCAGAGGACGCAGGGTGGATGCGGTGCCTGGCGGATCACTACGCCGCTCTGCGCCGCGCCTACCCAGACGACGAGCTCTGCGTCGTCTTCGACATCGACGGCACGATCCTCGATCTCCGACATCTCGTGGTCCGCACGCTGTTCGCCTACGACGGCGCTTATAGGACCGATCTCTTCCACGGCCTGGTGCCCGAGGACATCACGGTGTCGGAGAATCACGTCGGTCTCTTGCTCGAAGCACTCGAGGTGCCGGACGAGCAACGGCCGGATATCGCCGCGTTCTATCGCTCCCATCTCTGGGATGAGGCCAACGTGCTCGCCGCCAGCGCTCCCTACCGTGGTGTGCTCGGGGTCATCCGGTGGTTCCAGATCCAACCCGGAACGCACGTGGCGTTGAATACCGGACGTCTCGAGGAGATGCGACGGATCACCCTCGACTCCCTGAACACGGTGGGCACGCAAGCTCGCGTGAGCTTCGAACCCGAGCTCCTGTTCATGCGGCGCGATCGGACGACCCCCGTCTCGACGGCGAAGGTCGCGGCGCTCGACGAGATCCTTGACCGAGGGCTCCGCATCGTGGCGGTCGTGGACAACGAGCCGGAGAACCTGGAGGCGATGGCGGAGCATCGCTCGAACGAGATCCTCTACCTGCATGCCGACACGATCTCCGAGTCGCAGCGACCGGATGTGGTCGGTGTCGTCCACGGGAAGGGATACGAGCTCGGGGGACTGATCGCCGAAGACAGCCTCCGTGAGCACGTTGAGTTCGTCTGGCACGGCGTGAACGACTCGGAGAACCTGCGACAGTTCCTCCGCTCAGGGATCAACTGGGCCGAGATAGATCTCCGACGCGATCCGATCGGGCACCTCGTCCTTCGGCACGATGGCTTCGACGAGCGTCCGTGGAACCGTGAGGAGGATGGGAGCCGGGCCCGGCCGAGCATCGAGGCGCTCGTCGCTGCCGGACGATCGATCAAGCTCGACGTCAAAGAGAACGGCGACACGCTCCGGGAGACCCTCGACATGATCGACGCGCTCGGGCTGAGCGACGATCGCGTGTGGTTCAACGCGGAGATCGACGTGGTCGGCCCGGCCGGATTCGGATCCTTCCTCACTCGATACCCGGACGCCACCGCCTCCTGTCCGACCGACTTCATCGTGCCATTGCTCACGGCGGCGCCCGACGAGGCGGACAAGGTCCTGGAACGTCTCCGCTCCTGGGGCTTGAGTCGTCTGTCCGTGCGATGGGGGGATGGGGTGCGGTGGCTCATCGGCGAGCTCGAGGAGCGTGGCTGGGAGACGAACATCTACGGCGTCCCGGATCTCCAATCCTTCCTCGAAGCGGCCTTGCTTCTCCCGACGTCCGTCACCGCGGACTTCAACTTCCCGCTGTGGAACCACTTCGGCCGAGGATCGGGACAAGCCGGCGCGATCCATCGGTATCCCGCCGAAGCGGCGCTGGTCTGAAGCACGAGCCCGGAGTGTTGGCCCGCCTAGAGGTCGTCGGTGAAGTCCCAGGCTCGCAAGTGGCCGGGCTCGAGCCGGATGAGCGTGTCGTCGTAGCCGCGATCCACGTAGGCCTGGCCCTCGTCGTCGCCGAGGTACCGGACAGCGATGTCGCGGACGACGCCCTCGTCGGCGTGACCGAGCACGACACTGCCCCGCACCTCGATGCCGCGATACGGCGGTTCGTGCTCGCAGACGACGATGCTCGCCCTGGGGTCTTCACGGAGATGGCGCACCTTCACATCGTCTCCGCCGGTCACGACGTCGAAGCCGCCGGCACGCCATCGATGCCACACCGGTGAAAGGAGCACCGAACCATCGGCGCGGTGGGTCGCGAGGACGCCGAGAAGAGGGCGCTCGAGCAACCCGTCGAGGTCATCTGGGCCGAGGCCCTTCCGCATGACGGTGAGTCTAGCGACCTCCATATCGCCTGCACATGAGGCTCGAGCTCCGACTCGCGGGGTTCGTTCGATGGTCCACCCGCGTACGCTGGCTCCGCGATGAAGCTGACGACCACCGCGCAGGTCTCGGTTGACGGAGTGATGCAGGGGCCCGGCGGACCGGACGAGGATGAGCGCGGCGTATTCGAGCGCGGCGGATGGGCTCACTTCGACGACGAAGCCGGGGCGGCCATGGACGAGATCTACCAGCGCGCCGACGCGTTCTTGTTCGGCAGGCGCACCTACGAGATCTTCGTCGCCTCCTGGGCAACGTGGGACGATCCGGGCGACAGCCCGATCTGGACGGCGCTGCACACGAAGCCCAAGTACGTGGCGTCGACGACACTCACCGACCCGCCGTGGGCGAACTCAACCGTCCTCTCCGGTGATCTCGCGGCCGCGGTCGGTGAACTGCGAGCCAAGCCGGGCGGCGAGCTGCAGGTGCACGGAAGCGGCGCCCTGTTCCGGTGGCTGCTCGCCAACGATCTCGTCGACGAGATCAACCTGTTCACCTTTCCCGTGGTCGTCGGCCAGGGTCGGCGGCTGTTCCCCGACACCGGACCGGACAGAGCGCTCGAGCTGGTCGGTTCGCAGGCGGCCACCCCCAGCGGTGTGACGATCCGTCGGGCTACGTGCAAAGGACTACCCCCGGGATATTTAGACGAACCCTCTGACTCGCGGGGTTCGTTCGAGGTCCACCCGCGTACGCTGGCTCCGCGATGAAGCTGACGACCACCGCGCAGGTCTCGGTTGACGGAGTGATGCAGGGGCCCGGCGGACCGGACGAGGATGAGCGCGGCGTATTCGAGCGCGGCGGATGGGCTCACTTCGACGACGAAGCCGGGGCGGCCATGGACGAGATCTACCAGCGCGCCGACGCGTTCTTGTTCGGCAGGCGCACCTACGAGATCTTCGTCGCCTCCTGGGGAACGTGGGACGATCCGGGCGACAGCCCGATCTGGACGGCGTTGCACACGAAGCCCAAGTACGTGGCGTCGACGACACTCACCGACCCGCCGTGGGCGAACTCAACCGTCCTCTCCGTGCCGCCCGCGGTCGGCGCTGCGACTCCGCCAAGCCGCGGTCAGCGACGGTGCAGCTCGGCAGCGCCGCACTGCCACCGGACGACTCCGTCGGCACGGATCGCGGACGCCCACCAGTTCACGCGGTCGACGTGATCTCGCCGGCCGCGATCGGCGACTCGAGCCCGAAGCCGGCGGCGAGCTGCAGGTGCTCGGAGTGAGCGGCGCCCTCGTTCCTGGCTGCTCGCCAACGATCTCTCTCGTCCGACGAGATCAACACCCTGCACCTTTCCCGTGGTCGTCGGCCACCGTCGGCGGCTGTCCCCGACACGCGGACCGGACGCAGAGCGCCACCCTCGAGTCCGGCGTCGACGATCCGGGCACCTCGAGCGCCGGTGACGACCTCGACGTTCGCCCGCACCGTCGCGCCGCTCGGAGCGATGCATGACACGGTCCGGCACGCCGGCCTTGACCCAGGTCGATCACGACGCTCCCGACCCGGCCGGTCGCTCCGGTGACGAGCACCGGACGCTCTCGTGTCGATGTCATCAGGACCTCGACGGCGTCCGTGGCATACGCACGGCGTGCATGATGCCACTCCTTCACCGTCGAGCGAGACGCAGGTACTGGTAGATTGTGAGTGTCCACCTATCGGTGGAGCCGCCCAAGACGGGGCGTACACGCGAAGACCTCGCGACCTTGCCTTTCCCGGTTCCTTGAGAACGAGGAGGCAAGACATGGCCTACTGGCCGAAGACCCTTCGAGGAAACGTCCTCACGGTGTTGCTCATCGTGGTCGGGCTACCACTTCTGTTGTTCCTTGCGATCTCGCTGTCAGGTCCATTGGTTTGGGCCGGCTTAGCGCTCGGCGCACTCACGTGGGTCGCTGTGTACCTCTGGCGTCGCAGGATCGAGAAGGCACGCGAACGAGCATGGGTCGGCGCGTTCTCGTTCCGCGACGAGGTCGTGAGGATGCACGCCAGGGAAGCGCTCGATCATCAGGCGCGATGAAGGGAACTCCGAAGGAAGGAAAGACGATGACGATGACCTTGCAAGACCCTACGGGCCAACGAGATCCATCCTCGCGCCACGCGTTCCCCGATGTCGTCGGCGAACCGACGCTGCGGGCTCCGAGAACGCTCGCTGAAGAGCTCCTCGCGGAGTACCAGGGAGGGGTGGATGCATCCGAGACTTCGTTCGAACTGGAGTCCCACGGGGGATACGCTCGCACCGTCGTCGGGACGGTGGCGTATCTCGACGAGGAGGCTCAGACCTTCATGGTCCGCGTTCGTAACGGCGAGCTGATCAGGGTGCCGCTGCGGGACGTCACCTCGGCGACCGCCGCGACCTAACCCGTCGGGCGGATCACGAGTCAGTCCTTGATCTCGATCCGGCGACTCAATGAACGCCCGAGCTGGATGATCGCGATGGAACTTTCCGACGAAGCCTGCATCGTCGAATGCTGCAACATGTCCGAGTACATCACGAAGCCGCCGACAGCCGCGAATGTCCGCATCATCTGCCGCCGAACGCCTTCGTCCGAGAATTCGGGCATGTCGTGGATCGTTTCGTTGGTCGCGTTCCCGATCGCTGCGAAGAGGTCGGCAAGCTTGGTTCGTTCAGCCAGCCCGGCCTCCCGAGGGCCTCGATCACCTTGAGCCTCAAAGTCGTTCGTCACGTGAGCCTCCTCGCGTCGCAGCCGGCAACGCTTGAGCACGTGTCGCCGCGGATCGATCTGAGAGGAGAGCCCATCGCTGGGCCCTCCTCAGAGGATCGGACGGTCAAACGGTGGCCGTTACGCCCTCGTAGAAGGCGAAGTCGCCGACTTCCGTCGAGCTGAGCTCGACCCGATCCGCCAGGTGCTCTCGCACCCATGAAGCCGCCAGGGGCGTTGCGGCCTCGG
Organism: uncultured Actinomycetes bacterium; assembly: GCA_963799625.1. GTDB lineage: Bacteria > Actinomycetota > UBA4738 > UBA4738 > HRBIN12 > AC-51. The sequence continues at coordinate 104,538 of CAWCXU010000002.1, read as the reverse complement.
CCTCGGCATGTGTCTCCCATACGCTCAGCGACACGCACCTGCCCTCGCCGGTGTCGGCGAGCCCGTAGCGGATGAATCCTGGCTGTGTCTTGAAGATGTCGAGCATGCCGCCCTTGGCCTGTTCAGCCAGCTCAGGGAACGTGCCCTTGATCACCTTGTAGTTCGCTATGCGCAATGCCTGCATCTGTGGTTGCTCCTTCAGGTTGGTGCCCCAAGTCGTCGGGGCGAGCGGTGAGTCGGTCGGGAGCTGGACAGCGCTCCGAAGTGTTGGCTCACGAGGACCCGCGAGGGTCGATGGGACGGATCCGGCGGAGGCGAACCCGTGGCATCTCTTCTCCCGTCACTGACGGGCTCGTGTCCTTCATCGAGTATGCGCAGCTTGCGGCCGAACTGTCGCGACGTTCCGAGGGTGCACTCCCGCCGGTTCGGTTAGGCGTCGAGGTCGTCGAGCTTCTTGATGTCCCGACCGTGCGCCGTCAGCGCCCAGATGATCGCGATGTCGACGGCGATGATCGCGGTGTTCCACACGGGCTGGAACTGCACGGTCGCGAACGCGCCGAGGGCGCTGACTGTCGCCGCGATCACACCGACGGTGCGAGCGAGGACGTTCCCGCTGAATACCCCGAAACCCGACAGCAGCAGCGCGGCCCCGACGATGATCTGGAACCAGCCCCAGGTCTTGCCGTTCTGCTGCAGGATCATGTCCTTGCCTGGGAAGTTGCTCGTATGGATCAACAGGGCGAGCCCTTCGAGCATCGCGAACCCCCCGCCGATCACCATCATGAATCCGGCGAACGTGATCCAGCCCACGGCGCCCTTGCTGATGTCCTGGTCCGACACGATCCCTCCCTGGTCGTTGCGTCGACGGATGCTGACACGCGGCGTGCGGTCGCCGCAAACCAGCCGCGGAGGGTCAGCTGCCGGCTTGGATCAGGGCGGATCCCTCGACCGCCCGCAGGAGGTCTTCGGGGTTGTAGGGCTTCTGGAGGAATGCCCGTGCGCCAAGGTCGTGGCAGCGCTGGCGAACCTCGGTCGAGCCGAGCGCCGACAAGATCACGACGGGGATCTCGGCGGTCCGCTCGTCGCCCCGCAGAGCCTCGAGCGCCGTGAAGCCGTCCATCACCGGCATCATCAGGTCGAGCACGATCACGTCGGGGGACTGCCGCTGCGCCGTGGCGAACCCGCGGGAGCCGTCGTCGGCGGTCAGCACCTCATGGCCGCGGAACTCCAGGAGCATGCGGAGCACGTCGGCGATCGCCGGCTCGTCATCGATCACGAGGACGCGTGTCATCTCACCCGTCTTCGGGCCTCGGCCTGGGTCGATTGAGGGTCCATCCAGGAGACCGTCACAAGGGACCAGGGTCAGATGACCCGTCCGAGGCCCCGCCGCAGGCCGGGATGCACCGCGGTTGCCCGGAGGCCCTAGCTCGGGGGAACATGCCCACGAGTGAGGGGAGCCCGAAACACCATGTGGCCCGAGGGGAAAGGCTTCGCCGTCGCCTTCACGTTCGACTTCGACGCGGAGGAGGCGATCATCGCCGACGACCCCGCGAACGCGGACCGGCCCGGCGCGCTCTCCCAAGGGACCTACGGCGCGAAGGTCGCCGTGCCGCTCCTGCTCGAGCTGTTGGCCGCCAAGCGAGTGGCCGCCACGTTCTTCATCCCGGGACGGGTGGCCGAGCGCCACCCTTCCCGCGTCGAGGAGATCGTCGCCGCGGGCCACGAGGTAGCGCACCACGGGTACACGCACACCTCCCCGACGACGCTCAGCCGAGACGAAGAGGAGCTCGAGCTGACGAAGGGCCTCGAGGTGCTCCGCTCGTTCGGGACCGAGGTGATCGGCTACCGATCGCCGGCGTGGGACTTCACCGCGCACACGAAGGAGCTCCTGCAGCGGCACGGGTTCACCTACAGCTCGAACTTCATGGACGATCTCCGCCCGTACCGCCACGAGGGCACCGATCTGATCGAGCTGCCGATCCAGTGGACCCTCGACGACGCGGCGCACTTCTGGTTCGACGCCGACAGCTGGAACAAGAAGATCGCGACCGCCGAGGAGGTCCGGTCGATCTGGCAGGGCGAGCTGCGCGGCTACCGCAAGCTCGGCGGCGCGTTCATCCTCACGATGCACCCGCAGATCATCGGGCGTCCGTACCGGCTCGAGCTGCTCGAGTCCTTCATGGACCACATACTGGCGATGCCCGACGCGTGGGTCACGACGTGCCGTGAGATCGCCGCGAGGGTGCCGTGACGTTCCCGCACGTGCGCGTCGAGGGCGGTCCGCGGGAGCGCGGTCGAAGCTATGGCGAGCAGGCGCGCGACCGCGTCCGTCGCTCGATCGAGGCGTATCGCGAGGTCTTCTCTGCGTACGCGGGCTGGGACTGGCCGACGGTGATCGACCATGCCCGCGCGTACGAGGAACCGATCGAACGCTTCGATCCGGTCTACCTCGAAGAGATGCGCGGCATCGCGGAAGGCGCCGGGGTCGCAGACGCCGACGTGCTCGCGATCAACGTCCGCACCGAGGTGATGTTCGCGGCCAAGGCGCGCGAGGCGGGCCGGCGCCTGGCAGAGTGCTCCGCGTTCGCCGTCACGCCTGCGCGGAGCGCCGACGGTCACACGCTGATCGGCCAGAACTGGGACTGGCTGCTGCATTCGGCCGACACCGTCGTCGTGCTCGAGGCGGAGCAGCCGGATCGACCGGACTTCGTCACGGTGGTCGAGGCCGGGCTCCTCGCCAAGACGGGGATGAACTCGAGTGGGATCGGGCTCGTGACGAACGCGCTCGTGAGCGACGCGGATCGCGGCGATCCGGGAGTGCCGTACCACGTGGCGCTCCGCGCGATCCTCGACGCCGAGACGATCTCCGACGCGTACGCCGTGTTGCAGCGGGCATCTCGGTCGTCGTCGGCCAACTACCTGATCGCCCACCGTGACGGCCAGGCGGTGAACATCGAGGGGGCGCCCGGAGACTTCCACGCACTCTTCCTGACGTTCCCCGACGAGGGGTTGCTGCTCCACACGAACCACTTCGTCTCGGACCGGCTGGAAGGCGGCGACGTCGGGTTGTGGGTCATGCCGGACAGCCCGTTCCGGCTCGACCGGCTGCGCGCGCAGACGGGTTCGGCGCCGTCGTTGTCGCTCAAGGACTTCCGGCAGGCCCTGGCCGACCACGCGAACCATCCGTCGGGCATCTGCTGCCATCCCGACGAGCGGTGGGATCGGCTCGAGCAGGGGGAGACGGTCGCCTCGGTCCTGATGGATCTCGACGCGCGCCGGATGTGGCTCGCCGAGGGACGGCCGTGCACCGCTCCGTATCGCGAGCTGGACTACACGACGTTCCTGGCGAAGCCGTCCGCTGTGCCCGCGCCACCGGCCTGACGCGGCCGGTCCGGCGGGTATCGTTCGCGCCGTGGACGAACGGCCTTCGCTCGAGGCGATCGTGCTCTACCTCGACCCGAGCGGCATCCGCCACGTCTACCCGCACGGGCGCGAGACGCTCCGCGGCCCCTGGGACCCCGATCTGGACCCGACGGAGTCGATCGTCGACGCGGTCGCGGGGGTCGGGCTCGCGCCGGTGATGGTGCACTCGACCTCGTGGCGCGTCGTGCGGCGGCAGGTGGTCCTGACGTTCCTGGTCGTGATCGACCCGCCCGGATCGCTCCCCGACTCGTGCGAGGTCGAGCAGGTGACGCGCGCGGAGCTCGCCCGCGGCCACGCGACCGGCGCGCCCCAGGCGGTGCACCTGTCCCAGGTGGTGGAGCACGGCCTTCGGCACCTCGCATGGCTCGTCACGGAGGATCAGGAGATCCACGAGGCCCTCGCGCCGTGGGCCGGCGCGCTCGGCGACTACGCGCCCGAGCCGTTCCGCGCGTTCGGTCACGACCCGTCTTGAGGGCCTCGGTAGGGTGACCGGATGGCGATCTCCTATCTCTGGCGTGGCGACGTCGCCAACGCCGAACTGAACGCGCTGCACGCGGAGGCGTTCGACACCCGGGTCTACGGCGACCACGAGTGGGACTGGGTGGCGCAGCTCCGCGACCACAGCCTCGGTTGGGTCGCCGCGCGCGACGGCGACACGCTGGTCGGGTTCGTCAACGTGCTGTGGGACGGGCTCGTCCACGCGTGGATCCAAGACACGATGGTCGCGACGTCCGCCCGGCACCGTGGGATCGCCACGGAGCTCGTCGCGCGGGCGACCGCCGAGTGCCGGGCGGCGGGCTGCGAGTGGCTCCACGTCGACTTCGAGGATCACCTGCGATCGTTCTACTTCGAGGCGTGCGGGTTCACCCCGACGAACGCCGGTCTGATCGAGCTGTGACCTCCCACGGCGGGCCGTAGACTCTGGCGACCCGAGCCCGAGAGGGGAGCGCAGATGAGGATCCTGGTCGTCGGGGCCGGCGGTGTCGGCGCCTCGTTCGCGCCGATCGCGGCTCGTCGTGACTTCTACGAGCAGATCGTCTTCGCCGACTACGACGAGGCCCGCGCGACGAGCGTGGTCGACCGCTACGACGCCGGCACCGGCCGGTTCAGCGCCGCGAAGGTCGACGCGTCCGACGCGTCGGCGGTCGCCGAGCTCTGCCGAGCGCAGGGCATCACCCACGTGCTGAACGCCGTCGACCCACGGTTCGTGATGCCGATCTTCGACGGTGCGCTCGAGGCGGGCGCCACCTACCTCGACATGGCGATGTCCCTCTCGCATGCGCACCCGGACAAGCCCTACGAGCTGCCGGGCGAGAAGCTCGGCGACGCGCAGTTCGCCAAGGCGGGGGAGTGGGAGGCCAAGGGCCAGCTCGCGTTGGTGGGCATCGGGGTCGAGCCGGGTCTGTCCGACGTGTTCGCCCGCTACGCCCAGGACCATCTGTTCAGCCGGATCGACGAGGCGGGTGTGCGCGACGGCGCGAACCTCGTCGTCAGCGGGTACGACTTCGCGCCGGGCTTCTCGATCTGGACGACGATCGAGGAGTGTCTGAACCCGCCGGTGGTCTGGGAGAAGGACCGAGGCTGGTTCACGCTCCCGCCGTTCTCCGAGCCGGAGGTCTTCACCTTCCCGGAAGGGATCGGGCCGGTCGAGTGCGTGCACGTCGAGCACGAAGAGGTGTTGTTGATCCCGCGGTGGGTCGACTGCTCGCGCGCGACGTTCAAGTACGGGCTGGGCGACGAGTTCATCGAGGTGCTCAAGACCCTGCACAAGCTCGGGCTCGACAAGACCGACCCGGTGACGGTGCGCGGCCAGCAGGTGAGCCCGCGCGACGTGGTGGCGGCGTGCCTGCCCGACCCGGCGACGCTCGGCCCGCAGATGTCCGGGCAAGACCTGCGCCGGCACGTGGGTCACGGGCACCGGCACCGACGGCAACCCGCGCGAGGTCTACCTGTATCACGTGGTCGACAACGAAGAGACGTGGGGGCGCGACGGGGCGCAGGCGGTCGTGTGGCAGACCGCGATCAACCCGGTCATCGCGCTCGAGCTCCTCGCGAACGGGGCGTGGTCGGGCGCAGGCGTCCTGGGTCCGGAGGCGTTCGCGCCCGATCCGTTCCTCGACCTGCTGACCGAGTACGGCTCTCCGTGGGGGATGGAGGAGCGGACCCCCGCCTGACGTAGGCCGTTCGCGCCGTCGACCCTCGCGTAGATGCCGTTCAGGGCAGCCGCTCAGGTCGGTGGGGCAACCGTCCGAAGCCTTCGGGGAACCCCTTCGGAAGGGAAGGCTGACCGATGGCATCGCGGGCGATGGAGACCGCCCAAGGAGACGACGACCTGTTCGCGCGGGTCGCCGCGCGCCTCGAGCCGGGACCGTTGCTCGAGGCGACGCCGGAGTGCCTTGTCGTCACGCGTGGCAACGGGCAGATCGTCTATGCGAACGGCCGGGTCCAGCTGCTCACAGGCTTCGCCCGCGACGAGCTCGTCGGCGGGACGATCGAGCTCCTGATCGCGACCGATCTGCTGGGGCTCCCGCCGAACGCTCGGGTCGAGGCGCTGTGCCGGCGCAACGACGGCCAGCAGTTCCCGGTCGAGGTGAACATCGGCGCGATCGACGCGGGTGAGCCGCTGTTGGTCGTGACCCTGCGCGACCTGTCCGAGCTGCAGGCGGGCCGCGACGCCCAGTTCGAGGCGGAGGCCAAGTACCGCGCCCTCGTCGAGCACATCCCGGCGGTCGTCTACCTCGATCCGGTCAACGAGAACGACACGTCGATCTACGTCAGCCCGCAGATCCGCGACCTGATCGGCATCGAGCCCGATGAGTGGCTCACCGACCCGTACTCCTGGCGCCGTCACGTGCACCCCGACGATATCGAGCGGGCGTGGGAGGACTACCAGGAGGCGTACAACAACAACACGACCCTGAACCACGAGTACCGGATGGTGCACGAGAACGGCACGATCCGCTGGGTCTTGGAGCAGGCGTTCCCGATCGACGACGAGAACGGCAGCCCCTGGCTGATCCAGGGTGTGATCTTCGATATCACCGAGCGCAAGAACGCGGAGGAGCAGGTCGCGTTCCTCGCCTACCACGACAAGCTGACCGGCCTGCCGAACCGAGCGCTGTTCGAGGAGATGCTGGAGAGCGCGATCGCCCGGGCCCGGCGCAACGACGCGGCTGTCGGTGTGCTGTTCCTGGACCTGGACAACTTCAAGATGGTGAACGACACGCTCGGGCACCACTCGGGCGACCTGCTGCTCGCGCAGCTGGCCGACCGGCTCCGCACCTGCACACGCGACACCGACCTGGTGGCGCGTCAGGGCGGCGACGAGTTCCTGTTGCTGCTCAGCGATCTCGACCGCGACGAGGCGGCCGATGAGCACGCCGCGCTCGCGACGGCCGAGATGGTCGCGAACCGGGTGCGCGAGGCGCTCGCCGAGCCGTTCGACCTGCACGGGACGCAGTTCCTGGCGGCGGGCTCGATCGGGATCAGCCTGTTCCCGCACGACGCCCAGGACGCCGAGACGCTGATGAAGAACGCCGACGCCGCGATGTACCGGACGAAGCGCACGGAGCCGGGGAGCTTCACCGTCTTCACGACGGGAGACCTCGACCCGGCACAGCAGTTCTCGCTCACGACGCGGCTGCGCGAGGCGGTCCGCGAGGAGCGGTGGGTCTTGCATTGGCAGCCGATCGTCGACATCGCGAACGGCCAGATCGAGTCGCTCGAGGCGTTGATCCGCTGGCGGGACCCCAAGGGCGGGCTCGTCCCGCCGATGGAGTTCATCCCGCTCGCCGAGGAGCTCGGGCTGATCGAGGCGATCGGCGACTGGGTGATCGCCGAACTGGTGCGCCAGCAGTCGGAGTGGCGCGAGCAGGGCCTGGACCTGCGGCTCGGGTTCAACCTGTCGCCGCGGCAGCTGTGGTCCGCCCGCTTGGCCGAGAAGGTCATGGCGGCGATGCGCGCCGGCGGCGTCGATCCGGAGCGGATCATCGTCGAGATCACCGAGTCGACCGCGATGGCCGACCCCGACCGCACACAGAAGATCCTGTCCGAGCTCCACGCGTGGGGATTCACGCTGGCGCTCGACGACTTCGGGACCGGCTACTCCTCGCTCGCGCGGCTCAAGCACATGCCGGTCGACGTGTTGAAGATCGACCGCGCGTTCGTGCACGACGTGAACAACGACCTGTCGCAGGCGAGCATGGTGCGCGCGATGATCCAACTGGCGCAAGGGCTCGACATGATCCCGCTGGCCGAGGGCGTCGAGACCCCGCAGGAGTACGAGTTCCTGCGGGCCAACGGCTGCCGGTTCGCGCAGGGCTTCCTGTTCTCCCGGCCGGTCCCGGCCGAGGAGGTGCCCGCCCTGGCGGCGCGCACCGAGGGCCTGCTGCCCGTGCCGTCCGGCGGCTGACCCGTAAGCTTCCCCGCCGTATGCGTCGCCTGGTGTTCCCACTCCTCTGTGTGGTGCTCGCAGGCGTCGCCGTGTCCGTGCCCGCGGGCGGCGCTGCGCTCCCGACCGTACGCGACGTGGGGCCGATGGTCGGGTTCCGGCGGTACGAGTCGAGCTACACGATCGCGGTCGCCGACGTGAACGGCGACGGGTGGGACGACGTCTTGATCGGGCACCACGGGTCGCGCCCGGCCGAGCTGTTCATGAACCAGCCGTACCAGGGCCGCTCGATCGGGTTCGAGCCGGTGTTCCGCCTGGTCGACACGATCCACGGCCGCCCCGACCGCCACGGCTGCATCTTCGGGGACCCGAACCTGGACGGGCTCATCGACATCGTGTGCGCGAAGGGGGCGCAGCAGGGGACCGCGAAGAAGTGGAACGAGCTGTGGATCCAGGGCCCGCCGGGCGTGTGGCACGACGAGGCGCACACCTGGGGGATCGAGGACGTCTGGGGGCGGGGCAGGCACCCGGACTGGATCGACCTGAACCACGACAAGTATCCCGACCTGTTCATGGGCAACGACGAGCCGAGGGCGGACAACCACACGTCGCCGAACCGCACCTACGTGAACGTCGGCGGGACGCACTTCCGCGAGGTGAACCTGGGGATCACGAAGCAGGACGGCTCGTCGTGCGCGCAGACCGTCGACGTGAACGGCGACGGCTGGGACGACCTGCTGCTGTGCGGCGACAAGCGCACGATCCTGTACGTGCGCCACGGCAACCGCTTCGTCGACGAGGACACTCGCTACGGCGTGCCGCCGGAGCCGATCGCGAACGGTGCCGAGATCACCGACGTGTCCGGCGACGGGATCGCCGACCTCGTGCTGGTCACCCTCCACAGCCTCACGGTCCGGCTCGGCACCGCCGACGGTTCGTTCGGGCCGCCGGTCCTCACGAGGCCGATGGGCCACGGCCACGGTCTCGCGATCGGCGACGTCGACGGGAACGGCACCCCCGACATCTATGCGGTCGACGGCTGCGTGAGCCGCGTGAACCGACCCGACCTGCTGCTGCTCAACCAGGGGAACGGCCGGACCTGGACGCAGCTCGCCCTGCCCGCATTGCCGCCTGGTGAGCTCGCCGGCTGCGGGGACACGGCGGCCATGGTCGACTTCGACCACGACGGGGCGCAAGACATCGTCGTGTTGAACGGCGGGGGCAACGATCAGCCGCTGGACCTCAACGGTCCCGATCAGCTGCTCACGTTGGGGGACTGGCAGCCCTTACGGTGAGGGTGGGGTGCCGAACGAGCTCCAGGGCTCGGGGTCTCGCCACGGCCACGGGTCCAGCACGAGCGGCGGCAGCGGCTGCTGGGTGAAGTCGAACGCCTTGTCGATCGGGTTCGCGATCCGTTCGCGGACGGTCGGACGCGGATCGGGCCGCCCGTCGGTCTTCGGGTCGAGGCGCTGCCCGCCGACGAACCGGTCCTCGATCAGGCGCAGGTAGGAGTCGAACGACAGCTGCGTGTGGTCGATCGCGCCGGCCCGCGCCCACGGGCTGATCACGAGGCCGGGCACGCGGAGCCCGTACCCGTTGCCGTCGACCCGCGGCGGGACGACGTGGTCGTAGAACCCGCCCCAGTCGTCCCACGTCAGGAAGATCGCGGTGGAATCCCAGTCGGGCCCCTGCATCGCCGCGTTCACCAGCCGGGTCACGTAGGCCATGCCGGTGCGGATCGTCGACTCGCTCGTCGGGTGCTCGCTCGTGGCCGACGTCGGGAAGATCCACGACACCTGGGGGAGCGAGCCGTCGGCGGCGGACGTCAGGTACTCGTCGACCGGGCGTACGTTGTCGGTCACCCCGCCGCGCTCGCCGTCCCAGAAGCTCGTGAACCCCGGGAGCACGTTGCGGTTGTAGCTCGTGGCGTACGTGTGCCCCTCCGGATCGCTGCACGGCGGGTGCTGCCAGCACGTGTGGTTGCCGATGTACTCGCGCCAAGAGACGTGGTGCGCGTCGAGCAGCCACGTGACGTCGGTCCACGCGTAGATCGGCTTCTCGCCGTAGTCCCACCGGTGGTCGGCGCCCTGTCAGGTTGATGTCGCTGCGACAGCTCATCGGGTCCGTGGTCGGGCAGTAGGCCGACCAGCCCGACACCAGGAACAGATGCGACGGGAGCGTCCACGAATCCACCGGGGCGAACATGTGGTCCTCGAGCGTGAAGTGGTCGGCGTAGGCCCAGTAGTTCGGGATGTCCGCGCGCCCGAGCGTGCTCATCACGTCGGGCTGCCCCTGGGGTCCCAGCGCGGTCGTGGCACTTCGGCTGGTTGGCGTCGATCCAGCACGCGTCCGGGGTCGGGGGCAGTGCGTCGATGAACCCGTTCATCTGGCCGCCGTTGATGTCGGCGACGGCCGCCAGGTGCGTGTGCGGGCCGCCGTCGAACTCGACCGCCGACGAACGGTACGGCGGGACGCACCGCCCGCCCTGGTACGGATCGGGCACGCAGACCGAGAACGATCCGTCGGGCTTCGTCGGGATGCCGTCGGCGCCCGGGTAGGTCCCGAAGTAGTGATCGAAGCTGCGGTTCTCCTGGACGATGAAGATCAGATGCTTGAGGGTGCTGAGTCCGTGGCGTCTGCGCGGTGATCGCGGCCGGGCTCGTCGAGGCCGGGTGGCTGCACGGTCGTGTCGGTGCTTGCCGCCGTGCACGCCAGGGCGAGCACGAGCACGCCGGCGAGCACGAGACGCAGGGGGGAACGCATCGGGCGCGGAGTCTACCGGCGCCCCACGGTGCTCAGAACGACGGGTACGGCTCCTTCTGGTGCCACGGCCAGGGGTTCAAGATCAGCGGCGGGTTCGGGTGCTGGGAGAAGTCGAACGCCTTGGACAGCGGGTTGGCGGTCCGCTCGCGGACCGTCGGACGGCTGTCGGGCCGGTCCATCGTCTTGGGGTCGAGCCGGTCACCCTGCAGGAAGCGGTCCTCGATCAGCTTCGCGTAGGAGTCGAACGACAGGACCGTGTGGTCGATGTACCCCCGCTTGGCCCACGGGCTGATCACGAGCCCGGGCACGCGCAGCCCGTAGCCCATCGCGTCGAAGCGCTTGGGCACCACGTGGTCGTAGAACCCGCCCCAGTCGTCCCACGTCAGGAAGATCGCGGTGGAGTCCCAGTCCGGACCCCGCATCACCGCGTTCACCAGCCGGGTGACGTACGCCATCGCGGTGCGGATCGTGCTGGGTCCCCCGGGGTGGTCCGAGACGTTCGACGCCGGCGCGATCCATGCCACGTCGGGCAGCGTGCCGTCGGCCGCCGAGGACAGGTAGTCGTCGACGGGCAGGACGTTGTCCTTCCAGCTGCCCCCTTCGCCTTGACGCTCGCCGAAGCTCGAGAACCCCGGCAGCGGGTTGCGGTTGTAGCTGGTCCCGTAGAACTTTCGCCCGGTCGACGGGCATGGGGGCTCCTCGCACGTGTCGTTGCCGACGTAGTACCGCCACGCGACGTGCTGTTCGTCCATCAGCCACGTGAGGTCGGTCCAGGCGTAGACGGGCTTCTTGCCGTAGTCCCAGCGCAGCGACGGGTCACTCAGGTTGATGTCGGTATGGCACGACATCGGGTCGGTCGGGTTCGAACACGCGGCGGACCACTCCGACACGAGGAACAGGTGCGATGGCAGCGTCCAGGAGTCGACCGGCGCGAACATATGGTCCTGGAGCGTGTAGTGGTCGGCGTACGCCCAGTAGTTGGGGATCGCGGCGCGACGCTGGGTGCTCATCACGTCGGGCTGACCTTGCGGTCCGAGCTGCACGTCGCAGTCGGGCAGGGTCGGCGTCGTCCAGCACTTCGTCGGCCGCGGCGGCAGGGAGTCGACGAAGCCGTTCATCGTGCCTCCTGCGACGTCGTTGACCGACGCCACGTGGTTGTGCGGCCCGCCGTCCTGGTCGATCGACCGTGTGATGTACGGCGACACGCAGGCGCCGCTCTGGAACTTGTCCGGCACGCAGACCGCGAACGAGCCGTCGGGGTTCGTCGGGATGCCGTCGGCGCCCGGGTAGGTGCCGAAGTACTGATCGAAGCTGCGATTCTCCTGGACGATGAAGATCAGGTGCTGCAGCTTGTCGATGCCCGTGGTCCCGGAGGGCGCGCTCGTCGGCGACGGCGATCCCGTCGTCGTCGTGGTTCCTCCGGTGCACCCGACCGCGACGACCGCGATCGCGAGCAGGGCGAGGGCCGCCCGGCGTGAGGACATGGCCGCGGAGTCTATCGGTGGCCCTCAGAACAACGGGTGTGGCTTCCGCGTCGACCACGGCCACGGATCCAAGAGCGCCGGGGCGCGGGGCGGCTGGTCGAAGTCGAACGCGTTCCACAGGTCGCCGGCCTTAGGCTCGCGCACGGTGGGGCGGGCGTCGGGCCTTCCGTCGGTCGCCGGATCGAGCCGCTGTCCGTCGAGGAATCGATCCTCGATCAACTTCAGGTAGGAGTCGAACGACAGCTGCGTGTGGTCGACGTAGCCCTCCTTGGCGTACGGGCTGATCACCAGGCCGGGCACGCGCAGGCCGTAGCCGTTCGCGTCGATCCGCTCGGGTTGCACGTGGTCGTAGAACCCGCCCCAGTCGTCCCACGTCAGGAAGATCGCGGTCGAGTCCCAGTCCGGACCCCGCATCGCGGCGTTGATCAGGCGCGTCACATAGGCCATCGACGTGCGGATCGTGCTCGGGCTCGCCGGGTGATCGGACACGCCCGAGGACGGCATGATCCAGCTCACGTCTGGGAGCGTGCCGTCGGAGGCCGACCGCAGGTACGTGTGGACCGACGTGAGGTTGTCGTGGATCCCGCCGCGCTCGCCGTCCCAGAAGCTCGTGAACCCGGCGACCGGCATGAACACCGACTTGGACTCGAGCGCCCGGTTGCGTTCGCCGGGGCACGGCGGCTCCCAGCACGTGTCGGAGCCGATGTAGTAGCGCCACGACACGCCGGCGCGATCCAGGAGCCAGGTCACGTCGGTCCACCCGTAGATCGGACGGTCGCCGAAGTCCCACCGTTGCGCGGAGCGCTTCAGGGTCAGGTTCGACCGGCACGACATCGGATCCTTCGGATCTGGGCAAGAGGCCGACCACCCCGAGATCAGGAACAGGTGCGAGGGGAGGCTCCACGAGTCGGCCGACGTGAACATCGCGTCCTGGAGCACGAAGCGATCGGCCCAGGACCAGTAGTTCGGGATCGAGCTCCGGCGGAGCGTGCTCATCACGTCGGGCTGGCCCTGCGGGCCGAGGATCCGGTCGCAGTGGGGGAGCGTCCGGTCTACCCAGCACTTCGTCGGGCGCGCGTCGAGCGATCCCACGAACCCGTCCATCTTGCCGCCGTCGACGTCCTTGATCTCCGCCGGCTCGTCGTGCGGTCCGCCGTCGAAGTCGATCTTGTGCGCGACGTACGGCGGGACGCACTTGCCGCCTTGCCACGGATCGGGCACGCACACCGCGAACGATCCGTCGGGCTTCGTCGGGATGCCGTCGGCGCCGGGGTAGGTGCCGAAGTAGTGATCGAAGCTCCGATTCTCCTGGACGATGAAGATCAGGTGGTCGAGCTTCGATCCCGGCACCGGGTCGGCGGACGCCGCCGCCGCGTGTGGGGACCCGGTGGCATCTCTGGCGTCTCCCGAGGCCGGGGTGCATCCCGCTGCGATCGCCGTCACCGCGACGATCGCTCCCGCCGCGAAGATCGTCCGCGTGCGACGCATGGCGGCGCAGTGTATCCCGAAGAACGGCCCCCAAGGATGGCGTGGTCGTTCGATACGATGCCCGATCATGAACCGCCGCTACGACGCCGCAGAGATCGAGCCGCGCTGGGTCGCGCGCTGGGAGTCCGAAGGGCTCTATCGCGCGGTCGACGACCCGGCCGACGAGCGGCCGAGGTTCTTTGCGCTGGACATGTTCCCGTACCCTTCCGGCGACCTGCACATGGGTCACGCGGAGGCGTTCAGCGGAGGTGATGCGGTCGCGCGGTACCAGGCGATGCGTGGGCACAACGTCCTGCATCCGATCGGATGGGACGCCTTCGGGCTGAACGCCGAGAACGCGGCGATCAAGCGCGGCACGCCACCCGCCGAGTGGACCTACGCGAACATCGAGCAGCAGGCCGGGTCGTTCCGGCGGATGGGCATGTCGTTCGACTGGTCGCGACGCGTCCAGACCTGCGATCCCGAGTACTACCGGTGGACGCAGTGGCTGTTCCTGCGGCTGTTCGAACGGGGGCTCGCCTCCCGCAAGAGCGCGCCGGTGAACTGGTGCCCGAAGGACCAGACCGTGCTGGCGAACGAGCAGGTGATCGCCGGGAGATGCGAGCGGTGCGGCACCCTGGTCGAGCGCCGCGAGCTGACCCAGTGGTTCTTCAAGATCACGGACTACGCGCAGCGCCTCCTCGACGACGTCGAGCTGCTGACCGATTGGCCCGACCGGGTCGTCACGATGCAGCGCAACTGGATCGGGCGCTCGGAGGGCGCCGAGGTCACGTTCACGATCGACGAGACCGGTGAAGAGGTCACCGTCTTCACGACGCGGCCCGACACGTTGTGGGGCGCGACGTTCTTCGTGTTCGCGATCGAGCACCCGGACGTGAAGCGCCTGGCCGAGCTGGGCGGCACCTGGCACGACGTCGAGCCGCTGGTCCGCAAGGCGCAGCAGACGTCGCTCGTGGACCGCGAGGCCGCCGACACCAAAGAAGGTGTGTTCCTGGGCGTGCACGCGGTGAACCCGGTGAACGGCGAGCGGATCCCGTGCTACGCGGCGCCCTACGTCCTGATGGGGTACGGCACCGGCGCGATCATGGCGGTGCCCGCCCACGACGAGCGCGACTTCGCGTTCGCGCGCGCGCACGACCTGCCGGTCAGGGTGGTGATCCAGCCGCCGGACCAGCCCGAGGCCGACGGCGACTCGATGACCGAGGCGATGCCGCACGAGGGTGTGATGGTGAACTCCGGGCCGTTCGACGGCGAGGTCTCGCCGGCCGCGATCGGCAAGGTCGTGGAGTGGCTGGAGGCCGAGCACCGCGGCCGCGCGGCGGTCAACTTCCGGCTGCGCGACTGGCTGATCTCGCGGCAGCGGTACTGGGGTGCGCCGATCCCGATCGTGCACTGCCCCGAGCACGGCGAGGTGGCCGTGCCCGACGACCAGCTGCCGGTGCTCCTTCCCGACGACGTCGACTTCCAGCCGGGCGGGGAGTCGCCGCTGGCGCGCCACCCCACCTGGAAACACGTCGCGTGCCCGATCTGCGGCGCCGATGCGACGCGCGACACCGACACGATGGACACGTTCGTCGATTCGAGCTGGTACTTCTTCCGGTACTGCTCGCCGGGGTACGACGGCGGGCCGTTCCGGCGCGAGGACGTCGACCGGTGGATGCCGGCGAACCAGTACACCGGCGGGGTCGAGCACGCGATCCTGCACCTGCTGTACTGCCGGTTCTTCACGAAGGCGCTCTACGACATGGATCTGATCGGGTTCACCGAGCCGTTCCCGCGGCTGATGAACCAGGGGCAGGTGATCTACGGCGGCGCGTCGATGTCCAAGACGAAGGGCAACATCGTCGAGCCGATGCCGATCGTGGAGCGCTGGGGCGCCGACACGATGCGCCTGATCATGCTGTTCGCCGGGCCGTTCGAGGACGACATCGACTGGAAGCTGATCGCGGGCGATCCCGACCGCCGGCCGGGCGTGCACCAGTGGCTGGGCCGCGTGTTCGCGGCGGTGGACGACGCCGTCGCTGCCGAGGGCGAGGAGCCGGACGCGCTCGTCCGCCTCACGCACAAGACGATCAAGGGTGTGACCGACGATATGGAGCGGTTCCGGTTCAACACCGCGATCTCGAAGCTGATGGTCCTGACGAACGAGATCCGCGCGACGTTGGACGGGGGCGGGGCTGCGCGTGACGCCGCGAGGGCGCTGGTGCAGATGCTGGCGCCTGTGGCGCCGTTCGCCGCGGAGGAGCTCTGGCGGGAGGTGATCGGGGAGGGGTCGTCGGTCCACGTCTCGTCGTGGCCGGTGTATGACCCCGCCCTCGCCGCCGACGACACGGTCACGATGGTCGTGCAGGTGAACGGGAAGGTGCGCGACAAGATCGAGGTCGCGGCAGGCATCACCGAGGCTGAGGCCGAGTCGACGGCGCGTGCGAGCGAGCGCGTCGCGCGCGCCCTCGACGGGCGCGAGGTGGCCAAGACCATCGTGCGCGCGCCGAAGCTCGTGAACCTCGTCGTGCGCGACTGACTTCCGGCGTCTCGTGTGACGCCGGTCACGGCGGCCGACGGCGCGCGACCGTAGCGTCGCGCCATGGACATCCGCGAACGTCTGGACGGTTTGTCGCGCGGTGAGCTCGTGGGTCTGATCGTGGTGGTCGTGGCGCTGCTCGCCGGCGTCGGGCTCTGGTACACGCGGTCGTTGCCCCGGCCGATCGACGTCGCCACCACGGCCGGCTCGGCCGTGCCGGCGGTCTCACTCGGCGCGTCACCCCCGGTGGTGCCGGCGGTCGCCGCGGCGTCGGGCTCGGCGAGCGCGTCGGCGTCAGCCAGCGCCTCGGCAACGCTGATCGTCGACGTGACCGGCGCCGTGCGCAGGCCCGGCGTGTTCGAGTTCGCGCCGGGCGACCGGGTCATCGACGCCGTCCAGCGCGCGGGGGGCGCGCTCGACAAGGCCGACCTCACGCTGTTGAACCTCGCCGCGCCGCTCACCGACGGCCAGCAGATCCTCGTGCCGAAGAAGGGGGCTGCGCCGAGCGGTGTGGCGGTCCCCGGGACCGTGCCGGGGAGCTCCGGTGGCGCGCTCGTCAACATCAACACGGCCGACGAGCCGACGCTCGAGACCTTGAACGGCGTCGGGCCGGTCCTTGCCGCGGCGATCATCCAGTACCGCACCGAACACGGGCCGTTCGCGTCGATCGATCAGCTCGACGAGGTGTCCGGGATCGGCCCCGCGACCCTCGAGGACCTCCGTTCCCAGGTGACGGTGTGACCGATCGATGCAGGGCTGGGGCGCGCCGACGATCGCATCCGCGTTCTGGACCGGGGTGCTCCTGTGGGACCTCCGGCCCGCCCCGGCGTCGACCTGGCCGTGGTGGGCGTGGCTCCTGCTCGGGTGCGTCGCCCTCGCCGGCGCCACAGCCCTGGCTCCCGGGCGACGCGGCGACGATCCGCTCCGCACGTCGGGACTCGCCGACGACGATCCTGTTCCCGCCGTAGCGGCGATCACCCCACGGGCGACGGACCGCCGGCGCGGCCCCGGCCCGGCCATCGCGCTGGTGGTCGCCGGGGTGCTGCTCTGTGGCGTCGGCTGGGCAGGCCTGGGGGCGGTCCGCGCAGAGCACTCGCTGCTGCGCCGCCTCGCGCCCAGGACCGTGACGCTCCTGGCGACGCTCCGCGAGGACCCCGAGCCGAGCGCGTACGGCTGGCACGCGCTGGTCGACGTCACGCGGGCCTCGTGGCCGGGCGGCGCTGCTGCGGTCCGAGAGACCGTGTGGGTGAGCGGGAACGACGCGATGCCCGAGGCCGTCCGCGGTGACCGGCTCGAGGTCCAGGGCACCTTGCAGATCCCCGACGATCCCGGTTTCGCGGCCACGCTCGCGCACCGCGGGCTCGCCGTCAGCGTTCGCGCGATCGAGGTCCAACGGATCGGCGGTGCCTCGTCGCCCTTCGTCCGGATGACCCAGGTGGTCCGCGCGTTCGTCGGCGACACGATCGAACGGATCTTCCCGCCGCGCGAGGCGGGGCTGCTCCTCGGGCTCGTCCTGGGCGACGCCTCGAAGCTCGACCCCATCACCACGAGGGACTTCCAAACGACCGGCCTCGGGCACCTGTTGGTCGTCTCGGGCGAGAACGTCGCGATGGTGCTCGCGCCCATCCTCGCGTTCGCCGGCGTGCTGAAGATCGGGCCCGTCGGGCGCTTCGCGCTCGGGTTCGGCGTCGTGATCCTGTTCGTCGTGCTCACGGGCGCCGAACCCTCGGTGCTGCGTGCCGGGGCGATGGCGTGCCTCGCGCTGACGGGCATCCTCCTGGGCAAGCCGCGTGCGACCGGTTCCCTCCTGGCCGCGGCCGTGCTGGCGCTGCTGGTGTTGGACCCGTGGCTCGTCCACGCGATCGGGTTCCAGCTGTCCGTCGCGGCGACGGCGGGGATGGTGGCGCTCGCCACGCCGATCGCCGAACGGCTCGGCCGGTGGATGCCGACCCCGGTCGCGCTGGCGGCGGGCACGACGATGGCCGCCCAGCTCGGCGTGACCCCGCTACTGCTGTTCCACTTCCACGAGGTCCCGGGTGTGACGATCGTCGCGAACCTCGCGGCGTTCCCGGCCGTGTCGCCGGCGCTCCTGCTTGGGATCGCGGCATCCGCGCTCGGCTTGGTGTGGCTGCCGCTCGGCGATCTCGTCGCCCTCCTCGCGCGCCTGCCGATGCGCTATCTCGAGATCGTGGCGTCGATGCTGGCGAAGGCGCCGGTCGCCTGGATCACGTCCTCCGGCGGGCCGCTCGTCCTCGTGGGAGGACTCGTGGTGTTCGTCGCGATCGCCGCGTGGCTGCGGACCGGCTGGCGACCGCCGCGGCGCGCGCTCGTCGCCGGCCTCGCGCTCGCGCCTGTGCTCGTGTGGCAGGTCGCGCTCGGGGCCGGCCCTCCCTCGGGCCTGACGGTCCGGATGCTCGACATCGGCCAGGGCGACTCGCTCCTGATCACGAGCCCGGCGGGTGCGACCGTGCTGATCGACGGAGGGCCCGACGACGAGCTCGACGCCCAGCTCCTCGTGTCCTACGGGGTGAAGCGGCTCGACGCGGTGGTCGCGACGCACCCACATGCCGACCACATCGCCGGGCTGCCGCAGGTGCTCGCGCGGTTCCCGGTCGGGGTGTTCCTCGAGCCTGGTTGCCCCGATGACACCGAGCTGCAGGCCGCGCTGCATGAAGAGATCGACGCCGAGGGGATCCCGGTCCGGACGCCGCGTGCCGGCGACACGATCACGATCGGCGACCTCTCCTTCGACGTGCTGTCCCCGGATCGCTGTTGGGACGGCTCGCATTCCGATCCGAACAACGACTCGGTCGTACTACTCCTGCACGACGGAGACGATTCGATGTTGTTCACCGGTGACGCCGAGCGGGAGGCTCAGCAGGTCTTGCTCGACACCGGACGACTCCAGGAGGTGGATGTCTTGAAGATGCCGCACCACGGCGGCGACACGTCGCTGCCCGAGCTGTTCCCCGCGGTCTCGCCGCAGGTGATCGTCATCAGCGTCGGTCAACCGAATCCGTACGGCCACCCGAACCCGACCGCGCTCGCAGAGGCGGAGGTCGACAGGGGCCGAGATCTGGCGCACCGACGAGCACGGCACGCTGACGATCACGTGGGACGAGCAGGGCGACCCGCTCGTCAGCGGCGAACGGTGAGCCCTTCGGTTCGAACGGGTGACTCGCTCGTGTGACGTCCACCCGCGCTGGCCTCAGGCCCGTGGGATGCGGGCGATGAAGCGACTCTGGGATGCGCCAGTGTTCGTGGATGTCCCTTGAGAAGCGGCTGTGTGCCCGCAGAGAGACCGGGTCGGAAGGACCCTCCTCCGAGGCGCGCTCAGGTCCGGGGTTTGGTTGCGACGGTGAGCTGGTACTTCAACTCGAGGAGCACGCTGCCGTCATCCGCAGCGTTCCATGCCGAAACCAGGCGACAGAGCTCCTCGGAGAATCCCTCCCATCGCTCGGAGGCCATCGCCGCTTGAAGTGGGCGAACGTAGGGATCCTTCCCCAACAGCTCGTCACAGAAGCTCTCAGCCGTCGCGAACCTCGCGGGGATCGCTCGACGCTGGACGCCGATGCTCTCGGCGAACGGCGCCAGGCTGGTGCGGGCGAAGTCCTCCTGACCGAGATCGGGGCGATACTCGCCTCGATCCGGCCCCGGAGAAGACCTCCGTATGAGCTCCACGTACGCGCCGAAGAACCCCTCGCCGGTCCACTCGGCGATCCCAACGACGCCGCCCGAGCGCACGACGCGGAGCATCTCCACGACGGTCATCTCTTCGCCGAACGAATCGAGGCAGCCGTCGAAGCTCGAGTCGGCGAACGGTAGGCGTCTCCCGTCCGCACGGACCCACGCGATCGGACTGTTCTCCATCCTGGCGCGCTGCCGCCCCCGCTCGATCTGCGCCTGAGAGGGATCCAGCGCGGTCACGATCGCGCCACGTCTGGAGGCGGCAAGCGCTGTGTTCCCGTCCCCGGCCGCCACATCGAGCACACGGCCTCCCGCGCCCACGCGAGTAGCCTCGACGAGCGACTGGGATGCCGGCTCGAGGATGCGAGACCAGAAGGAGTAGTCACCGGCCGCGAAGAGATCCGTCGCTTCGGGTTTGGCCTGGTCAGCATGCATCCGGAACCTCCACAGACGCATCCTGAACGTCGCCAGCTGGGGTTCGCAACCGGGACGACACAAGACGGAGAGGTTCAGCCTCGCTTCGGAACAGCACCGTGATGCCCGAGCGTTCGGAGATGTTCCTCGAAGGCCGGGGCGCGATCTAAGACCTTTTGGTACATCGCGAGCGGCGAGATCGTGATGGCGCTCACGGCTTGGTACGAGCGGCCGCTGATCTCAGCACGTCGAACTCGCAGCCTGGCGTGTTCGGGTCGAAGCCATGCTCGATCAGCCAGCGGGCCGCCAGCAAGCTTCGCAGCGACCACCATGCACGGATCAGGTCGAGGTCGACGTCGGTGCCATAGCCGGCGACTACCTCGGCAAGGCGCTCCTCGTGTCCGAGCGTCAGGGTGGCGAGGTCCCACAGCGCATCACCCTTGCTCGCCTCGGACCAGTCGATCATTCCGGTGATCTCGTCACCGTCGACGAACACATGGGTGATCTGCAGGTCGCCGTGCGTGAACACCGGTGTCCACGGCCGAAGCGCAGCCTCGGCAACTCGGCGGTTGCGTGTGATCACGTCGGGGGGAAGGACGCCGTTCGAGACGAGCCACTCGCATTCGCCGTCGAGGTCCGATGCCAACTCGTCGAGGCTCCGACCGGGCCATGGCGGCAGCGGCGCGTCGTGCAGCATCCGTGCGGCGGCACCGGCTGCGCCCCACGCCGCCGACGACGCGGTCGACGCCTCGCCGAGTCGGCCGAGTGCCACCCCCGGGAGGGCGGCGAGCGCGAGCACGGGCGGCTTCCGCCACAGGACCTCCGGAGTCGGGATCGGCACCATGGCCATCGCCTCGACCTCGACGTCGGTGCGCGTCTGATCGGTGTCGATCTTGAGGAACACGTCGCCGACCCGCAGGGTCACGCGCTCGTCATGGGCGACGACGACCTCGACCTCTTCCACGTGGTCATTGTCGCGGGGGTGACCCCCGCCGTCAGTCGCTGATTGCCCTGGGCTATCCCGTCGGCGACGGCATCGGCAGCGATCGGCCTGTGGTCACATCGAGCCTGTGCTCGTGGACACCGGTAAGCACGATGCTGGAGCCATCTGCCGACCAGGAGAGGCTCGGGCTCGCCCCGATGCAGCATGCGTGTTCCTGTCCGAGCTTTCTCAGGCCCGAACCATCGGGATGGATGAGCCAAGCCTGTAAGACGAAGGGATCACCACCGGGCTCGGCGTGCGGATCGCGGGGGTCCCGCAGGAACGCGATCGTGGTGCCGTCGGGAGAGATCGTGGGCATGGAACCGCCGCTTTCGTAGACGCGAACGAGGCCGGGAGCTATCGAAAGCGTTGCACTCGATGAGCCGGGCGAGGACGAGGCGTTCGAGGTGCAGCCGACCAGTATCGACACGAGCAAGATCGGGATCGAAAGGCGCGTCATGGTCTGGCCTCCTAGCCGCTCGTCACGACTTCATGAGCCATGGACGCCTTCCGCGCCGAAAACGTGTAGCGAGACTCGATGATCCTCGTCGGCGCTGCGCAGCGCACGAGCGGGGGGAGCCGATCCTGACGCTCGAGCGGTGACACCGCCGCCACGTACGATGGCAGCCATGGCCGCGCTCGGACCCGTCACGATGCTGTGGGGCGAAGACGCGTTCCTGCTGCGCGAGACCGCGCTGACGATGCTCGGCGACATCAAGGCGACCGAGGTCGACGCGGCGGAGTGGGAGGGTGGCGAGCTACAGGACCTCGCCACCCCCTCGCTGTTCGGCGAGCCCCGGGCGCTGCTCGTGACCGACTGTCGGAGCCTGTCGAAGACGGCGCTCGGCGAGCTCGCGACCTATCTTCGCTCGCCCGACCCCGCCGCACCGTTGGTGCTCGCCTGCACGGTCGCCGAGCGCGGCAAGCCGCCGGCGGCGCTCACCAAGATGGTCGATCCCGTGGGGGACACGAAGCAGATCCAGGTACCGCGTAAGGAGCTCGAGGCGTGGCTCGTCCAACGGGCCAAGGGCATCGGCATCGAGCTCACGCCCCCGGCGGCGCGGGCGCTGGTGCAGACCCTCGGTGAGGACCTCGCCCAGCTCGCCGGCGCTCTCGATCAGCTCGGCGCCGCCTTCGAGGTTCGCCGGATCACCCCGGCGGAGGTGCACCAGCAGTTCCGTGGCCTCGGCGAGCAGAAGACGTGGGATCTGTGCGACCGGGCGTTCGGCAAGGACCTGCCCGGCGCGATCCGCGCGCTCCGCGCGATCGAGGAGAGCGGCGACGAGGCGTTGATGGTGCTCGGCGGTATCGCCGTGCGGGTTCGCGACCTGATCCGGGTTCGGGCGTTGCCGGACCGGACGCCGCCGGCGCAGGTCGCGAAGCAGGCCGGGCTCCGGTTCGACTGGCAGGCCCGCCGCTACCAGCAGCAAGCGCGCAACTACAGCCTCGACGAACTGGTCACGATCCACGACCGGATCGCCGAGACCGACCGCGCGCTGAAGTCGGGCGCGCCGGGAGACGTCGTGATGCCGGTGTTGATCGCGGCGATCGCCGCGTAGCTAGGCCGTCGCCGCGTTCGCGGCTTTGGCCAGGCGGCTCTTCTTGCGCGCGGCCGTCTTCTTGTGCAGGATGCCGCGGCTCGCCGCCTTGTCCAGCTCGCGCGAGGCCTCGCGCTGCAACGTGGTCGCCTCGGCGTCACCGGCCGCGGCCGCCGCCTGGACCTTCTTGGTGGAGGTCTTCAGGGCGCTCTTGGTCGCGATGTTGCGCTGGTGGCGCTTCTCGTTCTGGATGTTGCGCTTCTTCTGGGATTTGATGTTTGCCATACGAGCCGGGGAGTCTACCAGCGGCTTCCTCCGCGGTGACCTGAGCGGGGGCGCCCGAGGGCAGCCCGTACCATGGTCGCAGCGTGTCGACCGAGATATCCCACATCCGGAACTTCTGCATCGTGGCCCATATCGACCACGGGAAGTCGACGCTGGCCGACCGGATGCTCGAGCTCACCCACACGGTCGATGCCCGCGTGATGCGGGCGCAGTACCTCGACCGGATGGATCTGGAGCGCGAGCGGGGGATCACGATCAAGGCGCAGGCCGTCCGGCTCCTGTACGAGGGCTACGAGCTCAACCTGATCGACACCCCCGGGCACGTGGACTTCACCTATGAGGTGTCGCGCTCGCTCGCCGCGTGTGAGGGCGCGATCCTGCTCGTCGACGCCGCGCAGGGCCTCGAGGCGCAGACGCTCGCGAACTACCACCTCGCGCGTGACGCGGGCCTCACGATCGTCCCGGTGCTCAACAAGATCGATCTGCCCGCCGCCGAGCCGGAGCAGCGCGCCGACGAGCTCGGCAAGCTGCTGGACCGTGACCCCGAGGAGATCCTGCGCGTGAGCGCGAAGTCGGGCGCCGGGGTGACCGAGCTCCTCAAGACGGTGATCGACCAGGTGCCACCGCCGGTCGGCGACGCCGACGCGCCGCTGCAAGCGCTGATCTTCGACTCCGCCTTCGACACCTACCGCGGGGTGATCACCTACGTCCGCGTGCAGGCGGGGCGGCTGCCCTCGCAGGCCAAGATCAAGATGTTCGCCACGCGCGTGACCTCCGAGGCCGAGGAGGCGGGCGTGATGGCGCCCGAGGCGACGCCGGTCGACGCGCTCGGGCCCGGCGAGGTCGGTTACCTCGTCACCGGGCTCAAGGACGTGCACCAGGCCAAGGTCGGCGACACGATCACGCTCGCCGGGAAGGGGGCAGCCACCGAGCCGTTGCCCGGGTATCGCGAGCCCAAGCCCATGGTGTGGTCGGGGCTGTTCCCGGCCGACGGGAGCGACTACAGCGACCTGCGGGAAGCCCTCGACAAGCTGAAGCTCTCCGACTCCGCCCTCGTCTACGAGCCAGAAACGTCGCAGGCGCTCGGGTTCGGGTTCCGCGTCGGCTTCCTCGGGCTGTTGCACATGGACATCGTGCGCGAGCGCCTCGAGCGCGAGTTCGACCTCGAGTTGATCTCCACGGCACCCAACGTCGAGTTCCACGTCTTCAAGGCAGGTGTGGAGACGGTCGTGCACAACCCCGCCGAGATGCCATCGGGCGGCGATTACGAGCGCGTCGAGGAGCCCGTCGTGTACGCGACGGTGATCTCCCCGAGCGACTACCTCGGCGCGGTGTTCGAGCTCTGTGAGAACCGGCGTGGCGAACAGGTCGATATCCAGTACCTCACGCCCGAACGCGTCGAGGTGCACTACGTGCTCCCGCTCGCCGAGATCGTCTTCGATTTCTTCGATCAGCTGAAGTCGCGCACGCGCGGGTACGCGAGCCTCGACTACGAACCGTGGGGCTTCCAGGAATCGAAGCTCGTTCGGGTCGACGTGATGTTGCACGGGGAACCGGTCGACGCGTTCTCGAGCGTCGTGCACCGCGACAAGGCCTACGAGTACGGCAAGCGGATGACCGAACGCTTGAAGGAGCTGATCCCGCGGCAGCTGTTCGACGTCGCGGTGCAGGCGGCGATCGGCTCCAAGGTGATCGCCCGCGAGACCGTGAAGGCCAAACGCAAGGACGTCCTCGCGAAGTGCTACGGCGGCGACATCACGCGCAAGCGCAAGCTCCTCGAGACCCAGAAGAAGGGCAAGGAGCGGATGCGGCGCGTCGGCAAGGTCGACGTGCCGCAGGACGCGTTCATCCAGGCGCTGCGCGTCGACGAGAAGGCGAAGCGGTGAGCGACGCAGGGATCTACGTCCACATCCCGTTCTGCCTCACACGATGCGGCTACTGCGACTTCAACGCCTACGAGGGGCTCGACGAGCTGAAGCCGCGGTACCTGCGTGCGTTGCTCACCGAGGCGGAGCTCGCGGCACCCGGGTGGTCCGGCAGCCCGTTCGTCAGCGTCTTCCTCGGCGGAGGCACCCCGACCACGATGGCGCCGGCAGACCTTCGCGCGTTGCTCGCGCACCTGCGCGACCGGTTCGATCTCGTCGACGGTGCGGAGGTGAGCGTCGAGGCGAATCCCGACACGGTGGAGGAGGGATCGCTCCGCGCGCTTCGCGATGCCGGTTACGACCGGCTGTCGATGGGGGCCCAGTCGTTCGATCCGGCCGTGCTCGCGTCGCTCGAGCGGCTCCATCAACCCGCGTCGGTCCGCGCGGCGATGACGGCTGCCCGCGCGGCCGGCTACGACAACATCAACCTCGATCTGATCTACGGGACCGAGGGCGAGACGACCGAGTCGTGGGAGCGCACGGTCCGTGAGGCGATCGCGCTCGCGCCCGAGCATGTGTCGGCGTACGCGCTCACGATCGAACCGGCGACGCCGCTCGGGCGGCAGGTGGCCGCGGGGACGCGACCCGCGCCGGACCCCGACCTGCAGGCCGAGATGTTCGTCGTGGCGTGCGAGCTCCTGCGCGACGCCGGCTACCGCCACTACGAGATCTCGAACTGGGCCAAGCCGGGTTTCGAGTGCCGCCACAACCTCGGGTACTGGGAACGGCGGCCCTACGTCGGGCTCGGCGCCGGCGCGCACGCGTACCGCGACGACGTCCGCTGGTGGAACCTCCGCCCGCCGGAGGCATACATGGAGCGCGTCGAAGCGGGGGAGCTCCCGATCGGCGGGAGCGAGTCGCTCGATCCCTCCGACGCCTATCTCGAAGAGGTGTTCCTGAAGCTGCGGATCTTGGAGGGCGTGCCCGCCAGCTGGTTCGAGCCCGAGCGGTACGAGGCGTTCGTCGAGAGCGGCTTGCTCGAGGACGACCTCGGCCAGCTGGTGCCGACCGAGCGGGGCATGTTGCTGCTCAATGAGCTCGTGCTCGGGCTGACCGCCTAGCCGCGGCCGGCCGCTAAGGTGGCCGCGTGCCGGAGGTCACCTGCCCTCGCTGTCAGACCCGCCAGGCGGTCGGCGACGCCGACGGTTACACCTGCGTGTCCTGCGGGGAGGTGTGGGTGTTCGCGAGCTGCGCCAACTGCGGCGTGCGGTTCCACATGCGACCGGGCACCACGGCGTGGACCTGTCCCGAATGCGGCCACGAGAACGGCAGCGCATCGATGGTGGACCTCGGGGCGACCGAGGGCCCGGACGTGGCGCCCGCCCAGCCCACCCCGGTGCGTCCGCGACATGCCGCCGCGCCGCCCGCACCCGAGGCCGCGTCGGGTCCGCCCACCCGGGCGCGGCTCGCCACGATCGCGGTGATCGGGATCGCCGCGGTGCTCGTCGTCGCGTTCGCGTTGTCGGCGCTCGGAAGCGAGGGAAGCGGCGGGGCCGAGGCCGCCACCACGAGCACCTCGTCGCCGACCCCGGCGCCGTCCTCGTCGCTGACCCCGACCGAGACGCTCTGCTTGCACCTGCGCGACCTCCAGCTGGTGCGGGTCGACAACTACACGCGCCTGGCCGCAGAGCTCGCGAACGACGAGGCAGCGTTCCAAGCGACGGGTGACGCGAAGCTCGCCGCCAAGGTCGAGACGATGCGCGCCGCCGTCGTCGCCTACCGGGATGCGCTTGCGTCGCAAGGGGACACGACCCAGGTCTCGGGGCAGATCGCGCAGGCGCTCGGCGCGCTGCCCTGCGGTCAGACGAGCGGTTAGCACTCTGGGCGCGAGAGTGCCAGCTATCATCGCGACATGGCCGACCGTCCGGAGCTGTCGCCGCGCAAGACGAGCGTGTTGCACGCGGTCGTCGAGGCGTACGTGGCGACGGGCGAGCCGGTCGGGTCCGAGACGGTGGCCGAGCGGGCGGATCTCGGCGTCTCGAGCGCCACGATCCGTAACGAGATGTCGTCGCTGGAGGAGCAGGGCTACCTCTCGCATCCCCACACCTCGGCCGGCCGGATCCCGACCGACGTCGGCTACCGCCATTACGTCGACGCGTTGCCGGCCCCGACGAAGCTGAAGGACACCCAGCGGCGCCAGATCGCCGCCCACTTCGCCGAGGCGATCCTCGACCTCGAAGAGGTGTTGAAGGGCTCGGTGCACCTGCTGTCTCGGCTGACGCAGTACGCGGGGCTCGCGGTGCCGCCGGGGCCGTCGGACGAGCACCTCGTCCGGCTCGAGGTGATCGACATGGGGCCGACGCTCCTGGTCTTGGCCGTGGGGCAGCACGGGCGCGTCGACAAGCAGATCGTCGATCGCCCCGAGCACATCGACCAGAAGGCGGTGACCGACGCGGAACGGAGGCTCGACGGCATCCGCGGCGCGAGCTACGTCGACGCGCAGGTCTCGCTCCTGCAGATGGCGGCCACGGAGGCGGCCGGCGTGCACGACGTGCTGCTGATCGCCGCGGACGTGCTGCGGATGGCCACCGAGGGCGTGCGCGCCGGCCACGTCGTGATCGGCGGGGTCGCGAACCTCGCCGACGACGCGCAGGCCTGGCGACGCGACACGCTCCGCCGGCTGTTCGAGACGCTCGAGCGCGAGCAGGACATGCTCCGCGTGCTGCAGGACATCGCCCCCGCCGACGACGTGCGTGTCACGATCGGCGAGGAGCATCCGACCACCGGCGAGTGGGGCGCCTCGATCGTCGCGGCGCCGTTCAAGGCCGGCGAGGCGACGGTCGGCACGATCGGGATCGTCGGCCCCACGCGGATGGACTATCTCTCGGCGATGACCGCGGTCCGGGCAGTCGCCGACCGGCTGACCGAGGCGTCGGGCGACGCCGAGCAGTGATGGCGCCCGTCCGCGACCTCTACGAGATCCTCGGCGTCGGCCGTGACGCCAGCGACGAGGAGATCCGCCGCGCCTACCGCTCTCTCGCGCGCGAACACCACCCGGACGTGAGCGGCGATCCGGCCGCGGAGGAACGCTTCAAGGAGATCGCCGGCGCGTACGAGATCTTGTCCGATCCCGACAAGCGGGCGCGCTACGACACCTTCGGCAACGTGAGCGGGCCGGGTGGCGGGGGCTTCGCCGACCTGTCGGAGATCTTCGAGATGTTCTTCGGGGGCGCCGGTGGGTTCGGAGGCTCCGGGCGGCGCCGCGGCCCGCGCGGACGCGCGCGCCGCGGGGAGGACGTCGCCGTGCGCCTGCACCTCACGTTCCGCGACGCAGCCTTCGGGCTGCGTCGCGACCTCGAGCTCGAACGCTTGGCGGTGTGCGAGACGTGTCTGGGCAACGGCGCGAAGCCGGGCACGGCGCCGATCGCCTGCCGCACCTGCCACGGGACCGGTGAGATCCAGAGCGCACGCCGCAGCGTGTTCGGCACGCTGATGACGACCGCGCCGTGCGGCACGTGCCAGGGCACGGGCCAGGAGATCCCCGATCCGTGCGAGACCTGCGGCGGCGCCGGCCGGGTCGCGCAACGCGCCGAGGTCGCGCTCGACATCCCGGCCGGCGTGTCCGACGGGATGGAGCTGCGCGTTGCGGGCTCGGGCCACGCCGGCATCGCGGGCGGATCGTCCGGCGACCTGTTCGTGCAGCTCCAGGTCGATCCTCCGGAGACGTTCGAGCGACGGAACCAGGATCTCTACGCGGTGCTGGACGTGTCGATCACGCAGGCGACGCTCGGCGCCGACATCACCGTCGCCGGGCTCGACGGCGACGAGAAGATCCGCGTCGAGGCCGGCACGGCATCGGGCACGGTGGTTCGGCTGAAGGGGAAAGGCGTCCCGAACCTGCAGCGACGTGGCCGGGGTGACCTGTTCGTGACCGTCCACGTCGTGACGCCGACGGACCTGTCCCGCGAGGAGCGCAAGCTCCTCGAGCGGCTCGCCGAGCTCCGCGACGACGGGCGCTCGGGCGAAGGAGCGCTCCGGCGGCCCGGGTACTAGGCTCGCGAGCCATGGTCGACAGCAGCTGCATCTTCTGCAAGATCGCGGCCCACGAGATCCCGTCGGAGATCATGCACGAGACCGACCGGATCGTCGCGTTCCGCGACACCGATCCGAAGGCGCCGACGCACATCCTGCTGATCCCCAAGGAGCACATCGCCTCGATCGAGAACGTCGAGGACCGTCACGGCGCCATGCTCGCCGACATCGCGCAGGCCTCGACACACCTCGCCAAGACCGAGGGGATCGACGAGAGCGGGTGGCGTCTCGTCACCAACGTCGGTCCCGATGCGGGCCAAAGCGTCTTCCACCTGCACTTCCACCTGCTCGGGGGCCGGCCGATGCAGTGGCCACCGGGCTAGAAGGGGTACCATGGCCCAGGCCGTCCACGGACGGCCATCTGTATCGAGGCACACGATCGCGAGCCGAGCTACCAGGCCAGATACCAGGAGGGAAGGGGCTCCGTCCCCGGATCGACCAGAGACAGTGGCGACCGCCACCACGCAAGTGAAGATCCTCGTCCCCGGGCACCAGTCGATGGTGACCCTGCTCGGCCAGCGCGACGCCTTCTTGAAGCAGATCGAGGTCGCGTTCCCTGCCGATGTCCTCGTCCGCGGCAACGAGATCACGATCACCGGAACGACCGACGCCACCGAACAGGTCGGCCGCGTGTTCGAAGAGCTGCTCCAGCTGCTCGAGCAGGGCTATGAGCTGAGCGAGGACACGGTCCGTCAGACGATCTCGATGGTGACCGGCGCCTCGGTCGGCGACATCGGCGACGACGAGGAGCTCCCGCGGCCCTCCGACGTGCTCGGCGACAACCTCCTGTCGGCTCGCGGCAAGAAGATCGCGCCCAAGACCTTCGGGCAGAAGCGCTACGTCGACGCGATCCGACGCTCGACCGTCACGTTCGCGATCGGTCCGGCCGGCACCGGCAAGACGTACCTGGCGGTCGCGGTCGCGGTACGCGCGCTCCAGGAGCGGCAGATCTCACGGATCATCCTCACGCGCCCCGCGGTCGAGGCGGGGGAGCGGCTCGGGTTCCTGCCCGGCACGCTGTACGAGAAGATCGATCCGTACATGCGCCCGCTCTACGACGCGCTGTACGAGATGACCGGACCCGACACGCTACCGAGGCTGATGGAGCGCGGCATCGTCGAGGTCGCGCCCCTGGCATTCATGCGGGGACGCACGCTGAACGATGCGTTCATCATCTTGGACGAGGCGCAGAACACCACCCCCGAGCAGATGAAGATGTTCCTCACCCGGCTGGGGTTCGGCTCGAAGGCCGTCGTGAACGGCGACGCCACCCAGGTCGACCTGCAGGGCGGCCCGAGCGGGCTCAGCGTGGTCGAGGAGATCTTGACCGACATCGAGGGGATCTCTTTCGTGCATCTCGGCGGCAAGGACGTCGTGCGCCACCAGATCGTGCAGGAGATCGTCGAGGCCTACGGCCGCTACGGGCAGCAGCCGCTCGCGGTCGACGACTGAGGCCATGCACGACGACGACCACCCTCCGCCCGAACGGCCGACCGTGCTGCTGAGCAACCGGCAGCCGACCCCCGTGGACGAGGCCGGACTGCTCGAGCTCGCGCGGACGACGCTGCGCGGGGAGGGGCTCGTCGACGTCGAGCTCTCGGTGAGCTTCGTCGATGAGGCCGAGATCGAGGACCTGCACGTGCGGTACATGAACGAGCCCGGCGCCACCGATGTGCTCAGCTTCGCGCTCGGCGAGGTCGATGAACACGGGGTGCGCCTGCTGGGTGACGTCGTGATCGCGCCCGCCGTCGCGGGCCGCAACAACCCCGGCGATCCGCCCGCGGAGCTCCGACTCCTGCTCGTCCACGGGATCTTGCACCTGCTCGGCTACGACCACGAGCGCGACATCGAGAAGGCCACGATGTGGGCGCGGCAAGAACGCTACAGCGGGGTGCGCGCGCCGTGACCTCGACCGATTGGATCGCGCTGCTGGTGGTGTTCTTCTCGATCGTGTTCACCGGGTTCCTCGCCGCATCCGAGGTCGCCATCACGCGCATGAACAGGGTGCGCGCGGTCCGCCTCGTCGAGGAACATCGGCGAGGCGCGGTGCAGCTGTCCCGGATCGTCGATAGCCCCGCCCCTTACCTCAACGTGGTGCTCTTCCTCACGCTGCTGTTCACGATCGGCGGCTCGACGACCGCCACCTCGTTCGCGGTTCGGCACTTCGGCAACGCCGGCGAGATCATCGCGACGATCGTGATGACGCTGTTGCTGTTCGTCTTCGCCGAGGTGACGCCGAAGACCTTCGCGATCACGCGGACCGATCGGGTCGCGCTGTTCGTTGCGCCGCCCGTCCACTACGTGGGCCGCGTGCTCGGGCCGCTCGCCAAGGGTCTCCTCAAGCTCGCCAACGTCCTCATGCCCGGGAAGGGCTTGAAGGAGGGGCCCTACATCACCGAGCAGGAGCTCCGCGCCTCGGCCGAGGTCGCGTCCAGCGAGGGCGAGATCGAAGAGGAGGAGAAGGAGCTGATCCACTCGATCTTCGAGTTCGGCGACACGATCGCGCGCGAGGTGATGGTGCCGCGGCCCGACATCGTGGCGTGCGAGGACACGTGCACACTGCGCGACGTGCAGGCTCTGATGCTGGAGCACGGCTACTCGCGGATCCCCGTCTTCCACGAGAGCATCGACGACGTGGTCGGCGTCGTGTTCGCCAAGGACCTGTTGAAGGCGGTGCACTTCGGGCGGTTGGACGTGCCGCTGGCCGACATCGTGCGGCCGGCGCACTTCGTGCCGGAGTCCAAGAAGGTGGCCGATCTCCTCAAGGAGATGCAGAAGGAGAAGTTCCACCAGGCGCTCGTGACCGACGAGTACGGGTCGGTCACCGGGATCGTGTCGCTCGAGGACCTGCTCGAGGAACTGGTGGGTGAGATCACCGACGAGTACGACGTCGAGGAGCCCGAGATGGTCGAGCTCGGCGACGGGATCTACCGGGTGTCGGGCAAGACCTCGATCGACGACGTGAACGAGATGCTCGAGGTCAAGCTCCCCGACGAGGAGTGGGACACGGTCGGCGGCCTCGTGCTCGACATCTTCGGGAAGATCCCCGACGCCGGCGACGAGCAGGAGTTCCAGGGGCTGCGGTTCCGCGCCGCCGAGGTGCAGGGCCGGCGCGTCGCCACCGTCGTGATCAGCCGCGTCCCGGTCGAGGTGCGCGACGACGACGTGACCGACGATGGGTGAGCGGCCGCCGGCCGACCCCGATCCGGCGCGCCCGTTCCGCAGCGGCATCGTCGCGGTCGTCGGCCGCCCGAACGTCGGCAAGTCGACCCTCGTGAACGCCCTCGTCGGGCAGAAGGTCGCGATCGTGTCGGACAAGCCGCAGACGACGCGGCGAGACATCCGGGCGATCGCGACCGGCGAGGACGCGCAGATCGTCTTCACCGACACCCCGGGGTTCCACAAGCCCCGCACCCTGCTCGGGGCGCGGCTGAACGATCTCGTGGGCGACGCCGTCGACGGGGTCGACGTGGTGGTGCAGGTGGTGGACGGCGCCGCCGGCGTCGGCAGGGGCGATGCCTACGTCTACGAGGAGAGGGTCGCGCCCGCCGGCGCGCCCGCGATCTGCGTCGTGAACAAGATCGACGCGGTGCGCGGCCACGCCGAGGTGCCCCAGCTTGCGCTCGCCGCCCAGCTGGGCGCGTTCGACGAGGTGGTCCCCATCTCGGCCGCGACCGGCGCCGGCGTCGACGTGCTTCGCGGGCTGCTCGTCGCGCGCCTCCCGGAGGGGCCGCCGCTGTACCCGGTGGAGGACGTCACGGACCAGTCGCTCGAGACACAGCTCGCCGAGCTGATCCGCGAACAGGCGCTGCACCGCACGCGCCAAGAGGTGCCGCACTCGATCGCCGTGGTGATCGAGGAGTGGGAGCGCGACGGCGAGCTCGTCCGGATCCACGCGACGCTCGTCGTCGAGCGCGATTCCCAGAAGGGGATCGTGATCGGCAAAGGGGGAGCGACCCTCAAGGCGATCGGGACCGCCGCGCGCGGCGAGCTCGAGCGGCTGCTCGACGCGAAGGTGTTCCTCGACCTGCGCGTCACCGTGCTCAAGGAGTGGCAACGGGATCCGCGCGCCCTGGAGCGGCTCGGGTTCTGACGGGCGCTACGTAACCTGCAGGGTCTCGGTCATCTGCGAGTGGAACTGGCACGTGACCGAGTAGGTGCCGGGGGCGAGCCCCGTGAGGGGGGCGGTCGCGGTCTGGCCGCCCTCGATCGTGACGTTGATGCTCGTCCCCTTCACCGTGAACGTGTGCTCGGTCGTGTCCTTGTTCACCAGGTTGAGCGTGTCGTTCGCGGTGGCCGAGACGCACGAGGGCGTGAAGGCCATGTTCTGCATGTCGACCTCGGCGGTCTTCGTGGGGGAGTCGCAGGTGGGGCCGCTGGGGCCGCTCGAGCTGCAGGCGGCGCCGAACGAGGCGAGACCAACGACGACGGCGAGGAGCACGATGCGGCGCATACGGCCGGGCAGCCTACGCGACGGTGATGAGGGTCCACCACCGTAGGCTCCGTGCGTGGATCCGGACCGCGCCCTGCTGGTCGCGTGCCTCGACCTGACGTCGCTCCGGGACGACGAAGACGAGGCGGCGATCGACGCGCTCTGCGGCCGTGCCCTTCGACCTGTGCCGGATGCACCGGAGCTTCACGTCGCGACGGTCTGCGTATGGCCGAGGTGGGTGCGGGCCGCGCGTGGCCGGCTCGGGAGCGGAGCGGTCGGCGTCTCGTGCGCGACCGGCGGGTTCCCGGTGCCCGACGCGCCGCTCGCCGACCGGCTCCGCGAGATCGAGGAGGCCCTCCATGCCGGTGCCGACGAGGTCGACGTGCCGATCAACCGGTTCCTGATCGATGAACCGGATGCCCTCCGCGGTGAGCTCGATGCCACGCGCGCCGCCGCCGGCGACGCGCCGTGGAAGGCGATCATCGAGACCGGCGCGGTGCAGCCCGGCGAGGTCCGGTTCCTCGCCGGCGCCGCGATCGAGGCGGGAGCTGACTTCGTGAAGTCCTCCACCGGCAAGGACGTCCCGGGGGTGACGCCCGAGGCCGCCGCGATCTTGGCCACCGCGGTCCACGACGCGGGACGGCCGGTCGGGCTGAAGCTGAGCGGCGGGATCCGAGGCGTTGGACAGGCGACCAACTACCTCGCCCTCGTGCGCGACCTCGTCGGCCCGCGGTGGCCGACGCCGGACACCTTCCGGATCGGAGCGTCGGCGCTCTTGGCGGCCCTCGTGGCCTGACGCCTTGGCGGCCCGTGGGCCCGTATGCCGTCATCGAAACAGCACACGCAGAACGGTTCGGGGGGAAGGGTCCGGGAGATACCATCCGCTGTATGCCCCCCTATAAGGAGCAGGGGATCGTCCTGCGCTCGGTGAAGCTCGGTGAGGCCGACAAGATCGTGACCATCCTCACCCAGGGCTCCGGCAAGGTTCGCGCGGTCGCGAAGGGCCTTCGCAAGACCACCTCGCGGTTCGGCGGTCGCCTCGAGCCCTTCACCCACGTGAACCTGATGCTGTACCGCGGGCGCGGCGCGCTCGACACCGTGACCCAGGTCGAGATCCTGGCCGCCCACCGACGGATCCGCGACGACCTCTCGCTGTTCGCGGCCGCCGAGACGATGGTGGAGTCGGTCGACAAGGTCGCCGAGGAGCACGAGCGCAACGTCCCGCTCGCGGTGCTCCTGCTCCACGGGCTGCGCGCCCTCGACGCCGGGCCGAGCGACCCGGCGTCGGTGGCGGAGTCCTTCTGGTTGAAGCTGCTGTCGCTGTCGGGGTTCCACCCGGCGCTCACCGCCTGCGCGGTCTGCGGCGCACCCGACGTGCGGCTGTGGTCGGCCGGGCTCGGCGGCGCGGTGTGCCCGAGGTGCGCCGACCAGAGCGCCGGCGCGGTCTCACCCGAGGCCCTCGCCCTGCTCGCGGCGCTCGCCGGCACCGACCTATCGCTCGTCGGCCGTGGCGACCCGCCCGACCCGCGCTGGTCGACCGAGGCGCGCGGGATGCTGATCGGCTTCACCGAGTACCACCTCGAGCGCCGGATGCGCTCGGTCCCGATGCTCGTGCGGACGGTGCGATGAGCAGCTACCTCCACGACATCGACCGCACCAAGGTGCCCGCCCACGTCGCGATCGTGATGGACGGAAACGGCCGGTGGGCGAAGCAGCGCGGCCTGCCGCGCACCGAGGGCCACGGCGCCGGCGAGGAAGCGCTCTGGGACACGGTGAAGGGGGCCGTCGAGGTCGGCGTCAAGTGGCTGACCGTCTACGCGTTCTCGACCGAGAACTGGTCTCGCCCGCCCGGCGAGGTGCGGTACCTGATGAACTTCAACCGCGGGCTGCTGCAGCGGCGCCGCGACGAGCTCCACCGGATGAACGTGCGGATCCGGTTCATCGGCCGCCGCGACTGGCGCCTGCCACGGAGCGTCCTGCGGGAGATCGACATCGCCGAGGCGCTCACGCGCGACAACACCGGCATGACGTTCACGATCGCGTTCAACTACGGCGGGCGCAAGGAAGTGGTCGACGCGGTCAAGCAGCTCGCGCGCGAGGTGCAGGCCGGCACGCTCAAGCCCTCCAAGATCGACGACGCCGCGATCGCGTCGCGGCTGTACGCACCCGACGCGCCCGACCCCGATCTGCTGATCCGCACGAGCGGCGAGATGCGCACGTCGAACTTCCTGCTGTGGGAGGTCGCGTACTCGGAGCTGTGGTTCACGCCGGTGTTCTGGCCCGACTTCAATCGTGAGCTGCTGTTCGAGGCGATCCGCGACTTCCAGAAGCGGGAACGGCGGTTCGGCGGTCTCGCCGAAGACGCCTGAGCGTCACCGGTCGCCCTCAACCTTCCGCCAGATCCAGGCTGCGGCGGATACGACCGCGGTCACCAGCACCACGAACCGAGCGATCGGCTCCTCGACGTACAGGAACACGGTGATGCCGCAGAACCCGACGATCGCCCAGCCGACGGTGCGCCAGAACTCCGAGCGATCCCACAACCACTCGGAGAGCGGCTCGGACGGCCTCGCCGACGCCTCGGCCGCGACGTGGTCGGGCGCGACGTGGTCGGGTATGACCCACCCGCGCTGCCAGACGCTTCGGAGCAGCACGACGACGAGCGGGAGCACGAACAGCGTCGTGAGGGGGTTCTGGACCGCGGCGCCCAGCAGCCAGAACACCGACACCACCGAGATCGTCATGCGGCCTATCGGGCCGAAGGTCGTCGCGCTCTTCTCCCACCGAGACCAGTGCGGGACGGCGCCCGACCGCACGATCGGCTGGTCGACGAACTCGCCCGCGGCCCAGACCGGCTCGCGAGGGGTGAGCTCTCGCACGGGCTCGTAGCAACGGGTGCACCAGCGCACGACGCCTGAGAGCTCGGCGCCGCAGCTCCGGCAGGTCCGGGACGCGGTCACCGCTGAGGTATCGGCAGGGCGCACTCGCCCGTGGAGGTTCGGTTGCGGTCGTGGGCGTTCGGCCGTGGCGACCGTCCGAGCAATTACGATTGACCCCACGCCAGCGGCCGCATCCGGCGACCGGGAACCGAAAGGAGCCCACCAGGTGGCCAACCTGATGGATGAGATCGTCTCCCTCGCGAAACGACGCGGGATCGCCTTCCAGTCCTCCGAGATCTATGGAGGCCTGCGCTCGTCATGGGACTACGGCCCGATCGGGGTCGAGCTCAAGAACAACATCAAGCAGGCGTGGTGGCGCTCGATGGTGCAGCGCCGCGACGACATCGTCGGCCTGGACGCGGCGGTGATCATGTCGCCGAAGGTCTGGGAGGCGAGCGGCCACCTCGAGGTGTTCCACGACCCGTTGGTCGAGTGCCTCACCTGTCACCAGCGCTACCGCGAGGACCACCTCCCGGATCCGCCCGTGTGCCCGAACTGCGGGGGCAAGGGCTTCACCGACCCGCGGGCCTTCAACCTGATGTTCTCCACACACATGGGCCCCGTGCCCGACGACGACAACCGCGTGTTCCTGCGTCCCGAGACCGCCCAAGCGCCGTTCGTCGACTTCACACAGATCCAGACCGTCTCGCGCAAGAAGATCCCGTTCGGGATCGCGCAGATCGGCAAGTCGTTCCGCAACGAGATCACCCCGGGGAACTTCATCTTCCGGATGCGGGAGTTCGAGCAGATGGAGATGGAGTTCTTCGTCGAGCCGGGCACCGACGAGCAGTGGCACGAGTACTGGATCGACGCCCGGCATCGCTGGTACCTCGACCTCGGGATCAAGCCGGAGCATCTGCGGCTGCGCGAGCACGGCGCCGACGAGCTGAGCCACTACGCGAAGCGCACCGTCGACATCGAGTACGCCTACCCGTGGACCGACTGGGGCGAGCTCGAGGGGGTGGCGAACCGCGGCGACTACGACCTGAAGGCGCACGAGGCCGCGAGCGGTGAGGATCTGACCTACTTCGACCAGGAGAAGGAGACCCGGTTCCATCCGTTCGTGATCGAGCCGGCCGGCGGGGTCGACCGGGCGCTGCTCGCGTTCCTGATCGATGCCTATACGGTCGACGAGGCGCCGACGGCCAAGGGCACCGTCGAGAAGCGCACGGTGCTGCGGTTCCACCCGGACCTGGCCCCGGTGAAGGTCGCGGTGCTGCCGCTGTCGCGCAACGAGCGCCTCATCCCGGAGGCGAGGCGGATCCACGAGCTCGTCCGCGAACGGTGGATCGCCCAGTACGACGACGCCGGCGCGATCGGACGGCGCTACCGGCGCCAGGACGAGATCGGAACGCCGCTGTGCGTGACGGTGGACTTCGACTCGCTCGACGATCAGGCGGTCACCGTCCGGGAGCGCGACACGATGGCACAGGAGCGGGTGCCGATGGTCAAGTTGGTTGACTACCTGCAGGAGCGGCTGTGAGCGTTCGGGGGATCGGGTGGTACGCGACCGCGTTCGTCGCGCTGATCGCCGCGGCGGCGGCGCTCGGCTTCTTCGCGCTGTCGTTCTTCTCGTCCTTCACGCCGCTGTACGTCTCGATCGTGTGCTCCGTGGCCGCCGTGGCGTGCGCCGTCGTCGCGCTCGTTCGATCGCGCCGGCGGGGCGACACGGTGTGAACACCCGGACGCGGCTCGTCTCCCTCGCGGCGCTGCTGGTCCTGGTCGCCTGCACGGCAGGTGGTGGCGGCCGCCAGGGAGGTGCGCCCGACGACGGCCCCATCCACGGGCGGGCCGCCCGCCGTCGCGATCCCGCACGTGACGCCGGGTGGCGCCCCGACGCTGCGGGCCGCGATCGCGAAGCTCTGCGTTCCGCCCGGACAGACGAGCGGGACGGCCACCGGGTCGGGCTCCCTGCCTCCCGACGTCGTCGCGATCGCGCACCAGGTCGAGCGCGCTCGAGGCCATACGTTCACGCACCTCCCCCCGGCGACGGCGGTCTCCGATCAGGAGATGAACCGGCGGTTGCTGAAGAGCTTCTCGTCGACCTACCCGCGGTCCGTGTACGACCGGCGCACGGTCGCGTGGCGCACGATCGGCGTGATCGGCCCGGGCGATGACCTGTACCGCGCGTATCGCTCGTTCGCGACCGGCCAGGTCGTCGGCTACTACGATCCCGAAACGGGCGAGCTCGTCTACCGGAGCTCGGGCGACCTCGGGTTCTCGGAGCGGTTCACGCTTGCGCACGAGCTGACCCACGCGCTCGACGATCAGACCTTCGACCTGACGAGGCTGGACCCCTTGAACGCGCATTGCCTCGACGAACGGGCCGAGGGAGCGCTCGGGCTCGTGGAGGGCAGCGCCCAGTACTACGCGGCGGTCGCGGTCGCCGAGGACCCGTCGATCGACCTCTCCGACCTGTTGCAGGCGCTGGCGCAGTCCGCGAGCGGCGACAGTCCGCCCCCCGGCGTGCCGCGCTTCGTGTTCAACCAGGAGCTCTGGCCCTACACGGCGGGGGAGGCGTTCGTCGCCTCGCTCGCCGCCGGCGGCACGGCGGCCGTGGACCACGCCTTCGAGCACCTTCCGGTCTCGACCGAGCAGATCATCGATCCCTCGCGCTACCCGTCGGACCGCCCACAGCAGGTGTCGATCCCGGACGTGGCCGGCGACCTCGGGTCCCGGTGGGGCGACCTCGACGCGATGACGATCGGCGAGCAGTGGCTCCAAGACATGCTCGGGCTCCGCGAGGGCGTCTCTCCTGACGCCGCGACGGGCTGGGGCGGCGGCGGCTACCGGGCATGGACCGACGGGCGCAACGTGGTGGTCGTCCTGCGCACGTCGTGGGACCAGCCGGACCAGGCCGCCACGTTCGCCTCGGCGCTGCAGGACTGGGTCGCCGGCCGGAGCCCTGCCCCCGCGGTGGTGCACGCCGGCTCCGAGGTGACCGCGGTCTTCGCGACGACGGCCCAACTCGTCTCGTCCGCCCAACAGGCTCTCGGCAACGCGGGCTGAGCCCTTCCATCAAGTCTTCCGCCGCCGCCGCCGACAACGGGTTCGGAGGCGGTGTTCCTTCGAACGGGAACCTTCGGGTCCCCGCCGGGGTCACACCGAGTGGACGGCGGCCCCGGTGTCTCCGGTGGAAGGAACGAGATGCGCAACGTCCATCGGCGCGGCGTGATCTTCACGATCGCGCTGCTCGTGCTGATCACCCTCGCGACCACGTCGGCACGGGCCCACACCCACCGGTTCGGCG
Source organism: uncultured Actinomycetes bacterium (assembly GCA_963799625.1). GTDB lineage: Bacteria > Actinomycetota > UBA4738 > UBA4738 > HRBIN12 > AC-51. Next base: position 64,985 of record CAWCXU010000002.1, on the reverse strand, counting down.
CGCGGCTGGGTCCGTCGACACAGGTCTGGATCGCCACCGCGACCACACGGGGGACCCTGTCGCAGCTCGACCCGGCGGTGGCCCAGGGCCTGCTCGGAGGCCCCCGATCGATCACCCTCGGCGAACCGATCGGCGCGCCGGCCGCGCTCGCGTGGTCCAGCGAGCGGCGGTTCGCCGCGCAGCTCGCCGCCGGAGAGATACCGCCGAGTGTTCGCGTCGTGCTGTACGACCCGGAAGGGTGGCTCGCGACGCCGGCCGCCGAGCGGCGCGCGCCGATCCCGGCGATGCTCGCGTTCGGGGCGCTCGCGCGAGCGCACGGCTACCTGCCTGTGATCACGCCACACCCCAGCCTGATGGCCGTCCACGGGGCGGCCTGCGGAGCATTGGACGGCGAGAGCCTCGAGACTGCCTACCTGCGGTGCGGGATCCAGGCGATGGCGGCCCGCGCGGCCGACATCGTCGAGGTGCAGGCGCAGTACCTCGAGACCGATCCCGATGCCTACGAGGCGTTCGTGGCGGCCGCGGCGGGCCAGGCGCGCCAGGCGAACCCCAACGTGCTGGTCCTGTCGGGGATCTCGACCACGTTCACCGAGGATCCGCGCGTCCTGGAGGCGGCGTGGCGTTCGGTGCACGGCGTGGTCGACGGGCACTACCTCAACGTGCCGCAGGGCCTGCGCCCGAGCGTCGCGATCGCGTTCGCGCGGTCGGTGCTGGCGAGCTGACGCGGCTCACTCGCCGACGGAGCGGGTGCCCGTTCCCTTCTTCGCCTTCTTCTCGGCGCGCTTCTCCTTGACGCTCTTCTGCGCCTTCTTCTTGACGTTCTTGCCAGACCCTTTGTCCTTCGCGTGCGCCATGGGTGCCTCCTCGGGCTGGGGGATCGATCCGGGACCAAGCCTACCCCCGGCCGGCGCGCCCTGGTTGCGCGGCAGCCGTCGGGACGGCGCATAGACTGGAGGCTCCGACCCGATCGACGCGTCCGGAGGCATGCGGTGACCAAGTACGTCTACGACTTCTCCGAGGGCAACAAGGACATGAAGGACCTCCTCGGCGGCAAGGGCGCCAACCTCGCCGAGATGACCAACATGGGGCTGCCGGTCCCGCACGGCTTCACGATCACGACCGAGGCGTGCCTGACCTATCTCGCCGAGGGCGGCCACCCCGCCGGGCTGATGGAGGAGGTCGACGAGCACCTGGCGGCGCTGGAGACCTCGATGGGCAAGACGCTCGGCGACGCCGGCGATCCGCTGCTCGTCAGCGTGCGCTCGGGCGCGAAGTTCTCGATGCCGGGGATGATGGACACCGTCTTGAACCTCGGGCTGAACGAGGCCTCGGTCGCGGGGCTCGCGGCCCAGACCGGCGATGACCTGCGCTTCGCGCGCGACGCATACCGCCGGTTCATCCAGATGTTCGGCAAGATCGTGATGGACGTGCCTGCCGACGCGTTCGAGCACGCGCTCGAGGAGGCCAAGCAGGCGAAGGGTCCCGACGCGCAGGACACCGATCTGGACGCGGAGGACCTGTCCGCGCTGACCGAGCGGTTCCTGGCGATCTACCGCGAGCACACGGGTTCCGACTTCCCGACCGAGCCGAAGGAGCAGCTGCGCCTCGCGATCGAGGCGGTCTTCAAGAGCTGGAACGGCAAGCGCGCGCGTGACTACCGCCGGCAGAACAAGATCAGCGACGACCTGGGCACGGCGGTGAACGTGGTCGCGATGGTGTTCGGCAACCGCGGCGACGACTCCGGCACCGGCGTCGCGTTCACGCGCGATCCGTCGACCGGCGAGCACGTCCCCTACGGCGACTACCTGGCCAACGCGCAGGGCGAGGACGTGGTGGCAGGGATCCGCAACACCCTGCCGCTCGCGAAGCTCGAGGAGCTCGACCCCGCGTCGTACAAGGGGCTGCGCGAGGTGATGGACACTCTCGAGGGGCACTACCGCGACATGTGCGACATCGAGTTCACGATCGAGAAGGGGCGTCTGTGGATCCTGCAGACGCGCGTCGGCAAGCGCACGGCGTTCGGCGAGTGGGTGATGGCCAGCGAGATGCTCAGCGAGGGTCTGATCGACGAGGACACCGCCGTGCTGCGCGTCGACGCGAACCGCCTCGAGGAACTGTTCAAGCGGCGGGTCGAGGCCGACGGCGCCGGCGCGATCGCCACCGGGTTGAACGCGTCGCCGGGCGCGGCGACCGGCGCGGTCGTGTTCAGCGCCGACGAGGCCGAGCGCTGGGCGAAGGACGACGGCACGAAGGTGATCTTGGTCCGGCGCGAGACGACGCCCGACGACTACCACGGCATGATCGCGGCGCAGGGGATCTTGACGAGCGCCGGCGGGACGAACTCGCATGCCGCGGTGGTGGCGCGGGGCGAGGGCATCCCGGCGGTCTGCGGCGCCGACGCGATCAAGATCGACCTCGACGCACGGGCGTTCAGCGCGAACGGCACCACCGTGCGCGAGGGCGACACGATCACGATCGACGGCTTCACCGGCAACGTGTTCGTGGGGGAGCTTCCCTTGACCGACTCCGTCCTGGAGAAGGCGCGGCAGGGCGACGCGGCCGCGCAGGCGCAGCCGATCTGGCAGGCCTTCGACCGGCTGATGCGGATCGCCGACGACCGCCGCCGCATGCGGGTGCGCGCCAACGCCGACACGCCGGACCAATCGACGAACGCGCGGGAGCGCGGCGCCGAGGGGATCGGCCTGTGCCGCACCGAGCACATGTTCCTCGGATCCGAGCGGGTGGCGGCGGTGCAGCAGATGATCTTCGCGGAGGCCGACGACGAGGAGAAGGCCGCGCTCGACGTGCTGCTGCCGTTGCAGAAGGGTGACTTCGTCGGGATCTTCCGCGCGATGGACGGGCTGCCCGTGACCGTGCGGCTGCTCGACCCTCCGTTGCACGAGTTCCTGCCCGACCTGACCGAGCTGTCGGTCGAGGTCGCCCTCGGCCGCGAACGCGGCGAGGACGTCGCCGAGCAGGAGCGGGTGCTCACGAAGGTGCGACAGCTGCACGAGATGAACCCGATGCTCGGCTTGCGAGGCGTGCGCCTCGGGATCCTCAAGCCGGGCCTGTACGCGATGCAGGTGCGCGCGATCGTCGAGGCCGCGTGCGAGGTGCGGAAGGCCGGCGGCGACCCGAAGGTCGAGATCATGATCCCGCTGGTCGCCACGCGTCCGGAGCTCCAACAGATGCGCGACGAGCTCGAGCCGGTGGCGCGGGAGATCCTCGAGCGCGAGGGCGTCGAGCTCAGCCACCTCGAGTGGGGGACGATGGTCGAGCTCCCACGGGCCGCGGTGACCGCGGCCGAGATCGCCGAGAGCGCCGACTTCTTCTCGTTCGGCACGAACGACCTGACCCAGACCGCGTTCGGGTTCAGCCGCGACGACATCGGCAAGTTCGTCGCGACGTACGAGGAGCGGAAGCTGGTGCCGGCGAACCCGTTCGTGACGATCGACCTGCCCGGGGTCGGGCGGCTGATGCGGATCGCGAGCGACGAGGGGCGCGCGGCGAACCCGTCGCTGCACCTGGGGATCTGCGGCGAGCACGGCGGCGACCCGGCGAGCGTCGTGTTCTGCCACGAGCTCGGGTTGGACTACGTGAGCTGCTCGCCGTTCCGCGTCGAGACGGCGCGGCTCGCGGCGGGACAAGCCGCGGTCGGCGCGTTCGCGTCGGCGACCGCCTGATGGACGAGATCACAGACACGATCGAGCTCCTGTTCCAGTACTTCGACGGCACGCCGCCGATGGTGACCGCGGGGGAGAGTCTGCTGATCGCGGAGCGGCGGGCGCAGGCGGTCAGGGTGGCGCGGGCACGAGCCCGCTGGCTCGCCGAACGCCACGTCGAGCGATCGTTCCCGTGCGGGTTCGTGCGATGGGAGGCCTCGACGAAGGACGGCAGGGTGGTGTTGGAGATGTTCGTCACCGCAGTGGTCACCGACGCGTCGGTCGTCTTCCTCGTCGATCGTCCGGACGGATCGGAGGGCGAGCCGGTCGAGGTCGGCGCGATCGATCTCTCCGCGATCTCCGAGGCGACGGTGCTGGATCTCGACGGGCGTGAGCTGCCGCACCCCGCCTCCGAACCGATCGACCCCGAGCCGGACGTGGCCGTCGCGATCAGGTGGCTCGATGCCGCCGGCGCGCCCGCCGAACAACGCTTGCTCTTCGGTTCCTCGTGGGAAGCATGGCGCGCCGCGGACAAGGTAAGGGAAGCGATGCCGTCGCCCGATCGAGTCTCGATGTGACGTCTGGCACGACCCAACTGCTTCCCGCGACCTAGCCTGCACGGTCCTCCCTCCTCCCCGTCTGGCATGAGGAGGCGGCATGCGGATCCTTCGGAGGCCGAGCGGCATCGCGAGCGCAGGAGCGCTGGTCGTGAGCGCGATCTGCGCCTTCGCGATCGCCCACGCGGTCGGGAGTGGCGTCGGCGTCACCCATCGACATCTGGGTGCACGACCACTCGAGCGACGTGATCAAGCCCCGTCCCGACGGGCTCTCGGAGATCCAGTCGACGTTCGGGCCGGTGTGCGGCGACAACTCGAACGGCGCGCGCTCGTACTGGCCGTCGCAGGACGCGAACGGCCCCGGCTACGTCTACTACGACCCGTACATCGGCAAGAACGTGGGCGGGAACATCCGCGGGCACGTCGCGTTCGACCGCAAAGATGATGCCGTCCGCTGGCTGGTCGGCGGCTACAACTGCCGCTACATCTCCGGCACGACGGAGTGGTCGCTGCACGCGTGGGGAGCCGCGATCGACACGAACAGCGCGACCAACCCGGTCGGCCAGGATCACTGGAACGGCGTCGGCTCCGACGGCAAGAAGTACGGCACCTATCTCCCCGATGTCTGGGCGGGTCCCTATCCGGGGCACAAGTTCTTCTGGGGACTGAACTGGCCGACCAAGCCCGACCCCATGCATTTCCAGTACGCGACCGGCTACTGAGCGGGAGGTTCCATGCGAACGAGATCGTTGATCGCGGCCGCCCTGTGCGGCGTGACCATCCTGGGCTGGACGGTCGGGCACGGTTCGGGGCCGGCCGTCGCGGCACGAGAGTGTCCGGCCGACGTCGGCGCGGCCAACCATGCCATCGGTGTCGATGCCGTCTACCAGGGAGGTCTGGTGGGAACCGCGTCGAGCGCCGACGCGCGGCAGCCCTCGAGCGTGGTCGCACGGCAGGTGGCGACGAGCGCCGGCCGGACGGCATACGTCGAGGATCGGCGGGGTGCGCGACGCGATCGTCGTCTCGACGCCGCACGGCACGCGCGTGTTGCCCCAGACCGGCGAGGCGTACCACCCCACGTGGTCGGACCGCGGTGCGGTGGCCTGGGGCGTCGACGACAAGCTCGTCGTGCGCTCCGTGTCGAGGGAGCGGACGATCGCGGGGCCGCAGCCCGGCGGGATCGTGTTCGCGCCGGTGTTCGTCGGACGTGCCATCGTCGCCGCGGTCTCGGCAGCGCCGACGGCGGCCGTGCCGGAGGATGCATGGTCCGACGACCTCTGGCTCCTCCGGGGCGGCCGATGGCACCGGCTCACCGCGTTCGCCGCGGGCACCGACCGGTGGACGGCGGTCCGGACGCCGTTCCTCGCTGCCGACGGTTCGGTGGAGTTCGTCGTCGTCCGCGGGCGCGGATCGCAGGACGTGCTGCCGCGGTTCTCGCTGTGGCGGCTGCGCGGTGGCGCGGTGCATCGCGTCATGCAGCTCGATGGTGAGCGCTACCTGGCCGGCTATGCGACCGACGGCGCCCGCTTATGGAACGTGCCGGACCGTGCCACGGAAACGTGGCTGATCCAGCTCGACACACCCGGCGGACCGCAGACGGTGGGGTGCGGGGCGGTCGCCGTCGATCCGATGGACGTGCCCGATCCGGATCGGACGGGACACGCCGCCCCGGCGCCGCGTGTGCCACCGAGCGAGCGGTCCGCTCCCACCGACCCCGGTGACCCGATGGAGGCGGCGCTGCTGATCGGCGACTTCCCGACGCAGGTGGCGGCCGACGTCGTCGCGCAGCAGGTCACGCAGGCCTACGACGGGAGCGTGCCGGTCGACGTCGTGCAGGGCGGCAAGGGGTCGACGATCGTCCAACCCGCGCGATGGGCCGTCCTCGTGCGGCTCGCCGCGACGACCGACGGCAGCACGGAGCTCGCCGCGCTACAGACGAAGCTCCCCGCGTACGCGGACCACATGTGGGTCGTGGTCCCATGATCGCGCGGACGGCAACACTCGCCCGATCCGCGGCGCTCGTCGCCGCGCTCTGTCTGACCGGATGCGCGTCCGGAACACTCAGCGCCTCGACGTCTGGGGACCCTCCCGCCGCATCTGCATCGGTGACGGCCGCGCCGGGCGCTCCTTCGGAGGCGTGGGTCGCCGTGCTGGACACGGCCGCCGACCCGGCGCGGCTCACCGCTCCTCGCAAGGACGTGCTGCACGAGCTCGGCGACGTCCTCGAAGGCTCCGTGGTGATCTCGCCCGGTTCGTGCCTGGAGGGGCTGCCTGCCGACCTGGCGGACGGCTACGTGCTCGCGATCCAGCGCGACACCCGGCAGGACGTCCGTTCGCTCGTCTCGCTGCTGTCATCGCAGCCGTCGTTCACGGGCGATGTCACGATCCTGTGCTCAGATTGACCTGCGCGTCGGGCAGGGGGCGGCGCTTCGCGCCGCCCCCTAGCATCGAGGGATGGCCTGGTTCCGCCGGCACCCCGTCTGGACGGTCCTGTTCGTCCTCGGCGCCATCGCGGTCGTCCTCGTTGGCAGCTCGGCGATTCATCGTGTGGCGCGCGGCCCACCACGACGGCGCCGCAGATGCAGACCGGGCGGACGCGATCGTCGTGCTCGGTGCCGCGCAGTACAACGGGGTCCCGTCGCCCTTGTTCCAAGGGCGGCTGGACCATGCCGTCCTCCTGTGGAACCAAGGTCGCGCGGACCTGATGATCACGGTGGGCTCCAAGCAGATCGGTGACACGCACACCGAGGCTGAGGCAGGCGCGGCGTATCTCGAGCAACACGGCGTCCCCGCGGATCACATCGTGGCGCTCCCGACCGGGCACACCACGTACCAGAGCCTCCAAGCGGCGACGCACGAGATGGCGCGGCGTGGGCTCGATTCGGCGTTCCTCGTGTCCGACCCGTGGCACAACGCGCGGCTCGAGGCGATGGCGGGCGACCTCGGCATCCAGGGCTACGCCTCGGCGACGTGGACATCGGCCGACACATCGGTGGTCACACGTGGCAAGGAGTACGCGCGCGAGACGTTCGCCTACCTCTACTACCGGATCTTCGGCGGCAACTGAGCGGCGTCTGAGGTCGCCGGTACCATGGCTCGCGTGGAGACCCCCCGTGAACGCACCGAACGGATCGAACGCGACACGTTGTCGTCGTTCGCCGTCCGCTCCGCCGAGTCCAAGGGGCGCGAGCGCACCGAGGCGCCCGACCCCCTCCGCACCTGTTTCCAGCGCGACCGCGACCGGATCGTCCACGCCAAGGCGTTCCGCCGCTTGAAGCACAAGACGCAGGTGTTCCTCGCGCCCGAGGGCGACCACTACCGCGTGCGCCTGACCCATACCCTCGATGTCAGCCAGATCGCCCGGACGGCCGCGCGCGCGATCGGGCTCAACGAGGACCTGACCGAGGCTATCGCGATGGGCCACGACCTCGGGCACACCCCCTTCGGCCACCTGGGGGAGCAGGCGCTGACGCCGATGCTCGACCACCCCTTCCGGCACTCGGAGCAGTCCCTTCGCGTGGTCGACCACCTCGAGAACGACGGCGAGGGGCTCAACCTCAGCTGGGAGGTCCGAGACGGGATCCTGCACCACCCGTGGTCGATGCCGCCGCCCTCGACGCTCGAGGCCCAGGTCGTCCGGTTCGCCGACCGGATCGCCTACGTGAACCACGACATCGACGACGCGGAGCGCGCCGGAGTCCTCGACCCGAGCGAGCTGCCCGCCGGCACCGCCGAGGTCCTCGGCGCCTCTCACGCCGAGCGGATCAACACTCTCGTCACGGACCTGGTCGCGACGAGTCACGACGCGCCCGAGATCCGGCTGTCCCCGTCGGTGTTCCGGGCGCTCGATGTCCTGCGCGACTTCCTGTTCGCAGAGGTCTACCTGCGCACCGCGGCAAGCGACGAACACGACCGGGCGATCAAGCTCCTGCGCGAACTGTTCGCCTATTACCACGACCATCCCGACGAGCTCCCGCCCGAGTACCATCGGGTGCCCGGCGACCTCGCCACCCGCGTGGCAGACTTCATCGCCGGCATGACCGACCGATACGCAGTGCGGACCTACGAGCAGCTCTTCCTTCCCCAGGGTTGGCTCCTGTAGCCGGGGGACACGTGGCGCGCATCCGCCAAGAAGACGTCGAAGCCGTCAAGGAACGGACCGATATCGTCCAACTCGTCGGCCAGTACCTGACCCTCAAGAAGTCCGGCCACGATTCGCTCACGGGTCTGTGCCCGTTCCACCAGGAGAAGACCGGGTCGTTCAGCGTCTCGCCGGGCAAGCAGGTCTTCTATTGCTTCGGGTGCGGCAAGGGCGGCGACGCGATCACGTTCCTGCGCGAGCTCGAGCACCTGTCCTACGTCGAGGCGATCGAACGGCTGGCCTCGCAGGCCGGGGTCGCGCTCCGGTACGAGGGCGACTCGGCCGCCGAGCGCCGCGCGGTCGAGCGGCGCCGAGCCCTGTACCGCGCGAACGAGCAGGCGGCATCGCTGTTCACGACGATGCTCACCTCGGGCAAGGAAGCCGCCGACGCGCGCGCCTACGTGACCGAGCGCGGGATCAGCCCCGAGTCGATCGAGACGTTCGGGATCGGGTACGCGCCGGGCTACGCGGACTTCCTGCTGCGGCGCCTGGCCGGCGCGCGCGACCTGTCGTCAGAGGTGCTCCTCGAGGCGGGGCTCGCGGCGCGGGGGGAGGACGGAACCGTGCGCGACCGGTTCCGTGGGCGGATCACGTTCCCGATCCAGGATCTGCAGGGTCGGCACATCGGGTTCGGCGCGCGGGTGCTGCCGTCGGACGCGCGCGCGAGCGAGCAGGCGAAGTACCTCAACACGGCGGAGACGCCGATCTACCGCAAGCACGAGGTGCTCTACAACATGCACCGCGCGCGACAGGCGGTCGCCAAGACCGGCGACGTGTTCGTGGTCGAGGGCTACACCGACGTGATCGGGCTCGCACAGGCGGGGATCACCAACGTGGTCGCCACCTGCGGCACCGCGCTGGGGGAGCGGCACTTCGAGCAGCTGTCGCGGTTCGCGACGCGGGCCATCTTGTCGTTCGACTCCGACGAGGCGGGCGCGCGGGCGGCCGAGCGTGCGTTCGGGTTCCAGGAGACGTACCCGATCACGGCCGTCGTCCTGATCATGCCCGATGGGCTCGACCCGGCCGACTTCGTGGCCAAGCACGGCCCCGACGCGGTCCGGACCGCCGCCGCCTCGGCCCGCCCGCTCGTCGAATACATGGTGCGGCGCACGGTCGAGCGGCAGGATCTGTCCACGATCGAGGGGCAGTCGGCCGCGGTCTCGGCCGCGCTGCCGATCCTCGAGCGCCTGGGCGATCCCGTCCGGCGGTCGGAGTACGCGGGCTTGCTCGCCGACCTCGCAGGCGTGTCGCACGCGTCGGTCGCGCAGTCGCTCTCGCGCCACCTCGGCGGCAAGCCCGCGGAGGTGGCCACGACGATGAAGCGCGGCACCGCCCGTGAGCGGCTCGAGCGCGAGGTCGTCCGATTGATCGCGCGCGGCGATCTCGAACCGGACCTCGCCGCGACCATCGACGAGAGCGAGCTGTCGACGCCGAGGCAACGACGGCTGTTCGTCGCGCTGCGAGACGCGGGCTGGGACGGCGGCGCGCTCGTCGGGGCCGACGACACCGATCTGTCCACGAAGATCGCCGCCTTGATGGTCGAGCCGCTCGAGGGCGACCCCTCGCCCGCGTACGCAGAGGCGGTCGTCGACCGGCTCCGCACCTTCGTCCTGAAGGCGCGCAGCGACGATGTCCGCGGCAGGCTCCAGCGGATGAACCCCACGACCGATGCCGAGTACGACGAGTTGTTCCGCGAGCTGGTCGAGATCGACGGCGAACTCCGCCGATCGAAGGAGCGGTCACCGTGAGCTTGCTTCCGTACACTGGTCCGGTCGTGATGGAAACCCCCCAGGACCGACCGTGAGCGTTCCCGCCCGCGAACCAGAGCCGTTGAGCCTCGACGAGGTCAAGGAGCAGCTGGTCGTCAAAGGACGGGAGCGAGGCTTCGTCACCTCCGAAGATCTGCTCGAAGCGGTTCCCGTCGACGACTTCACGCAGGAGCAGGTCGAAGAGTTCCTGACGCAGGTCCAAGAGCACCTCACCGCCGAGGGCGTCGAGGTGGTCGAGGTCCCGGGCGACGACACCGACGCCGCCACGCAGGTGCGGATCGAGGTCGACCTGCTGCGTGCGCCGACGAACGATCCGGTTCGGATGTACCTCAAGGAGATCGGCAAGGTGCCGCTCCTCAACGCCGCGCAGGAGGTCGACCTGGCCCGGCGGATCCAAGCCGGAGAGCTGTCGACCGCGCTGCAGCACCAGACCGCCGAGGACGGCAAGCCCGAGCCCAAGGCCATGAAGTTCATGGTCGAGAAGGTCTGGGAGATCCGCGACCACCAGACGAACGCGTTCGGCAAGGTCGAGGGCATCGGGCGCGACAAGATCGCGAAGAGCTACCGGCCGAAGACCGAGCCTGAGCTGCACGATTTCTGCCGGCGGGTCGAGCGCGACGGCCAGCTCGCCAAGCGCAAGCTGATCGAGGCCAACCTCCGGCTGGTGGTCTCGATCGCCAAGCGCTACGTCGGGCGCGGCATGCTGTTCCTCGACCTGATCCAGGAGGGCAACCTCGGCCTGATCCGGGCCGTCGAGAAGTTCGACTACGACAAGGGCTTCAAGTTCTCGACCTATGCGACCTGGTGGATCCGCCAGGCGATCACCCGCGCGATCGCCGACCAGGCCCGCACGATCCGCATCCCGGTCCACATGGTCGAGACGATCAACAAGCTCGTCCGGGTGCAGCGCCAGCTGCTGCAGGACCTCGGCCGCGAGCCCACGCCGGAAGAGATCGGCAAGGTGATGGGCATCAGCGCCGAGAAGGTCCGCGAGATCCAGAAGGTCTCGCAGGAGCCCGTCTCGCTGCACACCCCGATCGGCGAGGAGGAGGACTCCCAGCTCGGCGACTTCATCGAGGACGCCGACGCGGTCGTCCCGGTCGACGCCGCGAGCTTCATCCTGCTCCAGGAGCAGCTCGAGGGTGTGCTCCACACGCTGTCGGAGCGCGAGAAGAAGGTGATCCAGCTCCGCTTCGGCCTCGTCGACGGCCACCCGCGCACGCTCGAGGAGGTCGGCAAGGAGTTCGGCGTCACCCGCGAGCGGATCCGCCAGATCGAGTCGAAGACCCTTTCGAAGCTCCGGCACCCCAGCCGGTCGCAGAAGCTCCGCGATTACCTCGAATAGGGGACAGCGCCGTTCCCCCTTTCGGGGGAATCGGGTCTTAGCTCTCTCGCACTAGTTCCCGAACCCTAAGGTCGCGCCCTCATGCGTCGATGGGCATCTGACCGCCGAACGGAACGGAGCGACGGATGCGGGCACCGCAGGTCCGGGACGAAGAGGGCTTCACGATGATCGAGTTGATGGTCGTCGTCCTGATCATCGGGATCTTGGTTGCGATCGCCCTGCCGACGTTCCTCGGCGCCCGCAACCGGGCGCAAGACCGCGCAGCACAGTCGTCTTTGCGGCAGGCGTTGACATCGGGACGCGTCGTTTTCACCGACTACAACGACTACCTGCCAGCCACGATCCCCGAGTTCCAGGCAGTGGACCAGAGCGTTCAGTGGGTGCCCGGCGCGACATCGAGCACGACGCCCACCACTGTCAGCGGTGACACGGCCGGGGGCGTGCTGACCATCGCCGCGTTCTCGAAGTCCGGGAATTGCTTCTTCATGCGCGACGACCCGCCCCACGACACGCGGTACGGCGAGATCGCCGGTGCCACGTGGGCGGACTGCAACGGAGCGAACGGGGCCTCGGTGTCTTCGTGGAGCCTGTCCTGGTAGGTCAGCTCCAGGCGGCTTCGTCGTAGCCCTGCTCACCCATCCGGTCGCGGATCGCGACCCGTGCTCTCCGGATCACATCGAGGCTGCGAACGGTGGCGCGATCGGACAGCATCGCGGTCCGGCCCGAGATCGAGCGCAGCATCGGGTTGCCGCTCTGCGCCTGCTGCGGCCCGTGCACGATCGAATCGTCGTCCTCGGAGAACTTCCTCGCGATCGCGAGGCCGGTGGCGACACCTGCGGCGAACAGCACCACGGAACGGAGCTTCATGTGCGGATCCTCCCGGTCGATAGACGAGGAGCGTACCGCGAGGCGCACCGAGACCCCTTGGTAGACTCGCTCGCGACCCATTCCGGGGTAGCTCAATCGGCAGAGCGGCGGACTGTTAATCCGTAGGTTGAGAGTTCAAGTCTCTCCCCCGGAGCCACCTCCCTCCAGGTCAGCAGCTCACAGCGCGAGGTGTGTGTAGCCGCTCTGTGTGTGAAGCGACGCTTCCGTGCCCGAGCACGGTGCTGACCGTCAGGCCGACTACGCGGTGACGTTCAAGCAGACGTGGCCTGCGGCGCGCTGCAGGTTGCTCATAGGCACCATTCATACCCCCTAGCCCTTCCCGTCGGTGACCTGGCGTGTGTAGGGTGATGCATAAGCCCTAGGACGGGTGACGGAGCCGACGCGGGAACGGGAGGGAGCGTCCGGTGGACCGAGGGGTTCCTAGCAGGCGTCTGGCGCTGCCGCGGTCGGCACGCGCGCGAAGAGCGACGCGCTTCCGGCGCCTGCTCGCGTGCGCGATCGGCCTGGCCGCCGCCGCGGTCGTGATGGTGGTCGCACTCCCGGCGAACGCCGCCTCCATCACCTTCACACCCGTGGCGGACGCCCTCGTCACCGAGGTGAGCCCGACGACCGCGTTCGGCACCTCGACGGCGCTCCGGGTCGACGGCGGCGCCGACCCCGACGTCCAGACGTACCTGCGGTTCACGGTTACCGGGGTGACCGGCACGATCCAGAGCGTGTCGCTCCGGCTCTGGGCGACGAGTCCGACGGCGAACGGACCGTCGGTGTTCACGACCGCGAGCACGTGGTCGGAGCCGGCGATCACGTGGGCGAACAAGCCCGCGCTCAGCGGTTCCGGCGTCGGGAAGGTCACGTCGATCGCGACGTCGACCTGGGCGACGTTCGATGTGACCTCGCTCGTCACCGGGAACGGCACCTTCGACCTGGTTCTCGCCGGCACCTCGACCGACGGGGTGGACTTCCAGTCGCGCGAGGCGGCGAACCGGCCGCAGCTCGTGATCACGACCCAGGCGGGTTCCGACACGTCGCCACCCACGAAGCCGGCGAACCTGACCGCCACCGCCGCGTCCAGCGGTGAGGTCGATCTGTCGTGGTCGGCATCGACCGACGACGTGGGCGTCACGGGCTACGAGATCTCGCGTGATGGGTCCGTCCTCGCGACGATCGGCAACGCCACGTCCTATGCCGATACTTCGGTGGCGGCCTCGACGTCGTACGGCTATACGGTCCGCGCGCTCGATGCCGCCGGGCATCGCTCCGATCCATCCGACCCTGCGACCGTCACGACCCCCGCGCCGCCTTCGAGCATCACGGTGAATCCCACGGCCGACGCGCTCGTCACGGAGGTGAACCCGTCGACCGCATTCGGCACTTCGACGGGACTGCGGGTCGACGGCGGCACCGATCCCGATGTCGAGACGTACCTCCGGTTCACGGTGCCCACCTTGAGCGGCGCCCTCCAGCACGCGACCTTGCGGTTGTGGGTCACGAGCCCGACCGCGAACGGCCCCGCTGTGTACGCGACCGGGAGCGGTTGGACCGAGTCGGGGATCACGTGGAACAACCGGCCGGCGCGCACCGGTCCGGGCGTGGCCGACGCCGGCGCGCTTGCGACCGGGACGTGGGCCTCGTTCGACGTGACACAGCTCGTCACCGGCCCGGGGACCTACAACCTCGCGCTCGCCGGAACCTCCACCGACGGCGTCGACTTCAGCTCGCGCGAGGGGGCGAACCCGCCGCAGCTGGTGGTGGAGGCGTCGTCGGGAGGTGGGTCGACCGACAACGAGCCCCCGAGCACGCCGACGGGACTCACCGCGACCGTCGTCACGGCCTCGCGGGTCGACCTCGCCTGGAACGCGTCGACCGACAACGTCGCGGTGACGAACTACGAGATCCGCCGCGACGGGTCGGTGCTCACCACCATCGGCGCCGCGACGACCTTCTCCGACACCACCGTCGCACCGGGAACCACATACGCCTATCGCGTGGTCGCGCTGGACCTCGGCGGCAATCGCTCGATCGCGAGCGCCGCCGCGACCGCGACCACACCGGGGCAGGCCGTGACGGTGGGGCCGACGGCGGACGCACGCGTCGAAGAGGCGAACCCCTCGACGAACTTCGGAACGGTTGGCCCCCTGCGTGTCGACGGCGGGTCGGGCGTCCACGTCGAGACGTACCTGTCCTTCACGCTCTCGGGGTTGAGCGGCACGGTCCGACACGCGGCGCTGCGTCTGTGGGCGACGTCGGGGACGGCCGACGGTCCCGTCGTGACGCCGACCACGACCGGCTGGACCGAGCAGGGCATCACCTGGGCGACGAAGCCGGTCTCGACGGGGGAAGCGATCGCGGATATCGGCGGCGTCTCGACCGGCACCTGGGTCGAGGTCGACGTCACGAACACCGTCGTCGGCAACGGCACCTACGCGTTCCGCCTGGCCGGGGAGTCGACCGACGGCGTGGACTTCGGCGCCCGCGAGGGCGCGAACGACCCGCAGCTCGTGGTCTCGATGGGGGGACCCGACACGCAGGCGCCGACGGCGCCCTCGAACCTGCGGGGCACCGCGGGGAGCGCCACGCAGGTCGATCTCACCTGGAACGCCTCGACCGACGATGTCGCCGTCGCGAACTACCAGGTCTTCCGTGGGACGACGCAGATCGCGACGATCGGCCCGACCCACACCAACTACTCGGACACGACCGTGTCGGCCAACACGACCTACTCCTACACCGTGAAGGCCGCGGACCGAGCGGGGAACGTCTCACCGGCCAGCAACGCCGTCTCGGTGACGACGACCACGACGTCGTCGGCCCCCGTGATCGGCGTGGCCGGCGACATCGCATGCGCGACCGACGATCCCAACTTCGACGGGGGTGTCGGCACCACGTCCGCGTGCCGGATGCTGGCCACCTCGAACCTGCTGGTCAACGGTGGGTTCGCCGCGGTCCTGCCACTCGGCGACGAGCAGTACAACAGCGGGTCGCTGTCCCAGTTCCTCGCCTCATACGACCTGTCGTGGGGGCGCGTGAAGTCGATCTCGCGGCCGGTGGTCGGCAACCACGAGTACGGAACGTCGGGCGCGTCCGGGTACTTCTCTTACTACGGGGCGTCGGCCGGTGATCCGAGCAAGGGCTACTACAGCTTCGACGTCGGCTCCTGGCACCTGGTCGCGCTCAACTCGAACTGCACGAAGATCGCCGGCGGGTGCGACGCGGGGTCGCCCCAGGAAACGTGGCTCCGCAACGACCTGGCCGCCCACCCCGCGCAGTGCACGCTCGCGTTCGACCACCACGCGCGGTGGAGCTCGGGCCACGACGGCGACAACCTGTTCATGCAGGCGATGTGGCAAGACCTGTACAACGCGAACGCCGAGCTCTTCTTGTCGGGGCACAGTCACGACTACGAGCGGTACGCGCCCCAGAACGCGAGCGGCGGGCTCGACAACACCCGCGGGGTGCGCCAGTTCGTGGTGGGCACCGGCGGCGCGTTCTTCACCGGGATGGGCACCCCCGATCCCAACAGCCAGATCCGGAACAACACGACCTACGGGATCTTGAAGCTGACGCTGCGCCCGACGAGCTACGACTGGCAGTTCGTGCCCGTCGCGGGCCAGACCTTCACCGACTCCGGCAGCACCGCCTGTCATTGACCTGCGCCGCTCGCCGTCGGACCTAGGGCTACGGTCTCATCGCCTATCGCCCTATAGAGCTACACGGGACGGGGGGCGCGGGGTACCCTCCGTACGACCATGACGACCCCCTCGGAGCACGAGCAGCCGTCGCCGTCCGGGCGCACGGAGGATCTCCGCACTCGGCTGCGCCCGCGCGCGCTCGACGGCATGACGGCCGTCGGGGCGAGCGAGCGGTTCGCGCTCGAGCGGATCCAGGCGCTCGAGGTCCAGATCACCTGCCGCGCACGAGCGCGAGCGGTCGCTCACGGAGCTCGCGGTGCGCGACGGCAACAAGATCGCGGATCTCGAGGCCGCGGTCGTCGATCTCACAGACCTTGCCGCGCGCGCCGAGGCATCGGAGCGATCGCTGTTCGAGGCCGAAGGGCGCGCGGAGAACGCGGTCCGGCGGGCCGAGCTGATGGAAGGCGAGCTGATGTCCACCCGCGCCGAGGTGGACCGGATGCGCACCCGCGTCATCGAGCTCGAGTCGAGCCTCCGGCGTGCCTTGGCGGAGGTCGGCGCCGCGACCACGGCGCGGGCACCGGACGATTCGGCCGCCGAGCGCGCCGCTCGGATGGAGGCCTCGGCCCAGCGCTCGGCGGAGCTCGCCGATCGCCTCCGGCTGAAGGTGGTCGATCTCGAGTCGAGCCTCCGCGCCGTCGTGACCGACATGAACGAGGCCACGGCCGCCCAGCTGCGCGCCGAGGAGGCCGAGGCGGCGCTCGCCGCCGCCGGTGAGGCGCAGATCGACGACCAGCGGGGCGCCGAGGCCGAGGACCGGCTGGTCGAGCTCGAGGAGCGCCTCGCGGCGCTCGACACCCGGATCGCGGCCCTGAGCACGACGCTGCACCCGGAGCAGGACGACACGCTCGTCGACCTACGGGAGGCCGAGGCCGACGTGGACGTCGACGTCGACGTCGATCGACATCGAGCCTGAGGACGCGGCCGAGCAGGAGCTCCCCGAGGCGCCGACGTCGGACGAGGCCCCGATCGCGCCGCCCGCCTCGCGGTGGTCCGACTGGCGCTCCACGTAGGTCGTCCCGCCGCGCCTCTATCCTGACTCCTTCCGCCGACGGAAGGACCCGATGGTGACCGATCGATCGACCGGTGTGCTCGTGATGGCGTACGGCACCGCGAGCGGCCCCGACGACATCGAGCGCTACTACACGGACATCCGAGGCGGCCGTACGCCGTCGCCCGAACACCTGGAGGAGCTCCGCGGGCGTTACGCCGCGATCGGGAACCGGTTCCCGCTGCTCACGACCACCGCCGCGCAGGCCGACGGCATCGTGGAACGCCTGAACGCCGACGGCGGCGACACCTTCCGCGCCTATCTCGGGATGAAGCATTCCTCGCCGACGATCCCCGACGCCGTCGAGCAGATGGCCGCCGATGGGGTCGACGGGGCGGTCGGCATCGTGATGGCGCCCCACTGGTCCGGCATGTCGGTGGAGACCTACGTGCAGCGGGCCGAAGCCGCGATCCGTGACCGTGGGATCGAACTGCCGATCACCTTCGTGCGGTCGTTCCACGACCACCCGATGTACGTGGACTGGGTCGCGGAGCGGCTGCGTGCGACGCTCGCGACGTTGGACGATGCCGCGCGCGCCCGCACGACGGTGCTGTTCACCGCGCACTCCCTGCCGGTGCGTGTGCTGGCCGACGGCACGCAGCGATGCAAGACCTGCGACTGCGATCCGTCGTGTCGCTACCGGGACGGCTTGCAGGAGACGGCGGACCTCGTCGCGAAGGAGGTCGGCCTCGACGATCACCGGATCGCGTGGCAGTCGGTCGGCCGCACCGCCGACCCCTGGTGGGGGCCCGGCATCGACGAGATGATCCCGGCGCTCGCTGACGAGCGCCGAACCGCGTGCGTGGTGTGCTGCGTGGGCTTCGTCGCCGATCACCTCGAGACGCTCTACGACCTCGACATCGAGGCGACCGCCGAGGCCGCGACCGCCGGGCTCGCCTTCGCGCGCACCCCGATGCCGAACGACGACCCGGCCTTCTGCGATCTGCTCGCCGAGGTCGTGCGCGAGCACCTCGCGGGGATCCCCGCATGAAGCTGATCACCTGGAACGTGAACTCGGTCCGCCAGCGGCTGGCGCGGCTGCTCGCGCTGTTGGAACGACACGAGCCCGACGTCGTGTGCCTGCAGGAGACCAAGGTCGAGGACGCCGACTTCCCGACGATGGAGGTGTCGGCCGCCGGCTACGAGATCGCCACCCTCGGCCAGCGCGCGTACAACGGCGTCGCGATCCTTTCCCGCGTCGGGTTGGAGGACACGAGGACCGGGTTCGACGGCGATCCCGTACCCGAGCAATCTCGCGTGGTCTCCGCTCGTGCCGGTGGGGTCGACGTCGTGTGCGTCTACGTCGTGAACGGCAAGGAGGTCGGCGATCCCGCGTACGAGACCAAGCTCGCCTGGCTCGAGGCGCTCCGTGCGTGGCTCGACGCGACCCGCGACCCGGCCAAGCCGCTGATCGTCGCCGGCGATTTCAACATCGCGCCCGACGACCGCGATGTCTGGGATCCGGCGTTGTGGGCGGGCAAGAACCTCGCCAGCGACCCCGAACGGGAGCGCCTGCGCGCGCTGATGGACTGGGGCCTGACGGATCTCGGACGTGCGTCCGCGGGCGACGTCCAAGGCCCGTTCGCCTACTGGGACTACCAGGCCGGGGCGTTCCACAAAGGGTGGGGGCTCCGGATCGATCTCGCGCTCGGCACCCAGCCCATCGCGAAGCGTTTGCAGGAGGTCGTGGTCGAACGCGACGAGCGCAAGCCCACCTTCGGGGAGGGCAAGCCGAGCGACCATGCGCCGGTCATCGTGACCCTCACATGACCGACCCCCTGGTCGACGCAACGTGGCTCGGGAGTCACCGCGAGGAGGTCGTGGTCGCCGACGTGCGGTGGGCGCCCGCGCTCGGCACCGCGGAGGCCGAGCGGTTGTTCGCCGCCGGCCATATCCCCGGTGCGGTGTTCTTCGACGTGGATCGTGACCTCGCCGGCGCGGCGTTCACCGGCGGGCCGGGCCGGCATCCGCTGCCTGCGCCCGACGGGTTCGCACGGACGCTGGGGCGTGCGGGGATCGGCGACGAGGACACGGTGGTCGCCTACGACGACGTCGGCGGCTCCTACGCGGCGCGCCTGTGGTGGATGCTCGAGGCGACCGGCCGGCGGGGCGCTCTGCTCGACGGTGGCCTCGGCGCCTGGCCGGGTCCGCTCGAGACCGGCGCCGGACACCAACGACCTGCGACGGAGGTCGCGGGGCGACCCTGGTCGTCGGAGCTGCTCGCCGACGCCGACGACGTGCGGGACGCGCTCACTGCGGGCGCGATCGTGCTCGACGCGCGGGCGGGCGACCGCTACCGCGGAGAAACCGAGCCGTTCGACCCGGTGGCCGGCCATATCCCCGGAGCCCGGTCGGCGCCCTGGACCGAGAACCTCGCGGGCGGTGGGCCTCTGCGATCGCCGGTCGAACTGCGCGAGCGGTTCGCCGCGATCGGCGTGCATGACGCATCGACCGCGATCGCCTACTGCGGGAGTGGCGTCACCGCCGCGCACGACGTCCTCGCGATGCGGGTCGCCGGGCTCGGCGACGGCGCGGCTCTACGAGGGCTCGTGGTCGGACTGGGTGCACGATCCGGCGCGACCGATCGCGACGGGGGAGGAGCCTTAGACCATGTCCTCGGGAACGACCATCGAGTCGTACTCGGCCTCGGTCAGGTAGCCGAGGGCGAGCGCGGCCGCCTTCAGCGTCGTGCCCTCGTGGTGCGCCTTCTTCGCGATCTCTGCTGACTTGTCGTAGCCGATGTGCGGCGTCAGCGCCGTGACGAGCATCAGCGAGCTTCCCACCAGGTCGTGGATCCGCGCGCGATCGGGCTCCAGCCCCTCGACGCAGAACTCCCGGAAGGTGCGGGAGGCGTCGGCCAGCAGCACCGTCGAGTGCAGCAGGTTCTTGATCATCACGGGCTTGAAGACGTTCAGTTCGAACGAGCCCTGCGACCCCGCGATCTTGATCGCCGTGTCGTTGCCGAGGACCTGCACGGCCACCATCGTCATCGCCTCGGACTGGGTCGGGTTCACCTTTCCCGGCATGATCGACGAGCCGGGCTCGTTCTCCGGCAGGACGAGCTCGCCGATCCCCGCGCGGGGGCCGGAGCCGAGCCAGCGGATGTCGTTCGCGATCTTCATCAGCGACGCGGCGAGCGTCGCGAGCGCGCCGCTCATGAACACGACCGCGTCGTGGGCGGCGAGCGCAGCGAAGTAGTTCGGCGCGGTGACGAACGGCAGGCCGGTCTCGTCCGCGATCTTCCGCGCACACAGCTCGCCGAACCCCGCGGGCGCGTTCAGGCCGGTCCCGACGGCGGTGCCGCCGATCGCGAGCTCGTACAGGCCGGGCAGCGCCATGTCGATCCGCGCGAGGTCGGCGTCGAGCTGGGCGACGTAGCCGGAGAACTCCTGACCGAGGGTGAGCGGGACGGCGTCCTGCAGGTGGGTGCGGCCGATCTTCACGATGTCGGCGAACGCGGTGGCCTTCGCGTCGAGGGCGTCGCGGAGCGCGCGGATCGACGGCACGAGCCGTTGCCGGATCGCCATCACGCCGGCCACGTGCATCGCGGTCGGGAACGTGTCGTTGGAGGACTGCGACATGTTCACGTGGTCGTTGGGGTGCACCGGCGACTTGGAGCCGAGCACGCCGCCCGCCATCTCGATCGCGCGGTTCGAGATGACCTCGTTGCCGTTCATGTTCGACTGCGTGCCCGACCCGGTCTGCCACACGTAGAGCGGGAAGTGGTCGTCGAGCGTTCCGTCGATCACCTCGTCGGCGGCGGCGACGATCAGGTCGCCGATCGCAGGCTCGAGCATCCCGAGCTCCATGTTGGCCTGCGCCGCCGCCTTCTTGAGGATCCCGAACGCGTGCACGACCTCGAGTGGCATCCGGTCGACCTCCGGCCAACCGATCGAGAAGTGATGGATCGAACGCTCGGTCTGGGCCCCCCAGTACCGCGAGGCGTCGACCTCGATCGGGCCGATCGAGTCGGTCTCGGTTCGGCGCTCCGTCATGGGTGCCATCGTAGCGGTGGCCGTGGGTCGGGAGCCGGTACGCTCCGGAGCCATGGAGATCGCGCGAGCGGCCGACGCGGCCTACGAGCACGGCGACACGGGCAGGTTCACCGGTGAGGTGTCGCTGCGGGGAACGGTCGTGGCCGACGACGGCACGAACGTGGGGATCGTCCATTTCGCGGCCGGGGCGAGGACGCACTGGCACCAGCACTCCGGCGGCCAGTTCCTGTACGCGGTGACCGGCCGGGGGCGTGTGCGGAGCCGCGGCGAGGCCGGCCACGTGCTCGAGGCCGGCGACGTGATCCACGTGGCGCCGGGGGAGTGGCACTTCCACGGCGGCACGCGCGACTCGGCACTCGTCCACGTCGCCGTCAACGGCGGCGATCCCACCTGGGGCGATCCCGTGACCGACGAGGAATACGACGAAGGCTTCTGACTCGGCCTCGAGAGCGGGCCGCCGGCCTCGGTTGGGCATGATCACGGCGCCTCCGGGGTAGGGCTGCAGCCATGCGGATCCGCCGGCGCGCCCGTCTCGATCCCTCGCAGGTGACCGACCGGCGAGGGGTCTCCGGCTCGCCCGTGGCGATCGGTGGCGGCGCGATCGGCCTGATCGTGGCGGTGATCCTGCTGGTCTTGAACGGCGGGTTCGGTGGCGGGTCGTCGGACGCCGGATCGTCGCAGGCCGGCGACCTGTCGTCGTGTCGTACCGGAGTCGACGCCCGCCAGAGCCAGGACTGCACGGTCGTCGCCTATGTGAACAGCATCCAGGAGTACTGGTCCCACACGTTGCCCGGGTACACCGAAGCGCGCACGGTGTTGTTCACGAACCGGACCCAGACCGCGTGCGGCACCGCCACGACCGCCGTGGGTCCGTTCTATTGCCCGGCCGACCAACACGTGTACATCGATCTCGGGTTCTTCCAGGAACTGACCGACCGCTTCGGCGCATCGAGCGGTCCGCTCGCCCAGGCGTACGTCCTCGCCCACGAGTACGGGCACCACGTGCAGGACCTCCAGGGCACGATCGATCGCGCCGGTCCGAACAGCCAGGGCCCGGAGAGCGCATCCGTTCGACTCGAGCTCCAAGCGGACTGTTACGCCGGCGTGTGGGCGGCGAACGCGGTGCGGACCGGCTTCATCACGAACCTCACCGAGCGCGACGTGGCCGACGCGCTGTCCGCCGCCGCGGCGGTCGGCGACGACCGTCTCCAACAGGAGTTCCAGGGGAGGGTGAACCCCGAAACCTGGACCCACGGGTCGTCCGAGGAACGACAGACGTGGTTCTCGACGGGCTACCGGGCCGGCGACCCGGGCGCGTGCGACACGTTCACCGGCTCGATCTAGCGCGCACCGCGCTCGGGTGGGCGAGAGGTTCTGACATGATTCCGGCCTCCGGCGTCGCCGGCACGGACGTGGTGAGATGCATCGTTGGCAGATGGCAGTCTTCGGGGCGGTAGCTCAGTCGGTTAGAGCAGCGGACTCATAATCCGTCGGTCGCAGGTTCAAGTCCTGCCCGCCCCACCGAGAACGTGCAGGTCAACGGCGTGATTCCATTGCGATCACGGCGCCGGCTGACCCAGGAGTGGCGCTCGCGTGGCCTCCAACGCCGGCCCTTCGGAGGTCCTCATCTCTCAGACCGTGAAGGACCTCGTCGCCGGTTCCGGCCTCACCTTCGAAGACGCCGGCGAGCACGAGCTGAAAGGCGTCCCCGACCGGTGGCACCTATACCGAGTGGTGAAGTAAGTTACTTTGCGCAGGTGACCTCGGTCGAACGTCGCGCAGTTCCCGGTTTGATGGTGGGCTCGCGTGTCAGTTCTTGCCGGAACCGACATGCAAGGATGCCAACAGAATGTGCCGCTGACGGCAGCGGAGCACGATCGGTTTTCCTGACGATCGACGAAGAAGGCCCTTCGTGACCTCCGAGATTGACCGATCCGACGAGGCGCTGGCGGCGGCGTCTGAGGACTTCGGCCGCGTCTATCGGGGTACCGCGACTGGGGTGCTCTACGCAATGTCGGCGAAGGACATCGCCGAGGCCGTTACCACCGCTGCATCGGCGGGCTCCGGCGTCACCGTGCGCGGAACCGGACACTCCGCTGGAGGGCAGGCCGTTCCTCACGACTCGATGGTCCTCGACCTGTCCCGTATGAACTCCGTCGGCGACGTCGACGTCGAGGACATGACCGTGTCCTGTGCAGCAGGTACAACACTCCGACAACTCGTTCGAGGCGACACTTCCGCTCGGTCTTCTTCCCCGGCCGCTCACGAATCTGCTCGACCTGTCGGTCGGCGGCGTGCTCGGGGTCGGTGGGGGCGTCGGGCCGAGCAGCCATCTGTTCGGGGCGATCGCGTCGAACGTCGTGGAGATGACGGTCGTCACGGGTGACGGCGTAGAGCATCGGTGTTCGAGGACGACCGAGCCAGAGTTGTTCGAGGCGGCTATCGGTGGCCTGGGAGTGTGCGGAGTCATCGTCGCCGCTCGTCTTCGGCTGCGCCGGGCGAAGTCGCGGGTCCGGACCTTCTACCTCTTGTACGACGACCCTCGGCGCTGGCTCGCTGATCAACGCCTGATCGCTGACTCCGGCGCAGATGCGATCGAGGGGTTCTGCTCCGCATCCCCGCAGGGCCTCCGGGGCGTTGGCGGACGACGAGCGGGCTTCGTCGCCTGGTTCTTCCCGCTCCAGGTCGCGATCGAGTTCGATGAGCGGGAGCCAACACTTCCAGACGGTATCGCTCCGTACAGGGTGCTCGCGGTTGAGGATGACGAGATCGGATTCTTCCCTGGCCGACATGACGCCCGGTTCGAAATGATGCGTAAGGTGGGAGCCTGGGGACAGGCACACCCGACCATCTCGGCCTTCATCGACCGGGAAGCGCTGAGTGACGTGCTACCCGAGGTTCTGGATCTGCTGCCTTTGTCGCTCGGCGACGGCTACCGTGGCGGCTTCCTGTTCGACCGCCGAGACGCACCGCCCATGCTCGCGCTTCCGTCATCGGACGACGTTGCGTTCTTCAGCATCATGTACGCGCAGATCGCGCCTGAGCGTCTCGCGGATGCGCTCGACGTCCATGAGCGGATAAGCGAAGTGTTAATGCAGGCGGGAGGCAAGCGATACGCGGCCGACTGGCTGGGCAAAATGGATGAGGCTGCATGGCGTTCCCGTCTGGGCGACCGATACGACGCGTGGGCCTCTGCGCGGAAGACGTACGATCCAGCAGGGGTCTTTCGCTCAGCCCTACTCCCACGTCAACCGTAGGCGGCACGCGCCGGTTGCATTCGACGGAAGCGCCATCGTTCCGAGCACCGAAGACATCGGCCACCTCCGATGGCATCGCGAGGCCCACGACAGGCGACGCACACCACACCTACTCGACCTGAACCCGTGGCGTCTCGAACAGGCGCACTCCTACTGAGTCAACTTGGATTGACCTGAGTCAACTTGGATTGACCGAAGAGGAAACGGACCACTAGGGTGGGGCACTCAGGGGAGGGGAGTTGGCGCGATGCGGATGCTCGGCAGGCACCACAGCGCGTTCTCTCGGGCAGTAGTAGGCGCAACGGCGATAGCAGTGATCGCACTTCCAGCGGGTGGTGTCGCCCGCGCCGCGCCTAAGGACACGTCGGTCCACACGGTGCAGGTCGGCAACATCTCGATCGCATACCGCCAGGTCGGCCACGGGAGGCCGCTCCTGTTGATCCAGGGCAGTGGGGCGGCGATGGATGTCTGGGATCCGCTGATGATCGCGACGCTCGCCGAACATCACCGAGTGATCGAGTTCGACAACCGCGGCGTCGGCTTCTCCACCGACGACCCGTCGCAGCCGATGACGATCGACCTCCTCGCCGACGACACCGCCGGGTTGATCGGCGCGCTTCACCTCGGGCGACCCGACGTGCTGGGATGGTCGCTCGGTGGATTCATCGCCGAAGACCTCGCGGCGCGACACCCAAGAACTCGTTCGTCGACTCGTGCTGGTGTCGAGCGATCCCGGCGGAACCCACGCGGTGCAAGCCGCCCCCGACGTGCTCGCTCTTGACGCGCGCGTCACTCTCGGCCTGGCAACGTTGGACGAGATCCTCTCCCTCCTGTTCCCGCCCGAGGGCCTCAACGCCGGGCTCGCGTGGTTGGACCGGTACTTCTCGCAGCCGGGGTGCTGCGAATCGGTCGCCTACGAGACCGGCCTCAGACAGCTCGACGCGGAAGACGGCTGGTACTCGCCCGACGGCGGCGTGTGGGATGCCCTGCCCGATCTGCGGACCGAAACGCTCGTCATGGCCGGGCTCAAGGACATCGACGTGCCTGTTCAGAACGCTCGACTGCTATCGGGAAGGATCCCCGGTGCGACGTTGCGCTTGTTCGCCCATACGGGCCACGGGCTGCCCCTGCAGCGTCCGATCGCCGTCGCGAGTGTTGTGGACCGATTCCTGCGCGGCACCTAACCGCCTTCCTCGGTTCGGTTAGCGCCCAGGTTGCGGCACGATGCCTTGATTGCCGCTCTCGAGCTGCCAGTACAACCGGAGGGTGAAAGGGTATCGACCCCGGCTTTATCCCTGATCTCGCCTTCTCACTGAACGTCGCACCTCCCCGCGCGCGTCTTACCGGGTGGAGCGAAGATGACCTGGTCATCCGCGGGAAGAGGCGATCCGGTGACGAAGAGCAATGAAGCCACCGCCGTGGGGTCCTCGGAGACGTTCGAGGAGTTCTACGAGCGAGAGTTCCCGGCGGTGGTGGGACTCGCGTACGCGTTGTCGGGGAACCGATCGGGCGCGGAGGATCTCGCTCAGGAGGCCTTCCTCTCGCGCACCGTGACTGGGATCGGGTCGGGACGTACGCCCGACCGGAGGTCTGGGTGCGTCGAGTGGTCGCCAACTTCTCGGTCTCTGTGTTCAGGTCGTCATTTCGCCCGTCCGCGCCTTGCGGAGAACGATTTCAGGCGGACGTTCGCGAGTTCGCCTCTCTAGCGGAGCGACGGAACATGCGCATCACCGATCGTCGGTCGAGAACGACCGATCGGACACAAAGGAGGAACATGATGAAGCACGCCACTGACCCGAGGATCACCCGTTCCCCGCGGGCCTCAAAGGTAACCACCCTCCCACGACTGATCGCGCTCGTGACCCTGTCCGCGATGACCGTGATGGGACTCGTCGGCGTCACGGGACCGGCCCAAGCGAAGGTTCCCGGCCCGAACGGTCAGATCGTGTTTAGTCGATTCAACGGAGACACTGGTAACGCGGACGTCTTCGTGGCCAACCCGGACGGAACGAACGCGCAGAAGGTGCCCCTGGTCTATCCGGCTGAGTCCGAGGGGGGTGCGTTCTGGTCACCCAACGGCACCAAGCTCCTCATCACGAACGTCGTTCGGTCGGATGGCTCAGGAGGGTTCCTGCCGTTCCGCCCCGCGACGGTCAATCCGGACGGGTCAGACTTCAACCTCCTAGACCCTCCGGGTGCTCCTGAAGACATGTTCTGCACGGCCTGGTCTCCCGACGCTACCCGGATCCTCTGCGCGTTCGGCGGGGATGCGCCTGGCGTCTTCAGCATCCGCGCCTCCGACGGCGGTGACCCTGTGCGGCTGTCGACCAACCCGTACGGCGCAGACGCACAGGACCTTCCAGGCGACTACTCACCCGACGGCACAAGGATCGTATTCATGCGTACCAAGCCGGGCCGCAACGAGCAGGGTGCCCTGTTCGTGGCCAACGCCGACGGCACGGACCCGCGCCAGATCACGCCCTACGGCCTCGCGTTCTCGGGCGAGAACTTCGCTCACTGGTCGCCAGACGGCACGAACATCCTGTTCGGCTCCGCCCAGGGGAAGCTCTTTGTCGTGCATCCGAACGGCACCGGTCTGACGCAGATCTCCCTCGACACCGGTGGTGGCCGCTCGTTCGCTTTCAGCCCGGGTTGGTCGCCCGACGGGACTTCGATCCTGTTCTCCATCTTCCTTTGGAAGTCGGAGTCGGAGGACATCTATACGGCGAAGGCCGACGGCACGAACCTGATCAAGGTCACAGACACGCCGAACATCGAGATCTTCGCGGACTGGGGGCCGCACCCGCTCGCAACCTAGCCGTTGTCCGTGGCTAGACCGAAACCCCCTACGGCGTCTGGCAAGGGGTGAACCGAGAGGGTGAGCAGCCCACGATCGGGAACGAGGAAGGAGAGGGCCGGTCGGGAGGCCGGCCCTCTCGCATCTGGCGGAGACTTCGGCGGAGCGTTGGACTGTGCCTGAAGCGCGACAACCCTGACTGAACCCCGCACCTCCCTGCGCGCGTCTTACCGGGTGGAGCGAAGATGACCTGGTCATCCGCGGGAAGAGGCGATCCGGTGACGAAGAGGAGTGAAGCCACCGCCGTGGGGTCCTCGGAGACGTTCGAGGAGTTCTACGAGCGAGAGTTCCAGGCGGTGGTGGGACTCGCGTATGCGTTGTCGGGGAACCGATCGGGCGCGGAGGACCTCGCTCAAGAGGCCTTCCTCCTCGCGCACCGTGACTGGGATCGGGTCGGGACGTACGCCAGGTCGGACCTCTGGGTTCGTCGGGTGGTCTCGAACCTCTCCGTCTCGGTCTTCAGGCGTCGCGCGGTGGAGGCGAAGACGCTCGCGCGGATGGCGCTCGGGTACACGCCGGCGTTGCCCGAGCTGTCGGCAGATGACGCGGAGTTCTGGCGGACCGTCCGTTCGCTTCCGCGCCGTCAGGCACAAGTCATCGCGCTCCATTACCTGGAAGACCTACCCGTCGCCGAGATCGCGGAGATCCTCGGCACGGCCGAAGGCACGGTCAAGAAGCACCTGTACGACGGACGGCAGGCCCTCGCCCGCCGCCTCGAGCTCGAGGAGGACGACGCATGACGCTCGACACCCGAGCTCGCAAGGCCGCGCAGGGCATCCGCAACGCCGTGGAGGTCATGGAGATGTCGACGTCGACGAAGGAACCCCGGAAGGTCGAGCGGTTCGATCGATTCCGGGATCGGAAGCAGCGGAACCGGCGGATCGGTGCGCTCCTCGTCGCCGCGATGCTCGCCATCGCGACGATCGTCGTGGCAACGATCGCGCTCGACCGCCGAGACGACAACGGTTCCCGCGACGCCCCCGTCTGGAACGATCGTGTTCGGCCGATGGGATCCGGCGGTCAAGGACCAGGTGCTCTTCACGGTCAACCCGGATGGGAGCCACCTGCACCAGGTGATCCCCGGCAAGCCCGTCGCCAACGAGTGCCCGCACTGGTCCCTGGACGGGAGCCGGATCCTCTCCTGCTCACGCAAGGGGACCCAGATCATCAACCCTGCCACCGGAAGTTCCCGGATCATGCCTTCACCGAAGCCCGGGTTCGCTTGCGGTGGTGAGTCACCGGACGGGAAGTGGTTGCTCTGTGGTCGATCCGACCAGCAGACGGGGTTCTACATCGTCCGTTCGTCGGACCTGGGCGGCCTGAGGAGGATCACGACCAACCCAGACGGCTCCGATGATGGGGGGACTTTTTCGCCAGATGGCACACAGTTGTTCTTCGGACGGAAGGATCCTCACCGGGGCTTGTTGAACACGGCGTTCTTCGTCGTGAACGTGGACGGTTCTGGCCTCCAACGGATCACGCCGTGGCTGTTGCCAGCGTCCACCAAGATCGACGAGGGCAGTTGGTCACCGGATGGGCAGTGGATCCTCTACGACCGGGACACCAGATCCATGCGGTTCACCCCGACGGCAGCGGCGACCATCGTGATCCCGATCGACGTGCCCGGCAGCGATCAGGCGATCGTGCTCTATCCGGATTGGTCGCCGGACGGGAACTGGATCGTCTTCTCGATGAGCTTCCCGGGTGTGGACGCGCTCAACCTGTACGTGATGCGGGCGGACGGGAGCGACGTGCATCAGATCACGACGGCGTTGCCGGGTACGCAGGAGCTTGGGGTAGGCGACATGTACCCCGACTGGGGGCAATAAGACTTGCCTCTGCATCCTGGAGGTGTGGGAGCTTGCGGTCCCCGATCCACCCCTGAGCGATGGCGTGGTCGCACTTCGAGTGCCAAGCGAGCAGGACCTGCCCGCGATCGAACGGGGACTCGTCGACCCAGACGTCGTCCGATGGTTCGGCCCACCTGAGCACACGGCACGCGAGCTGTTGGAACTCAACTGGACGCGGTGGACCAGGGGCACCGGGGCCACGTTCTCCGTCTGTGATCGGAACGATGCCTGCCTGGGTCACGTCTGGGTGAACGTGGAGGACTCAAATCGTGGCAGCGTGGGGTACTGGCTCCTGCCGAAGGCGAGGGGAAGGGGCCTCGCGACTCGCTCCGTGCAACTCATCTCCCGATGGGCGCTCGAGGAGCTGGGGCTCGCCCGACTCTCCGTGTTTACAGAGCCCTCAAACGATCGATCCCAACGAGTGGCAAGGAGGAGCGGCTTCATGAAGGAGGGCGTTCTTCGGTCGAATGCGGAAGTCGGCGGCAGGCGCGTCGACAACCTAGTCTTCTCGTTAGTCCCAGCAGACCTCGGCTCGGACGAAACGGGATAGCACGCCATGGTGAAGTACTACTGGGTTCTTTGAGCGAGGGCTCCCGCTGATTCCGAGCTGAGCTTCTCCTCCTGCGACGATGGAGCCATGACCGGAGCCGCCGATCTTGCGCTCGAATGGGCTGAAGACGTATGCCTCCGGCGTGGCCCCGTGCCCTCGGATCGACCCATCTTGTTCATCGTGAATCATGGGCCCTGAGTGCATCTGCCGGCGCATACGCATCTGGCTCGGGCCGAGCTAGGTTATCCGGTAGTAGTTCCAGGGCGTGGTATCTGCAAGAAGATCCTTGGCGCCCGGATACGTGGCCCGAAGACGGCCACGCTCCCCGGTGGGGATGTTGTAGACATAGATCGTTGCGGTTCCATCTTTGCGAATCAGATAGCAGTCGTTGAATCCGTCGCGCCAATGCCCGTTATGCAGGTATTGGAGCTTGAAGCACATCTTCTCTCCCGTGCGGTTCGGCTTGACGGCGCTCGCGAACCAGACCCGCGACCCGTTGTGGTACAGGTGCCACTGCCCTCTCGTTGCGTAGTGCTTGAAGAGATGCGCCTTCACCACCGCCTTTGCGCGAACGAGCTGAACGAGACTAGATGCTCCTGTCGACGTCGCATCGCCCGACCACCTCGCGCGGAATCCAGTGGTCGTGCTGATACGCGCATTCAGCGTTACCTGTCCAGCTCCGTCCACCTGCACGGTGGCCACGTCAACCCAAGAACCTCCGAGCTTGCGACGCTGCACGAGGACGTCCGGGTTTGTCGTCCCGGGCGTAGAGATCGCAACCAAGAGCTGGACGGACTTCCCCGAGTCGACGACGGTGCGACTAGGAGTGAGCGCAACTCGAGCGGGCTGCCAATCGGGAGCCGATACGGAGAAGTGGCTATTCCCATCGGGTATGAGTTGATCGTCGGAGCCATCGATGGCCATCGTGTGGAGCCCACCATCATGGATGAACGCGATCCGGTCACCCGCGGGTGCCCACGAAGGCTGAGAGTCGGCGGCCGTGTTGTCGGTCATCCTGGTGACCGTGCCCCCACCGGCGGGGACGATCGCGACCTCCGAGTCCTCGCCAGGCGGCGAGTCATCGAATGCGATGGCTGACCCATCCGGAGACCAGCTGGGATGAAGTTGGTTGCCGTCGGTGGCCACGAGAGTGGTGAGACCCGTACCGTCAGGATGGAACTTCACGAGATCGGCGCCAACGTTGCCCACTGCCCCAGCGATCCATTGGCCGTCCGGCGACCAATCCAGCATGTGCGGATAGAAGGAGAAGAGCGTGTGCGTCACCGTATCCGTCGCGACGTCGATGAACGCGATCCCGCTGCAGCTCGGATATACGATCTGCGCTCCATCCGGCGACCAGGCGAGGTCCTCGTCGATGCAGTCGTTGTCGGACATCAACTTCACACCGGTGCCATCTGGATTCATCACGTAGATACGACTGCTGTCGCTAACGGCCAACCGATCTCCTGTTGGTGACCATCGAGCAAAGTGGATCGGCGATCCCTTCACATACAGCGTCTGCCGCGATCCAGTGGCAGGGTCGAGGAGAACCGTCGTGGTGAACGTCTCTTGGACGGCGATGACTCCGTTGAGGCCGGGGACCGATGCGTCTGCCGGCCGAGGGACGAAGGTGAGTACTGAGCTCAAGAGTCCGCAGGCAAGAAGGACCTGGAGTAGCCGCCGGAGTACCCGGTTCGATCGCCCGGCCAAAAGCTCGTCCTTCCTTTGGCAGGCCGCACCGCCGAAGACCGGTTCCTCACCGAGCGACACCCGCTACCGAGCGGAGACTCTACTTCAAACAACTTCCTTTGCAAACCGTTTTTCCAGGCTCGTCAGCCCTGCTCCCTCGGCACCTCGCCGTGGCGCGTGAACATCCGGTCATGTGCTTCGAGCCTCTCCACGCGGCGACAACTCCGGCCATGAGCAGGGCGATAACCTCGACCTGGGCACCCATAAGACCTGGGCACCCATAAATGGAGTATCCACCCGCTGACGGACGACCGGAAGTCCCCAAGGTAGGGGGTACCCCTCTTGCCCCTACGAGATACATGAGGTCACCGAGCTTCGCGTTTGCGTTCCGAAAACAGGGAGACGCTCCCTCCCGGTCGCGGCGTGGCACGAGTGGGCCGACGTCCGGCTCCGGCTGCTCGATCGGCTTTTGCCCCGAACCCGGCGAACCCTCAGATGGCGCCTGCCGGAAGCTGGCTCTGTAGCGCTCCAGGTGCTCGCACGGGCATTCCTGGCCGAGATGAAGATGTCCCTCCGGACACGATCTCCATTGCACGGCCTTCCCAACATCGGTCATAGCCATCGCCTCCTGCTCTGAGGGTTACCCAGCTCGACCGATCGCGAATCTTGACCTGCGGCGGAACAGCTAAGAGAGCTTGAAACTCCCTCCCCGAGCCGTTTCGCGGCCGACGCCGACCTTGCGCGGCCAACGCAGGAGGGCGTATGCTTCAGGAGTCGAGTCGCTGGGGCCTTCGGGTTTCGGTGGCTCGACACTTATTTGGCTGACACCCGCGAGGTGGATCGAGTTCGGAGCCCTCGCCAGGCTCCTTTGCGGGCGGAAGGCCCCGAACTCGTTGCTCCGGAGGAA
This sequence comes from uncultured Actinomycetes bacterium, assembly GCA_963799625.1. Lineage (GTDB taxonomy): Bacteria > Actinomycetota > UBA4738 > UBA4738 > HRBIN12 > AC-51. The sequence continues at coordinate 32,778 of CAWCXU010000002.1, read as the reverse complement.
GGGGGCCGACGGTTCTCCTCTCCCGATCGCGAAAGTACCGGTCGGGGGGCGGCGCGGGTACCGACTTTGGTCCATATCTGGCGCGTGCCCGCTAGCATCCGACCATGTCGTCGCTGGCTGCGCATCCCGCGATGATGCGCCGCGATCGATGAGCGAGTCACCGCCACCGCCACCCAAACCGAAGGGCGCTGCTGGGTACCTGATCGTCGGATCGGCGCTGATCGCGATGGCGGCCGTTGCGTTCGTGATGGGGGTCTACAACGACAACACGGCCATCCCGTACGTTGGGGCGGTCCTCGCGTTTGGCGGCATCGTCGTGCTCTATGACCGGCGGAGGAAGAAGCTCATCCCTAGCCGCCTACCCGTCGATGATCCAGCGCGACCGATGAGCGAGCCACCGCCAACTGAACCGACGGGCGCTCGTGTGTACTGGATATTCGGACTCGCGCTCATCGCACTCCTGGTGGGGGTGTCCGGCTCGATTGAGCTCCGCACCAACAGCACGGCCAACACATTCATTGGATTGGTCCTCGCAGTCGTCGGCATCGTCTTGGTGCTGCAGTACCGGCGGTGGTGGCCCCGCGGCAGGTAGGGGCGTTGGGCCCGAGCGTCCTAGTGTCGTTCTAGGCTTCCGCCAATGCCCTCCCTCGCTGCCTACCCCGCGATGATGCAGCGCGATCGTAAGCGCGAAGGTCTCCGGGTCTGCCGCGCTGCGTGGCTGATCGGCGTCACGGTCCGGGAGTACCGCGAGATGGAGGCGGGCGACCGGGTCCCCGACAACGACGTCTGGGATCGGCTCTGCAAGCTCTACGGGTGGCCGCAGACGTTCGTATGGTCAGCCCGTGCATGGCGAGACGCTGGACAATGGATCATCCGATAGAAGAATCGTGTCGGCTAGCAGGTTAAGCAAAAGCCGGGCGGGAGGTTCAAGTCGTTCCCAAGCACCTCCAGCTCGACCCACCGGAAAAGGTCGGCATCGAGGCGGGAGAAGTCCCGCCGTCCAAGCCGCATGCCTAGCCCCTCGGGGAACGTGTCACCGGAGTGCGTCGAGTCGATAACGCCGGTGCCGTTCCAAAAGCGCACCAACCACATCGCGATCGTCGTGTCCGGCATACGGATACGAACCGCACCGTCGCGCCCCAGGACTTCCGCGGCCTCTGCGATCCTGGCCTTGTCCTCCCAACCCTGATCCTCGACCCAATCTCCTAGGCGGGCTTCCACGTCGGCTTCAGTCACGGGCACGGACGGTGGATTCTTTGCCTTCCGGGTGTTGTACCGCTCCACCGGATCGATACGACGAGTGACCCAACCCAAGGCGTTCATGAGGTGGGAAGGTAGCCGATGCAGAGCAGCCGCGCCTCGGTGTTCGTAGGGTCGGCTCGTGGATGAGTATCAGGACGCTGCACGACGGATCGTCGAGGTGCTGGGCGAGCCTGCGGCTCGGGAGTTCCTGACCCTGCTGGAGTCCGACGACACCGTCCGCGCCGACGCCTTCCGGCAGCTCTACGAACGAGGCGACAACGACGCGCTGCTCGACTCCCTGCACGACCTGGAAGCCGATCCGGTCATGCGTGGCTGGTTGGTCGAGTACCTGAAGATGGAGCTTGGCAAGCAATGATGGGCCGAAGGTTTCGTATGACCGCAAGTGGTGTATGGCCCCCTGAGGAAGCGTGACAGCGTCGAAGGAGAGGGGGCGCGCTATGCGCAGGATCTGGATTGTGCTGTCCTGGATCTCGTGCCTGTTGCTCATAGGCGGCACGGGAACCGCTGCACACGCGGCGAAACCCGTCATCCAGAAGGAGGGGGACGTGGTTGTGGACATCCGTTTCCCTGCAGGAACGGTCTGCCCGTTCCCGCTTGGCGTCCACCAGGAGTCGAAGGTCACGATCAAGACGTTCCTCGATGCCAACGAGAATCCGATCCGCACGATGTCGACGGGAAGAATCCAGGACTGGGAGACGAACCTGCGGACCGGAGAGACCCAGTTCCACAGTCTTTCGGGACCCTCATTCTATGACGCAGCCGGGGCGCTCGTTCGTGGAACCGGGGCATGGAGCGGCGTGCAACTTCAGGACGGCACGTGGGTCCGGATACACGGGATGATCACCTTCGACGAGAACCAACTCGTCGAGGCCTTCCGCGGCCACCTCGAACCGCTCTGCGACTCCTTCGCCTGAGCATCGAACCCACGGGGCCTCTAGCCATCGGGAGGAAATGATGCGCCGATGTTCATTGATCGTGCTGACGGTCGCCATCATTCTTGGAGCGACAGCCGCGCCCGCTGCGGCCAGCTCGCTCAGAGTGAGGATGGACCCGAACGATAGCTCGTCGAACCTCGACATCCACAAGGTGATCACCAACCTTTCGGACACGACGATGTATCTGCGGCTCAAGTCATGGATCGGTTCCGCGTCCGTGACATGCGTCAGGACTGGGCCTTCGGGCTGGACGCGTTCGGTACTCGTCGGATCGACCGCACGGTCTTCATCGCGCCCAGCCGACACGGCTTGGTATGTGAGGTGGTGCGGGGGTCCCTGGGTCATCACCTGCACCAGCGGCCAGCCACACGTCCGGATGGGAAGTCTGCAGCGTGTCACCTTCCGCGGCGGTGGTTCGGCCACATCGATCGAGCCGTGCGGTTCGCCGCCTACATCGCCTTTCCCACGTCACACACGGGGCGTGACTACGCACCAAACCATGGCCTGTACCGCTGGATCAACCGAAGGCTCTTGCCCATCGTTCCTTCCGAGATGGCGCATCGCCCCCGCTAGGGGATGACGGGACGGAGGTTGATGCGTCACAGTGGAAGCAAGGTGGACGGCGAAGGCCGGACGCGTGGCTCGTTCTCACCCCCCGCTGCGCTCGAGGCGATGCCCGCCGCCTACGTCAAGATGGCGAAGCGCGGTCGCGAACGACTTGGGTTGCGGGAGTGTCGAGCGGCGTCGCTCCTTGGCCTGACGGTCAGGGGGTACCGCGAACTTGAGGCCGGCGAGGCGATGGTCCCGGCTTCCGCGTCGGCGACGTCCAGAGCCGTAAGTTGAACCTCTACCTTCCCGCCTCGATGGTCGGTTACTTCGATGAGCTGAGCGCGGCGATCAGAACTGGCGAAGCGGACCCTGAGGTGCTCGATGGGATTGCGACCCGACACGCAGTTGAAGTGGTCGGCCCAGTGCCCGAGGGCTACCTCTAGCCTTCCACGGACATTCGCGAACCCTCGCGCACCCAAGAGACTCCTCTACACGGCGGTCACGAAGGTCCTGGTGTTAGCGTCGCGAGGTGCACCAAGGCGAGGAAGATCTCTTCGAACGCGGCGACTACAGCTTCTGGTCGCGACTGTTCCGACCCGCCTCCGGGTCGCTCGTCGAAGCCGCCGCGGTCTCGGTCGGAGACCGCCTCCTCGACGTGGCGGCGGGAGATGGGAACACAGCCCTGACCGCAGCCGAGGTTGGGGCGGACGTGACGGCCGTCGACCTCTCGCCCTCCCAGATCGCGCGGGGACGCCGTCGCAGCGAGGGGACCTCGGTCCGGTGGGTGCTGGCGCGAGGGGAGCTGCTCCCGTTCGCGGACGGGACCTTCGATCACGCGCTCGATACCTTCGGCGACAACCTCGACGCGCCGATCACCGAACTTGCCCTCGGCGAGATGGCCAGGGTCGTCCGGCCCGGTGGCGTCTTCGGTTTCACGTATTGGATCCGCGAGGGATTCAACCGTGATTGGGTCGAACTCGAGCAGCGGTTCCTTACGGGAGCCGGCGAGGGGTCGTCGTCGCCCCTGCTCGGGACCGAGCCGACCGCCAAGGCGGCGGTCGCCCCGCTCGCGGACCATGTCGAGATCACGCGCCAAACGCTCGCGATCACGTGGTCGTCCGCAGATGCCTTCACCGACGCCCTGATCGGCGCAAGACCCGTACCTGCATGACCTGCATAGGCAACTTTCACCCACAGGCTGGGCCGCATTCACGGACGAACTCCGTGGACTGGTTCACAAGTGGAACGACCAGGCCTCGGATGGCTTGCGGCTCGAGTTCCCCTACCTCCGGGTCGTCGTCCAGACGGCCGCCTCAGAGACACCAGCCTGAGTAGGGCCGCCTCAGGCGACATCGGTCAACACTCGTTCAACAGAGCGTTCTGCCGCACCACCTACACCAATAGGGCTAACGGTCCTTGACCACGGTCAACGTCGTGGTGTTGGCGGGGACCGTGGCGGCCGATCCGGTCACCCGGCGCAGCGTCGAGATCGACTAGACAACCGGCAGACCAATCCAACGATAGGGCCGGGACCGGATGCTCCGCGCCCTCAACCTCGTCAGATGCCCGGGAAGCCGTAGACCCCGTCTCCCACTACGATGTGCCAGCCCAGTCGGGCTGCAGTCCCACGTTCGGGACGTGACCTTGTACGACCAACTAGTCCTCGGTCCGTCGCCGGTGCAGGTGTGGTCCGCGGGTTCATGGAACGCGGGCCACGCCCAGAACGCGCCGAACACGAGGTCACCGAGCTTAGCGTTTCCGTTCCGGAGACAGGCAGCGCCTGCTCCCCCTCCCGGGTCGCGGGTGGCACGCCACGGTCGGCCGTGCGGTGTTCGGCGTAGAGGTTACGGAGTACCGGAGATGAGGCCGGAGACATGCTGGAGCCAGGCCGAGACCGGGTCCGACCCCGATGTGTGGGATCGGCTGTGCGAGCTTTGCCGGTTCGCCGCAGACGTTAACGGGAGTCCGCAGAGAATCCGCGAAAGTCCGCGAAACGTTGCGAACCGGTGAGTTGCACCCCGATATGAAAGCTGCAGGTAACTGACCGTGTCCGAGGGTCGCCGCAGGTCAGGGAATCGGCCTGACGCGGACTCATAATCCGTCGGTCGCAGGTTCAAGTCCTGCCCGCCCCACCGATCTACCAGTGGGAACGCCGAACCTCGTCGTCGCGCCGGGGAGAATCTGGGGAGAATCGCTCGCCGACCAACGCCGCGATCAGACGCGGTCGATTGGAACAGGTACGCGTCGGGGATGTCAGCGGTCTTGCGTAGTGCGGCCTGAGCGATCCTACGGATGCACTTGATTGGGAGGAAGGATGCAAATGCCGTTCTCTACGCGCCCCCCTCGCTGCAGACACGACGAAGCCGGTACTTGGTCCTCGGGATTCCCAGATCGGGACTGTATGACGTAGGACGCGGAGGCGAAACAAGCGAGGAGGAAGACGCAGACACCGATCCACGTCTTGGCTCGAAAACTCAGCGCCCGCCACCAATCCACCTTGTCACTCTAGGCCCAACGGCAACCGGACACTGAACTAGGTGAGCAGAGACCAAACGATCAGCGCGGCGAATACCACGATTGCCGCCACGCCGAACCAAACGAAGATGCCCAGCTTCGCGGTGTTCTCGACCTTGGAGACGTCAAGGTCCTCGGCCCACTTATCTGAGCTTACGGGCCCCTTCGGGCCGCCCATAACCATGCGAGACAGTGTTCCACCGGCAGGAGACGATGGAAAGCATTCCGCGCTTCGAGCGACCACCTCGTAGGTGACAAGAGGATTGGCGGATAGGCCTTAGACGCCTTCTTGAGGGTCCTGGCAGTAAGGACCCTTTGGTGGTTGGCGGACCTCGTCTGCACCAAGAACCAAGCCGGGGACGGCCTGGGCGGGATCCACCCAGACATTCCCATCGACGACGGTTACGGCGACACGGGGCAGGGTCGAAGACGGTTCGGGCCCGAGTTTGTACTTCCCGACGATGTCGTACTGGGTCGCGTGCGGCTCGTTGAAGAACCAGCCGCTGGTAGGACAGAAATAGACCTTCTCGTGAATGACATCCACGTACGACGCGGCGAACGCGAAGGGCGGGAGATCGCCGTAGGACACGACGTAGGCACTGTTGTCCACCTTGGTTACCTGCTGGCGCTGAACGTCGGCAACAGATCCGACTCTGGTCCATCCCGGCCCGGGCGACGTTTGTCGAAATGCGACCCAGTAGATCGTCGCCCCGATGAGAACGAGAACGACTACTAGTCCCCCGAGCAGACGAGCGTTGTACCGCGACGTCACTCTCAGCACGATACAAGCGCGCCAGGGCTCTGTGCGAGCGAGATCCGACACTCCCATTTCGTAGTAGGGAGGGCCGTCGGTCGAATGGCGACCTCATGTATCTCGTAGGTGGCATGAAAGAGAGGTTCACGCATCGTAGGAATCTCGCATGCTCGTCGTCTTCGACGCGACGGACCGCCTAGAACATCGGATGTTCGTTCGCGCTCTCGTCGGGGAACGGCTGGAGAACGTCCCAGTGCTCCACGATCTTGCCCTCGTTGTCCAGCCGGAAGAAGTCGGCCGCCACCGTTCCCCGTTCGTCCTGTGAACTGAACTTGATCAGGCTATGCGTGACGACGACATCGCCGTCGCCGACGACGCGTCGGATGTCGACATGCGCCTCGGGGAACGCCTCGACGAAGCCGATGAACGCGTCCGGACCGTCGGGAGCCTGCGGGTTGTGCTGGATGTACTCCGATCCGAGGTACCGCTCCACCGCCTCGCGTGGCTTGTGCTCGTTGAACGCGAGCTCGTAGTACGCGACGACCGCGCGCTTGTTCGCCTCGAGGTCACCCATCTCGTCCCTCCGGTTACTCGACTCTGCGCCTCAGAACCACGGTCAACCAACCGATATTCCTACACGCAGATGCGTCCTCTGGATCCGCCAGCGAATCGCGAGGCTTCTCGCGAAGGGTCCGAAGGCAGCCTCCGCGACTTCCCACTGACCCACTCGACCGGGCACGGGACAGACCCTGCACGATTCAACCTTCAGATCTCACCAGCGCCAGAGCCGGACCGCCACGTCGAGCGACACAACCACAAGCGTCATCCGGACGGCCCACGAATCGCCTGTCGTGGCGGCCACCGCGATGGCGGCCACAGCGACCACCGCCGCCAAGTACCTTCGCGAGCGTCTGCTTTCGACCCTCTTCCGCCGCAGCCATCTGCGCCCCCTTCGAACCCGAGCCTGCGCGGAAGCGTAGGGCCAGTTCGACCAGTCGCGCAACGAACGGCTTCTACCCGACCGAGCACCCCGTTCCTCGGTGGTCGCCGCTACCCTCGATCGCGTAGTCACAGTTAGCAGCGAAGTTGGTCCGGGGTGGTCGCCCACAGTTCTGGACGTCGCGGAGCCGATACGTCCGTCATGAGCGCACTCGAGACAATCTGCGTAGCGGACGTGCCGGGGTACACCGAGGGAGACGCCGTCACGCTCGCGCGCACGCGACTCCGGATCCGCGGGATCGCCCCCGCGAACGGGAGTCGGCCCCGCGTGGAACGTCTCGGCTTCTCGAACGCGGCCGTGCGGTTCTGGCAGGTCTCGTTCCTCGTCGAGCGCTGAGCCTCGCGCTTACGCGAGCAGCTCGGCGACCTCGGCCAACTCTTCGCCTGTCAGCCGCCACGTCGACGCATCGGCGTTCGCCTGGATCTGCTCGGGCTTCGTCGCGCCGGTGATCACCGAGGCCACGGGGTCCAGCGACGCGAGCCATCCGATCGCGAGCTCGAGCAGCGAGCGCCCCTTCTCCTGTGCGAACGCGCTGAGCGCCTCCACCCGGTCGAACTCCTCGTCGCTCGGGGTCTCGTTGTAGTTGGCGAGGCGTGTGCCGGCCGCAGGTTTCTCGCCGCGCCGGTACTTGCCGGTGAGCACCCCGCTCGCGAGCGGGAAGTACGGGATGTAGGCGAGCCCGAGCGCGGTCGCGCCCGCGAGCCCGTCGGTGAGATCCGTCGTCTCGAGCAAGCTCAGCTCGTTCTGGACGCTCACGAACCGCGCCGCGCCGTCCGCCACCGCGTTCGCCGCCTCGACCTGCTGCTCCGCTGAGAAGTTCGAACAGCCGATCTCGCGCACGAGCCCCTCGCGCACCAGGTCGTCCATCGTCGCGAGCGTCTCGGCGATCGGCACCTTCGGATCCGGCTGGTGGAGTTGGTACAGGTCGATGTGGTCGGTCTGCAGCCGGTCGAGGCTGTCGCGTACCGCGCGGCGGATGTACGCGGGCGCGGCGCCGGTCTTGTCCGGCGACACATCCATCCCGAACTTCGTCGCGAGCACGATCCGGTCGCGCCGACCCGTGAGGATGCGGCCGAGGAACGACTCCGACGCCGTCGCACCGTAGATGTCGGCCGTGTCGAAGAAGTTCACTTCCGCATCGAGCGCGGCGTCGACGACCCGACGGGTACCCGCCTCGTCCACGCGACGGCCGAAGTTGTTGCATCCGAGCCCGACGACGCTGACCTCGAGCGAGCCGATCTTCCGCGTTTCCATGGGCCGGATGCTAGCCGCGTTCGCCGCTACGCGGCGCCGCGGATCGACCGCTCGCACGCCGTCGCACCCGTGCCCTGGACCGCGTCGAGCCAGCCCTGCAGGTAGGGATCCACGATCGAAGCGAGCACCCCTTGCTGACCTGCGTCGGGGTGGATCCCGTCGCTCGAGAGCGCGTCCAGGGGCACCAGCCGGTTCCAGTCGAGCACGGCGCCGTTCGACAGCGGGCCCATCGCCGCGACGATCGCCTCGTTGACCGCCGGCACCTGCGGCTCCGGGCCGTGGGCGGTCAGCCACACGAGCAGGCGCGCGCCGCCCTGCGCGGCGATGATCCGTTGTGCGTTGGCGGCCGTGTACGACGCGTCGGCGTCGTTCACCCCGATCTCGATCACGACCACGTCGGCGGCGGGGGACGGGAGCGATTCCGCCACGTCGGCGGCCCCCGAGGATCCACGTCCGATCAGCGCGTCGATCGAGACGCTCCAATCGGGCAGCTTCGCGACGACCTCCGTCTGTCCGCCGTCGAGGATCGAGTCGCCGATCATCTGCGCGGTCGGCGGGTCGGCGAGCTTGCCTTGCACGGGGATCGCGAGCCACCGCTCGGTCACGCCGTCGGAGCGCACCCACAGGAACGACGGATCGCCGGGGTCGATGAAGAGTTCGCCGAACGGCGTGACGCCCTCGGACAACGCCGTCGCCGGCACCGCGGGCACTGGCACCGCGTAGGAGCCACCGAGGAACCTCCGGACGCCCTGCCCCGCGTCCACGACGGCGACTGCCGGCATCGACGGATCGCAACGGTAGACCATCTCCTTGCCCATGGGCCAGCACGAGCCGTCGGCGCGGTGAACGACGGACACGGTCACCGGCGCCGCCGGCGAAGGCGTGAAGCACGGGTCGCGTTGGGCGGCGATCGGCGACGGTCCCGGCGTGAGGCTGGGCGGCGCCTCTCCCCTCGTCGCCGCGTAGTGGTCACACGCGGCGAGCAGCACCGCGCTCAGGATGAGCAGGGCAACGCGCGAGGATCGAGGGGCGGTCATACGACCGACGCATCCTAGCCCCAGGACGGCCAGGCACCGGGGGAGTCCGCGCTAGGCGCCGAGGGGTGTCACGGGATCCTCGAGCGCTACATGACCGGGCTCCTCGACCGTGGCATAGACCCCGAACGGAACCTCACGCTCGGCGGTCAGCGGGCGGAACGCGGCGATCTGTTTCAGCGTGTTCCAATCGCGCAGACCCGTCGTCGGGTCCTGCGCCGTGACGGCGCACCGCGGGATCTGCCCGGCGATCCGGACCACGGCCCCACCGATCCGGACCCGCCGGCCGTCCCAGGTGTCCTCCTCGAACGGCTCGAGGCCGTCCAGCTCGAGGTTGATCCGGAAGCGCAGGGGATCGAGCGGACCGTCGTGGTTCCCGCGCCGGGCGAGCTCCTCGACGGACGCGAACGACACGACCGTCAGCGGCATCTCGTCGGGCCCGTCGCCGTCACGCTCCGTCCGGAACAGCCGGACCGACGCGTCGACGTAGGCGGAGAACGCGGCCGAGAGATCGCCGCTCACGGGACGGCCCGGCACGGCGCGCCCGTCGAAGTCGGTCTCCTCCAGGCCGCCGAGCTCATCCGTCGCGGCACTCGCGACCGTTCCGTCGGGGAACCGGCAGGTGAGGAAGCCGTCGTCGACCTCGCAGACGACTTGGACCAGCGGACCGTGTCCGAGGCCGCTGAACAAACGGCCTCGGTCATCCGCCAGATGGAACCGCCGGTTCCCCTCGATGCCTCGCTCGTCGAGCCGAGCGGAGGAAAGATGATGCAGCGCAGTCCCTTTGACCGGCGTCACGTTGATACGGGCCAGTTGCGACACGGCCGCAGGATATATCGGAAGTCGGATCGACCTGGAGGGCCGACTCGGCCTATGATCGCCGGAGCGCGTTCCGCCGCAGCGCTCTCGCGCACGGCGGGTCCGGAACAAGAGGGGGAACGGGATGGCGTCACGTGGGTGGGATCGGGACGGCTCGCAGCACGACGCCGTCATGTCGAACCTGATGGATCTCCAGGCACGGCTCCGTGGTGATCCGGCCTCACTCGTTTTGCCCCGCGACGGCCGCCGCGAGCAGCCCGCGGACGCCACCACCGTGCGATCGGGCGACGTCAGCGTGACCGTGGGGACCGAGGTCGACCCCGACCGCCGGATCGATGCGCTGCGACGCCGGCTCGAGTACCTCGAGCTGGAGATCGACGCGTACGAGCAGGCGGCCGAGGAGCCGCATGGGGCGCCGACGCCGGTGCCGGTGCAGGCCGACGTCGCCGGGCTCCAGCACGTCGTCGAGGAGCGGCTCACCGCCGAGCAGGACGGCGCGGCGACCGAGGAACCGGCCGCCGAGTAACCCTCCGGTCGTCCCACGGGTGCGTGGTACGGTCGCCAGCATGTCCCCTGAGCTGCACGACGACGTCGCGTCGCTCGCGTTCTTGCTCGGGACCTGGAGCGGCGAGGGGACCGGGAGCTACCCGACGATCGAGCCGTTCACGTACCGCGAGACGCTCCGCTTCGACCACGTCGGAGAGCCGTACCTGCTGTACGTCCAAGAGAGCTGGAGCCCCGAGGGGGAGCCGGTGCACTTCGAGCGAGGGTTCCTCCGGCCCGGTGCCGGCCACGGTGACGTGGAGCTCGTGCTGGCGCATCCGATCGGGGTGACGGAGATCGCCCACGGGCGGCACGACGACGGCGACCTCCGTCTGACTGCCGGCGATGCGACGATCGGCAGGTCTGCGACGGGCTCGGACGTGCGCGGGCTCGAACGCCGCTACCGCGTGGACGGCGACGCGCTCACCTACGAGCTCGACATGGCGACCGGTGCGACCCGGATGACGCTGCACCTCGCGGCGAGCCTGCGGAGAGACGCGTGACCCGCGACGGCATCGGGTTCACCCGGCTATGGCTGGCCACGTGCGTCGTCGGTCTCGTGGGCGGCGCCCTGCTCGTCGCGACCGACCACACCGCCGAGGGCCACTTCCTGTGGGGTGTGACCACCGTGATCGGCGGGATCCCGGTGACGATCGACGTGATCCGGTCGCTCTCGCGGCGCGAGGCCGGCGTCGACCTGATCGCGATCCTCGCGATCCTCGGGTGCCTCGGTCTGCACGAGTACGCGGCCGGCGCCGTGATCGCCGTGATGCTCGCGAGCGGGCAAACGCTCGAGGACTACGCGGACCGCCGGGCGCACCGCGAGCTCTCGGATCTCCTCGCGCGCGCGCCGCGCCAGGTGCACCGCTACGAGGACGGCGAGCTCCAGACCCGCGAGATCGACGACGTCGTCCTCGGCGATCGTCTGTTCGTGAAGTCGGGCGAGGTCGTGCCGGTCGACGGCGTGCTCGAGGGTGACGCCGTGTTGGACGAGTCGGCCCTGTCCGGGGAGTCCCGCCCGGTCGAGCGCCCGCGCGGCGATCTGGTGCGGTCGGGCGCGCTCAACGCGGGCCAGGCCTTCGACCTGCACGCCACCGCGACCGCGGCCGACAGCACCTACGCGGGCATCGTGCGGCTGGTGGAAGCGGCGGAGGCGGAGCGGGCGCCCGCCGTGCGCCTCGCCGATCGGTACGCGTTCTGGTTCATCCCGATCACGCTGGTGATCGCCGGCGCCGCCTGGATCGCCTCCGGGGACCCCGTGCGTGCGCTGTCGGTGCTCGTGGTCGCCACGCCGTGCCCATTGATCCTCGCCGTGCCGATCGCGATCGTGGCCGGCATCTCCCGCGCGGCCAAGCGCGGGATCATCGTCAAGGGCGGCGGCGCGCTCGAGACGGTCGCCCGATCGACGATCCTGCTGTTCGACAAGACCGGCACGCTCACCTCCGGCGTGCCACATGTCGCCGACGTCGAGGCGTTCGCGACGGTGTCACCGGACGAGCTGCTGCGGCTCGCGGCCTCGCTCGACCAGGTCTCCCCGCACGTGCTCGCGACGGCGATCGTGCGCGCGGCACGTGAGCGCGGCAGCGAGCTTTCGTTCCCGCAGGAGGTCGACGAGCGGTACGGGGCCGGGGTCAGCGGGCTGGTCGACGGGCATCGGATCGTGCTGGGGCAGGCCTCGTACGTGGCGGGCGGCGCGTCGCTGCCGCCACGCGCACGCGACGTCCGCCGCCGCACGATGCTCGACGGCTCCTCGTGCGTGTTCGTCGGTGTGGACGGCGAGGTCGCGGGCGCCTTGGTGATCGACGATCCGATCCGGCCCGACACCCCGCGTGTGATCCGATCGCTCAGGCGCGCCGGGATCGAGCGCGTCGTGATGGTGACCGGCGATCATCCCGACGTCGCCGAATCGGTCGGCGCCGCGCTCGGCGTCGACCGCATCCTGTCGGAGCGTGATCCGGCCGAGAAGGTCGCGTCCGTCGAGGCCGAGCGAGGCGACGGCGTCGTGATGATGGTCGGCGACGGGTTGAACGACGCGCCGGCCCTGGCGGCGGCCGACGTCGGCGTCGCGATGGGCGCGCGCGGCGCGACCGCATCGTCGGAAGCCGCCGACGTCGTCATCACGGTCGATCGGCTCGACCGTCTGGTCGATGCGATGACGATCGCGAAGCGCTCGCGCACCATCGCGATCCAGAGCGTGTTGCTCGGCATGGGTCTCGCGTTCGTGTTGATGGGGTTCGGCGCCTTCGGGCGATTCACACCGGCGGTCGGGGCGCTCTTCCAGGAGGCCGTCGACGTCGCCTCGATCCTCAACGCGCTCCGGGCCCTGGGCTCGGGGTCGAAGGCGTCGGCCGGCGGCCCCGGCACCGACGTCGCCGAGCGGTTCCGCCAAGAGCACGTCGAGTTCGCGCCCGAGGTGCAGCGGATCCGCACGACCGCGGACCGCCTCGACGCGATGGAGCCCGCGGAGCTCCGCGCCGAGCTCGAGGCCGTTCGGGTGTTCCTGTGCGATCGGCTGCCCCAGCACGAAGAAGAGGAAGAGGCGGCCGTCTACCCGGTGGTCGCGAAGCTGATGGGCGGCGAGGACCCGATGTCGAGCATGCAGCGCGCGCACGTCGAGATCTCCCACCTGATCCGGGTCTACCGGCAGCTGCTCGACGACATGCCGGCGACCGGGCCGGACCGCGACGATCTGGTCGATCTGCGCCGCGTGCTCTATGGGCTGCACGCGATCTTGCGCCTGCACTTCGCCCAGGAGGAAGAGGCCTACGCCTGGTTGTCCGCCGACGAGCCCGTCTCGGTCGGCTGATCCTCCGGCTCGATCGCGGTGAGGTCGATCCGGCGTTCGGTCGGTTCCGCGGCGATCGTGACGTGGAACGACGCCCCACCGCCCGGGCGATCCTCGACCCAGGCACGCCCGTCGTGCATCTCGGCGAACCGAGCGACGAGCGCCAGCCCCACGCCAGACCCCGTGGCCGACTCCGATCCCTGGCGGAACGCCTCGAAGATCCGCTCCTTGTCGGCTTCGGGCACGCCGGGACCGTCGTCCTCGACGACGAGCTCGAGGCCGTGGTCCCACGGTTTCATCCGCACCCAGATGTGCGCGGTCGCCGGGGTGTGCTTCGCCGTGTTGCCGAGAAGGTTCTCGACGATCCGCTCGAGCATCCCCGCGTCGGCGCGCACCACGGCGGGCGCGATCTCCAACGTGAGCTGCCGGTCCGAGACGAGCTCGTTCGTCGCGACGATCTCGCGGAGCAGCGCACCCACGTCGACCCGCGCGTAGTTCGGGACCGCCACCCCGCGCGCGAGCCGCTCGAAGTCCAGGAAGTCGCCGACCATGCGATCCAGCCGTCGTGCGTTCTGCGCGATCCGGTGGGCGAGATCGCGGGACTCGCGCGGCTCCAATGCGAGGTCCTCGCGTTCGAGCGTGACCGCGAGCCCGAGGATCGCCGCGAGCGGGGTCCGCAGGTCGTGCGAGACGGCGTGCAGGAACGTCGTCTTGACCTCGTCCTCGGTGCGCAAGCGCTCGGCTTCCACCCGCTCCAGCTCGAGCGCGCGTTCGAGCTCCAGCGTCCGGCGCTGGTCGGTCATGTCGAGCAGCAGGCCCTGCCAGTAGACGAGGTTCCCTGCATCGTCGTAGACCGGCCGTGACTGGTCGAGGATCCAGACCTCCCGGCCGTCCTTCGCGATCAGCCGGTAGCTGGACGCGTTCGGGTCGCCGCCCGCCGCCGCGGGACGGTCGCGGTCCTCGGGGTGCACGATCTGCTGCCACAGCTCGGGGTTCGCGTACCACTCGTCGGGGGAGTACCCGAGGATCGCCTCGGTCTGCGGGCTGATGTAGACGGTGCCGTGCCGGTCGACGGGGTCGATGTAGGCGATCGCCGGCAGCTGCTCGACGAGCGCCCGGTAGCGCGCCTCGGCTTCGGCGAGGCCGGCTTCGGCCTCGCGGCGCGCCGTGATGTCGATCATCACGCCCTGCCAGAACGCGGGCTCCCCGAGCTCGTCGCGCACGAGCGTCGCCTCGTCGCGGAACCACACGACGCGCGCATCGCGCGCGATCATCCGGTACTCGATCACGAAGGGGTCGCCGGTCGCCTCGGTGCGGCGGTTCTCCTCAGCGACGCGGGCGCGGTCGTCGGGATGGATCGCCTCCATCCACACGCCGGAGTCGGCGATCCACTCCACGGGGGTGATGCCGAGCACCGCTTCGACCGTCGAGTTGATGTAGACGACCTCGACGTCGTCGCCGCGGACCACCTCACGGTAGACGATCGCGGGGATCTGCTCGACGAGTGCGCGGTACTGATCTTGGGTGTCGGCCAGCTGCTCGCGCGTCTCATGCTGTTCGGTGACGTCGAACATCACGCCCTGCCAATACCGGGGCACGCCGGCGTCGTCGCGCACGACGATCGCCTCGTCGCGGAACCACACGACATGCCCGTCGCGCGCGAACATCCGGTACTCGGCCAGGAACGGTCCGCCGGTCCGCTCCACCTCCTCGTAGATCTCGCGGACCCGGTCGCGATCGTCGGGGTGGAACTGCCGCGACCACGCCACCGGGTCGGCGAGCCACTCCTCCTGGGTGAAGCCGAGGAGCTCCTCGACCTGCGGGCTCACGTAGAGCATGCGCCCGACCTCGTCGGTGGTCGGCATGTCCTCGAGGTAGACGATCGCGGTCAGGTGCTCGACGACGTCGCGGAAGCGTTCCTCGTCGACCGCGGGCCTCGGCGGCGCCGCGACGATCACCCCCTGGACCGACACCCCTCCGTCGCGGTCGGTGATCGTGTGTCCGACGTCGTGCGACGAACGCCAGGACCCGTCGGCGGCCCGGAGCCGGTAGGTGACGTCGAACGAGCCACCTTGCGAGACGACACGGGCCCACTCGGTCTCCGCCGCCTCGCGGTCCTCCGGGTGCAGCCGCTCGGTCCGGAACCCCGGATCCTGCAGCCAATCCTCCGGCGCATAACCCAGCAGCCGCCGGATGCCCTCGGAGACATAGGTATATGCGCCCGAGGCAGCGTCAAGTACCCAGACGATGCCGTCCAGGTCATGCAGCAGACGCTGCACGTTCGGTTCCGAGCCGGGTGGATCCCGTGGAGGATGCGGCATTGGCGTCCTCGGCGAGTCTCGCAGCCTTCGCCGTGCCGGCGCCAGCCCCAAGAGGAAGTAGTCCGCTACGTCGCTTCGGCCGAGCCGTCCGCCCGAGGGTCGGACCCCGCCAGCAAGCGTCCGCCCTGGATGCGGATCAGATGGGCGTGCCCGAACGAGTCGTCCTCGGTGAGTGCGAACCCCGCCGTGTGCAGCAGCGATGCGCGCGCAGCCTCAGGGACGCCGGGCTCCAGCGCGACGACCGATGGCTCGCGGCCCTCATCGCTGCCGAGTACGACCCAGCGTGGCGCGGCGACCGCGTCCGCCGGATGGACGCCGCCGACGAACGCGCGGGTGATCGTGTGCAGATTGATCTGGGGTTGCTGGTAGCCGCCCATCGTGCCGGGCACGCCGACCAGGCCGTCGCGGTCGTGCACAAGCACGGGCATCAACGTGTGGAACGGCCGGACACCCGGGGCGAAGCGGTTCGGATGACCGGGTTCGAGCGTGAAGCACGCACCCCGGTTCTGGGCGACGATCCCGGTCGTCGGCTCGAGGATGCCCGCGCCGAACCCCCAGAACAGGCTCTGGATCAACGACACCGCGTTGCCCTCGGCATCCGCCGTGACCAGCGCGATCGTGTCGCCGTCGGCGTGCAGCGGGGCGCGTGATCGACCGGCTTCGTCGGCCAGTCCCGCGAGATGACCGTCCTCGAGCAGGGTCGAGGGGTGCACGTCCATCCGGTCGGCGTCCGCGAGGTGCCGGTCACGGTCCCTGTTGGCTGCCTCGATCACCCGCGCGATCCGGCCGGCGTTCGCACCGTCGAGGTCGGGCTCGATCCCGAGGCGCTCGAGAAGCGACAAGATCTGGAGCAGCACGAACCCTTGGGAGTTGGGCGGGACGACGCTCACGTGCCAGTCCCGGTAGGGCGAACGGAGCGCCGCGAGCACGCTCGCGTCGTGCCGTGCGAGGTCGTCGTGGCCGATCGGCGACCCAGCGGCCTGGAGCCCGGCGACGTAGGCATCCCCGAGGGAGCCGCCGTAGAGCGCGGCGGGGCCTTCGGCGGCCAGCGTCTCGAGCGTGCGAGCGAGCGCTGGGTTGCGGACGGTCGCGCCCAGGAGGGCGGGGTTCCCGTCGGGGTAGAAGACCTGGGCGAGGCCCGGATCTGCTGCGAAGGGCGCGCCGGGCTCGGTCAACTCTCCGGCGAGGGAGCGGCTGACCGCGACGCCGTCCGCGGCGAGGCCGATCGCGGTCTCGAACGCCGAGGGCCAGGGGAGCACGCCCCCGGTGGTGTGGATCGCCCGCCACCCGGCGACCGCCCCCGGCACCGTCACCGGGACGGGACCGCGGATCGGCATCTCGGCGAGGCCGTCCAGCGCCGGGGGGTCGGCTCCGGTGGGGGAGCGCCCGCTCGAGTTGATCGCGAGCATCTCGCCGTCGGCGCGCTGCACCAGCGCGAACAGGTCCCCGCCCACCCCGCACATGTGGGGGTACGCGACCGCGAGGGTCACGGCCGCGTGGATCGCGGCGTCCATGGCGGTGCCGCCGCGCTCGAAGGCCGCAGCGCCTGCGCGCGTCGCGGCGTCGTGCGGCGTCGCGATCGCCCACGACGAGCCCTCCGCACGCAGCGCCATCGGCCAAGTCTGGCAGTTCGGGAGCACGGTGTCGGGTCGTTAGGATGCCGACGTGGCCCGTCGCGTCCTCGCCGTCTCGATCGTGGTCGTGGTCCTCGCGTGGCCGACCGCCGCGCTCGCGCAGGCCACCGGCCCCACGCACCCGCCGCAACAGGTGGTGCTGACCGGCGACGTGTCGGTGCCGCGCGGCACGGTGGTTGGCGAGGTCGTCGTGTTCTCGGGCAGCGCGACCGTGGCGGGCGTCGTGGACGGCGATGTGGTGGTGATCGACGGTCCGATCACCGTGTCCGGTCAGGTGGGCGGGGACGTGATCGCGTTGCACGGGCCGATCCGCCTGCTGCGCACGGCGCAGGTCGGCGGTGACGTGCGCGCGGGAAGGAGCCTCGACATCGCCGAGGGCGCCCACGTCACCGGGGCGATCCGCCACGATGTCGGGTTCACCCTGTCCGGCACCGTCGGCGTGCTCGGCGCGCTCCTCGCGAGCGTCGCGATGGCCGTCTCGATCTTGCTCGCCGGACTGCTCGTGCTGCTGCTCGCCCCTCGGGGAGCCCAGCGGACGGCAGAGGCCGTGCGGACCGCGCCGTTCGCGTCGGCCGGCTGGGGAGTGCTGCTTGCGTTGGCGCTGCCGATCCTCGGGCTCGCCCTCGCGGTGACGATCCTCGGACTGCCGCTCGGTCTCGTGCTGCTGCTCGGGTTGGGGCTGATCTGGCTGGTCGGTCTCACGTTCGCGACGTTCGCGATCGGCAGGCTCTTCGTGCGCGAGCCTCGCTCCCGTGTCGGTGCGTTCTTCGCGGGATGGGCGATCGTCGCGGCGCTCGGTCTCGTCCCGTTCCTCAACGCGGCGGTGTGGACGTTCGCCGGCGCGTTCGGCGTGGGCGCGATGCTCGTCGCAGGCTGGCGTGCCCGTTCGGGGCCCGTCGGGCCACCGATCCCGCGTGGCGGGCGTCACCGAGCGACGAGTCGCACGCCTGAGCCGCCCGTACCGATCGAGGTTCCCGAGGTGGTCGCCGCCGAGGATCGCCCCTCCGACGCGTCGGTCGCCGAGGACTGAGCGTGCCGACGTTCCTGCTCCTGGGCTCGGGAGAGTTCGAGCCCTGGAGCACCGAGGTCGAATCGCTGGCGTTGGCCGACGCCGTGGGGGACGGCAGCGTCGCGATCCTGCCCACCGCGAGCGCGTCGGAGGGCCACCACGTATTCGAGCGGTGGGGACGGATGGGCCTCGATCACTACGCGCGAAGCGGTGTGTCCGCGTCCGTGATCCCGGTGAAGGTTCGTGAGGACGCGTTCAACCCGGAGGTCGTCGCGACCGTCGAGGGGGCGTCGATGATCTACTTCTCCGGCGGGAAGCCGACCAGGCTCGCCGACGTGCTGCGCGACTCCCCGCTGCTGGCCGCGATCCGGCGGGCGATGGATCGTGGCGCGGTCTACGCCGGCTGCAGCGCGGGCGCGATGATCGCGAGCCGGGAGCGCAACGCGGGCGGCAGGCTCGGCACGTCGTGGCTGTTCGGCCTCGGACTCGTGCCCAACGTGTCGTTCGGTGTGCACTGGGATCGGGCGGCGCGCATCCCGGGAGCGCAGTGGTGGATGACCTCGCGGCTGCCCGACGACACGTGGTTCGTCGGCATCGACGAGCGAACGGCGATCCTCGGCGACGGGCGCTCGTGGACCGTCTTCGGTGTCGGGCGTGTCACCCTCCGCGGTCCCACGGATGATCGAACCCTCCGAGCGGGCGACCGGTTCGAGACGCCCCGAGCGTGACCTCGCGACCGCTCACGCTAAGAGGTAGCGGCGGGAGAGCGGCACCACGGGAGTCGGTTCGCAAGCGAGCACCCGGCCGTCGATCGCGACCGTGCCGTCGACGGCCGACACGGTGAGGCCGGCGGGGGCGGATCGGTTCGCGACGAGGGCTTCTCTGGTGAGGCCCCGAGTGCCGCGGACGGCGACGACCCGCCGAGCTGTCCTCGAGGCGAAGCCCGCATCGATCGCGGCCCGCGAGACGAATGTCGTCGACAGGCGCGCCGGCGCGTCGCCGACACCGCCCCAGTCCGGGCCGTAGCGCGTGGGCTCGGCACCGTGCACGCTCGCGTTGCCCTCACCGATCGCGCTCCACGCGACGACGCCAGCCTTGAGCACCATCACGGGCTTCACGCCGAACCTCGACGCTTCCCACAGCACGATGTCGGCCATCCGCCCTGGGGCGAGCGTGCCGACCTCGTCCGCGATGCCGTGGGTGATGGCCGGCTCGATCGTGCACTTCGCCAGGTAGCGGAGCGTTCGCTCGTTGTCGTCGGGCTCGCCGTCGTCGGCCGCGACGGCCGGGCGCAACCGTCGGACCGGCTCGTGCGCGGCCCACGACGCATCCGCGCGCCACGCCTTCATCACGTGGGCGAGCTGGATCGTTCTGCGCAGGGTCTCGCCGATCCGGCCCATGCCCTGCGAGTCGGAGTTCACGATCTGGATCGCGCCGAGGTCGTGCAACGGTCCCTCGGCCGCCATCGTCGCCGGGTGGACCAGCTCGCGTGCCGCCGACACGTCGTCGGGCAGGAAGGGGTTCCCCTCGTGGACGATCAGCTTCATGTCGAGCTGCTCGTCGGCCGTGGAAGGCCCGTAGGGGAGCGTCGGGGTCGTGGACGAGCAGATGATGTTCGGCTCGCGCACAAGGCCGATCGCGTCGGGGATGTGTCCGCCGCCCGATCCTTCGACGTGGTACGCGTGCACCGTCCGGCCCGCGATCGCCTCGACGGTGCCCTCGAGCTCGGTCGACTCGTTGAGGCTGTCGGTGTGCAGACAGACCGCGACGTCGTGCGCCTCGGCGGCGCGCAGGGTGGCATCGATGATCTCCGGGTAGGCGCCCCAGTCCTCGTGGATCTTGAAGCCGCACGCGCCGGCCTCGATCGCGGGGTCGAGCCCGCCGGCGACGTCGGTGCGCGCGCTCGGCTGGAGGCCGACGTTCACCGGCAGCCGCTCGAACGCCGCGAAGGTGGCGCGCATCCGATCCGGTGGCTCCTCGAACCCGGCCGTGATCAGAGTTGTCACGCCGGCGGACAGGGCGACGGGCACGAGCCGCGGCGACAAGAGATGCACGTGCGAGTCGACGATGGCCGGCGTCGCGATCAGCCCGTGGCACGGGATCGGCCAGGTGTTCGGACCGATCGTGAGGTCGACGCCGTCGGTGATGTCCGGGTTGCCGGCGCGACCGATCCCGGCGACCCGGCCGTCCTTGATGCCGAGGTCGCACTTCACGATGCCGAGGAGCGGGTCGACCACGAGCACCGACCCGATCACGGTGTCGAGCTCGGACGCGGTCGTCGCCGCGTCGTGTTGGGTCATCCGGGAGCGCCAGTTCTTCGCGTAGCCCCACAGCGCCTGATCGCCGGGCTCGGTCAGGTCCTCCTCGATCCGGAGCCACAGATCGGTGTCGGCCAGGCGCACGCGGTCGCCGGCGGTCGATCCATGGCGGAGCGCGTGCTCTTCGCGGGAGAGCCGGTCAGGCATCGCGTGTCCCTCCGAGCGCGACGATCGTGACCTCGTGCGTCTCCCCGGGCGCCCACCGAACGGAATCACCGGCCGGGAGGTCGAGGCGGAACCCGCGCGCCTCGTCACGGTCGAACGACAGGTGCGGGTTCGCATCCCAGAACGGGAAGTGGCTCGAGACGCGGATCGGCCGTTCGCCCGTGTTGGTCACGGTGACCGTCCGGCGCTCGCGCTCCGGCACGAGCGCGACATCGCCCGCGCCGTAGCGCACGCGGGGCGCACCTTCGCCGAAGGGCGAGCGCAACACGACGAGTCGCGTGCCCTCGTCGAGCAGCACCTCGAGCCGGATCTCCTCGATCAGGTCGGGAACGCCGTCCAGCACCGGTGTCGAGGCGGCGACCGCTGTGCCGGCGTCCCGCACCTCTTGCCACGTGGCGCCGCCGCGCGCGGCGAGGTGCATCTCGTCGCACACGAGCGCGACGGCCTCGGGAACGTTCAGCGCCAGTCCGCGATCGAGGGTCATCCGTGCGAGTTGCGCCGCAGTGAAGATGCGCAGCCGGTCGTCTTCGGTCGGGTTGAGCTGCATCGGCCGGGAGCATAAGTGGGAACCGATCCGGCCGCTCGCGACGTCCAACGGCGATCACGGACCGGAAGGAGCTTCCGATGCGCCGCCGCCACATCGTCCGCGCCGCCGCCGTCGCCGCGACCGCCGCAACCCTCGTGCTGGGCTCGGCCGTTTCCGCGCTCGCGTGCGGTGGTCTCATCGCGCCGAACGGCACGATCAGCCTGACCCGCACCACGACGCTCGCCGCCTACCACGACGGCATCGAGCACTACCTCACGTCGTTCCAGTTCTCGGGCAAGGTGGACGGGTCGCTCGGCTCGATCACACCGCTTGCCCGGCGTCCCGACGAAGGTGATCAAGGGCGGCGACTGGACGCTGCAGCGCCTCGAGCTCGAAGTGAACCCACCGGACTTCACAGCGCACCGCGCTGTTCGCAGCCGAGGATACGGCCGCAGCCGGCGCCACCGTCCTGATGCGAACCCAGGTGGACGCGCTCAACATCACGGTCCTCAAGGGCGGCGCGGTCGCCGTCGGCAACTGGGCTCGTGAGCACGGCTTCTTCCTACCGCCCGACGCGCCGGCGGTGCTCGACTTCTACGCCCAGCGCAGCCCGATCTTCATGGCGACGAAGTTCAACGAGAAGCGCGCCGCCAAGCAGGGCCTCGTCCAGGGCCAGGGCATCCCGGTGCACGTCGTGATCCCGACGCCCAACCCGTGGGTGCCGCTGCGGATCCTGACCCTCGGCCGACCAGCCGCAGGACCTGATCCAGGCGGATGTGTTCCTGCTGACCGACCGCGACCCGGCGATGCTGCCGCAGGCCGTCTCGTCGAACGGGGACCCCAACCAGAAGGGCACGATCCTCGAGCAGAGCGCGTGGGCGTCGGGGAGCCTGATGCAGGACCTCCGCTCCGACCAGCGCTCGAACTGGATCCCCGACGCCCCGATGTGGCTGTCGTACCTGAAGATCGACGAACATGCGGGCGACCTGACGAACGACCTCGCGATCGACGCGAGCGGCTACGGCCATCCGGACCCGGTCGCCGCGGGGTTCTCGTTCCCGACGGTGCCCGTGCCCGACGGATCCGACGGCGCACGGACGATCCTGTGGCTCGGCGCAGGGATCGCGATCGTCGCGCTGTTCGCACGGCGACGGATCCACGCCGCGACGGTGCGGAGCCGATGAAGCGTCGCGGGACCTTGGCGGCGGCGACCCTCGCGGTCGTCGCCGCCGCGATCGTGCTCGGGGTCACGGCCGCGGCCGCGCCGCCCCCGGAGCGCACCGTCGACGTCACGATCCATTTCTCTCACTTCGACCTGGCTTCCCTGCAGGTCGCGCCCGGCGAGACCGTCCGGTTCGTCGTGACGAACACCGACCCGATCGATCACGAGTTCCTCGTCGGGGACGCCGAGATGCAGCAGATCCACGAGGAGGGGACCGAGGCCTCGCATGGGGCCAGGCCCGGCGAGATCTCGGTGCCGGCCGGAGCGACCGTCGAGACCACGTTCACCTTCCCCGACCAGCTCGCGCCGGGGTGGGAGTTCGCGTGTCACCTGCCGGGGCACTACGCGTACGGCATGCACGGTCCGATCACGCTGACGACCTGAGCCGAGCGCGCGGACGTGCTAGCGTCCGCCGCCGTGGGCGAGCGCGCGGACCTGATCGTCACCGGTGACGTCTACACGGTCGACGCCGCGCGCAGCTGGGCCAAGGCGGTCGCGATCCGCGGCGATCGGATCGTCGCGGTCGGCTCGGAGGCCGAGGTTCGCGAGCGGGTGGGCACCGCCGATGTGCTCACGGGGGCCTGCGTCACGCCGGGGTTCCAGGATGCCCACATCCACGCCGCCTTCGCGGGGAGGATCCGGCGGCACCTCAACCTCGACGACCTGCACACGCTGCAGGACTACTTCGATCGGATCGCCGCGCACGCGGCGGCGCACCCCGAGGACGCCTGGATCGTCGGTGGCGGCTGGTACATGCCGGTGTTCGGCGGCGACCAACCGCACCGTCGTCAGCTCGACGCCCTCGTTCCGGATCGACCGGTCTACCTGATGAACACCGACACGCACGCGGCGTGGGTGAACACCAAGGCGCTCGAGCTGGCGGGCATCACCGCCGACACGCCCGACCCGTGGGACGGCTACTTCGTCCGTGACGACGACGGCCCGACGGGCCTGCTCCAGGAGGGCACCGCGTACACGTTCTGGTCCGACCACGTGCCGCCGGACGCCACCGAGGACTGGATGGCGTCGATCCGGGTCGCGCAGGAGTACCTCCACGCGCTCGGGATCACCGCATGGCAGGACGCCTGGGTCCGGCCCGACCTGCTCGCGGGGTACCGCGCGCTGAACGACGCCGGGGAGCTCACCGCGCGTGTCGTCACCGCGCTGTGGTGGGACCGCCACCGCGGCATGGAGCAGATCGACGAGCTCGTCGAGCAGCGCGACTGGGGGACGAAGGGCCAGGTCGACGGCGGCACGATCAAGATCATGCTCGACGGCTGCCCCGAGAGCGCGACCGGCTCGATGCTCGCCCCCTACGAAGGGCACTTCGGCGAGGAGCACGGCCGCGGGATCCAGTTCGTCGAGGAGGGTGCGCTCCGCGAGGCGGTCGTCAGGCTCGACGCGCTCGGGTTCCAGATCCACCAGCACGCGCTCGGCGACCGCGCCTTCCGTTCCGCTCTCGACGCCGTCGAGGCCGCCCGCTCGGCGAACGGATGGAACGACGCCCGGCATCACATCGCACACCTGCAGCTGCCCGACCCCGCCGACACGCCGCGTCTGCGCGAGCTCGGGGTCGCCGCCAACATCCAGCCGTTGTGGGCCTGCCCCGATCCGATGATCGAAACGCTCACGCGCCCCCGCGTCGGCGACCGCGCGGGGCGTCTCTATCCGATCGGCGACGTCGTACGGTCCGGCGCCGTGCTCGCGATGGGCAGCGACTGGCCGATCAGCACCCCGAACGTGTTCGAGGAGATGCAGGTCGCGGTGACGCGGCAGGTGGTCGGCGACGGCCCCAACGCCCCGGTGCTCGACGCCACCCAGCGGATCACGCTCGCCGAGGCGATCGCCGGGTTCACGCGGGGGAGCGCCTACGTGAACCACGACGATGAGGCGGGCACGATCGCCGAGGGGATGCGCGCCGACCTCGCGATCCTCGATCGCAACCCGTTCGCCGGGTCCGTGTACGAGATCGCCGACACGAAGGTCACAACGACGATCGCGGCAGGCCGCGTCGTCTTCGGTGGTTGAGGGCGGTGGCCGGCCCTACGGTCGCGAGACGCTGATCGAGGTGCCGTTGCTGTCGGCGTCGGGGTCGTGATTCGACGACGACTGATAGGTGTCGCCGGTCGACTGCAGGTTGGTCACCGCGAACAGCACGCTCGTCTTCTTGCGCGCGTACCGCTGGATCACCGAGCACTTGCCGTTCTGGTTCGTCACGCATGTGTCGGTGACGTTCCCGGTCCACAGGCCTGTGACGGTCGCCCCCGCGAGGGCGTGGTGCTGGCCGTCGTGCACGGTGATCGTGACCTTCGCGCGCCACCGGGTCGCCGACAGCGTCGTTGCCAACCTGTCGAGATCGCCGACATGGAGGGTCCCGCCCGACGCGGCGCCGACCGGTCCTGTGAACAAGTCGATCGAGAAGGAGCCACCTGTGCCGTCCCCGTCCGCCGCGGGGAACACCCGCAAGGTGTACGTGCCCGCCTGCGTGGGCCGGATGTGCAGGGTTTCCTGGCGGCCGTACGTGCAGTCGTCGCCCCCGGCGGGGCAGGTGCTCGACGCGATCACGAACCCCGACGGTCCAGAGAGCTCGGCCTCGAGGTCGGGCAGCCACGCGTATTGGAAACAGCCGAGAGGGGGCAGATCGATCAGGCACTGGAGCGAGCCGCCGGTCGTGACCGTTGCCGCGATCGGCGCGCCGAGGTCGTTCGCACCAAGGGTGAACGTCTTCGACCAGCTGCCGTTGTTCGCGACCGACCCCGTGAAGTACTGGTGCGCGGGGAACGGGGTCGACCCGGAGGATCCGTCGGCCTCGGCGACCGCGCCGTAGGCGTCGAGCAGGCCGGCGCCCCAGTCGTTGTCCTTGCCGGGAGGGCCGGCGTCCAGGGCCGCGCCTTCGATCGCGGCGCGCACGTCGGTCTGTGTCCAGTTCGGCTGGAGTTGGCGGATCAGCGCGGCGACGCCGGCGACGTAGGGCGTCGCCATCGACGTGCCGCTCTCGACGACGTAGGTCGACGCGCTGCCGGACTGCGCCCCGCCGATCGTGACGCCGGGCGCCACGATGTCGGGCTTGATCCGGTCGTCGACCGTTGGGCCGCGGCTCGAGAAGGGGGCGAGGTAGGGGCCGTCCGACGCGTACGGGTAGCTGCTCGGGGCGGACCACTCGGCCGCCGCGCCTACGGTGATCGCCTTCTTCGCCGAACCGGGGGACGTGATCGAGCCCGGGACGTCGCCGCCGTTGCCCGCGGCCGCGACCACGATCTTGCCGCCCGCGACCGCCGCGTCCACCGCCTGCGAGATCGCGTCGAGGCCGTCCGAGGGGAGGTCCGATCCGAGGCTCAGCGAGATGACGTCGACGGCCGGTCGCGCGGCGCACCACTGGATCGCCTGGATCTCGAGCGGGTCGGGGCCGCTCCCAGTGTTGTCGATAACCTTCACGGCCGAGAGCGCGGCGCCCGGCGCGACGCCTTTCATCTGGCCGGCGATCGGGCCCGAGCCGACGCCGTCGCCGACCGCGATCGATGCGACGAACGTCCCGTGGCCGTTGTCGTCATAGGGGTTCGGCTTGTTGTTGATGAGGTCGAGCCAGCCGATCGGCGCCTTCGAGTCGAGCTGCTCGTGGCCGAGGTCGACGCCGCTGTCCGGGATGCACACCTGGGTGCCCGCGCCTGTGACGCCGAACGTCGAGCGGGCGCTCGTCACCCCGAAGTCGTCGTTGGCTGCGTCGTCGAGCGCGTGCACCTGGTAGCTCGGCTCGACGCGGATGATTCCGGGCCGGTGCGCCATCGCGTTGATCTGACCGTCAGTGAGGTGCGCCACGAATCCGTCGATCAGGCTGAACGTCGTAGAGACGTGCCCGATGCCGACCGATCGGCGCGCTCCGGCCATCGCCGCGCGGTCGTCGAACGTGACGACCACGTCGTGCCGCGATGGTCCCTTCCCGCGCGCGAGCTGATGATCGAGAACGTCGGCGACGTGATTGCCGTTGGCGTCGGCGAGCGTGGCGTGCGGGATCCGCGCCTTCGAGGCGTGGCCCTGGGGGGCTGAGATGCGCGCGACCGCCGGCGTCGAGACCACGCCGAACGCGACGAGGCACGTGGCGACCAACGCCAACACGCTGCGAGAACGGATCGTCACCCCGTACACCCCTCGAGCTCGAACGCTTCGCCGGAGTGTGGCACGCAAGGCCGCCGTTTCCGATAGGCCGATGGGCTGCGCGTTCGCGCCCCGTCGCTGTCGGCCGGATGGCCGACCTGGACGTCACGCCATCCAGGCGTCGATGCGCTGTTCGACCTCCCGCAGCCGGATCACCAGCTGCTTCATCATCGAGACCGCCACCGCCGGGTGCTCTAAGAGGAACGACTGGAAGGCGTCGGCGTGGATCATGACCGCCTCGACGTCGGACTCAGCCTTGACGGTCGCCATCCGGGGCCCGGGGGCGAGCAGGGCCATCTCGCCGAAGAAATCGCCCGGCTTGAGCACGTGGAACCGCCCGCCGACGTCCACCCGCGCCTGGCCCGAGGAGATCACGAACATCGCGTCGCCCGGGTCGCCCGCGTCGAAGATCGCGGTGCCGGCGGGGTAGGAGGTACGTTCGCCGGCGCCGAGGATCTCGTCGCCCTCGGTGGGGGAGAGGCCCTTGAACAGGCCGCTAGACAGGCTCGGTGTCGGGTCGCTCATCGTTCCTCCGGATGTCGAACCGGGTCAGTCTACGTGCGGGAACGGGTGCGTATGCCCCTGTATCCTGGCCACGTGAGGCCGCTCGACGGACCCCACGAGCCGGTGGATCGACCGGCATGCTGGCGATGCGGCCGTGCGACCTACGACCCCGACAAGCGTTCGGTGCCGTGGGCACGAGCGGTGGCCGGCGGGCGGCAGGTATTGATCTGCCCGCCGTGTCAGGCGGAGCCGGGATGGGCCGACGGCCTGGACCGGTGCGCCTCGTGCGGCGGCACGCGGCTGTCGATCCAACTCGGCGACGTGGTCTGCCGGGCGTGCGGCCACACCACCGCGAAAGCGGGCGCTTAGCTCAGCTGGAAGAGCGTCGCCCTTACAAGGCGAAGGTCGGGGGTTCGAGACCCTCAGCGCCCACCGTTTCCGCAGGTCACAGGCGTGCGCGAGGAAGCCCTCCGGTGGGCAAAGACGCATGCGTAACATCGCGTCGCGTTGAGCCCGGCCGCGCGCCCGACGCAGGCTCGCCGCACGATGCTCGTCGGCGCTTCCTGCTAGACGCGGAAACTCACGTGTGTCGCCTGGCTTCGAGAGGGTGGGTGCAACCGCGTCGAGGTCCGACGCGATCGACTCCGCGGACGGCCCGACTTGAAGGGTTCCGACGGGAGTCCTGCGGGGGGTCGCCGCGGACTCATCCGTTCGCCGTAGCCGATTTGACCGTTGCGTCGTTCCGGGGTACGAAGGTATGTGGAGACGACCTGGGAGGGGTGTTCCACATGCGTGCACGTCGCACGAGATTCCAACCGCTACTGCTTGTAGTGGCTGGCACGTTGTCCATCGCGCTCCTCTTGCCGCCGGCAGCGGCAAGTGGTGATGTGAGGGTAACGACCGTTGCCTCCGGCTTGAACAACCCGCGCGGGATCTTCCTCGTCAGCGGCCGCTCGTACTTCGTCGCCGAAGCCGGCGCCGGCGGTTCGGGGCCGTGCCAGCCAGGACCGTTCGGCACGACCTGCGTCGGGCTGACGGGCGCGGTGACGCACGTCACCGACGGATCCCTCGACCGGCTCGCGCGCCTCCCGTCGATCGCGACGAAGGACGGCTCGTTCGCGTTCGGGCCGCACGACGTTGCCAAGGGAGACGAGGGCGCGCTCTTCGCGACGGTCGGCCTGGGCGGCGACGCCGCGTACAAGGCCGGGTTCGGGCACGAAGGGGAACGACCTCGCCACGCTCGTGCGGGTCACCCGGAGCGGCAACATGCAGGTCGTCGCCGACCTCCTCGCATACGAGCAAGCTCACAACCCAGCCGGCGGCGTGAAGGAAAGCGATCCCTACGGGATCCTGCGCGGAGATGACGCCAGCATCATCACCGACGCGGGGGCGAACGACCTGCTGAAGGTCACCGATCGCGGCCGCATCTCCACCCTCGCCGTATTCCCATCGCGGATGGTCGACTTCCAGGGTGGCGAGGTCCCGATGGACGCCGTCCCGACGACCGTCGTGCGGGGTCCCGACGGCGCCTACTACGTCGGCCAGCTGACCGGGTTCCCGTTCCCCCGTCACGGAGCTCGCGTGTTCCGCGTGGTGCCGGGGGAGAAGCCGACGGTCTGGGCGCGGGGATTCACCAACATCATCGATATCGCGTTCCATGACGGGACCCTCTACGTCCTTGAGATCGCCCACAACAGCCTCGCGACGAGCGGGACCCCATTCGGGGCGCTCCTGCGGTTGAACCCCGACGGCTCGAAGACGGTGCTCGACAAGGACCTGTCGTTCCCGACCAGCCTCGCGTTCATCCCGGGCAGCGATGATGTGCTCGTGACCAACTGCGGGATCTGCGCCGGCGGAGGAGAGGTGCTGAGGATCGAACTGTAGGGGCGCCACGATTCCCACCGCGCGCAGGAGGCAAGCCTGCGCGTGCAGCGCCCGCTTTACGTGGGTGCCTTGGAGAAAGGAGAGGCCATGCGGCGCGGACTCCTACTTCTGTCGACGGTCCTCATCTGCCTCGGCCCTTGCGCCCGCAGCATCTGCGGCGAAACCGTCGAGGGAGATCAATCGTCAGGATGACGTCGTCATCACCGATCAGTGCGACTTCCCGGTCCTCGGCCACATCGAGGGCATCGAGATCATCAAGACATGGACCGACGATGCAGGCAACCCCGTCAAGCAGATCGTGACCTTCCCCGGCAACAAACTGACCCTCACCAACCTGGATAGCGGAACGTCAGTCACGGTTGCGGGGACCGGGTCGTCCCAGCTCCGTGCCGAGCCGGACGGCTCCGTCTCCGCCCGGGCGATGGGTCACGGGCCTTTCTTCCCCAACCCCATAACCGGAGAGCCGGGGATCTGGTACCTGAGCGGCCAAGGGAGGGCCACCCTCGACTCGCAAGGGAACGTCACCTCGGCCCACGTTTCGGGCAGGCTAGTTGATCTCTGTCCCTCGCTTATAGCCTAGGCAGTTCCGATCTGGCCGCTTGGGGCGGCCGTTCGCGGGATCATAAGCCGTTGACCTGCACGTTCGTCTCGCCCTTACAAGGCGAAGGTCGGGGGTTCGAGACCCTCAGCGCCCACCAAACCTGACTGGTCAAAGCGCGGGACCTTGCTTGCGAGGTGCCCGCCGACAACCTCTTGTTCTAGGACGCTGGAACACGTCGGCCTATTCGAGGGCAAAGGCCAGTCGGTGCGCTCGCGGCGGATAGGCACGAGGCGCGCGGCGGAAAGTGGTACGAGCCTCACCGAGCGTGGACGTGTCAACTCCCTTCCGAGAGGCCTCACCGCGGAGGGAGAATGCCTGGAGATGGGTACGTCCCACCCCGAGGTGAGGGACGAGCGACTCAGCCGCCTGGCGTGGTCGCTCGCAGCGGTCTGGCTGGCGTGCTGGGTCGTCACGGTCGCGCTCCTCATCGCGAACCGCTCGGCGATCCATAGCTACGCCGACGCTGACCTGATCGACGCCGTCCTGCCGATCGGGTCCGCCGTGATCGGGACGCTCGTCGCGTCTCGTCAGCCACGCAATCCGATCGGCTGGATCCTGCTCTCGTTGGGTCTCCTCGGCGTGATCAGTGGGGTGATCACGCAGTACGTCTTCCGCAGCGCCCATTTCACCGCGCTCCCGTTGCGGAATGGGTGGCCTGGCTGCACGACCCACTCAACTGGGTGGTGTTCCCGGCCGGGCTGGCGGCCTTCCTCTTCCTGCTGTTCCCCGACGGGCACCTGCCCTCCAGGCGGTGGCGATGGCTCGCCCGGTTCGCCGTGCTCGTCGTCGCCGTGGGTTTCGTCTTCCTGCTCCTGCAAAGCACGATCACGATCGCAGGGACCCCATCGATCCCGAACCCGCTCGGCAGCCGTCGCGGCCGTCGACATGGAGAACGGCGCGCCGGGGTTGATCTGGCTGGTGGCGCTCGCCGTCCTCCTTTCGGCGATCGTCAGTGTGGTCGATGCGAGCACGCCGATCGACGGGCGAGCTCCGGCAACAGGTGCGGTGGCTCGCGTTCGCCGCAGGCGTCACGGGGGCGGCGATGCTCCTGCTCGTCGTCGGCTACGCGGTCGGCCTCGCGGTTCCCGACCCAGCGTTCGACCTGGTGATCCTGTTCGGGTTCGGGGTCGCGGTGCCCGCGGCCTGCGCGGTCGCCGTCCTCAAGCACGGGCTCTACGACCTGGACGTCGTGATCAGCAAGACGGTCGTGTACGCGGTGCTCGCGGCCTTCTTCACGATCGCCTACCTCGCGATCGTCGTCGGCATCGGCACGGCGATCGGCTCCTCGAACAACTCGTTCCTCACGGTTCTCGCCGCCGCGACGATCGCCGTCGCGTTCAACCCCGTGCGCGATCGCGCGAAACGGTTCGCGAACCGCCTCGTCTACGGCGAACGCGCCTCTCCCTACGAGGTCCTGTCGGACTTCTCCGAGCGAGTGGCGGAGACCTACTCCGTGGAGGACGTGCTGCCGAGGATGGCCACCGCGCTCGGCGAAGGGACCGGCGCGCGGGACGCGACGGTGTGGCTCCGGGTCGGCGCCGAGCTCCGGCCATCCGCGACGTGGGGGAACGGCAGCGAGGCCGCGCTGTCGATTCCGGTCGCCAACGGTGACCTGCCCGCGTTCCCTGACGTGTCGAAAGTGGCGCCTGTTCGCCATCGCGACGAGCTCCTCGGTGCTCTCACGGTGACGAAGCCGCCGAACGACCCCCTCTCGGTCCCCGAGGCCAAGCTCGTCGACGATCTCGCGGCTCAGGCAGGTCTGGTGCTTCGCAACGTACGCCTGACCGAGGAGCTCCGCGCGAACCTCGAGGAACTACGGGCCTCGCGGCAACGCCTCGTCACCGCGCAGGACGGCGAGCGGCGCCGCATCGAGCGCAACATCCACGACGGTGCCCAGCAGCAGCTCGTGGCGCTGGCCGTCCAAGCTCGGATCGCTGAAGGCGTCGCCGGGTCGGACCCCGACAAGGTCCGCGATCTGCTCAGCCATCTGCAGGAGGGCCTGCAGCAGACACTGGACGACCTCCGAGATCTGGCGCGAGGGATCTACCCACCGTTGCTTGCGGATCAGGGGCTGGTCGCTGCGATCGAGGCTCAGGCTCGCCGGGCCTCGATGAACGTGATCGTCGAAGCATCTGATGTCGGACGGTACTCGCAAGAGGCCGAGGCGGCGGTCTACTTCTGCGTCCTCGAGGCTCTCCAGAACGTCGCCAAGTACGCCGAGGTGTCGACCGCGAAGGTCCATCTGCGAGGTGGATCTGGCGAGGTGGGCTTCGAGGTCCGCGACGAGGGGCTCGGCTTCGATCCCGCGACCACCGCCGACGGAACCGGCGTTCAGGGGATGCGCGACCGTCTCGCGGCGCTCGGCGGGGATCTGACCGTGAACTCCACCCCTGGTCGGGGAACCTCGGTCTCCGGGACGCTACCCGTCTAGGCATGTCACGTGGTTCCGCTCGATCGTCACGCGGACTACTCGATTGCAGGCATCTTGGCCAGCCACCATCATCAATAGGGCTATGCGCGCCGAGCACCTTTCTCAGGAAGGTGGTGCGGCGTGCGACAGGTCCGGGTCAAGAAGACCGTGAAGCGAGAGCCAACACGGACAGACCCGCTGCCCATCGACCCGCGCGACGCTGATGTGGTCCGTGCGAAGCGACGCATCTACGAACGAGAGGTTCGCTCTACGCCGCGTGACCGCTAGCCGCGTGGGTCTCACTCGCTCCGAGGAACGCTGCATTACTGCCTAAGGGGCTGGGTGGTCGGCTCGATCCGATAGGCGATGTTGGCGCGGCGAGTTCAGCCGCCGATGCTGGTGGCCGACAACGGCGGGGGAGCGGGAAACGGCGCGCTCAGCAGCTCTTGCGTAACACTTCGCGTAACAACGCACGGACACTCACGGGTACTGAGAGGTACTCACAGGTACTCGATCCGAACCGCCACAACGCTCTGACCTGCAGGTTCGTCTCGCCCTTACAAGGCGAAGGTCGGGGGTTCG
>CAWCXU010000001.1:0-495111 GCA_963799625.1 uncultured Actinomycetes bacterium | reverse complement strand
ACAACATCTACGACCGGGCGTACTACGACGCAGACATGCACGTGCTCGATCTGCTCCAGAGCGGAGACCACGCCGGGGTGATCGAGAACATGCCCACGTATCGGAAGGCCTACCCCGAAGGCCATTTCGGCCACTACCTGATGATGGCTGCCGCGATGGGCGGCACCAGGTGCAACGCTCCGGGCGAGCTGTTCAGCCGGTACGAGGCCTCGGTCGGCACCGGGCAGGTGCACGTGTGGTTCGAGCGGCCGAGCGCCGGATGGACGGTGGGTTCGGCGGCCTGACCATGTCCGAGCGGCCGCTCCGCCTCGACGCCCCTCGCGAGGAGGCGCTCGAGCACGCGGCTCGGCTCGTCGAGGAGGCGTGGGGGTCTTTCGACCGGTTCCGGCCCGAGGAGCCGCCGCTGGACGAGCGGGTGCGGGACTGATCCGAGCGGGGCTGCCGGAGCGGCCTTCCCGCGTCCACGAGGTGCTCGACGATGCCGCCCGGATCCTGGACGAGTCGATCGCACAGCCCCGGCCGCGGTACTTCGCGTTCATCGGTTCCAGCGGCCTGCCGATCGGCGCGATCGGTGACCTGCTCGCGCATACCTACGACATCAATCTCGCGGTCGACGCGCGAGCGGCAACGGTCGTCGAGCAGCAGGCCGTGCGCTGGATGGGCGAGTTCGTCGGCTTCCCGGTGGCATCGGGCGCCTTCACGAGCGGCGGCACGATCAGCAACCTGACGGCGCTCGCGGCTGCGCGGGAGCGCGCGCTGCCCGGGTCACGGCGCACGGGCCTGAGCGGTGCGAACGCCATCGTCTACTGCTCGCAGGAGGTCCATTACTCCGTGACGAGAGCGGTCGAGCTGCTGGGGATCGGCTCGGACCGGCTGCGGACGATACCGCTGGATCCGTTGCGGCGGATTCGGGCGGACCTGCTTGCAGAGGCGATCGCGTCGGACCGTGCGGCCGGCGCGACCGCCGTGGCGGTGGTGGCGTCCGCGGGCACCACCCTCACCGGCGCGGTGGACGACCTCGACGCCGTCGCCGACGTCTGCGAAGACGCCGGCGTGTGGTTGCACGTCGATGGCGCCTATGGCCTTCCCGCCGCCGCGGTTCGCCCGGAGCTGTTCGCGGGCCTCGCTCGCGCCGACTCGTGCTCGGTGGACGCCCACAAATGGCTCTACCTGCCGAAGGCATGTGGCGTCGTCATGAGCCGTCACGAGGATGTCTTCGTGGAGTCGTTCTCGCACGAGCAGGGCTATCTCCCGCACCAGCAGCACGAGCTGCACGCCGCCGACATCACATTGGAGTACTCGCGGCCGTTCCGCGCGCTCAAGGCGTGGCTCGCCTTCCGGGTACACGGGGCGCGCCAGTTCCGCGACGCGATCACTCGCAACCTCGACGAAGCCGACCTGCTGTACCGTCGCGCGCAGACGAGCGAGGACTTCGAGGTGATGGACGCTCCTCCGCAGCTGTCGATCGTGCCCTTCCGGCACGCGCCGGCGGGGGTCGAGCTCGACATGCACAACCAACGACTGGCGGAGGCGATCCAGGCCGACGGCCGCATCTACCTCGCCTCCGCGCTGATCGACGGTGAGATGTGGCTCCGCCCGTGCTTCGTGAACTTCCGGACGACGGACGAGGACGTCCTCGCCATCCTCGACGTCGCCCGCGAGCTCGGCGACCGCCTCATCTCGGGAGCCGCGTGAGCGAGGATCTCCTGCCGGCGGAGCGCAAGGTGCTGGAGGCGCTCGGCGATCGTCCGTTGGACTTCCGAGCGATGTGGGCGATCTCGAACCTGTTCCGTAGCGCCGCCGCCGTCCGGAGGCACATGGAGTCGAAGGTCCTGGCCACCGAGCACATCTCGTGGACCTCGTTCGTCGGGCTGTGGGTGCTCTGGGTGTGGGGAGAGCTGGGCGCCAACGCTTTCGCCGAGGCCATCGGGATCAGCCGCCCGACCGCCACCGGCGTGTTGCGGACCCTCGACGCGCGAGGATGGATCAGCCGCCGGCCCGACCCGAACGATGGCCGCAGCGTGCTCGTCTCGCTCACGGCGAAGGGCCGCAGGACCATCGAACACCTCTTCCCGCGGTTCAACGCCGAAGAAACTGCCATCGCCGGCGCACTCGGCGAGCGCGATCAGGACCGGCTGGCCTCGATGCTCCGCTCGCTCTCCCGGAGCGTCCAGGATCGCGACGGCGCCGAGCGTCGCTGAGTCGCTCGGCCGCAGTGCTAGGAGGTCACGATCCGCACGGGCATCCGCTTGATGCCGTTCACGAAGTTGGAGCGGATCCGCTCGGCAGGTCCGGCGAGCTCGATCGACGCGATCCGGGGTAAGAGCTCCTCGAACAGGATCGTGGCCTCGAGCCGCGCCAGATGCGCCCCCAAGCAGAAATGAGGGCCTCCGGGACCGAACGTGACGTGGTCGTTCGGCCGCCGCGTTACGTCGAACCGCTCGGCGTCGGCGAAGACCTCTTCGTCCCTGTTCGCGCTCACGTACCAGGTCACGACCTTGTCGCCCGCGCGGATCGTCTCTCCCCGCAGCTCCACGTCGCGGGTCGCGGTCCGTCGGAAGTGCAGCACCGGCGTCGCCCACCGGAGGATCTCCTCGACGGCGACGGCGATGCGCTCGGGCTCCTCCTGGAGGAGCTGCAGTTGTTCGGGATGCTCGATCAAGGCGAGCATCCCGGCGCTGATCGTGTGGCGCGTCGTCTCGTTGCCGGCGATCATCAACAGCGAGAAGTAGTTGTGGAACTCGCGCTCGTTCAGTACGCCTTCTTGCTGGGCGGTCACGAGCGCTTGGATCACGTCGTCGCTGGGTTCGTCCCGTCGCCGATCCGCCTGCGCATCCGCGTAGTCGAACACGTCGCGCGCGACGGGAGAGCGGAACGGCAACAACCGGTAGGCCTCGGTGTCGACCTTGTCGATGACCGCGGCCGACAGCTCGTGATCCTGGTTGGCGATCATCTTGTCGCCCCACGAGATGAGCTGGGGTGCATCCGCTTGCGGGACAGTGAAGATCGAGCAGAGGAACCGGATCGGGAGCTCTCGGCTGATAGCGCCGACGAAGTCGAAGGTGTCGTCACCAACGAGCGCAGCGTCGAGGACATCCCGCGCGACGTCGCGGATCCAGTCCTCGTACCGCCCCACCCCGCGGGCACTGAAGCGCTTGGCGCAGATCGATCGGAGCTTCGTATGGCGGGGAGGATCGGTCTCGAGCATCGAGCGCCGGATCTCGAGCTGTTCGGGATCGAGCTCCTCGAGCGAGACCGCGCCTCTCTCCGAGGAGAACGTTGCCCAGTCCATGTGGATCGACACCAGATCGTCGTATCGCGTGACTGCCCAGAAACCGGCATTGGGTTCCGGTTCGGGGTGCCATGCGATCGGGGCTTCCTGCCGCAGGCGCCGGAACCACTCGAACGGAACGCCGTCCACGAAGTTGTCGGGGTCGGCGAGATCGATCCCATCGATGACGGCCGTCACGGGCACTCCTTCAGAAGAACGGGGAGTAGTACTCGAGCTCCCACGGTGTCGGGTCGGGGGTCGTCGGATCGTCCACCGCTTCGGTGTAGCGCTTCCATTCGGCGAGCTTCAGCTGGGAGAAGGCGTCGACGAACGGGGAACCGAGCGCTTCGCAGAGGCGTTCGTCGCGCCCCATGGCCTCGACGGCGGCCTCGAGGGTCGAAGGAACGTGTGCGTCGCCGGACGGCTCGGCGGCGACGAGCTGCGCAGGGGGCAGCGTCATCGCATCCTCGAGGCCGAACCGGCAGGCGTGCAGAAGCGCGGCCGCCGCGAGGTAGGGGTTGCACGCGCCGTCGGGGACCCGGTTCTCCAGGCGCGTGGCGTCCCCGCGATCGGGGCCGATACGGATCGCCACGGTGCGATCGTCGTGCCCCCAGTTGGCCCAGTAGCCGTTCATCATGTTGGGGAGCAGCCGCTTGTAGGCGTTCACGGTCGGCGCAAGGATCGCCGCCGTCCCTTCGTGGTGGGCGAGCATCCCGGCCATGCAGCTGCGAGCGAGGTCGCTCAGACCCTCGGGATCGCTCGGATCGTGGAGCACGTTCGTGCCGGCAGCGTCCCAGAAGCTGATGTTCACGTGCAGGCCCGAGCCACCGCGGTCCGCGAGGGGGCGGCCGATGAAGGTGGCCCGATGCCCTCTCGACGTGGCGATCTCGTGGGCCAGCACCCGGAACAGGAACGCGTCGTCGGCGGCGGGGACGGCGTCGCGATAGCGGATGTTGACCTCGAACTGCGAGTCGTCGAACTCGGTACACCAGGCCTCGACGTCCAGGCCCGACGCGCAGGCCGCGTCGACGATCTCGGCGACGACCCCGTCGGGATCGACGGCCGTGCCGGTCCCGTAGACCCGTGAGCCCGGTGTCTTCAGCGGCAGCCAGCCTGCCTCGCCGTCCGGCCGCAAGAGGAAGAACTCGAACTCGAAGGCGATCTGCGGGGTGAGCCCCCGAGCGATCCACGACGCGACGGCCTCTTCGAGGAGGTGCCGGGGATCGACGGGCACCGCCCCGCCGAGCCGGCCGAGGCGCCCGATCCCGACCATCGTGGCGGGCTCCCAGCCGGTCCGCAGCGTGTCCTGCTCGATGCTCGCTTCGAGGTCGGGAAGTCCCACGTCGAACGCGAGCCCTTCGATCGGCAGGATCTCCCTGTCGAAGGTCAGTGGAAGCGTCGCGAGGCAGAAATTGGCGCGTCCGCGTTCGCGCCAGTTGCCGTAGAGGTACTTCCCTCGCTCGATGCCGTGGATGTCCGACCACAGCAGGCGCAGCCGTGTCTCGTTCGCGTCCACCTGACTCCTTTGGATACGAACTATCTCCGGGCCGAGCATACCCCGTCAGGTTTTCGCGGGCGGCCGGATGCCGCGGAACTCCCAGTCGCCGCCGAACGCGGTCGATTCAACCTCCTCGGAAGCGCTCGGCTGCGCGCCGACGTCGTCGCGGAGCGCGACCGCGCCCTCGACGATCGTGTTGCGCAGCGTCCCGAGCCCCTCGACCTCGACCTCGACGACGTCGCCCGGCTCGACGGGACGCGAGTTCGCGGGCGTGCCGGAGAGGATCACATCCCCCGGCTCAAGCGTGATCGTCCGCGCGATGTCCGCGACCAGGTAGGGCATGTCCCACACCATCTCGTCGGTGGTCCCCGACTGCCGGACGACGCCGTTGACCCGCGTCTCGATGTGCTTGCCTCGGAACTCCCACCCGGTGACGAGCCCCGGGCCCAGCGGGCACAGCGAGTCCGATCCCTTGACCCGCAACATCGAGCCGGCATCGGTGTCGCGGAAGTCGTGCAGCCCGAAGTCGTTGGCCACCGTGTACCCCAGGATGCGCGCCTCGGCCTCATCGGGGGCGACATGCAGCGTCCTCTCGCCGATCACGATCGCGATCTCACCCTCGTAGTTGAGGTAGCGGCATCGGGGCGGCCGCACGACCTCCCCGCCGTGATGGTTGAGCGAGCTCACCGGCTTGTGGAAGTACGTCGGCGCGGCGCCGAGCGTTGTCTGGAACTCCGCGCGCCGGCTCTCGTAGTTGAGATGGACGCAGACGATCTTCGATGGTTCACAGGGCGGAAGATGCTGCGCCTCGGCGATCGAGACGCGCTCGCCGCCGTCCGTCACGAGATCGTCGCCATCGCGCGTCACGGTGATGGGACGTCCTCGCATCGTGATGCGGCGCGTCTCCATCGACGTATTATCCGCCCGATGGCTGGGCTCCGTGGCTTCCTCGCGCCGCGCTCGCCGGAGGGCGCTGCATCGCTCGTTCCCGCTCCCCCGTGGCACTATTCCGGCGACGTGCTCACGATCGAGTACCGAGCGGCCGAAGGGTCGGTGGGTCGATGGCTGCCAAGCGGCGTCGAGCCGGCGGAAGAGGACCCCGACGCGGTCGCGGTGGTGTTCGCGGACTGGCAATCGTGCAGCGCCGACGGCGCCGAACTCCTCGACCCCGTGCGCTCGCAGTACAAGGAGGCCTTCGTCGTCGTGCGGTGTCGTCACGACGGCGTCACGTACTCGCGGTGCATCCTGATCTGGGTCGACAAGGACTTCGCCCTTGCCCGCGGCTGGTTCCAGGGCTATCCGAAGAAGCTCGGCTCGATCTGGATGACGCGTCCGAGCGTGGTCGGGAGCGCCGGTCCACGACTAGAGGCAGGCGGCCAGATCGCGGCCACCCTCGCCGCGAACGATCGACGCCTGATCGACGCGGTCTTCACGATCGACGGGACCGCCGACACCGCGGGGTTCGTGAACGCGCTGCCGATGCTGCACTCGCGATGGATGCCTGCGATCGACGGCGCAGGTGACGCGCTGGATGAGCTCGTCGTCCTGCGATCGCAGGACGTCGAGACCGGACCCGTCTTCACGGGTACGTTCGAGCTTCAACTGCATGACGCACCCGGCGAGGAGCTGACATCGCTGACGCTCGTCGAGCCGATCGCAGCCTACTGGCGCCAGGTGGCCGCGACGTTCGTCGGCGGCGAGCGCGTCTGACCGCTACGCCGGGCGCGCCCTGACGCCGCGATCTCCGGCTAGACGCACGAGCGTGTCGAACAGCGCCTGTTGCGAGGCGTCCTCAGCAGCGGTCTCCTCCGGGTGCCACTGCACGCCGACCATCCACACCCCGTGGTCCGTATCGCGTTCGATCGCTTCCACGAGCCCGTCGCTGCTTCGTCCCGAGACGCTGAGGCCCTCGCCGACGACGGCGATGCCCTGGTGATGGTGAGAGGAGCAGCGCAGCACGGACGGCGCCTCGGTCGTCGCTGCGAGCCTGCTCCCCGGCGCCGGTTCGACGTCGTGCATCGCCGTCGTGTCGTCGAGCGGAACCCCGTGCTCCAGCAAGCCCTCCACATCGGGGAGATGCTGCTGGAGCGTGCCGCCGTACGCCACGTTCATGACCTGCGCGCCCCGGCAGATGCAGAGCGTCGGCAACGCGGCGCGCTCCGCGGCTCCCAGGAGGTCGATCTCGAACGCATCCCGCTCGGGGTCGACGGCGTAGTCGTGCGCGCCGAGGACCGCGCCGTACCGCGCGGGATCGATGTCGCCACCGCCGACGAGCAGGAGACCGTCGAACGGATCGAGCAGCTCGTCGGGTTCCGCCCCTTCGCCGGGCGACAGGATCGCGGTGCGCGCTCCGGCTCGGCGGAGCGCATCGAGATACGGCGCCGGCACGCCGTATCCACCCTCGGGCCAGCGGGAGACGCGGCCCGGTTCCAAGCGATACGCGGGGACGGCGATCAAGGGGCGATCGGTCATGTAGACGTCGGCGCGTCGCTGCCCCAGAACCGCGCATCAGCCTGGTCGGCGAGCTTGAACCGCTCGGCAGCCTCGGCCTGATCGCCGCGCTTCTCCGATACGCGAGCTAGCGATCGCCACAGCCAGCTCGCCAGCTGCCGCTCCCCCAGCTCCTCGGACAGACGGATCGCCCGCTGAAGATCGGCTTCGGCCTCGTCGAGCAGCCCCATCTCGCGCTTGGTGACGCCGCGCTCGGCGGTCGCGTCCGCAAGCTCCCAGCGCGCCCCGAGATCCCCGAAGATCGCGATCGCGGCGTCGAGGCCCTTGACGGCGGCATCGAACCGACCGGCGTCCTCGTCGACGCGAGCCCGCTGCGTCGTCGTCACGGCGACACTGAACTGATCGCCGATGCGAGCTGCCAGCTCCTGCGCCTCGGTGATCAACGCCAGCGCCTCGTCATCGTGATCCTGCTGCGAGCTGTTGATCGACAGCGATGTCAGCGCACGAACCTCCGCCCAACGGTCATCGGCCTCGTGCGCGATCGCGAGAGCACGGCGCCAGATCTCTCCGGACATCTCGTACTGGTCTCGCGTCCACGGCACCCACCCCTGGAACAAGAGCGATCGCGCGATGGCCCACGGTTCGGCCAGCGCCTCGGCGGCCTCGACGGACCGTGCGAGGAGCGCCTCGGCCACGTCGAGGTCGGCGTCCACATTGATCGCGATGTCTCCTCGGAATCGGAGCGCGAGTGCGAGCGTCCAGTCGTCGCCGAGTTCGGTGCCTGCCGCGATCGCCCGGTCGAGCGCCTCGGTGGCCGCCCCGAACTCGGCCAACCAATACCGCGTCTCGCCGATGCCGGCGAACGCGCGCGCCTCCCGGACCCCCCACCCGTCCTCAGGGCCGGCGAGCGCGAGCGCGCGGCGGTACAGATCCAACGCGGAACGGCTCTCCATCCGTCGGCGCGCACGATCCGCCGCGGTCAGCAGAGCATCGACCGCCCGGTCGGCCGCCCGTCGATCGCCGGGGTCGAGGTCGAGGGCGGCCATCGCACCCGCCTCCAGGTGATCGGCAGCCCACGCGAGGGCGCCGGCGGCCTCGAGCTGTTCGGCGATCGTCACGTGCAAACGCGTCGCGCTCGCGCTTCGGGAGGCTCGCGTACGCGACGTCGCGGAGCACGTCGTGACGGAACCGCCAGACGGGTGCCGGCCCCGCGGTCTCATCGCGCACGATGATCTCGGCGTCGATCAACTGCTCGAGCTGGGCTTCGGTCGCGTCCGACACGAGCGCCACCTCGTCCGGGTCGAAGTCGTATCGGAATACCGACAGGCGTCGGGGGAGGTCACGAAGCTCCGGGGGCAGGCTATCCAGCCGTGCCGCGATCATGGCCTGGACCGTCGGAGGGATCAGTGGTTCGCCGTCGTGGGCGCCGCCCTCGCGCAGCAACATGCCCGTCGATTCGACGATGAAGAAGGGGTTGCCGCCCGCGCGCCCGACGATCGCCGCACGATGCTCCTCGTCGAGGCGGCTCCCACCGGCTTGCCGGACGAGCTCGGCTGCGTCGGCGTCCGGCAGAGGTTCCAGGCGCATGCAGACCTGGTTGACCGACCCGCCCCCCCAGGTGGGGCGGTCGTCGATGAGTTCCGTCCGCGCCGCGACGACGACCAGCA
Organism: uncultured Actinomycetes bacterium; assembly: GCA_963799625.1. Taxonomy (GTDB): domain Bacteria; phylum Actinomycetota; class UBA4738; order UBA4738; family HRBIN12; genus AC-51. The sequence continues at coordinate 486,224 of CAWCXU010000001.1, read as the reverse complement.
CCCGGCCGGGGCTGCTCCGTCCGCGCGCGACGATGCGCTCGATCAGGTCCAACATCTGCGGTCGAAGAGTGTGCGCGTCTTCGAACAGCAACGTGACCGGACGTTCGGTCGCGAGCCCCTCGATCAGCGCGAGGAATCCGGAACGGACGTCGTTCACGAACGCGGACTCGTCGCGGCGCGGGGCGGACAGACCCAGCAGCGCCTCGAGCCGGTCGACCGTGCGGCTCTCGGAACCGGTCACGCAGACGCGATCGATCAACGCGCGGAGTCGCTCCGTTGCCACGTTCGCGCCCTCCTCGTCGCCGACACCGGCGATGTCGCGAACGATCGACGCAGCGGGCGCGAATGTGGCGCTGTTCGCCGTGATGTGGCTTCGCCCGATCAGCACGGTCCCCTCGGGGTCGAGACCGGCGACGAACTCGGCCGCGAGCCGCGATTTGCCGATGCCTGGCTCGCCAACGATCGTGAACAGCAACGGTCGCGACGTGTTGACCACGCGTGAGAACGAGCGGCGAAGGATCGCGAGCTCATCCGCGCGCCCCACGAACGGGATGGTTCTGCGGGCCGATCGGGTGCTGAGCCCTTCCACGGGGAACGCGGCCAAGGGCTCCGCGAACCCCTTCGCGTCGACGAGACGTTCGTCGCCGAACGACACCATGCTGTCGGTCAACAGACGCGTCGTGTGCCCCACGACGACCTCGCCGACGGCCGCCGCAGCTTGCAACCGAGCGGCGCTGTTCACCACCGATCCGGTCACGAGGAGCTGGCCTTCCGGGCCGGTTCCAGTCGCTGCCTCGCCCGACTCGACCCCGACGCGGATCTGGAGCGGCTCGGGCAACCCGAACTCGTCAGACAGACGCCTGACCCGGGCCTGGATAGCGAGGCCCGCGCGCACCGCGCGCAATGCGTCATCCTCATGCACCCGTGGCAGCCCGAACACCGCCATCACGGCGTCCCCGATGAACTTCTCGGGTCTTCCGCGGAGCGCGACGAGCTCGTCGACGGTGACGTCGTAGAACCTGCCCAGGATCCTCGCGGGCGCGCTCCGGATCGAGGCGTTGCGACAGGCGCGTCGAGTCGACCAGATCCGCGAACAACACGGTGACGACCTTTCGCTCGCTGGTCCCAGTGGCCTGGTTCACGACCGCGCCACAATGCGGGCAGAAGCGGGCGCCCTGAGGCAGTGACGAGCCGCAGACGGTGCAGTTCATCCATTCAGGATATGCGGCGCCGTGCCTCCACACGTACCCACGTGGACTCGGGGGCACGATGGCGGCCGGATCCGTCCGAGCTCAAGAAGGTCGCGAGTTCGGCTCGCTTCACCTCCTGAGCGGTCCTTCTTAGGATGGGAGGAAGCCAAGAAAGGAGGGCAGCGATGGCAGACAGCATCTACCGCGTGACCGAGGTGATCGGCACGAGCACCGAGTCTTGGGAGGACGCGACACGCCATGCCGTCGAGACGGCGGCAGGCACGGTCCGGGACCTGCGGGTGGGCGAGGTCGTGAAGCTCGATGTCACGATCGAGGACGGTCGCGTAACGCACTATCGGTCGCGCGTGAACATCTCGTTCAAGTACGAAGCCGAGTAGGGCGGATGGGTCAGCGGACCTGACCGTCGTCGCCCGCCGCACGCCGGAACGCATCGCGCGGGTGCTCGAGTGAGCCGAGTTGCGCGATGTCGCGCGGGAACAGCAGCGCGATCGTCCAGTCCAGCGCGATGCGCGCCTTCCGCGAGAACGTCGGCATGTACAGCAAGTGGTAGGTCCGGTGCAGGAACCACGCTGGGAAGCCCCGCACTCGCACGCCGAGCGGGTTGGCGACGCCACGGTAGTGGCCGAGCGAGCAGAGCATGCCCTTGTTCTCGTAGCGGAACGCGCGGAGCCGGCCGCCCTGCAGCGAGGCTGCGACGTTGTCGGCGAGCACGCGGGCCTGACGCAGGGCGTGTTGCGCGGTGGGCGGCGACGTTCCCTGACTCGCGTGCTCGTCGGGCACGGCCGCGACGTCGCCGGCCGCCCAGACCCCCTCCATCCCATAGACGCGGAGGGCGCGGTCGACCCTGACGCGCCCGCGCGCGTCGACCGGGAACCCGGAGCCGGCGGCGAGCGGCGCGGCACGCACGCCGGCGGTCCACACCAGCGTCTCTGCCGCGAACGCCTCCCCGTCCGACAGGTGCACGATCCCGTCCTCGACCCGTTCGAGCCTCGTTGCGGTGCGGATATCGATGTCGCGTCCGCGCAAACGTTCGGCCGCGTAGGAGGCCAGGTTGGGCTCCAGCTCCGGCAGGATCCGCGGGGCGGCCTCCACCATCACCCACCGCTGATCCGAACGGTCGAGGGCCGGGATCGTCCGCGTCGCGACCCTGGCGAGATCTTCAAGCTCGCCGAGCGCCTCGATCCCGGCGAACCCCGCCCCAACGAAGACGAAGGTGAGCGCCGCCCGCTTGGCCTCTCCGTCGGCGAGCTCCGCCGCCCGGTCGAGCTGTGACAGGACGCGGTTCCGCAGCCAGATCGCCTCGGCCAGATCCTTGAAACCCACGCCATGCTCGGCCAACCCGGGGATCGGGAGCGTGCGCGACCACGACCCCGCACCGAGGATCACGACGTCGTAGTCGAGCTCGCGATCGTCGCCGCCGGCCAGCCGGACGGACGCGCGTCTCGCGTCCAGATCGATCGTCCTCACCTCTCCGACGACCAGTTCCGTGCGACGCAGGACCCGTCGCAGAGGCACGACGACGGCCCGAGGGTCGATCAGTCCGCTCGCCACCTCGGGCAGGAACGGCTGGTAGAGCATGAAGTTCTCGGGGTTCACCAGCGTGAGCACGTGATCGGACGCGGGCAGCCGGCGCTCGAGGCGTCGCGCCGCGTACATGCCGATATAGCCACCGCCGACGATCAGGATGCGCGCCATCCAGCTCAGTCCGAGCCGACCGCATGGCGCCGCTCCCACCGGGCGCTGTCGGCCATGAAGCCCGGGTCGAGACGCAGCGGGAGGTTGGTGACTCGTGTGGCGGAGCTTGGGTGCATCGGTCGCCGCAGCGTACCGGTGAGGTTGCGACGCCGTCAGCCCAGTCGCTCCCGCAACCTCGTCTCCAGGTCGGCGACCCGGTCCGGTTCGGTGAGCTTCCTCCCGAGCTCATCACGAACGTAGAAGGCGTCCACCACCCGTCCGTCGAACGTCGCGACCTTCGCGAGATGCACGTCGATCTCGGCGCGCGACAGCACATCGGTGATGTCGTAGAGCAATCCCATCCGGTCCGGCGCGCCGATCTCGAGCACCGTCGAGAAGTCTGAGGCGTCGTGGTCCACGCGGACCGTCACCGGGGTGTGGATCGACGGCGCGGGGTAGTGGCGTCGCATCTCCTCGACCTTGCGATCGATCGAGGTCGCGCCCTCGATCACGCGCCGCAACGTCGTCCGGAACGAACGCCAGCGCGCCTCGGTGATCTCCGCCTCGAACACCCCTTCGACGTCGAAGAGGTCGACGGCGACGTGGTCGCTCGTCGTGAACACCTGCGCGGACAGGATCGAGATCCCGCCCACGGCGAGGGCGCCGGCGACAGAGGACAGGAGCGCCGGGCGGTCGTTCGTGACGACGAGGAGCTCGTAGGTCCCGGGCCGGTCCCCCGGCGCGGCGGCGGTGCGGACCTCGTTGGTGGTGAGGAACGGCGCGATCGTGCGGAAGTGCCGTGCCGCGCGCGCCGGCACGACCGACAGGAAGTACCCACGCGGCATCCGCAGCACGAAGGCATCGACGTCCCGGTCGGGCTCGCCGGTCAACAACGCGCGCACCCCGCCCGTGCGCTCTGTCAGGCTCGCCGCGAGCTCCACACCCATCGTGCCGCGCTCCAGCACATGGCGGACCTTCGTCACGAGCTCGCGGATCAGCGCCTGCCGCCATGGCGTCCACGCCGCGGGACCGGTGGCGGCCGCGTCGGCGACCGCCAGGAGGTAGAGCGCGGCCAGCCGCTCCACGGTGCCGATCGTGGCCGCTGCGTCCAGGATCAGGTTCTCGTCCGTGAGGTCTCGGCGTGTCGCGGTGTCGGGCAAGAGCAGATGCTCGGCCACCATGAACGAGACGAGATCGGCTGCGTTTTGCTCGAGACCCATCGCGGCGACCTGGGCCCGCGCGACCTCGGCGCCCACCGGCACGTGCTCGCCGCGGCCGACCTTGCCGATGTCGTGGAGCAACGCGCCGAGCGCGACCGCCCCGAGATCTGGCAGCGCGGCGGCGAGCTCGGCCGCGATCGGATCACCGCTCGGGTCCTCGAGCAGCGCGTCGGCGCCCGCCAGGGTCCGCAACAGGTGCCCGTCGACGGTGAACCGGTGGTACGGATCGCGTTGCGGGCGGCTGCGCACATCGGGCCACCCGGGCACGAACCGCTCGAGCGCACCGACACGATCGAGCACATCCAGGGCCGCGACTCCCCCCTCGCCGCGGCGGATGAGCGCCAGGAACGCGTCGCGCGTCCGTGCATCCCAGGCGACGGGCGACGGGATCGCCGCAGCCGCGACGGCGTCGACGAGCACGGGTGCGATCGTGCCGTCCGCGGCGGCAAGGGCCTCGAGCACGTCGGCCGGTCCCGCCAACGGCGCCGTCGGGCCCGCGCTCGGCCCCGCGATCGTCCGCGCCAGGGCCGTGCGGACGACGGCGTCGACCGTCCGCGCGTGCTCGAAGACCGTCCGCATCAGCCCGTCGATCGCGGGCAACCCCGGTTCGTCGTCGAACCCCATGCTCGCTGCGACCTCGGGCTGGACGTCGGCGGACAGCCGGTCGACCCGTTTCCCCGTCTCGAGCTGCACGGCGCTTCGCGCGCGCACGAGGAACTCCTCCGCTTCGTCGATCGCGGCGAGATCCGCGTGCCGGACGACGCCGGCCCCGTCCAGGGGCTCGCCGATCGCGCGCGCGAGCCACCCCAGTGCCGCGATGTCGCGCAAGCCGCCGAGCCCATCCTTGAGGTCAGGCGACAGGTCGGCCGCGCACGAGCCGGCCGTCGAGGCGCGCCGCACGCGGTCCTGCTCGACCTCGTGCGCGAACGCCGCAGGATCGCGGACCACCTCGGCGACCACCGGGTCGGTCGCCGCGCTGCCGAGCGCCGACGCGCCCGCGATCACCCGCCCGTCGAGCATCGCGGTGCGGGAGTCCAGCCGTTCCCGGGCCGCTTCGACACACTCGGCCGGCGTCCGGACGAGCGGCGTGACCGTCCAGCCCTGGTCCCACAACGGATACCAGAGCCTCTCGCCCAGCTCGGCGAGCACGCCAGCATCCACGTCGTCGTGCACGAGCAGCACGTCGATGTCGGAGCCCGGAAGCTGCAACCCGCGTCCGTACCCGCCGAGCGCGAGGAGTGCGACACGACCGGCGACGCCCTCGAACGCGTCCACGAACCACGCGTCGAGAGCGTCGGAACGCTGCCGGGCCGCCCAACGGCCGTGCTGGCCCGGTGGATAGGCGCGCGCGAGCGCATCGAACCGTCGGCGGAGCTCCGCGGCATCCGCCATCGCTCTAGAGGGCGTCGGGGCCCATCTCGCCGGTGCGGATCCGCACCACGCGGTCGACGTCGCTGACCCAGAGCTTGCCGTCGCCGATCTTGCCCGTCCGCGCGGCCTTCGTGATCGCGTCGACGACGCCGTCGAGGTCGTCGTCGTCCACGACGACCTCGACGCGGACCTTGGGGACGAAGTCGACCTGATACTCGGCGCCGCGGTAGACCTCGGTGTGGCCGCGTTGGCGGCCGAAGCCCTCCACGTCGCTCGTCGTGAGCCCGCTGACGCCGATGCCGCGCAACGCGTCCTTGACCTCTTCGATCCGGTGCGGCTTCACGACCGCGGTCACGAGCTTCATCGCGCCGGAGCTTACTCCCCCGCTCGCCGCCGCTCGTAACAATGGAACGCGCGAAGGACATGCATCCCGGCCCGCTCGTAGAGCCCTGCCGCGCCGGTCTCGTTCGTGCTGTCGACGTTGAGGCGGACGAGGGTGCGACCCCGCGCGGCGAGCAGGGCGAAGCCGTGCTCGAGCAAAGCTCTCCCCACGCCTCGACGGCGAGCTCGATCCAGCACGCCCAGATCGCCGATCCACCCGACACCGTCGATGTCCTGGCAGATCACGATCCCGACGGGGTCGCCGGAGAGCTCCGCGATCCACACGAGCGCGGGATCCCACGTCGACGCCCCGAGCATGTCGGACCGCCACGACTCCCACGACACCGGGTCCTGGCCGTAGTGCTCCGAGAACGAATCCTCGACCAGCCGCCAGGCGAGCCGGTCGTCACGCTCCGGGCTCGTACGCCCGGATCGTGACGCCCGGCGGAAGCGCGGGCGGTCGATAGGTCGCGTCGACCGACCGTTCCATGTGCCAGAACACCCGGGCCATGGCGTAGCCCGCCACTTCGAGCGCGGGACCGGCGCCCTCTTCGGCGGCGACCACCGCGTAGCGGACCGCCTCCTCACCGGCGATCTCCTCGACGCGCTCGGACGCGTACGCCGTCCACGGCTCCCGCAGGGCCGGACGCTCCTCGGGCGCGATCGGGAAGTACACGGTCACGCTCGAGGATGGGTCGGACGTTTCGAGGCCGCAGAGGGCGACCACGTCACCGGCGCCCGACTCGGCGACGAACACGCCGGCGTTGCTCGTCGAGCGCCAGTCGTCGCGGAGCCACGCCTCGGACGCATCGGTCATGCCGACGTCGTGCTCGTCGCAGGTGCGCAGCAGCTCCACGACTCGACCCAGATCCGCGTCCGGATCGACCGCGCGCGCCCGATACCCGTCAGGCAGGGTCACGGTCGGGTCCGCTCGAAGATGTGCGACTCGCGCACCGGTTCCATCCCGACCGACCGATAGAGGCCGACGGCGCCGGTCGCGTTCTCGGTGTCGACGCCCAGGGTCGCGCTCGAGTGGCCGGCCTCGGCGATGTCCGCGAACGCGGCGCGCAGGAGTGCGGTGGCGATCCCGCGGCCGCGATGCTCTTCGAGGACGCCGACGCTCGCGATGTATCCGTCCGCGCCGGCCTCCACCCAGGCGAGCTCGCCCACGACCGCTCCCTCGCGCTCCGCGAGCAGGACCCCGTCGGGATTCCAGTCATGCGCCTGATACCACTCGGCCTCCCACGACTCGAAGGGGCTCGGGACGTGCCCGTAGTGCCCTTCGAAGGACGTCTCGGCGACCTCCCAGAACGTGCGCTCGTCACGCCCGGTCTCGAACGTCCTGATCGTGACCCCGTCAGGCCGCGCCCCTTCGGTCACCTCCGCGAGGTCGCGCTGCATCGTCCACATCGTGCGGACGTGCGCGAGGCCACGCGACGCGAGCAGCCGATGCGCGGCCGTGTCGGCGGCCGGCACGTTCGTGCGGACGTCGAACGGACCCTCCCCGGCCTCCCGCGCCGCCGCGACCCCGAGGGCCCACGTGACGAGCCAGCCGCCGAGCGACCGGCCGAGGTGCCCGGGATCGACCACGCCGAACCAGTCAAGCGACGCGCCCGCCGCGGCCGGATCTCGCATCACCCCGCCGAACGCCGTGGCGTCGCCGCCGCGCTCGATCAGAACGCTGTCGCGCCGCAGCAGGACGTAGGGGAGCCCGAGCGCCCATCGCAGGAACGGCTCCTGCGCCTCCTCGCGGAGACCGAGCGCGGCCTCGCTGCGGCCGGCCATCGCGGCGATGGCATCGACGTCGTCCAGCGTGACGGGACGGTGCGTGTATCCGGCTGGGAGCGAGGGCGCCTGTTCGGCGCTACTCACCGACCGCTTTCTTGCGGGCGGCTGGCTTCTTCGCCGCGGGCTTCTTGGCGGCCGCCTTCTTCTTGGCCGACGTCTTCGCGGCGGGCTTGTCGTCCTCGCCGCCCTTCTTCGCGGCGGCGACGCTCGCCTTCAGGGCCTCCATCAGGTCGACCACGGTGGCAGCCGGCTCCGGCTCGACGACCTCGATCTCCTGGCCGTTGAGCTTGGCCTCGACGATCTGCAAGAGCGCGTCACGGTAGGCGTCGTGGAACTGCTGCGGCGCCCATTCGCCCGTCAGCGAGTCGATCAGCTGGCGGGCCATCGTGAGCTCTTGGTCGCGCACGTCGGTGGAGACGTCGACGCCGCCGAAGTCGGCTTGCCGCACCTCGTCGGGCCAGAACATCGTCTCGAGCACGAACGCGTCGTCCTTGAAGCGCAGCGCCGCGATGTGCTCCTTGTCGCGGAAGCTGACCTTGGCGATCCCGACGCGGTCGTCCTCGCGCATCGCCTCGCGCAGCAGCGCGTACGCCTTCGCGCCCGTCTCCTCGGGCACCAGGTAGTAGCTCTTCTTGAACAGGATCGGATCGATCTCGTCGATCTCGACGAACTGCACGATGTCGATCGCGCGCGAGGACGCCACCGGCACGGCGTCGAAGTCGTCGTCGGTGAGCACGACGTAGCGGTCCTTCTCGACCTCGTAGCCCTTCACGATGTGCTCGAAGGTGACCTCTTCGCCGTCCTTCTCGCACACGCGCTTGTACCGGACGCGCCCGCCGTCCTCGTCGTGGAGCTGGTTGAAGCGGAGCGTCTTCTCTTCGGTCGCCGGGTAGACGGCGACCGGGATCGTCACGAGGCCGAAGCTGATGGCCCCCTTCCACATGGCTCGCGGCATGATCGTCTCCCCCCGGCGTCGCAGGTCATCTGCCTGCGCGAACGACCATCCTACCCCCAGCCTCCGACGTGGAAACCGGGCGAGCCTACCCCGAGCCTCCGACGTGGAAACCGGGCGGGCCTACCCCCGATGGAAACCGGGCGCTCAGCCGCCGGACGGCTCGGGCATCACCCTTCGGAGCTCGGCCAGGGCGGCGTCGAAGGCGTCGGGGGCCGTCGACCCATGGCCGATCCGCCGTTGCGTGGCCGCGCCGAGGAGGAAGGTCGCGAGCGGCGTCGCCCGGCGCTCCACGCCGTGCGCCACGTCGCGAGCGACCCCCAGCAGCTCCATCACCTGGTCCTCGCGAAGCGGATCCACCCCGAGGGTCGCCGCAAGGGTGGCAAGCCACGCATCCATCTCGAGCGATCGTTCGTCCATGTTCGTCTCCATGCTCGCGGGTTGCCCGCAGTCTCTACCATCGACGCCATGCCGAAGCGGAAGAGCCGGACGGCCTCCGAGGCCGTCACCGTGGCGTTCCCCCAAGCGCTCCCGGTCCGCCGGGAGACCGCCGAGGTCTGGTGGGTGACGCTCCCCGAGCGGGAGCTGCGGCTGTCGAACCTCACGAAGATCTTCTGGCCCGAGGAGGGCTACACGAAGGGCGACCTGCTCGCCTACTACTTCAACGTCGCCCACCTGCTGCTCCCCCACCTCGAGCGACGCCCGCTGACGATGAAGCGGATGCCCAACGGGATGGACGGCGACTCCTTCTACGAGAAGACCGCGCCGTCGCACACGCCCGACTGGGTGCATCGCTGCACGGTGCTGTCCGAGGACGCGAAGGAAGGCAGGATCGACTACCTCACGATCGACGACCTCTCGACGCTGCTGTTCGTCGCGAACCTCGGGGCGATCGAGATGCACCCGCTGCACTCGCGCTGCGGCGACACGGAGCACCCCGACTACCTGTTCTTCGACCTCGACCCGTTCCCGCCCTACACCTACGAGGACGTGCTCACCGTCGCGCGGCACGTGAAGGTCGTGCTCGACCAGCTCGGCCTGACCGGCTACCCGAAGACGAGCGGCGCGACCGGGCTGCAGATCTACGTCCCGATCGAGGCGGGACGGTGGACCTACGGAGAGGTACGGGCGTTCGTCGGCGCGTGCGGGCGGATGATCGGCCGCGCCGACCCCGACCGCGTGACGATGGCCTGGCGCATCGCCGACCGCACCGGCAAGATCTTCATCGACCACAACATGAACCGGCAGGGCGCCAACATCGCGGCCGCCTATTCGCTGCGACCCGAGCTGCGCGCGCCGGTCTCGACGCCGCTCACGTGGGACGAGGTCGCGGCCGGCGGCTTCGAGCCCCAGGACTTCCGGATCGACAACGTCTGGGAACGCTTCGCCGAGGTCGGCGACCGGTGGGCGCCGGTGCGGGAGGGCCCGTACAACGACCTCGCGCCGGCGATGGAGGCGCTCGGCGTGGAGCCCGAGGAGGACCCGAGCGGGCCGCTGCCGCGGACCGCGTCGAGCGCCGTCGCGGCGAAGTCGTCGGATGAGATCGCGCTCGCGTCGAAGGACCCGGCCCTGTTCGAGTACGTCCGGCGGCGCGAGTTCGGTGCGGAGGGAACGACGGAGCCGGCCCCGGGCGAGGACGTCGGCACCGGCACGTCGTTCGTGATCCACAAGCACCGGGCGACGCGGCTGCACTACGACGTCCGGCTCGAGCACGACGGCGGGCTGCCCTCGTGGGCCGTCCCCAAGGGCCTCCCGACCACCAAGGGCGACAAACGCCTGGCGGTCCACACCGAGGTCCACCCGCTCGAATACGGGAAGTTCGAGGGCACCATCCCCGAAGGCCACTACGGAGCCGGCGAGGTGCGCATCTTCGACGACGGGTGGTACGAACCGGTGGAGTGGACCGACACGAAGGTCTCGTTCCGGCTCCACGGGCGGCGGTACCCGAACCTGGAGTTCCACTTCGTCAAGACACGGACGGACTGGCTCGCGTTCCTCGCGAGCGCGCAGACCGCCCCGCTGATCGCCTCGCCGCCGTCGTTCCGCCCGATGCTCGCCGAGGGCGGCCACCAGGCCTTCGACGACGACGGCTGGTGGTTCGAGCCGAAGCTCGACGGGATCCGATGTCTCGCCGAGCTCTCGACGGGCGAGACGGTGCTGCGCTCGCGCACGGGACGGGTCGTCACCGACACGTACCCCGAGCTCCACATGATCCACGAGCTGATCGATGAGGTGAACGCCGTGATCGACGGGGAGATCGTCGCGGTGGACGCGGACGGGAAGAACTCCTTCGAGGTCTTGCAGCAGCGGATGAACCTCGTGAACCCGCGGGAGATCGACCGTGCCCGGACCCGGATCCCCGTCTCGCTCGTGGTGTTCGACCTGCTGTGGCTCGACGGGCGCGACGTCACGGGGCTGCCGCTCGAGAAGCGGCGCGAGCTCCTCGGCTACATCGTGGAGGAGGACCCACGGCTGCACGTCACGACCCACATCGTCGGCGAAGGCTCGGTGATGTTCGAGGCGGCCAAGGCGCAGCAGCTCGAAGGCGTCGTCGCCAAGCGGCTCGGGTCCCCGTACGTGCCGGGGCGTCGCACCGACGCGTGGCGCAAGATCAAGGTCCGCCAGACACAGGACTGCGTCGTCTTGGGCTTCACGCCGGGCCAGGGCGGCCGCGGCGAGACGTTCGGCGCCCTGCTCCTCGGCGCCTACGTCGACGGCGAGCTGCACTGGGTCGGTCAGGTGGGCTCGGGGTTCACCGACGCGCTGCTCGCCGGCGTGCTCGAGCAACTCGGCGGACTGGTCCGCGACGAGCCCGCGGTCCAGGAGCTCCGTTCGGCCAAGGGCGCCGTGTTCGTCGATCCGAAGCTCGTCTGCGAGGTCACCTACCTCGAGATGACGAAGAGCACCCGCAAGATGCGGGCGCCGGTGTTCCTGCGGATGCGCGAGGACAAGCTCCCCGAGGATTGCGTGCTGGAGCGGCCCATCTCGGGCTAACCTCCCGGGTCCATGTGGGGACGGATCGTGCTCGGCACCGACGGGTCGCCCGCCGCGGGGCGGGCGGGCGAGACCACGGCCACGATCGCGCGCGCCGTATCGGCGAAGCTCACCGCGATCACGGGATCGCCGGCCCCCGACCAGGCGCAGGACATCCTCTCGGGCGCGCTGGAGGCGGCCGAGGCGGCCGGGATGCGCGCGTCGAAGCTCTCGTCCGAGGCGGTGGTCGGTCGGGCGGGCGACGCGCTCGTGGCCGCGGCCGACGAGCTCGACGCCGGCCTGATCGCGATCGCGCGCGGCGACGGCCAGCCGATCTCCGAGCTCGGGCGTTGGCTCGCCCACCACGCGCCCTGCGACCTGCTCCTCGTCGCGCCCGCGCGGCGTCGCGACGCGCACGCGCCCTACGGCCGGATCGTGATCGCGAGCGACGGCTCGGCCACCGCCGATCGAGCCGCACGCAAGGGGTTCGACCTCGCACGCGAGCTCCTGTCGTCGGTCACGCTCGTGTTCATCGGGCACCCGTCGACCGGCAAGCTCGTGATGGAGGACACGATCGAGGTCTACGGCCGCGGGATCGAGACCGAGATGAAGCTGTTGCAGGGCGACCCCGCGGACCTGATCCTGCGCACCGCCGAGGAGGTCGACGCCGACCTGGTCGTCGTCGGGAACAAGGGCCTGCAGGGCGCGAAGGGCTTCCTGCTCGGCTCGGTGCCGCAGACGGTGGTCGAGGGCGCCGACCGCGACGTCCTGCTGTGCCGCACGGTCGCCCAGATCGCGTCGGAGCTCGCCCCCGGCGAGGGCGGCGTGATCGAGAAGCGCGGCGAGAAGCTCGCGGTCTTCGTCGACAAGAAGGGCGGGCAGCACCTGTTCTCCGCGCGCTGCACCCACCTCGGCTGCACGATCGGCTGGAACCCGGCGGAGCACACGTTCGACTGCCCGTGCCACGGCTCGCGCTTCAACGAGATGGGCGAGGTCGTGAACGGCCCGGCGGCGCGCCCGCTGCCGCCCGCCTGAGCCGTCTCAGAACGGCTTGAAGATCATCAGGTAGAGGATCGCCAACAACCCGAGCACCCCGATCGCGCTGATCAGGTGCGCGCGCGGCGAGGTCAGCACGTCGCCGAGCTCCTCGTCGGAGATCCGCGGCACGCCGGAGGGGCGAAGCTGACAGGCTTCCTTCACCTTGGCGAAGTACGGCTTGGCCACCGCGGTCATCAGCCCGATCGTCACGACGAGGATCGCGATCGACACCCACAACCACTTCTCACCCCACATGTGGAACTTGAACGCGAGCAACGAGCCGAACAGCACGATCAGCAGGATCGAGACGTACATCGGCACGGTCGTGCGCCCCGAGAGCTGCACCATCGCCATGATCCGGGCGCGGTCGCGTTCCTTGCGGATCCCGTAGAGCACCGCCATCGAGGCGCCGTGAGTTCCGAGCAACGCGAGCACCGAGGCGATGTGCAGGAACAGCAACCAGTTCAGGGTGGTGATGGTGCTCATCGCGCGCAGGATACCGGCGTGACGCCCCTGCTGCGAGACACCGATCAGAAGGGCTCGAAGCCGGCGCGCACGAGCATCGTCCGGGCCTCGCGCTCCTCGACGCCGCGGTCGAGCAGCTCGTTGAACAGCCGGATCACCGCGAGCTGCTTGCCGCAGGAGGGGCAGTACCGGAACGCGGCGTCGAACGGGGTCTCGCAGTACGGGCACGCGGTCAGGCCGACCTGGCGGCCCGGCTCGATCCCGTTGTCGACGAGCGCGTCGACGAAGCCCTTGCCGTAGTCCCACTGGATGTACTCGGTCTCGTCGATGTCCCACGCGGGCTCGTGCATCCGCGGCTCACCGGTGTCGAGCATGTGCTGCAGGTTGTCCGTCAGCAGCGCCCACTCGTAGAAGTGGTTCTGCCGGCACTCCTGGCAGGCGATCACGACGCCCTTGACCCCTTGCACCGAGAAGATCGAGTGCATCTGCGCGAGGTCGGTGAGATCGGCCGCGATATCGGCGCGCTCGTCCTCGGTGAGCTCGTACGGCTCTTCGGGAAGGGGGAAGCTCTCGTCCATGGGGTCACCCTCGCTCATCGAGCGGGCTCCCGTTCCTCGTCGTCAACGAACCGGAGGGCCTTGAACCCCTCCGCGTACCCATACCCCTTCTCCGACAGCGCCGCAACGGCTTCGGCCCGTTCCCGGATCCGCGGTTCGGCGTCCGCGGTGCCCTGGGATACGTGGGCCCTGAGCGCCTCGATCTTGGTGTCGATCGAGCCGGAGATGTCGATGAAGGTGTCGGCGTCCGCGGTCGCGAGCCACAGGTTCGGCACCTCGAACGGCTCGAGCCCCTCGTCGAGCAGCTCGGGGAACATCGGCCGTGTCGGCGCGTCGGGCATCACCACGGTGAGCGCGAGCAGCCCGGCCTGCTTGTGGTCCCAGTGGTTCACGTACTCGCTGCCGTACCACAGCCGTGAGGGATCGGGCGCGACGATCACCTCGGGGCGCAGGCGGCGGACCTCTCGGCAGACCTTGCGGCGGGTGTCGAGGTTCACCTCCAACGTGCCGTCGACCTCGCCGAGGAACGTCACGCTCTTCACGCCCAAGATCTCGGCCGCGGCGCGCTGCTCCCGCTCGCGCACCGGTGCGATCTCGGCCCGCGTCTTCCCCGGCTCGTTCGAGCCCGCGGACCCGTCCGTGATGATGACGTAGTGCACCTCGGTCCCGGCCCGGACCCAGGCGGCGACCGTCCCGCCGCACATGAAGTCCCCGTCGTCCGGGTGGGCCATCAGCACGAGCGCCGAGGCGAATGTCCGCTCCATAACGCCAGCCTAGCGGGACCCACGGGCATGACCCCGGCCGGCTGAGGTGCCCCGCAGCCCAACCCTGGTGGAAGGTCGGACCCCGATGGAACGATCCGGCCGGGTCAGGTATGGTTCCCCGCGAGGGTTCCGCATCGCAGTTCGCACTGGAAGCAGTTCCCTCACCGGCGTTCCGGCGCCGGAGGCCGGCGGGCACCGCATCTGCACCACGCCCGGCCGGGCCGAGGAAGGGGGGAATCGCCAGTGGCGACAGGAACCGTGAAGTGGTTCAGCCCCGAGAAGGGGTTCGGCTTCATCCTTCAGGATGGTGGTCCCGACGTGTTCGTGCACTATTCCGCGATCACGGGTGAGGGCTACCGAAACCTCGAAGAGGGGCAGGCGGTCGAGTTCGACGTGACCGACGGGCAGAAGGGCCCACAGGCCGCGAACGTGCGTCTCGTCGGCTAGCCGACGAGACACACCCAGAACCAACGGAGGCCGCCGGCTTCGCCGGCGGCCTCCACCGTCCCCGGGCTACGGTGGTTGCGGCCCGAGGATCGCGTCGAGCGCGTCGCACTGACGCACGACGCTCGTCGGCGACGGGCCGCCGGGACCGGGACGCGCCGCGATCGACGCGTCGGGGTCCAGCAACGCACCGCCCGCCGGAACGCCGAACGCCTCCCACTCCTGCGGGGTGGCGTCGCGAAGGATCCTCCCGTCGGCGTCGAGCCGCTTGAGGAACTCCCCCGTGCGGCGATGCGCCTCGCGGAACGGCACGCCCGTCTTCACGAGCGCTTCCGCGACGTCGGTCGCGTAGAGGCCCGGATCCGCGCACGCCTCCCGCATCGCCGCCGTGTCGATCCGCAGCGTCGCGACCGCGCCGCGTAGCGCCTGGGTGACCCCGAGGAGCGTGGCCATCGCGTCGAACGCGGGCTCTTTGTCCTCTTGCAGGTCGCGCTGGTAGCCGAGCGGCAACCCCTGGAGCATCGCGCCGAGCGTCACGAAGTCGCCCGTGATCCTGGCCGCCTTCGCCCTCGCCAGCTCCGCGGTGTCCGGGTTCCGCTTCTGCGGCATCATGCTCGAACCGGTCGAGTAGGCGTCGTCCAGCTCCGCCCATCCGAGCGCGGGGTCGGTCCACCGCAGGAGGTCGGCGGCGAGTCGCGACAGGTGCGTCGCGCAGATCGCGGCGACCGCCACGCATTCCTGGAGCACGTCGCGATCGCTCACCGCGTCCAGCGAGTTGTCGAACGCTCGGTCCAAGCCCAGCCGCTCCGCCGTCGCCACCGGGTCCAGACCGAGCGTCGACGTCGCGAGTGCCCCCGCGCCGAGCGGTGAGACGGACGCGCGGCGCCGCCAGTCGGCGAACCGCTCCAGGTCGCGAGCCAGCGCCCACGCGTGCGCGCAGAGATGGTGCCCGAGCGTGATCGGTTGCGCGGGCCGGACGTGGGTCGATCCGGGCATCGGGTCGGCGGCGTGCGCGCGTGCACGTTCGACGAGCACGCGGCCGAGCTCGCGCACGTCTGCGCTCACCGTCGCCTGGACGGTGAGGAGGTGGAGCCTGACGTCGGTCGCGACGAGGTCGTTCCTCGATCGGCCGGCATGGAGCTTCGCGCCGAGGTCGCCGAGCAGATCGGTGACGCCGCGCTCCACGGCCGAGTGGATGTCCTCGTCGGCGGGATCGAACGCGAACGTTCCCGCGAGGATCGCGTCGCGGACCCGTTCGAGCGCCTCCGTCAGACGCCGCACGTCGTCGTCCGTCAGCCAGCCGGCGTCGCGAAGCGCGCCGACGTGAGCGATCCCCGCCCGCACGTCTTCCGAGACGAGCTGTGCGTCGACCTCGAGCGAGCGGCCCAACGCCTGCGCCTCCGGAGCGGGTACCCCGGAGAACCGGCCACCCCAGAGCTCGCCGGACCCCTCCGTCATGGGTTCGAGCGTTGCTTCGCCGACCAGACCTTGAGCGGCAGCCCGTACAGCGTGACGTAGCCCCGCGAGTCGGATTGGTCGAACGCGTCGGCCGCCCCGTAGGTCGCGAGCGACAGGTCGTACAGCGAGTGCTCGCTCCGACGCCCCACGACGGTGCACGACCCAGGTTCGTAGCGGAGCCGCACCTCACCGCTCACCGAGACCTGGGTCGCGTCGATGTAGGCGTCGAGCGCATCGCGCAGCGGGGAGAACCACTGTCCGTCGTACACGAGGTCGGCCCAGCGGGCCTCGATGCCCGGCTTGTGGTGGGCGAGATCACGCTCGAGCGTGAGGTCCTCCAGCGCTCGGTGCGCAGCGATGATCGACAGCGCGCCCGGCACCTCGTAGATCTCGCGGCTCTTGATGCCGACGCGGCGGTTCTCGATCATGTCGACGCGCCCGAAGCCGTAGCTCCCCGCGAGCGCATCGAGCGCACGGATCAGGTCGGGAAGCGACCGGGTCTCGCCGTCAAGCGCCACCGGCACGCCGCGATCGAACGTGACGACGACCTCCGCAGGCTCGGCCGGACGGTCGGCCGGCGCCGCCGTTCGCTCGAACGCGTCCTCGGGCGGCGCGACCCACGGATCCTCGAGCGGGCCACATTCGGCGGTGCGGCCCCACAGGTTCTCGTCGATCGAGTAGACCGTCGCGACGCTCGTGACCGGGATGTCCCACTCCGCGGCGAGCGCGATCGCCTTCTCCCGCGCGATCGTGTCGTCGCGGATGGGCGCGAGCACGTCGAGGTCGGGGGCGAGCACGGCGAACGAGACTTCGAACCGGACCTGGTCGTTGCCCTTGCCCGTGCATCCGTGGGCGACCGTCGACGCGCCGACCGCGCGGGCGACCCCGATCACCTCCTCCGCGATGCACGGGCGGGCGAGGCCCGAGACCATCGGGTACTTCCCCTCGTACATGCCGTTCGCCTTGATCGCGGGCGCGAGGTACTCGGCGGCGAACCGGTCGACGGCGTCGGCGACGCGCACACTCGTGGCGCCGGCGCGCCGGCCTCGGTCGACGATCTGGGTGAAGTCCTCGTGCTGCCCGACGTCCACCGCGACCGCGTGCACCTCGAAGCCGCGCTCGGCGAGCCACCGGATCGTCACCGACGTGTCCAGACCCCCGCTGTACGCGAGGACCGCCTTCTCAACCATCCTTCGTCGCCTCCATGATGTCGGTCAGGGTGTCGTCGATCGCCGTCGCGCCGACGCCTTCGCGCCCGACGATCAAGATCGTGTTGTCGCCGGCGATCGTGCCGGCGACCTCGGGGAGCCCCGCTCGGTCGATCCCCTCCGCAAGGACGTTGGCCGCGCCCGGTGGGGTGCGGACGATCAGCCCGACGTCGGTCCGTACGAACGCGACGGCGAATTCCACCAGCAATCGACGCAGCCGCGCCGACGACGGGGTGCCCGCGGCCTCGGGCAGCACGTACCGGACACCGTCGGCGTCGTGCACCCGCGCGAGGCCGAGCTCCTCGAGATCACGCGAGATCGTCGATTGCGTCGCCTGGAGCCCGAGGGTCGCGAGCCGGGCGCGGATCTCTTCCTGGGAGCCGAGCCGCTCGGCCGAGATGAGCTCCACGATCGCCTGCCGGCGTCGCGCGCGCGACCCCGTGGTCGTGCTCACGCGGCCTCCTCGAGCGCAGCGGCGAGCGCCTTCGCACCCTCGTCGATCTCGTCGGCCCCGATCGTGAACGGTGGCGTGCACCGCACCACGTCGGGGCCGGCCGTGGAGGCGAGCACGCCACGGGCGACGAGCGCCTCGACGACCGACGCCGCCCGCGACCCCGCGACGCGGAACCCGCACAGGAGGCCGTCGCCGCGCACCTCGACCAGCGCGCCGGCCGGCGCGAGCCTCGTGACCTCCGCGCGCAACAGCGCGCCCATCGCGGCGACGTTCGCGAGGAGGTCGTCGGCATCGATCGTGTCGAGCACCGCGAGCGCGGCGGCCGACGGCACGGGACCGCCGCCGAACGTCGAGCCGTGCTCGCCCGGTCCGAACGCGAGGTCCGCGCCCGCGACGAGGGCGCCGATCGGCAGCCCGCCGCCGAGCGCCTTCGCCAGCGTGACGACATCGGCACGGACGCCCGACGCCTCCAGAGCGAGCCACCGGCCGGTCCGGCCGGAGCCCGTCTGCACCTCATCGGCGGCGAGCACCGCTCCCGACGCGTCGCAACGGTCGCGCACGGCGCGGAGGTAGACCTCGTCGAGCGCGACGATGCCGCCCTCGCCCAGGATGGGCTCGAGCAGCACCGCGCCGACGTCGCCCGGCGCGAACGCTGCGTCGAGCGCAGCCACGTCGTTCGGCGGCACGAACCGCACCCAGTCCACGAGCGGTTCGAACTGCGCCCGCTTGGCCGGCTGCCCGGTCGCGGCGAGCGTCGCGATCGTCCGTCCGTGGAACGACCCTTCGAGCGCGACGACGATCGGTCGATCGGCGGCGAGCCCGTGCTTGCGCACGAGCTTCAGCGCCGCCTCGTTCGCCTCCGCACCGGAGTTGCACAGGAACACACGTGCGTCGTCCACCGGCATGCGGGCGGCCAGCCGGTCGGCGACCAACGCCTGCGGGAGCGTCGTCACGAGGTTCGTCGTCAGCCCGATCGTCGACGCCGCGTCGGTCACCGCCGCGACCCAGCGCGGGTGCGCGTGACCGAGGCTGAGCGCGCCGAGGCCGCCGAGCAGATCGAGATAGACCCGCCCGTCATCGGCCCAGACGCGACACCCCTCGCCACGCACGAGCGTGATCGGGAGGCGCGCGTACGCCGGCATCAGCGCCTCGCCGATCACGGCGTGATCCGATCCAGATCGGGCGTGATCATGGTGCCGATCCCCTCGGGGGTGAACAGCTCGAGCACGACCGCGTGTTCCACCCGGCCGTCCACGAAGTGGATCCGGCCGACGCCGGCCTCGAGCGCACGCACCGCGCTTTCGACCTTCGGGATCATCCCGCCGTCGATCACGCCCGGGGCGGCGAGCAGGTCGCTCGCCTGCGTGGCCGAGAGTTCTGACAGCAAGTCGCCCGTCGTCCCGATCAATCCCGGGACGTCGCTGATGTACACGAGCTTCTCGGCGTCGAGCTCGACGGCGAGCTCGGCCGCCACGACATCGGCGTTCACGTTGTAGGCCTGGCCGTGCTCGTCGACGGCGATCGAGGCCACCACCGGCACGAAGGAGCGATCGAGCAGCGTGACGAGCAGGCCGCCGTCCACGTGCACGACCTCGCCGACGAACCCGAGGTCGGGACCCTCCTGCTTGCGGGCGAGCAGCAGGCGGCCGTCGACGCCCGACAGCCCGACGGCGTTCACCCCGCCGGTGACGAGCGACGACACGACGTCGGTGTTCAGCTTGCCGGCGAGCACCATCGTGGCGACGTCCAGCGTCTCGGCGTCCGTGACCCGCAGGCCGTCGACGAACGTCGTCTCGATCCCGAGCCGGGCCGAAAGCTGCGTCACCGCGGGGCCGCCCCCGTGCACGATCACGGGTTTGATCCCGACGGACTGCAAGAGCATGACGTCCTCGGCGAACGTCGACGCGAGGCCGGTCGACTCCATCGCCGCGCCGCCGTACTTGATCACGATCACGCGACCACCGTGTTCGCGCATGAACGGCAGCGCCTCGAGCAACGTGCGCGCCTTCGCGACCGTGCGTTCGCGGATCTGCGGTGGCAGGTCGGGGCCCGTCACGTCGTGTACTCCCCGTTGACGCCGGAGCTCACGGGTACACCGCCGTGGTGGGGAGCGCCGTCGCCTCTGGAGCGCCGATCAACAGGTTCGCGTTCTGGATCGCTTGGCCGGCGGCACCCTTCACGAGGTTGTCGACGGCGCCGACGACCACGAGCGTGCCGGTCCGGTCGTCCGCGACCGCCTGGAGCTCGATGACGTTCGTGCCGCGGGTGCGCTTCGCGTCGACCATCTCCCCGGGCGCGAGCACGCGCACGAACGGTTCACGCTCGTAGGCGGCCGCCAGACACCGGGTCAGCGACTCGGTGGTGACGCCCTCGGCAGCTGCGAGGTAGGAGGTCGTCACCACGCCACGGACCGTCGGCACGAGGTGGGGCACGAACAGCGCGCGCACGGTGTGACCCGTCGCGAGCTCCACCCCGCGCTCGATCTCGGGTGTGTGTTGGTGCGCGGGGAACCGGTACGGGCGTATCGAGTCCTCCGTCGCGCCGAACGACGTCGACGCCATCGCCGCCCGGCCCGCCCCGGAGACCCCGGTCTTGCCGTCGACCCGGATCGTGCCCGGCTCGGCGAGCCCTGCGGCCAGGATCGGCGCGCACGACATGATCGCGGCCGTCGCGAAACAGCCGGGGTTCGCGACCAGCTTCGCGCCCGGCACGCGGTCACGGAACAGCTCGGGCAGCCCGTACACCGCCTCGTCGAGCCACGCGGGCGCGGGATGCTCGAACCCGTACCACCGCGGATAGGCATCGGCGGCGAGGCGGAAGTCCCCCGCCAGGTCGATCACGGGCACCCCGCCGTCGAGGATCGCGGGCGCCAACCCCGAGCTCGTACCGTTCGGCAGCGCCGAGAACACCAGGTCCGCAGCTTCGGCGATCGCATCCGCCTCCATGGGCTGCAGCACGAGCGCACCCGCCGGCAGGCTCGCCAGATGCGGATGGGAACCCCCGACCGTGTCCCCCACCGACCCCTTCGCCCCGGCGAACGTCACCTCGAGCCGCGGATGGTCATGCAGGAGCCGGATCAGCTCGCCCCCGGAGAACCCGGAGGCGCCAAGCACCGCGACCCTTCTCGACCCATCCATGTGGTGCGTAAGTATGCAGTACAGCGGGTAGGGATGTCACGTCCGGCGGACGCCGCGGTCGATAGGCTGACCGGGATGCGGATCACCCCGGGACCGATCGCAGGCCTGTTCCTCATCGACCTCGACGTGCGATCCGACAGCGAACGACCCGGCGCCTCGTTCCGGGAGGTCTACGACGACGAGACCCTGCGGGCCGCCGGCGGGCCGACGTTCCGGCCTCTGCAGTGGAACATCTCGGAATCGGCCGAGGGCACGCTCCGTGGCTTCCATGCCGAGCCGTGGAACAAGCTGGTGCACGTGGCGGCCGGACGGGTCTTCGCGGCGATCGCCGACCTCCGGCCTGATTCGGCAACCGCCGGCACCGTGTGGACGGGCACGCTCGACCGCGCGAACGCCCTGTTCGTCAGCGCCGGCCTGGGCAACGCGTTCCAGGCGGTCTCCGAGGTCGCGGTCTACGCGTATCTCGTCGACCGGCACTGGTCGCCCGACGCCGACTACCCGTCCGTCGCGTGGGACGATCCCGATCTCGCCGTGCCGTGGCCGATCACCGACGAGCGCCTCGCGCTCTCGGACAAGGACCGGTCGAACCCGAGCCTGAAGGAGCACTGGGCGCGCTAGGCGCCGCGACAGGGCACACGCCAGGCGTCGAGGGCGAGGCGCTTCTTCAGCGAGTTGAAGTTGCGCGCGTTCGCCTTCGGGCAGAACGACGATGCCGCGAGCTTGTATTCGACATTGAACACGGGCTTACCCGCACGCACGAACCGACGCAGCGCGTCACACTCGTGGTACTGGAAGCACTGCTCGTTCAGCGCAGCGTCGAAGTACGGCAGGAGCTTCGGGATCTGGTCGAGGTCGTTCTTCAGCAGCGCCGACATCCCCCGCTTGTGCGCCGCGTTCGCGAGGAATACGTCGTAGCGCAACTGGTCGGCGCCGGACAAGGGGAACCCGGTCGCGTTCTGGAAGCCGTCGACGTTGTCGAACTCCACGGCGTCGAACCCCTTGCGCGCGCACATCTGCACCCGCGCGCGCATGATCGGCGCGAGGACCTTCACCTTGCGGATGTCGAGCCAGCGCTCTCCCGGCCAACCGTTCGACTTGCCCAGGACCGCCTTGGGGAACGCGTTCGCGTCGGGGCGGAACCGCTCCCACGACCCCGCGCTCAGGTAGCAAACGGCCTTGATCCCTTTCCTGTGCATCGCTCCGACGAGGGCCTTCGACGTCTCGAACCCGTCGACGTCGTACATCTTCACGTCCAGCAACGCAGACGCCTTGGGCGGGCTACTGAGCTGCCACTGCCACGAGACCTTCCGGCCGGGGTGCCAGCACCCGGGGCATGCCACCGGACCCGCGACCCGGAGCGCCGGCCTCGCTGCCGCGCCGACGGGCAGGCAGAACGTCATCGCGAGGATGCAGGGCAGTACGAGGTACGCCAGCCGACGCTTCATCGAGGAGGTATCGGCGCGTCCGTGGCCGGAGCTTGACTCACCGCACGACGGTGAGCGGCGCGTCGCCGTCGGCGACCTGGGCCCGGGCGACCGACCCCCGGGCCTTGCCGAGGTGCGTGCGGAACTCGTCGGCGCCGTTCGTCAGCATCGTCGCAGCCTTCGCGAACCGGTTCTCGACGATCGCATCCATCGCGTCGAGCGCGCGGGCGATCGCCGCGAGGCTGGCGTGGGTCTCCGAAACGTCGCCGTACCGGCGGACGAGCTCGTAGAGGAACAGGACGATCGGGAGCGCGTTGCCGTACGGCACGACCACGACCCCCTGGGCGAACGCCTCGGCGTGCGCCCGCTTCAAGACCTGGAACACGGCGTCGGGCACGGCCGCCACCGCGACCGGCGCCGTCACGCTCGGATCGAGGTACTGCGCGACCTCCTTCGTTCGCGCGACCACCGCGCGCTCGACCGCACGCGCACACTCGTCGCGCCGCACCGGGTCCTCGGCGGCCTCGAGCGCCTCGAGCTCGGCCAGGGCCGTCCACTTCGAGTCGATGGGCAACCGCCGGCCGTCGGGCAGCACGAGCCCGAATTCCACGACCTTGCCGTTCACACGGAAATCGGACGTCAACATGCCGGGCGGGAGGTCGGCGAGATGCTCCCGCAACACGTGCTCGCCCGCGCGGCCCTTCGACGAGCCACCCGCGAGCACGGTGGCGAGGCGCCGGACCACCTCGCGCTGCTCGGCGTCGGTCGCGCGCCGCTCTTGATCGCGGACACGGAGCTCCTCGAGCGAGCGGCGCGCCCCGTCGAGGCCCTGCCGCAGCTGCTCCGCCGTCAGCTCACGTTGCGCGGATGCGTCGGCCATGCGCCGCAGCTCGGCCGCCTGGACCGCCAGCGCGGCCTGCACGTCGGGCCCGCTCGACGGTCGTCGCCGGCCGGCGACCGCACCGCCGACGACCGCACCGACCAGGCCGGCAGCCAGCAGACCCATCCACACGTCGACACTCACGTGCGCACCACCCTGCGACTGCCCTGAGCACGGTCCCCGGTCCTGTCCATCGCTCGACCGTAGCCACCCGCTCTGACACGCTTGGTCGGATGCCGACGATCGCGACCGACGGGGACCTCTCGGTCCGCACGATGCGGGACGAAGACGCCGAGTACGACCTGATCGCGCGCTGGCGCTCGCAACCCCACGTCCACGAATGGTGGGACCCCGATGACCCGCCGCCTGCCCGCGAACAGGCGCGTGCGCACTACGGGCCGCGGGCGCGAGGCGAAGAGCGGACCACCGCGTGCATCATCGAGCTCGACGGCACGCCGATCGGCTACGTGCAGTTCTATCGATGGCTCGACTGGCCCGAGGACGACGCGTCGCTCGACGTGCGCGCCGATCTCGACACGTTCGGTCTCGACCTGTTCATCGGCGAACCCGACCTGGTCGGTCTCGGCATCGGGACGCGCGTGGTCGACCTGGTCTGCACGTACTTGGAACACGACCGCGGCGCGTCGGCGGTGGCACTGACCACCGAGCGCACGAACCTCCGCGCCCAGCGCGCCTACGAGAAGGCCGGGTTCCGGAAGGTCCGCGAGGTCCTCGACACCGACACCCGCGACGGCGAACGGGTGTGGTGCTGGCTGATGGTGCGCCGTACCATCCCCGCATGACCGAACACACGATCCCCCTGATCACCGTCCGTGGCTCCTACGCGGAGGTCGGCGCCGCGATCGGCGACGCCTGCGGCGCGACGATCGAGCGGGAGTGCGACACCGCGCGCTGGGAGATCCCGCCGGGCCGATCGGTGAAGGACCAGCTCGCGCTCGCCGATCGCTACGCCGAGGTGACGCGGCCGCTGCTGCCGTGGGTCTTCGAGGAGCTCGACGGCTGCGCCGAGGCGGTCGGCGTCGATCCCCGAGCATTGTGGGCCGCGTGCATCGAGGAGATCTGGTACGAGCCGCGAACCGCCGGTCAGGTCGGCGCCGCGATCGACGGTCGCTGCAGCGATCTCGTCGCGGTCCCACCGGCGACCGCCGACGGCCATACGTTGACGGCCCACAACAACGACATGTCGCGTAGCTACCAGCACGACCTCGTGGCGATCGAGCGCACGTGCGGCGACGACCCGACGATCCTGTCGATCGGCAACGGGATCTGGCTGAGCGTGGGCTGGAACGACGCCGGCTTGAACCTGACCGGCAACGAGCTCAGCCCGAACGACGAGCGGATCGGCATCCCGCGCGAGATCCAGGTCCGGGCGATGCTGCGCGAACGCACGCTCGAGGGGATGACCGACGTCGCCTTGCACCCGGCGCGGGCCTCCTCCTACAACAACGTGCTCGTCGACGCGTCCGGCGCGGTCGCCAACGTCGAGGGGTCGGCAACGTCGGCGGAGGTCACCGCCGCGGACGACGCCGGCCACCTGGTGCACACGAACCACTACGTCTGCGGCTCGATGCTTGCCTTCGAGGGCGACCCCGAATACGCGAACCTGTCCGCGACCCGATACCGCCGCGCCGCGGAGCTGCTGGCGGGCGCGCCGGCCGGGTCGATCACGATGGACACGCTCCACGGGTTCCTGCAGGACCACGAGAACGCGCCCGATTCCCTGTGCCGCCACGAGGCGCCGGACCATGCGGCGGTCACCGCGTTCTGGTCGGTCGCCGACGTGACCACCGGCACGATCAGGTTCGGCCGTGGCAACCCGTGCGACTCCGTGGCGCAGGAGTACACGTTCCCGAGCTGACCGCGGTCAGCCCACCGCTTCGCGGAGCCGCTCCACGATCACCAGGTCGTCCTGCTTCTCGGCCAGGATGAGCGCCGTCTCGCCCTCGTCGTTGGCCGCCGCAGGGTCCGCGCCGGCATCCAGCAAGAGCTCGACGCTCTCGAGGTCGCCGTTGGCGGCGGCCGAGTGCAGCGGCGTGTACCCGTGTTGCTGCCGGTTGTTCGGATCGGCGCCGGCGCCGAGGAGCAGCCGGACCACGCTCGCGTGCCCGCCGGATGCACCGGCATGCAGCGCCGTCCCGGTCATCCATCCCGTGCCGTTGCGATCGACCAGCGTGCCCCGTGCCAGCAGGAGCCGGACCGCGTCCGACTGCCCGAAGAACGCGGCGAGGTGGAGCGGTGTGAACCCGTCGCCGCTGATGGTGTCGACGAGCTCGGGATCCTCCGCCAGGAGCTCGGTCAACCGGTCGAGGTCGCCGAAGGTCGCGGCCTCGAACACGTTCAGGCGCTCGACGTGCGGCCGGACCGCCGCGATCATCCCCTTGTCCATCCGGTAGCGCGCGCGTAGGAGCGGCGACACCCCCTCGTCGTCGCGCTCGGCCGCGAGCCACGGCTGCTCGGTGAGCAGCGCCCGCACCGCATCGGTGTCGCCGGCGTCGATCAGGCCGAAGAGATCGTCCGAGGTGCTTGCCATCACGCCATCTTCTCACTAGATTCTGTACTTGCTTAGGCTAAGCAAATACAACCTAGGCGCACCCGCATGACTGCGTCAAGGCGGACTTCCCCAACGCGAGAGGTGCAGGCCGTCGCCGATCGGCTCCACTCGGCGGCCCTGCACCTCTTGCGTCGCCTGCGCATCGAGGACGACGTGCTCGGCGTCTCCCCTCCCCGGCTGTCGGCGCTGTCGGTCGTCGTGTACGCGGGGCCGTTGGCGATCGGCGCGCTCGCCGCCGCCGAGGGCGTCGCCGCGCCGACGATGACGCGCCTGGTCGACGGGCTGGAGCGCGACGGGTTCGTCCGGCGGCGACGCGACCCGGCGGACGCGCGCGGCGTGCTCGTCGAGGCGACACCCGCGGGTCGCAGGATCCTCACGAGGGGCAGGTCGCAACGGGTGGAGACCCTCGCCGCGAGCCTCGCGGGCCTGTCCCCCGAAGAGCTGGCTGCGATCGGACGCGGCGCCGAGCTGATCGAACGCGTGAGCCGCCCGCCGGACGGCTGATCCGTCGGTTCAGCTCACCCAGGGTGGGACACGGACGCTGCCGTCGTCCTGTCGGACGAGCTTCGTGAACCCGAGCATCGTCACCACGATCGACGCGCCGTCGGGCCCCGCCTCGAGCCGGTGGACCGCCTCCGGCGGCACGACGACCGCGTCACCGACGCGCACCTCGCTCACGTCGTCGCCGATGTACATCGACGCCGACCCCGCGGTCACGGTGAACACGTCGAAGTGATCGTGGTGATGCGCCGGGAGCGCGCCGCCGGCCGGCAGGTCGACCCGGAACAACGCCGTCTCGTCGGAGCCCCGTGCCGGAGCGGCGAGCGACGTGATCGCGTTGCCGCCGAGCTCGAAGGTGGGGTGGTCGGCGGCGCGTTCGATCGGCACGGGCGGGCTCCTTCCGGCGGTGGACCGGCGCATCATGCCACCCGCGGCCGTCGAGGGGTCAACGCGAACGGGGGCAGGTCGAGGTGCTGCGCCGAGGGGCTGCGGCCAAAGGGCTGCGGTACGCTTGCGGCCCCACGCAACGACCGAGGAGGCCCCGATGCTGGTCGGCGACATCATGCGCAGCGACGTGAAGACGGCGGACGGCGGCGACACCTTCGCCGACGTCGCCAAGGTGATGCGGGCCAACGGGATCTCGTCGGTCGTCGTGCTCGACAAGGGCGGCGCGCTCACGGGGATCGTGACCGAGCGCGACATCGTCAACCTCGTCGCGGCCGGCGGCGACCCGCACACCGTGGAGGTCGCCCACGGCATGACGCGGCGCCACCTCGAGACGATCGGGCCGAAGGCCGACATCGCCGAGGCGGCCGATCAGATGGTGTCGCTGAACATCCGCCACCTGCCGGTCGTCGACAAGGACCGCGTCGTCGGCATCGTGTCGATCCGCGACCTGACGAAGTGGGCGGCCGAGGAGCTCGCCGGCGGGCACGAGATGCCCGACATCGCGCGCTCCCAGACGGCGCTGAAGGCGGCCAGCGAGCTCCAGAAGCAGCGCCAGCTCAGCTGAGCTCGTCGAGCACGTCGGGCAGTTGCTGCAGCTCCTCGATCGCGACGTCGGGCTCCGCGAGCTGCGCCGGCGTCGGATCGTCCGGCGCCTCGCCCCGCAGCAGCCACACCGTGTGCATCCCTGCCGCGCGGGCCGGCCGCATGTCGTAGTCCAGCCGGTCGCCGACCATGACGGTCCGCTCCCCCGCGACGCCGGCCAGCTCGAGCGTCCGGTGGAACAACGCCGGGTCCGGCTTGTGCAACCCCAGGTCGTCGGAGACGCCCCACACATCGAAGAACCCGACCAACCCGTCGCGCTCCATCGCCGCGCGCACCTGCGACGGTTGGTTCGCGATCACGCCGAGCCGGTAGCCGGCGTCGAGCAGCGAGTGCAGCGTCGGGACGACGTCGGCGTGCAACGCCGACGGCGGGTACTGCCAGTAGCGAGCTGCGCGCGCTTCCAGCGCGCGCAGATCCGGGTCGGGACCGAGGAACGCGGTCGCCAGGTGCACGCGGAACGAGCGATCCTGCCCCGCCCGGCACGCCGCGTACTCATCGTCGAACGCCGCGTCGGTGAAGGAGCCACCGGCCTCGCGGAGCGCCCGGCGCCACGCCTCGGCATAGACGCGGTCGTCGTACAGCACGCCGCCGATGTCGAGGAAGACGTGGTCGATCGCCCCGGGCACGCCGGGATAGTAGCGGCCGCTCGTGGGAGCTCAGGCGAGCGCGTACAGCGCGATCGCCGCGGCCGTCGACACGTTCAACGAATCGACCGCGCCGGCCATCGGGATCCTGACGCGCAGGTCCGCGGCGTCCAGCCACGATCGTGAGACACCCGGGCCCTCGCTGCCGACGAGCAGCGCACGGCGGGTCGGCCGCTCCACCGAGCCGAGGTCGATCGTGCCCGCCGGGGTGAGCGCCACGACGGTGAGCCCGGCCTCGCGCAGTATCTCCATCCCGGACCGGTGGTCCACCCGCGTCCACGGCAGGGAGAACACCGCGCCCATCGAGGTCCGGACCGCACGTCGGTAGAGCGGGTCCCCGCACCGCGCGGACAGCACCACGGCATCCCAGCCGAGCGCCGCCGCCGACCGGAAGATCGCCCCCACGTTCGTGGTGTCGACGAGGTCTTCCAGCACCACGACCCGATCGGCGCCGGCGAGCACGGTCGTGACCTCGGCCACGGGCCGGCGCGCGAAGCTCGCGAGCGCACCGCGGTGCACCGGGAAGCCCGTCGTCGCCTCGAGCACCTCCTCGGAGACGACGAACGCCATGACGTCGATGTCGTCGAGATCTTCGAGCATCCGCTCGGTGGCGAGGAGCGCGTGCGGCTCGTATCCGGCCGCGAGCGCGCGGCGGATCGTGCGCACCCCCTCGGCCAGGAAGAACCCCTCCGCCGGCTCCTTCACCGCTCGCAGCTGCGTGTCACGCAGATCGAGGAACGGGGCGAGCCTGGGGTCGGCGGGATCGTCGACGGCGACCCGGCGCATCAGTTCGGCGCGCGCCGCCGGAGCTCGTCGACCAGCTCGACCGGCGTGGTCTCTGCGCCGAGCCGGTAGTCGTACCGGGCGCCGTGGCAATCCGACGCACCGGTGGGCACCAGATCGAGCCGTTCGGCGAGGGCCCGGTAGTGCGCGCGCTGGTCCGGGTCGTGATCGGGATGGTCGACCTCGAGCCCACCCATGCCCGCCGCCGCCATCTCCTCGATCAAGGCGTCGGGCACGGCGCCGCTACCCTTCCACATCGCCGGATGCGCGAGGACGCACACGCCACCCGCATCGCGGATCAGCACGAGGGCCTCCATCGGCGCGAGCGCGTGCTTGGGCACGTACGCAGGTCCCCCGTCGGAGATGAACCGGTCGAAGGCCTCCTTCTCGGTCGACACGATGCCTGCCTCGACCATCGCCTGTGCGATGTGCGGTCGCGCCACCAGCTCGTCGCCTGCGATCGCGTGTACCCGGTCGAACGAGATGTCGTACCCGAGCGCCTGCAGCTTCTCCACCATCAGCTCGCCGCGCCGGAACCTCGTGTCGGTCAACCGCTGGAGCTCGGCGACGAGCGCCGGGTTCGCGGGATCGACCCAGTAGGCCAGGACGTGCAGCGACGCGTCGTCGTACTCAGCCGAGAACTCGATCCCCGGGACGATCCGAAGGTCGGTCCCTGCCGCCGCGGCGTCCGCCTCCGCATAGCCCGAGGTCGTGTCGTGATCGGTGATCGCGATGCCGGCGAGGTCCCGGTGGAGAGCGAGCGCGACGTTCTCGGCGACCGTGTTGGTGCCATCGGAACGACGTGAGTGGGTGTGCAGATCGATCCCGGCCATGGCCAGCAGGGTCGCAGACGGTCCGACCCCCGTCACGCGGGCCGAACGAGATCCCTCGTGATCTCCTGCACGGTCCGGCAACCGGCGTTCGCCATCGCGTTGACGAACCCGTCACACAGGAACGCGAGGACGGCTTCGACCCCCGCCTGTCCGTCGACCGCAAGCCCCCAGGCGGTCGGGCGTGCGACCAGCACCGCGGACGCCCCGAGCGCGAGGGCGACCAGGACGTCCACGCCGTCGCGGATCCCGCCGTCGAGGAGGACCGGCACCCGGCCGCCGGCCGCCTCCACGATCGCCGGCAACGCCTCGAGCGCGGCGGGCGACCGGTCTAGCTGGCGCCCTCCGTGGTTCGACACGACGATCGCGTCGGCCCCGTGCGCGACCGCCCGCTCGGCGTCATCGGCGCGCAGGATCCCTTTCACCACGACGGGCAAGGACGGCGCTTGCTCGCGGATCCACGCGAGATCGTCCCAGGACAGGTTCGGCTCGAACTCCTGCGGCGAGCCGGCAGGCCCGATCGGCAGGGTGTACCCGTTGCGCGCGTCCCGGTGCCGCCGCCCGAGGGTCGGGACGTCGACGGTCCACACGAGCGCCCGGTAGCCCGCCGCTTCCGCGCGGCGCAGCAGGTCGGCGGTCGCCTCCCGGTCGCGCCAGACGTAGAGCTGCCACCAGAGCGTCGCGCCGGTCGCCGCGACGTCCTCGAGCCCGTCCAGGATGGTCGACGACACGCACATCGGCACTCCGAGCGTCGCGGCGGCGCGCGCGGTCGCCGGTTCCCCGTCCGCGTGCACCTGCCATTGGAACGCCCAGGGGCGATCCCCACCGGGAACGCGAACGGCGTCCCGAGCAGCGACGTCGAAGGATCTGGCTCGCCGGAGGCGCGGAGCATCGACGGCCAGACCGTCCACCGATCGAAGGCCGCGACGTTGGCCGCGAGGGTGCGCTCGCCGCCCGCGCCACCGGCGATGTAGTCGAACACGCCGACCGGGAGCGCCCGACGCGCGGCCGCCTCCCAGTCCTCGATCGTGACGGGCCGGTCGCCGGGCATCGTCCGCGAACCCTACCCCTCGCCGCTCGCGAGCACCTCGGGCCGCGCGCTCGACTCGGCGAACACCGTGACGGCCACACCGGCGAGCACCACCGCCGCGCCGGCCACCACCTGCGGTCCGGGGCGCTCGTGGAACACGAGCAACCCGAGCAGCGTGGCACCGACGGGTTCGGCGAGCAGCGCCACCGACACCACGGAGGCCTTCACCTCCCCGAGCAGGTGGTTGAACACGGTGTGCCCGAGGAACTGCGGTCCGGCCGTCATCGCCGCGAACAACAGCCACGCTTCCGCGGGGAACCCCACGAACGGCGTGCCCGACACGACCATCGCCGCCCCCAACGCGAGCGCGGCGATCGCGTAGACCGACCCCGCGTACCCCACGAGCGAGAGCTCTTGACGCACCTTCCGCCCGATCAAGACGTAGATCGCGGCGAAGATCGCTCCCGCGATCGCAAGCGCATCGCCGAGCGCGGGGTTCGTCAGCTCACCCCCGGTCGAGGCTCCGGCGATCACCGCCGTCCCGACCAACGCGATCAAGATCCCCACCCACCCTCGCGCCGAGGTGTGCTCCCCGATCAGCGGCCCGGCCAGCGCGACCCAGATCGGCATCGTCTGCACGAGCACCGAGCTCGCGGCGATCGACGTGTAGGACAGCGACGACACCCAGGCCGCGAAGTGGCAGCCGAGGGCGAGCCCCGAGCCGAGCAAGAGGTAGCGGGAGGTCCGCGACAACGACCTGAGCTCGTCCCTATGGCGGAGCCACAGGAGCGGTAGCAACACCGCGCTCGCCAGCGCGCAACGGTAGAACGCGATCGCGAGGGCGGGCACGCCCAGGTCATCCGCGGCACGGATCAGAACCGCCGACGTGGAGACGGCGGACACGGCGACCACCAACCACACGATGTGCCGACGTTGCATCGCCCGATTATCGTGCGCCCGTGACGCGGACAGCGGTGCTCGGTGCCGGCGCGATGGGAACGGCCGTCGCGATGCACGCCGCCCGGCAGGGGCACAACGTGACGCTTTGGGGTTCTCCGCACGACGCACACGCCCTCGAACGGCTCCGCGCGGACGGCAAGCACCCCTCGCTCCCCGAGTACCTGCCCAAGGGTGTTCGTGTGCTCGGTCCGGCCGAGCTCGCCGAGGCGGCCGACGGCGCCGAGATCGTGATCCTCGGCGCGAACTCCCATGGGGCGCGGTCGCTCGCGAAGCAGACCGCTCCCGCGATCGCCGGCGCGCGGGTGGCGGTCAGCATCGCCAAGGGTCTGGAGCCCGGGACCGGCCTGCGGATGTCCCAGGTCTACGCGGAGGAGTTCCCCGAGATCCCGATCGTCTGCGTGGGCGGCCCCTGCCTCGCGACCGAGCTCGCGCAGGGACTTCCGACGGCGGGCGTCTGGGCCGCGTCCACGGTCGAGATCGCGCACGACGCGGGCCGGCCGTTCGACGCCGAGGCCTACCAGCTCACCTTCACCGACGACGTGGTCGGGGTCGAGCTCTGCGCGATGATGAAGAACGTGGCGGCGATCGGCCTCGGCCTGCTCGACGGGATCGGCAAGCCTACCGGGGAGGATTTCAAGAACGCGAAGGCGGCCCTGTTCACCAAGGCCGCGCACGAGATCGTCGAGCTCGTCGGGGCGAGCGGCGGGCGCGCGGAGACCGCGTTCGGGCTCGCGGGGATCGGCGATCAACTCGTCACCTCGCTCGGGGGCCGTAACCGTCTGTTCGGCGAGCTGGTCGGCGCGGGCGAGGCGCCCGACGCCACCCTGCGCGACCTCGAAGCGCGTGGTTTGACGGTCGAGGGCGTCGACTCGACCCGGGACGTGGCCCGATTGGCCGATGAGCTCGGGCTCCACCTGCCGTACCATGCTGCCGTGCACCGCGTGCTGTCCGACGGCGCCGACCCGCGCGACATCCTGGAGGTGCTCCGATGAGCCAGCGAACGACCGAACGGCCCGACCGCAACCTCGCGATGGAACTCGTCCGCGTCACCGAGGCCGCCGCGCTGGCCGCCGGCCGCTGGGTCGGGCGCGGTGACAAGAACGCCGCCGATGCCGCCGCCGTCGACGCGATGCGGCTGATGATCGACTCGGTGTCGATGGACGGCGTCGTCGTGATCGGCGAGGGCGAGAAGGACGACGCCCCGATGCTGTTCAACGGAGAACAGGTCGGGTCGGGCAGTGGCCCGCAGACCGACGTCGCAGTCGACCCGGTCGACGGCACCACGCTCACGAGCGTGGGCCAGCCCAACGCGCTGGCGGTCATCGCGCTCGCGCCACGCGGCGCGATGTTCTTCCCGGGTCCCGCGCTCTACATGGACAAGATCGCCACCGGTCCGGAGGCCGCTGACGTGATCGACATCAACGCGCCGGTCGCCGAGAACATCCGCCAGGTCGCGAAGGCCAAAGGGAAGCGCCCGGAGGAGGTCGCGGTCACCGTGCTCGCTCGGCCGCGCCACGACGGGTTGATCGCCGAGATCCGAGAGGCGGGCGCCCGCGTCTTCCTGATCACCGACGGCGACGTCGCCGGCGCGATCGTCGCGGCCACGCCGCGCACCGAGGTCGATCTGTTGTTGGGGATCGGCGGGACCCCCGAAGGGGTCATCGCCGCCTCCGCACTGAAATGCCTCGGCGGGTCGATGCAAGGCAAGCTCTATCCGCGGGACGACCACGAGCGCCGTGCCCTCCTGGAGGAGGGCTACGACCTCGACCGGGTCCTGCACACCGACGACCTCGTGGCCAGCGACGATGTGTTCTTCGCCGCGACCGGCGTGACCGACGGGTACCTGCTGGACGGCGTCACGTACTGGCCCGACGGCGCGACCACGTACTCGATGGTGATGCGCTCGCGTTCGGGCACGATCCGATCGGTGAGATCGGATCACCGCTTCGAGAAGCTCGAGCGCTACTCAGGGATCGAGTACCGGCCCTAGCCGGCGAGCGCGTACACACCGGTGGCGGTCTTCACCACGCGGCCATCGGCGACCAGGGCGCGCACGGCGGCAAGGACCGCCCCCCGAACGTCGGGCGTCGCGAACGGATCGAGGGAGCCGGCGCGGAGCGCTCGATCCTGGATCACGGTCCAGTGCAGCGGTTCGTCGGCGTCCCCGAGGACCTCGAGCACCGCCTCCTCGGGACTCATCCGCCGCGCAGCGCCTCGGCGAACAGATCGACCTGCTCGGGCTCGGCGATCGTGAACGGAAGCGCCCACGGCGACACGACGAGGTCGGTCACACCGAGCGCCGCGAACGCGTCGGCCCGCTCCCGGACCTGCTCGATCGACCCGCTCAACGTGTCGGCCCGCCAGGAGTTCCACGTCTCGTCACGCATCGCGTCACCCGGGAACCCGGCCCGGGCACGTTCGAAGGCCGCGCGCGCGTCATCCTCGGTGCGCCCGACGGTCCCGTACAGGCCGACCGACAGACCGAACGTCTCCGGATCGCGGCCGGCCTCGTCGCAGGCGGCACGGACGCCATCGAGCGCGGCCGCGTACGTGTCGGGAGCCATCCGCCACACCGTGTTCCACCCGGCACCCGACCGGGCCGCCGCACGGAGGAGCCGCGGCCCTCCCTTCCCACCGACCCAGATCGGGATCGGCCGTTGGACCGGCGGCGGGGTCAGCCGGCCGTCATGCAGCGACCAGACCCGCCCGTCGTGGCTCAGAGGTTCGGCGCCTACGAACAGCCCTGAGGTGATCGCGAGCGCGTCCTCGAGCGCGTCGAACCGCTCCCCGACCGTGCCGAAGGTGAACCCGAACGCGTCGAACTCCTGCTCGAACCACCCGGCCCCGAGACCGACCTCGACGCGGCCCGCCGAGAGGTGATCCGTCGTCGCTGCGGCCTTCGCCACGAGCGCCGGGTGCCGGAAGGTCGCGCACTCCACGAGGATGCCGAGCCGGACCCGCGACGTCGTCGCGGCGATCGCGGCGAGCGTGGTCTCGGGCTCGAGCGCCGCGATCGGTTCGTCCGACCCCCCGTAGCGGGCGAACGAGTAGAAGAAGTGGTCCGAGAGCCAGACGCTGTCGAACGCGAGCTCCTCGGCCCGCTGCGCCCACGCGATCGCGTCCGCGCTCCGGATCTGGCCACCGGGCAGTGAGAACCCGTACTGAGGGACGGCGAGCCCGATCCGCATCCGGGAAGGATACGCAGCGACGTGCTACGGCGAGGGCGAGGCGACCGCGGTCTGCGCCTCGAGGGTGCCTCGTAGCACCGTCCGTCCGCGTGCGTCGCGGACCGTCACATCGACGAAGCCGTTCAGTGACGTCGGGAGCTCGCGCGCGATCGTGGCGCCGCCCGCGGTGTCCAGGGCGTGGATCTTCCCGATGTCGACGGTGTGCCCCTTCGTATCAGAGATGGTCACGCTCAGCGGCAGCGCGCGCCCCGACAGGTCGTTGACGATCACGACCATCTGATCGTCGGCGCCCTTGGTGACGATCGTCAGGGCCGATCCGGTGCCGGCCGCCGAGGGCGCCACCAGCGTGCCGACGAGCACCCTCGTGTTCGGACCACCGAAGTCGATCGGGATCCGCCCGAACTGCTGCAAAGCGACCGCCTGCGCCTGGGCGGTGCGCTCTTGCTGGAGCCGCAGCCGCTCCTCGCGACCCGCGAACACCGACCCGACCCCGACGCTCGCGACGAGGACCGCGGCGACGAGAAGCAGGAAGCCGGTGCGGCGGCCCCGGGACCGGACGGGGCGCGGCGCCAGCGCGACCGACCGTACCGACCCGACGACATCTTGCTCGAGGGTCGCCGGCGGCGCGCCATCGCCCGCCAGCGCGTAGCCGAACGTGGCCGCCGCCCGCTGGAGGTCGACCGCCTCCTTCCGGCAGGCGGCGCAGGTCTCGACGTGGAGCTCGACGGCCGTGGCGTCTTCGCCCGGCGCGACCCCGAGCGCGAACTCCGGCAGGACGTCGCGAACCGTGGCGCAGTTCACGGCAGCTCCTTCTGCTGGTTCGCCAGGCGAACCTTGATCAGCGCCGAGCGCAGACGGGTCTTGACGGTGCCCAACGGGATGCCGTCGTCCTCGGAGATCTCACGCGCCGTCATACCTCTGAAGTACGTACGCATCACCAGCCGGCGTTCAGCATCGGACAAAGAGGCGATCGCGCGCAGGGCGGCGTCCCGCTCCAGCAAGAGGTCCTCGTCGACCGATTGCGAGGACTCCGGCACCTCGTCGACGAGCACCAGCTTCGGCCGGGTCACCCCGGTCTCGCGGCGCAGGCGGTCGATCGCCTGGTTGTGGGCGATCGTCATCAGCCAGGTCGACAGCCGGCCTCGGTGCGGGTCGAACCGTGCGGCCTTGCGCCACGCGGTCACGAAGACGTCCTGCGTCAGCTCTTCGGCGGCCTCGCGGGATCCCAGGAGTCTGAGACCCATCGTGTAGACGGGTCGGGCGAACCGCGCGTACAGCGCACGGATCGCGGCGTCGTCACCGGCGAGAAGTCCTTCCATGAGTTGCGCTTCCTCCCGAGGGAGGAGCGGTCCGTCGTCGCGTCCCTGCACGGCGGGTCCTTCCGGTGATACGGAGCGGAGGTCGGGGCGGGCTTGCCGAGCCCTTCGAACCGATGGTCGCACGCCGCACCCGCGATGGCCACCGTCGGCGGGCCACCTTCGCTCCCGCAACAACAACAGCGTAGGCTCGCAACCGAACCGCCATGTGGCTCGAACCCTGCCGGCCACTTCGGCGAACCAGCAGGCAGGAGGCGAACAGATGCAGCGCAGGTGGAGAGTGGGGGCGACGGGCGCGATCGCGGCCGCCCTGATGCTGACCGGGTCTCGCGGGCCAGGCCCACGCACAGTCGGGGCAACCCGTGATCGCATCCGTCGACCTGAACGGGGTGGTCGACCCGATCATCGCCGATCACATCGTCTCGGTGATCCAGCGAGCGAACGACGATCAGGACGCCGCCGTCCTGCTGACGATCGACACCCCGGGCGGCCTCGGATCCTCGATGGACGAGATCGACGAGGCCATCCTCAACAGCGCCGTGCCGGTGATCGGCTATGTGGCTCCGAGCGGCGCTCGCGCCGCCTCGGCGGGCGCGTTCGTCTTGATGTCATCTCCCGTTGCGGCGATGGCGCCCGGGACGAACGTGGGTGCGTCGACCCCGATCGGCCTGTCCGGCGGCGACCTCTCCGACAAGGTGACGAACGACGCCGCCGCGAGCATGCGGAAACTCGCACAGACCTACGGTCGCAACGCCGATGTGGCCGAGACCTTCGTGACGACGGCGACGAGCATCACGGCCGAGGAGGCGCTCGACCAGAACGTGATCGACCTGATCGCCGCGAGCCAGGACGATCTGCTCGCGCAGCTCGACGGCACCGACGTCACGCTCGCCAACGGTTCCACCGTCACGTTGCACACCGCGGGCGCGACGATCGACGAGGAACCGCTCGGCGGGTTCTTCGGTTTCCTGCACACGCTGCTCGATCCGAACCTCGCGTTCATCTTCTTCTGGCTCGGCCTCGGGCTCGTGATCCTCGAGCTGATCATCCCCGGCCACATCTTCTCGGGCACGATCGGCACGATCCTGCTGATCCTCGCGTTCGTGTCGTTCGGGGTCCTGCCCGTGCGGATCATCGGCATCGCGCTGCTGGTGTTGTCGGTGATCGCGTTCATCGTCGAGCTGAAGGCGCCGGGCTTCGGCGTCTGGGGCGGCATCGCGATCGTCTCATTGCTGCTGGGCGGCTGGTTCCTGTACGACCGAGCGGGCGGCGTCGAGGTCTCCCCCGCCGTCCTGATCGGCGTCGCGGTCTTCGCCGCGCTGTTCTTCGGCCTCGTCGTGGTGAAAGCGCTGGCGATCCGGCACGTACCGCCGGCGCAGCTGCGCCCGATCGTCGGAGCCGACGGCGTGGCCCTGAACTCGATCGGCCCCAACGGCGGCCTGGTGCGGGTCTCGGCCGAGGAGTGGCAGGCGGTCACCGCGGGCGAGCGCATCCGCGAGGGAAACCCAGTCCACGTGTTGTCCATCGACGGGCTCGTGCTCACCGTCGAGGCGATCACCGACGAGCACGCACCGGCCGGGCAGCGGGCGCCGGTCTCGGAAGGAGGTAACCCTGCATGAGCATCGCGCTCATCATCGTGGGGCTGGCCGTCATCTTCGTGATCCTCGTCCTGTTCAAGGCGATCCGGATCATCCCCGAGTACCAGCGCATCGTCGTGTTCCGGCTGGGACGGCTGTTGGCGACGAAGGGTCCGGGTCTCGTCGTCTTGATCCCGTTCGTCGACAGGGGGACGGTGGTCGACCTGCGGGAGTTCTTCCTCGAGATCCCTCGCCAAGACTCGATCACGAAAGACAACGCGGCGATCTCGATCGACTTCATCATGTACTACAAGGTCTTCGAGCCGGCGATGTCGGTGATCCAGGTGTCGAACTTCGCCGGTGCGGCCACGAACATCGCGGCGACCACGCTGCGCGCGGTCGTCGGTGACATCTCGCTGGACGACGTGCTGGCCAAGCGCGACGAGATCAACACGATGCTGCGCGTGAAGCTCGACGAGGTCACCGAGCGGTGGGGCGTCAAGGTGACGAACGTCGAGATCCGCGAGATCATCCCGCCGCCGTTGGTGCAGGAAGCGATGACGCGGCAGATGTCGGCCGAGCGCACGCGCCGCGCGGTCGTCACCGAGGCCGAGGGCGCCAAGCAGGCGGCGATCACCGTCGCGGAAGGCAACAAGGAGGCCGCGGTCTTGAACGCCGAGGGCGCCAAGCAGGCGGCGATCCTCACCGCGGAGGGTGAGCGGCAGGCCGCGATCCTTCGGGCCGAGGGCTTCGCGCTCGCGCTGTCGAAGATCAACGAATCGGCGAGCAACGCCGACGTGCGGACGATGCAGCTGCAGTACCTCGACGCGCTGAAGCAGGTCGGGGCCGGGCCGTCGTCGAAGGTCGTCGTGCCGATGGAGCTCGCCGGCCTGGTCGGAGCGGTGACCGCGATCGCGGAGACCGCATCGAACGGGAAGGACGGGACCTAGCGAGACACCTCGACGCCCGTGGGCGCGCCGCCGAGGATGTCGGCGACGCCCGCGGGCGCCGTCGTGTCCGCGTCTGCCGTCGTGTCCGCGTCTGCCGTCGTGTCCGCGTCTGCCGTCGGCTCGGGGCCCTCGTGGCCGGGCAGCGGCATCCCCGCCTGCTGCAGTGCGAGCTCGAAGTCGTGCTTGCTCGAGACGGCCTGCATCGCGTCCTCGACCGACACGACGCCCTCCTGGATCAGCTGCAGCAGCGCCTGGTCGAAGGTCATCATGCCGTAGTACCCACCCTCGGCGACGACCTCCTTGATCTCCGCGGTCTTCTCTTCGTCCGTGATGCGCTCGGCCACGCGCCCGGTGTTCACGAGGATCTCGAGCGCGGGCGTCCTGCCGCCGTCGACGGTCGGCACGAGGCGCTGGCAGATGATGCCGCGCAGGGTGCCGGCGAGCGACAGCCGGATCTGTTTCTGCTGATGCGGCGGGAAGAAGTCGATCACGCGGTTCACGGTCTCGGTGGCATCCTGCGTGTGCAGGGTGGACATCACGAGGTGGCCGGTTTCGGCGGCCTGCAGCGCCGCGCGGACCGTCTCGGTGTCGCGCATCTCACCGATCAAGATCACGTCCGGGTCTTGGCGGAGCGCGGCCCGGAGCGCCGACAGGAAGTCGGGCGTGTCCTGCCCGACCTCACGCTGATTGATCGAGGCCAGCTCGTCTTTGTGCAGGACCTCGATCGGGTCCTCGACCGTCACGATGTGCACCGGCTTGGTCGCGTTGAGGTAGCCGATCATCGCCGCGAGCGTCGTCGTCTTGCCCGAACCGGTCGGCCCCGTCACGAGGATCAACCCGCGGTGCTCGTTCGCGAGGGTGCGCACGACGTCGGGCAGCCCGATCTCCTCGAAGGACGGCCCGCCGAACCGCAGCTTCCTGAGGACCATCGAGACCGACCCACGCTGGCGGAAGACGTTGGCACGGAACCGGCCGACGTTCGCGACCGAGTAGGCGAAGTCGACCTCGCCTCGCTCCTTGAAGATCGCCTTGCGGTCCTCGGGGACGACGCCGTCCGCGATCGCCTGCGTCTCGATCGGGCTCAGCGGGTCTCGGTCCAGGCGCACGAGCCCGTAGGCCAGCCGCATCATGGGCGGGGAACCGACCTTCACATGCAGGTCGGATCCGTTGCCGGCAACCAGTTCTTCGAGCCAGGAATTGAACTCCGGCACGATCGACTCGTCCATGGGCTTGCCCGTGCTCCCTCGTCCACGGCGTCCGCCCGGGTGGCGGGCCGCACCGGTTCCCCATCGGCCGGTTCGGCGGACGACTTCAGTCCGGGCCCCGGCTGGGGCGCCCCCGGGGGTGATCGGATGCCAGGTGGCGCCCGTAGACTGGGGTCATGGCGAGCGAGGCAGAGGTCCGCGTGGCACTCCGCGAGGTGCTCGATCCCGAGATCGGCAAGCCGATCGAGGACATCGGGATGCTCCAGGGGATCCAGGTCGATGGGGGCAACGTCCGGGTGGACGTCCTGCTCACGATCGAGGGGTGCCCACTTCGCGACCGGATCACGCAGGACGTCACCGCTGCGGTGCAACCGCTCATGGGTGTCGACCGGGTCGAGGTCAGCCTGACCCCGATGTCGCCCGAGCAGCGGGAGGCCCTGGTGGGCAAGCTCCGCGGCCCGAACTCGCAGGGACCGACCAAGATCTCCTTCGCTCCGAGCACCTCGATCATCGCGATCGCCTCGGGCAAGGGCGGCGTCGGGAAGTCGTCCGTGACGGTGAACATCGCCGCCTCGCTGGCGGCAGACGGCTACAAGGTGGGTGTGCTCGACGCCGACGTCTGGGGGTTCAGCGTGCCCCGGATGTTGGGCGCGGAAGGCAAGCCCGTGGGGTTCAACGACATGATCCTGCCCCTGGAGGCCCACGGGGTGAAGGTCATCTCGATGGGGTTCTTCGTGCCGGAGGACACCCCGGTGATCTGGCGCGGTCCGATGCTCCACAAGGCCATCGAGCAGTTCCTCGGCGACGTGTACTGGGGCGACCTCGACTTCCTCCTGTGTGACCTGCCGCCGGGCACGGGCGATGTGAGCATCTCGCTCGCCTCGTTCATCCCGGGCGCGTCGATGGTCGTCGTGACCACGCCGCAGGACGCAGCGCACACCGTCGCCCAACGCGCCGGCAAGATGGCTGAGCGCACGAACCTCCGGCCGATCGGCGTGATCGAGAACATGTCGTGGTTCATCTGCCCGCATTGCGGTGAGCGCGAGCTCTTGTTCGGCGAGGGCGGCGGCCAGCACGCGGCCGACACGATCGGCGTGCCGTTGCTCGCCCAGGTGCCGCTCCAGCCCGCGATGCGGGTCGGCGGTGACACGGGTCTGCCGATCGTGGTGAGCGAGCCGGCGTCGCCGGCGGCGGTCGCGCTCCGCGAGGCCGCCGATGCGGTGCGCAAGGCGGCGAAGACGCAGATCGGGAAGCCGCTCACCGTGATGGCGCGCTGAGCGCCGTCAACCGGTCGGTGTCGGTTGCGGTTCGGCCGCATCCCGCGTTCGTCGGATCCTCGGCCGCGGCGGGGTCGTCGGCCCGGGGCGCTTCGTGATCGCGAAGATCGCCCAGGTGATCACGACGAGGATCACCACGCCGAGCGCGGTCCATTGCGAGCCGGTGAGCGGGCCGAACCGCTTGTCGATCCGCAGGAAGTCTTCCAGGAGCCGGCAGCACCCGTAGTACCCGGCGAACAGCAGCGTCGCGACCCCCTCACGGCGCGGTTGCTTGATGAACCACCACAGGATCGCGAACAGGATCCATGCAAGGACCATGTCGTACATCGCGGTCTGGTGGACACCGACGCCCTGCTCGACGACCGCGCCGAGCTTCTGCTGGACCCCGTTGACGACGGTCACCTGCTGCAGCGTCGCGCCGGTGTTCGTGAGGATCTCCTTGTACGTGCCGTTCTGCAGGTCGGCGGTGCACGACAGGGCGCCCACCTGGCAGCTCCACGGCGGCGCCAAGGTGCCGCCGTGATAGGTCCACGCGAGCAGCCACGAGGTCGGCTTGCCGAGGTGATCCCCGATGATCAGATCGCCGATCCGCCCGACCGCGATCCCCAAGGCGAGTGGAGCGACCAAGGCGTCGGCCACCTGGAAGAACCGAAGGCCGAAGCGGCGGATGTTGATCGCGTTCGCGATCGTGGCGCCGGCGATCCCGCCGAGCAGCGAGATCCCGCCCTTCCAGATGTAGACCGACTCGATCGGCTTGGGCGAGAACTCCGACCAGTGCGCGAGCACGTAGAAGAACCGCGCGCCGACGATCGCGCCGATCAACGACCACAACACGACCGAGTTGATCGCGCGGTCATCGACCCCGCGGCCGGCCGCGATCCGGCCGAACAGCCAGGCGCCGATCATGAAGCCGATCGCGATGAACAGACCGTGGGGAGAGATCGCGAAGGTGGAACCGATGCGGAACCGGTCGAGAACCGGCCACCCGACGCTGGCGAGGAGGGTGGCGGTGTGCATCGGGCGCGAGCCTAGCAGCGGGCCGCGCTAGGACCTGCGACGCGGCCACAGGCGAGCGACGGCGCGGCCGATCAGCAGACCGCTGATGACGTCGCTCGGGTAGTGCACGCCCAGATACACCCGTGAGGTCGCGACCGTGGCGTCGAGCGCCGAGAGCGCGCCGCGGCCGGCGAGACCGACCTCGAGGTCCCGCGCTGCGACACGGGTGAAGGTCGTCAGCACGGCCGGATGCGACGACGGCCAGGACATCCCGTTCGGCCGGGCGATCAGCTGGCGCGTCCCGTCCGGATCGACGTCGAGGGGACGCGGCCGGTCGACGATCTTCTTCATCCCCTGCAGGACGATCCACGTCGCACAGGTCGCAGCGAACGCTCGTACCGCCGTCCTGCCCCGGCCGAGCGCGACGAGCGTTCCCGCGGCCGCGCCGGAGGCGTACAGGGACCCCAGCTCGGTCACCGTGACGAAGACCCGATCCGCCTCGGGTCCGTGGCCCTCGTTGACCGCATCGAAGAGATCGCGGTCTGCCTCGGCGACCTCCGGGTGGGTCGTCACGGCGACGCCCACTGCACAGGCGCCTGCGAAGAGCCCTGCGCCCCAGACCCATCGACCGACACCCATGGCCGCCCATGATGCGCTATCGGCGACGGGGCGTCAGGGCGGGGCGTCAGCGCCGCTTGGCGGCGATCTCGCGGAGCTGCGCCTCGGTCCCTCGGCGCAGCGCGTACTCCGCTCCCCCGATCGCACGAACGCTCGCGGCGGCGAAGGAACCGAGCGGCCCCTTGAACACGTACTGGACCTCGTGGCGCAGCACGCTGCGATCGAACGGGAGGCTCGCGACCGACGTCGCCACCGTGGCGACGAGCAACCCGTCGAGTCCGACGACCGAGCGCCACGGCGGTTCCCATTCGCGGACGACGCAGGGCACCGTGGCGCGGACACCCGCGAACGACATCGTGACCGCGAAGCGCACGCCCGGCCCGAGACCGGCCGCGGGCACCGCCACCGACTCGATCAACCGCTCCCACGCCGGCAGGCCGCGAGGGTCGCTCGTGACCGCCCACACGTCCTCCGGTGGCGCGTCCACCTCGACCGAGTACTCGACGGATGTCATCGGCGGCCAGTCATCCGGGCGCCGTCACCGGGCCTCGGTCATCCGGGCTCAGCGCTGCCGCTCGTCCAGCCTTGCCACCAGACCACGCGGGTCGGCGTGACCCGCGCGACGGCGGTCGCGCCCGGCGCGATCTGCGCGGCGAGCGTCCGCAGCGAGCTCGCGCCGGAGGCGACCTCGCCGTCGACCGCGAACGTCGCCGTCCCCTGAAACATCGCGCCGATCATGTCGCGCGCCCGCCAGACCGACGGTGCATCGACCGTGAGGGCCACCGCCGCCTCCGCGCCACCGCCGGCGAGCGCGAGGAGGTCGGCGGGGAGCGCGGCGTAGAGGGAGCTCGCGTCGGCGCGCCAACGGACCGGCAGCACGACCAGCCCGCGCTCGCCGGCCACGGCGAGCGCGCCGTCGCCGGTCCGCCCGATCCGCTCGATCACCCCTTCGGGGAGCGGAGCGAACGGGTCGGAGCCCTTCGAGCGACGGAACGTCGGCTGCGAGCCCGCGGAGCCGCCCCAGCGGCCACGGCCCTCCTGCACCCCGTGTGCGTCGAGCAACGCCGTCCGCTCGAGATCGACACCGACGAACACGCGACCGGGCGGCGTCCATGCGAAGGGCACCTGATGCGCGTCGACCGCGTACCCGGCGAAGAACCGCGCGTTCTTGGCGCTGAAGGCGGCGGTCGCGCGGGCGATCGACGTCGCCCCGGCGACGGCCGCTCCCCAGGTCCGTCGATCCAAGGCGTCGTAGGTGCGGACCGTGCCCGTGAAGGTCACGGCGAGCTCCCCGTCCCGGACGAGGCCGGCCATCGCCGGATCTCGCCGCCAGGCGCTCGCCTTCACCGACCGGCGCGAGGTCGTGAGCCACACCCGGGCGCCGCTGCCCACGTAGACGAGCGGGGTGCAGTGCGGACCCCTCGGCGTCATCGTAGCGACCGCGCAGAACTGCCCTCGATCTAGGACGTCTTGCACCGCGGTCGATAGGAAGCTCATCTGACCTCCGCTCGCGAGGCGCCGAGCGGGAGCCCGAGCCTCTGCACGGGCGACAGCATATGGCGCGCGCTGTC
Organism: uncultured Actinomycetes bacterium; assembly: GCA_963799625.1. GTDB lineage: Bacteria > Actinomycetota > UBA4738 > UBA4738 > HRBIN12 > AC-51. The sequence goes on along the minus strand of CAWCXU010000001.1, from coordinate 441,757 downwards.
CGGCAGCCCGGCCCGCTAGACGGGGAAGAACCGCGTCTTCACGGCCACTTCCGCGGTGAACGCCGTCACCAGCGAGAGGTAGAAGAAGCCCGTGGCCGATTGCACCGCGGCCGCCCGCTCCCCCTTCAGGGCCGCTCGCGCCATGACCGCGATCAACAGGGTCGCCGTCGTCATCCCGATCGCGATCCACGGCGCGAGCCCGCCCGACGTGAGCAGGGGGTTGAACGCTTGCGAGGACGCCGACCCCGAGAACCCTCCCGTCGCGATCGCGACGCCCTCCACGACGGTGGCGACGATCAGCACCGTTGTGCACCTTTGAATGGGCGTGCGCGAGAGCTTGCGGTCGGTCAGATACCAGTGCCCCAGGAACAACGCGCTGTACGCGCCGCCGAGGAACGCGGCGCCCGCGAGCAACTGGAACATAGAGATCGCGAACGATTGCCGCCCGGTCGGAGCCATCGCCACGAGCGTCGCGACCGACAACACGGTCGCCACGACCGCGGCCACACGCCCGGCGGCCTTCTGACGGGCGAGCAGCAGGATCGTCGCGATGCTGAGTACGACGGCCGTCGCCAACGCGAGCCGCACCGCCCGTGCAGCGTCGGCGTCACCGCCGATCGCAGCCGACCGTGCCGCGAGCCACGTCGGCCAGGCGAACAGCAGCACCATGATCACCGACCAGATCGAGAAGAACGAGCGCTTCGTCTCGTTCCACAGGGGGCTGCCCCAGGTGAGGACCGATGAGCCGGCGACGGTTTCGGCCAGGATGAGCGCGAACACGCCGGCGAAGCCGGTCACGGGCGCCCTCTCGACATGGCCCACCAGGGTATCGGGCACAGCACATCTCGCCTCCGCCGGTACCCTGTGCCGGATGGACGACTGGCGTTCCTACGACCGCACCGCCGTCACGTACGAGAAGGTGCACGCGCCGCGCTTCGCGGAGCCCGCACGAGACCTCGCCGCGCTCGCCGGCGTGACGGCCGGGTCGAAGGTCCTCGACGTGGGCACCGGCACCGGCGTCGTCGCGCAGGTCGCGCAGGAACTCGGCGCCACGGCGGTCGGCGTCGATCCTTCGGAGGGGATGCTCGACGTGGCCAGGTCGACGCGGCCCGGGATCGAGTTCCTCGCAGCGCAGGCGATCGACCTGCCGTTCGTCGACGGCCGGTTCGACGTGGTCCTCGGCAACTTCGTGCTGGCGCACTTCGTCAAGGTCGAGACCGCGTTGTTCGACATCATGCGGGTGACGCGGCCGGGGGGCGTGATCGGCTTCACGACCTGGACCGACGGCCGCGACGCGTTCACCGACGCCTGGCTCGAGCTCGTGTCGACCGTCGTGCCCGACGACCTGCTCGCACCGACCCTGGACAAGGCGATCCCGAACCACGACCGGTTCACACGGCGTGCCGCCGTCGAGGAGGTCCTGCTCGACGCGGGGCTCCGGCACGTGCGGACGGAGCCGAGGCAGTACGAGTGGCGTTACGGCCGCGACGAGTTCGTCGACGGCCTCACCGTATGGGCGACGGGGCGATTCGTCCGCGAGATGCTCGGTGAGGAGGCGTGGGCGTCGTTCCTGGAACGCGTGCGCGCGACGTTCGCCGATCGCTTCCCCGATCCGCTGCACGACCGCCGCGACGTCCTGCTCGCGATCGGCACCAAGGAGTAGCGAGCTAGTTCAGATCCAGGACACGGAACTCCTCGGCGAACTCGGCGCCGACCTTGTCCCCCGACGCGCGAGCGTCCTTGCCAAGAGCCTCGTCCCAGTAGGCGATCCCCTCGGTGATCTGCGACGCGTGCAGCCCGAGCCCATCGACCTTCTTGCGGAAACTCGCGGCGTCGAAGGGCTCGACCCGGTTGGGCTCGTGGGTCCATCCGAGCCACACGTCGAACACCTCCTGCACGCCGAGGCCCTCGCCGAGGTGCTCGCTGAAGAAGTGCGGGTTGCCACTGCCCGGGAACACGGAGTCCAGCGCCACCCACCCCGCCATCCTGTGGTCGGAGTGGTTGTAATAGCGGTTCTCGAAGAAGACCGCCGTGGGATCGCAGGAAACGATGGTCTCGGCCTTCACCTCGCGCACGCGGCGCACGACCGCTTCGCGGACGGCGACCGTGTTCTGGAGCTCGCCGTCGTGCGTCGAGAGCACGCGGGCCGATCGGAGCCCGAGGAACGACGCCGCGGATTCCGTCTCGGCCAGGCGGGTCCGCGCGAGCGCCGCGCGCGACAGTGAAGGGTCGTTCGAGCCGCGGTCGCCGTTCGTCAGCACCAGGAGATGGACCTCGCGGCCCTCGGCCGCCCACCTCGCGAGCATGCCGCCCGCGCAGATCTCCATGTCGTCGGGGTGCGCGAACACCGCGAGGACCGGGCCCGTGCGGACGACCGGCTCCTCGGCCATCAGTCTGCGCGGTCGAGCACGAACCGCACGAGGGCGCGCACCGGCGCACCCGTCGCGCCCGCCGGCCCGAGATCGTGGGCGGACTCGTGGAACGCGGGGCCCGCGATGTCGAGATGCACCCACGGCGTGTCGCCGACGAACTCCGCCAGGAACAACGCCGCGGTGATCGCGCCGCCGTAGCGCTTGCCGATGTTCTTCACGTCGGCGACCTTCGACTCGATCAACGCCTTGTAGTCGCTCCACAGCGGCATCTGCCAGATCGGTTCGCCCACCTCGGTGCCGGCCGCGACGAGCTCCTGCGCGAGCCCGTCGTCGTTGCCGAACGCCCCGACGATGTCGGTCCCGAGCGCGACCATGCACGCTCCGGTGAGGGTCGCGGTGTCGATCACGCAACTCGGCTCCTGCTCGACGAGGTACGCGAGCGCATCGGCCAGGACCAGGCGGCCTTCGGCGTCGGTGTTGAGCACCTCGCTCGTCGTGCCGCCCCGGTGATGGATCACGTCGCCGGGCTTCTGCGCCGAGCCGCTCGGCATGTTCTCCGAGCAGGGGATCGCGGCGATCACGTTGATCTTGGGTTTCAGCAGGGCGATCGAGCGCATCGTCGCGAGGATCGACGCGGCGCCGCCCATGTCGCACTTCATCGTCTCCATCCCACCCGGATCCTTGAGCGAGAGCCCGCCCGAGTCGAACGAGATGCCCTTGCCGGTGAGCGCGATCGGTGTGCGCTTGCCGGCGCCGGTGTACCGGAGCTCGATCATCCGCGGGGGGTTCACCGAGCCCTTCCCGACGCCCAGGATGCCGCCGAACCCCCCCTGGGCGAGCTGGTTCTCGCTCCAGACCTTGCAGGTGAGACCGACCTCCTTGGCCATCTTCTGCGCCTCGCGCGCGATCTCGGCCGGCGGGAGGTCGCCGGCGGGCGTGTTGACCAGATCGCGTGCCCACCGCACCGCCCCCGACACGACCGCGCCCGCCCGCGCGCCGGCCTTGGCGGCCTTCGCGTCCGCGCGAGCCGGCACGAGCACCGTGCAGTCCTTGAGCGCCGTCTCGTCGGACGAGGACTTGTAGCGGTCGAAGCGGTATCGGCCGAGATCGATCGCCTCAACGACCGCTTGCACCGCGTCGGCGGCCTGGCGCGCGCCGAAGGCGCGCGCGAACGTCGTCGCCACCGTCGGGAACCGGCGGGTCGACGCCGCCGCTCGCCCGAGGGTCCGTCGCATCGTCGTCAGATCGAAGTCGGCCTTCGGCCCCGCGCCGACCACGAGCACGGCGCCCGCCGCGAACCGGTCGCCCTCGCGACGGGTGACGAGCAGATCCTCGCCCTTCTTGCCCGACAGGCGCGCCGCCGCGTACGCATCGGCGAGCCCAACGTCCTTCAGTCCGGGACCGGGTTCACCGTCGGTGAACGCGGGCACGATCAGGAGGTCGGCGGCGACCTCCCGGGCCGACTCGGTCGACGTGCGGAACCTGGTCACGGATCCCTCCTCGCTCGCGGCTCGCGGGCCACGGTCGGCGGCAGTCTAGTGGGGCCCGGCGATGGGTACGGCGGCCGCCACGAGGTTCGATGCGCCGCCACGACAGCTCCCGATACCCTGGGGCGCGATGAAGCCACGCATCGTGACCGACCTCATCTACTTCGACGAGGACGCCGCGCGCACCGAGGTGCTGCACGAGACCGAGCACCTGTTCTCGCAGGTGATCTGCCTCCAGGAGGCTCAAGGGATCGGGCCGATGCGTGACGCCGCCTCGGAGGGACTCGTCGTGGTGCTGTCGGGCGAGGTGGCGGCCCAGGTCGGGCGCGACCGCGCGCGGATGCGGCAGTGGGCGTCGGTCACGGTGCCTGCGGGCGACGAATTGACGCTTCGCAACGCGTCCGCGGAGCCGTCGGTCGTGCTGCTCGTCCTCGCGCCGCCGCCGAGCTAGCGGAGCACCGGCCCGCGGGCGATGATCGAACCGCGGAGGCCGTGCAGGGATCGACGCAGCAGCACGCCGAGCACGGGCGCATAGCAGGCGGACACGATCCTCCCGAGCGCGGACGTCGCGAGCTCGACCTCCTCGGTCCAGGTGAACCGCGTCCCATCCTCCTGGTCCTGCAGCGCCCAGGTCCCACGCCCGCGGATCGGGGGACCGTGCGCGATCACGAGTTCCGTCGGGGGCTCCCACGCGACCACCTCGATCGTCTCCGTGAACGCGGGCACCTGGAACAGACGCGTGCGCACGGCGAGCCGCACCCCGATCCCCTCGCGAGGTTCGGACGTCACCTCGACGGCGTCGGCATCGAGCATCCAGTCGGCCTGGCGCTCCCAGTCGGTGAGGACCGCCCACGCCTCTTCGACCCCGCACGGCAGATCGATCGAGCGCTCGACCCTCATGCGAGCGGTCCGACCGCGGCCGCGAGCGCACCGCTGCGGACCAGCTCGATCGCGGCGGCGATGTCGGGGCCGAGCTCACGATCGTGTTCGACGAACGGCACGCGCTCGCGGATCGCGTCGTGCGCCGCCCGGGTCGCGGGACCGGCCTGCAGCGGCGACCGCAGGTCGAGCGCCTGCGCCGCTCCCAAGGCCTCCAGCGCAAGCACGACCTCCGCGTTGTCGACGACGGCACGGGCGTGCCGGGCGGCGGTCATCCCCATGCTGACGTGATCCTCCTGACCCGCGCTCGACGGGATCGAGTCGACCGACGCGGGATGCGCGAGCGACTTGCACTCGGACACGAGGGAGGCCGCCGTGTACTGCACGAGCATGAACCCGCTGTTGAGCCCGCTCTCCGGCACGAGGAACGGCGGCAGCCCGTTGGACCGGGTGGCGTCGAGCAGCCGGTACAGGCGACGATCGCTGATCGACGCGAGCGAGACGAGCGACAGCGCCAGGGCGTCCAGCGCGACCGCGACGGGCATCCCGTGGAAGTTGCCCCCGCTGCGGACGTCGCCGTCGTCCAGCACGATCGGGTTGTCGGAGACGGCGTTCGCCTCGATCGCGAGGACCCGACCGACGTGCGCCGCGGTGTCGCGCGAGGCGCCGTGTACCTGAGGCGTGCAGCGCAACGAATATGCGTCTTGCACGAGGTGAGGCGAGTCGCGGTGCGACTCGCGGATCGGCGAGTCGGCGAGCAGTCGGCGGAGGTTCGCCGCCGACGCCGTCTGCCCGGGGTGCGGGCGCAACGCATGCAATCGCTCGTCGAACGCGGCGTCGGTGCCGAGCGCCGCTTCGATCGTCATCGCGGCGACGACGTCCGCCGTGCGCAGCAACCGCGTGGCGCGCGCGAGCGCCATGATCCCGACCGCGAGCATGCCCTGCGTGCCGTTGACGAGCGCGAGCCCTTCCTTCGCGCCGAGCTCGAGCGGCTCGAGGCCGGCGCGCGCCAGCGCGCCGGCCGCCGGTTCCGCACCGTCGCCGGTGAGGATCCGGCCGAGGCCGAGCAGCGGCAGCGCGAGACACGCCAGCGGCGCGAGGTCGCCCGACGCGCCGAGGGATCCCTGCTCCGGCACCGCGGGGATCAGGTCGCGGTTCAGCATCTCGACCATCCGCTCGACCACCTCGACGCGCACGCCGGAGTACCCGAGTGCAAGGACGTGGGCGCGCAGCGCGAGCATCGCGCGGGCCTCGACGCGCGACAGGTCGGGGCCCACGGCGGTCGCGTGCGACGTGACGATCCCGCGCTGCAGGGTGGCCGCTTGTGACGGGTCGATCCGCGTATCGGCGAGGGCGCCGAAGCCGGTCGTCACGCCGTACATCGTCGCTCCGTCGGCGACGGCGCGCTCGATCACGTCGCGCGAAGCCCGGATGCGGCCGCGCGTGCCGTCGCCGAGGGCGACCGGCGCGCCGAGCGCCACCCGCTCGACGTCGTCGAGGCCGAGCGGTTCCCCGAGCGCGACGGGCTGGTTCATCGACGACGAAGGCTACTCGGTCCTCCTGGTCGGTTCGTCGGGGCCGGTTCCCGGCGAGGAAGGTCCCGCGATCAGGCGAGCGCGCGTACGGTGAGCGGCTCCTCGCGCGTGCGCCCGTCCTCGGGCTCCACCCGGAAGGCGCGCGCACCCGGCCGCGATGCGACCGCCTCCCGGAGGTCGCCGTCGACGATGTGCACGGCGGCGTAGTCGTCGCAGGCGAACCCCGACGGCAGTGCGCCCGACGCGACCAGCTCGAGCACCGCCGGACGCCGCGCCGGCTCGCTGCCGTAGTGCGGGCTGAACGATCCCGAGACGAAGCCGAGGCCGTCCACCAACGGGTCGGCGTGGCCGAGCTGGAACGAGTCGGTCGTGGACGCCTCGAACCAGCAGTTCGCGCCCGCGCTCATCCCCGCCATCACGACCCCGCCGTCGTAGGCGGCGCGCAACGCCCGGTCGACCCCGTGCGCCCGCCACACCGCGAGCATGCTCACGGTGTTGCCGCCGCCGACGTAGACGATGTCCTGCTCGCCGAGGAACGATCCGACGTCGGCGACCGTCCGGTCGAACAGCCACAGGATGCTTGCCTCGAACCCGGATGCGGGGAAGGCCTCGTGGAACCCCGCAGACGCCGGATGGTCGCCCGAGGCCGTCGGCACGAAGCAGATCCGTGGCCGCCGGGCGTCGGTGAGGCTCACGACGAACCGATCCAGGACCGGGTCCTGCATCGTCCAGCCGCCCCCGCCCATCGCCACGACCTGCCGCAGACCCACCACTCCTTCGCTCCCGCCGGGTGCTGTTGCGCCGTCGGTGGGGATGCTAGCGTCAGCCCCCGTGAGCGCCCCCCTTCCCCTGGGCGGCAACGCGCATGTGCGCGTCCTGCTGGCCGACGACGAGCCGGCGCTCCGCGACGCCCTGTCCACGCTCCTGCAGCAGGAGCCCTCGCTCGCGCTCGTCGGCGCCGCCGCCGACGCGGACGAGGCCGTCTCGCTCGCCCAACGCGAGCAACCCGACGTGGCGCTCGTCGACGTGAGCATGCCGGCCGGCGGGGGGCCCCGGGCGGCCCGCGAGATCGTTCGCACCTCGCCGCGCACCCGGGTGATCGCGCTGTCGGCGTTCGAGGACCGTTCGACGGTCCTGGAGATGCTCCGTGCCGGTGCGGTCGGCTACCTCGTCAAGGGCGCCGCGGGCGACGAGATCGTCGACTCGATCCATCGGGTCGCCAACGGTCGCGCCAGCGTGTCGGCCGACGTGGTCGACGGGATCGTGCTCGAACTGTCGTCGCAGCTGCGGCGCGAGGAGATCGAGCTCCAACGGATCCGTGCCCGCGCCGCCGAGATCCAGCGGTTCGTCGCCGGCGAAGGCCTCGCGATCCACGTCCAACCGATCGTCGACCTCACCACACGCCTGCCCGTCGGGTACGAGGCGCTGGCCCGGTTCCGCTCGCTGCCGCCGCGCCCGCCGAACGAATGGTTCGCCGAAGCTGCCGCGATCGAGCTCGGCACGCAGCTCGAGCTCGCCACGATGGAGCGCGCGATCGCGCTGTTGCCCAAGCTGCCGCCGACCGTCTACCTGTCGCTGAACACGTCCCACCGGACCGTGCGGAGCCCCGAGCTGATCGACCTGCTCGCCGCGAGCCCCGGACGGCTCGTGGTCGAGATCACCGAACACGAGCCCGTCGAGGACTACGACGAGCTCGCCGATTCCCTGCGGCCGCTCCGCGCGCTCGGCGTGCGGATCGCGATCGACGATGCCGGTGCCGGGTACGCGAGCCTTCGCCACACGCTCGCGCTGGCTCCCGACATCGTGAAGGTGGACATCAGCCTGACCCACGGGATCGACGTCGACCGCGGCCGGCGGGCGCTCGCCTCGGCGTTGATCTCGTTCGCCGACGAGATGGACATGACGATCGTCGCCGAGGGGATCGAGACGGCGGCGGAGCTGGACACGCTGCGCGAGCTCGGGGTTCGCTACGGCCAGGGCTACCACCTGGCCGAACCCGCCGCGCTCTAGGGACCGCGGCGGTCGATCGCCCAGGAAGACCCGGGAGTGGTCTTCGTGAAGTTCTTCATCTCGGTGGCGATCGCCATCACCTCGGCGAAGTGCGCGAACGTCCGCCGCTGCGTGCTCGCGACCCCGATCGACAGCGAGATCGGCTCGTAGCGTTGCGGCTCGCCCCGGCGGTTCAGGACCTCGATCCAGCCGCGCGCGAGGTCCTCGTCGTCGTAGTAGCCAGGAACCGCCGCGTCGAAGCGTTGCACGATCGTGTCGGCGACCAACGCCGCGGCGGACGAGCCCACGACGACCACGTAGTCGTCGCCGCCGAGGTGGCCGACGAATCCGTCGTCGCCCGAGGTCTGCGCGATCACGTCCTGCATCATCTGGGCGAGCTCCTGGATCACCGCGTCGCCCCGCGGGAAGCCGTAGTGGTCGTTGAAGGGCTTGAACCGATCGATGTCGACGAGCAAAAGTGCGAAGTCATCGCCCGAGGCAACGCGTCCCTCGATCTCCTCCTGCACGCGGTTGTTGCCCGGGAGCCCGGTGAGCGGTGATTCGTCCTTCATCTCGCGCTTGCGGCGAAGGACACCGCGGACCCGCGCGAGCAGCTCGGGCGTGTCGAACGGCTTGACGATGTAGTCGTCCGCGCCGATCGCGAACCCCTCGAGCTTGTCTGCCGACAGTCCACGCGCGGTGAGGATGATGACCGAGATCGTGGCCGTGCGCGGGTCCTGCCGCAGCGACCGCGTGAGCTCGAACCCGTCGACGTGGGGCATCATCACGTCGGTGATCACGAGGTCGGGGGCGTCCTGGCCCACCTGGTCCATCGCCTGCTGACCGTCGTTGGCCACACGCACCTGGTAGCCCGCGGCCGCGAGCTCGATCTCCAGGAGCCGGGCGATGAACGGGTCGTCGTCGACGACGAGCAGCTTCTCGCCGCTCCCCTCGGTGCCCCGCTCGACGTCGCTCACCGCACCCCTATCTCCGCTCGGATCTCATGCTGATCCCAACCGGGCCCCGCCGCACCCGCCACGACCTGCCGACCGACCGCCGGATGGCCCTGCACAGGGTCATCGGCCGCAACCGTCCGGCAGCTTACCGTCCTTCCTCGGCCCGCCCGAGCAGCCTCGGGTGTCTTCTGGCCGCGCGTGGCACGATGGGCGCGTCACGCCGCGATCGCGAGGGGGCACGAGGGATGCAGGTGTTGGAAACCTTCCTGGACGCGATGGGCGACACGCCCCTGGTCCGGCTGCACGCGGTCACCCGCGGCCTCGCGCCGACGATCCTCGCGAAGCTCGAGATGCTCAACCCCGGCGGCTCGGTCAAGGATCGGATCGGGATCCGGATGATCGAAGACGCCGAGCGGCGCGGCCTGCTCGGCCCGGGCGGCACGATCGTCGAGCCGACCTCCGGCAACACCGGGCACGGCCTCGCGATCGCCGCCGCGATCCGCGGGTACCGCTGCATCTTCGTGATGCCCGACAAGATGAGCGCCGAGAAGATCGCGTTGCTGCGCGCCTACGGGGCCGAGGTCGTGATCACCCCGACCGCCGTCGCCCGGGAGTCCCCGGAGTCCTACTACTCGGTCGCGGAACGGCTCGCGCGCGAGATCCCCGGCGCGTTCCAGCCGAACCAGTACTTCAACCAGGTCAACCCCGAGACCCACGAGCTGATCACCGGCCCCGAGATCTGGGCACAGACCGACGGCGAGATCGACGTGTTCGTCGCCGGCGTCGGCACCGGCGGCACGATCACCGGCGTCGGGCGCTACCTCAAGCGGATGAAGCCCGAGATCACGATCGTCGGCGCCGACACCGAGGGGTCGGTGTACACCGGCGACGCTCCCCGCCCCTACCTCACCGAGGGCATCGGCGAGGACTTCCTGCCCGACACGTTCGATCCGAGCATCGTGGACCGGTGGGTGCGTGTGCCGGACAAGGATGCGTTCTTGATGGCGCGGGCGGTGACCCGGCAGGAAGGCATCCTCGTGGGCGGCTCGGCCGGCTCGGCGGTCTCGGCCGCGCTCACGGTCGCGCGCGACTACGACGCCGGCGCGACGATCGTCGTGCTCCTGCCCGACACCGGGCGCCAATACCTGTCCAAGATCTACAGCGACGGCTGGATGCGCCAGTACGGGTTCCTCGAGGGGCCGGGGTCGATCTCGGTCGACCGGGTGCTCGCCGCCAAGGCCGGCCCGCTGCCCACGTTGATCACCGTCGACCTGCACGACAAGGTCCGCCAGGCCGTCGACCTGCTGCAGGAGCACGGGATCTCGCAGGCGCCGGTCGTGCGCGACCACTCCACCGACGTGGCGCAGTTCGTCGGCTCGATCCGGGACCGGGAACTGCTCGAGCGCGTGTTCCGCGATCCGGACGCGCTGCAGGCCGACGTCGCCGAGGTGATGGCGCCGCCCATCCCGACGATCGAGCGGCACGCGAGCGTCGACGAGGCCTTCGCGGAGCTCGAGCGGGCTCCGGCGGTGCTCGTCGCCGCCGGAGAGGTCGTGGTCGGCGTGCTGACGCGCAGCGACCTCCTGGACTTCCTGGCACATCACCGACAGGCGCCGGCCACCTGAGCGTGCGATCCCTTGGGGTCGACGTCGGCGAGGAGCACGGCAAAGACCTCGACGTCGTCGTGCTCGACGGCGACCGGCAGGTGGCCGCGGTCGGCGCGCACGTGTCCGTCCGGCGGCTGCGCGGGCTGATCGAGACCTACCGCCCCGACGTCGTCTGCATCGACGGACCGCCGGCGTGGGCCGGCAGCGGCGAGCGGTCCCGGCTGGCCGAGCGGGAGCTCAAACTGCTGGGGATCCAGGCGTACTACACGCCCGACCGGGCGACGGGCCAGGCGAACGCGTTCTACGGCTGGATGCACAACGCGATCGCGGCGTTCCGCGCCGCCGACCGCGCCGGGTTCCCGGTCTACCGGTCCGGCGCGATCCGCCGGACCGCGATCGAGGTGTTCCCGCACGCCTCGGCGACGGTGCTCGCGGGCTGCCTCGCGCCGGCACGCCAGACGCCATCGGCCAAGCGCGCCTGGCGTGCCGCGATCTTGCGCGCGCACCACGTGCCGACGGCGCAGCTCGCCACGCTGGACCACGTCGACGCGGCCCTGTGCGCCCTGACCGGCCTCGTCGGGCTCGAGCTCGGCGACCCGTTCGCTCCCGGGGCATCGACCGAGGGCCGGATCGTCGTGCCCGCGCGCGTCGTGCCCGCAGCGGGGTACCGTCGGTGCGTGCCGACCCGCGCCGCCACGACCGAGCCCCTGATCACCTTCTGCGCATGCGGGTGCGGCGCGCAGGTGCGGCCCGGCCGGGAGTTCAAGCCGGGCCACGATCGGCGGCTGATGGTGCAGCTGGAGCGCGCGGTCGCCGAAGGCGACCGCGCGCGGTCGGAGCTCGAGCGGCGAGGCTGGACGTGACGCCCGACCACCGCGACACGCGGGCGATCCACGTCGGCCAGGATCCCGACGCGTCGTTCGGCGCCGTCTCGATCCCGATCTATCAGAACTCCACCTTCGCCCAGACCGACGTCGCCGAGCCGAAGGTCTGGGACTACGGGCGGGCGGGCAACCCGACCCGCGACGCGTTCGAGCGGGCGCTCGCCTCGCTCGAGGGCGGCGAGCGGTGCTTCGCGTTCGCCAGCGGGATGGCCGCCGAGACCACGCTGCTGCTGACGCTACGCCCCGGCGACCACGTGGTGCTCGCCGACGACGTGTACGGAGGCACGTATCGGCTCCTCACCCAGGTGCTGGGTCCGTGGGGCCTCGAGATGACGACGTGCGACCTGGCCGACGCCGACGCGCTCGCCGACGCGATCCGCCCGACGACCCGCTTCGTCTGGGTGGAGACCCCGTCGAACCCCCTGCTGAAGGTCGTCGACATCCAGGCCGTCGCCGCGCTCGCCCACGCGTCGGGCTGCCGGGTCGTGGTCGACAACACGTTCGCCTCGCCCGCGCTGCAGCAGCCGCTGCTGCTCGGCGCCGACGTCGTGGTCCACAGCGTGACGAAGTACGTCGGCGGTCACTCCGACCTGATCGGCGGCGCGATCGTGACGAGCGAGGCGGACCTGATCGACGGGATCGGGTTCCTCGTGAACGCCGTCGGTGCGGTGCCGGGTCCGATGGACGCGTTCCTCGCGCTGCGTGGCCTGCGCACCCTCGGTGTCCGGATGCGCCGACACAGCGAGAACGCTGCGGCGCTCGCCGTGTACCTCGACGACCATCCGATGGTCAACCAGGTGTACTATCCAGGTCTGCCCGGCCACGCGGGCCACGCCACCGCCGCGGGTCAGATGGCCGCCTTCGGCGGGATGGTCTCCTTCACGGTCGACTCCGCCGAGGAGGCATCCCGGATCGCACGGGGCACCCGGTTGTTCGTCCTGGCCGAATCGTTGGGCGGCGTGGAATCGCTGATCGAGGTGCCGGGACCGATGACGCACGCGAGCGTGACCGGCTCGGCGCTCGAGGTCCCGGCGGAGCTCGTGCGCCTGTCCGTCGGGCTCGAACACCCCGACGATCTGATCGCCGACCTCGCGCAGGCGTTCGGCTAACGCACCACCAGGTCGCCCGCCGGCGTCACGAGCGCCACCCCGGTGATGCCGACGTCGCCCGCGACGGATCGAACGGGCAGCGAGGCCCCGTCCGTCCAGGCGGCGAACCGCTCGGCGTCGCCGGCGATCTCGACCCACGCGACGTCCCTGGCTCCCGACGGATGCTCGGCGGTGACCGCGCCGGGGTGGACGTCCGCCGGTCCGTCCCACGTGATGAAGAAGGGCAGGTCCGGCGTGCGTCGCTCGTCGTCGATCCCCGCGCCGCGCCAGGCGACCTCGCGGCCGTCGGGCCGCGTGCGCGACCCCGGCGTGACCGCGAGCCCGAGACGAGTAGCCGTGTCGTCGATCGCGTCATCGGCTAGGCACAGCGCGAACCAGCGGTCGCCGCCGGCGACGCGCTCGGCGATGGCCCGGCCGAGCGCCGTCGTGGCAGCGACCGCCGGATCGGCGATCGCGATCAGCTCGAGGTACCGCGCGCCGCCGAGCGACGCGATCCGGTTCGCCGTCCCCCACCGTGGGTGGGTGCCACCCGGAGTCGTGACGAGGCCGAACGCCTCGCGGAACCGTGCCGCCGCCGCCTCCAGGTCGTGCACCCCGTAGACGACGTGGTCGATGCGGAGGGTCACTCCTCGGACCAGCGCTTCATGTACGCGACGGTCGAGACGGCCCCCTGTGGCGTCGGTTGGGCGACGACGGACACGAGCTCCCACCCGTCCTCACCGAACGAGTTCAAGATCTCGCCGGGGTTGTGCTCGAGCAACGGCGCCACGAAGTACTCCCACTTCTTCGCCATGTCGGTCCCCTTACTCTCGGTCGGCCAGCAGTCGCTCCCGGACGTGCCGGATGCACACCCCCATGATCACGTCGAGCCCGCCCGCGGTCGCGATCGCGGCGGCTTCCTCGCTCACGATGTCCTCTTGCAGCCAGAGCACCTTCGCGCCGATCGCGACCGCGTCGCGCGCGACTTCGGGTGTGTGCTCGGCGCGGCGGAACACGTCCACCACATCGATCCGGAGGTCTTTCGGGATCTCGGTGAGCGACGGGTACGCGGGCTCGCCCAGCACCTCGGTCTCGTGCGGGTTGACCGGCACGATCCGGTAGCCGTGCCGCTGCAGGTAGCGCGCGACCTCATAGGAGGGCCGGCCCGGCCTGGAGGACAGGCCGACCACGGCGATCGTGTGCACCTCGCCGAGGAGCGCGCGCAGCTCTCGGTCCTCGGCGGTCAGGTCAGCGCCCACGCGGCCTCCTTCCGGACCAGCTCGAGCAGCGCGTGGACCATCGCGCCGGTCGCGCCCCAGATCGTCGTGTCGTCGCTGACGTACCACCAGCCACGCCAGGTCATGCCGTTCTCTTCGCGCAGCACCCGCTCCTCTTCGATCGCGCCGAGCTCGCGCAACGACACCTGCACGACCCGCGCGATCTCGGCGTCGCTGACCACGAGGGTGGGGAGCTCGCGCGCGAGGGCCACGAACGGGGTCACGAGGATCCCGCTCACGTACGTGTGGATCGACGGCAACGCGCCGAGCACCGCCTCCGGGGCGACCTCGATCCCGAGCTCCTCCGCGGTCTCGCGCAGCGCCGTCGCCCGCAGGTCCACGTCGCCCGGGTCCTGCAACCCACCCGGGAAGGAGATCTCGCCCGCGTGGCGCGACAGCATCGCGGCGCGTTCGGTGAACAGCAGCGACGGGTCGTCGGCGCCGACGAGGACCGCGAGCACCGCGGCCAGGCGGTCGCCGGGCTCCGGCCGAGGCGCGGGAGCCGGGTCGAGCGCGGGTGCGAGCGCTTCGGCGAGATCGGGCATCGCCATCCATCGTACGGAGCGCGGCCGCGCACGATGGCGGTTTCCGGTAGCGTCCGCGTCGATGCCGACCGATCGAGCCGACGCAGCTTCGGCCGCCGTCGACGCCGACGAGGTGCTCGCCACGGCGCAGGCCCTCATCCGGGCCCGGTCGGAGAACCCGGGCACCACCGAGGACGATGCGGCCGACGTGGCGAGCGCGGCACTCCGGCAGCTCGGCGCCTCCCCCGAGACCGTGCGCGGGGAGGGCGACCGCCCGAGCGTCCTGGCCACGATCGGGCGCGATGCGGGTCCGACCCTCGCCTGGAACGGACACCTCGACACGGTGCCGGCGGGATCGTTGGACACCTGGTCGGTCGACCCGTTCGCGGGGGAGGTGGTCGACGGGAGGCTGATCGGCCGCGGCGCCTGCGACATGAAAGGCCCGATCGCGGCCGCGCTCGCCGCCGCGTCCGCCGTGGTGCGCGCCGGGATCGAGCTCGCGGGATCGCTGACGTTCCATCTGGTGGCCGACGAGGAACTCGCCGGCACCCACGGCACGCAGGTGCTCCGCGACCGAGGACTGCTCACACAGGGCGCGGCGATCGTGGGCGAGCCGAGCGACCTGCAGGTCGCGCTCGCCCAGCGCGGCGGGGCGTGGGTGACGGCGACCACGTTCGGCGCGGCGGCCCATGGCTCCCAACCGGAGCGCGGCGTGAACGCGATCACGTCGATGGCGCGTTTCCTGCTTCGCCTGGCCGAGGTGGTACCCGACACCGTGCACCCGCTCTGCGGCCGCGCGACCGTCAACGCCGCGCTGATCGAGGGCGGGAGTGCGCCCAACATGGTTCCCGATCGATGCGTCGTGGACATCGACCGGCGGACCCTGCCCGGGGAGTCGGATCCCGAGAAGGTGCTGGCGCCGTTCCGCACGCTGGCAGAGGACCTGCGGGCAGAGCACCCGGAGTTCGACCTCCGCACGGAGATCCGCGATTGGATCGAGGCGGCCGAGTCGCCGGCCGGCGCCCCGATCGCCTCCGCGATCCGCACGGCTGCGGTGGCCGAGACGGGCGCACCCCCGCCCGACGTCGGGTTCACCGGCATCACGGACGCCCGCTTCTACCTGAACGACGCGGCGATCCCGACCGTGATCTTCGGGCCCGGGAACCTGTCGGTCGCCCACACCGCCGACGAATGGATCGGCGTCGACGACCTCGTGACCGGCGCCCGCATCTACGCGCGGATCTTCGCGTCGTTCCTGGGCGCCTGAACGGCCCTCGCCCGGCATCCGGGCGCAACCGGGCTATCCTGGGAGCGATGAGTACCGCGACCGCCCCGCTGACCGTGACCGACGCCGCCTCGCGCAAGATCGCGCAGCTCGCGGCCAAGGAGGGACGCGCCGAGCCGATCCTGCGCCTGCGCGTCGTCGCGGGGGGTTGCTCCGGGTTCTCCTACGAGCTCGGCTTCGACGATGCCGCCGCCGATGACGACCACGTGATCGCCGGCGTCGACGGGGTGCGGGTCGTGGTCGATCCACGGAGCGCGCCGATCATCGAGGGCTCGACCCTCGAGTTCGACACCGCGTTGCTGGGAGGCGGCCTCAAGGTCAAGAACCCACGCGCCACCCACGAGTGCGCCTGCGGCGACTCGTTCGCGATCTGACCGGCGCGATCTGACCGGCGCACTGACCGGCGCGACTGACGGCGCCGGGCCACGGTATCCTCGGGCCATGCCCAGGGGCGACTCCACCCAGTGGCGCGACCTGTACCACGAGGTCGTGACGTCGGGGCTCTGCACGGGGTGCACCGCCTGTATCGTCGCCTGTCCCTTCCACGTGCTCGGCTACGAGGACAACTACCCGGTCCAGCTCGAGGAGAGCGCGCCCGACGCGTGCACGCACGGCGACAACGGCTGCTCGCTCTGCACGCTGGCGTGCCCACGGTTCCGGGAGTGGGAGTCCGAGATCGACGAGACGCTGTTCGGTCGCACCCGCTCGCCCGAAGAGGTGATCGGTCCGTACCAGGAGATCTACCTCGCGCGAGCCATCGCGCCCGAGACGCTGATGGCCGGCCAGGATGGCGGCGTGGTGAGCGCGTTGCTGATCTGGGGGCTCGAGACCGGACAGATCGACGGGGCGGCGACGTCGGTGCTGTCCAGCGAGCGGCAGTGGGACTGCGAGCCCGCGATCGTGACCGACCGCGAGGGTGTGCTCGCGGCGGCCGGCAGCCGGTACACCTATAGCGCGAACCCGCTCGCCTTGCTGCAGGCGGCCGAGCTGGGCCTGTCCAAGGTCGCGCTCGTGGGCATGGGGTGCCAGACCTCGATCACGGGCGCGATGCAAGCGCGGCGCGTCAACAAGTGGCGCAGGAAGATCGCGTGGACGTTCGGGCTGTTGTGCTCGAAGTCCTTCACGTATGACGGTCTGATGGGCGAGATCGCGCAGGAGGAGCTCGGGATCGATCTCGACCACCTCGCGCGTGTCAACATCAAGGGCCGCCTGCTCTTCTACACGGATACGGGCGACGAGATCGTCTACCCGCTCAAGCAGAGCCACCGCTTCACCAGGCCCGGGTGCCTGCACTGCCCAGACTTCGCCGCCGAACACGCCGACATCTCGTTCGGCGGCCTCGGGCAGGGCGACGGCTGGACCCTGTCGATCGTGCGCACCGAGCGTGGCCGTGAGATCTGGGACGGTGCGATCGCGGCAGGACTGCTCGAGTCCAAGCGCGCCGCCGATGCCGATCCCGACGCCGTCGCCCTGATGTTCAAGCTCGCGATCAAGTCCAGGAAGCGCTGGCCCGACCAACAGGAGCTGGCGGCTGCCGGCTCGACCCCGGGCCTGACCGGCGCCTGAACACTCGTTCGGCCTAGCCAGGGTGGACCAGCGATGACCCCCCGGGATCGGGACTCCACCGCCCTTGGCCTGCGCCGATAATCGTGGAGAGCACATCCCCGGCCTGGGGACGTGGTTCGCCGTACGTATGGGATCTCGGAGCGTTCACGATGGCTGAGCCGGCGCGCACCGCGCGCCCGGCGCCGCTGCGCCGCGACGCCGTTCTGGAGGCGGTGACGTTCGCGGCCGAGCGGCTCCTGCTCGCCGCGGACTGGCACGACGCGATCGAGGAGGTCCTCGCGCGCTTCGGCATCGCCGCCGGGGTCTCCAGGGCCACGATCGTCCGCGTCGACCCGGACGTCGGCGCGGGCCCCCTCGCCGCCGGTGAGACCGAATGGTGCGCGCCCGGTGTGCCGTCGATGTCCGATCACCCGGGGCTTCGGGGCTCGCCATGGCTGCCGGGCTTCGAGCGGTGGGTCGACGCCATGTCGGCCGGCCAGCCGATCGTCGGCGACGTCGAGACCTTCCCCCCGGCGGAGCAGCAGGAGTACCGCGCGCAGGGGATCGCGTCGCTCGCCTACTACCCGATCACCGTCGAGGGTGAGTGGTGGGGCTGCATCGGGTTCGAGGACTGCGACGGACCCCGCGCCTGGGTCCTGTCGGACCTCGACGGCGTGCGCACCGCAGCCGCGATGCTCGGCGCCGCCATCTCCCGACAGCGGCAGGAAGAAAGGCTGCGCGACGCCGAAACCCGCTACCGCAGCGTGGTCGAGCAGATCCCCGCCGTGACCTACGTGGACGTCTCGGGACCCGAGGGCGTGCGGCTCGCGTTCCTGTCGCCCCAGATCGAGGCGCTCCTCGGGTACCCGGCCAACACCTTCCTCGATGATCCCGACCAATGGTTCGAACTGGTGCACCCCGACGACCTCGCCCGCGTCGATGCCGCGGCCCGCCGCGCAGGCAACGCGGGGGATCCCTTCGACGAGGAATACCGGATGCGCCACGCCGACGGGCATTGGGTCTGGGTACACGACACGTCGAAGCCGGTGCAGGACCGCAGCGGCGAGGACGCGACCTACTTCCAAGGGTTCCTCGTCGACATCTCCGCACGCAAGGAGGCCGAGGCGGCACGCGCGCAGGCCGAGCACCGGTACCGCACGATGGTCGAGGCGCTTCCCGCGGTGACCTACATCGACGAGCCGATCGAGGGCGAGGACCTGAACGCCACGATGCCGTTCGTGAGCCCGCAGATCGAGGCGATCTTGGGCTACCCGGTCGAACGGTTCCTGCAGGACGGCAGGTTCTGGTTCAGCGTGATGCACCCCGAGGACTACGAACGGCTGCGTGACACCGGCGACCTGAGTGTCTCGAACGT
Organism: uncultured Actinomycetes bacterium; assembly: GCA_963799625.1. Classification (GTDB taxonomy): domain Bacteria; phylum Actinomycetota; class UBA4738; order UBA4738; family HRBIN12; genus AC-51. Next base: position 422,954 of record CAWCXU010000001.1, on the reverse strand, counting down.
CTCCGAGAGCACGCAGGAGTACCGGATGCGGCACGCGGACGGGCACTGGGTGTGGGTGCAGGACACCTCCCGGCCGGTCTTCGACGACGACGGCGAGCTGCTGTTCTTCCAGGGGTTCCTGATGGACGTGTCGACGCGTCACGAGGCGGAAGAGCGCCTGCGCGCCGCCGAGCAGCGCTTCCGGGTGCTGGTGGAGCAGATGCCGGCCGCGATCTACACCGAGACGATCACACCCGGGACGCCCCAGGGGGTCGCGATCGACTACCTGAGCCCCCAGTTCGAGCGGCTCGTCGGCCAGGGTCCCGAGACCCTCCTCGGCGACGTCGCCAACTGGCCCGCCGTGATCCACCCCGACGACCGCGCCGCGTTCGTCGCCGAGAACGAACGGGTCAACGCGACCGGGGACCCGTTCTCGATGGATTACCGGGTCCTCGCAGGTGACGGCTCGACGCTGTGGATCCACGACGAGGCGCAGCTGATCCGCGGCGAGGAAGACGAGCCGGCGTACTGGCAGGGCTTCCTCACCGACATCACCGAGCGGGTCGAGGCGACGGAGCGGATCGCGGTCGCCGAGGAGCGCTACCGCCAGATCGTCGAGCACACGCCCGTGATCACGTACCAGGAGCTGCCCACCGACGACGCATTCACCGAGCACTCCTCGATGTACTACGTGAGCCCACAGGTCGAGGAGCTCCTCGGCTATCCGGTCGAGCGATGGGCCGAGACCGGCTTCTGGGCGAGCATCACCGAATCCGAGGATCTCGCGAGGATCGAGCGGGACTCGCGCACCCCCGAGCTCAACGACACGTACCGCAGCGAGTACCGGATGCGCGCCGCGGACGGCCGCATCGTGTGGTTCCACGACGAGGCGCAACTGATCCGCGGGATCGACGGCGCGCCCGTCTCGTGGCAGGGCGTGATGATCGACATCACCGAGCGGCGCGAGGCCGAACAGGAGCTCCAGCTGGCGCGCGAGCGCCTCCAGGCGTTGATCGAGCACATCCCCGCGATCGTCTACCGCGAGTCCGACGACGAGGATCCCGCCAAGTTCTTCCTCAGTCCGCAGGTGGAGCGGATCTTGGGGTACACGGTCGACGAATGGACCTGGACGGACGACTTCTGGGCCGACCGGCTCCACCCCGACGATCGCGAACGCGTCCTCGCCCTGGACATCGAGTCAGGTCGCACCCATCGGCCCTACTCGGTCGAGTACCGCTTCCGGCGCGCAGACGGTGCCTACGTGTGGGTCCAGGAAGAAGCGTCCTTCCTGCAGCCGGACCGGGGCGAGCAAGGAGCCTGGCAGGGTCTGCTGTTCGACGTGACGGCACGCAAGGAGGCCGAGGAGCAGTTGCGGGCGAGCGAGCTCGTCCAGAGCGCGACCGTCGAGCACCTGCCCGCGATCGTGTATCGCGAGCCGCCCGACGGCCCGCTGTCCGGCACCCTCTACGTGAGTCCGCAGGTTCGGGAGATGCTCGGCTACACGCCGGAGGAATGGACGACGAGCGAGGTCGACTTCTGGGCGGAGCACATCCACCCCGAGGACGCCCCGAGCGTCCTTGCCGCCAACGAGCACGCGAACGCGACCAAGGAACCGTTCGGCGCCGAGTACCGGATCCAGCACGCCGACGGCTCCTACCGCTGGGTCCACGACGAGGCGACGTTCGTTTCCGACGTGGCGGGTGGGTGGTGGCAGGGCTTCATGATCGACATCAGCGAACGCCGCGCCGCCGAAGACCAGCTGCGCGAGGCCGAGGAGCGCTTCCGGCTGATCGTCGAGCGCGGCCCCGCGATCTTCTATCAGCAGGAGTTCGACCCCGAGGACCCCGACGTGTCGCGCACCACGTACGTGTCGCCCCAGCAGGGCCTGTTGTTCGGCTACTCGGACGAGGAGCTGCTCGCCGACCCCACCCTGTGGGCCTCGACGATCCACCCCGACGACCGCGACCGCGTGCTGTCGGCCGACGTCGAGAGCAATCGCAACGTCGACGAACATTTCTCGATGGAATACCGGATGATCAGCAAGGACGGGCGGATCCTATGGGTGCAGGACACCTGCTCGCTGGTGCGGGTCCCCGGGAAGCCGCCGTACTGGCAGGGGTTCATCCTCGACATCACCGAGCGTAAGCAGGCCGAGGAACAGCTCGCCCGCGCCCTGGTGGTCGAGCGCGAGGCGACCCGGCGTCTGCGTGCCCTCGACGAGATGAAGAACACGTTCCTGCAGGCCGTGTCGCACGACCTGCGGACGCCGCTGGCCGCGATCCTCGGACTCGCGATCACGCTGGAGCGTGGCGACGTCCACCTCGAAGAGGACGACGCGAAGGATCTCGCCCGGCGGATCGCGGGCAACGCCCGGCGCCTGGACCGGCTCGTCACGAACCTGCTCGACCTGGACCGGCTCGCGCGCGGGATCGTAACCCCGAACCTGCAGCCGACCGATGTCGGAGCGGTGGTGCGGCGGGTGCTGTCGGAATCCGAGCTGATCCCCGACACGCGTCTGCGCGCCGACGTCCGGCCCGTGATGGTCCGCGCCGACGCATCGAAGGTCGAGCGGATCGTCGAGAACCTGCTCGCGAACACCGTGCGGCACACGCCGTCGACGGCCACGATCTGGGTGTCGGTCACCGCGACCGACGAGGGGGCGCTGCTGGCCGTCGAGGACGACGGCGCCGGCGTCGCGGAGGACATCCGGGAAACGATCTTCGAGCCGTTCCAGCAGGGGCCCGACGCGCCCCGGCACTCCCCCGGCGTCGGGGTCGGACTGACGCTCGTCCGGCGCTTCGCCGAGCTGCACGGCGGCCGTGCGTGGGTCGAGGATCGCGAGGGCGGTGGCGCCTCGTTCCGGGTGCTGCTGCCGTTCGAGCCGCCGGAGACGGCGGGGGCCGGCGCGGGGCTATCCGGCGGCGGTTAGAGCGCTTCCCAGGCCGCGACGGTCGGGTGATCCGCGGTCACCGCACCGACCTGCGCGGCCCCGCCCGGAGACCCGATCCCCGACACCGAGTCGTTGAAGAACTCGGCGTTGACAGGCGTGAACGCCTTCCACTCGGCGGGAACGTCGTCCTCGTAGAAGATCGCGGTGACCGGACACGCGGGCTCGCAGGCGCCGCAGTCGACGCATTCGTCGGGCTGGATGTAGAGCATCCGGCCGCCCTCGTAGATGCAGTCGACCGGGCACTCGTCGACGCACGCACGGTCCTTCACGTCGATGCAGGGCTCGCAGATCGTGTAGGTCATCGGTTCCCTTTCACAGCCTGGGTGGGCGGGGTCTGGGGTGGGTGGGTCTGGGTGGTGTCCCCGGGATGGTAGCGCAGGCACCGGCCTGCGCCACGAACGCGGGTCAGGCCGGCGCGACCGCCTCGAGCGTGGACCTCGCAGCGTCCGCGGAAGGTCCGCCGGGGGGCAGGACCGGGTAGACGACCGGGAGGTGGGCGCCCGCCGCCCGGTAGGCGTCGAGCCGCGCCGTCGCCGACCCGCGATCGGTGAGCATGACCCCGGCGATGATGGCGTCGGGATCGGCCGGATCGACGCCCATCGTGACGAACTGCCTCGCGTACGCGGGGTAGGACCCGTACGCGGCCGCCATCGCGCGGGCGCCCTCGAGGCTGCCCGGCACGAGCGCCGCCCGCACGTAGACGGCGACGGTGATGTCGGCGGGATCGCGACCGGCGGCGCGCGCTCCCTCGGCGATCTGCGTCACCGCCGCCGCCACGCGCTCCGGTGTGCACCAGTTGAGCAGGACCCCGTCGGCGATCTCGCCGGCCAGGGCGGTGGCCCGGGGGCCGAGCGCCGCGATCCACACCTGCGGCGCGGTCGCGAGCGGCAACGGAGACCCTACCGGCGAGCCCTCGACCGTGCCGGTCCCGCCCGCGAACGCCTCACGGAGCGCGCCGACCGTGGCCCGCAGTCGGTCCAACGCGCCGGGCCCCGACGGTCCCGTCCCGAGCCCGAGGAGCAGCCGGCCGCCCGACAGCTCCTGGACGGTGGCCGCCGCGATCGCGAGCAACGCGGGCGACCGCGACGGGAGCGGGACGACCCCGGTCCCGAGCCGCAGGCGGCTCGTCTCCCCCGCGAGCGCCGCCAGCGTGGCGAGCGTGTCGCGGGCGCCCACCTCCGGGAGGAACAGCGCGTCGAACCCGGCGTCCTCGCCCATCCGAGCGAGCGCCGCGAGGTCGTGCCACCGGTAGGCGTCGCGGAGCGCGAAGCCGAGGGGTTGGCGAGAGCGCTCGGGCATGCTCCGATGGTGACAGAGCGATGGAGCCCGTGACCTTCACCACCGACGACGCCGCTCGCCTGGAGGGAGAGGTCCGCATGCCCGAGGGCGAGCCGCGCGGCACCGCCGTGCTGTGCCACCCACACCCGCGACACGGCGGCTCGAAGGATCACCCGCTGCTGTGGGCGATCCGCAACGACCTCGCCGCCACACGAGGGCTCGCCGTCCTCGCGTTCAACTTCCGTGGGGTGATGGGGTCCGGTGGCACCTACGGTGGCGGGCGCGACGAGCTCCGCGACGTGGCGGCCGCGATCCGCACCGTGCGCGAGCGCGCCGCGCCGGAGCTGCCGACGGTGCTGATCGGGTGGTCGTTCGGCGCCAACGTCGCGGTGCGCGCCGCGATCGACGACCGCCGCATCGCCGCGCTCGCGTTGATCGGGCTGCCCCTCGTGCCCAACGACCTGTCGCTCCCGCCGCTTCCCGACGCCACCGACCTTCGCGCGTTGCGCCGTCCGGTGCTCCTGCTCGCCGGCGAGCACGACACGTTCGCGCCGGGGCCCGAGGTCGAGGCGTACGCGACGGCGTTCCCGTCGGCGACCGTGCGGATCGTCGCCGGCACGGACCACTACTTCTGGCGGCGCGAGCGGGAGGCCGCCGCGATCGTCGGCGCCTTCGCGGAGGGCGTCCTCACTCCGGCATGAACGAGCCGGCGTCGCGGTGCGAATGACCGTTGCTCCGCGGATCCACCGGGCGCTCGCGCGGACGGCCGACCCACACGAACGGGATCGCGATGAACGTGAACCCGAACAGCCACGGCCAGACGAACACCGCGAGCAGGATCGACACCACGCCGACGCCGAGCCACAGCCACGGGCTCGACCACCACGGCCGGGGTGGCTCGGGTGGCCGGCGCGGCTGCCCGAGCGCCGCACGACGGGAGGCCGCGCGCCGGCGGTAGGCGACCACGAAGCCGGCGACGAGCAACGCCATCGTGAGGAACGGCAAGATGCCGTACACCCAGGCGTTCTCGGGCGTCATGGACCGAGGCTACCCCGCCACGGCGATGCTGCGTGGGGCTCCACGTCCGATCCGGCGGCCGGATCGGTCAGTCCGGCTGAGGCGAGAGGTGCTGATGCACGATGAGCCACCGACCGTCCGGCTGCCGATCGAACACGATCGTCTCGATCTCGCGCTCCGTTTCCTCCCCGGCGTCGGTTCGTTCTCGGCTCTCGATCGAGTGGATCAGCACGGCGGTATCACCGAGCATCTGCAGGCTCATGACCTTCGTCTCGACGGAGACGGGCACCGGGAGGTGGCCGACCCTTTCCACCCACGCGTCCCATGCTGCGCGGTACTCGGCCAGCGAGCCGAACCACCGGCCGCCGTCGACGATCGTCGCCTCGGCGGCGAAGCTGCCGAACTTGTCACGCCCTTCGCGGAAGGCGCTCACGAGTTGCTCGTACGCCTCGAGCACGGCGCTCTCCATGTCCGCCCTCCTCACCCCTGTTGTCGCGACTAGAGGGGGACGTGTGACAGGACCATGATCCGGGGCTCGGTCATCTCGGCCATCGCCCACTTCAGGCCCTCGCGCCCGAACCCGGAGTCCTTCGACCCGCCGTAGGGCATCTGGTCGGCGCGGAACGCGCTCACGTCGTTCACGATCACGCCGCCCACCTCGAGGGTGCGGTGGGCCTCGAACGCGCGGTTCAGATCGTTCGTGAACACGCCGGCCTGCAGCCCGTACTTCGAGTCGTTCACCTCGGCGAGCGCCTCGGTGAAGGTCTGGTACGGCGTGATCGTCGCGACCGGCCCGAAGACCTCCTCGCAACGCACCTTCATCTCGGGCGTCGTCTGGCTGAGCAGCGTCGGCTGGAAGCACGCCCCGTCGGCCTTGCCGCCGGTGAGGATCTCCGCACCCTGTTGCTCAGCCTCGGCGACCCACTCGGCGATCCGGTCGAGCTCGCCACGGTCGATCACGGGCCCGACGTCGGTGTTCGGGTCCATCGGGTCGCCGGTGATCAGCTGCTCGACCTGCTTGGTCAGGAGCTTCGAGAACTCCTCGTAGACCTCCGAGGCGACGAGCACCCGCTGCACGCTGATGCAGCTCTGGCCGGCCTGGTAGTACGCGCCGTACGCGATCCGCTGCGCCGCGAGGTCGAGATCGGCGTCGCTATGCACGATCACGCCGGCGTTCCCACCGAGTTCGAGGGTCACCTTCTTCTTCGGGTCGAGTCCCTTGAGGTACCAGCCGATCGCGGCCGAGCCGGTGAAGCTGATCTTGCGGTACCGGTCGTCGCGGGCCATGCCGTCGGCGACCTTCGAACGCACCGGCAGCACCTGGTACATGCCCTTGGGCAGGTCGGTCTCGGCGAAGAACTCGGCGAGACGTAACGCCCCGATCGGGGTGGCGCTCGCGGGCTTCACCACGATCGGCGCGCCGACCGCGAGCGCGGGCGCGACCTTGTGCGCGACGAGGTTCAACGGGAAGTTGAACGGCGTGATCCCGAGCACCGGCCCGATCGGGAACTGCCGGATGATGCCGAGGCGCGAACCGAACGCGGCGTCGGTGTCCAGGCGCATCACCTCGTCCTCGCCGTGGCGGATCGTCTCGGACGCCCACCGGAACGTCGACACGGCGCGCGCCGCCTCGACCCGCGCCCACTTCAACGGCTTGCCGCCCTCGGCGGCGATCAACTCGGCGTTCTCGTCGAGGGTCTCCGCGAGGCGGTGGGAGATGTGGTCCAGCGCGGTCGAGCGCGCCGCGACCGACAGGTGCCGCGACTCCTCGAACGTGGCGGCCGCGGTCGCCGTCGCCTCCTCCACGTCGTCGGCGGTCGGGATGGCGATCTCGGCGACGAGGGACTCGTCGTACGGGTTCTTCACCTCGAAGGTCCCGTCGCCGGTGCGCCACTCGCCGTTCACCAGATACGGACGGACGGTCATCGTTCGGTCACCACCTTGTCCTCGTTGGCTTCTGTCCTCGTTAGCTGTCGCGATGCGGGCGGCCCGTCGCCGGACCGCCCGCGTCACGTGGTACGGGTCCCGCTCAGTCGAGCGACACCATGACGTGCTTGATGTTCGTGTAATCCTCGAGCGAGTACACGCTCATGTCCTTGCCGTGTCCGGACTGCTTGTACCCCCCGTGCGGCATCTCGGGCGTGAGCGGGATGTGCGTGTTCACCCACACGCAGCCGAACTGCAACCTGCGCGCCATCCGCATCGCGCGGCCGACGTCGCGGGTCCACACGCTCGAGGCGAGGCCGTAGTCGACCCCGTTGGCCCAGGCGAGCGCCTGATCCTCGTCGCTGAACCGTTGCACGGTCACGACGGGCCCGAACACCTCGCGCTGGACGATCTCGTCGTCCTGCTTCGGGTTCGCGACCACGGTCGGCGTGTAATAGAACCCGTCGCCGCCCATCGCCTTCCCGCCGGTGAGCACCTCGGCGCCCGCTTCCTGCGCGCGCTCGACGAAGCCCTCGACCCGCTCGAGTTGCTCCTTGGAGATCATCGAACCGACCGCGACGTCCTCCTCGAACGCGCCGCCGACCTTGATGTCCTCGACGGCCGGCACGAGGGTTCCGAGGAGCTTGTCGTAGATCTTCGGGCCGGCGAGCACGCGCGTGGCCGCGGTGCAATCCTGCCCCGCGTTGAAGTACCCGGCGATCGAGACCCATTCGGTGACGGCGTCGAGATCGGCGTCGTCGAAGACGATGACGGGAGCCTTGCCGCCGAGCTCGAGGTGGACGCGCTTCAGTGTGTCGGCGGAGTTCGCCGCGATCAGCTTGCCGGTCGCGGTGTCGCCCGTGAGCGAGACGATGCCGACGTCGGGGTGCCGCACGATCGTGTCGCCGACCGGGATGCCGTCGCCGGTGATCACGTTGAACACGCCGGGCGGGAAGATGTCGGCCGCGTACTCGGCGAGCTTCAGCGCGGTGAGCGGGGTGAGCTCGCTCGGCTTCAGCACGACGGTGTTGCCCGACGCGAGCGCCGGGCCGATCTTCCAGATCGCCATCATCAGCGGGTAGTTCCACGGCGCGATCAAACCCGCGACGCCGATCGGCTCGCGGCGGACGATCGAGGTGAATCCCGCCATGTACTCGCCCGACGACAGCCCCTGTGCGGTGCGAGCGGCTCCAGCGAAGAACCGGACGTTGTCGACGATCGGCGGGATCTCCTCGCTCATCGTGACCTCGGCGGGCTTGCCCGCGTTCTGGGCCTCGATCTTGACGAACTCCTCGGCGTTGGACTCGATCGCGTCGGCGAGCTTGAGGAGCGCCAGCTGGCGGTCCTTGGGCGTCGAGTCGAACCAGGTCTCGTCGAACGCCTTCTTGGCGGCGGCCACCGCGCGGTTCGCGTCCTCGGCCGTGCCCTCCTGGACCGAGGCCATCACCGCGCCCGTGTGCGGGCTGATGATGTCGCGGGTCCCCCCGTCGGACGAGTTGACCCACTCGCCCCCGATGAACATCTGATGACTGTCCGCCATGGTTCCCCTCCTCGGGATCACGCTTGTACGGATCGGAGCAGCTCGAACCGCCAGTATCCCGCGTTCGAGCACGAACGGACCACCCACCGCTCGGGCGGCCCGAGCCTCCGGGATTGGCCGAGCTGGACAACTCTGGCGCGAACGCGGAAGCGGGCGTACGGTCGAGACACCGGACCGGGAGGTGCAGGATGCATCGATACCTGGTGGTGGCCCACCGCACGCTCGGCGGCCCGCAGCTCCGAGCGGCCCTCGAGCGGCTCGTCGCCCACGGACCGTCCGCCTTCCACATCGTGGTGCCGGCCGAGCCGCCCCACGACCACGCCTGGACCGAGGCCGAGGCCCGCCACCAGGCCCAGCTCCGCCTCGATCACGGGCTCCAACGACTCGCGTCGCTCGACGCGGAGATCACCTCGGAGGTCGGCGACGCGAACCCGATGCAAGCCGTCGAGGATGCGCTGCTCGGCGGCGCCTCGTACGAAGCGATCGTCGTCTCGACGTTGCCGGCGGGGCCGTCGCGATGGCTGAAGCTCGACCTGCCGCACCGGATCGAGGAACGGACCGGGGTGCGCGTGATCCACGTGGTCGGCTCGCCGGAGCCGGTGTCCACGGGCTGAATCCGCCTACGGCTCCTGCGGGGCGGCGAGCAGGTCGCGCGCGCGCAGCGCCAGCCAGAACTCCATCCGATCGAACGAATTCGTGAGGTCGCGCCCGGTCAGCTCCTCGACCTTGCGCATCCGGTACCGCAGCGTGTGGCGGTGCACGTAGAGCTGCGAGGCGGCCGTCTCCCACCGCGCGTTGTGCTGCAGGAACGCCTGGAGGCTCGCGAGGAGCTCTCCGCCGTGGTCGGCGTCGTAGGCGTCGAGCGGCGCGAGCAGCGCGTCGGTGAAGGCACGCAGCGCGTCGGGCTCGGTCATGCTGAGCAGCAGGCGGTAGGTGCCGAGCTGTTCGAACCCGGCGTGCTGCCATCCCTCGAGCCTGCAGACCTGCAGCGCGTACCGCGCTTCGCGGAGCGATCGCCCGACCGACCCTGCGTCGACGGCGCTGCCGGCCCCCACGCGAAGCTCCACATCGACGCGCTGGCTGATCCCCTTGACGAACTCCGGCACTTCGAGCGCATCGCTCGCCGGGAGCAGGATCGAGATGCCCTCGGCGCCCGCGGAGATCAGGAACCCTCCGTCGCGGCGCGAACAGTGGTCGGTCGCCGCGAGCGCGAGGCGCGCCGGCTCGATCCCACCGTCGACCGGTTCGATCGCGACGGCGAACACCCCCGCGTCACGCCCGAACCCGAACCGGACGAGGCCCCGCGCCGCCTCCGCAGGCGGAAGCTCCCCGCGGGCGAGCTCGTCGAGGAAGTCCCCCTGGAGCCGGCGCTCGGCCTCTGCGACCGCGCGCGACTTCGCGAGCTCGATCGCGAACAAGCTGAGCGCGTGCCCGGCGACGATCCGGTCCAGCTGCGACGGCTGCTCGCGCGTCCCCACCGCGAGGAACGCCTCGATCCGCCCCTGCGCCCCGACCGGCTGCGCCCACACGTGGAACCCCTCGTCGAGCATCGTCAATGAGAACGTCGCGGCCTCGGGGCGCGAGGTGCGCACCTCGTCCCAGATCCGCTCGCGCCGCGCCTCCGCGTCGGGGTCGGTCGCCGCGAGCGGCATGCCGTGCAGGTCGAGCACCAGCGCCCAGCCGTCCACCACGTCGGCGAGCGACCGGGCGACGCCTTCCACCCCCGCGCCCTCGAGGACCGCCCGCGTCAGCACGTGCTCGGCGTCGACCGCGCGCTGCAGCGTGTCGTACTGCTCGGCGACCACCCGTGTGAACACGGCCTCGGTGATCGCGATGAACGGCACGGGGTATGGCACCTCGAACAACGGGAATCCGTGCTTGCCCGCCTCCGTGACGAGAGCCCGCGGGGTCTTCTCGTGGCCGAACCCGAGCCCGAACCCGAGCCCGGCGACGCCCGCGTCGACCAGCCGGCGGACGTAGGCCCGCTGCTTCGCCACGGTCTCCCCCACGCCCATCCCGGTGGTGAGGATCAGCTCGCCGCCCTTCAGCCACGCGGTCGGGTCCTCGAGCTCCGAGCTGTGGACCCAGCGGACCGGCCGATCCGCCCCCTCGTCCCCCGCAAGGAGCTTCAGGGGCAGCCCGGGGATCGAGACGATGTCGCGGACCGTGAGCGCCATGAGAACGATTGTACGGAACGGCGCATCGAAGGCCGCCGCGGCGGGTTCCCGAGAACCTTGATTCGACAACCGGTACAAATCGCGAGGACCGGACGGGACAGCCGTGCGCCTGACGGGCCTCGCGCCGACCCATCACACTTGCGGGCATGGACATCCCACAGGAACGCAAGCTCGTTACCGAGGTCCCGGGGCCGAAGAGCACGGAGTGGTTCGCGCGACGCGCGGCCGCGGTCCCGGCCGGGGTCGCCAACCTCCACCCGATCGTCACCGCCCGGGCCTCGGGCGCGATCATCGAAGACGTCGACGGCAACCGGCTGATCGACTTCGCGACCGGCATCGCGGTGCTGAACGTCGGCCACGCCGCGCCCGAGGTGGTCGCGGCCGTCCAGCGTCAGGCGGAGCTCGACACGCACACGTGCTTCCACGTGACCGCGAACGAGCCGTACATCGAACTCGCCGAGCGGCTGAACGCGCTCGCGCCGATCGACGGTCCGGCCAAGACGATGTTCGCGAACGCGGGCGCGGAGGCCGTCGAGAACGCGGTCAAGATCGCGCGCAGGGCCACCGGTCGTTCCGCGGTCGTCGCGTTCGACCACGCGTTCCACGGACGCACGCTCCTCGGCATGTCGCTCACCGCGAAGGTGATGCCCTACAAGCAGGGCATGGGCCCGTTCGCGCCCGAGGTGTACCGGTTGCCGTTCGCCTACCCCTACCGGTGGCCGAGTGGTCCCGACCACTGCGCCGAGGAAGCGCTGGCGTACGCGCTCGATGAGATGCACAAGCACATCGGCGAAGACAACATCGCCGCCGTGATCATGGAGCCGATCCAAGGGGAGGGCGGCTTCATCGTCCCGGCGCCGGGGTTCGTCAAGGGGATCGCCGATTTCTGCGCCGCCAACGGCATCGTGTTCATCGCCGACGAGATCCAGTCCGGGATGGGCCGCGCCGGGACGTGGTTCACGATCGTCGAGGAGGGCGTGCAGCCCGACATCGTCACGAGCGCGAAATCGCTCGGCGGCGGTCTCCCGATCAGCGCGATCACCGGCCGCGCGGACCTGATGGACAGCGTCCACGTCGGCGGGCTCGGCGGCACCTACGGCGGGAACCCGATCGCCGCGGCCGCAGCGCTCGCGGTGCTCGACAAGATCGAGCGCGAGCAGCTGCTCGACGCGTCGGTCCGCACCGGCGCGACGATCATGGATCGGTTCGGTGCGATGCAGGCGCGGTTCCCCGAGATCGGCGAGGTGCGCGGCCGCGGATCGATGTGCGCGATCGAGCTGGTCGCCGACCGGGCGACGAAGGAGCCGCTGGATGCCGCCCGGATGGGGGCGATCACGTCGGCGGCCCTCGCGCAGGGCGTGCTCGTGATCACGGCGGGGACCTACGGCAACGTCGTGCGGCTGCTGCCGCCGATCAACATCGACGAAGCGCTCCTCGCCGACGGCCTCGACGTGCTCGAGGACGCGGTCGCAACGGCGCTCGCGTAAGCGTCGGCCCGACCCACCGGCGCGGCTAGGCTGCCGCGATGCGGTGGCTGCGCAGGCTCGCGCTCGACATCTCGCCGCTGCGCGCCTCGCGCGACTTCCGTCTGCTGTGGAGCGGGTCGGTCGTCTCCGCGATGGGGTCACAGTTCGCGCGGGTCGGCCTCTACGTCCAGGTGTACGCGCTCACCGGGTCCCCCGCCGCGGTCGGGCTGCTCGGCCTGTCGGGTCTCGCGGGGAGCCTCGCCGGGGTCTTCGTCGGCGCGTCGTTCATCGACCGCCACGACCGGCGCATCACCTTGCTGTGGTCACAGCTCGCGGCGATGGCGGTTGCGGTGATCCTCGTCGCCGGTGCGGTCTCGGGTCACCCGTCGCTCTGGCTCCTGCACGCCGCGAACGCGGCGACGTGGTTCCTGGCGGCGATCCACGGACCGGCTCGACAGGCATCGATCCCGAGGATGCTCGCCGACGAGCAGGTCCCGGCCGCCGTCGCGCTCAACCAGGCGGGATGGCAGGTCGCGTCCATCGTCGGTCCGGCGCTCGCGGGGATCCTGATCGCCGCGAGCGGACCGGCGGCCGCCTACGGCGTCGACGCAGCGACGTACACCATCGGATTCGGCGCCGCCCTCGCCCTGCGGCCGTTGCCACCCGACAAGGCGATGGTGGAACGGGGCGTCCGAGCGGTCGCCACCGGACTCCGGTTCCTCCGCGACGGCCGGCTCCTGCAATCGACGTTCGCGATCGACCTCGTCGCGATGATCTTCGGGAGCCCGCAGGCGTTGATGCCCGTGATCGCCGTCCAGCAGTTGCATCGAGGACCGGAGGTCGTCGGTCTCCTCTTCGCCGCACCCGCCGCCGGAGCGCTGCTCGTGACGCTCGTCTCGGGGCCGCTCACGAGGATGCGCCGGCAGGGCGACGCGGTCGTCTGGGCGGTGGTGGCCTGGGGCGCCGCGATCACCGCGTTCGGGCTCTCAGGCGATCGCCTCTACGCCGCGCTCTTCTTCCTCGCGGTGGCGGGCGCCGCCGACGTGGTGAGCGCGATCTTCCGATCGACGATCCTGCAGGTCACCGTGCCCGATCACCTGCGGGGCCGGCTCGGCGCCGTGTTCTTCATCGTCGTCACGGGCGGGCCGAAGCTGGGGGACATCGAAGCCGGGCTCGTCGCCTCGGCGTTCACCGCGACGATCAGCGTGGTGACCGGAGGGATCGCGTGCATCATCGGCGCGTTCGTGACGGCGCGCATCTATCCGGAGCTCCCCGCGTACCACGCGAAAGCCGAACCGGCCGTCTAAGAGGCGGCGGTCCGTCGCAGCAGGTAGTACGCCGCACCGGGCGGTCGCGTCCCGGTGACCTTCCCCACGGGAGCGAACCACGGCGCGAACCGGTCGCGCATCTCCCGCGCCGTCACGCCGAGCGGCACGAGCCCGGGGCGATGGGCGAACGCGAAGACGAACAGGTGGGAACCGTCGTGCGTGCGCGCCGCGACGCCACGCGCATAGGCATCACGGCGCCGCGGCGCGACCGAATGGAAGCAGCCGATGTCCAGCACGAGGTCGAACCGGTCGGGCAGCGTCAGTTCGTCGAGCCGGGTGACGTCACCGTGGAGCACACGCGCGTTCGGAAGGTCGCGGAGTCCTCGGACCGCCGTCTCGAGCGCGCGCCGGTCGGCTTCGACACCTGTCGCGTCCCACCGGTGTTCGGCGAGGTAGGCGACGTTCGTGCCCGTGCCGCATCCGAGATCGAGCGCCCGTCCGGGCGCGAGCGCCGACGATCCTTCGATCAGGTCGACCAGCTCGGGCGGCGTGACACCGGTGTCCCACGGGGTTCGGCCCGTGCGATAGGCGAGCGCGTACATCGTTCGCCGCCACATCCTTCCGCCACACCCTTCAGGACGCGCGGCGCGCCGCACACGACACGCAGCGCACCGACCACGGGCGCGCCTCGAGGCGCTCCTCAGGGATCAACGCACCACAGCGATCGCAGAGCCCGTAGGTGCCCTCGTCGATCTTCTCGAGCGCGCGAACGACGTCGGTGCGGATCACCGCGAGCTGCTCGGCGGTGCCGACCTTCGTCATCCGGTCGATGGCCTCGGTCGTGCCGTCGCCGATGCGCTTGCCGAACGACACGGCGGTCGCGGGGTCGCGAGGCACCGCCGTCAGGTCGGCGAGTTCGGCATCGAGGCTCTCGAGGCGGTCTGTGAGTGCACGCGCGATCGCTACGGTATCCATGGACAGCCTCTCGATCTAGACGGCCGAAACGGTGAGGACGTTGTGCTCGCCGGCGTCGACCCGGCCTTCGACGTCTGCCGGCACGAGGACCGTGATCGTGCCGACCGCAACCTCGACCTCGCCGTCGGTCGCGACGTCGGTGAACTCAGGCCGCAGCTCGGCGCCGTGTCGCACGAGCCGCAGACGCGCGGCCGGATCCCAGCGCGCGGCGGCCGCGTGGAACGTCGAGAGAGCGTCGGTGGCGCGGTCGGTGAAGGTCAGCACCCAACGATGCTAGCGCCGCTCAGTGCCACCGCGGACCGTAGAGCATCCACCAGTCGTGGGCTCGTTGGGCTCCGTCGCGCGGCCCCTCCACCCCGGGGACCGGCGCCGTGAGCACGCCATGGAGCCGCCCCCGGAGCGTCTGTCGCCTGCTCATCGGGTGCGCCGATGCCAGCGCTTGCGACTCGCGGGGCGGGGAGCCCTGGGCCTACCCACACGCTCGTTCATCTCGTGCTGCAGAGCGCGCAGCAGCTCCTGGGACAGGATCGGGTGCATGCCGCTCCTCCTTCCAGATCGTCCGTAACCGCTAGAGTCCTTATGACCGGTTACACGCAGGCTACCGGGTTGGGTGTAACCGGTCAAGTGGAATTATCCGGTTTCTTGCCGTATCCTCGGCGGCGTGGACGAGCGAACCGATCTCGACGCCAACCTCGAGCCCAACCTCGAGCACGACACGACCCCGCCAGCCCCAGGAGACCTCGAGCTCGTTCGTGGGTTCATGTCGCTCCACGAGCACGCGCCGAGGACGGGGACGCGGGTGTCGATCCCGCCCAACTCGGCGACGATCGCCTGGTGGCTGCGGGAGCAAGGCCTGCTCGACCCCGGCGCCGATGCCGACGACGACGACCTTGCGTGGGCGAGCGATGTACTCACCGCGCTCCGCGCCCGCGTCGCGGAGAACATGGGCGCGTCGCCCGACCCGGCGACGATCACGACGCTTGACGCCGCGGCGTCCGAGGTCGGCCTCGCCCCTCGGTTCGGCGCCGAGGGACTCGTGCCCCGGGCCGACGGGGTGCGCGGAGCGGTCGGTCAGATCCTCGCGATCGCGTTCCTGGCAGAGCTCGACGGGTCGTGGTCGCGGTTCAAGGAGTGTGGCGAACCCACCTGCAGGTCGGTCTTCTACGACCGATCCAAGAACCGCTCGGGCAGGTGGTGCGTGATGGCCGAGTGCGGCAACCGCGCCAAGGTCCGCGCGTATCGCGAGCGGGAACGCGCGAAGGCGTGAGCGACGGCCGGATCGAGCTGCGGCTCCGCGGGCCCCGCGGCGAGCCGGTCGATCTGTGGCGCACGATGGTGTCGCACGGGTTCCACGAGCTCGCGCCGACGAGCCTCGACGAGGAGCGGCACAGCCTCTCGCTCACCGTGCGCGTGCCGCGAGGGAAACCGCGACGGGTGACGATCGCGGCCGGACGCCGTGGCTACGCGAAGATCGACGTCGCGGGACCACCGACCGCGGCCGCCGCCCGCGACGCGATCGCTACCACTGTCGCCCGCGTCCTGCACCTCGACCAGGACCTGTCGGCCTTCTACGCGATCGCCGCCGACGACCCGCGGCTCGGATGGGCGGCAACCGGGGCGGGCCGCATGCTCCGCTCTCCCACCGTGTGGGAGGACGTCGTCAAGACGCTCTGCACCACCAACTGCTCCTGGGGTCTGACCGTCACGATGGTGAACGCGCTCGTGTCGAACCTCGGGGACGCGCCTGCCGGCAACGGCGACCCACTGATCCGAGCCTTCCCGAGCGCCGAGGTGATGGCCGGCGAGAAGGAACGGTTCTACCGAGAGGTCGTCCGCAGCGGCTACCGCGCGCCGCGGTTCGTCGAACTCGCGGAGCTCCAGGCAACCGGCGCGATCGACCTCGAGGCGCTCGGGGCCGCCTCGCGTGAGGAGATCCCCGACGAGGAGGTCGAGCGCCAGCTGCTCGCGCTCCCCGGGATCGGGCCGTACGCCGCCGCGCACGTCATGATGACGATCGGCCGGAACTCGAAGCTGATCCTGGATTCGTGGACCCGACCGAAATACAAGCGGGTGACGGGCGCCCGACGACAGCCCACCGACGCGCATATCGTGAAGCGGTTCAGACGGTACGGCCCCGAGGCGGGCCTGGCGTTCTGGCTGGTCGTCACGCAGGACTGGGTGGACTGACCCCTGCGAGGGGTTGCCCTGCACCGATTGCGGGTCCATACTGCCCGAGGCCCTGCCGAGCCCGCCTGACGGGCACGCGAACGGAGGACTACGCATGAAGGAGTGCCGATGGCGCCTCGTCGCGCCCTCGCACGCCGCACGAAGCGGCTCATCGGCTACTGGCGGTCCGAGACCCGGACGATCCGCCAGGGCCTGGTCGCGCTCGTCCTCAGCACGGCCGCGGGTTTCGTCGCCGGTCTGACCCTCGCGCACCTCACCGGCACCCTCGCTTCGCTCCCCGGCCTGCTGATCTTGATCCCGGCGGCCGTCGGGATGAAGGGCACGATCTTCGGTGCGATCGGGGCGCGCCTCGGCACCGCGAACGCCGCGGGTCTGCTGACGCTCGACCTTCGCCCCGGCGGCGTGCTCCGCCGCAACGTCCAGGTCGCGATCCTCACCACGTTCTCGTCGTCGCTGTGGCTCGCAGTGCTCGCGCGGGCGGCCGGCGCGATCTCAGGGCAGGTGTCCATCTCGATCTGGGACCTGTTGACGATCTCGGTGATCGGCGGCGCGCTCGGCTCGGCGCTGATCCTCGCGATCACGATCGCGTTGTCGGCGGCATCGACACGGTTGGGCTGGGACCTCGACTCGGTCTCGACGCCGATGGTCACTGCGCTCGGCGACATGACCACACTGCCGTGCCTGTTCCTCGCTTCGCTGTTGGTCCACAACGAGCACCTCGCGGCGGTCTCGGCCGCGATCGCGACGGTCGCCGCACTGGTGTTCACGGTCCGCTCCTACACCGTGCGGGACCCCTTCGTGCGCCGGATCATCATCGAGATGACCGGGACGATCCTGCTCACGCCGATCCTCGACGTGATGGCGGGGACGTTGCTCCGCGCGAACGAGGTACGCCTTGCGCTCGTGCCCGTCCTGCTCGCCGTGATCCCCCCGTTCGTCTCACAGGCCGGCGCGCTCGGCGGCATCTTCTCGTCGCGCATCTCCTCGAAGCTGCAGCTCGGTGTGATCACGCCCCGCGGCCGGCCCGAGACGCCCGCGATGGTCGACGCGTCGATCGTCGTCGGGCAGTCGGTGGCGACGTTCACCCTGATCGGGCTCGCCGCGTGGGTCCTCGGCCACGCCACGGGCCTCACCGGGATGCCGAGCCTTGGCTCGTTGGTCGGCGGCGTCCTCCTCGCGGGGATCGTGGTGACGCCCGTGACCGTGATCGTCGGCTACTACCTGGCCGTCGTCACGTACCGGTTCGGCTTGGACCCCGACAACCAGGGCGTACCGATCATCACCAGCGTCATGGACCTCGCCGGCGTGGCGGTGGTCCTCCTCGTCATGACATCATCGGGAGTGCTGCCGCATGGATGATCAACCGCCACATACCGTCAAAGACCTCCTCGTCGAGCTGAAGGACGCCTCGGAGTTGATGGTGGACCTGGCGTACGCGGCCGTCTTCTTCAACGACGACAAGATCGCCGACGAGGTGATCCGGCTCGACCGGCGCTCCGGCGACCTGCTCCGGCGCTTGCGCACGATGGCGATGCTCGCCGCGCGGAGCCCCGAGGACGCCGAGGGCATGGCCGGGGTGCTGTGGATCGGCGACGCGATCCAGCGGATCTGCGCAGCCGCCTCCGACGTCGCCCGTGTGGTCGCGTCGCGTCTCGGGATCCCCGATGCGCTCCGGCCGGACCTGCATCACGCCGACGAGATGACCGCGCGCGTGCGGGTCCGCGACGACGCGCCTGCCTCGGGCCAGACGCTGGCCGAGCTGTCGCTGCCCACCGAGACCGGCATGTGGGTGATCGCGATCCGCTCGGATCTGCGCTGGGAGTTCGACCCCGGTCCGAACGACACGATCGACCCCGGCGACGTGCTGCTGATCCGCGGGCCGGAGGAAGGGGTGAACCTCGTCCGCAAGCTCGCAGGCGCGCCCGAGGTGCCGGACATCCCGGAGAGCGACGGGCCCGCGCTGTCGGAGCTCGACCGAGCGGTCGACATCCTGGTCGAGATGAAAGACCTGAGCGAGGCGGCGGTCGGCCTCGCCTACTCCTCCATCTTGTTCAACAACCGCGCGCTCGCCGCCGAGGTCGGCGTGCTCGAGGGCCGATCCGACCAGCTCGAGGATGAGCTGGAGAGCTGGGTGCTCCGTGCTGCGCCCGAGGCCCGAAACGTCGACGAGCTCCGCGGCCTGATCCGGCTGGGAGCGGCCTCGGAGTCGATCTGCGACGCCGCGCGGGACATGACCTGGTACGTCGAGCAGGGCGAGCCGCTGCACCCGGTCGTGCAGATCGCGCTCGAAGAGACCGAGGAAACGAGCGCCGAGACGATCGTGCAGCCGGGCTCCCCCGCCGACGGCAAGTCGCTGCGCGAGCTCCGCTTCGAAACCGATACGGGGATGTTCGTGCTCGCGATCCAGCGAGGATCGCGATGGGTCTACCGGCCCCGCGGCCCGTTCACGCTGCTCGCCGGCGACCGACTGATCTCGATCGGTCCCGACGAGGGCGAGGACGAGTTGATCGAGCTCTGCGGCGAGCAACCGGAGGCGCCTCGGGACTGAGCGGGGTCAGCCCATCGGCGACGGGCGGACACCTGCCGGGAGGCTGAACCGCACGCCCTCCTCGGCGACCGACACCAGCTCGACGTCGTCGAAGCCGCGCGCGGCGAGCCACTCGAGCATCCGCGCGACGAGGTGCTCGGGCGCGCTCGCGCCGCTCGTCAGTCCGACGACGGACGCGCCCTCGAACCACGCGGGGTCGACCTCGGTCTCGTCGTCGACGAGGTAGCCGGGCTTACCGCGCTCTCGCGCCACCTCCGCCAGCCGGTTCGAGTTCGAGGAGTTCTTCGAGCCGATCACGAGCAGCACGTCGACGCGCGCGACGAGCTCCTTGACGGCGTCCTGCCGGTTCTGGGTGGCGTAGCAGATGTCTTCCCGTGGGGGCCCTTCGAGGTGGGGGTATCGCTCCTGGAGGGCGCGCACGATCTCGCCGGTCTCGTCGACCGACAGCGTTGTCTGGGTGAGGTAGGCGAGGGGCCCCGCAGGGAGCTCGACGGTCCGGGCGTCCTGGAGGTCCTGGACCAGGACGGTCCGCTCCGGCGCCTGGCCGCTCGTGCCCTCGACCTCCTCGTGGCCGGCGTGGCCGATCAAGACGATCGTCCGCTCGGTGTCGGCGAAACGCCGCGCCTCGACGTGGACCTTGGTCACCAGCGGACAGGTGGCGTCGATCAGGTCGAGCCCTCGCAGCTTGGCCTCGTCGAATACGCGCGGCGGCGAGCCGTGCGCCGACAACACGGTGACCGCACCCTCGGGCACCTCGTCGACGTCGTCGACGAAGATCGCGCCCTGGGTCTCGAGATCGCGCACCACGTGCAGGTTGTGGACGATCTGCTTGCGCACGTAGACCGGCGCGCCGTGCTTCGCGAGCGCTCGCTCGACCGCTTCCACGGCCCGCTCGACGCCCGCGCAATAGCCGCGGGGCGCGGCGAGGAGCACGCGACCACCCGTTCCCGTCATGCCGTCATGGTCGCACCGGCTGATGTGACCTGAGGTCATGTCCCGATTGCCGTATGTCGGACCCCGTCGGTAGGGTGGGTCCACCTCCCGACGGACGCCTCCCCGTCCGACCCCCCTTCCCAGCACGATCGCGTGCTTCCCGTCTTCCCAGGGTGGCTGGCGCGCGCCTGCGTGCTGTGCAGGGTGGCCGGGGCTGTGTCCGCCGGGCGGTTCGGTCACACGTTGGACGAACGCACCAGGAGGTGATGCACCACCCGCGACCGACCGCGGAAGCGGCCCGGCGCCGGCGAACGGTTCGCCAGCGACGGGTCACGGGACGCAGCAGCCGGCTCCGTCCGCCGTGGGGGTGAACCATATGACGACAGCGATCCGGCTCCGTCGCGTACTCATCGCGACGCTGATCGTGACCGCGATCATGACCGTGTTCCCCGCCTCGCAAGGGATGGCGGCGACGGGACACCTATCCAAGACCCCGGCGAAGGTCTGTCCGATCGACTGGCGCAGGGACAGCAGGCACGTGAAGGGATTGATCCGCTGTGCGGCTCGCCACTTCGGGGTGAGCGTCGACAAGGCGGTCGGGATCGCGTTCCGCGAATCACGGTTCCACCCACGCGCCTACAACAGCTGGAGCTGCGCGAAGGGCATCTACCAGCACCTGTGCCGCTACTGGCCCACCCGGGCCCGTGAGTACGGGTTCAACCAGTGGTCGGCCTACAACGCCCGAGCCAACATCTTCGTGACGATGCGGATGGTGAAGCGCTACGGGTGGCAGCCCTGGGGCGGCTGAGCCCCACTACCCCACCGGACCGCCCGGGGGGCGCGCACGCAGCGCCTCCCGGGCGTCCGACATCTCGGCGACGACCGTCGCACCCGGCATCGGGTGATCGGCGACGATCCGCGTCCCTGGGAACCGTTCGGCCACCATCGCGACGAGCTCCTCGAACGGACCCACGACCACCATGGCGTGCGGACGCTCCGCGTCGAACTGATCGAGCGCGGCGCGCAGGTCGGTCGCGCCGGCGGTGAGCTCCCACTCCGCGGCGACCACCGCCTGTTTCAGCGCGACCAGCTGCTCGCGGTCCGGCGCCACGCACAGGACCGTCACGGCCCGGCACACGCCTAGAGCCATTCCTTCTTCTTGAACATGATGTAGAGCGCGAACGCCGAGCCGCCCATCACGATCAGCGCGCTCGCGTACCCGTAGCGCCACCCGAGCTCGGGCATGTTGCGGAAGTTCATCCCGTAGATGCCGGCGATCAGCGTCGGCACGAGCAGGATCCCGGCCCAGGCCGTGAGCTTGCGCATGATCACGTTCAGGTGGTTCGCGACCTGCGCGACCCGGAGCTCCAACAGCGAGGTCAGCAGGTCGCGGATGTTGTCGGCGAGCTCCGACACGCGGATCGCGTGCTCCGTCACGTCGCGGAAGTACGGCAGCAGCGCGTCGCCGACGAGCCCCGGCTGCTCCTGGAGCAGGTCGAGCCCCTGGCGCATCGGCGAGGAGAAGCGGCGCAGCCGCACCACCTCGCGCTTGACCACGAAGATCCGCTCCTGGACCTGCGGCCTGTCGACCGAGGGGTCGTCGGCGAAGACGAGGTCCTCCAGATCGTCGGCCGTGTCCTCGAGCTGCTCGACGATGTTGAGGTACCCGTCGACGACCTCGTCGAACAGCACGTAGACGGCGAACCCGCCCGGGTCGCTCGCCAGCAGCTCGGGCTGGCGCTGCCACCGCTTGACCACCTCGTCGATCGGGAAGGGGTCGGGGCCATAGCGCAAGGTCCCCAGGAACCGCTTGCCCACGACGGCGTGCACCTCGTGTTCGGTCAGGTCGTCGCCGTGCAGCGAGAGCGGCCGCATCGTGATGAAGCCGTAGTCCTCGAACAGCTCGACCCGAGGCCGCTGCCGCCGGTGCCCGATGTCCTCGAGGGTCAGCGGGTGCAGGTGGAACGCCTGTCCGAGAGCGGCGATGTCCTCATCGGTCGGCTCGGAGGCGTCGAACCAGACGAAGGCGTCCTTCTGCGCCACGCAATCGGCGATCGCCGACGGCTCGATCTCCCCTTCGTCGGCGACGCCGTCGCGGAACACGCGCACATGGATCATCGAGGGCGAGCCTACCCCGGCGAGGTCGCCGACCCCGCAACGGTCATGAGGGACTGCCGGCCTCCACGTACGCGAACCGCACGGGCGAGCCGAGCGTGCGCGCGAGCAGGGTCGCCTGCTCGTTCGCGTCGGCGACCGCGTGGACCGGGTTCCCGCCCTCGATCCGAACGACCAGCTCGTCGTCGGCGGCGTCGATGCGGATCGACGTGACGTCCTCGGAACCGCCGCGCGCGAGCGCATGCGCCACCCGCAGGATGCCCACGAGGATCCGGCATGCCTCTCGGTCCGACGCGAGCAACGCGGCGTAGGCCGGATAGCTCGCCCTCGGCGCCGACCCACGCTGGAACCGCACGAGGCAGGCGAGCAGCGCGATCTCATCGGGCGAGAACCCACGCAGGCCGGCATGTTCCACGATGTAGGCCCCGTGCTTGTGATGCTTGTCGACCGATATCCGCGTGCCGATGTCGTGGAGCCGGGCCGCGGCCCCCAACAGCTCCCGCTCCACCGGGCCGAGGTCGTGGACCGAGCGCGTCTCGTCGAAGAGGGTCTCGGTGTGTCGCCGGACGGTCGCCGAGTGCCGGCCGTCGGCGTGCCAACGGGTCGCGAGCCGGTCCACCGCCGCGTGACGCAGCTCGCGCGGGTCGTGCGGGATCGGCGCGTCGAGGGCCCGGAGGACCACGCCCTCGCGCAGGCCCCACTCGCTGTGGGTCGCCGCCGTCGCGCCGAACGCGCCGAGCGCGGCGGACAGGACCACCGCGCCGGTCGGCAGCAGATCGGCCCGCCGTTCGTCGATGCCCGGCAGCGCGAGACGCTCCTCGGAGGTGGAGGTGCACAACATCCGGGCGACGTCGTGCAGCGCCGACGTCGTCACCTCGAACTGGTTGAGAGAGGTTGGTGGCTCGGGCCAGCGCCTCGCGGCGAACAGCCGGCAGACCGCGCCGGCCGTGCCGCCGGCGATCACGCACGGGAGGTCGGGTGGCGCGCCGCTCGCCGCCACCGCCGGGGTCAGCAGCTCCGCCACGAGCGCGCGGAGCTCCCGGCGCTCCGACCGGGTCATCGGATCGCCGGCGACCATCGTTCGCCACAGCCGAGCGGCCCCGAGCGGGAACGAATCGGTCCAGGCGATGCGTCCGTCGTCGACGAGCGCGATCTCGAGACTGCCACCGCCGAGGTCGAAGGCAAGCCACGGGCCCGGTGGCAACGCGATGCTCGCGCGGATCCCCGTGACCGTGCACCGCGCCTCCTCGTCGCCGGCGAGGATGTCGATCGGCACCCCGAGCGCGCCGCGGAGCGCCTTGGAGATCCAGGGAAGGTTCGCCGCGTCACGGAACGCCGCCGTCGCGACCGGGAGCACCCGCTCGGCGCCGGAGCGTTCCGCGACGTCGCGGAACCGGGAGACGATCTCGAGGGCGCGGTCGAGCATCTCGTCCGGCACACGTCCGGTCGCGGCGACGTCCGCGCCGAGGTTGAGGATCACCCGGTCGCGCAGGACGTGGGTCAGCGTGCCGTCGGGGTCGGCATCGGTGACCAGGAGCTGGAACGACGTGCTTCCGAGATCGAGCACCGCGCACCGCATGGGCTCGGCGCGCGGACGCGCGCTCACCAGAACCGCGCCTTCGGCCGGCGGAGGGACTCCCACGCCGGGCGCCACGACGCGCGAAGGGCGTCGCGGTCGGCGGCCGCCCGCGCCGCGAGCCATCCGGACGCGGCGGCCGCGGACGGGTCGTCGCCCTCGAACCCGAGGAACCACATGTGCGCACGCACCGCGTCGTGCTGTGCGCCGAGCACATCCTGCAGACGCGTCGCCCGCCGGATGAACCTGCGCCCTCGCGCGCCGGAGACCGGCGTGAAGATCTCCGCCGCGTACCGCGCGCGTTTCGTCTCGATCCGCAGGTCGTGGAGCTGCTCGTCGGTCGGCGGCTCGGACAGGTCGCGCACCGCGTCGCGGAGCGCGCGCCATCGCGCACGCACCACGACGCGAGCCTCGATCGTCCCCGGCGAGGCCGACGCCTCCTTCAGGAGGAGGTCGAGCTCGTCGAGGAGGTGGCGGAACCGCGTCGATCCCACGTCGGTGCGAACCCGGCGGTCGGCCCCACGCCGCTCCGCCCCCAGCGCCGTGAGCAGCGTGGTCGTCCCGGTCAGCAAGGGACCGGGCAGGTCGTCGACCTCGCGGCGGACGCGCGCCATCAGCACATCGACGTCGCGCACCGTGCCGAGGCCGTCGCCGAGCCACTCCAGCTCGTCGCGTAGGGACGGCACGGGCTCGGTGTGGGCGTCCAGGACGCGGATGTTGGATCGGAGCCGCCGCACGGCGGTGCGCGCGCGATGGATCTTCTCCGGCTCGGCAGCCGCGCGAGGTCCGTGCAGGGCGCGGAGGGCCTCGATCGACGGCAGGAACGCCTGATCGATCGCTTCAGGAACGGCGAGCGGGGGCACGGGGCGACCGCTCATCGGCGTGCGTCTGGCTGGGGATCCATCGGCACGTCGGAACCTATACCGTTGCGGAGGACGACGTCAGCCCGACGGGTGACGCCCGGCTACCCGACGAACTTGTACCCGAGCCCGCGCACCGTGAGCAGGTGCTCGGGTTCGTGCGGGTCGCGTTCGATCTTTTGGCGGACACGCTACGGAACCTATACCCCAGGCCAACGACCGTCACGGCCTGCGCCGACGACGCGAGATCGGGTCAGGCGTGCTTCAACACGACGGCCTCGACGACGTTGGCGACGTTCTCGAGTCCATCGAGGGCTTCCTCGAGGGTCTCGGAGACCTCCTTCCACCGCAGGACGTCCATGGCCCGATGGTCGCCGCTGAACATGTCGGCGATCGACCGGCGATAGAGGCGGTCGCCTTCGTTCTCGAGCGAGTTGATCTCGATCCAGTACGGCTCGAGCACCGCCCGATCGAGCCCCTCGAGGGCCTTGACCGCCTCTTCGGTCTGGGTTGCGGCGCGAACGAGCACGTCCGCTTGCTGGATCATGAAGGGTCGCGGTTCCTCGATGCCGTGCAGCACGAACAGGTCCCCGGCGGCCTCGATGAAGTCGACCACATCATCCAGGGCCGTCGCGAGCTGGTAGATGTCCTCGCGGTCCATCGGCGTGATGAACGTCGTGTTCAGGTGCTGGATCACCTGGTGCGTGATCTCGTCGCCCTCGTGCTCGCGTTCCTGGAGCCGGCGAGCTTTGAGCTCGACGTCGGTGAAGTCCGAGACGAGGTCGTACAACAGCTCGGCGGAGATCCGGAGGTTCTCGGCCCCCGCCGAGAACAGCTCGAAGAAGGCATCGGCGCGGTTGGAGATCTTCAGCTTCATCGGGACCCCCCCTGGATCCGGCGCCGGTCCCGGCGCGCGCGGCCCACGTCTTCGATCACGAACAGGATGAACCAGAACGCCGCCAGTCCCGCCATCGCGAGGTTGACCCAGCGGAACTTGGCCGGGGTCGGGTCGTACAGGAGCAGCATCGCCACGCAGATGATCAGGAAGAACCACGTGCGGCGGGAGATCGTCCTCACGTGAGCCCCTTCAACGGCAGATACACGACGTAGGCCATGATGAAGGCGCCGGGGATCGTGAGCACCCAAGCCCACATCACGCGGCTCGCGACGCCCCACCGGACGGCGCTGAGGCGCTGCGTCGTGCCGACCCCCACGATCGCGCCACTGATCGTGTGCGTCGTCGACACCGGGACGCCCCCGAACGTGGCCAGGCCGAGCGAGATCGCGGCCGACGTCTCCGAGGCCATCCCGCCGACGGGTTGGAGCTTCGTGATCTTCGAGCCCATCGTGTGCACGATCCGCCACCCGCCGAACAGCGTGCCCAACCCGATCGCGAGGTGCGCCGCGAGCACCACCCAGATCGGGACTCGGCGCGTTCTGCGACACGAGGCCGTTCGCGATCAGCACCGTCAGGATGACGCCCATCGTCTTCTGAGCGTCGTTGCCCCCGTGGCCGAGCGAGAACGCGGCCGCCGAGAACAGCTGCCCCCGACGGAACCCCCGGTTCAGCTTGTCTACCTTCCGGTACTTGTGAAACGCCCAGAACACGATCGCCATGAACGTGAATGCCAACAGGAACCCCATGACGGGCGCGATCACGATGAACACGATGATCTTCTGGTACTCGCGCGAAGTTGAGCGAACTCCATCCGACGGAGGCGACGGCGGCCCCGGCGAGGCCGCCGACGAGCGCGTGCGAGGAGCGAGGTGGGCAGCCCGGTCCACCAGGTGATCAGGTCCAAACCGATTGCGCCGAGCAGCGCCGGCGGCGATGGCGGCGTTGCTGAACGTCCCGGGCTTCGCGACCTGTGCGAGATCGTTTCGGCCACCTTGGTGCCGAAGAAGATGAACGCCGCGAAGTTGAAGAACGCCGCCCACGCGACCGCCTGTTTCGGCGTCAGCACGCGGGTGGACACGACCGTGGCGATGGAGTTCGCGGCGTCGTGGAACCCGTTGATGTAGTCGAAGACGAGCGCGACCGCGATGATCGACGAGGACGGCGACCGTCATCGCGAACTTGGCCACCACTGATTCGATCTGGTTCGCGACGTCCTCGCACCGGTCGATCGCCGATTCGACCTGGTGGAGCAGGTCCTTCCACATCAAGACCTCGAGAGGATGGAAATCCTCGCGGTACAGCTCCGCGATCGCGCGCCGGTAGACGAAGTCCCCCTCTCGCTCCTCCCGCTTGATCGCGGCGATATCTGGTGGGAGGGCGTCGATGTACTGCAGATCGCTGATCGCGCGCAGCGACCGCCGCCGCACGCCTCCGCCAGGACACCGACCAGCGTCTGCGATCCCAGGGAACATCTCCTTGATCGGCAGGAGCTCGATCAGCTCCGCCACGCCCTCCTCGAAGTCGATGATGTCGTCGAGCGCTGAGGCGAGCCGGTGGATGTCGTGGCGGTCTAGCGGGCACGACGAACGTCTGGTTCAGGGTGGAGATGATCTCGTGGGTGAGGTCGTCGCCGCGATGCTCCAGCTCTCGGATCCGCTCCACGCGCAAGGTCACCGATGGGACCTCGTCGATC
This sequence comes from uncultured Actinomycetes bacterium, assembly GCA_963799625.1. Taxonomy (GTDB): domain Bacteria; phylum Actinomycetota; class UBA4738; order UBA4738; family HRBIN12; genus AC-51. The sequence continues at coordinate 395,568 of CAWCXU010000001.1, read as the reverse complement.
AGCGCGACGAGCTCGCCGGTCGCCTCCGCGACATTGCGCGCGGCGGCTTCGAGCAGATCGTAAGAACACCAGCTCCCGGGGGATGACCTGGAACGGCATGTGTGCCCTCTCTCGGCCTGGGTCCGGGCGAGGATAGCAGGAGGTGGTCCGCGGGGGCGACAGTCGGGGAACTGGCCTCAGCCGACGAACTTGTAGCCGAGCCCCCGCACCGTGAGGAGATGCTCAGGCTCGTGCGGGTCCCGCTCGATCTTCTGGCGGACCCGCTTCACGTGGACGTCGAGCGTCTTCGTGTCGCCCGACGTAGTCGTCGCCCCAGATCCGCTGGATCAAGAGCTCGCGCGTGAGCAGGCGCCCCGGCGCCCGCAGGAAGGTCTCCAGGAGCTCGAACTCCTTCGGCGGGAACGCCACCGCGCTCGCCGCCCGACGAGGCACCTCGTGCCGGTCGACGTCCATCTGGATCGGACCGCCCGCCAGCACGTCGCTCGTCGGTCGCTGGGACTGAGCCAGTCGCGCCCGGCGCAGGTGCGCGCGCACGCGCGAGACGAGCTCGCGCACCGAGAACGGCTTCGTCACGTAGTCGTCGGCACCGAGCTCGAGCCCGGTGACCTTGTCGGCCTCGGAGTCCTTGGCGGTGACGATGATGATCGGAACCATCGACTCCTGCCGGATCATCCGCACGACGTCCAGGCCGGAGAGCTCCGGGAGCATCAGGTCCAAGATCACGAGCTCCGGGTCCGTGTCGTGGAACCGCTCGATCGCGCGGCGCCCGTCGGGCGCCACGGTGACGGCGTAGCCCTCTCGGTCGAGCGAGTATCGGATCGATTCGGCCAGAGCCTCCTCGTCCTCGACGAGCAGGATCCGCCCCGCCGGTTGGCTCACGAGAGCTCGACCTCATGCGAGGCGTCCGTGTACTCCCGGAACTCCCCCGTGATCAGGAACCCCACCTGCTCGGCGATGTCCACGGCCTGATCGCCGACGCGCTCGAGCGCGCGCGAGACGAGGTTCATGTGCAATCCCCAGTCGAGCGCGGCAGGGTCGTCGGCGAGCTTCAGCGCTTCGAGATGGCTCGCACGGTTCAGCCGATCGACGGGATCGTCCATCTTCGGCAGCTGCAGGCTGAGGTCGAGGTCCCGGCGATCGAACGCCTCCATCGCGCTGCGCAGCATCCGAACGACCAGATCGCCCATCTCGCGGATCTGCCCGCGCATCGCGTCGCTGCCGGGGAGGTCCTCGGTCAGCAGGTGCAGCTTCGCGATGTTGACGGCCTGGTCCCCCGTCCGCTCCAGATGCAGGTTCACGTGGATGATCGCCGAGACGAGCCGCAGGTCCGCGGCCACCGGCGTCTGGAGGGCGAGCGTCTGCAGCGTGCGCTGGTCGATGTCGAGGTACCGGCCGTCGATCTCGTCGTCGCCGTCGATCACCGCCTGGGCCTCGGCGGAGTCGCGGAACACCACCGCGTGGACCGCGTGCTGCACGGCGTCGCCCGCGAGCTCGCCCATCTCGAGGATCTCGCGCTGCAGCGCCTCGAGCTCCTCGTGGAAGCCGCGCCGCGTGTCGGGCATCAGCCGAACCGTCCCGTCACGTAGTCCTCGGTGCGCTGATCCTCGGGCGTCGTGAAGATCTTGCTCGTCGGTCCGAACTCGACGACCTCGCCGTAGAGCATGAACAGCGTCCAGTCCGCGACGCGCGCGGCCTGCTGCATGTTGTGGGTCACGATCACGACGGTGTAGCGGTCCTTCAGCTCCGTCGACCAGCTCCTCGATCCGCAGCGTCGACGACGGGTCGAGCGCCGAGGCGGGCTCGTCCATCAGCAGGACCTCGGGCTCCACCGCGAGGGCCCGCGCGATGCACAGCCGCTGCTGCTGGCCGCCCGACAGGCGTCCGCCCGGGTCGCCGAGGCGGTCCTTGACCTCGTCCCACAAGCCCGGCGGACCGCAGCGCCTTCTCGCCGCGCTCGCGCCAGCTCCGCCTTCGGGCAGGCGCCCGAGCAGCCGGACCCCGGCGACGGCGTTGTCGAAGATGCTCATCGTCGGGAACGGGTTCGGCTTCTGGAAGACCATGCCGATCCGGCGGCGGATCACGACGGGGTCGACGCGGGGATCGTAGATGTCCTCGCCGTCGAACATGACCTTCCCCTCGACCCGGGCGCCGCGCACCTCTTCGTGCATCCGGTTCAGGCACCGGATCAGCGTCGACTTGCCGCAGCCCGAGGGGCCGATGATCGCCGTGGCGGCGCCCCGCTCGATGCCCAGGTTGATGTCGTGCAACACCTGCTTGGAACCGAACCACGCGCTCAGGCTGGAGACGTCGATCTCCGTCACCTCATCCGTCGCTGTTGCCGGATCGAGAGCATCCGAGCGGTCACCGATAGGACCAACACCCCCACCAGAAGCATCAGCGCGCCGCCCCATGCGAGGGCACGCCACGCGGGATATGCGGACTGGGCGTAGTTATACACACGGAGCGGGACCGCGTCGGTCGGCTTGAGCGGATTCGTGTTCACGAAGTCGTTGCCCAGCGCGGTAAGCAGGACCGGCGCGGTCTCCCCGAGGCCGCGGGCGACCGCAAGCATGATCGCGGTGAACACGCCGGCGCCCGCGGTGGGAAGGACGATCCGCAAGATCACGCGCCATCGCGGGTACCCGAGCGCGAGCGCGCCCTCACGGAGTTCCGTGGGCACGAGTCGGAGTATCTCTTCGGTCGCGCGCGCCATGATCGGCCACATGATGACGGTCAGCGCGACCCCCGCTGCGAGCCCGGAGAAGCTCCCGAGCGCGACCACGACGAGGGCCCAGATGAACGCTCCGGCCACGATCGACGGGATCGAGAGCAAGATCTCGGCCGTGAACCGCACGACGGCGGCGATCCGGCTCGAGCCGTACTCCGACAGGTAGATACCGGTCAGGACCCCGAGCGGGACGGAGATCAGGATCGCGATGCCGACGATCATCCCGGTCCCGACGAAGGCTTGCTTCAGCCCCCCGCTCGGCATGCTCGCGGGCAACGCGGTGTGCGCGAACAGGCTCACGGAGATCGCCGCGACACCCAGGCGCACGACGCGATAGACGATGAGCAGGAGCGGGATGAGCGCAACCACCACGCTCGCCCAGAGTGCGATCGAGAAGATCCGGTCCTTCGTCCGCCGCCTGGACGAGATCGCCCGGGGCATCTCCAAGGTCGAGAGGGTGGCACTCATGCGAGCCCCAGGGTGCTCGACGCGGCCTCCTCTTGGGCCGCGACATCGTCGCCCATCAACCGCGCGGTACGGCGCACGAGCAACCGGGACACGGTCGCCATCCCGAGCGCGATCAGGACCAACAGCAGCGCGAGGAACAAGAGGGCCGACCGGTGGACGCCGGCGCTCGTGGCTTCGCGGAACTCGTTCGCGATGACGGCCGGGATCGTGTAGCCCGACTTGAACAGCGATGCACTGATGTTCGTGCTGTTCCCGATGACGAGCGCGACGGCGATCGTCTCACCGAGCGCGCGGCCGAGACCGAGCATCCCGGCCCCGACGATCCCGGGCCGAGCGGTCGGCAGCACGCCGAGCCGGATCGTCTCGTAGCGCGTCGCGCCGAGGGCCATCGCGCCCTCGCGCGTATCGGTCGACACGACGCTGACCACCTCGCGCGTGACCGCGGTCACGATCGGGAGGATCATGATCGCGAGGATCACGCCCGCAGTGAACATGTCGCCGCCCGGGCCTTGGTAGCGGAAGAGGCCGCCGACCACCGGGACCTTGCCGACCGACGCCGAGAGCCATGGCTCGACGGTGTGGTCGAACAGCGGCACGAGCACGAACAAACCCCAGAGCCCATAGACGACACTCGGGATCGCGGCGAGCAGGTCGACCAGGACCGCGAGCGGATTCTTGATCCACGCTGATCCGGACTCGTTCAGGAACAGCGCCACGCCGACGCCGATCGGCATCGCGAACACCATGGCGATCAACGACGTGACCGCCGTGCCGAAGATGAACGGCAGCGCGCCGTAGGTCTCCCGACCCGCGACAGGGTTCCAATCGCGTCCTATCACGAAATGCAGGCCGAACTCCCTGATCGCGCGCCAGCCGCCATCGGCGAGCACCCACAGGAGCAGCGCCAACATCACGACCAGACCGACGCTGACGACCAAGGTCGTCCACCGGAACGCCCGGTCGCCGAACCTGCGACGCCGCGTCAGCGGCGTCGCAGGTGCAGCCTCAGGCGGCGCGTCGATCGTCGCCATCGGTACCGCTTACCCGGTCGAACTCGTCGGCGACACCGGCGTCCCGTTGACGTTGATCTTCGCGACTTCCTTCAGCGCGTCCTTCGCGAAGTCACTCGGCAACGGTGCGTAGTTGATCTGCTCCGTCTGGCTCTGACCGTCGGTGAGCGACCACGTCCAGAAGTCCACAAGGGTCTGCGCCTTCGACTGATCGGTCTGGTCGGTGTAGATCAGGACGTAGGTCGTGCTCGCCACCGGGTACGCGCCCTTGGTGGAAGAGTTGATGATCGTCGTGTCGCTCTTGATCGGGAACGAAAGGCCCCCGCCCGCCTTGCTGATCGAGTCGATCGACGGCGCGACGTACTCGCCATCGGGCGCCTTGATGTCGGCTACCCCGAGGTCCGCCGTGACGGCGAAGTCGTAGGAGAGGTATCCCGCACCCCCTTCGGTCTGCGAGATGCCCGACGCAACGCCGTCGTTGCCGCTCGCCCCGGTGCCGACGGGCCACTGGACAGCTTTATCCGCGCCGACCTTGGAAGCCCACTCGGAGCTCTCGGCCGAGAGCCACCCGGTCCACACTGCCGTCGTTCCCGACTCGTCGGAGCGGTGCACCGTCTGGATCGGCTCGTCCGGGAGGTTCACGCCGGGGTTCTGCCCGGTGATCTCGGGGTCGTTCCACTTGGTGATGTTCCCGAGGAAGATGTCGGAGATGGTCTTGCCGTCGAGCTTCAGGGCGCTGTCGACGCCCTGCAGGTTGTAGGCGAAGACCACGGCCCCGAGCGCGGTGGGGAACTCGATGTAGTTCTGGTTCGGCAGGTTCCCGATCTCATCGCTTTGCAGCGGCACGTCGGTTGCCCCGAAATCCACGGTCTGGGCCGTGAACTGCTCGATCCCGCCTCCGGACCCGATCGCCTGATAGTTGATCTGGGCGTCCGGCTCCTTCTGGAGGAAGGACTGAGACCACAACTGGTACAGCGGCTGGGCGAAGGTCGAACCGGCGCCGTTGAGCGGGGCGCCTTGGAAACCGCCCGTGGATCCCCCGCTGCTGGTACCGGAGCTCGAGCTGGAGCTGTTGCTGCACGCCCCCGCCACCAAGGTCACGGCCGCCGCCGCGATCACCGCGGGTCGCACGATCTTGTGCATCCTCATCCGTTCCCCTCCTCGTCGCCTTCGAGTGAAACGTAGGCAGACCAGGTGGACACGCGTCGGCGTCCGGATGAACGGTGGGTGAACGAGAGCCCGCCGATCGTTCGGTCTGAACGAGAGGTGAACGTTGAGCCCTAAACTCGCGCACGATGGCGCAGCTCGTGGGTGGGTTGGTGGTCGGTGTCATCGTCGGGGCTTTCGGGGCCTGGCTGATCCAACGACGAGCGGTCCGGGGCACGCTGGCCGATGCCCAGCGCGGGATGGACCGGGCGACCGCGGACCTCATCGAGGTGGAGCGTGACTCGGAACGCCGCGGGGTCGTGCAGGACGTGATCCTGGACTCGATGGAAGAAGGGGTCCTGTTCCTCGATCCCTCGGGCACGCGCGTCTACGCGAACCGGGCGCTGTCCGACCTGTTGGGCACGGTCCCCGAGCGCGCGATCGACCTGTACCCGTTGGGTCTGCAGCGGGCGGTGGAGGCCGCGAAGGACTCGGCCAGCGTGTCGCGCGCCGAGGTGGAGGTGGGCTCCCCGAGCCGGTGGCTCCGGGCCACCGCGCTGCCCGTGGACACCGAGGGGGCGATCCTGCTCGTGGTCAGGGACGTGACCGAGGCCCGCCGTCTCACGGCGATCCGAAGGGACTTCGTCGCGAACGCCTCGCACGAGCTGAAGACGCCGGTGGCCTCGATCCGGGCCGCGGCGGAGACCCTTCGCGACGGGGCGATCGACGACCCCCCCGCGGCGCGCCGCTTCACCGAACAGCTCGAGCGCGAAGCCGTCCGGATGTCGCGCATCGTCGCGGACCTCCTCGACCTGTCCCGCCTCGAGACGGGCAGTGAGATGGACGGACAGGTCCGGCTCGACACGCTCGCCGCCGACGAGGTGGAGCGGATGGGTGATGCCGCGACGCTTCGGGGCGTCGCGATCTCGGTCGACGTCGAACCCGTGCCGGCGGTCCGGGGGTCCCCCCGCGACCTCTCGCTGATGGTCCGCAACCTGATCGACAACGCGGTCCGCTACACGGGCGACGGAGGGTCGGTGACCGTGTCGGTCTGGAAGGACGGCGGACGCGTCGTCGTCCGCGTCGCCGACACGGGCATCGGGATCCCGCAGCGCGAGCTGCCACGCATCTTCGAACGGTTCTACCGGGTCGACCGAGCCCGCTCGCGAGACACCGGCGGCACCGGGCTCGGCCTGTCGATCGTGCGCCACGTGACCGAGAACCACGGTGGCGAGGTCTCGGTGACGAGCGAGCTCGGGCAGGGCTCGGTCTTCGAGGTGCGTCTGCCGACCGGGCCGGTCGCTCCGTAGGCTGGGCCGATGGGTCTCGTCTTCCTGGTGCGTCACGGACTGACCGCGCAGACCGGGCGCCTGCTTGTACGGGCGCACCGCGGGGATCGACCTGGACCGGCGCGGCGCCGCCCAGGCCGACGAGCTGATCGAGCGGTTCGAAGGCGTCCGCCTGTCGGCGATCTACTCGAGCCCCCTCGAGCGTTGCCGGCAGACCGTGGCGCCACTGGCCTCGGCGCGACGGCTCACGGTCCGGGCCGACGACGCCTTCCTCGAGATGGACGCCGGGAGCTGGACCGGACGCACCCTCGCGCAGGTGCGCCGGACGAAGGCGTGGCGGACCGTCCAGCAGACGCCGAGCGCCTTCGCGTTCCCCGACGGCGAGGCGTTCGTGGACGCCCAGGCGCGCGTGGTCGACGCGATCGACCGGCTCGCCCGGCGCCACCGCCGCGGCGCGATCGTGATCGCGACGCACGGGGATATCGCGCGGATCGCGCTCGCCCACTACCAGGCCACACCGTTGGACGAGTTCCAGCGGATCGTGATCGACACCGCCGCGGTCTCCGCGTTGCTGCTCGGGGACGGCCGCCCGCACGTCCTGCTCGTGAACGACACGGGCGGGCTCGGACGGTTCCGAGCCGAGCCCACCGCGCCCTGGGAGGCCCACGGGCGTGGTCGCGGGAAGGTGCGAGGATAGCCCGCATGGACCTGGGCGAGGTCGACCGCATCACCGCCGACGCGATCGGCGAGCCGGGGATGCGCACGTTCTACCTGCAGGCGCGCGCCGGCGGGCAGCTCGTCACGGTGATCGTGGAGAAGGAGCAGGTCGAGCTGCTCGCGCGGTCGGTGCTCGAGCTCGCCACCGAGGTCCCGGTCCCCGACGACGTCGGGCCCGAGGACCTCACGCTGGAGGAGCCGGTCGACCCCCGCTGGCGCGCCGGCAGGCTCTCGATCGGGTTCGACGACGAGCAGGACCGCTTCCTGCTCGAGATCGACGAGTACGTCCCCGAGGTCGACGACGATGACGACGAACGGTCGGTCCTGCCCGAGGACCCCGAGTCGATCACGCTGTGGGCCAGCCGCGAGCAGATGCTCGCGCTCGCACGCCACGGAACCACGGTGGTGGCGCGCGGCCGGCCGCGGTGTCAGTTCTGCGGCAACCCGATGGACCCGGAGGGGCACGTGTGTCCGGCCACGAACGGGCATCGAACGCCGCGGGCCTGACGGTGCCGCCGGCGCTGGCCGCCGGCGAGATCGAGGTGCTCGGCGCGCTCCCCGAGTCCTCCAACGCCGCCCTGCTGGTGCGGTGCGTCACGCCCGACGACAGCTGCCTGGCCGTCTACAAACCGATGCGTGGCGAGGCGCCGCTGTGGGACTTCCCCGACGGCACGTTGCACCGGCGTGAGGTGGCGGCGTTCGAGCTCGCCCGCGCGCTCGGCTGGCCGCGGGTGCCGCCGACGGTGCTGCGCGACGGACCCTTCGGCCCCGGGTCGGTACAGCTATTCATCAGCTTCGATCCGGCCGAGCACTTCTTCACCTTGGAGGTAGAGCACGCGGACACGTTCCGGCGCGTGGCGATGTTCGACCTCGCGGCGAACAACGCCGACCGCAAGGGCGGGCACTGCCTCCTCGCGACCGACGGCGAGATCTGGGTGATCGACCACGGGGTCTGCTTCGCGGTCGAGCCGAAGCTGCGGACGGTGATCTGGACGTTCGTCGACGAGCCGCTCCCGTCCGACGCGGTCGCCGATCTGGAACGCGTCCGCGCCGAGCTCGAGACCGGTGGCGCCGTGGCCGACGCGCTCGGCGCGCTCCTCGCGCCCGACGAATCGGCTGCGATCGCGGAGCGGATCGAGCGACTCCTCACGGCGGGGCGCTTCCCCGAGCCCGAGCCCGGCGTCCGCCCGTTCCCATGGCCGCCGATCTGACGCTCCGGCACGCGCAGGTGCCGACGCCGTTCGGACCGTTCACCGTCGTGGTGTCGGCGGACGGCGTGGTCGCCACGAGCGGCGGGGATCCGCGCGAGCTCGTGGACGAGCTCGCGCGACGGGTCGGGGTGGTGTCGCGGGTGGCGGCGCTCCGCGCCGCCACCCGCGACCTCGAGGCCTACTTCGGCGGCCGGCGTGCGCCGATGCGCACGCCGGTCGACCTCCGCCTCGTGGGCACGCCGTTCGCGCGTGCGGTGCTCGAGGTCACGTGCACGATCCCGTACGCGGAGCTGTGGACCTACGGCGACGTCGCCGCCCGGGCGGGGCGGCCCGGCGCGGCGAGAGCGGCGGGGTCGGCGCTCGCCCGAAGCCCGATCGAGCTGTTCGTCCCCTGCCATCGTGTCGTGCCCGCCGGACCCGGGCTCGGCGCCTACGGTGGATCCGAGGACCGCCGAGCCACTTTGTTGCGGTTCGAAGGCGCAATCTGAGCCCGAGGGACGGTCACCCCGCCATGCGAGAACATGGGGCCGTGCGTCGCCTGCCCCTCCTCGCCCTCGCGCTCGCCTTCGTAACGGCGGTCGCGTGCTCGAACGACTCATCGTCCGCGACCGGGTCAAGCACTCCGTCCTTGACCTTCTCGCTCGAGGTGGCGAGCAGCGACCTGTATGCCGGCCCTCCGCAACGGGTCCAAGTCGGCGTGTTCAACCAGTCGGCCAACGGCATCCAGCTGCTGACTGGTGGCTCGATCCCGCTCTCGCTCGCGCCCGCCGACGGGGGCCAGCCGATCCAGGGCACCGCCCACTACGTCCCCGCCCCTGGCACGGCGGTCGCGTCCAGCCCGTCACTGACCTCTCCCTCGAACGCTCGAGGCGTGTACGAGCTCGATCACGTGATGTTCCCGTCGGTCGGCGTGTGGACCGCCACGCTGTCGTTCACCTCGGACGGTCAGCCGGAGACGCTCACGAGCCAATTCGGCGTATCCGACGCGCCGGCGCTGCCCGCGCCCGGGCAGAAGGCGCTCAACACGACGAACCTCACGATGGCCGACACGAACGTCAACCCCGAGTCGATCGACTCGCGCGCGATGGACGGCAAGAAGGTGCCCGACCCCGAGCTGCATCAAGACACGATCTCCGGGGCGCTTGCCGCGCACCGGCCGATCCTCGCCCTCTTCTCGACCCCGGTGTACTGCCAGAGCCAGTTCTGCGGGCCGTCGACCGACGCGCTCGAGCAGATCGCCCGCACCGGCCCGAAGGACGCCGCGTACATCCACATCGAGATCTACAAGAACAACGCCAAGCAAGAGATAAACACGGCTGCCAAGCAGTGGCTCCTTCGCAACGGCGGCCTCACCGAGCCATGGCTGTTCCTGATCGGCCCCGACGGGAAGATCGTCGACCGATGGAGCCCGCTGTTCGACCCGAGCGAGGTGCGCGCCGAGCTCGACCGGGTCGCGCGGTGAGCGACGGCGACCACCACGACCCCCACGGCCACGAGCATTTCGGACCCGCCAACGCCGCGAGCTTGGCGACACGCGAGGGATCGCGCGCGACCTGGATCTCCCTGGCGATCTTGGCGCTCACGGCCGCCGTGCAGCTCGCGATCTTCGCGGCATCGGGATCGGTCGCGCTGCTCGCCGACACGATCCACAACGCGACCGACGCACTCACCGCGATCCCGCTGCTGATCGCGTTCCGGCTCGCCCGGCGCCCGCCGACGAGGCGTTACCCGTACGGCTACCACCGCGCCGAGGACGTAGCGGGGCTCGCGATCGTCGGGTTGATCGGGGTCTCGGCCCTGGCCGCCGCGGCGGAGGCGGTCGATCGGCTCGTGCACCCACAGCCGCTCGACGCGGCGGGCTGGGTGCTCGCCGCAGGCGTCCTCGGTCTCGTCGGCAACGAGGCCGTCGCCCAGTACCGGATCCGCGTCGGCCGCAGGATCGGCTCGGCCGCGCTCGTGGCCGACGGGCTGCACGCGCGCACCGACGGCCTCACCTCCCTCGGCGTCGTGATCGCGACCCTCGGGGTGCTCGCCGGGTTCGAGCGAGCAGACGCGGTCGTCGCCCTCGCGATCACGGTCCCGATCGGCTTCACGATGGTGCACGCCGCGCGGGCGGTTCTTCACCGCGCGCTCGACGGGACCGACGAGTCGACCCTGGCGTTGATCGAGGCGGTGGCGGGCGCGGTCGACGGGGTGGCCCACGTCGAGGACGCGCGCGCGCGCTGGAGCGGCCATCGGCTGCTCGCCGACCTCACGGTCGTGGTCGACGGGAGCCTCACCGTCGAGGCCGGGCACCGGATCGCGGAAACGGCGCGATCGGCGCTGCTGCACGAGGTCCCGAGGCTGACCGACGTGACCGTGCACGTCGACCCACATGAGCACGCGCACGAACCGCCTGTCGCTCCGTAGCATGGGCGCCATGGATCCCGCTACCCCGCCGCCGCCACCCGCCACCGAAGGGCCCGTCGCCTGCAAGCGGCACCCGAACGTCCAGACGGGCCTGCGCTGCGTGCGGTGCGGGGACCCGATCTGCCCCGACTGCATGCTGCCCGCGGCGGTCGGGTACCAATGCCCCGACTGCGCCCGGGGCTCGCGCCAGGAGGTCCATCAGCCGGGACGCCGGATCGGGTCCGTGGCCACCGGAGCGACCGTCACGAAGGCGCTCCTGCTGATCATGGTGGCGTTCTACGCCCTCGAGGTCGCCGTCGACGCCTCGAGTGCCGCGTTGATCAGCGGGCCCACGACCGCCACCACGATCAAGCTCGGCGCGATCATGCCGGCGCTCGTCGGCGACGGCGAGTACTGGCGCCTGCTCACCGGGATCTTCCTGCACGCGAGCCTGATCCACATCGCGTTGAACGGCTACGCGTTGTGGATCATCGGCAGCGTCGTCGAGTCCGAGCTCGGCAGTCTCAAGTACCTCGTGATCTTCCTGGTCACCGGGCTGTTCGCCTCGGCATGCGTGTTCATGTTCTCCGGGATCTTCGAGCCGACGGTCGGTGCCTCGGGCGCGATCTTCGGATTGTTCGGCGTCTTCGCCGCGTACAACTACCGGCGACGCCGGATCCCCTTCTACGCGGCGAGGCTGCGCACCATGGCCTACCTGATCGTGTTGAACCTCGTCTTCACGTTCACGATCCCGGGGATCAGCCGCGCCGGACACATCGGGGGACTCGTCGGAGGGTTGATCGTCGGGCTGGCGATGGAAGGGATCGGAAGCAAGACGTCGCGGACCCTCGCGTTCTGGGGCGTGATCACGGCGATGGTGGCGGCGACGTTCGTCATCGTGGTGCTCAGAACGCCGCAGATCCCTCCGCACGCGGCGGACCAGGTCCGGACGGCCCTGCAGGGTCTCGGGAGCTAGCCGGTCGCCGTGGGGGGCGGCGTGTTCGCGTCCGCGATGCCGTAGAGGGAGCCGGCGCGCGTGCCGACGTAAAGCCAGCCGTGCCACACCGCGGGCGTCGACTCGATGCAGTCCCCGAGGTTCAGGTTCCATCGCAGCGTGGGCTGCGCGTTCGGATCGGACACGTCCCACGCATAGAGATGGCCGGAACAGTCGCCCTGGAGCAGCGTGCCGTCGACCACCACCGGTGAGGCGATCGCCGGCGAACCGATCTGGCGCTCCCACATGGTCGTGCCGGTGGCGCGGTCGATCGCGAGCACGCGACCCGCGGCCGTCGTCATATACACGGTGTCCCCGTAGATCGCGGGGGTGGACCAGCTCCCCCCGGCGCCCTCGAACCCGAGCTCCAGGGCCGGGACCGACCAAACCACCGGGTCGTTCCCGCCTCGAGGGTCGAGCTTCATCAGCTGGCCGAGCCGTTGCGACGTCCCGTCGAACCGCTGGTACTCGCTCGCGACATACAGGTAGCCGTCGTCGTCGATCGTGATCGTCGCGTCGGTGTCGTCCCCCGTCCAGAACCGGAACACCTCGTGCACGTTGCGCCCCCCGTGCAGGACGTCGGAGATGTCCCAGCCGGTGATGAGCCCGCCGGAGTTGGCGACATACACCACGCCGTCGCGGTACGCGACAGAGCTCTCGATCGAGACGTCGTAGCGGGTATCGAGCCCGTCGGCGTTGATCTCGCCCGGTTGCGCCACGGCGGCGAGCAGATCGTTGTCGAACGCCGGCACCACGATCGGCTTGTCGGGCGATACCGTCACGAGCCCGCGCGGGTCATACCCGCGGTGGAGGGGCACGATGTAGAGGTACCCGTTCTCCCCGCCCTCGATCAAGACGTCGTCGACCATCAGGGCGGCGCCGTCCCAGTCGTCGTTCCATTTCGGATACGGCGCCAGCGAGGTGTCGTGCGCATCGATCTGCCACAGGACCGTGGGGGTGGAGCGGTCCATCGCGACGACGCGGAACTGGTTATCGCGCGATCCCGCGTAGTACAGCGGGTACCCGTCGGGGTCGGTCGTCGCCGAGCCCTTCGCGAGATCTTGGGTCACCAGGTCGGGGAGCAACGGCTGGCCCGTTCCGGCATCCAGGAAGTGGTAGTGCCCGTCGTAGGCACCTTCGCGGATCTCCATCGTCCCGTCCTTCAGGGGTACGACGTTGGGCTGGCCGGTCCAGCCGGTCCCGCACCATTGCTTGATCGAAGACCCCGCGCCGCCCTCCGCGGACATCGAGCACATCTTCGAGCCGTCGTTCGGATAGACCCACCGCTGCACCGGGTCCGACGGCACCGGTCCCTCCCCGTACCACGAGCGGGCGGGGTCGCCGCGGAACGTGGTCAGCCCCGTGACCTGCTGGTCCGGCGGCGACGGCGGGGTCGCGGCCGCGAGGACGGGCCGGTCGGGAGCGCTTGCGACGGCGAGGCCCACGGCGCCCAGCAACGCGATCGCTGCGAGGGCTCCCGCCGCCCACACCGACACATGGTCGCGCGCTCGGTCGGGATCCATGCGCCGCATCGTAGCCCGGGGGTGTCGCGGATCCGTGGCGGCCTAGACGGGATCGGCCGCCGACCGATAGGTCCCGAGCACGCGCACCATCGAGGTGTGCCGCTGCACCTCGTGCAGCGCATCCTCGAGCGCCGGGTCGTCCATGCCGGCCATCACGTCGACGTACATCAGGTACTCGAACGGCTTGCCGCGCCGGGGTCGTGACTCGAGCTTGTGGAGGTTGATCCCGCGCTTGGCGAACGGCTCGAGCGCCCCGAGCAGCGATCCGGGCTCGTCCAGGACCGCCCAGACCATCGAGGTCTTGTCCGCGACGCCGAGCCCGGGGTCATCGGTCCCGAGCACCGCGAACTTCGTGAAGTTCTCCTTCTCCGTCTGGATCCGCTCTGCCAGCACCTTCAGCCCGAAGTTCGCTGCGGCGGCGACGCTCGCGATCGCGGCCTCGGCCCGATCGCCTGAAGCCGCGATCTGCCGCGCCGCGCCGGCGGTGTCGTGCACCGGGAAGGGCTCGATCCGCATCGACGCGAGGAACTCCTCGCACTGGGCGAGCGCCTGCCAGTGCGACCGCGCCCGCCGGATGTCCTCTAGGCGCGCGCCGGCGACCGCGAGCAACGCGTGGTCCACCCGGACGACCACCTCGCCGACGATCCGGAGCAATGTGGTGTGCTGCAACAGGTCGTAGGTCTCGTTGACCGAGCCCGCCTGGGAGTTCTCCAAGGGGACGACGCCGAAGGCAGATTCGCCGCTCGTCACGCGCGAGAACACGAGACGCACGGTGTCGCAGGGCAACGGCTCCGCGTCGGGGAACGCCGCCTGCACCGCCCGCTCGCTGTAGGCGCCGGGTTCTCCCTGGTAGGCGACCTTCATGGCCGGCAGAGCGTAGCAGCGGGTCTCCGCGCGCCCGGGAACGCGCGCGGCGGCGGCGGCCCTAAGTCGGACGACGTCGGTGAGTCCCCCGACGTCGGATGCCGGTCGAGCCTCGGCTGGGTAGCCTCACTGGACGATGACCGGCCAGTCTTCCCCGCTCGGGGCCCTCTCCTTCGGCGTGCGCGCATGAGCCAGCAACCGCCACCCGTGCTTGCGGTCGCCGATGCGCTCGTCGTCGCCCCGATGGCCGACGCGATCTTGTACGTCGCGAACGAGCAGATCACGCCGCGCGGCGCCGTGATCGCCGCGCGCGCCCAGCTCGATCAGGTCGGAGCGCACCTGCTGGGCTCGATCCTGAACGACGTCGAGGCCAAGGGAACCGGCTACGCCTACTACGGCCAGTATGTGTACGACCAGCGCACACCCTCGAACGGACACGCGAAGGCGTGGAGCCGATTCCGCAAGAGCCGAACGAGTTAGCGGCCCCGCCTCGGCGCCACCGCCTGCGATGGCTCGTGGCCGGTTCCGTGCTGGTCGTCGTCGTCGTGATCGCGGTGGAGGCGATCGCGCTGCTCGAGGCCCGGTCGGGACTCGCGGACGGGCGGGACGCGCTGCAGGCCGCGCGCCGAGCCGCGCTCGCAGGCAACCTCGGCGAAGCCAACGCCTCGCTCGACCGAGCCTCGGCATCGTTCACACGGGCCTCGGATCGGTTGGGCGGGCCGGTGGGGACCGTCGCTCGCTCGGTGCCCTGGCTCGGGAACAGCGCCGACGCCGCCCTGGCGATGGCCGATGCGGGGCAGTCACTGTCGGCTGCCGGGACCACCCTGGTGCGCGGGCTCGAGGCATTGCCGGACGGCGTCGGGTCGCTCGCGCCGCAGGGCGGCGGCGTGCCCCTGGAACGATACGCGGCGTTGGCCGATGCGGTGCGCACGGCGCACGACGAGGCGGCCGTGGCAGCGGCGAGCCTCGACGTGGCGCCCGATTCATTCATGCCTCGGTTCGTTGCGCGCGCTCGATGGGACGCGCAACAGCAGGCCGACCGGCTCTCGACCGATCTCGACGGGATCGCGTCCCTGCTGCAGGGGGCGGCGGTGTTCGGCGGCGCGCACGGGCCGCAGCGATACCTCGTCCTCGCACAGAACCCGGCAGAGCTGCGCGGGACCGGCGGCCTCTGGGGCGCGTACGCGATCATGACGCTCGACCACGGCCGAGCGCACGTGTCGAGCGCGCGGCCCACGCAGACCCTCCGTGATTTCCCCGCGGGCCGCGTACCGACGCCCAGCGAGGACTACGCCCGCAACTACGCGCAGTATGGCGCCGCGGGGTCGTGGCAGAACATGAACATGACGCCCGACTTCCCGGCCGCGGCGCAGGCCGCGCTGGCGAACTATGCCCTCGGGGAGGGCACGCACCTGGACGGGGTGTTCGCGGTCGACCCGTTCGCGCTGCAGGCGCTGATGGAGGTCACCGGGCCGATCCGGGTGCCGGGCGCCGGCCTGATCTCCGCCGACAACGTCGTCGACGTCACGACCAACCGTGTGTACACGACGCTCCCGGCCGCGACCCAGCGCAAGGACCTGCTCGGCTCGGCTGCGGCGGCCGTCTTCGCCCGGTTCCTCAGCATGGACCAACAAGGGATCGCGCGGCTCCATGCGATCTCCGGCGCGGTCGCCGACGGACACCTGCGGATCTACAGCACCGATCCGACGGTCGAGGGCGGCCTGGCTGCGCTCGGCGCGGACGGCGCCCTCGCGCAACTCGGCGGCGACATCACCGGCGTGACCGTGGTCAACGGGTCGGCGGGCAAGGTGGACTTCTACGCGACCAGGAGTGTCGACTACGACATCCAGTTGGGTGGCGAGGGCGAGGCGATCAACAGCGCGACGGTGACCATCGCGAACGATGCGCCCACGAAAGGACAGCCCCGGTACGTCCTGGGACCAATTGTCGCCGGAGCACACGCGGGCGACCAGATCCCGCTGACGTCGGTGTGGTGCCACGCGCCGTGCGCGCTCGCATCGGCCACGCGGGACGGCTCGCCGATCAGCGTCACCACGGGGTCGGAGAACGGCGTGTCATGGCTGCGAGACGCCACGACGATACCCGCACATGCGAGTGGCACCCTGGCAGTCACCTGGCGTTCGTCGGGCGTGTGGACGGGCAACTCGAGCGGCGGGTCCTATGAGCTCACGCTGCTCGGTCAGCCGACCATCCGGCCCACGGACGTGTCGGTGGCGATCCATTCCCCGGCAGGGACCCGGATCGTGTGGACGAGCACGCCGATGGCGGTCGACGGTGCAACGGCGACCTGGCGCGGCACGCCGTCGAGCACGACGACGCTCGCGGTTCGGTTCCAAGCGCCACTGCCGCTACGGGTGGTGCGCGATATCGCGCGGCCGGTGTTCGGCTGAGATCAGCTGGCGAAGCGGGCCGCGCGGCGGCGAGCGACGAACAGTGCGGTCAGTCCCGCGATCACGAGCGCGACGACCATCAGGGTCGCGAACGAGATCTGTGAGGAGCCGGTGAACGCGGTCGGGCCGTCACCTCTGGTGCCGCTCGCACCCTTGACCGAGACGGGTGGCGGATAGCTCGAGGTCTGGGCCAGAGCTGCACCGGCCGTCAGCACGAGGGAAACGAGTGTGAGCGTCATCACAGCGGTTGCACGTCGCATCATCTGAGGGGCTCCTCCCTTTGCTCTGGGGGACGTATCGTAGGCCAAACGGGCTAGCACGCGCAAGGGTCCGAATGGCCAATGTGGAGATGGCCCGCTGCGGTGCAACGCAGTCGCTGGCCGGGATCTGTCGGCCGCCTTCGGGACCCTTCGCCGGAAGCCCGGTCCAGGACCCGCTGTTACCCTCGCCAGATGGCCTCTACCAGCGCCGTCGCGTCCCGGCGCATCGGCGCGGCGACCCACGACGATCACGGGCGCCGCCGCTCGGGAGCCGCCTGGCCGCTGATCGTGGTGCCGACCAGGGCCAGCACGAGCGGTCTGGATGGGGAGGATGCCATCGCGTTCCTCTACAGGAGCGCTCCGATATCGACGGCGCGCGGGTACAGCTCGACCTGCTCGGGCCACTTGGCGCAGAACCGGTCGGCGAGCGGATAGACGAGCCTGCCCGTGAGCGTCCGCGTCTCGATCCGGTCGATCACCTCGATGTAGACGGTCGCGATCCCGAGCAACTTCGCCAGCAGGAAGAACGGCACCGCGACCCCCGCGCCGTCGGAGGCAACAACGTCGGGCCGCTCGGTGCTCAGCACCCGCCGCGCGAGCAAGAGGTTCCGCAGCGCGTTGGGAAGGTTGCGCGTCGTCGGGTGGTGGGCCCAAACCGTCCGCTCCCCGGCCAGCAGGGCCACCGCCTCAGGTGTATCGAACGTCACCCAGAGGCGGTCGTGGTCCCGCCACCACGGTTCCAGGCGGTGGAGCTGGGCCAGATGCCCCCGCCAGATGCCCCCCGGAGGAGCACACCAGCGCGATCTTCATCAGTACGCTCCGCGTCGCGACAACACGACGGGGATCGTCTTGCCGATGATGAACAGCTCGTAGGTCAGCGACCAGTTCTCGATGTAGAACAGGTCGAGCTGCACGCACTCGTCGAACGACAGGTCGGCGCGGCCGCTGATCTGCCACAGGCCCGTGATCCCCGGAGGAACCTCGAGCCGGTCGAGGTGCCAATCCTCGTACTTGGCGACCTCGTCCGGGAGCGCCGGCCGAGGGCCGACCAAGCTCATGTCGCCTCGAACCACATTGAACAGTTGTGGGAGCTCATCGAGGCTGTAGCGGCGCAGCAGCTTGCCCACCCGCGTCACGCGGGGATCGTCCTTCATCTTGAACATCACATCGTCGACCCCGTTCGCGGCGCGGAGCGACGGCACGTCCGCCTCGGCGCCGGCGTGCATCGTGCGGAACTTGAGCATCGTGAACGGGCGACCGCGCAGACCCACGCGCCGCTGCCGGTACAGGATCGGTCCCGAGGAGGTGACCTTCACGGCGACCGAGATCACGACGAACAGCGGCGACAGCACGAGCAGCAAGCAGCTCGCCACGAGGATGTCGAACGTGAACTTCGCGACCACCTGCCCGCCGGACAGGCGGACCGGTTGCAGCGAGAGCGCCGTGAGGCCGCCCAACGGCTGCACCGTGAGGCGGCTCGCGAGCACCTCGGGCAGGGTCGCCGTGATCCGCACCTCGACGCCGGCGAGGCGCACCGCCCTCGCGATCACCTTCATGTCTTCGGTGTCGACGGCCGAGGCCGCCACGAACACGCACTCGGCGCCCGAGGCGGCGAGGATGTCCGAGAGGTCGTCGATCGACCCCAGGCCGGGCAACCCGAGGTCGACACCCACGTCGCTCGTCGCCACGACCCCGATGGGCCGGAACCCGAACGCCGGGCTCGACATGATCGAAAGCAACCGGCTCGCTTCCTCGTTCTCACCGACGATCAGCGTGGGGAAGGCGAGGGCGCCCGCCTGACGCAGGTGGCCGAAACGTCCGTGCCAGAGGCGCCGCGCCGTGAGCGCGAACAACAGCCCGAGCGCCCAGGACGTGCCCACCCAGGCGCGCGACAGGTCCGCCCGCAGCCAGAAGGAGTCGAGCATGATGACCCCGATCGAGGCCAAGACCGCGAACATGACGCGCCTGAACTCCTCGGCCGGCGCCAGCCGGAACGCCTGATACAGGTGCGCCGCCGCGAAGATCGCGAGCACCAGGACCGGTGCCCCCGCGAGCAACAGTCGGAAGTCGTCGGTGGGCACCTCGAACCCGAACCGGATCCAGTACGCCCCAAGGAGTGCGAGCTCGACCGCGACGACGTCGGTGAGGGCGACCCAGCGGTAGAGGCGCCGATAGGCGGCGCGAGCGGAGGGCCAGCGGACCGACGGCAGATCGCCCTCGACGCCAGCGGTGCTCTTCAGTTCTCGCTGCTGCGCCATCCCTCTCCATCCCTTGGCGCAGCGCTCCGGGGGGCGCCAGAACCTCGACGCTACAACGAACGGTGCCTACGGTCATCCGTCCGAGGTCCCCCAAGTGCGGGACCCGCAGGGGCCGAGGGACCTAGGGCCCTCAGCGCACGCCTAGCGGAGGTTCGAGAAGCTCTGGAAGATCTGGATGGCCCCGGGCCCGACGATCACGACGAACAGCGAGGGCAGCACGCAGATGATCAGCGGGAACACGATCTTCACCGGCGTCTGCGCGGCCTTCGCCTCGATCGCCTGACGCCGTTTGATCCGCAGCTGAGCGGCCTGCGTCCGCAGCACGCTCGCGATCGACACACCGAAGACGTCGGCCTGGACCATCGCCAGCGCGAAGGCGTTCAGTTCATCCACGTCGGTCCGCTCCGAGAGGTGCCGGAAGGCGTCCGAGCGCGGCACCCCGAGCTGGATCTCCTGGAGCATCCGCGCGAACTCCGAGGACAACACCCCCGGCACGTTGCGAACGACCATCGCGATCGCCGCGTTCAAGCGACAGGCCGGCCTCGACGCTGATCGTCAACAGGTCGAGCGTGTCCGACAGGGTGCGCAAGGATCTCCTTCTTCCGATCCTCGACCCGTCCGTTGAGGATCGAGTCCGGGCGCGATGAACCCGACGAAGGTCAGCAACGCCGTCACGATGATCTGCAGGAACGGCGACAGCGAAACGAACTGGAACAAGCACGATCGACAGGATGAACCCGCCGACCGCGCCGATGATCTTGAAGGCCAAGACGCGCTCGGCGTCCCAGCCCGCCGGGCTTCCGGCGAGAAGAAGCTTCTTCTAGATCCGGTCGCGAGCGTCGAGCGGAGTCACGCGTCGCGCGAGCTTCCCGGCACGTGCCACGACCGGAACGACGACGCGGCTGCCGAAGTTCTCCTTCAGCGTCTCCTCGCGGAGGTTGGGCGACGGCGCGGCAACGCCACTCGGTCCGACGACCTGTGTCTCGAGCAACCGAACGGCGCGCTGCTTCTCCGCCCGCGACTGATCGATATAGACGCCGACCAAGATGATCGACATCGCGAGCGAAAGGATCGAAAGGATCAGCCAGATCTCAGACATCGATATCCACGATCTTCTTCATCCAGAGGATGCCCGCAACGAGCAGGCATCCTGCGACGACCAACATGATGATGCCGTACGTGCTGTGGAACAGCAGCCCGATGTAGCTCGGGTTGACCGCGAACATGTAGATCGCGATCCCGAAGGGCAGCAGACCCGAGCACCCACGCCGACAGCCGACCCTCCGCCGTGAGCACCTTGATCTGCCGGCGCAGCATCGCCCGCTCGCGCAGCGTGTCGGCGACGGTGTCGAGGATCTCGGCCAGGTTGCCGCCGACCTCGCGCTGGATGTTCACCGCCGAGCACCGCCCACTTGAAGTCGGCGCTTCCCACCCGCTCCGCGAGACTTTCGAGCGCGTCCTCAGCGGGACGGCCCAGCCGGATCTCGGCGACGACCCGTTGGAATTCGGCCGCCGCCGGCTGCGCGATCTCCTTCGCGACCGTGTCGAGCGACTGGAGGAAGCTGTGGCCCGCGCGGAGCGACGACGCCATGATCGTCAAGCACGTCGGGCAGCTGCTCGCGGAGCCGGTCGGCGCGCTTCGACAGCGCGGAGCGCAGCAACACCGTTGGGAACGCGGCGCCGACGCCCGCGAAGCACCAGCGCGAGGACCCAGTTCCGCAGGAGCGCGGCCGCCAAGAGCCCGAACACGAGGCACGCGACCGCGGACGCGACGACGAACTCGCCTGACCGCAGCGAGACGCCCGCTGCCTCGAGTTCCGCGTCGAGCCGCTCGCTGAATCCTCTGGATTCGGCGAACCGGGTGCCGAACTTCGTGACGTTGTCGGGGATCCACCCGCCGGTCTGCGGCGCGGCGACGGCCGGACTGGCCGGGCTTGCTGGCCCGGCTGGATCACGGCGCGCATGCGCGCGGCGCGGTCCCGATCCTGCTTCGTGCGGGCCGCGGTTCCCAGCAGGAACCACGCCGAGCAGGAACGCGACGATGCCCGACGCCGATCCCGATCAGGATCTGGGCCGGCTCGATGCTGAGTGCGAGCATCAGACTCCCTTCGGCTCCAAGGCGAACAGCTCGGGCTCGACGTACACCCCGCGCTCGGCCAACTTGTCCAGGAACTTCGGCCGCAGCCCGGTGGACTTCAGGCGGCCCTTGAACCTGCCCTCTTCGTCGACCCCGGAGGAGTAGTCGAACAGGAAGATGTCCTGCAGGGTGATGACCTCACCTTCCATGCCGGCCACCTCCGTGACGTGCGTGAAGCGGCGGCTGCCGTCCTTCAGCCGCGCTTGGTACACGATCAGCTGCAGCGCCGAGGCGATCTGCTCGCGGATCGCCTTGTTGGACAGCTCCATGCCGGCCATCATCGTGATCGTCTCGAGCCGCGAGAGCGCGTCGCGCGGGCTGTTGCAGTGGATCGTCGAGATCGAGCCGTCGTGACCGGTGTTCATCGCCTGGAGCATGTCCAGCGCCTCGGCGCCACGGACCTCACCGATGACGATGCGGTCGGGCCGCATGCGCAACGAGTTCCGGACGAGGTCGCGGATCGTGACCTGGCCCTTGCCCTCGATGTTCGGTGGGCGAGACTCGAGCCGCACCACATGGGGCTGCTGCAGCCTGAGCTCCGCGGCGTCCTCGATCGTGAGGATGCGCTCGTCGTCCGGGATGAACGACGACACCACGTTCAGGGTGGTGGTCTTCCCCGCGCCCGTGCCGCCGGCGACGAGGATGTTGATCCGGCCGCGGACGCACGCCTCGAGGAACTGCGCGACGGGCGAGGTCATCGTGCCGAACTCGATCAGGTCGTCGGCCTGGTACGGGTCGGCGGCGAACTTCCGGATCGTGAGCGCCGGACCGTCGATCGCCAGCGGCGGGATCACGGCGTTCACACGCGAGCCGTCCGGCAGGCGAGCGTCGACGTAGGGCGACGCCTCGTCCACGCGGCGGCCGACCTTCCCGACGATCTTGTCGATCGTCCGGCGGAGCTGTTGGTCGTCGTGGAACTTCGTGCCGGTCCAGTAGAGCTTGCCCGCCCGCTCGACGTAGATCGTGTCCCAGTTGTTGACCATGATCTCGGTCACTTCCGGGTCGCGCACGAACGGCTCGAGCGGCCCGAGACCCAGGACGCTGTCGCCGATCTGCCGGACGATCAGCAGCTTCTCCTGCGCGGAGAGCGGGCCCTCCTCCTCGTCGAGGAGCTCCCGCAGGCGCTGGTGCACCAGCCCTTCGAGCTCGGTGTCGGACATCGTGGCGTCGTAGAGCCGCGGGCCGAGGGACTCGACGAGCTGCTCCTGCACGCGACCGCGAACGTCGGAGATCCGGTCCTTCTGTTGGGCTTTCGCTAGGCGGTCTGCGAGCGACATGGGGATGGCCTCCTTGGGGGTTTACGTCTTCTTCCGGCCGAACCGGCGCTTCTTGGCATCGGCACTCAGCGCGAACGCTTCACCGGGCGTCGCGTCGAGGCCATCCGCGCCAGAGAAGCGGATGGCCAGGTGCGTGATCGATTGCGAGACCTCCGACCCGGGCTCGTCGAGCACCACGGGCCGGCCCTTGTTCAACGAGGTCGGGACCAGCCTGCTCGACGGGATCATCGCGTCGACCTGGATCTTCATCACGCGCTCGACGTCCGAGGCGTCCAGACCGACCTTCGAGTCGGCGCGGTTCAGGACGACCCGGAACCGCTCGCGCGGCAACCCGATCGTCAGCAGCGTGTCGAGCGCCTTGGACAGGTGCTTCACGCCGACGACGTCGAGGCCGGTGACCAGGCAGATCATGTCCGAGAGGTCGAAGCACACGAGCGCTGAATCCGAATAGTCGACGGATGCATCGACGACCACGTAGTCGAACTCGCTCCGGATCGCCCGGAGGAACTTGCCGATGGCCTCGCCCGCCGGCGCCTCCGCCGCAGGGTCGGGCGGGGCGCCGAACGACCATGTGTGGGGGGCCACCTCGACCCCGATGCTCCGGATCTGTTCGCTGTCGGCGCCCTCACCGAGCGCCATCAGGTCGACGATCGAAGCGGAAGGCTCGCGGCCGAAGTACGTGAAGACGTCGCCCATATCGACGTCGAGGTCGACGACGGCGACGTCCTCGCCGGTGACCTGCGCGATCGCCGTCGCGAGGTTGGTCGTCAGGAACGTCTTGCCCGACCCGCCCTTGGACGAGAACACCGAGATGATGTGGCCGCGGCGGACCCGTGATCCGCCGTCGACCTGCGAGGCCGAGGTCGCCGACCGGAGGTTCGCGGCCCACGCCACCGCGCGCTCCACGGCTTCGCGGAGCTCGTCGGTGCCCTGCGTCATGTCGACGACGTCGCGGATACCGGCCCGCATCGCGGCGGGCAGGAGCCCGTTCCAAGTGTGATCGCGTACGAGGACGATCGCGGTCCCCGGCGACGTCCGTCCGACGAACTCGGCGAGGCCGAGCGCGTCCGGCTCCTTCACCTCGGGCGACAGCACGAGGACGTCGATCGGCGCGTACGCGTTGATCAGCAGCTCCTCGGCGGCCGTGGCCGACTGCACCCAGCCGACCTCGTCGGCCTCGAGCTCGAGCGACCGAGCGATCTGTTGGCGGAACGATTGCGGCGTCCCGACGGCGACGACGCTCGCTTCCGTCACCCCTTGCTCACCCCGATGACCCTCGCGACGGCGCGCCGATCGTTCCGGGCTGCCGGTAGCCGTCGGGGTTCTCGCGGCGGCAGCAAGCCCATGTAGAGGGTGGCGTGGTCGACCGCGAACACCACGTTCGTCGCATCCGAGGGGGCCAGGTCGAGCACGAAGTCAGACGTCGCCAGACGTTGGCTTGCCGGTGTTGGTGTCCGCGGGCGGGTTGGTGACGGCGAGGACCTTGACGGAAGGCACCAGCGAGAACGTGTAATCGGTCGGCATCAGGATCAGGTTCGGGTTCGAGCTGCGTCGCGCCGCTCTGGAGCTTCGCGATCTGTGAGCCCTTCAGGAAGAACTTCAGGCTCTGCTTGAGTCACGTACGTTCCCTGATTGAACGTGGCGTACAGGACGACGTGGCTCCCCTGCTGCACGTACCCGTTCACCGCAGCCGCGTCCATCGACCTCAAGCCCGAGGCCCACGTTACCCTCGGTGATACCCAGGTTGTTCGAGCCCGGACCGCTCGACAGTCGGTTCAGCGGGATCTGCTCGTTCTGATAGATCGGCGCGGAGGTCACCTGACCCTTGAGTTGCGAGATATCGGTGACGGCGCCGGGCACGACGGCGTCGTTCGGGATCGGCGTCAGCTTGAACACGTTCTGAGCGATCAGCGGATCGAGCGGCGTGTTCGCCGGGATGTCCTGGCTCGACGTGACCAGCTCGTGGTGTTGCTGCTGGTCGCGTTCTCCCGGACGCTGCTCGTGTACACGATCACTCCCACGGCTGCCAGCACCGCCAAGACCACAGCGATAGCAACCACCAGACCTCGCGACCTCATGTTCGAGTCTCCTTCCGGTTCAGAAAGCTAGGGCAAGGTGTCGCAAGAGTCGATGCCTTCGGCGCTCGGGACGGGTCGCACAGGCGCACGGCGGCACCCCGATGTTGTTGCCGCCGAGGGGTCCGTTCCCGAGCTGGCTTCCTGCCGGCTGACACGATCCAGCAGTGGGCGCTCGAGTTGTTCGGAGGGACCCGCATGGTCCCGCGACACTGGTAGCCGAGTCGACGTTGCACGGTCTGCATCCTTTCGCGATCCACCTGATGATGTCTGTTGAGGTATCGAATGCCGACAGTGCGGTCCCCGCGCGGGCGAGCATTGAGGTCCACCGCCGGATTTCGCTTGAGGGTCGGTGGTGCCCATCGACGTCAGGAGTGCGCCGTGAAGCAACCGAGAAGTTTCCGAACGATGCCAGGTCGAGGGTTCCAGCCCTGGCTGAACTGCCGGTCGCGTACACGTTCGCCGGCTTCTGCGATCGAGCTTCGCGTCGACGACATCCGATCGAGGTGCAACGCCGGCGAATCCGATCACATTGAATTTGTCAATCTTGCGCCGAGTTATCCGATATCGCCGTCTTGTCCGTGATCGGGAATACGAGGTTCTTCCCGATGGAGTTTGGCAGCGCTTGGTACAGACTGTCCTGGTCGCCGGCTCCCACGACACACCCATGTCGGATCCGGATAGTTGAGCGGATCCAGCGGGCCGATGCCGGTTGTCGTAACCGCCGAGGAACGCGTAGTCGCTGTCGTCGGGGAGTTCCTTGGAGCTGCAGTTCGAGTTCGAATCGACGTCCCACTTGTTCAGGTTGAGGCTCCCGAAGACTGACCGCCCGAAACCGCCGAATTGACCGCCCGACCGCCATTGTCGTCAACCAGACGGAGCAAACTGTGCCCTTCGGCGTCTGATCGCTAATCTCTACCGGGTTGCCGTTGCTGTCCTTGCAGAAGACGTTGCCTGCGTCGTCGAGCGTCACGATGAACGGAACCGGCCAACCAGATCCCGCTGGTCCCCATTCCGCTGTTGCCTTGGTCGTGACGTTCACAGGCCCACTCCCGAAGATCCCTGCGAACCACAGGGGGTGTTGGCTCGGTGTACTGAACGGTTACATGGCCCTCACTGTTGGTCTCGCAGCCGACCGTGTCTCCTGGTCCGTCAGGATGCCACCGCTGACGGACACGTTGGACGGCACGTTGTCCGTCGCGATCTGGTCCGCCATGGTGCCCGGAACCCCGGCCTTGGCGCCGCCAAGTGCGCACGACTCGAGCCGCTGCCAATGCGGCGGCGTCGGACGCGCTCACCATCTGCCGGCGCTGGTACAAGAGACCGCCGACATCCACGACCAGCACCATCATCCCGATGAGAGCGACCAGGCACAGGGCGAAGATGATCGCGAACGCTCCCGATTCATCGCGGATGAGCCGACCCATGATCGACTTCATTCGCATCTGAAGGTTCCTGAGAGGTCGGGCTTGATCGTAGATAGGGGGGATGAAGGGGATGTCGATCGAGAAGGCTTGCTGAACGCTCGGGGGAAGCGGGGGTTGTCGATCGCGACCCTCACGTTGTCGCCAGATGTATCTGGGGTGCAGCACCCGGCTGCACTTGCATTCCGGTACTCCGGGAAGTTGGTGGCAGTGAGCGAACCTTCGAGGCTCCGATAAGCCGAGCGTGATCGTCTCCGTGTCAGCGCGAACCGCCGCCTCTCTGGCACCTTCACGCGTCGCGGACCGCAGGTTCTGCACCTGCCAGAAGGCCACCCCGTACTCGAGCATGCCGAACAGGAGCATCGCGAACACGCCCACGATCAGGGCGAATTCGACCGCCGCCGCACCGTCCTCGCGCGTAGCTCTGGCTCGGATCATCATCGTCTACCTACCTCTCGTCCGCCGGTCCCTCGCTTCCTCGGCACGATCGTCCGGGGAAGTGAGCGACCGGCGGGCCGGTCGCTCGGGTCGTGCGTCAGCTTGCGCGTCGACCGCGCTACCAACGGTGCTGAACTGGTTACTGGCGGACTTGCCGATGAAGGCCACCGCGGCGATGATCACCACCGCGATCAGCGCAACCATCAGCGCGTACTCCACTGCCGTCGCGCCACCCTCTTCGGCGGCACGCGCCTTGAGGTCGTTCCACCAGGTGGTCACACCCGTGTAGAGACGAAGGAACATCTGTCACCTCCTTCCTCCGAGCCACTTCTCCTGGCTCCGCTGTCGGCAGACCTGAGGGCGAAATGTACCCCGCGTGAAGGAAGAGTAGAAGGAGCCGATCGGCTAAGGAAATCCCGAATCCCACGCATGATACCTACGTGACCTACGTACGTACTCGCGCCTGGATACCCCTGCGGTGAGGATCTCCCGGCGGTAGCATGCGCCCCGTGGAACCCCCCGAGCCGTCACGCGGCCGACGGGATCCGACTCGATCTCGCTTGGGCGAGCCTGACATTCCTGTTCCGATGTTCGTCTCGCTCGTGTCACACATGGGCGCGACCGACCTCGCCTATCACCTCCGTGCGGGAAAAGATGTGTTGGACGGCAATATCCCTCGGGTCGACACCTATACCTTCACGGTGTACGGAACGCCGTGGCTCGATCAGCAGTGGGGCGCGCAGGGCGTGTTCGCGCTCCTGTTCAGGCGGGGGCTGGCCGCTTCGCTGCGCGCAAGGACTGCTGGTCGGAACCACGTTCTTCCTCGTCTACCTCGCGGCCAGGGCGACCGGGGCGGCCGCCGACGGCCGCCCTGCTCACGATCGCCGGCTTCGTGGTGGCCTCGCCCGGGCTCGCGATGCGACCGCAGCTCGTTGCCCTGCCCCTGTTCGGAGCGCTCTTGTGGGTCACCGCGGGGCGGCACGACATCCGGCGCGGCTGTGGGCGGCTCCGGTCCTGGCCGCCCTTGTGCGCGAACATCCATGGGAGCTTCACGATGTTCCCCCTGATCCTCGGGCTTGCGTGGCTCGAGGATCGGCGCGCGCGATCCGCTCGCGCGCGCGCACCCTGCTGATACCGGGTCACCACGGTCGCGACGTTGGCGAACCCCTTCGGCCCACGTGTCTGGACGTACGCCTACGACCTCGCCACCAACCCCGTCATCCGAGACACGATCAGCGAATGGGCGCCACTGACCCTCGCGACGGTGCCCGGCTGGTTCACGATCGGGTCCGCGCTCGCGGTGGCGCTGTTCCGATCCGCCGTCGGAACACCGACCCCGTGGACATCGTTCTCTGCGCTCGGGTTCTTCTTCCTGCTGGCCCTGTCCGCGCAGCGAGCGATCGTGTGGTGGGGCATGGCGGCGCCCGTCGTCCTGCGCCCTGCTGTCGGCCCCGGCCGAGGACGTCGCGGTGGAACGCAGGAGACGCGTCGCCGCGCGGCGCCTGCCTACGCGATCGTCGGCACCCTGCTCGCCGCGATCGTGGTCCTCGCGCCCTGGTGGCGAGGCACGCGTATGACCACTTCCTCGGAGCCGCACCACCTGGCCTCACCGCCGCGGCGCGAACGAGCTCCGGCCGGCACCCGAACGCTGGTTCACCAACCGTGGGGATCGTGGTTCGAATACGCGCTCCCGGACCTTCCGGTCTTCGTGGATTCTCGGATCGAGATCGTCCCGAAGGACATCTGGCACGACTACGGGCAGGTCGGATTCTCAGGCGCCGAATGGAAAGACGTGCTCGACCGCTGGGACGTGCAGGCGATCGTCGCGGCAGAGATTGGGACCTGTTCCCCGTCCTCGAGGAGACCGATTCCGGCTGGCGAGTCGCCTACGAGGATGACGACGGCTACCTGTTCGTCCGGAACTGAGCTACTCGCACGCGCCGACGCTCACCAGGCCGGAGCGGGCCGCCACGCGAACCGCGGCGAGCCGGCTGCCAACGCCCAGCTTCCGGTAGATCCGGGCGAGATGGGTGGTGACGGTGCGCTCGCGAACGCCGAGGCGTTGCGGCGATCTCCCTCGCGGAGACCTTCGGCGGCGACCTCAGCACCTCGCGCTCCCTCGCGTCAGCTGCGCCTCGAGGTCACGATGCGCTCGAGCCGTCGGCGACGAGGGCGATCGTCTCGATCGGCGGGCCCGTGAGCATCGCCTCACGGGCAGCCGCTCTTGAGCGCGGCGAGGAATGCCGCGGGCTCAGCGGTCTTGTCGACGAACCCGTCGGCGCCCACGAACAGCGCGCGGCTGATCATGGTCGGGTCCGCGTTCGCGCCCACCGCGAGCACGGCGTGGCCGGGTATCGCTCTCGGATCTGCCGGATCAGCCAGAAGGCGTCGTCGGGTTCGTCGAGGGCAAGGCTCACGAGCACGACGACACGGGTCCGTCGCACCCGCTCCGAGCGAGACAAGGGCATCGTCGCCGTTGGACGCTTGCGCGAGCACGTCGAGGTCGGGCTCTCCGCGACCAGCCGGGCGATCCCCTCGCGAACGACCGGCAACGGATCCACGAGGACGACGCCCCAGGCCCTTCGGCCAGCCGATCGCGCCTCCCCGTTCCGTCGTTCGCTCACAGCCGCCTCTCGATCGAGCGACGCCGCACGGCTGCGTCCGCCGATGCTATCGGCCGGGTTGGTGGACCCACTGAGGGGACCACCTAGCGGAGGTCGATGATCCCGAGCGACGCCGCGCGAGCGATCGCCTGCAGGCGCGTGCGAACGGACAGCTTGCGGTACAGGTTGGCGACGTGTGTCTCAACGGTGCGCGGCGAGATCGCCAGCCTGCGGCCGATCTGCGAGATGGTGAACCCGTCGGCGAGCAAACCGAGGATCTCGCGCTGTCGCCCTGTGATGTCCTGGTCGACCTCGGCGCCGTCCCGCGCCCGCCGAATATAGGCGCCCAGCTCCGACACCATCGGTCCCTCGAATCCGGGCGGGACCGCACCGCTCGCCCAGCGCAACCCGGCTCAGGACATCGGGCAGGCTCCGGGAGATCGTCTGGGGCGCGCACGAACGCGCGAGCGCCGAGCCGGATCACCTCAAGGATGAGCGCGCCCTCGGCACGGGAGGACAAGAACGATCGGACGCGCGCCCGGCTGATCGCGGCGGATGATCCGGAGCACCTCGAGACCACCCTCGAACGACGCATCGAGATCGACCACGACGATCGACGTGCGCGCTGCTCATCGAGCGCAGCCGAGCACATCGCTGATGTCACGATCCGCGATGACGGCGGCGCCGCCGACAGCCGCCGCGGCCGCGCGCACGATCCCCTCGATCACCGGCATCGCCGAGATGCAGAAGGATGTGACCGCGGGTGATGCCGGTCGTTCGGCGTTGTGCTGGATCACGCGCCCAGCGGCATCGCGAGCGCCCCAGATCGCCAGGCGACGCGGATGGCTTCGACCTTGGAGTGCACGCCCAACTTGGCCAAGACGTTCTTGACGTGGCTCTGGACCGTGAGGACGCTGATCGACAGGGCCTCAGCAACCTCTTGTGTCGAGCGTCCATCGGCGAGCAGCGCGAGAACCTCACGCTCTCGCCGGGTCAAGGCATCGATCTTGTCCGGCGCCACCTTGGCCGAGCTTCGAGACGCGGACGAGATCCACCAGGGCGGCGAGATGCGTCGAGGGAAGGATCAGCTCGCCAGCAGCTGCCCGGCGGATCGTGTCGGGCACCGTGCGCCCATCACCCGTCCTGGCCATGAGCCCGCACGCGCCCGCCGCGATCACCGAGGCTCCCACCTCGGGATCGGCTTCATCGGTCACCACAAGGACGCGGACCCCCCCGAGTGCCTGCGTGACCTCTCGGATGACGTGGACGGAAGGCCCGCTCAACTCGATCGCGAGGACGTCGACGGGGACTTCCGCCGCAGCCCCCTGCGCCTCAGCCGCGTCGCGAACCGGCCCGAGCACGGAAACGCCCTTGTGTCGACACGCGAGCGTAAGGTCGTGCGTGAGCCCAAGGCCCCGCTCCATCACCAAGACTCGAACGTCGATGTCCATCTCCACAGGAAGCATCGGCATGAGGCGTTCGCCATCTGAAGCGGCACACTGGACGGGTTGAGCACGCCACTGAACCGACTCGCGGGCGCGACCAGCCCATATCTGCGGCAACACGCGCACAACCCGGTGGACTGGTTCCCTTGGAGCGACGAGGCCTTCGAGCGCGCGCGTGATCGCGATGATCCCCGTCTTCCTCTCGATCGGGTATGCGGCGTGTCACTGGTGCCACGTTATGGAGCGAGAGTCGTTCGAGGATGCCGACACAGCCCGCCTGCTGAACGACTATTTCGTGGCGATCAAGGTGGATCGGGAAGAGCGCCCCGATATCGATGCGGTGTACATGGACGCCGTCCAGGCGATGACCGGGTCGGGAGGCTGGCCGATGTCGGTATTCCTGACGCCCGAGCGACGGCCGTTCTATGCGGCGACCTACCTCCCCGATACTCCGCGCTACGGGATGCCCTCGTTCCGGCAGGTGCTGGACGGCATCCGCGACGCGTGGCGATCGCGCCGGGACGAGGTCCTCGCGCAAGGAGACCAGATCACGAAGATCATCGAGCGCGCGACACCGCGGGTCGCGGCGCCCCAGCTGGACGGATCGCGACGACGC
The DNA here is from genome assembly GCA_963799625.1 of uncultured Actinomycetes bacterium. Lineage (GTDB taxonomy): Bacteria > Actinomycetota > UBA4738 > UBA4738 > HRBIN12 > AC-51. The sequence continues at coordinate 364,286 of CAWCXU010000001.1, read as the reverse complement.
GGCGACCGCCCAAGCCGCGCTGACAGAGGCGTTCGACCCGCGAGTGGGGCGGGTTCGGCGGCGCCCCGAAGTTCCCGCAGCCGGCGGTGATCGAGTGGCTCCTCCGCCGTGCTGCGCGCGGCGATGACGGCGCGCTCTCGATGGCGACACGAACGCTGGACGGGATGGCGGGCGGAGGGATCCACGACCAGGTCGCGGAGGGTTCTGCCGATACAGCACCGACGCGGCCTGGCATGTGCCCCACTTCGAGAAGATGCTCTACGACAACGCGCAGCTCCTGCAGGTGTACACACGCGCCTGGCTGCTCACGCGCAACCCGGCTTTCCGACGCGACCGCCGACCGCACGGCGGGGTTCCTGCTCGCCTCGATGCGATCGACCGCCGGCGGATTCGTATCCTCCCTCGATGCCGACACCGAAGGGGTCGAGGGTCGCTACTACACCTGGTCGTGGGATGAGCTCGTGGCGACCGTGGGCGGGTCGATCGCGAGGACCTTCGGGGCATCGCCTGCCGGCAATTGGGAAGGGACGAACGTTCTGTGGCTGCCGAAGGACCCCACGACACTGCCGTCGCAGCGGGAGCTCGGTGGTCGATCTCGAGGCCGCTCGACGACTGTTGCGCGAGGCACGCGACCAACGCACACATCCCACGGTCGACGACAAGGTCGATCGTTGCCTGGAACGGTCTGACCATCCGTCACTCAGCGTGGCAGGTCGCGCTCTCGACCGCCCAGATCTCGTCGAAGCTGCGGCGGCGTGCGCGAGGTTCATCGACGAGCACCTTCGGGACGGAGGAGCGAAGGCCTGTTCCGATCCTTCGGTGCCGGCCGAGCCGAGGTGCCCGGCTTCTGCGATGACTATGCGTTGCTCGGGCTCGGCCTGCTCGCCTTGTTCGAGGCGACGGGCGACCCCCGGTGGTTCTCGTCGGCTCGTCGCTTGACCGACGACGCCATCGAGCGCTTCATCGATCCGGCCGGTGGGTTCTTCATGTCGGCCGCCGACGCCGGCACTCCCTCGTGCGGCCCAAGGACCTGCTGGATGCGCCGCTGCCGAGCGGGAACGCGGCGATGTGCGAACTCTCGTCCGTCTCGACCTGCTCACGGGCGAGGGGGCATATCGCGACATGGCTGAGGGCACCGCCGCCGCGTTCACGGAGTACGCCGGCACCAGCCCGCGCGTTCGGCCACGCGTTGTGCGCACTCGACATGCTCGCGGGTCCCACGTCGGAGGTCGCGATCGTGGGCGAACCCGGGCCCGACCGCGACGCGATGTGAGCGGAAGTCACGCAGGCTCGATACCTGCCGAACGCGGTCTTTGCGGTCGGCACACCGTCTGGAGCAGGCCCGGACGCGCCGGTCCCGCTCCTACGGAACCGACCGATGATCGACGGGAAGCCCACCGCGTTCGTGTGCGAGCGCTTCGTCTGTCGAACCCCGGTCACCGACCCGAAGGAACTCGCAGCATCGCTCTAGACCGTGCATACGCGTGGTACATTCCGGTCGTATGCAACGCTCAGCGAGCCAAGTCCCAGACACACCGGCCGCGGCGGTCCGCTTCCGGGATGGGGCGCTGTTCTGCATCGGCGTCTTCGTGTGCCTTCGGCTGGCGCTGTCGATCATCGCGGCCCTGAGCGTGGGCTCCGTGACACCGCCGGGCTCGGCGGGATCGGGCGACGAGGTTCCGTCGTCGCCCGGGATCCACAACATCGTTGACGGCACCGATCGTTGGGACGCGCTGTGGTTCGAGCGGATCGCCCGCGAGGGTTACCGGCCGGACGACGCGAGCGCGGCCTTCTTCCCCGGGTACCCGCTCGCGATACGAGCGGTCGACCTGATCACGCCTCTGGGGACGTCGGGGCCGCACTCCTCGTGTCGAACGCGTCGTTCCTCGGCGCGCTCATCGTCCTCTACGCACTGACCACACGGGAATAGAGCACCGACGTCGCTCGACGGACGATCGTTCTCCTCGCGTGTTTCCCCTGAGCTTCTTCTTCCTCGCTCCCTACAGCGAGTCGCCGTATCTCCTCTTCTGTCTCCTGACGTTCTGGTGGTTCCGGCGGAGCGGTGAGGTCGCGGGGCGACGGCGGGGGTCGCCGCCGCGATCGTCCGCAGCCCCGGCGTGCTCCTGGTTCCCGCCTTCTTCATCGAGGCGTTGCGGTCAAGGTCTCGCCCCCGTGCGTTCGCCCCGCGTGTGTGCCACTCTGGCACCCCTGGCGTACGGGACCTACTGGCTCGTCACGACCGGGGACGCGATGCAGCCTTTGCGAGCGCAGATCTTGGTCGAGGACGTTCCAACGGGCTCCGGTCACGGCTTGGGATGCGATCCGCCTCGGGGTGCAGGGGATCGCAGACCCGCGGGGGATCTATTGGACGGCCGATCTTTTCGCTCACCGCGGTCCTCGTGCCGCTGGCGGTGGGGTGGCGCACTCTGCCCGACCTACCTGGTGTACTCGCTCGCGACGATCCTCGTGATCCTCTCCTACCCCCTGCCGGATCGCCCTCTGCTGTCCGCACCGCGCTTCCTGATCGTGTTGTTCCCCTGCTTCTGGGGATGGCGCTCCTGTTGCGGGGCCGATGGCTGGTGCGCGATTGTCGTCTTCGCGTTCGGCTTCGTCGTGCTGGCGTCTTGTTCATGAACTGGGGGTACATCTTCTGGGAGGGTCAGTTCCCGCCCCGTCGCCGGGAAGCTGACACCGGGGGCGGGCCGAACGCGTGCGTGTAGGCGGCGGGTCCTCTCCTCGTTGCTCGATCTGCTCCGGATCGCCGACGCCGAGGAAGCGCGCTGCCTCGCGCAGGTAGGGGATCTTGTGGGATCCATGCCCATCATCGTGCGGTCACCGTGTCGGTCGCGACCGCGTCGTCACCGAACACGAGCAGGCCCGCCGCGTCGGTGTGCCACCGATCGGACCGTTGCCCTCCATCGCGACGATGCCGTCGACGATCGCATAGGAGGGCCGAACCGCTCCGGCGATGTCCACGATCGCGTTGTCGATCCCTACCCAGTGGAGCGCGTTCTTCGGCCACCCGTACACGCGACCTGGCAAGCACCCGAACAGTTCTTGAACGACAGGGTGACACCGGCCCAGTGGTGCGTCTTCATCTTGGGCATCGAGACGACGATGTCGGCCTCCGCGAGCAGCGTCGGGAGCCAGAACGCGTCGAGCGATGATAGAACGACGAAGCACGTACGGCGCGCCGGCGCCACGTTCAGATCGACGAACGGAGCGTCGCACATCTCGAGGATTCCAGGAGACCGATGCCGCGACGACGTACTCGGTGTCGCGGCGATGACCTGGGCCCTCGCGCGACGGTCACCGACCGCGCGCCCATCCGCCGGATCGCCTCGACCGCCCCCGCCACGAGGCGCGGATCGGTGTTGACGACGGACCCGGGTCATATTCGACGAAGTTCGGCTTCAGGACGACACGGGCACCTGCGAAGTCTCGCACCGATCGCGACGAGGCCGTCCTTGATCGCGCTCGAGAGGTCGCCGTCATATGTGGTTCGTGGGATGACCGCGACGCGAGCCCCGCGGGGGGCCGGAACGCCGCGGATCCCACAGACGCCGCTCCCCTCGCTCTCGAAGCTCGATCCCGACGCAGCGGCGCCGGCGAAGGCGGCAGCCGGCCGCACGCCCCTTGCGAGGAACGTTCGCCTCGATACTGCGTGGTGGGGCGATGGGCTCATCGGCTGCCCACGGACCGGACCCGCTCGCCGCCATCTGAGCCCAGCAGGCCGCGACGGTGTCGGCCTCCCGCGACTCGCCTCTGACAATGCGTGGAGCGCCGCTGCAGCCTGATCGCTCCCACCCGTCTGGAGAGCGCATGCGGCCGTCGCGAGCGTCAGCCTTCCCGCCGACTCATCCCGCCACTTGCCCTCCAACCAAGCGAGACCGCGCGCGCTGAGCGAGGGCGTGAGATCCCCGAGCCCCAACAGCGCGACCGCGGTGGTCTGCACGAACGGCGGGATGTCGACACCGAAGATCTCGCGGGTCCCATAGTTCCATCCGCCACCCACGCACTCGCGCTCCTCGAACAGCGCGATCGCGTCTGCGATCCGATCCGTCGCCGACGGTCTCAGTGTACGAAGCGCGAGCAGCCCCCACGCCGTCGGTTCGGTCCACCCGTGGGTGTTGTCGGTCCATGGCCAGCCGAAGGCGTTCACGAGGGGATCGTCGCCGTTGGCGCCTTGGTAGCGGACGACATGGTCGAGGGCCCGTTCGCGACCAGGACCGGGACCGAGCGCCAACGCACCGAGCGGCGTCTCGTCGCGGATCACGCTGCCGGCCCGCAGGGCGATACTCCCGTCCGCGGCCTGATCTCCCTGGAGCCATTGCCGTGCAACGGTGTCGTCGAAGGCGAGCGCGACCATGGCCGTCGCCTCCGGCTCCGAAGGAGCCCCGACCACAGGGCCGAAGCCCCCGTCGTCGTTGCGTCGGATCGTGAGCGGTGGGGTGGGCCTCGATCGGCCATCCCACCGAGTATCGGCGTTGCGGCGGCATCGGTGAGTTCCGGGGCCGATCAAGCACGGACGGCGAGGGGCCGAAGACTAGACTCGCGAGGACACCCTGGAGATCGCCAGCGCCCGCACGTTCCATGGGGGAACACGTGAGCGGCACGCAAACGGATACGGGGCCAGCATCGCTCCGAGAGGACGCACCGGTGGTTTCGGTGGTGATCCCGTGCCTCAACGAGGCGGAAACGATCGGACGTGTCGTCGATGCCGCCCTCGTGGCCTTCGCTGCCGCAGGCGTGACCGGCGAAGTAGTCGTGGCCGACAACGGCTCTACGGACGGATCGCAGGAACTCGCGACAGCCCACGGCGCCCGTGTCGTGCGCGAGCCCGTCAAGGGTTACGGCAGCGCTCTCCGGCGAGGCTGCGACGAGGCCGGCGGCACATTCATCGTCATGGGGGATGCGGACGAGTCCTACGACTTCTCCCAGATCGGACCGTTCCTGGATGAGTTGCGCGGCGGCGCGGACCTCGTCATGGGGACGCGCACGCGCGGCACGATCATGCCCGGGGCGATGCCTTGGAAGAACCGGTATATCGGCAACCCCCTGTCGACGGGGCTGCTGAATCGCCTGTTCCGTGCGGACGTGAGCGACGTGCATTGCGGGATGCGCGCGTTCACGAAGGACGCGTACCGGTCGATGGATCTGCACACGACGGGGATGGAGTTCGCCTCGGAGATGGTGATCCGTGCCGCGATGGCCGGGATGACCATCACCGAGGTGCCGATCCGGTTCCTGCCGGACGGACGCGGGCGCAAGCCCCACCTGCGGCCGTGGCGCGACGGCTGGCGTCACCTCAAGACGATCCTGCTGTTCAGCCCGTCGGCTCTGTTCCTGGTTCCCGGATTGCTCCTGTTCGAGATCGGGTTGCTGTTGATGGCGATGCAGCTGTTCGCCCCGATGGAACAGCCGCTGCGGATCTTCGGGTTCCGGATGGACTTCCATTGGGCGATGCTGGGCTCGCTCCTGGCGATCGTCGGCTATCAGATCGTGCTCGTGAACTTCTTCGCGAAGCTCTACGCCATGGCGCGCGGCATCCGCGAGGAAGATCGGTTCTTCCAGCAGGCGTTCCGACTGCTGACGCTCGAGCGCGTCCTGTTGATCGGCGCCGTGGCCGTCGTGATCGGGATGGCGATGGATGGTTTCGTCGCGTTCCGCTGGCTCCGCACCGATCTCGGCGTGCTCGTGTCGGGCTACACCCGCGTGTTCATCTTCGGTTCGACGCTCGTCGCACTTGGGGTGCAGACGATCTTCAGTGCCTTCTTCCTGAGCATCCTTCGCGACGACTACGTGCACCGTCGGCAGTAGTGGTGCCGGCGGCGCTCGCCCCCGTGCAGGGTCCGCCGCTGCGCTCGGTCGACCGGCTGATCCGGTCTGCTTCGGATCCGACAGGTCGGGCGGTTCCTGCCCGAGAGGCGCGCGCGTGCTCGACGTCGGTTGCTATGACGGCGCGCTGTTCGCCCGATATGCAGATCGGATCTCGCACGGGTGTGGGCCTGGACCCGTTGCTCGCGACCTCCGGCGAGCGCGGGAAGTTCCGGTTCGTATGCGGACGGCTTTCCTTCGCGCCTGCTCCAGGACGAACGGTTCGACGTCATCACGCTCCTCGCGGTGTTGGAACACGTGCGAGCCGCCGACCTCGTCGCATGGCGTGATGCCTGTGCGCGCCTGCTCGAGCCCGGCGGACTCATCGTCGCCACCGTGCCCTCGCCCCGGGTCGACGACATCCTGCACATGTTGATGACGCTCCACTGATCGACGGGATGTCGGTCCACGAGCACCACGGCTTCGATCCTGGCGACGTGCCTGCCGTCTTCGATGAGCACGACGCTGTCGCTGATCGCGCGGCGTCGTTTCGAGCTCGGCCTGAACAACCTGTACGTCTTCAGGAAGGAGCTGGGTGTGAACTCCGTCACCGTGAACAGCTCGACGCTGCCAATCGTCCGCGACGAGTAGCCGCTGCTCCCGGAACACCTCGTCGAGCCAGGCTCGTACGGCGAGCCGGTCACCGTGATGAAGACGATCCGGTCACCAGAGGCGATGCGCACGCTCGATCTCGTGCTCGGGCGAACGGCGCCGACTCGCTGCGTCAGGTCCGTCGGGAAGCGCCACCACGTGCGCCCGGGATCGGGTAGTACGAGGTCGGGCGCCGTCAGCAAGCCCTTCCGCATCGCTCGTCGTCGTACCACGACGGCTGCAGCGACTCCTGGAACCCGTACCGAGGAACGTCACCGTGCGATCGTCGGCCACGGAGCCGGCCAAGCGCGATCGCGCCGCGGATGTCCCCCGACTTGTATCGGAGACGCACATCGACCGCAGACACGAGCACGACGACCAAGCACCACGATCCGGCGAGCCCGGGCGGCTCGAGCGCGCCGATGAGAGTCGGCAGCGAGGATCGCAGCCGCCGGCGCGATCATCATGAAGTAGCGCGTCCCGAGCAGTTGCACGGCGTGAGGAACGAGAGCCGCGAACAGCGTCGCACTCGGGATCAGGAACCAGCCACCAAGCAACACCTGTGTCGATCCGGGGGCCGCCACAGAGCGTATCGCGCCTTGTTCCTGACCGTCAGGATCAGCCCGGTGAGCGCACGCGGCGGCGAAGGAAGCCGGGAGCAGCGTCGCAACGACCCACCAACCCGTCAGCGGCGCCGGGCACGGTCCAATCGTTGCTGCGGTGGGCCAGTGAGTGAACTCACGCACCACGGGGATGAGCAGGACGGTCGACCGCCGACGCCTGCGATCACGAGAGCCGGCGCCGAACCGGCGTCGAGCCCTCGGCGACGCGGACGATCGCATACATGCCCAACGGGATCAGCACGAGCGCCGAAACGGGATGCGCGTACGGTATCGACGCGGCCAGCAACGACCGTCCCGACGCGCCGCGCCAGATGCCACCCGGTGTCCAGCCACGCCACGAGCGCCACCGCGCACGCGACGGACGAGCATCGTCGCCAAGGCATACGGCCGGGCATCGGAGGCCTCGAACGCGACCTGCGGCCACACGATGAACACGATCACGGCGATCCGTGCGCACTCGGGATCGATCAAGCGTCTCGCCAGCGAGATACACGAAGTACGATGCCGGCCGACGAGAACACGAGCGAGGGCAGCCGAAGCGCCACCTCCGAGTGCCCGATGACACCCTTCGAGAACCACAGGATGAGGTAATAGAAGGGAGACTGGCCTTGGACCGCATCCGCGCGCTGCACGACCTCGTGAGCGCTCCCGTTGATGACCCACCAAGTGCCGGTCTCGTCGAGCCATAGGCTCGAGGTGATCGGGACGGACCCACAGTGCGGCCACCATGAAGGCGGCGAACGTCCACAGGATGCGCCGCGTGGAAGCGGGCATCGTCGTCGACGCATCATCGCTCTTCGATGACCTCGTCGACCTGTCTCAGCAATCGATGTTCGTCGGTCCGCCTTCACGTCCCCACATCCGCGCACGGTCGTCCATGAACGGTATCGTGGCCAACGTCGACCACGCAGCCGCCGCACCAGATCAGGCGATAGGCTATGTCGTCACCGACACGGGAAGGGGTGCAACGGATGACGACTGCCACGTTCCACACCTCGAAGGGCGCGTTCACGGTCTCATTGATGCCGGAGCACGCGCCGAAGACCGTCGAGAACTTCATCGGGTTGGCGACCGGGACGCGGGCTGGATCGACCCGCGAGACCCAGGCGAAGAAGTCCGATCCCCTGTACCCCGGGACGATCTTCCATCGCGTGATCGACGACTTCATGATCCAAGGCGGCGATCCCGACCGGCACGGGAACGGGCGGTCCGGGGTACACCTTCGAGGATGAATGCCCGCCCGATGGGCCGACCTTCAACCAGGTCGGGCGACTCGCGATGGCGAATGCGGGGCCGGGAACAACGGGTGTCAGTTCTTCGTCACCCTCGCGGAGACACCCTGGTTGAACGGCCGCCACACGATCTTCGGTCAGGTGACCGAGGGCTATGACGTCGTCGAGCGATCGGCAAGACGGCGACCGGAGCTCAAGATCGTCCGGTCGACGACGTGGTGATCGAGCGGATCGAGATCGCCGACCAGGCTAGCTGGTCGTCGTTCGCACGAAGACCACGCCTGAGCCGTCGACGTACTCCGTTCGCCAGCCAGGATCTCGCCCGAGCGCATCGATCAGCGGCGCTTGGTGGGCACGCGACGCGACCACGACCCGCACATCCCAGCGGTCCAACAGCTCCCTCCACCCGGGGCCGGCGTTCGAGATCTCGAAATAGTCGGCCCACAGGTCGGGTGGGAAGATCTCCGCGCGAGCGTCGACGAACTGCCGAGCGCGTGGGACCGCGTATTCGAGCCAACTCCACCACCATCCACTGAACACACGTTGACCTGGTCCAACCGAACGATCCACGGCCTGGGTCATCCCGTCCGGGGCGTCCGACAGGAGTTGGTCGGGAGGGGACGACACGACCCGCAGGACCCCGCCGAGCACGACGACGCACGATGCGATCGCAATGAGGCGAACCGAGGTGCGCGACCAGGAGGAGTCATGGCGTACGCGAACCCCAGGCAAGGGGCGAGCGCCGGGGGGATCGCCACCGTCCACCAGATCAGGTTGCGACCGCTGATCACGGCAAGGACGGTGAAGAAACCGATCGTCATGAGGTCTTCGATCCGTGCGCGTCTCCATCCGCGCGCCACCGCGGCGATGACGCCGATCGTCGCGAGCGCGAACAAGATCCCCGCGAGCCCCTGCTGCCATATCGGCTTCCACTCGTCGATCAGAATCCGCACGATCGGGTCACGTGCGAGGTCAAAGACGTAGCTGTAGGACGCGAACCACCACGGAGTCATACCTCCAGCGACCAGGACGCCGATGGTCACCAACGCCATGCGCGCGGCACCCGGGCGCGTGTCGATGAGATCCGCCACGAGGGCGATCCCGCACAGCACCGGCAACAAGACGAACGAGCCGTGCAGGTTCGCCCAGGCCAGCCCGATCACCGGGAGCCACCAGACCTCGTTCGAGTGGGCGTGCCTGCGCGCCAGCACGACGCTTGCGAGAACGAACAGGGGAACGGCGAGGAGTTGCGGCCGCATGGCCATGGTGCCGGGCAAGGCGATACACACGAGGAACGGAGCGAACGTGAGGAAGACCGCGTCCAGGCTCCGCGCGGTCCGCGCTCGGGTGCGCACGTACGTTACGCCCACCACGGCGCCGACGATCGCTGCGCGGGTGAGGACCAAGGCGCCCCACCCCCCCACCGCGTGCAGGGCGGCGAGCACGAGCTGTGCTCCCCATTGCTGGTCTTGCCACGCCGACCCACCAACGGTGAACGTGAACGGGTCGATCCGCAGCACGCTGTGTGAGGACCACATCAGTGAGCCGGCTCGTACCTGATACGCGAGGTCCTCGGTCTGCATCAGTGAGAGCAGGACGGCGACGGCAGGGAGCACGAAGGCGATCCATACCCACGGATCGCCATCCGAGCTGCCGGTTGCCTGGCCCCCGGATCTCGTCACAGGAGCGAACCTTCGGCCCGCTCCATCGACCACAGCACGTGCGCCATCCCAGCGCGCACGTCGCCGCGCCACGGCCGGAACCCGAGCGCCCGCGCGACCGACCAGCTCGGCACGTTCTCCGGCCGGATGATGCTGATCAGGCGCTCGACGTCCAGCGCGGCCCACGCCTCGATCCCGACAGGCGCGACCCGCCTCCGTCGCGAACCCGTTCCCCTGCCGGTCCAGCCGGATGTGCCACCCGAGCTCCACGAACGTCCCATGGCCGGTCTGCTGCAGCGCCGGGTCCGCAGTCGCCGATCATCTCGCCGGTCGCCCGCTCGACCACCGCAAGCAGCCCGAACCCATCCCGTTCGTACCGCTCCAGCGTCCGCTCGATCCACGCCCGAGCCATCGAGCGGTCGAACGGCCTCGGGTAGAAGCGCATCGCGTACGGGTCCCCCACCACGGCCGCGAACGCGTCGAGATCCTCGAGCGCCATCGGGCGGAGCAGGAGCCGGTCGGTCTCGATCGTCCACGTCACGCGCGCATCCTCGCATGACCTACGGGCCTGTCGGCCGACTACCCGCGACCGGGACCGCCGTGGCAAGCTCCCACCCTCGGACCCCCAAAGGATCACAACTGAGGAGCGACCGATGAGCCAACCGAATGTCCTGGTGACCCGCCCGATCATGGATGCGCCGCTCGCGCGCTTGCGGCGAGCGATGCGACGTCACGGTCCATGAGAACGACTTCGGGATCCCGCGCGACGAGCTGCTCCGCGTCGTGCAGGGCCGCGACGCGCTGATCACGATGCTCACCGAGAAGGTGGACGCCGAGCTCCTCGCCGCCGCGGGCGCACAGCTCAAGATCGTCGCGAACCACGCGGTCGGGTTCGACAACGTGAACGTCCCCGACTGCACCGCGGCCGGCGTGCTCGCGACCAACACGCCCGACGTGTTGACCGAAACGACCGCCGACACCGCCTTCGCGCTGATCCTCGCGGCCGCCCGCCGTGTCGGCGAGGGCGAGCGCTTCCTCCGCGAAGGCACGCCGTGGATCTGGGGGCCGCTGATGATGCTCGGCCAAGACGTGCATCACAAGACGATCGGGATCGTCGGGTTCGGCCGGATCGGGCAGGCGGTCGCTCGCCGCGCCGCCGGGTTCGGCATGACCGTGATCTACAGCGACGCGGTCCAGCTCCCGCCGGAGGTGGAGGCCGAGACCGGCGCCAGCCGCGTGGAGCTGGACGAGCTGCTCGAGCGGGCCGACATGATCTCGATCCACACGAACCTCACCGAGGAGACCCGCCACCTCTTCAGCCACGAGCAGTTCAAGCGGATGAAGCCGAGCGCCGTGCTCGTCAACACGTCCCGTGGACCGGTGGTCGACGAGGAGGCTCTCGCGGACGCGCTGGAGAACGACGAGATCTTCGCGGCCGGACTCGATGTCTTCGAGCAGGAGCCCAAGGTCAGCGAGCGTTTGCTGAACCTCGAGAACGCGGTAGTGATCCCGCACCTCGGGAGCGCGACGGTCGACACGCGCAACGCGATGGGCCACCTCGCCGTCGACAACGTGTTCGCGGCATTGGACGGCATGCGGCCGCCGACGCTGCTGAACCCCGACGCCTTCGCGGGGTAGCCGGCCATGACGTCCCGCGCGGCCGGCGCGACGGGCCGCCGGGAGCGGCCCGTGCCCGATGCCCTCCGTCGCGACGTCCGACTGCTCACGACCCTGCTCGGCGAGGCGATCCGCGCGCACGACGGCGACGAGCTCTTCACGACGGTGGAGGCGCTGCGGCGCGCGGTGCGGCGGCTGCGCGAGCGCCCGACGCCGTCGCGCGCCGCAGCGGTCGACCGCGTGATCGCCGGCATCTCCCGCGACGACGGCGCGCGCGTCGCCCGGGCGTTCACCGCGTTCTTCCAGCTGGTCAACGTCGCCGAGGAGCGCCAACGGGTCCGTGAGCTCCGCGAGCGCGGACGGGCGCCGCTCCCGCCTCTCGCACGGCCGGTCGAGGTGACCGAGGTGCTCACCGCCCATCCCACGGAGGCCAAGCGCCGCGCCGTGGTCGAGCACCTCTGGCGGATCGGCGACCTGCTCGACACGCTGGACGACCCACGCGCCGGCGGCCGGGTGCACGGCGAGACCGAACGGCGGCTGCGCGAGGAGATCGCGAGCCTGTGGCTGACCGATCCGATCCGCAGGCGGCCGCCGGAGCCGCTCGACGAGGTGCGCGCGACGATGGCGCTGTTCGACCGGACGATCTTCACGACGCTGCCGAAGGTCGCCCGCGCAACCGGAGCATCGACGACGTTCCGCTGGGGCACCTGGGTGGGCGGCGATCGAGACGGCAACCCCGCCGTGACCGCGGAGGTCACCCTCGGCGCAGCCGCGATCGCTCGTGACCACGTCCTGCGCGGCTACGAGACCGCGGCGCGCCGGATCGCCCGGTCGCTCTCGGCCTCCGAGACCGATGTGCCGCCCTCGGATGCGCTGCGTCGGTCGCTCACCCGCGACGTCCGCACGTTCCCCGAGCGCGCCCGTGAGCTCGCGCGGACGCTGCCGGACGCGCCGCACCGGCGCAAGCTCGTGCTGATCGCCGAGCGGCTCGCCGCGACCCGCGCCGGAGCGCCCGCGGGGTACGGAGCCGTCGATGCCTTCGAGCGAGACCTGCAGACCCTTCGTGCGTCGCTCCGCGCCGGCGGCGCGCCGGTCCTTGCCGATGGGGAGCTGGCCAACCTCGCCGAACAGGTGCGCACGTTCGGGTTCCACCTCGCATCGCTCGAGGTGCGCCAGCACGCCGACGTGCTCCGCGCGGCCGTGCGCGAGCCCGACCCGGAGGTCGACGCGACGTTCCGCGCGATCGCCGCGATCCAGGCCGGGCTGGGCGAGGCGGCCTGCCACCGGCTCGTGATCAGCTTCACGCGCAGCGCCGAGGACGTCGCCGCCGCGTACACGCTCGCCCGCCGCGCCGACCCGACGCTCCCCCGGCGGCTCGACGTCGTGTGTCTGTTCGAGTCCGGCGCCGAGCTCGCGCGCGCGACCCACATCCTCGACGAGGTGGTGCGCATCCGTGCAGTGGGAACCCGGCTCCGTCGCAACGGCGGCCGCCTCGAGGTCATGCTCGGGTACTCCGATTCCTCGAAGGAGGCGGGCGTGCTCGCGGCGAGCCTCGCCTTGTACGACGCGCAGCGCGCGATCGCGGCGTGGGCACGGGACCGCGACATCGAGCTCACCATCTTCCACGGACGCGGCGGCGCGCTCGGGCGGGGCGGCGGACCGACCGCGCGCGCGATCCGTGCACAGCCGCCGGGCACGGTCGATGGCCGCTTCAAGGTCACCGAACAAGGCGAGGTCGCGTTCGCCCGGTACGGCGACGCGGATATCGCCTGGCACCATCTGGAACAGCTCGCACGCGCGGTGGCGGCGGCGCCGGGGCTCGACACCCCCGACCCTGCCGACGCGTTCGCCGACGAGATCGCCACGATGCGGACGGCGAGCGAGGCCGCGTGGCGCGCCCTCGTCGACGCACCGGGCTTCGCCCGGTGCGTCACGCGCGCGACGCCGATCAAGCAGATCGCGTCGATGCCGATCGCGTCGCGCCCGGTCTCGCGTACCTCCAGCGTCGAGGACCTCGACGCGCTCCGGGCGATCCCGTGGGTGTTCTCGTGGGCACAGGCGCGCGTGAACCTCCCGGGCTGGTTCGGGCTCGGCACGGGCCTGGAGGCGGTCGCGGACACCCGCGGCGGGCTCGCGCGCCTTCGCCGGATGCATCGGACCTGGCCGTTCTTCGCGGTGCTCCTCGAGAACGCGTCGGTCTCGCTCGCCAAGGCCGACCGGACGCTCGCCGCGCGCTACCTGGCACGGGCCGACCAACCCGAGCACGCTCGGGCGATCTTCGACGAATGGGACCGCACCGAACGGATGCTCCTGGCCGTCACCGGGGAGGAGCGCCTGCTCGGCGAACGGCCCGGGCTGCGAAGCGCGCTCGACCTCCGCGCGCCCTACGTCGACGCCCTGTCCTACCTGCAGCTCCGGTTCCTCGACGATCCGAAGGCCACGCGCCTGGTCCAGGCGACGATCGCGGGGGTCGCCGCCGGGCTGCAGAACACCGGCTGACCTGCGACGTTCCTGACCGGTGTTCAGGCCGGCGGGCTACCGCCCGCGACGACCCGTGCCCTATGCTCCGGGCCTTCGTCCCGGCCGGCAGACCGACCGGGGCACGATGGAAAGGAAGAGCCATGGCTGACCTGGTGACTTCGCTCCCGGCCCTCGAACCGGGCGACCGGCTGTTGTGCGGGCCCGGCCCGTCCAACGTCCACCCGGACGTGTTGGCGGCGATGCAGCTGCCGATGAACGGCCACCTCGACCCCGACTTCTGGGACATCCTGCTCGACCTGGTCGAGGGGCTGCGCGCCCTCTGGCGCCAGGGGCAGGGACTCACGATCTGCCTGTCCTCCTCGGGGAACTCCGCGATGGAGGCGGGCTTCATGAACCTCGTCGAGCCCGGCGACAAGGTGCTCAGCACCAAGTGGGGCTTCTTCGGCTCGCGGCTGAACGACTTCGCCCACCGGATCGGCGCCGACGTGGTGGAGCTGTCGGCCGACCTCGGCCAGATCGTGAGCGTCGACCGGATCATGGAGACGCTCGCCGCGAACCCCGACACGAAGATCGTGACGGTGGTGCACGCCGAGACCTCGACCGGCGCGGAGTTCCCGCTGGAGGAGCTCGCGACCGCGATGAAGGCCGGCGGCTCCGAGGCGCTGCTGTACGTCGACTGCGTCACCTCGCTCGGCGGCCAGCAGGTCGAGGCCGAGGCCTGGGGCGTCGACTTCGCGTACTCGTGCTCGCAGAAGGCGCTCGGGTGCCCGCCGGGGATCGCGCCGATCGCGCTCAGCGACCGCGCGATGGAGCTCGTGCGCTCGCACAAGACGCCCGTCCCCTACTACTACGACATCGAAGAGTTGGCGAAGTACTGGATCGACCGGCCGATCGCGTACCACCACACGATGCCGATCCTGCAGTACTACGCGCTGTACACCGGCATCCGCCTGGCGCTGAACGAGGGCATGGAGAACCGTTGGGCTCGCCACGCGGATGCCGGTCGCTACTTCCAGCAAGAGATCACGTCGCGCGGCTTCGAGCTGCTCGCGGACCCCGACCACCAGCTGGTGGAGCTCACCGCGATCAAGGTGCCCGAGGGCGTCGACGGCAAGGAGGTCCAAGGCCGGTTCCTGCGGGAGTTCGACCTGGAGGTCGGGGGCGGGCTCGGACCGACGGCGCCGCCGATCTGGCGGGTCGGGCTGATGGGCGTGAACGCGAACCGCGAGACCGCCGACAAGGTGCTCGCCGCGTTCGACGCCGTCCTGCCGCGCTAGCGCGCCACGGACGCACCGATCGTCCACGGCGTCGAAGCGGGCGCGGCCAGGTTCGGCCGCCCGGCACGATGCCACCCGACCCTTCGTGGCAGGAGGCTCTTCCGATGGCTGACAAGGCGCGGCTGCACCGCAGCGAACTGGCGGTGCCCGGCACGAACGTGCGCGCGATGGAGAAGGCGCCGAGCCTCGGCGCCGACCTGGTGTTCCTCGACCTCGAGGACGCCGTCGCACCCGACGACAAGGAGCAGGCGCGCGCCAACGTGATCGAAGCGCTCGGCGCCCACGACTGGTCGGGCACTGCCGCCAGCGTGCGGATCAACGGCCTCGACACCCACTGGTGCTACCGCGACGTCGTCGACGTCGTCGAGGCGCGGGGCGAGGTGCTCGACACCGTGCTCGTGCCGAAGGTCGGCGCCCCGAGCGACGTCGAGTTCGTCGCGACGCTGCTCGATCAGATCGAGCAACGCAACGGCTGGCCGGCCGGGCGGATCGGGATCCACATCCTGATCGAGACCGCCAAGGGCATGGCCAACGTCGAGGCGATCTCACGCGCGCGGCCCGACCGGCTGGAGGCGATGGTCTTCGGCGTGGCGGACTACGCCGCGAGCGTCCAGGCGAGGACGACGAACATCGGCGGCGCGAACCCCGACTACGCGGTGCTGACCGACCCCGACGATGCCGGCGCCCGTGAGATCCACTGGGGCGACCAGTGGCACTTCGCGATCTCGCGCATGGTGGCCGCCTGTCGTGCGGAAGGACTCCGCCCGATCGACGGACCGTTCGGGGACTACCAGCGATGCGGACGGCTACCGCGCGGCGGCGCGACGCGCCGCCGCGCTCGGCTGCGAGGGCAAGTGGGCGATCCACCCCTCGCAGGTCTCGCTCGCCAACGAGGTGTTCACCCCCGCCGACGCCGAGGTCGAGCGCGCCGAACGGATCCTGGAAGCGATGGAGGAGGCCGCGAAGGAGGGCAAGGGAGCCGTCTCGCTCGACGGACGCTTGATCGACGCGGCCTCGATCCGTATGGCCGAGAACCTGATGACCAAGATCGAACAGATGCGGGCCCGCTGACGGGCTCGCCACGAGATGCGGCGCCCGCCGACGGGCCCGCGGAGGTGCACACGGTGAACATCCACGAGTACCAAGCGAAGGAGCTCCTCAAGAGCTACGGCATCCCGGTGCCGCCCGGCGAGGTCGTGTACAGCGACCGCGCCGCGGCGCGCGTCGCCGAGGAGCTCGGAGGCAGCCGCTGGGTCGTCAAGGCGCAGATCCATGCCGGCGGCCGCGGCAAGGGCGGCGGCGTCAAGCTCGCCAACTCCGTCGGCAAGGTCTCCGACCTCGCCGACCAGATGATCGGATCGACCCTCGTCACGGCGCAGACCGGTGAGACCGGCAAGCGCGTGCACCGCGTGCTGATCGAGCGGGCCAGCCGGATCGACCGCGAGTTCTACCTGAGCATGATCGTCGACCGTGTCTCGCAGAAGATCGTCGTGATCGCCTCCGCGGAGGGCGGCGTCGAGATCGAGCAGGTCGCCGAGCCGACCGGCCCGACGCGATCCACACCGAGTACGTCGACCCCGGCGTCGGGCTGCTGGACTTCCAGTGTCGCAAGGTCGCGACGGCGATCGGCCTCGCCGAGCCGCGCCGCGTCGTTCACACGACTGCTGAAGCGGATCTATCGGCTCTTCCGCGACAAGGACTGCCTGCTGCTGGAGATCAACCCGTTCATCGTGACCGAGGACGGCGACCTGGTGGCGCTCGACTGCAAGATGCAGTTCGACGACAACGCGCTGTACCGGCAGTCGGCCGTCGCGGAGCTCCGCGATTTCGACGAGGAGGACCCGAAGGAGGTCGATGCGTCCGGCCACGGCCTCAACTACGTGGCGCTGGACGGGAACGTCGGCTGCATCGTGAACGGCGCGGGCCTCGCGATGGGCACGATGGACGCGATCGCGCACCACGGCGGACGTCCGGCGAACTTCCTGGACGTCGGCGGCGGCGCGAGCCCGGAGAAGATCGCGAACGCGTTCCGGATCGTGCTCACCGACCCGAACGTGCGCGCGATCCTCGTGAACATCTTCGCGGGGATCAACCGATGCGACTGGATCGCGCAGGGCGTCGTCCAGGCTGCGAAGGACCTCCGGATCGACGTGCCGGTGATCGTGCGCCTGGCCGGGACCAACGTCGAAGAGGGCCGCACGATCCTGACCGACAGCGGGCTCGCGGTGATCCAGGCCGCCGACCTCGACGACGCGGCCGCGAAAGCGGTCGCCGCGGTGACGGAGGCGGCGGCATGAGCGTGTTCGTCGACAAGGACTCGCGCGTCATCATCCAGGGCTTCACCGGCCAGCACGCCACGTTCCACGCCGAGGAGGCGATGACGTTCGGCACCAAGATCGTCGGCGGCGTCACGCCCGGCAAGGGCGGCGCGACCCACCTGGGCCTGCCGGTGTTCAACTCGGTCGCCGAGGCGGTCGAGGAGACCGGCGCGACGGTGAGCGGCATCTTCGTGCCTCCGGCGATCGCGACCGACTCGCTGCTCGAGGCGGTCGACGCCGGGATCCAGGTCGCCGTGATCATCGCAGACGGCGTGCCGGTGCAGGACATGGTGCGCACGAAGCGCTACCTCGCCGGGCGCTCGACGACGATCATCGGCCCGAACTCGCCGGGGATCATCACGCCGGGCGCGTGCAAGGTCGGGATCATGCCGAGCCACATCTACGCGCCGGGACGGGTCGGCGTCGTGTCGCGCTCCGGCACGCTGAACTACGAGGCGGTCAGCCAGATGACGGCGCTCGGGCTCGGCCAATCGACCTGCGTCGGGATCGGCGGTGACCCGGTCAACGGCACGGACTTCAAGACGGTGCTGCAGGCCTTCGAGAACGACGACGACACCGACGTGGTCGTGATGATCGGCGAGATCGGCGGCCAGCAGGAGGTCGAGGCGGCCGCCTGGGCGTCGCAGTACATGGCGAAGCCGCTCGTGTGCTTCATCGCGGGCGTCTCGGCGCCGCGCGGCCGCCGGATGGGCCACGCGGGGGCGGTGATCGCCGGCGACTCCGACACGGCGACGGCCAAGCTCGACGCGATCGAGGCGATGGGCCACCGCGTGGTGCGCAACCCCGCCGAGATCGGCGACACGGTGCTGCGAGCCGTGAAGGAGGCGGGTTCCGGACCGGTGTCGGCCTCCTCGTAACGGGCTCCGACCCTCCACGCCACGGCCGCCGCGACCCTTACACTCCTGCGGATGCGCAACGACAAGGTCCAGCTGTTCCTCGCCAGCTTCCTGATGCTGTTCGTCGAGCTCGTCCTGATCCGCTGGGCCGGAGCGTACGTCGTCTACCTGTCCTACTTCTCGAACTTCGTCCTGCTGGGGAGCTTCCTCGGGATCGGGCTCGGGTTCCTCCGGTCGCGGAAGGGTCCGGACCTGTTCATGTGGGCGCCCGTCGCTCTGGCGCTGTTCGTCGCGCTCGTGAAGGCCTTCCCGGTGCAGATCGACCGCACGGGCGGGCAATTGATCTACTTCGGCTCACTCGAGACCCACGGGCTCCCAACGTGGGTCATGCTGCCGTTCATCTTCATCGCGGTGGCGGCGATCATGACGATGATCGCTCATGGCGTCGCGCAGCGGTTCGCGCGGTTCCCGGCGCTCGATGCCTACCGGCTCGACATCCTCGGCTCGCTCGCCGGGATCGTGTCGTTCGCGGCGTTGACCACGTTCCGGGTTCCTCCGATCGGGTGGATGATCGTGATCGCCGCCCTGATTCGTCATCCTGCTCTGGCGACCGAGGGCGATCGACATCGTTGCGTGCGCAGGGCTGATCGTCGTGGCCGGTCGTGAGCAACTCGGCGTGGCAGGACTGACCATCGTGGTCGCAGTACTACCGGGTCCAGTTCTTCGCCGCACGACCAGGCGATCAACGTCAACGGCATCCCGCACCAGTCGATGGTCGACATCAACGGCGACTATCAGATCTACCAGCGGCCGTACGAGCGGTTCACGGGCAACCTCGGCAACGTGTTGATCGTCGGCGCCGGCAACGGGAACGACGTCGCGGCCGCGCTGGAGGCGGGCGCCCAGCACGTGGACGCCGTCGAGATCGACCCGGTCCTGCAGGATCTCGGTGCGCAGTACCATCCGCTCCACCCCTACGACGACCCGCGCGTCACGCGGATCACGAACGACGGCCGCGCGTACCTCCAGCAGACCGACACCCACTACGACCTGATCATCTTCGCGCTCCCCGACTCGTTGACGCTCGTGAGCGGACAGTCGGCGGTTCGGCTCGAGAGCTTCCTGTTCACGGAGGAGGCGATGCAGGCCGCGCGCGACCACCTGAACCCCGGCGGCGCGTTCTCGATGTACAACTTCTACCGTGAGCCCTGGCTCCTCGATCGGTTGGGCGGCACGCTCGCAGGAGCGTGTACGGCCACCCGCCGTGCCTCGACCGCGGCGCCAAGGGCAGACGCAGGTCGGCACGCTTCTCGATGCTGACCGTCGGGACTCGACGCCGCCGACGTCCACTGCGGCGAGACGTGGGCGCCGACCGGCGAGGTCGTGCGCGCCGGCGACCGACGACCGGCCGTTCGTCTACCTGAAGACGCCGTCGATCCCGTCGCGCTACCTCTGGACGCTCGGGCTGATCTTGCTCGTCGAGCGCCGTCGCGGTTCGGTTCGCCGGCGGACGGATCGGCGCGATGCGTGGCTACCTCGATCTCTTCTTCATGGGCGCCGGGTTCCTGCTGCTGGAGACCAAGTCGGTCGTGCAGTTCGCGCTGCTGTTCGGCACCACCTGGTTCGTCAACGCGTTGGTCTTCGCCGGGATCCTGCTGACGATCCTGGCGGCGATCGAGGTCGAGCGACGAACGCACATCCGCAGACCCAACCTCCTGTTCCCGGTGTTGTTCGTGGGCTTGCTCGTCGCGGGCCTGGTCCCCGGCTCCTGGTTGCTGTCGCTCGACACCGTGCCGCGATTCCTCGCAGCCAGCGTGCTCGCGTTCTTCCCGGTGTTCATCGCGAACCTGGTGTTCGCGGGACGGTTCCGCGACACCGCCGACCCCACAACGGCGTTCGGCGCCAACCTCCTCGGCGCGATGCTCGGCGGCGTGCTGGAGTACCTGTCGCTCATCACCGGCTACCGAGGGCTCCTCGTGATCGCGGGTCTGCTGTACGCGCTGGCGTGGATCTTCGGGGCGCGCAAGCTCGCACGCTCGACCGACGCCGAACCGGAGGCACCGGCGCAGGCGCTCGATTCCGTCAGCCCCGCCGGCTGACGGGAACCGATCGCGGCCACACCCCGTCTGTCCGGGTGAGCCGAGCGCCGCAGGAGGCGCCGGCCCGGACGAGGGGGCTCCGGATGGACACGGTCGCGCCAGAGCGGTGGTCGGCTTCGATCGGTGCCCGGCTGGACGAAGACGGCTACGTGCTCCTGCCCGGCGCGCTCGACCCGGCGTTCGTCGACCAGCTGTTCGCGGCGGTCGACGACGTCTGGACCCGCCACCGCGGACGCTCCGCGTCGACCTCCGCGCTGCATCTGCTCGCGTTCCTGCGAGAGGACCGGCGGTTCGTCCGGTTGCTCGACCACCGGCCCGTGCTCGACGTGATCGCCGAGGCGCTCGGGCCCAACATCTTCATGTACCACGCCCATCTGGACGTGCACCCACCCGAACACGAGCCCGTCACGACCTGGATGTGGCACCAGGACGGCGGGATCCAGAACCGCGATCTCGAGACGTCGCCACGACCGCGGATGTCGGTGAAGGTCGCGTACTTCCTGACCGACGTGACCGTGCCCGGCCGGGGGAACTTCGTCGTGCTGCCCGGGTCGCACCGCCGCGACGCGATCGAACGGCCGAGCGGGGGAACCAACGAGATGCCGGGCGCGATCCCGATCCTCGCCGCGCCGGGCGACGCGGTCCTCTTCGACCGCCGCCTGTGGCACATGCGGAGCCCGAACCGATCCGATGTGACGCGCAAGGCGCTGTTCCTGGCCTACACCTATCGATGGGTCCGCCCGCGAGACGACCTGCGGCTCCCGCAGGCGATCGTCGAGACGATGACGCCCGCGCAGCGGCAGCTCGCGGGCGTCGACGACGACGACCCGATGCCGCTGTGGATGCCCGACGCCGGGCCGCTCGCCGTGCGTGATCTCTTGGAGGGCGACGGCCGCTGACGGTCAGTCGACCGCCGGGCGTCCTCGCCGAGAGGCCCGCACGCGGTCCTGCTGGGTCAGCACGACCTTGCGGAGCCGGACGTTCCCCGGCGTCACTTCCACGCACTCGTCCTCGCGGATGAACTCGAGCGCCTGTTCGAGCGACAACAGCGACGGCGGGATCAGCCGCACGAGCTCCTCCGCGGTTGACTGCCGGACGTTGGAGAGCTTCTTCTCCTTCGTCGGGTTCACGTCCATGTCGTCGGCGCGCGCGTTCTCGCCCACGATCATCCCCTCGTAGACCTCCTCGCCGGGCCCGACGAACAGCACGCCCCGTTCCTGCAGGTTGAGCAGCGCGAACTGGGTCGTGAGGCCACGGCGGTCGGCGACGAGCGAGCCCGACGGCCTGGTGCGGAGCTCACCGAGCCACGGTTCGTAGCCCTCGAACACGTGATGCAGCTGCCCCGTCCCCCGGGTCTCGGTCAGGAACTCGGTGCGGAACCCGATCAGGCCGCGCGCGGGCACGACGTACTCCATCCGGATCCAGCCCGTGCCGTGGTTCACCACCTGCTCCATCCGACCCTTGCGGAGCGCGAGGAGCTGCGACACGACGCCCAGGTAGTCCTCCGGCACGTCGATCGCGACGCGCTCGGTCGGCTCGTGCGTCCGGCCGTCGACCATCCTGGTCACGACCTGTGGTTTGCCGACGGTCAGCTCGAACCCTTCGCGGCGCATCACCTCGACGAGGATCGCGAGCTGGAGCTCACCGCGCCCCTGCACCTCCCACGTCTCGGGCCGCTCCGTGTCGAGCACGCGGATCGACACGTTGCCGATCACCTCTTGATCCAGGCGCGACCGCAGGAGCCGCGCGGTGACCTTCGAGCCGTCCTGGCCGGCGAGGGGCGCCGTGTTGATCCCGATCGTCATCGACAGCGACGGCTCGTCGACGCGCACCACCGGCAGCGGTCTCGGGTCGTCGGGGTCGGCGAGGGTCTCTCCGATCGTCACGTCGGCGATCCCCGCGACCGCGCAGATCTCCCCCGGGCCCGCCTCGTCGGCGTCGACGCGATCGAGCGCCTCGGTGACGGTGAGCTCGACGATCTTCACGCGCTCGACCGAGCCGTCGGTCCGGCACCACGCGACTTGCTGGCCCCGGCGAAGCGTGCCGTTGCGCACCCGGCACAGGGCAAGCCTGCCCACGTAGGGCGACGCATCGAGGTTGGTGACGAGCGCCTGCAGCGGCATCTCGTCGTCGTAGGTCGGCGCCGGCACCTGCGCGAGCAGCGCGTCGAACAGCGGCTGCAAGGTCGGCTCCAGGGCGTCGGGCGCGAGCCCGCAGTGGCCCGTGCGCGCGTTCGCGAACAGGATCGGGAAGTCGATCTGATGCTCGTCGGCGTCAAGGTCCAGGAACAGCTCCTCCACCTCGTGCACGACCTCGTCGGGACGCGCGTCGGAACGGTCAACCTTGTTGACCACCAGGACGACCGGGAGACGGGCTTCGAGCGCCTTGCGGAGCACGAAGCGCGTCTGCGGGAGCGGGCCCTCCGACGCATCGACCATGAGCAGCACCCCGTCGACCATCGTGAGGGCCCGTTCGACCTCCCCGCCGAAGTCGGCGTGGCCCGGCGTGTCGACGATATTGATCTTGACGCCGTCGTGCCGGACCGCGGTGTTCTTGGCGAGGATCGTGATCCCCTTCTCGCGCTCGAGATCCATCGAGTCCATCACGCGCTCCGCAACATCTTGGTTGGACCGGAACGCACCCGACTGCCACAGCATCGCGTCGACCAGCGTGGTCTTGCCGTGATCGACGTGGGCGACGATCGCGACGTTGCGGATGTCCTCGCGGGTCGGCATACCGAGCAGTGTAGAGATGACCGGGGGCCACCCCACGGTTTGCGCCCACGACCGGCCCGGTGTACGAACCGGCCCAGGAACCGGCAACAACAAGCCAGACCGATCGTCGAGGAGGCCCGCAGCATGACCCGCCCGTTGCACCCGAAGGAACGACCGCAGTTCTCCCGCCGCGCTTTCCTGCAGCGCGCGGCCGCCGCGGGGATCGCGTTGCCAACGATGTCGGCGATCCTCGCCGCGTGCGGCAGCGGCGCCGCGTCCTCGGTCCAGACCTCGGCGGGTCAGACCGACACCGGCCAATTCGGGACCGGGGGCATCTCGGGCGCGCCCTACCCACTCGCCCGCCCAGACGCCCCGGTGACGTGGAACGTCGACCAGAGCCAGGTCATCGCGAGCGACCAGCAGCCCGAGCAGAACGCGACGGTCAAGATGCTCCGCTGGCCCTATTACCTCGCGCCGTCGGTGATCAAGTCATTCGAGTCGAAGTACCACTGCACGGTTGAAGCAGACCGAGTTCGAGGATATGGACAAGGGCCTCGCCAAGATGAACGCGAACCAGGGCGACTTCGACCTGCTGATCGGGATGAACGTGTGGGCGCTCGGCCGGTCGATCGCGTCCAAGCTGATCCGGCCGCTGAACCTCGACTACATCCCGAACCTCGCCGCGAACAACTGGGACACGTTCCAGAGCCCCTTCTACGACGTCGGATCGCACTACAGCACGCCCTACTCGGTGTGGAGCACCGGCATCTTCTGGCGCAACGACCAAGTCACCCAGGACATCGCCGGCATGGCGAACCCCTACGACATCTTCTGGAACGGCGCCCCCGTGGACAAGACGCACCTGCTCGCCAACGCGCAGGACGTGTTGGCGATGGCGATGTTCCGCGAGGGGATCACCGACGTGAACAGCGTCGACGCCACGGCGGTCACCACCGCGAAGGACGCGATCCAGCAGGTCGTCGCCGCCACGAACGCCTCGTTCGACCACGTCGACTACACGGACCTGCCCGCCGGACGGGCCTGGCTCCACCAGTCGTGGTCGGGAAACGTCAGCGACGCGTTCGTCTTCCTGAAGGCGAGCCAAGCCAGCCAGGCGGACAACCTGTCCTACATCTGGCCGGTGGAGGTCGGCGTGCCGGGCAACGTCGACAACGACCTGCTCGTGGTCCTCAACTCGGGCAAGAACCCGGTGCTCTCGCACCTGCTGGTGAACCACATCATGGACGCGAAGAACGCGATGACGAACTTCACCACGTGGACCGGCTACCAGATGCCGCAGAAGACCATGACCCGCGAGGCGCTCGTCGGCACGGGTCTCGTGCCCGAGCACCTGGCGAACGTCTACATCCAGGAGAGCGACATGGACCGGGGATCGCGCGAGCTCGAGCTCCCTCCGTCGGACGACGCGCTGTGGCAATCCGCGTACCAAGAGCTCACGGCGGGTGTCTGACCGCGCCGCGACGGCGAACGGCGGTGCCTCCTGGTACCCCCGGTGGTACTGGCCGTCGTTCGCGGCACCGGCGACCCTGTTCCTGCTCGTCTTCTTCCTGTTCCCGTTCTACGTCGTCGTGGCGGTCGCGTTCGGCGGCGTCAGCGCGATCCTCCGTGAGCCCGTGCCCGCATGGAACCCTGCACAGTGGAACACCGCGGTGCTCGGGTTCTCCTTCTCGAACATCAGCCACACCGACGGGCTCTATCACGCCGCGTTCTTACGGACGTTCCTGTACGTGGGGCTCGCGACCACGATCTGTCTGATCGTCGGGTACCCGTTCGCCTACTTCCTTGCGCGGCACGCCGGAAGGTGGCGCGGGCTGTTCCTGGTGCTGTTCTTCGCGCCGTTCTGGATCTCCTACATGCTCCGGATGCTCGCCTGGATCTCGTTGCTCGAAGACGACGGGCTGCTCAACTCGATCCTGCTTCACGTGGGGATCCTGCAGACGCCGTACCCCTGGCTCGCGGGCAAGCCGGTCACGTTGATCATCGGACTGGTGTACGGCTACGTGCCGTTCATGGTGCTCCCGCTGTTCGCGACGCTGGACCGGATCAGCCCGTCGCAGCTCGAGGCGGGCCGCGACCTCGGCGCGAGCCCGAGCGGGACGTTCAGGCGCGTCACGTTCCCCCAATCCAAGCAGGGCATCCTCGCGGGGTTCGTGATCTGTGCGCTGCCGATGTTCGGTGACTACTTCACCCAGCAGCTGCTCGCGGCGTCGACCAGCACACGGATGATCGGCAACTCGATCGTCGACTCGCTGATCCTGCCGATCTTCGTGCCGCAGGGCGCTGCACTGATCCTGATCTTGCTCGTCGTGCTGCTGCCCGCGATCCTCTACTACCTGTGGAGCACCCAACGCGCTGCCGCGCAGGTGGTGTCGGCATGAGCGCGATCGCCTCCACACCGCCGCGGCCGAGCCTTCGCGACCGCATCGCGAACCCTTGGGGGAAGCCGCGGTTCCTCTGGGTGATCGCGATCGCCTACGTCGCGTGGATCCTGATCCCCGTGGTCCAGGCGGTGATCTTCTCGTTCAATGAGGGTCGGTCGATCACCCAATGGCAGGGCGCGTCGCTGCGCTGGTACGTGTGGGACCCGGACTCGTCCGTGCTGCACGACCCGGCGCTCCAGCACGCGCTGCTCCAGACCGTCAAGCTTTCCCTCCTCACCGCGATGATCGCGGTCCCGCTCGGTGTCGCGTTCGCGATCGGTTTGCACCGATGGCGGGGCGGTGTGGCGCGTTCGACGAACTTCGTGATGCTGTTCTCCTTCGTCACACCCGAGCTCATCTTGGCGGTGGCGCTGTTCCTGCTGTTCGTTCACTCGTTCCGGTTCATCGGGCTCGGGACGAACGCCGAGCTGATCGGACTGATCGTCTTGTCGCTCGCGTACCCGGTCGTGATCGTCCGCGCGCGCCTGCTGTCGCTGGGACCGTCCTACGAGGAGGCCGCGCAGGATCTCGGCGCTTCGCCCGCCCGGACGGTCCGACGCGTGACGCTCCCGCTGCTCGGTCCGTCGATCTTCGCGAGCGCGGCGATCGTGTTCGCCCTGGCCCTCGACGACTTCGTGATCGTCAACCAGCTCTCGCGCGACGCCTCCACGCAGACGGTCTCGATGGCGATCTACAGCGCGGCACGCACGGCCCCGACGCCGGCGGCGAACGCGATCGGAACCCTGATGCTCGCGACCTCCACGATCGTGATCGCGGTCGCGGTGGTCGCCTACCGGCGGATGGAACGGCGGCGGGGCGCGCCGGCCATGATCGCCTAGGGGGCGAGCACGAGCTTGAAGATCCCGACGCCGTCGCTGAAATACAGCGTGCCGTCGGGACCGCGCTCGATCGACAGCACGAGGTTGCCGTGGTTGAACGGCGTCGTGTCCTTCACGGCCGTCGTCCGGTCGGCGTTCAACGAGACCTCGTGGATGTCGCCCGTGTTGAACGCGCCGAAGAACAGGTCGCCTTCACGGGCGGTGCCGAGGTGGCATCGGTCGCAGAAGGCGATCCCGGTCGGACCGATCGTCGTCGGGTAGAACAGCTGCGGCGGGACCGGCTTCGGGCCGTCGCCGTTCGTGTCCTGGGGCGCCTGACCCTGGCAGTTCTCCGACGGGCCCCAGCCGTAGTTGCGGCCCGGGATGATCCGGTTGAGCTCATCGTTGCACTCGGGCCCGTTCTCCGTCTCCCACAGGTCGCGCGTCTTCGGATCGAACGCGAGCCCGAAGCTGTTGCGATGCCCGTAGGAGTAGATCCGCGACCCCGGGAAGGGGTTGTCGCTCGGGATGCCGCCCGTCGGCGTCATCCGGAGCACCTTGCCGCTGTTCACCGACTTGTCCTGCGCGAGCTGGGACTGCTCGGTCTCCCCGACGACCACGTAGAGCATGCCGTCGGGACCGAAGAGCATCCGTCCGCCGTTGTGGCGGATCCCCGCCTTCTGCACGTTCAGGAGCAGCTGCATCGCCTTCCCGCGATCGCCATCCATCTTGATCCGCAGGATCTGGTCCTGCGCGACGCCGTTGACCTTCCGGGTGGCGTAGGCGTACAGCCACGGCTGTTGCGGGAACGACGGCGGGAGCGTGAGCCCCACCAGCCCTTGCTCGTTCGACACGTCGCCGACCACGCCGGGGATCGTGAAGACCGAGGTGTTCTTGCCCGTCTTCGGGTCGATCCGGCGGATCTCGCCGGTCAGCCGCTCCCCGTAGTAGATCGCGCCGGTGCGGTCCAGGACGAAGGTGGCCGGATGGTCGAGGTTCGTCGCGACGGTCTTCTCGACGATCGTGCCGCCGGCCGGCTGCGGTGTGGAGGTCGCACCCGGCGTGCTCGTCGCGGGCGCCGAGGTCGGCGCGGGGGTGGTCTCGCCGGTCGTCGTCGACGCCGTGCAGCCGACGAGCAGGACCGATGCGACCCAGATCAGGAGGCGACGGGCGGGCATATCCGGCGCATCCTAGCGGGCGGTCGTCAGAAGCCGGTCAGCCCGCGACCGACGCCGTCGACGAAGCCATGCTCCGGAGGCGACAGATGCCCTTCCAGATAGGCCCGGGCGACGATCGCCTGTGCGCGGAAGACGTCGACCTCCCAGTACGAGAACGGGCCCGGACGGTACCCCTGCGACGTGACGTTGCGCTGGATCGACTCACACGCGGCCCAGTCCTCGCGGTTCGTGACGTCCCAGAACTCGGCGGCGTAGTCGGGGCTGAAGCCCGGGACCTCCAGGGCCTCGGGGGGGAAATACCAGGCGCACTCGACCCACGTGCGATCGGGCGCGAGCGGCACCAGACGGTGCGTCATCACGTAGTCGGGGTGCGGGCTGATCAGCAGGTTCGGGTACACCACCGAGTAGCCCACCACGCGCCGCTTGTCCTCGGGCAGACCCGGGATCATCGTGCCGTCGGACGCACCGGTGAGCGACATCGTCACCGCGTGGTCCAGCAGCTCCATCGGACCGCCGATCCACACACCGGTCGAACGCTCCGGATAGGACACGTCGGAGTCCGGTGGGGTCACCTTGCACAGTTCGGGATGGATCTCCGAGCAGTGGTAGCACTCGCAGTAGTTCTCGATCGCGATCTTCCAGTTCGCGGCGAGCTCGTAGGCGTGCGACGCTCCGAGCACGAGGTCTTCCGGCCTGTAGCCGTCGACGACGATCTCAAGGTTGCCGAGGTGCGTCGCGAGCTCGGGCGCGTCGCCGCTCGCGTTACAGAAGAGCCAGCCGTGCCATTCCTCGACCCGCGCGTCGACGAGGGGGAACTCGCCTTTGTCGAGCGAGTCCATGTTGAACCGCGGCGTCGCACGCAGGTCCCCCTCGAGACCGTAGACCCACGCGTGGTACGGACAGCGGATCCCTCGCTGCGACCGTCGCTCGCCGACCGCGAGCAGCTCGTGCCCACGGTGACGGCAGACGTTGTGGAACGCGCGCAGCCGTCGGTCGTCGCCGCGCACCAGCAGGAAGCTGTGGTCGCCGACGGCGACCGCGGCCTGCGATCCCGGCGCGCCGAGGTCGAGGTCTGCCGTGCGACCGATACACATCCAGGAGCCCTCGAACAGGTGGCGTTGCTCCCACGCGAAGACCTCCGGGGACGCGTAGGCGTCGGCCGGCAGGGTGCGTGCGCGGTCGTACGGCTGCAGCACCCGTTCGACGCTTGCGAGATCCAAGGGGGCGGTGGTGCGTTGCATGGGTTCGCTCCTGAGTTCCGCCGGACGACCGGCTGGTGATGAACCTATCGGAGCCGGGCGCTGAGATGTGAACGTTCGGTCGGACCCCGGGTCAGGAGGCCGCGTCGAACGCGGCCAGGAGCTCACCCTCCCGAGCTACCGAGAGGCCGGCCGTGAGCTCCTCCACCCCCCGATCGCGATCCCATGCCAGCGTGTCGGCGACCGTCTCGGCGAGCGGCCGGAACGTGAGTCCGGCCGCCACGGCACGCGACGTGTCGAACAGGTGCCCGTTCGGCTCGTCGGGGACGATCAGGGGGAACGGATCCTCCTTCTCGGTCACCACCAGCCCGTGCTCCCGGACGAACGCGTCGTCGCACCACGCGACGTCGAGCGGCACGCCCCCTGCGACGGCCGAGGTCTCGACGAGCTCCTGGAGGGAGTGGCGTCGCGGTGGCGTCGCGATGTTGAACGTGCCCGCGACGTCGGACGTGCACACGTGCAGGACGAACGCCGCGAGGTCGCGCGCGTCGATCCACTGGAGCGGTTGCGCCGCAGGCGCAGGCGCGAGGATCCGCCCACCGGATGCGGCGCGACGCACCCAGGAGGTGAACCGGTCGGTCGGGTCGTACGGGCCGACGATGAAGTGCGGTCGCACGATCGTGCCGGCGTCGCCGATCGCGTCGCGCACCGCGTACTCGGACGCGACCTTCAGCGGCCCGTACGTCTCCCACGTGACGTCCTCCGTGTCGGGGAACGGCGGGGCGTAGACGTCGTCGTCCTCGGTGGCGCCCGCCCGGACCTCCTCAAGGTGCGCGGACACCGATGAGATGAAGACGTAGCGCCCGTCCCCGGCGACCGCGATCGCCTCTCGCACCTGCCGCGGGACGAAGGCGCAGAAGTCGACCACCGCGTCGAACGAGCCGGGCGACAGGGCGCCTAGACCACCGTCGCGGTCCCCGTGGACGTGCTCCGCATCGGGCCAGACCTCCTCGCCGCCGCCCCGGCCGCCACCCCGATGGAAGATCGTCACCTCGTGCCCCTGCTCCAAAGCGAGGCCCGTGAAAGCCCGCCCGGAGAACCGCGTTCCTCCGATCGTGCAGATCCTCATGTTCGAACCCTATCCCAGGCAACGGTTCCGGGTCCGGGTTGACAGACGTCCAGGATGACGTCAGGATGACGTCGTTCTCGGCGTCGTGCTGATGTCGAGATGGCGGAAGGCAGGTGGCTCACGGTGGCCGGACTCATTCATGGAGGGACGATCGCATGGACCTCACCCCGCATCTCGAGGCGATCCGCGGAGATCTGGAGTCGCTCGTCGCGGCCGACGAGGCCCTCGCCGCCGCGTTCGAACGGATGGCGCGCCCGATCGAAGCGACGCTCCAGCTCCGCCTCCTCGACGTCCTCGGGGACGGCGCGCTCGAGCTGACCGAACAGCTTCCGGCCGGCCACGCGGAGCTCCGCGTTGCGGGGCGCGACGCGCGGGTCGTCTACGACGGTCCCCCGGAGGCGGCGCCCGAGGCGCCGCAGCCCGACGAGGAAGACGGCGGCATGGCCCGGCTCACCGTGCGGATGCCCGACGCGCTCAAGGGCGCGATCGAGGCGGCCGCCGACGCCGCGGCGCAGTCGGTCAACGCTTGGCTCGTCCAAGCGGCGCGATCGGCGCTCAACCGCGGGGGCGACCCCCGCCGGCGCGGCGCCGGCAACCGGATCTCGGGTTTCGCCCGGAGTTAGGACACAGGAGGGGAACGATGCGACAGGTCTACGACACCCCCGACGGTCTCGAGGTCGTGCTCCAGCTGAGCACCAGTGACATCGAGGTCGAGGTACGCGACACCACGACCACTACCGTCGAGATCGACGGCTATGACCGCGAGACCCCACCCTCGGTCCGCTGCGACCGTGTGTCGGGCGGGGGTCACCGCCTGACGATCGAGCACAAGGTGAAGCGCAAGTGGTTCGCGATCGGGCGCGGCCTCGACATCCGTCTCGTCATCCCGCCCGCCACGATGATCGACGGGTCGAGCGGCGCCGCCGACCTGGACGCGAACGGCACGCTCGGCGCGCTGTCCTTCAAGACCGGATCTGGTGATCTCCGGTTCGAAGACGTCACCGGCGACGTCCGGCTCACCTGCGCGAGCGGGGATATCGAAGGGCGGTCGGTCGGCGGACACCTCGCGTTCAAGGGCGCATCCGGTGACATACACGTGGGCACGATCGGCGCGGGCGCCACCGTTCGCAGCGCGTCGGGCGACATCCGGATCGGCCGTCTCGACGGCCCGACGATCATCACGGTCGGTTCGGGCGACATCGAGCTGCGCCACGTCGGTCCCGGATCGGTCAACGTCCGCGCGATCTCCGGAGACGTCGAGGTCGGCGTCCGCGAAGGGCTCGGTGTGTGGCTGGACGTCTCGTCGACGAGCGGGGACGTGCGGAGCGCCTTGGACGGTGGAGGGCACACCGACGTCGACCCCGCGCTCCCCCAGCTCGAGCTCACGCTGAGCACGGTCTCGGGCGACATCACGATCGATCGGGCGGAGGCGCGCTGATGCGCGCGCTCCTTCGCGATCGCTCCTACCGGCTGTTGCTGATCGGACAGACGCTCTCCGCGTTCGGTGACTACGCGATGTTCCTCGCGTTGGCCGTTTGGGTGAAGGTCCTCACAGGGTCCAACGCCAAGGCGGGGCTCGCGATCTTGCCGTTCGTCCTGCCGAGCCTGGTCGGACCCGCGCTGGGGGTCTTCGTCGACCGGTTCCCGCGCCGCCGGACCATGATCATCACCGACCTGGTTGCCGCCGTCGCGCTCCTGCCACTGCTGGCCGTCCACGACGCCGGCGACATCTGGCTGATCTATGCCGCCTCGTTCCTGCTCGGGCTCGCCACCGTCGTGTACGAGGCGGCCCGCGCGGGACTGTTGGTAAGCATGCTCGCGGAGGACGACCTCGGGGACGCGAACGGGTTGCTCCAGTCGACGAGTCAGGGCATGCGGCTGCTCGCTCCCCTCGCCGGCGCTGCGTTGTTCGCCGCGTTCGGCGGACCCGCGGTCGCGCTGCTGGACGCGGCGACGTTCGTCGTCTCCGCGCTGTTCCTCCTCGCGGTCCATGCGCCGGCGATCGAGCGGGGTGACGACGAGCACGGTTTCTGGGTGGAGCTGCGCGCCGGCGTGCGCCACATCGTGCATACCGCCGACCTCCGCCGCCTCACCCTCGCGACCGCCTTCGTCACGCTCGCCGCCGGGGTGATGGAGGTCGCGATCTTCGCGCTGATCGACCAAGGGCTGCACCGGCCGCCGGAGTTCCTCGGCGTGCTGTCGACGGCCCAAGGCGTCGGCGCGGTGCTCGGCGGTGTGGTCGTGGGCGCGACGATGCGCAAGATCGGTGAGTTCCCGACGATCGCCTGGGCGCTGGTGGCGATCGGCGTGGGCGTGGGGCTGCTCGCGTGGGCGACGCTCGCGATCGTGCTCGTGTCGGCCGTGGCGATCGGGATCGCCGTGTCCTTCTACAACGTGGCGTTCGTGACGCTGATCCAGCGTCGCACCGACGTGTCGATGCAGGGCCGGGTGATGAGCGCCGTGGAAGCCGTCTTCACCGTGCCGTACGCGGCCTCCATCGCCGCGGGTGCGATCTTGATCTCCGTGGTGAGCTTCCGGACGATCTACCTCGTCCAGGCCGTGATGTTCCTCGCGATCGCGGGCTACCTCACCCTGACCGCGCGCGATCGCGTCAGGCGGCCGACTCCATCGCCGGATCGTAGGCGCCGTCGCGCGCGCGGCCGTTCATCGTCGCGCGATGCGCGAGCGCTCGTTGCCCCGCCGCAACGTTCCGAGGATCCCCGCCCCACGCCGTGAGCGCGGGCGCCTGCAGTGCGCGGCCGTAGGAGAACGACAGCGCCCACGGTGCGCCGTCGGCCTCGGCGAGCATCCGGTTCATCGCGTCGAGGCGGCTCGTCGCCTGCTCGTCGCTCATCCCACCGGACAGGAACACGATCCCGGGCACGGTGGGTGGCACGTGCTCGGCCAGGCACCGGATCGTCGCCGCCGCGATCGTGGCGTCGTCGTCCTGCACCGCGTTGCCCTTGCCGGGCACGACCATGTTGACCTTGAGCAGCGTGCCGGGCAGGTCGAGCCGGTGGGCGACCATCTGCTTGTACAGCGCGTCCAGCGTGCGCCCGGTGGCCTCCTCACACGCCGCGATCGGGTGGTCGCCGTCCATCAGGATCTCGGGCTCCACGATCGGCACGATCTCGGCCTCCTGACACAGGGCCGCGTAGCGCGCCATCGCGTGGGCGTTCGCGTCGATCGCGAAGCTGGTCGGGGTGCCCTCGCCGATGATGATCGTCGCCCGCCACTTCGCGAAGCGCGCGCCGAGCTCGCGGTAGGCGGCGAGTCGCTCCCGCAGCCCGTCCAGCCCCTCGGTGACGGTTTCGCCGGGGAACAGGGCGAGCGGCTTCGCGCCGGTGTCGACCTTGATCCCGGGGATCGAGCCGGCGGCCTCGAGGACCTTCACGAAGGGAACGCCGTCCTCCGTCGATTGCCGGATCGTCTCGTCGAACAGGATCACGCCGCTGATGTGCTCGCCGAGGTCGGCCGTCGTGAACAGCATCTGTCGATACGCCCGTCGTGCGTCCTCGGTGTTCTCCACCCCGATCGAGTCGAAGCGCTTCTTGATCGTGCCCGTCGACTCGTCGGCGGCGAGGATCCCCTTGCCGGGCGCGACCAGCGCTTGCGCGGTCGCGTGCATCGTGTCGGTCATCGCTGGATCGTGCCTCCCTCATGCGCCGGCGTTCGCGGTCGCCGGGTTGGTGCGTCGAGCGTAGTGCGTTCGGGCATCCCCCGACCACCGCCGATGAACCCCCCTCAGGGTGACCGGAGCCCGCGCCGATGCACCGGTCATGCTGCAGGGGGCGCGGTCCGTGGTACGGACGTCGTGGGTGTCGGTGACGCTCGCGGCGGCGCTCGGCGTCACGATGCCGCTCGTAGCGACGATGGCCGGCACGGCGCTCGCCACCCCGATCGCCGTGCCCAGCGCTGCGGTATCCGTCGTTGCTGAGACCCACCCGGGCGCCGTGCACGACGCAGCGCCCCCGTACGACACCCAGGCGATCCGTCACCGGGGTGCCCACGCGGGCAGAAGGGCCGATGGAACCGCCCCGCCGAAGAGCGATCGACACACGGGGTGGGACCACGCGAGCGTCCTGGTCCACGTGCCGGCCGGGGGCTTGACCGCGCACCGGAACCCGTGGTCGTCGTCTCCCGCCATCGGTACGGTCGCGGCCACCTCGAAGTACTACGGCGTGCCGATCGTGATCCGACTGGACGCGGTCAACGCCGCCGGCACGTGGGGCCAGGTCGAGCTCCCCTACGTGTGGCCGCGCCGCGACGGCTGGATCCCCCTCGATCATCTCGCGCGCGACCAGACCTTCATCCACGTCGACGTCGACCTGTCCGAACATCGCGTCCGCGTCTACAAACGCGACGAGCTCCTGTACACCGTGCCCGGCGCGATCGGCACGTCGTCGTCCCCCACCCCGCCGGGGCACTACGTCGTCACGGACCGCGTCCCGTTCCCTGCCGGGAGCGCGCTCGGATCGTTCGCGTTCGGGATCAGCGGGATCCAACCCCATCTGCCTGCCGGGTGGAACGGTGGGAACCAGCTCGCGATCCACGGCACGAACGAACCCTCGTCGATCGGTACGAGCGCCTCGGCCGGTTGCGTCCGGGTGAGCGAGTGGGCGCTCGAGCATTTCGAGCCGCTGCTGCGGCTCGGCACGCCCGTCGTCATCCACGGGTGAGGCGGTAGACGCCGCCGTCGAGCGACGTGACGTACAGCTCGCCCGACGCGTCCGCCCCGAACGAGCTCACATCGGAAAGGCTCACGCCGAGATCAAGATGCTCCACGTCGCCGGCGCTCCAGGCGGATCGCCTCGAGGTCGCCCCGGCAGAAGTCCGCGAAGACGTAGGCGCCGTGCGAGCGCGGGGATCGCCGAGCCGCGGTATACGGCGCCACCGATCACCACGCAGCCCGCCGGACGAGTGCGGGTATTCGTAGACGGGCGGCACCGCGCCGGGCGGCGGCGTCCCCGGCGTACCGGTGCGTCCCCTCCAGCAGGCTCCAACCGAAGTTGGCACCGCCGGGCGCGCCGGCGGGCAGCCGGTCGATCTCCTCCCACGCGCTCTGCCCGACGTCGGCGATCCACAGGTCGCCGGTCGCCGGATCGAAGGAGTACCGCCACGGGTTGCGCAGGCCGTAGGCCCAGATCTCGGGGCGGGCGCCCGCGTCGCCGACGAAGGGGTTGTCCTGCGGGCACGCGGTACGGCTGCGGCCCCGTCGGGCGTGGGCTCGATGCGCAGCATCTTGCCCAGGAGCGTGCCGAGCGACTGACCGTTGCCCTGCGGGTCGCCGCCGCTGCCGCCGTCGCCGAGACCGATGTAGAGGTCGCCGTCGGGCCCGAAGACGAGATCGCCGCCGTTGTGGTTGTCGTAGGGCTGGTCCACGAACAGCACCTGGCGGCGTGAAGCGACGACGGCGCGGTCGCCCCGCATCGCGTACCCGACGATCCGCGTGTCCCCGTCGACGTCGGTGTAGTTCACGTAGAGGTAGCTGCCCGTCGGGTGAGAACGCGAGACCGAGCAGCCCCTGCTCCCCGCCGAGGGACACGTCGCCTCGGAGATCCAGGACCGGTCGAGGCAGGACGCGACCGTCGCGGATCGCCATCACGCGGCCGGTCTTCTCCGCCACGTAGAGCGCGGGATCACCCGCGCGGATCGAGATCGCGAGCGGTTGCTCCAGCGTCGCGACCCGCTCGAGCGTGACCCGCACCGGCTTCGGGTCCTGCGAGGGAGCGACGGTGCCCGGCGACGCCTCGCCCCCGCGCGTGCAGGCGATCAGCATCGCGAACGACAGCGTGGCCAGCGTCGCGGCGAGCCGACCGGATCGAACCCTCACCCCAGGGATGGTACGGAGCAGGCCGACCGGGCTCGGGGCGGAACGAACGAGGTGGAACCAGCCCCCGGCTCCCGCGGTCAGTAGGGGAAGGACGGGCCCGCTCCCGGTGGGCCGGGCTACGCTGTCGCGACCAAGGGAGGCGAGGGGTCACCGGATGCGCGACCCGGATCCACGGACGGTGCAACAGGCACGAGCGGGCGACCTCCGCGCGTTCGAGGAGCTCGTTCGCCTCTACCAAGCCGAGGTGTTCCGCTTCGCGTGGCACCTCACGCGCGACCGCACCCTCGCCGAGGACGTCACGCAGGACACCTTCCTGCGGGCCTTTCGCTTCATCCGCGGCTACCGGGGAGCGCAACGCTTCGGCTCGTGGCTGTTCGCGATCGCGCGCAACTGCTCGATGGATGCGCTGCGCAAACGCGGCACCCTCGCCGCGCACGACGCTCGTGACGCACGGGTGACCCCCGACGCCTCGACGCGGGCGGAGCTCGACGCCGCGCTCGCGGCCGTCTCGGCGGAGCACCGGGACGCGTTCCTGCTCGTCGAGGTCTTCGGACTCAGCTACCAGGAGGCCGCCGACGTGCTGGGCGTCGCCGTCGGCACGGTGAAGAGCCGGATGTTCCGCGCGCGCCGGGCGCTCTGCGCGGCGATCGCCATCGACGAGGAGGAGGCCCGGTGAACTGCCGGCGCGCGCAGCCGCTGCTGTCCGCCGCGATGGACGGCGTGCACCTGTCCGGCGGCCGACCGGCGCGCGGTCGAGGACCACGTCGCGGGGTGCGCGTCGTGCTCGGCGTTCGAACGCGGCGCGCTCCAGGTCCGAACGGCGGTCCGGATCCGGGCGGCCGAGAGCGTCCCGGACCTGACCGACCGGATCATGGCGACGGTGGCTCGCGGGACGGAGCGTCCGGCCCGGCGACCGTTCCGGTCGCGGCGGCCCGTGCGGCCACGACGGTTCCTACCGGTGATCGCTGCCGCGATCGCGGGTCTGATGGTCGGCAGCCTCCTGGTCGGCGGACCGTGGCGCGCGCACCCACACACCGCGTGGGCGAGCGAGATCGAACTGGGCGTGCGCCAGGCCGCGCCATCGATCGACGCGTTCCAGGGGTCGTACACGATCACGGAGCGTGGCCTCGCACCGGACGTCCCCGAACGCACCCTCACGATGGACCTCGCGTTCCTCGCGCCCCAGCGCTTCCGCCTCGACGTGCACGACGACACCGTCTACCCGTCGAACGCGTGGACGCCGACGAACCTGACCTACGTCGAGAACATGCCCGCGACGTACCTGTCCGGTCCGAGCGGCTGCCTCGGCACGGTCCAGCCGGTCGATTGCGCACGCGGGACGACCATCGCGAAAGCGCGCGTACTCCTCCGCTCCCCCGGTGCCGGCCGATCTCATCGTGCCGCTCGCGACGCTCGGGTCCGTGGACGGGATCCAGGTCATCGGTGAGGCGGAGCTCGACGGGCACGACACCGTGCAGGTGCAGATGCCCTTCTCGCGCGCGGGCCCGCTGTTCCCGTTCCTGTCGCTGGGGGGCACGTGGCGCCCGTTCTTCGCCGACGATCCGGTCACGGTCTGGCTCGACACGACGGGTTGGTACCCCGTCCAGATGCAGATCACGCCGTCTCCCGACGCGGCGCGGAAGGACTGGGAGATGCGGTTCGGGCTGCCGCATGAGGCCACCGGCACGCCGATCCTGGATGTCTCGCTCGGATCGGTCTCGGACTCGCGTCCAGATCCCGCCGTCTTCCGGATCCACGGCCGTCACGTCGTGTCGCCGGTCGACATGCCGCGGGTCTTCGGATACACACCGGCCGAACCGACGGCGCCCGCCCCGCTCAGCCTGGTGGCGGCGATCGCACCGAAGCGAGCGCCGTCGGCGCCGACGTCGGTGCTCCTGTACGCCGACGGTCTCGACTACCTCCGGGTGGCCGAGGACCGGCGCTGGTCGGGGCCCGGCCCCTTCGGACCGATCGGCCTGGAAGCCGAGCAGGTGCGGCTCCCCGGCGTCGGTCCGGCGCTCTACGAACCGTCCGGGGATGGGCTGGGGCGTCGCCTGTCGCTTCACGCCGCCGGCACCGATCTCTTCCTCGAGTCGAACCTGTCGCGGGACGAGTTGTTGGCGATCGCGTCGACGATCGGCGTCCACGCGACACCGCTGCCGACGCCCTGGCGCGTCGTCCATGCAGGTGACCTGACGCTCGTGCGCGCCGACCCGCGGTCGAGCCTGCGCACCATGGGTGTGGACCCCGGGGTGTTGTCGTTGCCCGACGGGTACGTGCCCGCGAGCGCGACACGATCCGTCGAACAGGGCGTCGCCGTCGGGGTGACGGTCACGTTCCGTCAGCGCGATAGCGACTCGATGGGGCCGCCGTTGCAGATCCACGTCGGCACGGCTCGCGACACCGCGATCGACGCGGCGCCGGATCCCGAGCGGGTCTCGATCGGCACGACCAGCGCGCGCTATTCCCAGAGCGGGTCGGTGGTGGCATGGACGCACGGGGGTCGGTCGTGGTCGGTCCAGGGGGATGTCGACCTCGCGCATCTGGTGGCGATCGCGTCGTCCGTGCTCGGGGCGGCCCGGTGACCCGCCGGTTCCTCATCCTTTCGGTCGTCGCCGTGCTCGGCCTCGTCGCCGGCGCCGGGATGACGATGGCCGTCCAAGGCGACACCCGGGCCGCCTCGCCCGGCGCACAGCGTCAACCTCCGACGCCGCCGACGATGCCCGAGACGCCGTCCACCTTCTTGGTCTGGGTACCGCGCGGGCTGCCACTCGGCTTCGCCTCGACGGTCGCGACCCTCCCCAAGATCGCGGCCACGACCGTGGTCGCGGAGGACGACACCTGGCTCCGCCGGTCGTGGAACGCGGGCGGCGAGCTCGTCGATCATCCCCCGGCCGGGTACCGGATCCCGATCGACACCGCGGCGGTCGACCCGGCGACGTTCGTCCGGTTCGTGCCGCCCGCCGACCGGCCCGACATCGCCGCGCTCAGCGAAGGCGCCGCGATCTTGGGCGCCACGTCCGCGGCGCTGCGCGGCTTGGGACCGGGCAGCGTCTTGAACGTGGCGGGTCGCGAACTCCGCGTCGCGGCCGTGGTGCCGGACCAACTCGTCGGGGCCGCCGAGCTCGTCGTCTCGAACCGCACGGGCGCCCGGATCGGTGTCCGGCACGACCGGTACATGCTCGTGCAGCCCGACGCCGGACGGCGGATGGCGCCCGAGGCGTTCCGCCGTCGCATCCAGCCCCTCCTGCCGGTGAGCCTCGGCGTCGACCGCGCGGTCCAGGTGCGCGCGCCCGGCGACACGCCGTTCTTCCGGGCCGGCGACGCGGTACTCCCGCCGGTGATGGTGAAGAGCCTGTTCGGTGAGTTCGCCGCGCGACCGGGTCACCGCCCGGGGACGCTCGAGATCGACCCCGCCTGGACGGCGGCCCACATCGTGGCGGCGCGGATCCCGCTGCTCGGCCGGGTCACCTGCAACCAACAGATCCTGCCGCAGCTCGCGGCGGCGATGCGGCGGGTGAAGCAGCGTGCCCCGGCCGACGCCGTCCGGTCCTACGACGGCTGTTACGTGCCGCGGTTCATCGGCTGGAGCGACGAGAACATGATCTCCTACCACAGCTGGGGGATCGCCTTCGACGTGAACGCGGGCGCGAACGTGCGAGGCGAGGCGCCACAGCAGGACCCTCGGCTCGTGCGCATCCTGGCTCGCTTCGGGTTCGAATGGGGCGGCACCTGGATCGTCCCCGATGGGAACCACTTCGAGTTCCACCGGACGGTGCCGGTCGGCGCCTGATCGCTCAGGCCGGGTGTGCCGCGGCGAACGCCTCGAGATCGACCCAGTGATCCGGGTCGTGACGGAAGGGGCCGAGCTCGCCGCCGAGCGTCGACCCGAGCCGTCCGCCCACCGTGCCGTCGTCGCCGGGGATCGGCGGCGACGACCATCGGTCGTCGCCGAGCGCCGCGAACCGCTCGATGATCCGCGCGTGCGTCGCGGTGGCGGACGTCCGCGTCTCGTCGGCGCGCACCGTGGCCTTGCGCTCGACCTCCCGCCGGTTGACCTCGTTCGTGCCGAGCGCCTGGAGCTGCGCACCGATCGGCGCGCGCTCGCCGCGCTCCCACGCGTCGAGCGCCGCGAGCGCGAACTCCTCCCATGTCTCGAGGTGGCCGACCAGGTCCTTGGGCGACCACGCGCCGCCGCCGAGACCCGACGACTCGAACGCGGCCGGATCGATCGATGCGAGCAGCGCGTTCGTGCGCTCGCGGTCCTCACGAACGATGCGGATCGCGTCGAGCTTGGCGGGCACGTCGTCGGCCATGCGCAGAGCCTACGCCTGTCGGCGCCAGGCCTCGGCCGCGAGCAACTCGGGCACGAGGACCTCCGTGAGCAGCGCAACGTCCTCGTCGTCGTCTCCCCGGTAGCGCACGACGACGTCGGCGTCGGGGTGCGCACCGACGGCCAGCACGCGCCCGCCGCGATCGTGGATCCAGCGAACGACGTCGGCATCGAACCGTGATCCGGCGAACAGCATCGCCCGGTAGTCCAGCGACTTCGTGAGGTAAACGTCGACGTGGAGCCAATCGCCGGTCTCGCACGCATCCGCGTGCAGGCGCGGCCCTTCGCGGAACATCAGCGCGCCCTGCGCGGCGGCGCTGATCCGTGCCTGCGGCGCGATCAGGAAACGCGGACCCGTGTCGCCCAGGATCGCCGCGGCGGCGGGGAGCCAGTCGTCGCGGCGCTCGAGGAGCTCCTCCGAGGCGTCGGCGGCACGCCGCATTGCCCGAGCCGCGCGTTCGGCGTCGACCAACGCGAGCAGGATCGCGAGGGTGTGCTGGAACGATCGGCAGGCAACGCCTCCGGTCTCCTCGCCCGCGAGCATCGGCAGGTGCCGGTCTGCGACCCCGGCCACCGCCGTGCCCTCCCCGTTGGTGATCGCGACCGTCGCCGAGCCCGCGTCGCGGTGCCGGACGAGCGCCTCGATCGTCTCGGGTGTGGCGCCGCTCGCCGAGATGCCGACCGCCAGCGTCCCCGGACCGCCGGGTGTCACCATCGACGCGGACGCGCGCTCGGCGATCGCCTCCAGTCCGCGAGCGCGGAGCATCGCCGCCACTGGGATCGCCGCGAACCGCGAGGACCCCATGCCGACGAGGACGATCCTGTGTTCCCGCGGCACGTCGCGCCACGGATCCTCGGCGAGGTGCGTCCCGAGGGCACGAAGGCTCGCGGGCTTCGCCTCGAGATCGGCGAGGAACGCGTGCGGGTCCGGTGTCCAGCTCATCAAACGTCGTCCCAGGCCAAGACGGCCGGGAGGGCTACGTCGGGCACGCCGACCCACCGCGGCTGGAATCCCGCCGCATAGACGAACTCGTGCGCCTCCTGCGCGACGGCGAACGGGTGAAGCAACCGCTCGTCGACGAGCCACGCCTCGGGTCGGAGCGCCGCCCGGTGCGCCGCGAGGAAGGCCGCTCGCGCGCGCCCGATCCACGCGTCGATCGCGTCGCCTGTGGACGGGTGACGTCGGACGACCACTCGCCCCGCATGGTCGAGCGCACACGCCATCGAAGCGACGTCTCGCGCCGGCGAACCCGGCTCGATCCGCTCGGCGACCGGCGCGACCGGATCCCCGTCGAGATCGCTCACGAACAG
Organism: uncultured Actinomycetes bacterium; assembly: GCA_963799625.1. GTDB lineage: Bacteria > Actinomycetota > UBA4738 > UBA4738 > HRBIN12 > AC-51. The sequence goes on along the minus strand of CAWCXU010000001.1, from coordinate 322,697 downwards.
ACGCCCGTCCGGCACGCGCAGGACCTGTCCAACGTGGAGGTCGCCGTGGATGCGCGTCATCGGCGTCTCGTGCACACGCGTGAACCCGTCGAGCACCCGCCGAGCGTCCACTTCGCGGGCCCGCAACCGCACACCGGCGGGGCCCTCCGTCCGGGAGAGCGCCTCGTCCAGCGTCGCGACGGCCCGGTCGCGCCATCCCGCGATCGTTGCCGCGTCGGCGGTCGTCACCGGGTCGGGCAGGATCGCTGAAGGGGTCGCGAGCGCTCGCTGGAAGCGCGCCACGAGCTCGCCGATCGCGACGGTCGCCGTGTGCGCATCGTCCCAGGAGGCCGTCCCCGTCGCGGCCGCCTCGACGAGCGCGACGTACCACTCCCAGCCGTCGGCGGCCTCGGGGAGGTATGCGGCGGATGTCGCGAGCAACGTGTCGTGCCACGCGAGCGAGCCGATCGGCGCGGGGGTCTCCGCGAATCCGACCGCCGCGAGGTGCGCGGGCAGATCGAGACCCGGCTGCTGCCCCGGCCGGGTCCGGCGGAGCAATTTGACGACGATCGCATCGTCGACGATCACCGACTCGTTCGTCTGGTCGACCCCGACACCGCGTTCGACCCGACCCGCCGCCACCGGCGACGCGTCCATCGCGGCCGCGACCGCGACGAAGACCCCGTCCCCCGGCACCGCTCGCCGCACACCGGAGCCTTCGCGAACCACCGGGGTGACGAGGAAGTCCTCGCCGGCCGCCCACACCGCGAGGCTCCCGGTGGACAGCGGCACGACATCGAGGAACGAGACGTCGGCCGGAACCTCCCCGCTCAGGTGGGGCGCCGCCCAGAGGCCGGGTCCGGCCGCCTCGATCGCCGTTCGGAGCTCGCCCGCCACGGCGGCGAGTGTACGGACCGGTCGTGCGCGCGCTGCCCAGTGACCCGAGGTCACAGCGAATGGTTCCCCAGGCCGAGTCGCCGTGGCACCGTGCTCGTGCGGCCGCGCGTCGCCGGCCACGCCAGGCCATATGAACGGCATTCACGATAGGCCACCGGCCGATGGGAACACTGGCCGATGGGAAACCGGCTTGCCGACACCCCGAACCCGCGATCGAGAGGAACGCAGATGTCCGAAGAGCAGATGGAGAAGCTTCGCCAGGCCCTGATCGGCGCCAAGAGAGACGAGGGCCTCGAGGCGACCCAGGCGCTCTTGGACGAGGGCATCGACCCGGTCGTGATCCTGCAGGACTCGATGGCCTCCGCGATGTTCACGCTCGGCGCGATGTGGACCCGAGGCGAGGTGTTCCTTCCCGAGGTCGTGGCCTCGGCCACCCTGTTCAAGATGTGCAACGAGATGGTCGAACCGGCGCTGCTCGCCTCCGGCGGCGAGAAGATCGTCGCCGGTCGCGTGATCCTCTGCACGGTGAAGGGCGACCTGCACGACCTCGGCAAGAACATGGTCGGCGCGATGCTCAAGACCGCCGGGTTCGAGGTCACCGATCTGGGCAAGGACACCCCGCTGGACAAGATCCTCACCGCGGTCCGCGAGACGCATCCCGACATCCTCGGGATGTCGGCGCTCCTGACCACGACGGTGCCCCAGCAGAAGGTCGTGATCGAGGCCCTCAAGAAGGAGGGCCTGTTCGACTCGATCAAGGTGATGGTGGGCGGCGCGCCGGTCACCCAGGAATGGGCCGACGAGATCGGCGCCGACGGGTTCGCGCCCGACGCGCCCGAGGCGGTCAGCCGCGCCCAGGCGCTCCTCGGGATCGAGGTCGCCGCCTAGGGCCCACAGCCCGACGTGGCGGTTCGACGCAACCCGGAGCTAGCATCCACGGGTGGTCAGCCGGGTCAGCATCCGAGACGTCGCCCGTGAGGCGGGCGTCTCCGTCACGACCGTCTCGCACGCACTGAACGGCAAGGGCCGGCTGAACCCCGAGACGCGCGAGCGCGTCCGCGAGATCGCCGACCGGCTCGGCTACCGCCCGAACCCCGCCGCGCGGTCGCTCGTGTCGGGCCGCACCGGCCTGATCGCCGCGGTGCCGTCGCTCCCCGCCGGGCTCAACATCGAGTTCACCGAGTTCGCGTTCTTCTCCGAGCTGATCGGGGCGGCGACCGGGGTCGCGGTCGGACGCGACAACGCCCTGGTCGTCTCGCCGCCGGCCGCGGACTGGTTCGTCTGGGATCGCGTGCCGCTCGACGGCGTGATCGTGATCGAGCCGGTGGTCGGCGAGCCCGCGCTCCCCGACCTTCGACGGCGCGGCCTTCCGTTCGTCACCGTTTCGGCTGACCCGGCGGGCGGGGAGCGCGATGCGGTGGTGCGCTCGGATGACCGCGGCGGCGTCACGCGGGTCCTCGACCACCTCGTCGACGCCGGCGGGGACGCGGTCGCGATGCTCGCTCCGCCCCCCATCAACGGGTTCATCCGCGACAGCGTCGAGACCTACCGGCGATGGACGGCGTCGAGCGGCCGGCCGGCCCTGCTGGACGTGATCGCCGAGGAGGACCTGATCGCCGACCCCGACGGCGCCTACCTCGCCGGCGTCGGACGGATCCTCGACCGGCGGCCGACCCCCGACGCGCTGTTCGTGCCGATCGAGCTCGCCTGTCTGTCCGTGCTCGAGCTGCTCAAGGAGCGCGGGATCGCGATCCCCGGCGAGCTGCTACTCGCCACGACGCGCGATGCGGGGCGTGTCACGACGACCGACCCGCCGATCACGACGCTGGAGTGGAACTACCCTGAGATCGGGCGTCGGGCGGCACAGATGCTGCTGGACCTGATCGAAGGGGTGCGCACAGCGCCGTGCGAAGAGGTGATCGAGACCACCGTGATCCCGCGCGCGAGCACGCAGCGATGACGCGCCGCGTCGCCGTCGCACTCGTCCTCGTGGTCGCCGCTTCCTGCGGTGGGGGCTCGAGCTCGCCGGTCATACCCTCCGGGATCGCGGACTTCTCCGACATCCACGTCTTCGCGGCGAGCGTCGAGCCGGGGACGGGCGGCGTGGCGCAAGTCGTCGCAGACCTGCACAACGCCGCCGACACGAACGACGCGCTCGTGTCGGTGAGCTGCAGCTGCGGCGGCACGGCGACGCTGTACGAGGAGGGCGCGACGAAGCCGACGACCTCGATCGCGCTGCCGTCCCAGAAGGTCGCGCTCTTCGGGCCGAAGGGGGCCCGGATCCAGCTGACCGACCTGTCGCAGCCGCTGTCGAGCCTGACCACGGTGAACCTGACCTTCTCCTTCGCCAACGCGGCCCCGACGACCGCGACCGCAGCGATCCAAGCCCCGGGGAGTCCCTCGCCCACAACCTGATGCGGCACGTGCCGCGGCGGGCTGATGAACGTGCCGTAGGATGCACGCCGTACGCAGGCAGGCAGCGACGCGAGGGGGAGGGCAACGGTGCGACGGAGCCGCGTCCTGCCCACCGTCCTGATGCTCGTCGTCGCGACGGTGGCCCTCGTGGCGGCGATCCCCGCGTCGGCCGCACCCCGCACGCTCACGTTCGGTCCCTCCGTGGATACGACCGTGCGTGCCGACCGTCCGACGAAGGCCTACGGGTCGCTCGGAACCTTGACGGCCGACAACTCGCCCGTCCAGAACGGGCTCCTTCGGTTCACGGTCTCGGGGGTCGGGTCCGACGTCGTCGTCGGGGCGACGTTGCGCCTGTTCGTCACCAACCCGTCCCCCGTCGGCGGGTCCGTCGCGCGGATCGCCTCGCAGACCTGGCCGGAGAACGTGACGTGGAACACCGCGCCGGCGGCCGACCCGCTCCCCGTCGCAACGATCGGCAAGGCCGCCCTCAACACGTGGGTGCAATTCAACGTCGGGCCGATCGTGACCGGTGACGGGGCCTTCTCGATGCGGATCTCCTCGACGTCCGCCGATGGGGTCGCGTTCGTCTCGCGGGAGGGCACCACCGCGACGAGGCGGCCCCAGCTCGTCGTCACAACCGCGCCGCCGCCCGACACGACGGCGCCGACGGTGGGCATCACCGCCCCCATCGACGGCGCGAGCCTCAGCGGGCCGATCCCGGTGGACGCGACCGCCTCCGACGACGTCGGCGTCACCGGCGTCACGTTCTCGGTGGACGGGACGGCGCTCGGTACCGACACGAGCGCGCCGTACGAGGTGTCGTGGGACACGACCCTGGTCGCGAACGGGCCGCACACACTCACGGCCACTGCGGGCGACGCCGCCGGGCATACCGGCGTGTCGGCCCCTGTCGGGGTCACCGTCGCCAACGCGGAGGACACCACCGCGCCGGGCCCGCCCGGCGACCTCACCGCGAGCGTCGGCGGACCGAGTCAGGTGTCGTTGACGTGGTCGGCGGCGACCGACAACGTGGGGGTCACGAGCTACGAGATCAGCCGAGACGGCTCGGTCCTGAACGCGACCGGCGCCCTCGGCTACGTCGACACGTCGATCGCGCCCGGGACGACCGCCACGTACAGCGTCGTCGCGATCGATCCCTCGGGGAACCGCTCGGATCCCGCGACCGCGCAGGCGACGACGCCGACCGTACCGACCTCGTTCACGTTCGCGGCGGCGGGCGACCACGGCGCGAACGCCACAGCGTCGGCGAGCCTCGCCGCGCTCGACGCATCGCCCGCGTCGTTCTACCTGGCGCTCGGCGACCTCGACTACGACGAGACGACGAGCGACGCCGCCTGGTGCGACTACATCCACCAGCACCTCCCGACGAAGGGCCCGGACTTCCCCTTCGAGGTCGTGACCGGCAACCACGAGGACGACACGAGGGTGGACGGGTTCATCCTGAACCACGCCGCGTGCCTGCAAGACCACCTCGGCGCCACCGCCGGACCGGGCAGCCAGTACGGCGTGGAGTACACGTTCGACTACCCCGCCGGCGCGCCGCTCGCGCGGTTCATCATGATCTCGCCGGAGCTCAAGGTGAACGGCACGACCTACCACTACGTCCCGGGGAACCCGCACTACGTCTGGCTGCAGAACACGATCGAGCAGGCCCATACGGCGGGCATCCCTTGGGTCATCGTGGGGATGCACTACCCGTGCCTGAGCGCCGGACAGTACGGATGTGTCGAAGGCTCAGCCCTGATGAACCTGCTCGTGAACGAGCGCGTCGATCTCGTCTTGCACGGGCACGAGCACACGTACCAGCGCGGCAAGCAGCTGGCGACCGACCCCACGACGTGCCCGAGCATCGCCGCGACGGGCTACAACCCGGGCTGCGTCGTCGACGACGGCCTCGACGGCATCTATCCGAAGGGCGCCGGCACGGTCGATGTGATCGACGGAACGTTCGGCAGGAGCCTCTATGCATCGAGCAGGTCGGACCCCGAGTCACCGTACTTCGTCAAGCTCGACGGGACGACCCACGGGTTCATGCGCTACGACGTGACCGCCGGCCGGCTCGACGCATCGTTCGTCCACGTGGACGGCACGTTCAGCGACACCTTCTCGATCCTCGCCGGCGCGACGGCATCGGCCGATCGATCGCCGCCGTCGTCCCCCGCGGGCCTCGCCGCGGACACCTCGGTGCCGGGCAAGGTGTCCCTCTCGTGGGGTGCAAGCACCGACGACGCGGGCATCCGCAACTACATCGTCTCGCGCGACGGCGTCGCGATCGGCACCACGACGGCGACCTCGTTCGTCGATGCGTCGGTCACCTCGGGAAGCACCTACACGTACTCGGTCACCGCATACGACACCGCGTTCAACCCCTCGACCCCGGCAGGTCCGCTGTCGGTGCCGATCCCGATCGCATCCACGCTGACCTTCATCGCCGATGCCGACGCCTCGCTGTACGCGGCCAACCCGGCGGCGAACTACGGCGCGTCGACCACGCTCGAGACCGACAACAGTCCGGTGAAGCAGTTCCTGCTGCGGTTCACGGTCACGGGTGTCGGTTCGTCCACGGTGAACGCAGCGACGCTCAGGCTCACGTGTGCCGACCCGTCGCCGCGCGGAGGCGACGTCACCCTCGCGGCATCGACTCCGTGGGCGGAGAACACCGTCACCTGGTCGACGGCGCCCGCCGCAGGTGCGACGGCTGCGTCGATCGGCCCGGTCGCCGCCGGCACGACGTATCAGGTCGACCTGAGCTCGATCATCCACGGCGACGGCACGTACACGATCCGCGTCGTGACCCCCAACGCCGACGGCGCGGACTACGTGTCGAAGGAGGGCGCGGTCGGATCGCGGCCGCAGCTGACCGTCACGCTCGGCTGAGGCCCGCTAGGGGTTCGCGACGCCGACGATGTGCCCGACCCAGTCGGACCGATCCAAGGCGTCGAGCAAGGCGGCCGCATAGTCACCGCGGGTGAGGGACCGTCCCGCCGCTTTGGCATCGACGGCGGTCGCGACCTCGCCGGTCGCGGGGTCGTCGGTTAGGTACGGCGCCGCCAGGAGCGTCCAGTCAAGCCCGCTGGCGCGCAGGATCGCGGCATCGCGCCGATGTTCGGCCGCGACGTTCGCGTACTCCCCGGTGATCTCTTTGTCGGTGAGCACGGTGCCGTTGGCCGCGGCGACGATCCTGCGGACGCCCGTCCGGACCATCGCGTCGACGACCGCCTGCGTGGTCTCCGAGATCTCGGTGCGCGTGACACCCGCGACGGGTCCGATCGCGGAAACGACCGCGTCGGCGCCGGCGAGCGCCGGCGCGATCGCGTCCTGGTCGCGGAGGTCGAGCAGCGTCACCGTCACGCTCGCGTCGAGCGGCGGATCGGGGTCGTGGCGCACCAGCGCCACCACGTCCATCCCCCGCTCCAGCGCCCGATCGACGAGGAGCCCACCCGTCCGGCCGGTAGCGCCGAGCACGGCGATCCGCACGGTCCCCTCCCCCTTCGCCTTCGCGGCTGGCTCCGAGGCAGCCTACGCGGCCGTGGTGGCGGCTGCGGGCTCGTCCGCCCGCAGCGCCACCGCGAGCACGTCGCGGACGTCCTCGACCGGGTGGAACGTGATCTGCTCGCGAACCTGCTCCGGCACGTCCTCCAGATCGCCTTCGTTCCGCTTGGGCACGATGACCTCGGTCAACCCTGCGCGGTGGGCGGCGAGCACCTTCTGCTTCAGCCCGCCGATCGGCAACACGCGGCCCTGCAGGGTCACCTCGCCGGTCATGCCCACGCTCGGGCGCACCGGCACATCGGTGAGGAGCGACACGAGTGCCGTCGTCATCGTGATACCGGCGCTCGGGCCGTCCTTCGGCACCGCACCCGCCGGCACGTGCAGGTGGAACCGCCCGTGCGCCCGCTCGGGTGCGATCCCGAGCTCGGCCGCGTGCGCCCGCACGTACGACAGCGCGATCTGCGCCGACTCCTTCATCACGTCGCCGAGCTGGCCGGTGAGCGTGAACCCGTCGCTCGCCTCGCCCTCCACGCGGTTCGCCTCGATGAACAGGACATCGCCGCCGGTCCCGGTGACGGCGAGGCCCGTGGCGACGCCGGGCACCGCGGTCCGCTCGGCCACCTCGAAGAAGAACCGAGGCCGGCCGAGGTAGCCGCGCACGTCGGTCGCGTCAACGGTGATCGGCACGGCGCCGTCCCCGGACGCGATCGTCGTCGCGGCCTTCCGCAGGAGCTTGCCGAGCTCGCGTTCCAGGTTGCGTACGCCGGCTTCGCGCGTGTAGTCGGCGACGACGACCCGCAGGGCGTCGTCGGTCACCGCAACCTCATCGGGACGCAAACCGTTGCGCTCGACCTGGCGCGGCAGCAGGTGGTGCCGTGCGATCGCGACCTTCTCGTCCTCGGTGTAGCCGTCGATCCGGATGACCTCCATCCGGTCGAGCAGCGGCGCGGGGATCGTCTCGGCCACGTTCGCGGTCGCGATGAACAGCACCTCGGACAGGTCGAGGTCGACGTCGAGGTAGTGGTCGCGGAAGGTGTGGTTCTGCGCGGGGTCCAAAACCTCGAGCAGCGCGCTCGACGGGTCGCCGCGCCAGTCGGCGCCGACCTTGTCGATCTCGTCGAGCATCATCACCGGGTTCTTCGTGCCGGCGTCCTTCAACGCGCGGACGATCCGCCCCGGGAGCGCGCCGACGTACGTGCGCCGGTGACCACGGATCTCGGCCTCATCGTGGATCCCGCCGAGCGAGACCCGGACGAAGTGCCGGCCGAGCGCCCGCGCGACGGACTCGCCGAGCGAGGTCTTACCGACGCCCGGTGGGCCGACCAGCGTCAAGATCGCGCCCGACCCCCGGCCGGTCGCCTCTGCGAGGCCGCGCTCGCGCCGGAGCTTCCGCACCGCCAGGTACTCGAGGATCCGGTCCTTCACGTCCTCGAGCCCGTCGTGGTCGGCGTCGAGCACGGTGCGCGCCTCAGCGATGTCGAGGTTGTCCTCGGTGCGGACGTCCCACGGCACCTCGGTGAGCCAATCCAGGTACGTCCGTATCCACCCGTACTCGGGTGACTGGTCCGACGTCCGCTCCAGCCGTCCGAGCTCGCGCTCGGCCTGCTCGCGCACCGCGTCGGGCATCCCCGATCCTTCGATCTTCTCGCGGAGCTGCGCGACCACGTCGTCACCGTCGTCATCGCCGAGCTCCTTGCGGATCGCCGCCATCTGCTCGCGCAGGATCAACTCGCGCTGGCGCTTCTCGAGGTTCTCGCTGACCTCGTCGCGGATCCGCTCCTTGACCTCGACCTCGGCCAGCGTGTCCTTCGCCCAGGCGAGCACCTTCTCCAGGCGCTCCTCGACGTCCACCGTCTCGAGGATCTCGACCTTCCGCTCGAAGCTGAGGTCGGGTGAGTAGCCGGCCATGTCGGCGATCTGCCCGGGATCGTCGATCCCGCGCAGGAACTCCGCGATCTGCGGCATCCCACGCGACTCGACGATCGACTCCAGCGTCGCTCGGTACTCGCGCGCGAGCTCCCGTATGCGGGGGCTCACCTCGGTCCGCTCGATCGGCTCGATCTGGACCCAGGTCGCCGATCCGGTCCCGGGCACCCCAACCCCCACGACCCCGCGATGGAGGCCCCTGATCACGACGGCCTCGGCCCCGCCTCGCACCCGGCCCACCTCTTCGACCTTAGCGACGGTGCCGACTCGGGCATACCGACCCTCGATCTTGGGCACCAGGAGGACTTCGCCCTGGGCGGCGGCCTCGATCGCCGCGGCCGCGTCATCGGACTCGATCGTGAGGGTCACGACCATGCCCGGGAGCACGACACCCGTCGTAAGTGGCAGCAATGGAAGGGTTTCGGTGTGAAGCTCGGTCATGACGTTCTCATCCCCTTGCGTTCTCGTACCCCTTGGAACGACGTCCGGCCGCTCCGCATTCCAGAGTAAGCATGATTACAAGCTTTCGCCTCGTGACGGGACTGGAATGGTCGGGAACGGCTGGAGGATCTGGTGTTCCGACCCGAACACGATGCTGTGCGGGCCCGGGCCCCGTGACCTGCGGTGATCCTGCTGGACGTGTCGTAAGCGTTCAACGGTGGACAGGCACGTGCGTGTTCCCGGATAGCGCCCGGCGTCCGAGGAGAGCATCATCGAGCCGACCGAACAGAGGGAGGTCGACGATGCGGGCACGTGCGATGTACCTGGTCGCCGCGATCGGTGTGATCACGGCATGCGTCATGCTTCCGGGGCCGGTGAGCGCGGCTACCGTGCCGCCGCCGGTGGCGTGCAACACGGCACAGGGAGTCTGTTGGCACCCCGCGCTCAACGCCCGCTGGCAGTACCAGCTCCAGGGCGTCGCGGCCTACTCCTCGACCGGTGGGATCAACGTGGGTATCTCGGCGACCCCGTTCACGGGCGGCGCGGCCGTGCACCCGACCGTCTTCGACATCGACCTCTACGTCGACCAAGCCATCTCGGGGAACAACACGACGTTCGACACCGCGGCCGTCAACGCGATCCACGCCGCCGGCGGCAAAGCGATCTGCTACGTCAGCGCCGGCACGTGGGAGAACTGGCGGGTCGACGCGAACCAGTTCCCCGCCTCGGTGCTCGGGTCGAAGAACGGCTGGCCGGGCGAGAAGTGGCTCGACATCCGGCAGACCTCGATCCTGTTGCCGATCATGGAGGCGCGCGTGCAGAAGTGCCGCCAGGCCGGCTTCGACGGGGTCGAGTGGGACAACGTCGACGGGTTCTCGAACCGGACGGGCTTCCCGCTCACCGCGAACGACCAGCTCGTGTACGACGCGTCGCTCGCGAACCTCGCGCATAGCTATGGCCTGACGGTCGCGCTGAAGAACGACGTAGAGCAGCTGCCCGACCTCGCTCCCTACGTGGACTACGCGGTGAACGAGCAGTGCCAGCAGTACAACGAGTGCGACGGCTACACGACCTACTTCATCAACGCGAACAAGGCCGTGTTCCAGGTCGAGTACAAGCTGTCGCAGGCGAAGTTCTGCGCGAAGGCCAACGCCGGCAACCGCAACGCGATCACGAAGACGTTCGACCTGTTCGACACGCCCTGGACGCCCTGCAGATAGTCGATCAGGCGGGCAGCGTCGTCGGAACGCTCTGCGCGAACCGGAACACGTCGTCGGGGTCGTAGCGGCGCTTGACCTGGACGAGCCGGTCGAGGTTCGCGCCGTAGTAGGCGTGCGCCCAACCGTGGAGCTCCGGGTCGATGTAGTTGACGTACGCGGCGCCGCTGGCCGAGGTGCGCAGCGCGCGCCACACGCCGGTGAGCCAGCGACGGTTCGTGGCGACCGTGGCATCGTCGGGCACGGTGGAGAAGGTCACGAACTCCTGAGCGAGGAACTGCGCTTGGCGATGGGGGAACGCGGTCGCGTGCGGTCCGATCTGCGCGATCTCGCCGCCCCAGGCGTCGAGGACCACGCCACCCGAGTTGGCGCGTAACGGCGCCGTCGATCGGGACTCGATCCGTCCCAGCACGTCGTCGAGGGGCGCCGAGGCGATCGGGTGGTCGAAGAAGTCGGACTTGGCGAGCGACGCCTGCCGCGGCAGCACGCCGCCGTGGATCTGGAGCGTGCACGCGTCCGCCGACTGGCCGGAACACCCGGCGTACAGCTTGGCGACGTCGAGGTAGGGCATCGTCGAGCTCGAGCTCGTCGCCGGCCGCACCGAGTCCGTGAGTTCGTGCAGCACGGGCGCGAGCCCGGCGGGCGCGCCCGACCACGTGCCGATCATCGACACCTGCGGGCCGGAGCCGGGGATCCACCGGAGCCGGAGGCTCGACCAGAGGTCGCGTGGCGCCGACGGCGCCCACGACGACCAGGCGTCGACCACGTTGGCGGCCTTCGACCATGGCCACGAGAGCGAGCAGATGGTGAGCCGCGTGAGCGGGTGCGCCGTGAACGTGAAGGACGTGACCACGCCGAGGTTGCCGCCACCGCCGCCACGCAGGCCCCAGAACAGATCGGGATGCCGGTTCGCGTCGCATCGCACGACGCTGCCGTCGGCGAGCACCACCGTCGCGCCGAGCATCGAGTCGCAGGTGAGCCCGAAGCGGCGGCCGGTGACGCCTTGACCGCCGCCGAGCGCGAGCCCGGCGATCCCGACCGTGGCACAGGTGCCGCCGGGCACCACGAGGCCGTCGGGCGCGAGGCCGTCCGCCACCTGCATCAAGGTTGCGCCGGACCCGATCGTCGCTTGCCGGGCCGACGGGTCCGCGTGGACCGACGACATCGCCGTCACGTCGATCACGATGCCGTTGCTTACCGAGTAGCCGCCGTAGCTGTGCCCGCCGGAGCGAGCCGCGAACGGCATCCCGTGGTCTCGGGCGAACCGGATCGTGGTGGCGACGTCCTTCGCCGAGGCAGCCTGCACCACCGCACGCGGCCGAATGTCGTCGTACAGCGGGTCGTACACGAGCCTGGCGGTCGGATAGCCGGGCTCGCCCGGCCGGATCAACCGTCCATCGAGGCTCGCGGCGAGGGTGTGCCAACCGCGGCCCGCGATGCTGGATGTCGCCGGCGTGAGGCTGCGGGACGGCGCGACGCTCGCGCCGACCGGCGAGCTCGCCCGGACCGACGAGCTCGCCCTCGTGCACGCCGCTGCGAGACCCGCGAGGCCCGGCATGGCCACGGACCACCGCGCGGCTGCTCGAAGGAACGTCCGGCGATCCACCGCCGCGATGCTACGGCGCGCCAGCCCTGTTCGGTGTGGCCTGGCGCCGTGACTCCGGTATCGTCGCCGGGTCATGGACGCCAGCCGGCTCGACGCCCTGCTCCGCGCCGAAGGCCCTGCGCGCGGCCACGCGACCGTCGGGCTGGGCGAACTACCGGGCGGATCGGCGATCGACGTGCCGTGCACCGTGGTCCGCGGCGCCGCGGCAGGCCCGACCGTGTGGATCATGGCGACGCGAGACGGTGACGAGGTGCACGCCACCCTCGTGGCCATGGCGATCCAACGGATGCTCGATCCCGCCGCGATCGCGGGCACGGTCGTCGTGATCCCGATCGGCAACGTGCCGGGGTTCGGTGTGTTGAGCCGCGAGCACCCACTCGCGCCGACCTACCTCGAGTCGCGGATGGACGACCGGTACTTCGAGCTGATCTCCGAGCGCGGTGGCTCGTTCGTCGACCTGCACAGCGCCGGCGTCCCGTCGGACACGGTCGACTGGACGCTGGTGGTCGAAGGAGACGAGACGGGAACCGCGATGGCCCGGGCCTACGGTTCGCCGTACCTCTATGAACATCGGATGGCGGACCCGGACAGCGATCCAGGGCTGCTCGACGGCGCGCTCTTCGTGCGGCTCTCCCTCGCAGGCGTCCCCTCCATCCTGATCGAGGCCGGCGGCGGGCTGCCCCCGTCGCCCGCCACGGTCGAGCGCGCAACCGCCGGTGTGTGGAACACCTTGCGCAGACTGGGCACGGTATCGGAGGACGTCGAGCCGACGCCCGAACCGCGCCTGCTGCACGGCTTCCGGATCGTGACGCCCGACCGAGGAGGTCTGTTCGCCGACGGCGTGGCGCTCGGCATAGAGGTCGCCGTCGGGGACATGCTCGCGCGTGTGATCGACCCGTTCGGCGATGTCGTCGAAGAGATCAGCGCGCCGGTTGCGGGCGTCGTGCTCACGATCCCGGTGAACCCCGCCGTCGGCACCGGCACCTGGGCCTACGAGATCGGCTGGTAGTCACCGGAACGGATGATCAGGCGAGAGCGGACGGTTCGTACGCCTGGGCGAACGACGCCGCCGACGGGAGCGCGAGCGGGCCGCCTGCCGGGGCTGACCGCAGTAGCCGCGATACGTCGTCGGCCGGCATGGGCTTGGCGAACAGGAAACCCTGCGCGAGACCGCAGCCGAGGTCGCGCAACCGCTTCGCCTGGAGGACGTCCTCGACTCCCTCGCTGGTCGACACGAGCCCAAGCGAACCTGCCAAGCGCAAGATCGCGTCGACGAACGTCGGATCCGGCTTGACCCCGATCAGCCGGTCCACGAACGGCTTCGGGATCTTGAGCAGCTCGATCGGGAACTCCGCGAGCCGCGACAGCGAGGAGTACCCGGTACCGAAATCGTCGATCGACAGCCGGACCCCGAGCTCTCGAAGCCGGTGCATCGCACGCAACGCACCTTGCTCGTCGCGAACGACCGACGACTCGGTGATCTCGACCGTCATGCGCCGCGCGTCGATCCTCGCCCGGGTCATCGCCACCGCGAGCTCTTGCACGAGCCGTTCGTCGGTGAGCTCCCCGGGCGCAACGTTGACCCAGATCCCCAGGTGCGCGGCGTCCGGATGCGCGTCTTGCCACTCGCCGGCCGCCCGAAGCGCCTGTGCCCGCACGCTCGCGCCGACCTCGAAGATCAGGCCCGTTTCCTCCGCGACGCTCAGGAACTCGGCCGGCTCGAGAAGCCCCCGCTCCGGGTGCTCCCAACGGGCCAACGCCTCGAACGCCTGGATCGTCCCGTCGACGAGCGACACCACTGGCTGGAAGTACGAGACGAACTCGCCCCGCTCGGCCGCTCGCTCCAGCTCGAGCGCGAGCGATCGCCGGGCTCGGATCCGGTGGTGCAATGCCGGCTCGAACAACGCGTACGGCCGCTCCTCGGTCTTGGCCGTGTACATCGCGAGGTCGGCGTTGCGCAGAAGCTCCTCTGGGGTGCTCGCGTCGGGTCCCGTCACCGCGACGCCGACGCTCGCGTGCACGGCGGCCTGTTGACCGGAGGACAGCGCGATCGGCGCGTTGATCACGTCGATCAGACGCCGGGCCGCTCGAAGCGCGCCCGCCGCATCGGTCTCGCGGACGAGCACGGCGAACTCGTCGCCGCCGAGGCGCGCGGCAGTGTCCTGCGGTCGCACCGCGGCGCGGATCCGATCCGCCACCTGGATCAGCAGCTCATCGCCGGCCGCGTGACCCCAGCTGTCGTTCACGACCTTGAAACGGTTGAGGTCGAGGAACAGGACGGCGTGGGACCCGCGCGCCGTCGGTTCCTCGGTGAGCGTCTCGTCGAGTCGTTGCGTGAACAGGAGCCGGTTCGGCAGTTGGGTCAGCGCATCCGTGTACGCCTGATGATGGAGCTCTTCCTTGAGCTCCGTGACCTGGGCAAGCGAACGCTCGAGACGTCCGTTCTCGAGTAGCACGCTCGCGTGACTCGCGAACGTCTCCAGAAGCGCGACGTCTTCCCGGGCGAATGTGCTGACATCGCCGACCCGGTTGCCCACCAACAAGACGCCGAAGGTCCGTTGCTCGCCCGTGAGGCCGCACACCATCGCATCGTGGAGACCGCGGGCGCCGAGGAACCCGTCGAGCTGGTGGCCCGAGCGCCGACGCGCGAGCAGGATCGGCTGGGGCGAGGCTGCGATCGTACCGATCGCGCGCTCGTCGACGGCGGCAACGGTCACGCGTTGCATCAGGCGTTCACCGTCTTGCCCGCTCACGCTCTGAAGGGCTTCCTCGCCCGCCACCGGCGAGAGCAAGAGGATCTCCGCGTAGTCTGCGCGGAGCAAGCGACGGGCAGCGACCAGCAGCTCGCCCACGGCGAGGCCGAACTCCGGGGCACCCTGCGTCGCGCGCATCGACTCGTAGAGGAACTCGACCCGTTCACGCTGCTCACGCTGGTTCATGTACGCGCGGAACGAGACGCCACAGGCGATCACCGGCAGCGCGAGCAACAAGAGCGCCACGGGGTCGCGCGCCAGCAGCTCGACGACCAGCAGCCCCAGACAGCAGGCGGACAACGTCCCGACCGTCGAGACGATGAGCACCCGGCCGAGCTGCGAGGCAGAGAACAGACCCTCGGCGACGGCGATCACCGCCGTGACGAGCAACACGCCCACCGCGTGCGCCACGACCGCGGCGAGGAGCGCCGCGAACCAGGTGGAGACGCCGTGCTCGCCCACCGTCACGATCGACCGGAAGACGAGGAGACCCAGGCCGGATGACAGGGAGAGCTCCGCGAGGTTGAACCACACCTTGATCGGCTTCTGCCGGCGGTTCACGACGATCGCGACGCCTGCTCCGACGAGCTGCGCTGCGAGCAGTCCGGCCGGCGAGACGAAGAACAGTCCGAGCGTGAGCGCGATCTCGGAGGCGGAGAGGGTGTGCGCCTGCCTGCGGAACTGCAGGTGCACCACGTAGCTCTCCGACAGGTAGAACGCCAGCGCCAGCACAGGCCAGGGCAATGAGACCTGCGCGAACGTTCCCGTGGTTCCGAACGCGCCGAAGTTGTGCGCCCACACCGCGAGGGATGCCGCCGTCACCAGCCCGATCAGCGCCACCACCCGGGAACGACCGGAAAGCAGCGGGCGTCGCGCCGTTTGCGTCTGCGTCGCCGTCTCGGTCATGCTCGTCTCCGCGCTCACATCCGGGATCAGTGCCAGGTTGCGCCGGACCACCCGCTGCCGCTCCACGTGCTCGACGACCAGGTGCTCGCCGACCACGTGCTGCCGCTCCAGGTGTGGCTGGACCAGTCACCACCCGACCACGTACTCGAGGACCAGGTGTTGCCGCTCCACGTGTGGCTGGACCAGTCGACACCCGACCACGTGTGGCTGCTCCAGGTGTGGCTGCTCCACGTGTGGCTGTCCCAGCCGCTGCCCGACCAGGTGCTGCCGTTCCAGTCGCCGCCCGACCAGGAGGCCTGCGCCGCTTCCAGCCCCGCCATGGTCCTCGCATCGAAGGGCTGGCCGAAGATGTCTTGCTCGCCCGTCAGCGCCACGCCGCCGTCGACCAGGTGCTGCGTGCCGCGAGAGAGCTCGATCGATCCGATCCCCGTGGACCAGTCGATCGTGTTCCATTGCTTGGGAACGCAGGGCGTCCTCGCTCGGAGCATCGCCGCCATGTCGACCTCGCCCTGTCCTTGCTGCAGGGACGAGAAGCTGTTCAGCGAACGACCGTTGCTCAAGAAGAGCTTCTTCAATTGTCCGGGCGTGATGTCCGGCCGCTGCTGGATCGCCAGCGCGGCCTCACCCGAGGTGAAGGCGGCGGCCTCGCTCGTGCCGCTCCCACGGAACAGGCCGTCGCTCACGTAGCCGGAGTTCCCGAAGGTCTGATCGATGTACGACCCCGGGACGCGCAGGCTCACGAGGTGCGACCCGGGGTTGACGACATCGACGTAGCGCCCATTGCTCCCCGTCGATGAGAAGGACGCGACGGTATCGTCCGACGTCGACATGGTGCCCTGTGCCTCGGTCGCGCCGACGGCGAAGATCTTGGGGTCGTACGCCGGGTCGGCGAGCGTTCCCGTCTTGAACTGGTAGCCCGCGTTCCCGGTGGCGGCGACGACGAAGATGCCCGCCTTCCACGCCTGCTCGACCGCGTACGCGAGCGGATCGACCTGGTAGGGCTGCGCCGAGTCGGTGCCGTACGAGAGGTTGAGCACCCGGATGTTGAGACCGTTGTCGTTGCGGTGTTGCACGACCCAGTCGATCGCGGCGATCACCTGTGAGACATCGACGCTCCCGTCCGATGCGCCGACCTTGACGCTCACGATGCGTGCGTCCGGCGCAACGCCGAGGAAGTTCGTCTGGTCTCCCGCGTAGGAACCCGGGTCAGCGCCACTCCCTCGACCCGCGATGATCCCCGCCATGAAGGTCCCGTGGCCGTTCGCATCGAGGTTGTGCAGGTTGTCCGCGGGCGCGTCGAGTGACAGATCGGGGCCGTAGATGACCTTGCCGGGGTCTGCGAGCCCGTCGACGGGCGTGACACCGGTATCGATCACGGCGACGTCGACGCCGTCTCCCGTGTAGCCGGCCTTCCACCAATTCTGCACGCCGGTGTACAGGGTGGTGTTGTACATCGAGTTCACGTCGGACGTTGCGTTAT
This sequence comes from uncultured Actinomycetes bacterium, assembly GCA_963799625.1. Lineage (GTDB taxonomy): Bacteria > Actinomycetota > UBA4738 > UBA4738 > HRBIN12 > AC-51. The sequence continues at coordinate 305,564 of CAWCXU010000001.1, read as the reverse complement.
AGGCGGCCGCTGCCGCAGCGGACCCGCTCATCGCGATAGTCGTCGAGAGCGCGATCGCGAGAGCCCCGATGCTCGACACGATCGCGCGGCGGCGGTGGGATCCGGTGGTCCTGGTTGCTCCGCTCACGGTGTCACCTCTCCTGGGAGACCCTGCGGATCGTCGCGGTCTACGACGATCCGAGAGCAGGAGTATCCGCGCAGTGCAACGTGTCGTGAATCCGGCGAACAGTCAGGACTTGATGCCCCGGCTGGGTGGTTCTCGTGCGGAGGCGGGGGATTCCGGCTCCGTCATCCGTCGTCCCCCACTCCGAGCGTCTGCGAGGACCGAACGGACTTGGCGCCATCCCGGTGAACCCGGCGGTCGGAGGGAACCCGGGCCTACGAGATCGGCCGGTAGTCAGGCCGAGCGCAGGTACGCGAGCACCGCCAACACCCGGCGGTTCTCGTCGGGAGCGGGCTGCAGGCCCAGTGCGGTGAAGATCCCGCGCACGTGTGCCTCCACAGTCTTCTCGCTGAGGGACAGGACGGACCCGATCGCCCGGTTCGAACACCCTTCCGCCATCAGCTCGAGCACCTCACGCTCACGATCGGTGAGGTTGCCGATCGGATCGGCCTCGCGGCGCCGGCCCACCAGCTGCGCGATCACCTCGGGATCGACCGCGGACCCGCCGTCGCCGACCCGACGCACCGCGTCCCGGAACCCCTGCAGATCCGACACTCGATCCTTCAGCAGATAGCCGGTTCCCCCGCCGCCGTCGGCAAGCAGGTCTATCGCATGCTCGGTCTCGATGTACTGCGAAAGGACGAGGACCCCGATCTCTGGATGATCTGCGCGGATCTTCTTCGCCGCGACGAGCCCTTCGGTCGTGTGGGTCGGCGGCATCCGGATGTCTACGACGGCCACGTCAGGCTGCCGATCCGCAGGCGCCTCCCTCACGATCGTGAGCAACTCGTCGGCGTCCCCGGCCTGCCCGACGACGTCGAACCCGCCGTCGGCAAGCACACGTGCGAGACCTTCACGGAACAGGACCGCGTCGTCGGCTACCGCGACGCGCACGGGATCTCCGCGTGCACGGTCGAGCCAGCGCCGGCAGCGCTATGGACATCGATCCAGCCCCCGACGGCTTCGACGCGGTCCGCCAAGCCTCGCAGACCGGATCCTGCGTCTAGCGTCGCGCCCCCGATCCCGTCATCGCGCACGTCGATCGCGAGGACGCCGCGGTTGTCCTCGACCGCGATCCAGACATGGGCAGCCTCCGCGTGCTTCGACACGTTGGCGAGCGCCTCGGAGACCACGAAGTAGGCGGTCGCCTCGACCTCGGGGGCGAAGCGAGCATCGGGCGCACGCCGGACCTCGACGGGCACCGTGGACCGGTCGGCGAGCGAGCGAACGGCCGCGCCGACGCCGTTCTGCGTGAGGATCGCCGGGTGGATCCCACGAGCCAGCTCGCGCAGCTCCGCGAGCGAGTGTGCGAGCTCTTGCTCGGCGGCTCCGAGGCTCGTCGTGAGGTCTGGATCGCCGCTCGCTTCCGCGCGATCCCGTGCCATCCGCAGATTGAGGGACAGGGTGACGAGCCGCTGCTGTGCGCCGTCGTGCAAGTCGCGCTCGAGCCGCCGCCGCGCCTCGTCCTGGGACGAGACGATGCGTTGCCGCGATCGTTGAATCTCCCCGACCAACGCGACGTTACGCAGCACGAGGCCCGCCTGGGCGGACAGATCGGTCAACAGGCGCTCGGTCGCGGGGGTCATCGGCTCCTGCGGCGGCATCGCCACGGTGATCGCGCCGAGCAGGTCCCCTCCATGCCGGACCGGGAACGCGGGATCGCCCATCGTCGGAAGCTCGCCATCGTCGAGCCGAACGGGAGTCGCGGGAACGGCGTCGGTGGGCCACGATGCCACGGGATCGAGGTCCGAACCACTGCGTAACCAGATCCGGATCCTGTCCGCGCCCGTTCCATCCGCGATCAGCGTCGTCATCCGAGGCAGCACCTCGGAAAGCGACGCGTCGTCGAGCCGTTCGGTGAACGTCGCGACCAGGTCGTACGGCGAGGCGCGATCGCCGTAGATCAGCCGGTCTGCGAACCGCTGCGCGCGTCGGCGCGCCGGCTGGAACGCCACGGCCGCCACGGCGGTCGCCGCAACTGCCGCGAAGACATCGGAGCGTTCGCTCCGACCGACCACGGCACCGATGCCGGCGACGATGGCCGCGTAGATCACCGTGATCGTGGCGACGATCGACCCGTACACGACCGATCGGTTGGCCACCACCTCGATCCCGGCGAGTCGGTGCGTTAGGAGCGCCGCGGCCGCGGTGGCCGGCAGCCCGACGATCACCACGAGAAGGAAGGCGACCCCGAACGGGTCGCCGATCCGATCGAGTCCGAGCGCTCCCGCCCCGATCGCCGTCACGAGAAGCGCTGCCGCCAGGATCGCGACGACCGCCAACCACCGCAGCGCGGAGCGGTCGGCCGGCGTCCCGCGCCGGAACCGCAGGACGACCGACACGACGGCCGCGACGACGGCGATCGCGAATACAACCGACAGGATGCCGAACATCGCCTCGCTGAACGCCTCCATCGCTCCGACGCCCAACGGATTCACGAGCCGCTCCCCGTCCCACGGCTGCACCATGCGTGCAGCCACCCCGACGACGGTGAGGCCCACCAGTCCCACCATGGCGAACCGCCACCGTCGCGACGGCAACGAACCGGACGGGAACACTAATAGGTAGGACACGATCCCGAGCCAGGCGGTGGGGATCAACAACCAAGAGTTCACCCACAACGCCCACGACGCGAGCTGGATGGATCCACCTCGCGCGGCGATCGTCGACACCGCCTCGGCGCACATCGTCGTCACGAGCCCGAAACCGATCACGATCAGGAGCCACCCGCATGCGTTCCGCGGGCGTCGGACAGCGATCAGTCCGCCGACGACGGCGTAGCACGCCACCGCGAGGAGCGCGAGGACGTTCGAGACGGGGTCACTACCGAAGGTCCCGTCGACCACATAGAGCACCGCTGTGGTGATGGCGACGAGCAGCGTCGCCGCTGCGCCCACGATCGCGATCCACCGGGTGCTCCGCTCCGACATCGCCCCTCCTCCAAGGGCCCTGGGCGTCAGGGCCCGTGAGATGCGGCCCATCGTGCCACCTACGTCCGCCGAGGTCATCAGGGGTATCCCTGCCCACGATCGCGGGCTTCCATCGATGTCCGGCCGCCGGGTCCGCCCTAGCGTCGCTTTCGTCTCGAGGGAAGGAGGAGGGGATCCGATCCGCACGATCGAGACGGTCCGGACGACATGAGCCCGTGGAAGGAAATTGGGATAGAGGGCTCGGCCCTCGGAACGGAGTAATCATGCTGCGGAAGCTTCTGTTCCTCTCGACCGTCGTCGTCGCACTTGCGATGACGACCCCGGCATCCGCCACCAAGCCGATCCGCGAGAGCGGCCCACAAGGCGAGACGGTCATCAACGACCAGTGCGCCTTCCCCGTCCTCGGTCATATAGATGGGGTCGAGGTCATCAAGACGTGGTTGGACGATGCAGGCAACCCCGTCAAGCAGATCGTGACCTTCCCGGGGAACAGGATCACGTTCACCAACCTGGATTCGGGGGTGTCGGTCGCGGTCATGGGGACCGGGTCCTCGCAACTCCGGGCTGCTCCAGACGGTTCGACCTCCGCCCGGTCGATGGGTCACGGGCCGTTCTTCCCGAACCCGATCACCGGAGAGCTGGGGATCTGGTACCTGAGCGGCCAGGGGAAGGCCACCATCGACTCGCAGGGCAACATGGTCGCCGCCGAACTCGAGGGTAGGTTCGTCGATCTCTGTCCCAAGCTCGCTGGCTGAGCATCCGGTGGAAGAGGGGCGGCCGCTGAGACGGTCGCCCTTCTTCCTTCCAAGCGCGGATCCACCGAGGCGGCTACGGTCGAGCCATGGCCGTCCCGCCCGGGCGAAAGTACGCCGATGGCTCTTGAAGAACGACCGGCGGCATCGCCACTAGGTGAGGCCTGGGCGGATCTTCGACTGGCGGGAGCCGCCCTCGTGGCCACGTTCCGGTCACGAGAGCTCGGGCCGACCCAGCTCGCGTTCGTAGCCTTCAACCTGCTTGAGTGGGGCGGCGGCATCTCGCTGTTCGTCTTCGCGTTCCAGATCGGCGGCGCGCCGGCGGTCGGGCTCGCCGCACTCGCCCTTCAGATACCCGCTGCGGTCATCGCTCCGTTCGCTTCGGTGCTCGTGGATCGATTCGATCGACGGCGCCTCCTCCTTCCGTGATGCTTCTGCTCGCACTCCTTTCCGCGGCCGCCGGCACCGCCATGCTGCTGCAAGCGCCCACGTGGCTCGCCTTCCTCCTCGCTTGTTTCGCCGGATGGACGCTGACCCTCGTGCGGCCTACGTACAGCGCGATGCTGCCTTGGCTCGCGCGATCGCCGCAAGAGCTCACGACGAGCTATGCGGCCATGGGCCTGATCGAGAGCGTGTGCATCTTCCTAGGCCCGTTCCTCGCCGGGCTCGTGTTCGCGTTCGCGACCGACGCGATCGATCTCTGGGCCGGGACTTGCCTTCGTGACCTTTTCGGTCCTGACGTTCGGCGGCGCGATCGCGGTGTGGAGCACGCACGAGGCGAACGAAGCCACCTCCGAGGAGCCCCGAGGAGGAGTTCCGCGCGGCCGACCTTTGGGCCGGGTTCGGGTACGTCTGCACGACGAACCGTCGCGCCTGCTCGTCGCGCTTGCCGGCTCCGGCATGCTGATGCTCGGCGATGATCGACCGATCGTCATCGGGATCTCGCTCGACGTCCCGCACACCGGCGAAGCGGGCGTCGGCTTCCTGAACGCTGCGCTCGGATCGGCTCGATCGTCGGCGCGTCGGTCGCGATGGTTGCGACCCAACGCGCTCGATTGTTCCCCACGATGCGAGCGGACTCTGTCGTCACCGGCAGCGCCACTCGCCCTGACCGCCGCAGCCCCGGTGGCAGCAGCGCCGATGCTCGCGCTCTCGGGAGCGGGCATGCAATTGTGCCGACGTCAGCGCCCGGACGATGCTCCAACGCGTGGTGCCGGACGACAAGCTGGGACGTGTCTTCGGCGTGCTCGAGTCGCTGTACGTCGGGCTCGAAGGGATCGGTGCGTTCGCGGCCTCGCTCCTGGTCGTGTGGATCGGTCCTTTGTGGAGCTTGCTGGTCGCGAGCTTGGTCTTGCCGGTGGCAGGGTTCCTGCTGCGGGACCGTTTGGCAGCGCTCGATGTCGGGGTGCGCGTGCCGGCCGAGGAGATGGCGCGCCTGCGCGCGACCGACCTCTTCGCGCCACTTCCTCCTCAGGCGCTCGAGCGGGTCGCTCGCAACCTGGTGCCGCTCGATGTCCCGGCGGGTGGCGTCGTCGATCGAGGAAGGCGAGCCTGGCAGCCGCTTCTATGTTCTGGTCGAGGGCCGTGCCGTCGTGTCTCGGGACGGCGACATCATCGCCGAACGCGGCCCCGGCGACTACTTCGGGGAGGTTGCCCTGCTGCTCGACCAGCCGCGGAACGCGACGGTGACGGCGGTGAGCGACCTACGGGTATTCGTGCTCGAGCGGGATGAGTTCCTCCGCGTGCTCACGGGTCACGAGGGAGTTGACCTGAAGGCGCGCCGTGTGACGGCAGTACCGAGCTGGGGTCACCCCTCCGAGGACGGCGTTCAGGAGTAGCCGAGTGCGCGCACCTCGAGTGGTCGCGAGCTCCTCGAGCCTTCGCTGAGGAGCAGGCTGATCGGATGTCGGTCGGTGTCACTTACAGCTACGCCTGCGAGCACTGATCCACATGGAGATACTGGCGGCACTCCTCGTCGGTGAGCGCCCTCGGGACCTCCCGGTGCGCGATCTCAGGCAGGTCGCCGACTCGCGGACCACGCGGTGGCCGAGGCGTGGGGCGTCTGGGGCGAGAAGAGCAAGGAGGGGAGGACGTACGAGGGCATCATCCGATCGTCGTTCCTCGTGGACGCGGACGGGCGGATCCGCGAGGCCTGGTACCAGGTGGCGCCCGAACGGACGGTTCCCCTTGCCCTGGAGGCGGATCTCGGCGGCGTGACGGCCGCCGCGACCCGCGCATCGCCCGGCCTAGGTCCATCGTCAGTCTTGTCCCCCCGTTGGGGAATCTGGATACTGGGTACCCCCCGACCTTCCTACGGCAACGACCGGACGGGGACGGCCCATCGTGCGATAAGGAGGCACCCTTTGAGTGAGGACTGGTCTTCCCGTAAGGCGCTCGTGACCGGCGGCGCCTCGTTCATCGGCTCGACGATCGTCGACAAGCTCGTGGCGCGCGGCGCCGGCACCGTCCGTGTGGTGGACGACTTCTCGAGCGGCGTGCGGAGCAACGTCCAGGCGCAGGCCGATGCGGGCGCGATCGAGCTGATCGAGGGCGACCTCCGCGACCCCGAGATCGCGACCGCGTCGGTCCGCGGGATCGACACGATCTTCCACCTCGCGGCCGACCACGGCGGGCGCGGCTACGTCGACCTGCACCAGTACGACTGCTCCACCAACTTCGGGCTCGACGCCTCGTTGTTCGCCGCGGCCCTCGGCGAAGGTGTCGACCGGATCACGTACGCGTCGTCCGGCTGCATCTATCCGCTCTACATGCAGGGCGACGTCGACGAGATCGTGTACCTCACGGAGGACAAGGCTGGGCCTCCGTACGACCCCGACGGCCTCTACGGCATGGCGAAGATGGCCGCCGAGCTGACCTTGAAGGCGATGCACGACGAGCACGGGATGAAGACCGCCTCGTGCCGGTACTTCACGGTCTACGGACCTCGGGGGGTCGAGAACCACGCCGTGATCGCGATGATCGCGCGCGGGTTCCTGAAGCGCGATCCCTTCGACGTGTGGGGCAACGGCGAGCAGATCCGTAACTGGACCTACGTCGACGACATCGCCGAGGGCACGATCCGCGCCTCGGAGTCGATCGAGGACGGGACGGCGGTGAACCTCGGCACGATGGAGCGCGTGCGGGTGATCGACGCCGTGAAGATGGTGTGCGACCTCGCCGGCTACTCCCCCGCGATCCAGCTGCAGCCCGACAAGCCCACGGGCCCGATGAACCGCGTCGCGGACAACGCGCTCGCGAAGCAGCTGCTGGGCTGGGAGCCCCAGACCCTCTTCGAGGAAGGTCTGCGGCGCACGTGGGAGTGGTACATCGCCAACAAGCAGCCGGAGGACGTCGAGGCGATCTTCGAGTTCATGCTCACCGGTCGAGGCAAGGCCGCGCCGGTGTCGGCCTCGGCATGATCCGCGGGCCACGCGAAGCTGCCATGTCCTCGAACGCCTTCCCGCCGAACCGATGGACGCTCGAGCGGTTCGGCATGACGCCCGGCAAGGTGCGTCATCGGGTCGCGGACCGCACCGCACCGCGCGTCTTCTGCGACTCGATCCCGAAGGCGGGGACCCATCTCCTGGAGCGCGCGGTGTGCCTGCACCCGCGGATGTACCGGAAGCTGCGGCCCACCGTCGGCGACGGCAACGTGGTGCGCTGGCGCGGGCTGCGCGGCGTGGTCGCGGACCTGCGCCCCGGGCAGGTCATCGTGTCGCACCTGAGCTTCCGGCCCGAGTACCCGGGGACCCTGCGGGATCGTGTCGTGCTGCCCGTCTTCCTGATCCGGGATCCGCGCGACATCGTGGTGTCACAGGTGCATTTCGTGTCGAAGACCACGGATCATCGGCAGCACGAAACGTTCGCGTCGATCCCCGACACGAAGGAGCGGCTGCGCCTGTCGATCGTGGGCGACCCGGATCGCAAGGTGGCCTCGATCGCGGATCGGCTGGACCGTTACGCGGGATGGCTGACCTCGGGCGCGTTGGTGGTGCGGTTCGAGGACCTGGTGGGGAGCGGGGGCGGCGGTGACGACGCCGCGCAGGAACGCACCGTGCGCGAGCTCTACGGCTATCTCGGCCTGGAGGCCGACGACGCGCGCGTCGGCGCCACGTGCCGGCAGCTGTTCTCGTCGGACAGCCCGACGTTCCGCAAGGGCGCGATCGGGCAGTGGCGCGACCAGTTCGACGACGAGCTGGAGGCCCTGTTCGCGCGGTCGGTGGGCGACCGGATGCAGACGTACGGCTACGAACCCTCACGGAAAGGATGACCGACCACATGGCCGGCCCCGAGCACCATCTTCCCCGGCCGGAGTCCGGTGACGATCCCGTTGAGGTTCCGTCGCGCGCCCAGACCGCGTGGATGGCAGGTAGTAGCCTGGGTGGCCAGGTTGCGCCGAGTGCGCCGAGAAGGAGCCGAGTGAGCGTCAACCCCCCAGAAGAGCGGGCACCGAGCGAGGTCCGCGAGTACCTCCGCGTGCTGCGCAGTCGCAAGTGGCTCGTCATCGTCCCCACCGTCGTCGCCGTCGTCGTCGCCCTCGTGCTGTCCCTCATGGCGACGCGGATCTACCGCGCGTCGGTGTCGGTGCTCGTGCAGTCTTCCGCCCAGACGTCGAGCGGCGGCGCCGGTGCGAACAACCAGGACCAGGGCACGCTCAGCACCGACAAGACCGTCGTGACGTCCGACGAGGTGGTTTCGAACGCCATCGAAGCCCTCGCCAGCCTCGGCGAGGCGCCGGTCAACAACGCCGGTCAGCCGATGACGGCCCAGCAGCTGGCGAAGGACATCTTGGTGACGGTCCCCTCCGGCACGAACGTCCTCACGATCTCCTACTCCAGCACGGACCCCGTGGAGGCCGCGAGGATCGCTAAGGCCTTGGGCGACGCGTACGAGGAGTTCAAGAGGACGCAAGCGGACGACACCGTCAACAAGCTCAGTGAGGACCTGCAGACCCAGTACGACAACCTCCAGACGCAGGTCGATCACGTGACCGCGAGGCTCCAACGGGCGCATTCGAAAGGCACGAGGACGGCCCTCACGAACAACCTGATCGATCTCACGTCGCAGCAGGCCTCGCTCCGATCCCAGATCAACCAGATCGCGGCCAACAACGCGATCCAGGTGACGACGATCGATCCCGCCACCGCGCCGCACCACCCCGTGAGCCCCAACATCCCGCTGAACCTGCTCGCGTCGCTCGCGCTGGGCCTCACGCTGGGCGTCGGTCTCGCGTTCGGGGCCGAGGCGCTCGACGATCACATCCGCAACCGGCCTGAGCTACAGCGGATCCTCGAGGCCCCGGTGATCGGATCGATCCCCGCCGTGAAGGACTGGCGGAAACGCGAGGAGGGCAAGCACCTCGCGTTCAAGGACGATCCGAGCGGCCCCCTGTCCGAGGCGTACAAGGCGCTCGCGACGAACATCATGTACCTGGCCTCGCAGGACCAGCTCCAGATCATCCTGGTCACGAGCGCACTCGCGGGAGAGGGCAAGACCACCACCGCGGCGAACCTCGCCGTGTCGCTCGCGAACCTCGAGCAGGACGTCGTGCTCGTGGGCATGGACCTGCGGGCGCCGGACCTCGCGAAGCAGTTCGGACTGCGGGGTCGCGACGGGATGTCCACCACGCTGGCGATGCCGCTGATCGACGTCGACCGGTGGATGCGGGCACAGATGCAGATGGTGGGCATCGACCGGCTGCGCGTGATCCCGGGCGGCCCGGCGGTGCACGACCCCACCGGGCTCGTGTCGGAGTTCGTCGCGGGCGAGTACACCGACACGCTGCGGAAGGCCGCGAAGTTCATCTTGATCGACACGCCGCCGGTGCTCGGCGTCGCCGACGCGTCGATCCTCGCGCCCCTCACCGACGGCGTCGTGTTCGTCACCGACGCGCAGAAGGCGACCCGGCGCGCGGTGGCGGATGCGCGCGAGCAGCTGGAGGCCGCCGGCGGGCAGGTGATCGGGGCCGTCTACAACAACATCCCCGCGCACGACAGCCGCTACGGGTACGCGTACGGATACGGGCGGTACGGCCGCTACGGGAAGTACGGCAGGTACGGTCGCTACGGCGGCGCGCACACCACGCCCGAGCCCGCCACGGCCGACCCGGTGACGTCGCCCGTCGACGGCACCGCGTCGTCCTGAGCGGCGGACGACCGGGAGGTCGACGATGTCCCACGCCGAGGCAGCTCATCCGACCCTCGAACCGGGATCCGGGGTGCGGTGGTACGGACCGGACCCGGGGACGGCGCACACCTGCGCGCCGCCGCGCGGCGGCGTGCTCGTCAACGGCATCAGGATCGATCCCCGTGCGCCCGAGCAGCTCCTGGACACCGTCCGTTCCTTCCTCGCGTGCGGTCGCTCGCACGTCGTCAACTTCCTCGCGGTCGATCCGATCGCGCGCGCGCAGACGGATCCGGCCTACCGACGGCTCCTCAACAAAGCGGAGCTGAACCTCGCGGACGGGCTGCCGGTGGCGTGGGCGGCCCGGTCCCTCGGCCAGCCCACGCCCCGGATGCCCGGCACCGACTCGTTCCGGCTGATCGCGGGGTGGGGCATCGCCGATGCGCTCCCCCACTACCTCTACGGCGGCGGCACGCCGGACGACGTCGCCGAGCTCACCCACCACCTCGACGAGGGGTTCCCCGGGATCTGGATCGCGGGCAGCCAGTCGCCGCCCTTCCGCGACCTCACGGACGCCGACCTCGACGCCGCGGCGGACGCGATCCGGGCGAGCGGGGCGCGGGCCCTGTGGATCGGCCTGGGCACGCCGAAGCAGCACGTCGTGGGGCAGCAGCTCCGTGAGCGCGAGGCCGCTCCGCTGATCTTCTGCGTGGGCGCGGCGTTCGATTTCATCTCGGGTGCGAAGCGCCGCGCCCCCGCATGGATGCAGCGGAGCGGCCTCGAGTGGGTGTACCGGCTGGCGTCGGAGCCGCGGCGGCTGTGGAAGCGGTACCTGATCGGCAACCCGATGTTCGTGGCGGGCTACGCGTGGGACCGGATCTCCGGGCCGCCCCGCCGGGCGGGCTCCCGATGATCCCGACCAGGGAACGCCGGGCGCGACTCACGAGGCTCACCGTGTGGATCGCCGTGCTGGGTCTCGCGCTCGTCGTGGGCGTTTCGGTGTCGCGCGGGGTCCACGGCCTCGCCGTCGCCGCTCGCCGCCGCGGCGGCGGTGGCCGCCGCCGTCGCGCTGCGGATCCGCGTCCCCTCGCGTCCGGGGATCCTCGCCGTCGAGGTGCCCGTCGTGCTCCTGGGCCTCTCGTCCCTCGTGTTCCGGATCCGGGACACGACGTCGCTGTCCACGAACCCGCTCGATGCGGCCGGCCTGTTCCGTCTCGCCTGCATCGGCGGGGCGGCGCTCCTGTGCGTGATGGCCCTGCTGCAGTCCGACATCAAGGGCGGCCTCGCCTCGCTGCGCACGGCACGGCCGCTGTGGCTGTACGCGGCGTACATCGTGGTGATCTGCCTGGGCATCACGCGGTCCGTGTACCCGCTGTTGACCGCGTTCCACGCGGTCAACATCGTGGTGTCGCTGCTGGTCGTCCTGACCGCGTACCTCACGATGGCCGACCGGGGTCTCGATCGCCTGGAGAAGACGATCTTCTGGTTCATCGTGGCGCACGTCGCCACCGCGTGGCTGGGGGTGGTCGTCTTCCCCAGCGAGGCCCTGCGCGCGGCGAGCCCGTTCCCCTTCCGCATCGAGGGGGTGATGCCCGCACTCTCGCGTCCGACCGCCTGGGCGAGTACGGATGCGTGCTCTTCTTCTGGGCGTACGCGTCCCGCAACGGGCTGCTCCGGGACCGCGTGGTGGCCTCGAACCGGATCGCCTTCGGGTTGGAGTGCTTCGGGATCGTGAGCCTGCTCGCCGCCCAGTACCGCACGGGCTACATCGCGTTCGGCGTGGGCGTGCTGGTGCTCCTCGCGCTGCGCGGCCGCGCGGTGCTCGCGTCGGCGATCGCGCTCTGCGGGTTCATCGTCGTCCGATTCGGGCAGACCCTCTTCGCGCCGCTGTTCGCGTTCGTGCTCCGCGGTCAGGGGGTCAACGTCGCCTCGAGCCTGTCGGGCCGGACGAACCTCTGGGCGGCGGCGATCCCCATCTGGAAGCAGTCGCCCATCATCGGCGGCGGAATCGAGACCGCGAGCCGGTTCCTGGTGCTGGACTCCCTCGGACGGGGGTACACGGGGAGCGTGCACGGCAGCTGGATCGAGGCCCTCGTGGGCACGGGGATCGTGGGCATCTCGCTGCTCGCCGCGACCGTGGCTGCTCTGCCTCTACCGCGGGTACCTGCTGGCCGCGCGCGGGGGCCGGCTCGCCCCGATCCTGGTGCTGGCGGTCCTGGCCGTCCGCAGCATCACCGGCTCGTCGTTCGAGACGTTCGGGATGGAGTCGATGCTCTTCCTGGCGATGCTGATGGCGGTGCGGTCCCCGCAGCCCTTCCACGCTCCCGTCCCCGACATCGTGCCGCGGGACCCCTACGCGGACCTGCCGGCTCCGGGCGGCCTGCCGCGCGGCGCGCCCGAGGGAGCGCTGACGTGAGCACCGCCGAGTCGACCGCGTCCCCGCTCGCGCGCGACGGCGCCATCTCCGTCCGCCTGTGCCGCGCGAAGTACGAGCTGCGCAGCCGGCTCTCGTGCCATCCCGCCGTGTACCTCCCGCTCGCGCGCCGGAAGTACGCGGGGAACGTGGGCAAGGTCGTCGAGCACGATCGCACGCAGGTCGTGATCGACGGGTTCCAGCGGTCGGCGAACACGTTCTCGGTCACGGCGTTCCAGTTCGCGCAGCCGGAGCCCGTCAACGTCGCCCACCACCTCCACGCCGCGGCGCAGATCGCCGCCGCGGTCCGCTGGCGCATCCCGACGATGGTGCTGATCCGCGAGCCGGACGGGGCGATCATCTCCCACATGATCCGCTTCCCGTGCGTGACGCCGGAGCAGGCGATCCGCAACTGGAGCCGCTTCTACGAGGCCGTCCGCGACGTGCGCGACGGGGTCGTCGTCGCCGACTTCGAGGAGGTGACCGGTGACTTCGGCGTCTCGATCCGGCGGCTCAACGAACGGTTCGGCACGGCGTTCACGCCCTTCGATCACACGGACGAGAACGTGCAGCGGTGCTTCGAGCTGATCGACCAGCGCAACGTGGGACGGTTCGGGACGGTCGAGGATCACACGGTGGCGCGACCGTCCGCGGCCCGGGAGCGGAAGAAGGACACGGCGCGGTCGGCGTTCATGGACCCGCGGCTGGAGGGGCGGCGCGCCAGGGTTCGCGCCCTGTACGACGACCTCGTGACGGGAGGCTGACCGCGTGGTCGAGCAGGAGCCCGTCGGAGCGGCCGAGGACCAGCTCGAGGCCGAGCTCGATGCCGGTGCCAGCACGGAGAAGGTGCGTGCCGGGCGCAAGGTGGCGTGGGGGTTCGGGGATCAGTTCTTCTCCTCGCTCACGAACTTCGGGCTGACGATCATCGCGGGCCGGAGCCTGGGGCCCGAGGCGCTCGGCGTGATCTCGATCGGGTTCTCCGCCTACGTGATCGCGCTCGTGTTCCAACGGGCGCTCGTGAGCGAGCCGCACACCGTGCTGTCGGCGAGCCTCCCGGTGGGTGAACGGCGGCCCATCACCCGTCGCACCATCACGATGAGCATCACCGCCGGCGCGGTCGCCGCCGCCGTGCTCGTGGTGTTGGGCCTCCTCCTCCACGGCGTCGTGGGCAGCGGCTTCCTCCTCTTCGCCCCGTGGATCCCCGTCGCGATGCTGCAGGACCTGTGGCGGTTCGTCCTGTTCCGCGACGGCCGCAACCCCGGAGCCGTGCTGAACGACTTCTCGTGGGTCGTCGGCATGCTGGTGGCGATGCCGATCGCGCTCGCGATCCACACCGACTGGGCCGTCGTGGGGGCCTGGGGGTTCGGCGCCCTGGTGGGCGTCGCGGTGGGCGTGGTCCAGCTCCGCGTCCCGCCGGGCCGCCCGCGGTCGTCGTGGCGCTGGTGGCGCGGCGACGCCTGGCCCCTCGGCAAGTGGTTCGCGCTCGACCGCGCCGCGTCGAACATCGGCACGCAGGGCACCGTGTTCATCCTCGCGCCGCTCCTGGGCGCCGCCGCGCTCGGCGGGCTCAAGGCCACGAACTCCGTGTTCGCGCCCCTGTCCGTGCTGGGCCCGGCGATCACCCTCCCGGGGCTCCCGTCGATGACGCGGTCGTACCACGCCTCCTTGCACACGGCGAGGTCGCTCGCGACGCGGCTGAGCCTCACGGTGGGAGGGCTGACGGCCCTCTACACGCTGGCGCTCGCGGCCGGCGGCGGCGCGGCCCTCACCTTCCTGTTCGGGAACCGCTTCGCGTCCTTCACGAGCCTGATCGTCCCCGTCGCCACGGGGCAGCTCCTTGCGGCGGCGAGCATCGGGTTCATCATCCTGTTGAAGGCGTCGAAGAGCGGCCGCCCGCTTGTGCTCGCCCACGTGATCTCCACCGTGGGGACCTTGATCATCACGCCCATCCTCGCGATCCGCGCCGGCGTGACCGGCGCCGCGTGGGGGCTCGCGATCGGCTACGGGTTGGAGAGCGTCGCCGTGATCTTCTACGCGGTGCGCGTGCGGGCCTACCGGCCCGAGCCCGACGGCCAGGTCGCGGCGCCGGTGGGAGCGCGGACGGGCGGCCGGGCACCACGGTGAAGGTCGTCTACGTCGTCTCCGGGACGCGCAGCGGCAGCACCGTGCTGGACACGGTGCTGGGCGGGATCGACGGATGGTTCTCGAGCGGCGAGCTCCGCTTCCTCTGGGAGCGCGGGCTCCTGGAGGGGCGGCGCTGCGGCTGCGGCGAGCCCGTGACGTCCTGCCCGGTCTGGTCGGAGGTGCTCCGGCGCCCCGTGGATCGGGTGGTCGCACGCTCGGCGACGTGCACGCCCGGGACGTGATCGATTGGCAGCGGGACGCGCTGCGGGTCCGCCACACGTGGCGCCTGTTGCACGATCGTCGCGGGCTGCGATCGAACGCCTCGCTCGCCGCCTACGCCGAGGTCCTGAGCTCCCTCTACGCCGCGATCGCGGACGTGACCGGCGCGCGCGTGATCGTGGACTCCTCGAAGCATCCGTCGGACGCGGCGCTGTTGCGGCTGCTCGACGGCGTCGACGCCTCGTACGTGCACATCGTGCGCGACCCGCGCGCGGTGGCGTTCTCGTGGCAGCGCCGCAAGGCCGATCCCGACGGCCAGGAGGAGATGCCGCGATGGGGCGTCACGGAGACCGCCCTCAACTGGGACGCCGTGAACGCCGCCGCGGACGCGCTCGGCCGCAAGGTCGATCCGGATCGCTTCCTGCGGTTCCGGTACGAGGATCTGGTGGCGGACCCGCGCGGCTCCGTGGCGCGGATCGCCGCGCTGGTCGGCGAGCCAGATGCCCGGCTCCCGTTCGTGGACGAGCACACCGCGGAGCTCGGGACGAACCACACCGTGTCGGGCAACCCGGGCAGGTTCCGTACCGGTCCGGTCACTCTGCGCCTCGACGACGAATGGCTCGCGCACCAAGCGGCCCGCGATCGATGGGCCACCACCGCCCTCGCGCTCCCGATGCTGCTGCGCTACCGGTACCCGCTCCGCCCCGGCCACGGCGCCGCCTGAGCCGATGCGCGTGCTGATCCTGCACTCGCGCTACCTGTCGGGCGCCGCGTCGGGTGAGAACCGTGTCGCCGAGGACGAGGCCGCGCTGCTCGCCGCGGCGGGCCACGAGGTCGCGCTCTGGAGCCCCGAGCCGGAGGTCGGGGGGGCCGTCCGGCTGGCGCGGACCGCCGCGGGGACCGTCTGGTCCCCGGCTGCGGTCCGCGCCGTCCGCCGGAGGATCCGCGAACGCGCGGTGGACGTGGTGCACGTCCACAACCTGTTCCCGTCCCTCTCCCCCGCCGTCCTCCGCGGCGCCGCGGCCGAGGGCGCCGCGGTGGTGATGACGCTGCACAACTACCGGCTGATGTGCCTGCCCGCCACGTTCCTGCGGGACGGCCGCGTGTGCGAGGACTGCCTCGACCACGTGCCGTGGCGCGGCGTGCAGCATCGCTGTTACCGGGGGTCGGCGGCGGGGAGCGCGACGCTCGCGGCGTCCCTGACCCTCCACCGAAGGATCGGCACGTTCGGCGACGTCCACCGGTACGTCGCCGTGAGCGGGTTCGTCCGGGAGAAGTACGTCGAGGCGGGGTTCCCGGCGGACCGCGTCGTCGTGAAGCCGAACTTCAGCGACGCCGCCGAGCCGCGCACCGATCCCGGCGAGTACTACCTCTATCTGGGACGTCTCTCGCACGAGAAGGGCGTCGACACCCTGCTCCGCGCCTGGGGATCGGCGCCGCCGGGCCGGCGCCTCCTGATCGTCGGGGACGGCCCCGACGGCGCCGCCCTGCGCCGCGATGCCCCCGCAGGTGTGGACTTCGCGGGGCAGGTCCGCGGGGACGAGGTTCCCGCGATCCTGCGCCGCGCCCGCGCCCTGCTCGTCCCCTCGCGGTGGTACGAGGCAGCGCCCCGCGGGATCACCGAGGCGTACGCGGCCGGCGTGCCGGTGATCGCGACACGGATCGGCGCCCTGGAGGAAGCGGTGGACGACGACGTGACGGGCGCCCTCGCGCCCCTCGACGACGCGCCCGGGTGGACGGCCGCCGTCGAGCGGCTCTCCGACGACGCCCTGTCGGAGCGGCTCGGGGCGGGAGCCCTCGAGCGCTGGCGCGAGCGCTACAGCCCCGAGCGGGGACTCGCGGGCCTCGAGGCCGCCTACCGCGAGGCGCTCGGCGCCCGCAACGGGTAGCCGTACCGCAGCATCAACGGGGCCGTGAGCGCGACCGTCTCCCACCGATCGATCCGGCGCTGAGCTCCTCGCCACCGATCGTCGGAGCGCAGCGACACGGGTCCGGTCGTGAACCGATCGGGGTTGCCGGACACGGTGTGGTTCGCGCGCAGCCGCACGGTGCGATCGTCAACGAACGGGAGCTCGGCGTCGGGCTCGCGGGCCATCGTCACGATCCGGCGCACCGTCTCCCGCGGGTCGTCGATCAGGTCCTCGTACCGGACCCGGAGGAACCGATCCGGCCCCACCTCGCGCGCGAGCGCCTCGGCCGCGAGGTTCCACATCGACCAGTTCACGCCCGAATCGAGCGGGCCGTGGGTGCGCATCGTGGCCGGCGCACGGGGGTCCCGCTGCTCCTTCGCGCGGCTCCACGAGTAGGCGACCGCGCGCGGGTCGCGCACCAGTTGCACGTAGGACGCGTCCACGCTCGGGAGCAGCCGCAGGAGCGCGGCGTCCGCGGGGATCTTCGACGAGTCGACCACGACGCGGGCCCCGGTGACCTCGGCCACCGCGTCGTAGAGCCGGTCCGTGAGCGCGGCGTAGCTCGCGAGCGCGGGCGGCTCGAGCGTCGCTCCGGGACGCTGGCGCAACAGCCGGGGGGTGGCGCGGATCCGCAGGACCTCGCGGAGCCAGGCCACCACGACGTCCGCATCGACCGACGTCCCCACGCCGATCCGGGCCAACACCGCTGACCAGACCTCGCACGCCCGGACGTCGCGGCCGCAGCCGCACGCGCGCCCCTCCATGAGGCTCCGCTCCCACAGGTAGTGGAGCTCCCCCGCGCAGAAGAAGCCGTCGACCTCACCGAGGATGTTGCCGAGCACCGTGCTGCCGCTGCGGCCCCACCCCAGGATGTACAGGACGCGTCTGCGGCTCATCCGGTCGGAGGCGCGTCGTTCCACCCCAGATCCTCACCCAGCAGGTCGAACAGACGCGCGTTCGGCTCCCGGAACGTCTCGGCGAGCCGCGCGCGCCGCGCGGGATCGAGCGGCGGGTAGCTGCGCGCGCTGTGCTGCGGGTACCGCGCGAGCGAGTGAGCCGGGAGGTCCAGGAACGCCAGCACGCGCCCGTACGTGCCGTCGGTGTCGCGGGCGAGGTCGCGGCTGTGGATCACGAGCACCTGTTCCTCGGAGAAGCAGGACCACACGCGCTCCAGCTGCTCCGCGTACCGCCCCCGCGTGACGTAGGAGAACTGCTGGTACGCGAAGCTGTAGTAGGCGGGGTCCGCGAGGATCCGGTCGACCTCCCCCGCCAGCCGCTCGTCCTCGCGATCCAGCGCCTCTGCGAAGGACAGCGTCTCCGCGCCCAGCGCCACCTCGTGTTGGTAGTGGGAGTAGGCGCGGTCGACGGGATCGCGCAGGACCACGATCAGCCGCGACGACGGGAGCGTCTGCGCGAGCCGCGGGATCGCGAGCGGATGCGCCATGTAGTACGGCGTCGCCTCGCCCCCGATCATCGCTCGTCCGTGCCGGCGCTCGGTGAGGACCGCGCGCGCCCGGGTGGGGAAGTGCCCCTGGTACCAATCGAGCCCACGGAGGAAGTGGTTGTCGAAGAAGTGCACCTCCTCCACCGACGATCGCCCGACGAGCGGATGGTTCACGAGGTACTCGTAGAGGCTGCTGGTCCCGCTCCGCTGCGCGCCCACCACCTGGAAGGTGGGGAGGATCCGCATGCCGCTCGTCCAGCTCCCGACCGCCTCCAGGGACCTGGACAACGCGACCTTCGCGGGTCTGGGCACCATCGATCGAAGGGTCCTGGCGAGATCTGCCACGCATGCGCTCCGGGGCTCGGCGAACGGCCCCCTATCGTAGCGGCGCGGCCGAGGAGGAACCGATAGGGACCGACCGGGAACTGCGCGAACCGCCTGGTCGGCTCACCCTTCGCCTGGGTGAAGTCGCCGCCCAGGTACAGCGCGTCGGCGGTGCCGAGGAGCTGCGTGCGGTCGTCTATTCGCACGGGAAGAGCGGCCAGGGGATCCCGTATTGGGCTGATTCCTCGAGATCGTCGATCCGAGCCTTCCGATCGATGGCGCATCGCCCGCGGTTCGCGAACCGACCTGGCGGATCCCATCGCGAGGAGCACGGGCCAAGGACCTACATACTCAGGCCGGAAGCTCCGCGCCCCCGGGTGATTCCGTTCAACCCGCAAGGCATCCGGCGCCGATACGCCCGTCATGGCGGCATCGGACCTGGGTCGACGCGACTTCCTGAAGCGCTCCCTCGTGGCGGGGACGGGGGCCGTGCTGGCCTCGAATTGGCTCACAGCCACGGCTCCGTTCGCCGAGGCTCACAAGCGTCATCACCACCGTCGCGCGCATCGGGCGACCCAATGGTCGAACACGTCAGCAGGGTGCCTGATCGGCGGGCATGCGTTGCCCCGAGCCGGCGAGTCCACGCAACGAGCGTCGACGCTGTCCCTGGAGGGAGAGCTGGGCTGGACCCTCGGCGTGTTCAGGCGCTACTCGTACTGGGATGGACCACCCCCGGACCGCACCCACCAGTGGGCTGCCGACGGAGGAAGGATCCCGTATATCTCGTGGCACGCCTACACGCGGAACCACACGCCGACGCCATGGGGTGCCATCGCAGCCGGCCAACAGGACGCCTACATCTATGAGGTTGGACAACGGCTCGCCACTTTCGGGCACCCCATCTACTTCTCGTTCCATCATGAGCCCGAGAACGATCCGTCCAACGGAACCCCCGCGGAATTCGCCGCCGCTTTCGAGCGCGTGCGCGGCGTCATGGACGCGGCCGGAGCGACGAACCTCACCTGGGTGTGCACGCTCATGGGGACGACGTACCGCGGGAAAAACGGAGGGGCCGACGCGTGGCTCCCGGCCCCCAACAGCTATCACCTGGTCGGAAGCGACGGCTACAACCGCTGGCCCATCATCAGCAAGCCCGCGTGGAGGTCCTTCGCGGAACTCTTCACCGGTGCGCATCAGAAGTCGGTCGAGCTGAACAAGGGTCTGTTCGTGGGGGAGTTCGGCTGCATCGAGCAGATAGAGGGCTATGCGGCCGGCGACCCGTTGGCGAAGGCCAACTGGTTCCAGGGAGCAGCAGATACCGTGAGGGCATGGGGCAACGTCGAAGCGATGTGCTACTCCCACACCGAGGCCACGTTCCGCGGCCAAGCCCTGCCGTACTGGATCGACTCCAGCGAATCGTCGCTGGCGTCGTTCAGCGACGTCGGCAGATCGAACTACTTCCTCACCGCACTTTGACCGCTGCCTAGTGGCAGTCCGCCGAGCCGCTGTCCTGAAACGTCTGCCCCGGTACGTTCACGAATCGCCAATCGAAACCTGACGGCCTCAGCGTGAGCGAAAGGATCCCGTTGAGCTTGGTCTTGCGGACAACGCTGTTCGCTGCGGGCGTCGCCGTGATCCCCTGATAGCCCTCCCCTCCCGTCCCCACGATCATCTCGGTGATCCCGTTCGCAGGATCCGCGTTCGCATCGGGATCCTGGGGAGCGAATCGCTCATAGGCGTGTAGGTGGCCGTTCAGCACGAGGTCCGCACCCGCTGCATAGAGGTCTCGCCAGAACACATCGGAGGAGGCATCCGCGCCGTGGGTCTTCGCCGACGCGAACCGCGGTTGGTGCCAGAACGCGAGCGTGCACGGGTACTCGGAGTTGGGATGCGCAGCGAGATCTGCCGCCAACCACTCCTCCTGAGGAGAGCCCGCCTTGCATCCCCTCGTGAAGCGGCAGTTCGCGTTCAACGAGATGACGTGCCACGCCCCGATGTCGAAGCTGTAGTACCCCTCCCCGAAGTTCCCTGGGGCGGGGGCCGGCACGGAGGCGCAGGGGGCAACGGGCGGATTCGTGCATGTGAAGTAGTCGAAGTAGCCGCGCGCGGTCGCCAGCCCTCCGCAGTCGGTCCCGGTCGAGTTGTTCTGACGCTTGTATTCATGGTTCCCGGGAGTGGGGTAGGTGATCGACTTGAAGGAGCCCCACGACTGGTCGTACGAGGAGAAGAACGCTGCCTTGCCTCCGCAATCGTATTGGAGATCCCCGAGTGCGAGCACGGCGTCATAGGAGCCGGCCTGTACCAGCTGTCCGGTCGCGACCTCCTGGCACTTCTTCCCGTTGCCGAGCCCGCCGTTGTAGTCGGGATCCAGCGGGTCGCAGGCGATGTCACCTGCGACCGCCACGATCGGGTCGCTCGCCAACCGGGCGGATGGCGCGGCGGAGACACCCCGGCTGGGGTCGAGCAGCCCGATCAACGTGAGCACGGGGATCAGCACCGCGACGAGCTTGGCCCGGGGGGATCGCAGAGATGACATCGGGGCGGGATGCTAGCGGCTCGTCGGAGCCAACGGAACCGGCTGCGATGAGACACAACGGTCGGCGTAGTCCATATGGACTAGATGAGCCAGGACCAACGGCTCGGGTGGTCGTAGGACGTCGAGGGGCCTTTGGTCCCATGGCCTAACTAGGTCTGCTAGGCTACGCTGCCCGTCGTGACCCCACCCTCCTGGGGCGATCGGCCCACACCGTTTCCCGTGTGGCCGAGCAACCCCCCGTGCAAGGAGCAGAGATTCGAGATGAGACGGTCCCCCCGGTTCTTGCTGCGCTCCCGTTCAGCGGTTGCGTTCGTCGCCATCGCCTCGTCCATCGCCCTCCTGACGGGCCTCGCCGGATCGGCGGGCGCCGTCCAGACCCCCCAGAGCGTGGTGGTCTCCGACAACCCGGTCGACTTCACGCCCAACATCGTCGATCCGGAGCATGCCGGTTATCACGTCGAGGGGATCGCACAGGTCGGGAACGAGATCTACGTCGGTGGTGAGTTCACCCAGGTGCAGAACGCCAGCGGTGGGCAGATCTACAACGTCACCAACCTCTTCGCGTTCGACGCAACGACCGGTCAGATCGATACGTCCTTCTTCCCGCAGATGAACGGACGCGTGGACGCGGTCGAGGCCGGGCCGAACGGCCACTCGGTCTACGTCGGTGGCGCGTTCAACACGATCAACGGACAGGACGCCAAGCACTTCGCGCTGCTCGATACCGCGACCGGCGATCAGGAGGCCGGCTTCCACGCCAGCGTCAACGATGGAGTGGAGGACGCGGTCCTCAACAACGGGAAGGTGTACATCGGGGGGTACTTCACCTCGGTCAACGGCCAAGACCGCGGCTACCTGGCTGCTCTCGACGCGACGACGGGGGCGGTCGACCCGGACGTGAACCTGTCGATCACCGGTTCTCGCCCCAGCAGTCACAAGACGCGTCCCACGTCGTTGGCGAAGCTCGACGTCACGCCAGACGGCTCCCGCCTCGTGATCGTCGGCAACTTCACGAACGTGAACGCATCATCTCCGGCGCGGAACCAGATCGCGTTGATCAACCTGACGACCTCCCCCGCATCCGTCGCGAACTGGGAGACCGAGCGCTACGTTCCCGCGTGCTCGTCGCACTTCTCCAACTACATCCGCGACGTCGATTTCTCCCCCACCGGCTCGTACTTCGTCGTCGCCACGACCGGGGCAACGGCGATCGCCTTCGGAGGCACCCCGCTCTCCGGTCCGCTCTGCGATTCGAGCGCACGGTGGGAGACGAACGCAACCGGAACCGCGCTCCAGCCGACCTGGGTCGATCACACCGGTGGCGACACCAACTACAGCGTCGCGATCACCGGCACCGCGGTCTATCTCGGCGGGCACCAGCGTTGGCAGAACAACTACTGGGGCTCCGACAGCCTGAGGCCGGGCGGTGTCCGACGCGCGGGGATCGCAGCGGTCAGCCCCCTCAACGGGATGCCGTTCTCGTGGAACCCGACCCGCGTGCGTGGACTGGGGGCGCAGGCACTCCTCGCCACCACGGATGGACTCTACGTCGGGAGCGATACCGACACGATCGGGCACGAATACCACGCGAAGATCGCTCTGATGCCCGTCGCCGGCGGCGAGCAGGTCCCGGCCGCGAACCCAGGCACGCTCCCCGGCGAGCTGTACACCGTGCAGCAGGACGGCACGATGGTCGCGCGGTCGTTCAACGGGAGCTCGTTCGGCTCCCCCGTCACGCGGACCGCCCTCAACTGGTCGAGCATCAGGGGGGCGTTCATGCTGAGCGGTTGGCTCTATTCGGGCTGGAGCGATGGGCACCTCTATCGCCGCACGCTCAAGGGCGACGCGGTCGGTAGCCAGCGGGATATCAACCTCCATGGGCTCGAGTCGGAGACGCAGCAGTCCCCAAGCATGAGCTCGCAGCTGTCGAACGCCACGGGGATGTTCTGGGATCCTTCGAACGGGCGGCTCTACTACACCGTCTCCGGCGACACCCACCTTTACTGGCGGTACTTCCTGCCGGAGAGCAACTTGGTGGGCGCGTACCGACACACGGCGTGCACTTGGAGCGCGACGCCAGCGAGCAACACGTGCGGCGGGCTGAACCCGAGCATCGTTCGAGGGCTCACACTGACGAACGGAACCCTCTACTTCGGCCAGAGCACCGGCGTTCTGAGTGCCGTGAGCTTCACCAGCGGCACTACGGAGACGACGAACGGGGTCATCGGGGCGACGGCGACCCCGATCAGCGGTCCGCTGATCGATGGCAACGACTGGAACTCGAGGGCGTTGTTCGTCCGATCAGACGGCTGAGCCCTTCGCCGACGAGTGAGAACGTAGAGCCGCCTCATGCGCAGATCGATCTTGGGCTCCGTCGTCGTCGCGCTCATCGTGACGACGGTGGCCCCGGCCTCAGCGGCGATCTCGGAGCACCCGGACGCCTCCACCTGGGGCACCAACGGACGGGTCCGAGCGGTCCTGCATGTAGGAGGCGTCACGTACCTGGGTGGCAAGTTCACCGCGCTCGTCTCCTCAGACGGCACGCAGACCCTCCCCCGCTCAAACCTCGCGGCGTTGGATGCGGCTGGCCAACCCCTCGCGTGGAACCCGCAGGCGAACAACCTCGTCCTCTCGTTGGTGAGTGACGGGTCGTTCATCTACGCCGCGGGCAAGTTCGGGAACATCGGCAAGCACGTAGCGAAGATCGGCCTCGATGGCTCCATCAAGAGCTTCGTCAAGACCGACTACGAGGTGCGCTCGCTCGACATCCAGGGCTCCATCCTCTACATGGGAGGCCAGTTCGGATTCGTCGGCAACGACCCACAACCGAACCTGGCCGCGGTCAAGATCCCAGAAGGAACCTTCGTGCCAACCTTCGACCCGGTCGTGGATGGCACCGTATACGCGGTCGGCCACTTCGCCGACGGCAACCTACTCATCGGCGGAAGCTTCTCTTCGGTGGACGGCACGTCGACCGGAACGGTGGCCGAGATCTATCCCAACGGCAACCTCGGGCCGCTCATGGTGAGCCCTCCGACGGAGAAGACACTTACGCTGCACGCGAACGGCTCGAGTGCTGTGGTCGGCGTCTCGCAATCCGGGAACAAGACGATCGCGTACGACGAGGACGGAACGAAGCTCTGGCGGGTCGGGTGCAACGGCGATATCCAGGCGATCGATTTCACGGGCGGGCTCTGGCTCCTGGGAGGGCACTTCGGTCACTGCGGGGGAGTGAATATCGGCAAGCTCCTCGCCGTGAACCCGAACGGATCCATCAACACCTCCTACGACTGGCATATCACCGGTGGGGTCAAAGGCATCTGGGCCATGGACTCAACATCGAGCAAGCTCTACGCTGGTGGCGACTTCCTCTTCGTTGACGACGTGTCCACCCCCCATTACGCACAGTGGACGGTCAGCTGAGAAAGGCGGAA
The DNA here is from genome assembly GCA_963799625.1 of uncultured Actinomycetes bacterium. Lineage (GTDB taxonomy): Bacteria > Actinomycetota > UBA4738 > UBA4738 > HRBIN12 > AC-51. Next base: position 281,192 of record CAWCXU010000001.1, on the reverse strand, counting down.
TCTTCGATGCGCGTGAAGAAGCACATGGTCCTCCTGGCGGCCCTCGCGCGGCCGCCGCCGTCGCGGCCGGACTGGTCCCCAGTCCCGCGACCTCCGCTCATGCCGCCTCCTCCCCCGTCGAGCACATCGTGATCATCGATCAGGAGAACCACAGCTTCGACAACGTGCTCGGGGATCTGTGTGCCCGCGTCGCAGCGGGAACCTTCGTCCGTGACGGGTTGAACCAGGCTTGCGATGGCGTTCGCACCGGCAAGATCCACACCGGTGCCACGATCAACCTGCCTCCCGCCGACGACATCGTCCCCGAGATCCCGCACTCGGTGCAGGCCCATGACACGAGCATCGACAACGGAGCGATGGACGGGTTCGACCTGCTCAAGCACTGTGGCGCTGCGGACAACTACGCCTGCTACCAGCAGTACTCCACGGGCCAATCGCCGAACCTGACCACCTTCGCCAAGGAGTTCGGGGTGGCCGACCGGTTCTTCGAGTTCCGTTTGTTCTCCTCATGGATGAGTCACACCACCATGGTGTCCCTCGACATGGACGGGTTCCAAGGCAACATCCCGAAGACCACCCAGTCGCAGACCACCGGTCGAGGCTGGGGTTGCGACTCGTTCCTCGACGCGAAGTGGTCGGCCACCGGGAAGGCGCCCTGGAGCCAGCAACCTGCTTGCATCCCTGACCAAGCCGGCAACGGGCCGTACCGCACATCACCGGTGTCGTACGTGCCTTCGTTGATGGATCGCATGCAGGCCGCCGGCGTGAGCTGGAAGATCTTCGGCTCGGGCGGCCCGTCGGGTGGCGGGGCATACGGCTGGACGATCTGCCCCACGTTCTGGTCGTGCCTGGGGCATGCGGACGAGAAGGCGAACTTCAAGAACGCTGCCAACTTCATCAAGAGCGCGCAGGACCACACGCTCCCTCAGGTCTCCATCGTCACGCCGCTCGGCAAGGATTCCCAACACAACTCCACCAGCTGGACCCAGGGGGACAATTGGCTCGGGACCCTGATCAACGCGATCACCAGCAACGGCTACTGGGACACGACATCGGTCTTCATCACGTACGACGACTGCGGGTGCTTCTACGACCACGTCGCTCCCGCAGCGAGCGGCCTCGGGATCAGGCTCCCGTTCGTCGTCATGGGGCCCTACGCGAAGGCCGGGTTCACCGACTCTCAGACCATGACGTGGGCGAACATCGCTGCCTACGTCGAATCGACCTTCAACGTGCCGAACATCAACGCTCAGGACAACGGCGCCTACGACTTCGCCAACGCCTTCGACTACGGCCAATCGCCGTTGCCGCCGCCGGCGACCGTCACGACGCCGATCCCCGCGGCTGCGGCGCGCTTCATCGCGGCCCACCCGTACTTCTGCCCGACGGCTCAGGAGGGCGGAAGGGCCTCCTCCGTTCCGTGCACGAAGACGAAGCAGGGGAGTCGCGGGCAGCGACTCTGAGGTCGGACCTCGAACACTCCGTTCACGTGGTTGAAGCGTAGGCTGCCCGTGTTACAGTGGGCGCCGTAGCCGCCGATCATCGGGCGGCTTCCCTATTTCCCCAGGGCTTCGGTAGACGCGAAGATCGTGCGCCGTACGTCCTTTCGGATCCCATCTGCCGAGGCTGGTCGCGGCGTGGGATCGGGAGGCGCTCGCGCCAAGGAGGGAGGCTGTTGATGGAGCGACGGGAATTCATCACGCGCTCGATGTTGACGGTTGGAGGCGCGGTCGTGGCGGCGTCGACGCTCGCCGACGAGGCGGGGGCCTCGAAGCCGCACTGTCTGTGGGGCGCCGGCGTGCAGCCGCGAGGCGGGGAGTCTCATGAGACCGCCTTCAAACGGCTGGAGCACAAGGTGGATCGGAAGCTCAAGATCCTGCGCTGCTACGAAGACTGGGAAGACATGGCGCCCACCAACTATGTGAGATGGGCGGCGCATCATGGGCGGATACCGTATATCCAGTGGCACGGCCGCCATGCGGGCGGTGGCTACGTCTCGTGGGATGCGATCGCATCCGGCGCGTTCGACGATCACATCAGAGCGAAGGCCCATGCGATCCGCCGATTCCACCATCGTCTCTTCTTCGGGTTCCATCACGAGCCCGAGCGCGATCCGCAATCTGGTTCGCCCGCGCAGTTCCGTGCGGCATGGCAGCGGGTGCGACACATCTTCCATCAGGTCGGCACCCGGAACGTCACCTGGGTATGTGCGCTGGAGGCATCCACCCTTCGCGGATCGCACGGCGGTCCAGGGGTATGGCTCCCGGACGGCCACTACATGCTCGGCGTAGACGGCTACAACCGCGGACACTGCGACTCGATCCACGGTTGGCGTTCGTTCAAGGAGATCTTCGAAGGTGCGCACAACGTGGCCCAGCGACGTGGCCTCAACATCTTCATCGGGGAATTCGGGTGCGTCGAAGACACCGACTGCGGCGGTGGCGGTGGACACTCGAAGGCCGAATGGTTCCTCCAGGCTGCCAAGACGATCAGATCGTGGCCGAGGGTCAAGGCTGCGGTCTACACCCACGCCGAGGGATCGTTCTCAGGGACGACACCGGACTACTGGATCGACACGTCCAGATCGTCGCTGCACGCCTACCGGAAGGTCGGGCTCCGGCCGTACTTCCTCTGAGTCGGATGGCGATCGCGGTCGGCGAGGCCTAGGTCGTTCCGCCCTGGGTATGAGACCGTACGCACGCGAACGCGACGATCGCCCGATGGCGGCGATAGGGCTCCGGGCTAGACTGGATGATCGTAAGGAGGCCCCCCTCATGTCCCAACAGATCACTGGTCCCGCTGGTTCGATGCAGCGCAACGCGTCGGAGCAGGTCGCGACCCTCTACCTGATCCGTCACGGCACGACGACGATGAACGTGGAAAACCGCTACCGCGGCCGCAGGGACGTGCCCTTGGACGCCCAGGGCTGGGCGGACGCCGTCGAGGCCGCCCGGATGCTGTCCGACGTCGGGCTCACGGCCGTGTACGCGGGGCCGCTCCGCCGCACGATCAACACCGCACAGGTGGTGGCCGACGAATGTCGGATCCCCGACGTCAGGATCCTCCACGGCCTCGTGAACCTCGACTACGGCGTGTGGGAGGGCATGACCTCCGAAGAGGCCGCGATGTACGACCCGGCGGCGTTCGAGCTGTATCGGTCGCAACCCGATCAGGCCGTGTGCCCCAACGGGGAACGGCTCACCGACGGGCAGAAGCGGATGGTCGAGGCCGTGCAGCTGATGGGCGAGCGACACAAGGGCGAGCGCGTCGCCGCCGTGACCCACGCCGTCATGATCCGGCTCCTCGCCGCCACGATCCTGGATCTGCCCGGCGATCAGTGGCGGATCCCGGTGGGACGCGGGAGCCTCACGACGTTCGAGGTGGAGGACGGGCAGATCCGCTTGATCGACCTGCCGGCCGGCGACGACGTCGACTGAGACGGCTGGCCGATGCCGACCCTGAGCGCCGGCGACGTGGCGCGCGTGCTGCTCGCCGTCACGCTCCTGTTGATCGCGGCGCACTGTGGCGGATACCTGTTCGCCCGGTTCCACCAGCCCCGGGTGATCGGCGAGATCCTCGGCGGGCTGGCCCTGGGGCCGACGCTGCTCGGCGTCATCGCCCCCGGTCTGGAGGCCCACTTGTTCCCCACCACGGGCGAGGTGCCGCTCGTGCTGGACGGGCTCGCCCAGCTCGGCCTGCTGCTGCTGATGTTCGGCGCGGGGGCGGAGATGCGGTCATCGTTCCGCTCCGACGAGCGCCGGACCGTCGCGGCGGTGTCGATCACGGGGATCGCGATCCCGGCGGCGGTCGGCCTCGCGTTCGTCTCGCTGCTCCCGCACGGGTACGGGATCGGGACGGCGGCGAGCCGGCCCGCGTTCGTCCTGGTGTTCGTCCTCGCCATCGCGGTGGCGAGCATCCCCGTGATCTCGCGGATCATGTTCGACCTGGGGATCCTCGAGACCCCGTTCGCACGCATCGTGCTGACGGTCGCGGTCCTCGAGGATGTGATCGTCTACGTGGTCCTGGCGGTCGCGGTGGGCCTCGTCGCCGCGTCGTCGGGTGACGCGATCGGGCTGCCGGCGGTCCTCGGGATCCGTCCGGGCTCCGAGGCGAACGTCGCCTTCCACTTGGTCGCGACGCTCGGCTTCCTGGTGGTCACGTTGCTCGTGGGCCCGGCCGTGTACCGCGCGCTCGCCGGGTTCCGGTTCAACCTGATCCGCCGCGGCAACGACGTGGCGTTCCAACTGGTGTTCATGCTGCTGCTGACGGTCGGCGCGGCGCTGTTGGGCGTCACCCCCATGTTCGGGGCCTTCATGGCGGGCATCATCGTGGGCACCGCCGCGGGTGAGACCGGCCGCGAGGAACGGGCGTCGATCAACGCGTTCTCCTTCGCCTTCTTCATCCCGATCTACTTCGCGATGGTCGGCCTCAAGCTGGATCTGGTCCACGCGTTCAGCCCGGTCTTCTTCCTGATCTTCCTCGCGATCGCCTGCGCCGCGAAATTCGGGGCGGTCTGGATCGGAGCCCGGGTGGCCGGTGAGTCGACCCCGGCCTCGACGAACCTCGGCGTCGCGCTCAACGCGCGCGGCGGGCCGGGGATCGTGCTGGCCTCCACCGCGTTCGCGGCGGGCATCGTGGACGAGAGCTTCTACGCCGTGCTCGTGATGCTGGCCATCGTGACCTCGCTCATCGCCGGGTCGTGGCTGGGGGCCGTGGTGCGACGCGGTGAGCCGTTGCGGGGACGACGGCTAGACTCTGGTACCGAGGGCCGCCCGCTGGGGCGGCCCGCGGCACGGGAGGAGAAGCGTCGATGACCACCGCCACGTTCGTGACGAACCGAGGATCGTTCACGGTGCAGCTGATGCCCGAGCACGCGCCCAAGACGGTGCAGAACTTCACGGATCTCGCCACCGGTGGCCGGGAATGGACCGATCCCCGCGACGGCGAGACGAAGCGGATCGACATCTCGGGCTAGCATACCGGGGGTGCTGGTGACGCGGCCCATCATGGCCGACGACGCCGGCCGCGCGGAGCGGCCGCTGCCCCCCGAGTTCCGCCGCGACGTCCACTCTCTACGATCGTCGTCGCGCTGAACGCCCAACTGCTCCGCCGAGTCGATCTCGGGCCGTCTGCGAAGAGCTAGACGTGGGCTGGATCGTTCGCTTCAGTCAAGATGCGGCGACGCTCAGCGTATTCCTCGGTGTCGATCTCGCCCCGGGCGAACCGGTTGTCCAAAACGTCTAGAGCTCCTTTGGACCCTTGCGGCATCGCGCGATCCCGATCCCGATCAGACGATCGAACCACCGCGAGGATTCCGAAGGCGAGAACTCCTACGAACAGCAACATGACGAGCACCATCCAAGCCCACGTGCCGGCGTCCCAAGAGCCGTACATCACGCTTCCTCGCCTCCTTCTCGTGCCGCGCCCCGCACCCACCTCATCACGCCTCCCGGCGCCGGGCGACGGCCGACCGGGCCCCGTTCGACAGGCTTGTCGCCTCTCCGACGATTGGCCGACGTGGGCCGCGCTCGTCGGCAGCCCGAGCCCCACATGGTGGGCTGTTGGAGCAACGGGAGGCCCTCTGACCTTCTGAGAACACCCCACCCAGACTGCCTAGGTGCAGAGCGTGGCCAACAATCCGCAGTTAGCAGCCTGTTAGCACGAGCGTGGATCCGTCGGTCCGAGGAGAGCACAAACCGGCCCTTCACCAGCTCTGATGGACTCATCGAAATCGTGCCCGGGGTGGGACTCGAACCCACACGCCCCTAGGGGGCCGGCGGGTTTAAGCCGCCTCCGTCTACCGGTTCCGGCACCCGGGCTCGCCGGGATGCTACCCCGGCTAGGATGCGCGCCATGCGTGGCCGGGCAACCGCGGCTCTGATCGCGGTGATCTCCGTGGTTGCCCTGGCGTCGCCCGCGGCCGCTGCGACGACGTTCGGACACGCAAGGCGTATCTCTACGCCCTACGCGTGGAACCCCGGGAAGTCGTTGACGGCGACCACGGGCAAGCTGCTGACGATCTTCGCTACGGATTGTCCGCCGCCGTCGGGTCGATGTGCCGACGACAACGGCCCGCGGATGGGCGTATTCGTCCGGCGATCTCCGGCGTCATCGCAGGCGGGCGATTGGGGCAAGCCGACCCGCATCAGCCCCGGCTCGGTGCAGGCGGAGCGGCCGTCGATCGCCGCCCACGGGCGGACCGTGATCGCGAGCTACGTCACCCAACGCAGCTACCTCCACTACCGCCCGTCGGCGCCGCGGGTCCTCTGGATCCGGGTGAGCCTCGATCAAGGGCGCACGTGGCACGCGCCAGTCCGGCTCTCCTCTCCGAAGGGACGCGTCGACTACCCGAGGGTCGCGATCGGTGGCGGTCGGCTGTTCGCCGTCTGGACCCAAGCCGACTCGGGGGCGATCCGACTGGCGACGAGCGACGACCGCGGACACCATTGGTCCGCCTCATCGATCGCCACCACCACGTCGAAGTCGGGCACGGGCGAAGGGTTCCGTGGGCTCCCCGACATCGGGGTGAGCGGTACCGACGTGGCGGTCGCCTGGTTCGCCACCGACAACGGCGTCCAACGGGCGGTCACGTCGAACACCGGCGGCGGCGACCTCGCGACGGCGACCCCGGTCGCCATCTCCGGCCCGAGCCCCAACGACGGACAGCACTACCCGGCGGTCGGCCGGCGCGGCCGGCGCCGGTGACCCTCGGGTCGCCCTCGCCTACTCCACCGCACACCGGGGTCGAGCTGCGCATCTTCGACGGCTCGACGCTCTCGGCTCCGACGGCTGTGTTCGCATGGAGGGATGTCGTCGGCGGGCGTGGGCTATCTCGACGGCTATGGGCCCGCCGTCCTGCCGTTCGGTACGTCGCAGGTCGCGATCGCGATCGCGGGATGCCGACGCAACCCGCGCGCGCAGCCCTGCCGACCCCTCGCGCGCGGCGCGCAGATCGACATGCTTGTACTCGGCACAGCGCCGACGACGGCGCCACCTGGGACAGCCCGATGAGGCTCGCGAACGCCGCGAACGCCGCCCTACCGCGTCAACGACGAGCCGTCGTTCGCGATGACGGGTTCGGCCCAACGCGTCTCCTACGACCGGTACCAGCGTTCCTTCAGTCGGTACGACGTGTGGATGCGGTCGTCACGCTAACGGTCAGCACGAGCGGCGGAGGCAGAACCATCCGAACCGTGGCCGGTGGATGCACGCGTGGAAGGTGCTCCCGCACCCTGAGCATCGGTAAAGGTTGCCGCCGCACAGGCAACCGGTCTTGCTGATCGGCTCACACCGCACGCGGCACGGCGTCGGACGCACGTGCGCCGAGGCTCGGCTCGCGACCGAGGCCGGCGGCGAGCCCGAGGCCCGTGAGCGCCAGGCCGGACGCCCGCGTCACGAACCCCCGGCGGGTCACCGGCTCACGCATCGTCGGCCCCCGGCAGCACCTGGATCCCCCGGCCCTCGCGGACGAGCGCCTCGACGTCCTCGAGCGATGCCGCGCCGCCCTGCGCGACGATGGCGCCTCCCTCATCGATCACGAAGATGTGGGGGCTCACCTCCACGCGGAACGCGGCGCTCACCTCGTCGCCGTGCTCCACCCCGGTGCGCGGTCCGCTCCAGGACGCCGGCAGTTCGTCGCCGTCTCGGCCGATCACGACGACCGGTGGGACGTCGCCGTCGGCCGCGGCTCGGATCGCCGCGGGCACGACCTCGTCGCAGGCCGCACAACTCGCATCGGCGAACAGGAGCATGTGGCGGGTCCCCGCGAAAGCCGAAGCCGCGAGCGAGCCGCCATCGTCGGTGGCGATCACCCAATCCGGCGCGGTGCGACCGACCGGCAAGCCGCCCGCGATCCGGACCGGCGCGATCGATCGCCTCGAGGTCCTCGATCCGGGCGCGCAAGCCCGCCTGCGTCCGCACCAGCGCGATCATCGCGAACCCGAGCCACAGCACCAGCGCGAAGAGCAGCGCGACCACGATCCATCCGGCCACCGTCATCGCGGCTCCACCACCAAACCCTCGAGCTGGGTCGCGAGCTCGTCCATCGCTCGACCGAGTCCGGCCCCGGACAGTGCGATCACGTACAGGCTGAACGCGCGACCCTGCTCGGAGAAGAACCGCTGTACACCCGCCCGCCCGGGCGCCTGCCGCTGGACGGCCCGTGGATCAAGGTCGGCGACGTCCACCTTCGGCACGCCTTGCGGCGCGTAGAGGCCGCGGTCGGCGACCGCCGGTGAGAACTCCGCCAGCGACGCGACCACCCGGCCGGGACGCAGGCCGTCGGCCACGTCTTCGGCGTAGGTGTCCTTCGTGAGCGGGAGCGCGAAGTTCGCGAGGCGCGCGACCGGATGGTTCTCCGCCGGCGGCGCCAGGTCCGGCATCCAGATCCGCGCCTCCCACCCGTCATGGACCGACAACGCGAGACCGTGACCGCGGAGCGGGGCCGTCATCGAGCGACCCCGACGATCGCGACCGCCGCGATCGATGCGCTCGCCGCGATGGTCGCTCGGCGGGCGGGAGAGGCCAGCCGCTGCAAGGTCCGGTCCACACCGAGGAGCTGTCCGCTCGTACGCACACGCGCGACGCTGAGGATCGGCAGCGCGCGAGCCAGGCCGAAGGCGAACCCGATGACAGCGCCGGCGGCCGACGAACCCGCGAGGAGGGCGGCCACCCAGGTCACGTACACCATCGACGTGGTTACCACGGTGATGACCCCGAGCGCGAGCTGGAACCCGAACGTGAGTCCCCAAACCCACCCCCGGTATTCCGCGCGCCACCGCTCGTCGACCTGGCGACGGGTCGTCGGCAACTGCAGGCCACCGACCCCGAGGTCGAACGCGATGCCGATCACCACCGCGCCCGCGAGGATCAAGAGACGAGCCGTCGACGACAGGGGCAGCGGTTGGCCGAGGGTCCCGAGCGTCGCACCCAGCGCGGCGCCGCCCGCGGCCGACCCCACAAGGTACGCCGAGACCGTGACCCCCCATCGCGACCCGCGTCCCCGCTCCCCGAGCGGAGTGATGCTTCCCAGCATCGACGCTCCTCAGGGCGACCATGTCGATCGGAGCCCCGCCACGATCGCGACGGCGACCCCGAGCGCGGCGAGCGCCGTCATCCGAGCTCTCGCGACCGCGCCGCAGCTTCGTCGAACAACGCGTCGGTCAACAGCGACGACACCTGCTGCCACGTCATCGCCGCCCCCTCGGAACGCACGGCGCCCGTCGTGCCGTCCACGAAGCAGAAGTACGGCGACATCTGGACGCCGAAGTCCTCCCATGCGGCCGAGGACTGGATCACCGGCACGTCGGGAGGCACGAGCTTCGCGAGGCGCGACGGCGACTCGAACGCGGGGTCCTTCACCACGACGACCACGCGCGTGTCTCCGGGCAGCGGCTCGCGCGCGCCGGGCTGCAGCCCATCCCAGAACCCCTGGCAGGTGAGGCAACCCGTCGACAGGAACGCGAACAGGGTGTCGCTCCCCGAAGCCGCGGACACAACGACCTGGTCCCCGTCGAGCGTGGAGCCCATGACGTCGTGCGCGCGCGAGGCGACCCGCTTCGGCGCGGGCAGATCGGCGGGCAGCGTCGCGTCTGGCTGGTGGTTGGCGAGCTCGTGGGCGTGGTCGTGCTCCTCGTCCGGTTCGGGCAACCTACGCAGGAGCTCGGCGTGGCTCCGCAACAGGGACACGACGACGATCGCGAGGAGCCCGAGCACGATCGTCTCGACGATCACGAGCGACGTGAGGACGTCCGTGCTCACAGACACCCCGCGTTGTGGGAGCACGTCGTCTGGTCCACCGCAGCCGAGCAGTTGCAGTCCAGGCAATCGATCCGGCACGGGATCACACACGTGACGAGCCGGCACTGGATCGCGGTGATCGCGCCGATGTCGGTGTTGCAGTTCCCGTAGCGGAAGACCACGCAGCAGGTCTTGAAGTTGCCGCAGTTGTTGTCGCCGCAATGGCACCCGCCCGGGCACGAGTGTCCCGGGTCGATCGAGCAGTCGAGGTAGTAGCGCATGTTCGTGGTTCCGCACAGGGCGGTTCCCCCGTAGTTGCATTGCCACCACCCGCCGATGAAGGTGTTCGGCGGACATCCGAAGTTGTCACCGCCCGGCAGCGTGCAGCACAGCGCGGTATAGGAGCCGCAACACCGACTGCCGCCCGGGCAGCTCCCGCACGTGCGCCGCACCACCTGCGTGGCGGTGACCGGCCGGGTCGCGAACCGCACCGGCGCCGCCGCGAAGGCGCTGGCCACTTGCGCGACGCGAGCCGATCGGCGACGGCGACGCATGCGAGGCCTCGTGGTGCGCATCGCGACGTCGAGGACCGCGCTCATCCGTCGTCCGGCTTCGTGTTCGGCCAAAGGCTCGTGTGCCCGGCGGCGATCCCCGCGTTCGCGAGCGCATCGTCCGTCACGACGTGGTCGTGCCCGTGCGGCGCCACCGTGTGATCGTGCGGCGCGGCCTCCCAGGCGCGGAACGCGGAGGGCGCTTCGGTGACCGCGATCACCGCGAGCCAGCCGGCGAGCACGAGACCGAACGCGAGCGGGAGCGCGGCCCATCCGAGCCCCGCGACCCATGCGACCAGACTCGGTCCGTCGACGGCCGCGTAGCCGAACGCGGCGCCCGCGGCGATCAGATCGAGCGCGAGGTGCAACCGGCTCGGCGGCACGGGCGTCGGCCCCGCGCACCCGCAGGATCCCGCCTCGGGCTTGGCAACGAGCAAGTACCCGAGGTAGCCCGCGAACACCAGATAGAGGACCCCGAGCGCCACGGCGCCGCCCGCCGCCGGACGGACCCACGCCCACACGCCGACCGAGATCTCGACGACGCCGACCGTGCGCGCCCACACCGGTGTGCCGGGCAGCCCGGCGTCGAGCATCGCTTGCGCCGCAGGGTCCGGACGAGTCACCTTCACGGTTCCCGCGAGGATCGACAGACCGGCTGCCAGGAAGAACACGGGGGCGAGCGTGTCGGGCGTCACGATCGGGCGGAGGCTACCCGCGACATCGACGCCGGGTCAAACCTCATCGGGTCGGTGGACGAGGGCGCGTGTCTCACGGCCGGGTGTACACGGTCTTGACTGTCGTGAAGAACTCGACGGCGTACCGGCCCTGCTCTCGAGGCCCGCTCGAGCTGCCCTTGGTGCCGCCGAACGGGACGTGGTGATCGACCCCAGCGGTCGGCAGGTTGATCGTGACGATCCCCGCCTCGAGGCCGTCCCGGAACATCGCGGCGTGCTTCAACGACGTGGTGCATACGCCCGCGGACAGCCCGAACTCCGTGTCGTTCGCAAGCGCGAGCGCGTGCCCCGGATCGTCGGCCCGTACGACGGACGCGATCGGACCGAAGATCTCTTCGCGGTTCACGCGCATGTCGTTCGCGGTACCGACCAGCAGCGCCGGTTCGAGGTAGTAGCCGTCGGTCGCACGCTCGATCCTCGCGCCGCCGAACGCCAGGTCGGCGCCTTCCTTCGCACCGATCTCCAGATAGTCGAGGTCCTGCTGCAGCTGATCGGCGGACACCACCGGACCGATCTGCGTGTCGGGAGCGAGCGCGTTGCCGACCCGCAGCTCGCGCATCCGTTCGATCGTCGCCGCGACGAAGCGGTCGTGGATCCCGGCGGTGACGATGAGCCTGCTGCTCGCGGTGCACCGCTGCCCCGTTTGGAAGAACGCGCCCTGGATCGCGCAGTCGACCGCGACGTCGAGGTCGGCGTCGTCGAGGATCACGAGGGGGTTCTTGCCGCCCATCTCGAGCTGCGACCGCGCGAACCGAGCCGCCAGGGCGCGCGCGACGCCGGCGCCCACGGCCTGGGAACCCGTGAAGCTCACGCCGCGCACCCGCGGGTCGTGCACGAGCCGTTCCCCGACGACGCTGCCCGGACCGACGACGAGGTTGCACACGCCCGGCGGCGCCCCCGCGCGCGCGATCGCGTCCACCATCGACCACGCGCTCGCCGGCACGAGCTCTGCGGGCTTGAAGACCACCGTGCAGCCGAACGCGAGCGCCGGCGCGACCTTCCACGCCGGGATCGCGATCGGGAAGTTCCACGGCGTGATGATCCCGACCACGCCGAGCGGCTCGCGGAGCACGTCGACGTCAACGCCGGGCCGGACGCTCCGGATGTGCTCCCCTGCCGACCCGCAGCGCCTCCCCCGCGAAGAACCGGAAGATCTGCGACGCCCGCTGGACCTCGCCGATCGCCTCGGCGCGGGGCTTGCCCTCCTCGCGCGCGAGCTGCTCACCGAGCTCCTCGGCCCGTGCGGCCAGCTCCAGCCCCGCCGTCTCCAAGACCGTGCTCCGCTCGAGGGGGGTCGCCGCGGCCCACCCGGGTGCGGCGTCGGCTGCGGCCGCGACGGCGTCATCGACCTGCGCGTCGTCGGCGACCGCGAACTCGCCGACCACATCGGCCAGATCCGAGGGGCTCCGGTCGATGACCGTCGTCGCGCCCTCGACCCAGTCGCCGCCGATCAGGTTCGCCTGCACGTCGCGAGCCTAGCCGCTCCGCTCCCAGGCGATCTGACGGAACCGCCACCGCACCGGTGCGGCCGTGCGCTCGCCGCGGGCGATCGCCGCCAAGGCGGCTCCCAACGCCGGCTCCGGGGCCACCTCCCCGCGCTCGGTCAGCACGCGCAGGTTCATCTCGAACACCCGTGCAGTGTCGGCGACCGGCGGCTCGATCGTCGCCACCGCATCGTGCACGCGGACCAGGCCCGGCGGATCGACGGCCGCGTGCAGCAGCGGACCGACGAACAGGGACCCGCCCTGCGCGCGCACGACGGCGAGCGCGACATCGTCGAGGTAGGTCCGGAAGATGCCCTCGGCGTCGATCGATTCGCAGATCGTCCACGAGCAGACGTCCGCCGAGGTCAAGGACGGTTCCCCAACGTTCGAGCACAGCGGCAGGGTCGTGGAGGTGCGCGAGGAGCAAGCGCGCGTACAGCAGGTCGGCGGCCGCGAAGGGCAGGTCGGCGCCGACCACATCGGCGACGACGAACCCGAGCCCGGTCGAGGACCGCGCACGACGGGCGAACGCGACGGAGCGGTCGATCCCGACGGTCGTCGACGCCGCCGTCGTGGCCCGCACGAGGTCGGTGGTCGCACCCGGACCGCAGCCCAGATCGAGGGCGAGACGAGGCCGTTGCGGCGACGCGGCGTGCAGGAACGCCCTGCTCGTCGGGGCGAACAGCCTCGCGACCAGCTCGAGCCGGTCACCGGCAAGGTCGGAGTCCCCGTACGTGTAGCGCGACATCGCAGGACGAGGCTACGCGGAACGCTCACGCCGAGCGGGTCTACCATCGGGAGATGCGCGACCTCCGTGCCCTCCCGAAGATGGAGCTCCACCTCCATCTCGAGGGGAGCGTCCGGTCCGCGACGCTGCATGAGCTGGCCGACCGCGACGGCGCCACGCTCCCCCACGGCATGGGCGAGCGCGGCTGGACCTTCGGCGGGCCGCTCGACTTCATCGACAACTACATCGAGCTCTGCCAGCTGTTCGCGACGCTCGACGACTTCCGGCGGATCGCGGTCGAGCTGTGCGCCGACCTCGCCGCGACCGGCGTGCCGTACGCGGAGGTCGTCTTCAGCCCGGGGAACCACGCCCGGCGACTCGAGGACGACTGGTACGGACCCATCGAGGCCGTGCTCGACGGGCTGGCGGCCGGCCGGCGGGACCACGGCGTCCTCGTCCAGCTGTGTCCCGACATCGTGCGCGACAACGGCCTGGACGACGCGCAGCTGACGCTCGAGGTCGCGCTCCGGTACGCCGGCCGCGGGGTGGTCGCGTTGAACTGCGCCGGCAGCGAGCGCACGGGCGTCGAGCAGTTCGCGTGGCTTTTCCGCAAGGCCGCGCGCGCCGGGCTGCGGAGCGTCCCCCATGCCGGCGAGTGGGCGGGGCCCGAGAACGTGCGCGCCACGCTCGAGCATCTGCGCCCGGACCGGATCGGGCACGGCGTGCGCGCGATCGAGGATCCGGCGCTCGTCGCCGAGCTCGCGGACCGGCGGATCCCGCTGGAGATCTGCCCCGTCTCCAACGTCGCTACGGGTGTCTACGACGACGTCGCTTCGGTACCGCTCCCGGCGCTCCGCGACGCCGGCGTCGTGGTGACCCTCAACAGCGACGACCCTTCGATGTTCGACGCCTGGCTGACCGACGTGTACGCGGCCGCGCGCGATGCATGGCGGTTCACCGACGCCGAGCTCGCCGACCTCGCTCGCGCGGCCGTGACGGTGAGCTTCGCCGACGACGACGTCAAGACGACAGTGAACACCGGGATCGATGCGTGGCTCGCTGCGCCCGTTGTGCCGGCGCAGGAGCCGGCGGTACCCTGACCGACCCCCACCATGGATCTCGTCGACATCGACCCGTTGGAGCGTCTCGCGGCTTCGATCCGCGATCGCAGTGCCGTCGTCGCCGTGATCGGTCTCGGCTACGTCGGGCTGCCGTTGCTCGTCGCGGTTCGCCAGGCGGGGTTCGAGACGATCGGCCTCGACGTCGACCACGCCAAGATCGAGACGCTCACCCGCGGCCGCTCCTACATCGTGGACGTCCCGTCCTCCGAGATCGCGGGGCTGGACCGCACGACGTTCACCGACGACGCCGCGACGCTGGCGCGGGCCGACGTCGTGGTCCTGTGCCTGCCGACCCCCCTTGCCGACGGGGCACCCGACCTGTCGATGGTGCGCATCGCCGCGGAAACGGTCGCGGCGCACCTTCGGCCGGGCATGCTCGTGATCCTCGAGTCGACGACGTGGCCCGGCACCACGGAGGAGTTCCTTCGGCCGATCCTGGAGGCCGGCGGTCTCGTCGCCGGGACGGACATCGCGCTCGCCTACTCGCCCGAGCGGATCGACCCCGGGAACACGGGGCACCGGCTCACGACCACGCCGAAGATCGTGAGCGGCCTCACCGACCGGTGCCGGGACCTCGCGGTCTCCTTCTACGCGCCGATCGTCGGCTCGGTCGCCGTCACGGCCTCACCGCGCGACGCCGAGATGGCCAAGTTGATCGAGAACACCTACCGCCAGGTGAACATCGCCCTTGTGAACGAGCTCGCGGTGATGGCGAAGGATCTCGGCGTCGACATCTGGGAGGCCCTGCACGCGGCCGCGACCAAGCCGTTCGGCTACCAGCCGTTCTGGCCCGGCCCCGGCGTGGGCGGCCACTGCATCGCGATCGACCCCACGTACCTGTCGTGGCGTGCCGGCCAGCAGCTCGGCTATCGCGTCGGGTTCATCGAGCACGCGAACGAGGTCAACAACCGGATGCCCGACTACATCGCCACGCGCGTGGCGGAGATGCTCAACGCGGCCGGCAAGGCGGTCAACGGGTCGCGCCTGCTCGGCGTCGGGGTGGCGTTCAAGGCGGGGGTCGACGACCTGCGAGGCTCGCCGGCGGTCGAGGTGCTCGAACGGCTCGACGCCAAGGGCGCCGACGTGCGGTTCCACGACCCGTACGTGGAAACGGTGACGATCGGCGGCCGGGAGCTCCGGTCGGTTCCCGCCGATCCCGGCACACTCGCCGACACCGACGCGGTGATCGTGTTGACAGCGCATCCGGAGATCGACGTGCACGCGATCGTCGCGGCGGCGCCGCTGGTGTTCGACGCGCGCGGCGCGACCGTCGGGATCGACGAGCCGCACGTCGAGCGGCTCTGAACTCAGCCGTTCGCGCTGGGTGAGGGCTTGGGAGCCGGCTTCTTCTCGATCGTGACCTTGTCGATGTAGACGGCCTCGGTCGGCTGTCCGTCGCCACTCTTCGGCATGAACCCGTTGATCTGCTTGGCCACGTCGAGCCCGTCGGTCATCTTCCCGAAGATCGTGTAGTTCGGGTTCCCGTCGAGGTTCGCGCCGGCGGGGCCGGTGATCAGGAAGAACTGGCTCCCGCCGGTGTTCGGGCCCGCGTTGGCCATCGCGACGGTCCCGGTCGCGTAGTGCTCACCCCCGGCGAGCTCGTCGGGGATCGAGTAGCCGGGACCGCCGCTGCCCGTGCCCGTGGGGTCGCCACCCTGCACCACATCGATCGAATCCACCACCCGATGGAAGAAGGTTCCGTCGAAGAACTTGTGCTCGGCCAGGAACACGAAGCTCGCGACCGTCTGCGGCGCCGCGGAGCTGTCGAGCTCGATCGTGATGTCGCCGCACGAGGTGTGGAGCACCGCCGAATACACCATGTTCTTGTCGAGCACCTGGTTGGGGCTCGGCGCGTGGTCGAACTGCGGCTTGGGCGTCGACGCGGCGGCCGGGACGCTCGCCCCGCACGCCACGGTGCTCGCGGGCTTGGCCTGCGGCGTCACCGTTCCGGTCTGCGTCGGCGGTTTCGTCGAGGCCGGCGACGAGGTCGTCGGACGCCGGCGTCGGGCTGGCCGCGGTCGCGTTGGTGTCGTGGCGGTTGAGGATCGTCACGCCGAGGGCGATCACGAGGATGCCGGCGATCGCGCCGCCCACGCTGAGGGCCACCGTCCGGCGGCGCGCCGCACGCTGCCGCTCCTGGCGCCTGCTCTCGGCACGTTTGGCGAGGTGGCGTTGTCTCGACTTGCTCGGCATGGCGCCCCAGGCTACCCGACCCCGAGGGCGTCATAGGCGAGCCCCACCAGGATGTCCGTCTCCGATACCAGGGCGCGCTCGATCCCGAACCGGCGCATCGTCTCCACGAGCACGGCCCCGCCCGCGACGATCACGTCGCCACGGCCGGGCGCCATCACCGGGAGCGCCGCCCGTTCGGCGTTGGTCATCCGCGCCAGGTCCGCGAGCACCCGCTCGGCGTCGGTGAGCGCGAGCCAGGTCCGATGGATCTGCTCCGGGTCGTATCGATCGAGGCCGAGTGCGATGGCCTGCATCGTCGTGGCGGTGCCCGACACGGCGACGAACGTGCGCGCGGTGTGGATCTCGGGGACGGCGAGCTCGGCCTCGTCCAGCCGCTCGGCGATCGATCGCCGCACCTCCTCCAGCTCGCCGGGATCGGGCGGATCGGTGGCGATCACACGTTCGGTCAGCCGGACCGAGCCCATCTGGGTGCTGACCCGCTGCTCCGCTCGCCCCGGCTCGCGCCCCACGACGAACTCCGTCGACCCGCCGCCGATATCCAGCAGCAGGAACGGGCCGTCGTCGGCCGACAGCCCGTACGTGCCGCCCAGGAACGACAGGCGGGCCTCCTCCGCCCCGTCGATGACCCGCGGGTCGGTGTCGACATGCGTGCCGGACCGACGCCACGTACAGGTCGCGGTTCGACGCGTCGCGCACGGCGCTGGTCGCGGTGACGCGAACGGTCTGCACCCCCAGCGCCCGCGCCCGGCGCACGTATCGCGCGAGGACGCGTTCGTTGCGTGCGACGGCCTCGGGGTCGAGGGCACCCGTGGCGTCGACGCCCTGGCCCGAGCTTCGTGATCACCATGTCGCTCGCCAGCTCGAGGAGCGCACCGTCGGGCGCCCGCTCGACCACGAGCAGCCGGCACGAGTGGGTCCCCTGGTCGACCACCGCGATCCGCTCCCCGATCGGGTGCTCGGGGTGGATCGGTTCCACCTGCTCGGAGACCCAGGCACCGACGACGTCGTCGCCCCCGGCGAGATGGTTCGCGTAGTGCGCGTGCAGACACTTGATCCCGCGACGCGTGCCGCCCACGCCTCCCCAGGCGCCGGCCGCGGGCAGCATCCGCGCGCGCTCCTCGGCGGCCTCGGCGTGTGCTCGCTCGACCGCCGTCCGGAAGTCGGCGTCGTCTGCGAACCGTTCGTTCAGCCGGCGGATCGCACCGTCGGCTTCGAGGCGCGAGACCGCCTTCACCGCGTCGGGGCAGGTGAGCCAGAACGTGGTCGGGAAGGGTTCCCCGCGGACGTCGAGCGGGTCGTCGCGGATCACCAGGGGATGCCCGATCGGGCACCGCACGACCACCTCGAACCTGGTGGTGGGCTCACGCCCGAGCTGGTCCCGCACGACCTCGACGTCGGACGCGCGGTGCTCGCGCGGCATCGGGACCCCGCTACTTGCGCTTGTGCTCGGTGGCGCGCCGGAAATCGACCTGGCGCTCCTCGCTCTGGCGCATGAACTTCTTGAGCTTCTGCTCGAACTCCTGATCGGTGCCACGCCTCGATTGGCGTGGCGCCGGGTCCTGGAGGGCCTTGATCGACAGGTCGATCTTGCCGTCGTCCTTGATCGAGGTGACCTTGACCTCGACGTTGTCCCCTTCACGCAGGTGCTCGCGGACGTCCTTGACGTAGTTCCGGTCGATCTCGGAGATGTGGACCAGGCCCATCCGTCCGTCCTCGAGCTGCAGGAACGCGCCGTAGTTCTCGATGCGCACGACGGTCGCGGTGACCGTGGCGCCAACCTCGATAGCGATCTGGTGGTCCTCCTGTTGCCTGGCTCGAGCCAACCCCGAGCGAGGCGCCAAGCATGCGGGAGAGGCAACCCCGCCGTCAATGCGTCGCCCGCAGGGCTTCGCGCGGGGTGCGGTCCTGGAACGAGACCCCCGCAGAGCGCGTTCTCGTAGCATCCGCGGATGGAGGTCGAACGTGTCGACGGGGTCGCCGACTACACGGATCTCGTGCAGCCCGTGCTCAGCCGGGCGACGGCGCGGCACAACCTGATCCTGGGTCTCCTCGATGTCCTCCGCCGGCGGCCGGACAGCTACCAGGGCTTCCACCTGTGGGCGGTGCGCGACGGGGATCGCGTCGTCGGCGCCGCGATCCAGACTCCCCCGTACAACCTCGCCCTCGCGCGGCCGATCGACGAGGCGTCGATCGCACCGCTCGCAGGAGCGATCCACGGCGCGGGCGTGCGCCTGCCCGGGGTGGTCGGCGGCCTGCCCGAGGCGGAAGCCTTCGCCGAAGCCTGGCTCGATCTCGCCGGTGGCACGACCGAGACGATCACGCGCCAGGGGATCTACGAGTTGACCGCCGTGCGTGACGACGGCCACGCCGACGGGGCGCCGCGTGTCGCGACCGAGGCGGACCTCGAGCTGATCGCTGGGTGGCACGACGCGTTCATCGCCGAAGCGGTGCCGAGGTTCACCGGGGATCTGGCCTCGCGGGCCCGCCGGGTTCGTTCCGCGATCGAAGAGGGCGGCTACTGGATCTGGGAGGTGGGCGGGCGGCCGGTCGCGATGACGGGAACCGCACCGGCCCCGCCCGACGGGATCCGCGTCGGCCCCGTGTATACGGTGCCCGAGGAGCGCGGCCACGGGTACGCGACGGCGCTCGTCGCGCACCTCAGTCGCGCGGCCCTCGAGGGCGGGCGCCGCGCGTGCTACCTCCATACCGACCTGGCGAACGCGACGTCCAACGCGATCTATCAGCGGATCGGATACGACCGGGTGTGTGACGCGATCGATCTGCGGTTCGTCCCGACGGACTAGTCGCAGTTCGGTGGGACCGGTGCCTTGCCGCGCGGCACCGGCACGAACGCGATCTGCCCCGGGTCGACCATGCCGAGGCACTCCCGCGCGAGGCGCTCGAGCTCCGTGGGGTCGTGCAGCTGATCGAGCTGGTGCTGCAGCTCGGCGTTCTGCTCCTGGAGCTGCGTCACCTGGTTCACCAGCTGGTTGCGCTGTCCGCGCTGCTCCAGGTAGGCCCGCGCCGGGGCCACCGCGAAGATCGCCGCGACGAACACGACGAACCCGACGATCGACGCACGCGGGGTGAGCCGAGCCGCGCGCGAGCGGTCGCCGCCGGTGGCGGTGCCGGTCTTCCCCTGGGCTTCGGCGGGGGAAGACGCCGTGGCCCGGGCGCTCATGGCGCGCCGCCACCTCCGGGCGATCGGCCGCGCACCAACGAGCCGCCCGCGAAACGTGCGTCCTCGCCGAGCTCCTCTTCGATCCGAAGGAGTTGGTTGTACTTGGCGGTGCGCTCGCCACGGCTCGGCGCGCCCGCCTTGAGCTGTCCGGCGTTCGTCGCGACGGCGAGGTCGGCGATCGTCGGGTCCTCGGTCTCGCCGCTGCGATGGCTGATCACGACGCCGAAGCTCGATCGTTGCGCGAGCGCCACCGCGTCGAGCGTCTCGGTGAGCGACCCGATCTGGTTCACCTTGACCAAGATCGCGTTGGCGGCGCCGTCGCGGATCCCGCGCTCGAGCCGCTCGGTGTTCGTCACGAAGAGGTCGTCGCCGACCAGCTGCATCCGGTCGCCCAGCGCGCGGGTGATCGTGGTCCAGCCGTCCCAGTCGTCCTCGGCCAGCGCATCCTCGATCGACACGATCGGGAACCGGTCGAGCAGTGTCGTCCAGTAGGCGATCATGTCGTCGCTCGATCGCGCCGCGCCCTCGAGGTGGTAGGCGCCGTCGCGGTAGAGCTCGCTCGTCGCGGGGTCCAGCGCGATCGCGACCTCCTCCCCCGGCTCCAGGCCGGCGCGCTCGATCGCCTGCAGCAGGAGCTCGCACGCGTCGGCGCCGGTCGACACGGCCGGGGCGAACCCACCTTCGTCGCCGACCCCCGTGGCGAGGCCTTTGTCGCGGAGCAGGCCGTGCAGCGCGTGGAAGCACTCTGCGCCCCAGCGCACGGCCTCGGACAACGACGCCGCCCCGACCGGCACGAGCATGAACTCCTGCAGCTCCAGCTCGTTGTCGGCGTGGACGCCGCCGTTCAACACGTTCATCAGCGGCACGGGCAGGATGTGCGCGTTCGGGCCGCCCAGGTACCGGTACAGCGGTTGTCCGGCGCTTTCGGCCGCGGCTCGCGCGACCGCGAGCGAAACGCCGAGGATCGCGTTGGCCCCGAGCGCGGTCTTCGTGGGCATGCCGTCGAGGTCGAGCATCGCGCGGTCGACCGCACGCTGATCGAACGCGTCCATCCCGGCGATCGCCTCCGCGATCGGACCGGTGACGTTCGCGACGGCGGCGGTGACGCCCTTGCCTCCATAGGCGCGAGGATCGTCATCGCGGAGCTCGTGCGCCTCGTGCTCGCCGGTCGACGCGCCGCTCGGCACGGATGCACGGCCCATCGCGCCGTCGTCGAGCCACGCGTCAACCTCCACCGTGGGGTTCCCACGGGAATCAAGGATCTGGCGTGCCTTGAGGAAGGCGATCGCGCTCATCGCCGGCCGATGGTACCCGACACCACCCGCCGGACCGTGCAGCGCGCCCAGGTCTCGTCGACGGCCGAACCACCGCGCGGGCGAGGTCTTACGGCCCGGCGGCCTTGGCTTCGCGATACAGCGAGAGCAGCTCCGCCTCGTCCAGCGCCTCGGGATCGAGGCCGCGCTCCGTGGCGAGCGCGAAGGTGCGCTCGGCCCGGTCGGCGAACCGGGCCGTCGCACGCCGAAGCGCCGACTCGGCGTCGAGCCCGAGCTGACGCGCGACCGCGACCACCGCAAGGAGCACATCGCCGAGCTCCTCCTCGGCACGGCCAGGCTCGGTCGTGGCGTCGGCGAGCTCGCCGACCTCCTCACGGAGCTTCGCCAGGGCGTGTTCCGGGGTCCGCCACGTGAACCCCCACCCCGCCGCGCGACGCTGCACCTTGGCGGCGCGCGCGAGGGCGGGCAGGGTCGCCGGGATGTCCTCGTCGACGGCCTTGCGGCCACCGGTCTCCTCGGCCTTGAGCTTCTCCCAGTTCACCAGGACCTCGTCGGCCCCCGCGACATCGACGTCGCCGAACACGTGCGGATGGCGATGGATGAGCTTGGCGACGAGCGAGTCGGCCACGTCGTCGATGTCCCACCGGCCGTCCTCGGCAGCGATCTGCGCGTGGAAGGTCACCTGGAGCAGCAGGTCGCCGAGCTCGTCGCGGATCGCAGGATCGTCCTCGGCATCGATCGCCTCGAGGAGTTCGTGGGTCTCTTCCAGGAGGTGCCGCGCGAGGGTTCCGTGGGTCTGCTCACGATCCCACGGGCAGCCGTCGGGCGCGCGGAGCCTCGATTGCACACGGACCAGGTCGAGGAGCCCCTCGCCGCCGCGTGAAGACGGCACCGGCCCCTCGATCCCCGCGTCGAGGGTCACGGCGACGCCGTCGCCGGCGCTCCGTTGACCGCGCCGCTCGGAGGCGGCTGCGTCGCGCTCGGATCCGTGCTGCTGATCCGCACCACCTGCAAGGTCTGCGGATCGAACCTGCCGAAGCTCGGGTCGACCTGGATCTGGTCGGTCTGGCCCTGCACCCAGGTTTGGAACACCTGGGTGGACGCCGACTGCAAGAGCTTGTTGCGCGCCTGCGCGAACGGCGTGACCTTCTTGTCGATCATCCAGATCACGTGCCACCCGTACTGTGTTTGCACCGGCTTGGAGATCTCACCGGGCTTGAGGTCGAGCGCGGCGCTGGAGAACTCGCTGACCAGCTGACTCGCCGGCAGCGTCAGCTCGCCGCCGTCCTTCTTGGCGTTCGGGTCGGTCGACTCCTGCTTGGCGAGCGCCTGGAAGTCCTGGAGCGTGAAGCCGGGCGCGGTGACCTGCTGGTAGATCTGCTCGGCCTTGGCCTTCGAGTCGACCAGGATGTGGTCGACGTGCAACGTGGTGTAGTCGCCGATCGACTGTTGGTACTGCTTCTGGAGGTCGGCGTCGGACAGCTGCTCCGACGCGATCGATGTGGCGACCTGCTGCTGTACGAGCGACAGCCGCACGAGCTCGCGCACGTCGTCTTCGGTCACGCCGTTGGCCACCAGCTGCCCGTGCAAGGTGTCGGCGCCGACGTTCTTCTGGAAGGCCTCGAACGCCTTCGTCACCTTCGCGTCGTCGACGGTGACGCCGTGATCGCTCGCGTACGTGTCGGCGAGCCGGAACAGGATCATCGCGCCGAGCGAGAACCGGTTGCACGCCGCCTCCTGCGTGTCGGTGGCGCCGTCGGTTTGCCCACAGGGCTGCTGCTGCAGGCCGGCCACCGTGTTGAACACTCCCGCGGTGCGCGCGAGCTCGTCGGTCGAGATCGACGATCCGGCGACGGTCGCGGCGGGGGGTCGCGCGGTCGCGTCGGAACATGCGGTGAGCACGATCGCGAGGAGCACGGACAGGACGATGGGCAGCACACAACGGCGGGAGGGATGCATCGGACCAGTCTACGAGGCGGGCACCGATGCGTGGTCGGCCACGCCGAGGCCCGGCTCCGGCTCCTCGCCGACGGCCTGACGCAGCCGCGCCTCCACCCACCGGACGAGGTCCACACCGAAGACACGCTCCGGCTTCAGGTTCAGCGTGCTCGTCGCCTCCACGAACGACGCGCCGGGGATCACCGCGGACAGTCCCAGCTCCACGACCTCCGACAGCGTGACCGGACGGATCCGCACCTGTTCGCGATACGTGGCGATCTCCTGCACGCCGAGGCGTTGCGCGGTGAGCCGTAACGACCCGATCGCGAACAGGACCTGCACCGGGTCGGGCAGCGCGCCGAACCGGTCGAGCGTCTCGTCACGGATCATCGCGAGACCTTCATGATCGCGCGCCATCCCGATCCGCCGGTACAACTCGAGACGCAGGGATTCCTGTGCCAGCCAGCCCGGCGGGACGAACGCCTTCACCTGGAGATCGATCCGGAGCTCTCGTTCCTGTTCGATGGGCGTGCCCTGGAGCTCCTGCACCGATTCCTGCAGGATCCGAGCGTAGGCGTCGAACCCGACGGAGGCGATGTGCCCGCTCTGCTCGGCGCCGAGCAGGTTTCCCGCGCCGCGGATCTCGAGGTCGCGCAGGGCGATCTTGAACCCCGACCCGAGCGCCTGGTGCTTCGAGATCGTCGCGAGGCGCAGATGCGCTTCCTCCGTCATCTCCCTGTGCTCCGGGAAGAAGAAGTACGCGAACGCGCGCTCGGCGGCTCGGCCCACGCGACCGCGGAGTTGGTACAGCTGCGCGAGACCGAGGAGGTCCGCACGGTCGACGACCAACGTGTTCGCGTTGGGGACGTCGAGCCCCGACTCGATGATCGTGGTGCAGACGAGGATGTCCGCGTCACGCTCCCAGAACCGGATCATCTGCCGCTCGAGCACCTCTTCGTCCATCTGGCCGTGCGCGACCACGATGCTCGCGTCGGGCAGGAGCTGCTGCAGGCGCCCCACCTGCCGGTCGATCGTCGCGACCCGGTTGTGGACCCAGAACACCTGGCCCTCGCGCAGCAACTCACGCCGGACGGCGCCGACGGCGAGCTCCTCGTCGAACGACCCGACGAACGTGCGTACGGGCTGGCGGTCCTCCGGCGGTGTGTCGATCGTGCTCATCTGCCGGATGCCGGTCAGCGCCATCTCGAGTGTGCGTGGGATCGGCGTGGCGGTCATCGTGAGCACGTCGACCTGCGCGCGCAGCGATTTCAACCGCTCCTTGTGCGACACGCCGAAGCGCTGCTCCTCGTCGACGATCAGCAGGCCGAGGTCGGCGAAGAGCACGTCGCGACCGAGCAGCCTGTGCGTGCCGATCACGATGTCGACCCGTCCTTGCGCGAGCTCGGCGAGGATCGCATCCTGTCGCTCCGGGTCGACGAACCGCGAGAGCATCTCGACCCGCACGGGGTAGGGCGCGAACCGCTCGCGGAACGTCAACAGGTGTTGCTCGGCGAGCAGGGTGGTCGGGACGAGCACGGCCGCCTGCTTGCCTTCCATCACCGCCTTGCACGCCGCGCGCACCGCGACCTCCGTCTTGCCGAACCCGACGTCGCCACACAGGAGCCGGTCCATCGGCAGCGGCTTCTCCATGTCGCGTTTCACGTCGTCGATCACCCGGAGCTGATCCGGCGTCTCCTCGAACGGGAACGCGTCCTCGAGCTCGCGCTGCCACGGCGTGTCGGGACCGAAGGCATGACCCGGCACCGACATGCGGACGGTGTAGAGGCGCACGAGCTCTCCCGCCATGTCGCGAACCGCCCGCTTGACCTTCGCGGTCGCCCGCGCCCAGTCGGACCCGCCCATCCGATGCACGCGCGGCACGTCGCCACCGATGTAGCGCGCGACCATGCCGACGGCGTCGGACGGCACGTAGAGCTTGTCGCCCTTCGCGTACTCGAGCACGAGGTAGTCGCGCTCGGAGCCCGCGAGCTCGCGGTGCACGATCCCCTGATAGCGGCCGACCCCGTGGATCCGGTGCACGGCGAAATCGCCCGGCTCGAGCTCGTCGGCGACCGAGTCGCTGCGGCGAGAGGCGAAGCGAGGAGCCTCACGCGTGAAGCGACGCGCACCGAAGAGATCCTCCTCGGTGAGCACGGCGATCTTGCCCGGACCGTAGACGAACCCTGCTGCGAGCGGCGCCTCGACCCCCTCCAGCTCGAGATCGCCGAGCACCTCGCGGGCGCGGTCGAGCGAACCGTGGCCGTGGGCCGCGACGACCACGCGGTACCCGAGCGCAACAAGGTCACGCGCCTGCCCTGCCAAGGCGCCCGGATCGCCGGCCGCGGAACCCCAGCCGCCGAGCGAGAGGTCCTCCCCTTCCGTGAAGGCGGACAGATGCAGCTGGGTGCCGTCGCCGAGCGCATCGTCCGGCGACCGCACGACGTGCGGTCCCGGCCAGGCGAGCGCCGCCGCCACGGCCTCCGCGTCGTCGTGGGTCTGACGCAGGCGCCCGAGCGTGCGTCGCGCCTCGGTGACGACGACCCACGAGCCCGCGGGGAGCAGCTCAGCCGGCGTGGGCATCGTGTCCCACAGGAAGGTCGCGGCCGCGTCGGTCCCCTCCGGGAGGGCGCCGTCGCCGATCCGTGCGAGGAGGTCGGCGACCCGGTCGTCGCCCACCGATGCCGCGGCCGCGCGGGCGCGCTCGCGGACGTCGTCGTCGACGATCAGCTCGCGCGCGGGCCCAACCGTCGCGCGCTCGACCCGGTCGCTGGACAGCTGCGTGGACGGCACGAACCGCCGGATCGATTCGACCTCGTCGCCCCAGAACTCGAACCGGACCGGGCGGCGCTCGTCGGCGGCGAAGACGTCGACCACGCCCCCGCGGACGGCGAACTCGCCGCGCCGCTCGACCACGTCGGCCCGGTCGTACCCGAGCCCGACCAGGCGGTCCGCCAAGACGTCGGGCGCGGCCTCGTCGCCCGTGGCGAGCTCGAGCGGCGCGGCCGTCCCCGTGGTCGGGGCGATCCCTTGGACGGCCGCGACCGCCGGCGCGACGACCACGAGCGGACCTCCGGCGCGCAACCGCCGGACCGTCGCCGCCCGCCGCGCCGCGACCTCCGGGCTCGGCGACAGCAGCTCGTACGGGAACGCCTCCCACGCAGGCAGCAGCACGGCCCGGCCCGGGATGAACGCGTCGACGTCCGCGACCAACGCCTCGGCCTCGTGGGGCCCCGGGGTGATGGCGAGGACGGGAAGTTCGAGCGCGGTCGCGAGTCCCGCGAGCACGAAGGCCTCGCCCGTCTCGGCCTGCGCGACCACCGGGCGCGCACGCGCGAGCAGCAGCCGCTCGAAAGGTTCGGACGCGACCAGCGTCGCCACCAGCGATTCGAGCGACATCTCACCTCCCGGACAACGCCGAAAGCCCCGGCCGCGGAACCGGCGGGGCATACGGGGTCAGTCTACCGGGGGGTGCCGCTCAGATCGCGTGCAGGCCGCGTTGCGGGTTCCTGCGGTCCTCGCCGTCCGCGATCTCGCCGGACTCGCGGTCGAGGTTCCGGACCGAGAGCCACCGGGTGAACTCGATCGCCGACAGCGGCTTGGAGATGTAGTAGCCCTGGGCCTCGTCGCAGCCGAAGTCGGCCAGCCGGTCGAAGGTCGCAAGGTCCTCGACCCCCTCCGCCACCACGCGGAGCCCGAGGTTGCGGCCGAGGTCGACCGTGGCGCGCACGATCATGAAGTCGTTCGCATCGACGTGCATCTGCATCACGAACGACCGGTCGACCTTGATCTCCTCGATCGGGAGCCGCTTGAGGTATGAGAGCGACGAGTAGCCGGTGCCGAAGTCGTCGATCGAGAGACCCACCCCCACGTTCGCAAGCGCGTCGAGGACCGCGATCGAGCGCCCGGAGTCGCCCATCAAGAACCCTTCGGTGAGCTCGATCCGGAGGAACGCGGGGGGCACGTCGGCTTCCTCAAGGAGCTGCTGGATCGAGTCCGGGAAATCCGCGTCGAGCAGCGAACGCGGCGAAACGTTGATCGAGATCGGGAGGCGGATGCCCATGCCCGCCCACTCACGCCACTGGCGGAGCACCGTCTCGGCGACGTAGTGGGTCAGGGGGCGGAGCAAGACGGTCTTCTCGACGAGCGGGATGAACTCGTCGGGCGGCACGAGGCCGAGCGTCGGGTGCTCCCAGCGGATCAACGCCTCGGCGCCCGCGACGCGCCCGTCCATCAACCGCACCTTGGGCTGGTAGAACATGACGAACTCGCCGCTCTCGAGCGCGGGCCGCACCTGGCCGATCAGCGTGAGGCGCTGCGGGTTGTGCCGGTCGAACGAGTCCTGATAGACCTCGTACCCGCCGCCGTTCTCCTTCGCGACGTACATCGCAACGTCGGCGCGACGCAGCAGAGCCTCCGCGTCCTCGGCGTGCATCGGGAACATCGCGATCCCGATCGACCCTGAGACGTCGAGCGCGAGACCCTCGACCGCCACCGGCTGTTCCAGCTCCTCGAGCACACGGTCGGCGATCCGGAGCGCCACGTCCTCGCTCGGCAGGTCGGGCAGCACGATCCCGAACTCGTCGCCGCCGAGACGCGCCATCAGGTCGTTGTCGCGCAGCACCCCGGACAGCCGCGGCCCGATCTCCTGGAGCAGCAGGTCACCGAAGTGGTGACCGAGCGTGTCGTTGATCTCCTTGAAGTGGTCGAGGTCCATCAACATCACAGCCATACGGCCGTTGGTCGCGCGAGCGTGCTCGATCTCCTCCAGCAATCGCTGGTGGAAGAACATGCGGTTGGGCATGTTCGTCAGCGAGTCGTGCAGCGCCTGGAACTCGTTCTCGGCTTGTTTCTCCGCAAGCTCATCGGTGGCCTGCTGCAACGAGTGCGTTCGTTGGAACATCTGTCTGGCGAACAGCAACGGCGCCAGGAAGATCAACACCGAGAACACCTGGTACTTCTGGTAGCCGGTGATCACGAGGACGCTGAAGAGCGCGAGACCCATGTAGGCGATCAGGAACTCGCCGAACACGCCCGCGTGCACCTCGCGGAGGAACCGCATCGGGCTTTCGTGGAGCGCGAAGTAGTTGTACCAGGCGACGAACAGCAGGTTGACCGTATACCCGAAGATCGAGGCGCAGAACACGGCGAGCGCGACACGCGGGATGTTCGTGTGGCACACCGCGCTCTCCGAGTTCGCGCAGGCGGGGTTGGCGATCCTGTCCCACTGAGGGTAGACGAGCTTGATAACGACGCTCTCGCAGATCACGGCGCCTGCGATCTGTGCTCGGATGAACAGTCCCTTGAGGAACGGCAATTCTCCACGGAACTCGCGCTTGTCGCTCGTGCCGATCAACGCGATCAGCGCGGCAAGTGGGACGGGGAACAGGAGCGCGACCGAGAGCTCGATCGGGAAGGACAGACTGAACGCAACGCTCGACATCGTCGTCGGGACCGGCATGAGGTCAACCGCGGCGATCGCGACGATCCAGATCAGGATCTGCCACTCCGGAACGCCGGTGCTGTGGATCATGTTCGGGTTCTGGATGAAGGACCATGCGATGAAGCCGATGATCGGGAGCGACACCGCGAGCTCGTAGACGCGCACCGCAACCGTGCGCTTCACTCGTGGGGCGGGATCCGCCACCTGGCCCGGGACGAGATCGACGTCGGTCAGATCATCCGCCGGCATGCGCGACCTCCTGATCGGTCACCGGGTCGGGCTGCCGCCGGCCAGGCTTGCGCATCGCGGCCACGATCACGATGCCGACACCGCCGTACGTGAGGATGTCGCCGACGCTGATCGCCTGTTCGATCGGTGACGGCACGGCGATCGCGTCGCCGAGGTACCGCAGTAGGTCGTCGTCCGTCGCGAGGTGATGCTTCGGGTACGGGATTGTTCTCGAGGTCGCCGAGGAACTGCCCTTGATCGGAGGACCGAAGCGCATGCTTGGACACCGGCATGCCGCCGTTGATCCCGATCACGAGGAGGTTGCACAGCACACCGGCCAAGATCACGGGGAACCCGAACACCCGGATGTTCTTGATGGTGAAGACGATGAGCAGGGCGAACGACAGGTACAGACAGGCAAGCGGGACGGTCGACCCCGGCCCCGTGACGAACTGCAACGCGAGCCCGACCAGTGCCAGCCACGGCCATTCGATCTCCAGGTCGGACAGGTTGCGCAGTCGGCCGCCCAACAGGAACCCGATGGCCAAGATCACGGCCATGCAGATCACCATCAGTCTCATAGGCGTCCTATCGGAATCGAGTAGTCCAACTGAAGCTCCCCTGCAACGGACGAGGCCCCCGAGCGGCTCGGGTTGACCGAGCGACTCGGGGGCCTCGCATGTGCTGCTCTAGAGGCCGCTAGTTGGAGGGCTTGAAGCCGGCGCCCACCGCCATGGCAAAGACCGCGAGCGCACCGAGGGAGTACATGATCCTGCGGAGCATCTCTTCTCTCCTCTCCAGCGTGGCGGTCGAGGCCTACTTCGGCTTGTACCGAGCACCCGCCGCGAGCGCCAACGTGGCCAGCGCAGCCGCGGTGAACAGCAGGTGCCTCAAGCTGCTCAACTTCGCTCGCATCCACACACCTCCTCGTAACAGTCCCCGGAGTCTGGAGCATCGCGCCCGGTTACGGCATCGGACTTCGTAACGGAACTGCGGTAGGCCGCCCCCCGGGATCGGGTAGGCCTTTCGGTCTACCTCCCGGATCAGCGCGGCTCCCCCACAGACGCGACGAGACCCTCGGAAGTGCCGGGGTGAGCCGACGATCCCGAGGGCCTCGTCCAGTAGGACGGTGGTTCCTAGTTGGGCCTGAACCCAGCGCCCACGGCCATGGCCAGAACGGCCAGCGCGCCGAGGGAGTACATGATCTTGCGAAGCATAGGATCCCTTCCTTCTGGGCGAGAGTGCGGACCGAGGCCCTAACTGGGCTTGTACCGAGCCCCCGCCGCGAGCGCGAGAGTGGCCAGCGTGGCAGCCGTGAACAGCAAGTGCTTCCACCCTGAGAGCTTCGCTCGCATCCGATCACCTCCTTGGAACTGTCTCGAGCAGTGTCGGCGCGCAGCCCGTGTCCCCACATCGGCCGAGGGTCGCCAACCCCGATGGGCCGATACCGGAACCTGAGTAGGACCAAAAGGGAGGCGAACGGGAGGGCGTTAGGCTCGGCCGGCGCGACGGTTGAACCGTTGCTGCGCAGGCTCGAGGCCCTCGGTGACGAGACACTCGACCGCGTCGGCCGCTCGGGTGATGTCGACCGCGAAGCCGTCCCACGCGCTCGTCGACACGCGCTGGAGCACGAAGTCCGCCGGATCCTGCCGGCCGGGAGGACGCCCCACCCCCACTCGGACCCGGGGGAAGTCCTGCGTGCCGAGCGCTTTCGCGAGCGAGCGGATGCCGTTGTGGCCGGCGCTGCCACCGCCGAACTTCACCATCAACTCTTCGGCGGGTATCTCGATCTCGTCGTGGACGGCCACCACGTGGTCGGCCTCGATGTCGTGCTTGCGGGCGACGCTGGCGTAGGCCGGACCCGACTCGTTCATGTACCGCGTGGACGCGACGAGCCAGACCACCTGGTCACCGATCTTGCCCTCGGCGGTCTCAGCCGGCAGGAACCGCGTCTTGCGAAGCCGGATGCCCAGACGCTCCGCGAGCTCGTCGACAACCAGGCGGCCGGCGTTATGCCGCGTGCGGGCGTACTCGTCTCCGGGATTGCCGAGGCCGGCGATGAGCCAGGCCACAGAGGGCGGCTAGCTCTCGGGTTCGGGCGCGGGCTCGGCAGGCGCCTCGGCGCCCTCGGCCCCCTCCTCTGCGGGGACCTCGGCGACCTCGGCGGCCTCGGGAGCTTCCTCACCGGGCAGCAGCAGGTCGGCCTCCGTGCGCAGCGCGGCCGGGGTCACGACCGAGATGACCGGCGTGGTCAGGTCGGTCAGGAACGTGACGCCGCTCGGCGCCGTGATGTCTGCGAGACGCAGCATGTCGCCGAGCTCGAGCTCGCCGACGTCGGCGGTGATCTGCTCGGGCACGTCGCCCGGCAGGCACTCGATCTCGACCTCGCGCAGGTGGTGCTCGATCACGCCGCCGGTCTTCACGCCCGGGGCCTCGCCGGTTTCGTGGATCTCGACCGACATCCTGACCTTCTCGTCTCGTCGAACCTCGAGGAAGTCGATGTGCACGTAGCGTCCGCGCAGATGGTCACGCTGGATCTCGCGGGGGATCGCGAGGTGGACGGTTCCGTCGATCTCCAGATCGACCACCATCGCCGCCCCGTGCGTGGCGTGGAAGAAGTGGAGCAGGTCTTGGCTCGAGAGCGAGATCGCGACCGGCTCGACCCCGTGGCCGTAGAGCACACCGGGTACCTTGCCTTCCGCGCGCAGCCTGCGAGCGGGGCCCTTGCCGCGTCCGTCGCGAGCGGTGGCCTTGAGGACGGTTTCCATGGTCGATGAACCTCGCGTTCGATGGGGGAACGCGCCGATGGTACCGGAACCCGCCCTTGCCCGCCCAGTGTCGCGGGGTCTGACCGACACCTTCTACGGGTGTCGGGCGAATTAGGTGTTCGATGGCCGCGGATACCCCGCCTGCAGGTTCGCCGGAGCCGACGCCCTAGACCTGGTTGGCGCCGCCGAAGATCTCGCTCACGCTCGACTCTTCGAACACTGCGCGAAGCGCCGAGGCAACCAGCGGCGCGATCGAGAGCACCCGGAGCTTGGAGAACTGCTTCTCCTCGGGGATCGGAACGGTGTTCGTCACGATCACCTCCTGGATCGGCGCTTCCTCGAGGGTCTGGCGGGCCTTGCCCGAGAAGATCGCGTGCGTGGCGCCCGCGTAGATCGGGCCGGCGCCCATGCTCGCGAGCACGTTCACGCCCTGCACCAGCGTGCCGGCCGTGTCGATCATGTCGTCGACCATGACGCACGGGCGGCCCTCGATGTCCTCCTCGTACACGAGCCGCATCTCGGAGATCTTGTGGGCCTCGTGCCGGGAACGGCGCTTGTAGATGTACGCCAGGTCGGCATGGAGATACTCGCGGAGCTTCTCCGACGTCTTGATGCGGCCCGCGTCGGGGGCGACCACGACCAGGTCGTCGCCGGAAAGCCCGAGCTCGTCCTTCAAGTAGGTGGAGATCAGCGGCAGCGCGGTGAGGTGGTCGAAAGGACCGTCGAAGTAGCCCTGGATCTGGCCGGAGTGCAGGTCGACCGACACGATCCGGTCGGCGCCCGCGACCCGCAGCATATCGGCGACCAGCTTCGCGCTGATCGGCTCGCGCGACAGCGTCTTCTTGTCCTGCCGGGAGTAGCCGTAGTACGGCACGACCGCGGTGATGCGCTTGGCGCTCGCACGCTTCATCGCGTCGATGATGATGACCTGCTCCATGATCGCCTCGTTGATCGGCTCGAAGTGCGATTGCACGACGAAGACGTCGGCGCCGCGGACCGACTCATCGGCCCGGAAGTAGATCTCACCTGAGGCGAAGCGGCGGAGCTCACCCTGGCTCACGGGGATCCCGAGGTTGTCGGCGATCTCGTGCGCGATCGTCGGGTGGATGGTGCCGGAGTACAGCATCATCCGCTTCTTGGTGATGATCTCCACGGCTACCCTCCTTTGCTTCGATCCTTGGCGCGATGTTGCGCGTCCTTGCGCTTGCGGTACCCCTTGACGTTGCGCTGCTCGGTGCGTTCGACGGCGAGCGAGCCCGCCGGCACATCCTTGCTGATCACCGACCCCGCCCCCGTCACGGCGCCGTCACCGATCGTCACCGGCGCCACCATGATGGTATCGGAGCCGGTGCGCACATCGGCGCCGATCTCGGTGTGGTGCTTGTCGTAGCCGTCCCAGTTCGCGGTGACGTTCGCCGCCCCGATGTTCGTGCGCTTGCCAACGCTCGCGTCCCCGACGTACGACAGGTGCGGCACCTTCGCGTCGGCGGCGATGTCGCTGTTCTTGACCTCGACGTAGGAGCCGATGATCACGTGGTCGGCCAGGGTCGTGCCGGGCCGTATCCGTGCGAACGGGCCGACGGTCACGTTGCGCTTCAACGTCGCGCCTTCGACGACCGCGAACCGGATCGCCGCTCCGTTGCCGATCGTCGAGTCGGCGATCTGCACGTTCGGGCCGATCCGGCATCCCTTGCCGATCCTCGTTTCGCCCTCGATCGTCGTGTTGGGGCCGATGGTCGTCTCCGCGCCGATCGTGACTCCGACATCGATGTACGTGGTGCCGGGGTCTTGCAGGGTCACGCCCCTCGCCATGTGCATCGCGTTGATCCGTTCCCGGACCACGCGCGTGACGGCGGCGAGGCCGTTGCGAGAGTTGAGGCCCATCACTCCACCGGTGTCGACCGTGATCGCGGCGACGGACTCCCCCTTGTCGAGCAGGATCGGGAACACGCTGTTGAGATAGAACTCCCGTTGGCGGTTGTCGTCGCCGACGGCCGGGAGCGTCCGGAACAGATCCTCCCGCCGGAAGACCGTCGCGAGCAGCCAAACCTCGCGGATCGCACGCTGCGCCGGCGTCGCGTCGGCGTGCTCCACGATCTCGACGAGCCGGTCGCCGTCGCGGATCACACGGCCGTAGCCGCCCGGGTCGTCAACCTCCGCTGTGGCCATGGTCGCGGCGCTCTTGGTCCGGCGGTGCGTGCGGACGAGGGCCTTGACGTCGTCGGCGGTGAGGGGGTCGTAGTCGCCCCCGAGCACCAGGACGTCGGCGCTTCGCCCGACCGCCTTCTCGGCGGCGGCGACGGCGTGACCCGTGCCGAGCTGCGTCTCCTGCTCGACGAACACCGGCTTCGGGGTGAGATCCCACGAGGCGACGGCATCGCGAACGTCGTCGGCGCCGTGTCCGACCACGACCACGATCTTCGACGGTTTCGCGCCGAGCGCCGCCTGCAGGACGTGCCACAGCGCCGGCTTGCCGCAGATCGGATGCAGGACCTTCGGGCGGGCGGATTTCAGCCGCTTGCCCTTGCCGGCGGCCAGGATCACCGCGGTCAGCGCTTCCGTGCGTGTGGTCTTCGTCGTGGCCAACGCGCTCGTTTCCCTGTCGGGGGCACCATGGTCGCAGCCCATCGCGGGCGCGGCAAACGTCGCTGGAAGCGGAGGTCAGGTCGCGGGCGGGAGCCCACGCCACACGACCTCCCCGTCGACGGTCTCCGGGGTGGGCGCCATGCCGATCGACCCCGCGACGGCGGCCGAAGCTTCGTGCTTCGGATGGATCGCGGCACGGAGCCAGACCATGCCGTGCGCCTTCGCCCACCACGCGAGCGCCGCGGCCACCTCTTTCGCGTAGCCCTGCCCCTGCCAAGCGCTCCCGACCGTCCAGGCGAGGGATGCTTCCTCGCCGACGATCGTCGCCTGGGCGGTGCCGACGACCTGTCCGTCATCGCGCCGGCGCACGACCCAGTTGCACCAGATCTCGTCGCCGTTGGGCGAGCGCCCCGGCGTCACGAACTCGATCCACTTCGCGAGCGCGTCGCGGCTCATCGGCGACCCACCGGTGAAGGTGTGCAGTCGCGGATCGTCCATCACAGGGAACAGCGCGTCGACGTCGTCGGTCGTGATCGGATCGAGCCGCAGCCGGGCGGTGTCGATCGGGGTCGTCGTCAGGCCCCGAGCCAGGCGGTCGCCTCGTCGAGCGACGCCAACGGGAACACGCGGGCTTCGCCGGGCATCATCCAGCCGAAGAGACTCATCGCGTGACTCACCCACTCCGCGTCGGAGACGAGCGCCGTCCGTTCCCACAGGGACGGATGCGTGATGCCCGACCCGAACCCGAACTTCATGTCCTCCCACATCGCGCTCGCCTCGAAACGGTCGAAGCCGTCGTCGATCACGATCGCGAGCCTGATCTTCGCGCCGTCTCCGATCCGCTCGAGCAGAGCCGGGGCGAGTATCTGGTCGTAGTCCTCCTTGGTGACGTGTCCCGTGAACCGGAACCCGAGCACCCCATCCGGCAGATCGGGCAGCGGCTCGATCATGCGCGGACTACGACTGATCCTGCGAGACGTTCACGAGCCACCGAACACCGAAGCGATCGACGAGCATGCCGAACGTGTCGCCCCACGACGCCTTCTCCAGTGGCTGCAACACCGTGCCGCCCTCCTGGAGCTTGTCGAAGTAGCCACGGAGCCGGGCCTCGTCCTCGCCGCTGAGGGACATGCTGAAGTTCGAGCCCGGTGAGTACTCCATGTGGCTCGGCGTGTCGGCCGCCATGAACAAGATCCCGTCGGCCTCCAGTTGCGCGTGCATGATCAGGTCGTCGTCGGCCGGATCCTGCGAGGCCTGGAACTCCTTGAACGTGTTCATGTCGAGCTTGCCGCCGAACACGCCTTTATAGAACTCCATCGCCTCACGCGTGGTGTCCTTGAAGTTCAGGTACGGATTCAAGACCGCAGATGTCATGCCTCCCCCTTCCGTCGGGACCGAGGATATCGCTGAGGATGCGCAACGGTTCCGGGGGGAGGGATCGAACCTCCATTCCAGGCTCCAAAGGCCCGTGTCTTGCCATTAGACGACCCCGGAGGGCGCGTTCATCGTACGGGGTGGTCCTGCCGTGACGAAGGCGCCGGGCACGGCCTCGGCGATCTGATCGGCGTGCGCCATGTGGCGCGCGAGCGCGACCACCGTGGGGCCGCTGCCCGACATCACGGCACCGAGCGCGCCCGCGTCGAGCAGCGCACGCACCATGTCGGCGACCTCCGGGTGCCGCTCGGCGACGACGGACTGGAGGTCGTCGAAGAGCGCGGGGCCGAGGTTCTCGTCGTTGCCCGCTTCGAGCGCCGCGACCACCGCGCCCGCATCGGGGCCCGTCTCGCCGTGCTCGTCCCACCAGGCATAGGCGTCGGGCGTGCGGACCGCGAACGAGGCAGGCACCACGACCCAGTGCGTGGTCTGCGCGTGCACGGAGGTCACCTGCTCGCCGCGGCCGCTCGCGTACACCGGGGCGCCGAGCAGGAGCGCCGGGACGTCGGATCCGACGGACGCCGCGATGCCGAGCAGGGTCTCGCGAGGAAGGTCCGTCCCGTGGAGCTCGTCCAGAGCGAGGATCGTTGCCGCCGCGTCGGCGCTTCCACCGCCGAGCCCGGCGGCGACCGGGATGCGCTTGTCGACCGTGATCGTCGCGTCGGGCGCCTCCCGGTCCGTCTCGTGGGCCCAGGCTCTCGCCGCGCGCTCGACCAGGGCCTCTCCGCCGGCGCGCACGAGCTCCCCCGCCCGGGGACCGACGACCGAGATGCCGAAACCCTCCGAGGGCTCGGCCGTGACGACGTCATGCAGCTCGAGCGGCAAGATCACCGTCTCGATGTCGTGGTAGCCGTCCGGGCGCGCGCCGAGGACGCGGAGGAAGACGTTGAGCTTCGCATGCGCCCGCCGGGTGACCGTCACGCGGGCAGGGCCTCCGCGACGCGGGCGAACGCCGCGAGATCGAGCTCCTGGGGTCGCGCTGACGGGTCGACCGCCGCTCGGGCGAGCACCTCGTCCGGGTCGGTCGCACCCAACCGCCGAAGGGCGGCCCGCATCGCCTTCCGGCGTTGCGCGAACGACCCGTCGACGACAGCCCACAGGGCCGCGGGGTCGACGTCGACGGCGGGCCTGTCGCGACGCTCCATCCGAACGACGGCCGACGCGACCGTCGGCCGTGGCCAGAACACCGACGCGGGCGCGGTACGAACGATGGCGGCGCTCGCGTGGTACGCGACGCGCAGGCTGGTAGGCCCGTAGCGCTCGCGCGACGCCGGGGTCGCCACGAGCCGGTCGGCGACCTCGCGTTGCACCATCGCGACGAGCCGCCGCACCATCGGCGCGCGCTCGAGCAGCGAGAGCACCACGGCCGTGCCGACGTTGTACGGCAGGTTCCCGCACGCGATCCACGATCCGTCGTCGAGGATCGCGTGCCAGTCGATCTTGGTGGCATCGGCGGCGAGCACCTCGATCGAGGAGTGGGCCGACGCGATCGATCGAAGCGCCGGCACGAGCGCTCGGTCGAACTCGATCGCGAGCACGCGGTCGGGTCCGCGCTCGGCGAGCGCCGTCGTCAGCGCCCCGAGCCCCGCGCCGATCTCGACCACCAGGTCGCCCGGACCCGCGCCCGTGTCGGCCGCGATCGCTCGGGCGAGGTTCGGATCGACGAGGAAATGCTGCCCCAGCGCCTTCGACGGCTCGATGCCGTACGCGTCGAGCAGCTCGCGCGGCGAGGGGCTCGGACGTGAGGAACTACCAGGAGAGGGAGACGTGGAGGACGCCGTGGCCGAGCGGTTGGAGGGCGGCGAAGGCTTCGGGCGAGAGGTCGATGATCCGCCCCGGTCCGAACGGTCCTCGATCATCGATCACCACGGTAACGGAGCGCCCCGTCACGAGATCGGTGACCGTGACGTGGGTGCCGAACGGGAGCCACGGGTGGGCCGCCGTGAGGCCGCTCCAGGGCGGGTCGTACCAGGATGCATCGCCTGTCTCGCTGGTCGCTCCCGTGCCTGG
Source organism: uncultured Actinomycetes bacterium (assembly GCA_963799625.1). Lineage (GTDB taxonomy): Bacteria > Actinomycetota > UBA4738 > UBA4738 > HRBIN12 > AC-51. The sequence goes on along the minus strand of CAWCXU010000001.1, from coordinate 243,785 downwards.
CTCCCGGAGCACACCGTCGCTCATCGAGTAGGGGGCCGACAGCCGAAGCTCGGGCACGGGCGGCGCCAGGACGCTGCGGGACACCACCCGACGTGACACCACATGGCCGTTGACGCTCGTCACCTCGACCGCTGCCCGCTCGGTGCCGGTCGATCCTTGCGTGAGGACAACCATGTTGCCCGGCGTCATCGTGGAGGTGTATCGCGTCTCCACCGGCATCTGGATCGGCAGCGTCATCTGATGGGTCGAGGTCGACACGCTGGCGTAGCGGACCGTCATGCCGTCGTGAAGGGGGGTGCTGGGTGGCGGGACGACGCGGTCGTCAGCGTCGGGTTGGATCCCCATGGCCGTAAGGAGCGCCCCGGTCGTTTCCGCGTTGGTCGAGACGTCGTGCACCTTCCCCGTCACGACGGCCCGCACGGTCACGCCCGAAGGCCCGACATCGGCCGCAGAGGCGGAAGCCTCGTCGGTCCCGGGGTTCGCCTTCCCGAACGAACCCGTTCCCGGCCGCTCCACCACCCAGACCCCCACACCTGTGGAGGTGACCGCCGCCGAGAACCCGTTGGCCGGCACGCCCGGCGGCGGACTCACGTAGACGGTCATGCCGTCGGCGAGCGTTGTCGCCGGCGGCGGTTGGACCTGCAACCCGATCGACAGCGGCACGCCTTGATCGGACAGCAGATCCCCGACGCTCGTCGATCGCGTGCGCACCGCGTGCGAGCGCCCGTCGATCACGAGGGTCACGTCCTTGGCCCATGCGCCCGACACGACCATCACCGACAGCACGACGCCGGCCGCGACGATCGCAGACTTCAGCGCACGACGACGTCGCAGCCGCCGTACGCGGGTCGGTCGTACCACCCTGCCTCCGTAAGAACGGGGAGGGCCTTCGGGGGAAGCGGCTGGGTGCGAAATGGCCCGGCCGGAACGTGGCCTCCGGTCGCATGGAAGGCCACCTTATCGAACCCTCAACCCTCACTGCAACCTTGAGAGCGAACGCCCTTCGCGGCGGTCAGAGACCCCCGAAGGCCGTTTCCGAGTTCGCGACGGTGGCCTCGGCGAGCAGTTCCAGGGGTTCGTCACGCACCGATGCGAGTTCCGCGAGCGTGATCACGACGTTCCGCGGCGAATTGTCGGTCCCGCGGAGCCGCTGCGGCGCGAGGAACGGGCTGTCGGTCTCGACCAACACGCGATCGAGCGACACGGCGGCCGCCGCTTCGCGCATGTGCGCGTTCTTCGGATACGTGACGTTGCCGGCGAACGAGAGCCAGTAGCCACGACGTTCGCATTCGCGCGCGACCTCGGCGTCGCCGGTGAAGCAGTGGATCACCACACGCTCGGCCGAACCCTCATCCAAGACTCGAAGCGCGTCGTCCCATGCATCGCGCACATGGACGATCATCGGTTTTCCACAGTCGCGCGCGAGCTCGACGTGCGCCGCCAGGGTCCGCAGCTGCGCCGCGCGTTCGCTGTGCATCCGGAACCAGTCGAGGCCACACTCCCCGACCCCCACGACAGACGGATCCTTCAGCAGGGTCTCGATCCGCGCGGCGGCGCCGTCGTCGAAGGTATCGGCGTCATGAGGGTGGACGCCGGCCGAGGCCCGCACACCGTCGAGCTCGGATGCGATCTGGATCGATCGTTCGCTCGTTTGGACGTCCACGCCCACGCAGATCATCCGCTCCACCCGAGCGGCCCTGGCGGCCTCGACCGCGACTGCAGGTTCCTGGTCCATCAGGAACAGGTGGCAATGGGTATCCACCGCGGTGGACTGGACCGGGAGTTCAGGGTTCGAGGCGCCCATCGGGCAGCGACGATACCCGGTCTCAACTTCGGGTGAACAGGGTGAGCTTCACGTGAAACACGATCGTAGGAAGCCTCATCCCCCGGTCGACGCGCCGGGTTGCCCGACGATCGCTCAGTCCCCCGCCTCGAGGCGAGGGAAGAGCGCATCGCCCTTGTGCGTGGCGGTACCCACCGGGAGGCCGCCCCACACCACAGCCTTCGGGACACGCTGGTCGGCCACCTCGCCGGCCAGACCGAGCTGGTCCCACAGACGCTGGGCCGCGGCGGGCATCAACGGCTGGATCAGCACCGCCACGATCCGCAGCGTCTCGGCGCTCGCGTACAGGACGCTCGCGAGCTCGTCGGCGTTCGCCGGATCCTTCGCGAGCTTCCACGGCTCCCTCTCGACGAGGTACGCGTTCGCGCGGTCGACGATCGTCCACACCGCGGCGACGGCCTTCTGGAGGTCGACCGCGAGCATGTGCTCGTCGGCCAGACGCGCGGCCTCGGCGGTGACGGCGGGGAGGTCGTCCTCCGCGCCCACCGCCCCAGGGTCGGGAACGGCCCCGTCGTAGTTGGTCGCGAGCATCGCGAGCACCCTGCTGGCGAGGTTCCCGAGCCCGTTCGCGAGATCTGCGTTGTGGCGATCGACCATGGCCTCCCACGAGAAGTCGCCGTCGGCGCCCCACGCGATCTGCCGCATGAAGAAGTACCGATAGGAGTCGGTGCCGAAATGATCGATCAGCTCGAACGGGTGGATGCCGGTGAGGTTCGTCTTCGACATCTTCTTGCCGCCGACCGTGAGGAAGCCGTGTGCCCACACCTGCGTCGGCGGCTCGACGCCGGCGGCCATCAGCATCGCGGGCCAGTACACGGCGTGGAAGCGGATGATGTCCTTGCCGATCGAGTGGATGTTCGCGGGCCACATCCGCGCGAAGCGATCGGGATCGCTCGCGTAGCCCGCGGCGGTGATGTAGTTCGTCAATGCGTCGAACCAAACGTACGTGACGTGCGTTTCGTCCCAAGGCAACGGCACTCCCCAGTCGAACGTCGTGCGGCTGATCGAGAAATCCTGGAGCCCGCTCCGGATCAACGACAGCACCTCGTTGCGACGGATCGCCGGCTCAACCGCCTCGGGATGCTGCTCGTAATGCTCGAGCAACCGGTCCGCGTACGCCGAGAGCCGGAAGAAGTAGTTGTCCTCGCGGACGAGCTCGACCGGCCGCTCGTGGATCGGGCAGAGGTTCCCCTCGAGGAGCTCGGACTCCGTGTAGTACGCCTCGCAGTGGACGCAGTACAGGCCCTCGTAGTGGCCCAGGTAGATGTCGTCGCGGCCGTTGTCGTGCACGGCGTTGAGGATCTTGACCACCGCGTCGCGGTGCCGCGGCTCGGTGGTGCGTATGTAGTCGTCGTAGGCGATGTCGAGCCGCGCCCACACCTCGCGCCACTTCGGCTCGAGCTGGTCGACCCACTCCTTGGCGCCCACGCCGTTCGCCTCGGCGGCGCGCTGCACCTTCAGCCCATGCTCGTCGGTCCCCGTCAGATGGAAGACGTCCTCGCCGCGGAGCCGGTGGTAGCGCGCGATCACGTCGGTGCCGACGGCGTTGTACGCGGTTCCGATATGGGGCACGTCGTTCGCGTAGAAGATCGGCGTGGTGATGTAGAAGACGTCGCGGCCCATCGTGGCGCACATCGTACCGGCAGGTCCTCCGATGCTTTGGCCGGCGCCCGGCGCGGGCCCGATGGTCAGCCACCGACGCGGACGTGCGGCAGGCAGCCCTGGTCGGCGCCGAGCCGCTCGAGCCCCTGGAGGTCGCCCGGTCCCCAGCCGTCGATCGGCGAGGGGATCACGCCCTTGGCGACCTGCGGGCTGAACATCAGCTCGTCGGGCGCCTGCACATGGCCAAGCCCGAGCAGGTGCCCGAGCTCGTGGGCGATCACCAGCTCCATCGACCAGCGGCCCGTCCGCGCGTACCGGACCCCGCCGTCGACGACGACGTAGCCCGAGACCCACTGGTCGTCATGGCCCTGGACCCCCTTCTCCGGGTGGGTGAACGCGAGGACCCGTTTCGGCACGCGGTAGGTGCGGAACGTGGCGTGCGGCACCACCTCGATCAGGACCGGCCGGTAGACCGACCGGATCGGGTCGAGCAGGTACCGGCCGTGACGCATCGCGGCGAACCCGCGATCGACCGTCCCGTCGAACCGGAACGAGATGCCGGAGGCCCCGCTCGCCAGGTCGAGCGCCCCGGAGATCGCCGAGGCCGTCTCCGGCGGCCCGTGCGCGACGTCGAGTTGGTACTCGATCGGCTGGCAGGGGTTCCACCGGACGGGCTCGCGCTGCCCGTCCACGTACGTCACCGCCAAGAACGAGAAGGGCCCGTCGGGGCCGGTCGGCACGTCATCGGAGAACCCGGGCCGCCCCGCGCTCGACGGACCCGGACCGGCGACCTGGCTCGGGACGGGCGCCGCCACGCCGACCGCGACCGCGCCGATCGCGCCCGCCAAGAAGATCGCGAGGACGGTGAGAAGGGTCGCGTCGGGCCGACGGCGCCGGTGCGCGGTGTCGACGCGCGGCGGCACGGGGTGGCTCGCGACGTCGCGACGCGGGGGCGTCCCGTCCCGAAGGGACGGGACGTCGGGCCGCGGGGGCGGGGTCGTCAGCACGCCCTCACCCGAGCCCCTCCGCGGCGTCGTCGGGCACGAGCGCGCGGTAGATCGCGTTCGCCGACACGCCGGTCCGCTCGGCCACCCGGTGCGCGGCCTCGCGCTTGCGTGCGCCCTCGTCGACCAGGCCTCGCGCTTCCGCGACGGCAGCGTCCACGTCGGGTGGAGCCTCGGACGAGCGGCCTTCCACGACGACGACGACCTCGCCGCGGACCGGCGCGTCGCCGATCGCGGCCCGCACCGTTCGCGGCGTGCCGCGAAGCACCTCCTCGTGCAGCTTCGTGAGCTCCCGGCACACCGCCACCCGCCGCTCGCCCACCGCCGCCTCGAGCGCCTCCAAGAGCGCCGCCAGTCGGCGCGGCGATTCGTACAGGACGACCGTGCGGGGCTCGTCGGCGATCTCGGCGAGCCGGGCCCGCCGGTCGCCCGCGGTCCGCGGCAAGAACCCCTCGAAGACGAACCGGTCGGTCGGCAGGCCGCTCACGACGAGCGCCGCCACCACGGCGGACGGCCCGGGCACGACGCGCACGTCGATCCCCTCGTCGATGCACCCCCGAACCAGCAGGAACCCGGGATCGGACACGAGCGGCGTTCCCCCGTCGGACACGAGCGCGACCGAGCGGCCGTCCCGGAGCTCGGCGAGCACCTCCTCGGTCCGCCGCCGCTCGTTGCCTTCGAACATCGAGCGCATCCGCGCATCGATGCGGAGCGTCGCGAGCAGCTTGCCGGTGCGGCGGGTGTCCTCGGCGACGACGAGATCGACGGTCGCCAGCGTCTCGCGAGCGCGCGTGCTCAGATCGCCCAGGTTGCCGATCGGGGTCGCCACCACGTGCAGCACACCGCCCATGCGCCGATGGTCGCACGTCCGTCCGGCCCCGGCTATCGTGAGCACGCATGCCGCGCGCCGACCACGTGGACTACTCGGGCACGCCGCTGTGGAAGAAGCTCGGCATCCGCGAGGGCGCACGCGTCCGGGTGCTCGAGCGCGCCGACCGCGCTCGAGACCGAGCTGACGGCGATCGCGCCGCTGCCCGACGGCGTCTCGTTCCTGTCGCGAACCGGACGCGACCTCGACGTGATCCTCGCCTTCGTCACGCGCGCGAGCGTGCTGCACCGGCGGATCGAGCCCCTCGCCGGGGCGATCGCGCCCGCGGGACGGCTCTGGATCGCGTGGCCGAAGCGCGCCGCCCGCACCGACACCGACGTCGACTTCGATCTGGTCCACCGGGCGGGCCTCGACACGGGTCTGGTGGACAACAAGTCGGCGTCGATCACCGAGGTGTTCCAGGGGCTGCAGTTCGTCCGGCGGAAGGCCGACCGATGATCCGCCGGAGCCTCGCGCCACACCCCGCGGCAGCCCCGTCGAGCCGAACGCCACGGGTACGCTGAGGTCGTGCGTGCGTTGTCGCGACTCAACCGTCCGGTCGTGGCGATCGCTGCGGTCACCCTCCTCGCCGGCTGGCTCCGGATCGTGCACGTCAGCCACCCGTCGGACTACGTCTTCGACGAGGTGTATTACCCGAAGGCGGCGTGCATCCTCGTCGGATGGTCGAACGACACCTGCACGATCGACTCGAGCGACGAGCAGTACTGGCGCCAGCAGAAGTGGGACGTCGGCTCGTGGGTGCACCCCCCGTTGGGCAAGTGGGAGATCGCGATGGGGATCAAGGCCTTCGGGATGCGTGCATTCGGCTGGCGGATCGCCTCGGTGGTCGCCGGCACCCTCGTCGTCACGTTCACGGCGGTCTTGGCGCAGCTGCTGTTCGGCTCGGCCCTGTGGACCGCGGTCGCCGGCCTGCTGATGGCGGTCGAGAACCTGAACGTGGTGATGTCTCGCGTCGGCCTGCTCGACATCCACCTCGAGATGTGGATCGTGCTGGCGTTCGTGCTGTTCTTGCTCGACCGGCGCTGGATCGAACGACGACAAACCGTGGCCGAGGACACCGCGGCCGTCGTCGAGCCCGACGATCCCGACCCGCCACCCGACCCCGGGACGATCGAGATCGACGGTGCGGTCGAACCCGACGTCCCCACGCCGCCGCCGCCCGCGGTCTCGCCGATCTGGCGGCCGTGGCGCTTCGCCGCCGGAGCCGCCCTCGGGGCCGCCACGGCGGTGAAATGGTCGGGCGCCTTCGCGCTGTTCGCGGTCGTCGTGCTCGCCTACATGTGGGAGACCACCCGACGGCATCGCGGCGACCGCACGTGGCTGCGCTCGTTCGGCCGGGCGGTCTCGCGTGAGTCGTTCGGGATCGTGCTCGCGCTCCTGCTCACGCCGATCGCGATCTACATGATCACGTGGATCCCCTGGTTCCATCACTTCGGATGGAGCTGGCACGCCTGGGTCGCCAACATGGGTGCGACCTGGGACTTCCATCAGCACGGGATCGAGTGGACGAAGCTCGATCCGAAGACCGGATTGCAGGTCCCGACCCACCCGTACTACGCGCATCCCGGCGGCTGGATCCTGCTGCTGCGCCCGATCAGCTTCTACGTGAAGGACATCGGAACGAGCACCGAGCAGATCCTCGCGATCGGCAACCCGTTCATCTTCTGGATGAGCGTGATCGCGCTCCCGTATGTGCTCTTTGCCTGGCGTCGAGCCCGGGACTGGCGCGGGGGGTTCATCGTCGTCGGCTTCCTCGGCCAGTACCTCCCGTGGTTCGTGCAGACCCGGCCGACGTTCTTCTTCTACGTGCTGCCGCTGGTGCCGTTCATGGTGCTCGCGGTCACGTGGCTCGCACGCGACGCCTCCGACGCGACGATCGTCGTCCGCGAACCGGACACCGGAGAAGTGGCGCTGCATCCGGAGACCGGTGAGCCGGCGATCTCGCGGGCCCATGTGTTCCGGCCCTTCGTGGTCGCCTACCTGATCGCGGTGGTCGCGGTCTTCTGGTTGTTCTGGCCGATCCTGACCGCCGGTCGCATCACCGACCTGCACCTGCGCACGATCGTGTGGTTCCGCCGCTGGATCTGACCTCCGACCCGCTAGGCTTCGCCGACACGATGGCCCGACGCGAGCACGTCCGTATCCCGATGACCGACGGCATCTCGCTGTCGGCGACGTTGTTCTTCCCCGAGAACGGCCCGGAGAACGGCCCCGAGAACGGCGAAGGTCAGTGGCCGGCGATCATGGAGGCCCTGCCCTACCGGAAGGACGACGCGGTCGCGGGCTACGAGAGCCACTACGCCGAGATCGCCGACACGGGCTACGTGTCCTGCCGGCTCGACATCAGGGGCACGGGCTCGTCCGGCGGGATCACTACCGACGAGTACTCGGCCGACGAGCGCCGTGACCTCGTCGAGGTGATCGATTGGCTCGCGACGCAGGACTGGTCCTCGGGCAACGTCGGGATGTTCGGGACGAGCTATGGCGGCTTCAACTCGCTGCAGGCCGCGCTGGAGAACCCGCCCGCCCTCAAGGCGATCGTGCCGATCTTCGCCTCGGACGACCGCTACGACGACGACGTCCACTACTACGGTGGCGCGCTCAAGCACGTCGACCTCGTCGACTACCCCACGTATATGGTCGCGATGAACGCGCTGCCGCCGGTGCCCGGTCTCTGGGGCGAGGACTGGCGTGACGAGTGGCAGCGGCGGCTCGAACGGACCGAGCCTTGGGTGCTGACCTGGCTCGCGCATCAGCGGCGCGACGACTATTGGCGCTACGGCTCGGTGCGTGAGGACATCGCCTCGATCCGCGCGGCCACGATGATCGTCGGCGGCTGGGCCGACGGGTACACGAACATCGCGCTGCGCTCCTTCGAGCGGATGCAGGCGCCCGTCCGGCTGCTGATCGGCCCGTGGTCGCACGGCTCACCCGAAAGCTGCCGGCCCGGACCGAACATCGACGGCACCGGCGAGATCCTTCGGTGGTTCGACCGATGGCTGAAGGGGATCGACAACGGGATCGACCGCGAGCCACCGATCGTGGTCTACCAACAGCGCTCGACCGCGCCCGACCCGTTGCGGAGCGAGGTCCGCGGTGTCTGGCGCGCCGAGCCGACGTGGCCGCCGGAGCGACTCCGCACGCGCGACCTCGCCCTCGGCGACGCCGAATCCGGCGGCGTCGCCGGCGAGGGCCCGACCGACGCGCTCACGGTCGCCGGCGATGTCGGGGTCACCGCGTGGATCTCGTGCGCCGGCGGACTCCCGTGGGGTCAATCGGCCGACCAGCGTCCGGACGAGGAGCGCTCGCTGACCTACACCTGGGCGCCGCTCGGCGAGGAGCTTGAAATGTTCGGGCATCCGCACCTGCGGCTGACGCTCACCTCGGACCGGCCGATCGCCTACGTGTCGGCCAAGATCACCGACGTGTTCCCGGACGGCGCCTCGTCGCTCGTCGTGCGCGGGATGACGAACATCGCGCACCGCGACGAACCGGTGGCTCCCGGCGAGCCGTTCGAGCTCGACCTCCAGCTCGAGGCGATCGCCTGGACGTTCGAGCCCGGCCATCGGATCCGCCTCGATATCGCCGGGGCGGACTGGCCGAACGCCTGGCCGCCGCCGTACGCAGCGACGCTCGCGATCGATCGCGCTTCCGCGATGCTCGAGCTGCCGGTGCTCGATGGTCCGCCGGTCGCGGACCCGCCGGCGATCCGGGTCGTGACCGGACACCAGCACGGCCTGGAGAGCGACGACGAGGGCTGGTGGCGCTGGGAGGTCGACGAGCCGGCCGACGGCGTGCACGTCGCTCGGACCGGGTACGGCGGCACCAGCACCAACGAGGGCGCGGCACGCGCGTACCGCGACCGCTACGAAGGCACGGTCGGCGCGTCGACCACCGATCCCGGCGTCGCCTTCTCCGACGGCGAGGGCGAGTTCGAGATCGAGTTCCCCGAGGCCACCGTTCGCACGCAGTCGCGTCTGCGCGTCGACTCCACCGCCGAGGCGTACACCGTCTCGATCGAGCTCACCGCCTACGAGGACGGGCAGGAACGCTTCTCGAAACGCTGGGATCGCACGATCCCGCGCGACGGACAGTAGGGGATCACAGTCCGGGCGGGTGCCCGTGGGTGAGCAGCCACCCGGCGGCCGCGCTCGCGTCGATCAGGAAATGACAGATCACGAAGGGCCACGCGCGGCGCCACTTGAGGAACAACACCGCGAACAGCGCTCCCATCAAGACGTTGCCCAGGAACCCGCCCCACCCTTGATACAGGTGATAGGAGCCGCGCAGCAGCGCGCTCGTCGCCACGATCGCGACGGTCGACCACGCGAGCTGCTTCAGCCTGGTCACGAGGTACGCGAGGACGACGATCTCCTCGAGCAGCGCCGCGCCGGCGGCGGTCATCACGACGGCGAGCCACGTCCACCAATGGTGGTCGGGCGGCGCCGGGACCACGAACCGGTTCACCCCGAGCTTGACGGCGGCGTAGTAGATGCCGAGCCCCACGGTGCCGACCACGGCGAACAGGGCGACCCCGCGCGCGAGATCGCGAGGCCCGTCGTTCCATGCGAGCCCGATCGACCCTGCGCCCTCGCCGTCGCGATGCAGCAGATGGATCACGAGCGCGACCGGCGCCAGACCGAACACGAACCCGATCAGCTGGTTCGCGAACAACGGGTTCTGGTCGGCGGACGTCACCGTGACGCCCTTCAACGGACCCTGGAACAGCGAGACGATGGCGTAGGCGGCGCTCGCGAGCACCGACAGCGAGAGCACCACGAGCACCTCGCCGCGGATCGTGCGGGCGTCGGGCCGCGTCGGGGCGTGCTCCATCGGTGGAAGCGTAGCCGTCATCGGACACCGGTTCGCCCGAGCCCGCGGTAGGGTTCGCAGCCGATGGCGGGTGAGCGCGCGGACGTCGTGGTCGTGGGCGCCGGGACGATCGGCGGCTGGGCCTCGGTGTTCGCACGCGAGGCGGGCGCCAAGCGAGTGCTCGTGCTCGAGCGCGAGACCGCGGGGTCGGGCGCGTCCAGCCGCGCCGCCGGGATGGTCCGCGCACAGGGCGGGACGCCCGACACCGTCCGGCTCGGCGCCTGGTCGATCGGTTTCTACGAACGCCAGCGCGCGCGCTACGACACCGACTCGGGGTTCGTCGGCCGCGGGTACGTGATCATGGCGACCACCGCCGCGGAAGAACGCGCCGCGCACGAGCGGATCGCGATGCAGCGCGAGATCGGACTCGACGTCTCGTGGATGGACGCGGCCCAGGTGCGGCGGTTGATCCCCGCGATGACCGGCGGCCGGTTCCGCGGCGGCTCCTACGTCGCCACCGACGGGTGGGTCGATCCGCCGCGCAACGTGCGCGCGTACGGCCTCGCGATGCAGCGGCGCCGCGTCGAGCTCCGCGAGGGGGTGACCTACGTCGGTCTGCGCACGCGAGCTGGGCGTCGCGGCCATCGGGTCGTCACCGGCGTCGAGACGTCGGCGGGCACGATCGCGACCGGGACGGTGATCCTCACCGGTGGGCCGGCGATCCAGTCGGTCGCGGCCGCCGCGGGCGCGCGCGCGTGGGTCGGCTACGCGCGGCACATGGTCGTCGTCACCGAGCCCTCACCGGCGCTGCACGCCGACACCACGGCGATGGCCTTCGACATGGGCGCCGGCATCTACTGGCGCCCCGAGGAGGGCGGGTTCCTGTGGGGGATGTCGAACCCCGACGAAGAGCCCGGCCCGGGACGATCGATCGACTGGGCGTACCTCCGGCGGATGCAACGACGGCTCGCGACCCTCGTGCCTGCGACGCGCGACCTCGGCATCAAGAAGGCCTGGGCGGCCACGATCGAGTACACACCCGACCACCTGCCGTTGGTCGGCCCGCTCGTGCTTCGCGACGGCACGACGGTCGACGGGGCAACGATCGCGAGCGTGTGCGGCCACGGGATGATGTGGGGCCCCGCGGTGTCACGGATCGCCACCGACCTCGCACTCGATACCACGACCCACGTTGTCGAACGCGTTGAGGACTTCCGGATGGACAGGTTCGACGACGAGGGCAACCCGCCCTACGTCGATCCGGTGGCGCTCCCCTTCCCGGTGCGGGTGGACGACTGACGCAGCCCGATCAGAGCTGGAGGACGGGGCACGTCAGTGTTCGTGTGATGCCGTCGAGGTCCTGCATCGGCATCACGGTGCCTTTGGCGAGCAGATCCAGGTCGGCGGCCTCGGCGCGCGCGACGATGTCGTAGGGGCCCGTGACGGGGTCGACGACCATCACGCCTTCGATCTCGCGGATCTGGTCGGTGACCTGAGACGCCTTCCCGACCTCGGTCTGGATCAGGATGTACGCGGTGACCATGCGGAGCCTCCTCGTGTGGTGATATCGACATGGTCCGGTCGGTTGACGTGAACCGCAAACCTGCAGGTCGTCACCTACGAAGTTCGAGTCCGCCGACCCGTTTGCGGATGCCCTCGATCCCGCTGGCCACGAACCCTTCCTGCCCGGAGTCCAGCCCGTAGACGACCTCGTGGAACGGCATCAGTGCCCAGCGGAACGCGCCGCGCATCCGGAACGCCGGATCGGGCGCCCCGCCGTAGGCCGCGAGCGCGCGTTCGCCTTGCTCCGGTCGCTCGTTGAGCAGCCAGGCGAAGTCCGCGACGGGATCATCGACGGTCAGCTCCTCCCAATCGAGCACGCCGACGAGATCCCCGTGCGCCGAGACGAGCACGTGCTCCGGTCCGATGTCGCCGTGCACGAGGCAGGGCGCGAACCGCCAGAGGTCGTCGTCATCGAGATACGCGGAGAAGCGCGCGGCGATGTACCCGGCCTCGCCGGGCTCGAGCAGCGGCAGCACGCGTTCGCGGAACGTGTCGAGCTCCGTTCGGTGCGCGGCGCGCGTGTCGGCCGCACCACCGCCGCGCAGCCCGACGTATTCGGGCGGCATCAGGTGCAGGTCGTACAGGAACCGGCCGAGGCGCTCGGGCCACAGGCCGTCGGGCGCCTCGTCGAGCGGCGCGCCGTCGATCTTGCGATAGGCGATCGCCGGCATCGCCTGGTTCACATGGGTCGGCTCGGGCACGAGCGCCGAGAGCTCCGCGGCGAGCTCGGGCAGCGTCTCGATCTGTGCGCGCAACCGCTCCGCCGCGCGCGCGTCCCGCGGGAACTGCACGATCCAGTCGCCGTCGACCTCGTAGGTGTCCACCGTCCACCCGGTGCCGATCGCGCGGACGTCCCGCGCGCCGAGTTCCGGGAACACGGCCTCGACGCGCGCGTGCGGATCGGCGCCGGTGCTCATACCGTCGGTCCTGTGTCCGGGAGCGTCACCGGCACCACGTCGTCCACGTCCTCGGATCGTCCCTCGCGAAGCGCGGGCGTGTTCAGTGCGAACCACGCCACGACGGCCGCGCTCGCGGCCAGCGCAGACGCCGACGCGTAGAGCACGGGCGCGCCGAGGTGCTGATAGATGAAGCCGCCGATCCCGGCGCCGATGATCGGGGCGATCCCGAACCCCACCATCGACGAGACGGCGTTCCCGGTCGCGTAGAGGTTCGACGGCAGCAGGCGCCCGATGATCACGACCCCTGTTGTGAACAACAGGCTGAACCCGACGCCTTCGAGCACCGTGAGCACGGACAGCAGCGTCGGGTTCGAGACCGACCCCCACAGCAGGAACCCGAGCGCGTAGACCCCACACCCGAGCATGTAGACCCGCCGCAGGCCGAGGCGCTTCTGCAGCCGTGAGGAGCTCCGCATCGTCGGCACCTCGATCACGCCGCCCAGCGCCGTCCCGAGCCCGATCAGCAGCGCACCGCCGCCGTTGTCCGAGATCCGCAACGCGAGGAAGTTCCACGCGGCGTTGAAACCGATCCAGACGAGGAGCGCCGCCGCCAGGAACCCCCAGAAGCGCGGCGCCTCGCGGAACACCGCCCCCACCGCGCCCATCCGCCCGTGATCCTCGAGCTCCGTCGGCCGGTCCCGGTCGACGGTGGTCGACCACGCCAGGACGAGCACCGCCGACACCGCGAAGATCGGCATCGCCCAGCCCATCCCATACCGCTCCAGCACCAGTCCGAAGCACAGGCAGCCCGCCGCGTACGTCAGGCTCTCCCATCCTCGGATCCGCCCGTAGTCCGACATGTGCTCCTCGCCGAGATGGGCGAGCGCCAGCGCGTCGATGTTGGGACCGGGGCCGACGAGGAAGGCCGAGTGGATCGCCGCCGTCACGACGATCCCGGCGAACGCCCAGTGGACGTTCAACAGCAAGGCCGCCACGGCCGATCCCGCCAGGCAGATCTGGAGCACGGTCAGGCGTCCCCAGCGCGTGTCGGCCGTGTGCCCCCAGAACGGGTTCGCGATCATCCGAGCGGCCGCGCAACACGCGATCACGACCCCGATCCGGGCCGCATCGAGCCCGTGGTAGCGCTCGAGGTACAGCGCGAGGAACGGGAAGAACGCGGCGATCGCGAGCCCGATGCACAGGAACAGCCCCTGGATCTGGGCGGCATGGGACACACGGAGTCGGCGCATCCGCCCACGCTAACAGTGGCCGGAGGATGGTCCGGCCACTAGGCGCCCGCGCGGAACACGTCGACGAAGTGCCCGTAGCGCTCGGCGATCGCGGTCACCGTCGCGTCGCGGTCCGCGGACCCGTCGACGTATGCGCGTGCGGGGTCCCACCATATGGATCGCCCGATCGCGAACCCGTCGAAGATGCCGGCGCCGGCGCGGAGCCACCGCTCAACGGCATCGGCGTCGGCGCCACGGCCGAGCACGACGCACGGCGCGCCGGCGTGCTCGGCGACGGTCGCGCAGTCCTCCCGCCGCTCGAGCCCTTCGATCTTCCACAGGTCGGGCTGGATGTCCGCCTCGCGGAGCTCGTCGATCGCCCGCACAACGAGCCCGGGACGCGTCGCGATGTCGTAGTCCTCCGCGCGTTGCGCGGGCTCCGGCGGCACGAGCAGCTCCAGCAGGAACCCGACCCGGAGGGCCCGGGCGACGGTCTGCAGGTCGAGCATTCGGTCGCGCTGACGGGCGTTCATCGCGGCGTCACCGGACGGGTTGTACCGCACCAACACCTTCGCCCAGGTCGGATGGATGGCGTCGATCCGCTCACGCCAATCGGCGTGCTCGAACCGCAGCTCGCGTTCGCCGCTGGCCTCCACCGGCACGGCGAACCGGACCCCGGCGGTGCGGAGCCGGTCGATCGCGATCCCGCCGAACGTGGCGTCGACCAGACCGCCGGCGTCCGCCCGATCGACCCTCGACCGACCGATCGCCGCGAGGAGCCCGTCGGCGATCACGGTCTTGATCTCCCGGGCGGATGCGACCTGCCGTTCGTCGGGGTCGTCCTCGACCTCGAAGAAGCTCGTCAGCAACGAGCGCCGGTGATCGAACGCGAGCATGAAGGTGGTCATCGCGGGGGGATGCTATCGGCGCCCAGGCGCGGGCACCGGCGCGAACGCGCAGCCCGGTGCGCGTTCGGGTTCGACGCGGGGTCGGGTGCGCTGGCAGACTCCCGCCATGGCGAAGGTCGCGATCATCGGCGCCGGCAGCGTCGAGTTCACCCGCAACATCCTGACCGACCTCTGCAGCGCCCCCGAGCTGCACGGCACGCTCGAGCTCGCGCTGCACGACATCGACGCGGAACGGCTCACCTACGCGGAACGCACAGCGCACCAGGTGGTCGAGCGGCTCGGCGCCGGCCACCGCGTCAGCGCCCACGCCGACCGGCGCGAGGCGTTCGACGGCGCCGACTACCTCGTCAACGAGATCCAGGTCGGCGGGTACGACGCGACGCTCCGCGACTTCGAGATCCCGAAGCGCTACGGCCTGCGCCAGACGATCGCCGACACGATCGGGATCGGCGGGATCATGCGCGGCCTCCGCACGATCCCGGTGATGATCGCGATGGGCAACGAGATGGCGAGCCTGTGCCCCGACGGGCTCCTGCTCAACTACACGAACCCGATGGCGATGGTGCCGTGGGGGATCTGGGCCGGGCTCGAACTGGCCCGCCGCCAACACGATCGGCGTGTGCCACAGCGTCCGCGACACGCACAGCTTCCTCGCGGAGCTCGCCGGCGTGCCGGAGGAACAGGTCGAGTTCCTCACCGCCGGCTTCAACCACCAGTGCTTCGTCTACGTGTTCCGCGACCGGAAGACGGGCGACGACCTCTACCCACGGGTGCGGGCAGCGATCGAGGCCGACCCCGAGGGACTCGGCCGGCGCGTGCGCGTCGAGATCTTCCGGCGGTTCGGGTACTTCCCCACCGAGAGCTCCGAGCATTCGAGCGAGTACGTGCCGTGGTTCCTGCACCATCCCGATCAGGTGGAGCGGTTCCGCAGCGAGATCGACGAGTACATCCGTCGCAGCGACGAGAACCTCGAGGAATGGGCGGCGCTGAAGGCGGAGCTCGACGCGGGGGCCGAGATCGAGCTCGAGCGGAACAACGAGCTGGCCTCGCAGTTCATCTTCGCGCTCGAGACCGGGACGCCGGCGGAGCTGTACGGCAACGTGCGAAACGACGCGCTGATCGACGGGCTCCCGACCGACGCGTGCGTCGAGGTACCGGTGACGGTCGCCGACGGCGCCGTGCAGCCGCGCCGGGTCGGCCCGATCCCGCCGCAGTGCCTCGGGCTCAACCGCACGTTCCTGAACCCCGTGGAGCTGACGGTGCGCGCGGTGGTCGAGGGGTCGCGCGAGCACGTGTACCACGCAGCGCTCCTTGACCCCAACACCGCCTCGACGCTGACGACCGAGCAGATAGTCAACATGGTTGACGACCTGATCGAGGCCCACGGCGAGCTGATCCCGGAGCCGATCCGCCGCGGCTGACACCGGATATCGAACCGCCCGACCTGCCGATGTCTGTCACGTCGCGAAGAACGTCCTGATCCGGCGGATCGTCAAATCCAGCTACGGTGCGGCGCTATCCCTGTGGGACCGACGCGGGCCCGGGCGGCGGGTGCAACGGCAACGGCGTTGGCGGCAGTGGTTCCTGCGTGAAATCGAACTCGTTCCGCAGATCGCCCAGGATCCCGACGTCCTCGCGCACCGTGGGGCGTGGGTCGGGGCGTCCATCCGTGGAGGGGTCAAGTCGCTGTCCACCGAGGAACCGATCCTCGATCAACTTCAGATACGCGTCGAACGAGAGCGTCTGGTGGTCGATGGTGCCCGGACGAACCCACGGCGAGACCACGATGCCGGGCACGCGCAGGCCGTAACCGTTGCACGTCGACCTCGGGTGGCTTCACGTGATCGTAGAACCCGCCCCAGTCGTCCCACGTGAGGAAGATCGCCGACGCTGTCCCAGTACGGACTCGCGCATGACGGCGTCGACCATCTTCGTCACGTAGGTCTGTCCTTCGTCAGCGGCCCATCCGAGCCGGGGTGCTCGCTGATAGACCGTTGCCCGGGACGAGCCACGACACCGACGGCAGCGTGCCCGTTCGCACCGCGTCTACGAAGTCCCGATGCGTCCCGATGTTGCCGAGTTGGTGGTTTTGGCGCACCGTCGTCGAACCACGGCAAAGGATTCTGCACGCACGTTGGAGGCGCCGTCCGCGGGGCAGCAGGTTCGCGCACGAGGTGCTCCCCCGCGTAGTACCGCCAGCTCACACCCGCGGCGTGCAGCAGATAGGTGATGTCGGTCCAGGCGTAGAACGGATTGGTCGCCCCTTGGCGCTGTTTCGTCACCTGAGGCCACAAGGACACGTCGGACCGGCAGCTCATCGGGCGGTAACGGATCCGAGCAGCTGGCCGACCATCCCGACACGAGGAATAGGTGCGACGGCAGCGTCCACGAATCGGTGGGCGCGAAGAGGTGGTCCTGCAGCATGTAGGTCGACGCCCAGGTCCAATAGTTCGGGATCTCGCGCGCGTCGTGATACCCCATGACATCGGGCTGCCCCTGGGGGCCATTGTGCTTCAGGCACAGCGGCGAGGATCGGTCTACGGAACACGTGTAACCCGCGTCGACCACCGACGTGATGAAGCCATCCATCTGTCCGCCGTTGACATCGGCCAGAGAGGCGGTCTGTTCGTGGGGACCGCCGTAGTCCCACAGCCCCGTGTCGTGATACGGCGATGCGCACCCTCCCGCCACTGGGTCGGGTACGCACGTCGTGAAGTGCCCGTTCTTCGTCGGGAACCCGTCGGCCCCTGGGAACGTGCCGAAGTAGTGATCGAACGACCGATTCTCTTGCACGATGACGATGACGTGCTGGATATTGTCGAAGCCCTGCAGCGACCTTGGCGACTGACTCGAGGCCGGCAGCGAGGTTGCTGCAGGTGTGTTCTGCGAAGACGAGATGGTGCTCCCCGATGTGCACGCCGCGAGAGCGCATGCGAACGCCACCAGGGCACCAGGTCTCAGACGTAGCCGTCGCCGTGCGGGAGCGCCGATGTGCCCACCATACCGTGAGCCATGCCACGCCTCACGCGTGCTCACCCGAGTGTCGACCGAAGCTCGGCCTTCAACTCCGGCCAGCCGGGAGGCACCGATGAACTCTCGGCCGACCTGGTCGCGGACGCCGGATCACGGGTTCAGGAGCGCGACCGGATGCTCGATCAGGCGCCGTGGGGATCGATCGAGCCCCTCCCCTTCTACCGGTTCTCCTGCGTGCAGACGGTCGCGGACTACCATCGCCGCGTGTTCGACCAGAGTCGATGCGCCACCCAGCTGTTCGGGCCGGAGGATGTCGTCGCGGCGGCGAACCTGGCCGACCGGGAGCTCTCGGCATGAGCGACCCGAAGCAGATCGTCCGCGAGGGCTACGACATCCTCGGCGACGCGTACCGGCCGGCGACCGACGAGCCTGATGAGAGCACCCGCGCATGGTTCTTGGTCGAGACGGTTGCGCGGATCCCCGCCGGCGCCGGCGTGCTGGAGCTCGGGTGCGGCCCCGGGTGGGACGCGATCGCGCTCGCCGACGGCCGGCGGTACACCGGTGTCGACGTGTCGACGACGATGCTGGCGCTCGCGCGCGAGCGGGTGCCGAGCGGCACATTCCTCGAGCACGACCTGACGACGCTCGAGCTTCCGGACTCATCGTTCGACGCCGTCGTGTCGCTGTACGTGTTCGGCCACGTGCCCGCCGCCGAGCACCGTTCGACGTACGGCCGGGTCGCGTCCTGGCTCCGGGCCGGCGGCGTGTTCTGCGCGAACTTCCCGCTCACGCCGGGTGATGACGTCGAGGCCGATTGGCTCGGCGTGCCGATGTTCTTCGGCGGGATCGGCCGGGAGGCGACCGAGCAAGGCTTGCGCGAGGCCGGGTTCGAGCTCGAGTTGGCCGAGGTGCGCGAGAACCCCGACCCTGAAGGCGGGACCGAGGCCTTCTTCTGGGTGATCGCGCGACGCCGGTGACCGACCAGCCCACGCTGACCGACGGGGTCGTGTGGCTGACGCCGTTCAGCGTCGCCGACGGTGTGGCCATCGGTGACTTCAACCTGGACGAGGACCATCGCCGGTGGTTCGACCAGCCGCCCGTCGATCCCGACCCCGAGGCGCGGCGCCGGCACGGTGAGGAGGTCGCCGAGCGGTGGCGCCGAGCCTGGACCTCGGGCGAGGAGCTCGTGTTCGCGGTCCGTCGATCACCGGACGGCGAGGCGATCGGGATGGCGGAGCTGCGGCCGGCGCCCGGCCGGCCGCGCCGACATCTCCTACGCGATCGCGCCGGCCTATCGTCGCCGCGGATACGCAGCTCGAGCCGTGCGGCTGCTCGCCGATACGGCCTTCAGCGGCTCGGCTTCGACCGGATCGAGCTTCGCTGCGACGTCGACAACGCCGCGTCGGCCCGGACCGCCGAGCGCGCCGGGTTCACTTCGAGCGGATCGACCCCGACGCCGGCGTGTTCGAGCACGTGCCGGAGTGGGCCGGCAGCGCACCCAGGGGCGAGCGCGTCTACCGCCGAGATCGATCCGAGGGGCTAGGCTCGGCGCCGATGACGGCCGGTCCCGACCTGTCGCCCGTCGCAACCGCGCGCGAGAGGTGGCGACGGTCGCCTTCTACGTCTCGGTGACCTTGGCCGCTGAGCTCGCCGCCGCGTCGTCTGACGAGTCGAAAGCCGTCCTGATCGGGGCGCTCTGGGGCACGGCGGTCGGCCTGGCGCTCGCACACTGGTACGCACAGACCATCACGGCGGCGATCGCGCGAGGCGCCTTCCACAGGAGCGACGCCGCCGAGGGTCTGCGAGAGGTCGGTGCGGCCGTCGGCGTGGCGTTCGTGCTCACACTGCCCTTCCTCGCCTTCGAGACCCCGGCCGCGCTGGTCTTGTCTCGCTGGGGCGTGGTGATCGGCACCTCGCTGATCTCGCTGGCGCTGGCGCGAGCGGCGGGAGCCGGGTGGGCGCGCGCGCTGATCGAGGCGGCGGTCGTCTTCGCGATCGGGGTGGCCGTGATCGAGACCAAGGCGGCGTTGTCGCATTGAACGAATGGCGCGGGAACCAGACATGATCGCGGACGTCATCATCAACCCGCCGCTGTGGATCGAGCTGTCGGCGGTCGTCGTCGGGGCGATCGCCGGCGCGCTGTTCGCGACCCGCCGCGGCCTCGATCTCGTCGGGGTCCTCGCGATCGCGATCGTGGCCGGCCTCGGCGGCGGCATGATCCGCGACATCTTGCTCTCCACGGTCCCGGCCGCCCTCACCGACCCCGCGTACCTCGTCGCGGTCGTGGTCGCGGCCGTGTTCGGTGCGTTCTTCGCGTCGGCCATCCACTGGCTGCGGTGGCCGATGAACGGACTGGAATCGCTGTCGCTCGGGCTCTTCGCGGTGATCGGCACGCAGAAAGCCCTGTCCGGCGGCCTGCCGGTCGCGGCGGCGATCATGCTGGGGGTGATCACCGGGATCGGCGGAGGGCTCTTGCGCGACCTGTTCACCGGCCAGATCCCGCCAGAGGCCTTCCAGCGGTCATCACCGTTCGCCTCGGTCGCCGCGCTCGCCTCCGCGGGCTACGTGTTCCTCGTGCGGGGGTTAGACGTGCAGAAGCTCACCGCCGAGATCGCGGTGATCGTGCTCGTCGTGATGCTCCGATCCGTCGCGATCTGGCGCGGCTGGACGACGCCCGCGGCGCCCGACATCACACCCAGGAAGTTGCGGCCGAGATCCGCCGAACCCTCGGAGCCGCGCGAGCCCGGAGACGGTCAGGAGCCTGACGCGCGCGTGATCAGAACCGCTTGATCCAGGTCGTGAGCGGATCGACGAAGTGGACGCCTGGGCGATCGGGATCGCTCCAGCCGCCGAGGTAGATACCACCCTGATCCTGATACCCCAGCGACGCGTACAAGGCACGCGCTGCGGCGAAGTACTCATCGACGCCGGTGTCGAGGATCACACCCGGCATGCCCTCGGCCCGGGCCAACCGCTCGAGCGCCTCCATCAGCGCACGCGCCGTTCCGCGCCGCCGGTACGCCTCTTCTACGAACAGGTCCTCGACCAGCGCATACCCGCGGGCCTCGAGCATCTCGTCGATATCGCGGTCGTTGTGCAGGCCGACGCCGACGAAGCCGATCGCGCGCCCCTCGAACCATGCGATGAACCACACCACGTCACCGCGCTCCTGTTGGATGAGACGCCGGCGGAACTGCTCGGGCGCGCGCGAGGTCAAGCCGGCGATCACCGCGTCGAGATCGGAGGCATCGAGCGGACGAACGACGATCACGGGCCGCCCCCGAAGATCACCCGGCGCGCGTTCTCGCCGTAGAGCCCTCGGAGCGCCTCGTCGGACAGGGAGAGCCCGCTGATCGTCCAGCGTCCCTGGCTGGGCGGCTCCTCGGGATCCGCGTCGTACGGGAACGCCTCGTCGGCGGTCTCGAAGAGGCGCCGGTGCACCGCATAGGTCGCCGCGTCGGGTGGGAACGCGTCGGTGCCGAACACGAACCGGTCGGGGTGGCGCTCTAACAGGTCGCGGGTCGCGCGCGGCACCCGCCCGAGCTCGGCGATCCTCGCCGCGACGTCGGCCAGGACGTTCGGGTAGGTCGCGAGCATCCGGTCGACCCAACCGAGGTCCTCGGCGGCGCACAGAACGTGGGCGCCGATCCACGTGACGTCGGCGCGGCGCGCGACCAACGCCTCGAGCGCTTCGAGGATCCGGTCGAACGCAGGGAACCGCTCCCGATCGCCGAACCACCAGTCCGGGTTCTCGAGCAGTTCCTCCAACCGCTCGTTGCGCTCGTCCAGCGGCTCGAAGAACGCCACCGGGTCCGCGACGTGGATCGTCACCGGCACACCGGCGACGGCGACCGCGTCCCACACCGGATCGAGCCGCTCGTCGTCGGGCATCACGAGCGCGCCGCTCCCATCCCGCAGGTGCAGCCCGAGGTCCTTCCACACCTTCAAGCCGCGTGCACCGCGCCGGAACGCGTCGGCGATCAGCACGCCGAGCTCGCTCCATCCGTCGCGCCCGAACAAGCGTCCGGTCCCACTGTGCGAACGTCGCGAAGCGACCCGGGTGCACCCGGTCGTACCGGTCGAGGTTCGCGTCGAGCTCGTCGCCCCACATACCGTCGA
Organism: uncultured Actinomycetes bacterium; assembly: GCA_963799625.1. Taxonomy (GTDB): domain Bacteria; phylum Actinomycetota; class UBA4738; order UBA4738; family HRBIN12; genus AC-51. The sequence continues at coordinate 221,944 of CAWCXU010000001.1, read as the reverse complement.
GGTTGACGATCGACTCGATGCCGAGCTCGTCCATCAGTGCGACGAGCTCGCCGACGTCGGGCACCGACCACGTGCCCGTCAGCCAGCGGCCCAGGTGGTTGTGCGCGTCGATCATCGGGAACGGTGGCCGCGCAGCGAGCGGCGTCTGCTCGCGGCGCACCATCTGCCGCGGCCGGTAGGCGCGGAGCGGGAGCTCGCGCATCACACCGTCTCGACGGTCACACCGGCGTCGCGGAGCGCACGGAGCGACCGGACGTTGGCCGCGCGGTCGGTGATCAGCGTGTCGACGCGCGTCACGGGACAGATCCTCGCGAAGGCCACGTCCCCGATCTTGGAGGAGTCCGCGACCACCACCACCCGCTGCGCGCGCTCGATCAACGCGAGGTCGGTGTGCGCCTCGACCTCGTGGTGGGTGGTGCAGCCGGCCTCGGCGTCGATCCCGTCGACCCCGATCACGACGAGGTCCAGGTGCAGGCCCGCGAGGGAAGCCTCCGCGAGCGGGCCGACGAGCTCGTACGACTCGGGACGGGCCGTCCCGCCTGTGACGACGAGCTTCAGGTTCGGACGCACGGCGAGCTCGCTCGCGATGTTCAACGCGTTCGTGACGACGGTGAGCCGCTCGCGGTCGACGAGCTCGCGCGCGACCTCGGTGCACGTCGTGCCGCCCGTGAGACCGACCGACATGCCGTCGGTGACCATCGTGGCGGCCGCCTGCGCGATCTTGCGCTTCTCGTCGTGATGCCGCGCCCCCTTGTAGCGCAGCGGGAGCTCGTACAGCACGCCCATCGTGACGGCGCCGCCATGCGTGCGTGCGAGCAGCCGCTGCTCCTCGAGCAGCTCGAGGTCGCGCCGGATGGTGGCCGCCGAGACGTCCAGGCGCGACGCAAGGTCGGTCACCTCGACGCTCCCATCGGCCGAGAGATCCGCGAGGATCGCCGACAGACGTTCCGCCTGGTGCACGTGCGGACGATACACCGGGCCTGCGCGTTCATGCACGTTCCAGCTTGACTCCGAACATTATCGAGCAATAGCCTCCGGAGCAGATGAGCCTGACCTCGGAGGAGATCGCCTCCCAGCCGGCGTGCTGGCGCGAGGCGGCGGCGCTGGCGTCCGAGTCGGTGCTCGCCCTCCCGTACGCCGGAGAACGGGTGGTCGCGCTCGGCTGCGGCACCAGCTGGTTCATGGCGCAGGCCTACGCCGCCCGTCGGGCCGAGTTGCACTGGGCCCTCGGCGTCACCGACGCCTTCACCCCGACGGAGCTCCCGATCGAACGGCCGATCGACCGCACGATCGTGATCACCCGCAGCGGCACCACCACCGAGGCGCTCCGCGCGATCGAGCGGATGCAGCGCGAGGCCACCTTCACGACGGTGATCACCGCCGTGCCCGACTCGCCGGCCGCGAAGCTCGCCGGCCACCTGATCACGCTGGGCTTCGCCGACGAGCGATCGGTCGTCCAGACCAGGTTCGCGACCAGCTCGCTCGCACTCCTGCGCGCCCACCTCGGCGAGGACCTCGAGCCCGCGATCGCCGACGCCGAGCGCGCGATCGCGACGCCCCTTCCCCACGACCCGGCGGCGTTCGACCACTTCGTGTTCCTGGGCGCCGGCTGGAGCGTGGGGATCGCGCACGAGGCAGCGCTCAAGCTCCGGGAGGCGGCGCAGGCCCACACCGAGAGCTACCCGGCGATGGAATACCGGCACGGCCCGATCAGCGTCGCGGGGCCTTCCAGCCTGGTCTGGATCCTCGGCTCACCCGACCCTGCGGTCGCCGAGGACGTCGCGGCCACGGGCGCGACCGTCCGGATCGGTGAACTCGACCCCATGGCAGAACTCGTACTCATCCACAGGACGGCGGTGGCGCTCGCGGAAGCCCGCGGGCTCGACCCCGATCATCCGCGCCACCTCACCCGGTCGGTGGTGCTCCAAGAGGAGGGATCCACATGAGGAGCCGCAGGAGCACACGGAAGAAGCTGATCGTCCCCGCAGTCGCGGCGATCGCCCTGATCGCGGTCGCGTGCACGTCGAGCTCGGATTCCGGCTCGACCGCGAGCGGGTCCGGCAGCCCCGGCGCCCCGATAGAACTCACGATGTGGCACGGGTACGGCAAGGTGATCGACAACCAGGGCCAGACCAACTACGAGGCCAAGTCGCTCACCGACCTCGTGGACGAGTACAACGCGATGAACACCGGGGTCCACGTGAACCTCGACTACATCGGATCGAACGACCACGCGCTCGAGAAACTCACCGTCGCGCTGACTGCCGGTGAGCAGCCCGACATCACGTACCAGTACGGCACGTCGATGCCGCAGATCGCAACGGCGCCGGGCGTGATGGACCTGACCGACAAGGTGCAGGACCCGAGCTACAAGTGGAGCGATTTCTCGGAGGGCGCCCGCCAGGCCGCTACCGTCGACGGGCACGTATACGGGATCCCGGCGCTGATCGATAACCTCGCGATCGTCTACAACAAGGACCTGTTCCAGCAGGCCGGGATCGACCCGCCGAGCGCGAAGTGGACCTGGGACGACTTCGCCGCCGCGGCGAAGGCGCTCACCGACCCCTCGAAGCAGCAGTACGGGTTCGCGTTCCCGATCGATGCCAGCGAGGACACGGTCTGGCACTACGACGCGATGCTCTGGGAGGCGGGCGGCGACATCCTGAACGCCGACAATACGCAGGCCGCGTTCAACTCCGACGCGGGCGTCCAGGCGCTCACAACGCTCCAGCAGATGGCCGTCACCGACAAGTCGATCTATCTCGACCAGCAGAACACCGGGAAGATCGACACCCTGTTCAACTCCGGCAAGATCGCGATGGATGTGACCGGCCCGTGGGCCCTTTCGGGCTACCCCGACATCAACTACGGCGTGCAGATCATGCCGTCCTACCCCGGTGGCTCCCACGCCACGATCGCCGGTCCCGACATGTGGGTGATGTTCGACAACAACGGGCACGGCGAGGCCGCATGGCAGTTCATGCAGTGGCTCACCGCCGCCGAGCAGGTCAAGGCGGACTCCATGGAGAGCGGCCACCTGCCGATCCGGAACTCCGTCGTCCAGGAGCCCGGCTTCCTCGACGCGTTCGACCAGAAGTTCCCCGGGGAGGGGCTGTTCGCGCAGAACCTGACGAACGTGACGAAGGCTCGGCCCGTGATCACGAGCTACGACCAGATCAGCCGGATCATGGGCGAGGCGATCGTGAAGGTGATGCTCGGACAAGGCGACCCGAAGACCTCGTTGGACGACGCCGCGAACCAGGTGAACCAGGTGTTGGCGGGCGGCTGACGATGGCGGTCGCCGCGAGGCAGCAGACGGGCGCGCCGGGCTTCGCCCGGCGCGCCCTGACGTCGGATCATCTGACCGGATGGCTGTTCGTCCTGCCCGCGGTATTCCTGATCGCGCTGTTCAGCATCTTCCCCATCATCTGGGGGTTCATCCTGTCGCTGCAGAAGGCGAGCCTGATCTCGCCGACCCGGCCGTTCGTCGGCTTCGACAACTACACGCACATCGCGAGCGACCCCGTGGCGAGGCAGGCGGCCGTCAACGCGGTGGTCTACACCAGCCTGTTCGTGCCGACGTCGATCATCATCGCGTTGTTCCTCGCGATCGCGTTGAATCAGAAGATCCGGTTGATCCGCTTCTACCGGCTCGCGGTGTTCATCCCGGTTGCGGTCTCGACGATCGCGACCGGGGTGATGTTCATGTGGGTGTTCGACGCGAACTTCGGGCTCGCCAACTGGGCGCTCGGCGGGATCGGCCTCGGCCCGTTCGGATGGTTCGACTCGCCGCAGGGCGCGATGCCCTCGCTCGTGATCATGACCATCTGGGGCTGGCTCGGGTTCGACGCGATCATCTACCTGGCGGCGTTGCAAGGCGTGCCGCACGAGCTGGTCGAGGCCGCGGCCGTGGACGGCGCGTCCCGGTTGACGATCTTCCGGCGCGTGACGCTGCCGCTCCTCGGACCCGCGACGTTGTTGCTCGTCGTGTGGTCGACGATCAGCGCCGTGCAGCTGTTCGACGAGGTGTTCTTCATCACGCGGGGCGGGCCTCTGGGACGCACCAGCGTGCCCGTGTTCTACATCTACAAGCTCGCCTTCACCAGCTCGTACGGGTTCGGCGCGGCCGGGTATGCGGCGGCCCTCGCATACGTGCTGTTCGTCGTCATCTTGATCCTCACCCTCGTGCAGTTCTGGCTCGGCAACCGGGTGGTGCACTACTCGTCATGAGGGTGCAACCCGACGTCCGTGCGATGGGCACGATCCTCGCGGCGACCGACGCCGCCAAGCTCCAGGGCGAAACCGGGATGGTCGAGCGCCCGCGCGCGCGGTGGCTCCCGTTCAGCGCGTGGCACTTCCTGCTGATGCCGGTCGCGCTCGTGATGCTCGTGCCGCTCGTGTGGGTCGTGATGACCTCGCTCGAGTCGCTGGCGCAGACGCAACACTTCCCGCCGATCCTGTGGCCCGGCTCGTTCCAGTGGTCGAATTACCCGCGCGCCTGGTCGTCCGTGCCGTTCGGCACTTGGTTCATCAACACGACCATCGTGACCACGACCGTTGTGGTGTCGAACCTGCTGTTCTGCTCGCTGGCGGCGTACGGCTTCGCGCGGATCCGATTCTTCGGCAAGAGCGTCGCCTACTTCTTCTTGCTCGCGACGTTGTTGATCCCGATCCAGGTCATCATCATCCCGACCTTCCTGATCGTGAAGCAGATGCACCTCATCAACACGCTCGGAGCGTTGATCGTCCCGAACCTCGCGAACGTGTTCGGGATCTTCCTGCTGACGCAGTTCTTCCGGACGCTGCCGATCGAGCTCGAGGAAGCCGCCCGGATCGACGGCGCCTCCCGGCTCAAGGTGTTGTTCCGGATCGTGCTGCCGCTGTCGCTGCCGGCGCTCGCGACGCTCGCGGTGATCCAGTTCCTGTGGACGTGGAACGACTTCCTGTGGCCCCTCGTGACGATCTACAAGGAATCAGCGTTCACGTTGCAGCTCGGGCTGATGAGCTTCCAGGGTTCCCACGTGAACGACACGAACCTGCTGATGGCCGGCAACGTGATGAGCATGCTGCCGATGCTGATCCTGTTCATCGCGGCGCAGCGGTACTTCGTGCGCGGGATCGCGACGCAAGGGCTGAAGGGCTGACCATATGACCGACGTCGTCTTCGACCACGTGACCAAGGTGTTCCCCGGACCGATGGTGGCGGTCGACGACCTGTCGTTGGAGGTGGGCGACGGCGAGTTCCTGATCCTGGTCGGCCCGTCGGGCTGCGGCAAGACGACGGCGCTGCGGATGGTCGCCGGCCTCGAGAAGATCAGCACGGGCACGATCGCCGTCGGCGGCGGCGTGATCAACGACATCCCGCCCAAGGACCGCGACATCGCGATGGTGTTCCAGAACTACGCGCTCTACCCGCACATGACGGTGGAGAAGAACCTCGGGTTCGCGCTGCGCCAGCGTAAGACCCCGAAGGACGAGCTGGCGCAGCGAGTGCACTCGATGGCAGAGATGCTCGGGCTGGAAGAGCTCCTGCGGCGGCGCCCCGGGCAGCTATCCGGCGGGCAACGGCAACGGGTGGCGATGGGGCGGGCACTCGTTCGCGAGCCGAAGGTGTTCCTGTTGGACGAGCCACTGTCGAACCTCGACGCGAAGCTCCGGGTGCAGATGCGCGCCGAGCTCAAGCGCCTGCACCAACAGCTCGGGATCACGACGATCTACGTCACACACGACCAGGTCGAAGCGATGACGCTCGGCGACCGGATCGCGGTGATGTCGGCGGGCCGGCTGCAGCAGCTCGGCGCACCGCAGGACGTCTACGACCACCCGACCAACGTGTTCGTCGCCGGATTCATCGGGTCGCCGCCCATGAACCTGCTGCAGGGAGTCGTTCGAGACGGCCACGTCGAGGCCGGCGACCTCAGGTTCGTACGCGAAGGCCAGGGCGACAGCGAGGTTGTGGTCGGGATCCGCCCCGAGGGCCTGCGGCCCGTGGGTGAGCTGGACGGCGGTCCGGGGCTCGCGCTCCAGGTCGACGTGGTGGAGCCGCTCGGCGACGAGGTGCTCGTCCACGGCAGGGTCGCGGCGCGCGACGCGGGCGTGCGGATCGAGCCGGAGGAGGCGACCCTGCTCGTCCAGACCTCCGACCGCGCCGCGATGACCGTGCGCCTGGCGCCCGACGCGCGACCGGCGGAGGGGAGCACCCTGCACCTGCACGTCGACCCGACGACCGTGCACCTGTTCGACGCGGCGACCGGCGCCGCGCTCTAGCTGGCTCGCGCTCCCACGGTTCGGTACGGTCCCGCGGTGGACACCGCCGAGGCAGCCGTCGCCCGAGGTCGTGACGCGCTCCTACGGCGATCGTGGACCGAGGCCCGTCAGGCGTTCACCGAGGCGCTCGCGATGGGCGACCGCGCCGACGCGTACGAGGGGCTGGCCGAGGCCTCTGCGTGGCTCGACGACGACGGTGCGATCGAGGCCTATGAGCAGGCGTATCGCCTGTATCGCGAGGCGGGCGAGGACCTCGCCGCGGCGCGGGTCGCGGCGTTCACCGCGATCGCGGTGCACGACTTCCGCGGGCAGCTCGCCGTCGTCCGCGGATGGCTCGGCCGCGCGAAGACCTTGACCGAAGACGATCCCGACGGGGCTGGCATCCACGCGCTGGCGGTGGGGTTCGACGGCTCCTTGACGCTCCTGCGGGACTCCCAGCCTTCTGCGGCGCTCCCGTCGATCCAAGAGGCCCGGCGGGTCGCGCACGAGCGGAGGGAGACCGGTCCGGAGATGACGATGCTCGCGCTCGAGGGGCTCGCGCAGGTCACCCTGGGCGAGGTCGCCGACGGCATGCGGATGCTCGACGAGGCGAGCGCGGCCGTGACCGCCGGCGAGGTCACCGAGCCGATCTTCGCGTCGACGATCTATTGCTTCGTGATCAACGCGTGCGAACGCGTTCGCGACATCGACCGGGCCGGTCAGTGGTGCGACGCGATGGCCGCCTATTGCGCGCGCACCGGCGACGAGGCGATGGGGCAGCAATGCCGCACGATGTACGCGGGCGTGCTGCTGTCGCGCGGTGCATGGGAGGAGGCGGAGTCCTCGCTGCAGGACGCCACCGGTCGTCTGCGCCGCACCCGCCCGGCGATCGCGGCCGACGGGCTCGTCCGCCTAGCCGACCTTCGCCGGCGTCAGGGCCGGCTGGACGAGGCGGCGGCGTTGTACGCCGAGCTCGAACGCGACCCCTTCCGCGCGCAAGGTGAGCCGCTCGCCACCCTCGGGCGCGGGGAGCTCGCGCTGGCGCGCGGCGACGCGACCGGCGCGGTCGACGACGCGGAGCGCTACCTGCGGATGCTGGAAGACGATGAGCGCGCGCGCCGGGCGACCGGGCTCGAGCTACTCGCCCGGGCGCACGCCGCCGCCGGCGCCCCGGCAGCGGCCCGGGCCGCCGCGACCACGCTGACGGAGATCGCCGACCACCTCGGGACGACGGCGGTCAGGGGCTCGGCCTCACTGGCCGACGGCGCCGCGAGCATCGCCTCGGGTGAGCTCGAGCGCGCCCGCACGGCCCTAGAGGACGCAGTCGACCGCTTCGACCGGGCCGGCGCGCCCTACGACGTGGCGATCGCACGCGCGCTGCTCGCGGCCGCTTTGCACGCCTCGGGCCGGTTCGATCGCGCCACCGAGCAGGACCGCGCCGCGGCCGCGACCCTGACCGCGCTCGGGGCGGTGCGGCCGGCGTGGATCCCGCGTGCCGACGGAGAACCGGCCGTCGACGATCCGGCGGGGCTGAGCGTCCGCGAGCGCGAGATCCTCCGGCTGCTGGCCTCCGGCCTGTCGAACGAGGACATCGCCGCGCGGCTGGTGCTCTCGATCCGTACGGTCGAGCGGCACGTCTCGAACATCTACGCGAAGCTCGGCGCGGCCGGACGCAACGCACGCGGGGTCGCGACCGCCTACGCGCACGAACACGCGCTGGTCTAGCCCTACGTGCCGAGGTTGCGTGCCGGCACGGATGCCCAGATCCGCCCGCTCTCATAGCGTCGCACCGTTCCCGAGCGCACAGGAGGTGCGACATGGCGAAGGTCTCGAAGGAGACGGCGAGCGAGGTCATGGCGGTGGACGGCTACGAGGGCCGCTCCGAGGACCTCGGCGGCTACACGGTCGCGTACGAGACGTTCTCGAGCGATCAGGACCCGGCGCCGCTGTTCCATGGGCTGCCCGACCACCACTGCCAATGCCCGCACTGGGGCACGGTGGTGAAGGGCGAGCTGACCTACCGGTACAGCGACGGCACGTCGGAGACCGCGAGGGCCGGCGAGGCCTACTACGCGCGACCCGGCCACCTGCCGCTGTTCACGGCGGGTACCGAGACGATCGAGTTCAGCCCGACCGACGGGCTGGCCGAGACGGTCGCGGTGATCGCGAAGAACCTCGAGGCGATGCAGGCCGCAGAGGCCTGATCGACCGCGTCGAGCGGAGGCTCACTCGGGCCTCCGCTCGCGCGCTCACGCCTGTGCGGTGAGCTCCTTGGAGAAGAACTCCAACGCCGTCTTGGTCTTCATCTGCTGCTCCCCGCGCATGTCGATCCCTCGCTCCGCGAAGAACGCGCGAGACTCGGCCGCGACCTGGAACGCCTCCTGCGGCATGCATTTCATCGACAGCTCGACGATCCGCTTGCCGTCGGGATAGAGCCACATCTCGCCGACGATCTTCCGCGGGAACCCCTCGGGCTGTTGCTTCAGCTTGAGCACGTAGACCGGACCGAGGATCGACAGGTCGTCGAGCGAGGGTCCGCCCGAAGCGTGATGGTCGTAGAACGCACGCTGCTCCTTCGTGAAGAGCCTGCTGATCGGGCGCTCCCCGGCGGTCGCCTCCGCACCTCGGTGCTTCCCAGCAACCCCTTCATCGACGCCGAGCAGACGAAGCCCTCCGGCGTCGCGTCGACCTCGACACCGAGCGCGGGTGGCTGCCGCATCTCCTCGGGGAGGTCCTCGGGCACCACCGGCCGCAGCTTGATCACGGTGTCGTCGCGCTTGCCCTGGATCCGGCGCGCCCGCACGACCACGCCCGCCTCGTTCAGCGTCAGGTCAGGTGTATCGAAGAACACAACCGACCGGAGCTGCGCGTCCATCGGATCCATGCCGAGCGACGCGACCACCGACCGCGCCCCCCGTGCCGGGATCGTCACCTTGAGCTCGACGGTGTCGGATCCCTTGAGCAACCCCATCATCTCCAGGAGCTGCGCGTCGCTCAGCGCTCGCTCGTCGACCGGCATCTGCCCACCCCCCGCTCACACGATCCTGACGACCGCTTGGGCGGTCAGCTCCGCGGCACGCGCCGGGTCGAGCTTGCCCGCACCGGCGATCTCGGCGTTCGCGGTCGCGGCGCCGAGCGCGATGCAGAGCGATCGGTCCCATGGGTCGCCCCGATCGAGGCCGGCCAGGAGTCCGGCCAGGAAGGCGTCGCCGCTGCCGACCGGGTAGCGGCCTCGCACGTAGAGCATCCCTTCGAAGAGCGTGCCGTCGGGCGCCGCGAGGACGACCCCCTCGGCGCCACGTGTCACCAGCCCGGCGTGGCCGTCGCCACCGGCGAGGTCACGGAGCTTGGCGGCGGCGGTGAGCGCCTCCTCGCGACGGGCGGTCGGAACGCCGAGGAGCTCGCGCGCCTCCGCTTGGTTCACCTTCACGATGTCGGGATGCGCCTCCAGCGCGAGCCGGAGACGCTCGCCCTCGGCGTCGAGCGCCACGCGCACCCCGGCCTCGCGCGCCTCCTTCACCAGGTCGCGATAGCCGTCGTCGGGAGCGCCCCGCGGGAGCGACCCGCTGATCGTGAGCCACCCGTCCATGGTCCACGCCTCGGACGCGATCTGGACGAGCTCGGTCCAGGCCATCTCGGGCGCCACCGCACCGTGTTCGTAGAACTCGGTCAGGCTGCCCGTCTCGCGGTCGGCCACCGACAACGACGAGCGGTTCTCGCCATGGGTCCACACGTATGCGCCGGGGACCCCTTCGGCGATGAGCTGCTCCTCCAGCCATCGGCCCGCGTGGCCACGGAGCAGGGCCGCTGCGGTCACGTTCGCGCCGAGCGAGTGCGCCGCACGCGCGACGTTGAGGCCCTTGCCACCGGCGACCTGCACGAAGCCTTGCGGCCGGTGGATGTCGCCCTTCACCAGACGGTCGATCTCGAAGAGCTTGTCGATCGACGGGTTCGCCGCGAGACAGACGATCACGCCGCGCTCCCCTCCTCGAGCATCGCGATCGCTTCTTCCATCGTCGGCTGCGCGCGGGTCCCCCCGATCGATCGCGTCGACAGCGCCCCGCACACGTTCGCGAGGGCGAGCGCCTGCTCGAGCGACGCGTCGTCGAGCCAGGCCGCGAGGAACCCGGCATCGAAGGAATCGCCGGCGCCCGTCGCGTCGACGAGCGCTACCCGCACGGGATCCACCCGATGCGTGACGCCGCCGGCGGAGGCGATCGCCCCGCGGTCGCCGTTCTTGACCGCCACGACCCCGGCGCGCTGCTCGAGCGCGCGGACCGCGGCGTCGAGGTCGCTCGTGTGCGCGATCCGCGTGGCTTCCATCGCGTTGGGCAGGAACACGTCGGTTACCGTGAGCAGGTCGAGCAGGCCACCGTCCCATCGCTCCGACGGGTCCCAGTTCGGATCGACCGACGTCGTCCCGCCGCGAGCCCGTACCGCACGGAACAGATCCGGCAGCGATCCGGTGAGCGCGGACTGGAGGAAGTAGGAGCTCGCGTGCACGTGCCGTGTACGCGCCAGCAGCGCGGGATCGATCCGCTCCGCGCTGAGCGACGCGATCGTTCCCGGCATCGTCAAGATGGCGCGGTCATCCGGGCCCGACAGCACCACGGTGACCCCTGTCTGCGCCGACGGGTCGACCTGCACGCCGGTCGCATCGACCCCCGATCGTGCCAGACCGTCGCGCACGAAGCGCCCGAACAGGTCCTCACCCACCACCGCGGCGATCGCCGTACGGAGCCCGAGCCTCGCGGCGCCGCACGCGAGGATCGCCCCCGAGCCGCCGATCGTCAGCCGCGCATCCTCGACCAGATGCTCCGCCTGGCCGAACGCGGGCACCACGTCACCGCCGTGCAGCACGAGGTCGGGGTTCGCGTCGCCGAGTACGAGCAGGTCCAGGTCGGCCGCCACCCGAGAACCTTACGCGATGCTTCACGAGGCTACGATGGTCGCCGTGCCCTCGGTGACGCTCGTGCTGGGCGACATCACCGCGCAGGAGGTCGACGCGGTGGTGAACGCGGCGAACCGCTCGCTGCTCGGCGGCGGCGGCGTCGACGGGGCGATCCATCGGCGGGGCGGCGACGCGATCATCGACGCCTGCCGACAGCTGCGCGCGACCACGTATCCCGACGGGCTGCCGGTCGGCGAGGCGGTGGCAACCACCGCGGGTTCGTTGCCGGCGCGGTGGGTGATCCATACGGTCGGGCCGATCTACGGGGGAAGGCCCGAAGACGCGGAGCTCCTGGCCTCCTGCTACCGGTCGAGCCTGCGCGTGGCCGACGAACTCGGGGCGGCGAGCGTGGCCTTCCCCGCGATCTCGACGGGTGCGTTCGGCTACCCGGTCGAGGAGGCCGCCACGGTGGCGGTCGCCGCGGTGGGGGGAGCGACGACCTCGGTGCGCGAGGTGCGGTTCGTCCTGTTCGACGCCAGGTCGCTCGCCGCCTTCGAGTCCGCCCTCGCCGCCTAGCCGAACGAGAGCCGCTGCTAGCATCGGGGTACCGATGAGCGATCTTTCGAACGTGAACGACGTCCACGACCGTCTGGCCGAGATCCAACTCGTGGACTGCCGCGAGCCCTACGAATGGGAGGCCGGCCGGGTCGACGGCGCGATCCACATCCCGGTCAACTCGATCATGGCCGGCGCCGGCGGCGACCTCGACAAGGACAAGCCCGTCGCGGTGATCTGCCGCACCGGCAACCGCAGCGAGCTCGCGACGATGATGCTGCAGGCCCGCGGCTACGACGCGCACAACGTCGAGGGCGGCATGGAGGCCTGGGAGGCCGCGGGCCTGCCGTTCGCGGCCGCCGACGGCTCCCCCGGCCGCGTCGCCTGAGCCCCCCGGCTCGATGGCCTCGTCGCTCCCGCTGATCCTCCTCCCGCCCTCTGAGGGCAAGGCCTTGGGCGGCACGGGCGCCGCGTGGTCGGCGGGTGCGATGGCGATCGACCTCGACGACGAGCGGCGGCGTGTGATCGCCGCCCTGGCGACCGCGATGCGTGGGGGCGAACCGGCACGGGCCAAGCTGCTCGGCGTCACCGGCTCGGGCCTCGCCGCGGCCACGGCAGACGACCGGCGCGTCACGCGCAGCCCGACCCTCCCGGCGATCGAGCGATACACCGGCGTCCTGTACGACGCGCTCGACCACGGCTCGTTGACCGCAGCGCAGCGCAAGCGCCTCGACGCGAGCGTCGTGATCGTATCCGGGCTGTGGGGCGCGGTGATGCCTGCCGACCCCGTGCCCGCGTATCGCTTGAAGATGAGCGCGACCCTGCCGAAGCTCGGCAAGCTCTCATCGTTCTGGCGCGAACCGCTGACCCAGGCCCTCACCGGGCTCGCGCATGGCAGGGCGATCTGGAACCTCCTGCCGAAGGAACACGACGCCGCGTGGGCTCCCGACCGCGAGCAGTTCGTCGTGCGGTTCCTCGAACGGCGCGGCGACGGATCACTCGTCGCCGTCTCGCACGACAACAAGTCCCTGAAAGGAGCGTTCGTGCGGTTCCTGCTCGCGCACCCTAGGGCCCGACCCGGCGACCTCGCCGGTTGGAAGCACCCGGCGGGCTACCGGTACAGCGCGCGGGCCTCCGTGCGCGATGGTGCGACAACCGTCGTGGCGATGGTCCGGCGCTGACCGGGCGTTAGCCTGTCCCGCGTGACGGACCTCGGCAGCGCCAAGCGGGACCTCGAGGCCGCGCTCGGACCGGGCGCGGTCGTCGACGATCCGCTCGAGCGGCGGCTCTACGCGCGCGACGCCTCGCTCGTCGAAGGATCGGCCGGGCTCCTCGTCTTCCCCGAGAGCGCCGAGGACGTCAGCGCGTGCATGCGCGTCGCGCGCGAGCACGGCCTGCCTGTCGTCCCGCGCGGCAGCGGCACCGGGCTCGCCGGCGGCTCGACCCCGCTGCACGACGCGCTCGTGGTCGTCACGACGAAGATGCGGCGGATCCTCGAGGTCCGTCCCGAGGATCGGCTGGCGTGGGTCGAGCCCGGCGTGTTCAACCTGGACCTCGCGACGGCCTTGGCGCCCACCGGCTTCACGTTCGCGCCCGACCCGTCCTCGCAACAGGTCAGCTCGATCGGCGGCAACGTCAACACGAACGCGGGCGGCCCGCACTGCCTCGCCTACGGCGTGACCTCGGCGCACGTGCTCGCGCTGGACGTCGTGCTCGCCGACGGCACGCGGGCGAGGATCGGCGCCGAGGGACCGGCGAGCGCCGGATACGACCTCCGTGGGATCGTGGTCGGTTCCGAAGGCACGCTCGGTGTGGTCACGGCGGCGTGCGTGCGCCTGACGCCGATCGCACCCGCCGTTCGCACGATGTTGCTGGACTTCGCGAGGGTCGAGGACTGCGCCGCGACGGTGTCGTCGATCGTCGCGCGCGGAGTGGTGCCGGCGGCCCTCGAGATGATGGACCAAGGGATCGTCCGCGCCGTCGAGGCGTTCGCGCACGCGGGCTACCCCACCGATGCCGCCGCCGTGCTCCTGGTGGAGGTCGACGGGCTCGAGGCGGGCGTCGTCGCCCAGGCGCGCGAGGTCGAAACCGCGGCGCGCGAGCACGGCGTCGGCTCGGTGCGGGTCGCCGTAGACGACGCGGAACGCGCGCTCCTGTGGAAGGGACGCAAGTCCGCGTTCGGCGCGATCGCGCGGATCGCGCCCCATTACCACCTGCACGACTGCGTCGTGCCACGGACGCGCCTGACCGACGTGCTCGTCGGCGTGTACGCGATCGCCAAACGCCACGACCTGATCGTCACGAACGTCTTCCACGCCGGCGACGGGAACCTGCACCCGCTGTTCTCGTTCGACCTATCGGTGCCCGGCACGCTCGAGCGGGTCTTGGCCGCGGCCGACGAGGTCGTGCGCCTATGCGTCGACGCGGGCGGCGCGCTGTCGGGCGAGCACGGCATCGGCCTGGAGAAACGCGACTTCATGCCGCTCGTCTTCACCGACGACGACCTCGGCGCGCAGGCGTGCGTCCGGACCGCGTTCGACCCCGAGGGGCGGATGAACCCGCAGAAGGTCCTGCCCGACGGCGCGCGGTGTGGCGACTTCGCGGCCGCAGCGTTGGCGCGCGCGGGCGCGCTCCCGGAGGGCACGTGGATCTGATCCATCCCACAGACGAGTCCCACGTCGTCGAGGCGATGCGGGCCGCGACCACGAACGGCACGCGGGTGTCGGTCGTCGGCGGTCGCCGTCACCACGACGCCGGCGAGCGCGGCGAGGTCGACGCGGAACTGTGGACGACGGCGCTCGACCGCGTCGTCGCCTACGACCCTGCCGAGATGCTCTGCGTCGTGGAGTCGGGGATGCGGCTCGGCGAGCTCCGGCGGCTGCTCGCCGACGGTGGTCAAGAGTGGCCGGTCGACGAGCCCGACGACGCCACCGTCGGCGGGGTGATCGCCGCCGACGTGCCGCTCCCCCGGCAGCTGCGTGTCGGGTGCCTGCGGGACACGGTCGTCGAGATGGTCTTCGTCACCGGCGACGGGCGACGGATCCGCAGCGGCGCGCGCACGGTGAAGAACGTGACCGGCTACGACCTCCATCGGCTGCTGACCGGCTCACGCGGCACCCTGGGGGTCATCACGCAGGTGGCGCTGAAGGTGCGCCCGCTCCCGAAGGCGGCGAAGACGCTCGTCACTCGCGAGGGGGGGATCGACCTCGCGGCCCGGCTCCTGGAGGCCGTGCCGCTCCCGGCCGCCGTCATCGCCGAACACGACCGCGTGTCGGTGCGGCTCGAAGGCTGGCCCGAAGAAGTCGCCGAACAGACTCGCGAGGCCAACACGGTCGCGGTGCTCGCCGACGCGGACCCGGCCGCATGGCTCGAACCAGCGTTCCCCGACGCGCCGATCGTGGCCCAAGCCGCGGTCGTTCCATCGCGGCTCACGGCCGCGGTGGCGGACAGCCCCAGGTACCGAGCGCTCCTCGGCGTCGGCTACGCGTGGATCCCGTGCGACGACGAGGCAGCGCTCGGACGGGTTCGCGAGCGCGTCGCATCGCTCGGGGGCATCGCGCCGCTGGTCGGCGGCGCCGGGGGGCTCGGCACTACCGACGCCGTCTCGGCCGCCCTCGGCGCCCGCCTCAAGGCCGCCTTCGACCCGGCCAACATCCTCGCGCCCGGCCTCAGCTAGACGCGGCCTTCCTCAGGCGTTGCCCGGCCTCCTCCAGCGTCTCAAGCTTCTTCGGGAACGCGAAGCGGAGCAGGTGCGCGCCGAGGGACGGCTCCGAGAAGAACGAGGACCCGGGCACCGCGGCGACCCCGACCTCCTCGACCAGGTGTCGCGCGGCCGCCACGTCGTCGTCGAAGCCGAGCGACGACACGTCGGCCATGACGTAATAGGCGCCGGCGGGCGGATCGGCGGCGAACCCCGCCTCGTGCAGGACGCGCAGCATGGTGTCGCGCCGCTCGTGGTACTCGCGGCGGATCCGCTCGTAGTACCCGGCGGGCAGCCCGAGCGCTGCCACCCCGGCCAGCTGCAACGGTGTCGCGGCCGCCACCGTAAGGAAGTCGTGCGTCGAACGGATGCCTGCCATCAACGGGGGGGCCGCGATCGCCCACCCGACGCGCCAGCCGGTGACCGCGTACGTCTTGGACAGCGCGCTGATCGTGACGGTCCGATCGGCCATCCCCGGAAGCGTCGCGATCGGCACGTGCACCGCCCCGTCGTAGATGATGTGCTCGTAGATCTCGTCGGTGATCGCGATGGCGTCGTTCGCGACGCACAGCTCCGCGATCTGACTGAGCTCCTCCCGTGCGAAGACCTTCCCCGTCGGGTTGTGCGGCGACCCGACGACGATCGCCCGCGTCTGCGCACCGAACGCCGCCGCCAGCTCGTCCGGATCGAAGGCCCAGTCGGGCGGTCGGAGCGTCACGTAGCGCAGGCGCGCCCCCGACAAGATCGCGTCTGGCCCGTAGCTCTCGTAGAACGGCTCGAACACCACGACCTCGTCGCCTGGATCCAGCAAGCCGAGGAACGCTGCCGACATCGCTTCGGTCGCCCCGCACGTGACACAGATCTCGGTCTCCGGATCGATGGTCATGCCGTAGTCGCGAGCGTAGGTCGCGGCGATCGCCTCGCGGAACGCCGGCACGCCCCAGGTGATCGGGTACTGGTTGTGGTCCTCGGCGATCGCGCGGGCGGCGGCCTCCTTCACCTCGCCGGGCGCCGGGAAGTCGGGGAAGCCCTGCCCAAGGTTGATCGCGTCGTGGACCTGCGCCAGTCGCGTCATCTCGCGGATCACCGATTCCGTGAACGACGACGCGGCCCGCGAGGAACGCAGACGCGACGTGAGATCCATGCTTCGCAGGGTAGCCGGGCTCAGTGCGTCAGCACGGTCCGGGCGAGTCTTCTACCTTGCGATAACGGCCCGCGAGACGAACCGGCCGTAGCATCGCGGCATGGCGACCGACCCACGCCCGATCGGAACCGACCTGCCGGCGGGCGCCCGCTTCATCGAGGCCACGGGGTCGGTCGCGACCGGCTGGCGCGTCGATCGCGGGGCGCCGACGCCCGAGGACCTGTCGGCATGCGTGGCGTGCGGCCTGTGCCTCCCGCATTGCCCGACCTACCGGATCACGGGCGAGGAGGCCGCGTCGCCTCGTGGACGGATCGCGGCGATGCGCGCGGTGACCGCCGGCGCGGATCTCGACGACTCGTTCGCGGCGTTCATGGACCGGTGTCTCGTGTGCCGCGCGTGTGAGGACGTCTGCCCTTCGGACGTTCCCTTCGGCCGGATGATGGAGGCCGCCCGCGAGCAGGTGGAGCCGACGCGCGCCCGCCGCACGCGGTTCCTGCATTGGCTCGGGTTCCACTGGGTGCTGCCGCATCCGGCGGCGATCCGCGCGGCCACCCTGCTGCAACCGGTGGCCCGACCGTTCCTCCCGCGCCGGGTCCGCGCGATGATCCCGACCCGCTCCTCGCCGTTCGCCACGCTCCCGAGCGTCACCGATCCACCTGCCGGGGTCGCAAGGCGTGGATCCGTGGCTCTCCTCGCGGGCTGCGTGCAAGACCGGTGGTTCCACCAAGTGAACCTGGCGACGATCAGGGTCCTCGCCCGCGCGGGATGGCGCGTCACTGTGCCCAGGGGCCAGGCGTGCTGCGGCGCGCTCGCCGCTCACAACGGCCGGCTCGGCGTGGCAAGAAGGCTGGCCGGTCGCGCCCACCACGCGTTCGCGGACGCCGACGTCGTCGTCGTGAACGCGTCCGGCTGCAGCGCGCACATGCAGACCTACGAGGAGCTTCGACCGGGGACGGCCTTGCCGGTGCTCGACCTGATGGCGTTCCTCGGCGAGCAAGGGCTCGGCGGCGTCGAGCTCCGGCCGCTCCCGCTCACCGTCGCCTACCACGACGCCTGTCACGCCCTGCGTGCCCAGCACATCCACGACGCGCCGCGGGCGCTGCTCGGCTCGATCCCCGGTCTCACCGTCGTCGAGATCGAGCGCGGCGACCGGTGCTGCGGCGCCGCCGGGATCTACGCGGCGTCCCAGCCTGCGCTGGCGACGGAGCTCGGTCGCGACAAGGCGGACGCGATCGCGGCGACCGGCGCGACGGTCGTTGCGTCGGCCAACCCCGGATGCACCGTCCAGCTCGCGCACCATCTGGCGACGCGCGACATCGACGTGGTGCACCCGGTGGAGCTGCTCGACCAGGCGATGCGGCCGTAGCTCAAACCCGGGGCGCGGCCGGGATCGGCTCGCTCGGGTTGGCACGCGGCATGATCACGATGGCGTTCGAGACGGGACGCTCGCCCGTGGAGTCGGTCGGGTGGTTCACGATGCCCATCCCCTTGATCCACATGGTCGACGATCCGCCGCCGTCGAGGTTCATAGCGTTCACCGCGCCGAGCGCCTGCATCTGCTGGCCGAGCTGATAGAGCGTCAGCCCGTAGGAGCCGGAGGAGCGGCCGTCGACGACCAGGATGATGATCCCACCCGTCGCGGTGACCCCGACCGCGGTCCGAGGGTTCTTCATGCAGAGGTCGGCGCGGCAGCCCGACGCGTACTGGATCACGCCGTTCTGCAGGACGTCGGCGCTGCCGCTCACCACGTCGACCGCGCCGGGCGTCCCGTCGGACCACCCGACGTGCACCCTCGTGCCCCTCGTCAACGACTTGATGAAGGTCGCGCCCTTCCCGACCAGCTTCGAGCTCAACACCACGTTGTTGGCGGCGTTCACCGTCATCGCCTTGGTGCTGCTGCACCAGACGCGACCGACCTTGTAGTTGCGACCCGTGCCGTTCTTGCCCGTGTTCCATCGGACCCGCCGCGGCTTGATCAGCCGCGCGCTGCACTGGTTCGTCGTGGGCCGCGAGTACTGGGCGCCGTACCAGCTATAGCCGACGACCTGATCGGTCGACGGGGCGGCCTTGTTCCAGCTCGAAACGGTGAACGTCGTCTTCGTCGCGGCGCTGGTCGCCCAGATCTTCAACGGGCTCCGCGTGATCGTCGCCCCGTGCTTGTCCTGCCGGAACCCCAGCGAGACCCCCGGCGGTGTCGTGGTCTGGATCGGCATCCCGTTGCTCACATACTGGTGGGTCGGGCGCGCCGGCCAGTCGTTCAGGTCACCGTTCACCCCCGCGATCGCGCCCGCGTTCGCAGCCATCACGCTCGTCTTCTGGAAGGTGCCGACCTGCGGCGCGGACAGAACCTGGTCGATCGCCGCCGACGCCGCCGACCCGTCGTACAGCAAGACGTACTCACGAACCGGGAAAGCGGTGTCGGTGATCTGCTCATAGATCACGCCCGGGGCGAGCGTCTTCTTGGACACGACCTTGCCGGTCGCCTCCGCACCGTGCATGCCGAGCCCGACGAGCAGGGTCGCCGCCGCGACCCCCGCCGTTCCCCGCCTGCGCCACACCCGTGTCGTCCGCATGGGTGAGGTGTCGGCAGATAGACGGCCGATACTTGAATGTCGGTAGGACGGGTTACCCCGTTCGCGGCTACCAGCGAGGGTCGGTGGCCTGCAACGCGTCCTGGCCGGTGCAGGAGGTGCCGACGCCGTAGTACGTCGCGCCCTCGCCGGTCAGGTGGAGGTAGAAGCACGCGCCGGGGCGGGCTTGGACCGCCGCTCCCCAGTCCCCGTTCGCGGTGGCAACGCTCACCTGATCGAGACCCGTGCTCTGCTCCCCGCCGGGGATCCACTGCAGGGACGGCTCGACGGCGGCGAGGCGCAGGTGGTCGGCATCGTCGAGGCTCCCGTCGTTCGTCGCGACGGTGCCGGCGGCGGCCTGCGCGACCGTCAGGGTGTGCTCCGCGTGCCCGATCGTGTCCTTGAGCCCGAGGTTCGCGAAGATCTCGACGACGACGAACACGCAGGCGAAGCCGAGCGCCGCGAAGACGATCCACGAGCTCCGGCCGCGGCCCCGGGGCAACGGGGCCCCGTCGTCGGTGAGCTCGTCCAGGACGAGGGTGTCGTCGACCGGCATCGGGCAAGCGTACCGCCGACGGGCGCTAGGGAGCCAGGGCGGCCGCGAGCGCCTCGAGGCTCTCGAGGTTGTGCCCGGACAGGAACACGTCGACGCTCGGGAGCGCGGCCGCCATCCCACGGGCGAGTGGCTCGTAGCGGGGTGAGCCCTTCAGCGGGTTCGCCCACACCACGCGGTAGGCGAGGCGGCGCAGGCGCGCCATCTGGGCGCGGAGCAGGTCGGGGTCGCCGCGCTCGAGGCCGTCGGAGCACAGGACCACGACGGCACCGCGGAGCGCGGCGCGCTGGCTCCACCCGTCGAGCAAGCTCTTCAGCGACTCGCCGATCCGCGTGCCGCCCTCCCAGTCCGCCACGATCCGTCCGATCTCGTGCATCGCGCGATCGGGGTCCTTCGTCCGCAGGACGCGCGTGACCCGAGTGAGGCGGGTCCCGAAGCAGAAGACCTCGACGCGCCGTCCGGCCGCCATCGCCGCGTAGCCGAACTGCAACAACGCGCGCGAGTACGGCGCCATCGAGCCCGACACGTCCAAGATCAGGACGAGCGGCCTGGTCCGGGTCCGTCGCGACCGCCACTCGCGATCGAACGGCTCGCCCTGGGTGCGTAGGGACCGCCGGAGGGTCCGTCGGACGTCGAGCGTCGTCCCCTTGCTCGAAGAGCGCGTCCTGCGTGTGCGCTCGATCGGCACGTGCACGCGGAGCTCCCGGATCAACTTCGCCACGCGCTGCCGTTCCTCCTCGTTCAGGTAGGCGAAGGACTTCGAACGCAGGACCTCGACCGCGGAAGCGACCAGCCGCAGCGCCGACTCCTCGTCCTCGGCGGCCTCCTCGTCCTCGCCGGCGTGATGCCACGTTGCCGCGGTCGACACGCCCGCCACGTCGGCAAGCAGATCATCGCCCGGTTCGAGGGCCTCGGGATCGGGCGGTAGGTCGAACTCGAAGGACAGCTCGGGCTCCTCGTCGAGCCGGAGCGTCCGGAACCACGCGTCGAACGCGGCGTCGAACGTGTCGAGGTCGGTGCGGCTCGCGACCATCGTCGCCCGCGCGGTCCAGTACAGCGACGTTCGGTCGACGAGGCCGATCGCGGCGACCCCGCGGACGAACGTCAAGATCCTGCCGGTGCCGACGGGCAACCCGCGGTCACGCAGGTCACGGCCGAGCGCGACCAGCGGCGGGAGCGGCCCCTCAGCCATCCTCCCCGACCACCTCGGCCAGCCGCGGGGTCACGAGCGCCTGATCCTCGTGGTCCTTCACGACGGCGCCCAGGGTGTCGGCGGCGAGCGCGGCGTCGAGGCGCTCGGCACCCAAGAACGCCAGGGCGTTCGCCCAGTCGATCGTCTCTGCCACACCTGGCACCTTCGCGAGGTCGAGGTCGCGGAGCCGTTCGACGGCACCGGCGACGTCGCGTGCGAGCGCCGCACCGACGTGGGGCGCGCGCGCACGGACGATCGCTACCTCCCGGTCCAGATCGGGATGGTCGATCCAGTGGTATAGGCACCGGCGTTTCAGCGCGTCGTGTAGCTCGCGCGTGCGGTTCGACGTGACGATCACCGCCGGAGCTGTCTCTGCGCCGATGCGCCCGACCTCCGGGATCGTGACCGCGAACTCGGACAAGATCTCCAGCAGGAACGCCTCGAACTCGTCGTCCGCCCGGTCGAGCTCGTCGACCAACAGCACCGCGCGGTCCCCTCGGCGGATCGCCGCGAGCAACGGCCGTTCCACCAGGAACTCGGGCCCGAACAGGTCCTGCACGTCGGTGCTCGCCTCGACCGCGTCCATCGCGCGAACAGCGATCAGCTGCCGCGAGTAGTTCCACTCGTACAACGCCTGCGAGGCGTCGATCCCCTCGTAGCACTGCAGGCGGATCAGCTCCCGGTCCAGCAGCTCGGCGAGGACCTTCGCGACCTCGGTCTTCCCGACCCCCGCCTCGCCCTCGAGCAGGAGCGGCTTGCCGAGCGACAGTGACAGGTAGATCGCCGTCGACAGGCCGCGGTCGGCCAGGTACGCGTGCTCGCCGAGCTCGGCGGTCAACTCGTCGACGGTCGCGGGGATCGGTGCCATCGGGGCAGCCTACCGGCTCCCCGGCAGACCTTTCAGACAACCATCCCGACAGCTACTCCGGCGGTCTCGGCATCCCCGGCACGACGGGCGGCGCCTTGATCCCGCGCTCGCTCATCCGCGCCACGACCTTCGCTCGCAAGAGCCGTTCGACGTCGATCCGGTGGCTCGGCTCGGTCTCGGCAGCGATCCGGATCACCTGGGCGACGTTCGTCAGTTGCGTGACGCCGAGCACCTGGGGCGGTTTGCGGAGCCACGCGTCCAGCGGCGGTTGCGACGCGACCTCCTCGACCAGCTCCTCCAGCGCCCCGCGCACGCGGTCGGGGTCCTCGTCCAGCGACACCGGGAGGTCGACGACCGCGCGCCCCCATCCGCGCGTGCGGTTGTTCGTCACCTCGATCAGCCCGTTCGGGATCGTCGAGAGCGTCCCGTCGTACTGCCGGACCGCCGTCGTGCGTAGGTTGAGCGTCTCGATCGTTCCCGACACCGTTCCCGAGGAGATGGTCAGGTCGACCGTGTCGCCGACGTCGAACTGCCCCTCGATGAAGATGAACAACCCGGATAGCGAGTCGCGCACGATCGTCTGCGCGCCGAACCCGAGCGCGATCCCAGCGATCCCAGCCGAGGCGATGATCGGCGTGATATCGACGCCGAGGTCCTTCAGCAGAGTGAGCAGGAACACGAACCAAGCGATCACGACGATGATCCCCGACAGCAGCCCGATCACCGTAGCGACCCGGCGCCGTCGACGGCTCTCGGCGTCGTCGCCCCCGCCCTTCGTGCGCCGCCGGTAGCGGCGCGACCAGCGCCGGGCCACGATCGTCAGCACGACGGCGACCGCGATCGTGACCCCGAGGTCCCACTTGTGGAGCTGGAACCAGGCCACCGAGAACGGCGTGGGTTCTTCCGTCTGGGCGAGCAACAACAGCCCGCGGACGAGCAGCATCACGCGACCCTAGCAGCGGCTGCGGAGGCCGCAGCGGCCCCGACCCTCAGGCCATCGCCTCTTCCAACGCGCGCTGAGTCAGGACCTTGACGAGGGCGCGCCGGTACTCGGACGACGCGAACGCATCGTCGGGCGGCGCCGTGCCCTCGTCGGCCCGGGCCGCCGCCATCGCGGGGTCCGCGCCGCCCGCGAGCTCCTCCTCGACGCCGACGGCCCGCAGCGGGGTGAGCCCCATGTTGGTCAGGGCGACGTGCACCCCGCCGTTGGCGCGCACCGCGGAGACCCCGACCAACGCCCAGTCCTGGGCGCGCCGGTTGAACTTGAGGAAGCTCCACCCCCCCGAGGCCTTCGGCACCCGGATCTCGGTGAGCACCTCGTTCGGTGCGAGCGCCGTTTCGAACAATCCCGTGAAGAACGACCCCGCGTCGATCGAGCGCGACTCGCCACCCGCTCCGGTCGCCACGAAGGACGCGTCGAGTGCGAGCAAGACGGCCGGCATGTCCCCGGCGGGATCGCCGTGCGCGACCGAGCCACCGATCGTCCCGACGTGGCGCACCGCCGGATCACCGATCTGGGCCGCCGCGAACGCCATGATCGGACACGACGCTTGGAGCAGCTCGCTGTTCGCGACGTCGTGGTGCCTCGCGAGCGTGCCGATCACGATCTCATCGCCGTCCTCACGGATCGCGGATAACCCTTCGATCCGCCCGATGTCGATCAACGTCGAGGGGCGCGCGATCCGCAGGCGCATCGCCGGGAGCAGCGAATGCCCGCCCGCCAGCAGCTTTGCCTCGGGGTCCGCCACGAGACCCGCGATCGCCTCGTCCACGGAGTCGACGCGCACGTAGTCGAACGGCGCGGGGATCATGCCGCGCCGTCGGCGGCGTCCAGGATCGACGCCACGATGTTGTGGTAGCCGGTGCACCGGCAGAGGTTCCCCTCGAGAGACTCGCGCACCTCTTCCTCGGTGGGGTGCGGGTTCTCGTTGAGGAAGCTCGCCGCCGCCATGATCATGCCGGGCGTGCAGTACCCGCACTGTAGACCATGATTGCGGTGGAACGCGTCCTGTAGCGGATGCATCTCGCCGTCGCGAGCCATCCCCTCGATCGTGGTGACCGCGCGTCCGTCGGCCTGCGCCGCGAGCATCGTGCAGGACTTCACCGACTCGCCGTCGACGTGCACGGTGCATGCGCCGCACGAGGAGGTATCGCATCCCACGTTGGTACCGGTGAGCCCCAGCTGTTCGCGGAGGTAGTAGACGAGCAACGTCCGCGGCTCGACGTCGTGGGTGCGCGTCGTGCCATTGACGGTCACGGAGATCTGCGTCAGTGAACGCTCCTCGCGTCGGACGGCTGGACGAGACTCCCGAGCGTAGTACCGGCGTGTGGTCCGCGTCGACGCGCTACCAGGCGCCCCGGTCGGCCGCGAGCGCGGCCATCCCGGTGCACGGCGTGCCGGTGCCGTACCGCGTGCGACCGTCGAGCGCGACGGCCACCCAATAGCAGGTGCCGTGCGCGCCGCCCACCGCCGCCGCCCATCCGGCGGCGCCGGCGTAGACGCTCACCACGGAGGGGCCGGTCGAGGGGCCGTCGACGAACAGCAGGCTCGGGTCGAGCGGGGAGATCGCGGCCGCGGTTGCGCCGTCGATCGACGCGGTCGTCGCGAACCGCCGGGCGGTGCCGAGGGCCGTGGTGGCTGCTTGTTGCGCGTGTTCGTTCACCAAGCCCCGGACGGCGGCGCCGTCGGGGGTTCCCGGGTCGGCGGCCCCAACCTGCGCCGCCGTGGCGCGGGCCTGGGCCTCGGCGTCGGCACGCTGCGTGGCTTCGAGCTGCGCGCGCCGGGCATCGGCCGCACGCTGCTCGGAGGCGATGAACGACGCGAACACGACGAGCAGCATGCCCAGCACGACGAGGAGAACCGTGGCGCGCGCGGCGAAGGGCGTCAATCGGCGAGCGCGCGGCATCCGCGCGGCGACCATCCGGAATGCGTCATCCATACAGGGGGAGGTATCGGACGCCTGCGAGGCGGGGTGAAGCTCAGGCCGGGGTGGGCCAGGAAGGCGAGGAGGCCTTGAGCGCGACGGTCCCGGTACAGGTCGTCCCGCTGCCGTACGTGACGCCCGCGGCCGTGATATGCGCATAGAGGCAGCGGCCCGACGTGGACAACACCGCCAGCCCCGCGTCCGTCGCGGTGCTGGCGACGCTCACGGTGTTCGGGTCGGTCGACGGGCCGTTCGTATAGGTGTAGGTGGGCTCGAACGCCTTCAGCGCCTGGGGCGTGATCGAGTTGAACGCCCCGCTCTGGGCGTAGAGGCCCTGGACCGACTGGATCGTCTGCTGCCCGGTCATCTGCGCCTGAACATCCTGGGCGGCGCCGATCTCCTGCATCTGACCGCTCGCCGCCTCGTTGCCGGCGCTCGACATGAAGTGCATGAACCCCCAGACCACGACGGCCGCGACGACGAGGCCGATCGCACCGAGGATGTAGCGCGTGCGCTGGATCCCACTGGAGCCACGCCTGGGCGTCGGGGCCGCGTGCTTGGGCTGCACACGCCTGGCCGGGCGGGCTTGGCGCTTGGCGGGCTGCCCGAGCGAGAAGGAATCGTCCATATCCACAGGTATCGGCCTCTGAGCCGGCGAACTGAGCGGCCAACCTCCGGCCCACGCAGGGCTACCATCGTGCGAGTGAGCGAGATCACCGACGTCTTGGAGGCGATCGAGAGCCTCGGTGCCGAGGGCCAGAAGATGGCGCTGGCCACGATCGTGGCCGTCCGCGGCTCCACGTATCGCCGTCCCGGCGCGCGGCTGCTCGTCCCGGAGGACGGCGCGCCGATCGGGAACATCAGCGGTGGGTGCCTCGAAGGAGACGTGGCGGACATGGCGCGCATCGTGATGGAGGAGGGCACCGCCCGGCTCGCGGGCTGGGACCTCACGGCCGACGACGACGACGTTTGGGGCCTCGGCCTCGGCTGTAACGGCGCGATCGAGGTGTTCATCGAGCCGGCCGAACGAGCGGTGGCCGTGACCCATGCGCTGCGCGAGGCGCTCGAGCAGGAGCGCCCGATCTGCGTCGTGACGGCGCTCGAGTCCGACGTCGCGGGCGTCGAGCCCGGCGCCCGGCTCGTCGCGCGCCCTGACGGCTCGGTCGACGGGAGCCTCGGCGATGCCGATGTCGACGCGGAGGCAACGGTCGCTGCGAAGGAGCTGCTCGCGTCGGGACGCTCGGAGGTCCGAAGCCTGGCCGGCGCCGTGCGCGCGTTCGTCGAGGTGCTCGATCCGCCGCTACGGCTCGTCTTGTGCGGGGCCGGACACGACGCGATCCCGCTCGTGCGCGTCGCAGCGACGATCGGCTGGCACGCCGTGGTCGTCGACGATCGGCCGGCGTTCCTCAGCCGGGAGCGATACCCCGAGGCTCATGCGTTCGTGCGTGTCCGGGAGCCGTCGGAGATTGCGACGGCGGCGCCGTTGGATGAGCGCACGTTCGCCGTCGTGATGACGCACAACTACCTACGCGACCGCGACTACCTCCGCGGACTGCTCCGGACCGACGTCGGGTACATCGCGATGCTCGGCCCCGCCGCGCGCACCCAGCGGATCCTGATGGACCTGGCTGAGGAGGGCGTCGAGATCACCGATGATCAACGAGCGCGGATCCACGGTCCGGCCGGCCTCGACCTCGGCGCGGAAGGCCCGGATGAGATCGCGCAGGCGATCGTCGCGGAGATCGTCGCGGTCCGACACGGCCGTGACGGTGGATTCCTGAAGGAGCGGCCGGGTCCGATCCACGAGCGGCCCCGCCCGGGCACGGAAGCGCGCTGACAGCGACCGCGTCGCCCGCCCGTAGGCTCCCGACATGATCTCTGGCATCGTGCTCGCTGCCGGGACGAGCTCGCGGTTCGGCGCGACGAAGCAGATCGTGCCCGTGGATGGATCGCCGCTCGTCGTCCACGCGATCACCGCTTTGCAGGGAGCGGACTTCGGTGAGCTGATCGTCGTGGTCGGTCACGACGAGGACTCGGTTCGGGCTGTGCTCCCCGATGGCGTGACCGTCGTCACCAACCCGGGCTACCGAGACGGACAAGCGACGTCGCTGGCCGCCGCATTGCACGCGGTCGACGACGAGAGCGAGGCTGCCGTCGTCCTCCTGGCCGACCAACCGGGCGTGACCGCCGACGATGTCGGAGCGCTCGTGGACGGCTTCCGCGCGACGCGGTCGCAGATCGTGCGGCTGATGTTCACCGATGGGCCGGGGCCGGCGCTCCTGTCTCGCGAGATCTACGCCGAGGCGGGCCACCTGCACGGAGACGCGGGCGCGCGGGTGTTGATGGCGTCGCACCCCGACTGGGTGCATGAGGTGCGGATCGATCGGCCCGCCCCCGTTGACGTCGACACGCCCGAGGACCTGCCATAGCTCAGCACACGGTCCCGAGGCGGCGGTGGGCCAGCGCGGGCAATCGCGAACGCACCGATCGGACCGTCTGGAGATCCAGGTCCGCGAACCAGACCCCGTCTCCCTCTTCGGGCGCGCGCTCGAGCACCACGCCCCAGGGGTCGACGATCATCGCGTTGCCGAACGTGCGATGCCCCGCGCCCGGCGCGCCCCACGGACCCCATTGCGCGGCGGCGAGCACGTAACTCTGCTCCTCGATCGCGCGAGCCCGTAACAACGCCTCCCAGTGAGCCGCCCCGGTCGTCGCCTGGAACGCCGACGGCACCGCGACCACCAGCGCGCCCGACGTCATCAAGCCGCGGTAGAGCTCCGGGAAACGCAGGTCATAGCAGATCGACAGCCCGAGCCGGACACCCTCGACGTCACGCGTCACGACCTCGTCGCCCGCGGCGAACAACGCCGACTCCCGGATCGGACGCTGGCCGGGCAACTCCGCGTCGTACAGGTGGATCTTCCGGTAGCGCGCCAGGACCTCACCGTCGCGGTCGAACAGGAACGACGTGTTGTAGACGCGGCCGTCGGCCGCCTCGCAGACCGAGCCGCCGAGGAGCCACACCGACCGGTCGCGAGCGAGGTCCGCCAGGAAGGTCGTGATCGGACCGCCGAGCGGTTCGGCCATCGCCCGCATCTGCCGCTGGGACCCGTAGTAGGCGAACAGCTCGGGGAGCACCACGAGATCCGCGCCGCCGTCGGCCGCCTCGCGCACGAGACGGTCGGCCGTCGCGAGGTTCGCGTCCACGTCCTCGTCGCCGCCGTTCAGCTGACACACCGCTGCGCGCACAACCCCAGCGTACCGAGGGGGCGGCGCGCATCCGCGCGCCGCCCCCTCGGGCACAACCGGTGGATCAGTCCTCGAGCACGAGGTCGGCGTCGATCACGATGTCGATCTTCTTGCCGACGAGCCAGCCGCCGGTCTCGACGGCCATGTTCCACGTCAGGCCGAATTCTTCTCGATCGATCGTGGTCGCCGCGGTGAACGAGGCGATCGTACCGCCCCGGAGGCCCGGGCCCCAGCCGAGGAACTCACCCTTGAGCGTCACGGGTCGGGTGACACCTCTCACGCTGAGGTCGCCGTCGAGCTCGAACGCCTTGTCCTTCCCCGGCCGGAACGCGGTCGACGTGAACGACAGCGTCGGGTACGTCTCGATCTCGAAGAAGTCGCTGCTGCGCAGGTGCTCGTCACGCCCCTCGTTGTCCGTCGTGATCGAGTCGGCCTTGATCTCGACGTGCACCGACGAATCCTCCACGGCCTCGCCGATCTTGACCTGGCCGTCGTAGGCGGTGAACCGCCCGTGGACCTTCGACAACATGTGCCGCGCCACGAACCCGACCGTGGTGTGCGCCTGGTCGAACCCGTACGCTCCGGCGGGCGGCAGCTCGATCCCGTTGATGCTGCGAGTGCTCACTTCACTCATGATGTTCCTCCCCTTCCCCGGCCCTTCCCGGGTGGTCCGCTGGCCGCCCCCGCGGCGGCCGATACCCCGCTCAACCTCTCGCAGTAACTCCGTATTCCAGAGTCCCTCCGGAATCTTGACCGACCACGCAGCGTTGCCTAGGGTATGGCGATGACACCGGAGCACGACCAGGCGACCTGCCGGCATTTCCAGGAGGCGGCAGAGCTGATCGCGCAGAAGTGGATGCCGCTGATCGTGCACGCGCTCCGCCCCGGGCCGCAGCGGTACTCGGAGCTGAAGCAGGCGGTGCCGAAGATCTCCGACGCTTCGCTCTCCGAACGACTGAAGGCACTCGAGGCCGCCTCGATCGTGGCGCGCTGTGTCGAGCCCTCGACGCCGGTCAAGGTGTCCTACGGGCTCACCGAGCGAGGGCGTGAGCTCGCCGACGTGTTGAACGAACTGCAGACCTGGGCCGAGCGTTGGACCGCCGAGCCCGCGAACGTCTGATCCGAACGGCATAGACCAACGGTCCCCGACCGAAGGTCCGGGTTGACCCTCCTTGCGAGCGGATGCACCGTGAACCCCGTTCGTAGGGAGGAGAGATCATGCGACGCATCGCAACCACGGTGATCGCGGCGGCACTGCTGCTCGGCGCGCACAGCGCGCTCGCCGCAACGGCCGGCGACCCACGGGACACGCCGAAGGGCCTCGATGTCGCCCGTTCGTCGATCCGCACGGTCAAGATCGACCACGGCGTGTTCCGCGCCCGACTCGCGGTGTCGACCTACAAGGCGTTCGACCTGTCCGACGGCAAGGGCTCGTTCTACTGGCAGATCGATTCGTACGGAGACGCCTCCGTCGACTACGTCGTCTACACGTTCGGCGACCCGAACGCGACGCCGCCGCGCCCCCTGCTGTGCCTGGTGCGGTCCACGAACCCCGACCGGCCGTTCCGGGCCTACGCGCACGCGGCGGCGACGCACACGCGCGTCGTGTGCGGTCTACCGGCACGCGATCTGCATACGACCAAGAGCGTGCGGTGGCGGCTGGCCGGGCGCCTGCACGGCGTGATCGACCGTGCGCCCGACACGGGCTGGTACGGAGGCTGAACCGCCG
This sequence comes from uncultured Actinomycetes bacterium, assembly GCA_963799625.1. Taxonomy (GTDB): domain Bacteria; phylum Actinomycetota; class UBA4738; order UBA4738; family HRBIN12; genus AC-51. The sequence continues at coordinate 192,323 of CAWCXU010000001.1, read as the reverse complement.
ACGGTGGGACCGCGGGGGCCGGCTCCGCCGCCCCCCGCTCCCCCTACCTGGTGTCCTTCACCACCCGGCCGCCCCGCAACACGAGGGGCACCGACTCGAGCAGCGTGATGTCCTCGGTCGGGTCGCCGGGGACCGCGATCAGGTCGGCCAGCAAGCCTGCCCGGACCGATCCGACCTTGTCCTGCCAGCCGATCATCTCCGCCGCGACGGAGGTCGCGGCCCTGATCGCCTGGATCGGGGTCATCCCGAACCGGACGTAGCAGGTCAGGTTCTTGGCCTCGGTCCCGAAGGGCGCGATCCCGGTGTCGGAGCCGTTCGCGATCTTCGCGCCGGCGGCGACCGCCTTGCCGAACATGGCCCGGCTGACCTCGTTCGTCCAGCGGACCTTGCGCATCACCTCGTCGCTGTAGCCGAGCGCCGGCCCCTGTTCCTCCATGTGGTCGCCGTCGGAGATGTCGATCACGAGGTACGTCCCGTGCTCGACCGCGAGCGCCAGCGCCTCGTCGTCGATCAGCGAGGCGTGCTCGATCGAACGCACGCCGGCACGGACCGCGCGCGCGATCCCCACAGGGCCGTGTGCGTGCGCGGCCACGAACGTGCCGAGGAGCGCGGTCTCCTCGACGGCTGCGCGAAGCTCGTCCTCGGTGAACTCGGGCGCGCCCGGGTTCGTGCCGCTCGTCAGAACGGCGCCGGTCGCGATGATCTTGATGAAGTCGGCGCCCCGCGCGATGATCCGCCGGACGTTCGCCCGCATCTGGTCGACGCCGCTCGTCACACCGAAGCGCAGCTCGCTCGGCACGACGGTGTCGACGTCGACCGCGAGCCCGGTGATGTCGCCGCCCCCGCCCGGGCACGTCACGTACGCGCCCGCGCAGAGCATGCGCGGTCCGGGGAACCAGCCTTCCTCGATCCCCTCCCGGATCGCGATGTCGGTGAACGCCCGGAAGGACCCGACGTCACGAACGGTCGTGAAGCCGGCCTCGAGCACGAGCCGCGCGTTGCGGACCCCGACGATCGCGTCCTGCGCGCCGCTGCGCATCACGAGCGAGGCGTAGCCCTGCCCCTGCTCCTCCTCACCGGCGAGATGCGAGTGCATGTCCAGCAGGCCGGGCAAGACGGTGTGGCCGGCGAGGTCGATCCGGCGCGGGCCGTCGGGCACGTCGGCGGTCGCCACGACGTCGGCGATCCGGTCGTCCTCGACGAGCACCGCGTGGTCGGTCAGCACCACGCCGGCGTCGGTGTCGACGATGCGGTCGGGCAGGAGTGCGATGCGCTCGGTCATGCGGCGCAGGATACTGACGGCGTCCGCGCCCGGTGGATCCTCAAACCTGACTGAAGGTTCGCGGCCCCGCGGCCGATACCTGAAACGTGGTAGTCGCGGCTCTCCTCTCCAGCCCGAGACTGCCACCACCCGAAAGGGTGTCTCCAGCCCGCAACGGCCGGAGATCGCTTCGGTCCCACCGCTTCAGGCGGATGACCGGGGATGGGTCTTGAGGCTCCCGAAGCGAAGCCTCCCCGATGCGGGCGCGCGGCTCGGCGCCGTCAGGCGCCGAGCCGCGCAACCCATGCGTCGACCGTCGCCCTGAGCTCCGCCCCGTCGAAGGATCGTTCATGCCCGGCGTGGACGATCCGTGGTGCGAGGTCGGCCAGACGCAGCAGCGACGCTTCCATCACCGCGTCGTCATCCCAGTCCATCGCGGCATCGACGTAACACGCGTCACCGGAGAACAACGTGCCGTCGCGCTCGTCGAACAGGCACGCGGAGCCCGGCGTGTGTCCTGGCGTGTGGAGCACGGTGAACGTCCGGGTCCCGAGGTCGATCCGATCGCCCTCCGCGAGCAGCATCGTCGGCTCGGCGCCCGGCGTGACCCACCCGGCGACGTCGAAGCCGGCCGACGGCACGGCGCGCACCGCCACGTCAGGCATCGGCACCTCGTAGTACGCGTACATCTCCTCGGTGCCCTCGGGGAACTCCTCGCGGCGCAGGCGCATGCCCCACGGTGCGCGGGTCTCGTCGGCGTCGTCCCGATGCACGCGCCGGTCTGCGAACTCGTGGAGGCCGCCGACGTGATCGAAGTGGCAGTGCGTCGCGAACGCGATCACGGGCTTGCCGCCGGTCAACGGGTCGACGTGCGGCAGCAGGGGTCCGATGCCATTGGCGGTGTCGACGATCAGATCGACGTCCGCCCCCGGCACGTGCCACACGTTGGACGTCAGCATCTCGTCCACGTACGGCTCCCACAGGCGGGTTACCCCGCCGCCGGCGTCCTCGGCGCTGAACCAGGGATGGCCGACGGGAAGGTTCGCGCTCAGGTGCTCTCGGCCCCCGTCGCCGGCGGGACGTCGGACATGTCGGATGCCATCGGCGCGACTTCTTCGGCTTCGCTCTGCGCGCTGTCGCGCATCACGAGGAACCCCGCCGCGATCCCCAGCACGCCGCCGAGCCCGGAGACGAACAGGCCCATCGACACGTTGGCGGTCGGCGCGACGTTGTCCGTACGCAGCAGCCCCCAGACGCACGACAGCGTCAGCACGACGGCGAACAGCGTGGCGAGCGCGCCGGTAACGCGTCGGATCTGTGGGTCGGAGATCACCACGTAGGCGGCGCCCATCGCGAACAACCCGACCGCCATCCCGAGGGCGAGCTGGCCCGAGATGTCGGCCGTGCCGTTGAAGTTGAAGAAGTCTGATTCCCACCAGGTGGAGTAGATGCCGAGGATGCCGATCACTCCGGCTACCGCCGCGCCGATCCCGGCGTAGCTGATCTTGCCGTTCCCCATGTCCGAGCCCCTTCCGTGGACGAGAGCGGGATCGATGCTCCCCTGCGCAAGCGGTCGATGCAACGACCGCCGGGCGTAGCCCGCGCTCTAGATCGTGACGCCCCCATCCGGCCCAAGGGTCCAGAACGGGTTGTGGGCAACCTCCCACGGGTGGCCGTCGGGATCGAGGAACACCCCCGAGTACCCACCCCAGAACGTGGGCGCTCCCGGACGCCCGATCTCGGCGCCGGCGGCCCGAGCCTCCTCGAGGACGGCATCGACGACCTCGGGCGAGGCGACGTTGTGCGCAAGCGTGACCCCACCCCATCCGCCGGCGTCCACGACGGCGGAGTCGTCGGCGAGCTCGCCGCGGCCCCACAACGCGAGGACCATGCCGGGCGTCTGGAAGAACACGACCCCGTCTGCGGGTACCGAGGGACTCGTCCACCCGAGCGCCTCGTAGAAGCGGCGTGACCGATCGAGGTCGGCGACGCCGAGGGTGATGACGCTCACACGCTGATCCACGCGACGATCCCTCGCTGTCGGTGCGGTGATCGGTGGAGGTGAGGGGACTTGAACCCCTGACCCCTGCGTTGCGAACGCAGTGCTCTACCGGACTGAGCTACACCCCCGGGATCGGCAGCGTAGCAGAGGGGTTCGCGCGAGCCTGTCAGGACGAGGCCGACGCGAACACGGCGACGTGCTGGTCGGACTCGATCACCGGCCGCGGCTCGACGATGCGTTGGGGCGCAGGGATCACGCGCGGTGGCGCCGCGGCCGCGCGCGCCTTGATCACGAGCAACGCCCACACGTACAAGAGCAGGAGCCCGCCGAGTGCGGCCGAGACGATCCACGCGACACGCAGCGGCGGCACCGCCCCGATCAGAAGGGTCAGACCGATCGCCTCGATCAGGAAGACGAACACGCGACGGCGTCGCGCGCGCGCCCGTGCCTGCTGCCGCTCACGCGGCCCGAGGAAGCGAACACCTTTGCGGGGGGTGACGATCCAACGGCCGGTCGTGCCGTGCACCTCTGCGTTCGCCAAGAGCTCCATCCTGCGTTCGAAGTCTTCGACGCTCCGGGAGTCGGACCGCCTCCGTCCGACCGGTATCAGGAACGCCACCCATATGATGCCCAAGACCCCGAGCAGTAGCCACTGCATGGGCCAGCCTCCCGATCTGCCGATCCCCGGACGCGACACAACATCTAGGCTGGCTCGGGACCGTAGCACCACATGTGGTGCCCGAGAAGCACATCGTTGTGATTTTCCCCACGGTGTGGAAGTCCTGTGGAAAGGTTCGGGCGACGCCGGTTACGTCCGGTCGGCGAGGAAGTCGCCGCTCTTGCCGCCGGACTTCGCAAGCAGGCGGATCCCCTCGATCCGCGCGCGCCGGTCGAAGGCTTTCGCGGTGTCGTACAGAGAGAGGGCGGCAGCCGCGACGCCGGTGAGCGCCTCCATCTCGACGCCGGTGCGATCGATCGCCCGAACGGTCACCACGATGCGGATCCGCCCGGCCTCCGCTGGATCGACCGTCACGTCTACGCCGGTCACCCTGATCGGGTGGCAGTGCGGCAGCAGATCGGGCGTCCGCTTGACCCCTCCGATCGCCGCGATCTTCGCGGTCTCGATCGGCGAGCCCTTCTTCGTCCCGGCGACGAGCGCGCCGACGGCCTCGACGGTGGTTTCGAGCCAGCCCTCGGCCGTCGCTTCGCGCGCCGTCTCGGGCTTCGCGCCGACCTCCACGATGCGGGTGACGCCGTCGGCGCCCGCCTGCGACGAGGCCACGTCAGTCCTCCGTCGCGCGGAACAGCAGGACCGAGACGCGCTCGCCCGCCGACGCGGTGCCCATCCCCGGCGGAAGCACGGCGAGTCCGTTCGCACGTGCCACAGTCGAGATGAGGTTCGAGCCACGCCCGCCGGTCGGCGTCGCCCGCCAGCCGTCGGCCCCGCGCACCAGCTCGACCCGGACGAATACCGTCTTATCCCGCGGGCCGGTGACGTCGTGGGTCAGGACGGCGGACACCTCGGGGCGGCCGAGCTGCCCCCGGCCCATCATCTTCAGCATCGCGGGCCGCACGAACATCTCGAAGCTGACGAACACGCTCACCGGGTTGCCCGGGAGCCCGAAGAACGGCTTCCCTTCGATGAACCCGAACCCCTGGGGCATGCCCGGCTGCATCGCGACCTTCGAGAACGCGATGTCGCCGTGCTTGAAGAACGCCGCCTTCACGACGTCGCGCTCGCCGACGCTGACACCGCCGGAGGACACGAACGCGTCGGCCTGGATCTCGTAGCTGAACACCGCTTCCTTCAACGCTTCCGGGTCGTCGCGCACGATCCCGGCGAGCACGGGGATCGCGCCCACCTCGCGGAGCGCCCCGAACAAGGTGTAGGCGTTCGCGTCGTGCACCTGACCGAACGTCGGCGCCTCGGTCGGGGCAACCAGCTCGTCGCCGGTCGAGAGCACGATCACGCGGGGTCGCGGATGCACGAGTGGGTGCGGCACCCCGGCGTTCGCGAGCAGCCCGAGCTCCGGGGCGCCGAGGCGCTTGCCCGCCGGCACCAGCACGGTGCCCTCCTGGACGTCCTCGCCCTTCGGCCGGACGTGCCGCCCCTCGTCGACGGCCTCGAACAAACGGACGAGATCGTCGTCGGGGAGCTCGGTGTTCTCGATCGGGACGACCGCGTCGGCGCCGCTCGGGATCGGCGCGCCGGTGGCGATCTGCACCGCCTCGCCCATGCCGACGGTCGCCTCCGGGCGGTGCCCGATCATCGCGCGACCGACGACCGTCAGTTCCGCGGGCGACCCGGGGGTCGCGCTCGCCACGTCTGCGGCGCGGACCGCGTAGCCGTCCATCCCGCTCGAAGCGAACTCGGGGAGGTCGACGGCGGCCTTGATATCGGTCGCCGCGACGCATCCGTAGGCGTCGGTGAGCGGCAGCTCGATCGGTGGCAGCGGGTGGATCTGTGACAGGACTGTCTCGCGGGCCGTCTCGAGGGGGACCAGTCCCTCAGCGGAATCGTGGTCGTGTACTGCACGCGCAGCCATGCGAGCAGTGTATCGGCAGGTCGGGTCAGGACCGAGCGAACCAGCGCTGGATGTGGTCGTCGCGGAACCCGAGCGATCGGTACAGGGCGATCGCCCCGGGGTTGTCGATCACGGTGTACACAACCGCGCGCTCCATGCCCGCGTCCCGCAGCCGACGCAGCCCGTCGCGAACGACGGCCGAGGCGAAGCCCCGCCGCTGAAGATCGGGGTGGGCCGCGACCGGCTCGAAGTTGCCGACGCGGCTGACCTGATCCGGCCAGGCGATCGTGCATGCGGCCGCGACCCCCGGCTCCGCCCACGCCACCAGGTCCCAACCCTCGGGGTAGGCGGGCGATCGGGTGAACGCCTCGTACTCGCTGACGTAGCGATCGAACGGCTTGTCGACGCGGAAGGCGGCGCGCGTGACCGACGCGCGGGGGCGGAGATCGTCACCGAGCACGACGGGACGGACGCGGTCGTCGGGATCGAGCGGCACGAGCGCACGCAGGTCGATCGAGAAGCCGATCATGCCCTCCCGCATCGGTGTGAAGCCGGCCGAGCGCAGCCGCGCCACGCCCGTCGCGTCGTCCTCGCGGACCGATCGCGCGTGGGCCGGGTGCGCCTCGAGCGCGGCGTCGAGCTCGCGCCAGACCGCCCCGGGATCAGGCGCCGCCGGGTCGACACACTCGTTCACGTCCTCGCGGTCCAGGTAGTGCCAGCCGACGATCGCGCCGCCGTCCTCGACGACGGTCACCCTGGCCGCGAGCTCGTCGGGCGTCTGCGGAGGCCAGCCGACCCACCACGCGAGATCGCCGGGATGCAGGAACGCCGTCCCCGGTGCGTCGCGGAGCGAGCGGGCGAGCAGATCCTGCATCGGGGCGAGGTCGTCCCAGCCCCGCCACGGACGCCGACGCACCGCTCAGTCCTTGCCGAGCAGCGTGGTCAGCCGCTCGCGCAGCGCCGGCCCGAGATCGTCGCGCGCCAGCGCGAACGCGACCTGCGCCTCCAGCGCGTCGAGCGGGTTGCCCGCGTCGAACCGGCCACGATCGAACGGATACGCGTAGACCGGCTCGGTGCGGGCGAGCGACGCGATCGCGTCGGTGAGCTGGATCTCGCCGCCCCTGCCAGGCGCGGTCGCGGCGAGCGCGGGGACGATCCCCGGCGTGAACACGTAGCGCCCGATCACCGCGAGATCCGACGGCGCCTCGGCAGGGTCCGGCTTCTCGACGATCGAGGCGACGCGCACGAGGTCGCCCTCCGTGGCGCCCGGCTCGATGCAACCGTACATCGCGATCTCGCGCGCGCCGACGTGCATCGCGGCGAGCACCGACGCGCCCGTCCGCTCAGACTCCTTGAGCATCGTCGACAGCAGCGGGACCGCCGGATCGATCAGGTCGTCGCCGAGCAGGACCGCGAACGGCGCGTCGCCGACCAGCGGCGCGGCCACCCCGACGGCGTGCCCGAGGCCCAGGGCCTCCTCCTGCACGACGAACCGCACCTCGGGACGGGTCGCGCGCCGCACCCGTTCGAGTGCGTCGGTCTTGCCGCGCGCCTCGAGCTCCGCTTCGAGCGCCGGGTCCGCGGCGAAATGCGCGCGCAGGGCGTCTTGGTCCGGGCCGAGCACGAGGATCACGTCCACGAGGCCGGCGGCGAGGGCTTCCTCCACCACGAGCTGGATAGCCGGCGTGTCGACGATCGGCAACAAACCCTTCGGTTGTGCCTTCGTCGCAGGCAAGAAGCGCGTCCCGAGGCCCGCCGCCGGGATCACCGCGGTGCGGATCGTCATGGCGGCCGAGTCTAGCCGTGGGGCCGCCGTACACTTGCCCGGCCATGCCCACCTACGAGTACCGATGCCGCGATTGCGGGCATTCGTTCGACATCGTCCAGAAGATGAGCGACGACACGCTCACGCACTGCCCGAAGTGTGGCGGCGAACTGCGGAAGGTCTTCGCGCCGCCCGCCATCTCGTTCAAAGGGTCGGGGTTCTACGCGACCGACCACGGCAAGAAGGCGAAGCCGTCCACCGGCGAGAAGAAGAGGGACGGGGACGCGGGGACCTCGAGGGAACGGGAGGGGTCGAAGGGCGGCGGGGAGGGCTCGAAGGGCGGAGAGGGCTCGCGGGAGGGCGGGGGCTCGCGGGAGGGCGGGGGCTCGCGGGAGGGCGGGGGCTCGAAGGACACCGGCTCCAAGAAGGAGCCCTCGAGCAACCCGTCGAGCCAGTCCACCACGACGAAGAAGGAGGGGTCTTCGTGACCAGCGCCGAGATCGGGGTGTTCGGGGGGTCAGGCTTCTATGCCTTCCTCGAGGACCCCGAAGAGGTGACGATGGAGACGCCGTACGGGCCGCCGAGCGCTCCGATCACGATCGGGACGATCGGCGAGCGCCGGGTGGCGTTCCTGCCGCGGCATGGCAAGGACCACGAGTTCCCGCCGCACCTCGTCCCGTACCGGGCCAACGTCTGGGCGATGAAGGACCTGGGGGTCACCCGCCTGTTCGGCCCGAGCGCCGCGGGGTCGCTTCGGCGTGACATCGCGCCCAAGACGTTCGTCGTGTCGGATCAAGCGATCGACTTCACGAAGTCGCGCGCGTACACGTTCTTCGACGGGCCGGTCACCACGCATGTATCGTTCGCCGATCCGTACTGTCCCGAGATGCGCGACGCGCTCGTCTCGACGGCGGCGGGGATCGGGATCGCGCACCGCGACGGCGGGACGATGGTCGTGATCGAGGGACCGCGGTTCTCCACCCGCGCCGAGTCGAAGATGTTCGCGCAGGTGGGCGGCGACGTGATCGGGATGACGCAGTTCCCCGAGGTGACGCTCGCACGCGAGGCCGAGCTCTGCTTCGCCAACGTGGCGCTCGTCACCGACTACGACGTGGGCGTCGACGACATCGCGCCGGTCTCGCACCACGAGGTGCTCAAGGTGTTCGGCGAGAACATCGAAGCGCTCCGCGATCTGTTGTTCGCGGCGATCCCGGAGGTGCCGGCCGAGCGCGGCTGCACCTGCGGGCGGTCGCTCGCCGGGAGCAGCTGATGGCGCGCCAGCTCGTCCGGATCGAGCTCGCGTTCGTCACCGAGGAGGACACCGAGCAGCTGGGCGACCGCGTCCAGGAGGCCGTGCGGTCGATCGTCGGACGCGAGGAGCTCGAGGAGTTCCGCGTGCGGACGATGCCGCTCGAGAAGCGGAAGGACCACCTCCGACCGGTTGACTGATGTGACCTCGCGCACGGCCGGCGCCGAGCGCGACCCGTAGCGTCCTCACATGCGCCCGCCTCGGTTCCGACGCACCCTGCCGATGTCGTCCAAGGTGCTGTTCGGGGTGGCCGCGGCGTTGGCGCTGGCTTCCTTCCTGACGGTCCGCGGCGAGGTCGCGCGCGCCGCGCGCGCACAGGGCGCGGCCGGCCCCGCGGCGACCGTCGTCGTTGCGGCGCACGATTTGCTCGCCGGGGAGGTGATCGGCCCCGCGGACATCCGTCTCGCGCAGATCCCCGTCGTCTACCTGCCGCCGCACGCCGTCACCTCGACCGCCGCGGCGATCGGCAAAGTGAGCGCGTCGGCGATCCTCGGCGGTGAGGTGCTCATCGACGCGAGGCTCGGGACGAGCAGGTTGGCCGTCTCGGTGGCGCCGGGCGACGTCGCGGTGACGGTGGGGTTCGGCTCGGTCCCCGACGGTGTGACGACCGCCGACCGGGTCGATGCGTACGCGACCTTCGCGGGCGCCCGGCCGTACACGACGGTGGTCGGCGAGGACCTCCGGATCATCTCGATCGGTGCGGCGGATCGATCGGCGGGCGGATCCGCGACCGTGCCGGTGACCCTCGAGGTCGCCCCGGAGACGGCCCGGCAGTTGCTCCAGGCCGCGGCCGCGGGCACGCTCGGCCTCGCGGTCCGCGCAACGGCCACACCATCTCCATCTTCGGGCGCCACACCGGCGCCCGGCAGCACGGCACCACCCGGATAGACTCGCCCGCCGTGACCATCCTGCAGGCGATCGTCCTGGGCCTCGTCCAGGGCATCACCGAGTTCGCACCCGTGTCGAGCAGCGGGCACCTGATCCTCGTGCCATGGGCGCTCGGCTGGCACATCGTCGACGACCCGGCGCTCAACAAGACCTTCGACGTCGCCTTGCACATGGGAACGTTCGTCGGCGCGGTGATCTACTTCCGCCACGATCTGTGGATCTACATCAAGGCGTTCATCGCGTCGTGCCGGGCGCGCGCGATCCGGTCGCCCGACGAGCGGCTCGCATGGGCGATCGTGATCGGGACGATCCCGGGCATGATCGCCGGCGCCACCCTCGAATCGGTGATCGAGGACAAGCTGGGGCAGCCGGTGTTGATCGCCGTGATGTTGGCGGTGTTCGGCGTCGTCCTGTACGTCGTGGACCGGCTCGCGCGGCAAGACCGCGACATCGAGTCGGTGAGCCCGCGCACCGGACTGTTCGTCGGGATCGCGCAGGCGCTCGCGCTGCAACCCGGGGTGTCGCGGTCGGGCGTGACGATCACGGCGGGCCGGTTGATCGGGCTGAACCGCGAGGCCGCTGCGCGCTTCTCCTTCCTGTTGGCGCTCCCGATCATCGCGGGCGCCGGCGGGCTCAAGACGACGGAGCTTGTCCAGCACGGGTTCCAGGGGTACGGGCCGCAGTTCCTCGCGGGGTTCGTGGCGGCGGGCGTCAGCGGCTTCGTCGTGATCTGGTTCCTGCTGCGGTACCTGCGAACCCACGACTTCTTGATCTTCATGGTCTACCGGTTGGCGGTCGCGGCGCTCGCGATCCTGCTGGTGGCCACCGGGGTGCGCTCGGCGACGATCTGAGGCGCCGGCGACCCGTGGGGGACGCGGCGGCTGAACCTCGAGGCGTTGGCGCCGTAATGCCTTGGGAGCCCGAGCGCACGGAGAGGTATGGGAACGACACCGGACGATGAACCGCCGGACCGAGGCTGGCCGGTCGGCGCCGCGATCGGCCTGCTGTCCGGGGCCGTGGCGATCGGGGCCGCCACCCTCGCCGCGGGGCTGGTCGGCACCGGTACATCGCCGGTCCTGGCCGTCGGTGCGGCCGCGGTCGACGCGTCCCCCGAGGGACTGAAGCGGTTCGCGATCGACACCTTCGGCACCGACGACAAGACGGCGCTGCTGCTCGGGATCGGCATCGTGCTCGCGATCGGCGCGGTGGTGCTGGGGATCGTGTCGCTCCGCCGGCCCCGCGCAGGGGTGATCGGGCTCGTGGTGCTCGGCACGATCGGCGCGCTCGCGGCGGTGACCCGGCCATCGAACGGGCTGCTCGCCGCGGTGCCGTCGATCGTCGGCGCGGCGGCGGGCCTGTGGGCCTTCGTGTGGCTCCGCGGACGCGCCGGTCTTCCCCAGGTGATCGAGCGGGGGCGGGAACCGGAGGAACCGCCCGCGGCGCCGGGCGGGCTCGACCGCCGCAGGTTCCTATTCGGGAGCGCGGCCGCGGCGGGGCTCGCGGTCGCGACCGGGTTCGTCGGTGAGTATCTCGTGCGCCGGGCCGACGCCACGGCGTCACGGTCGGCGGTGCGGTTGCCCGAGATCGCCGACATCGGCAAGCCGACGCCCGCCGGCGCCGATCTGCAGGTGTCCGGCGAGCTCCCGTTCATCACGCCCAACGACGACTTCTATCGGGTCGACACGGCGCTGTTCGTCCCGGCGGTGCAGACCGACGGCTGGACGCTCACCGTCGGCGGCATGGTCGACCGGCCGATCACCTTGACCTTCGACGAACTCCTCGCCCGCCCGCTGATCGACCGCGACGTCACGCTCGCGTGCGTGTCGAACGAGGTCGGCGGCCACTACGTCGGGAACGCCCGATGGACGGGCACGCTGCTCGCGCCCCTGCTCGCCGAGGCGGGGATCCAACCGGGCGTGACGCAGCTCGTCTCGCGCTCGACCGACGGCTTCACCACGGGGACGCCTGCGTCGGTCGCGCTCGACGGACGTGACGCGATGCTCGTCGTCGCGATGAACGGTGAGCCGTTGCCGCTCGCGCACGGGTTCCCGGTCCGGATGGTGATCCCGGGCCTGTACGGCTACGAGTCGGCGTGCAAATGGATCGCCCAGATCGAAGCCACGACCTACGAGGCCTACTCCGCGTACTGGGTCCAGCGCGGGTGGGCCGAGCAGGTGCTGATCAAGACGGAATCGCGGATCGACGTGCCCAAGCGCGGCGCCACGGTGCCCGCCGGCACCGTGGTCGTGGCCGGGGTGGCATGGGCGCAGCACCGCGGCATCTCGAAGGTGCAGATCCAGATCGACGGCGGTCCGTGGGCTTCGGCCACGCTCGGCGCGCAGGACACCACCGACACCTGGCGCCAGTGGCGCTACGAGTGGCCGGCGGTCGCGGGAGCGCACACGATCACCGTCCGCGCCACGGACGGCGACGGCGCGGTGCAGACCGAGGTCGAGGCGCCGCCGTTCCCGAGCGGCGCGACCGGTCTGCACCAGATCCCGGTCACCGTCAGCTAGCGCGGCGGTCGGGGTCGGGCACCTTCCCCAGGGTAAGCAGCACCCACGGACGGAAACCCTCGCGCTCATAGAGCCGGCGTGCGTCCTCGTTCGTCGCCAGGACCCCGATGACCATCTCCTCGGCGCCGCGACGCCGGACCTCTCGGTAGACCTCGTGGAGCAACTCGGTCCCGAGCCCGCCGCCGCGCCGCTCGGGGGCGACCACGAGCGACTGCAGTTCGGCGAACCGGTCCCCCGTCGCGTTCGAGTCGTCCCGGTCGTGGAACGTCACGAGCGCGTAGCCGGCCGGGGTGCCGTCCTCGTCGTCGGCGACCAGCAAGAACGTGTCGGGCTCGGCGAGCCACGCGCGGTAGCGGTCGCGCCGCACCGACCACCATGCGTCGGTGTCGCGCAGCGGGACGCCCGGGATCGCGGGGTCGATCGTGCGGTGATGCTCGTGCAACGCGCGCGTGAGCGGTTCGATCCGGGACAGCTCGCCGACGCCGGCGAGCGCGATCCGTACCGCCATCTAGACGCCGGCGAGCGTCATCTCGCCGATCAGGATCGACGGCGTCCCCACGCTGGAGAAGAACCGCAGGTCGCTCCCGACGGCGCGCACGCCCTGGAGCATCTCGGGCAGCGTCGACGCGATCGTCATCTCGCGGAGCGGCTCCCCGAGCGACCCGTCGGCGCCGATCCGCCTGCCGGTCGCGCCGACGCTGAACTCGCCGCTGATCGGGTTCGCACCGGAGTGCACCCCGCTGACGTCCATGATGAGCACGCCGCCGCCCGCCTCGGCCAGCAGCGCGTCGAAGGACCGGTCCCCCGCCTCGACGAAGAAGTTCGACGTACCGACGCCGGGCGCGCTCTTGTAGCCTCCGCGCTTCGCGTTGCCGGTGGAGCGCTGTCCGTTCCCCGCGCGATGCGCCGTATAGGTGGAGTGCAGGAACCCGTTGAGCACGCCGGCGGTGAACAGCTCGGTCCGTCCGCTCGGCACGCCCTCACCGTCGAACGGACACGAGCCCGGCCCGTCGGCTCGGCGTCCGTCGTCGAGCAGCGTGAAGGCCGGCGCCCCGACCTCCTGGCCGACCATGTCGGCGAACAGCGAGCGTCCCTTCAAGACGTTGTCGGCGTTCAGCGCGCCGGCGAGCACGCCGAGGAAGTTCGACGCCGCGAAGGGGTCGAGGATCACCGGCACCTTCGCGGTCTCCGGTTTGGCGGCCCCGAGCATCTGGACCGCCCGGTCCACGGCCTCGTCGGCGATCGGCTCCCAGGCGAGCTGGTCGAGCCCGCGCGCGATCGTGAACGAGAAGCCGGTCTGCGTGTCGTCGCCCTCGACCGCGAGGGTCACCGCGACGACCCACGCGTCGGTCCGCTCGTAGGCGAGATCCACGCCCGTCGTCGACGCGACCGCGACCCGCGAGACCTCGTCGCCTACCTGCGCCAGATCGACCTTCGTCACGCGTGGGTCGCGCGCGACCGTGTACCGCTCGAGGTCGAGCGCCATCCGGACCTTGTCGTCGGCGGTGATCGCTGCGCTCTCGGCGCGGAACAGCTCGGGCATCGGCTCGACGGCGACCGCGTCGGGCAACCCGTTCGAAGGGTCGGGCTCGGCGAGCGCGGCGTTCTGCCGCGCGGCGGCGACCGCCGCGCGGACCTCGTCCTCGGTGGGGTCGGCAGCCCAGGCGTAGCCGAGCCGCTCGTCGCGGATCACGCGCACCCCCACCCCGCGCGACTCGGCGAAGGTCATGCCCTCGACCTCGCCGCGGAGGGCGCTCACCTCGGTCCGGCGTTCCTCCTCGGCGTAGGCCTCGACCTGCTCGCCGTCGGTGGCGGCGTCGAGGGCCGCGGACACGAGCTCGCGAAGCTCAGACACCGGTGCCTCCGACCGTGATCTTGGCGATGCGCAGCGTCGGCGAGCCGCTGCCGACGGGCGCGCCCTGGCCGTCCTTGCCGCAGACGCCCTCCCAGGTCTCGAAGTCCGAGCCCACCGAGTCGACCGAGCTCATCACGTCGATCGCGCGCCCGATCAGGTTCGCGCCGCGGACGGGGGTCGTGATCTCGCCCTGCTCGATCAGGTAGCCCTCCGACACCCCGAACACGAAGTCGCCGCTCGCGGGGTTCACCTGGCCGCCGCCGAGGCCGGTCACGTAGATCCCGGCGGCGGTGTCGCGCACGATCGCGTCGGGGTCGGTCTCGCCGGGCAGGATGTTCGTGTTCGTCATGCGCACGATCGGCGGGTACGCGTAGGACTCGCGCCGGGCGTTCCCCGTGGTCGCCGCGTCCATCCGCGCCGCGCGCATCCGATCCTGCAGGAACCCTACGAGCACCCCGTCGGTGAACAGCACGGTGCGCTCGGCCGGCGTGCCCTCGTCGTCGAAGTCGTAGGAGCCCCAGCCGTTGGGGATCGTCGCGTCGTCGACGCCGTTGATCAGCTCGCTCGAGCACTGCTCCCCGATGCGGCCGCGGTAGACGGATGCCTCCTTGTCGACGGCGTCGGCCTCGAGCGGGTGCCCGACCGCCTCGTGGAACAACACACCGCCGCATCCGTTGGCGACGACGACGGCCATCTCGCCGGCGGGCGCGGGGATCGAGTCCAGCATCGCGACCGCGCGTTCGGCCGCGCGACGTCCGGTCACCTCCGGCGGGTGGACATCGAGGAACTCGACGCCGGCGCACGCGGCGGGGCCGTGCCATCCGGTCTGGATCACGTCGCCACGCTTCGCGACGACCTGCGCGACGACCCGGATCCGAGGCCGATCCTCACGGACCCATCGCCCGTCGCTCGTCGCGATCAGCCGCCGCTGCATCGAATCGAAATAGATCCCGGTCACCTGTGCGACCTCGGGGCTCACGCCACGCGCGACCTCGTCGACCGTGCGGAGCCAGCCGACCTTCGTCGCAGCGTCGACGTCGCTCGCCGCGCGCTCGGCGCGGTTCGTCCCCGGCCCCGTGCGCTCGGTCAGATCGACCACGGCGCCCGGCGCATCGCCGGCCAACGCGGCGCTCGCCGCAGCCGCCGCCTCCAGCAGCGAGTGCCGGTCGAGCCGGTTCGCGTAGGCGTACCCGTAGGTCGTGCCCTGGAACACGCGCACCCCGGCGCCGCGGTCCAGGCCGGTCGTCAGCTCCTCGACGCGCCCGTCGTCGAGCCGAACCGACGTCGAGGACCGCTCTTCGACGAAGACCTCCGCGACGTCGCCGCCCTTGCGCCGCGCGGCGACGAGCACCTCCGACACGAGGTCGCGATCGAGCATGGGCGCGATGGTAACAGCGGGGGTCTGAACGGCCGGTGGTACGGTCGCCGCCCGTGGCCACGTCGTCGATCGCGCTGCACCGCGCACGGACGAGAAGCGTCCGGACGGGCCTCGACCTCGTCCTGATCGCGATCCTCGGGGCCGTGTTGGTGCGCGTGTTCCTGTGGCCGACGCTGCGGCACGGCTACCCGCTGCCGGTCGGGCCCGACGTCCCGGTCTACCTGTGGTGGACGCGCGTGGCCGAGTTCGGCGGCATCTCGATGGCGAGCGAGCGCCCGGGAGCGCCTGCGCTGATCGGCACGATGCAAGGGGTGCTCGACCAGGGGCTCGTCGGCGCGCTCGCAGGGTTGCAATACGCGCTCGGACCGACGATCGGCCTCGCCGCCGCGGCGCTCGCCCGGGGGCGGGGCCGGACGCTCCCACGGGGCGGGTGGCTCGCCGCGGGGCTGCTCGCCGGCGCGTGGGCGACCTTCCTCGGCGGCGGCTACGTCTCGAACCTCGTGTTCACCGCCGCGTTCCTCGCCGCGGCCGCGGCGCTCGCGCGCCGGACCCGCCGCGCGACCCTCGCCGCGGCGCTCGTCCTCGGGGGCGGCGCGATCACGCACCCGGGGTTCTTCGTCGTCGGGGCGGGCATCCTCGCGGTGACCGGCCTGTGGGCCGCGCTCCACGAGGGCCGCTTCGGGTGGCGCACCGACGCCGGGCGCGTGGTGACAGTGCTCGGCGGCGCGGCGGCGATCTTCGTCGCCGGACTCGTGGCCGCGACGATCGGGCCGCCACGGGTCGCCGCCGAAACCTCATCCGACGCGTACCTGCGACACACGAACCAGTTGGAGGCGTTGCGCCGGTCCTACCTCGACCGGTACCTCGTGAACTGGCGGCGCTACTCGCCCTTCATGACGAGCGCGCTCGCACTCGCCGGCGCCTTCCGCGCGCACGGGTTCGCCCGGCGCTTCCTGTTGTCGTGGGCGCTGATCACCGGGCTGGGGCTCGGGCTCGGCGCCGCGACCGGGTGGTACCCGCCTGACCGGGTCTTGATGTTCGCGTTCTGTCTGCCGCTGCTCGCCGCGTTCGGACTGGTCCTGCTCGGCGAGAAGCTCGGTCGCTGGTGGCTCGCGTGGCCGGTAGGGATCGTGCTCGTCGCGCTGATCGTCGCGCCGGCGGTGCGCGACTGGCGCGACACCTTCCCGTATATGTCCTCGGACGAGATCGCACACATGAACCTCGCCGCGCGGATCGCGGTCGATCGCTCGCCCGTGGGCACACCGCTGGTCTACGTCGCCGATTCGGCCGACCCCGAAGAAGCGATGTTCCTGCTCACCCACACCGCCAACGTCGCGCGCGCGACGGTGCCGCCGGACCGCGTGAACGACGTGCGCGTGTTCCTCGGGTCGCCGAGCGACCTGCTCGCCGGGCGGCCGACCGTACGCGGCGACCCTCGCTACGACCTCGCGTCGGCGCGGACGCTCGCGGCGATCCCGCCGGGCCCGCATCTGACCTTCGTGATCGGGGAGGAGATCCGCGATCCGGCCGAGCTCGCGACGCCGGGCCTCACCCTGTGGGACCCCAACGTCGCCAGCACGGAAGGGTCGCCGACGTTGCTGGCGCCCCAACCCGACGAGCTCGCGCCGGTGGCGCCGCGCAAGATCTTGGCCTCGACGTGGCGCACGTTCCTGCTGTTGCTCGTGCTCGGGCTCGGGTGGTCGTGGTTCGCCCTCGGCGACGTCGCCTCCGGCGTGGCGGCCGCCCCTGCGTTCGCCGCCCCGCTGCTCGCGCTCGCCGGGTTCACGCTCGAGCGGCTCGGCGCGCCGCTCGGATCGCCGGGATGGTCGGCGCTAGCCTGCGCCCTGACCGGCGGCCTCGGCTACGCGCTCCTCGCGTGGCGACTGCTGGACCAGCGGCGCCGGCTCCGCCAGCCCCACCTCGTCCTCGAACAGACCCCCGCCCTCGATCCGTGAGCGCAGGTCGCGCAGGAGC
Organism: uncultured Actinomycetes bacterium; assembly: GCA_963799625.1. Classification (GTDB taxonomy): domain Bacteria; phylum Actinomycetota; class UBA4738; order UBA4738; family HRBIN12; genus AC-51. Next base: position 174,850 of record CAWCXU010000001.1, on the reverse strand, counting down.
CAGATCAACAGGCCCACGATGATCGGCACCGCGATCCAGTTCCCGACGAACACGTTCAACCGGAAGGCGCCCGGGTAGCGCATCGCCTCGGTCGACCACAGCGTCACCCCGAGGATCGCGCTCACCGCCAGGAGCGTCCAGCGAGCCGCCCTCGGGAGCACCCACGCCAGCGGGAGCGCCCACGTCACGTACCAGGGCATCAGCACCGGCCCGAGCAGCATCAGGAGCATCAGCACCCATCCCCACGTCGCGGCCTGCTCGCGCGGGCTCATCACCGGCGCGCCGGCGACGTCGGTGCCGGTGGTTCGTCGCCAGACCGCAACTGACAGCCGCCAGATCCACCGCAGCAGCACGATCCCGATCACGAGGCGAACGACCCAGCCGAGCGTGTGGAAGGTGAGGATGTCGACCACGTGCGAGCCGACCGCGGCAGGCGAGAGCCATCCGGAGTGTCCGGCGAGGTCGAGCATCCCGAGCGTCGGATCCTGGAGCTGGAAGAACGGCAACGAGAAGGCGAGTGCGATCGCGACGGCGAGGCCCACGTGGGTGACCGCCGGCCGCCACCGCTGCTCGGGTGGCCGGCGCGCGATGCACCACACGAGCAGCAGGATCAACGGCAGCCCCGCCGTCGCCTTGACGAGGGCACCGAACGTCAGCAGCGCGACGGCCGGCATCTCCCGGTGCGAGACCACCATCGCGAACGCCGCGGCGATCATGAGCGCGACCAACAGATCGTTGTGGCCGCTCGCGACCGAGTGGAAGACGACGACCGGGTTCGCGCCGAACGCCGCGAGCGCGAACGCGGTCCGCTCCGGCCAGAGGCGGTGCACCGTCCACACGATCAAGGCGCACGTGAGGAGGCTCGCGACCAGCGCCACCATGCGATAGGCGTCGACCTGCGCGGCCGGCCGTGCGTGGAACCACGTCGCGAGCCCGCTCGACAACGTCGACCACGCCGGCCCGTACACCGCGCGGGTGTTCACCCAGATCGGGCCGACGAACCGCCACAGCGGATCGGTCGGATAGTCGAGCGGGGTCTGCACGTACGGGTTCCCGCTATAGACCCCCGCGATCCGGCCGTAGTAGGCGTAGGAGTACACGTCGCGCGAGAACAACAGCGGCAATCCGAACAACAGCGCGTGCGCGCCGACCACGAGCACCGCGACCGGGGCCACACGAACGTGCCCGCGGAACGCCTCGCGCAGCAGCACGAGGAACCCCGCGACCGCGAGCACCGATGCGCAGATCCCGACGAACAAGACCGGGTCGCCCGGGATCCGGTCCAGCCGCAGGGCCTGCGCGATCGCGGTCAACGGCCCACCCGGCTGGCCGCCAGGGGTCAGGAGCGGCTGGTAGGGCGATCCCGGCGCCGCGGCGACGATCGCCATCGCCGCGAGCCCCGCCGCCGCCAACGCGAGGGCACGCCATCCACCGGCGGTGGTGCCCGCAGTCTCCTCGCGTCGTCGCACGGTTGAACGAAGGTAGCACCCGCCGACGGACGGTGGTTCCCAGGTCAGCGGGCCTGTAGGCGCGGGCGCTCGAACCGCCCGAAGATCGCGATCAGCCCGACGAGGAACAAGGCCGACACGCCGATGATCAGCGGGCGCTGGAGCCACCAGGCCGCCGTGCTGTCGTGCTCGCGCGCCAGCCCGAGCGGCCACAGCACGAGCACCGCGCACAGGAACGCGGTCATGTGCCACAGGAACAAGGTCATGATCACGCCGTTGACCGCGATCGTCGCCTTCCACGGACGCCGCCCCTGCAGCCACCGTTGCAGCGCGGGGCGCAGCAGCATCACCGCTCCGATCGTCCAGATGCCGCCCAGCAGGAAGCACACGGTCGGCGGGTACGCGTTCGACACCCGTTCGACGTCGGTGCCGAGCAGACTCTTGGGGTAGTAGCCGATCTCCGGGAACCATCGGAAGCGCGCGTCGCCGAACAGCGACCAGAACGGCGCGGTCGTCAGCAGCGTCAGCAGCCCGAGCCCGACCGCGATCATCGCCCACCACACCGCCTTGGACAGCCGCGCGAACGTGCCGTCGGCGTAGAAGAACCCGAGCTGGTGCGGCAGCAGCAGGACGAACGCGACGTTGCACCACCGCAGGAGGTGGAACCCGGCGATGAACCCGAGCACGTCGGCGGCCACGGCGCCGGTCACCATCAGGGCCGGCACCCACCACCGGAACCGGCGATGCAGCCCGATCAGCCACGGGGCCATCGCGACCACCGCGAGGTAGACGCCGAGGAACCACAGCGGCCCGAACGGCAGGGTCGCGCCCGGGGGCAGGAACCCCCGCAGCAGGGTCGTGTCGCCCCACACGTGCGGACCGGCCGGCGCGCCGACGTCGAGCAGGTGCATCGCGAGCTCGATCGAGCCCCAGACCGCGAAGAACACGAGCGACGGGCGCAGGAGCCGGTCCAGCCGGCTCTTGATGAACGTCCCGGTGGTCTCGCCGCGGCGCCGCGCGGCATCGTAGGAGACCAGGTTCGAGAACCCCCCGACGAAGAAGAAGATCGGCATCACCTGCAGGACCCACGTCGCGAGCCAGAGCCACGACGTCACGCCGATCGCGCTGGTCGTGCGGAGAACCCCGTCGTCCCACCACACGATCGCGATCGACCAGTGCCCGACGACGACCGCACAGATGCTCGCGGCACGCAGGAAGTCGACGACCCGGTCGCGATCTGCGGGGGTCGCCTCGACCATCGCGTCGATCGTGCTGGCGCCCACACCTGCATCTTCGCCGCCGATCGACCGGGGTCAAGGCTGCCACGCTCGGAGCGTGGCTGGCAGGATGGGCGCGTGGGTCGCCGCGTCAAGATCGCGATCGGGGTCGCGCTGGTCGTGCTCGGCGTGTTCGCGACGGTCGCCGGCGCGGCGCTCGTCGTGCTGGTCGGGCCCGACGGTTCGGTCGGCATCTCGACGCGCTTGATCGGCGACGGCTACGCGGTCACGCTGCCGCAGCTCGACGTCCCGCGACTGCCCGACGGGCAGCACGTGACGTTCCGCATCGCCCTCGAACCGGGATCGATGCCGATGTTCCTCGGGATCGGTCCGACGTCGGCCGTGGACGCCTACCTCCGCGGCGTGCCGATCGACGTGATCGACCAGCTCGACCAGCCCGGCGCCGCGCGGACGACCAGCGTTCCCGGGACGGGCGCCCCGGCCCCCCCGGCCGCCCAGCCCTTCTGGGTCATCACGGCGACCGGGGCGGGCCCGTCGCTGGATTGGACCGCACAGCCCGGCGCATGGACCCTGGTGGTGATGGCCGAGCAACCCCGGCGTTCGGTGAACGTCCCGGCATCCGGCTCGGTGACGATCCCGATCCTCGGCCCGCTCGGCTTCGTCGTGTTGGGGATCGCCCTGGCGGTGCTCGGGCTCGGCGTCTGGATCACCGTCCGGGCCGCCCGCGCTAGCTGACCTTCTCCGCCGCCTCTTCGAGATGTTGTTCCTCGGCCTCGCTCGCGTCCCAGGCGATCACGGCCATCGTCGCGCCGACCGTGATCGCGCCGCCGAGCGCGGCGACCGGCGGGATCGCCTCGCCCAGCACGATCCACGCCAGCACAGCCGTGATCACCGGCGACACCTGGGTGATCAGCGCCGATAGCCACGACGCGACGTGTTTGTGCGACCAGATCACGAGCGTGTGTCCGACGAACCCGGGGAAGACGGCGACGGTGATGACCGCGAAGAGGTCGCGGCCGGCGAGGCCCGACGGCACGCCGTCGACCGCCAGCGCGAACGGCGTCATCGTCAGGGCGCCGGCGAGCATCACACAGGCGAAGTACACGATCGGATCGAACCGCTCCCGCACGTGCCGCGAGAAGAACCAGTAGGCCGACCACGTCCCGATCCCCAGCACGGCGAGCAGGTCGCCACGGAGCGTCCAGCTCGGCCCGCCGGCCGAGGCCACCGCGACGATCACGACGCCGACGAACGACGCGCCGACGAGCACCCACGCCCGCAGCGACACGTGTTCGTGCAACCGGTACGCGGACACCAGGACGATCACCACCGGCGCGAGCGCGCCGATCAGGGCGACGTCGGCGACGGTGGTCGCCCGCACGGCGGTGAAGCCGAGCCCGATGTCGGCCGCGAACAGCACGCCGCCGAGCGCGCACGCGCGGAACGCCGACCACGAGAGCCGGCGCCGCGTGACGAGCAGCGCGATCGCCGACACACAGACCCCCACCCACAACCGGCACATCGCGAACGTCGGCCCGGACAGGTCGCTCCACTTGACCAGGACCGGCCCCCACGCCCAGATGAACGTCGCGAGCCAGACGGCACCGACGCCGCGTCGATGGAGCCGGTCCTCGGTCACCGGCCCATGTTCCCAGTCGGTGCGCCGGCGGCGGGCGCGCTACGCTGAGCGCCGATGCGGGAGCACACCGGCACCTCGGTCGCGATCGGCGCCCTGTCCGCGATCGCGTACACGCTCTGGGGCGGTGTGATCGCCGTGATGCTGTGGGGCGGGATCACCGTGTACGCGATCGTGAAGTGGATCGGCGCGCCCGACGATCACGCGAGCCCGACGACGATCCTGGTGCTCATGGTGGGGCTCGTCGCCGTGTTCCCGCTGCTGCTCGCGATCGGGATCTACTTCATCAGCAAGCCGATGCGCTACGCGCGCCGCCGCAAGCGCGACGACGGGGAACAGCTCGCGCTCCCGATCGGCGACGATCCGGAGACCGCGTAGCCGACTCGGCCCCCGGCCCGGGCGGCCCACCGGCCGTCGGCACGGCTCACCACGATCGGCATGCCGAAACACGCGGACAGCCGCTGGCCAACCACCACCTCGTCGATCGCGCCGGCGGCGAGCACCCGGCCGTCGCGCAGGAGCGCGGCGTGGGTCGTGGTCGCCGGGATCTCCTCCAGGTGGTGCGTCGCGAGGACGGTGGTCGGTCCCGCGGCCTCGGTCATCGCGGCGAGCAGCCGCTCGCGGGCCGGCAGGTCGAGCCCCGCGGCGGGCTCGTCGAACAGGAGCAGCTCGTGCTCACCGAACAGCGCCCGGGCGATCAGCACCCGTTGGCGCTCGCCGAGCGAGCACGTCGCGAGCGGCCGGTGGGCGAGGTCGTCGCAGCCGATCGAGGCGAGCAGCGCGTAGGCGCGCGCCACGTCGTCGCCGTCGAACCGCGGCCACCACGTGACGAGCGTCGCGTCCCGGCCGGTCAGGACCGTGTCCAGGACCGAGGCCTCGCCCCGCAGCGCGTCGGCCACACGGTGCGATACGTGACCGATCCGTGGGCGGAGCGCCCGCACGTCGACCCGCCCGAGTCGTTCTCCGAGCACCTCCACGGTTCCGGCCGACGGTTGCCGCCGCGCACCCATCAGGCTGAGCGCCGTCGTCTTGCCGCAGCCGTTCGGCCCGAGCAGCACCCATCGCTCGCCGGCCCCGATCACGAGGTCGAACGGTCCGAGGATCAGCCGGCCGCCGATCCTTACCTCGGCGCCGGCCATCGAGACCGCGTCGCTCACCGCACCGCCAGGTCGTAGGGCGAGACGAGCAGCTCCTGCACCGTGCCGTCCTCGTCGAAGAACAGGAACCGATCGAGCAGTCGCATGAACCAGCGGTCGTGCGTCACGGCGAGCACCGTGCCCTCGTAGCGGTCGAGCGCGGCCTCGAGCGCGTCGGCCGACGCGACATCGAGGTTGTCCGTCGGCTCGTCGAGCAGCAACATCGTCGGCGAATCGAGCTCCATCAGCAGGATCTGGAAGCGCGCCTGCTGTCCGCCCGACAACAGCTCGAACGGGTTCTGCGCCGCGCGATCGAGCTCGTAGCGCCGCAGCGCGGAGTGTGCGCGCGACCGCTCGAGCCCGCGCTTCAGCAACACCTCGAGGATCGGCCGGTCGCCGATGTCGGGCCGCTCGTGCAGCTGCGCGAACAGCGCGGGCTCGACGCGTGCACCGAGCATCCACTCCCCCTCGTGCCCGATCGGCTCCCCCGCGAGCAGCCGCAGGAAGTGCGACTTCCCGCTGCCGTTGGGACCGATCACCCCGATCCGCTCGCCGAACCGCACCTCGGCGTCGAACGGGGCGACGATCCCGGCGATCGCGAGCGCACGGGCGCGGAACGCGACCTTCCCGGTCCGACCCCCGGCGACCCGCATCCGGACGTCCTGCACCTCCGCCTTCGAGGGGGGCTGCTCGCGCTCCACGAACCGCTCGAGGCGATGTTCCGCCGAGCGCGCCTTCGACGCCCAGCCGTCGTTGTACGCGGCCTTGCGCTTCATCTCCTTGACCATCTCGGTCAGGCGCTGGCGCTCCTCGTCGTAGCGGCGGTGCTGCTCGTCGAGCCGGTCGGCCCTGGCGTCGCGGGCCTCCGCGTACGTGCCGAACCCCGCGGGGTGCGTCCAGGTCGCGCGCCCCTCGAGCGTGACGACCTGCGTTGCGGTGCGCTCCAAGACGGTGCGGTCGTGCGACACGAACAGGATGGTGCGTGGGTCCTCGCGGATCCGGTCCTCGAGCCACTCCTTGCCGGCGATGTCAAGCGTGTTGTCGGGCTCGTCGAGCACGACCACGTCGAACGGCGAGCGCAGCACGATCTCCAGCGCCAGACGCTTGCGCTCGCCACCCGACAACGTCTCGATCGGCCGGGTCGCCGACTCCGGGTACCCACCGCCGAACGCCTCGGCGGCGCAGCGATCCCACACCACCTCTGCGCGGTAGCCGCCGGCGGTCTCCCACCGTTCCAGCGCCGCCGCGTACGCGAGCTGCGCGCGTTCGTCGGGGTCGGCGGCGAGGCGCTCCTCGGCCCGCTCGAGCCGCGCGGCGGCCTCGCGCACCTCGGGCTCGCTGTAGGCGAGCAGGAACGCACGGACCGTGGTCGGGCGCTCGGCCGAGCCGATGAACTGACGCATGAGGCCAACCCGTCCGTCGACCCGGATGGACCCGGCGCTCGGCGGGTCCTCGCCCGCGATCAGGCGGAGCAACGTCGTCTTGCCGATCCCGTTGGCGCCGACGAGCGCCGAATGGGCGCCCTCGGGGACCCGGAAGGTCACCCCCTCGAACAGGGTCCACCCGCCGGGCAGCCGGTAGGCGACGTCGGTCAGCTCCAGGAAGCCCATCGCTGCAGGATACGGGGCTTGCGGGCCGGTTTGCGGTGAGAGCGTCCCCAGGGCTAGGTTGGTCCCGGCGCTGGGAGGGCCAGACATGGAGATACGGTTGCGCCGCGCGCCGGGCGTGGTGCTCCCTTACGTTGCCCTGTCGTCCTACGGTAGATTCAACGGGCGTATGCGCACATCCACGCGGCCGATCCTCGCCCCCAGCGCGGTGCGGGCGACGGTCGCCTCCGTCGCCGGCATGCTGCTGGTCGCGATCGTCTCCGCAACCCCCAACTCTCCCTTCTACCCGGTCCTGCCCGACGGCGTCGGCGCCCAGGGGCCCCTGCGCTGGGTGGCCGACCTCCTGCAGCTGCAGCGGCTCGACGACGCCGGGCTGATGCTCGCCGGGCTCGTCGCGGTGGTCGGGGCCGCGATCGGCTTCATCCTCATCTTGCGCGAGGCGTGGCACCAACGGATCTCGGTCCGGATGGTCGTCCTGCTGGCGGTCGCGTTCCACCTGTTGGTGCTCACCCTGCCGCTGCTGTTCTCGCGCGACGTCTATAGCTACGCGTACTACGGACGCATCTGGACGACGTACGGGGCGAACCCGTACGTGCTCACGCCGAGCGACTTCCCGAGGAACTCGCTGTGGACGCTCACGTGGCCGGGCTGGCGCGCGACGCCGTCGGTCTACGGGCCGCTGTTCACGTGGATGTCGGTGATCACGACCGGCGTGCTGCGGAGCGTCTCGAGCGTCGTCCGCGGCTTCCAGGTCCTGGCCGCCATCTCGAGCCTCGGGACGCTGTTCGTCGTGTGGCGCCTCGTCAAGAAGGTCCGTCCCGACCGCGCCGTGTTCGCGGTCGCCGTGATCGGCCTGAATCCGATCGTCGTGTACCAGGTGGTCGGCGGCGGCCACAACGACATGCTCGTCGCGTTCTTCGTCGCGTGCGCCGTCTCGTGCGTGTTCGCGAAGCGTGACCTGGCGGCGGCGCTGTGCCTCGGGTTCGGGATGTCGGTGAAGGTCAGCGCCGTGGTGCCGCTGATCCTGTTGATCGTCGCGATCGCGGCGAACGCCGAACCGGAGCGGCGCGCGCGCGTGCTCGCGAAGTACACGGCCGTGGTCGGCGGTGTGTGGCTCGTCCTGGCCGCCCCGTTCCTGCAGTGGTCGAACCCGACGCTCGGCATGTTCGAGCTGTCCGGCCATGACTCGGGCAAGGCGCCGGGGCAGCTGATCGTCGCTTCGCTGACGTGGGTCGGACGAACGGTCGGCGGCCCCGCCGCCGAGAAGCCCGCGATGATCGCCGCGCACGTCCTGCTGTTCGGCGCGTCCTTCCTCGCGGTGTTCATGATCGGTCGCCGGATATGGACCGACCCCGCCGCGCGTCGCCCGATGGCGATGGCCGCTGCCTGGGGCTGGGCGCTGATCGCGGTGATCCTGCTCGCGCCGATGCTCGGCTCCTGGTACCTCGTGTGGGTGCTGCCGCTCGCGTGGGCGTTGCCGCGGGTCGCGCGGCGGACGCTCGTCGTCTTGTGCCTCGCGTTCACCGTGACCGAGCTCGTCACCGAGAACTCCCACCTCCCGGAGCTGATCAGGTCGGTCCGGCTCCCCTTCGGGCACCCGGTCGCGATCGCGGTGTGCGTGTGGATCGCCGCCGACCTGATCCGCCGGCTGGTCCGGCACACACCGCTGGAGGCCGAGACGCCCGAGCCGCGGTTCGGCGACCGGTTCGAGGCGGGTCCCGCGATGCCGAAGCACATCGAGCTGCCGGCGGTAGTGACGGCGGCGCCCGACGACGAGCGCGTGGTCGACGATGCCGAGACGCCCGCGGGCGCTCTCGGGCCGATGACGCTCGCCCACCCCCGCTGATCCGCGGGGCTGACCTCGGGTCACATGTCCCGCCCGACCCTCCGTTCCCCCCGGCTGCCTGCGGTCCTATCCTCGGAGCCGTGCCGATCCCGACCCGGCGATTGACCGGAAGTCAGTCTCGTTGCCGCGAGTGACGATGACTCTGGCAGTGTGACGCCGACCACCGACCCCAGGAGCAAGCCCGTGCCCACCGACGCAGTCGCCGAAACCGTCCTGCGCTCCCACGCCGGTCACGACGTCGTGGTCGGCGACGCGAACCCGTTCGTGATCATCGGCGAGCGGATCAACCCGACCGGACGCAAGAAGCTCGCCGAAGAGCTGAAGCAGGGCAACTACGAGACCGTGCGGTCCGACGCCCTCGCACAGGTCGCCGCGGGCGCCCGGGTGCTGGACCTGAACGCCGGCATCCCCGGCTTCGACGAGGCCGCGATGCTCTCCGAGATGGTGAGGATCGTGAACGACACGGTCGACGTGCCGATCTGCATCGACTCCTCGACGCCCGAAGCCCTCGAGGCCGCGGTGCCGCTCGCGGGCGGCAAGGTCCTGATCAACTCCGTGACCGCCGAGCAGCACTCGATGGACCGGCTCCTGCCGCTCGTCGCGGCCCACGGGGCCGCCGTGATCGGGATGGCCAACGACGAGTCGGGCATCTCGATGGACCCGGACGAGCGCTTCGCCGCAGCGGCCAAGGTCGTCCAGAACGCCGAGAAGCACGGCATCAAGCGCGAGGACGTGATCATCGACCCGCTCGCGATGCCGATCGGCGCGGCGCCCGACGCCGGCACCGCGATGGTCCGCACGATCGCGCGCATCCGCTCGGAGCTCGGCGTGAACCTGTCCTGCGGCGCCTCCAACATCTCCTTCGGGATGCCCGGCCGCCACGAGATCGACGCCGCGTTCCTCACGGTGATGATCGCGAACGGGATGAACACCGCGATCACGAACCCGCTGCACCGCCCCGTGAAGAAGGCGATCTTGGCCGCCGACCTGTTGCTCGGCCACGACGAGTACGGCACCGAGTGGATCAAGGACCATCGTGCGGAGCTGGAGGCGGCGACCGTCTGATGAGCACCTCCGGGTCGGGCAAGATCGAGGTCACGTACCTCCCGAGCGGGAAGACCGCGCGGGTCCCGGCGGGCACGACCGTGTTCAACGCCGCGCACTGGGCCGGGCTGCCGATCGAGTCGACGTGCGGCGGCCGCGGCACGTGCGGCAAGTGCGGCGTGCAAGTGCTCGACGGCGCGGCGGAGCTGTCGCTCGCCGACTACCGCCACCTGGCCGACAAGCTCGACGACGGATGGCGCCTTTCGTGTCAGTGCCCGATCAACGGCCCGATGACGGTCGACGTCCCCCGGCTGATGAAGATGCCGAAGGCCGCGACGATGGGCGTCGGGCGGTTCGTGCTGCTCGAGCCCAACGTGGCCAAGCTCTACCTGGAGCTCCCGCCGCCCTCGCTCGAGGATCACCGCTCCCATCTGCGCCGGGTGATGGACGCCGTGGAGGAAGCGGGCTACTCCCGCAACCACGACTGGGAAGTCCTGCCCAGGGTCGCCGAGGCGTTCAGGAACGGGTCGAACGTGACCGCCACCCTCGTCGGCGAGTACCTGGTCGACTGCGAGGAGGGCGACACCCGCGACCGGATGTTCGGCGTGAGCTTCGACATCGGCACCACCACGTGCGTCTGCACCCTGGTCGACCTGCGCAACGGCGCGACGGTCGCGGTCGCGAGCACGATCAACCGTCAGGCCTCCTACGGCGCGGACGTGATCGCGCGGATGGCCAAGGCGATGCACGGCCAAGAGAACATCGACCAACTGAAGGCGGCCGCGCTCGAGACGGTGAACGAGCTCCTCGAGCGGGTCCAGGCCGAGGCGGACGTGCAGCCCGAGGAGATCTACGAGGCTGTCGTCGCCGGCAACGCCACGATGATGTCGCTGCTGCTCGGCGTGAACCCCGAGTCGATCGCGCTCGCACCCTATGTCGCGACCTTCACCGAGGCGCAGGACGTGCGCGCCGACCAGCTCGGGATGCAGATCCACCCCCTGGCCTGGGTCGCGATCTACCCGTCGATCGGCGCCTACGTCGGGGCCGACATCGTCGCCGACATCGTCGCGACCGGACTCGTCCGCGATCCGGAGACGCGGCTGCTGGTCGACGTGGGCACGAACGGCGAGATCGCGTGCGGCAACGCCGAGCGATCGGTCGCGACCGCCGCGCCCGCCGGCCCCGCCTTCGAGGGCGGCGAGATCTTGTACGGGATGCGCGCCACCGAGGGTGCGATCGAGGGCGTGACCCTGACGAACGGCGAGATCGAACTGCAGGTGATCGGCGGCGACGTCGAGCCCAAAGGCATCTGTGGGTCGGGTCTGATCGACATCGTCGCGCAGCTGCGCCTGGCCGGCCTGCTCGACGACGGCGGGAAGATGATGACCCGCGAGGCCGCGGAGGCGATCCGTCACCCGCTGGCCGGCCGCATCGTGATGCGCGAGGACGTACGGGCCTTTCAACTTGCAGGGGAGATCGTGCTCACGCAGTCGGACGTCCGGGCGCTGCAGTTCGCGAAGGGCGCGATCTCGACGGGCATCGAGACCGCGATGCGCGCACTCGGGCTCGCGGCGGAGGATCTCGACGAGGTGATGCTCGCCGGCTCCTTCGGCTCCTACATCAACCCGCGGAGCGCCCAGGTGATCGGCCTGGTCCCCGCCGTCACCGTCGACAAGATCAAGGCGGTGGGCAACACCGCGAGCGAAGGAGCGAAGATGGCGCTGATGTCGTTCCGCGAGCGGGAGGTCGCCTGGGAGATCCCGACGTTCGTCGAGTACATCGAGCTGTCGGGGGTCGAGGACTTCAACGACCGGTTCATCGGCAACCTCGGGCTGCCGCCGCTCGACACGCTGCCCGACCTCGACGTCGACGAGCCGCAGGCCCAGCCGAGCGTGCGGGAGGCGACGGGGTGACCCGTACCGGCGCGCGCATCGCCCTGATCGCGTGCGGCGCGGTCGCCAAGGACACGGCGACGCTGGTGGATCGGCACGGCTGGGACGCCGACGTCCACGGCATCACGAGCGACCTCCACATGACGCCGGTCGAGATCGGACCGGCCGTCGAGGAGAAGATCCAGAAGCTCCTGCCCGACTACGACCGGATCATCGTCGTCTACGGCGACTGCGGCACCGGTGGCCGCCTCGACAAGGTGCTCGAGCGCTACCCGGCGGTCCGGCCCGCCGGCGTGCACTGCTTCCAGTGGTACTCCGGTGACCTGTTCAAGCGGTTCGACGACGACTACGGGATCTACTTCCTGACGGACTGGCTCGTGACGAACTGGGATCGCGCGGTGATCAAGGGCCTCGGGCTCGATCGGTTCCCGTGGCTCAAGGAGACGTACTTCGGCAACCTGACGCGTGTGTTGTTCGTACGGCAGCATCCAGACCCTGCTCGCGAAGCGAAGGCGAAGGAGATCGCCGCCTACATGGAGAAGCCCTTGGAGATCCACGATCTCGGGATCGAACCGCTCGATGCGCTGCTGACCCCGCTGATCGAACAGCGGGACGAGCCAGGAGGTGAGCAAGACGCCGATGCTGTACACGCCTGAGCACGCGCCGCGTCCGTTGACGGAGGAGCAGGAGGGACAGGTCCACGCCTACGCGATGCGGATCCTCGAGGAGATCGGGCTCGACGTGTTGCACGACGACGTCCGGAAACTCCTCGCCGAAGCCGGTCAGAAGGTGGAGGGCGACCGCGTCTGCTTCGATCGCGGGTTCGTGATGGAGCAGCTCGCCAAGGCCCCGCACACGTTCACGCTGCACGCGCGGAACCCCGCGAACAGCGTCGAGGTCGGCGGTGGCACGCCGCTCTGGATGGGCGTCGGCGGACCACCGTTCTTGAGCGATCTCGACGAAGGCCGCCGAGCCGGCACCCTCGAGGGGCACGACACGATCATCAAGCTCACACAGGCGGCCACGCCGCTGAATTGCGCGCAGACCGGCGCCTGCGAGCCCACGAAGATGGACGTGCACACGCGCCACCTCGACATGGAGTACTCGACGCTCCGGTGGTCAGACCTGCCGTATACGACGTACGGCACGAGCGGTCCCAAGGCGCGCGACGGGATCGAGATGGCGCGGATCGTGCACGGCGGCGACCTCGGCGACCGCACCGCGCTGATGGGCGTCGTGAACTCCGTGAGCCCGCTGATCTGGGACTTCCGGATGGTCGACGCGATGGTCGCGTGGGCGGAGTCGAACCAGGCGACGATCGTGACGCCGTTCCTGCTCGGTGGGGCCACCGCAGCGGTGAGCGTCGCCGGCGGCCTCGCCCAGCAAGTGGCCGAGGCGCTGTCCGGGGTCGCGATCGCGCAGACGATCCGGCCCGGCGCGCCGTGCCTGTACGGATCGTTCTTCCAGGCGACCGACATGCGCACGGGCGCGCCCGCGCTCGGCACGCCGGAGTCGATCTTCGGCGTGTTCGCCGGGGCGCAGATGGCGCGGTACTACGGCCTGCCGTTCCGCGGCGGCGGCGGCCTCTGTTCGTCCAACGCGGTCGACGCGCAGGCCGCGGCCGAATCGTCGTTCATGTTGTGGGCGACGATGCTGGCCGGCACCGACGTGGTGCTACACGCGGCCGGGTGGCTCGAGGGCGGCCTCACCGCATCGCTCGAGAAGTTCGCGCTCGACGTCGAGCTCCTCGAGCAGCTCCAGGTGCAGCAGGCCGGCGTCGGCTTCAGCGAGGAGGAGTTCGCGTTCGAGGCCCTGAAGGAGCTCGGCCCAGGCGGCTTGTGGCTCGCCGCGCAGCACACGATGGACCATTTCCGCGAGTGGCAGTACATCTCGCCGCTGTTCATCACGCAGGACTTCACGACGTGGTCGGCGGCCGGCGGCGAGGAGACCGCCGCGCGCGCGAACCGCCGGTGGAAGAAGCTGCTCGAGACCTACGAGGACCCCGGGATCGACGCCGACGTCGACGCGGAGCTGATCGCGTTCATGGATCGTCGGAAGTCTGAGCCGCCCCCGGACGAGGACTGATGCGCAAACCCACGAGCGTCACGCAGTACCTGTCGTGGCAGGACGACGGGCAGCGCGCGGCGCTTGACCGGCTCCGTGAGGTGATCGCGGCCGCGGCCCCGGACGCGACCGAGGGCATCAGCTACTCGATGCCGGCGTTCCTCCTCGGCGGCAAGGGCTTGGTCTGTTACGCGGCGTTCAAGGATCACTTCAGCTTGTTCCCGATGAGCATGGCCGTGATCGCGAAGCATTCGAAGGAGCTCGGCGAGCGCGTGACCGGCAAGGGCACGATCCGGTTCGAGTATGACGAGCGTTTGCCCGTGGGGCTCGTGAAGAAGCTCGTGAAGACCCGGGTGGCCGAGCTCGAAGCCAAGCAGCGTCGCTGAGGGTTGCCCGGGTATCCATCCCGCGAAGAGCTCAGACGGTCGCGAGGGCGAGCTGCCCGCACGCGGCGTCGATGGATCGGCCTCGCGTGTCGCGGACGGTGACGTTGACGCGGAGTCGCTCGAGCGTCTCGACGAAGCGACGGATGCGCGCGGGAGGTGAACCGAGCACCGGGTAACCCGGCGTCGGGTTCAACGGGATCAGGTTGACGTGGGCGCCGAGCCGGCGTGCGATCGGCGCGAGGAGCTCCGCCTGTTCGGTCGTGTCATTCACGCGGTCGATCAGCGCCCACTCGATCGAGGGACGGCGGCGAGTTTGCAGTCGCCAATCCGCGATCGCGCGCTCGAGCCGCAGGAGCGGATACCTCGTGTTCGGTGGGACGAGCTGATCGCGCAACTCGTCGCTCGCGGCATGGAAGCTGACCGCGAGCCCGACCTGCGGCGCGCGCTCGGCCAGCCGCTCGATCCCGGGCACGATCCCGACCGTCGAGACCGTGATGTGACGCGCACCCAGCCCGAACGCGGCCGGGTCGGTGAGCCGCGCAAGCGAGGCGAAGACGTGTCGTTGATTCGCGAAGGGCTCCCCCATCCCCATGAAGACGACGTTGGTGAGCCGCTGTGGTGTCGACTCGGGCAGGCGCGCCGCTTCGCGGCGCGCCCACACTGCTTGCGCGGCGATCTCGCCCGCGGTGAGGTTGTTCTGCAAGCCCATCTGGCCGGTGGCGCAGAACGTGCAACCCATCGCGCAGCCCGCCTGCGATGAGATGCACACCGTCACTCGGTCCGGGTAGCCCATCAGCACGGCCTCGACCACATGCTGGCCGCCAAGCCGGAGTAAGGCCTTGCGTGTCGCGCCGCGGTCCGACGTGCGCTCGGTCAGGACCTCGACACCGAGCGGTAGCTCCTCGGCCAGCCGTTCCCGCAGCGCCGGCGACACATCCGACATCTGGTCATAGGTCGCGGCTCGCTTCCACAACTGCGACCAGACCTGTTTCGCGCGGAACGCGGGCTCATCCCATGTCACGAGGCGATCGCTCAGCTGCTCACGGGACAGGTCGTAGACGGTGGGCATCGGGCTCCAGCGT
Organism: uncultured Actinomycetes bacterium; assembly: GCA_963799625.1. GTDB lineage: Bacteria > Actinomycetota > UBA4738 > UBA4738 > HRBIN12 > AC-51. The sequence goes on along the minus strand of CAWCXU010000001.1, from coordinate 159,471 downwards.
AGTTCGAGAGTCCGACCGTCCCACTTCGCGCACTCGTCGGGCGCACGACCCACCTGCCATCATCAGGGCGAAAGGACGGCACGTGGTCGAGCAGTCGACGCAGGAGCGCGCACAGAAGGCGTTCGACAAGCACGTTTGGCCCGAGGCCTACGAGGGCTTCACGACCCTGGCCGAACGCGGGGAGGCTGCGGGAGACGACCTCGAGCGCCTCGGCGAGGCCGCCTGGTGGAGCGCACACCCCGCGGAAAGCATCGATGCGTTCGAACGCGCGTACGCGCGCCACGAAGCCGACGGCGACCCGCGAGCCGCTGCCCGCGTCGCGCTGCGGCTGGCCCTGGAGTTCGCCGACCGCTCGGAGTCGGCACGCTGGAACGCCTGGCTCCAGCGTGCGATCCGGCTTCTCGACGGCGAGCCGGAGTCTGTCGAACAGGGGTGGCTCGAACTCACCCTGTTCCGGGCTGCCGTCGAGCGAGGAAGGTTCGAGGAAGCGGCGCAGCACGCCACCACCGGGCAGGAGATCGGTCGTCGCCTCGCCGACCGCGACCTCCAGGCGTTCGCACTCGTGCTCCAAGGCGCCAGCCTCGTCTTCCAGTCGCAGGTGGAGCAGGGCCTGTCGATGGTGGATGAGGGCACGCTGGCGGCGCTCGGGGGCGACGTCGCGCCGTACATCGCCGGCAACATCTATTGCGTCACGATCAGCGTCTGCCGGGGCCTCGCGGACTATCGGCGCGCCGGCGAATGGACGGAAGCCGCGCGGACGTGGTGCGAGCGTCAATCGATCACCGGGTTCCCGGGGATCTGCTCGGTTCAACGCGCGGAGATCATGCGTTTGCACGGTTCGCTCGACGAGGCCGAACAAGAGGCGCTGAGAGCGCAGGCGGCGCTCGAGGCGTTCGGCAGATCCCCGCAGGCGGGCGCCGGCGCAGAGCAGGTCGGGGAAGTCCGCCTGCGTCGGGGCGATCTCGCGGGGGCTGCGCAAGCGTTCGAGCTCGCGCATCGGCTCGGCCATGATCCCCAACCGGGGATCGCGATGCTTCGTCTCGCGCAGGGCGACATCGCCGGCGCCCACGCGTCGATCGGCATCGCGCTCACCGAACGGATGGATCCGCTGGAGCGCGCGCGGCTCCTTCCCGCCCGCGCAGAGATCGCGGTGGCCGCGCACGATCTCACCACCGCGCGCGAGGCCGCCGAGGAGCTGCGCGCTGTGGCCGGCACCTTCCAGGCGCACGTCCTCGAAGCTGCCTCGCGGCAGGCGTTCGGCGAGATCTTGACGCAGGAAGGCAGGCCGGACGAGGCGATCCCGGAACTCCGCGCCGCCGCTCGGGTGTGGACCGAGGAGGACATGCCCTTCGAGATGGCCCGGGCCCGGTGCCTACTCGCCGCCTCGTACCGCGCCAACGGCGACGATGCCTCCGCGGCGCTCGAGCTGCAGTCCGCGCGAGCCACGTTCGAGCGGATCGGTGCCCGGGGTGAGGTCGAACGGGTCGACGCGCTGACCGCCGCCGGGGAGCTGCCTGCGGTTGGTCGGCGCCAGGAGCGGGCGTTCATGTTCACGGACATCGTCGACTCGACGAAGCTCGTTGAGTCGATGGGAGACGAGGCGTGGGAGGGAGTGCTGCGCTGGCACGACGATGCCCTGCGCGCAGAGATCGAGAACCACCGGGGTGAGGTCGTGCACACGACGGGAGACGGCTTCTTCGCGACCTTCGAGGACGTGGAGGAGGCGGCGGCGTGCGCGGTGGCGATGCAGCGGCATCTCGCGGCGCACCGACGAGAGCACGGCTTCGCCCCGAGGGTCAGGATCGGACTCCACGCCGCTGAGGCGACCGTGATCTCGGGCGACTACGCGGGCGTCGGGGTCCACGAGGCGGCGCGCGTGGCGGCGCTGGCGGAGGGCGACGAGATCCTCGTGACGGTTTCGTCGATCGCGAGCTCAGCGCCGTTCCACGTGTCGAACCAGCGCGAGGTGTCCCTCAAGGGCCTCGCGCAGCCCGTCGGCGTAGCCACGATCGAGTGGCGAGGCTAGGAGGGCGGCACCTCTCCGGCATCCTCGGGCGCTCGCCGTCACCCCGGTGAGGGGAGCCCGTCGATGGTGGCGCCGGCATCGAACCGTTCGGTCGCCCCTGCGGCGATCACCGTGACCCCGCCGGGGCCATAGGCGCGCCAGGTTCCGTCCCGCCACATGGCCGCGCTGCGTTCGTCGACGCCGAGCAGCACGACGCCGTCGCTCGGTGCGGCGGCCCGCGCGCTCCCGACCCACCGGTGGCCGAAGGTCTCGAAGTGCGGCAGCACCGCGACCCCGGGAACCACCCCGAGCGCCGGCTGATACCGGCGCCGGTCGTCGCCTGGCATCCGGTCGCGGATCAGGGTCCACTCGCCCATCGCCATCGCGCCGGCGGAGGACCCTCCCAGCGCCGCGCCGTCGCGCCACGCCGAGACGATCGCGTCCCACACCGGCGAGCCCGCCAGCACCTTCGGGACGAGCCCGGGGTCGCCGCCCACCAGATAGAAGAAGCGGCCGGCTCGAGCCCGCTCGGCGATCTCTCCCGACGTCGCGTGCGATCGCTTCGTCGCGGGCAGCTCCTCGACCGCGAGCCCGAGCGATCCGAACCACTCCACCGCATGCCGGACCGCGAGCTCCGGGCGCTGCCGACCGGCCGCGGTCGCCAGCACGTACGCGTGGCCTCCGCCCGCGGCCTCGACGAGCACGCGGTCTTGCTCCTCGTTGCCGGGGTGCAGCTCGTCGCCGCCGACGAGGGCGAGAGGCCCGGGCGTCGTCATCGCTCGGAGGCTACGCCCGATGGCCGCTCGACGGCCCGGGGTACGCTAGACCCTCATGCGGATCGCGTTCGTTTCCACCTATCCCCCCCGGCGCTGCGGCATCGCCACCTTCACGGCCGACATGATGGCGGCCGTCCGCGAGGCGGACCCCAAGACACAGTCCCGTGTCGCCGCGATCGACGAGCGCAGCTCGGTCCGCGCCTACGGCAGCGAGGTCCGTTGGCGGATCCGCCAAGGCAGCGCGATGCCCTATCGCGCCGCCGCCCACGCGATCGACCGGTCCACGGCCGACATCGTCTGCGTCCAACACGAGTTCGGCCTCTACGGCCTCTGGAAGGGGGGCGGCTTCGTCGGCGACCAGTGGATCGAGGGCACGTACGAGGACCACCTGACCGCGTTCCTCGAGGAGCTGAAGAAGCCCGCGCTCGTGAACATGCACACGGTGCTCCCCGACCCCTCGCCCGCGATCCGCGACGCGGTCCGATCCATCGCCGAGTCGGCGCACCGCCTCACCGTGATGGCCGAGAGCGCCGTCGAGATCCTCGAGCGCGACTACGGGATCACCGAGCACCCCCTCGTGATCCCGCACGGCATGCCGCACATCGAGCCGAAGGGACGACGCCGGCTGAAGGCGAAGCTCGGGCTCGACGGACACACGATCATCTCGACCTTCGGCCTCGTCGGCCCCGGCAAGGGCCTCGAGTACGCGATCGAGGCCATGCCCGCGATCGTGGCCCGCCACCCCGAGGCGCTCTACCTGATCGCCGGCCAGACCCACCCGGAACTGCTCAAGCAGCGCGGCGAGGAGTACCGCAACCGCCTGCAACAGCTCGTCGACGAGCTCGGTCTCGGCGACCAGGTGCTCTTCGTCAACCAGTACCTCGACCAGAAGGACATCATCGAGTACCTGCTCGCCACCGACGTCTACGTGACGCCCTACCTCGACCCGAACCAGATCACGAGCGGCACGTTGTCCTACGCGTTGGGCGCGGGCAAGGCGGTGGTCTCGACGCCGTACCTGCACGCGAAGGAGGCGCTCGCGAAGGACCGGGGCATCCTCGTCGACTTCCGGTCGGCGGAGAGCATCGCCGAGTCCGTCAACGCGATCTTGGATGACCCCAAGCGCAAGGCACGGCTCGAGAAGAACGCCTACGCCTACGCGAACGAGGCAACGTGGCCGAGAACCGGCGAGCGGTTCCTCGCCGCCATGCAGGAGCTGGTCGACGAGCATCCCGTGGCGCCCGCGCGCAAACGAGCCGAGCGTCCGCTCCATATCGCGCACCGTGTGGCGGGGAACCCGCTGATCAAGACCGAGCGACCTGGAGCCCTCGCAGCAGGGGTTCGAAGTGATCGGCACGATCAATCCCGGCGTGGCCAAGGTCGGGGACGAGACCGTGCTGCTCGTCCGGGTCGTCGAGCGTCCGCGCCGCGACATCGAACTCGACGGAGACGCCACGATGATCGACCTGTCGGGTCCTCGGCCGCGCTCGACGCCGCTGCCCCGCGGCCTCCAGCCCGACCAGCTGGTCGGCATGGCCTACTTCGATTACGACCGTGATCCCCCCGGTGTCGTGATCGGGTACGTGCCGCGCGACCTCCCGGGGCTCGACCTGTCGGACCCGCGCACGATCCGCTACCGCAACAGCGCAGGCGGGTTCACTCCCGGACAGGATGAATTCACCGACTACCTGTCGCACATCTCGCACCTGCGTGTCGCGCGCAGCCCCGACGGCGAGCACTTCACCTTCGACGACGTACGGATCGAGGCGGCGGACCCGATCGAGGCCTACGGGGTCGAAGACCCGCGGATCACGCAGATCGACGGGCTGTTCCACATCACCTACGTGGCGGTCAGCCGGCTCGGCATCACGACCGCTCGCATGTCCACGACCGACTTCCGCACCTTCGAACGGCACGGCACGATGCTGCAGCCCGACCAGAAGGACGTCGTGCTGTTCCCCGAGAAGGTGAACGGGCGGTACCTCGCGTTCACGCGTCCGATGCCGGGGTCGTTCGGTCGAGTGCTGGGGCTGTGGCTCACGGAGAGCGACGACCTCACGCACTGGGGCGGCCACCGCCCGGTCGCGGAGCCCCGGCACGGCATGTGGGACGAGATGCGGATCGGCGCGTCGCTCGTCCCGATCCCGACCGGGGAAGGCTGGCTCGAGATCTACCACGGCGCCGACCGCGCGAACCGGTACGGGATGGGCGCGATGCTGCTCGACGGCGATGACCCCGGCAAGGTGCTTGCCCGGACCACACGACCGCTGCTCGCCGCCGAAGAACCCTACGAGCACGACGGGTTCCTGCAGGACGTCGTGTTCCCGAGCGGGCACGTCGACCTCGGCGACGGCCGGATCCGAGTGTTCTACGGCGCGGCGGACGAGTACATCTGCGCGGCCGACCTGGCGATCGACGACGTGCTGTCGTCCCTCACCCCCGTCTGACTTGTGCTGCGACAGCTCTGGCGCCTGACGAGGCCCGTCCCCGCCGCGGGGCCGAACGCCCTGGCGGTGGCCATCTACGAGCATCCGACCGGTGTGGTGCACGCCGAGGAGTCGGGGTTCGAAGGCGTCGCATGCGTCGACGACACCGCCAGGCTCTTGACCGTCCTGTGCACGCTCGAGGCGGACGCGCCCGCGTGGGTCGAACGGTGGGCGCGAGGACTCTTGGACTTCGTGCTCTGGATGCAGGAGCCCGACGGGGCCTGGATCAACTTCGTGATGGATTGGGACGGCGACAAGAACCGCACGGGGATCACGTCGGAGCCCGGGCAGAACTTCTGGCTCGCCCGGGCCCTCGTCGCGACCCAAACGGCCGGCTGGGCGTTCGGCGACTCCGACGCCATGGAGGCGTATCGGCGTGGCTTGTCGGTCGCCGCGGCGGACGAGGCGCCACCCGACATACGCTCGTTGCACCTCGTCACGGCCCTGTTCGGTGACGACCCCGAGCCGTCCCTCGCTCGGAGGTGGGCGGATGAGATCGCCGCGTGCCGAGACGGAGACGTGCTGAAGAACTCGCCGTACGAGGTGGGTGCACCGCACCTGTGGGCGCACATCCAGGAGGGAGCACTCGCGCTCGCGTCGACGACTGCTCGAGGATCCCGCGCTACTCGACGTCGCCGTTCGCAGCGCCGAAGCGGTGATCGAGCCGGCGGTGCACGATCGGTTCGCCGCGGCGCCGCGCAGCCTTGCCTACGACGTCGCGTCCTGCGTGTGGTCACTCGATCAGCTCGCTCGTGCGACACAGGACGAGCGCTGGGGCCGGCTCGCCGCCGACGCACGCGCTTGGTTCGACGGTCGCAACGCCGCAGGAAAACCCATCTACGACCGGGAACGCGGAGCCGTCGCCGACGGGATCGACAACGGACGTGTCTCGATGAACTCCGGAGCCGAATCGAACATCGTCGCCGCCGCGATCTTCCCGCAGGACGCGGTCGCGGTCGCGGATCGCATGCAGGACCCGTTCGCGGTGGTGCCGTGACGCTTCCGGTGCTCGTCGCGATCGCGCTGATCATCGCGTTCGCGGCAGGTACCCAGTCGATCACGGGGTTCGGGTTCGCGCTGATCGCGGTTCCCGGGCTGGCGTTGCTCCTCGGCCCGAAGGTCGCGGTCGTCGCGATGAGCTCGGTCGGGGTCCCGCTCGTGATCTGGAACGCGATCCGGTGGCGGCGCGACATCCTGTGGCGCGAGGCCGTCACAACCTCGATCGCGGCCTGGATCGGGATGCCGATCGGGTTGCTGGTGCTGACGCACGCCGACGACAAGGTCCTCACCGCGACGATCGGCGTGACGATCCTGATCATGACCGCTTGGCTCTGGCGCGGCTTGAAGGTCCCCGAGGGCCGCGCGACCGAACTCACCGCCGGGTTCGTGTCGGGCACCCTGTCGACGAGCGTCGGCACGAACGGGCCGCCGATGGTGATCGCGTTCCAGGCCGTCGGGCTCGAGCCGAAGCCGTTCCGTGCCACCCTGCAGGCCTGCTTCGTCGGTCAGGGATCGATCGCGCTCGCGCTGTTCTGGTCGCGCGGGCTGATCGTGCACGACGTCGGCACCGCGTTCCTGATCGGCGCTCCGGCCGCGGTGATCGGCGCCTTGCTCGGCGACCGGGTCGCGCCGCGCGTGCACGCCGGGCCGTTCCGCAACGCGGTACTGATCCTGCTGGTGTGCTCGGGGGCGCTCGCGCTCGGCGACGCGCTGTTCGGTTAGCCGGCGGCGACCTGTTCCGCGAGCGACGTCAGCCCGAGCTGCGTCATGCCGGGGTAGGGGCCGGTGAACGCCTCCGGCCACGTCGAGAACTTGGCGATCACGACCTTGGCCGGCCCGTGCACGAACACGGTCTGGCCGTTGATGCCGCTGCATTGGAAGATCGGCGCCCTCGGATCGAGCACCCAGAACTGGTTCCGGTAGTACGCGGTGTCGGGAAGGCCCTTCATGTCCTCCGACGCCTCGAACGCTCTGCGGCTGTCGCGCTCGGGCGTCAGCGTGTCCTTGATCCACGTGCGCGGGATCACGTTCGTCCTTCCCCGGCGACCCTTGTTCGCGAGCACCTGTCCGAACCGCGCTAGATCGCGCAGCGTCGCGCACACGCCACCGTCGGCCATCGCGTTGCCGTGCGCATCGACGGTGATCTCGGCATCGAACTCGGCGCCCATCGGTTGCCAGAGGAAGCGCGAGATCAGCTCGGCCAGGCGCATCCCGCTCGCGCGCTCCATCACCCACGCGAGCATGTCGGTGAGGATCGAGCGGTAGTCGAAGTCGCCGCCATGCGGGCCCTGGTTCACGAGCAGCGGGAAGTACCCCGTCATGTCCTGGGGAAGCGTGAGGTCGACGCGTGGGCGCCACAGGTAGATCTGCTCGTACACCCGTACCTCGGCAGTGAGGTCCTCGTAGTCCTCGTTGAACTTCGTGCCGGCGCGCATGTCGAGTAGGTGCCGTACGGTGCAGCCGTCCCACGACGTGCCGACGAGCTCGGGGATGTGGCGGGTCACCAGGTCGGCGGGCGAGAGCACGCCGTCGGCGACGAGCGACCCGCACGCTGCCGACGTCACCGACTTCGATACCGACATCAACAGGTGCGTCGTCTCAGGTCGCATCCCGTTCAGGTACCGCTCCATCACTACCTTCCCGCGATGCAGCACGAGGATCCCGTCGGTGTAGGTCTCGTCGAGGAACGTCGGCAGGTCGTACGCGCGACGCCCGACCTGCAGCGGGAGCCCATCGAGATCACGCTCGGCGCGCGGCAGGATCCACGGCCTGCCGACCCCGCGCGAGATGTTCGCCGTCGGGATCAGCTCGCGGACGTGCTGGAAACCCCAACGGCTGAACGGCGGATCCTGCCAGTTCCCGAGGTCGACCAGCTTGTCGACGGGGAACGGCGGCACACCGGTCATCAACCCCAGCTCGGCGGCGGTCTCCGGCGGCATCGCCGAACCCTATACCAGCCCTCGCGGCTACGCTGAGGCACATGGAAGGCAACCGACACCTCGAGATGACCGTCAACCCGGACGACACCGTGACCGTCACGAACAAACACGGTACGCAGCTGCTCGTCGACATCGAAGGCCTGCGTGGCCTGTCGCCGCTGGAGCTCCTGCTCGCCTCACTCGGCTCGTGCAGCGCCGTCGACTTCGCGATCCTGATGCGCAAGCAACGCGACCCCGTCGAACCGCTTCGCTTGGAGGTCGAGGGCGACAAGGAGGACTACCGGATGGAGTGGCTCCGCGTCACGTACCACGTCCATGAAGGAGCCGACGAGCGCAAGGTCGAGCGGTCGCGCTCGAGGGTCGCGAACGATGTGTGCACCGTGTCTCGCACGCTCGCGTCGGGAACGCCGGTCGACCACGTGATCGCATGATGCCGGCGAGCGAAGGCGCAGTCGCGCAACGACCGAGCTGGCGCAACGCGCTCGGCGTCGCGCTGATCGTCGAAGCGTTCATCTCCCCGATCGCATGGCTCGGCACGTTCAGCGCAACCACCTTCGCGGCGGGCACCGACGGTTCGATGGCCCAACGACTCGCCGATCTCATGCGACGGCTCGGGAACATCGGGCCGTTTGTGCTGTTCGTGGTCCTGCTCGGCGCGGCGGTGATCGTCCTGGCGCACCCGATCAAAGACGGCTGGCTGCCGGCGACGATCTGCTTCGTGGCGGCGGCGTGCAACCTCCTCCCGGCGCTGTGGTTCCTCTGGTACAGCGTGGTCGTCAGCACCGGCCCGGGTGCGACGCGCATCGCCGGGATCACGTTCGCCGCTCTCCCGATGGCGCTCGTCGCGACCGGCCTCATCGCCGAAGGGACCCGTTCCGCGAAAGCCGGCGGCAAGCACATCGTGGCGACTTCCCCGACACGTATGTAGCGCCGGCGAGACGTCCACCGGGATCACTACGCTAGGGGACGTGAGCCACCGGCTGCTCCTGGACGTGTCGAGCATGTTCTACCGGTCGTACTTCGCGATGCGGGAGCCGGGGGTGTTCGCGAAGGACGGGCGCTCGGTCAGCGCGCTCCACGGCTACCTCGACATGGTGACCAAGCTCGTCGTCGACCGGCATCCCGACGAGGTCGTGCACGTGTACGACCACGATTGGCGCCCGACCGCCCGCGTCGAGATCTATCCCGGCTACAAGGCGGCCAGACCGCCCGAGCCCGAGGACCTGACGATCCAGTTCGCGTTGCTCCGCGAGCTCCTCGACCGCACCGGCATGCTCCAGGCCCAGACCGAGAACTGGGAGGCCGAGGACGCGATCGGCGCGTTCTGTCTCGAGGCCGCCGAAGACGACCGCATCGAGATCGTGAGCGGCGACCGCGATCTGATCCAGCTGGTCCGCGACCCCGTGGTGAAGCTCCTGTTCACGCTCCGCGGCGTCTCGGACCTCGGCGTCTACGACGAGGCCGGTGTGCTCTCCAAGTACGGCGTCCCCGCCGACAGGTACGCGGAATTCGCGATCCTGCGCGGCGACCCGTCGGACGGCCTGCCCGGTGTGAAGGGCGTCGGTGAGAAGACCGCGCGCGCCCTCGTCCAGGAGTTCCCGTCGATCGACGCGATGCTCGAGGCCGCCGAGGCCGGGGCCCTCGTGATCAAGCCGGGGGTCCGCACGAAGCTCGTGGAGTCGAAGGGCTACCTCGACGACATGCGGCGGCTCGTCCCGGTCAACGGCGAGGCGCCCCTCAGCCTGTGGGCCGGCGAGCGCGATCCGAGCCTGATCGAGGACGCCGCCGAGCTCGGCCTGAAGGGCCCGGTGCAGCGACTTTTCGCGGCGCTCGAGAGCGCCCACGCCGAGTGACCTCGGTCCTTGGGCCGGTGGCCGAGCCCCGAACGACGGATGGCGGCCATCGGCCGAGCCGGGTACCCTCGCGGGATGCTGCGGACAGGTCTGGGCTCCGGAGACGCCACCTAGCATGGCCATGACCAGCCATAACGTCGGGATGCTGCACCCGGAAGCCGGTGCTGCCTTCGAGGAACTGGTCGAACGGTTCCACCTCGACAATCCGACCTTCCGGATCTCCGACGACGTGATCCGCCGGTACCACCTGGCGACCTACACGAGGGGGTTCGTGATCCTCTGCGGACCCAGCGGTACCGGCAAGACCTGGCTCGCCCAGGCCTACGCGAACGTGATCGGCGCCCGCCAGAAGCTCGTCGCGGTCGACCCCGAGCTGGTCGTCCAACGAAGACCTGCTCGGCTACCTCTCCCCGCTCGACGGCTTCTACCACCACACACCGTTCAGCGAGTTCGTCGCCGACTCGGCCCGCGAGTGGAACGCGAGCAACCAGGCGGGCCGCATGGCGCGCGAGTTCCACGTGATCTTGGACGAGATGAACCTGGCCCGGGTCGAGCACTACTTCAGCCGGTTCCTGTCGGCGATGGAGGTGCGCACCCGCGAGGGCATCGCGCGCCTGGACCTCGCGCCGGGTCACACGGTCGAGCTGACGCCGAACCTGAAGTTCTCGGGCACGGTCAACATCGACGAGACCACGCACGGGTTCGCCGACAAGGTGTACGACCGAGCGCAGATCCTGGAGCTGCCACTGCCTCGGGAGCAGGTCGCCGCGCACATGGCGGAGTTCCCCTGGAAGGACTTCATCCTGCAGGTGTGGGACACCATGGTGGAGGTCGCGCCGTTCGGGTTCCGCGTGCTCGATGAGATCAACGCCTACGTCATCGCCGCCACCGAGATCGGCACCGACGCGACCCTCGCGCTCGACGAGCAGCTCGTGCAGAAGGTGCTCCCCCGCCTGCGCGGCGACAGCGACGCCGCCCCCGCGATCGACGCGTTCATCGCGCTCACCGACGAGCGCTACCCGCTGTCCAACGCCAAGGCGCGGTCGATGCGTGCGGAACTGAACACGCATGGATTCGTCACCTTCTTCTGAGCGACCCGGCGGGCGGGTCGTCCGCGGGGAGCTCGCGATGCTCCGACGGATGGTCTACGGCGGCGCGACCGCGGCGGGGCTGTCGACCGTCCTCCCGCTGTTGCAAACCGGCCACCGGCGCGAGCTCACCGTAGAGCCGCACTGGTCCAAGGAAGAGCTCGTCCGCCACCCCGAGCCGCGCGAGCTGATCCGCTCGATGCGCAAGCCCGGCAACCTCGACGAACAGGGCCGCCCGGTCTACACGTTGGACGAGCGCCGGTCGCTCACCGCCGACATCTACGAGAACCGGGTCGTGAAGCAGACCGTCGAGCGCGTGCAGCGTCGGCTCGACGAACTCGCGGCCGACGACGACCAACAGGTGCGCGGCGAGGCGCAGGCGCTCGCCCGGGTGCTCGAAGGCGCCCTGCGCCAGGCGCCGTTCCTCGAGGAGGTCGGGTTCGTCGGCAGGGCGGACATGCCCACGGCGACCCTCACGCAAGATCCGCTGTACCGGCGGATGATGGCGATGCGCGCCGAGCTCGCCGGCTAAGCGTGGGTCTCGTCGTACGCGGCGAACAGCGCCGAGGTGAGATCTCCGTCCGGTGACGCGTCGAGCGTCATGCCCACCGAGCGGTCCTCGCGCCACACACAGGCCGAGGCCTCGATGCCCTGCGCCGACATCGGCACGCACCGGTACTCCGCGTCGGCGTGCGTGCCCGTGACGGTCGATCCGCGGTCGACGGTGATCCCGGCCGACTCCGCGCCGCTCAGGAACTCCGCGAACAGCTCGTCGGCGTTCTCCTCGGCTCGTCCGTTCGCGAGCACGAAGAACACGTCGGGCTGGTCCTCCGTGCCGTAGACCGCGGCCTCGAGCGGGATGTCGTGCTCCTGACCGGTCTGGGACATCGTCTGCTCGAACTTGGCGCTGATCGCGTCGTGCAGCCGCACCTCACCGGCGAGCGAGTCGGGGACGTCATACGTCGGCGTCAGCATGTGACGTACGAACGCGCCGACCGCGAGCGCCACGACGACCCCGACGACGATGCGCACGGTTCGGTTGCGGCTGGGGGTCGCGCGCGCCGGCGTGGTGATCGGGGCGCTCCGGGCAGGCGCGGCGGGCATGAGCGGCGTGCTGCGTGTGGGGGCTGCGGGCGCGAAGGGCGTGTAGCAACGCCAGCAGAAGGCCGCGCCCTGCTTGCTGTCGGCGCCGCAGGAGGCGCACCGGCGATCCTGGTCGGTCTGCATCGAGTGCCCTCCGATGGTTACAGGTCGTAATAGGTCTCGAACGAGGCCTCGACGGCGGGCACGATGCCGACCACGTACGCGCCGCCGGCGCACCCGGAGCACCACGACGACGCGGCGATCGCGCGGGCGGTGTCGAGCGGGTCGGCGCAGTCCCGCATCGAGCGGATGACCGCGCCATAGCCGTAGGTCTGCCAGCCGCCCTCGATCGTCTCCTTCGTCGCCTCGAGACCCTGCGCGAGCGTGCGGTAGTTCTGCACACCCACCGAGTTGAAGTCGGTCGAGCCATCCATGCGATGCGTCGTCGCGAGCGGGTTCCACGCGGCCTGCGTTCCCTCCTGCGCCTGCCAGGCGATCGTCACGACGAGGTTCGCGTGACACCGCGGCGCACCCATCACCTTGAGGAACGCCTCGGCCCATGACCCGTACGAGATGTTCTGGTCGCCCTGGAACGCCTCCGCGACCTGTTGGACGTCTCGCGGCGCCAGCTTGGCGCGCAGGCGGTCGATCAGTGAAACGATCTCGGACCGCGCCTCGTTCAGCGCGCCCATCGCCTGCTGCTCGCGAACGAGGGCGGCCTGTTGTTCCGCGAGCGCGGCGTCGCGCCTCGTACGGACGTCCTCCGCCGCCGAGATCAGCGCGTCGAGGGTGGCGCCGCGCGACGACAGCCGGCGATCGAGCGCGCTGACCTCGTCGATCGCCTTCGATCGCACGTTCGCGGCGGCCTCACCGAACACGAGCTGATCCTGGAGGTCCTGGAAGGAGTTCGCGTCGAGCACCGCCGCGAACGTCGCGGCGCCCGGCTGGGTCCCCGGCGCCGCAACGAACGCCTGGACCACTGCATCATGGAACCGCTGCTGGGCGGCGGCGAGCTGCGCCTGCACGTCCGCGACACGCTGCGCGACCAAGATCCTCTGGACGGTCAGGGGGACGAGGGCCTGGTCGGCTTCGACGGCGCGAGCGTCGGCTGCGATCGCGGCCGCCCGCGCATCCTCGACCGCGCGGCTCTGCGTGGCGATCTCCGTGCTCAGGGACCGCAGCCGCGCCCGCGCGTGGTCGAGCCGGTCGGCCGTGCTCGCATGCGACGACGCGACGCCGGCGACCACCGCGGAAGCGGCCAGGACGAGTGCGAGCGCGCGGCTGCGAGCCCTCCGAACGGACATGCACGTCTATCGACCGTTCGGCGAGGCCGGTTGAAGCAGCCGAGATCAGCTGCCCCGCAACAGCGCGATCACGCGGAGGATCTCGACGTAGAGCCAGACGAGCGTGGACTGGAGCCCGTAGGCGCAGTACCACTCGAACCCTTTGGGCGCGCCGGCCTGCACCCCGCGCTCGATCACCGCGAAATCCAGGAACAGCGTGAGGGCCGCGACCAGCGCGATCCCGATCGCGAGCCCGATCCCGAGAGGCGTCGGCGAGGTCCACAACTCGAAGTCGACGCCGAACAACGTGAAGATCCACGCCGCGAAGTACAGGAAGACGAGCCCGACCGTCGCGCCGATCACCATCGCGGCGAACTTGTTCGTCACCTTCACGACCCGTGTCCCGTACAGCAGGAGACACGCGAGGAAGACACACAGCGACGTGAACACCGCTTGGCCCACGATCCCCTCGTAGTAGCTCTCGTAGACGCGGCTGATCGCGCCCATCCAGCCGCCCATCAGCAACGCGTACACGACGCCCGCCCCGGCCGCCGCGCCGGGGTTCGCCACCGCGGCGAACGTGAGCATCATCAAGACGATGTACCCGGCGAAGAACAGGAGCCCCGAGCTCGGTGAGAACCACTTCAGCGCGTTCTGCCAGCCGAACGACGCGGCGATCAGCGTCAGCACGAGCAACACCAGCGTCTTGGCGACGACGCCGCCGTAGGTCATCGACGCGGGGCTCGTCTTGACCTTCGCGACGTTCGACGCCTCGAACGTCTTGTCGTTGAGCATCTGGGTCGACACGGCATCCCCCTGGGTTGGTTCGGCGAAGGATACCGGGGCTCAGCCCGCGACGCGCTCGCCGGCCCGCACCACGGTCCGCACGAGCGGCACCCCGGGGCGGTAGGCCAAGTGCACGTAGCTCGGCGCATCGAGCACGATCAGGTCGGCACGGACGCCCGGCTTCAGGGTGCCCACGTCATCGCGTCGCAGGGCTCGCGCCCCGCCGGCGGTGGCCGACCAGACGGCCTCGGCCGCCGTCATCCGCATCGCGGTCACGGCGAGCGCCACCACGATCGGCATGTTGGTCGTGAAGCTGGTGCCCGGGTTGCAGTCGGTCGCGAGCGCGACCGTGACCCCGGCATCGAGCAATGCCCGGGCATCCGGCCACGGCGATCGCGTCGACAGGTCGGCAACGGGGACGAGCGTGGCGACCACGTCCGCGTCGGCGAGCGCCTCGGCGTCGCCGTCGGCGAGATGCGTCAGATGGTCCGCGCTCGCCGCCCCGAGCTCGGCGGCCAATCGCGCACCGGGGCCGGGTTCGAGCTGGTTGGCGTGGATCCGCAGCCCGAGGCCGCGATCCTTCGCCGCGATGAGGATCGCGCGCGACTGGTCCTCGTCGAAGGCGCCGCGGTCGCAGAAGACGTCGGCCCATCGAGCGAGCGGCGCGCAGGCATCGAGCATCGGGCCGCGCACCAGATCGACGTACTCGTCCGCCCGCCCGGCGAACTCGGAGGCTACGACGTGACCGCCGAGGAACGTCACGTCGTCGGTGAGCTCCGCGGCGAGGGTGAGCAATCGCGCCTCGTTGTCGACGTCGAGCCCGTAGCCAGACTTGACCTCGACGTGGGTCGTGCCGGTGCGTAGGGCCTCCCCGCGGAAGCGGCGAGCGTTCGCCCGAAGCTCCTCGTCGGTCGCATCCCGGGTCGCAGCGACCGTCGTCTGGATCCCGCCGGCGGCGTAGGGCTCCCCTCGCATCCGGGCGTCGAACTCGGCGGTTCGGTCGCCGGCGAACACGAGGTGCGTATGGCTGTCGACGAACCCCGGCAACGCGGCTGCCCCGCCGGCGTCGATCCGCGGACCCTCGACGCCCTCGGGTACGTCCCGCTGCTCGCCGACCCAGGCCACATGGCCGCCCTCGATCGCGACCGCCGCATCGCGCACGATGCCGAGCATCCCGCCCCAGGAGGGATCGTTCGTGACGAGCTCGCCGATGTGCTCGACGAGCACTACGTCTCCGTCATCGGGATGCGCACACCGCGCTCGGCCGCGACCGCCTTGGCCTCGTCGTAGCCGGCGTCGACGTGACGGAGCACACCGGTCCCGGGGTCGTTCGTCAGCACGCGCTCCGCCTTGCGCCCGGCGAGCTCGGTCCCGTCGACGACGACGACCTGTCCCGCGTGGATCGATCGGCCGATCCCGACGCCGCCGCCGTGATGGATGCTCACCCACGAGGCGCCGCTCGCGGTGTTGACGAGGGCGTTCAGCAGCGGCCAGTCCGCGATCGCGTCGGACCCGTCGGCCATCGACTCGGTCTCGCGGTACGGCGAGGCGACGCTGCCGGCGTCGAGGTGATCACGCCCGATCACGATCGGCGCCCGGAGCTCCCCGCGAGCGACCATGTCGTTGAACCGCATCCCGAGGCGGTGCCGCTCCCCGTACCCGAGCCAGCAGATCCTCGCGGGCAAGCCCTGGAAGGCGACCCGGTCGCCCGCCATCCGGATCCAGCGCGCGAGCGCTTCGTTCTCAGGGAACTCCTCCAGGACCGCGCGGTCGGTCGCCGCGATGTCGGCCGGATCGCCCGACAGCGCCGCCCACCGGAACGGGCCCTTGCCTTCGCAGAACAGCGGCCGGATGTAGGCCGGGATGAACCCCGGGTATGCGAAGGCGCGGTCGAACCCGCCGTGCTCGGCCTCGGCGCGCAGGTTGTTGCCGTAATCGAACACCTCGGCGCCGCCGTCGAGGAACGCCACCATCCCCGCGCAGTGCGCGGCCATCGACGCCTGCGCGCGCTTCGTGTACTCGGCGGCGTCCGACGCGCGAAGCTCGGCGGCTTCCTCCAGAGACAGCCCTTGCGGGATGTAGCTGAGCGGATCGTGCGCGCTCGTTTGGTCGGTCACGATGTCGATCGGTGCGCCGCTCGCCGCGAGTCGCGGCACGACGTCGGCCGCGTTGCCGACCACGCCGATCGACAGCGGCTCGCGCCGGTCGCGGGCGTCGACCGCCATCCGAAGCGCTTCGTCGACGTCGTCGACCGACACGTCGAGGTAGCGCGTCTTGACCCGCCGCTCGATCCGGCTGGGGTCGACGTCGACGCACACGACCACGCCGTCGTTCATCGTGACCGCGAGCGGCTGTGCGCCGCCCATCCCGCCGAGGCCGGCCGTGAGCGAGATCGTCCCTGCGAGCGTCCCGCCGCGTTTGGCGCCGATCGCCGCGAACGTCTCGTACGTGCCCTGCAAGATCCCCTGCGTGCCGATGTAGATCCACGACCCCGCGGTCATCTGCCCGTACATCGTGAGCCCGAGGGCCTCGAGCCTGCGGAACTCATCCCACGTGGCCCACTCGGGGACGAGGTTGCTGTTCGCGATCAGCACGCGGGGCGCCCATTCGTGCGTCTGCACCACACCGACCGGCTTGCCCGACTGGATCAGCAGGGTCTCGTCGCCTTCGAGACGGCGGAGCTCCCGCACGATCGCGTCGAATGCCTCCCAGGAACGCGCCGCTCGGCCGGTGCCGCCGTAGACGACCAGATCATCGGGGCGCTCGGCCACCTCGGGGTCGAGGTTGTTCATCAGCATGCGCAGCGCGGCTTCCTGCGGCCAGCCCTTGCAGGTCAGCTCGGTGCCACGGGGCGCGCGCACCTCACGGGGTCCGGCGGTGGTCGACATAGCCCTCCTCATGCAGCAGAACCGGTGTGGCTCGCAGCCTAGCGCGGCAGAACGAACCGCTCACCCGCCCCGTCCGTAGCACCAAGAACGGGAAGGGAGGTCGCCATGCTCAAGAAGGCGATCGTGGGCGCGGTCATCACCGCGGCCTTGTTCATCGTGCCGATCGGCACGGCATCGGCAGGACAGCCCGGCGCGTCCTGCGGCTCAGCGGGAGCCACCAGCATGCCGCACGGGTTCACCACGGCGGGGTTCGCCAACGCCGAGACGAACTACGCCGGCAGTGAGGGCACTCACTCGCTGGTCAGCGGGAACGCCCACGCGGTGTCGCAGTACGACATCGCGTGCGTCAACGTCACGGCCGCCGGCCACTGACGCTCCATCGCAGCGGGCCCCTGGAGGTCGTTCGTGACCTATCGTGGTCGCGAGCCGCCGGTCCAGGGGTCCGTCGCGTCGGTCCTGGACCGAGGCGTCCCCTCTCGACCATCCGGCGAACCATCGAGAGACGGGAGCGACCAGCCGTGGACATCCGGGAACGCCAGGCGCCGCTGCGCGAGCGGTACACGAACGATCCCTTGACGGCGATCCAACGGCTCGTCGTGCGCGGCGGGCATGCGGACCTCACCGACCCGCTCCACGTGGAGGTCGGCCCGGCCCGGCTCCCCGATCTCACGTGGCGGAGCGGCGCGCATCCCGCGGTGGGCGGCGACGATGACGTGCCGTGCAGCGGGGATCTCCTGCTCGGGGCGCTCGCCGCGTGCCAGGAGGTCACCCTCCGGATGGTCGCCGCGAACATGGCGATCGAGATCACCGACCTCGACATCGATGTCGAGGCCGACTGGGACCCGCGCGGCACGCTCGCGATGGGCCGCGAGTTCCCGGTAGGGATCCGGACGATCCGGTGCCGCACGACCGTGACGATCGCCGACGACGAACGCGGCGAGCGGGCCCAACGGCTGCTCCGCAGCGCCGAACGCTACTGCGTGGTGCTCGATACCTTGCGCACCGGGGTGGACGTCGACGCCGAGATCACGGTCCTCGGTGCGGCATGAGCGACACGAACGACACACCTGGGACCGTCGCCGCGCGGGCGGCCGGCATCCCGTTCGAGGTCATGCGCACCCAGCGCGCCCGTAGCGCCGAGGAGAGCGCGGGGTTCCAGGGGATCGCGCTCGGACAGTTGCTGCGCACGATCGTCGTGCGGCGCGGCGCCGACGACTACGTCTTCGTGCTGGTGCCCGGCGGGCGGCGGATCGATTGGACGAAGCTCCGTGCGCACCTCGGTGTCCGCCGGATCTCGCTCCCCGACAAAGACGAGGCGCTCGCGGCAACCGGCTACGAACGCGGCACGATCACACCGTTCGGGTCGAGCCACGCCTGGCCGGTGATCGCCGACACCACCGTCGGCGCGGTCGGCGACCCCGTCGCGATCGGGGGCGGCGCACACGGCGTGAACCTCCACGTCGCCTCCGCGGACCTGGTGCGCGCGACCGCCGCGACGGTCGCCGACGTCACTGAGCCGGACCCGGAGCCCGACGCCTAGGACCGCCGCTGCGTCGTGAGCAGGAGGATCAACGCGGCGGCGACCGCCAGCGCGATCGCGATGAACACGAACAGCTGCGCCGAGCTGCTGATCTTCAGCTGGGACGACAGCTGCGACCCGAGCTGTTCGTAGACGCTCGACAGCTCGCTCGAGGTCTGGGCGGTCGCCGATACCGCGCCCGTCGACGTCGCGATCTGGTCCAACAGATCGGCGTTGGCGCCGCCACCGCCCTGCTTCGGTGCCCCGAGGATCACCGTGTACACCGGGACATCGCGATCGGCCGCATTGGCGGCGGCGTCCAACGGCGGGGTCTTGCTGCCCGTGTCGTTCCCGTCGGACAGGAGCACGATCGCGGCCGGACCCGCCTGCGAGCCCTCCTGATACTTCTCGATCGTGTCCATGGCCGAGGCGAGGCCGTCGCCGATCACGGTGCCCTGGCCGCGGGGCAGGTCGCCGAGCGCGTTGGCGACCTGCGTGTGGTCCGTGGTCGGCGCCACCAGCACCTTCGGCTCGTCGGCGAACGACACCAACGACACCGCGAACTCAGGCGGCAGCTGTTGGAGGAAAGCCTGCGCCGCGGATTCCGCAGCCGAGAGCCGGTTCGGCTGGACGTCGGTCGCGTCCATCGAGTTGGACGCGTCGATCACGAGAGCGATCGTCGGGGTGGCCTTGCTCCTCGCCACCCGGAACTGCGCGAGCGCGATCACGAGCGACACGACCGCCAAGATCACGAGGATCAGCGGCAGCTTCCGGAGCCAGCCGGGGGTCTCACGGAACCGAGAGCGTTCCTTGGTCGGTCTGGAGCGTGATGACGACGACTTCGTCGAGCCACCCTTGCCAGACTTGCCGGGCTTGGTCGACTTCTTCGGCGCCTGCGATCCGACGAAGTACACGGCCGTGATGCCGACCATGATGACGAGGAAGGTGATCAGGATGGGAAGCACGTGACGAGGCTACCTGCCCGAACCCTGCGCCGCCGGATGTTGGCGGCGCTCGCGGTCGTCCTGTGCCTCACGGCCGGCTGCACGCAGGCGTCGCAGGAACTCGTCGCTGAGCCGAGCGCGTCCCCGGCATCGTCCCCTCCGCACACCTCGCCGCAGACCACCTCTCCTCCCGAGCCCTCGCCCGAGGCGACGGTCGATCCGATCCACGCGCCTTGGGCCGACGCGATCGACGCGACGGTCGACGGTCGCGACGTGTCGGTCGCCGTCGGGCTCCAGAACCGGATCGTCTACGCGCACCTCGGTGCGGAGCCGCGCGTGCTCGCGTCCAACGAGAAACTCCTGACCTCGATGGCCGCGCTTGACATCCTCGGTCCGTCGTTCCGCTACCGGACGACCGCCGACGCCGACCGGCGTCCGCGCCATGGCGTGCTCCACGGGAACCTCTGCCTCGTCGGGAGCGGCGACCCGACGCTCACCGCGTCCGACCTCTCGGCCCTGGCCGCGCGCCTCCGCGCGTCCGGTCTCCGCCGCGTGACCGGCCGCGTGATCGGCGACACGAGCGCGTTCGATCGAGGCTGGTGGGCGCCCGGTTGGCTCCCTCGCATCTCTCGCGAGTACGTGACGCGACCGACGGCCCTTCGCCTCGCCGGCGGCGACAGCTCGCCCGAGCCGGAGGCGGCAGCGGCGTTCGCCGCCGCACTGCAGGCGGCCGGCATCGAGGTCGACGGGAACGCGTCGGTCGGACCCGCGCCCCACGATGCCAAGCCCCTCGCCGCGATCGCCTCGCCCTCGATGGCCCAACTGCTCGTGGAACAGAACCACGAGTCGGACAACCTCTACGCCGAGCTCGCCGCGAAGGCGCTCGGCGACGCCCGCGGCGACGAGGGATCGACCGCCGCCGGCGCCGCCGTCATCCAACGGTGGGCGATCGGCGAGGGCTCGGACACCGCCGTTCGGGACGGCAGCGGCCTCTCGGACCAGGATCGAACCTCCGCGAACGGGATGGTGACGATGCTGCTGGGCGCCCGTCGTTCGCCGTGGTTCTCCGCGCTCTACCGCTCGCTCCCGGCGGGCGGCGAAGGCACGCTCAGCTCGAGGCTCGCCGGCGTGCCCGTCCGCGCGAAGACGGGGACGTTGTTCATCAGGCCTGCCTCGACGCTGTCGGGATACGTACGCACGCGCGCCGGCACGCTCGTGGCGTTCTCCGTGCTCACGCACGACCTCCCCGAGTCCACGGCACTCGCGATCGAGGACGGTGTCGTGCGCACCCTCGCGGCCGCCGAGATCACATAGCGGCACGTGCTGGCGATGGGCCCGCTGCGGTGCAACGATGCTGCCATCGAGCCGCCCACGATCGGAGGGACCGCATGAGCACCGACGGGACGTTCGCCGCGATCGTCGCCGCGTCGTTCCTGCTCTTCTTGAGCGGGATCGTCGCGTTCTTCGGCACACGACTGTTCTGGATCATCCTGCCGGTCTGGGGGTTCTTCTTCGGGCTGGCGGTCGGGGCGCAGGGCGTGCAGGCACTGTTCGGCGACGGGTTCCTTTCGACGGCATTCAGCTGGATCGTCGCGTTCTTCCTCGGACTGTTGTTCGCGCTGCTCTCCTACCTGTTCTGGTTCGTGGCGGTGTCGTTGATCGGCGGCTATCTGGGGTACGGCATCGTGGTCGGATTCTTCGGATTGATCGGCGTGGACCTCGGGCCGCTGGTGTGGATCCTTGGCGTGGCGGTCGGCATCGTGGCCGCGGTGCTGACGATGGTGCTCAACGTCCAGAAGTGGGTCGTGGTGATCGGTACGAGCCTGCTCGGCGCCGCCGGGGTCGTCGGCACGATACTCGTGCTCTTCAACCAGTTGACGCCGCAGCAACTCGCGGATCACCCAGTCAAAGTCGTGACGGACGCGGGCTTCGGGTACGCCGTGCTCGTCATCGCGATCGCGGTGATCGCTGTCGCGTTCCAGACCTCGACAACGCGAGCCTGGGAGATCGAGCGCTACGACCGCTGGGCCGAGATGTCGACGACGACCGGCGAGATGTAGCTAGAACGGCGCCTGCCGGAGGATGCCCGTCGGCCCGTGTTCCAGGCCCGTGATCTTGGGTGAGATGGATGAAGACACCCTCGTTGTCCTCAGTGCGAGACTCGGACACGACGAGACGACATCGGGAACGGTCATCACGATGCTGACGACGAGCTTCCCGTTGTCGCGCTCGGTATGGAGCGAGTCCTCCGTCCCGCATGGAGCCGGCGTGTACGTCACATAAGCCTCGTTGTTGGAGATGGGTCCAGCCTGGGTCCACTCGAGAGATTCGATGTGCGTCGCCGGAGCGACGAACGGGCCCTGCACCTGTCCGCATGCGACCGACTGGGCTTCGTAGGATATGTCGCCCCCACCGGCCCCCTCGATCAGAGCGACGGCGACGTACCCGTCGCTCGGCAGGGCGCCGTTCGTCACGCTCGGCGTCGAGTCAGAAGACTTGCAGCTATACGAGCCCCCGCCCCATCCGAACGCGACCCATGCCGGATCCGATCGATAGACCTGCACCCCGTTCTGAGTGAGTTGACTCGTCACGAGCCCGAATCCGAGCACGCCCTCGCTCTTGTTCGTGAACAGCGGACTAGCGAGCAGCAACTTCTCCGCCTCCGCCTTCGAGAGCACGGGCACGGTGTCGATCGGTGCCGGCTGCACAGAGAACGCTCCGCCGTCGAGCTCGACCTGGGAGACGAACCGTCCGTCCACCACGGAGTCTTGGGTCGGCAAGCCCGGACTGCCGCTCGGGCTCGGCAAGGTCCCGGCCTCGTCGCCGAACGCGAGACCGGCGATCGTGGCACGGAGCGCGTCCATGTCGGCCGCCGAAGCATCGGCCCCGACCTGCGTGGTCGCGAAGAACAGCTGGCGCGGCCCTTCGAACGTGAGGGTACGAAGGGACGACCCCCCGCTCGACCCCGCTTGGACGAAGTCCGAGTATGCGAGCGGGGGACGCACCGGCTGCATCCCACCTGAGGTTGCATCCGGCACATCGCCCACGATCAGCGCGACGGCGTCGGACGGAAAACGATCGATGGGGATCAAGGGGATGGCGAATCCGTTCAACGTGGGAGAGCCGACCGCCTGATCCGCGATCACCGTCCCTTGCATCGCTCCCCCCGATCCGTCGATGGAGAATTCCTCCGTCGTCCATCCGGGCGGCAGCGGCACCGTCCAGCCCTGCGGCGAGACGTACTGGGATGGTTGCGGTGGGGTCGAGGACTCCGGCTCGGGGCCCGTTCCCCGCAGGGGCGAGAGCCACACGATGACTCCGATCGCCAGGATCGCGACGGCGGCGGCGGCGATCCCCGCGCCGAGGCGCGAGCGATGCGGTTCGGGCATCGGGTGTACGGGGCGATGCTGGATCGCGTCCCAGCGGTCGGGCATCGGTCGGTCGCCCAGCGGTTCCAGCAGATCCTTCAGGTCACGCATCGTCTTCGTCCTCCAGCAGCTCGCGGAGCCGCCGCCTGCCTTTGCTCAGATGCACATGAACCGTCGCCCGGCTCGCGCCGATCGTCGTCGCCACCTCAGCCACCGATCGGTCGGCGTAGTCGTGCAGCACCACCGCCAAGCGCTGGTTCGGCGACAGCCGCCCGAGCGCCTCGATCACGTGCGCGATCGAGTCTTGGTGCTCGTAGCCGGGGTCGACCTCGAGCGGCCCGGTCCTGCGCCGCTCCTTCAGGTCGCCCGCCGCCACACGGAACGCGACCCGCCAGATCCAGCGAGCCGGATCCCGCAGCTCGTCCCCGCGCGCCAGCGCCTGCGCGAACGCCTCGGACATCGCATCCTCGGCAACCACCGGGTCGCCGGTGAAGGCCAGGAGCGCTCGCCAGATCGCCGGTCCGTCCTGCCGATAGACCGACCCGAGTCGCGTCTCGTCGCTCACGCGGGTGCTCGCCACATCATCCAAGGCACCATCTTCGCCCCGAACCTGTAGACGACCGACCAAGAACGCACGGACCTATACTCGATCGAGTTCCACCGGGGAGCTCGGGCAACCGGGCTGAGAGGCCGGCTATCGCGCCGGCGACCCGAGAACCTGACCCAGGTAATGCTGGCGGAGGAAGCGATGCCTGCAACCGCGATCGTCGTCTGTGCGGGAGGTCCCGCGCGCGGCGCGCTGCCCGAGATCCCCGAGGACGCCATCGTGATCGCCGCCGACGGTGGGATCGTCGAGGCCGAGCGGCTCGGTCTTCGGGTCGATCTCCTCGTCGGGGACCTGGACTCGGCTCCGGCCGACGCGATCGCCCGCGCGCCGCGCGTGGAACGCCACCCCGTCGACAAGGACGCATCCGATCTGGAGCTTGCGATGGAGGCGGCCGTCGCCGCCGAGGCGCGTCGGATCGTGGTGGTCGGCGGCGACGGCGGCAGGCTCGACCACCTGCTGGGGAACGCCTTCCTGCTCGGGTCCGATCGGTGGGCGGCCGTCCAGATCGACGCGGTGCTGGGCGACGCGCAGATCGCGGTCGTCCGCGACGAGCGGTCGATCGAAGGCGAGGTCGGCGAGCTGATCAGCCTGTACGCCGTGGGCGGGCCTGCTCGCGGGGTGTCGACCGAGGGCCTCCGATGGGCGCTCGACGACGGCGAGCTCCTGCCGGGATCGTCGCTCGGCCTCTCCAACGGATTCGCGGCATCGCGCGCGACCGTGCGCGTCCGCGAGGGCGTCGTGCTCGCGATCCGTCCTGGGGTGCCTGGATGATCCGCTGCCCGCTCACGTGCTGTTCGTCGTCGCGACGGTCGGGTGTGCCTCGTCGAGCGACTTCTCCCCGGCTGCACGCCCCTGAGGCGTTCAGACGAGCGGGAAGCCGGCGACATGCGCCGCGAAGGCAACGGCGACGAGCAGGGTGATCAGCTCGCCCGACTGCTCGATCATGCCGAGGACGTCCCCGCTGACACCGCCGAGCGCTCGTTCGGCCCATCGCACCTGCAGGAGCGCCGCGACGGCCGCGAGGGCGAGGGCCACCGGTGCCGCGATGCCGATGCATACGGTCCCGATCACGCACGCGGCGACGACCGCGACGACGCCGCGCCAGCGGGGAGCGAGCGCCGCGTAGCTCGACCCGAGACCCTGTCCGGCGCTCGGCGCGCTCACGACGGTGGCGGCGCTGACGCCGCGCGCCAACGCGTGCGCGGCGATGAGCGCGAGGGCGCCGGCGCGCGGCGTGAGCGACGCGACCGACGCCACGCGCAGCCCGATCACGAGGACGAGCGCGACGACCCCGAACGTCCCCATCCGAGGGTCCTTCAGTACCGGCTGCGGGTCGCGCCCGGTTGAGGCCGCGCCGAACGCGTCGGCGGTGTCGCCGAGGCCGTCCTCGTGGAACGCACCCGTCACGGCGATCCCGGCGCCAACGGCGAGGAGCGCGGCCACGAGCGGCGGCCACAGATGTGACGCCCCCAGGTACACCGCGCCGCTCACCGCTCCGACCAGCGCCCCCACCACCGGGAACCAGGCGACCGACGCCGCGATATCGCGCTCGCCGATCGCACCGCGCACCGGCACCCGAGTGAGGAACGACACCCCGGCGAGGAACCCGCGCGCGCGGGGCGCCGGTTCCACGCTCACGCCAGGCCCCACTCCTGGAAGGTCGCAACGTCGACGACGGCCACCGCCGCGAGCTTCACGAGCGGCACGGCGACCAGCGCGCCCGTGCCCTCCCCGAGCCGCAGGTCGAGCTCGATCAACGGCACGAGGCCCAGGCGCTCCAGCAGCCGACGGTGCCCCGGCTCGGCGCTCCGATGTGCCGCGAGCACGTGGTCGAGCGCGCCCGGCCGCGCGACCGCGAGCGGCGCGATCGCCGCCGACACGACGTAGCCGTCGAGCAGCACGGGGATCGATCGGTGGCGAGCCTCGGCGACCGCGCCGGCGAGCGCCGCGAGCTCCGCGCCCCCCGCATGCCGGAGGATCTCGATCGGGTCCCTCGTGATCGCGCGGACGCGGGCGCGGCACGCCTCTACCGCTTCGATCTTGCGCGCCACCCCATCGTCGTCGAGCCCCGTCCCGCGTCCGCACCACTCGGCCGCGGGCTCGTCGTACAGGGTCGCGGCCACGGCCGCGGCGGCGGTCGTGTTGCCGATCCCCATCTCGCCGAAGACGAGCAGATCCGCGGCCGCGGCTCGCGCGACTGCATCGACGCCCGCCTGGACGGCCTCGTCGAAACGCGCCTCGTCCATCGCCGGCTCGAACCGCAGATCGCCGGTCGGGCGCGCGACGCCGACGTCGACCACGTCGAGCGTCATCCCCAGGGTCTTGGTCATCGCGGCAGCGGTGGCCGCGCCCTTCTCCAGCGCGTCGAGCATCGCGACGGTCACCTCGGTGGGATACGCGCTCACCCCGGCCGCGGCGGCCACGCCGTGGTCCGCCGCGAACACCACCGCGTGCGGCGCGTCGACCGCGGGGCGCTCGGTCCGCTGCCAGGCGGCCAGCCACGCGGCGACCTCGTCCAGCCGAGCCAAGGCTCCCGTCGGGCGCAACACGGACGCGGCCCGCTCGGCGACCGCGGCGCGAGCACCCTCGTCGGCCTCGGGCAGATCTGTCAGCAGGGAAGCGAGCAGGCTCATGACGGTTCCTCCAGATCGGTCAACTTAGTTGACAATCGCATCGCGCGGCCGGCGACCATCAAGGCGACGGTCGCGGCCTGGTCGGCGAAGATCGCGTTCACCCGGCCGAGCACGTCTCTATACCGGCGTGTCACAGGGTGCATCGGCACGATCCCCGACCCCACCTCGTTCGAAACGACGATCGTAGGTTCCGATCGAGTAGCGCACGCTTTGGCCGCCGCCTCGGCACGCGCCACGATCTCGTCATCGGGAACATCTGCGCCGAGCAGGTTCGAAACCCACAGCGTGAGGCAATCGACGATCGTCGCGCCCTCCGCATGCTCGACCACGCCGAGCAGATCGAGCGGTTCCTCGAGCACGGTCCAGGTCTCGGGCCGTTCACGCCGATGCCGCTCGATCCGCGACGCCATCTCGTCGTCGAGAGCCTCGGCGGTCGCGATCACGGTCACCGGTAGACCCGTCCGCGCACCGAGGGCCGCGGCCCCTCGCGACTTGCCGCTTGCGGCGCCGCCGAGCAACAACGTCATCGCCATCTAGAAATCGATCCCCTTCAGCGCGGCGACGCCGTCGTCGAACGCATGCTTCACGTTCGTGCTCTCGCTCACCGTGTCGGCGATCTCGCGGAGCTCGGCGGGCGCATCGCGGCCGGTCAGCACGACGGACACGTGCGCCGGGCGCGCCCGGATCGCGGCCACCACCTCGGCCGTGGGCACCCAGCCCCAGGCCAGGGGGTATGTGACCTCGTCCAGGACGACCACGTCGTAGGCGCCCTCCGCGATCCGCGTCGCGGCCTCGGTCCACGCCTGGCGCGCGATCTCGGCGGCGCGCTCGAGGTCGTCGCTGTCCCACGTGAACCCGTCGCCGATCACCGACCAGTCGACGCCGAGCTGCTCGGCGGCGAGCCGTTCGCCCGACTTCCACCGGCCGGACTTCATGAACTGCACGACCGCGACCCGCTCGCCGTGACCCGCGGCGCGCATCGCGATCCCCATCGCCGCGGTGGTCTTGCCCTTGCCATCGCCGGTGTGGAGCACGACCAGCGACGGTTCCCTCCGCTCGGCGCGAGCCGGCGCCTCGACCGGCGGCTCGGCGCTCACGCGCGCGACTCCTCCGAAGCAGCCGGCACCACGATCAGCTCGCCGCCCGGTCCTCGCAACACGTGCACCCGGACGCCGTAGTGACGCTCGAGCACGTCGGCCCGCAGCACGTCCGCCGGCGCGCCCTCGGCGACGAGCTCACCCTCGACGAGCAGCGCGATCCGATCCGAGTAGCGGGCGGCGAGCGTCAGGTCGTGCATCGCCGACACGACGGTGAGCCCGTCGGTCCGCCGCAGGCCGTCCACCAACTCGAGCACCTGCACCTGGTGTCCGAGGTCGAGCCCGCTCGTCGGCTCGTCGAGCAGCAACAGACGCGCCTCCTGCGCGAGCGCGCGGCCGACGACCGCCCGGTGGAACTCGCCGCCGGACAGGGTCGACACGAGCCGGTCGGCCGCCCACGCCAGATCGACCTTGGCCAGGACGGTGTCGGCGAGGACATGGTCGCTCCGCGCCTCGGAGCCGAACAGCGACAGGTGTGGCGTGCGCCCGAGCAAGACGTACTCCTCGACCGTGAGCGCGTCGGGGATCACCGGCTGCTGCGGCACGAGCGCGATCTCGCGCGCACGTTCCCGCGTCGAACGCTCCCGGACCGGCCGGCCGTCGAGCAGCACCTCGCCGTCGGCGGGCAGCAGCGCGGCGAGCGCGAGCAACAGCGAGGACTTCCCGGCGCCGTTCGGCCCGACCACCGACACCCACGAGCCGGCCTCGACGTGGAGCGAGACGCCGTGCACCACTTCGCGCTTGCCGCGCGACACGCGAACCTCGCGCGCGTCGATCATCGCGCGCCCCCCGACCGCCGCAGCACGACCGCGAAGAACGGCGCGCCGATCAGCGCGGTGATCACGCCGATCGGCAGCTCGCCGGGCGCGACCACCGTGCGCGCGAACACGTCGCATAGGATGAGGAACGCCGCGCCGAACAGGATCGACAAGCCGATCACGAGGCGGTTGCTCGCACCCGTCGCCATCCGGATCGCGTGGGGCACGATGAGGCCCACGAAGCCGATCAGCCCGGCGACGGCGACCGCGGCGGCCGTCGCGAGCGATGCCGCGATCACCACGATCGCGCGGTCCCGTGTCACGTGTGCCCCGAGGCTCGCCGCCTCGAGGTCGCCGAGCGACAGGACCTCGAGCAGCCGCCGGGAGGCGAGCAGCACGACGCAGGCGAGCACGACCCAAGGAAGCGCCAGGCGCACCTCGTGCCACCCGCCGGTGCCGAGCCGTCCCAGGATGAAGGCGTACACGGCGCGCAGATCGTCGCTGTTGCGCTGCTGCACGTAGGTCTGCAACGCGGTCAGGAACGCCGCCACCGCGACCCCGCCGAGCAGCAACGAGGTCGAGGTGCGGCCGGCGGCCCTGGTCGAGGCCATCAGGTACGCGAGTCCCACGCCCCCGAGCGCGCCGGCGAACGCGGCCGCCGGCAGCGCCAACGGCGCTGTGGCGACGCCGAGGACGATCACGATCGTCGCGCCGAGCCCGGCGCCAGCCGCCGACCCCAACAGATATGGATCTGCGAGCGGGTTGCGGAACGCGGCCTGGTATGCGCACCCCGACACCGACAGGGCGGCGCCGACGAGCCCCGCGAGCACCACCCGCGGCAGCCGAAGCTCGGCGACGATCGCCCGTTGCTGCTCGGTGAGCGAGCCCCCGCCGACCATCCAGCCGAGGATCCCGACCGGCGAGATCCGCACGGCGCCGGCGAACAGCCCGATCACCACCGCGACGAAGAGGGTCGCCACACCGATCACCGTCCAGCGGACGGCGCGGCGGCGGGATCGCGCGGCCGAAGGCCGCGCGATCCCACCCACCACGTGGGTGCCCTCCAGCCGCGCCGCGTGTTTCATCCCGTCCCCGAGGCGATGGCCTGGGCTTGCGCCTGGACCGCGTCGCCGACCTGCTGCAGCAGGTCGGCGATCCTCGGTCCCCACCGTGACGCCACGTCGTCGTCGAGCTCGACCACGCCGCCATCCTGGACCGCGGTCAGGTCCTGCCAGCCGGGGCGCTTCGCGACCTTCTCGGCATCCTGCCCGCAGCACTTCGTGTCGGCGAGCAGGATCAGGTCCGGATTCGCCTGCACGATGTACTCGGCCGACAGTTGCGGGTAGCCGGAGCTCGCACCCTTCGCCGCGTCGGCGATGTTCTTCATGCCGAGCTCGCCGAGCACGGCGCCGATGAACGTGTCCGACGTCACCGAGTAATAGGTGTCGTCGAGCTCGTAGTAGTAGGTCATCCCCTTCCCGGCGTCGCCGACCGAATCGACGATGGTCTTGATCCTGTTCTCGAGCGCGCCGACCTGTCCGGCGGCCTCGTCGGGGTGGCCCGTGGCCTGGCCCAGCTGCTCCATCTGCGTGTAGACGTCGTCGAGCGTCGCAGCGGCGGGCTCCGAGATCGCGGGGATCTTCAGCTTGTCGAGCGAGCTCTGCAGGTCGCCGGGATCTTCGGCGTACACGACGAGGTCGGGCTCGTAGTTCGCGATCGCCTCGGCGTTCGGCTCGTAGGCAGAGAGCTTCGTCGTCGGCGCGTCGGACGGGTAGTTCGAGTAGCTGTCGGCCGCGACCACCTGATCGCCTGCGCCGATCGCGAACAGCATCTCGGTGGCGGTGGGTGACATCGACACGATCCGGGTCGGCATCGCATCGAGCGTCACCTTCCCGTTGGCGGCATCGATCGTCGTGGGGAACGCCGAGGCGGCGCCGGGCGACGAGCCCGCCGAGACGGACGACGTCGACGTGGACGCGCACGCGACGGCGAACGCGGCGCAGAGGAGCGGGAGGCACGAGACGAGGAGAACCGACCTCCTCACGGAGCGGAACCGGTGCATCTGGACCCCTTCCCGACCGAACGCGCGGTCGACGGATCAGAGCCCCACGGCAGGTTTCCTGACTCCCGGATCCACGCTCCCCCGGCCTTCCCAGGATCGCCGCCGCCTCGGCTCGATGCACATGCCGAGCGACGCACGGATCCCAGTGGTGTGGTGTCGGGTTCGCTCCCCGGTCACAGTGGCGCGACCGTGCCGGACTTGCACCGGCTTCCCTGCGGGTCCTCACCGGACCCGCCCGGACGACGGATCGCCGTCCGGTCTCCACGGGGCTACGGCTTCGTAGCCCGCGCATCGTGACACACGGGCGGGGGAGCCGCCAAGCGTCTGGGTCAGAGAGCACAGGGCTGAGTCGATCTTCGGGCGGAACACAGCCTGCTCCCAGGTTCGGGTGCTCGACTTCCGGTGCACGGCCGGGAACGGCCCGGCCAGAGCCCGGCCCACAGGAGGTCCGCATGGATCCGAACGCGCCGTTCCCGACCGGCGGGATGCCGCAAGGCACGCCCGGCTGGGGTCCGTACGTGCAGCACGACGCCTGGTGGCAGAGCGGAGCGCACCTGCTGCCGCTGCTGCTGCTCGTCGTGTTGATCGGGGTCATCGTGTGGGGTGTGCTGCGGCTGTCGTCGACCGGCGCACTCGCGATCGCGGGGCCGGGGAGCCGGGCCGGGGCGCCCGCGACGCCGACCGGTCCCCCGCCCCGCGACGAGGCGCTTGAAGCGCTGCGGGTCCGTTACGCTCGCGGTGAGCTCGATCGCACAGACTTCCTCGAGCGCAGCGCCGACCTGGGCGGGTCGCCGAACCCGGATGCTCCGGCCGACCGAACCCTCCCTGGGGAGCCGCCTGCGCCAGACCAGGGGTGAGTATGACGGGATCGACGGCGGCATCGGAGCCGGACGCACCCGCGTCAGGCTCCGTGAGCGCCCGGGTGTTGGTCGTCGACGACGAGGCCGCGATCGCGGACCTCGTGTCGACGACCCTTCGCTACGAGGGCTTCGAGACCTCGACCGCCGGTGACGGTCGCGCCGCGATCGAGGCGGTGGAGGCATTCCGGCCCGACCTGATGGTGCTCGACGTGATGCTCCCCGACCTCGACGGGTTCGAGGTGCAGCGCAAGCTGATCGATCGCGGGCTGCGCGTGCCGGTGCTGTTCCTCACCGCGCGCGACGCGACCGAGGACAAGGTGCGCGGCCTCCGGGTCGGCGCCGACGACTACGTGACGAAGCCCTTCAGCCTCGAGGAGTTGGTCGCGCGGATCCGTGCGATCTTGCGCCGCACCCAAGGAACCGAGGAGCAGCCGCGCCTCATGCTCGACGACCTCGAGATGGACGAGACGGCACACGAAGTGTTCCGCGCCGGCGCGGCGATCGACCTGACGCCGACGGAGTTCGCTCTGCTCCGCTACTTCTTGCTGAACCCGCGTCGGGTGCTGTCGAAGGAGCAGATCTTGGATCACGTCTGGCACTACGACTTCGGCGGCGACGCGTCGATCGTCGAGACCTACATCTCCTACCTGCGGCGCAAGCTCGGCGAGCCCCGCCTGCTGCACACGGTCCGCGGCGTCGGGTACGTGCTTCGCCCACCGAAGGCGTCCTGAGTGTCGCTGCGCGCGCGGTTGCTGCTCGTCACGGTCGGGCTCGTCACGCTCGGGCTGTTGATCGCCGACGTCGTCACGTACCGCGCGCTGTCGTCGTCGCTGCTCCAACGGGTCGACGAGCAGATCGCACAGGTGACCGAGGCCGCCGTCACGGCGCTCGAACCGGGAGGAGGATTCCCGATGCCCGACGAGCCGCAGCCGGTTTCGGGCGGAGTCCCGACCGGGAGCTACGCGGCGCTGCTCGATGCGTCGGGCACCGTCGTGCGGAGCCACTCGTTCGGGTACCACCCGGACAACGGCCCCATCCCCGTGTTGCCCGCCGGCCTCCCCGGGTCGACGACCGGCGGCATCGGCTCGGTGACGTTCTCCGCGCGCTCCTCGAGCGGGGGCAGCGGCTTCCGGGTCCAGGCGGTGGGGCCTCGCCCGGGCGCCGGAACCCTCGTGATCGCGGTGCCGCTCACCGAGATGCGCGCCACGCTCGGACGCCTGCTCGCGATCGAAGCGCTGGTCACGGTCGGGGTCGCGCTCGTCGCCGGCGCGCTCGCACTCGTGCTCGTGAAGATCGGGTTGCGGCCGCTCGAGACGATGGGCGAGACCGCCGGCGCGATCGCGGCCGGGGACCTGTCGCGCCGGGTGGAGCCCGCCGACGACGACACTGAGATCGGCAAGCTCGGCACCTCGCTCAACGCGATGCTGACCCAGATCGAAGCGGCGTTCGACGAGCGCCGCGCCTCGGAGGAGCGCCTGCGGCGGTTCGTCGGCGACGCCTCGCACGAGCTGCGGACGCCGATCACGTCGATCCGGGGGTACGCGGAGCTGTTCCGCCGCGGCGCCGACACGCGGCCCGACGACCTCGCCCGGTCGATGGCGCGCATCGAAGCGGAGGCGGAGCGCATGGGCGTGCTCGTCGACGACCTCCTGCTGCTCGCTCGGCTCGACCAGGGCAGACCGCTCGAGCGCGAGCCTGTCGACCTCGCGCCGATCGTCGCGGACGCGGTCGACGCGGCCCGTGCGATCGACCCCGACCGCGTCCTCGACGCCGACCTCAACGGATCCGCGATCGTCACGGGCGACGCCGGACGCCTGCGCCAGGTCGTCGACAACCTGCTGGAGAACGCGCGCGTGCACACGCCGCCGGGAACAGCGACGCACATCGCGCTGGGCCGCGACGACGGCGCGGCCGTCCTGACGATCGCCGACGAGGGTCCGGGGATGGATGCCGAGGTCGCCGCCAAGGCATTCGAGCGCTTCTACCGGGGGGACCCGGCCCGTGCACGCGCCACGGGCGGCGCGGGTTTGGGCTTGTCGATCGTCGGAGCGATCGTGGACGCCCACGGTGGGACCGTCCGGGTGCTCGAGACGACGGCGGGCACCACGATCGAGGTCCGGGTCCCCGCAGGCGGACGCGACGCCGCCGGTCCCGCCTCCGCCCCCTTAGTCCTCGTCGTCCGGCCGGCGCAGGCGTTTGGTTCGGCCCCGCCGACGCTTGTCGGCGAGACGCCGCTCGGTCGCCGCCTTCGATGGTTTCGTGGGATGGCGCTTCGGCGGCGGCGGCGCGATCGCCTTGGCCAAGACGGCCGCGAGACGTTCGCGGGCCGCCTCCCGGTTCTGGAGCTGCGACCGCTGCGCCGACGCACGAACGGTCAGCACGCCGTCGACGAGCCGCCGGTCCAGCCGCTCGAGGGCTCGGGCGCGCTGCGTTGGACCGAGCGCGGAAGATCTCGCGACGTCGAAGCTGAGCTCGACGCGGGAGTCGGCCGTGTTCACGCCCTGGCCGCCGGGGCCGGAGGCATGGCTGAAGCGCCACCCCAGCTCCCCCTCGGGGATCAACACGGTCCGGCTCACGCGTAGCGGGCCCGTTGCGCTCATGCTCGGACGATAGGTGAAGGGAGGAGCCGATGTGGGTCCTGTTCAAGGCGCCTTGCCCCACTCCAGATGGGCGAAGCACCTCTACGAGGAGCGGTTGACCTGGATCACCGACGAGATGCGCGCGAGCGCTCGGGAGCTCGGCTGCCGGTTCCACCGTGCGTGGTACGCCGAGGACGGCTCGGCCTTCTATGCGCTCGCGAACTGGGAGACGCGCGACGGCGCGCAGACGTTCTTCGAGCGATGGGACATCACCGACGAGCCGGGCGAGGTCGCGTTCACATTGCTGGGGGACGTGGGCCTGGTGCCGGAACCGTGAGCGGTCGCCCGACACTGGTCGTCTGCTCGAACGCATGCGCGAGGCGGAGGACCCCGGCGTCGTCGCCGGGCTTGCCGACGATCTGGATCCCGACCGGCAGCCCGTCGTCGGTGAACCCGCACGGCACCGAGATCGCGGGGCCGCCGAGCACCGTGATGCTCCAGCAGGACGCCATCCAGTCGAGGTAGGTCGTCATCGACTCGCCGGCGACCTCGGTCGGGTACTCGAGCTCGACCGGGAACGGCGGCACCTGCGAGACCGGCTGGGCCAGGTAGTCCACCGTCGTGAAGAACCCGTCGGCGGCGGCACGGACGTCGTGCATCCGCGCGACCGCGGCATCGACCGCCAAATCGTCGAGCGCGAGCCCCTGTTCGATGTTCCATACGACCGTCGCCTTGATCTCGTCGCGATGCTCGGGGAGCAGCTCGCCGTAGTTCTCCGCGAACGAGCGCGCGCGCAAGGTGAAGAACACCTCACGGGTGCCGTCGAGATCCGGGTACGTCTCGGTCGTCCGGCACCCGAGCGACTCGAACGTGGGCCGGGCCGCGTCGACGACCGCGACCACGGCCGGGATCGACCGGGAACCGCCCGCCACAGGACGGCGCCCACGCCACGCGGGCACCAGCGACGTCGCCTTCGACCGGGAGGCGCGGCGTGCCCGACATCGCCGACCACAAGCAGGGCGACGTCGGGCACCGTGCGCGCCATCGGGCCGTCGACCGACAGCTCGCGTGGATCGGCGGTCATCGAGCGTCGGCCGGAACCCGACCACGTTGCAGAAGCTCGCCGGGTTGCGCAGCGACCCGCCCAGGTCGCTGCCGTCGGCGATCGGAACCATCCCGGTCGCGAGGGCAGCGGCCGCGCCGCCCGACGAGCCGCCGGCGCTCCGCGACGGATCGTGCGGGTTGCGTGTCGGGCCGAAGACGGGGTTGAACGTGTGCGAGCCCGCGCCGAACTCGGGCGTGTTGGTCTTGCCGACGAGCACCGTCCCGGCCGCGCGCAGGCGCGCGACGAACGGCTCGTCGACGTCGGGCACGTGGTCGGCGTAGATCGGCGACCCGTACGTGGTGCGGATGCCCGCCGTGTCGACGAGGTCCTTGTGCGCGATCGGCAGGCCGTGCAGCGGCCCGGGTTCCTCGCCCCGAGCGAGCGCCTCGTCGAGCTCGGCGGCGCGGGCCCGCGCCAGATCGGTCGTGCGGGTGACGATCGCGTTGACGATCGGGTTCCAGCGGTCGATCCGCTCGAGGTGGGCGTCGAGCACCTCGCGCGCGGAGACCTCCCGGTCGCGGATCATCCGCGCCAGCTCGACCGCCGTCCGGTCGCAGAGCTCTTCAGCCACTGGCCAGGAGCCTAGAGGGCGCGTGTCCGCGCCGGCCGCTACGGTCCGGTCATGCGGACGATCGGCGTCGAGGAACGGCGAGCCCGGCTCGGCGTCCGGCATTTCCTCGCCAGGCCCGCCCCCTCGATCGAAGCCGTCGCGGACCGGCTCGTCGGTCTGCACTCGAGCGACCCGGCCACCGTCTACCTGGCGGCCCGGGCCCGGGTCCCCGGCATGACGCACGAGCAGCTGGAGGACGCCCTGTACGAGCGCCGCTCGCTCGTGCGCATGCTCGGGATGCGCCGGACGTTGTTCGTCAACACACCGGAGCACGCCGCCGTGATCGACGCCGCCTGCACGAAAACGATCGCCGCCGCCGAGCGAAGGCGGGTCATCAAGATGCTCGAGGACCAAGGCGTGACGGCCGACGGCGCCGCCTGGCTGCGGGCAGCGATCCGCGACACCATGGCCGCGCTGCACGAGCACGGGGAGCTGGCCGGCGCGCAGCTCAGCAAGCTGGTCCCCGCACTCCGCGTGAAGCTCCACTTCGGTTCGGGCCTGTGGGCGGCCGAGGTCGGGATGACGACGCGCGTGGTCTTCCTGCTCGCGACGGAGGGCGCGATCGTCCGAGCGCGGCCGCGCGGCACGTGGATCTCGGGCCAGTACCGCTGGACGCCGACCGACGTGTGGCTCGGCGCTCCCCTGCCGTCGATCCCTACGGCCGAGGCGAGCGCAACGCTGCTGCACGCATGGCTCGCCGCGTTCGGCCCGGGCACGATGGCCGACATCCGCTGGTGGACCGGCTGGACCGCCCGCCAGGCGAACGCCGCGTTGGCGGCGATCGACGTGGAGGAGGTCGCTCTCGACGACGGCGCTACCGGATTCGTCCTGGCCGATGACGCCGCACCCGTCCGCTCCCGCAAGCGCTGGGTGGCGTTCCTGCCGGGGCTCGATCCGACCACGATGGGCTGGAAGGAACGCGACTGGTACCTCGGTCCGCACGGGCCCGCGCTCTTCGACCGGAACGGCAACGCGGGTCCCACGGTCTGGGCCGACGGGCGCGTGGTCGGCGGTTGGAGCCAGCGCGACGAACGGCGACGTCGTCTACCGGTTGCTCGAACGCGTCGACCCCGCCACGAAGAAGAAGATCGATGCCGAACGCGACCGGCTCACCGGGTGGCTCGGCGGCGTCCGCGTCACCCCACGGTTCCGCAATCCCCTCGAGAAGGAGCTCGCCGCGAGCTGAGCACGCCTACTCGGCCGAGGCAGAGCGCATCTCGGGGATCAGCAGCAGCGCGCCGACGAAGAACCCGACCGCGCCGACGAACGTGCCGAGGTTCGCGAGCGGTAGCCGCCAGATCTGCCCGTTCTGCGGATCGATGTACGCGGCGAACGCCGAGATCAGGAACGCGATCGACCCGCCGAGGTTCGCCGACACGATCCACCACGACACGTCGCGCGGCCGCCATGCGAACCATCCGTGGCAGACCTCGATCCACGCGAGCCAGCTCGCGACGATGAACGCGATCGAGCCGAGCATGTCGGGGCGCCAGATCATCTTGTGCGCCTGCTCGGCGTCGAGCGCCGAGCGCGTCGCCGCGAACGTGCTTACGTTGAACCACAGCGTGCCGAGCGACTGGATCCCGCACGCCCAGAAGTCGATCCGGTGCGGCTGCCACGCGAACAGCCGGAACGCCATCCGCTCGGTCCCGCCGGGATCGGCCGGCGCGTTGATCGCCTGCACGAACTGCAGGTAGCCCGCCGACGTGAAGAACAGCGATCCGACGAAGAACGTCCACGCGTCCGCGAGCGCGCCCGACCGCGGTCGCGTACGAGGGCACCACGCCGAGCGCGAACAGGAACGACCCGATCGCGAACAGGACCGCGATCCACCAGCCGAGCGCCCGCGGCTGCCAGAACAGCGTGTGATCGGTGAGCCGTTCGTGTCCCTTGCGATGACGGCGCGAGCTCCACTCCCGCCTGGAGCCGTCCTCGAGCCGGTAGGCCTCGCGCGTGACGAACGGCCCGACCTTCGAGCGCTCCTCGGCGAGCCAGCTCTCCGGCACCCGAAGGGGCGCTCGCGCGGCCGTCCGCATCTAGACAGGCACCAGCGGGACGATCAGCACGGGGCATGTCCCTATCGGGTGACCGGGGCACCCGTGAGCGCGAGCTGCTCGATCAGCTCGGCCCCGCGCACGTGACCCGGATCGGCCTGCACCGTCGCCGAGATGTCCTTCATCCGCGCGGCGAGGCCCTCGTCGCCCAGCAGCCGGTCGACCGCCCCGGTCAGCTGCGACGGTTCCCAGTCGTAGGTCGGCAGGCGCACGCCGAACCCGGTCTCGTCGAGACGCTGCGCGTTGTCGTACTGGTCCCAGAACAGCGGCAGCCCGATCATCGGCAGCCCGAAGTGGAACCCCTCGCACGTCGTGTTGTTGCCGCCGTGGGTGATCAGCAGGTCGCACTGCGGCAGGATCGAGGGCTGGGGCAGGAACTCGTCGCCGTACATGTTCGGCCCGAGCGTCATCTGATCCTTCAGCGGGCCCATCGACACGATCGTGCGGTGCTCGGTCGTCGCCATCGCGTCGATCAGCCGCTGCATCAGTCCGACGTCCATGCACCCGAGCGACCCCAGCGACAGGTAGACGACCTTCCCGGTCCCCGGCACCTGCGACGCGACGTCGAACGGCGCTTCGCCCGTCCGCACGGTCGACTGCAGCCGGTGCCACGTCGGCCCGAGCGGTTCCTTCCGCGCGTAGTCGGCCGCCTCGGGGAACAGGTACAGGTTCAGCCACGGCGAGTGGGTGTTGAACTCGTCGAGCGGGCAGGGCGCCACGCCGACCGAGGCCCGGAAGTCGTTGTGCTGGGTCAGCAGCTCCTCGTGCTGCCGGTGGTACTCCTCGCGGAACGCTCCCCACTGGCCCGAGTCGGCGACGGGGAGTCCCGACAGCACCGGCGGCAACAGCTCGTCGCGCATCTCGAGCGGATTGGCCGATACGAACCGCACCCATGGGCACCCCGCGAGCTCGATCGCCGGATAGCCGGTGACGTTGTCCGTGACGACGACGTCGGGGTGGACGTCGTCCCAGATGCCCATCACCGTCTCGTGGCTGTAGCGCTCCCCCGCGACGAGGGCCTCCCAGATCGGCTTCGTCACCGTCTCGATCTGCTCGATCGTCGGCTTGCGGAACTCGGGCGCCGTCACCCTGATGAACTCGCCCCAGGGGTCGGCCGTCGGGGTCGGCGTTCTCATCGGGGGGCGTCATCCGCATCAGCCGCTCCTCGAACCCCTTGGCCTCGAGGACGCCCGTGAACGACTCGTCGATCACGAACACGATCCGGTGGCCGCGTTCCTTCAGGACGTTCGCGATCGCGACGCAGTTGTTCGTGGGTCCCCAGGCGCCCGGCTCCGGGAAGAACGCGATCGTCGTGCGGTCGGTCAACGCAACCCCCTGTCGGTAGGTGACCGGAACCTACCGCGCCCGCGTGGGCCCCGCATCTCCGCTCAGACCGAGCGGACGTTCCTCGTGGTTCAGCCGGGTTTGAAGTCCGGAAGGCCGTCTCCCGCATCGGACACCGTCGTCGCCTCGACCCCGAGCTCGCCGGCGAACCCGGCCGCGAGCCGGTTCCACGCGTCGCGGTCCCACGACTCGGCGACGTCGAGGATCGTGCCGTCAGACCCGACGGCGACCGCGGTCGGTGCCGACACGATCCCGTACGCGTCCGACGCCGCGTACGGATCGAGGTCGGGGACGAGCGGCAGGCTCAGGGCGTACTCCTGGGAGAAGGCGTCGAGCGCCGGTTGCGGGTCCTGGCCTACGCCGACCACCCGGTCGGGGAAGGCTCTGGGCGAGCCGCTCGATCGCCGGGGTCGCGAGCTGCGTGGTCGAGCACGTGACCTTGAAGAAGACCAGGACATGGGGGCCCTCGCGCGTCGCGCCGGCCACCGGGGGAGCCTGCGCGCCGGTCGCGATCGCCATGGCAGTGATGGTACGCCCGCCAAACGATGTTGCGGGTGTGTGGAGGTGACGTGACGACCGCGTGCATCGCCGGGCGCGGAGACACCCGCGGCGTAGGTATAGGTATATGGATCGTTCAGAACTCCTTTCTCAGGTTTCCGAGGCCTCCTCCCTCAATCAGATCTCCTCCGTGATGGCCGCCGCCCGCACGTGGCTCGCCGACCACCCCGAGGACGACGAGATCCGCGGCGCCATCTGGCAGCTGTCGAAGATGGAGCGAGACCACTTCACCTACACCCGCTAGGTACGCTGGCGCGGATGCGCGCCGACCCCGGGTTCGATGAGCTGCGGACCGCCCGCCTGCGCCTGCGCCGCTCCGAGCCCCGGGACGCCGAGCAGATCTCGGCCTACCGCAGCGACCCCGAGGTCCACGCCCACCAGGGCTGGGGCCGCACCGACCCCGACCACGTCCGCACCGAGATCGAGGAGATGCTCACCCGGGCGCCCGGCGAGGCCGGCGGGTGGGTCCAGTTCACGGTCGAGACCCTGGAGGACGACACGCTCGTGGGCGACGTGGGTATCCGCGTCGACACCGACGAGCCCGACGTGATCCTGGTCGGCTACACGATGGACCCGGGGGCCCAGAACAACGGCTACGCGACCGAGGCCGTCGGGGCGCTCGTCGACTACGTGTTCGACACGTTGGACGCAGAGCTCGTGCGCGCCTACGCCGAAGCGAGCAACATCGCCTCGGTCCGCGTCGCGGCGAAGGTGGGACTCCCTGTCGTGCAGCGCTTCGACGAACGCGAGGACGAGCAGACCTGGCACGTCGTGCGGATGGAGCGCCGCCGTGCACCCGAACCTAGGTAAGCGACATGGCCGAGGCTCTGCGAAGGGCCTAAGGCGCGGCGGACGCGCGGATGGACCCAGGGGAAGAGCCGTGGGACCGATGTGCGGCGGGCATGCCGCGGCGCACGATGGGCCTCCCTTATGGAGAGGACCCATCGGATGGCTGGCATCGAGAGCAACACCCCCGGCTTCCTGCCCTACGACAACACCGCTCTTCGCGCACGGCTCGCGGATCTCCCCCTCCGCACGACCTCGATCGAGGCCGAGCTCCGCGCGGTGATGGCCGAGCGCCGCGAGGCCGAGGCCGAGGTCGCACCCAAGCGCCGCGGACGCTTCTCCTAGGCGGTCAGCGCCCTGGCGGCGGCCAAGAGGTTGCCGTCGAGCGGTCGTCCGCCCACTGCGGCGACGACACGATCGTCCGCCCCAGCGCCACCGAGGTACACGGGCACGTGAGCGGCGGCCACCGCAGCGAGGTCCGTCGCGGCGGCCGCCACGGGCTGCGGCCGGGTGGCCGCGATCACCAGTCCGTCGGGCGCGACGTCGCGAACGGTCTCCACGATGGTGGCGATCGGAGTGTCGGCTCCGAGGAACACGATCCTCGCGCCTCGACGAGCGAGAATGATCCCGAACATCACGAGGCCGAGGTCATGCTCCTCGCTCGGCGGGCACGCCAACACGAACGCCGGCCCTGAGCCTCCTGCCCATCCGCGACCGAGCGCCAGCAGCCGGCCGCGGATCAAGCTCGATGCGAAGTGCTCCTGCCCGACGGTCGCCGTCCCGGCTTCCCAGCGGTCGCCGAGCTCGTGCAGGAGCGGTAGGACGACCTCGGTGATCACCAGTTCGATCGACACGGTCGCGAACAGCCGGTCGAGCGCGTCGTGGGCGGCCTCACCATCGAAGCGATCGAGCGCAGCGCGAAGCTCGGTGGCGAGCTCGTCGGTCGCCGCCCCGCCCGGCGCCACCGGTTCGTCGCTCGTCGCTCGCGCCGCCGCCTCGGACGCCGACACCCCCGACGCGATCAGCGCCGTCATCCGGCGAACCCGAGCCTCGTCAGCGGGGCTGTAGAGGCGGAACCCACCGGCAGAACGCTCCGGCCGGAGCAGCCCGTAGCGCTGCTCCCACGCGCGCAGCAACTCCGCCGAGACGCCCGTCCTTCGAGCCAGCTCTCCGATCCGTACACGCGCCGCCGTCTCCACGCAATGAACCTTAAACCATCCTTGTGCAGATACCTAGACGCACCCTTGACAGCTTCGGAGGTACGAGCGTACAGTGCCTAGACAAAACCTCGACAGAAGGGAGGAGGACGATGCGGAAGCTCGACACCGCGGCGCTAGTGCTGGTGATCGTCGGGGCCCTGAACTGGGGGCTCGTGGCGCTCGCCGAGTTCGATCTCGTCGCGAAGATCTTCGGCATGGAGTTCGGGCAGACGGACGCGGCCTCGCGGGTGGTGTACGCCCTCGTGGGCCTGTCCGGCATCTGGATCGCTGCTCGGGCGACGACGTTGCTCGGGACGCACGACGAGCGTGCGCACGCGCTCGCCTGACGAACGGAGGACAGCATGAAGCGAACGCTGATCGCCCTGACGATCGTCGCGGGCAGCCTCGCCATCACGGGAACGGCGTCCGCCGCCCCCGGGACCGACATCAAGGCTGCGTGCGGCGCGAGCTTCGGCCAGCTGATCTCGGCGGCGAAGTCGACCGGCACCGCGTTCCATAGCAACTACGCCGGTGGTGCGGCGGCCTTCGCCGACCCGGCGATCCTCGCTGCACACGGCTGCACCGGCTAGACGCGAGCGGCGCGACGGGCTTCGCACCATGGGCCCGTCGCTCGCCGCGTTCCTAACGATGCGGACCCTCGCTGTGTTCACCCGGGACCTCCGGGTTCACTACCACTCCGCCTTCGCGGCCGCGGTGCGTGCGGGCGAGGTGCTTCCCCTGGTGGTGCTCGACCCGCGGCTCCTTGGCAGGTCACCAACCGCTCCTCGTTCCTGATCGAGGCGGTGCACGACGGCGCAGCGTACTTCGACCGTCACCAGGTCGAGGCCACCCGCCAAGCAACCTGGGCAACTCGCAATTGGTGGCCGGCACGGGTGCGAACCCGCGGCGCGGTATGGCGATGGACGTAGAGCGGCAGGCACGACGGTTCGACCCCGACGAGAGGTATCGCGCGAACTATCTGCACGCAACGGGCGCCCGCTAGCATGTCCGCGCGCTCCGCCGGGGCGCCCAGGAGGCACCATGACGGACGTACTTCCAGCGCGCGCCCAGGTCGTCGTGATCGGCGGAGGCGCGATCGGCACCAGCACCGCCTATCACCTGACCAAGCTGGGCGTCACTGATGTCGTGCTGCTCGAACGCAAAGAGCTGACGGCCGGCACCACGTGGCACGCGGCCGGCCTGATCACCAGCGCCGGCATGCCGACGGAGACCTACCTCTGGATGTCGCGCTACACCACCGAGCTGTTGCCGACCCTCACTGCGGAGACGGGGCAGGACACCGGGTTCCGGACGATCGGCCATCTGCACCTCGCGTGCACACCCCAACGGCTCGAGACCGTCACCCGTGAGGCGATCTTCGCGAAGGCCCACGGCGTGCCGGTCGAGATGGTCGGTCCCGAGGAGGTTGGTCGACACTGGCCCTCGGCGAAGGTCGACGACATCCTCGCCGCGGCCTGGGTGCCCGACGAAGGCCGCGCGAACCCCGCCGACGTCGCGCAGGCCTACGCGAAGGGCGCGAGGGCGGCGGGCGCGAAGATCGTCGAGGGCGTGACCGTCACCGGCTTCACGACCGCGAACGGCGCCGTGACCGGGGTCGAGACCGACCACGGCACGATCGAGACCGAGACCGTGGTGGTCGCGGCCGGCATGTGGGGCCGCCAGCTCGGCGCGCTCGCCGGCGTGTCCCTCCCCTTGCAAGCTGCCGAGCACTACTACCTGCTGACCGACGAGGTCGAGTGGGCGCATCCCGACCTGCCCGTCGTCGAAGACCCCGACCGCTACGGCTACTACCGCGAGGAAGGCGGCGGCGTGTTGGTCGGGCTGTTCGAACCCAAGGCGGCACCGTGGTCCCTCGACACGATCCCGCAGGACCTCGGGTTCGCGGTGCTGCCGCCGGACTGGGATCGGATGGCCGGGTTCCTCTCCGACGCGATGGACCGGTTCCCGTCGCTGCACGACGCCGGGATCCGGCAGTTCTTCTGCGGGCCGGAGAGCTTCACCTCGGATAACGGTCCGCTGCTCGGCGAGGTGCCCGAGCTCCGCGGGTTCTTCGCCGCGTGCGGGCTGAACTCGCTCGGCATCCTGCTGTCGGGCGGCGCGGGCTCGATGATCGCGCAGTGGATCGTCGACGGGGAACCGCCGCTCGAGGTCACGGGGATCTCGCCGGACCGGCTCATGCCGTTCATGGCCACGCGCGCGTTCCGCGAGCAGAAGACGGTCGAGCTCCTCGGCACGCTGTTCGGCGACGCCGCGTTCCCGTCGTGGCGGCCGTGGACCGCGCGCGGGGCTCGCCGGTCGCCGATCCACGACCGGCTCACCGATGCCGGCGCCGACTTCGTGGTGCTCACGGGCTACGAGGTGCCAGAGTGGTTCGCCCCCAAAGGGGTCAGCCACGAGCGACCGCAGGGGTGGCTGCGCGACCAGTCGTTCGATGCGTGGGCAAAGGAACACGTGGCGGTGCGCGAGGCGGTCGGGATCATGGACATGTCGTTCATGGCGACGCTCAAGGTGCAGGGGCCGGACGCGCTCACACTGCTCAACCGTGTGAGCGTGAGCGAGCTCGACGTGCCGGTCGGCAAGATCACCTACACGCACTGGTGCACACCGAACGGCAAGATCTGGACGGACCTCACGGTGACCCGGACCGCCGAGGACACGTTCCTCGTGATCGGGGCCGACGTGATCCACCGGCGGATGCTCGGGTGGCTCGAGCGTCAGCGCGCCGAGGGCGAGGTCGTGATCGTCACCGACATGACGAGCTCCCGGATGCTCCTCACGGTGCAAGGGCCACGGTCGCGGGAGCTCCTCGCACGTCTG
Organism: uncultured Actinomycetes bacterium; assembly: GCA_963799625.1. GTDB lineage: Bacteria > Actinomycetota > UBA4738 > UBA4738 > HRBIN12 > AC-51. The sequence continues at coordinate 115,363 of CAWCXU010000001.1, read as the reverse complement.
ACCACCGCCGACCTCTCGAACGAGGCCTTCCCCTATATGCGGGCGAAGGAGATCGAGGTGGGCATGGGCCTCGCGTACGCGATCCGCGTGACCTACCTCGGTGAGCTCGGGTGGGAGCTCCACGTGCCGAGCGACCAGGCGGTGATCGTGTACGACGCGCTGCTCGAGGCAGGACAAGACCTCGGGATCCGGCACGCGGGGTTGCTGGCTCTGAACTCCCTGCGCCTGGAGAAGGCGTACCGCGACTACGGGATCGACATCGACAACGGCGACACGCTGATCGACGCCGGCATCGACTTCACGATCGCGTGGGACAAGCCGAGCGGGTTCATCGGCAAGGAGGCGCTCGTCAAGCAGCGCGACTCAGGCATCCGGACCGCACGGATGGTGCAGGTGCTGATCGGTGACCCGGAACCCCTGCTCTACGGCGACGAACAGCTCTACCGCGACGGCGAGCACGTCGGCGAGATCCGCAACGGCGCGTACGGGCACACGCTCGGCGGGTCGGTCGGCCTCGCGATGATCGAGCGCGACGAGGACATCACCGACGGGTTCCTGCTGAGCGGGTCCTGGGAGGCCGACATCGTCGGACGGCGCTACCCCGTCACCGTCTCGCTCGAGCCGATGTACGACCCGAAGCGGAAGCGGATCAAGGCGTAACGCCGCCCTCGACGCCGCGAGCCGCTCACCGACAGACGCGCGGTAGGGTCGGCGGGTGCGACGGATCTGGGACGTGCCGGCGGGGGTCAAGACCGTCCATCTGTGCGCCTGTACCCCGGAGCACGCCGAGGAGATCGGGGCGGTGCTCGAGGAGGCCGGGATCGTGTGGTGGGTCAAGGCGCCGAGCTCGGGCTTCCTGACGTTCCTCGAGCGCGACGCCAACGTGTTCGTCGATCGAGAGCGCCTCGACGAGGCGCGCGGGATCGCCCGTGCCATCCTCGAACCCGAGCAGGGGTGAACCGATGGCGCATCGGCGGATCGTGATCATCGGCGCCGGCGTGGTCGGCGCTGCGCTCGCCGACGAGCTCGTGCTCCGCGGCGAGCTCGACGTCACGGTCATCGACAAGGGGCCGCTGTTCGCGACCGGCGGATCGTCCTCGCACGCCCCCGGCCTCATCAGCCGGACGAGCACCTCGCGGTTCATGACCGAGACAGCTGACGCGACGGTCCGCAAGTTCGCGACGCTGTCGACCGGTGAGGGGCCCGCGCTGCTGCCGGTCGGCACGCTCGAGGTCGCCTACACCGAGGAGCGGCTGGCCGAGCTCTGGAGACGCTGGGGCGCGGCGCTAGCCTTCGGCTGGCACGGCCGGATGATCGGCCCCGACGAGGCGATCGGGATGTGGCCGACCATCGAGCGCGACGGCCTGCTGGGCGCGTACACAACCGACGGCGAGGGGCTCGCGGCAGCCCTCCGAGCGGTGGAGGCCCAGGCGGGGCGCGCCGCCGAAGGCGGCGCGCGCTTCGTCGGCGACACGGCGATCTCCGAGATCATCACCGACCGCGGCGCCGTGCGTGGGGTGCGGACGACGACCGGCGACACGATCGACGCCGACGTCATCGTCTGCTGCGCCGGCGTGTGGGGGCCGGCGCTGGCCGAGACGGTCGGGCTGACGCTCCCGATGCTGCCGACCGAGCACCAGTACGCGATCACCTCACCGATCGCCGAGCTCGCCGACGCCGCCGGGCGCGAGGCGACGCGGCCGATCATCCGGCACCACGACATCGGCATCTACTACCGCGACCACGGCGATCGCGTCGGGGTCGGCTCGTTCCACCATCAGGTGCTGCCCGTTCCGTCGGCGGCCCTCGACGTGCACGCGCGCAACGAGCATCGGAGCCTCGCGTTCGGGTTCACCCCGGAGGACTTCGCCGAGGCGTGGGAGCTCACGTGCGCGTTCATGCCGGCGCTCAGCGGCGCGCGGTTCGAGCGCCGGTTCAACGGTGTGTTCGGGTTCACACCGGACGGGTACCCGCTGATCGGCGAGCATCCCGGCCTGCGAGGTTTCTGGGTCGCCGAGTCGGTGTGGGTCACGCACTCCGCCGGCGTCGCACAGATCGTCGCCGACCTGCTGTGCGACCGCGACCCCGCGATCGACGCGACGCCCGCCGACCTCGGGCGGTTCGACGAGCCGGAGCTCGAGCCTTCCTTCTTCGAGGCGCGGTCCTCGGATCAATACACCGACGTCTACCTGGCGCACCACCCCGCGGAGCCGCATGCGTCGGCGCGCGGTGTGCGGTTCAGCGCGTTCGCGGAGCGCGGACGTGCGCTCGACGCGGCGTTCGTCGACGTCGCCACCTGGGAGCGGCCGCAGTGGTACGAGGCGAACGCGCGACTCGTCAACGGCGTGCCCAAGCGAGACACCTGGTCGGCGCGGCATTGGTCGCCGATCGCGGCCGCGGAGCACCGGGCGGTCCGCGAGCGCGCGGGCCTGTTCGACATGACGCCGCTGACACGGATCGAGGTGCGCGGGTCGGGCGCGCAGGATCTGCTCCGTCGCGTGGTCGCCGGTCGCGCCGGCGGACCTACCGGCGTCGTGACCTACTCGGTGATGCTCGACACACACGGCGGGATCGTTTCGGACGTGACCGTGGCGCGCTTCGACGAAGAGCGGTTCGTGCTCGCCGGGAACTCGCCGCGCGACCTCGCGTGGCTCCGAGCTCACGCGGTCGGTGACGTCGAGATCGAGCCGGTGACCGACGCTCGCGCGTACCTCGCGCTGTGGGGGCCGCTCGCCCGCGAGATCCTCGCGCCGATCGCGGACGCCGACCTGTCGAACGACGCGTTCCCGTACCGGGCCGCCCGGACCATCCGGATCGTCGGCATCGCGGTCGACGCCGTTCGGATCTCCTACGCCGGCGAGCTCGGGTGGGAGCTCTCGTGCGCCGCGAACGACGGGGGAACGCTCTGGGACGCGGTGTGGTCGGCGGGAACGGCCCACGGTCTGGTCGCGGCGGGTCGTGCCGCGCTCGGGACCCTCCGCCTCGAGAAGGGGTATCGCGCGTGGGGCACCGACATGACCCGCGGCGACGCGCCGGCCGACGCCGGCCTCGGCTTCGCGGTCCGCACGACCGATCGCGACTTCATCGGCGCCGATGCGCTCGCGACCAGGGCCGCCTCGCCGCGCACGCTGCGAACGATCGTGCTCGACGACGAGCAGGTTGCGATGGGCGCGGAGCCGGTCGAGGTGGAGGGTGAACCCGTCGGTTTCGTCACGAGCGCCGGATGGGGGGGCTCGGTCGAGCGGAGCCTCGCGTATGCCTGGCTCCCGAGCGGGCTCGACGACGGAACGGAGATCTCGGTTCGCTACTTCGATCGCACGCTGCACGGGCGGATCGCGGCCACCACGCTCTTCGACCCGAGTGGCGCCCGGCTGCGCGCCTGACCGCGCGCGTGGGCGCGCCCGCGGACCGGCGAGGGCCCGCGGGCGCCCCGACCGCGTTACATCACCTCGAACGTCTCGAACACCGAGACCGAGGCGCCGCCCTGCAGCACCGGGCAGCCCTTGGCCAGGTCGGTCGCCCCGTCGAGCGAGTCCGCCTCGATGACCGAGTAGCCGCTGGCGTCGCCGGCGCCGGACGTGATCGACCCGTCGGCGCTGATCTTCTTCGACGCCGAGATCGGGTTGCCCCCGTCGACCAATGCCTTCCCGAGTGTCGCGAACCAGCCGTCCCACGCCTTCATCACGGCGTCACGCTGCTCGTCCGTCTCAGGCATGCTGCCTCCGGCGTACAGCAAGAGGTACTTCGACATCCCTGCCTCCCTTCGCGCGGCCCGGCTTTCCGAGCCATCCACCCAGTCAGACGGATGAGGCGATGGGGATCCGACAACAGCCGGACGATCTCTCGTGATCGAGACCTGCGAAGGGCAGCTGATCGCCTGATGGAGCAGCCTCTGATCGGCGGCTAGCAGGCCGTACGTGCGCGGGCCGCCGCGACGGCGTCGCGGAGGAACCGGGATCCCTGCAGTCCGGGAAGCTCGTTCATGGTCGCCTGCATGTCCTCGAGGGTCCCCTGCGCGTCCGTGTCGCCGAAGAGATAGGCGACGACGAAGTCGGTCTCGGGCTGCGGCCGAACCCCGGTGCCGACCGGCGCCCAGAGGTGGTCTATGGCCCAGCGGGTGATCCGCTGCGCCGTCGGCCCCTGGAGCCGCAGCCTGGCCTGCGCCCGGTAGAACGCGAAGTGGCGCCGCTCGTCCTTGATGATGGCCTGGAGCATCTGCACCAGCTGCGGGTGCTCGGTCTTCGCGATCAGGCGGTGGTAGGCCGACAGCGTGGTGAGCTCGTTCGCGGCGCCCCAGGTCATGTGGATCGCGACGAAGTCCTTGAACGCGGCCGACCCGAGCAGGGTCCCGATGTGGGAAAGGTAGCCCTTGCGGCCGAGCGCCCGGCGGATCCACTCGGCGCGTTCGGACCGGGACGGGTATCGATCGTCCGCCCGCACCACCGCGTGATCCGGCGCGAGCGTGTACCCCGCCTCCCCCAGGAACCTGCTGAACGCCTCGCCGTGCCAGACCTCCTCGTAGGCCCAGCACGACAGGAACGCGGTCACGTCGGCGTCGAACCCTGCGCGGGTCGCGAGGAGATCGCGGAGGAAGACGGCCGTGTGCGTCTCGATGTCCATCATGTAGGTGAGGCATCGAGCGTGCTCGGGGGGCAACGGCGTCCGTCCGATCAGGCCCCACTCGACCCCGGACAGATCCACGCGCTTGGAGGCGCGCAGGTACCGATCGAGGTCGAACTCTCCCACCGCAGCGACCGTCGCCATCGACCCCGGTTCGCAGCGCTCGCCCACCCGGATCACCCCTCGGCCGGTCCGAGGGCGGTGTAGGGTTCCGTCGATCGAGGAGACCGACATGGGCATCATCACGGTGAGGGTCCGTGGGCGCGCGAGGAGCGTCCCGGGGCGCGAGCGGCGAGACCGCTCGCGGACAACACTTCCTTCGTAGCGACGACGTCGCTCGGGAGCTGATCCGGCAGGCCGACATCGGCCCCGACGAGCTCGTCGTCGAGATCGGGCCCGGCGGGGGCCGGTTGACGGCACCACTGTCGGAGGTGGCCCGCCGGGTCATCGCGGTCGAGATCGACCCGCGGTTCGCAGAGTCATTGCGAGCTCGCTTCGGTCACCTAACGAACGTCGAGATCGTGCACGGCGACATCCTGAGTGTCTCCCTGCCGGAGACGCCCTTCCGCGTGGTCGGCAACCTCCCATTCGCGGCGACAACCCCGATCCTGCGGCGTCTGCTCGACGACCCCGTCGTGCCGGTGACCGGGGCGGACCTGCTGGTCGAAGCCCACGTGGCACGCAAGCGCGCGTCACCGCGCCCCACCAACCTGATGTCGCTCGGGTGGCAGCCCTGGTGGGAGTTCGGGCTCGTTCGGCAGCTTCCCGCCTCAGCGTTCGAACCGCGGCCATCGGTCGATGCCGGGTTCCTCGCGATCCGCCGCCGCTCGTCGCAACTCCTGCCGGCCGAAGCACGACCCGCCTATCGGGCGATGCTCGCCGGCGCGTTCCGTCGGGGGGATACGCCGGTCGAGCGAGCGGTCCGGACGATCCCGCCGCGCATGATCGCGACATGCCTACGCGGTCGAGGGCTGGCGAGAGGCGCCCGGCCGGCCGATCTCGACGTGTTCGATTGGGTGGCGCTGTTCGAGGCGGCTCAGGCGGGGCCGCAGAAGAGCTCGAGCGCGATGCCGTCGGGGTCGCGGAAGCTCAGACCCGACCCGTAGCTCGCGTCCTTGATCCCGCCGTGCTCGATGCCCAGCTCGTCGAGCCGGGTCGCCCACTTCTCGAGCTCGCCGCGATCGGCGACGCCGAACGACACGTGGTCGAGTCCCACACGGAACTCACTGAAGTCCCCCTCGAGGGCCGGCGTCGTGTGCTGGTGCAGGCCGAACAGCTGCCCGCTGTCGCCGATCAGATAGACGGTGTGATGGAAGCCCGGATCCGTGTCCTCGTCGAGGACGGGCTTCGCGTCGAAGAGCGCCTCGTACCACGGAACGCTGGCCGACAGGTCGCGAACCGTGAGCGCGACGTGCTGCAACCCTGGGAACGATGATGCCATGTGTCTCTCCCCCTCGTGTCCGAGTGAACGTTTGACGGTGTTCTACGGCTCAGCCCTGGAAGGGGTTCACTCATCACTCCCGATCGCGTGCGCAACGCGGACGCAGGGGGTCAACCCCTGCGCCCGGACGTCGCGTCTAGTGCCTGCATCGCGATCCGGTGGATCCGTGTGGCCGGCTGGGTGTGACCCGGCGCGACCTGGACCACCTGCGCGGGCGTCGGGTTCACCGACTGCATCGCGATCCGGTGGATCAGTGTGGCCGGCTGGGTGTGACCGGGCGCGACCTGGGCCACCTGCGCGGGTGTCGTCTGCCGGCCCCCGTCTGAGACCCCGGAGCCGATGGCGAGCGCGCCGATGACGGCCACCACGATGACGAGCGCGAGGCCGATGACGACCGCCGCGATCGGCCTGCGCCGAGGCGTCTTCGTACCGCTCGGTCGCGCCTGTGTGATCTCCCTGGTGTCCATCTCCGACTCCTTCCGTCCGGAGGCGCCTCGTGCGCCTCACAGCGAGAAGGTGCTCCTCGGCCCTCAACCCACCCTCCGGATCGCTCAAAGAACGCTCAAGGGATCGGCCTACGGGCAGCCCTGGCCACCGTGCTAGCGTCGAACCTGTTCTGGGGGAGCACGGATGGAATTCAGGATCCTCGGACCACTCGAGGTGGTCGACGGTGACCGACGCATCCCGCTCGGCGGGCGCAAGCGTCGGGCGCTCCTTGCCATGCTCATCCTCCGCAGGCAGCAGGTCGTCTCCGTCGACGAGCTGATCGACGCGCTCTGGGGCGACGACCCGCCGAAGACCGCCGAGCACAGCGTCCAGGTGTACGTGTCCGAGCTCCGCAAGGCCCTCGGCGGAATGGGCGAGGACGGCAACGGTCGTCGTGGCCCGCCATGATCCGGGGTACGCGCTGGACGTCCCGCCGTCCGCGATCGACCTCTACAGGTTCGACGTCCTTCGCGAGCGGGGCCAAGCCGCGCTCGGCGAGCAGGATCCGGCACGGGCGGCCGTCCTGTTCCGAGAGGCGCTCGCGGTCTGGCGCGGACCGGCGTTGGCGGACTTCGCCTACGACGATTTCGCCCGCGCCGAGATCGAGCGGCTCGAGGAGCTCCGCCTCATCACGATCGAGGACAGGCTCGTTGCGGATCTCGCGTCGGGCCGGCATGCCGAGCTGGTCGCAGAGCTGCGCGCACTCGTGGACGAACATCCGGCCCGCGAACGGCTACGGGCGGACCTGATGCTCGCCCTGTATCGGACCGGCCGGCAGGCCGAGGCGATCGAAGCGTTCCACGCAGGGCGCGCCCGCCTCAGCGAGGAGTTCGGCCTCGACCCGAGCCCGCGCTTGGTCGAGCTTGCGAGCGCCATCCTCGCGTCGGACCCGTCGATCGACCTCGCCCCGAGCACCGGAGCCCGATCCGAACCGCCGCCCGAACCACCCGTCGCCGGCGAACCAACGCGCAAGATCGTGAGCGTTCTGGCCGTCGATGTGTCGATCAGCCGTGCGGACGGGTCCTCACCCGACCCGGAGGCGATCCCGGCCACCGTCCCGAAGATCGTCGAGAACGTGCGTGCAACGCTCGCCGCGCGGGGGGCGACCGTGCTGGCGCTCGACGGCATGGACGTCGTCGCGGTGTTCGGACACCCGCAGGTGCACGAGGACGATGCGGTCCGCGCGGTGGCAGCTGCGGACGAACTCGTGGCACGGCCGCCGGGCGTCGACGGCTTCGATGTTCGCCTCGGCGTCGGGATCCAGACGGGCGAGATCGTGTCGGCCGCGACAGCTGAGATCTCGCCGGACGTCGCCCGCGAGGCACGGCGGCTCGCAGCCGCTGCGAGCTCGTCGGGCATCGTGATCGATGGCGCCACGCTCGGCTTGGTCCGCGACGCGGTGGAGACGTCTGCGATCGACGAGGGCGCGTTCAAGGTCACACGCGTCGAACACGGCGTCCGGGGGGTCGCCCGACATCTGGATTCCGAGCTGGTCGGCCGCGACGCGGAACTCTCGGACCTGGTCCGCGCCTTCGATCAGGTGCGTCGACGAGCGCGCCTGCAGGTTGGTGACGGTCTCCGGCGAAGCGGGCATCGGCAAGACCCGACTCGCCGACGAGTTCGTCCGGAGGCTCGGCCCGGACGCACGGGTCCTGATCGGCCGGTGTCTCTCCTTCGGTGAGGGCATCACCTATTGGCCGATCGCAGAGGCGGTGCGGGCGGAGGCCGGCATCGCCGACGACGCGGACGCGGAGGCCGCTCGCCGAGCGCTCCTGGCGCTCCTGCCGGACTCGAACGACCGCGACCGCATCGTCGATGGGCTCGCCGACATCCTCGGCATCGGGCACACGCAACTTGCCGAGGGCGAGGCGTTCTGGTCCGTCCGCCGACTTCTGGAAGAGCTCGCCGGCAACGCGACGACCGTCCTGTTGGTCGAAGACGTGCACTGGGCGGAGCCCACGCTCCTGGACCTGCTCGACGGCTTGGTCGACTGGATGCGCGACTCGCCCCTGCTCGTCGTGTGCACCGCACGTCCCGACATCTATGAGCGACGAGAGGGCTGGGGCGGGCGCCCGGGTGCCACGACCCTGTCGCTTCGACCGCTCGCACGAGCCGATGTCGACCGGCTGATCGAGAACCTCATCAACCATCCGACGCTCGATGACGACGCGAAGCAGCGGATCGCGGCGGCGGCCGAGGGCAACCCGCTGTTCGTCGAGCAGCTGCTCGCGATGATGATCGACGAGGGGCTGCTGCGCCGCGACGGAACCACATGGACGTTGGTCGGCGATCTCGGCGGTGTCGCGTTGCCGACCACGGTGCACGCCTTGCTTGCCGCCCGGCTCGACCGTCTCCCGCCCGATCAGCGCGCCGTGCTTGGCATCGCGTCCGTGATCGGCCGGACGTTCGAACCGGCCGGTGTCGCCGACCTGCTGCACGAAGACGTCTCGCACATCGACGGCGTCCTTCGGGAGCTCGTACGCAAAGACCTCGTGCGGCCCGAGCGAACGCCCGACGGCGAGGTCTTCCGCTTCCGACACGTGCTGATCCTTCAGGCCGCGTACGAGATGCTGCCGAAGGGCCGGCGGGCGGAACTGCACGAGGCGGTGGCGGACCGCCTCGGGTCCTCGGCGGCGTACGACGAACTCGCCGGCGATCACCTCGCACGCGCAGCGAGCGCACTCGCGGACATCGGCGAGCGATCCCCGGCAGGTGGCAGCGTTGCGTGTCCGGGCCGCCGCGCGCCTAGCAGCAGGCGCCGCGCGCGCCTTCGCACGTGGCGACATGCCCGCGGCCGCGAGTCTGTACGGCGCCGCGGCCGGTTTGCTTCCCGACGAAGATCCGGACCGGCTGGCGCTCCTGCCGAATCTCGCCAGCGCCACCGTCGAGATCGGCCGGCTCGAGGACGGTGAACGGATCTTCGACGAGGCCGTCGAGCGCGGCATGGAGCGCGGAGAACTCGGCGTCGTAGCCGACGCGTTGCTCTTCCGGTTCGAATCGGAGCTCTGGGGTGGCCGCGTAGACGCAGCCCGGCGGTCGTTCGAGCTCGCGGAGCGGCTCATGCCCCAGGCCGAGGCGGACGAAGACGACTTCGCGCAGCAACGGCTCTGGAGCATCCTCGGCCTCTGGACGAACACGTGGCACGAGCAGAAGACCTACACGGAGCGCGCGCTCTCGTTCGGTGAGCGCGCGGGAGACACCCGCGGCGTGTACGAGAACATCCAGATGCTCAGTGGGCTGTTGCATGGCGGACCGACGCCCGTGCACGAGGCCCTCGAGATCGTCGCCGACTACCGACGTCGGACGGACGGCGACCGGGTGATGGAGGCGGCGATCATCGTCAATGCCGAGACCTCGCTCCTGGCGATGGACGGGCGCATGGACGAGTCGCGAGCGGTGTACGAGCGGGCACGTGCGACGTTCCGGGAGCTCCGACTTTCGCTGTGGCTCGCAGCGAGTGGCACGATCGGCCCTTCGAGCGCCGAGCTGATCGGCGGCGACCCCGCGCTCGCCGAAGCGCTCGCTCGTGAAGGGATCGAGGGTCTCGAGCGGATCAACGCTGGGGGGAACTGGCTCCACGAGGAGCTCCGACTCTTGACGTTCGCGCTGGTCGCCCAGGGCAAGATCGATGAGGCTGCGACCACGGTGACGCGACTCGAACGATCGAGCGACTGGATCAGCCGCTCGGCCTTCTGTCGGGCAGAGGTCCTTCGGGCGCGGGGTCGCTCGGACGAAGCCGTCCGTAGCCTGCGTTCGCTCCTGGAGGACATCGACGAGAACTGGGTCTTGACCCGAGGCTCCGCCATGTTCTCGCTCGCCAGCGCGTTACGGGATACGGGCGCCGAGACCGAGGCCGCCGAGACGGGACGGGAGGCACTCGGGATCTACGAGCGCAAGGGCGACGTCGTGACGGCCGCGAAGGTCCGCGCGTTCCTCGGCTCGGAATAAGGCCACGCGCGACGTGACGAAGTTGTCGCGACGTCCTTCGCACCGTTGACCCGGCTCCGGCACGACGGGTACGATCGGGCGACAATCGAAGACAAGCACTGACCAGCCAACTGGAGGTCGCGACGCATCGGCGGCGCGACCTTTTCCTTTTCAAGGAGGGGTTCATGCGCATGCGCCGTGACATCCGAGACGAGCTCCTTCGCGCGCTGGCTGAACCAAGGATCTGGCTCGAGAGGATGGAGTCCCGGAACGGCTCCATCCTCTCCTACTGGCGGATCACGGGCCGGAATGTTCGAGGCGTCCCGAGGCTCGGCATCCGCCCGACCGGGCGCGCGCTCGACATCGAGGCGGTTACCGTCGACAGTGTTGTCGACGGCGTGTCGCAGAGCCGGACCCTGATCGACCTCTCGCTCCTCGTCGCCCAGATCGGCGACGCCGCCGACCACTCGGCGACCGCCTGATTACGCTGCGCCGGCGGTGAACACGAGCGTGCCGTCGACGAGGTCGACGGTGACCGTCGAGCCGTCGTGGATCCGTCCTGACAGGAGCTCGAGCGCGAGCGGGTCCTGGATCTCGCGCTGGAGCACCCGCTTGAGCGGGCGGGCGCCGAACTGCGGCTCGTACCCCTTGTTCGCGATGTACTCGCGCGCCGCATCGGTGAGCTCGAGCGTCAGGTCGCGCTCGGCGAGCCGCTTGCGAAGCAGCTCGAGCTGGATCTCGACGATCTGCCCGATCTCCTCACGGCCGAGCGGCTCGAACACGACGATCTCGTCGATCCGGTTCACGAACTCCGGCCGGAAGTAACCGCGCACCTCGTCGAGCACCGCGTCCTTCTGCTTCTGCCGATCGAACGACGGATCGGCGAACACGCTCGAGCCGAGGTTGGACGTCATGATCACGATCGTGTTCCGGAAGTCGACCGTGCGCCCTTGCCCGTCGGTGAGGCGCCCGTCGTCGAGCAGCTGCAGCAAGATGTTGAACACGTCGCCGTGTGCCTTCTCCATCTCGTCGAGCAGCAGGACGCTGTACGGGCGGCGCCGGATCGCCTCGGTGAGCTGCCCGCCCTCCTCGTAGCCGACGTAGCCGGGCGGCGCGCCCACCAGCCGCGAGACCGTGTGGCGCTCCTGGTACTCGCTCATGTCGACCCGCACGACCGCGCGTTCGTCATCGAAGAGGTACTCCGCGAGGGCCCGGGCGAGCTCGGTCTTGCCCACGCCTGTCGGGCCCAGGAACAGGAACGAGCCGATCGGACGGTTCGGGTCGCTCAGACCGGCGCGGGACCGTCGGATCGCGTTAGAGACCGCCTCGACGGCCTCGACCTGGTCGACCAATCGTTCGTGGAGCGCGTCCTCGAGGTGGACGAGCTTCTGCATCTCGCCCTCCATCAGCCTGCTGACCGGGATGCCGGTCCAGCGCGCGACGACCTCGGCGACGTCTTCCTCGGTGACCTCCTCATTCAGGAACTTTCGGTCGCGCTGCAGCTCGCCAAGCGCGGCGTTCTCGGCTTCGAGCTCCTTGTCGAGGTCGATCAGCGTCCCGTAGCGGAGCTCGGCAGCCCGCTGCAGGTCCGCGTCGCGCTCGGCGCGGTCGGCTTCGGCGCGCGCCTCCTCGATCCGCATCTTCAGGTCCCGGATCTTGTCGATCCGTTCCTTCTCCTGCTGCCAGTGCGCGGTCATCGAGGTGCGCTCTTCCTCGAGGTTGGCGAGCTCCTCCTCGATGCGCGCGAGCCGCTCCTTCGAGGCGGCGTCGGTCTCCTTCGACAGCGCGGCCTTCTCGATCTCGAGCTGGCGGATCCGGCGGTCGACCTCGTCGATCTCGACCGGCATCGAGTCGATCTCGATCCGGAGCTTCGATGCGGACTCGTCGATCAGGTCGATCGCCTTGTCGGGCAGGAACCGGCCGGTGACGTAGCGATCGGAGAGCACCGACGCCGCGACGAGCGCGGGATCTTGGATCCGCACGCCGTGGTGAACCTCGTAGCGCTCCTTCAGCCCGCGGAGGATCGCGATCGTGTCCTCGACGCTCGGCTCCTCGACGAGCACCGGCTGGAAGCGCCGTTCGAGCGCGGGGTCCTTCTCGATGTGCTGGCGATACTCGTCGAGCGTGGTCGCGCCGATCGCGCGGAGCTCGCCGCGCGCGAGCATCGGCTTCAGCATGTTGCCGGCGTCCATCGCGCCCTCGGCTGCGCCCGCGCCGACGATCGTGTGGAGCTCGTCGATGAAGGTGATGATCTCGCCCTCGCTGTCGGCGATCTCCTTCAGCACGGCCTTGAGGCGCTCCTCGAACTCACCGCGGTACTTCGCGCCGGCGAGCATCGCGCCGAGGTCGAGCGCGATGAGGCGCTTGTCCATCAGCGAGGTCGGCACGTCGCCGTCGACGATCCGTTGGGCGAGCCCCTCGACGATCGCGGTCTTGCCGACGCCGGGCTCGCCGATCAACACTGGGTTGTTCTTCGTGCGCCTCGAGAGCACTTGGATCGAGCGGCGGATCTCCTCGTCGCGCCCGATCACCGGGTCGAGCTTGCCGGCCCGCGCGGTGGCGGTGAGGTCACGCCCGTACTTCTCGAGACTCTGGAAGGTCTCCTCGGGATTCTCGTTCGTGACGCGCTGACTGCCGCGCACCTGGGCGAGCGCCTGCAGCATCGCGTCGCGCGTGATGCCCGCCTCCTGCAAGATCCGCGCCGCGGGCTCGTCTCCCCCAGCCGCGATCGCGAGCAAGAGGTGCTCGGTCGAGATGTACTCGTCGGTGAGCGCCTCGGCTTCGGTGCCGGCGGCGGTGAGCATCCGGGTCGCGACCGGCGAGAACCTTGGCTCGACGCCCTGCGCGTACACCTTCGGGATCCGGTCGAGCTCGGTGTCGGCCCGATCCCGGACGGTCTTCGGCTGGACGCCCAGCGCATGCAGGACCGGGAAGACGATGCCCTCGGGGTCGCCGAGCAGCGCGAACAGCACGTGGACGGGCTCGATCTGCTGGTGGTTACGGGCCACCGCCTGTTGGTGGGCTCCCTCCAGCGCCCCGCGGGCCCGCACCGTGAGCCGGTTCAGATCCATGGGTCAATCATGATCGATCCCGGGGCCACCGACGAGCCGGGTCAGGAGCCGCGCTTGGCCGCGTTGCGGCCGTTCGCGCCGACGTCGACGGCGATCGCGAGGCCGAGCCAGAGGAAGTCGAACCCCGTGACGCCGTTCGTCGCAACGAGCACCCAGACGATGGTCGTGACCGGCAGGAACAGGATGCCGAGCACCGGCCAGATCCACGAACCGCTGAACGCCCGGTCCCAGAGCCCAGGCCGCCAGATCCAATACAGGACGGCGGCCAGCCTCGGCGCCGCGCCGGTCAGGAGGATCAGCAGACAACCCATGGTGGAGCATCCTGCCCAGGCTCCCCGGGGCCGTCAAACCATCAAGCGGCGACAAGGACGTGGTCAGCCGAAACTTCCCGCCTCCCGCTCGAGTCGTGATGGTAGATGGACAGCTCCACTCCCTCTCGAAGTCGAGAACAACCGCTCGCTGGCGGTGCGTGAACCGATGCGTCGATGGCCCAACCTTCGCCCGGCGTCGCCTTGGGTGGTTTTGGCCACCGGGTTGGCGATCGTGCTCTGGGTATCGGTCTTGACAGCACTTCGGGCTCCATCTCCGCCGCCACAGCCGTCCATGGCTCACCCAAGTGAGCCGTCGACTCCGAGCGTCACCCCGTCGCCGAGCTCACCGGCGGAGATCGTCGCTCACGGTGGTTTGCAGATCGTGCGAACCACCGATGCGGATGGGTGGGTCGTACTGCCCGACGGGTTCGGCACCTGGGTCGCCGGGGCCGGGACGCTCACGCGGATCGACCCTCGGACCGGCGCCACGCGTGTGACCGCGCACGGCTCGTGGGACTACGACTTCGCTCGCCTCGCCGAGCACGGCGAGGGCACGATCTATGTCACCTCGGGGACGAAGCTTCTCGCCATGGACGCGGGATCGGGCACCGTGATCACGACGATGGATCTCTCCTCGCTCGGCTATGTCGATTCGGTCCTCTCGGACGATCCGAGCTCACTCTGGGTGGCCGCATCGGGACCGAACGGCAGCCAGGTGCTCGCCGAGATAGATCCCAACACGGGCAAGGTCATGAGGCGAGTGCACAGGATCGGGCAAGGACTTCACGTCCTCGTTCGAGCGGGGGGCTACCTCTTCGTCGGCTCGAACGGGGGCAACGGCCCGACGCTGCTCCGCGTCGACCCGAGAACGTTGGCGACCACTCGGGTTCGGGGCGCTCCGCCCGGCGCCAGGATCGCCGGGGTCGGGTCGCATCTCTGGATGACGGGAAGCGATGGTGTTCGGTGTCTCGATGCATTCACGTTGGAGTCGTGCGGTGCCGTCGACATCCCCGGCTTCATCCGTTTGGCCGCAGACGGTCACGATCTTTGGGTGCTCTCGGCCCCGATGCATGGGGAGGCCTACATCCCCCAGGCAGGCCGGCACCCAACCGTCACACTGGTGAACGGGCGAAACGCCAACGTACTCGCGGGCCCATCTCCCATCCAGGGGAGCCACCCATCCTCGGTGGCGGCGTTCCAGGGGCGCGCCTGGGTCGGCTACTACACGACCGGCAACGTGGCGGAGATCGCCCGGTGCGCAGCCGGGACGTGCCGAGACCACGCGGGCGATCTCGAAAGCAACTCCTAGCGAGGTAAGGGGAAACCGACCCGAGGTCACCTCGCGTGGTGTGGGCCTCGCATACACTCCGTCGCGCCCGTTCTCCCTGCTCGAAGGCGGTTCACGCGTGAAGGATCGGTACGAGATCGTCGTGGTCGGCGGCGGGATCGTGGGCTGCGCCGTCCTCTATCACCTTGCGCTCCGCGGCAAGACCGACACGCTCCTGCTCGAGCGGGAAGAGCTCACCGCGGGCTCCACGTGGCACGCCGCCGGTGGCTTCCACGCGATCAATGCCGACACGCGGGTCGCGGCGCTCCAGCTCTACACGATCTCGATGTACCCGACGGTCGAGGAAGAAAGCGGCGTCGACGTCGGCCTCAAGATGTCCGGCGGCCTCGAGCTCGCCGGTAGCCAGGAACGTTGGGAGTGGCTGCAGGAGGAGCTCGCATGGCTCCGCGCGCAGGGTCACGACGACGCGTACATCGTCTCGGCCGAGCGAGCCGCAGAGATGGTGCCGATCATCGACCCCGTCGGGATCTACGGAGCGCTGTTCGACCCCGACGAAGGCAACCTCGACCCGAACGGGGCGACGCGCGCCTACGCGGTCGCCGCTCGGAGGCGCGGCGCGTCCATCGTCGAGCACAACCGGATGCTCGGGCTCGAACGCCTGCCGTCCGGCGCATGGCGGGTCGAGACCGAGCAGGGCCGGGTGGAATGCGACCACGTCGTCAACGCGGGCGGTCTGTGGGCGCGGCGGATCGGCCGCATGGTCGGCATCGACCATCCGCTCGTGCCGATGCCCCACCACTACCTCGTGACCGACGACGTCCCAGCGGTCGCAGCGATCGACGGGTTGATGCCGGCCGTCACCGACCTCGAGGGGTTCACCTACCTGCAGCGTGAGGGCAACGGGGTGCTGCTCGGCCTCTACGAACAGAACCCACGCCATTGGGAGACCGACGGCGCGCCGTGGGACTTCGGCCGGACGTTGTTCCCCGAGGAGCTCGATCGGATCATGCCGGAGCTCACGATCGGGTTCCGGCGGTTCCCGGTCCTGCAGGAGACCGGGATCAAGCGATGGGTGAACGGGGCGTTCACGTTCACGCCCGACGGCAACCCGCTGGTCGGTCCCGTCGACGGCGTGCCCGGGTACTGGGCAGCGTGCGGCGTGATGGCCGGGTTCTCGCAGGGCGCCGGCATCGGGCTCGCCCTCGCGAACTGGATCGTCGACGGCGACCCGGGCGTCGACGCGTTCGGGATGGACGTCGCACGGTTCGGCGAGTACGCGGCCGAGGACACGTACCTGCGCGCGACCACCGCGCAGTTCTACGCGCGCCGGTTCGTGATGGCGTTCCCGAACGAGGAGCTGCCGGCGGGCCGGCCGTTGAAGACCACGCCGTGCTACGAGGACTTCCTCGCGGCGAACGCACGGTTCACCGTGAACTTCGGGCTCGAGGTGCCGTTGTACTTCGCCCCGAGCGCCGACTTCGAGGAACACGACACGCTCGATCGCTCCAACGCGGAGCCGATCGTCGCCGAGGAGGTCGCCGCGGCGCGCGAGGCCGCGGGCGCCTACGAGATCGCCCAGTACGCGCGGTACGAAGTCAGCGGGCGCGGCGCCGAGGCGTGGCTCGATCACCTGGTGGCCGGCCACATACCGTCGGTCGGCCGGATCAGGCTCACGCCGATGCTGAACCCGGCCGGGCGTCTGATGGGCGACCTCACGGTCGCGCGGCTCGACGATGAACGCTTCTGGCTGACGGGCTCCTACTACCTGCAGCCGTGGCACATGCGTTGGTTCCACCAGCACCTGCCGCCGAGCGACGTCACGGTCCACAACATCACCGACGACCACATGGGGTTCTCGGTGTCGGGGCCGGCGGCGCGCGAGATCGTCGCGAAGCTCACGCGGGAGGACCTCGCGACCGAAGCGTTCCCGTTCCTCGGCGTTCGGGTGATGGAGGTCGGAAGCGCGCAGGCCGTGGTCGGACGGATCTCACTGACCGGCGAGCTCGGGTACGAGATCGTCGTGCGGCGCGACCGCCATCGTGCCCTGTGGGCGGAGCTGCAGGACGCCGGGGCGAGCGCGGGTCTGCGCCCGATCGGCGACCGCGCGGTCGACAGCCTGCGCCTGGAGAAGGGCTACGGGATCTGGTCGGCCGAGTTCCGGCAGGAGAACACACCGGGCGCGGCGGGGCTCGCGAGGTTCGTCGCGTATGACAAAGGTGACTTCGTCGGGCGCGAGGCCGCGCTGCGCGACCGTGACACCGGGCCGCCCCGCCGACTGGCGCTCCTGGCGGTCGACGCCGGTGACGCAGACGCGGCACAGGACGACGGCATCTGGGTCGGCGATCGGCTGGTCGGGCTGGTCACGTCGGGCGCGTACGGCCACCACGTGGGCATGAGCCTCGCGCTCGCATACGTCGACGCCGACGTCCTCGATGCCGGTGCCGACCTCACCGTCTATGTCGTCGGGATCGCGCGCGCGGCGCGCGCGCTGCCCGAGGTGCCTTACGACCCGGCCGGCGCGAAGCTCCGCGCGTAGGGATAGGGCGCGAGCACCTCGGCGCCGTCTTCCGTGACGAGCACGACGTCGCCGAGCTTCACCCCGTGGTCGTCGCCGACCGCCCCCATGTAGGTCTCGACGACGAGCACCATCCCGGCCTGGATCACGCGATCGGGGTTGCTCTGTACGTCCTGCGGGTGGCACACGCTCGGGCTCTCCTCCTCGAGGCCGACGCTGTGCACCATGCACTCGTACCGCTGCGCGCGGTACCGCTCGGGGACGATCGGCGCCGCGTCGGCGAGCTCGGCGCACGTCGCGCCGGGCCTGACCAGACGCGGTCATCCCTGTCACCCACTCGAGCGCGGCCTCGTAGGTCGCGCGTTGCGCGGGCGTCGGCGGCTCGTCACCGCACACGAACGTCCGCGAGACGCAGAAGAAGCAACCGCCGATCCCGACCGTGTCGGTGTCGAGGTAGACGAGATCCCCGGCCTCGATCGCCCGGGCGGTGGCTTCGGCGCGCCACGGGTTCGTGTTCGGCCCCGAGCAGATGGTGTTCGTCGCCAGGTACTCGGCGCCGCGCCGAAGCATCCCGCCCGCGAGCACGGCGAACAGCTCGCGCTCGGTGATGCCCGGCCGCAGCGCGGCCTCGAACTCCCCGAGCGCCTCGACCACGATCGGGCCGTTCAGCCGGAACAGCGCGATCTCCTGCTGCGTCTTCACCTCGCGCGCTTCCTGGGTGGCGGGTGAGGAATCCACCAACGTGAGACCGGCCTGCTGCAGCGCCAGGAACCCCGGTGTGCCCAGCCGGTCGAGCGCGACTCGACCCCCGTCGACGCCGAGCTCCCGCAGAGCCGCGACCGCCTCGGCCGCGAACCGGTCCGCGTGCGTGACCGCGTCGTCGTAGAACTCCCAGGCGTGCATCGGGCGAACATCGACGCCGTCGACGCGATGCATCGAGTTCGGGTGCTCGAACAAGATCGGCGCGCCCTCAGCGGGCACGACCGCGCACCTTGTGAACGTGCTCATCGACCAGACCGGCATCGTGATCGCGCCGGTCGCGTACCGGACGTTCGGCTCACTGAACAGCAGGCACGCCTCGAGGCCGTGTGCGGCCATCGCCGCCTGCAGGCGCGCGAGTCGCTCGGTCCGGAGCGCCTCGGCGTCGATGCGCGGGTCGATCACGACCCGCAGGGTACTCAGCGCGGAGCGAGACACATCAGGATGCGTTGATCTCGGTGTCCTCGACGATGCGGCCGACGATCTCGCCGGCATCGTCTCGAGCCTCCCGCTCCTCATCTTCGCGCTGTTGGTTCACCTCGACCCTCGCGGCCTGCCACGCAGACCAATGCCCCGACACGAGCGCCCATAACGACAGAGCGGCGACGTAGGTCACGCTTGAGATCCAATGGGTGATGAGGGAGACCGGGATCATCGCGATCCAGAACATGGTCAGCCACCCGTTGAGCTTCCTCATGAAGACGGGGTCGCCCTGGATCGAGGTCCACAGAGACTTGATCATCCGAGGCTCTCTTCCCCCGCAAGCCATGGACCAAACCACTTCAGCGATGGTTTCCCCAGCGTGGAGCGGCCATACTTGAGTCCGGTCTGGTCCTTGCGAGATCCTGGATGAGCGGAGAGAGATGGCGGTCGCACAGCCACACGTCGAGCCCCGGGATCACGCCGTGCTGTTCTATCGTCGCGACGACGAGCTGCGCGACAAGGTCGGTCGGTTCCTCACCGATGCGCTCAGGGCGGGCGGCGTCTCGATCATCGCTGCCACGTCGGAACGCACGCGCGCCTTCGGGGCTGCGATGGAGTCCCTCGGCGTCGCGGTCTCGGACATGCGCTCGAGCGGACGGTTGATCTCGATCGACGCCGAGGAGGTCGCGACGAGCTTGGCAGATGGCGACCTCACCGGCGAGCGCTTCGAGTCGTTGGTGGGAACGACCGTTCGCGAAGCGGCGCAGAGTGGACGTGACGTTTCTGTCTACGGCGAGATCGTCGCGGTCTTGTGGGACAGGGGCCATGTGGTTCCCGCACTCGACCTCGAATCCCGTTGGAACGAGCTCCGCAACGAGACGCCGTTCTCGTTGCTGTGCGCCTACCACATAGGGTCGATCACACAGGACGAGCATCGCCCCGCCCTGGATACGCTCTGTCGCCTCCATTCGAGCGTCAACGGCCATCTCGAGGACCACGGAGCCGAGCCGGCGCTGGCTGAGGCAACACACCGGTTCGCGGGGACGGTGTACGCACCGCGGGACGCTCGTCACTTCGTCGCGGACACGCTCGAGGCGTGGCGATGCCCATGGCTGGTCGACGACGCTGCGCTCATCGTCACCGAGCTGGCCACCAATGCGGTCGTGCACGCTCGGTCTGACTTCATCGTCACCCTTACCCGCGGCGAAAGAAACGTCCGCATCTCGGTCCAGGACTCCTCATCTGTCGCGCCTACGGTGGCGACGGCTCCTCGCGGCTCCAGATCGGGGCACGGGCTGACGTTGGTCGCCGCGGTCGCGAACCGGTGGGGCGATGGGTCGGTGGGATCGGGCAAGGTCGTGTGGGCCGAGCTCAGATGCGAAGCGCCAGCAGAGGTAACCCGGTCCTGAGTGACCGCTCGGCGATCCGTCGCCGGCTAGAGCAGCGGTGGGACTCGACGCCGGCCGATCGTTCCCTGCGCCGGGCCGAGCCACCAGGCGACGCACGGCCCCAGGAGCTCGACCGAACCCTCCGATCTCCACACTCGTGACAGTCCGCATGCGCAGGAGAACCGATCGCCCTCCGCGACCGTCCCGTCGCCACGACATGCGACACAGTGCACCCGTACCTGGCCGGACGCCGGGGCATGGGTTGCGTCGATCGTCGGGGTCGTCATGCGAACGTGCTACCCAACGAGGCACACCCAAACCTTCATCCGCGAGGTTGAAGGAAGAAGGGGAGCTCAGCGGGACTCGAGCAGGTGCTTCAGGTTGGTCAGCGAGGTCATCGCGTCCTTCTTGATCGCCGGCCCGGCGAGCACCCGGACCACGGGATTGATGCTCCCGTCGGTCTCCTTCTCCAGAAGCGTGCCGGAGCCCTGCGGCGTCAGCGTGTACGCGTGCTGGTACCAGGCGTCCTTCTTCCCCTCCTGGTGCTGGTCCAGCCGGATCGTGAACGCGGTCGACGGCCGGTAGGACGTCACCGCCAGGTCGGCCGAGACCCGCGACTTCGTGAAGATCCCGGTCGACCGGTACTTCGCGTCGGGTCCCGGGCCCTCACCCGCCACCTGCTCCATCGTCATGTCTGCCTTGGGGTTGGCCCAGGCCGGGTGCCGCTCCACGTGGGAGAGCTCGTCGAAGACCGCCTCGGGCGGCGCGTCGATCGTGATCGAGGAATGGAACATCGGTGCCTCCTTCCGTCCGTCACCGGTCCGCATCCCCGCGAACCACTCCTCAGACGAACGAGGGAGGGGGTATCCGACAGGCGGTTCGCCCGACGCCGGTAGGCTGGCTATCCCGCGAGGTCTCGGCACCCGATACCCCACCCGATACCCATGTCTACGTCCACCACGTCCGCGATCGACACGGAGCAGCCCGCCCCCACACGGAGCCGCGGGCGGCGGGTCCTGCGCGTCCTGGTCGGGTTCGGCCTCCTGCTCGCGGTCACGGTCGCCTCGATCGCGTTCGCGCTGCAGGTGACCCCCGAACGGACGGTCCAGGCGCTCGGACAAACGGTGTCGGTGGGGACCGCGCCGCCGACCTGGCACCTGAAGGGACCGGGACAGGCCGTGCTGTTCGGGCAGACGATCCCCACGCAGGTCGAGTTCTTCGGCCCCGTGCGGCCGCAGCTCACGCTCACCGACATCAGCCTCAACGAACAGGTCGCGGGGCTGTTCTCTCCCGGCCCGCACGCCTCGATCGCGGAGACCCTCGGGTCGGCGCTCGCGAGCGGATGGCGCTGGTACTTCGCCTCCGAGATCCTGTACGTCGCGCTCGGCGCGATCGTCCTCCTCGGGGCGATCGCGGGCTGGCGCCGCTACCACGGGAAGAAGACCGTGATGGTGATCGGGGGCGGCCTGCTGTTCGTCGAGGCCGTGAACCTGGGGCTGATCATGGTGACGGCGTTCACCGCACCGGCGGTCCTGCGCGACGTCCGGAGCCTCGAGGGCCTGGTCGGCCAGACACAGATCGCGCCCGTCGCGGTCGCACCAGGACCGTCGCTCGCCGGCGTGCAGGCGATCGTGCTCGGCGACTCCACCGCCGCGGGGCTCGGCGGGGCGCCGCTCGCCCACCCCACCGCTGACGACACCGCCTGCGAGCGCAGCTCGGTCGCGTTCGCAGAGGTGCTCGCGCGCGTGAACGAGTGGAACGTCGACAACCTCGCGTGCAGCGGTGCGACGATCCCCGACGGGATCATCGGTCCGCAGTCCGAGGGCGGCCGGACGATGCCACCTCAGCTGGGCGTCGCCAAGCGCGCACCGAACGCACAGGCCGTGATCGTGTCGGTCGGCGCGAACGACCTCGAGTGGAACACGCTGATCCGGTTGTGCGCCGCTGCGGACAGCTGCGACAACCGGGCCGTGACCGCGTACTTCCAGCGGCGATTGGCGTCGTTCACGCGCGACTATCTAGGGTTGCTGTCGCAGATCGGCGCCTTGCCGGGGAGCCCGACGGTCGTGATCAACCAGTACTACGTGCCGTTCGACCCTTCGCTTGACTGTCTGACGTCGATCGGTCTGACCGGCGACAAGATCGACACCCTGCTGCAAGACCTGCAGGCGCTGAACGACGTCCTCGCCAACGGTGCGCAGACCTTCGGCTACCAGACCGTCCAGCCGGACTTCACCGGGCACGAGCTCTGCACGGACCAGTCCTACGTGCAGGGGCCGACCGATCCGGCGCCCCTGCATCCAAACGCGCGCGGCCAACTCGTGATCGCGCTCGCCGACGAGCGCGCGATCCTCGGCACCCCGTAGGTATCGACGCCGGGGCGGGAGGTCTCGGGGAGGTCTAGCTCGACCGGCGCCTGCGTGCGGACCGGGCCTCGGCGTAGATCCGCTCCTTCGCCCGAACCACGTCCGGGTCGCGCGGATCGATCGGGAGCGGATCGGGCGGCGGGGACCGCCGCAACTTCGGCCGTTGGATCAGCACCTGTTTCATCGTCGGTCACCCTCGTGTTCGTGCGTTACCCGCTCCTGGATCGGTGTACGCATCCGAGCGCTTCGCGGTTCGGGCGGTTTCCCTGCACGAAGAACGGGAACCTCCTGATGGTGAGGACTCCCCACATGGCATCTCCCCGTGAAGCGCAGACCGTGCTCCCCCTTTCCAAAGAGGCTCCGCGAGACGCGCGACGATGGTTGCGTAGCAGCGGTGTCGTGCCGCTCGAGCTCGACGACCTCGCTGCCCTGCTCGTATCGGAGCTGGTATCGAACAGCGTGGTGCACAGTGGCCTGGCAGCGCCGGAGACCGTATCGGTGCGTGTCGCCGCGTTCCCGGGAGGGATCAGGGTGGAGGTCGTCGATGCGGGGATGGGCTTCGGCGATCTCCGGAGGCGGGGGGATCGGTCCTTCGGCCTTCGCATCGTCGAACATGCATCCGCCCGATGGGGGCACGCGCAGCACCCGACACGCGTCTGGTTCGAACTCACCGTTCCGGCCTAGCGCTCGGCGTCCTCCCCGATCATGCAGATCGCGCGGCGGCGGGCCCTTCCCCGAGCACGGTCTGCGTTCCCTCCCGAGATACCTCGCAGTCCGTGCAACCCGCCGCCGCACGTCGATCCCGGCGAACGTGGGCATCACGCTCGTCGGTCATCCGTCGGGCTCCGGCCGCGGCTCGGCCGCCTCCTCCGAGGTGCGGCGCTCGACGTCGAGACGGTCGTCGGCTGCCTCGAGCTGGGCGCCGGGCACCTGGTGCCCGCACGTATACGTGTCGAGCTGCCGGCTCGTCGGCTGCTGTTCCGGGGCAGGCTCGGCGCGCGCCGCGGCGTCGTACGCGATGTCGGCCAGCACGCCCTTCCCGCACACCGGACAGTGGGTCCCCTCGTCCTCGGCCATCCTGACGTAGTCGTGCCCACGGGCGCGGTGCGGGAAACCTCCACCCACTCGTTCACACCATTGTCTGGGTTCGCCCCGCCCCCGTAAGGTGCACGCGTGGTGGACGACGCCTTCCGTGCCGACCTCGCCGAGGGACTCGACGGCGCGCGGCTGAGTCGGCGAGCTCGACCTCCTCGTCTACGAGAAGGCCGACCTCGCGCTGTCGCCGCTGTTCGATGCGCCCGGCGACGTGACGATCGACGTCTCGGACCTCGCGTTCATCGACAGCAGCGGGATCCGTCTGCTCGTCAGGCTCGAGCGGGCGATCCACGAGCGCGGCGTGCTGCACCTGCGAGGGCCTTCGCCGCACATCGCACGCGTGTTCGAGGTTGCAGGGCTCCCCGACCTCGGCATCGTGATCGAGGAGGTTCGCGATGCCTGAGTCGGCGGCCGCGGCCGCCACGCAGGCGTACCCCGCGGGGAACACCGCACTCCTTGCCGACGTGCGACGGTTCGTCGCGGCGGCGTCACGGCCCTACCTCGAGCAGCCGTCGATCCACGACCTCGTCCTGGCCGTCACCGAGGCGTGCGCGAACGCGATCAGGTACAGCGGCACCGACGAGATCCGGGTCACCGTCGCTCCCAGCGGCACCTGCGTGGAGATCACCGTGGAGGATGACGGCGTCTACCGCATGACCCTGCCCGTCGTCGAGGGCGACCCGGGCTCCCACCGCGGGATGTACCTGATGGCCGCGATGGTGGACGACTTCTCGCTGCACCGTGGCACGGAGGCTCGCGCCGGCACGACCGTGCGGCTACGCAAGTGCGCGTCGTAGAGCGCGCTCAGCGCGCCATCAGGACCAACACGGCGACGTCGTCGAGCTGATCGCTGCCCATCTCGTCCCGAACGGACCGCTCGATCCGATCGCGCAGGTCGGCCGCCGATGCCGGCATCCCGGCCCGAAGCGCGCTCCGCAGAGTGACCGAGCCCTCGGCCTCCTCGCGCTTGCCGATGATCCCGTCGGTGAACAGGACGAGCGCCTCACCCGGCTCGAGGATCACGGTGTCATCCTGCAGGGCAACCTTCTCGGCGACGCCGAGCAGCGTGCCGTGACGCCCGACGCTCGTCGCCGCTCCCGTCCGCGAGGACGTGTTGGGGCAGCGGGTGCCCGCCGACGGCGACCGTGACGCGAGCGCCATGACCCTCCGGCGCCTCCAGCATCGCGATGGCAACCGTGCAGAACCGGCCGTCGATCCGTTCGCGCAGGAGCGCACGGTTGAGCTCGACGAGCGCCTCGCTCGGCCGCTTGACGTTCGCGACCGCTCGCAACGTGTGACGCGCGAGCCCGGTGAGCGCGGCCGCTTCGAGCCCCTTGCCGCAGACGTCGCCGACGAGCGCGACCCACCGACCGTCGTCGAGCTCGAAGACGTCGTAGAAGTCGCCGCCGACCTCGTAGCCTGCGATCGCCGGCAGGAACAGCGACGCCACGTCCATCCCGGGCACGACGGGCAGCTGCGGCGGGAGCAGGCTCGCCTGCAACGTCTTGGCGACCCGATCGCGGTCCCGGTAGAGCCGGGCGTTCTCCATCGCCCGCGCGATCCGCCGGGTCACCTCCCTTGCGAACGCGAGGTCGTCCTCGTCGTCCGCGTCGATCGCAGGTGCGCCGACCGCAAGCGCACCCGAGGTGGTGCCGGCGATCGTGAGCGGCAACGCGATCGCGACGCCGGGCTCGGACACGGTGACGCCTTGCTCGGTCGCGGCCATCGCCGCCCGCTCGAGCGACTCCGACGACGCCTCCGGCGCGCTCGTCGTGGCGGCCATGTGCGCGATCGCGGTCAGCCCCTCGCGCTCGGATACGAACAGGGTCGCCTCAGCCCCCAGGTGGTCCACGGCCAGCCGCACCGCCGACCGCGCGGTCTCCTCGTAGTCGAGCGTCAGCGCGAGCGTGCGTGAGGCGGTGGCGAGCGCGTCGAACCGCAACCGCGCTCGCGCCGCCCGCTCGCGTGACCGCGCCCGGTCGATGGCCTGCGCGCACTGCTCGCCGATCGCGCGCAGGAAGGACAGGTCCTCGTGACCGAAGTCGGTCCCCGGGGGGTAGGAGGCGGAGAAGGCGCCGATCGCGACGTCGCCGAGCAACAGCGGCAGGCACACGAGCGCGTGGTCGCGCTGCTCT
This sequence comes from uncultured Actinomycetes bacterium, assembly GCA_963799625.1. Taxonomy (GTDB): domain Bacteria; phylum Actinomycetota; class UBA4738; order UBA4738; family HRBIN12; genus AC-51. Next base: position 89,538 of record CAWCXU010000001.1, on the reverse strand, counting down.
CCCCGGCCCCGCAGGGCCGGGTACAGGCGATCGCGCTCCTCGGTGGTCGACAGGACGACCGGCTGCCGGTCGCGGATCGCGTCCGACATCGGCAGCGGATCGCTGAGCGCGAACGTGTTCCAGTAGGGCCGATCGTCGGGCTCGTAGCCGCTCAGCCCGGCCACATCCACGCGTCCGCCGTCCTCGACGATGCCGACGGTCGCCCCCGCCGCCCCCGCCGTTCGGACCCCCAGCTCGAGCATCGCGGTGAGGACCTCGGGAACCGACGCCGCCCGCCCGAACGCGGCGGTGACGTCCTTCAGCACCTCGTTGCGACGGGCGAGCTCCACGGCTGCGGCCCGAGCCTCGCTCTCGGCGGCGAAGGACCGAGCGGTGTCGATCGCCAGCGCCGCTCGATCCGCGATCTCCTCTGCGAGCTGCAGGTCTGCAGAGTCGTAGCGAGGGTGCGTCTCGGCCCCGATCAAGGTGAGCGCGCCGAACGTCCGCCCTCGAGCCGTGAGCGGTACCACCATCGCGCAGCGCAGGCCGAGGCCGCGCATCGTCTCGAGGAGCTCGGGATCCTCGATCAATGCCCGGAGCATCTCGTCGGGGATCGAGGGCGTGAGCTCCGACTCGCCCGTCCGGATCACGTGCGGCGATCCGGTCGGCGCATCGGGGTCGGTCGGGAAGCGCCGTTGGAGGTCTCGCGCGAGTGCGACCTTCGCGGGATCGGGATGGACGACGAGGATCGTGCGGATCCGGCTGTCCTCCAGGAGATCCACCGCGAACCAGTCGGCGAGCGCCGGCACCAGCACCTCGCTCAGCGCCCGGAGCGTGTCCTCCACGTCGAGCGAGCCTGACAGGGCATCGCCGGCCCGGGCCAGGAACCGCAGTCGATCGCGCTCACGCTCCTCGCGACCGACCGTGCGTTCGAGCCGAACCAACAGCTCGACCACGACGAGCGCGACGACAACGAACGCGACCAACGCCCACACGTCCTGCTCGGTGCGTTGCCCGGTCCCGGCGGCAGACGCGATCACGAAACGATCCAGGAGCACGGTCGAGGTGAGCACCGCGATGCCGGCGGCGACCAGACGGCCGACGAGCGCCGCCGCGACGATCGCGAGCACGTAGGGCACGCCCGGCACCAGTGAGAGCGAGCCGGTGCGCACGAGTGGCGTGATCAGGAGCGGACAGACGACCGCGATCGCGATCCCCAACCACAGCCGTCCCGGAGTCGCCGGAACGAAGATGGAGTCCCGGCGTGCTCTCTGCTCCATCCGTCGTCTCCGTCCGGCCGGTCCGTGTGATGGCTAGGGCCTCTAAGGGGACGACCACCGTACACGCGTGGGGAACGTGTACCGGAGCTCCGGCGTCGCTCCTGGCCCGGCGCCTCGGGAATCGAGCCGAGGGGTACCATCTCCACGTGGTTACACAGGAACCGGCGGAGCAGGCGGTCGCCGACGCCGCCGCCGCTGCCGCCGATGAGACGGTCGAGGCGATCGAAACCGCGGCCCAAGAGAACCGGGATCCCGTGGTGGGGAAGGCGCTCGACGAGGCCGCCCTGAAGGCGGACAAGACGGTGAGCCGCGTGGGATGGCTGCGTGCGCTCCTACGCCGTCTCCTGCCCGCACGAGGGTCCGCCGACGACACCGCGTCCAGCGCCTCCTGACCACCGCCTCACCCGGTCGGGGTTGACACACCTCCCGCCTGAGACGGATCGTCGGCCCCTCAACGGTGCGACGCTGCGCCCACGACCGAGGCCGCGTGCTGTGCTTCCCAGTGGTCGCGAAGGTCTTCTTCGCGCTCGAAGGTCTCGCCGCACAGATCACACCGGTACGTTGCGGTGTCTGTCTCGCTTGTCATGGCGCTCTCCTTCCCTTGCACACCACCATCGATACCCGTACGTCCGGGGCGCAAACGCGGAGTTCTGACCGCGTCGATCTCCGCACCCAGGAGGACGGCCATCGCGACCGCGTAGAACCACAGCAGCAGGACGGCGATGCTCGTGAAGGTTCCGTACGTCCGTGCGAACGACCCTCCGAACCGCTCAGAGAAGATGGCGATCGCGAAGGACGCGACCACGATGGCCGCGATCGAGACCGCCGTGCCGAGCGTCAGGAACGGATGGGCTGCCGACCCATGGGTACGCGCGATCGAGATCGCGCCGAGCACCGCCGCGATCACGACCACGACGAGGCTCCAGTGGATCGCCGTCACGAGCCATAGGATGTCGACGAGGGAAGCGAACGCGGCTCCGAAGCCGATCGCCACGCCGGCCAGGACGAGGGTTCCGACGACGAGCGCGAGCGCGACAACACGGCGACGGAACCACGGTTGCGGCGCCGACTCCGACGCGACCTCCATCCCTTGCAGCAGCGCAGCCATCCCGGATGACGCGCTCACCACGGCCAGGGCAATGGCGATGCCGATCGTGAGCAAGCCTTGCGGGTCGGCCGACGCGCGCGCTTGCGTCACCAGGCCCATAAGGAAGGCGTCGACGCCCGCCGGCGCGACGTGCTCGATCGTGGAGCTGATCACCTCGTCGTTGACCGAACGATCGGTGAGGGCGAGCGCGGCGACGACCGCGAACAGGAACGGGAACACCGCGAGGAACCAGTGGTACGTCACGCCCGCCGCCGCCAGCGCGATCCGGTCGCGGCGCACCCGGGCGGCCAGCTCACCGAGCGTCGACCGGAACTCCATCACGCATCGCTCAGCTCGCGTGTTGGACGAGCGCGATCAGGTCCTCGTCGCTGACGACCACGCGCGGCGGGTCGATCTCCGAGCGTCGCGGCGTCCGAGCGTACGACGGTTCCGGCTGCGGCTGGGTGTGGAGCCAGCACGTGCCCGACGTGTTGTAGATGGACAGGATCGTGTCGCACTCCTCCGAGCGACAGATCCGGTCCGCCTTCGTCCGAACAGGCCTGCGCGCGGCGCTCCCCCCCGGAAGCGTCGCGCGCAGAGCTTGGTTGCGTTCGATCGGCATGGCTAGTGGAAGATGCTCACGCCGCCGGGGCCGACCAAACAGCCGACGACGATCATCACGATCCCGGCCAACACGCTGCCTCGGATGATCCAGACGATGCCCGCGATCACGAGGACCGCGGCGATGATCCAAAGCAGCGTCGCCGCGCCGCCGGAGAGTGCTGCGAGCAGTTCCATCCTGGGCTCCTTATCCTTCGTCCGCTCGGACGTCCTGCGCCACCTGCGCCGGGGTACCGGTCGCAGGCTCCCGAACGCCGTGCACCTCTTCGGTGGCGGGCGAACGGGAGATCTCGGCGACGGCCTCCCCCACCTCGTGAGGCGACGCCGCGGTCACCGCGACATCGCCGAGCGCGACGACACCGACGAGCGCATCGCCATCGACCACGGGCAGGCGCTTGACGCGGTGCTCGGCCATCAGGTCTTCGGCCTCGCGCAGCGATCCGTCGGGGCCGATCGTCGCGATGTTCTTCGTGGTGGCGATCGTGGCGAGATCGACCGTCCGCGGGTCGAGTCCCTTCGCGAGGACCCGAACGACGAGGTCCCGGTCGGTCACGACGCCGACGAGACGCTGGTCGGCTCCCACGATCGGCACCATCCCGAAGTCGTAGGACGCCATCAGGCGAGCGCCGTCGACGGCCGTCATCTCCTCGGTCGCGACCTTCGGTTCGGTCGCCATCACGTTTCGCACGAGTTTGCTCATGCGAGCGTGGGTACCCGGCCGCCGAAGGCCTAAACGCCCTCCGAGGGACTGGGATCGTCCTCGCCGGACGATCGACGCTGTTCCTCCAGCGCCTCGCCCATGCGGGTCGATCTCGGCCACGTTCGCGCGTTCGATCCCGATCGCGCGGTTGCTCGCACCACTCGTCACGGCGATGAGCTCGTCGAGCTTCACGAGCGTTCCTGTGCCTGTTCGGTCGACATGAGGCGGGGGTGCCCGATCCGCGACGCCTACCGCGCCGAACCTGGCCCCGGCCCCGGCGCGCCGCCGTTCCGGCCCCGGCCCCGGCGCGCCGCCGTCGACCCAGCGAACCTGCCAGACGGTGAACGCGCCGGGGCGTCACGCCAGATGTGCGCGGCTAGGCTCTCCGGCGCACATCGGCGTCCTTATGCCTTGCTCGCCGAACGGACCGAGTCGGCCGCCTTGTGGCCGGTGTCCTCGATCGCGTCACTGGTCTTGGCGGCGCCTTGCTCGATCTTGCCGGCGAGATCGTTCGTCATGTCGGTCGCCTTGGCCGACATCGACCGCTGCATGTCGTCCTGCATCTCGGTGGCGCGACCACGCATCCGGTCCCACCACGCGACGAGCTCGTCGTACCGGCCGCGGCCGGCCTTCGCGCCGATCACGTAGGCGGTACCCACGCCGGCCCCCAAGACGACGATCCGACGGATCCGCCCGGAACCGCGGCGGCCGCGTGACCCCTTGTCGAGGGCGCCCCAGAGGTGGTCGCGCTCGCGGTCCTCGCGCTCGAGCTCTGCCTTCAGCAGTTCGTTCGCCTGCTCCAGTCGCACGTTGTCACGCAGCGCGTCGTCGAGCTTGTGCTCGATGCGGTCACGCATGAGGACGCGGCGCCGGTCGTTGGCTCGCTCCATCAGGTCCATGGCGGCTCTCCTCCTTGGGTCGATCCGTCGTAGGCCGGCGGGCGCCGACCACGCTTGAGCCGTACCCCGCCGCGCTGGTCTGAAACGGGTGGGTGGCGGGTTTGAACGGAGCTCCCTGCGGGGAAACCGTCGTCGGCCGCGACACCGCGGCCACCGGCGCGACCGGCAAGGGGCCGGGCGCGGAAGGAGGAACGGACCATGGGTACAGGCACTGGTTCAGGATTGATCGGACTCGGTGTCGTGCTTGCGGTCGTCGGCGCGATCATGCGCTACGCGATCGAAGCGAACCCGACCGGATTCGACGTCGTGACCGCGGGCGGCATCCTGCTGTTGGTGGGAGTGCTTGCGGTCCTCGTCGGACTGATGTTGGTCGTGATGGGTTCGCGTCGCTCCACGACGGAGCGAGAGCAGATCACCGCGACACCGCACGGTGAGGAGCGCGTGACGGAGCACGAAGGGTGGGTCGGGCCATGACGGTCGCGCAACCCATCACCACGACGCGCACGATGAGCACCAACGACGGGGAGCAGGCCGGCCGAACCTTGATCCGGTGGAGCGCCGTATTCGCGGGCACGCTCCTCGGGTTCGCCACGCTCGCCCTGTTGACGAGCCTGTGGCTCGCTCTGGCGCGTGCGTCGAACGTCGACATGATCCAGCGGAACATCGAGTGGTTCATCGGCGCGTCCGCGGTCGGGTGCCTGTTCCTGGCGGGCTTGCTCGCCGGCTACCTCTCGGGCGTGCGAGGGGTCGGGACGGGCTTCCTGCACGGCGCGACGATCTGGGGCCTGCTGCTGCTCGTGACGCTGTCGGTGGGGATCCCCGCGATCCTCAACGTCTTCAGCGTGGGGCAGCTGACGAACGACGTCCAGACGAACCAGGCGACCAGCCCGGTCGTCTACGGCGCCCTGTGGGGCACCTTCTGGACGATCCTGGGCGGGTTCCTCGCCGCGGGGATCGGCGGCGCGATCGGTGGAGCGCTCACGCGTGACGGTGACCGCATCGTTCGGGTCGACGACGCAACCACTGCGACCACAACGCCCGAGCGCGCCTACGCCGACAACGGCTGATGCGCGCTCCTCGGGTGCGGCAGGATCGGGGGTGCCCGGCGGCGGAGCCGCCGGGCACCTTCGCGTTCCCGACCGAGCCGGGGCCGTGAGCCGGCTCCGGCGGAGCCGGCCGCACGGCCCCGGCGTCCACCGCCGGGTGCAGGGCCGGGGTTTCCGCTACGTCGACGATCATGACGATCCGATCCGCGACGAGGCCACCCTCGAGCGGATCGCTGCGCTGGCGATCCCGCCCGCGTGGACCGACGTGTGGATCTGCCCCGACCCCGCGGGACACATCCAGGCGGTCGGCGTCGACGCGGCAGGACGCAAGCAGTACCGCTACCACGACCGGTGGAACGAGCGGCGAGCTGCCGAGAAGTTCCGCCGGATCGAGGTCTTCGCGCAGGGCCTGCCGGACCTCCGCGTGCAGGTCGCCCACGACCTGTCGAGCCGGGGCCTCGCCCGCGAGCGCGTCCTCGCGTGCACGGTCCGGCTGCTGGACGCGACGACGTTCCGGATCGGGTCGGACACGTACGCGCGGGACAACGGCTCGTTCGGACTCACCACGATCCGGCGGGACCACGTCCGGGTGGGTCGGACCCGCGCGGTGTTCCACTACCGAGGCAAAGGCGGCGCCGAGCGCACGCACGACGTCCGCGATCCCGATGCCCTGCGGGTGCTCCGCGCGCTCGATGCCCGGCGCGGCGGCGGCCGGCGCCTGTTCGTCTACGAGGGTGACGACGGTCGCCTCGTGCCCGTGCGCGCCGGCGACGTGAACACCTACCTCCGTGATGGCGTCGGTGTGGAGGCATCGGCGAAGGACTTCCGCACGTGGCACGCGACCGTGCTCGCCGCGGTCGGGCTCGCCGGGGCCGAGGACGACGACACACGGTCGGCCCGCGCGGTCGACCGCGAGATCGCCCAGGTGGTCCGTGGCGTCGCTGTCGTCCTCGGCAACACACCGGCGGTCTGCCGCACGTCCTACATCGACCCCCGGATCTTCGACCGGTTCCGGGACGGCTCGACGATCGCCGCGGACCTGGCCGCGGTGCCAGACGACGTGGCTCCCGGGCGATGGGGCGACGCGGCGCGCACCCACATCGAAGCGGCGGTGCTCGCGCTCATCGCCGGCGAGCGGAGCCGACGTCGGGCCGCGTGATCCGGCGATCCGGAGCCGCTCAGAGCGGCGGCGGCACCGGGATCGGTCCCGGCGAGGGCGGAGGCGGTCCGGGCTCGGGCTGCGGTCCCGGGGTCGGGCCGGGATCCGGTCCCGGCTCCGGGCGTTCTGCGCGGATCTTCGTCTGCATGGCTACCGCCTACCCCACGCGCGCGGACGGAAACGTCGGTCCGGGGACGGCGAGCGGTGCAGATCTATCGCGCTTGCGCGGACCCTTCTCCGCCCGGCTCGAGCGACAAGCTGAACCGAGCGCCCTGATCGGTCCATGTCGTGTCGGGCGCAAGCGTCGCGAGCAGATCCCTGCGGATCGGGTTGTCGTCGGGCGCCGACGGCGGCGCGTCACCGTCGATCGCGACCTCGAACACGGCCGCATCGGCCCGCACCTCGATCCGCAGCCGCGTGGAGGCTCCCTCGACCAGCGCCGCGCCCACCTCCGAGACGATGAGCTCGAGGTCGTCGGACCGCTCGGGCTCCGAGTCGATGGAGCGGGCGACCGCGCGCAGGAACGCACGGACGGTGGACAGACCCGCGGGATCCGCGGGCACCGACAGCTCGTAGGGTCCGCGATCGTCCGGCACGCTCAGACGACCCCGGCCAGCCCCGCCGGGTCGTCGACGATCGGCACGATCTGGTCCAACGCGGTGATCGAGAGCACCTTGCGCGGGGACCCGGTGGGCCCCACGAGCGCGAGCTCGCCGCCGCGCTCCCGCGCGCGCTTCATGGCGGCCACGATCACACCCAGGGCCGTGGAGTCCATGAACGTGACCGCGCGTAGGTCGATCGCGATGCGCTCGTGGCCGTTCGCGAGCGTGTTCAGCGCGTCGCGGAGCTCGGGTCCCGTGGACAGATCGAGCTCGCCGTCGACGGTGAGCACGCCCCAGGACTCATACGTGGAGGGCGTCACGGTCATCGTCGCCATCGGCGCTCTCCCCTCCTGCGCGGCGCGCGTGTCTGCATCCGGGGCCGGTGGATGTCGTGGCTAGTATAGGTGGGGTGGGCACACCGACGTTCGGTCCAGTGTCGGTGACGGTACCCGCGACCCCGAACGCGATCGACATCCTGCGCTCGGTCGCCGGCGTCGTCGCCGGACGCACCCCGTTGGGGTTCGACCGCGTCGACGATCTGCGCCTCGCCGTGTCCGAGGCCGCGGGACGCTTGATCCAAGCATCCGGCTCACAGGGAACGATCCGCCAGGTCATCACCGTCGAAGGCGACACGGTGCGCGTCGACCTCACGATGCCGACCACGGCGATCGGTCGGTGGCCGATCGGTCCCGACATCGACGCCTTCTCCTGGGTCGTGATCGACACGCTGGCGGACGAGGCCGGCGAGTCGATGACCGACGACGGGCCGTGCATCGGCTTGCGGTTCGGATTCGGCACGTGACCGCTCCCGACACCGAGACGGCGACCAGCAGGCGCGAGCGCGACGAGCGGATCGCCCAGGCCTTCGCGCACGGCGTCCCCGCCGCCGAGCGCAGGGAGACGATCGTGCGCGAGTGTCATCCCCTCGTGCTGTACCTGGCGCGACGCTACGGTGGGCGGGGTGAGGCGCTCGAGGACCTCGTCCAGGTCGCCGAGATCGGGCTCCTGCAGGCGACGGATCGGTTCGACCCCGAGCGCGGCGTCCAGTTCTCCACGTACGCCGCGGCGACGATCGTCGGCGAGCTCAAGCGGCACCTCCGCGACAAGGCGTGGTCGGTCCGCGTGCCGCGGCGGCTGCAGGAGATCGCGCTCATCGTGAACAGGACGCTTCCCGACCTGCAGCAATCCCTCGGTCGGTCTCCGTCGTTCGCCGAGATCGCCGAGGCGATCGGTGAGTCCGAGTCCGACGTGATCGAGGCCGTCGACGCCGCGCAGGCGTTCACCGCCTCGTCGCTGGATAGCCGGGCCGACGAGGATGCCCCGGCGCCCGGCGACGCCCTCGGCGAGATCGACGAACGCTTCGAGCTCGCCACCGGGTGGGTCGACGTCGCCCCGGCGATCCGCGAGCTGCCCGCGCGAGAGCGCCGCATCCTGTACCTCCGCTTCTTCGAGAACAAGACGCAGTCCGAGATCGCGGCGGAGATCGGCATCTCGCAGATGCACGTCTCGCGCATCCTCACCGTGACCCTCGCGAAGCTTCGCGGCACCATCGCGCCCGGCTGACATCGAGGTTTCAGCGCGGACCCATCGGGAACACCTCTGAGAACGACACGTCGAGGAGGCAACGTCATGAGCAGCAGCGAGAGCGACAAGACGAAGGGCACCCTGGAGCGCTCCAAGGGCAAGGTGAAAGAGGCGGCCGGCAAGGTCACCGACGACGAGCGCCTCGAGCGCGAGGGTCGCAAGGATCAGGTGAAGGGCGACGCCAGGAAGGCCACCGGCGACCTCAAGGACGCCGGGAAGAAGCTCAAGCAGAGCGTCAAGGACGCGACCGACCACTGAGTGTGAGGGTCAGGTCCCCCGTCGGCCCTACACCACACGAGCGGCACCGGTTCGGCAGCCGTTGACTACTATGGGTACCGGCATGCCGCAACCGCAGGCCGCGGCGTTCGAGTCTCCGCTCGTCGTGGCGTCCAACCGAGGTCCGGTCTCTTTCCGTCGCGATGCCGACGGCGAGCTCGTTGGCGACCGCGGCTCGGGCGGGCTCGTGACGGCGATCGCCGGTGTGCTGTTCGAATCCGACGCCACGTGGCTCGCCGCCGCGATGACCGACGGTGACCGCGAGATCGCCGCCACCGGTGCGACCACCGAGGTCGAGCCCGCAGGCCGCGCCGGGTTCGTCGACATCCCGCCCGAGCTGTTCGCCGGTTACTACAACGGGATCTCGAACCGGGTCCTATGGCAGCTGCACCACCATCTGTTCGACCTGTCGTACCTGCCGTCGTGGGACGCCGAGACGCGCGAGATCTGGGACGACTACCGCGAGGTCAACCGGATGGTCGCGCAGTCGCTCGACCAGCACGCCGACCGCGACCCGGTCTACCTCGTGCAGGACTACCACCTGTCGCTCGTCCCCGCGTTCCTGCGACAGCTGCAACCCAACGCGCGGATCGCGCACTTCACGCACACGCCCTTCGCGGGGCAGTCGTTCCTCGGGGTGCTCCCCTCATCGATCCGCGAGGAGCTGCTGCGCGGGATGCTCGGCGCCGACGTGCTCGGCTTCCAGGCCGAACGCTGGGCCGAGAACTTCCTGCTGTGCGCGCGCGACACGCTCCGCGATGCGCACGTCGACGTCCGTCGGCGCCGGATCCGGATCGGCGACCGAACGGTGCTCGTCCGAACCTATCCGGTGTCGCTGGATCCGGAACCGCTGCGCGCGACCTCCCGAAGCAAGGAGGTCACGAAGATCCGCAAGGACCTCGTCGAGTGGAAAGAGGACGCGAAGCTGCTCGTGCGCGTCGACCGACTCGAGCTGTCGAAGAACATCGTGCGCGGGTTCCAGGCGTTCGAAACGTTCCTGCACGACCGGCCCGACTGGCACGGCAAGGTGCGGTTCCTCGCGCTCCTGCCGCGCTCGCGCACCGAGATCCCCGAGTACCAGGTGTACGGGGAGCGCGTGCGCGAGATGGTCGAGATGATCAACGCGAAGTTCGGCGGCGCGGGCTGGCAGCCCATCGAGGTGCGCACCGACGAGAGCTACGCGCGCGCGGTCGCGGCGTACGGCATCTACGACACGCTGCTCGTGAACCCGATCTTCGACGGGATGAACCTCGTCGCGATGGAGGGGCCGCTCGTGAACCGGCAGCAGGGCTCGCTGATCCTGTCGCAGAACGCCGGCGCGTTCGCGCGTCTCGGCCGCCACGCGCTCGCGGTCAACCCCTTCGACGTCGCCGAGACCGCCGAGGCGATCGCGGCGGGGCTCGAGATGCCGCGCGAGGAACGCGTCAGGCGTGCGCGAGGGCTCACGCGCGCGGTGCTTGCGCGCAACCCCGTGCGCTGGCTGACGGCGCAGCTGCGCGACCTCGACGTCGTGCGCGGGATCGCCTCACAGCGTTCGGAGGAGGTCGAGGAGCCCGAGGGGCCCTTGCACCTGAACATCAGCGACCTCGACGAGGCGCGCGGGCGTCCCTGAGGCGACCACCGCGACCCGGCACGTCGCGATGCCGCGCCCCTGGAGCGCGTCGAACGCCTCCAGGTCCTCCAGGTCGTCGCCCGCATAGAGGGCAGCCGGTGGACTCAAACGGTCCAACAACTGCTGCACCGCACCGCCCTTGCGGGCGCCGGGGGGCGACACCTCGAGCACGAGCTTCCCCTCGAACGACGTGAGCCCGTGCTCGACGGCGAGGGCGCGCACGGCCGGGCGCATCCGGTCGAGCGCGGCTTCGGGCTCGGGCGCGCGGCGCGCGTGCAACGCGATGCTCACGCGTTTGTCCTCGAGCTCGACGCCCGGCTCCGCGCCGGCGACCGCCGCGAGCCCCGAACGCACGTCGTCGTCGAGCGGCGGGTGGGCGGACAACCCGTAGAGCCCGACCACCTCGAGCTTCGGCACATCGAGCACCTCGCGGATGAACGCCTCCGGCCGGCCGCTGATCACCGCGACGGCGCCCGCCCGTGCGCACAGGTCGGTGAGCACGGGAACGGCCTCGGGCAGCGGCCGCGCCGCAGCAGGATCCTCGACGATCGGCGCGAGCGAGCCGTCGAAGTCCAGCAGGATCGCCGCCTCGGCCAGGTGCGCCGAGATCTCGATCAGCGTCCTTGGAGCCGGGGTCATCGGCGCCCGCGGCCCGACCGCGCGCGCAGCCCGGCGCCGAGGGGCCGGCGGCGGCGATCCGCGGGGCCGACCTCCCCGCGCGAGAGGTTCCGCGCGGTCCCGATCACCGACACGTGCGAGAACGCCTGAGGGAAGTTGCCCACCATCCGCCGCCGGACCGTGTCGTACTCCTCGGACAGCAGCCCGACGTCGTTGCGGACGTCGAGCACGAGCTCGAACAGCTCGCGCGCCTCGGCATCCCGTCCCTGCAGCGCCAGGCAGTCCGCGAGCCAGCACGTGCACGGGATGAAGGCGCCCTCGCTCCCGGGGAGTCCGTCGATATGCGTCGAGGTGTCGTAGCGCCGCACGAACCCGTCGACCATCAGACGGTCCTGGATCGCGGCGACGGTGCCGACCACGCGCTCATCGTTCGCCGGCAGGAACCCGAGCAACGGCATCATCAGCAAGGAGGCGTCGAGCGATTTCGACCCGTAGACCTGCGTGAAGCTACCGAGGTCGTCGTCGTAGCCCTCGCGGCAGATCTCGTCGTGGATCTCGTCGCGGAGCGCGCGCCAGCGTTCGACCGGGCCGTCGAACCCGAACAGCTCGACCGATCGGATCGCGCGATCGACGCCGACCCACGCCATCATCTTCGAGTGGACGAACTGCTGGCGTCCGCCGCGCACCTCCCAGATCCCCTCGTCGGGCTCGCGCCAGTTCGATTCGAGCACATCCATGATCCGCAGCTCCATCTCCCACGCGGCGGATTCGTGCGGCAAACCCTCGCGCGCGGACTGGTAGAGCAGGTCCAGCACCTCGCCGTAGACGTCGAGCTGGAACTGGCTCGACGCGTCGTTGCCGACCCGCACCGGCAGCGACTCCTCGTAGCCCGGGAGCCACTCGACGGGGATCTCGGGGATCCGGCGTTCCCCGCGGATCCCGTACATGATCCGCAGGTCGCGCGGGTCGCCGGCGACCGCACGCAGCAGCCACTCGCGCCAGGCCTCGGCCTCGTCGTCATAGCCGGCCATCAGCAAGCTGTAGAGCGTGAAGGTGGCGTCGCGGAGCCAGCAGAACCGGTAGTCCCAGTTCCGCGCGCCGCCGAGCTCCTCGGGCAGCGACATCGTGGGTGCGGCGACGATCCCGCCGGTCGGGCGGTGGGTGAGCGCCTTCAGCGTGATCAGCGACCGCATCACCGCGTCGCGCCACTCCCCCCGGTACTCGCACCGTGCGGACCACCGCGTCCAGTACCGGACGGTGTTGCGCAGCGCGTCGAGGGGGTCGATCTTGGCCGGCACCGGCTCGTAGGAGCGATGCCACGTGAGCACGAACGAGACCCGCTGCCCGGCGCGGACCATGAGATCCGAGGCCACCGTGCCGGTCGTGACGTCGATCGGCGCCTCGGTGCGCAGGTGCACGGCGTCCGGTCCCGCGACCGCACGCACGCCCTGCGGCACCTCGCGCAGCCACGGGACCGCGAGGCCGTAGTCGAAGCGCGGCAGCAGCTCGCTGCGGACCGGCACAACGCCTCGAACCCCCTCGACGATCCGCACCACCCGGGCCTGGGCGCGCCGCGGCGTCATGAAGTCCGTGATGCGCACCGTGCCGCTCGCGGTCTCGTGCTCCGTGTCGAGCACGAGCGTGTCCGGCCGGTAGCGGCGACGCGTCCGGAACGGCTCGGTCGGCGCGATCGACCAGCGCCCGTGCGAGGGATCTCCGAGCAACGCCGCGAAGCAGGCGCCCGAGTCGAACCTCGGCAGGCACAGCCAATCGATCGACCCGTCGCGTCCGACGAGGGCGGCCGTGTGGGTGTCCCCGATCAGCGCGTAGTCCTCGAGCGGGAGCGGCACGCGATGAGGCTACCCGGACCGTGGCCGGCGCGGGGCCAACGAGCATCGAAGCGTGCGCCCGGGCGCAACGTCGGGTGGTCCCGGCGAGCGTTGCGCGAGAGGATGGGTACCTCACGATGCCGGAGCGACCCGCACCCCGCGCCGCCACCCCGTCCGAAGCCTTCCCGCCGGAACGGCTGTCGGACGTGCTCGAGCGCGCGCCCGCGATCGTGTGGCTGTGGGACCCCGAGGCGGGCTGCACCTACGTCAGCGCGGCCTGGACCCGGATCCTCGCCCGCGAGCCCGCGGAGGCGATGGGCGATGGATGGGCCGGCAGCGTGCACCCCGACGACCGTGACGCGTTCGAGGCGTGCCGGGCGGCGATGCGGCGCAACGAGCCGTTCGCCACCGAGTACCGCCTGCGTCGCGACGACGGCACGTACGCGACGGTCCACGACCAGGGCTACGCGCTGGAGCCCGGCGTCGTCGCGGGGCCGTTCCTCGGCGCCGCGCTCGAGGTGACCGCCCAACGGGCCGCCGAGACGTTGGTGCGAGCGAGCGAAGCGTTGCTGTCGGCGGTCGCCGAAGGGATGGGCGTGGCGCTCGGCGTGAAGGATCGTGCCGGCCGCTACCTGATCGCGAACGACGCGATGAGCGCGACGCTCGGCGTCGCGCCCGGTGCCGCGGTCGGACGCACCGACCGCGAGCTCGATCTGATCGATTGGGACCGGCGCGACGCGCAAGACCAGGCCGTCCTCACGGGCGCCGATCCGATCCGGATCGAGGACGACGTCGAGGGCACGACCGTCCTGACGACGAAGAGCCCGCTGCGCGGTCCCGGCGACGACATCGACGGCGTGATCGTCGTGGGCACCGACATCTCCGCCGAACGCCGTCGCCGCGCCCGGGCCGAGCGTCTCGATCGCGTGACGCAGGCGCTCAGCTCTTCGACCTCGGTCCAGGAAGTGGCCGACGCCGTCTTCCTGGAGGCGCTCGACGCGCTCGAGGCGCCCGCCGGCGCGCTCGGCCTGACCGAGTCCGACGAGCGATCCATCGCGATCACCCGACTGCGCGGGTTCGAAAGCAAGCGCGACCCGTGGCGCTCGGTGTCGATCGAAGTGGAGGACACGCCGATCACGCGCGGCGTCCGTGACCGGGCCAGCGCGTTCTACGGATCGGCGGATGCCCTGATCGAGTCCTTCCCCGACCTGGCCGGCCAGTTGCTCGACTACGAGGGGCGGGCGGTGCTGCCGCTCCGCAGCGACCGGGGGGTGCTCGGCGTGCTGTATGTCGCGTACGAGCAGGAACGCGCGTTCGACGCCGGTGAGCAGGCCTACGCGCTCGAGGTCGCCGATCGGATCGCACAGGCGCTCGAGCGCGCCCGGTTGTTCGACGCGGCGCGCCGCTCCGACGAGCAGACGCGGATGCTGCAGGGCGTGACGGCCGACCTCGGCGGCGCCCTCACGGTGCTCGAGGTCGAGCTGGTCACGACCCGGTCGGCGTGCGCGGCGGTGGGCGCCGACGCATGCCTGCTCGCGATCGTCGACGCGACACGCACGTCGGTGCGCTACGCCGAGACCGACGTCTATCCGGACGACCTCCGCGCGTTGTTGCCGACGACGATCGAGACGGGGACCTCGCCGGTCGCGGACGTGATCGCCTCCGGTGCGAGCCTGGTCTTCGAGACGAGCGAGGCGCTGGTGGCCGCCTATCCGCGCCTCGCGGGCCTGATCGACCACCTGCCGTTCCGTTCGCGGGTCTTCGCTCCCGTGGGGGCTCCCGGCGACGCGGCGGGTGTCCTGATCACGAGCAGCGGCGAGACCGGGCACTTCGACGCCGGGGCCGTCCGCCTGCTCGAAGCGATCGGAGGCCAGTGTGGACAGGCGCTGCAGCGAGCGATCCTATACCGCGACGCACGGGCGGCATCGGAACGCGCAGAGGCCTTGCAGACGGCGACGACGGCGATCGCCGAGGCCACCACGGTCGACCAGGTCGCCGAGCCCGCGGTCACGTTCTCGATGGAGCTCGTCGATGCGACGATCGGCGGGCTCCTGCTGATCGACGCGGACGCGAACCGCGTGACGGTCGCGCGTCAGGTCGGCGCGTCGGCGCAGCTGTTCGAAGGGCTCTGGGATGCCACGGTCGACGGCACGGCGCGGCTCCCCATGCGATCGTTGACCGGCGACGCGCTCCGCCGGCGCACCGAACGCCGACGAGACGAGCTCGAGGCGATCGGGATCGTCTCGGTGCTGCTCCTGCCGCTGAGGAGCGGTGGGGACGCGCTCGGGTTCCTCGCGCTCGGACGTCGAGACGACGCGGCGCTCGCCACCGAGATCCGCGAGGTGCTCGAGTCGCTCGCCGAACGCGTCGGCGCGGCGGTCCACCGGGCTCGCTTACTCGACACCGAGCGACGCACCCGCCGCGACCTCGAGCGCGCACTCTCCCGCCTGTCACGGCTCCAGGCCGTCTCGGACGCGCTGAGCCAGGCCGTCGCGGTCGAGGAGGTCGCCGCGAGCGCGCTCGACGCGTCGATGGACGCGCTCCGCGCGATCGGGGCGGGCGCCTATCTCGTCGACGGCGACGTCCTGCGTCTGATCGCGGCGCGCGGCGTCTTCGCCTCGGCCGCCTCCGGGCGGCTCGACGAGATCCCGGTCGACGCCGACATGGCGATGTGCGCCGCGTTCGCCAGCGGCACGGTGGAGTGGGTCTCGACGCACGACGAGTGGCGGCGCCGGTACCCACGCGGCGCCTTCCTGTTCGACGGGATCGCTCGGTCGAGCATCGCGATCCCCTACGTGGTGAAGGACCGAGTGCTCGGGGTGATGACGCTCGTCTTCGCCGACGAAAGCGCCTTGGACCGGCCCGAGCGCCGCCTCGCCCGCACGATCGGCCACCAAGCGGCGATCGCCCTGGAGCGCTCGCAGCTCTACGAGCGCGAGATGGCCCGGAGCCGCCGCACCGAGCAGATCCAGCACCTGATCGCGGAGCTCGCCGCGAGCCAGACGGCGGGGGCGATCGCCGCGGTCCTCACGTCGACCGCACTCGACGTGCTCGGGGCGTGCGCGGCCGCCGTGATCCTGCTCGACGGGGGCAACGGGGATGCCGTGGACGTCGCGGCGGCCCGCGGGTATCCGCGCCCGGTGCTCGAGGCGATCCGTACCGACGACGCCGCACCCGGCCGCGTCGCGATCCAGCGCGGACGCTCGGCGTTGCTCGGCAACATCGACGCCGTCCGCGACCGGTATCCGGAGCTCGCCGCCGATCTCGGCGAAGCCATCGCGGAGCTCCCGATGATCGTGGGCGGCGCCACGATCGGCGCGCTGCTCGTCAGTTTCGAGAGGCCGCAGCCGTTCGACGTGGAGCAGTTCGACCTCCTCACGGCCATCGCATCGGAGGCGGCGCAGGCGACCCAGCGGGCCCGCGTGTCCCAGCGTGAACGGGAGATCTCGCGGATCCTCCAAGACAGCCTGCTGCCGCACGAGCCGATCTCCTCCTGGAACGGTGCGCAGGTCACGACCTGGTACTCGGCCGGGACGGAGTACCTCGACGTCGGCGGCGATTGGTACGACGTGATCGAGCTGCCCGACGGCCGCCTCGGCGTATCGATCGGCGACGTGGTCGGTCGCGGGCTGCGCGCCGCCGCGGCGATGGGCCAACTGCGCAGCGCCCTGCGCGGGCTCGCGCTCGAGATGCGGGGTCCCGGCGCGACGTTGCAGGCACTGAACCGCTTCGCCGCGAGCGCCCCGGGCACCGAGCTGGCGACGGTCGCCTACGGCGAATATGACCCGATGTCGGGCGCGTTCGTCTACGCGTGCGCGGGGCACCCGCCGCCCGTTGCGTGCCTGGACGGCCGCGCCGTCGTGCTCGAAGGGGGCCGGTCGCCGCTGCTCGCGGCCGGGTACGACGGCGATCGCGAGGAAGGCAGCTGCATCCTGCCGCCGGGGTCGACGCTGATCCTCTATACCGACGGCTTGATCGAGCGGCGCGACGAACCGTTCCACCGCGGGGTCGATCGGCTGCGCGCCACGCTCGAGCGCACGAGCGATCGTGACCCCGCCGAGCTCGTCGAGGAGGTCGTCGACACACTGCTCGGGCCGCGGGAACGAACCGACGACGCCGCCGTGCTGGTGCTCCGGACGGGATCCCCGATCTCGTTCGCCGCGACGCTCGACGGATCGCCCGAGGAGCTGCGACCGCTCCGCCACCGGCTGCGCGCCTGGCTCGACCTCCGTCGATGCCCCCCGGAGGATGCCGAGGCGGTGGTCCTCGCTGCGAACGAGGCCGCCGCCAACGCGATCGAGCACGGGTATCGGGGGTCAGCAGGCCCAGTGGAGATCGCCGGCGACGTCGTGGACAGCGTCGTCACGATCACGGTCGTGGACCATGGGGTGTGGCTCGCGTCGGACCCGGACCCCGCTCGCGGTCGCGGCATCCCGTTGATGCGCACCCTGATGGACGATGTCGAGGTCGAGCGGCTGGACCCAGGCACCAAGGTCGTCCTCCGTCGGCGCGTGGTCCCGCTGGGCGCCCCCGCGATGGCCGGCGCCGAGCGCCCGGACTAAGGTGCGACCCGTGGGCCAGATCCCCAACGAGCCGCTGCGGATCGAGGTCCTCGCCGACGAACGCACGATCGTGCTCGACGGCGAGCTCGACATGGCGGACACCGAGACGTTGACGAGGGCCGTCACATCGCTCACCGCCGACCCCGGTGACCTGATCCTCGACGTGCGCGCGCTCACGTTCATCGACAGCTCGGGGCTCCTGGCGCTGCTCCACACCGCCGACCGGATGCGCGACGGCCACCTCGTGCTGCGCAAGCCCAGCGAGCCCGTCCGACGCGTGCTCGAGCTCGTCGAGCTCACCACGGTTTCGCCGCGGATCGTCATCGACGCCTGATCCGCCGCCCCGAGGCGCGGCTGTCGGTCGCCGGCGGTATCGTCGGGCGATGGCAAAGCTCAGCGCCCGCGAACGGGCGGAGCTCCCCGATCGAGCCTTCGCCTACATCGACTCGCGGGGGGCGCGCCGCCTCCCGATCAACGACGAGGCGCACGTGCGGAACGCGCTCGCGCGCTTCGACCGCGTGGCGTGGGAAGACGACGCCGCGCGCGACCGAGCACGCCGGCGGTTGCTGCACGCCGCGAAGCGGTTCGGCATCATGCCCGTCGGGTTCATCAACACCCAGCTCGGGTCCTCGCGCGCGCGGGGGCCGACGCTCCCGACCGGGATCGTGACGTTCCTGCTCACCGACATCGAGGGGTCGACCGCGTTGCTCCGGGAGCTCGGCGACGACTACGCGGCGCTGCTCCGCGACGTGCGCGCCTGCACGCGGACGGCCGTCGCCGGCGCCGGCGGACACCCTGTCGACAGCCACGGCGACGAGTTCTTCGCGGTGTTCGAACGGTCCGACGCCGCGGTGCTGGCCGCGATCGAACTGTTCGGCACGCTGCGCGAGTGGTCATGGCCGGGCGACGTCGAGGTGCTCGTTCGGGCGGGTATCCACGGTGGGCGGCCCGCGCTCACCGACTCCGGCTACGTAGGGCTGTCCGTCCATACGGTCGCGCGCATCTGCTCCGTGGCGCACGGCGGCCAGATCGTCGTGTCTTCGCACGCGGTCGACGGCGACACGCCGCGGGGCGTACGCTTCCGCAGCCTCGGCGAGCACCGGCTGGCGGGCCTTCCCAAACCCGAAGCGCTGTACCAGGTCCAGGCGAAGGGGCTCCGCACACGGTTCCCCCCGCTGCGCGTCTAGGTTCACGCCGGCCCGCGCGACCTCGCTATCCTTGACCGGACTCACCCACCCGGCCCGAGTTACAAGGAGCTGCACCGATGGCCAGTCAGACAGCATTGCGATACGACGAGCAGGACTGGCAGCCGCGCCCGACCCTGTCCGGCGCCGAGTACACGAGCGACGCCGTCTACGACGAGGAACGCGAGCGGATCTGGTGGGGCGACTGGGTCTGTGTGGGTCGCGAGGAGGAGCTGCCCAACCCCGGGGACTACATCGTGCGCGACATCACCGGCGAGTCGGTCTTCATCGTGCGCGACGAGGATCGGACCTTGCACGGCTTCTACAACGTGTGCAGCCACCGCGGCACGAAGTTCCTCGACGACGAGCCGGCGAGCGGTCACGTGCGCAAGGCCTTCACGTGCCCGTACCACGGATGGGTGTACGGGCTGGACGGGTCGCTGATCGGCACGCCGAACGTGAAGGAGTACGAGCGGTTCGAGCGGCGCGACTACCCGCTGCACGGGTTCCCCATCGACACGTTCGGCGGCTTCATCTTCCTGAACCTGACGACCGGGTCGCCACGGCCACTGCTCGAACAGATGCACGAAGGGGCGGAGTCGCTGTCGATGTTCGATCGGTTCAAGCTGGACGAGCTGCGGGTCGGCGTGCGGATCGTCTACGAGGTCGATGCGAACTGGAAGATCATCGTCGAGAACTACAACGAGTGCCTGCACTGCCCGACCGTGCACCCCGAGCTCGTGCAGGTGGTGCCGCTGTTCCGGTTCGGCGAGGTGTGGGACGAGGTGACGCGCGACGACGGCAACTGGATGCGCGACGGCGCGACGAGCTTCACGATGAGCGGCGAGTCGTCGCTTCCGAAGCTCCCGGACCTGGAGCCCGAGGACTACTCGATGTACTTCGGCGCCTACCAGTTCCCGAACCTGATGATCAACCTGCACCCGGACTGCGTGATGTACTACATCGGGTTCCCGAAGGGGCCGAAGCGCACGACCGTCGTGTCGGAGTACCTGTTCCGGCCCGAGACGATCGCCGATCCGGCGGTGTTCAAACCGGAGCCGGTCGTGGAGCTGTGGGACCTGATCTCGAAACAGGACTGGGAGGTCTGCCAACGCGCGCAGACCGGCGTGGGCTCACGCGCGTTCACCACCGGTGTGTACCCGCGGCAGGATCGGTTCCTGTACGACTTCAACGAGCGGTACCGCAAGGAGATGGGCAAAGCGCTGCTCGGCTAGCGCAGGAGGGGCGCGACCTCCTCGGCGAAGATCCGCATCGTCTCGCGTTGCAGCGACGGCTCCATCCCGGGCCAGTAGAGGTCGGCCATGAAGTGCAGCTCGGTGCCGGCGGTGTCCTCGTAACCTCGGATCCGCTCGGCCACCTCGGGCGGCGTGCCGAGCACGATCTCGTCGCGAAGCGCCCCTTCCTCCTCGGCGGTCATCGGCGGGGGCGCGATCGACGGCCCCGATCGCAGGCGCGCGTCCTCCATGTCGTCGTACTTCCACGACACGTACCGAAGGTGCGGCCGGATCAACTCCCACGCGTCGGGACCGTTCCACGCGAAGGTCGACATATGCAGACCGACGGCGAAGGGGCGCCCACCGCGCTCGTCCATCGCCCAGCGAACCTGTTCACCGAACGCCTCGGGCATGTCACCGCTGGCGATGAACCCGTCGGCGATCCGGCCGGCCCGCCGCACCGCGCGCTCCGCTGACGCGCCGATCCAGATCGGTGGTCCGCCCGCGCGGCGCGGCCGCGGCGTCACGATCACCTCTGAGCCCTCCCCCGACACGGGCTCGCCGGCCCACGCCCCGCGGAGCACCGAGACCGCGTCCTCCAGCCGCCCAGCGCGCTCCCCGGGCGGCACGTCGAACCCCTCGAACTCCTCGGCGCGCCAGCCGAGCCCCAGCCCGAGGATCAACCGCCCGCGCGAGATCAGATCGACGGCCGCGACATCCTCGGCGATCCGGAGCGGATCGTGCAGCGGGATCAGCAGCAGGCCGGTGCCGATCTCGACCCGGCTCGTGCGCGCGGCGATCGCCGCGCACATCGGCAGCAGTGACGGCATGTAGCCGTCGTCCACGAAATGATGCTCTGACACCCACACCGAATCGAACCCGAGTTCCTCGGCGAACACCGCCAGGTCGAGCCCGTCCGCGTAGAGGTCCTCGTCACTGCGCGGATCACCCGGGAACCGCTGGCACGTGATGAGCCCGAAGCCCAAACGCATCCCTGCACCCTACCGGTGGCAGTGCTGGTCGCGCGCGACTACATTGAGCGGTCCAGCGCACGTCGACCAGTTGGGAGGGGGCCCACGATGTCGACCACCGCCGATCGTGAGCTCGCGACCCCGGATCCCGGCGACTTCGGACAGCCGCCCCGGTTCCTCGGGCCGTTCGTCGACGCCGTGGCGCGTGTCAAGGCGACGGTGCACCACAAACTCCTCGCGGGGTTCCTCGTGATCGCGCTGCTGCTGTTGTCGATGGGCGTTGTGTGCGTCGTCGTCCTCGAACGGATCGACAGCCAGGTCGTGCGGCTCACCTTGCTCAGCAATCAGGTGAACCAGGCGCGCGAGATGATCTACGAGGTCACCGCGCAGAGTCACTACCGCGCCATGGCGCTCCTCACCGACCCCACGGACCCGTACTGGACCGACAAGATCTATGCGGCGAAGGCGGAGTTCGACACCAACCTGTCGGAGATCCGGACCTACGCGATCGGATCGCCGCCCGGGGCCTTCGACAGGATCGCCTCGGACAACGAGGTCTACCGGAGCGACAGCGACGGCGTGACGAAGCTGTTCGATGCCGGGCTCATCCAACGCGCGATCCACGCGCACATCGCCAAGGAGCACACGCAGTCGCACGTGCTCGAGGCCGAGCTCAACGATCTGATCGCAACCTCACAGGCCGTCTTCCTCGCCGAGACGGACTCCTTCGCGAGGAACCGCCGCCTCCTCACGGGCGTGGTGGCCGTGATCTCGGGGTTGAGCTTGCTTGCCGCGCTCGCGCTGGGCGCGATCTTGTCGTGGTCGCTGATCCGGCCGGTGCGCAAGGTCGACACCGCGCTCGCGCGCATCGCGGGCGGTGACTTCGCGGTCCGGGTGAGCGTGCCGAACCGCGACGAGTTCGGTTCCCTCGCCACCAACCTCAACCTCACGGCCGGTCGCCTGTCCGGCGCCTACCGCGACCTTGAGACCCTCAACACCAACCTCCAGGAGACGGTCGATACTAAGGTCTCTGAGCTCGAACGGATGTCGCGATTGAAGCGGTACCTGTCGCCGCAGCTGGCCGCCTCGATCATCCAGGGCGACGGCGACCTGGACCTCGGATCGCGCCGCAAGTACCTCACGACGTTCTTCTCCGACGTGCGCGGGTTCACGACGGCCTCGGAGCGGATGGAGCCCGACGAGCTGATCGCGCAGCTCAACGACTACCTCTCGGAGATGACCGAGATCGTCTTCAGGAACGGCGGGACGCTCGACAAATACGTGGGCGACGCGTTGATGGTGTTCTTCGGCGACCCCGTCCGGCAGGACGATCACGCGGAACGCGCCGTGCGGATGGCCTTCGAGATGCGCGAGCGGATGCGCTCGATGCAGGCCGAGTGGGCGGCGCGCTACAACGAGGCATTCCAGGTCGGGGTCGGGATCACGACCGGGTGGGTCACCGTCGGGGACATCGGGTCGGAGGCCCGAAGCGACTACACGGTGCTGGGCAACGAAGTGAACCTCGCATCCCGCCTGTCGGACAACGCGACCGCGGGGCAGATCCTCGTGACCGAACCCACCCTCGAAGCCGTCGGAGACCTCGTCCGAGCCACGCCGGTCGAAGGGATCGAGCTGAAGGGCGTGAGCCGCGATGTGGCCATCTTCGAGATCAACCCGAACGGCGGCGTGACCGCGTAGGTCCGGCGCCGCGCCTACGATGCGCGCGGATGGAGCCCGCGCCCGACGCCGCGATCCTCGACTTGCGCCTTCGGCGCCTGTTCGCGCTCGCGTGGTTCGTCGCGTCCGGGTTCATCCCGTTCTTCGTGCTGTGGCTGAACGGGCGCGGGTTCTCCCCGACCGAGATCGGGCTGGTGCTCGGCGCGAGCGCGCTGGCCTCGATCGCGGCCGCGCCGTTCTGGAGCCACGCGGCGGATCGGCGAGCGGGCACCACCCGGGCGCTCCAGTGGGCGCTCATCGCCGCGACGGTGTCGACCCTGATCCTCGCCGTCACGGGATCGGTCCTGGCCGCGGTGATGGCCGCGGTCGCGCTCCTGTCGGCGTCGACGTCGGCGGTCACGCCGCTCACCGATGCGCTCGCGGTCGAGCTCCTCGGTCCCGACCGCCTCCATACCTACGGCGCCTTCCGCCTCTGGGCGAGCGTCGGGTGGGGTGTCGGTGCGATCGCGCTCGGTGCGTTGTTCCAGTGGACGGGCCTCGAGTGGATGATCCCGGTGTACGCGGTCGGCCTCGCGGCGTGCGCGGTCTACGTCGGGCGGTTCCCCAAGACACGCCCCGCGCCACAAGAGACGACCTCGCGGCTCGGCTCGTTCGGCGACGCGCTCACGCACGTGCCGCGCCTCCCGCTCTACCTGCTCGGGCTCCTCCTGTTCGGAGCCGCCCAGCACGCCTCGTGGGACTTCGTGCCGCTCCGGATCGAGTCCGGCGGCGGCGGGCCGTTCCTGGTCGGGATCGCGGCCGGCGTCTCAGCCTTCGTCGAGATCCCGTTCATGCGCTCGAGCAGTTCGCTGATCGCCCGGTTCGGCACTCGCCGGTTGTTCGTCGCCGGCGGCGCGGTCTACGTGGCGGCCTCGCTCGCGTGGTCGGTCGTCTCGGCGCCGGCGGGTGTGACGGCGATCCGGATCGCCGTGGGCGTCGGGTTCGGGCTGGTCTATGTCAGCGTGGTGGTGATGACCGGGACCCTCGTGCCCGACCGGCTGCGCAACACCGGACAGACGCTCGCCCAGATGTGCACCGCCGCGCTTGCCCCGATCATCGGCAGCGTGGTCGGCGGCTGGGTCTATCAGCACGTCGGGCCTCCGCAGCTGTTCGTCGGCTCCGCGGTCGGGCTGGTGGTGGCGATCACGATCGTGTGGGTCGCGACCCGCGGACTGCGGACCGGGGCGGCCGCCTAACCGGCAGCCACTCGTGCGAACACGTCGGCGGCGAACCGCAGGTCCTCCTCGCTGTGCCCGGCCGAGACCTGCGTGCGGATCCGAGCCGTGCCGAGCGGCACCACCGGGTAAGAGAACCCGACGACGTGCAGTCCCTCCTCGAATGCCGCCGCGGTGATCGGCGTCAGCCGTTGCTCGTCGCCGATCATCACCGGCACGATCGGCCCTTCCCCGGGGAGCACGTCGAGCCCCGTGTTGGCCATGAGCGACCGGAACAGCTTCGTATTCGCGCGCAACCGGTCGACGAGCTCGGTCGACGACGACAGGAGTTCGATCGCCCGCAGCGACCCCGCCGCGACGACCGGCGTGATGCTGTTCGAGAACAGGTACGGTCGCGACCGTTGCCGCAGCAACCCGACGATCTCGCGCCGCCCGCTCGTGTAGCCCCCGCCTCCACCCCCGAGGGCCTTGCCGAGCGTCCCGGTCAGGATGTCGATCCGCTCCGTGACCCCGTGATGCTCGGGCGAGCCGCGTCCGTGTGCGCCCAGCACGCCGACCGCGTGCGAGTCGTCGACCATCACCAGCGCGCGGTACCGGTCGGCCAGGTCACAGATCGCCGGGAGGTCGGCGATGTAGCCGTCCATCGAGAACACGCCGTCGGTCGCGATCAGGATCCGCCGGGCTCGCTCCGCCTCCTTCAGACGCGACTCGAGCTCCTGCATGTCGCCGTTCGCGTAGCGTAGCCGCTTGGCCTTGCACAGCCGGATCCCGTCGATGATGCTCGCGTGGTTGAGCGCGTCGGAGACGACCACGTCGTCCTCGGTGAGCAGCGTCTCGAAGAGCCCGCCGTTCGCGTCGAAGCACGAGGGGTACAGGATGGTCTCCTCGGTTCCGAGGAACGCGGTTAGCGCAGCCTCCAATCGCTGATGCAGCTCGAGCGTGCCGCAGATGAATCGCACCGACGCGACCCCGAACCCCCACCGGTCCAACGCCTCGTGCGCCGCGGCCACGACCTCAGGATGGTTCGCGAGCCCGAGGTAGTCGTTCGCGCAGAGGTTCACGACGTCGCCGTCGCGCCCGGCGATCGTCACGTGCGGCCCCTGTGCCGACGAGATGGCGCGCTCGGTCTTGAACGTGCCCGCCTCGCGGATCGCGTCCAGCTCCGCGTCGAGCTGCCCCCGCACCTCGCCGATCACGGCTCCTCCCGCCAGTACAGGAGCACCTTGCCGGCGTTGCCCGAGCGCACCGCCTCGAACGCCTCCTCGTACGCCGTGTAGTGGAACCGGTGCGTGATCACCGGCGACACGTCGAGGCCGCCCTGGAGCATCACGGTCATCATGTACCAGGTCTCGTACATCTCGCGGCCGAACACGCCGGTGATCGTCAGCTGGTCGTGGATCACCGCGCTCCAGTCGATCGCGAAGTCCTCGTCGGGCAGACCGAGCAACGCGATCTTCCCGCCGTGACACATGTTCGCGACCATCTCGTGGAGCGCGTCGGGGTTCCCGCTCATCTCGAGCCCGACGTCGAAGCCTTCCCGCATGTCGAGCTCGTGCTGGACCTCGTCGATCCGGGTCGAGCGGACGTCGACCGCGAGCGTCGCGCCGAGGCGCTTGGCGAGCTCCAGCCGGACGGGGTTCACGTCGGTCACGACCACGTAGCGCGCGCCGGCGTGCTGCGCGACCGCGCAGGCCATGAGCCCGATCGGCCCGGCCCCGGTGATCAGGACGTCTTCCCCGAGCACGGGGAAGGTCAGTGTCGAGTGCACGGCGTTGCCGAACGGGTCGAAGATCGCCGCCACGTCCCGATCGATCGCCCGGTCGTGGTGCCAGACGTTGGTCATCGGCAGCGCGATCAGCTCGGCGAAGGCGCCCGGGCGGTCCACTCCGACGCTCGAGGTGTTCGCGCACAGGTGCCGCCGGCCGGCGAGACAGTTGCGGCACCGCCCGCAGACCACGTGCCCCTCCCCGCTTACGAGCTCGCCCGGATGGAAGTCGTTGACGTTGGAGCCGACGTCGACGACCTCGCCGACGAACTCGTGGCCGACCACGAGCGGCGGCGTCACCGCGTGCTGGGCCCACTCGTTCCAATCGGCGATGTGGACATCGGTGCCGCAGATCCCCGTCCGATCCACACGGATCAGCACGTCGTTGATCCCGATCTCGGGCTCGGGCACCTGCGTGAGGGTGAGCCCGGGGCCCGGTGCCTGCTTGGTCAAGGCGTCCATCGAGCCCTATCGTCCCTGGTTCGGGCGCACAGTGACTTCCGGTCGGCCATCCGTCGCATATCTGACCTGGTCAACGCCATATCCGTGCCGTCTAGTGGCGCGCTTGGCGGACCTCCACTCGTTGCTCCCGATAGTGGAGCACGTCCCACACGATCAGCGCCCAGCAGACCGCGGCGACCAGCGCGAGTGCGGCGAGCGAGGGCAGCGTCAGCGCCGCCGGGATACAGGCCAGCGTGCCGATCGCGGCGGCGAACCTGCCCGGACCGATCCATCCGGGACGTTCCTCGGTCGTGCGGCGGATGAAGTGCACGAGGCGGATGCGCATCCCGACGTGAGCCCAGTAGAAGAGGGAGAGGCCTCCGCACAAGGCGACGGCCGGGAGCATCGCCAAGGGCTCGTCGACATCGTGCGTGGTGATCTTGAGCCCCAGAGCGAACAGCACGATCCCCGCGATCATCGGCAGGTGGAGGTAGCTGTAGACGTCGCGCGAGACCCGGGCGCGGGTCGCGCCGCTCGTGCGCGACAGTTGCTGCTCCCCCAGGACGGCGATCACGTCGAAGTACGCCCACCACAGGGCCGCGATCACCGCGAGCCCCAGGACCGCCGCCGCGATGACCGAGGCCGTCAGGTCTACTCCCGCGACCGCGAATCCGATCGCGAAGATCGACTCCCCGAGGGCGATGATCACGATGAGCCCGTATCGCTCGGTGAAGTGCGCCGGCGAGATCTGCCAGCCCTGCCCTCGGTCTATCAGCGGACCGGAGTAGAGCGCGAGGATCGCGATCACCCAGAGCACGACCTGCGCGGCGCCATCGAAGAAGCCGGCCGCCAGGATCAGGATCGGACCGATCACAGCCATGGGTGCGAACCGCACGATGGCCCGTCGGAAGTCCGGCTGGCGCTTCCCCGCGATCCCATAAAGCAGCAGGTTGATCACACGAACGAGCAGGTACGCGACGCCGAACAGCACGGCCTCCCGACCGAACGACCCAGGAACGGCAAGCGCGGCGACGAGCATCGCCGCCATCCCGCAGAACATCCCGGCGCGAGCGAGACCATCCTCGGGTTCGAGCATGTTCGTGAGCCAGGCGTAACCGGTCCACGCCCACCAGAGGGCGGCGAGCACGAGGAGCCCTCGACCGAGGCCTTGCCACGTGAGATCCTCCGACATCATCGTCGTGACCTGCGTGATCGCGTAGACGAACACGAGGTCGAAGAACAGCTCGATGGGCGTGACGCGCTGCTCCCGCTCAGGCATCGACCGATCCCGCTGTGCGTCGGGCGGGCGGGCTCATGCGGATCGATCCGATGCGGTGACGACACCGCCTTGACCGGTCAGGCGCAGCGGCGCGGGTCCGATCGGCTGTCCGTTCATCGTGGCGCCGGCGGGCGGTGGCCTCACGGCGAGCGTCTGGAGGCCGGACGTCACGATGACGTGGATCAAGCCCGGCTCCGGGTAGCGGGTGGGCGTGAGCCCGCCGTAGTAGAAGCCCAAGATCCGGTCGGCGGACCAACCCTTCTTCGCCCTGCCGTACGCGCCCCATTGCACCATCCCGACGCCGTGACCCCAGCCGCGCCCGACCGCCGCCGCGCCGTGTGCGCCCGACGTCACTCTGTACCAATCCGACGGGATCGTCGTGGGCAGCGCGTCGGTCGGATACCTCCCCGGCATCAGGCACGACGCCCACGCGTTCACCGTGTCGCGGAACGTCCCTGCGTCGATCGACCTCGACGTGCTGGGTCCGGCGACCTGCACCGTCGATCCGGTGCTGTCCGCCGAGGTGATCTTGGCGGTCGCCGGCCAGAGGCCCCCCGCATGAAGGAACGTCGCGAGCGGACCGTACGGCAGCGGCACGCTCCAGTGCGACGTCGGCGAGGCATGGTCGTCGCGTTCCACGACCGGTCGCAGGTACGGCAACGGAGCGCTCCCGAACACCTGGTCGTTCCCGTACGTGTGCCCGTTCGACGTCGAGAAGTAGACGGTATCTGCGGGGCGGCCTCCGTAGAGGAGTACTTGGCCTTGCGTCCGCGCGACGGCCGCATCCCAGCGCTGGATGCCCGGTGTGGGAGGCACCGCGATGCCACCGTAGACCTGGCAATCCGTCGTGGCGCAGATCGGTGTCTGGAGTGCTTCGCCCTCTTGTCCCGTCCAACCGATGTGGGACAGGGCATACGTGCGCGCCGCGATCACCTGGGCCTCGAGCGCGGCGGCCGGCCACGTCGGCGGCACTTCGGCGAGCCCCTCCAGGTAGCGCTCGAACGGCAGCGTCAGCATGATCGACAGGCTCCCGTCATCGGCGCTCTTGATCGAGAGCGTCCCCGGGTAGCGCGCCTCTAGCTTCCCGCGGTGCACGTGCTTGCACGTCGAGGTGCTCTTCGGATACAGGCCTCGCACCAGGAAGGACCCACGCCCGCCCGGCAGCTTCAAGGTGATGCGGCTCGCAGACACCTGCGCCGAGGAAATGGGCGCGGGAGTCGTGGCGCTCGGGGCGGGCGATATCGACGTCGCGGTGGTCGATCCGCTCGTCGATCCGCTCGTCGACGTGCAGCCGGCGGTCAGCGCGGCAACCGTCAGGAGGGGAAGGAGGCGCCGCGCGGACACCCACCTACGGTGCGGCAGCGGCGGCAGCAGTGGCAACCACCGAGGGTGCGGTTCCTTGATCGCCCCGCCGAGCGCTGTCCGCTTAGTGGAACTCTGTTCCAACATCTGGATATAGAAAAGACCCCCGGCGCGGGGCTGGTCGACCAAAGGAACCTCGATCAGAGCGGTTCCGAAGCATCAGGTGCGTCCGAATCGCCACACTTCCGCAACAACATCTTCCCCGGCCGGGGCGAACTACTCACAGGCCAACACCCTGTCCCGCCATCGGGTTCCTGTCCGAGGTCCGGTGCGCCGGAACGAGCCGCGGCCGCGGTGAACGAAGGGAGAGGGATATGGATCCCCAGGATCCTCGTTTGGACCAGGCGCTGCTGCGTGGACTCACACAACGGCGGATCTCGCGGCGAGATGCGCTCCGCTACGCCGGTATGGGCCTCGGCGCCGCAGGCCTCACCGCTTTCCTCGCGTCGTGCGGCGTGGGCTCGAGCAGCGCGGCGGCGGGCTCCAGCAGCCCCGCGACCTTCGACTGGAGCGCGCAGCAGCTGAACCACCAGCTGAACTTCGCGAACTGGCCGTACTACATCGACACGAGCCACGGGACCCACCCGACGCTCGACACCTTCAAGCAGCAGACCGGCATCCAGGTCAACTACAAGCCGGTCATCAACGACAACCAGGCGTTCTACGCGAAGATCTCGCCGGAGCTGCAGCAGGACAAGCCGACCGGCTGGGACATCATCGTGATCACGAACGGCGCCCAGCTCTCCGAGCTGATCGACAACGACTGGCTGATCCCTCTGGACATGTCGCTGCTGCCGAACTTCACCAAGTACGCGAGCGACTCGATCAAGAACCCCTCCTACGACCCCGGGAACAAGTTCTCGGTCACGTGGCAGTCGGGGTTCACCGGCATCGCGTACAGCCCGCAGGCGACCCAGGCCCTCGGCCGCGAGCCCACCAGCCTCAACGACCTCTGGGAACCCGCGCTCGCCGGGCACGTCGGCATGATGAGCGACAACACCGAGCTCGGAAGCATCGGCTTGCTGAAGCTCGGGATCGAGCCCTCCACGTCGACCCCCGACGACTGGAACAAGGCCGCCGAGGTCCTGCAGCAGCAGAAGAAGGACGGCATCCCGCTCGGCTACTACGACCAGGGCTACGTCAACAAGCTCGAGAACGGCGACACGTGGCTCACGCAGGCGTGGTCGGGCGACATCTTCCTCGCGAACGAGTCGGGCTATCCCGAGCTGAAGTTCGTCGTGCCCGATGAGGGCGTCATGTTCTGGCACGACAACATGCTGATCCCGGCGGGGGCCGCCGATCCCCTCGATGCGATCACCTACATGAACTACGTCTACGAGCCGCAGGTCGCGGCGGCCCTGGCGAACTACATCTGGTACGTCACGCCGGTGCCGGACGCCAAGAAGATCGTCGAGACCCTTCCGGGCGGTGCCGCCGTCGCCGCGAGCCCGCTCGTGTTCCCGGATCAGGCGATGTACGCGAAGACGCACCAGTACTACGTGTACAAGGGGACATCGGACCTGAACGAGTGGAACAGCATCTTCGACCCGATCATCACGGGCTAGCCGCGGCAACGCCCGGGAAGGTGCGCCTCGGCAGGCGCCTGGCTCCGTACGGCCTGACCGGGCCCGGCGCGTTGTGGCTCGTCGTGTTCTTCCTGATCCCGATGTTCGCGATGCTCGTGCTCTCGCTCGAGACCCCGCTGCCCGACCGTCGGGTTCAAGCAGGCCGGCTACCAGTTCACCTGGCACTTCTCGCAGTACTCGCAGGCGTGGTCCCAGTACCACGTGCAGTTCGTGCGGTCCCTCGTGTACGCCGGCATCGTCACCGCGGTCACGCTCGTGGTCGGCTATCCGGTCGCGTACTGGATCGCGTTCAAGGGCGGCACGCAGAAGACGACGTACCTGTTCCTGATCCTGTTGCCCTTCTTCGTGTCGTTCGTGATCCGGTCGCTGGCCTGGCAGTTCCTGCTGTCGAGCGACGGGATCGTGTTCTCGAACCTGGAGCGGATCCACGTGCTGCCGCAGGGGTTCCACGTGTTGGGGACGTCGACGGCGGTCATCTCCGGGATCGCGTACAACTCGCTCCCCTTCATGGTGCTGCCGCTGTACGTGTCGCTGGAGAAGGTCGACCGGGCGGTCGTGGAGGCGGCGAGCGACCTGTACGCCTCGAGCCGGCAGGTCTTCCTGAAGGTGATCCTGCCCCTGTCGATCCCGGGGATCTTCGCGGGGTTCCTGCTCACGTTCATCCCCGCCGTCGGCGACTACGTGAACAACGACATCCTCGGCGGCACGAACACGACGATGATCGGCAACATCGTCCAGCGGGAGTTCCTGAACGACCAGAACTACCCGCTCGCGTCGGCCCTGGCGTTCATCCTGATGATCGGGCTGATGATCGGGATCTTGATCTACGCCCGTGTCCTCGGGACCCGACAGATCGAGGAGTACGTGTGAGCGCGAGCGTCGAAACGGCCGAGCCGCTCCCCGTCGAACTGGCGCCGGCTCCGCATCGCACGCCGAAGCGCTCGTGGAAGAGCCACATCCTCGGGATCTACACGAAGCTCGTGATCGCGTACCTGCTGATCCCGATCCTCGTGATGATCCTGTACAGCTTCAACGCGAACTCGGCCGCCGCGACCCAGACCTCGCCGAAGGTGTCGTTCCGCTGGCAGGGGTTCACCGTGGCGTGGTGGAAGACGTGGAACGCGATCCCGGACCTCACGTCGGCGCTCGGCAACTCGCTGTGGATCGCGGTGACCAGCACGATCGTCGCGACGATCCTCGGCACGCTGATCGCGCTGGCGCTCGTGCGCTACCGGTTCCGGGGGTCGGGCACGCTCGAGGTGGTCATGTTCATGAACATCGCGGCGCCCGAGATCGTGCTCGGCGCGGCGCTGCTGTCGTTCTTCGTGCTGATCAACTTCCACCAGGGACTGCAGAGCATCTTCATCGCCCACGTGATGTTCAATATCGCGTTCGTCGCGATCGTCGTGCGTGCGCGGCTGGCCGGCTTCCACCGAGAGATCGAGGAGGCGGCCCAAGACCTCTACGCGAACGCGTGGCAGACGTTCCTGAAGGTCACCCTGCCGCTGATCTGGCCCGGCATCCTCGCCGGGGGGTTGTTGGCGTTCGCGCTGTCGATCGACGACTTCGTGACGACGAACTTCGTCGCCGGGCAGACGGTCACGTTCCCGCTGTGGGTCTACGGGGCGGTGAAGGTGGGGATCCCGCCACAGGTGTTCGTGATGGGGACGGCGATCTTCCTTGCCGGACTCGTGGTGGCCGTGATCAATGTGTTCTCGAGCCGGCGGGCGAGCAGGAAGGCCGTGACCACCAGGTAGGCCGGACCACGCGTCTTGACACCACGCCCGTGGGAACCTACCGTATCCCTCGCAGCGTCAAGACTTCGTCT
This sequence comes from uncultured Actinomycetes bacterium, assembly GCA_963799625.1. Classification (GTDB taxonomy): domain Bacteria; phylum Actinomycetota; class UBA4738; order UBA4738; family HRBIN12; genus AC-51. Next base: position 57,142 of record CAWCXU010000001.1, on the reverse strand, counting down.
GCGTAGGTGATCGACCGTTCCCCGGAGGTGAACGGTGTCCCGAGCCCTCGATACGTCCGACCCGCTTGGTGGCTTCATCCGTTGCGCTGGTCTTCGTGCTCGCAGGCATGCTCCCGGCGGCGGCCGCGACGCCCCTCACGCCCCACCTGCGGCTGGTCGCGGGCAGTCCGACGGCCACGCTGTACCGCAGCGGGTCGGGTCGGGTGCAGCTGGATCTGGGCGTCTACCTCGCGTCGCTCGGAGGGCCGTTCCGCGTGGACGCGTGGCGCCCGACGTACGCGCGACCCGATCCAGACCGCCCAGGTCATCTCGATGAGCGACGGTTCCACGATGTCCGTGCCGTTGGCCCGCGGGACTGAACGACGGATGGCTCGGCCTGCGTGGCTTCCTTCGGATCACGGTCAAGGACGACGCCGGCGCCCTCCTCGGCACACGAGTGATGGGCTTCTGTCCGAACTCCTACGACGAGCAACGGATCAACGACACGGGACCGCTCAACCCCACGTTCCCGTCCTTCTGCAGCTCGAACCCGTTCACACGCGGGATGGTGTGGGGCATCGATCAAGGGTGGGCCGTGAACACCGGCGGATGGTACTCGCCGGTCCTGCACCTTCCCGAAGGCACCTTCCACGCGACCGTGCGCGTGCGAGCGCCGTTCGTGCGTGCGTTCGACATCGCGCCCGCCGATGCCACCCTTCAGATGGACGTGAACGTTGTCTCAGGGCGCCGGACGTGTGGGATCATGTGCCCGAAGGCAAGGACGAACGCGACGGCGACCAGCCCGATGCCGTCGGTGCCGACCACCACGAGCCCGGATCCATCCACGCTGCCCGATCTTCGAACGCTGCCGGCCTACGGGATCTCGGTCCGCTCGAGGCACGGACACGACTGGATCTCGTTCGGGGCAGATGTCTGGAACGACGGGCCGGGTCAGCTGCTGGTCGAAGGCTATCGGCAGCCGAGTGACACCGTGATGCAAGCTGAGCAGTACTTCCTGGACCCGTCGGGCACCGTGGTCGGCAAGGCTCCCGTCGGCACGCTGGAGTTCGACTCCCGCCCCGGTCACGAGCACTGGCACTTCGAGCAGTTCGCCTCGTACCAGCTGCTGGACAGCACCAAGACGCAGGTCGAGCGCAGTCGCAAGACCGGGTTCTGCATCGCGCCCACGGACGCGATCGATCTGCGATCGCCCGGCGCGCAATGGCGACCGGAGCTCACCGGGCTCTCGAGCTCGTGCGGGAACGCCTCATCACTGTGGATCCGCGAGACTCTCCCCGGAGGCTGGGGCGACACCTACTTCCAGAGCCTGCCGGGCCAGGCGTTCGACGTGACGAACCTCCCCAACGGCACGTACTACATCGCGGTCGTCGCGAACCCGCTCGGCGCCCTGTACGAGCGGTCACCCGCACAACGACGTGTCCTACCGGAAGATCATCCTCGGAGGGCTGCCGGGCCACCGGACGGTGGTCGTGCCCCCGTACCAGGGGATCGACACCGAGAGCGGCGGTTGAGGAGGCGTCGGGCTCCCGGCGTGCTCCGCCGACCACTCTGGGCGGAAGCCCTTAGGACGCACCTGCGTCGCGCAGAGACTCGCCCTGCTGGAGCGCTCGATCGATCTCGTCGCCCCGCAGCCGGAGCAGGTCTCGCTCCTCGGCGTCCGCCTGCGCGGTCAGTTGGTCGATCTCGAGGGCACGGAACCGCGGGTCGTACACCGCCGCCCGCGCCAACGTTCCCCAGAGCAGTCGCTTCCCCCAGACGCCGATCGCCAGCGCCTCGAGATCCTCGAGGAGTGTGGGAGCGCTGCCGACCGGGCTCGCATCGCGCACCCATGTGACCAGTCCGCCGACGATCCCCGCGCTCCTCGTGAGGATGCTCTCGCCCTGATCGAGGAGGTCGAGCGCGGTCCGGATCGCGGTCTGGCCCTCTTCGATCTCGCCGCGGAAACCGCGCATGTACACGCCCACATCGTCGTCGCCGTGCTCCTCGATCAACCGATCCGTGATCTTGAGCGCGACCTCAGAGCCGCCAAGGTGGTCGTTCAGGTAGCCGGCGAACCGTTGTGCATCCACAGGCGACGGCATACCCGCGCGTCGCTCGCCTACACCGACCATCCGGGAAGATCCGATGGAGCGAGGGCTAGTTCTGATCCTCGGCGGCGTCACGAGCGGCGTCGGCGGACCTGACCTTCGCGAGCACCGCTCTCCACTCGTCCATCTGGTCCGCGGGCACCATGGCGACCAGTTCGCCGAACGTGAGATAGGCGATCCTGCCGTTGTTCTGTCGTTCCTTGAGGCTCTCGATCAGTTCATCCTCGGTCATCATCAGAGGCTAGCCCACGTGGTGGGTTTGGCGACGGCGGCCGCGATCGTGGTCACATCCCCTACCGACATCTCGGGTGGGAGGCGCCGGAGCCAGTCCTTCACCGCGCGCGGGGCCCCAACGAAGACCTCGGCGGGCTTCCCTCGCAGTGTCCAGTCGTCCGCGAGGATGGCGAGCACCGGCCGCGCAGTCACGTGCGATCCCACCGCCGCAGACAACAGCTTCGACGCCCTTGTCGCCTCATGGATCGACGTGCGGATGTAGTCGGTCTTATGTCCGTTGTGACGGATCTCGCTCGGGGCGACCCAGACCTTCCCGGTGAGGTTCTTGGCGTTGACCGTGAACACGCCCGCGGGACCGACGATCACATGGTCGATGTTCGCTCCGCGATGTCCAACCGGGATGTCGTTGAACAGGTGCCATCCATCGGGGAGCCGACCTAGCCACCACGCGGTGACTCGCTCGCCCGCGGCGCCGCGACGCCACGCGCGCTCATGAGTGTGCACGCCGAGGATGCGCGCGAGCATCGCTCGCCCCGGAGCGGCCAGACCTTGCTGCATCCATCAGTCATCGACCGAGGATCCGGTCAGCTCAAGCGGGCCGACTCGGGTTCGAACCGACGCTCGATCGCAACGTCTCTGGCCTTCCATCCGGCCCTCGACCGATGTTGCGTGGCTCGAACTCATCGTGGTGCGGGAGCACGGGCGAGCTGGCGAGTGGGAGATCCCACCCGCCAGCTCGCGGCCCGCCGGTCCGGTCGATCAGGCGCCGAAGTGCACGCTCGCCGATCCGCAGCCGACGCCTTGGACCCAGACGTTCTGGACGCCTGGGATGTCGCCGGCGATGTCCTGCGTCGAGACGATCATCTGCGCGCTGAACGACTCATCGTTGGCGTCGCCCGCACGGTAGAAGTCCGCCTGGAGGACGACGGTGTCAGGGCCGGTGGTCGCGGGCTTCAACGCTTCTGTGAGGGCGCCCGTGCACTTGAACGACGTGCTCGCAAGGAGGCCGGCGGTGTCCCACCGGACACCCTGTCCCTGCAGGCAGCCGGCCAGGAAGAGCTGGTTCACGTCATGGGTGCAGCTGAAGCCGCCTCCGGCGTGCATGGTCGAGGTGCTGAGATCGAAAGCGCCCCCTCCGTTCAGGGAGACGCTCCCCGTGGGGAAGCCGGAAACGTCCGTGGCGTGGAAACCGAAGCCGACCCTGGGGGTCGAGGCGAGCGCCGACGACGATCCCAGCGGGACGATCAGCATCATGGCCATGGCCGCGAGGAGCCCCAGCCACCGAACGGGTGAGCGACGCAACGTTCGAACATCCATGTGCGTTCCTCCTTCGTGTGTGAGTTGCCGCTGCACGAGTGGTTCGACCGGTCGTGCGTACCTACGGCCCAGCCGCACGGATGGCCCAGATCTCCACGGAGATCAGAGGACCCTGTTGGGGCACGGCCCCCGTTTGTTGCCACCGAGAACCTCGAGGGCGATAGTGGCCCGGAAGCTCGTGGGAGGGAGCCCTATATGGAGCGCGCCCGCTTCGGTCGGGAGGCCGAGCTAGCCCGCGTCTCATCCTTCCTCGATGCCGTTCCGAACGGACCGGATGCCCTCGTCCTCGGTGGCGAAGCGGGCATCGGCAAGAGCGCCGTCTGGCTCGACGCACTCGGCGATGCCCGGGCCCGCTCCTACCGTGTGCTCTCGTCACGGCCCACCGAGTCCGAGGCGAAGCTCTCGTTCGCGGCAGTGGGAGACCTCCTTGACGGGGTCGTCGACGAGGTCCTCGACGCGCTTCCCGCACCGCAACGAACCGCCCTCGAGGTGGCGCTGCTCCGGGCGGAGGCCGGCGCGTCACCGCCTGATCGCCGCACCCTGTCCTCCGCGTTCCATGGGGCGCTCATGGCCCTCGCCACGACCGGTCCTCTGGTGCTGGCGATCGACGACGTGCAGTGGCTCGACCTCCCATCGGCCAGGGTGTTGGAGTTCGCGATCCGGCGGCTGCACGACGTGCCGATCGGGATCCTCGTCACGGCGCGAGCCGAGGAGAACGACCCGCTCCCCCTGGGTCTCGATCGAGCGCTCCCAGCCGAGCGGATCCACCGACTGCTCGTCGGTCCGATCACGCAGGCGGCGACCCGCGACCTGCTGAACGAGGAGCTCTCGACGCGCCTGCCTCGCTCGGTCCTCCTCGAGATCCATGGAACGGCCGCGGGGAATCCCTTCCTGGCCTTGGAGCTGGGGCGAGCCATCCTTCGCAGGGGGATCGACCGGGAGCCCGCAGGTTCGCTGCCGGTGCCGTCGACGCTGATCGATCTGGTCGCCGACCGGCTCGCCGGGCTCTCCGATCCGGTCAGGCACGTGCTCCTGCTCGCGGCGGCCGCGTCGCAACCGACCGCAACTCGTTGATCGCGCAGGCGATCGGGGGGACGGATGCGGACCGAGACATCGAGGCCGCCCTCGACGAGGGTGTGATCGAGGCGAGCGGGGGGCGCATCCGGCCGACGCATCCGCTCCTCGCGACCGTGCAGTATTCGGTGTCGTCCGGACCCGAACGCAGAGACGCGCACCGCAGGCTCGCGGCGGTCGCGATCGACCAAGAGGAACAGGCGAGGCACCTCGCCCTCGCTGCGGATCGGCCGAACGAAGATGTCGCCGCTGCGCTCGCGGCCGCGGCCAGACAGGCGAGCGCCCGAGGCGCGCCCGACACCGCGGCGAGCCTGGTCGATCTCGCTCGCGAGCTGACCCCGGCCGACAACGTCGAAGAACGGATCCATCGAACGATCCATGCGGGCCAGTTCGCGTTCGAGGCCGGAGACCTCGACAAGGCCGCGAGCTATCTGGAAGAGGCTGTCGCATCGACTCCCGCCGGACCACTGCGCGCCGAGGCGTTGCTGTTCCTCGCTCGTGTCCGCTACCACAGCGACGACGCCGCCGCGGCGCTCGCGCTCGCTGAACAGGCACTCAACGAGGTCGGCGACGACGAAGAGCTGAAGCCGCATCTCCAACTCGAGCTCGCGGCGGCCTCGGAAGCGGTCGGCAACCGCGTCCGCGCGAGAGCCCACGCGCGCGAGGCCGTCGCGCTGGCAGAGGCCCGCGGCGCGGAGGGCGTGTTGGCCGAAGCGCTCACCCTGGCGGGCTATCACGATTTCCTCGCCGGGGAGCCGGACGCGCCGAGCACGATGCGCCGTGCCTTGGAGCTCGAGGGTGCGGCCGCACCGGTCCGGCCGCTGCGGAGCCCGACGTTCCGTCAGGCGGGCGTCGCGATGTGGATGGACGAGCTCGACACCGCCAGATCGACCTTCGTCGACCTCGAGAAGCGTTGCCGGGAGGGAGGCGACGAAGGTTCGCTCGCCGTGATCCTGTTCATGCTCGCCGAGGTGGAATGTGAGGCCGGTAACTGGTCGGACGGCCGCGCCTACGCGGACGAGAGTTGCGAGATCACGGCGTGGACCGGCCACCTTCCGTACCGCTCGCTGGCGCTGTCGGCGAAAGCGCTGATCGACGCACACCTCGGTAGGGTCGAGTCCGCGCGCGCGGCCGCCGAGGAAGGGCTCAAGCTCGCCGAACGATCGGGGTTGGTGCAGGCGAGTCAGTTCAACCTCGCCGCGTTGGGATTCCTCGAGCTGTCGCTGGACAACCCCAAGGAGACGAACGAGCTCCTGTGGCCCTTGACGCAGGGCGTGCTGGCAGCGGGGATCCGAGAGCCGGGCGTGCTTCGGTTCTTGCCGGATGAGATCGAGGCGTTCATCGCGATCGGCGAAGTCGACGCAGCACGGTCGATCCTCGAGCCGTTCGCCGTGCAGGCGGAGGCCCTCGGCCGGTCTTGGGCACTCGCCACGGCCGAACGAGGATGGGGTCTGCTCCACGCGTCGGAGGGCGATCTGCCAGCTGCCCTCGCGGCGTTCGAACGGGCGGTCGAGGCGCATGCGAACCTCGACGAGCCCTTCGAGCTGGGCCGGACCCTCCTCGCCCAGGGCCAGGCGTTCCGTCGCATGAAGCAGTGGCGTCTCGCGAGGGACTCGCTCGATCGGTCGCTGGAGATCTTCGAGCGCCTCGGCGCGGCTCTGTGGGCCGACAAAGCCTCGACCGAGATCGCCAGGATCGGAGGGCGGTCCCCGGCCCGATCGAGCTGACGCCCACCGAACAGGAAGTCGCCGACCTGGTCGGGAGCGGGCTGACCAACCGGGAGGTCGCCAACGCGCTGTTCCTGAGCGTGAGCACCGTCGAGGCGAACCTCCGCCGGATCTACCGCAAGCTCGGGGTCAGATCGCGAACAGAGCTGTCTCGCAAGCTCTCTGAGCACTAGCACTCTGGGCCCGGTCTCGCCTGTGAGCTCGCCTCGATAAATGGTATGGACCTTGGCCCTTTTAAAGGTACGGATTCCATAGATTGCAGACGCCTTGCCCCGCCCTAGCGTCGAGCCATGCCTCGAACGGCGCACCACAGCGGGAAGGGGACCACGATGAAAGTTCCTCACGGCGATGCGACCCTGATCGCGGCGTTCCTCGAGAAGGACCCCGAGGCGGCCGGTCAGCTCTACGATCGGATCGCGTCACGCATCTACGGCCTGGGTCTGTCACTCCTGCGGAACAAGACCGACGCCGAAGACCTGGTGCAGGACACCTTCCTCAAGGTCTGGCGCACGGGCGCGAGGTTCGATCCCGAGCGAGCGTCCCTGGACACCTGGATGCTGCTCGTCGCCAGGGGCCTCGCGATCGACCTTCTCCGTCGTCGATCCCTCGAAGCGCGGAAGCTGGCGGCCCAGCCGAAGGGCACGGAGGCGTCCGACGAAGCTGGGCCCGAGCGACGCGCCGAGGTGAGCGACCTCTTCCGGCGAGCGAGCCAGGAGATGGCGCGCTTGCCCGAGCGTCAGCGGACGGTGCTCGAGCTCACGTACCTCGCGCAGCGCTCGACCAACGAGGTTGCCGAGCTCATGGGGATCCCCAAGGGAACGGTGAAGAGTCGCGCACACGCAGGGATGGCAGTGCTGCAAGAAGCGTTCCGGGGCGGTGGCGACGATGCCGCCTGAGGGGCACACCCCCACACGCAAGACCGTCGCTCGGGTCACCGCGCTCCTGGTGGCCCTCGCCCTCACGTCGCTGATCGGGTTCCGCCTGGTGCCGCTCGGCGGATCGACGTCCGCGACGATCTGGCAAGCAGGCACGCCTCTCCCCGGTGGACCCGGGCGGACCGAGTCTGTAGCCGCCCTGATGCACGACCAGCGGATCGCGGATCGGTCCGGGCGGGCGCCGGTACACCAGAAGCCCGAGGAGGAAGGCGACTTCCGACGGTCCCTCCCCGAGAACCCTGGCTCGCCCGACGTCGCGCAGCTCCCGGCGGGCATCGCGGCCCCATCGAGGGCGCCCTCGACCCCACAGACGGTCGGAACGAGCTTCACGGGGGCGACGATCTCGGACACAGGCGGGCTCGTCCCGCCGGACAGCATGGGAGCCGTCGGCCCTACCCAGGTCATCGTCACGGTGAACGGCCGGCTCCGGAGCTTCAGCAAGACGACCGGACTGGCCGACGGAGCACTGAACGTCGACCCGAACGTCTTCTTCAACTCGGTGCGGAGCGCCAACACGAGCGACCCGCGCATCCGCTACGACCGCCTGTCGGGCCGGTGGTTCATCACGATGATCGACATCAACGGCGCCAATAACCGGATCCTGCTGGCGGTCAGCAGCGGGAGCACGATCGCGAGCGCGTCGAGCTTCACGTTCTTCGACGTCCCCAGCGACACGACGTCGCCCGCGCGTGCCACGTCCGACTTCGCCGACTACGACACGCTGGGGATCGACGCGAATGCGCTCTACATCGGGACCAACGTGTTCGCGAGCACCGGCGCCTTCAAGGGCACGGACGGGTACGTGATCCGCAAGAGCTCGGTGCTCGGCCAGGGTCCGATCGTCGTCACCGTGTTCCGCAACCTGGCGGTCGGCACGGGAGAAGGGCCGTTCACCCCGCAAGGGGTCGACAACGTCGATCCCCACGCCACCGAAGGTGCGTTCATCGGGGTGAGCAACGCGCTCTTCGGAGAGCTGGCGCTGCGCCGCGTCTCCGATCCGGGCGGCACGCCGAGCATCTCGTCGAACATCCTCATCACGGTGCCGTCGACCGCCTTCCCGCTGGCCGCGCCACAGACCGGTAGCCAGAAGACCTCGACACGCTCGACGACCGGCTGTTCGCCGCCACCTTCCGGGACGGGGAGCTGTGGACGGCACACGACATCGGGGTGAACAGCTCCGGGGTCGCCACTTCGCCCACCCGCACGGCCGTCCGCTGGTACGAGCTGACGGGCATCCCCAGCGGACAGACGCCGTCGATCGTGCAGTCCGGAACGATCTTCGACGGGGCAGCCTCCAACCCTCGGTTCTCCTTCATCCCCTCGGTCATGGTGTCGGGGCAGGGGCACGCCGCGTTCGGGTTCTCCACGTCCGGGGCGAGCGAGCATCCCAACGCGGCCACGGCGGGACGCTTGGTCGGCGACACCCTCGGAACGGTCGGGACCACGCAGCTCCTCACCAACAGCACGAGCACCTACGGCCCACAGACCTCCACGATCCAGCGATGGGGTGACTACTCGTTCACCTCGCTCGACCCGTTGGACGACATGACGATGTGGACGGTGCAGGAGTTCAGCAACGCGACCAACTCCTGGGCGGTCCGAGTGGTGAAGCTGATCGCACCACCACCGGCGACCCCGGCGGTCGCGAGCCCCGCGAGCGTCGCAGCGGGACAGACCTCGGTGAACGTGACCGTCACCGGGAGTAAAGCGGCGGGATCCGGGTTCTTCGATCCGGGCTCGAACCTAGGTGGAGGCGCGGTGCCGTTCAGTCACATCGGCGCCTCTGTCACCGGTGGGGTGACGGTCAACAGCGTGACCTTCACCACGCCCACCCAGATCACCCTGAACGTCTCGACGATCGGCGCCACCCCCGGCGCCCAGAGCATCACCGTCACGAACCCGGACGGTCAGAAGAGCACAGGGAACGGCATCCTGACCATCACCGGGGCCGCTGGCGACCCCACCATCTCGTCGGTCAGTCCGAACGCCGTCGGCCAAGGCGGCACCCGGAACCTGACCGTGAACGGCGCGAACTTCCAGTCGGGAGCCACGGCGTCGGTGTCGGGCACCAGCGTGACGGTGGTCTCCACGAGCCTCGTCAGCGGCAGCAGGCTGACGATCGGAGTGAAGGCGACGGCGACCGCACCCACCGGTACGCGCGACGTGACGGTGACCTCCGGCGGGCGCTCGGTCACGTGCACGGGATGCCTGACGATCCATCCGGCTCCAACGCCGACGTCCACCGCACCGAACACGGGGGCTAGAAGCACGAGCGTCTCCGTCGACATCCTCGGGTCGCACTTCCGGGCCGGGGCTCAGGTCAAGTTCGGATCGGGCGTCACGGTGCACTCGACCACCTTTGTCAACTCGGGCAAGCTCACCGCAAGCATCACGATCTCCTCCGGCGCCACCGCGGGCGCCAGAACCGTGAAGGTGGTGAACCCGGACAAAGGGACCGGCTCGTGTGTCGGCTGCTTCGCGGTGACGTGATGCGTTGGATCAACCCCGGCTGACGATCAGACGCGATGTCTGTCGTTGCGACGGCGGATCATGACGGTCAGTCGTTCGAGGGCAAGCCGTGTCTCCCGGTCCGCGAGCCCACGATCCAACTCAGCGGGAAGAGGGCCGGCATCGACGCCGCCCGCGTCCCAGCGTTCGAGAAGCAAGAGAAGCTGCTCGGACTCCTCGAATCGGCTGCGCATCGCGCCGTCAGTCACGGTGTCCACCATCCGTACGGTCGGCTGTTTCCGGATCGCCCACAGATGCTCCAACGGCAAGCCGAATCGTGCACACAACTGGTCCAGGCGATCCACATCTGACCCAGTGATCATGGGGAACACTCCTCACGCTTCACTCGAAGCGGTACGAGGCGGGATCACTCCTTGTGGATCATCTCGTCCCCTCGGTCGGGGACGCCCGTCTGCGGTCAAGGACCAAGCGGATGCACCTAGCCCGGAGATCGGGAGCATCGATCTCCCAACCATCGTACGTCTTTGCGGCGGCGAGCCGACTCAGTTGGCCGCGCTCAGGCGGCGAGTTCGTCACAGAGGTCGGTGACGTTCCCGACCGGGTCGAAGCTCAAGAAGTCGTTGAAGCCCGTCTGCGGGTTGAACCGCGATACGACGACCGCACGACCCGCCGTGAGCGCGAAGAAAGGCTCGCCGGTGATCGCGCCTTGATCTGCGGCGAAGCTCCTTCCCCGAAGGATCACGAGGTCCGTGCCGTCAGGCTGCGGGAAGATCGACACCGGACCGGAGTTGTTCGCGACGACCGTGTTCCCGTTGGCGCTGAACCGCGAGAAGACGCCGTGCGGGTGGATATCGATCCGCACGAGGTTCCCCTCGGCGTCGAACACCAGCGTCGTGATGCCCGATCCTGAGATGTCCTGGTACGTGATCGGGAACGGACAGAAGCCCTCGAGCTCGACCGGGTTCGTCGTGAGTGCGAGCGGCGAACGAACCTTCGTGAGCGCGGATGCTGGTGACGCGCCCACCAGAAGGAGCAAGGCCGAGACGAGGACGACGCCGGCCACGCGGTTTCGCATCAACGCACCCTAGCACCACCCCAGCCTGCTTGCAGGATCGCAACGCTAGGCTCGGTGGGTGGTGTCGCCGGACGCGACCGAGGGAAGGGCGTGATGCGTGGTGAAGCAAGGGATCCTCGAACGACTGGCTCAGGGTCCGGTGCTCGGTGACGGCGGGTACCTGTTGGAGCTCGAGAAGCGGGGCTACGTGCAGGCAGGGCCGTTCACGCCGGAAGTGGTGATCGAGCATCCGGACGCGCTCGCGCAGCTTCACCGCGAGTTCCTACGCGGCGGCGTCGACGTGCTCCAGACGATGACGTTCTACGCCAGCGACGACAAGCTCGCGACCGTCGGCATGCAGGGCAAGGTCGACGACATCAACCGGAACGCCGTACAGGTCGCCCGCCAGGTGGCGGCGGAGGGCGATGCGCTCGTCGCGGGGAACCTTTCCCTCACGTGGGCCTACGATCCGAAGGACCCCGCGAGCGCCGACCATGTCCGGGGTCTCTTCGACCGGCAGCTGCAGGACCAGACCGACGCCGGCGGCGTGGACTTCTGGATCGGCGAGACGTTCTCGTTCGTCGGTGAAGCGCTCCTGTTCGTCGAGCGCGCGAAGCGCACCGGTCTCCCGGTGATGGCGACGATGTGTTTCGAGCAGCCGCAACCGCGCTCCTACGAGGGAGACTCGCCGGCCGACTGCGCCAGGAAACTCGTCGACGCGGGGGCAGATATCGTCGGGGTGAACTGCCTGAACGGTCCGGAGCAGCAGTTGCGGATCGCCATCGAGATGCGCGGAGCGGTTTCCACCTACCTCGCGGCACAGCCGGTCGCCTACCGGACCACGGATGAGGAGCCCGACTTCACGGCGACCTCCCACTTCCCGTACGCGCTCGACCCTCTCCAGCTCTCGCGGCAAGACATGGCCGGATATACGCGGCAGGCGATGGACGCCGGGATCAACTACATCGGATCGTGCTGCGGCTCCGTCCAGGCGCATGTGCGAGCGATGGCGAAGGTGCTGGGCAAGTTGCCCTTCGAGGAGCGTGAGTGGAAGTCATCGACGGGCAAGGTCATGTCCGCCTATGAGTACCGCGACCACTCTGAGACCGAGGTCTGATCGAGGCAGCTCACGTGCCCGCGATCGTCCGCTCTACGCGGCAGTCCTAGGAGAGCGCTCATAGCGGCTTGACGTGCTCGAACACGAGGGCTACACCATCACTCGTCCACACGGCTGCCCGCGAGGAGGCGAATGCTTCTAAAGCTGAAGTTCTCCTCGGTCGCATGCGTTGGCGTAGCGATCCTGGTTGCGTGCGGGAGTGCGACAGCGCCATCCGCCTCAGTCGCAGTTTCGACGGGATCCGCGTTGGCGACAGAATCAGCGTCCCCTCCGCCGGCGTGTCCGAACCCCGAGGGCCAGGCGTGCCTCGGGAAGCTTGCGCCCGGCAAATACACGACGGTCCTTTTCACGCCCACGCTCAGCTATTCGGTGCCTTCGGGTTGGTCCAACTTCGAAGATACGCCCGGCAACTTCCTGCTCGTCCCGCCGCGGGGGAACCTCCCCGGAGTGAATAGGGACACCAGCGACTTCATCGGTGTCGCCTCGAGCATCACGGCCGCGGACGATTGCTCGTTCCATGAGGTACCCGGCCTCAAACAGTCGCCTTCGGGGATCGCCGGCTGGATGGCGCGAAACCCCGGTCTCGCGATCACGAACCGGCACGATGTCGAGATCGGTGGACTGCAAGGCGTCGTCTTCGACATCAAGATGGCGAAGGGTTGGACCAAGGCATGTCCCTACACCCACGGCGTGCCACTCGTTCCCCTGATCGTCGGTACCGGGATATCGGGGCTCGAGCACGGGATCCTGCCACAGAGCTCGACGCGCCTCTACCTGCTCGACAACCCCCCCGATAGGGGTGTTGGCCATCGAGGTCGTCAACGTGCAGGAGGGTGATCACCTCGACGAGTACTCCTCTGTCGTTGAAACGATGCAGTTCGGTGGACTGAGCACTGGCCGAGATCGAGGCGAGTCAACTACCCCCTCGAGTAGAAAAGATGGTCCCGGCACCGCCTAGGTCGCTGACGAGACCGACCAACCGCGCGAGGTTGATCGTCCAGCCGACGCCGAAGACCTGCGGAACGAACAAGCGGGGCTCGTCCGGATTCCACCAGCGGCTGCGTGCTCGCTCGATCGTCGGCGGTCGGAAGTCATACGGGACGAAGCCGACGACGGTCCCCTCCCACGTGCGCTCGTCGGAGGGACGGCGGAGCTGCTCCACGATCGCCACGACCGCGAGGGCGATCGCCGTCCACTTGATGAGCTTGCGCAGGCCGTCCATCCAGCCATGGTCCCACCGCCAACGAACATCGCTCGCGGTGGATGCGACGCGACGGGTGGGCCCGCGAGGGGCATCATGACCACATGGCGACGCAGGTCCGCACCAAAGCTGGTCCTCCTTGGTTCCTGGTGGTTGCGCTCGCCGTCCCACTGGCTGGACTGGCTGCGCTGCTGGGCATCCCTTCGCTCGATGCCCATTGGGAGCACCATCCATCTCACTTCTGGCTGGTGCTCGGCGTCGCGCTCGTGAACGTGGGGCTCGGCTTGATCGTGAGTGAGGTGTCGCGACGAAGCGATGACGAGCGGCTCTTCCTGGTCTCGATGGTGCTCCTCACCAGCGCCGGCTTCCTCGCCTTGCACGCGCTGGCGACGCCCGGGGTCGTGTTGAGCGGGCCGAATGGCGGCTTCGTGCTGGCGACTCCGATCGGGCTCCTCCTCGCGTCCGGGTTCGCGGCGCTCTCATCGATCGAGATGGACGATCGCACCGAGTTGGCGTTGCGTCGCTGGCGATCCCAGATGCGGGTCGGTCTCGTGTTGGTGTTGCTCGTGTGGGCGGTCGCCTCGCTCGCCGGCGTTCCACCGCTCGACCGGGTGATCGAATCCGAGCGGGCGCCGTGGGTGCTGGCGCTGCTCCCGCTCGGCGTCGGGGCCTACGCCTTCGCCGCGTGGCGATACCTCGCGATCTACCGGGAACGCCAGCGTCCGCTGCCGCTCGCGGTGGCGGTTGCGTTCGTATTCCTCGCTGAGGCCCTGATCGCGATCGCGTTCGGTCGCGCGTGGCAAGCGTCATGGTGGGAATGGCATCTACTGATGGCGGTCGCCTTCGCCACGATCGTGTTCGCCGCCCGGCAGGAATACCGACGCGCACCCTCTCTGTCCGGAACCTTCGGGGGCATCTACCTGCGACGCACGCTGGAACGGCTCGATAGCAGCGAGTCGTCGGTTCTCGCCGAGTTGGTCCAGGCCGACGCAGCAGGCACGCTCGGCCCGACGGCCGGTGCCTTGCGCGAGCGAGGCTTCACGACCCACGAGGTCGCGGTCATGACGGATGCAGCGCGCGAGCTGGCTCGCATGGACGGCGTCCTGCGCCGATACGTCGGGCCGCATCTGGCCGATCGTCTCGGCGCCGACCCCGAGTTATCCGAGTTGGGGGGAACGGAGCAGGAGGTCTCCGTACTTTTCGCGGATCTGTCGGGCTTCACGGCGTTCGCCGAAGGCAGGTCGGCCACGGAGGTGATCGACATGCTGAACGCGTACTGGGGTGCGGTCGTTCCGTTCGTGGTCGATCGAGAAGGCGGCTTCATCGAACGGTTCGCCGGCGACGCGGTCCTGGTGGTGTTCAACGCGCTGGGCGATCAGCCCGACCACGCCTCGCGGGCCGTGCGCGCCGCGATCGCGGTCCGGGACAGATCCGCCGACGCACGGAGATCGGATGACTGGCCGCAGTTCCGCGTCGGCGTGAACACCGGGGTCGCGGTGATCGGGAACGTGGGGGCGGGAGCACAACGTTCGTTCGCGGTGATCGGCGACACGACGAACGTTGCCGCCCGTTTGCAGGGCCTCTCCACGCCCGGACACATCACGATCGGCGGTCGCACGCTGGACGAGGCGAACGCCGAGCCAGACGTCATCGTCGACGTTCGACCTCTCGGGCCCACTGATCTCAAGGGCAAGACCGAGCCCACGGAAGCATTCGAGCTGTTGTCCGTCAGCGCCGCCGACGACTCGTGAGCCGGATGGCCGACATGCTCGAACGAGGCGACCTGCAGCCATCCCTTCGCGATCGACTCGGTTCGCTCCGTCTGGCGGTGGTCGGTCACGTCGAGTGGGCCGAGTTCCTGCGGGTGCCGCGGCTCCCGACCGCCGGCGAGATCCTCCACGTGACCGACCGATGGGAGGCCCCTGCCGGAGGCGGGGCCGTGACCGCCGTCCAGCTCGCACGGCTCGCGGGTCGCGCGACGCTCTTCACCGCGCTCGGCGATGACGAGCTCGGCCATCGCGCCGCCGATGAGCTCGAGCGCATAGGTCTCGACGTCCGGGCAACCTTCCGCGAGGGGCAACCGCAGCGCCGGGTCATCGTCCATCTCGATCCGACCGGTGAGCGGACGATCACCGTGATCGGCGACCGGATGGGCCCGCTCGGCGGAGATCCGCTCGGGTGGGCAGACGTCGACTTCGACGCGGTGTACTTCACGGCCGGTGACGTGGACGCCGTTCGCGCGGCCCGGCACGCTCGCGTGCTCACGGCCACGGCCCGGGCACTCCCCGTCCTCCGCGAGGCGAGACGTGCCGTTGGACGCGCTCGTTCGCAGCGACCTCGACGCCGGCGAGCGCTACGAGGACGGCGACCTGACGACTGCTCCCGACCTCGTCGTCGCGACCGAGCGGAGCGCGGGCGGCGATTGGCAGGCGCGGGATGGAAGCCGCGGGCGGTACGACGCGGTGGAGCCGCCCGGGCCGGTCCGCGACACCTACGGCTGCGGAGACGCCTTCGCGGGAGGACTCACCGCCGGACTCGCGCGCCGGTCTCGGCGTCGCCGCTTCGCTCGACCTCGCCGCCCGATGCGGCGCCTGGGTCGCATCGCTCGACGGCCCCTACGGCCGACAAGCGGTGTGATCGGGGGGAGTCGCGCCTACTCGAGGGCCGCTCGAACCTGCGGTGCGGCGAGATACGTCTCGGCCCGCTCGGGTGAGAGGGACGATGCGACGTCGCGGATGATCGTCGCAGCCTCGGCCACCCGCGGCTCCGGGTCCGTACCTGCTGCTCGCTCGGCTGACGCCAGCGCGGCGCGCGTCTCCCACCGCACGAGCGGCGACCCCAGCTCGTCGGCGATCGCGACGGCCCTCGAGAGCTCTCCCACAGCGTCGTCCGCCAGGCCCTGTTGCGTCAGCGCTTGGCCGAGCGTCTGCAACGCGATCGCCTCATACTTCGGGCGTCCACCCGACTGCGCCATCTCGAGCGCGCGGCGTGACCACGTCACCGCCTCGTCCAGCCTGCCGGCGCCGAGCTCCAGCTGCGCCCGCGCGATCGCCAGCCGTCCCGACACCAGCCAGTGCTCCCAGGCCTGGACCTCTTGCGCGTCGTCCCACGCAGCTGGCCAGAGCCGTTCCACGGAGCCGAGCTCACCCAGCAGCAGCTCCGCCGCGATCAGGTCGGCCCGGGCGTTCATCCACGGCATGTTGAAGTCCGACGGGCCGAGACGATCGGCAACGACCTGGCTCCGCTCGCGCGCCTCGTCGAGCGCGAAGATCTCGCGCAGGATCAAGGTTGAGTAGTTGATCACGACGTTGTCCGGCCGGCCCAGCCGCTGCGCGATGGCGATCGCCGACTCCGAGGCCGTCAGCGCCTCCTCGTAGCGCCCCATGCCCGCGAGCGCGAGTCCCGTCATGCCGGCGCCGCGCAGCACGAACTCGGCGCTGTTCGCCTTGAGCCCGCCGAACGACTTCGCCTGCATCGCCAGCTCGTACGCCTCGCGGTACCGGCCGCTCCAATACATCGGGTTGCCGTAGACGTGGATGTGGTGTGCCAGCCAGACCTGATGCCGTCCCTCCGGCCACAGATCCATGGCCTCCTTGCCGAGCTCGAGCGAGCGCGCCACGTCGCCGCGCTCGCCGCGCATCGCGTACGACGCGGCGAGCAGCGAGATCGCGATCGGCACGAGATCGTCGAACCCTCGATCGCGCGAGAGCGTCAGCGCGCGCTGCGAGACCTCCTCGGTCCGCTCGGTCTGCTCCGTCCAGTGCGTCGACAGCCCGATGGCGAGCAGCGCTTCGACTTCCTCGCGGCCGTCGAGGTCCGGCAAGAGCGCCGTGAGCTCCTTGTCCGCGCGGGCGTACTCGCCGACCTTCGCCAGCATGTCGCCCCGGCGGAGCAGGATGCGCCGCCGCTCCGCCTCGTCCTCGGTGAGGTCGAACGCCCGGGTCAGCAGGTCGTAGGCCTCGTCCACCGCGAGGGCGTCTTGGGCACGCTGAGCGGCCGCGAGCAGATAGGTGATCGCCCGCGCCGGGTCGCCCGCCTGCGTCCAGTGGTGCGCGAGCAGCCATCCGAGGTCGGCCCTGTCCGTGAGCCTGTCCTCGAGGTAGCGCGCGATCGCGCCGTGGAGTTCCCGCCGGGCGGCGCGCGGCATCGTCCCGTACGCGCCGTCGCGGATCAGGACGTGCTTGAAGCCGTACTCGACGTCGTCGGCGACGTTGCTCTGGGGGTGCCGGACGATCAACCCGCGGTCCTCGAGCGCATCCAGCGCATCGACCACCCCGTCCGAAGGCATCACGGAGGTGAGCACGTCGCGCCAGAAGGTGTGCCCGATCACCGAGGCGTGGAGCAGCACCGCCCGAGGACTCGGCGGGAGCGCGTCGATCCTCGCAGCGATCGCCGCGAGCACCGTCGTGGGCAATTCCTCTGGCCCAGCCTCGTCGGTGACCGAGGCCGCGAGCTCCTCGAGGAACAGCGGGTTCCCTTCGCCGGCGGCCACGACGCGGTCGATCGCCGTGGTGGCCACCTCCGGGAGCAGTGCCGTCGCTACGGTCACGGCCTCGCCCGACGTGAGCGGCTCGAGCGGCAGGGTGGTCTGGCCGACCATGCCGCTCCCCCACGAGCGACGGGACTCGAGGAGCTCGAGTCGCGCGAGCGCGAGGAACACCACCCGCGCGTCTCGCACGTGCGAGACGAGGTAGTCGATCAGATCCAGGAGCGGCGCGTCGGCCCAGTGCACGTCCTCGAAGACGATGAGGATCGGGTCTCGCTTGGCGAGGTGCTCGACGAACATCCGCGCGGCGAACTGGAGGTGCACGACCTCGTCGGGCGGTTCGTCGAGCCCGAGGCCGAGGACCACGCTGAGGTACCGCGTGGCTTCCTCCGCTTCGGGTTCGGGGTAGAGGGTGGAGACGGTGGTCGCGAGCTTGGCGCGGGCGACCTCGACGCCGTCGTTCTCGTAGATGTCGGCGACCTTTCGGATGATCTGGCCTGCGGCGCGGTACGGCGAGCGTTCCTCGTACGGCAGGCTCCGGCCCCACAGCGCGACGCCGCCGCTCGTCTCGACGTGCCGCGACAGCTCGCGTCCGAGGCGCGTCTTGCCGATCCCGGCCGGGCCGAGGATCGTCACGAGGTGCGGCCGCGAGGCATCGACCGCCCGGCCCCAGACGCGGGTGAGGATCTCGAGCTCGTCGTCGCGACCGACGAACGGGGTGCCAGACACCGGGCGCGCACCGGGGGCGTCGAGCGGTGCCAGCGCCTGCCACGCTGCGACCGGCTCGCGCTTGCCCTTGGCCTGGATCGGCTGGAGCTCCTTGAGCTCGAACGAGTGACGGACCAGCTCGTACGTCTGTTGCCCGATCAGCACGCCGCCGGGGGGCGCGGCGTTCTGCAGGCGTGCCGCGGTGTTGGCAACGTCACCGGTCGCGAGCGGCTCGCCCGGCGCCGCGTCGATCGCGACGACGGCCTCGCCGGTGCACACCGCTCCCCGGAGCTCGAGATCGAGCCCGGGATGCGTGACGTTCAGCTCGTGGATGCCCTCGATGATCGACAGCGCCGCTCGAACGGCCCGCTCGGCGTCATCGGCCTTCGCGAGCGGCGTCCCGAACACCGCCATGACCGCATCACCGATGTACTTCTCGACGGCCCCGCCATAGTGCTCGATCCGCTGCCGCGCGTCGTTGAAGTAGAGCTGGTTGCGATCGCGGACGTCCTCGGGGTCGGCGCCGTCGGCGCGCGCCGTCGAACCGACGATGTCGACGAACAGCACGGAGACGAGCTTCCGCTCCTCCTGGTGCTCGGTCTGCTCGGCGCCACAGGCCGGACAGAAGCGGGCGCCGTCGGGGAGGTCGGAACCACACGCCACGCAGGACACGACCGCATCGTAGGACGTCGTGCCGCGCTCGGCGCGGCCGGCCGACGCCTACTCACTCGACCGTTACTGCTCCTGAGACGCGGTCAGCCCGTCCAAGATGTCGCCGAACCGTCCGACCGCGAGCGAGAGGTGACCGTCGTCGGCAGGGAGCTCAGCGCGAGCGCCCGGGACATGCGACGCCAGCCACCGCCCATGGGCGATCGGGACCATCAGGTCCTGCTCGCCCTGCCAGATCGTGACCGGGACCTGGATCGATGACAGCTCGAACCCCCACGGGCTCGCGAACGCACGGTCGTCGTCGAACCAGCCCCAGATCCCGTTGCGGAACGACTCCTCGTCGCTCTCGACGAAGAACCACCCGAGGTCGTCTCGGATCGCGTCGATGTCGATCGGCGGCAGGAGCGAGCGGAGCGCCTCGGTCACATGCTCCGGAGTCTCGCCGCGCGTCTCTTCCGCGTAGGCCTGCATGAACCGGATCGCTGCGTCGTCGTCACCCGTGACGAAGTACCCGAACTCCTCGATGTTCGCCTCGCCCATCCCCGCGAGGAAGTCCAGATCATCGGCGTCGGCGGCACCGACGCCGGCGATCGTGGCGCATGCCGCGACGCGGTCGGGCAGCAGCGCAGCGCACGCGAGGGCGTGCGGGCCTCCGCCGGACCAACCGAGCGAGAGACACCGTTGCGTGCCGAGCGCGTCGAGGATCGCCGCGGTGTCGCGCGCGGCGTCGGCGACGCTCCGCCCTTCGTCCCGCGTCGATGCGCCGTATCCCGGTCGCGAATAGGTGATCGTCCTGAGCCCGCGCTCGTTCGCGGCGTCGACGAACGGCGCGAACTGCACGTTCGACATCGGGGTGCCGTGGTGGAACACGAGAGGAAGCCCCGTCTCGGGGCCGGACACGATCGCGTCGAGCGCGCGCCCGTCGCTCTCCACGGTGAGGTGCCTCATCGGGAGCGCAGGTCCAGGGCGGTCAGGCGATCGGCGATGTGCTGCACGATGTCGTCGGCTTCTTGTTGACTCTCCGACGTCGCGAGCACCACCGGACGTTCGCCATCGCGGTCCGCGGCAACGACGGACCACGTCCCCGTGCCGGCATCATGCGACGCGATCACCACCTCGAACGCCGCGAGGTTGTAGATCGCGCGGCTCGCCCCGGCCGTGACCACCCACATGTGTCCCGACTCGTCAGGCATCGCTGCCCTCCTCTGGGTCGTGGTTCCTGGAACGTAGCTTCTCGCCGGGACCAACATGGCAGAAAGACCCTTCATCCGTGCTGGACTTGACGCTGAGGATCGGTCCGGCATAGGACAAGGGATGCCATCCAACTGGACCTACCTGTCGCAGATCCCGCTGTTCTCGAACCTTTCCGAGCGGCGTTTGCGGAAGCTCGCCGGCACAGCGATCGAGGACTCCTACGAGTCCGGAGACGTCATCGTGCGCGAAGACGGCCGCACCCAAACGATGTTCGTGATCCTCGAGGGATCCGCGAAGGTGGTTCGGAAGGGGCGAACGATCGCCCACAGGCACGAGGGCGACTTCTTCGGAGAGATCTCCATGATCGACGGACGGCGTGTCGCGTCGGTCGTGGCCGAGACACCGATGCGGTGTCTGATCCTGTACCACAACGACCTGCGCAAACTCGTGCTCGATGACCCTTCGATGGCGTGGGAACTGCTCAAGACCCTCGCCGGTCGCGTTCGAGACTCCTAGACACCGAGCCGCACGGTGCCGACGACGGCGTACAGCCGCCATTCCTCCGGCACGCCTTTCAACGCGTGCATCCCCCGGTCCTCGAGCTCGATGGACGATCCCGTGACGAGATCCTTGACGGTGCTCGACACCAAGACCTCGCTCGCTCCGGCGAGCGCCCCCACTCGGGCGCCGATCGCCACGGCGATGCCGGCGATGTCACCATCGACGAGCTCGATCTCGCCGGCGTGCAGACCAGCGCGGATCTCGATGCCGAGCGCCTTCACGCCTTCGCTGATCGCCTGCGCGCATCGCACCGCGCGGCCCGGGCCCGTCGAACGTCGCGAGGAAGCCGTCGCCCATCTTGCGGATCTCCCGTCCGTTGAACCGAGCCAGTTGTGCCCGGACCACCGCATCATGGGCGTCCTGCAGCTTCCCCCAGCCCTGGTCGCCCAACGCCGCGCTCTGCGCGGTCGAGTCGACGATGTCGGTGAACAACACCGTCGCGAACACGCGGTCGAACGCGGCTTCTTCGTTGCGGATCGACGCGAGGAACGAGCCGACCGCGCCGCGCAGCTCGTCGATATCGCCGCTCCATACGAGTCCTCGGCCGCCCTTCACGCCGACGAGTTGGGCCCCGGAGATCATCGCTGCGACGTGTTCCGCTTGCGACGGGTCGCTTCCCTCCGCGTACAGGACCGAGGTCGGCACTTGGATCGCGGGCAGGATGTTCCGGACGTCTGTCGAAGCCCACATCCGATCGAACATGAGCATGTCGCCGGGTGCCGCGGAGTACCTGGCCCACCGAGCCGCCCAGTCGAGCAGCTCGGGGTCGTCTGGAGCACCGGCGTCCATCAGCCACGACATCTCGGCCCACTCCCTGGCGTGTTCCCTCGTACCCCAGATCGTCGGGATCCGGGCGTGTTCGCGTTGCCACGCCTCCTCGCTCAGCCCCCACGGATAATCGGGCGCCCACGTCATCCGAGCACTGCCGTCGAACAGCACGAGACCGGCCGATCGTTCCGGGTAGGTGGCCGCGAACAACGCCGCCAGCGCGCCACCGTCGCCCCATCCGAACAACGTCGCCCGCTTGCTGCCCGCTGCGTCCATGACGGCGCGGATATCGTCCATGCGCGCTTCCAGATCCGGGACTCGGCTCACCCGGTCGGACAGACCGGTCCCCCGTTTGTCGAAGTTGATCACCCGCGCGTCGTGCGAGAACCCCTCGACCATCGAACGGAACCGCGGCTGCTCCCACATGATCTCCAGATGCGACACCCAGGCGTTCACCAAGACGAGATCGCGGGCGACGTCGCCGAACACCTGGTAGGCGATCCAGACATCGTCGGACGTCCTGGCGTACATCGTTTGTGGCGCCACCTGAACAGTCTGTCACGCCACTCACCAGCTCCTCGGTGACGCTCTCTCGGAGATGCCGGCGACCGATGAATCCCGATCCTGCGAGGATCACCTACGAGGGGGCTCTCCGATGGAACAGCACACGCACCCGTCCGGTACCGATCGCGTCGTCGACGTGTCCAAGGTGGGCCGGCGCCATCGGCGCCCAACGGGAGCGCCGCCGCCGCTGCCGAAGAAGATCGGCGCGACCGGCGTACTCCGCCTCCTCTTGCTCGCGCTCGTCGTCGTCCCGGGGTGCATCTGGCTGCACGTCAACCCTGGGCCGCTCGATCGGTTCGACGCCGCGATCACCGACGCGGTGGTGTCGCTTCGCGTGGGGTGGCTCGACACCCTCGCGCGCTCGCTCAACGCGTTCGGCTCGCGCTGGGGGCTCGCGATCCTGATGCTGCTCACGATCGGGACCGTCGCGGCGTTCAAGCGGTGGCGGCACCTCACCTTGTTCCTTATCGGCGTGGCGCTCTCCGGTCTCGTCGCCCAGGGGCTCCTACTCCTCGCGTCGCGACCACGGCCGTTCGACGTCACGATCATCGGAACTTGGGAAGGGTATTCCGCCCCTTCGCTCCCGATGGGCGGCCTCGGCGTCGCGATCGTCGGCATCGTGTACATGCTCGTGGTGCCCGGCCGGCCCCGGATGTATGCCAAGTTCGGTGGAGCCACGGTGCTCCTCGTCGTCGCGCTGTTGCGCATCTACCTCGGGATCGACCATTTCACCGACGCCTTGTTCGGCATCCTCATCGGCGTCTCGATCCCCGTCGCGCTCTTCCGCGCATGGGCGCCCAACCATATCTATCCCGTGCAGTACGGACGCCACGGCAAGTCGGCGCACCTCGATGTTTCGGGCAGGCGCGGCGAAGCGATCAAGCTGGCGATGCGGGAGCAACTCGGCTACGACGTCCTGAGCATGAAACCCGTCGGACTCGAGGGATCCGGTGGCTCGACCCCCCTGAAGATGCGGGTCGTCGACGAAGAGGGAGTCGAGCGGTCGATCTTCGCGAAGCTCTACGCGAAGAACCATGTACGCGCCGACCGCTGGTACAAGCTCGGACGGACGATGCTCTACGGCCGCCTGGAGGACGAAACTCCCTTCAGCACGGTCCGGCGCTTCGTCGAGTACGAGGACTACACCCTGCGGCTCCTCGGCGAGAAGGGCTTCTCGACCCCCGCGCCACTCGACATCGTCGAGATCACACCCGAGCGCGAGTACCTGATCGCGATGGAGTTCTTCGAGGACGCCGTCGAGATCAGCGAAGCCGAGGTCGATGACCAGATCATCGACGACGGTTTGCAACTGATCCGCAAGATGTGGGACACGGGGCTGTCGCACCGCGATATCAAGCCGGCGAACCTGATGGTGCAGAACGGACGGCTGCGTCTCATCGACGTGTTCTTCGTGCAGGTCCGGCCGTCGCCCTGGCGACAGGCGGTGGACCTCGGCAACATGATGCTGGTGCTCGCTCTCCGGTCCGACCCCGAGCGCGTCTACGAGAAGGCGCTCGCCTACTTCACGCCGGAAGAACTGGCCGAGGCCTTCGCGGCGACACGAGGCGTCGCAAGCCCCTCGCAGCTGCGGGCATCGATGAAGGCGGACGGTCGCGGGTTGCTCGAGAAGTTCCGTGAGCTCGCGCCTGCCCGCAAGCCCATCGGGATCCAACGGTGGAGCGTCCGCCGCGTGTTGCTCATCGTGGCCACGGTGCTCTTGTTGTTCCTGACCGTCTTGATGGGGTTCGCGCTGTTCATCCCCTCACGGGGCGAGGTGGGGAACGCGGACTGCGGCACCGGCCGGACGATGCAGCTGATGGCGCAAGCCGTCCCGACGGCCGCCAAGCTGCCGTGTATCGAGGACCTGCCGCTGGGTTGGGGCACCGAGCAGGCGTCGGTCGTCCGGGACCGGGCGAGCTTCACGGTGGGGATCGGGTCGGACCTGACGAACCCGGTGACCGTCACGCTGGTCGCGACCTGCCCCTCGGACCCCTCACTCAAGACGATCCCGGTGGAGGGCGGTTGCGTCACCTACGAGGTGCCGCCGGGAACGGAGCCGGGGGCGGTGCCGTCGTTCGACGCCGGTGGCGGGCTCCGGCTGATGGACCGCAGCGAGCTCGTCGCGGCGGTCGAGCGGGACGTGGACCTCACGCTCTGCGGCGCCGCTGCTCCACCCTGCGGCCCGTCGTGATGCGCCATCGGGATCGCGGGGCGAACCCTTGGGCTAGGGTCAGCTCGGAGGTGCCCGCTGGAGGGGTCTGTGCACACGTTCAAGCGGCGGCGTGACGACCTGATCACCGCTGTCGTCGGCGGCATCATCATCGTGACCTGCGCCCTCATCGCGCGCAGCGGTACCGTCGGCACCCTCGAGGCCGGCGTCTTCCGAGCGATCAACGGGCTGCCCGACGCCCTGTCCCCCGTGATGACCAAGGTCCAGCTGCTGGGGATCCTCGCCGTCGGGCCGGCGTTCGCGATCGTCGCCTTGATCTTCCGCAAGTGGCGCCTCGCGATCGCGGGGATCCTCGTGACCGTCGGCAAGCTCCTCGCCGAGCGATCGGTGTGGCACTTCGTTCAGCGCGAGCGCCCCGGCGTCACGATCCCCGACGCGATCGTGCGCGGCGATACCGCGACGCACGGTCTCTCGTTCGTGTCGGGCCACGTGGTGTTGCTCGTCGGGCTCGCGGTCGTGATCGAGCCCTATCTGCGCGGGAGATGGCGGATCATCCCGTGGCTCGTCGTGGCGCTCGTGATCTTCGCGCGCGTCTACCTGGGCGCGCACGCCCCGCTCGACGTCCTGGGTGGGTTCGGTGTAGGCCTCGTGGTCGGCGGGCTCGTGAACCTGGTCGTCGGGGTGCCCGCCGAGGCCACCGAGCAGGCAGCGGCCATCGCGGAAGTCTGAGAGCATCCGCTCATGCCCGAGGAGCGTCTCGACCCGCTGACGAACCATCGGCGGGCGCTGCTCTACTCCTTCTTGTTGTTGGCCGCGATGGCCGCGATCTTCTTCGGAGTCGGGAAGCACCCGGGCGAGCCGGGCACCGAAACCACCTGGGCGTGGATCGGCCGGTTCGACGGTCACGTGTACGACTGGGTCCAGCACCACCGCTACTCGGCGGTGACCGCGATCTGCAAGGGCCTCAACTTCCTCGGGGGCGGCATCGTGACGATCCCGCTCCGCATCATCGTCGCGCTCTACCTCGCGTTCCGTCGGCGGTGGCGGTACTTCGCGGCGTGGGTGGTCACCTGGGCCGCCGCCGAGATCGCGCTCACCCTAGCGAAGGCGTACTTCGATCGCAGCCGCCCACCGTTCCCGCTCGTCCCGATCAGCGGGGCGTCGTTCCCGTCGGGGCACGCCGTCGCGACCGCCTCGATCGCGGTCGCCCTCGTGCTCGCCCTGCAGCACGCCGGCCCGCAACGACGCAAGTGGGAGGTCCTGGCTGCGGCCGCCGCGTTCGTGATGGCGTTGTCGCGTGTGTACCTGAACGCGCACTGGTTCTCCGACACGGTGGCGGGCGTGCTGCTCGGCGCCGGCATCGCCCTGGGCGCCACCGCCCTGATCAGTGAGATCTTGCACCTCGCGGGCAAGGGTTCCGAGGTGGAGGCCGACCCGGTCGCGCCGGTCTGATCGGTCGTGACAGGATCACCGGAAGGAGGGCCGGTGGCACAGCAAGAACACAGCAGACTCGGCTTCCATGCCTATCGGCGGCCGACGGGCGCGCCCCCGCCCCTGCCCAAGTCGATCGGGTTCACCGGCTGGCTCTGGCTGCTCGTCACGTTCGTCGTGGTCGGCCTGGCGAGCCTGTGGCTGCACGTGTCGCTGAGCGCGTTGCACTGGGTGGACGGGTTCATCACCGACATCGTCGTCGACGTGCGGATGGGCTGGCTCGACGGCACCACCCGGTTCTTCAACACGACCGCTTCGACCGGTGGGATCGCCGTGCTCGCCGCCGGGGTGATCCTCGCGACGGGGTGGTTCCGCCGGTGGCGTCACATCATCATCTGCTTGATCAGCATCGCCGTCGTCGAGCTGGCCGCGGGGGGCCTCTACCTGGTCGCCGCGCGCCCGCGACCGTTCGGCGTCGTGCCGATCGCCGGCTGGGAGGGATTCTCCTCGCCCTCGATGCCGATCGCCGGCCTCGCGGCCATCGGGATCAGCGCGATCTACATGCTGGTGGTGCCGGGCCGGCCGAGGTACTACGCGAAGTGGGTGCTCACCGCCACGCTCGTCGTCTCGAGCCTCGGGCGGATCTACCTCGGCGTCGACCATGCGAGCGACGACCTGTTCGGTGCGATGGTCGGCGTCGCGATCCTGGTCGCGGCCTTCCGCGCGTTCGTCCCCAACGACGTCTTCCCGATCACCTACGGCAAGCGCGGGAAGTCGGCCCACCTCGACGTCACCGGCAAACGCGGCGAGGCGATCCACGAGGCGATGAAGGAGCAGCTCGGGCTCACGATCACGAACATCAAGCCCGTCGGCCTGGAGGCGTCCGGCGGCTCCACGCCGCTGAGGATCACCGCGACGAACGAGGACGGCGAGACCGTCGCGCTGTTCGCCAAGCTCTACGCGAAGAGCCACGTGCGCGCCGACAGGTGGTACAAGCTCGGCCGCACGATGCTCTACGGGCGCCTCGAGGACGAGACGCCGTTCTCGACCGTGCGGCGCTTCGTCGAGTACGAGGACTACACGCTGCGGCTGCTCGGCGACTACGGGTTCACCACGCCCAAGGCGCTGGGCGTCGTCGAGATCACCCCCGAGCGCGAGTACCTGATCGCGATGGAGTTCTTCGAGGACGCCCTGGAGATCGGCGACGCCGAGGTCGACGACACGATCATCGACGAAGGGCTGCAGCTGATCCGCGACATGTGGGACATCGGCCTGGCCCACCGCGACGTCAAGCCGGCGAACCTGATGGTGCAGGACGGTCATCTGCGCCTGATCGACGTCTTCTTCGTGCAGGTGCGCCCGTCGGCGTGGCGCCAGGCCGTCGACCTCGGGAACATGCTGCTGGTGCTCGCGCTGCGCTCCGACGCCGACCGCGTCTACACGAAGGCGCTCGAGTACTTCACGCCCGACGAACTCGCGGAGGCGTTCGCGGCGACGCGGGGTGTCGCGAGCCCGACCCAGTTGCGTCAGTCGATGAAGCAGGACGGGCGCGACCTATTGTCGCGCTTCCGTGAGCTCGCCCCGAAGAGGAAGCCCATCGCGATCCAGCGCTGGAGCTTCCGCCGGGTGGCCCTGATCGTGGGCGCGATCGCGGTCGTCTCGATCTCGTTGTCGTTCGCGATCCCCCTGTTCTTCCCGACCCGCGGCGCCGTGCTGCCGGCCAACTGCGACGCCGACCGCACGATGATCACGTTCGCGCAGGCGGTGCCGACGGCCACGAAGCTGCCGTGCGTCTCGGATCTGCCGGTCGGCTGGTCGACGTCCGTCGCACAGGTGGTGAACGACAAGGCGTGGTTCCAGGTCGGCATCGGCGACGGGACGACCACGCCGATCGTCGTCACGCTGACCGCGACGTGCCCGGCTCCCCTCGAGGGCATCCAGCAGATCCCGCTGGACGGAGGATGCATCACCGTTGAGGGCGAGCCGCCCGGCAACCCGATCGGGGTGCCGGCGTTCACCCCGAACGGCGGGCTGACCACGATCGACCGCAGCACGGTCGTCGCGCTGGTCGACCAACAGACCGACGAGACGTTGTGCGGCGCCGGCGCGCCGCCCTGCTAGCCGAAGCCCCGCTCCGCCAATCGTCGCGGGGTGCAATCGAGCAGCAGGTAGTGCACGAACGCACGGTTCGACAACGCGCGCGGTCCTCGCGCATGCCGGACGAGGTCGATCGCGTCCGCGGGTGCGCGGCCGAGCGAGATCAGGGTGCGGGCCGCCACGAGCGCCGACCTGTTGAGTCCGGTGCTGCACGTGATCACGACCCGCCGACCGTGCCGGATCAGGTCGGCGATCTCCTCGGCAAGCACGTCCACGGTGTCGGGCACGGTCGCCCACGGCAGGTCGTCGATCCGATGGACCACGTACCGGGCGTCGGCGGGGGCGTGCAGGCCGGGCCCGTAGACGTCGTAGACCGCGTCGAAGCCCTGCGCGAAGAGCTCGTCGGGCCCGACGGTGTCGTCGGCGATCGCGAGGCCGGGAACGACCTCGGCGAGGTGATCGATGGGGTAGGCGCGCGCGTCGAGCGCGCGTCGCTCCTCCCCCGAGTGTTCGTCGCTCGACATGCCTTCGAAGAGGTATCGGCACACAAGGTGAACGGACGGCGATCCGACTGAACCT
Organism: uncultured Actinomycetes bacterium; assembly: GCA_963799625.1. Lineage (GTDB taxonomy): Bacteria > Actinomycetota > UBA4738 > UBA4738 > HRBIN12 > AC-51. The sequence continues at coordinate 28,700 of CAWCXU010000001.1, read as the reverse complement.
CACGCCGGGCTCGCGCGAGTCATACGTGGACGGGACCATCGGGAGGGATTGATGAAACGCTTTGTCGTGCTGACGACGACGGTGCTCGTGGCTGCGATGGGACTTGCGAGCCACCCGGCGGCCGCGAAACCGCCCGGACAGAACGGGCGGATCTTGTTCGTGCAGGACACGAAGGACTGCGACGACTGCATCTCGAAGTCGATCGAGCCAGACGGGACGGGCACGATCAAGCTGCCCGGGAGCGCCGGCCGGTACTCCCCCGACGGCACGAAGATCGAGGCCACCACCCTGACCGCAGACGGCCGGATCGGCACCCTGCTGATGAACGCCGACGGATCCGACGTCACCGTGTTCCCGATCCCCGGCTCCTCGATGAACATGCCTTGCGCCCAGTGGTCTCCGGACGCCGAGGAGCTCCTGTGCGAGGGCTGGGACGACGCGCACCCGGCGACCCTTCCGGGCTTGTTCACCGTCGACGCGAGCGATGGGTCGCACATCACTCGGCTCACGACGAACACGCTGGGCGGCCACGACATCCCGGGCGACTTCTCACCCGACGGTTCGCGGATCGTGTTCCTGCGGGAGGACCCCGGCCACGGCCGACACACCATCGCCCTGTTCGTGGCGAACGCCGACGGGAGCGACCCGCACCGCATCTCGGGGTGGAAGAACGACTCGGCCTGCTGTCAGGCGAGCTGGTCGCCCGACGGCACCCGGATCCTGTTCGCCTTCCAGGGCAGGCTTCGGACGGTCCGGCCAGACGGCACGTCGATCAAGACGGTCAAGGTCGACAGCGGTGCGCAGTTCTACTTCCTGAGCAACCCGACCTGGTCGCCCGACGGCACGCACATCGCGTTCGTGATGTGGACGTCGAACCTCGGGGAGTTCGATCTGTTCACCGTGGCGGCCGATGGATCCGACCTGCAGCAGCTCACAGACACCCATCGGGAAGAGGGGTTCCCGGACTGGGGGACGGCGCCCTAACGCACAACACGAAGCGCCGATGAGCGATACGCTCGCCGCCCCGTCGCCGCAGGTGAGGAGCGGGCTCATCCGGGAACGACCGACGACCAGCGACGCCGAAGAGGTCCCCGCCTTCGAGGACTTCTACCGGAAGGAATACCGGGCCGTGGTCGGACTCGCCTACGCGCTGTCCGGCAGTCGCTGGGCCGCGGAGGACCTCGCGCAGGACGCGTTCCTCGCCGCGCACGATCGGTGGGACCGGATCTCGGGCGTATGACCAGCCGGGCGCGTGGGTGCGGCGGGTCGTCGCGAACAGATCGATCTCGTCGGTGCGGAAGCGCCGCTCCGAGGCGACGGCGTTGGTGCGGGTCGCGTTCGGCGAGCGTCCGGCGCTGACCGAGATCTCCGCCGACGGCGCCGAGTTCTGGGACGCCGTGCGATCGCTCCCGCGCCGGCAGGCGCAGGTGGTCGCGCTCTTCTACCTGGAGGACCGCCCGGTGGCCGAGATCGCCGAGATCCTCGAGATCGCGCCGGGCACGGTGAAGAAGCACCTGTTCGACGGCCGGCAGGCGTTGGCACGACTGCTCGGGCTCGGCGAGGAGGAGGCGCGATGACGCTCGACGAACGCGCGCGCCTGGCGGTCGAGGACATCCAGCTCGCGGTCGACCGGCTGGAACGCGAGACCCGTGGACCGCTCGAGCGCTTCGACCGGTACCGCGAGCGGCGCCAGCGGAACCGGCGGCTGACCGCCGGCGCGCTGGCGGCGATCGTGGCACTTGGCGCCCTGCTCTTCGCGCTGCGGGCGTTGCAACCGGATCGTTCGGTGCCGGCGACCCCGGTCGTGCCGACCGGCGTGCTCCTCATCGGCGACTGGAACCCGAAGGGGCAAGAAGCGACGTGGTCCACCGTCTCGGCCGACGGCTCGCAACGGACCGACCTCGGATTCCGAGCCACGTGCGCTCGATGGGCCCCGACCGGGCGACCGGATCTTGATCACGAACGACACCGCCGTCCCAACGGACCGGGGGGCCGTTGCGACCCGCGACTCGTGCAGCCCGACGGCACGGGCCTCGTGCCGCTCGACGGCCTGACCGACCCCGGTCTCAACCTCGGATGCGGTGACATGTCCCCCGACGGATCCCTGCTCGTCCGTCGAGGGCTGGGTCAACGCACGCGCCCTCTCGGAGCGGGATCTACGAGGTGCGCGCCTCCGACGGCAGCGGGCTCATCCGGCTGACGGAGGGGCACGACAGCGTGCCGGTCTACGCTCCCGACGGCACGCAGGTCGCGTTCTTCCGGACGAAGGTGGGCATCACGCCCGACGGCGCCGGCGCCATCTTCGTCGTGAACACGAACGGAACGGGCCTGCGCCGTGTGACGCCGTGGGGATGGGCCTTCCTGTTCGAATCGTGGTCGCCCGACGGGCAGTGGATCGCCTTCCAGAAGCCGTACGGGCAGCTCTACCTGGTGCATCCGGACGGGAGCGACCTGCATCAGGTGCCGCTCGCCTTACCGGCCGGGATGGGAGCGCTCGACCCCGAGTGGTCGCCCGACGGCCAGTGGCTCGTCTTCACGGCGCAGAACGGCGACGAGTCGACGATCTGGGCGTCGCGACCCGGACGGCTCGGCGTTGCAGCAGATCACCGACCGATCGGGCGTGCAGGACACGCAGGCCGACTGGCGACCGTAGCCCGCCAGAACGTGCGGCGGCCTTCAGGACGCGTGCAGCACGAACCCGTCGGCGTACGTCGTCGTGTAGTTGATCGGACCGACGTGGTAGCGCACGTTGAACCCCGGCGATGTGTACGTGCCGGGCTGCGTGGGGCGAAGCTCGACGACCACGCGAGGTCCGTTCCCGATCGGCGTGTGCGACGGGACCACGTAGCCCGCGAGCGGGACCTTGCAGGAGTCGGGAACGACGCCCTTCCATCGCGCCGCCAGGTGCCGGCAGATCGGGTGATCCGCGGGGAGCCAGGCGTCGACCACTCGAAGCCCACCGTCGCCGACGACCGGTTCGACGGAGTCCAGCGTGACGGCGACCCGTGAGGGGTTGTACACCCACATGCTCGCGTAGGAGACCCTGTGTCCCACCTGTGTGTCGACGGTTGCGGTGACGCCGGCGACCTGGTCGGATCCGCCCGACATCGGACCGTGCCACGGGAGCATCCCGTACCAATTGAGCGCGAGCCCCGCGAACACCGTGAGGGTCGCGACGACGGCCACGACGGCCAGCCAACCGCGCCAATGGTGGCGCCGGGGTTCCAGCAAACGTTGATCGAGGACGGGCGGCGGCGTCAGCGTGGTTGGGGAAGCCACAGGCCCAACCTAGTGGTGTTGCGCGGTCACTGTCGAACCCGCAGGCGCGGGACCTCGAGAGTTCACCATCCGTTGGTGGTTCCGTTGCGACCGCACCCGGTGAACTGTGGCGATGGGAACCCGGCACGAACCACGGGCGCTCACCGACTCGCGTGCGGCGACCATCACGTTCGTGCTCGCGTTGCTCGGGTTCCCCGCGATGATCGTGCTGCCCGACCTCGGGCTACTCCTCGGCGTCAGCGCAGGCGCTGCTCGCCTGGACGCTCCTTCGGCGCGGACGCGTCGATCACGATTGGAGGCGCCTGATGATCGCCTCGGCCATCATCGGCGCATGCACGACGCTGATCTACGTGATGGATACCGTGCTCGTCGCAGGATTCCGAGGCTGACGACGAGGCGTCAGGCGACTTCCCAGCCGGCGACGGTCGGGTGATCGTCCGTCCGGGCGCCGACGTCGACCGCGCCGCCCGGCGAGCCCAGACCCGTCTGAGTGAACCACTCGGCGTTGATCGCCGTGAACGGTTTCCACTCCGCGGGCACCTCGTCCTCCGCGAAGATCGCGTCGACCGGGCAGACCGGCTCGCACGCGGCGCAGTCGATGCATTCGTCGGGCTGGATGTAGAGCATCCGCCCGCCCTCGTAGATGCAGTCCACCGGGCACTCGTCCACACACGCCCGGTCCTTCACATCGATGCAGGGTTCCGCGATCACGAAGGTCATGACGCCACACTACCCGGCAGAGGCGCGCAGAAACCGAGGACGCCGGGTCCTAGTTGCCCTGATCGCCCTGGGAACCTTGATCGCCTTGGTCCTGTGAGCCCTGGTCGCCCTGGTGGCCGCCCTGGTCGCCCTGGTCGTCTTGTCCCTGGTCGTCCTGGTCACCCTGACCACCGTGGTCGTCCTGGTCGCCGCCTTGGTCGCCCTGACCCCCGCCTTGGTCGCCCTGCCCCCGCCTTGGTCGCCCTGACCCCCGCCTTGGTCGCCCTGGCCCCCGCCTTGGTCGCCCTGACCCCCGCCTTGGTCGCCCTGACCCCCGCCTTGGTCGCCCTGACCCCCGCCTTGGTCGCCCTGACCCCCGCCTTGGTCGCCCTGAGCCCCCACCTTGGTCACCAGGGGTGCCCTGGTCTCCACCCTGATCGACCGGGGCGCCCGGGTCTCCAACGGTGTTGTCCCCACCACCGGTGCCCGCCACCAGAGCGATCTGGCCTCCGGCGCCGCCATGATGCCCGGGCCGGTCCGCCGGGACCGCCGTCTGTTGGGTGCCCGCTGTCGTTGAACCGGGGCGCTCGGCCGGTGATCGGATCAGACGTTTCGCCGCCTTCCGGGAAGGATGTCCCCGGCGCGACGATCCTCGGCGGGCCTTCCGTCCGGCCGGAGCGGAACCCGCCGAGCGCGAACGACACGCCCATCGTCAACAAGATGGCGGTGAGCAGCGTGACGCTCGTCACCGAGAGGCGCGATGCCGCGCGTCCGAGGGCGGCGCCGGATCCACCGGTGACGGTCGCGACCGCAGCCAGCTCCACGCTCGGCACGACGACGTCGGGCACGGGAACCACGCGCTTGTCGAGGTGGCGACGGATCATGGGCCCGAGGTCTTCGTAGACGAGGCGGGGACTGACCTGCTCTCCGCCCACCGGTGGCAGTACACGCCATCCGGCCAGATCGCGATCACGTGAGCCTCGGGCGCGTGGTCGCGCGCGACCAGCACCGACGTCGCAGCGATGTCGGCGTCGAGCACGATGACATCGGGATCGAGGCCCTGCCCGAGGACACGGCCCAGCTCGCGCTCGTCCGAGGCGCATCCGACGACGTGGAACCCCTCGGCCTCGAGGAGGTAGTGCAGCGAGCCCGGCGCATCGACCTCGGCGAGGACCACGCGCGCGCCGGCGTCAGGCGACGCAGCGAGGCGTCGTTCCACGTCGTTCTCGTTCAGCTCATCCATGAAGGGACCCCCGGCTCGCCCGGGCGCTCGCATCAATCCTCTGACGATGCCGAACGGGGGGCAAAGGTTTCACGGCGGACTTTGCATGGCCCCTGCGCCCTACCTAGATGTAGGTGGTTCAGGCGACATCGAACGGAGAGCGGCTCGAGAACGGCACCTGGGCAACGCTCATGGCTCTTCGATGGACCGACCGTGGCAGACTGCTCGGTGTGGACGACGACGACCTCCTCGGCCGGGCGGAACAAGCGTTGACCGAGATCAAGGTCAACCAAGGGCTGAGCGAGGAGCACGCCGCGGTATTGGCCGCGTTGCGCATCCGGCTCACCGGGAGCGCCGGGAAGTCGCTCGAGGAGATGCTGGCCGCGAGCGAGGAGCGGCCCGACAGCCTCGAGGCGAAGATCGCGGAAGCCGAGCGCGCACCGAAGCCTTCGCTCGATGACCTGTTCGGCGAACCGGAGTCCAAGCCCGACTGGCCGGCCTGAACGAGCATCCGTCAATCGACGAGGCGCAGCACGCTCGCGAGGTTCGGCCCCATGATCCCCGCCAACTTCCCCTCAGCGATCGGAGGCATCGAGCATCCTGCTGCCTCCTCGTTCACCGACAGCAACTTGTCGCGTAGCCCCGCGGGCTCGTAGAGGAACCCCGGGTAGTCGGTGCCGAAGAACAGCTTCTCGAGCGGCACGAACATCGGCTCACACCTCGACAGCAACAAGAACAGATCCCGGCGGCTGACGCTCGCGATCAGGTACGACAGCTCCGCGTAGAAGTTCGGATGCTTCGTCAGCAGGAACAGAGCCTCGTCGACCCACGGCAGGCCGCAATGGGCGATGATCACCCGGAGATCCCGGAACGTACGGCCCACGTCGTCGAGCATCGCCGGCCGGCCGAGCTCGAGCTTCGCGTCGATCCTGGTCGAGCCCGCCTGGTGGATCATCACCGGGACGTCGAGCGCCTCGGCCTTCTCGAAGATCGGGAAGGCGACCTCGGGGTCGTTGACCGCCCAGTGCTGGTACATCGGGTACAGCTTCAGGCCCACCAGACCGAGCTCCGTCACCGAGCGCTCGAGCTCCTCGACGGCGGCCTCCACGCCCTGGTACATCGGGTTCACCGACCCGAACCCGATGAACCGGTCGGGATCCGTGCGCACCACCGCGGCGATGTAGTCGTTGCACCTGTCCGGGTGAGGCGGCCCCGGCACGTCGAGCACACCCTCGGTGTCCACCGTGCCGATCAACGTGCCGTCGAGCCACTGTGGTGACACCGCCAGCACGACCACCTTGTCGAACCCGGGGTGGTCGCGGAGCGATTCCGCCGGACCGATCACCGGCCACCCCGCGCTCGTGAAGCCGCTCGCCTCCCATTCGGCCTCGGTGGGCATGCGATGCGAGGGAAGCATCCCCATGCTGCGGTAGATGCACAACGAACCCTCCCGCCCGTACGCAACGGTGAACGCGGGGTCGACGGCCAGGGAAAGGATGTGGGTGTGTCCGTCGATGATCACGGCTGCGTCCCCTTCGATCAGGCGTGGTCCGGAACCACCGTCTGGACGCCGGCGACACCCGCCCGATCCAGGACCCGTAGGAAGGCTTCGGTCGCCTTCGCCATGACCTCGTCGATGTCGACCGTGTCGATCCGCCGGTCCTGCATCACCACGTGCCCGTCGATGATGACCGTTCGCACCGCGTTGCCGGATGCCGCGAAGGCGAGGTGTGAATAGAGCTGGTTCCGGTTGCCGTGCACGAGCGGCGTGAACACCGGGTCGTGCATGTCGACCACGATCAGGTCGGCCTTCCTCCCCGCGGCGACGATCCCGGTGTCATGACCGAGCGCCGTGGATCCGTTGCGGGTGGCCATCCGGAGCAGGTCCGCCGCGTGCAACAGGTCGGCGTCCATCCGCACGGCGCGCTGCACGAGCGACGCGAACGTCATGACCTCGAACAGGTCGCTGGAGTTGACGCCCTCGGTCGAGTCGTGGCCGAGTCCCACGTTGATCCCCGCCGCCCGGTAGTCGAGCAGCCTGGCGACCCCCACGCCCAGCTTCGCGTTCGACATGGGGTTGTGCGAGATATGCGTGCCCGTCTCGCGCATCAATCCGATCTCGGTGTCGGAGAGCCAGACGCAGTGGGCGGCCACGGTCTCGGGACCCAGCAGGCCGCACTCGAACGCGACCTCGGTCGGGCGCCGCCCGAACTTCTCCATCGAGATCTGCACCTCTCCGACCGATTCGTTCAGGTGGATGTGGACCCCGGTGCCGAGGTCCTCGGCGAGCGCGCTCGCATCACGCAGGAGCCCGATCGAGGACAGCGGGAGCCACTCGATGCCCACCCGCACCTCCACGCGACCGTCGGCTGAGCCGTGCGCCGCTCGGAACCCGGCCTCGTTCGACGCCAAGGTGTCGAGCCCGTGTTCGTCGTCGGCGACGACGTTCGACAGGACCGCGCGGATCCCGATCTCGGACGCCGCCTTCGCCATCGCGTCGATGTGCCGGTACATGTCGTTCACGGTCGTGACCCCGCCACGTATCGACTCCGCGTAGCTGAGCAGCGCCCCCCAGTACACGGCCTCCGGATCGATCGCCCGAACCACCGGATACCAGAACTCCGCGAGGTTCTGCGCGAGCGGCATGTGGTCGGCCCACCCCCGCCCGAGCGCCGTGTGGTAGTGAAGATCGACGAGCCCCGGCATCACGACCCCACCGCCGGCGTCGAGCACGCGCGCGCCCGGTGGCACCTTCGGCCTCACCGACGCGGAGGACCCGACGGCGGCGACCCGATCGCCCTCGATCGCGACGGCGCCGTCGAAGAACACCTCGTGGTCGTCGTTCATCGTGACGACGACGGCGTTGTCGATCAGGAGCACGGGATGCGTCCCTTCAGGCCGGCACCACCATGCGATCGAGCACGTGTTGGAACGCCTCGTTCGCCTCGTGCAGCACGCGCCCCTGGTCGATCGTCGTGAACTCGTGCTCGCGGTAGACGATCCGCCCATCGACGATCGTCGTGTTGACCGCGCTCCCGTTCGCCGCGAACACCAGATGCGAGTACAGGTGCGCCTTCGATCCCGGGAGCAGCGGCGTGAACATCTGGTTGTCGAGATCGATCAGGATGACGTCGGCCTTCTTCCCGACCGTGAGCTCGCCGGTCTCGTGACGCAGCGCCGCCGACCCGTTGCGCGTGGCCATCCGGACGACATCCGGCGCCTGTTGGAGGCTCGGATCCACCCGGCTCGCGCGGTGCATCAGCGAGGCGAACTTCATGACCTCGAAGAGGTCGCGGCTGTTGTTGCACTCCGCCGCGTCGTGACCGAGGCCGACGTTGATCCCGGCCGCGAGCATCTCGGGAACCCGGGCGATCCCGTTGCCGAGTTTCGCGTTCGAGGACGGGTTGTGCGAGATCTGCGTGCCGGTCTCACGCATCAGCGCGATCTCCTTGTCGGAGAGCCACACGCAGTGCGCCGCCACACAGCGATCGAACAGGATGCCGTTGTCGTAGGCGACCTCCGTCGGACGACGACCGAACCGCTCCTTCGAGTTCTCGACCTCGGTGAGCGACTCGTTCAGGTGGATATGGATCCCGGTGTCGAGGTCGTCGGCGAGCCGGCGGGCGTCGGCGAGCAAGGCCTCGGAGGCGAGCGGGAGCCACTCGATCCCGATGTAGACCTCGATCCGACCGTTCGCGGCGCCGTTGGACTGCTCGTAGGCGATCCGGTTGTCCTCCAACGTGTCGAGGTCGTGCTCATCGTCGGCGATGTCGTTGGACAACACGGCGCGGATGCCGATCTCCTCGGCGGCCTTGGCGAGACCGTCCAGACGCCGGTACATGTCGTTGACGGTCGTCACACCGCACTTGATCGACTCGCTGTAGCTCGCGAGCGCGGCCCAGTACGCCTCCTCCGGGTTCAGGGCCCGGATGATCGGATACCAGCAGGTCTCGAGGTACTCCCACAAGGGAAGGTGGTCGCTCCACCCCTTGCCGAGCGCCGTGTGGAAGTGCAGGTCGACGAGGCCGGGCATCACCGCCTTGTCCGACGCGTCGATCACCGTCGCGCCGGCTTCGTCGACGGCGATCCCGGTCCCGACCTGCGTGATCTTGTCGCCCTCGATCACGACGGTGGCGTCGAACAGCACGTCGTCCTCGTCGTTCATCGTGACGACCGTGCCGTTCTTGATGATGATGCGATCGCTCATACCGATCCCCTCCTTACCGAGAGATGCCCTGCCCGGACTGCGGCACGGCGGACGTCAGGTCGAGCCAGACGGACTTCGAGTGCAGGTACGGCTCGAGCGCCTCTTCGCCGAGCTCCTTGCCGAACCCCGAATGCTTCCGGCCGCCGAACGGGACCGCGACGTCGAACATGCCGTAGGTGTTGATCCATACGGTGCCCGCGTCGAGCCGGTCCGCGACGCGGAGCGCCTTGCTCACGTCGGACGTCCAGATCCCCGACGCCAGCCCGTAGTCGATCCCGTTCGCGAGGGCGAGGAGCTCCTCCTCGTCCTTCCAAGGGATCACGGCGAGCACCGGCCCGAAGATCTCTTCCTGCGCCGCCTTCATGTCGTTGCGCACGCCCTTCAGCACGGTCGGCTCGAGGAAGAAGCCCCCCTGCAGGCCCTCGACCGACGCGTCGTGGCCCCCGACCGCCACCTCGGCGCCCTCGTCCGCAGCCGAGTCGACGTAGGACCTGACCCGCGTGCGGTGGTTCGCCGAGATCAACGGGCCCATCTGGGTTTCGGGGTCGAGGCCCGACCCCAAGCGGATCGCGCCCGCCTGGTCCACGACCCGCTCCACCAGCTCGTCGGCGACCGGGGCCTCGACGAACAGGCGGGAGCCCGCGACACACGCCTGCCCCTGGTTGAAGAAGATCCCGCCGAACGCACCGCTCGCGGCCGCCTCGAGGTCGGCATCGGCGAACACGATGTTCGGGCTCTTGCCGCCGAGCTCGAGCGTCACGCGCTTCAGCCCGTCGACCGCCGTTCGCATGATCTCCTTGCCCGTCGCGGTCTGACCGGTGAACGCGACCTTCTGGACGCCCGGGTGTCGAACGAGCGCGGCGCCGACCTCAGGGCCGCCGATCACGACGTTGACCACGCCGGGCGGGAACCCCGCCTCGTCGACGAGCTGCATCAGCCGAAGCGTCGACATCGGCGCGAGCTCGGAGGGCTTGATCACGATCGTGCAGCCGGCCGCGAGCGCCGGGCCGAGCTTGTACGCCACCTCGAGCAGCGGGAAGTTCCACGGCGTGATCGCCGCGACGACGCCGACGGGCTCTCGCTTGGCGATCGTGAACATCCCGGGGATCGAGTTCGGCAGCACCTTGCCGTCGATCTTCGTCGTCCACCCGCCGTAGTAGCGCAGCAGTTCGATGGTCAACGCGATGTCGACGGCCTGGGCCTCCCACATCGGCTTGCCGTTGTCGAGCACCTCGATCGTTGCGAACTCGTCCTTGTTGGTCTCGAGGAGGTCCGCCAGCTTCCACATCAGGCGTGCACGCTGCGTCGGCGGCGTGAACCGCCAGGCGTCGAACGCGCGGGCCGCCGCGGCGACCGCCGCGTCAACGTCCCGCTCGGTGGCCAGCGGCGCGTTCGCCAAGACCTCCCCCGTCGCCGGGTTGATCGACGGGAGCGATCCTTCCGTCTCGACGAACGCGCCGTCGATGTACAAGCGCATCGTCTCGTCGAGGAAGTCGATCTGCGGTTGGAGCGTGGATGTCATCCTGCCTCCTTGGGTTCTCCCTTGGTCGTGTCGCTACGCCAGCTCGAGGACCTGTCGCCCGAGCACCGATCGCTTCCTCAGCGCCGTCAGCGCGTCGTGGATCCCGTCCATCGGATACGTCGCGGCGATGGGCACGGTCAACGCGCCGACCGCCGCGAGCCCGAGCGCATCCTGGAGATCGAGACGCGTCGCGGCCACGGTGGAGACGAACGACGTCTCGGGCAGGATGAACTCGATCGGGTGGATATCGATCGACTGGTCCGTGTAGCCCGTCGAGACGAAGCGTCCCGCTTTCGCCAGCGAGCGGATGCCGGCGTTCATGGTCTGCGTCGTGCCGACGAGCTCGAAGAACACGTCGGTGCCGCGGCCGCCCGTGAGATCGCGCACGCGCTGCGCCACCGTCTCGTAGCTGTCCGGCTCGGTCGACGAGCACCCCGTCGGACGCGCCGAGCTCCTTGGCGAGCGCGATCTTCTCCTCGGAATCCGCGATCGCGATGACGCGCGCCCCGGCGTGCGCGGCCGCCTGGACCACGAGGCTCCCCACGCCGCCGATCCCGTCGACCACCGCCGTGTCTCCGAGCCGCAGGCCCGAGAGCGCCGTCGCGTGCACCGCGGTCATCCCGGCGCACGTCAGCACCGCCGCGGTCGCGAGGTCGACGCCCTCGGGGATCACGACCGCGTTCTGCTCGGGCACCACGACGTAGTCCGCGTCGCCTCCGTCGAGGTTGAACCCGAGCTGGTCGGGCTCGTTGTCGCAGATGTTCGTTCGACCGCGAAGGCACTGCTCGCAGCGGCCGCAGAAGATCTTGTTGTAGATCGCGACCGGCGTGCCCGGGGTCAGCGACACCCCTTCACCGCCGCCTCCACGATGCCCGCCGCCTCATGGCCCAGCGTCATCGGGTACGGGTCCGGCTTGATCATCCCGTCGAGGATGTGGAGGTCGGTTCCGCAGACACCCGCGGCGTGGATCCGCACGAGGACCTGGCCGCGTCCCGGCGTCGGATCGTCGATGTCGTCAACACGCAGTGTGAGGTCTTCATGTATCCGCGCTGCACGCATCTACGGTGCTCCTCCTTCGTCGGGGGAACCGCCGGCGCGGCCGTTCCCGTAGGCCATGTCCCAGAACGCGGCTTCGTAGCTCGTGGACCTGTCGAAGATCCGTGCGAGCGACGCCATCCGTTGCTCGTCGGACGACATCGACGAGACGATCCAAGAGCGCCGTGGTCTCCACCACGAGCGCGTCGTAGTCGTCGATGCCGAACACCGAGATCCAGTCGGCGTAGATCGGATCGTCGGGCGGATGCGCGGTGAGCGGGCGCGCGATCTCGCCGTAGCTCCACTGACACGGCAACACAGCGGTCAGGCCGTCGGCGCAATCACCGAGCGCGCAGGTCGAGAGCAGATGTCGGGTGTACGCATAGGTGGTCGGCAGCATCGTGCCTCGACCCGCCACCGTGTCGAGATCACCGCCGAGGCGATCGAGGAACGACAGGTTCGCCGGGATCTCGGTCTCCACGATCTGGGACTGGAACCTCAACAGCACCGCGATCGCATCTCGGTCGGGCGCCTTGGCCATGATCAGCCCGATCGCTCGCGCGTAGTCCTCCAGGTACAGGACGTTCTGCGTGAAGTACCGGTGGAACGTGGCGTGCGGCAGTGACCCGTCTGCGATGGCCAGCACCATCGGATGCGACACGGCGGCGTGCCACGCGGCGGCACCCGCGTCGTGCAGCACCTGGGAGACGCGCGTCATCCCCCGGATCCCCCCTCGGCGCCGTCGCCGACGCCGGCCAGCTGATCGGTCAGGATGCTCGACAGGTGTGCCCGCATCAGCCGTTCCGCATCGTCGGCATCTCGGCGCATGATCGCCTCGACGATCGCGGCGTGCTCCTCCACGGAGGCCACCACGCGCCCGGGGATGCCTTCGGTCAGGTTGCCGATCCTCGTGAGGTGGGCGCGCAGGTTGTCGATCAGCGCGCTCACCCGTCGGTTCGTCACCTGGTCGTACACGAGGAGATCGAACGCACCGAGCAGCGATGCGAGCTCGGTGAGCTCACCCGCATCGCGCAGGTCGCGACTGCGCGCGACGATCTCTTGCAGTTCCGTCCGCGTCTCCTCGGAGGCCCCCTCCGCGACCGCACGCACGGCCGCTCCTTCCAAGAGCGCGCGCAGCTCGTAGATCTCCTCGAGGTCGCGAGGTGAGTACTCGCTCACGACGGCGCCCTTGAACGAGGTGGTCGCGACGAGTCCTTCCTGCTCGAGACGAGCGAGCGCTTCGCGAACGGGCGTTTTGCTCACGCCGAGCTGCGCGGAGATCGCCGCCTCCCGCAGCGGCTCACCGGGCGGCAACCGGAGGTCGATGATCGCCTCGCGGATCTCCTCGTAGACCCAGTCGGTCACCTTGCGTCGTTCGTGCCGGCCGGAGAACACGCCCTCCGGATCGTCGCTTCGATCGACCTGTGGGATCTCACCCATGCGTTGGGTCGCCTCCTTCGGGGTCCTGCACCAACTCGACGAGGACGCCCCCGGCGGCCGACGGATGCAGGAACGCGACGCTCGTGCCCATCCCACCGGGGCGGGCGACCTCGTCGATCAAGGGCACCCCTCGCTCCCGCAGGTCGATGAGGGCGGCGTCCAAGGCATCCACGCGGAAGGCGACGTGGTGCAGACCCGGGCCACGCTTGTCCAAGGATCGCCGGACCACGCCGTCCCCGGTCGCCTCGAGGGTCTGCAGGAACGCGGCTCCGGCTGGATACATCCGTTCGACGAAGCCGGGCCCTTCCTCGGTGTGGGCCGGGCTCCCGAGCAACGATGCGAAGAAGTCCTCGCACGTGGGCTCATCGCCGTGCGCGACGGCCACGTGATGCAGCGAGAGCACCCTCCACCCGTCGGTCATCGCGCCCCTACTTCCGTGACGTCGGAGACGCAGCCGGCGAAGGCCTCGACCGTCTGCATACGGTTCGCCCCCAACGGGAACACGTGGATCGAGTCCGCCCCCGCGTCGGCGACCGCGGCGATCCGTTCGCGTGCGTCCGCGGTGTCCCCGGCCAGGGCCACGGAGCGCACGAACGCATCGGGGAGCAGGCGGGCCGCCTCCATCGCCTCCTGGAACTCCCCGCCCGCGTACCGCACACGCACGTCCTCGACGAGGTCGGCGGGGAGCCCCCACAGTTCACAGATCGCCGGCGATGTCTGCGGGAACCACGCGGCGATCGTCCTGGCCGACTCCATCGCAGCGTCCCGGTCCTCATCGATCGCCCCGTAGGCGAACACGGCGACGTGCGGACGCGGCCGCCCGGCCTTGGCCGCGCCGCGCTCGACATGCTCGAGCGCCCACGCGAGCGCCTCCGGGAAGAGCCCGACGAGCAAGATCACGCCGTCGGCGATCTCACCGGCGAGCTCGAGGGTCTTCGGGCCACTGGCGGAAACGTAGATCGGGATGTCCGGTCTCGCCGAGAACCGCATATGCGCGCGCTCGAGGACGAACGCGTCGTCCTGGACGCTGACGTCGCCTCCCGACCAGAGTTCCCGGATCGCCTCGATCGATGCGCGGAGCGACGCCAGGCGAGCCGGGCGCATCCCGAGCGCCATGAGCGGCCGGTCCCCGGCCCCGATCCCGAGGATCATCCTGCCGTCGGAGATCTCGTCCACGGTGGCCGCCGCAACCGCGGTGATCGCGGGGTGGCGCGTCAAGGGATTCGTCACTGCCGTCCCGAGTCGAAGGCGCTGACGACCGCGTCGCCGCGAGCGTCAGATAGGCATAGGAGTTGCGCGCGTGGAGGGATGAATCGGTGAGCCACAGATGCGAGAACCCGAGCCGATCGATCCGCTCGACCATCGAGACGAACTCCGGTGGGGGGTATGCCCCTTGGAGGACGACGCCGGAGCGGATCGCGTTCATGCGCAGCGCACCTCGTACTCCTGCACCGTGCCCGCGAGCGCTCGAAGGCCGCGCTCGATCGGTTCCACGGCGATCCACTCCTGCGGGGTGTGTTCGCCCGAGCCGGTCGTGATGCCGAGGGCGACGGCCGGGATCCCGCGCGCGTGCGCAGCGTTCGCGTCGGTGCTCGTCGACGGTGACGTCGCTTCGATCTGCACCGACGCGAGCGCCTCGACGGCCGCGCCGACGAGCGGGTGCGCCCGGGTCGAGGCGCCCGGCGGGACGATCGCCGAGCACCGCCTGCTCGACCCGCAGCGGTTCCTCGACCGCCGCGAGGAGCGCCTCGAGGGAACCGGTGAGCGCATCCAGCGCGACGGGATCGTCGGCCCGCAGATCGACCTCGAACCACGCCTCGCGCGCCCGCATGTTGATCCCCTCTCCGCCGCCGATCCGGCCGACGTTCACCGAGGTCCCCTCCGCACGCGGGATCGACTCGATCAGGACGACCAGCTCGGCCGCTCGATGGATCGCGCTCGGCGACCCGGCGGCCTCCCACGCGTGCCCTCCCGGCCCTCGGACGACGACCCGGCGGCGACACGAGCCGACGCCGGTCATCGAGACGCGACCGAGGTAGTTCCCCTCGACGGCGACGAAGGCGCCGACCTCCGCCGCGGGTGCCTCGAGCGCGGAGATCGCCCCGCGGAGGTTCCCGAGGCCCTCCTCGCCGACGGTCGAGAGCAACCACACGGGCATCGAGCCCTGTCCGAGCAAGGACGCAGCCGCGGACAGCGCCGCCACGCCGACCGAGTCGTCGCCGACGCTCGGACCGTGCAGCGCACCGTCGTGTGTTCGCACCGCGTGCGGCACGTCGGCATGCGAAGACCGTATCCAGGTGCGCGCACAACAGCAGGGCCGGTCCGTCGCCGGCGCGAGCGCGAGCCCAGACGTTGCCGACGGTGTCGAGCCGGACGTCTCCGTGGCCGTCGGCCTCCCACCAGGAGCGGACGAGCTCGGCGCGATCGCCCTCGCCGCCGGTGGGCGCCGGCACCTCCGAGAGCTCGATCGTGCGGCGCACGACGCCGTCCGCGAGCGCAGCCATGTCCTCGCTCATGCGATCGCGGCTCCCTCGGCGACGAGCGCGTCGATCTCGACGTCGGAGACCCCGACCTCCGAGAGCACGGCCCGGGTGTCCGCGCCGAGGGTGGGAGCCGGCGCGGGGTAGGTGAGCACCTCGTGATCGAGCCGCAGGGGCGGCCCGACGACCCCGTACTCGCCCGCACTCGGGTGCTGCAGGTGCTGGACCGCGCCGAGCGCCTCGGTCTGCGCGCTCGAGAAGACCTGCGACACGTCCTGGACCTCCGCGGCAGGCACCCCTTCGGCGGCGAGCAGCTCGAGCCAGTCCGCGCTGGGCCGGGTCTGCAGGATCGCCTCGAACGCCGCCGTCAGATCGTCGCGGTGACGGACCCGCGCCGCGTTGTCCGCGAACCTCGGGTCCTCGAGCAACCCTTCCGCGCCGAGCACCTTGCAGCAGCGCACCCACAGGTCCTCCGACCCCGCCCCCGCGAGGACGATCCACCCGTCCGCGGTGCGGAAGCCCCCGTAGGGGGCGAACGTCGGTGAGTGCGTCCCCAGCAAGCCCGGCACCCGTCCCGAGACGAACGTCGCGGCGGCGAGGGTGCCGAGGCTCGACAGCGCGAACTCCATCAACGAAGACGACACGTGGGTCCCGATCCCCGTGCGTTCCCGCTCCGCGTGTGCGGCGAGGAGACCGACCGCACAGCTGAGCCCGGCGCCGACATCGAGCACCGGGGCGCCCACCTTGACGGGGCCCGAGTCCTCGCTGCCCGGTCACGCTCATGATGCCGCTCTCGGCCTGCAAGATCAGATCGAAGCCGCCTCGCGCCGCGTCCGGCCCGACGTCGCCGTACCCGGAGATCGAGCCGTAGACGATCGAGGGCCACCGCGCATGCACCTGTTCCCAGTCGAGGCCGTGACGAGCGAGGCTCCCCGGCCGTCCGTTCTCGACGAGGAACTGCGTAGAGCCGAGCAGGCGCTCGAGCGCATCCGCGGCCGATGGAGACCGGAAGTCGAGCGCCACGCTCCGCTTCCCGGAGTTCAAGGACAGGAACAGGACCGACTCGTCCCCGAGACGCTCCGTTCCCTGCACGCGATAGGGATCGCCCCCCGGAGGGACCTCGAGCTTCAACACCTCCGCGCCGAACGCGGCGAGCAACGCCGTCGTGTAGGAGCCGGCGACGAAGCGCGTGAGGTCGAGCACACGGAGCCCCTCCAGCGGCCGGCTCACCATGGGCTGGGCTCCCGGAACTCGCCGAAGACCTCGCGGAAGACGTCGGACAGCTCCCCCAGCGTCGCGCCGACGCGCACCGCATCGATGAGCGGCTCCATCACGTTCCCGCCGTCGCGGGCGACCGCACCGACGGCCTCGAGCGCCTTCGCGCACGCATCCTGATCGCGAGCCGCGACGCGGGCGGCGGTGCGCGCGACCTGGCGCTCGGACATCCCCGGATCGAGGGCGAACAGCTCCGGCGGTGCGACGTCCTCGTCCTCGTCCGTGAACACGTTCACGCCCACGCGCGGTCGCGTCCCGTCGGCCACGTCACGTTCGATCCGATACGCCGACTCCCCGATCCACCGCTGGGGCACGCCCTGCTCGATCGCCGCGACCGCGCCACCCATCGCGTCCAGCTCCTCGAGCACGGCCTCGGCGCGGCGTTCGAGCTCGTCGGTGAGCGACTCGACGAAGTAGGAGCCGGCCAACGGGTCGACCGTCCGTGGCACACCGGACTCGAGCGCCACGATCTGCTGCGTCCGCAGCGACAGGGTGACGGCCTCTTCCGACGGGATCTCGAACGCCTCGTCGTAGCCCATCACGTGGATCGACTGCGCCCCGCCCAGGACCGCGCCGAGGCACTGGATCGTCGACCGGATCACGTTGTTGAGCGGCTGCTGCGCGGTCAGCGTCGTGCCCGAGTTCCCCGAGAAGAACCGCAGGCGTCCCGAGCTGGGATCGGTCGCGCCGAACCGCTCGGTCGCGATCCGGTACCACATCCGCCTCGCGGCTCGGAGCTTCGCCACCTCCTCGAACAGATCCATCGTCGTCGCGAAGTGGAACGACAGCCGGGGGGCGAAGGTGTCGAACGCCAGCCCGCGTGCCACGAGCCGTTCGGCGTACGCGATCGCCGAGGCCAGCGTGAGCGCGAGCTCCTGGACGGCGTCGCAGCCGGCCTCGCGCGCGTGATAGCCCGTGATCGAGATCGGGTTGAACCGCGGCAGCGTCCCGGCCGCGAACTCGATCACGTCGCAGGACAGACGGATCGAGGGCTCCGGCGGGAAGACGAAGGTCTTGCGCGCGAGGAACTCCTTCAGGATGTCGTTCTGCATGGTGCCGGCGAGGTCCGCCGGAGCGACGCCCTGGCGCTCGGCCGCGACCAGATACATCGCCAAGATGATCGGGGCGGTCGCGTTGATCGTGAAGTTCACCGAGATGCGGTCGAGCGGCAGATCGGCGAACAGATCCACCATGTCGTCGGCGGTGTCGATCGCGACGCCCACCCTGCCGACCTCGGCGCTGGCCTCGGGATGCCCCGAGTCGTAGCCCAGCTGCGTCGGCAGGTCGAACGCCACGGACAGCGCGGTCTGACCCCGCTCGAGCAGGAACCGGAACCGCTCGTTCGTCTCCTCCGGCGATCCGAACCCCGCGAACTGCCGCATCGTCCAGAGCTGTCCCCGGTACATCGTGGGATACGGGCCCCGGGTGAACGGAGGCGCACCGGGCGATCCGAGCCGCGCGTCCAGGCCGGCGGCGACGTCCTCGGCCGTGTAGACCTCCCGAACGGGGATGCCCGCGTCGGTCCGCACCTCGTCGGTCTCCGGGTGGTCATCGGGCCACCTGCGCACCGGCGGCGGACAGCACGCCGTCGACGACATCGGCAAGGCTCGCCCCGATCGGGTACACGGCGGCGATGCCGAGGTCGCGCAGCGCCTGCTCGTCGCCGGCCGGGATCGTCCCGCCGATCACGACGGGGATATCCAGTCCTTCGTCCGCGCGAGCCCGCAGCAGCTCCCGGGCCAGCGGCAGGTGCGCGCCGGAGAGCACCGAGACGCCGACGACGTCGACGTCCTCGTCCGCCGCCGCTCGCCAGATCTCGACGACGCTTCGCCGCAGCCCCAGGTACACGACCTCGGCGCCCGCATCCCGGAGCGCCATCGCGATCACCTTGATCCCGCGGTCGTGACCGTCGAGCCCGGGTTTGGCGAGCAGCACGCGCGTCTTCCTCATGCCGGCTCCCCCGCGACCAACACCGGACGACCGTCGAGCTCGAGGGTGGCGTCACGCATCACGGCGTCCAGGTGCGCGATCGCATCGACGGTGCCGCCGTAGGCGATCGAGTTGCCGAGCGCGACGTGCGCGGTCCCCAGCGCCGACTCGGTCTCCATCGCGACGCCGCAGACCCGGCCCGAGGGGTTGAAGGCGACCGAGACCTCGGCGAGGTTCGTCATCCGTTCGTCGGCGCAGCGCGCGAGCATCTCTTCGAGGCGTCCCGCCTCGGCACCTTCGATGCCGACCAGCTCGCCGTCGGCGACGTGCAGCACGACGGGCGACGGCAGCGGACCCTCGCCCATGAACAGCAGATCGGCGTCGACCACGACGATGCCGTTGCTCGTCGATTCGACGGGCGCCGTCCCCGCCTCGATGTCGGGCGGCGCCATGTAGTCGCCGTCCTCGCGCGCGAGTCCGTGCAGCACGCGGCCCGGACGCCCTGCCACCGAGCCGCGCAGGTCGGTGCCGCCCGGCGACGTCAGCCGGAACGTCGACGCCGCCCCCCACGCCTCGCCGACGCGCTCGGCCTCGGTGCGGATCGCGTCGAAGTCGACCGCGAGAGGGCCGTCGTCGCGGAACGTCTCGAGCCGCACGCCGGGCATCGCGAGGTACCGAACGCCGGCGGCCGTCGCCGCACGGCGCGCCGCGCTCGAGCCGATGAACAGGCTCGTCAGCTCGATCACCGCGCCGGCCTCGCGCATCGCCGCGGCAACCGCTCCCGGTGGCTCGGCCCCGGGAAGCTCGGGCACCGGCATCCTGGAGACGATCGGGATCGCGTGACGCGCCTCGATGCCGGCGACGAGTCCCTCCACGACGTCGGCGTCCGTGCCGGCGTCGGTCAGCAGGACGACCTGTTCGCCCGCACGCAGCGCGAGGCAACGGTCCAGGACGTTGGCGAAACCGACCGATCCGGTCACGGACCGTTCATGCTCCTTCGGGCCCGCTGAGGGCCAGCGCGGCGAACGTCGCGTAGACCTTCGTCGCCTCGTGGATGTCGTCGACCGTCAGGTGCTCGTCGGGGCAGTACACGGGCGGGCCACCGGGCCCGAAGATCACCGTCGGGACCTTCTCGCCGAAGCTCGCCGTGTCCCCGAGCCAGTTCTCGACCACGAGCGTCGGCTCCTGTCCCCGCACCTGACCGACCGCCGCGCGCATCAAGCGCACGACCTCGTCCTCGGGCGCCGCGAGGTAGCCCGACTTCACGTCGGCGAGGACGACGTCGGCCCGGAACCGGGGGTCGGCCTTCGCCGCCTCGGCGAGGCATCGATCGATCTCGGCTCGGACCTCGTCGATCGTCACGCCGGGTTGCGGCCGGCAATCGACGCGGATCACGCACTCGTCCGGGATCATCGACGGGCCGCCGGGGGCGAGCCCGCCGTAGATGCGGCCGGGCACGATGTAGGTCTCGGCGCCGAACAGCTCGGTGATCCAGGGCTCGAGCTCGGGCTCGTACTTCGACGCGTCGAGCGTGAGCACCGCCTGGGCCGCCAGCACGTTCGCGTTGATCGCCTGGGGCTTGTGACAGGTGTGCGCCGACCGCCCGAGCGTCGTCACGTCGAAGTAGTACCGGCCGCGGTGTCCGAGGCAGACCTCGTTGTCGGTCAACTCGCCCAGCACACAGAGGTCCGCCGGGTACCGATCGAAGTACGCGATCGACCCGAGCTGATCGCCCATGTGGTCCGAGACCGCGGCCATCGCGAGCGTCCCGGACAGGGGCAGCCCGCTCGCGCGGGCCGCCTCGATCGCCACGATCTGGCACGCGAGCGCCGCCTTCATGTCCATCACGCCGTGGCCGTACACCGCGCCGTCGATCAGCGCGCCCGAGAAGGGTTCGGTGACGCTCCACCCGTGCGACACGGGCTTGGTGTCCATGTGCCCGGTGAGGACCACCGTCGGGCCGTCCCCGAAGGAGACGTGCCCGACGGCGTTGGGTCGGTCCTCGATCACCGGTTGCAGGTCGACGCCCTCGAACCCGGCCTCGCGCATCGTCGAGGCCAGGAAGGCGGCGAGCGGCCCTTCTTCTCCGAGGACGCTCGGGATCCGGCACACCTCTTGGACCAGGGCCACCGCTCGCTCCAGGTCGAGCGCGTCCAGCACGCTCGCCGCGGCTGCGGTCGGAACGGTCCCTCGATCCATCGTCGGCTCCCTCGCGTCGCGTGGCACCTGGGTCAGCAGGCGTACGGCATGTAGTCGTTGGTCGCCAGCGCGCTCGCATCCGGCGTGCTGGTGATCAGCTGGTTGGTCTGCATCCAGTCGCCGTAGCTCTGCCAGTTCGCAACGTCGATGCAGCCGGTCTTCTTGCCGGACGCAGGCGTGATCAGTTTCAGCGTGTACGGGACGCTCGCGTCCAGGAACGTCGGCTTGTAGTCGGTGTCCGCCTTCATGATCGCCGTCGCACCGGACGGGTCGGCGATGGCTCCGTCGGTCCCCTTGATCATGGCTGCGACGAAGCGCTTCACCGAGTCGGCGTAGGCTGCGTCGGACTGCAGACGGTCGGCGTTGGCGGCAACGACCAGCTCCGCGTAGGACGGAACGCCGAGCTTGTCCGCGGGGAAGACCGACGGCTTCGTGCCGCTCTCCTGCTCGATCTGGATCGCCTCGACGTTCTGGTAGCCGCCGATGATCCCGTCGACCTTGCCGGACAGGACCGACGGCACGAGGTTGAACCCGACGTTGACCTTCGTGACGTCGCTCTCCGTCAACCCGGCGGTCTTGAGCATCGTCTGGTAGAAGGCGTCGTCGCTCGGGATCCCCGTGACGCCGACCGACTTGCCCGCGAGCTCGCTGAGGTCCGTGATCGGCTCGCTGGGGTTCATGATCAACGAGTTCAGCGGCACCGGCACCACCGTCGCGACGGCGATCGCCGGAAGTTCGCTCTCCTGCCCGTAGAACATCTCGGGCTCGTACGTGATCGCGAGGTCGACCTTGTTCAGGGCGACGAGCTTGATCGGGTCCGCCGTGTTCGAGGGCGTGCGGAAGTCCACCGTGAGGTTCGAGTCGGTGAAGTAGCCCTTGTCCTGGGCGTAGTAGAGACCCACGTGGTCGGGGTTCGGCACCCAGTCGAGCTCGACGGACAACGAGGCGGCCGCCGGAGCGCCCCCCGAGGCCGCGGCCGAGGAGCTACTGCTGTTGTTGCTACAGGCGCCGGCGACGAGCGCAAGGACGGACAACATCGCCAGCCTGGCGGGGAGCTTCGTGTGCCTTCGGTCCATCTGTGACTTCCTTTCATCCATCGGCGCGCTGGGTCGATCCATGCGGCCGCCCTCTCTCCTTCGCCCGCGGTCGCTACATGGCGCCTCCTCTCGACACCCACGGGCAGAGCAGCCGCTCGAGCAAGCTCACGAGCCCGAACAGCGCCATCGCGATCAGCGTGAGCAGCAGGATGCAGGCGAAGATGCGCGCGGTCTGCAGGTTCGGCGTCGACGCCTGGATCAGGTAGCCGAGGCCCTCGCTCGCGCCCGACCACTCGCCGAACACCGCGCCGATCGCCGCGAACGTCGCCGCGACCCGCATCCCCGAGAAGATCGACGGGAGCGCCCCGGGGAACTCGACCTTCCGGAAGATCGTCCCACCGGGTCGCATCCAGCGTCCGCATCATGTGGATGAAGTCGTCATCGACCAAGCGCAGGCCGTCGAGCCCGTTCACGACGATCGGGAAGAAGCAGATCAGCGCGACGATCACGACCTTCGGCAGGAGGTTGTAGCCGAGGAGGATCACGAGGATCGGCGCGAGCACGACGATCGGGATCGTCTGGGATCCGATCAAGAGTGGGTAGACGGCGCGCCGGAGCGGGCCGTACAGGTGCAACACGACGGCGAGCCCGACCCCCGCGACCACCGCGATCGCGAATCCGACCAGGATCTCGATCAGGCTCGGCCACAGGTTGGGCAGCAGATACCTGGACCAGTCCTTGGTCATCGCCTTCGCGATCCCCGACGGCGCGGGCAGCAGGTACTTCGGGACGTGGAAGAACCAGATACAGAACTCCCAGATCGCGAGCAACAGCAGCAGGAACAGCACCGAGAGGCCGTAGGCCTTCCAGAAGCTCACGAACCGCGATGGGCGCTTCGCCCCCGCCACCTCGGGCGGCACCGTGGCGTCGGCGGAAGGCTGCGCGGGCGCTTGCGTGCTCATCTCGAGCGCCTCCAGCGCCGCTTCCTTGAGCTTCACGAACTCCGGGCTCGTGACGATCTCGCGCCGCGACAGGCCGTCGTTCTGCAACTCGGAGTCGATCACGGTGACGACGCGGCCCGGCCTCGCGGACATCACGACGACGGTGCGTGACAGGAGCAGCGCCTCTTCCACGTCGTGCGTCACGAGCAGGACCGTTCGCGGGACGTCGCCGAGCGCGTTCAGGAGCCACTCCTGCATCTGCCCTCGGGTGATCGAGTCGAGCGCGCCGAAGGGCTCGTCCAGGAGCACGACGTCCTTCTCGGCCATCAGCGTTCGCAGGAAGCTGACCCGCTGTCGCATGCCGCCGGACAACTGGCCGGGCAGCACGTTTTCGAACTGGCCGAGTCCGAAACGTTCGAAGAACGGCTTGGCCTTCGCGCGTGCGTCTCGGCGCGACATCCCGTGGTTCTCCAGCGCGATCACCGCGTTGTCGAGCGCGGTTCGCCAGGGCAGCAGCAGATCCCGTTGGGGCATCATCGCGCACTGACCGAGGCGCCCCTTCTCGGTCGTTTCACCCTCGACGTTCACGGTTCCGGAGGTCGGGGCCATCAATCCCGCGGTCAGCTGCAGGAGCGTCGACTTGCCGCCCCCGCTCGGACCGACGATGCCGATCCGAGAATGCCGCGCGATCTCGAACGTGATCCCATCGAGCGCGACGACCTCGCCGAACGCCTTGCGCACGTCTCCGAACGCGATCCCGATGCCTCGGTCCGTCGGGTTGGGTGCAGTCGTTGCGCCGATCGGTGTGCGACCTCCCACGGTGGATCTCCGCACTTGGTATCTGATATCTCAGGCATCACATCGCGAAATCCGACCGTACCCTCGAGGGGCGGCGCCGGTCAAACCGCCGGCCCTCGGCGGTTATCCGCGGAGGTCAGGCCACTGCTCGATGGTGTAGGCCATCTCCCAGAATCCGCGCTCCAGCCTCGACGACGTGGCGAAGATCGCTCCGATATCGCGGAGACGGGCGGGCGAAGAGACCTCCTCGGCGACGAGGGCATCGAAATCGCGGCGCATCTCGTCCACCATCTCGACGGTCGACGGCATCGAGAAGTAGCCGACCCAATCCCCGTAGACGGGGTGGGTGATGTCGGTGTCGTCTCGCAGCCCGGTGGCGATCTCCACGTAGGACCAGGCGCACGGGAGGAGCGACGCCATGATCTCGAGCGGGCCTCCGCGGTGCGCCAGCGACTGCATGTAGCTGGTGTAGGCGACGTTGGCAGGTGCCATGGCGGTCGATCCGCCGTGGTCGGCCGCACCCATCTCGGTGACACGCGCGAGGAGCGCCCGGTTGCTCGGGATCTCTGCATCGAGGACCTGGTTCAGGTCCGTCGTGAAGTACCGGAGCTCCTGCTCGTTCCTCGACTTCGCCGCTCCCATCGCGAGGCAGCGTGCGTACCACTCCAGATAGAAGATGTCCTGTTCGAGGAAGAATCGGAACTTGTCGATCGGGAGCGATCCGGCGGCGAGTTCCGTGATGAAGGGGTGTTCGTTCAACCCTTGCCAGATCCGGTCGCACTCCGCGCGGAAGTCATCCGAAGCCGAAGCGGTCGATGCCACCTGTACAGAGGTCTTTTCCACGATGGAGCGACGATACAAGAAGGGCCGGCCGCGGTGGCACGCCGAAAGTCGTAGCCGTCCGACCAACTCCCAGAGTTCCCAGAGCTAGGTCCCCTGGTGGAACTGAGCTCGACCTCGTCGACACGCTGAGCGACGAGGGAGCCTCTCACCGCATGCCGGCGTCCACGCCAGTCCGTGATCGAGCGCGATCTCGACGTGGCCCGTGCCGTGAATGAACCCGCTCGCTCGGTCGATATGCGCCGATCGTTCGGCGATCTCAGAACGCTCTCCCTCGCCTCATCGTGCTCGGGGCGCCCAGCTGCTCACTGGCATAGGCTGGCGAGCATCGTCGAGGAGGGGAGGTTCTTGCGCATGAGCGCCAGCAGCGAGAACGGGGGGAGGCCAGCGGAAGCGATGTCGGCTCCGTCGATGGGTGAAGGGCGACGGCCGCTAGGCACCGTGGTGGCGTCGGCCGTGGATGGGCTCCGCACGCTCGCCCGCGAACACGTGGAGCTCGCCAAGATCGAGGTGTCCGAGGCCGCGTCCGTCCGAGGCCGGGGTGCGGGGATGTTCGCCGCCGCGGGCGTCGTGGGGATGTACGCGATCGGTTTCGCCGCCGCGA
The DNA here is from genome assembly GCA_963799625.1 of uncultured Actinomycetes bacterium. Taxonomy (GTDB): domain Bacteria; phylum Actinomycetota; class UBA4738; order UBA4738; family HRBIN12; genus AC-51. The sequence continues at coordinate 3,193 of CAWCXU010000001.1, read as the reverse complement.
CGGCCGCGGCGGGGCTTGCAGTGGTCCTGCCGGTGTGGGCGGCGATCTTGCTCGTGACCGTGTTGCTCTTGATCGTTGCCGGCGTCCTCGCGCTGGTCGGACGCCGCACCCTGCGGACAGCTCCGCAGCCGGGCGAGCGGATCCGGGAGACCATGAAGGAGGATGCGCGATGGGCGCAGCAGCAGATCTCAAGGTGACCGAGATCGAGGCGACTCGACGACAGCTCGAGGATGATCTGCGAGAGCTGGAGGCACGGCTCCCCGCACCGCTCCGGTCGGCGAAGAGCGCGGCTGGGCTCGTTCTGGGGACCGCGGTCCTGGCCGCCTTCATCCTCCGCAAGCTGCGGTCGAAGCCGAACGGGCGCCCCACCGCGGAGGTAGTGGTCCGCATCGTGCGCGAGGACGCCTAGCCGGCAACAGCGGGCGGATGCGTCCCGACGCAGCCCTCGCGTGTCATTCGGACGTTCACCGATGACACGCGTCCAGGTAGACCGTGTGTCGAGTCTCCCATGCCCCACCTGCGAGACTCCGTCACATGCAGGACGTCGGGGAACGGATCGCCCTGGGATTCGTGGAGGCCGAACGGCAGCGGCGAGCCAACGTCCCTGACGCCGAGGTCGTAGAGATCGACGGCCTCTTCCTCGCGTTCGCGAACGTGCCCGATCCAGAAGTCAACTCGGCCCTCGTGATCTCCGAACCGAACGATCCCTCCGCGACACTCGCGAAAGCCGAGACCGTGTTCCGAGAACGCGACCGGGTGTTCGGCATGGACGTCGCTGCGGGACGGCACCCGAGCGTCGACGAGGCGGTCCGGTCCGCGGGCTTGTCACTGCTCTTCTCTTGGCCAGCCATGGCGGCGCGGATCGACGAGATCCCCGAGCGATCGCAGCCCGAGGGTGTTCGCGTGGAGACGGTCACCGACAGACAGGGCGCATCGGCGGTCGCTCGCGTCGAGCGCTCCCTGATCCAGCCCTCGGAGTTGACGGACGGTCCCGGTATCGCGGAGCGTTTCTACGGCCCAGGCTCGTACGGCGCTGAGGGCGCGCGGGCGTTCGTTGCCTGGGAGGGCGACGAACCGGTCGGTATCGCATCGGCTCATCTACGAGCGGGCGCCGTCGGAATCTTGGGGGTCGGAGTGATCCCCCGGGCACGTCGGCGTGGGATCGCTTCTGCACTCTCGGTGACCGCCGCGCGGGCGTTCCCGGCCGATCTCGCGTGGCTGCACGCCGCGAACGGGGCGCGGAGCGTGTATGCGCAGCTCGGATTCCGCGAGGTCGCCGAGTGGGAAGTCTGGGTGCGCTCCGACTGAACCGAGCTCCGCTCGCGCGGCAGGAGTCTCGCGGACCGATCCTTCCGTGATCGATCCTGCTCCTAGAGATCGACAAGCGCGGGAGTGGCCCCCGGGTAGCCTTGCCGTGTGATCACGCGCAGCGACCTCGAGGAGATGACTTCGCATCAGCTCCACGAGCGGGCCGTCTATCAAGCGAAGGCGGACGGGGACATCGACTGGCTCTGGCACCTGTTGGGTTCGATCCCCTCTGCGGAGGCGCAGCTTGGGGACCTCGACGATTCGGGGCTCGACGTCGCGAGTCTCATCACCGCGATCAACGGCTACATACGCGCGGACCGATCTGCCGAGGAGACGCTGCGGCCACAGTACGTCGACTATCTCCTAGAGCACCTGTAGGCGAAGGACGCACGGTTGGGATCAACCCTTCCATCGGACGAACCGCCGTCTGGTTTGCCCGCGCCAGCCAACTCGGATGAAGATGGCCGCGTGGAGGCTCCTAAGACGCGCTACGCCCAGAGCGCTGACGGCACCTACATCGCGTACCAGGAGTTCGGCGATGGCCCGGACCTCCTGGTCGCATGGCCATGGATCTCGCACGTCGAACTCCTGTGGGAGGTCGACGAGCCAAGGGATTGGATGCGAGGACTGTCTCGCTTCGCTCGAGTCATCAGTATGGATCAGCGTGGGATCGGGCTGTCCGACCGAATGACCCAGGACATCGACCTCGAGACCAGGGTCGATGACGTGCGAGCTGTTCTCGATGCCGCCGGAAGCGTTCGGTGCGTGCTCTACGGGCAAGGCCTCGACGGCGGCGCTATCTGCGCGATGTTCGCCGCGACGTATCCAGAACGGGTGACCGGGCTACTGCTGTGGAGCGGCGAAGCAGCTGGCGTCGCGGACGATGAGTACCCATGGGCAGCCTCTCCGTCCGAGAGTAAGGCGTTCAACGAGCTGATCGCTGAGCGATGGGGGGACGAAGATGTCGTCGAGCCCCTGTTGGCCGAAGCTGGGCTCGCTGGAGCTGCACGAGATCCCCGCGTGCGGAAGCAATGGGCCCGATTGATGCGGCACGCGGCGAGCAGGGGTGATGCGCTCGTGCATGAGCGCATGTACGAAGAGACCGACTACCGAAGGATCCTCCCCGCTATCCACGTACCTGTCGCCATCCTGCAACCAGACGACGAACAGATGCCCGCAGCGGAATGGATGGCAGCCCAGATGCCAGCGGCGACCGTGATTCGGCTCCCGGCGTCGCCGGACTATCCGCCCGAATACAGCCATCCCGATCGGAACCTCCGAGAGACGCAGTCGTTCATGTCGGGGCTGCAAGACGAAGAGGCGGAGTTCGATCGCGTCCTCGCGACGGTGCTGTTCACAGACATCGTCGATTCGACCGCTTCAGCTGCTGCGCTTGGCGATCGAGCCTGGCGCGACCTCGTGGAGCGTCACCATGCCATCATCCGAGGAGCGCTCGCGAGGTTTCGCGGCATCGAGATCGACACCGCAGGTGACGGCTTCTTCGCGACCTTCGACGGTCCCGGGCGCGCCGTGCGATGTGCGATGTATCTATCCGATGCCATCCGTCCGCTCGGCATCGAGATCCGGGCAGGCGTACACACAGGAGAGTGCCAGACCATCGACGGGAAGGTCGGCGGCATCGGCGTCGTGATCGGTGCTCGGGTCGGATCCAAAGCGGCACCAGGCGAGGTGCTAGTAAGCCAGACCGTCAAAGATCTCACCGCCGGAAGTGGCCTCATCTTGGAAGACGCCGGCGTTCACGAGCTCAAAGGCGTACCGGAGCGCTGGCGGCTCTACCACGCCGCGTGACGGCAGACGGCATACGCCAATGCCGCCATCGTGAAGTTCCAAGGCATCAGACGCTCGGAGTTGTCCAACCGTGTGT